>CAVOMR010000001.1:0-422340 GCA_963697085.1 Candidatus Dormiibacterota bacterium
GGGTGCTCCCGACGGCCGCGTTGCCAGGGATTCCATTGTGGACTTGGCGCGCCATGAACCTTGACACTTGAAGAGTGGAGACGACTTTCCGCGAAGGCCTTGGGTCCCGTGCGACAAGCACGGAACTGGCGTAGGCCTCGTCAAACATGTCTGAGACCCGGTTCGACCGGGAGATAGACGTATTCATGGAGAGTTTGATCCTGGCTCAGGATTAACGCTGGCGGCGTGCATGAAACATGCAAGTCGAGCGCGGTGTGATGCGGGGTAACCCAATTCACATCTAGCGGCGAACGGGTGAGTAACACGTGAGCAACCTACCTTTGAGTTGGGGATAGCCCTGCGAAAGCAGGATTAATACCCGATGTGGTCACAACAGGACATCCTGATGTGAGTAAAGGCGCAAGCCGCTCAATGACGGGCTCGCGGCCTATTAGCTTGTTGGTGGGGTAACGGCCTACCAAGGCGATGATGGGTAGCTGGTCTGAGAGGACGATCAGCCACACTGGGACTGAGACACGGCCCAGACTCCTACGGGAGGCAGCAGTTAGGAATTTTCCGCAATGGGCGAAAGCCTGACGGAGCAACGCCGCGTGAGTGATGAAGACCTTCGGGTTGTAAAGCTCTGTCGGAGGGGAAGAACACAATGACGGTACCCTCCAAGAAAGCCCCGGCTAACTACGTGCCAGCAGCCGCGGTAATACGTAGGGGGCGAGCGTTATCCGGATTTACTGGGCGTAAAGCGCGTTAAGGCGGCCGACAAAGTTGGTGGTGAAATTTCAGGGCTCAACTCTGAAACTGCCTCCAATACTGGTTGGCTTGAGTGCGAGAGAGGAAGGTGGAATTCCCGGTGTAGTAGTGAAATGCGTAGATATCGGGAGGAACACCAGTGGCGAAGGCGGCCTTCTGGCTCGCAACTGACGCTGTAGCGCGAAAGCGTGGGGAGCGAACGGGATTAGATACCCCGGTAGTCCACGCCCTAAACGATGTGCACTAGGTGTTGGGCGTATTGACGCGCTCAGTGCCGCAGCTAACGCATTAAGTGCACCGCCTGGGGAGTACGGTCGCAAGATTAAAACTCAAAGGAATTGACGGGGGCCCGCACAAGCAGCGGAGCATGTGGTTTAATTCGAGGCAACGCGAAGAACCTTACCCAGGTTTGACATGCATTCGAAAACCGTGGAAACACGGTCCCCGAAAGGTGGATGCACAGGTGGTGCATGGCTGTCGTCAGCTCGTGCCGTGAGGTGTTGGGTTAAGTCCCGCAACGAGCGCAACCCCTGTGGTTAGTTGTATTTTCTAGCCAGACTGCTGGGAGAAACCCAGAGGAAGGTGGGGATGACGTCAAGTCATCATGCCCTTTATACCTGGGGCTACACACATGCTACAATGCCCAGTACAACGGGCTGCGACACCGCGAGGTGAAGCCAATCCCTTAAAGCTGGGCCCAGTTCGGATTGCAGGCTGCAACTCGCCTGCATGAAGTCGGAGTTGCTAGTAACCGTGGGTCAGCACACCGCGGTGAATATGTTCCCGGGCCTTGTACACACCGCCCGTCACACCACCCGAGTCTGGTGCACCCGAAGTCGCTGGCCGAACCCGCAAGGGACGGAGGTGCCGAAGGTGTGCCCGGTGAGGGGGGTGAAGTCGTAACAAGGTAGCCGTACCGGAAGGTGCGGCTGGATCACCTCCTTTTAGGGAGTGGCCCGAGTGCGTACGTGCAGCAATGCGCGTCACGGCACGGACCAGTCAACTCAAGTCGTGCAGTAACGCGTCACGCAGAACCGCCAAGAGTAGCGAGCAATCGCGAAGAGTACCGGGATGCGGCGAGGCGCGGTCCATATGCGAAAGCGTGTGGGAAGGCCGGCCAGCAGGCAGTGGGAATCTGCAGAAATAAATGCGCGTCAGGAGCGCGGTGCTCCAGGCGCCCGAGGCTACTATTGCCGCCTCGCGGATGTCTCTCCACGCTTCAGCGGTCAAGGGGACCGGCTGCGCCGGGCCCACACGGGCCTTTAGCTCAGTTGGTGAGAGCGCACGGCTGATAACCGTGAGGTCTGTGGTTCGAATCCACAAAGGCCCACGCTCGTATCCGATCGGGGATGTAGCTCAGCTGGAAGAGCACCTGCTTTGCAAGCAGGGGGTCGCCGGTTCGAGCCCGGCCATCTCCACGGGCAACGACCCTTCCGCTTTTCGCCGGCTGCAGTGGCCGGCTTTTTGTACGTTGACACGAGAATAGCGAGTCTGCGAGAACGCTGGGCGGTTTCCGTCGTCCAGTGTTCAAGTGAGAATCCTCAACAACAAACAAGCCAGGCGAATACACGTGTCGTGTCTCGGTGACGCAGCGACGTCACCAGGCCTCCTGCAGTCATTGAACAGTGACGATAGGAAAGGTCAAGCTACCAAGGGCACACGGTGGATGCCTTGGCACCAAGAGCCGATGAAGGACGTAGCGTTGTTGCGATAAGCCTCGGGTAGCTGCTAGCAAGCATTCGATCCGGGGATTTCCGAATGGGGCAACCCACCTGGAGGAATGTCCAGGTACTCCCGGTTGAATATATAGGCCGGGTAGAGGGCACGCGGAGAACTGAAACATCTAAGTATCCGCAGGAAAAGATGTTATCCCCTGAGTAGTGGCGAGCGAAAAGGGGTGAGGCTAAACCGGGATGGCGTGATAGCCGGCAGGCGTTTCCATCTCGGGGTCGCGGGACCTCATCGTTCCTTCTGCCGAGGGAGCAAGGAGTTACAAAGTCTTTGTCTAGCCGAACAGCATTGGAAAAGCTGGCCGCAGAGGGTGACAGCCCCGTACGCGAAAGGCAGAAGACCTCCTTTGAGTGTTCCCAAGTACCACGGAACACGTGGAATTCTGTGGGAATCTGGGCGGACCATCGTCCAAGCCTGAATACTCTTGGTGACCGATAGTGAACAAGTACCGTGAGGGAAAGGTGAAAAGCACCCCAGACGGGGAGTTAAAAGTACCTGAAACCGTGTGCTTACAAGCCGTGAGAGGGCTATGCCCCTAGTGGGAATGCCTGATTGCGTGCCTTTTGTAGAATGAGCCGGCGAGTTACTTCCATGTGGCGAGGTTAAGGGGTTGACACCCGGAGCCGTAGCGAAAGCGAGTCTGAATAGGGCGTGATCACCGCAAGGTGATGGTAGTCGCATGGAGTAGACCCGAAACCGAGTGACCTATCCATGGTCAGGGTGAAGCGCGGGTAAGACCGCGTGGAAGCCCGAACCGACCCCGGTTGAAAACGCGGCGGATGAACTGTGGATAGCGGTGAAATGCCAATCGAACTCGGATATAGCTGGTTCTCCTCGAAATGCATTTAGGTGCAGCGTCGTCGATGGGTTTGCGGCCGGTAGAGCACTGAATGGGCTAGGGGCGATTACCTCGTTACCAAACCCAACCAAACTCCGAATGGCAACAAACTTTCCGGCGGCAGTGAGACGGTGGGGGCTAAGCTTCATCGTCGAAAGGGAAACAGCCCAGACCACCGGCTAAGGTCCCAAATCGCAAGCTAAGTGGAAAAGGATGTCACGGTGTCCAGACAACCAGGATGTGGGCTTAGAGGCAGCCACCATTTAAAGAGTGCGTAACAGCTCACTGGTCGAATGTCGTGGCGCCGACAATGATCGGGGCTCAAGCTTGCAACCGAAGCCGTGGATGGCCTTCCTTCACTGGAAGGTCGTGGTAGAGGAGCGTTCTGTTTGCTGCGAAGCCTGACCGTAAGGACGGGTGGAGCGGACAGAAGTGAGAATGCCGGCACAAGTAGCGAGAAACGCGTGAGAAACGTGTTCGCCGTAAACCTAAGGTTTCCTGGGCTACGTTAATCGACCCAGGGTCAGTCGGGACCTAAGCCGAGGCCGAAAGGCGTAGGCGATGGACAGTTGGTCAACATTCCAACACCGCCGCTGGTTCGTTATCAGCAATGGGGGAACGGGGAAGGATAGGCCTGACGGGGCGACGGTTGTCCCCGACGGAGCCTCTTAGGGGGTCAGGTAGGCAAATCCGCCTGACTTAACTCCGAGAAGGATCCCAAGACACCTAGTGTCGATGGGGCCGATTCCATGCCTCCAAGAAAAGCCTCTAGCGAGAACCACGGCGCCCGTACCGCAGACCGACACAGGTAGGTGGGAAGAGGATTCCAAGGCGATCGAGGGAAACGTGGCTAAGGAACTCGGCAAAATGTCCCCGTAACTTCGGGAGAAGGGGAGCCCTTGGCGGTGATCCGATTTACTCGGTGAGCTGACGAGGGCCGCAGAGAAAAGGCCCATCCGACTGTTTACTAAAAACACAGGTCTCTGCTAAAGCGTAAGCTGACGTATAGGGGCTGACGCCTGCCCGGTGCCGGAAGGTTAAGTGGAGGAGTGCAAGCTCTGAAATGAAGCCCCGGTAAACGGCGGCCGTAACTATCAACAATGACCGTGGTAGTTATAAAACCCGGCTATTTGCTGGAATATCCGAGAATCCCGCGCTACTGCATCGTGCAGTGACAATGCGACGGGTGCGGACAATCAGCAGGAAAGGCTGCTCGATGTGAGCAGAATCCTCAGAGGCCATACGCCGGGCCCTCTTTGATGAGGGATGAGATGGTCCGATCTCATGGGCGACCATGAGAGCTGGTAATCAATCCAGCCACTCCAGGCCGGCGCCCGGAGGAGCAACAACGATGAACGGTCCTAAGGTAGGACAGTAGCTGCCTTAGTAAAATCTGGCTATATGCTGGAAAACCCGAGAATCCCGCGCTACTGCTTCGTGCAGTGACAATGCGACGGGTGCGGACAATCAGCAGGAAAGACTGCTCTGTTGAGCAGAATCCTCAGAGACCATACGCCAGACAGTTCGTTTCGAGCTGAAGATATGGTCCCATCTGCATGGCGACATGCAGGGAGGTCGTGGAACAACCTCCGCTCAGCACAGCAATGTTCTGGGTCAAGGATTTAAGCGAAATTCCTTGTCGGGTAAGTTCCGACCCGCACGAATGGCGTAACGAGATGGGCGCTGTCTCGGCCACGTACTCGGCGAAACTGAAGTACCTGTGAAGATACAGGTTACCCGCAGCAGGACGGAAAGACCCCGTGGAGCTTTACTATAACTTGCCACTGAAATGGGGTCCAGCATGTAGAGGATAGCTGGGAGACTGTGAAGTCGGGCCGCTAGGTTCGGTGGAGTCAACCTTGGAATACCAGCCTTGCTGGATTTTATTTCTAACCGGCGCCGTCATCCGGTGTCGGGACCGTGGCAGGCGGGTAGTTTGACTGGGGCGGTCGCCTCCCAAACGGTAACGGAGGCGCCCAAAGGTTCCCTCAGCCTGGATGGAAATCAGGCCTTGGCGTGTAATGGCGTAAGGGAGCTTGACTGTGAGGCCGACAAGCCGAGCAGGGACGAAAGTCGGGCATAGTGATCCGACGGCTCTGAATGGAAAGGCCGTCGCTCAACGGATAAAAGCTACCCCGGGGATAACAGGCTGATCTTGCCCAAGAGTTCACATCGACGGCAAGGTTTGGCACCTCGATGTCGGCTCGTCGCATCCTGGGGCTGGAGTAGGTCCCAAGGGTTGGGCTGTTCGCCCATTAAAGCGGTACGCGAGCTGGGTTTAGAACGTCGTGAGACAGTTCGGATCGTATCCGCTGTGGGCGCAGGAGATTTGAGGAGAGCTGACCTTAGTACGAGAGGACCGGGTTGGACGGACCGCTAGTGCACCAGTTGTTCTGCCAAGAGCATCGCTGGGTAGCCATGTCCGGATGGGATAAGCGCTGAAAGCATCTAAGTGCGAAGCCCACTCCAAGATAAGATCTCCCACCGGATAACCGGGTAAGACCCCAGAGAGACCATCTGGTTGATAGGCCGCGGGTGTAAGAGAGGTGACTCTTTGAGCTGAGCGGTACTAATCGGTCGAGGGCTTGACCTCCTATCCCACTTTTCAGCGACGAGTGGGATGGCGCCAATGGTGGCGCCGCAGGACCGTGCATAGCCTGGCAGAGCGCTCGAGGAGCGCATTAGGATTCTCCGACGGAGAGCGCAAGAGCTTCCGTGGACCAAACTCGCATTCTCACTCGTCATGAGAGAGATATCCGGTGATCATAGCGGTGGGGAAACACCTGTTCCCATCCCGAACACAGCAGTTAAGCCCACCAGCGCCGATGGTACTGCCCTGGCAACGGGGTGGGAGAGTAGGTCGTTGCCGGGTATCTCTCTTTTGTTTCCAAGCTGGGCGTTTGTGCAAAACAGTCGGGGCAGGATTGCGCAAAAAGCGTCATTAAGTGATTCAAAACGCCACTTGCCGGGCCACATCCTTGCCGATCCCGGCGTTGGCGCCCGTGATGAGCACCGTCTTTCCTGGGAGTGCGCTCATTGGGATGTGCGCTCATCGTCTGTGCGCGTAGGGAGGCCGTCGAGCAAGCTGAAACGGGCATCCATCGCGACACTTCGGACATCGATCAACTGCTGATATTCAGGCGAGTTGTACCAACTGACGGCCGCCTCATGGTCCGGGAACCGCATGAGCGCTCCTGAAGTAAGCGAGCCATCGCCGTGCAGGATCTCCCAGTTACTGTTGGCGAGAGCCTCGCCTCCGTGCTCTTTGGCCGTGTGTCCAGCGTCGCGGCTGTATTTCTCACGATAAACATCCGGGTCCTTGACCGTGAATTCGACAATTACGTATGCGCTCATGTGGATACTCCTCAGTTGTTAGTTGTGATCTGTGCTCTATGTCTTCGCACTTGAACGTCGCGGCCGACAAGCGTTACGTCGCTACTCGGCCTCCATCGACTGCAAGAGTGACGCCGTGGACGAAGCTGGCATCATCACTGGCGAGGAAGACGATCGCCGCAGCAAGTTCCTCGGGCTGAGCTACGCGACCTGCCGGTGCTTGTGCTGCGAGCTGATTCACCATCTCTTCAGGGACCGCTTCCATCGTGCGGGTCCGTGTCGGGCCGGGGGCAACGGCGTTGACCCGAACACCACGCGGGCCGTATTCGGCAGCCCAGGCCTTCGTCAACAGTTCGAGAGCCGCTCGGCTGGCGCCATACAGAGCCATGCCTGCTTGTCCGAAGCTGGCGACCATCGTGGAGACGTTGACGATCGAACCCCATCCGCGTTCGGCCATGGCTGGCGCCAGTGACGCGACGAGGAAGAACGGAACCTTGACGTTGACTGCAAAGCTCTCGTCGAAGTCTGCTTCGGTGGCTGCGTTGCTTGGTCCGAGCAAGGCGACGCCAGCGTTGTTGATAAGAATGTCGACATGACCGTCGCCTGCCTCAATGGCCCATTCGACCAGGTCCTGTGCTGATTTGAGATCGCTCAACGTGGTGAGCCGGAACGTTGCTCTGCCTCCGCTGCCTTCGATCTCGGCCACTACGTCTTTTGCTCGTTGTTCGTTGCGACCGACTACCAATACGTGAACGCCGCGGGCGGCCAAGGCGATGGCCGTCGCCTTGCCGATCCCACTCGTCGAGCCCGTAACCAGAGCGGTCTTGCCCTCGAGGTCAGTCATGCGATGTGCCTCCTGTCAGCTAAAATGGGTTGCGCGACCCACTCTGACAGCTTCGGACTGGGTTGTCAAACTCAAAATGCTGCTAACATGGGTGCATGGTCAACGCGATGAGTGACCGGCCGAGGCTCACCCCCAAGGGAGCACGCACCCGGGCACGAATAGTGGAGGAGGCCGCCGCCCTGATCCATGAGCGCGGGGTGGCGAGCACCACCTTGGAAGACGTCAAGGTGGCGGCGGAAGTCAGCGGCTCTCAGATGTACCACTACTTTCCGGATAAGAACGCACTCGTCGAGGCGGTCATCGATTACCAAGCCGACGCCATCGTCAATAACCAGGGGCAGCTGCTCCGCAGCGCGAACGGAGTTGAAGCCTGGCGGAAGATGGTGATCACCGAAGCGAAGCGCACCAGAGCAAAGGGCGGCTGCCCACTTGGCTCGCTCGGTGGTCAACTGGCCGAGTGTGACCCTGAGGCCCGAGTGCTCATAGCGGCAGGCTTCGATCAGTGGGCTGCCGCCATCGGGGATGGACTCAGATCCCTTCATGCCGACGGAAAGCTCCCGTCGGGGATCGATCCGGACGACCTCGCCACTACTCTGCTCGCCACGCTCCAAGGAGGACTTCTACTCGCCCAGGTGCAACGGAGTACCCGCCCGTTCGAGACTGCGGTCAATACCGTTCTCGCCCTTGCCATTGGCAAATGAGCGCAAGCCGGGCTCGTCGGGTATCGCTTCCGGGCGTGCCGGAGGCGGATCTCCACGGGCAGTCCCGAAACGCGGTAGATAACCTGCCCCACCACGCTCGCCGGGCACGAGATTGCTAATCCGGATAGCACGGCGCTAAGTTCCGGATGCTTGCCGGGTATCTCTCTTTTGTTTTCAGCCAGTTTCGGGGTGTTCTGCCGTCAGACGAGCGTCAGACGGGTCGCTTCCTGCCTGCCTTGGACGAAACCGGCGCGGGCGGCCGGGACGCGGGTCGCGAGATCCATCTGGTTCGTACCTATTGCGGTTCGCGAGTCGGCGTCCGGCGTGATCACCTCGACATGGCTGCCCCCGTTGCGCAGGCCCTCGACCTGGCTTCCCAGATCTGCGCCTGGAAACCGTCGCAGACCCTCGAACTGACCTTCGGGCAGCGTCCCGCTCCGTCCGCCCAGCGGCGACAGCACCACGACGTTCGCATAGCCCGAAGCGAGGTCGGCATTGTCGAGGGATCGCACGCCGCCATCGATGTAGCGTGCGCCGTTGATGCTGACGGTGGGGACCAGACCGGGCGCCGCAGTGCTCGCGGTGACCGCGTCCACCAGCTCGACGCCCGATTCGCGGTCGAACGCAGCCAACTCGCCGGTGTGCGCGTTGACGGCCACCACGATCATCGGCCTGTCCGGCCAGTCACGGCGAGGCAAGCGGGCGGCGACCATTGCCCGCCGCTGCTCCGCCCCGGGTCCGGTTATGGCGTCGCCCTCCAACCCGAACGCGCCCATCGCACGTTGTAGATCGGCTGCTGAGGTGGCGGCGGCGCCGATGGCCCTCATCCGCTCGAACACCGTCGCAATCGGTAGAGACGGTGGGCGTTCTCGATTCCCTCCGACCGGTTGCGACGGCGAGGACAACACCGCGGCCAACAGTTCGGCCGGCCGTATGCCGCTGCGCACCTGCGCTGCCGCGGTGGCCCCCGCCGAGGTGCCGATCACCAGATCGGCGACCTCTGTCATGTCAAGACCAGCTTCTGCGAGGCCGGCGATGATGCCAATCTCCCACGCATTTCCGGTAGCTCCACCACCGCCGAGCACCAGAGCAACGTTGTGCGCCATATGTCCACTCTATGCCAGACGGCGGAAACGCCTGTCCATCGAAAAGCCAAGACCACGCTTCACGGCATCCGGGGACTCCTGCACGACTGCCGCTGCGGCAGGCCAAACAGGGCCGCACAGCCACTGCCCGCGAACCGAGGCCATCTGAAGACGGCGCGGGAACACGCTGCGCATGACACTTGGCCTTGTGGAGCAGGCCGTTCGGCACTGGTTGACGCCGCTACCGCAGGGCTAACGTGGGGTGCATATCAAACCCACACAAGTGAGGGACGATCATGAGTAATGACATGAGAAGTGGACACGCGAGCAGCGTGGTACGGCGAATCGTGCTCGGCGCCATGGTCGTGCTCGGCGCCTTCATGTTCGTCCTCCCGCTGGCAACCAACCTCCCCGGGAAGTCGGCCGCGACCGGGGACCTGATGTCCGCCTTCCGGCCACAGATGACCAACGCCGCGCTCGCCCAGGGCGTGGCCGACGAGCACACGATGGCGGCCATGGGGCTGCAACTCAACACAACCATGCTGCCTGCCCTCGCAACTCAGCTGCACATGACGCCGGCGCAGCTGTCCGCGTACCTGGCAACCAACTTCCCTGCGGTAGGAACTGGAATGGCGCAGTTCAGCACCATCCTGGCGCACGTCGGAAACCTCGAGTTCGACCATGGCGGCACAGCAGTCGAACTTCCAGCAAGCTGATCAGATCCCGACCGGCTTCCTCCCGCCGACGTCGATGACCCTGCTCTTCCTGATTCCCGGTGGCTTGCTCATCGTGTTCGGCGTGATCGGTCTGGCTCGGCAACGCGTCGCACGCGCCATGATCGCCGTGACCACAGCCGTCGGCCTCGTGGTCGTTGGCGGGTTGCTGGCCGTGTCGATGTACAGCAAGACCTCCGCCGCCGATCAGATGACAACCGCCTTCGCTCCGGTGTTCGCCACGCAGAGTGTCCAGCAGATGCGCGCCGACACGAACACGGTGGAGGCGATGGCGACCGAGTTCACCCAGAAGACGCTGCCCGCGATCGCTACCGCACTGCACATGACGCCGGCACAGATGGGGACGCTGGTGGCTCAGCAATTCCCAGCTGTCGCGACAGGCGTCGCTCAACTGCCGCAGATCGTGCAGCGGATGGCCACAGATACAGCGCTCATTGAGAACAATGTCAACAACTACAACCAGAGCGCCTCGATCCCGTGGTCGCCCGGCTCGATGCTCACCATGTTCTGGCTCATGATGGTTCCGGGCCTGCTCGTGGTGTTCGCCGGTGCCGGCGCACTGGTGATTGGCGGTGGTCGCAGAAGGACTGCTTCCCTGCCGATCGGACGCGCACACGCTGGTGCGATGCGCAGCTGAACACGGCATGGGAAAAGGGGCTGGCACGCGCCAGCCCCTTTCTCATGTTCGGGCGAGACTTCGGCACACATCTCACGTCAGAAGAGACGCTCGGCATCTGCTACGTGAATGTGATGACCTAAGGCTCTAGCAACCACGACTGCCGAGCGCGATGCTGCTCAGATGAGAGTCCGATTCCTCGCGGTGATCGCTGTCGGAGCCCTCGCAGTCGTTGTTTGTGGCGCCAACTCGGGCACCGGCCCCGGGTCAGGTGGAAGTCCGACGTCAGGCGCCACACCCACCGCCACATCGCCATCTGCGACACGGACGAGTGTGACCGGCAGCCCGGAGCTGGTTGTGTCGCTGCCAGGACCCTTGTGGAACCTCGACGTCGTGACCCTGTCCGGGGCGGTGGCTGGCTCGGTGCACCCGAAGGACGCCGACGGCATTATCGGCGTGACGCCCCACCACATCTTCGAGGTCAGCGGCTCCCAGCTTCTGTTCTATGGGGTCACCGGGAGTCTTCTCGCGACCGAGCCCTTCTCGCAGCAGGGCCTGTCAAGCCAGCCGGTGTTCAACGCCAGCGCTACCGAGTGGGTGTGGAGCACCTCGACAACGCACGATCTCGGCAACACATCGACCCCCTGGGAGACGACCATCTTCGAGGGAACAATGGCGCAGCCCATGCGGACGCTGGCGACCCACCTGGACCCGAATGGCGAACGGCTCGTGCCACTCGCGATCGTGGGGAATACTGTGTACCTGGCTGACACGTCCGAACTGGGAGGCGTCGAGATGATCCCGGGGCCTGGACTCTCGATCTCACCACACACAATCTGGCACTCGTGCGACCCGCGTGTGGGCTGGAGGACGTCGACAGCAACGGTTCCTTGCTCTGCTTCGAGTTCTCGACCACTGAAGGCGGGTCGACATCCCTTGTCCTCGATAACGCCGACGGCAGCGCGGTGACTCTGCAGCTGCCGACCTCAGCGAGCTATCCAAACGGATGCGGCACCGGAGAGCTGTCGCCGGACGGGACGCAGTTCGTCCAGGCCGGTGTCGGAGCCGTATGCGGCCACGCGCCGACCGTGCTCGGTCCGACGTCAGGTGACGCGAGCACAGCGCTCTCGACGGATCTGGGTGAGAACGTCTCGTCGGTGTCGCGCGCCACCTTCCTGCCGGACGGTCGCCTGCTGATGACCACGATCACCGCCGCGTCAGCGCCGCCGACTTACAGCTTGCGGGGGACCGGCGGGACCATCACCGCGATCCATCTTCCCGCGGGCGCGTCGCTCGAGTACGTGGTGGATGATCCCGAATCGAGCTGATGAGCAGGACATTCGACAAGGACTACTGGGAGTCCCACTGGCAGCAGGCGAAGGAGCACGGACCCGACAGTGAGTTCGCCCCGAACCCGTATCTCGCACGCGAACTCCGCCGCCTGACACCGAGCACGGCCCTGGATGCCGGTTGCGGCGAGGGAGCGGCGGCCATCTGGCTCGCCAATGAGGGCTGGCGGGTGACCGGAGCCGACATCTCCGTCATGGCCCTCGCGCGCGCCTCCAAACTCGCGACCCAGCGCTGTTCAGCGCCCGAGCGTGTGCGATGGGTCAAGGCGGACCTGAGTGTCTGGGAGCCCAGCGCGCACTTCGACCTGGTGACAACCCACTACGCGCACCCCGAGACGCCGCAACTGGCCTTCTACCGCCGCATTTCGGACTGGGTGGCGCCGGGGGGCACGCTTCTCATCGTCGGACACATGAACACCGCGCAAGCGCTGGGACACGCACACAACCGGGAGGGACAGCCCCACAGGCACGAGCCTCCCGAAGCGGCATCCGCGACCGCAGCGAGCATCGTGGCAGGACTCGAAGCGACAACCTGGGACGTCGTCACGGCTGACGAGCCGACGCGCACCCTCACTGACCGCGCGGGTCAGAGCATCCAGCTCAACGACGTCGTGGTGCGCGCCACCCGACGACCCTGACCGCGGAATGCCGGCGCTTTCCGCGACGATCCGTCGAGCCTTCGTGCGCTACAGGCCCGCGAGCTCGGGGACCAGGGCGTTGGCGTGCGGGGTGCCGAGGCCGGTCAGAAGAGTGATGGGGTCGATTTCAGAAGTGGCCTCCGGCAAGACTCGGCCGCGCCAGGTGCTGACGCGGTCACACCAAGCAATGTGAGCGTTGGTTGATCTCGACCGCCCGGCCGTCGGGATCCTCGGCGATCGCCCGGCATCCCCAGGGACGCGCCTCGTGCTCCGTGAGGATGCTCGCGCCGAATGCCCGCAACGCGCCAACCGTGTTCTCGAGCGACGCAACGAAGAACCCCTGGAAGTCGCTCCCGGCGTCGCGCCATGTGGGAGCCCGGCTCGCCGGGTCTCCGGCTGCCTGAAACACGGCGAAGTGGACACCACCGACGTCGGCGGCACGATGGACCGGGCCGTCGCCGTGGTCCTCGTCGTCCAGGGGTATCCCGAGAGCGCGATAGAATGCCGCCGTCCGTTCGGCGTCTCCTGCGAACAGCACGATCGAGGACACCTCGAGCACCCGCCGAGTTTGCCAGACCGAGCGCTGATACGCGAGGACTGACCAAACAGCGCGGCTCACCGCATTCGTATACTCGCGGACCCGCATCATTATTGGGAGGACCTGGCATGTACGGATCCATCTCGCGCTGGCGCATCAAGGAGGGTCATCAGGCGGAGCTCGAGGCCCTCGTCGCCGAGCTGGCGAGCACCCCGTATCCTGCATCGCGCGCCCTGTATATCTACAAGTCGGATGCGGATCCCCGGGAGTACTGGGTCGCCGGCGTCTTCGAGAGCCGCGAGGCATACAGGGCGAACGGTGGCACGCCCGAGACCAACGCCAACTTCGAGCGTCTCAGGTCCCACATGGAATCCGATCCCGAGTGGCACGACGGCGAGGTCATCGCCTCCCAGAGCTGACCCGGGACCAGGATCCACGGCGGATCCGGAGCGGGCGATCGGCGACACTCACCACCGTGACGGATGATCCGTTTGATGCTGCGCTGCGCGATGCCCAGGCGGACGCCGCGGCATGTCTTGGGATTGCCCAGCGGTACTCGTACGTCTATCCCGATGCGGAGTCGCTCACGCTGCTCGCGAGTCTCGGCCCGCTCGTGGAGATCGGCGCCGGCACGGGTTACTGGGCATCGAAGCTCAGGGCCGCCGGCGTCGACGTCATCGCCTTCGACCAGGCGCCTCCCGACGGCGACGCACCAAACCGATATCACGCGCCCTCACCGACCTGGACCGCGGTACTCGCCGGCGATCAGACGGTGCTCGCCGCACACTCCAACCGAGCGCTCTTCGTGTGCTGGCCGCCGCTGTTCTCGTCGCTCGGCGACTGTCTCTCGCACTACACGGGGAACACGGTCGCGCGCATCGGTGACGATGGTCACCGGACGGCCCGTATCCACGGGCTCGACCTCGCCTTCGAGTGCGTCGCCACGCATGTTGTCCGCGCGGTCGATCCGGAGCCGGACGCTCCGGCAACCCTGGGGATCTGGCGTCGCCGCGTGGTAGCCTCGTTGCCGTGACCAGAACTCCGCGGGCTGCTCATCGCCGTCGTTGCCGGCGCTCTCCTGGTGGTCTTTCGCCGCCGGCGGCGCCGCAACAAACCAGTCGACGACTGACACGGTCGCCTCGGTGAGCGATCGCAGTCTCATCTCGTCCGGGTCGCCCTACGAGCCCACGATCGGCTTCAGCCGCGCAGTCCGCGTCGGTGACCGCGTGCTTGTCTCGGGCACCGGTCCGGTCTGGCCCGATGGATCCTGTCCCGACGATGCCGGACTCCAGGCTCGGCGCTGTTTCGCCATCATCGAAAAGGCGCTCGCCGACGCCGGCGCTCAGCTCTCCGACGTCGTCCGGACCCGCATGTTCCTGACGTCAGTTGACGACGCCGGAAGCGTCGGCGCGGTGCACGGTGAACTCTTCGGGAGCGTGCGGCCGGCTGCCACGATGGTCGTTGTTGCCGCTCTGCTCGACGATCGCTGGAAGGTCGAGATCGAGGCCGAGGCTCTGATTCAGCCCGGGTGACGCGGGGCGGGATTCCCCTCAGCCTGCCGCAGCGGGTACAGCGCGATGCCCAGCGACACCAGCACATCGCCGACGACGATCACCAGCCAGAAGGTTCCGATCGCGGACTCGAGGAACGCCGCGCCATCGTGCGGGTTGTCGACGATGCTGACCGCCTTCGCAATCGCGACGCCCGCGATGAGCACCGCCGCGGTGACTGCGATGAGCGAGAAAACCAGACGCCGTATGGTTCTTCGCATTGCGAGCGGCGAGGGTAACACGACGCGGACGATGCCGTTCGGAGGCGTGCGGACGTCAGCGCCCCGCGCCGACCGTCTCGCGCTGTCGCACGTCCTTCGTGTCGCGACCTGCATGCGGGGCCTTCCCCGGGTCGTCGAGGATCCTGACCCAGAGCGTCGGATCGAACGGCGGAGGAGGGGCCGGCTCCGGACCGTCACCCGGGCCGCGATCGCCCTGATCGCTATCGGGCGACTCGGTCACGGGCGCCAGGCACGCGAAGAAGAGCCCGGAGATGACGAAACCCTCGAAGAGTGCCGTCGGGATGTACTCGGCCGCCCAGACGCCACTCAGCACGCCGGCCACGACGAGGATCGCCGCGCAGATGAGAAACCCGACCAGCGGGATGCCCCAGAGCCAGACGCGGCGACCGCCCGGCCGTGCGCCAAGCCATCGATCAAGGGCGCGTGCTCGGCGCGAGACGCGGGTCCCGATCATCCGGATGTAGCGCGACATCACTGACCTCCCAAGGCCGACCCGATGAGCATGCCACAGCGGGGCAACCGGACAGCGGGATCAGCGCAGCCGATCGCTCCGAATTGACGGGCGGCCGGCGCCTCCGCCTGTAGAATGACCGGGCGGTGCGTCAGGCGGCCGGTCGGCCCCTGCTGGATCGCCGGGCCGAGGTGGTGGAATTGGTAGACACGCCAGCTTGAGGGGCTGGTGAGGGCAACCTTGTAAGGGTTCGAGTCCCTTCCTCGGCACCACGCCGCGTCATTCGCCTTAACCACGGCGGCTAAGATCTGACGGTGCCTCGCGCTCGCGTCAATCATCTCGAGCTCGAGTACGACAGCTTCGGCGATCCGGAAGCGAGACCGCTCCTCCTTGCGATGGGCCTCTCGTACCAGATGATCGAGTGGGATGACGCCCTGTGCGAGCTGATCGCGAAGCGCGGATTCCGCGTGACGCGGTTCGACAACCGCGACGTCGGTCTCTCCACCAAGCTCGACCCGCTCGGGCAGCCCGACATCATGGCGTTGCTCACCGGTTCGGGACAGCCCGCGTACTCGCTGGACGACATGGCCGGCGATGCGATCGGCCTTCTCGATGCGCTCGGCATCGCCGCAGCGCACGTGGTGGGCGCCTCGATGGGAGGGATGATCGCCCAGTTGATGGCGATCAACCACCCGGGTCGCGTGCTCAGCCTCACCTCGATCATGTCGACGGTCGGAGGTCCGCAGGTCGTCCAGGCCGACCCCGCTGTTGGGGCCATGCTGCTGGCTCCGCCGGGAAGGACCCGCGAGGAGCGGGTCGAGCGCGCGCTGGCCAATCGCCGCCTGATTTTCGGCACGAAGATGCCGTTCGATGAGGATCGGACGCGGCGCAAGGCGGAACGCGCCGTCGATCGGTCCTTCTACCCCGATGGGGCCATGCGCCAGCTCGCGGCGATCTTCGCCGCCCCGGACAGGACCGCCGGGCTCGGACGGCTCACCATTCCCACCCTGGTCATACACGGCGAGAACGACCCGCTCGTGCCACCCGCGAACGGCCGGCAGACAGCGGCGGCGCTACCGCACGCGCGCCTCGTCATGATCCCGGGCATGGGCCATGCCCTTCCTCAACAGGTGTGGCCGCAGATCGTCGACGCGATCGCTCTGGTCGCGTCGGAGGCGACAGCGGCGTAACGCGCGCGCCTTCTACATGTCGGGGTGTCGTGCCAGGTGCTTTGGTGCCTTTCGTAGCCACGCATCGGTGAGCAGATCTTCGACAAGCATCGACGGCGCGGCTGACAGGTTCACGGCAACGCAGGCCAGCCGCCGCCCCCAGTAGAGGGGCTCGCACACACCGGGGTTCTCGGCAACCGCTGCAAGGATCGCGGGCTCATTCGCCATGATCCGAACGTGATCTCCGTCCGGAACAGTCGCGAAGATCCGGTTCTGCACGCGGAAGGAATTCATGCCGTGGTGATCCTGCTCGATGGTCCCCGGAAGCGATAACGCGATGCGTCGCACCTCGCTCTGATCAGACACAGCACGCAACCAGTCGATCGACCGTCAGTGGACGGTGCGGTACGTGATGTGCGTCACGCCGGGCGCCTCGACCACATCAACGCGCTCGAGTTTCACCCCCTGCAACGCGGGATCGTCGAAGAGACGGATCCCGTCGCCGAGGAATACCGGGACGTGGTGGATCTGGAACTCGTCGATGAGCCCCGCGGCGAAATACTCCTTCGCCACGCCGGCGCCACCGGCAATGTCGACATCGGCGTCACCGGCAACACTGCGCGCCGCGTCCAGCGCCGCTTCAATACCGTCCGTGACAAATGTGAAGGACGTGCCGCCCTCCATCTCGAGCCGTTCGCGAGGGTGATGCGTGAGCACGAAAACGGGCAGGTGGAACGGCGGATCCTCGCCCCACCATCCACGCCATTCGCCGTCACCCCAAGGGCCGGGACCGCCTCCGAACATGTTCCTGCCCATGACCACCGCGCCGACCGTGCGATCGCGTTCCTCGATCACAGCGGTGCTCGCGTTGACCTCGCCATCGTCGAAGCCGAGTGCTTCCTTCCGCCACACCGCGAGGACACGCATCCATTGATGGAGCAGCTCGCCTCCGACACCGAGCGGGTGCTCCGTGCTCTGATTCCTCCCGGCGACGAATCCGTCGAGTGACATCGAGGTCGAGTAATGCAGTGTGCCCATGAAGCCCTCAGTTTCCCCCGGTGCCCGCGGCACCGACCACGTGGAGCATTGTCATCGGAATAGCAGGCACCTGGAGCGCTCGCTGGAGCGTCCATGCGAGCCTGACCTGCGCACGAGCCGCGTCGTCTGCGCTCAGCAGCAACTCGATGGTGGGCTGTATATCGCGAGGAGGCCACCGATGACCAGCAGGCCAAGGACGAACAGGATCATGGCGATGACGATCAGTTTGGTCCGCGTGTCCACGGCGCGATCCTGACGGATACGCGCATGCGTTCGCCACGCGAACGGTGGTGACAACGCGGGCTTCGTGTGGCAGGATTAACCCCCGTGCAGTATTGCGGCCATTGCGGGGCCGAACGGCTCATCCCGCTGACATTCACGCTTCCGACCAGAGAAGAGACCGAGGATGGCTGGCAGCAACGTCGTGGGCGCGCGGTCGTCAAGTGCCTGGAGTGCGGCCGCCGGCTGAAGGCCGGCGAACTGGCTCGATCGCGAGACACCGACCGGCTGTCGGCAACGGGGTAGCGCGGCCGCATCCGCTTCCCGGTTCTGCGATCGACCTGCGATCGGGGGTATGTCTACTCGTGTCCGACGGGCTCGCCGAGCCCGCTTGGAGGACACAACGTGAAGGCTCGCTCTCTGACCCACCTCGCCGGCCTGGCCCCGCTCGCGATCGCGGGGCTGCTCATCACCGCATGCGGTTCCGCGACCGCCTCGGGCGGCGGTGGCGGCTCGCAGCCGGCTTCCGGCGTCTCTGGTTCCGGCGGCTCGGCGGTTCGGGCTCAGGGGGCTCCGTCGAGGATGGCATCGGCCATCCGGTCAACATCTGCTCGCTCCTTCCCGTGGCGACGGTCGCGTCGGTGATCGGCCGAACCGCTCACGGTCGCGCAGGAGCAGGACACCGTGAGCTACAAGCTCTACACCTGCAACTACACGAGTGCGGACGGGACGAGCGGGTCACCGTCAGCGTCCTCGCCCTTGACGCGGTGGCGGGGTACGCGGCGGCGGTGCAGGCGGCCGGCTCAGGTGGCACACCGATCAGCGGCCTCGGGGACAAGGCGTTCTCATCGATCCTCGGCCTCGAGGCGCTCTTCGGGAACGTCTCGATCACCGTCTCGAACCTTCAGTCCGACGTCCGCGGCGGAAACCCTCATCCGGGATCTCCAGCCGAAGCTCTGACAGAACCCCGAGGGGGGAGGTACCGCGCGACGGTTCCCTCGGCCAGCACCTGCTAGCCGAGGGTCGTTGCGCGATCCACCGCGCCGGTGCACATGCGCCAGTCATGATCGGAGGCATGACCGCGCATCCTGGCGGCTCCGACCCTCTCGAACCGCTCGTCCATTCACTGCTCGCCGAAGTTGGCGAGGATCCGACGCGAGACGGCCTCCAGCAGACCCCGGCACGCGTGGCGCGAAGCCTTCGGTACCTCCTCAGCGGATATCACCAGCAGCTCGAAACGCTCGTCAACGGCGCCATCTTCGAGGAGTCGTACTCGGAGATGGTCGTGGTGCGTGACATCGAGGTCTACAGCCTCTGCGAGCACCACCTGCTGCCCTTCTTCGGCAAGGCCCACGTCGCGTACCTCCCCAACGGCCGCATCCTCGGCCTCAGCAAGATCCCGCGCATCGTCGACATGTTCGCCCGGCGGTTGCAGGTGCAGGAGCGGTTGACCACCGAGATCGCAGACGCGCTCCAGACCGTCTTGGAGCCCGGCGGCGTCGGCGTGGTGATCGAAGCCACGCACCTCTGCATGGTGATGCGGGGCGTGGAGAAGCAGAACAGCTCCGCGGTCACGTCCTCGCTCACCGGATCCTTCCGCGAGGACGAGAAGTCCCGCAACGAGTTCCTGAATCTGATCGGACGGCGTTAACCCAGCGACCTCAGGACGCGCCGATCGTGATGACCTCCACCCAGAGGAGCAACACCCCGACGGCGAAGAGGAAGACGCCGAGCGCCACGTGCCCCCAGTGGATCGGCTCCTTGCCCTTGCGATTGCCGATGAACCGGAGATAGATCGACACCCCGATGATCCCGAGCCCCCCGGCGACGAGGATGGTCGCGGGGACACCGATCAATGCCGCGAGCACCCCGTTCATGCGGGGCAGCCTACGGGGTTGCATGCGGGTGACGCGTTCGCCCGTACCATGGAGTGATGTCGATCCCGGCGCTGAGCACGGCGAGCGAGGCGGAGGTGGTCGGCACCCTCGCCCGGCTCGGAGAGCCATCGTGGCGCGCCCGCCAGCTGCAGGCGGCAGCGTGGCAGCCGTTTGTCGGCGGTTTCGAAGCGATGCAGCAGCTGCCCGCGCGACTGCGCGAACCCCTTGCGCGCGAGCTGCAGTTCTCGACGGTCAGCGTCGACGTCGAAGCGCTCGCCGACGCGGGGATGACCGTCAAGCTGCTCTGCAGGCTCGGCGACGGCCAGACCGTGGAGACGGTCGCGATGGAGACGCCGGCACGCGACGGCTCCCGCCGTCGCTCGACCGTCTGCGTCAGCAGCCAGGTGGGATGCGCCGTCGGCTGTCCGTTCTGCGCCACAGGGCACATGGGGTTGCGCCGCAACTGCACGGCCGCGGAGATCGTCGACCAGGTGCGTGCCGCCGCGACCGTCCTGCACCGGCGGGGGCTCGGTCCAGTGACCCACATCGTCTACATGGGCATGGGTGAGCCGTTGGCGAACGTGAGTGCGACGCTCGAATCACTCACCGTGCTCACCCGCGATGCCGGGATCAGCGCGCGGCGCATCACGGTCTCGACGAGTGGAGTCGCGCCGGGCATCGAACAGCTGGCGGCGTCGCGTCTGCCGGTCACGCTCGCCGTCTCCCTGCACGCAGCCACCGACGAGCTCCGTGACCGCCTCGTCCCGATCAACAGGACGTACCCGATCGGAGTCGTCCTGGGCACGGCGTCTCGCTACGCCGAGCAGAGCGGACGGCGTCTCAGCTTCGAGTGGTGTCTCATCGGTGGTGTCAACGACGCCGTCGAACAGGCCGAGGGCCTGCGCGATCTGGCGCGCCGCGCGCAGGCCCACATCAACGTGATCCCGATGAACCGCATCGACGGGAGCCCATGGGGTCCACCCGAGCCCGCGGTCGCGCGCCGCTTTCTCGGGGCGCTCCGAGGCGCCCGGGTCACCGTCCGCGACACGCGCGGCGGGGACGCGGACGCCGCATGCGGTCAGCTTCGCGCGGACCTCGAGGCCCGCCGCATCCTCCGCCCCGACGGCACGCTCTCGCCACCGCGGGTGCCGGCCAGGGTGTGACCGCCCCGAGCAGCGCCGATGAGGCGCTGATGGACCTGGCACTGGCCGAGGCCGCGCGCGCCGACTACGCCACGAGCCCGAACCCGATGGTCGGATGCGTCATCGCGAGGAACGGGATCGTCGTCGCAACCGGGTTCCATCGCGTTGCCGGAGACCCCCACGCCGAGGTGGAGGCGTTGGCCATAGCGGGTGACCAGGCCCGCGGCGCCGACGTGTTCGTGACGCTCGAGCCGTGCGCGCACACAGGACGAACCGGTCCGTGCACCGAAGCGCTGATCGCCGCTGCACCGCGCCGCGTTGTTGTCGCCATGACCGACCCAAACCCGCGCGTCTCCGGACGCGGCGTCCAGGCATTGCGTGATGCGGGCATCAGCGTCGAGGTCGGCCCTCGCCAGGCCGAAGCCGAAAGGCTCAATGAGTACTACGTCAAGCACATCACCACCGGCCTGCCGTTCGTGACAGCGAAGTTCGCGGCCTCGCTCGACGGCAGGATCGCGACGGCAGGCGGGGAGTCCCGCTGGATCACCGCCGATGCCGCTCGCGCGGCCGCCCACCGCCTTCGGCACAGCAACGACGCCGTCCTGGTGGGTGTCGGCACGGTCATCGCCGACAATCCGGAGTTGACCGCGCGAACTCGAGCACGCGCGCTCGCCGCTCCGGGTCGTCGTCGACACCACGCTCCGCATTCCGGAAACAGCACGGGTGCTCGGGGTCGATGCCGCGCCGACGCTGGTCGCCACGACCTCACGTGCGGACCCCGAGCGCCTGGCGGCCCTCATCAGGGCGGGCGTCGAGGTGGAGGTCGTCGACGCGGCCTCATCGGCCGTCGACCTGCGCGAGCTGATGACGCTCCTCGGGGCGCGCGGAGTCATCAGCGTGCTGATCGAAGGCGGCCCGTCGCTCCTGGGCTCCGCCTTTGACCAGGGGATCGTCGACAAGGTCGTCGCCATGATCGCGCCGCGGATCATCGGCGGCGCGAGCGCGCCGGGAGCCGTCGGCGGGGTGGGAGCCGCGACGCTCGCGGCAGCCCCCTTGCTTCGCGACGTCGCGGTTGAGCATGCCGGTCCGGATCTCCTGATCAGCGGGTACTGTGTACGCTGAAGGTCGAGGAGGACGAGATGTTCAGCGGCATCGTGGAGACGCTCGGTGAGATCCGGGCCCGGGGAGAAGGACAGCTCGAGCTTGCCCCGTCCTCAGCCTTCACCGATCTCGAGATGGGGGAGAGCGTCGCGGTGAACGGCGCCTGCCTCACCGTCGCGGCCGTGACCGAAGCCGGCTTTCGCGCCGACGTGATGCCCGAGACCTTCCACCGGACGACGCTCGGCGGCCTCGCCGTCGGCTCGACGGTCAACCTCGAGCGAGCGCTCCGGGTCGGCGATCGCGTCGGCGGCCACATGGTGACGGGACATGTGGACTCGACCGGGATCGTCTCGGCGATGCGCGACGACGGGAACGCGAGATGGGTGACGATCGCCCTGCCGGCGGAGCTGGCCGAGCTGATCGCCGAGAAGGGGTGCGTCGCCGTCGACGGGATCAGCCTCACCGTCGTCGACGTCTTCGAATCCGCCTTCACCGTTTCGCTGATTCCCCACACATTGCTGAACACGACCGCCGGCGTCTGGACGGTGGGGAGCCTCGTCAACCTCGAGGTCGACCTCATCGCCCGCTACGTCGCGCGCTCCCTCGAGTCGCGGGAGCACGTGCCTACGCTTGCGGCGACGCGAGGCGCGCTCAGATGACGCTCGCAACCATCGATGACGCGATCGAGGACATCCGCGCCGGCAAGTTCGTGATCATCGTCGACGACGAGGACCGCGAGAACGAGGGCGACCTCGCCATCGCGGCGGATCGCATCACCCCGGAGGCGGTCAACTTCATGGCCACCCACGGGCGCGGGCTCATCTGCGTGCCCTGTGAGGGGTGGCGGCTCGATGAGCTCGGCGTCGGCGCCATGGTCGACGAGAACACGTCGCGGTTCGGCACGGCGTTCACCGTGACCATCGAGGCGATCGGCCACGGCGTGACCACGGGGATCAGCGCATTCGACCGCGCCACGACGATCCGTCTCCTCTGCGACGAGCACGCCAAGCCGAGCGACTTCGCCAAGCCGGGCCACACGTTTCCGCTGCGCGCCGCCGCGGGTGGCGTTCTCGAGCGCGCGGGGCAGACCGAGGCGATCGTCGATCTCTGCAAGCTGGCCGGTCGTTTCCCTGCGGGGGTCATCTGCGAGGTGATGCGCGCCGACGGCCGCATGGCGCGTCGACCCGATCTCGATCGCTTCACAGCCGAGCACGACATCAAGATCGTGTCCGTTGCGGACCTGATCGCCTACCGGCGTCGCAACGAGCGGCTCGTCGTCCGGGGAGCGACGACCACGCTGCCGACCGAGTACGGCACCGTCACCGCCCACGCCTACGAGGACGTGATCACCCATGTCACGCACGTCGCGCTGGTGTGGGGCGATGTTCGCGGCGACGACCCGGTCCTCGTGCGGGTGCACAGCGAGTGCCTCACCGGGGACGTCTTCGGCTCGCAACGCTGCGACTGCCAGGCCCAGCTCCACAAGGCGATGGCGATGATCGTCGGACAACGGCAGAGGGGTTCTCGTCTACCTGCGCCAGGAGGGCCGTGGCATCGGCCTCATGGACAAGCTCCGCGCGTACGCCCTGCAGGACCGAGGGCTCGACACCGTCGAGGCCAACATCAGCCTCGGCCTCCCCGTCGACAAGCGCGACTACGGCATCGGCACGCAGATCCTCTCCGACATCGGCGTGCAGCGCATGGTGGTGCTGACGAACAACCCCAGGAAGTACTACGGGCTCAGCGGCTACGGCCTCGAGGTGACCGACCAGATCCCGCTGGTCGTCCCCGCCAACGCCCACAACGAGCGCTACCTTCGCGCCAAGCAGGACAAGCTCGGACACAGCCTGGATCTCGGCGATGCCCTCGACGCGTCCTGAGGGCCGCGCGAGCCCCGTCTCGGCGCGGGTGCGGGCGCTGGAGACACACGCCGGTGCGCCTGACGCGGCCGGGATGCGCATCGGTATCGTCGTGTCGAAGTACAACGACGTGGTCTCGACCCCGTTGCTGGAGGGCGCCGTCGAAGCACTCGAAGGTCACGGAGCGACCGCTGCGGACATCGTCATCGCCTGGGTCCCCGGTGCCTTCGAGATCCCCATCGCCGCGCGAGAGCTTGCCGAGCATGGCGACGTGGACGCGATCGTCTGCCTCGGCGCGGTGATCCGCGGCGATACCGCGCACTTCGAGTACGTTGCCGGCGAGGCGGCGCGCGGCATCGCGTCGGTGCATGCCGCCACCGGCGTTCCAGCGACCTTCGGCGTCCTCACGGTCGACACCCTCGAGCAGGCAATGGATCGCGCCGGTGGCAGGCTCGGCAACAAGGGCGCCGAGGCCGCGCTCGCCGCGGTCGAGATGGCCTCGCTGCTGCGCGGACTGCGGAGCCCCGTCCGGGCGGAGCGTCGCGCCATTTCGTGACCACGCCGACGCGGATCGTCTCGCTCCTGCCGAGCGCCACCGAGATCCTGTTCGCGATCGGCGCTGGCGACCGCGTGGTCGGCGTCACGCACGAGTGCGACTACCCGAGCGCTGCGCGGCTCCTCCCGAAGGTCACCGCGAACGCGGTCATCGGCGATGGCGAGCTCCCCGCTGACATCGATCGCCACATCCATGCGGCCCGTCACGCCGGATCGAGCATCTACCGCCTTGACGAGGGGATGCTGACGAGCCTGCGCCCCGATCTCATCATCACGCAGGAGCTCTGCGACGTCTGCGCCGTCGCCTACGGCGAGGTGCAGTGCGCGGTGCGCCGCATGTCCGCGGACGTGCCGGTGCTGTCGCTCGAACCGCGCTCGCTCGAGGACATCTGCGCCTCGGTGGAGGAGGTGGGCGTGGCCACCGGTTGCGATGCCGGCGCAGCTCGGGTCGCCGCAGCGATGCGCGCCACGATCGCGGAGATCGGCTCGCTCGCCCCGCCGGAACCCGCGCCGCGCGTCGCCTGCGTGGAGTGGACCGACCCGATCATGGTGGGCGGGCACTGGGTTCCGGAGATGGTGCGCATCGCCGGCGGGGTCGACCCGCTGGGAGCGCCCAGGGAACCTTCGCGCTACGCGGACTGGGACGAGGTGCTCGGCTCGCGTCCCGATGTCATGGTCCTGATGCCCTGCGGCTTCGACCTGGAGCGCACGGTCGCGCTCGTCCCCAAGGTGACGTCACTGCCGTGGTTCGGCGAACTCCCGTGCGCGCGGACGGATCGCGTCGTGGCGGTCGATGGCTCGGCGTATTTCAACCGGCCCGGTCCGCGCATCACGCATGGCCTCGAGATCCTCGCCGCCGCGGTGCGCGCCCAGCCCGGAGACGCACCTCCGAGCGGCGCCGCCTACTGGAACCAGCCGGCGACGTCGAGTAACGCGTTGATCGTCCCGACCGCGTTGTAGAGGTCCACCTCGCCCGCGTCGACACCCGTCGTTGCGAGGCTGACGACCGCCAGGTTCGCGATCACGTCCTTCGCGGAGGGGTTCAGGTCCGATGACCCGGGACGGTGTGCGGCATCGCTCGGGTAGAGCAGGAAGAAGGTGTTTGCGGTCCCCGCGACAGCGGTCAGGTTGGCAACGATGGCCACCGGTGGCGTGGTCGTCGTGAACGCCGGAACTGTGTTGACGCCCGCGACGGCGACGACCTCCGTCGCCCCCTTGGTCAGCGGCTTGCCGGCGCATCGCGTCCCGGACCCGGTGCGCGTGTCGCAGATGCGGGTCGGCGGGACCGCGTAGAAGTGCGCGCCGGGCGTGGACTCGGCCCCTGTGCCGAACCAGCCGTTGATGTCGATGATGAAGTTGACGCTGCCGGCGCCATTGAAGACGCAGATGTCCGCGTGGGGACCGAGTGGCGAGATCACCCGGTTCGGCTCGGTCTCACCGGCTTTCGGGTTCAGGTTCGAGACTGACGGGCCTTTGGTCGGACACTGATCGCTGGAGTTCGGTGGCGCGACCGACAGGAAGGTGGCAGCAGTCGGCCCCACCGCCGTGAGGTTGAGGACCGCGGAGGCTGCCGTTCCATCTGCGGGAATGCCGACACCGGTGCCGCCCGGCGGGAGGCCGGAGACAACCACGTCGCGCCACTTGCCCGCGCCAAGCGGCTGGTTCGCGGTCGTGGCGCACTCGGTGTTCATCTTGGCGCGGGTGTCGCAGATGCGGACCGGGGGGAAGGTATGAAACGTGCCGGCTGCGCCTGTGGGTGTCGCGAAGTACCCCTCGACGTCGACGAGCACGTCGACGCTGCCGATCGGGTTGTAGACGGTGATCGCACCGCCCGTGCTCAGCGCGACCACGGCGAGGTTGGCCTGGACCTGACCGCCGTCGATGTTGATGTTCGACACATTGGGTATCGCTGCGCCGGAGGGAAACGCGGAGATGAAGTCAGCGCCGACGCTGTGATTGATCGCGGTGAGGTTCACCACCACGGCCTGTGCACCGGCAGGGACGGACTCGGCGTTCACCACCACGCCGGTGATCTGCACCGTGACCGTGTGTCTGCTGCCCGTCAGCGTGAGTCCAGAGCACTCCGTGTGTGTCCCGCCTGCTCTCGTATCGCAAACTCGATAGGGCGTCAGCGCGGTGTACGCACCCGGTGCGATATAGGTGTACGCAACCGCGTTGTTGCTCGTGCCTGCTCCCGTTGTCACCGTGACGTTGACGGAACCGGCGGTCGGGGACGAGGGTGTTGCAACGCTGATCCTGTTTGCGTCGAGACGCGTGAAACACGGGGCGACCGGAGACGAGGACGGGCATGGGGTGGTCATGATGGGTGGCCGGCCGCCGAACGTCACCGCGGTGGGGTTGAATCCCGAACCCAGGGAGCCGTAGTTCGTTCCGGTGATCGTCACGATCGCGAGGCCCGAAGTGGCACCACTCGACGGTGAGAGCGATGACACCGTGGGCAGATTCGCGATATACGTGAAGACGTCGTTCGGCGGATTCGGTGCGCTCGTGCCCGCGATATTTGTCACCGTGATGTCGTCCTGCCCGCCGGCACCCGCTGGGATGCTTGCGATCGTGATCTGCGTCGGACTGTTGACCACGTAGCAGCTGGTGACGGCGCACGGCGTCGCCCCGATATCAGCGACGTGGCGCTGTAGTTCGTCCCGGCGGCGAATCCCGTGCCGGTGACCACAACCGCGATCCCGCCAGAGGTGGACCCGTTATTCGGCGAGACATTCGTGACCGTGGGCACCGGCGCCCATGCGAACGTATCACCAGGAGGTGCGACTGCGCTCGTGCCCAGCGGGGTCTGGACTGTGATGTCAACAGTTGCCGCGGCGTGCGCCGGGACCTGCTGGACGACGATCTGAGTCGGGCTGTTTACTGTGAAGCACGGGCTGCTTGGCGAGCCCAGGCATGGCGATGTCGTGATGTCCAGCGCGCCGAAGAACACGTCGGAAGTCGTGAACGAACCAGAACTCAAACGCGGTACCGGTGAGAGTGACGGTGCTGGTGACGACCCCAGCGGGACCGGCCGACGGGAATACCGAGGTAACGGTGGGCAAGGTCGCGTATGTGTAGGTCTGGCTCCCGGTCGTGCCCCCTGCCGTCACCACGTTGACGCTGACGGGTCCGGCGCCATGCGCGGGGACGCCACTGACTGTAATGGACGTATTGCTGTTGACCGTGAAGCACGGAGTCGACGGACAGGGAACAAGGTCGCTGGCCCCGAAATTCACGTCGGTAGCAGTGCTGAGGTCGGTTCCGGTGAGCATCACGCTGTTGCCGCCAAGTGTCGGCCCCTGCGGCGGATTGAGGTTCGTCAGCGTCGGGGGCGTCACGTATGTGTACGTCTGGGTGCTGCTCGTACCATCCGGCGTGTCCACGCTCACGGCGACCCCGCCGGCGGCGTGCGCGGGAAAGCTGGGAATGGTGATCTGCGTGCCGGGGCCGTTCACCGTGAAGCTGCTGCTGCCTACGTTGAGCGTGCCCACGTTCACGTTGGTCGCGCCGGTGAAGTCGGTGCCGGTGAGCACGACCTGGTTGCCACCGGCAATTGGTCCCGACGAAGGGTTGAGGTTGGTGAGCGTCGGCAGTGGGTCATAGGTGTAGGGCTGCGTATTGCTCGTGCCATCCGGCGTGTCCACGCTCACGAGTACCCCGCCGGCGGCGTGCCCGGGAAAGCTGGGAATGGTGATCTGCGTGCCGGGGCCGTTCACCGTGAAGCTGCTGCTGCCTACGTTGAGCGTGCCCACGTTCACGTTGGTCGCGCCGGTGAAGTCGGTGCCGGTCAGAATCACCTGATTGCCACCGGCGACGGGCCCCGATGAAGGGTTGACGTTGGTGAGCGTCGGCAGTGGGTCATAGGTGTAGGGCTGCGTATTGCTCGTGCCATCCGGCGTGTCCACGCTCACGAGTACCCCGCCGGCGGCGTGCCCGGGAAAGCTGGGAATGGTGATCTGCGTGCCGGGGCCGTTCACCGTGAAGCTGCTGCTGCTTACGTTGAGCGTGCCCACTTTCACGTTGGTCGCGCCGGTGAAGTCCGTGCCGGTCAGAATCACCTGATTGCCACCGGCAATTGGTCCCGATGAAGGGTTGACGTTGGTAAGCGTCGGCAATGGGTCATAGGTGTAGGTCTGCGTGTTGCTCGTGCCATCCGGCGCGTCCACGCTCACCGGGACGCCGCCCGCGGCGTGCGAGGGAAAGCTGGGAATGGTGATCTGCGTGTCGCTGTCCACGGTGAAGTTGCTGCTGTTCACGTTGAGCCCGCCCACGTTCACATTGGTCGCGCCGGTGAACTCCGTGCCGGTCAGGATCACTTGGTTGCCACCGGCAATTGGCCCTGACGAAGGATTGACGTTGGTGAGCGTCGGGGTCGAGCCCACGGTGAGGAGATCACTGGAGGAAGTCGTCGACGGACCGCCGATGGCGGTGACGATGGTGTCGTAGGCCCCCGCAGTCATCGACGCGGGGAGATTGATCGTCAGGTCGGCGTCGTCGACAAATGTGAAACAAGAAGGTTGGCTTCCGCTCGAGCACTGTGTCGTGAGATTCACGTTGGATCCAGCCCCGGTCGGGTTGAGCTGGACCTTAGCTGACCCCGTTGGTCCCGTCCGTCGGATCCGAGAAGTTGGATCCCGTGACCGCGATACCGGTGGCGCCCTCGGGCTGAGGACTGTCGACACTTCGTGACCGTCGGCGGGTCCACGTAGCTGTACTGGTCCTTTGGCCTCGTCGTGCTCCCGTTGACGATGACGTCGACCGTGCCCGTGCCAAGCGGCCCGAGCGGGGTATCCGCGTCAATCTCGGTGTCGTCACCACATGTGAAGCAACCCGCCGGGTCCGGGAGACATGGGTAGCGCGGTCGAACTGACGTCGAGTGCTGCCGAAGGACACGTCCGTCGCTCCAGTGAACCCGGAGCCGGTGATGGTGACCGCCTGCTCGCCGCCCGACACCCGACGCGCCGGCGTTCGGCGAGACGCTGTCCACGCTCTGCGCCGGGATGCTGAGGGCACGTTCTCTGATGAGACGGCTCGTGCGGCCGTCGGTGCCCGACCCGCCGACGAAATCCGCGGTCGCGACGCGCGCTGCACGGTGCCTGGAATCAAGCCGCGCGCCAGACGCTGTGCTGGTGACCTGGCGACCACCTCGGAGCCGGTCGTGCCACGAGCCGCAGGCGCGGCTGAAAGGGTCGCCGGCGCGCGCGGACGACGCCGCAATCGTGAATGCCGCAAGCACAGCGAAGCACGCCCCGACCAGTGCGAGCCCCCGGGCTCTCGTCATCCTTGCCTCCACCAGCCGCTCTCGGAGCGATCGTATCAGCAGAGACCGGCAGATTTAGCTCCGGGCCGCTTTCGCCTGGGTCCGAAGGCAGCGGGTGCAGACCCGAGCCTTGACCTCCTTGCCCTTTATGGCAACGTGAGTCGCGTGCAGGTTGGGCATGAAGCGGCGCTTGGTGTGCACCTTGGAATGGCTGACGTTGTTCCCGGTCATCGGGCCTTTTCCGCAGATGTCGCAGCGCTGGGACATGATGTCTCTCGATTGGGTCGGGCAGCGCATCTGAGACGCGCCCGCTCTGGCGTACTAGAATTCGGCCGCAGCCTCGGTGACGGCGCCCGGTGGCCTCCGGAAAGAAACCGGTGGCCGGTGGCCGAGGATACCACAGGCCCTTACCGGCCTTACGGAGACAAGTGAAAGGCAAGGTCCGGGCTTCCGACGCATTGTCGCGGACAGCGTCACTGGGAAGAATCGAGGTCTCACCCCGAGTTGTGGCCTCGATCGTCGGCCATGCCGCCAACGAGTGCTACGGCATCGTCGGCATGGCCGCCAGAGGGCTTCGCGACGGCATCGCCGAGCGCCTCAACCGCGAGAACGTCCATCGCGGGGTCGAGATCCAGGTGACCCCGGACGGGCTGGTGATCGAGCTGTACGTGATCACCGAGTACGGGACCCGCATCAGCGAGGTCGCGCACAACCTCATGAGCGCGGTCAGCTACTCGGTGGAGAAGACGCTCGGCCTTCCCGTGGTCGCGGTCAACGTCAACGTCCAGGGCATCCACGCGGAGGCTGACGGTGTCCGCCACTAAGCCGGCGCCGGAGCTCTCGGTGCTCCGGGAGCCGCTTCGCGAGGTCGGCGGCGAGCAGGTGCTCAGCGGCCTCACCGCGGCGCTCTCCTGGCTCGAGGCCAACCAGCAGGAGATCAACGATCTCAACGTCTTCCCGGTGCCCGACGGCGACACCGGGTCGAACATGTACCTGACGCTGCGCTCGGCGGTGGAGGAGGCCGGCGACGCTCCGGAGCCCACGGCGGTCGACTCGGTGCTGGCCGCGGCCGCTCACGGGTCGCTCATGGGCGCCCGAGGGAACAGCGGCGTGATCCTCTCGCAGATCCTGCGTGGCTTCGCCCAGGGGGTCGCCCAGCGCTCGCGGATCGACGCCCGGGGGGTTGCGGTCGCGCTCAACGAGGCCGCCGCGGTCGCCTACCGGGCGGTGATGAAGCCCACCGAGGGCACCATCCTCACGGTCGTCCGCGACGCGGCCACCGCCGGCAATGCCGCAGCGGCCGAGACCGACGACATCCGCGTGGTCCTCGATCGGGTGGTCACGGAGGCACATGCCGCGGTGGAGCGGACGATCAACCAGCTCCAGGTGCTCCGCGACGCGAACGTGGTGGACGCCGGCGGGTTCGGCTTGGCTGTGATCCTCGAAGGATTCGCCCGGGCCATCGCGTCGACCGCGACGCTGATCGCGACGCCGTCGCTCGCCCACAAGACCGGCGAGCCCGCGCTGCGGCTCCCACCAAAGCCCGGCGAGATCCAGGCGACAGGCTCCGCAGCCTCACGGCGGGGAGCGGCTGCGGTGGCGCCCCGCGAGCAGGGATGGGGCTACTGCACGGAATTCCTCATCTACGGCCCCGGCCTCGACGTCGAGGCGATCAGGACCGAGCTCGGTGCGCTCGGCGAATCGGCGCTCGTGGTCGGTGACCCCGACCTGGTCCGGGTGCACATCCACACCGGGGATCCCGCGACCCTGATCGCGGCCGCCTCGTCACGCGGGCGCATGAGCAAGCTCAAGGTCGAGGACATGTCGATCCAGCACCACGAGGTGCTCGAACGTGCCGATGCCGCCGAGGCCGAGGCGGCGGTCGCCGAGGACTCGCCGCCCGAACAGCCGGTCCCGAACGCACCCGCGAAGGCGATCGGCGTGGTGAGCGTCGCGCCCGGAGACGGGTTCCGCGAGATCCTCACCAGCCTCGGCGCCGACAGCGTGGTGAGCGGCGGGCAGACCATGAACCCGTCGATCGAGGACCTGCTCAACGGAGTGCGCGCGGCCAACGCCGAGCGCGTGATCCTGCTCCCCAACAACGGCAACGTCATCCTCACCGCGGAGCAGGTCAATCCGCTGGCGGACGGCTGCGACGTGCGCGTCGTGCCCACGCGCAACCTGCCGCAGGGCATCAGCGCGCTGCTCGCCTTCGATCCCGGCGCGAGCATCGACGAGAACACGGCGCAGATGCTCGCGGCCATCGCCACCGTGCGTGCGGTCGAGATCACACACGCGGTGCGCGACACCAGCGTGAACGGGCTCGACATCAAGGTCGGTGACGTCATCGCCGTCGTCGACGACGAGATCACCAAGGTCGGCGATGACTACCTGCAGGTCATTGAAGCGGTGCTCGCGGCGGAACCGACCATGCCCGAGCTGGTCACGGTGTATCGCGGTGACGACGTCACCGGGGCCGACGCGGAGACGCTGGTCGGCACCTTGCGCGCGGCACACGGCACGACGGAGTTCGAGATCCACACCGGGGGCCAGGAGTACTACCCGTACGTGCTCTCCCTCGAGTGACGTGATCCACCTCGTCACCGACAGCACCTCGGATATCCCGCCCTCGGACGCACAGGCACTCGGCGTCAGCGTCGTGCCGCTGACCGTGCGTTTCGGCAACGAGCAGTACCGCGACGGGGTCGACATCGACGCCGACGGTTTCTACGCGAAGCTCGCGCGCACACACGTGCATCCGACGACGTCGCAACCCTCACCGGACCTCTTCGCGACGCTCTATCGCACGCTCCTCGAGAATCCCGCCGATCAGATCGTCAGCCTGCACATCTCGTCGAAGTTGAGCGGCACGCTCCAGTCGGCGCATCTCGCCGCACAGGATTTCGATGCCACCCGACTGCACCTCGTCGACACGGACAGCGTCAGCGGCGGGCTGCAGCTGCTCGTGCGCGCCGCCCTCGACGACATCGCCGCGGGCGACGATGCGGCCACGGTCGCCGCGAAGACGACGCAGCGGCGGAATCGCATGACCATCCTGTTCCTGCTCGACACGCTCACCTACCTGCACCGCGGCGGACGGATCGGCCGCGCGCAGGCGTTCGTCGGCGGGTTGCTCAGCGTCAAGCCCGTGCTCACCGTGCGCGACGGCGAGGTTGCACCGCTCGCCCGCGTGCGGAGTCGCACCAAGGGCACGTCGATGATCATCGACGAGGTGCGCAAGTGCGCCCCGCTCGCGCGGCTCGCTGCGTTTCACGCGGATGCACCGGACTGGATGGCCGACCTCGAGACGCAGCTGCACGCGGCCGTACCGGAGATGACCGCTGTCCGCGGACGCATCGGACCGGTTGTCGGCGCGTACTCCGGACCCGGGGCTGTCGGAGTTGCCTGCCTGGGCGTCGACTGAGCGACCAAGGCTGCCACGATGGTGGGACCGTGAGTCCGCAGCCGGAGGTCTCGATCGTCACCGCGACGCATGTCGCGCTTGACCTTGACCTGCCTCTGTTCCGGATCGTCGGCATCGGTCCGCGCCAGGCGCAGCGGCTCGAGAAGCTGGGGCTGCGCACGATTCGGGACCTGCTCTTCCACCTCCCCAGGCGGTACGAGGACACGCGGCAGACGGTGCCGCTTCGCGCGTTGCAGCCCGGCATCGTCCAGACGTCGCGCGTGCGCATCCGCAACATCAGCGCGCGCCGCAGCCAGTACAAGAAGATGATCCTCGTCGAGGCGACACTCGAGGATGACGGCGCCGTCGCGAATGCCGTCTGGTTCAACCAGCCGTTCCTGACGCGACAGCTGCAGCCGGGCATGGACTTGATGGTGAACGGCAAGGTCGAGACGTCACGAACCGGGCTCACGTTTCGCAACCCGACGTTCGAGCGCGCCGGCACGGGTGAGCAGCACCATGTCGGGACGCTCGCACCGGTCTACCCGGAGACGCAGGGCATCACCTCGCGTTTCCTGCGCAGCAAGATCGAGCCACTGCTCGGGCTCGTGACGCAGGTCCCGGACCGTCTGCCTCCATCGGTGCGCGAGGCAGAGCATCTGATGCCGATTGCGGAGGCGCTGTACCAGGTCCACGTCCCGCAGAGCCTCGATACCGCGGCTCGCGCTCGCGAGCGCGTCGCCTTCGAGGAGCTGTTCCTGCTGCAGATCGCCGCGGAACGCGCCCGACGGCGACGTCTCAGCGGAGCCGGGGTCGTCATCCCCTATGACGTCGAGGTTGCACGCCGGTTCGTCGCGACTCTGCCCTTCAAGCTGACCGGCGGACAGCGTGTCGCGGCACACGAGATTCTCACCGACCTCGCCTCCGCCGGACCGATGAACCGCCTGCTCCAGGGGGATGTCGGCAGCGGCAAGACGGTCGTTGCGGCGCTCGCGGCGTTGATGACGCATCGCGCCGGCATGCAGACCGCGGTGATGGCGCCGACGGAGATCCTCGCGCGACAGCATCATGCGACGCTCGACCGTCTGCTGACTCCGCACGGGCTGCCCCCGCGATTGCTGGTGGGGAGCACGTCGGCGGCGGCGCGCAGAGAGATTCTTGCAGGGCTTGCGGCAGGGCACGACTCACTCATCGTCGGGACCCATGCGCTCATCGAGGACGACGTCGTCCTCGTCAATCTCGGGCTCGCAATCGTTGACGAGCAGCATCGCTTCGGTGTCGCGCAACGGCAGCGCCTGCGCCATGCGTCCGGGGCGATGCCGAACTATCTCGCGTTGACGGCGACGCCCATTCCGCGCTCGCTGTCGAACACGTTGTACGGCGATGTCGACCTCAGCGAGTTGCGCGAGATGCCGCCCGGTCGTCAGAAGGTTGAGACTCGAGTCGTCCCGGCGCTTGGCCGCGCCGCTGCCTACGAGTTCGTCAGGAAGCAGGTGCACGAGGGACGTCAGGCGTTCGTCATCTGCCCGCTCATCGAGGAATCGGACAAGCTCGGCGCGCGGAGCGCGAACGCCGAGTACGAGCGCCTCAGCACCACCGTCTTCCCCGATCTGCGCGTCGAGCTGCTCCACGGCCGCATGCCTGCGCGCGAGAAGACGGAGCGCATGGACCGGTTCGTCCGGGGCGAGGCCGACGTGCTTGTCGCAACGAGCGTGGTCGAGGTCGGTGTCGACGTCCCCAACGCGACGATCATGCTCATCGAGGGCGCCGAGCGATTCGGGCTTGCGCAGCTCCACCAGTTCCGTGGCCGGGTGGGGCGCGATCAGCACCAGTCGTACTGCCTGCTCTTCGAGGGAGGCATCGACGAAGAGGGGAGCCAACGCCTCGCCGCGGTGGCGGCCACCGAGAGCGGCTTCGATCTCGCCGAGCGGGACCTTCAGCTCCGCGGCCCCGGACAGGTCGTGGGCCTGCGCCAGCACGGGCTGCCCGAGATGATCGCCGCCGATCTCCTCGACGTCGCCCTCGGCAAGCGCACCAGGGAGGCCGCGATCGCCTGGCTCGACCACGACCCCACCCTTGTGGAGTGGCCCCCGCTCGCTGACGCCATGAACGGCTACAGCGCGGTCTTCGACATCGACTGATGGCCGAAACGCGGATCACGGCGGGGGAGTGGCGCGGCCGGGTGGTCGACACCCCATCGGGCCTCGAGGTCCGGCCGACCCGGTCACTGGTGCGCCAGTCGCTCTTCGACATCCTCGGCTCGCGCATCGTCGGCGCCCGCATGCTCGACCTGTATGCCGGGCGCCGGGCACCGTCGGATTCGAGGCGCTCTCACGTGGCGCGGCATCGGTGACGTTCGTCGAGCGTCACCGCGACGCGCTGCGCCTCATCGCCAAGACCGCGGACCGCTTCGGCTGCCGCGACCGCTGCCGCATCGTCGGCGCCGATGTGCGGCGATGGCTCCGCGGGGCGACCGCCGACACCGCCGAGGCCGACCTCTGTTACGTCGACGCGCCCTACCAGGACCCGGAGCTCGACGCCGTCCTCGAGCTGCTTGGCGCGTCCCCACCGCGACTGGTCGTATGCGAACATCACCGCGCCCGCCGGATCGCCGAGCACATCGGGAACCTGACCCGGTCCCGCGAGGCGCGTTACGGCCTGACGACCATCAGCTTCCTGCAGCGGACCGCTGCACCATCGGACGGAACAGCGTGAGCGAGCGCATCGCGGTGTACCCGGGCAGCTTCGACCCGGTGACGTTCGGCCACCTCGACATCCTGGATCGCTCCGCCGCGATCTTCGATCGGGTGCTCGTCGGCGTGCTCGAGAACCCGGGCAAGACCCCGCTGTTCACGGTCGAGGAGCGTGTCGAGATGATCCGCGCCTGTCTCGAGGACCGCCCACGCATCGAGGTGACCACCTTCCGGGGGCTCACCGTCGATTTTGCGGCGAACGCCGGCGCGATCGCGATCGTCCGCGGCCTCCGCGTCATCAGCGATTTCGAGACGGAGTTCCAGATGGCGCTCATGAACCGGCGGCTCAACCCGGCCGTGAACACCGTCTTCCTGATGACGTCCTTCAGCAATGTCTTCATCTCCTCGTCGTTGATCAAGGAGGTGTGTCACCTCGGCGGCGACGTCACCGAGATGGCACCGCCCGTGAGCGTCGAGGCGATGCGCCGCCGCTTCGCGGAGCTGCGTGAGCGCGATGCCTGACGAGCCCGGACAGACCGACGTGACGGTGATCGACCTCGTCGACCAGCTCGAGGAGCTCGTCACGACCGGCCGGCGAGTCCCGTTCACCGCCGGGGTCGTGGTCAACGAGGATGAGCTGCTGGAGCTCATCGATCGCACCAGGCTCGGCCTTCCCGACGAGCTCGTCCAGGCACGCCATCTCCTCGAGGACCAACGACGCGTGGTCGTGGAGGCGCAACAGGAGGCTGAGCGGATCCTGTCGCGTGCCGACACCGAGGCCCAGCGCCTCATCGACGAGGCGCATGCGCGGGCGGCGGTGATGGTCGGCGACCACGAGATCGCGGAGCAGGCCCGAACGCACGCGGCGACACTCCTTGCGGAGGCTGAGGAGCGCGCGGCGAAGACCTGCGCAGAGGCCGACGCCTACGCCCGGGATGTCATGGTCCGGCTCGAGGATCAGTTGATGCGCGCCGCGACCACGGTCCGCAAGGGCATCGAAGCCCTCCCCGTCGAGGCCACGTCGAAGCGCAAACGGCGCGAGCGGGAGTAGCCGGCCAAGGCCGCGTGCGCAGGACCCGCCGCTATACTGGGCGGCAGCCACGGGCCGCGCCGCTCTGCGTGCGCGCCCTCCCCGGAGAAACCGAGCATGCCGCTTCCCAAGCAAAAAATCTCAAAGCGCCGCCGCGATTTCAGGCGGTCGCACCACGCGCTCACGATGCCGACGCTGTCGCCGTGCCCGCGCTGCCGCCAGCCGCGCATACCGCACCGCGTCTGCCCGAACTGCGGTCACTATCGTGGCCGCGAAGTGGTCGTCACCGAGTAGCCACCCGGTCCTTGTGACCAGCGTCGCACTCTGCTTTCCGGGTCAGGGCAGTCAGGCCGCCGGTATGGCGGACGGATTGAGCGCCTTGCCCATCGCCCAGGAGATGCTTGCCGCTGCGAACGACTGCGGGCTCGACCTCGGCGCCGCGCTCACCGGCGATGACGAGCATCTCCGGCCGACCGACACCGCACAACCCGCACTGCTGCTTGTCGAATGCGCGCTGCGCAACGCGCTGCCGGCCGACCTCGACATCATCGCGGTCGCCGGGCACAGCGTTGGCGAGTACGCGGCGGCCGTCGCGGCGCACGCGCTGGAGCCCGCAGCTGCGATGCGTCTCGTGATCGAACGTGGACGCGCGATGGCGGCGATGCGCGACGGCACCATGTCCGCGTTGCTCGGCATCGACCTCGACGCCGCAACCGCGGTGTGCGACGAGGCGCAGCGCGAGACCGGTGAGGTTGTGGTCGTCGCCAACCACAACGCGCCGGGTCAGCTCGTCATCAGCGGCTCACGTGCCGGCATCGACGCGGCGGCGACACTCGCGCTCGAGCGCGGTGCGAGACGCGTCATCCCATTGAACGTGAGCGGCGCCTTCCATTCACCGCTCATGGCGGCCGCTGCCGCTCACTTCTCCGCTGCGCTGGACCGCGTGCCGATCTCCGACCCCAACCCGCCGGTCGTCTGCAACGTCGATGCTGCGGCGGTGCGCACGGCGGACGCCCTGCGCGATCGGCTGCGCCGCCAGCTCACCGCGCCGGTGCGCTGGATCGAGTGCGTGCAGCAGCTCGTCGACCTCGGCGCGGAGGCGCTCATCGAGGTCGGGCCGGGCAACGTCCTCAGTGGTCTCGCACGGCGGATCGTCCCGGGTGTGCGCGCAGTCGCCGTGAACAGCCCCGATGCCGCCGCGCAGCTCGATCTCGCGCCGGTGGCCGGATGAGCGCCGAGCGCCCGCTGGAAGGCCGCCGGGCGCTCGTCACCGGTGCATCGCGAGGGATCGGCCGGGCTACGGCGGTCGCGCTCGCTCGCGCAGGCGCGTCGGTCGCGGTCGGATATTCCGCACATCGCGAAAGCGCCGACGAGGTCGTTGCGACGCTGCGCGCCGACCACGGCGCGACAGCCGTTGCGCTGGGCGCGGATCTCGCCGATGCGAGCGCCGCAGGCGGGCTCGTCGAGCAAACCGTGCAGGCGCTCGGCGGCCTCGACATCGTGGTCAACAACGCGGGCATCAACCGCGACAACCTCGCGGTGCAACTCACCGACGACGACTGGGACGCGGTCATCGCCATCGACCTCACTGCCGCGTTCCACATCTGCCGCGCCGCACTGCGCCCGATGCTGCGCCAGCGCTTCGGCCGGATCGTCAACGTCTCGAGCATCGCGGGGGTCATCGGCAACGCCGGGCAGTCCAACTACTCCGCCGCGAAAGCCGGTCTGATCGGGCTCACGAAGTCGCTGGCGCGTGAGGTCGCGAGCCGCGACATCACCGTCAACGCAGTCGCCCCCGGCTTCATCGAGACGGAGATGACCACCGTGCTCAGCGAACTCGGTCCGCGCATCCGCGGTTGCGGCGATCCCGAAAGCGCGGATGGGAACGGCGGAGGAGGTCGCCGCAGCGATCGCGTTCCTCGTCATGCCAGAGTCCGGCTACATCACCGGACACGTCCTCCACGTCGACGGAGGTCTCGCGGCGTGACCGAGCCGGAGGGAGCAACACCGGGCGACCCGAAACGCGAGCGGGTCTTCGTTGACGGCGCCTCGGGACCGTTTGCATGGCGCCCACCCACTTCTGACGCTAATGTTTCGCCCCAGACTGATGCGGCACCTGCCGCAACCACACAAGGAAATCCTGATGCCAGACCTGACCTTCGACCGGTTCAAGGCGATCGTCGCCGATCAGCTCGGCGTGGAAGTCGAGCAGGTGACGCCGGAGGCGTCGTTCGTGGAGGACCTGAACGCGGACTCGCTCGACCTGGTGGAGTTGATCATGGCGTTCGAGGAGGAGTACCAGATGGAGATCTCCGACGAGGACGCGGAGAAGATCGGAACGGTGGGCCAGGCCTGGGACTACATCCAGGAGAAGGTGGGGGCAGCGTCCTAGCCACACCCAACCAGCCTCCGCCGGCCCCGCCGGCGCCGCAGAAAGCAGCGACGCCGCTTGGCGAGCCCGAGCTGGAGCGTCTCCGCGACCTTCAGAAGCGAATCGGGATCCAGTTCCGCAAACAGGAGTTGCTCCGCGAGGCGATGACGCACGCCTCGTGGAACAACGAGCACGGCGAGCCCGCGGGTCCCGGTCACGACAACGAGCGCCTCGAGTACCTCGGTGACGCCGTCCTGGAGCTGGTCGTCGGCGAATACCTCTTCCGCCGCTTCCCCACGTACGACGAGGGCCAGCTGACCCAGCTCCGTGCGGCACTCGTCAACACGACCTCGCTCGCGAGGCTCGGGGAGCGCCTCGAGCTCGGCGAGACCCTGCTGATGGGACGGGGTGCGGTGAAGACGGGAGCGCGCAAGCTCCCGTCGCTGCTCGCCAACGCGTTCGAGGCGATGATCGGCGCGATCTTCCTCGACCAGGGCTATCGCGCCGCGACCCGGGTGTTCCTCCAGAACATCGGCGATCTCGCGGAGTGGAGCGACGAGAATTTCAAGGGCCAGTTGCAGCAGGCGTCGCAGGATCGGACCGGGGATACGCCGCACTACCGCGTGGTTGCCACCGGCGGTCCCGGTCACAAGCGCGAGTACACGGCCGAGGTGCTGCTCGGCGATCGAGTCGGCGGGACCGGACGCGGTCCCACCAAGCAGGCCGCCGAGCAGGCGGCCGCGCACGACGCGCTCGACAAGCTCACCAAGGTGGGGCGCGGCGGCGCGGCGGCCGCCGCCGGGGCGGCGCGAGACGCGGCGAAAACGGTGGCCTCGGAGCCTGCCCGCGTTCGGCGCCGCGTCGCCGAGGTCGCTGCGGATCGCGGCGCCACACCACGCCGTCGCCGCGGCCGCGGCGGGGCCAAGCCCGCGGACCAGGCCGCAGTCGCAGCGGGCGACGAACGCCCGCGTCGGAGCCTGCTTTCGGCACTGCGCCACGCCGCCGAGGCGCTCGTCGGTCGTCAACCCGCACCACCTCCGACCCCCGAACCCGAGGCCCCTGCGCCCAAGCGGCGGCGCGGTCGCCGGGGCGGCCGGGGTCGCGGCGGCGGGAGCACGCCACCGGTCGCCCAGTGAGCACCAGATCTTGGGGCGGTGAGGTCCCGCGGACCCAAGATGTTGACGCGGCGCGTTCGCCACGTGGACAATCGCCCCGATGAGGCTCCGGCGGATCACCCTGTCCGGGTTCAAGACGTTCGCCGCGCGCAGCGAGGTGATCTTCGATCCGGGGATCACCGCGATCGTCGGACCCAACGGGAGCGGGAAGAGCAACCTGGTCGACGCCCTGCGCTGGGCACTCGGGGAGACGAACGCGCGCGAGCTCCGCGGCCAGCGCATGGACGAGGTCATCTACGCCGGTGGCGGCGGCCGCCAGCGGATGGGCCTCGCCCAGGTCGAGCTGGTCATGGACAACGAGGAGGGCACGCTGCCGTCCGAGGATCCCGAGGTGTCCGTGAGCCGCCGGGTCTCGCGGGGCGACCGCGACACGGAGTTCCGCATCAACGGCGACCACGCTCGACTGCGCGACCTCGAGCGCCTCCTCGGCGGGACCGGGCTGACGCAGAACGGATATGCCGTCGTCGTCCAGAACGACATCGACGGGATCATCGAGGCCACCCCCGCGCAGCGGCGCACGCTCGTCGAGCAGGCTGCCGGCGTCCGCGCCCTTCGCGCCGCCTGCGAGGACGCGTCGCACCAACTCGACAGTGCCGACGCGGTCGTCCGCCGCTTGACCGATCTCCTCGAGGACGCGACGCCACGACTTGCCGCGCTGAGCGAGCAGTCGGTCGCGGCACTCGAGCTGCGAACCATGAGCCTCCGGCTGACCGAGTTGCGCGGCAGCCTGGCACACGAGGAGTGGCGAGCCGCGCGGGCAAGCCTCAAGCTGGCGCGCCGCCGGCTGGATCAGGCGACGAATCGCTGCGAAGCCGCGGCCGAGGCGGACGCCGCGTTCAGCCGCCGCTCCGAGTCAGCGCGCGAGCGCCTCGACGCCGCGCGCGCAGCGCGCGACGCAGCCGCGCGACAGCTCGAAGAGGCGCGGATGCAGGTGGAGCGCGGCCAGAGCGGGCAGCGCCGGTATGCGGACCGGTTGCGATCGGCGGTCACGCAACGCGGGCTCGCGGTCGCGGACCTGGGCACCGTCACCCCGGAGGTCGAATCCGCGCAACGGGCGCTCGAGGCAATCGAGGCCGGCGCCGAGCAGCAGAGCTGGAGCCTGCTCGAGGACGAGGTGAGCCGCCTGCGCGCTGCCGCAACGCAGGCTGGAGCCGAAGCGGAGATCGCCGGCACACATCTGGCCGAGGCAAGCGCCGCGTTTGCCGCGGCAGAAAGTGAGCGTGCGGCGGCCGATGCGGACCTCCGAGCGGCGATGACCCGGGCGGACCTGGCGTCGTCTGCGGTCGCCGCGTTGACGCTCGAGGCGGAGACGGCGGCGTCGCGCATCGTCGCACTGCAGACCTCGCTAGCCGAACAGGTCGACGAGTCGGACGCGGCAGCCCGCCGGGCGCAGGAGACGGCATCCCGAGTCCAGGTCGCACGCGCCGCGGTCGATGCCGCGTGGGAGTCGGTGAACGCCGCCGAACGCGCTGTCGCGTCCGCCGCGGCTCAGGCTCGGGTCGCCCTGGCGTCGCTTGCCGAAGCGCGTGGGCGATTGAGCGGCATCGCCGGCGACGGCGGCATCGCCCGTGCGGTCGCGTCCGGGTCGCTGCAGGGACGACGGCTCGTCGATTGTCTCCGCGTCCAGGACGAGTCACTGGCCGACGCGGTTGCCGCCGCGCTGGAGGCGGACCTCGGCGCCTGGGTGGTCGAGGACCTCAAGGCCGCCGCGACACATCTCGACCGCTCGGGGCCGCGCGAGCGGCTGCTCGCCGCCAACCTCGTACCCCACAACGACGCGGCGCCGCCGTCGCCATATCAACCGCTGCTCCGCGCCGTCGACGCGAGCCCGGAAGCGCAGGGTGCAGTGGCGCTCCTGCTTGCAGGCGTGTGGCTGGCGGATGACCTCGATTCGGCCCAGCGGGCGTTGACGCTGGGCGCAACGGCAGCCGTGCTCCGCGACGGCACAGTGGTCACGCAGTCGGGACTGCGAGGTGGGCATCGCGTCGACACACTCGAGCTCGCCCGTCAGGAACGGGACGCGGCCACGGAAGCCGAGCGCGCCGCGAGGGTGGAGGCCAACGCCGTCACCGCTGCAGCGAACGCCCGCGAGCAGCTGAGCGACCTCGACCAGGCTCTCTCGCTCGCGGTCGAGGCCGACCGCTCGGCCCGATCCGCCGAGGCCGGCGCAGCCGCGGTCGTCGCCGGTGGCCGGGAGGCGCTGGAGGCGGCCCGCGCCCAGGAGGAACGCGCCGCGAGCCTGCTCGGATCCCGGAGGTCGGAGGCGCTGGCCGCGGCCGAGGCGCAGGCGGCAGCCGAACGGCGTCTCGCCGCCGTCGACGAGCGACGTGCGGGACTCGAGTTGAGCCTCCGCGCCGCCGAGGCCCATGCCGGCACCGTTCGCGCCGCCGCCGAGACCGCAAGGGCCGCAGCCGACGAGGCCGACCTCGTCCTCTCGCGGGCGAAGGCGGAGGGCGCACATATCGAGGAGCGCCGCGAGGCGACGCGCCGGGCGCTCGACGCGGCTCGGACGCGGCTCGTCGCCGCGGAGACGCGCCGGCTCGTCGCCGAGGGAGACGCCCTCTCGGCGATCGTGCATCGGCTCCAGGGACGCCGCGTGACCGCCGATGCGGTGGTCGATCTTGCGTCGGCGCAGCTGCTGCACAACTCGGCGGCTGCACCGATTGCCGAGCTGGAACGCGAGGTGCTCGGCCTCGATGCGGAGCATGCGGAGGTGGCCGTCGCGGTTGCCCGGGCCACCGACGAGCGCGACGCGGCGGCCGCCGAGGTTCTGGCGTGCGAGGCCGCCGTCGCCGAGCACGCCGGTGCCCTCCGTGACGAGGCGGAGGACGACTCGACCGAGCTCGACCCCGCGGCAGCCGAGCGCGCCGAGCGCGAGATCGTCCGGCTCGAGCGGCGCATCTCCGCACTCGGTCCGGTCAACGCGCTGGCGCCCGAGCAGCACGAGGCGCTCGAGGCGCGGGTGACGACGTTCGGGGGCCATCAGGAGGATCTCGTCCAGGCGTGCAACGAGTTGCGCGCCATGGCACGCCGTCTGGAGCGGGAGATCGAGCAGCGTTTCGACACCGTGTTCGGCGCCGTCTCGTTCCACTTCCAGGAGCTGTACGCGGAGCTGTTCCCCGGCGGCAAGGCGACCCTTCGCCTCGAGGAGCCGGCGGCGGCGACCCTGGATCTCGACGGCACCGCGGTTCCTGCCGAGGAGCGCCGCCCCGGTGTCGAGATCCTTGCCCAGCCCGCCGGCAAGCGTCTGACGCCACTCCGGCTGCTCTCCGGAGGCGAGCGCGCGCTCACGGCCCTGGCGGTCGTGCTCGCGCTCCAGCAGGTGAATCCCAGCCCCTTCTACGTCTTCGACGAGGTCGACGCCTCGCTCGACGACAGCAACGTGCTGCGCTTCACCCGGCTCCTGCGCCGCCTCGGCGCGCAGCAGCAGTTCCTGGTGGTGACCCACAACCACATCACGATGGCGGCGGCCGACGCGCTCTGGGGCGTGACGATCGACGGCGACGGCGTCAGCTCGGTGCTCGGAGTGCGCTTCGACGAGGCTGAGATCACGGGCGCGCCGACGGTGGTGCTTCGCCGGGTCGCGGGATGACGCCGCCCGGATCCCCGGCCAGCTGATGCCTCCCGACGAGATCGTCGCCCCGGTCCGGCGCAACGCATGGTGGCGGCGCGTGTCGGGACGGATGGACGGCGCGTCGCATGCCTTCAGCGCCGGCCTCCAGGGCATCGCGGCCCCCGGCCGGAAGGCCGACGACGCCTTCTTCGACGACCTGCTCGAGGTGCTCATCAGCGCCGACTGCGGCGTCGAGCTGTCGGAACGGCTCATCGCGTCACTGCGCTACCGGGTCAGCCACGAGAAGATCGGCGACGCGCAGGCGGCGATCGCCGCACTCAAGGCCGAGATCCTCGCGGTGATGAACACCTACGACCGGAGCCTCAACCTCGATGACGTGCCGAGTGTCGTGCTCGTGGTCGGGGTCAACGGCAGCGGCAAGACGACCACGCTCGGCAAGCTCGCGCACCGGCTTCGGGAGGAGGGCCGCAGCGCGCTCATCGCCGCCGCCGACACCTACCGGGCCGCCGCCATCGACCAGATGCGGGTGTGGGCCGATCGCGCCGGGACGGACGTCGTGGCGCACCAGCCCGGAGCCGATCCCGGCGCCGTTGTCTTCGACGCGATCCAGGCCGCGCAGGCGCGACGCATCGACGTCGTCCTCGTCGACACGGCCGGGCGCTTGCACACCAAGGTGAACCTCATGGCCGAGCTCGGCAAGATCCGGCGGGTCATCGAGCGGCTGATCCCCGAGGCCCCTCAGGAGGTGCTCCTCGTTGTCGACGCGACGACGGGGATGAACGCGATGCGCCAGGCGCTCGCCTTCCATGAGATCACCAAGCTGACGGGGCTCGTCATCACCAAGCTCGACGGCTCGGCGCGCGGGGGGACGCTCCTCGCGGTGGAGGAGCAGCTCAAGGTGCCCGTGAAGCTGGTCGGCCTCGGGGAAGGGCTCGACGACCTCAACCTCTTCGACCCCGGCGCTTACCTGGACGCGATCTTCGGCGCCACCCCTTGACAAGGTGGTGAGTACTCACTACCATACGCACCCATGACCCCAGCAGTGGCCGCCGAACGGCTGACCGCACCGGAGCGGCGCGAGCAGATCCTCGAGGCCGCGGTGACCGTCTTCGCGGAGCGCGGCTACGAGGGCGCCTCGACCGACGTCATCGCCCGCATCGCGGGCATCTCGCAGCCGTACCTGTTCCGTCTCTTCGGCACCAAGCGCGACCTCATCGTCGCGACGGTCCGGCGCTGCTTCGAGGACACCGAGGACCTCTTCACGCGCGCCGCGAAAGGGCTCGCCGGCGAGGAGGCGCTGCACGCGATCGGTGATGCGTACGTCGAGGAGATCCGGCGCAGCCCGCTCAAGCTCCGCGCGCAGCTGCAGTCGTACGCGGCATGCGACGACCCCGAGATTCGCACGGTGGTTGCAGAGGGATTCGGCGGCCTCGTCAACCTGGTCGGGCGTCTCACCGGCATGGATGTGGTGAGCATCAGCGACTTCTTCGCCAAGGGGATGCTCCTCAACGTCCTCGCAATGATGGGGCAGGTCGACGAGCCGCAGGCGTGGGCGATGCAACTCATCGAGGGCTGCCAGATGAGCCAGAAGCTCGGCACGTAGCGCGGCGCTTTTTTTTGTCCTTTGAAGTGAGTGAGTAATCACTAGGACAAAAGAACGGAAAGTCAAGGAATAGAAAGGAGGCACGGCATCATGGTTCGACGGTCACAGGTCATCTGGACATTCGCGATCACCTCGATCGCGCTCTTCATGGTCACGCTCGACAACCTCGTCGTGACCACGGCACTGCCGGTGATCCGGCGCGACCTGCATGCCAACCTCTCGCAGCTCGAGTGGACGGTCAACGCGTACACGCTGACCTTTGCAGTCCTCCTGCTCACCGGCGCCGCGCTCGGTGATCGCTTCGGCCGGCGGAGGATCTTCTCCATCGGCCTTGCGATGTTCACGCTCGGATCCGCAGCATCCGCGCTGTCGACGAGCCCGACGATGCTCATCATCGCCCGCGCGGTGCAGGGTGGCGGCGCGGCGATGGTGACACCCTTGACACTCACCATCCTGAGCGCCGCGGTCTCCAAGGAGCGTCGCGGTGTCGCGCTCGGCGCGTGGGGAGGTATCGGCGGGCTCGCGGTCGCGGTCGGCCCGATCGTCGGTGGCGCGATCGTCCAGGGCATCTCCTGGCACTGGATCTTCTGGGTCAACGTGCCGATCGGCCTTGCGCTCGCGCCGCTGGCTCGCATCCGGCTCGTCGAGACGCGCGGCGCCGACGGCCATCTCGACCTCGGCGGGCTGCTCATCGCCAGCGCCGGGCTCTTCGCGATCGTCTGGGGCCTCGTCCGCGCCAATGACCAGGGCTGGACGAGCCCGGAGATCCTCGGCACCCTCGCGGCGGGCATCGCGCTCATGGTGGGGTTCGTCGTCTACGAGCTCCGTTCGAGCGCGCCGATGCTCCCGATCCGCTACTTCCGCAACCGGACGTTCAGCGGCGCCAACGCCGCGTCGCTCTTCATGTTCTTCGGGATGTTCGGCAGCGTGTTCCTGCTGGCGCAGTTCTTCCAGACCGTGCAGGGATTGTCACCGCTGTCCGCAGGGCTCCGCATCCTTCCCTGGACGGCGATGCCGATCATCGTCGCGCCGACTGCGGGCGCACTCTCGGATCGCATCAACGGACGGACACTCATGGCGATCGGGCTCGCACTGCAGGGTGTCGGGCTGCTCTGGATCGGCCATGTCGTCACCCCCTCAGCCCCGTACTCGGACTTCATCCTTCCCTTCATCCTCAGCGGCGTCGGCATGGGCATGTTCTTCGCGCCGGTCGCCAACGTGGTGCTCAGCTCGGTGGGTCCGCGTGAGGAGGGCAAGGCGTCCGGGGCGAACAACGCCATCCGCGAGCTCGGGGGTGTGCTCGGCGTCACGGTGCTCGCCTCGATCTTTGCCCACTGGGGCGGGTACACCTCGGGCGCGTCGTTCGTCGCCGGCCTGACGCCCGCCATCACGGTCGGCGGCGTCGTGGTGCTCGTCGGTGCCGTGACTGCCGCGCTCATCCCCGCCAGGCGGCGCGTCGCCGTGGCGGAGGCGGCCGCGCGCGTCGAGGAGACGGTCGCCGCGTAGAGGCCACACGTCAGTCGAGCCGGCGATCGGATGCCGTCGTGGTGCGGTGCCACGACCACCGGTCGCCGGCTTCGTCGCGCCGGCGGCGTATTCGGATCGATCGTGTAGGATGTCAAGGTCTTGCCCTTGACACAACGAGCCACCACCCCAGCAGTGCTGTCGTCGCGCGTGCGCCAGGAGCGCCTGCTCGACGTCTACGGCGCGCTCCTCACCGAGCACCAGCGTGAGGCATGCCGGTTGCACCTCCACGAGGACTGGTCGTTCACCGAGCTTGCCGAGCACCTCCAGTGCACGCGCAGCGGCGCCCACGACCTCGTCCGGCGCGCGCTGGCGCAGCTCGAGCACTTCGAGGAGCGACTCGGGCACGCGGCCGAGATGGAACGTCGCGACCGCATCGAGGCGGAGCTGCGCGCGCGCATCGCGACGGTGAACGCCTGATGGCATTCGAAGCCCTCAGCGACCGTCTCGCGGCGGCACTCCGGCGCTTCTCGGGGCGCGGCCGTCTGAGCAAGGAGGACGTCGAGGTGGGGCTGCGCGAGGTCCGCGTCGCGCTGCTCGAGGCGGACGTCAACTTCAGGGTTGCCCGGGCGTTTGTCGATCGCATCCGTGAGCGCGCGGTCGGCACCGACGTGCTCGAGTCGCTGACCCCGGGGCAGCAGATCGTGAAGATCGTCAACGAGGAGTTGATCGCGCTGCTCGGCGGTGAGCAGCGCAGGATCCGGTACCAGCCGCATCCGCCGACGGTGCTCATGCTCGTCGGCCTCCAGGGCTCCGGCAAGACGACGACCGCCGCGAAGCTCGCGCTCGCGATCCGCCGCGACGGCCACCGTCCGATGCTCGTCGCAGCCGACATCCGCCGGCCGGCAGCGGTGCAGCAGCTGCAGAAGCTCGGCGCCGACAACCAGATTCCGGTCACGATTCCCGACGGAAAGCTGAAAGTTCCTCAGCTCTGCAAGCGCGGAGTCGCCGAGGCGGAGCGGCTCAACTGCGACGTCGTGATCCTCGACACCGCCGGCCGTCTCCAGATCGACGAGGCGCTGCTCGACGAGCTGCGCGACATCCGCAAGGCGACGACCGTGCACGAGACGATCCTCACCGTCGACGCGATGACGGGCCAGGAGGCGGTCAACGTCGCGAAGGGGTTCGACGACGCGGTGTCCGTTGACGGGGTGATCCTCACCAAGCTCGACGGCGATGCGCGCGGTGGGGCAGCACTCTCCATGCGCGAGACGATCGGCAAGCCGATCATGTACTGCGGCGTCGGCGAGAAGGTCTCCGACCTCGAGCCCTTCGCGCCCGACCGCATGGCATCGCGCATCCTCGGTATGGGAGACGTGCTCACGCTCGTCGAGCGTGCCCAGTCGCAGTTCGATCAGAAGAAGTCCGAGGAGATGGTCGAGCGGTCCTTCGCGGGCCGGCTCACGATGGACGACTGGCTCACGCAGCTCCGCCAGCTGCGCAACATGGGCTCGCTCGAGAGCGTGCTCGGCATGCTGCCCGGTGGACGCAAGATGATCCAGCAGGCGGGCGCGGCAATGCCCTCGGAGCAGGACCTCGGTCGCATGGAGGCGATCGTCCTCTCGATGACGTTGCAGGAGCGGAGTCATCCGGAGCTCATCAAGGGCTCGCGTCGCAAGCGCATCGCCGCAGGGAGCGGGACCACCATCGCCGACGTCAACCGTCTGCTCAAGGGTTTCGAGCAGATGCAGGGCATGTTCAAGAGCCTCGGCGGCAAGAACACCAAGGGGATCCGCGGCAAGGCCCGCATGCTTCGACAGCTCAAGAACATCGATCCAACGCAACTCGGACAGGCAGGTTTATGAAAGGAGCACGACATTGGTCAAGATCAGGTTGAAGCGAATGGGCACCACCAAGCGTCCGGTGTACCGGCTGGTGGTCGCAGATTCGCGCAGCCCGCGCGACGGCAGGTTCATCGAGTCGATCGGTTTCTACGACCCCCTGCCCAACCCCGCGGTTGTCAGGATCGATGCCGAGCGCGTGCAGCTCTGGCTGAAGCGCGGCGCGCGTCCGAGCGACAGCGCGCGTCAACTCCTTGTGAAGGAAGGGCTGCTCGCCGCGCGTCCCTTCACCGTCACCGTGCGCGTTGAGGCGCCGGAGCCCGCGAAGGCGAAGACAAATGGAGCCGGCGCGAAGGCTGCAGCCCGCGCGGCAGCGGCCGACGTCGCACCGACCGAGCTCGAGTCCGAAGCCGCAGAAGCGGACGACACCGCTGTCGACGCTGCCTCTGAGAGTGCAGCGGCAGCCGAAGTCTCCGACGGCGAGCCTGCATCGGACGCGACGGCAGAACCCGCGGTCGATGAGCCGTCAGCCGAAGGCGAGGTGGCAGCCGAAGCTGCGGAGCCTGCGGAATGACCGATTACGCGGACCTCACGCGATTCATCGCGGAGCGGATCGTGTCCAATCCGTCGGCCGTCACCGTCGACGCACGTCCACGCGGCCGCAGCACGATCGTGACGCTCCACGTCGCTGAAGAGGACATGGGCAAGCTCATCGGAAAGACCGGACGCAACATCGAGGCTGTCCGCGCGGTGGTCCGGGCCGCGGGGCTGCGTCACCATCAGCGCGTCCAGGTGGAGTTGAAGGACCTGCGGTGACGTCGGGAGGCCGGCCGCTCGCACCCGCCCAGCTGCGCGTCGCGCAGGTACTGCGCTCGCACGGCGTGCGTGGCGAGGTGCGCGTCGAACCGTGCGGCGGCGACTGGACGCGGTTCAAGCCGGGGACTCGCGTGGAGATCGAGGACGGCTCGCGGGTGCTCACGGTTCGAACGTCACGTCAGGGACCGGGCAACGCCGTGCTCCTCGGCTTCGACGAGATCACGAGCCCGAACGACGCCGACCGTCTGCGCACCCTGTACCTGTGCGTCGACACCGGCGCCGCCCGCCAGCTCTCCGACGGCGAGTGGTTCGTGTGGCAGCTGGTCGGCCTGCGCGTCCTCGACACGTCCGGCGCGGATGTCGGTGTCGTCGACGATGTCGAAGCCGGTGTCGGCAACGATGTTCTGGTCATCAACGACGGGAACACCGTGCATCGACTTCCGATGGCACGCGACTACGTCGCGTCGATCGACATCGCGTCCGGAACGCTCACCGTGACCCCGTGGCAGGAGGAGACGGTGTGATCCGGTTCCACGTGATCACGCTCTTTCCCGAGGTGTTCCCGGGTCCGCTCGGCGTCGGTGTCGTGGGACGCGCGATCGCCGCGGGCGACGTCGCCCTGCAGGTGCACGACCTTCGTGAGCACAGCGAGGGCCGCCATCGCCAGGTCGACGACGAGCCCTTCGGAGGTGGTGCCGGCATGGTGCTGAAACCCGAACCCCTGATCCGCGCGGTGCGCGCTGTGCGCGAATCGGATCCCGGCGTTCGATGCATCCTGCTCTCGCCGCAGGGCCGTCCGTTCGATCAGCGCGTGGCCCGCGAGCTGGCGAAAGAAGACTCCGTGCTGCTCGTGTGTGGCCGCTATCAGGGCGTCGACCAGCGCGCCCGGGACGAGATCGGTGAGGAGCTGTCCGTCGGCGACTACGTGCTCAGTGGCGGCGAGGTGGCGGCGATGGCGGTCATCGAGGCCACTGCACGGCTCGTCCCCGGCGTGGTCGGCTCACCGGAATCGCTCGGCGATGAGACATTCTCCGAGGGGGCCGGCGGCGGATTCGAGGCTCCCCTGTACACACGCCCCGCGGACTTTGAGGGACGATCCGTCCCCGCAGTCCTCCGCGAGGGCAACCACGCAGCGATCGCGGCGTGGCGTCGCGACGAAAGCACACGACGGACCGGGCTGCGTCGCCCCGATCTGATACGGTCTGGCCCAAGGCCCGGAGGAACAACGTGAATGTCATCGATCTGCTCAAGCGCGAGCAGGAAAAACAAGAAGTCCCCATCCTGCGCTCCGGCGACACCGTGCGCGTGCACGTCAAGGTCGTCGAAGGGACACGTGAGCGCATCCAGGTGTTCGAAGGCGTGGTGATCGCCGTCAAAGGCAAGGTCGGGCTTTCGACAAGCTTCACCGTTCGCCGTCTCGCTCACGGCGTCGGCGTCGAGCGGACCTTCCTCGTGCACGCGCCCCGCATCGACAGGATCGAAGTGCTTCGGCACGGTCAGGTCCGGCGCGCAAAGCTCTTCTACCTTCGCGAGAAGGTCGGCAAGCATGCGCGCATCCGTGAGCGGCGCCAGCCGGTCGGCGGACCCGAGATGACTCTGCTGCGCTCGGAGCCGGACGCCGTCGCGCCGGACGATGTCGAGCCCGAGGAGTTGCCCGCCGTCGTCGACGAGGCCGATGAGCCCGAGATGAGCCCCGAGGCGGACGTGGCCGAGGTCGCGGCCGCCGAAGAGCCGGCCACGACAGCGGAGAGCGACGGCGGAGCGTAGTCGAGGGTCGCCGCGCAGCCCGGAGCAACTGCCCCCGGGGCGGCCCCTCAAGGACCGGGTCGGCCACGCAGGCGAGGCCGCGGCGCTCGCCTACCTCAAGGAACAGGGCTTCCGCATCCTGGCGCGCGACTGGCGCAGCCGCATCGGCCAGATCGACATCGTCGCCGAGGACGGCGAGACGCTCGTGCTGGTCGAGGTGAAGGCACGCCGCGGGACCGGGTTCGGCAGGCCCGAGGAGGCGGTCGACGAGCGAAAGCAGCGAAAGCTGCGCATGCTCCTCGAGGTGTATCGCGGCCAGACGCACCGGCTCAAGCAGCCGTGCCGCATCGACGTCATCGGGCTGCTCATGGACAGCGACCTCAAGGTCACGAGCGTGGAGCACATCCGCAACGCCGTGCAGGACGATTGATCGGCTGATCGACCGATCGACTGGTGGGAGGAACGGCATGACCACGGATGCGACGACGCAGGTCTAACGCATCTATCTGAAGGCATCGTGCTGAGCGGGCTGAAGAACTTCGTCGAGTCCGGCGCGCCCTTGGTCCACCCCGGGGCACAACCAGATCTGAACCCGGCAGCACGAGACACTTGACACGTGACTAATCGGTCACGTATTCTCGGAGGGTGACTGACGATGACCGCGTGTTCAAGGCACTCGCCGACCCCACGCGTCGCCACCTGCTCGACCGGCTTTTCGAACGTGACGGCCGCACGTTGACGGAGCTCGAGGACGGGCTGGGGATGACGCGCTTCGGCGTGATGAAGCACCTGCGCGTCCTGGAGGATGCGGGCCTCGTCGTCGCGCGCCGGTCGGGGCGAGAGAAGTTGCACTTCCTCAATCCGATCCCGATTCAGCTGCTCCACGACCGGTGGATCGGCAAGTACCGCGGTCGCCACGCATCGGCGCTCGCGGATCTCAAAACCGAACTGGAGGATCTGGCATGACCACGACCGTTGCCGCGCCCGCGACGACACAGGTCTATCGCGTCTACATCAAGGCGTCACCCGAGGCCATCTGGGACGCGATCACCAAGCCGGAGTGGACCGAGCGCTACGGGTACGGAGGCCGCGGCGAATACGAGCTGCGACCGGGCGGCGCCTATCGGGGCCACTCGAGCGAGGCGATGCGCGCCCACGGTGCTCCCGATCTCGCCGTCGACGGCGAGGTCGTCGAAGCCGACCCGCCGCGCAGGCTCGTCCAGACCTGGCGGATGCTCATGGACGACCGGATGGTCCTGGAAGGCTTCACCCGTCTGACCTACGAGATCGAGCCACGCAAGGAGGGCGTCACGCGCCTCACCGTGGTCCACGAGCTCGAAGGCGCGCCGACGCTGCAACTCCTGATGTCCGGTGGCATGGAGGATGGCGGTGCAGGCGGTGGGTGGAGCTGGGTGCTCAGCAGCCTGAAGACCCTGCTCGAGACCGGTCAGCCGCTCGACCCGAGCGGCGGCCACCAGGGCTGATCGGCGACCGACCCGAGGCGCCGGCGAGGCGGCTGCGTGCCGCCCTCGCCGGGGCTCCGGGTTGACACGTAACCCGGTTCTCCCGCCATCGTTGTGCATGGTGTTGGCCGAATCGAGCCTGCAGGAGGGATATCTGATGCGTGGCAACGGTATTCGGGTCCTCGCCGCTGTCGCGGCCGGTGTCTGGCTGACGGGGTGCAGCTCTCCGACGCCGACGCCGTCGCCGTCGCTGTTCCCCCCGACCCGCACCCCCACACCCGCGCCGGCGAACGCGGTCGACATTCAGCTGACGGGTGCCGACACTGCACATCTGACGTCGCCGACAGCAGTCCCGTGTTCCCCGGCCGTCGGCAATGGGAGCCAGTCCCTCCTCGGCGTCGGTCTCGATGCTGCCCGCGATTCCTCCGGCGCACAGATCGCGCTCAATATGACCATCGTCGGGTTCAAATCGACGGGCACATACGAAGCCGCGGCGGTCTGGGCCGCAGACGGAGCAACGGCGGTGACGCTCGATCCGAACCCCAACGAGCCGGTCGCGGAGGAACGCTTCATCGCCGAGAGCGGCACGGTGACAGTCACCAAGTCGCAGGGCGCGGAGTTCGCGGGTTCGATCGACGCGACTCTTGTCCCTGAGGCACCGACCACAGGAACACCGCCGCAGGTCCACGTCAGCGGCCACTGGAGCTGCCTTGACTGACGGTCTCCACCTGCGGGAAACGGCGTCCGGGGCTGCGCAGACCAGAATGTGGCGTGGCGAACGACGCTGACGGTCCTCCGCGCAGCCATCGGCAGGCTGTCGAAGCGGCCATCGCTGCCAGTTGGGACTCCAACACTCGTTACGCCTCAGAGCGCTACATCGCTCACGGACGTCCTGGGGATCCCGCTCGCGGACAGTGCGGGGCGACGGCCCTGGTCGTGCAGGATGTGTTCGGGGGCGATCTTCTCGAGGGTGACGTGCTTGCTGGGTCTGAGCGTCTCGGGGTGCACTACTGGAACCGGCTCGAGGGCGGCGATGTTCTCGACTTGACCGCCGCGCAGTTCGTCGAGGGCGAAATGGTGCTAGGCGCCCGTGTCGTGCAACGACGGTCGGAGGTGCCGCCACACGGGGCGGAGGCGTATCTGCTGTTGCGCGCGAGGGTGGAGCGCCTGCTCGCCGCCGAGCGCAACCAGGCCTGAGGAGGCGGCTACCCGTCACGGCCGGACGGGCTGATCAGCTCGGACCGGCGATCCCAAGCAGCATGCTACACTTCGTTGTGTGATTGCGTGTGCAATAAGTTGTGCCACCCGAGGCCTCGCCGGGGTGCCGGTGATGGTCGAGGTCGATGTGTCGAACGGGCTGCCCGGCGTCACGATCGTGGGCCTCACGGATCGAGCGATCCAGGAGGCGCGCGAGCGGGTCAAGCCGGCGATCCGAAACGCCGGGTTCTCCTTTCCGCAGCGTCGCGTGACCGTCAACCTCGCTCCCGCCGAGCTCAATAAGGAGGGGACGGGATTCGACCTGGCGATCGCAGCCGCCATTCTTCGCGCCGAGGATCCGTCACTCCTCCTCGACGGCGTCGCGTTCATCGGCGAGCTCGCCCTCGATGCCACGGTTCGGCCGGTCACCGGGGTTCTGCCGATGGCCCGCTGCCTTGCCGCGGCGGGGATCCGGCGACTGGTGGTCGCCGTCGAGAACGCGCCGGAGGCGGCGCTCGCCGACGGGCTCGAGGTGCTCGGGGCTCCATCGCTGCAGGCGTGTATCGAATATCTGCGCGGTGAACGTCAGCTGGTTCGCGCTGTCCGCGACGCGTCGCCGCCTCCGGGCGAACCCGCGCCCGATCTCGGGGCCGTCCGCGGTCAGGGGCAGGCGAAGCGGGCACTCGAGATCGCGGCCGCGGGGGGACACAACCTCCTGATGACAGGTCCACCCGGTGCGGGAAAAACGATGCTGGCGCGGACGTTTCCGTCGCTCCTCCCGGATCTGCGGCCGGACGCCGCGCTCGAGGTCGCCGCCCTCTACTCACTGCGGGGCACGCTGCGCGAGCGGCCCCCGACGACGCTCCGACCGCCGTTCCGGTCACCCCACCACAGCATCTCGCGAGCGGGGCTCGTCGGCGGCGGCACCGGGCTTGCGCAACCGGGTGAGATCAGCCTCGCTCACAGAGGCGTCCTGTTCCTGGACGAGCTGTGCGAGTTCTCCCGCCAGCATCTCGAAGCGCTCCGCCAGCCATTGGAGGAGCACGCAGTCACCGTCGCCCGAGCGCGGGCCGCGGTGACCTACCCGGCTGATTTCATGCTCATCGGCGCATCCAACCCCTGCCCGTGCGGTCACCTGGGCGACGCCCGCGGGTGCAGCTGCGAGCCCCGCCAGCTCGCGGCGTACCAGGCAAGGCTCAGTGGACCGATCAAGGACCGGATCGACCTCACGGTCGCGGTGCCTCGCCAGGAATACCGGGAGATCTTCGAAGGCAACGACGAGGAGCCGTCGGCGGCGGTGCGTCTTCGTGTCGAGGCGGCGCGGTCGCGGCAGGATCAGCGTCCCGGCACTGCCAACGGTGCGCTCACGGGGCGCGAGATCCTCGCCGCCGCACGATCGACGGCTGCCGCCCGACGGCTGCTCGCACTCTCCGGCGAACGCCTCCACCTCAGTGCGCGAGCATTCTTTCGAGTCCTGCGCGTGGCTCGGACGATCGCCGACCTCGCAGGCGAGGAGCGAGTCGGCGAGGACGCACTGGCAGAGGCGCTCCACTACCGGATCGAGGCAGCGGGGTAATCGTGGAACCACGGTGGATCGACCCCGACGCCTCCGATTGGCCGCTGCGCCTCGAGCACCTCGAGCTGCCGCCGCGGGGGTTCTGGCAACTCGGGACGACGGGTCCCACCTCGCCGTCGGTCGCGATCGTCGGCTCGCGTCGCGCGACCTTCGGCGGGGTCGAGATCGCGGCATCCATCGGCCGCGAGCTCGGCGCCGCCGGCATCCAGGTCATCAGCGGGATGGCGCTCGGCATCGATGCGGCGGCGCACAGCGGCGCGCTCGACGGCGGCGGGACGACCATCGCGGTGCTCGGCTGCGGCATCGACATCTGCTACCCGTCGCGGCACTCCGGCTTGCGCGATCGCATCGCCGCGAACGGGTCGGTCATCAGCGAGGAGCCGGCCGGGACGCCGCCGCTGCGATACAACTTTCCCAAGCGGAACCGGATCATCGCCGCGCTCGCGCATGCGGTCGTCGTCGTCGAAGCAACCGAGCGCAGCGGCGCCTTGAGCACCGCCCGCTGGGCCGCCGACCTCGGCCGCGAGATCCTCGCCGTCCCGGGCTCGATCCGCGCGCACCAGAGCAGCGGGACCAACCTGCTGATCCGTGACGGAGCGCGACCGTTTCTCGGCATCGGCGACCTCTTCGATGCCGTTCCGGCGATTCGCGCGGCCGCCCCGGAGGCTGCCGCCGGTGCCGGACCAGGCCTTCGGCCTGACGGTATCGAGCGTTTCAGCCCCCCGTTGCGGGAGATACTGGCACGCATGGGAAAGCAGCCGGTTCACCCTGACCAGGTCGGGATCGCCCTCGGGCTCTCGCCGTCGGTCGTCGCGTCCCGGCTCGGGGCACTGGAGCTCGCCGGAGCCGTAATGTCCCTGCCCGGAGGCCTCGTGGCCCGTACCGTGTAAGCCGGCGCCAGAGCCTCATAGGAAGTCCAGAAGAAGTGTCACGTCTGATCATCGTCGAGTCGCCGAGCAAGGCGAGAACGCTCGCCCGTTTCCTCGGGAACGAGTACGTCGTCCTCGCATCGATGGGGCACGTCCGCGACCTGCCCAAGTCGAAGATCGGCGTTGACGTCGAAGGCGGTTTCGTGCCCGAGTACGAGCTGATCAAGGGCAAGGAGAAGCAGATCCGCGACCTGCGCGCCGCCGCCAGGAAGGCCACGTCCACGCTGCTCGCGGCCGACCCGGATCGCGAGGGGGAGGCGATCGCCTGGCACCTCGCGGAGGCGCTCGGCCTGCGCGACCCCGACCGCATCGTCTTCCACGAGATCACCAAGCTCGCCGTCGACGCGGCGCTGGCACATCCTCGAAAGATCGACCGTTCGCTGGTCGCCGCGCAGGAGGCGCGTCGAGTCATCGATCGGCTGGTCGGGTACAGGCTCTCACCGCTGCTCTGGCGCAAGGTGAGGGCGGGACTCTCCGCGGGACGCGTGCAGTCGGTTGCCGTGCGACTCGTCGTCGACCGCGAGACGGAGATCGACGCCTTCGTCCCGGTCGAGTCCTGGACCATCGATGCTCTTCTTGTCAAAGATGGCAGCAACCCGTTCACCGCGAGACTGGTGGGCAGGCGAGGCGACAAGGACACCTCCGAGCGTGAGAAGCTCGAGCTCGGCACCGAGGCAGAGGCGAACGAGGTCATCGCGGCACTCGGCCTCGACGACAAGGGCGCGGTCACGGCGCTCACCCCGCCGTTCGTGGTTCGCTCCATCGAGGTCAAGGAGCGGTCGAGCCTCCCGCAGGCGCCGCACACGACGAGCACGCTGCAGCAGGACGCGAGCTCGCGACTCGGCATGCCGCCGAAACGCGCGATGAGCATCGCGCAGCAGCTGTACGAGGGCGTCGAGCTCGGAAGCGCTGGTTCCACCGGGCTCATCACCTACATGCGCACCAACTCGATCCGCATCAGCGATGCCGCCAAGGACGCGGCCAGAAAGCAGATCACGACGATGTACGGCAAGGAGTACGTCGGCAGCGGCGCGGTCCGCGGCAAGAAGGCGGCTCTCAACGTCCAGGACGCGCACGAGGCGATTCGCCCGACAGATGTGAGCCGCACCCCGGACTCGGTGTCGGAGCACCTGTCGCGCGATCAGCTGAAACTCTACGACCTGATCTGGCGCCGCTTTGTCGCGAGCCAGATGAGCCCGGCCAAGTACCTGAACACGAGCGCGATGATCGACGCGGCCGACTACGTCTTCCGCGCCTCCGGATCGGTGGTCACCTTCGAGGGCTTTCAGAAGGTCTGGAAGCGCGACGACGACAAGGACAAGGACACGACCCTGCCCCTGCTCACCGAGCAGGAAGCGCTCACCTGCGTCGAGATCACCTCCGAGCAGCACTTCACACAACCGCCGCCCCGGTACACGGAGGCGACGCTGATCAAGGAGCTCGAGGAGCGCGGGATCGGCCGGCCGTCGACGTATGCCGCGACGATCGAGGTCATCCAGGAGCGTCAGTACGTGAAGCAGGTGGAACGCCGCCTGCATCCGACCGAGCTCGGCAAGACCGTCGACTCGGTGCTGCGCCAGAACTTCCCCGACATCGTCGACATCGCCTTCACGGCGGACCTCGAGCGGCGACTCGACTCGGTGGAGGAGGGCACCCGCGAGTACGAGCCCACGGTGCGCGAGTGGTACGAGCCGTTCGCCGAGACCCTCGAGCGCGCCGAACGGTCCATGGAGCGTGTTCGCGTCCCGGCGCGCGAGACCGGCGAGGAGTGCCCCGAGTGCGAGATCGGCCGGCTCGTCGTTCGCGAGGGGAAGTTCGGCGAGTTCGTCGGCTGCTCACGGTTCCCGGAGTGCACGTACATCAAGGACCGCAAGAAGAGCGAGGCGGTCGCGACCGGCGACCCCTGCCCGATCTGCGGCAAGCCCCTGGTCACCAGGCAGGGCAGACGCGGGCCGTTCGTCGGGTGCTCGGGCTACCCGAGCTGCACGTACATCAAGGGCGACAGCCCCGCCACGGGCGAGGCCGACGGCGCCGAGCCGGAGGTGCTCGGGTCCTGCCCGACCTGCGGGAAGCCCCTCCGGCGTCGCAGCGGGAGGCGCGGATCCTTCGTCGGATGCACCGGCTACCCCGACTGCAAGTACATCCAACCCGGCGCGGCCGGCGCGAGACCCGCGGGACCCACCCCGGAGCCGACCGGCGAGGCATGCCCCGACTGCTCGAAACCGCTCGTGACGCGTCAGGGCCGCTACGGTCCCTTCGTCAGCTGCTCGGGCTATCCGGCGTGCAAGTACCGGCCGCCGAAGACCGCGAACGCATGAACCAGGCGCACGCGACGACCGTCGTGGCGGTGCAGCGCAACGGGCGCGTCGCCGTCGCAGGCGACGGGCAGGTGACCGTCGGCGACATCGTCATGAAGCAGCGCGCGTCGAAGGTCCGACGCCTGCATCACGATCAGGTGGTCTGCGGGTTCGCGGGCGCCGTCGCCGACGCGCTCACGCTTTTCGACAAGTTCGAGCAGCACCTCGACAAGCACCAGGGCAACCTCGTGCGCGCGGCGATCGGCCTGAGCAAGGAATGGCGCACCGACAAGTACCTGCGCCGTCTCGAGGCCATGCTCATCGTCGCCGACGCCAACCGAATCCTCCTGCTGAGCGGCGACGGCGAGGTGATCGAGCCCGACGAGGGCGACGGTGTGGTTGCGATCGGCAGCGGTGGTCCCTATGCGCACGCCGCCGCGGCGGCGCTGCTCGAGAGCACCGATCTCGGCGCCGAGGAGATCGCGCGCCGTGCCCTGCTCATCGCGGCGCGCCTCTGCATCTACACGAACGAGAACATCACCGTGGAGACCCTCGACCTCGCGGCGACGGCCGAGCCGGCGCCAACCCCGGCGTGAGCACGGCAGTGGCGCTCGAGCCCGCAGCCGACGACCCGCATGAGCCGCACCGTCCTCACGATCTGATCGAGGCGGTCGCCGGCGAGACGCTGCGCCCGGCAGAGGTGGTCCGCCGGCTCGACGAGTACATCATCGGCCAGCATGAGGCGAAGCGATCCGTCGCGATCGCGCTGCGCAACCGCGTGCGCCGCCGGATGCTGCCTGACGACATGCGGAACGAGGTGCTCCCCAAGAACATCCTCATGATCGGGCCCACCGGTGTCGGCAAGACGGAGATCGCCCGCCGCGTCGCGCGGTTGACCGAGTCGCCCTTCATCAAGGTGGAGGCGACCAAGTTCACCGAGGTCGGCTATGTCGGGCGCGATGTGGAGTCGATCCTCCGTGACCTGCTCGAGCAGACCATCACCGAGCTGCACGAGGACCGGATCGCCGAGGTCGAGCCGCGTGCACGCGAGCTCGCCGACGCGCGGTTGCTCGAAACCCTCGTCGAGGCCGATCAGCGCCAGCGCGCGGCTCGCAGACGGGCGGAGGACGGCGAGCCCGACGCGGCCGAGGTCGCCGCGGACGCCCGCCGGAGCCGCGAGCGCCGCAGGCGTCTGGCGCGACGCCTCGCCGCTGGATCGCTCGAGACCGCGAACGTCGAGATCGAGGTGGAGGAGCCGTTCCAGCCCGCGTTCGAGGGGTTCACCGGTACCGGGCTCGAGGAGGTGGGCGTCTCGCTGTCCGATTTCTTCTCCCAGCTCGCCCCGCCCCGGAAACGCAAGAAGCTCATGCCCATCTCCGAGGCGCGCGACGTGCTCGTCGACGAGGAGACCGACCGTCTCATCGACATGGATCGCGTCTACGACGACTCGATCCGGCTCGTCGAGGACTCAGGAGTCGTCTTCATCGACGAGGTCGACAAGATCTGCGGACCCGCCTCCGATCGCGGACCGGATGTCAGCGGCGAGGGCGTCCAGCGGGACCTGCTGCCCATCCTCGAGGGGTCGACCGTCCACACCCGATACGGTCCGGTGCGAACGGATTTCGTGCTCTTCATCGCCGCCGGAGCGTTCACCGCGGCACGGCCCTCGGACCTGATCCCGGAGTTCCAGGGACGGTTCCCGATCCGGGTGGAGTTGAAGCCGCTCAGCGAGGACGACCTCGTCCGGATCCTCACGGAGCCGGGCAACGCGCTGACGCGCCAGTACGCGGCGCTGCTCGGGACCGAGCGGGTCAGCCTCGAGTTCACCCCGGACGGGATCCGCGAGATGGCCGCCCAGGCGCATCGCGTCAACGAGGAGGACGAGAACCTCGGCGCTCGCCGACTCTTCACGATCATGGAGAAGGTGCTCGAGGACGTCTCCTTCGATGCCGAGAACCTCGCCGACAGCGCGGTGGTCATCGATGCCGTCTACGTCGCGAAACGGCTCGGCGGTCTCGTCGGCAACCAGGATCTCCGCCGCTACGTGCTCTGAGGACACAAGCCGGCGCCGGGCATGACGTGGCCCGACGGCCGTGCTGGTACACTCGGGACATCTCACACGTTCGGTTTCACGCGGCCGGCGGGTGCCCGGTGTCCCCGGGTCGCCATCGCGGTTCACCCCGAGCGGAGGCACCACACCACCCCAACAGGAGCGACCGCCCATGCCGGCAGCAACACTGCGCCAGCTGCTGGAGGCCGGAGTTCACTTCGGCCACCAGACCAGCCGGTGGAATCCCCGGATGCGCCCGTACATCTTCACGGCGCGCAACGGCATCCACATCATCGACCTCGAGCAGACTCAGAAGCAGCTCGATGTCGCCTGCGAGTACCTGAAGAAGGTCGTCGCCGACGGCCAGAAGGTGCTGTTCGTGGGCACCAAGAAGCAGGCCCAGGACGTCATCGAGGAGGTCTGCCGGAACACGGGCCAGGCCTACGTGACGCACCGCTGGATGGGCGGCATGCTCACGAACTTCACGGTGATCCAGCGCCGCCTGCGCCGCCTTGCCGAGCTGCGTGTCATGCAGCAGCGCGGCGACTTCGAGCGCATGAGCGGCAAGGAGGCCAACGACGCCAAGGACGATCTCGAGCGTCTCGAGAACAACTTCGCGGGCATGGCCGAGATGAAGCGGGTCCCCGGCGCCGTCTTCGTCATCGACTGCAAGAAGGAGCGCATCGCCGTCACCGAGGCGAACAAGCTCGGCATCCCGATCGTGGCCATCGTTGACACCAACTGCGACCCGGACGACATCCAGGTGGTCATCCCGGGCAACGACGATGCGATGCGCAGCTGCAGGCTGATCGTGACCGCGATCGGCGCCGCCATCGCCGAGGGCCTGCAGCAGTTCAGCGAGCGCGAGATGCTCGAGCGTCAGGAAGCAGAGAAGCGCGAGCGCGAGGCGGCGGCAGCGGCCGAGGCAGCGGCGATCGTCGCAGCCGAGCAGGCCGCGGCCGACGCGGCGCACGCGGACGCGGTTGCGGCCGCAGCCGAGGAGGCAGCGGATCAGCCCGTCGAGGAAGTCGCGGCAGCGGCACCGACGGCGGAGGCGAAGAGCTGATGGCAGCGGTCACCGCGGCGATGGTCAAGACCCTTCGCGAGCGCACCGGTGCCGGCATGATGGACTGCAAACGCGCACTCGTCGAGTGCGATGGTGACATGGACAAGGCCGAGGACTGGTTGCGCGCCAAGGGGATCTCGCGTGCGGCGGCCAAGGCCGGACGCGGCACCAACGAGGGCATCATCGACGCCTACATCCACAGCGCCGGCGGCATCGCCAAGCAGGGCGCGCTCATCGAGTTGAACTGCGAGACGGACTTTGTCGCCAAGACGGATGACTTCAAGCATCTCGCGCACACGCTCGCCCTCCAGGTCGTCGGCGCGACGCCGACCTACGTGCGGCGCGAGGACGTGCCGGCGGACATCGTCGACCGTGAGCGTGCCGTCTACCGCGAGCAGGTCAAGGGCAAGCCCGAGAACATCGTCGAGAAGATCCTGGCGGGGAAGCTCGATGCCTTCTATGCTCAGATCTGCCTGCTCGAGCAGCCATGGATCAAGGACGACAAGAAGAAGGTTGGTGACCTGGTGACCGAGGCGATCGCAAAGCTCGGCGAGAACATCTCGGTGGCGCGCTTCGCACGATTCGCGGTCGGGTCCGACTCTGCCGACGAAGACAGCGCGAACGCGGCGGCAGAGTGAGCCTCGGAGTCACACAGGTGGAACTCGCCGAGCTGCAGGGCCGCGCACGCGACGGGCGGCGCCCCGTGTTCGACCGGGTCATTCTCAAGCTCGGCGGTGAGGCGCTCCTCGGCACCGCGGGATACGGCATCGACTACGCAGCGGCGAAGCACATCGCCGTGCAGATCACCCATATCATCGAGCGCGGCGTGCAGGTCGCCATCGTGGTCGGGGGCGGAAACATCGTCCGCGGCACCGAGGCGAGCCAGCACGGCATCGACCGCGTCACGGCCGACTACATGGGGATGCTCGCGACCGTGATCAACGCGCTGGCGTTGCGTGACGCCATCGAGCAGCTCGGCATCGATTGCCGGTTGCAGAGCGCGATCGCGATGTCGCAGGTCGCGGAGCCCTTCATCCCGAGGCGTGCGATCCGGCACCTCGAGAAGGGCCGCCTCGTGATCCTCGCGGCGGGGACCGGGAACCCCTTCTTCACGACGGACACGACGGCGGCACTCCGCGCCGTCGAGATTGGCGCCGACGTCCTCCTCAAGGCGACCAAGGTGGACGGGATCTACAGCGCGGATCCCAACAAGGTGACCGACGCGACGCGGCTCGCCAACCTCACCTACATGGACGTGCTCCAGCGCGGCCTCGCGATCATGGACAGCACCGCGGTGACGCTCTGCATGGACAACCGGATGCCGATCATCGTCTTCGACCTCTTCACCGACGGGAATGTCGAGCGCGTGATCCTCGGCGAGCAGATCGGGACGCGCGTCGACGCCGAGGGTCTCGGGGCGTGAGCGACCGCGAGAAGCCCGACGACCCCTCTGCGCAGATCGCGAGCCGGCTCGCCGACGCGAACCAGCGCATGGAGAAGAGCGTCGAGGCGCTGCACCGCGAGCTGATGACGGTGCGGACCGGGCGCGCGTCGCCGGCTCTCCTCGAGCGCCTGCACGTCGACTACTACGGGGCCCCGACCCCCCTGCAGAGCCTCGCCGGGATCAGCGTTCCCGAGGCGAGCATGCTCGTCATCCAGCCGTACGACCGCAGCTCGCTCGGCGCCATCGAGAAGGCGATCCAGAAGAGCGACCTCGGGCTCAACCCCAGCAACGACGGTCAGATCATCCGCGTGGCCATCCCGCAGCTCACCGAGGAGCGGCGCAAGGACCTCGTCAAGCTCATCCACCGGAAGGCCGAGGAGTCGCGCGTCGCGGTGCGCAACATCCGCCGCGACGAGGTCGACCATCTGCGCCGGGTCGAGAAGGACGGCCACGTCAGCAAGGACGAGGTGGCGACCAAGCTGATCGAGGTGCAGAAGATCACCGACGCGTTCATCGCCAGGATCGACGATGCAGCCCAGCGCAAGGAGGCGGAGATCCTCGAGGTCTGACGGCAGACCGGCCGCGAAACGGCGGATGCCGTCACCACGTTCTGACCCCGAGCCCCACGATGCAGCACCCACCCGCTCCCGCCGCCGTACCGCTGCCAGCACGGGCTGACCTGCCGCGGCATATCGGCATCATCATGGACGGGAATGGACGGTGGGCCCGGCAGCGACATCTGCCCCGAGTCGCCGGCCATCGCGCCGGGGTGCGCGCCATCCGTCCGGTCATGGAGGCGTGCCACCAGGCGGGCGTCCACATCCTCACGCTCTACGCCTTCAGCACCGAGAACTGGCAGCGTCCGCGGAGCGAGGTGACGGCGTTGATGAAGCTCTTCGGCGACACCATCGACCGAGAGGTCGGTGAGCTGCACGAGAACGGCGTCCAGATCCGTGTCTTCGGCGACCGCGCGCGGCTGAGCCCCTCGCTGCAGGCGAAGGTCGCCCGGGCCGAGGCGCTGACGGCGCACGACACCTCCGCGATCCTGAACGTCGCGATCAACTACGGCGGCCGCGGCGAGATCGTCGCCGCGATCCGCGAGCTCGCCGTCTCCGGAAGCGATCTGACCGCCCTCGACGAGGCGACGTTGAGCGGTGCGCTCTACACGGCCGGCCTGCCCGACCCGGACCTCATCGTGCGAACGGCCGGTGAATTCCGGATCAGCAATTTCCTCCTCTGGCAGGCCGCGTATGCCGAGCTCTACGTCACGGACACGCTCTGGCCGGACTTCGGGGAAGCGGCGATCCACGACGCGCTCTACGACTTCTCGTGCCGGGAGCGTAAGTTCGGTGCCGTCCCCGATCCGGTGGGGCACACGCCCTCTGCGATCGCAGACGTGGAACACGCAACCCCGGCGGGATGAACCTCGCGCTCCGGGTTGCCTCCGGCGTTGTGCTGGTCGCGGTGCTCGCCGCTGCCCTCTGGATCGGCACCGCGGCAGTCGCCACGTTCGTTGCGTTGGGAGCGCTGCTCGGCGCGTGGGAGCTTCGTGACCTCCTCGGGCGAACCGGGGCCAGGCCACCCGCGTGGCTCATCCTGCCGCTGACCGTCTTTCTCGCGATTCGCTTCGTGCTCCCGGCGTCGGACATCGCGACCGACTGGGCCTTCGCGGCCGCCGCGGTGGTCGGTCTCCTCGCCGGACTCGTGACGCGCGAGAGCTTCGCCTCGTGGGCGGCCGCCGTCGGCGGCGCCGCCTACGTCGGCCTCTGCCTCGGATTCTGGATCGCCATCTATCGGTGGCACACCTCGGACACGACGCATCTCGGGCTCCGCCTGGTGACCCTCGCCGTTGCCGGTGCGGTGGTGGGGGACAGCGCCGCCTACTTCATCGGCACGGCGATCGGGCGGCACCCGTTCTTCCATTCGATCTCGCCGCGGAAGTCGGTGGAGGGGGCGGTGGCCGGCGCGGTCGCATCGATCCTCGTCGGGGCGATCGCCGGTCCCTGGCTCATCGGGATCAGCGTCCCGCTCGGCGCCGGGCTCGGCGCGCTCATGGCGGTCGCCGCCCAGGGCGGCGATCTTGTCGAATCCGCGATCAAGCGCCAGGCCGGCGTCAAGGACTCGGGAACGCTCATCCCCGGTCACGGCGGCCTGCTCGACCGTGCCGACAGCCTTGTCCTCCTGGCCCCGGTCGTATATTGCTACTTGAAGCTGATCGCATTCCCGTAACCGCGGCGAAAGCGGCATCGTGCTCTGCTCTACTCAGTACTGAGGCATCCCCGCACAAGTGACCCAACTCCCGCCCCGCCGACGAGTCGTCCTGCTGGGCGCCACCGGATCGATCGGCAGGCAGGCGTGCGATGTGATCGCCCGCTTTCCTGAGCGCTTCGAGCTGGTCGGCGCCGTGGCCGGGAGCGACGCGACCGCGCTCGCCGCCGTCACGGCGCGTTTCGGCGTCGCTCGCACCGCGCTCGTCAATCCCGTCCCCGGCGTGCCGCTGCCCGACGGGTGCGCCGTCGGCATCGAGGCGGCGTGCGACATCGCCGCGATGGATGCCGACGTGGTCTGCGTCGCCATCACGGGCGCCGCGGCGATCAGGCCGACGCTTGCGGCGATCGACGCGGGAGCGACCGTCGCCACCGCCACGAAGGAAGTGCTCGTCATGGCCGGCGAGCTGGTCCGCGCACGCGCCGCGGAGTCCGCGGCGCACATCATCCCGATCGACAGCGAGCATTCAGCGCTCTGGCAGTGCCTGCGAGGCGAGGATCGCGAGTCGATCACGCGCCTCGTGCTCACCGCGAGCGGCGGCCCGTTCCTGCACCGCGCGATCGACACCTTCGCATCGATCACCATCGCGGAGGCACTTGCGCATCCGACCTGGAACATGGGGCCGAAGGTGACGATCGACTCGGCCACGATGATGAACAAGGGGCTCGAGGTGATCGAGGCGCACTTCCTGTTCGACGTGCCGTACGCGTCGATCGACGTCGCGATCCAGCCGACGAGCATCGTGCACAGCATGGTCGAGTTCCGCGACGGTGCGATCGTCGCGCAGATGGGGGTTCCCGACATGCGCGTCCCGATCGCGCTGGCGCTCGCGGACGGCGAGCGCCTCCCCGGTGTCGGCCCGCGACTCGACCTGCGCGACGCGTCGCCGCTCGTGTTCCTCCCGGTCGACGCCGAGCGCTTCCCGGCCCTCGGGCTCGCGCGCGACGCCGGCGAGCGCGGCGGCCTCGCACCCTGCGTGCTCAACGCCGCCAACGAGGAGGCCGTGAGCGCCTTCGTCGACGGCCGGTGCCGTTTCGACGAGATCGTGATCCTCGTGCGCGAGGCGCTCGCTGCGTTTGATGACCGTGAGGTGACCGGGCTCGACGACGTGATTGCGGCGGATGCCTGGGCGCGCGATCACGTTCGCGCGAGCGCCGGAAAGGCGGCGGCGGCGCGATGACCCAGTTCCTGATCTACGCCGGCGCGTTCATCCTCGTGCTCGTCTCGGTGATCACCATCCACGAGGTCGGGGCACTTCATCGTCGGCAAGCTGTCCGGCATCAAGGTCGAGGAGTTCGCGATCGGCTTCGGTCCGAAGCTCTACTCGCGAAAGATCGGCGAGACCCTCTACGCGGTGCGCGCCATCCCGGCCGGCGGCTTCGTGCGCATGGCGGGGATGCTCGGCCTCACGGGCGAGGCCGACGCCGGCGAGCGCAACTTCTATCGCGCAAGCAAGCCCCGGCGTTTCGCCACGGTGGCGGCGGGCATCTTCGCCAACTTCATCTTCGGCGGGATCTGCTTCTCGATCATCAACATGCAGCCGACGCCGTATCAGTTCGACACCCATGCCGCGTCCGGCGAGGCCGGGCTGCGCAACGGCGACACGATCCTCGCACTCAACGGCCACGTCATCCGCCAGGACAGCATCGCCGACGTCACCACGGACCTCCACAAGCAGACCGCGGCCAGCCAGGGCAATCCCATGACGGTCGCGTACAAGACGTCCGACGGCAGCGTGCACACGACGACGCTCACCCCGCGGCTGACGATCTCCAACATCCTCAACGACCCGTCGAAGATCTTCGGTGGGCAGCTCCCGGGGGGCAGCCTCGTTGTCACCACCATCAACGGGGAGCCGGTCGGCAAAGGTGATCCCGCGAGCCTGCTCGGCAGCGGGAGCGCCGTGACGATCAGCGGCTACTCCCAGAACTCCGACGGCTCGCCGTACAAGAGCTTCACGAACGTCGCCGTGTCGGGCATCACCGACGGCTATCCGACCATCGATCAGATCCACACGTCGTGGCTCATGGGTGTCGTCCCGGGCTTTGACGGGCAGAGCCTTACGACCGCCGTCGCCAACGGCTTCACCGCGATCCCCGGGTTCATCGGCGCCGAGTTCTCCGGCATCTACGGCTTGATCGTTCACCCACCGCCCGGCGGCGTCAACGGACCGGAGGGATTCACCGGCCCGGTCGGCATCGCCCAGGAGACCGCGACCGCGACCAACAACGGCTTCCTCGGTCCCAACGGGCTGCTGTGGTGGATCGGCTTCATCAGCATGAACCTGGGCTTCGTGAACATGCTGCCGATTCCGTTCCTGGACGGCGGGAAACTGCTCTTCATCCTCATCGAATCGGTGCGCCGGCGCAGGCTCGATCCGAAGGTGGAGGCCGCGATCACCGCGGTCGGTCTCGCGGTCATCGTCGTCTTCGCGGTGTATGTCACCATCGGTGACGTGAGCAGGCTGTGACCGGCACCGGACCGTTGACACACGAGCGCCGCAAGACGGTCCCCGTTCGTGTCGGCACTGTGGTCATCGGCGGCGCCGCGCCGATCGCGGTGCAGACGATGACCAAGACGCAAACCGAGGACGCCGCCGCGACGATCGCGCAGATCGAGCGCGCCGCGAAGGCCGGCGCCGACATCATCCGTGTCACCTGCGACACGCGCGACGCCGCAGCCGCGCTGCACGAGATCGTCCGCGAGTCGCCGATCCCGGTCGTCGCCGACATCCATTACGACGCACCACTCGCGTTGCGCGCACTCGAGGCGGGCGTGCAGTGCCTGCGGCTCAACCCCGGCAACATCACCGACAGCGCGAAGGTTGCCGACATCGCGCGCGAGGCGAAGGCGCGTGGCGTGCCTATCCGCATCGGCGTGAACGCCGGCAGCATCCCGCAGCGCAAGGATCTGACCCGCGGACGCGGCGGGTCGATCGACGAGATTGCGCAGAACATGGTCGCCGCCGCGATGAGCCACATCCGCGTGCTCGAGGAGCTCGACTTCCGCGACATCAAGGTCTCGCTGAAGGCGAGCGACGTGCTCACCAACATCGCCGCCAACCGCGCGTTCGTCGCGCTGGGCAACCGCTATCCGCTGCACCTCGGCCTCACCGAGGCCGGCCCGGTCGACACCGGGAGCATCAAGAGCGCGCTCGGCATCGGGCTTCTGCTCGCCGAGGGAATCGGTGACACGATTCGCGTTTCCCTGGTCGGCTCACCGGAGGAGGAGGTGCGCGTCGCACGTCAGATCCTCGCCAACCTCCAGGAGCGAGGCGATGGGCCGAACCTCGTGGCCTGCCCGACATGCGGACGGCTCGAGATCGACATGATGCCGATGGTCGCCCAGGTCTCCAAGGCGCTCGAGGGCGTGAAGCGGACCATCACCGTGTCGGTGATGGGCTGCGTGGTCAACGGTCCCGGCGAGGGGATGCACGCCGACATCGGTATCGCCGGCGGCAAGCAGAAGGGCATCCTGTATCGCAACGGCAAGGTCGTCGCGACGCTGCCGGAGGGCGAGCTCGTCTCGACGCTCCTCGACGAGCTGCACGCGATCGCGGAAGAGGATGCGCGGCTCATCGCCGAGGGCAAGCCGCTTCCCGTCGGATTGAGCGAGCGCGAGGGCGTCCTCACGTAGACTGCTCGCCCATGGCGGACGAGAAGCGGATCACGGCGCAGAGCGAGGATTTCGATCGCTGGTACACGGACGTGGTCCGTCGTGCCGAGCTGGCCGACTACTCGCCGGTGCGCGGTTGCATGGTGATCCGTCCGTACGGATACGCCCTCTGGGAGAACATCCAGCGCGCGCTCGACGACATGATCAAGCGCACCGGCCACGAGAACATGTACTTCCCGCTGTTCATCCCCGAGTCGTATCTCCAGAAGGAGGCCGACCACGTGGAGGGGTTCGATCCGCAGGTCGCCTGGGTCACCCGTGGCGGCGGCAAGGACCTCGAGGAACGGCTCGCGGTACGCCCCACCAGCGAGACGATCATCTGCTCGATGTACGCCGACTGGATCCATTCCTGGCGCGACCTGCCGGTGAAGATCAACCAGTGGTGCAACGTCGTGCGCTGGGAACACCGGACGCGGTTGTTCCTGCGTACCACCGAGTTCCTCTGGCAGGAGGGGCACACCTTCCATCAGCTCGACGAGGAGGCCGCGGACGAGGTCGAGACCATGCTCGACTGCTACCGCGAGCTCACCGAGGACTGGCTCGCGATCCCGGTGATCAAGGGGCGCAAGACGGAGTCGGAGAAGTTCCCGGGCGCGCGCTATACGGTGAGCATCGAGGCGATGATGTCCGACGGGTGGGCGTTGCAGTCAGGCACGTCGCATCACCTCGGCCAGAATTTCACACGCGCGTACGGCATCGCGTACAGCGACCGCGACAACCAGCGCCAGCATCCGTTTCAGACCTCATGGGGTCTGTCGGCGCGAACGGTCGGCGCGGTGATCATGGCCCACGGTGACGACATGGGCCTGATCATGCCGCCGAGGGTCGCACCGGTGCAGGTCATCGTGGTGCCGATCACACGGAGCAACGACGAGGCCGGCGCCGCGGTGGTGGAGGCGGCGGTTGCGCGACTCGAGCGTGAGTGCCCCGCAGGAGTCCGCCTGCGCGTCGACCGGCGCGAGGGAATGCGTCCCGGCGAGAAGTACGCCCACTGGGAGCTCCGCGGCGTGCCGTTGCGCGTGATCGTCGGCGCCAAGGATCTCGCCGACGGGAACGTGACCATGGTGCACCGCGTCGACGGGGCTCAGGAGACGCGTCCGATTGCGGGGCTCGCCGAACAGCTGCCCGGCCTCCTGGCTGCGGCGCACACGGCTATCTTCGAGCGGGCGCAGCGCCGCCTCGACGAGCGCAGCGTCGACGTCGCAACGATCGAGGCGCTGCAGGCCGCGTTTGCGGATCGCCCGGTCTTCGCGACCGCTCCGTTCTGCAACACGTCCGAGTGCGAGATCGCGGTCAAAGACGCCGTGCACGCCCTGACGGTCCGCGTGCTCCGAGCCGACCGCCCGGGCGGAGGTGCGCCGTGCATCGCCTGCGGCAGGCCGGCGGAGTTCAGCGCGCTGCTCGCCCGCTCCTACTGAGCGTTTTCAGGGGACTGGTCGACCGCGATCCGCTGGAGATGCGACCAGAACGCCTCGACAGCGGGGGTGTGGAGGTCGCGCCTGCGAGCCGCGGCAAACGACTGCGAGACGCCGCGGCCGGGGAGCGGAATGATCACGAGCCGGCCGGCGGCGATGTCCTGTTCGACGACTGACCGCGGCATCGCGGCGAACCCGAGGCCGGCGAGCAGAGCGGCATGCAGCGCGCCTTCCTCGAGCTCGAGGGTGTTGTCGGCGTCGACATGCGTGCCGAGCGCGTGCGCGGCGAGAGCCTCGGTGGCACTCCCTCGCTCGTGCGCGAGATGGCGGTGAGTCACCAGGTCGCGGACCGCCGTGCGGCTCGAGGCCAGCGGGTGGTGCGCGGCGACCACGGTCACCAGCTGCGTGTGCTCGAGGACCACCGTCTCCACGCCCGGGACGCGCACCGACGATCCGGCGAGGATGATGTCGGCCCGGCCCTCGATGAGCATGGTCACCAGCGAGCGCATCGGCGCCAGGGCGAGGCGCACGTTGATTTCGGGATGGTCCGCAACGAAGGGGGCGAGCCAGCCGGAGAGGCGGTGCGCGCCCATGACGCGCCCGGCTGCGACGGTCAGCTCGCCGCGCTCGAAGGCGAGGTAGCCGGCGCGCAACTCCTCGATCTGGCCGACGTCCTCGAGCACGCGCACGGCGAGCTGGCGCAACGCCCGTCCCACGTCGGTGAGCTGGACGTTACGGCCGACCCGCTGCAGGAGCGGCAGGCCGAGCGTAGCCTCGAGGCGGCGGATGACACCACTCACCGAGCCCTGGGAGAGGCCGAGCGCCTCGGCCGCGGCGGTCACGTGCTCGCGCTCGGCGACCGCCAGGAAGGTGTGCAGCTGATCCAGCGTGACCCGGGGCCGCGGATGCCGCGGGCGTGGGTGCGGCGTGCGCATCGCGGCGTCAGCCGCGAGGCGCCGGTTCGGGGAGGAGTCCGCTCGCTTCAACGGCCGCGAGCACTGCCGCAACCAACTCGTCGACGGTCTGCGTGCCGCTGTCGACGATCACATCGGGCGACTCTGGAGCCTCGTACGGGTCGGACACCCCGGTGAAGTGGTCGATCTCGCCCGCGAGCGCCCGCTTGTACAGGCCCTTGACGTCGCGCTCGGAGAGCACCTCGATGGAGCAGCGCACGTAGACCTCGATGAAGCGGTCGATCTTCCGGCGCACCTCGGCGCGAGTGTCGCTGTACGGCGAGATCGCGGCGGTGATCGCCACCACGCCGTTGCGGGTCAGCAACTCGGCGACGAAGCCGATCCGGCGGATATTGATGTCGCGGTCTTCCTTGCTGAAGCCGAGTCCGGCGCTGAGTGTCTGGCGGACCTCGTCGCCGTCAAGCACCTCGACGTTGAGACCCTTCTCGCGGAGCGCCGTTGCGACCCGCTGCCCGATCGTGGACTTGCCGGCGCCGGAGAGCCCGGTGAACCAGATCGTGAGTCCGCTCATCGGGCCACCGACGCCGCGGTGGCGTAGGCTGCGCGGAGGATCTCGGCGACCTCGGGTCTCGTGAACTCGTGCGGGATGGCGTCGCCGCGGGTGAGCATCTCCCGCACGCGAGTGCCGCTCAGGATCACGCGGTCGTCGGCGCCGTGCGGGCACGTCTTGGTGCTGGCCATGCTCTCGCATGCCCGACAGTAGAAGGTGTGCTCGAACTTGTATGCCTCGAAGCCGAGGCGATCAGCACCGCCCAGCTCGTCGAAGAGCGTCTGAGCGTCATAGGTGCCGTAGTAGTTGCCGACACCGGCAGCATCACGGCCGATGATGAAGTGCGTGCAGCCGTAGTTCCGCCGCACCTGGCCGTGATAGATCGCCTCGCGCGGCCCGGCATAGCGCATCGCGCCCGGGAAGATCCCGAGCACCACGTGATTGTTCGGGTAGTAGTTCTCGAGCAGCACCCGGTAGCAGTCCATGCGAACCTCGAAGGGGACGTCATCGCCCTTGGTGGCGCCGGACAGCGGATGGAGGAGGAGCCCGTCGACCTGCTCGAGCGCCACCTTCGTCAGGTACTCATGCGCGCGGTGCACCGGGTTGCGAGTCTGGAAGCCGACAACCGTCGACCACCCACGCTCGGCAAAGGCCGCGCGTGTCTCGGACGGTGTCGACGGGACCTCACCGGCAGCCTGCGGTGCGATCCGCACCGGGCCGGCCACGGTAGCAGTGCCCTGGGCAAAGAGTGCCGCAACCCCGGGATGCGCCTGGTCATTGGTCCGGTAGACCTCGGTTGCCTCCCTGTCGAGATCGCGGTCGAAGACCTCCTCGACGGTGAGAGCGCCGACCAGGCGGTTGCTCTCGTCGCGAAGCGCTACCACCGAGCCTTCGGCGAGGGTCCGCCCCTGGTCGCCCGCGGGGAGCGTGATGGGCAGCGTCCACGGAGTCCCGTCGGCGAGCGCCGCCCGCTCGACGACGCTCTCGTAGTCGCTCCGGCGCTGGAACCCGGCGAGTGGCGAGTAGGCGCCGCTGGCGAGGAGCGCGGCGTCCGCAGCCGAGGTCGACGAGATATTCAGCGATGCGAGCTCGGGCGCGCGACCTTCGAAGTCGGCAAGCTCATCAGTGGTCATCAGCAGATCGACTAGCGTTCCGCCGAGTGGCGAGACGAGGTCCGTCTCAGCCTCGTGGGGCGCGCGTGTTTGCGAAGTCATTTACGCCAGTTTACGGTGTGGACCCCTCCGGGCCGCCTGTCGTCACATCGCGCGCAGCGATCAGTCGCCCGAATCGACAGTTCTTTCACGCTTTGGTCACTCTCACGCCGGCTGTCGACCGGTTTGATGAATGCGCGATGGTTTGATCGCGCAGCACTCGCCCTACACTCACAAAGGCAGTGCCCATTGCAGAGCTCATAGCTCGAATCGAGTACCTCCCGGCTGAGGACAGAGCCTCGATTCGGCGCGCCTTCGACGTCGCGGACCGCGCCCACGCCGGTCAGGCGCGGCTCACCGGCGAGCCGTACATCGAGCATCCCCTCGCCGTTGCGGGCATCCTCGCCGACCTGCGGCTCGACCCCGAGACGCTGATGGCCGCCCTCCTGCACGACACCGTCGAGGACACCGCCGTGACGCGGGAGGAGGTCCGGGACCAGTTCGGCGACCAGGTCGCCAAGCTCGTCGACGGCGTCACGAAGCTCGGCAAGATCCACGTCCGCAGCGCCGAGGAGCATCAGGCGGAGAACATCCGGAAGATGCTCGTCGCCATGGCGGAGGACGTCCGCGTCGTGCTCATCAAGCTCGGGGACCGCCTCCACAACATGCGCACGGTGAGCGCGCACACGACCGAGCGCCGGCTGCGCATCAGCCGGGAGACCCTCGACATCTACGCGCCGCTCGCGCACCGTCTGGGCATCTGGGAGATCAAGGGGGAGCTCGAGGATCTCGCGTTCGTGCAGCTCGATCCCGACAACTACCAGTTGATCGAGGCGCGTCTGGCGAGCAGCCGCGAGCAGCGCGACGCATTCGTCCGCGACGTCACCGAGATCCTCGCGCGCGAGTTCGCTCCGCTCGGCATGCATGCGGAGATTGCCGGACGCACGAAGCACACTTACAGCATCCACGAGAAGATGGTTCGCGGCCAGAAGGAATTCGGCGAGATCTACGACATCATCGCCATCCGGGTGCTCGTCGACTCCATCAAGGACTGCTACGGCGCGCTCGGCGTGGTGCATTCGCTGTGGAAGCCATTGCCGGGACGGTTCAAGGACTACATCGCGATGCCCAAGGGCAACGGGTACCAGTCCCTGCACACGACGGTCCTGTCGCACACCGGCGAGCCGATGGAGGTGCAGATCCGGACCCAGGAGATGCACGAGACATCGGAGTACGGCGTCGCCGCGCACTGGCGCTACAAGGGTGGTCAGGACGGCGCGCGCATCGACGAGCGATTCACCTGGCTGCGACTCCTCATGGACTGGCAGAAGGAGGTGCTCGACGCGGAGGCCTTCGTCAACACCGTCAAGGTCGACATCTTCCAGGACGAGGTCTTCGTGTTCACGCCGCGCGGCGACGTGCGCTCGCTGCCGCAGGGATCGACGCCCGTCGACTTCGCGTACCGCATCCACACCGACGTCGGGCACGCCTGCATCGGCGCCAAGGTCAACGGGCGCATGGTGCCGCTCGACCACCGGCTCGAGAACGGCGAGATCGTCGAGGTGCTCACCACCAAAGGAGTCCACGGACCCTCGCGCGACTGGCTGAACTTCGTCAGGACGTCGAGCGCGAAGGAAAAGATCCGGCAGTGGTTCAAGCGCGAACGTCGCGACGAGAACATCGTCAAGGGCCGCGAGATGCTCGACAAGGAGTTCCGCCGGCTCCGTCAGATGGCGCTCGGCAGCGTCAAGGACGACCAGCTGCTCGAGCTTGCCCAGGACTTCAAGGTCGCGAGCATCGACGACTTCGTCGCGGCGATCGGCTACGGCGACATCAGCGCCCGCAGCGCCGTGCTCCGCTTCGGCGCGGACGAGCAGCAGACCGACGACGATCGCATCCTTGGCATCCCGCTGACGAGCACCCCCGCACCGACCGGACACGTGCGTGTCCACGGACACGTCGACATGCTCACGACGCTCGCGCACTGCTGCAAACCGGTCGCCGGGGACATGATCCGCGGGTACATCACCCGCGGCAAGGGGGTCACGGTGCACCGAGCCGACTGCGTGAACGTTCGCAACGCCACCGATGTCGAGCGCATCGTCGACGTCGAATGGGAGACAGGCGCACGCCAGGTGTATCCGGTGAGCATCAAGATCGAGGCCTGGGACCGCACCGGGCTGCTCCGCGACATCGCCGCGGTGATCGCCGAGTCGAAGATCAACCTGAGTGGCGCCGACGTCCAGGTCTACGACGACAAGACGGCGGTGATCAGCACGATCGTGGAAATCCAGAACCTCTCGCAGCTGAGCCGCCTGCTCGAGCGGCTCGAATCGGTGCGCGACGTGCACACCGTCGCGCGCGACTCCGGCTGAGCAGCTCGCGACAGCCACCTGTCGCACACCAGGACGATGCTTCGGGCATCGAACAGCACCTTCGCATCCGTCTCCTGGCAGACGCCGTCTCCGAGTTGCTCGAATCGGAGACGAACGGGTCGCTCGCGATCGGCGTCAGCGGGTCTGACTGCGCGCCCCTGATCGTGACCGCCGTCGGCAGCAGCGTCCTCCTTGCCGTCGATCGAGGCGGACCCGTGCTGACAACCATGTCATCGCTTCGCGGGTCCTGCGCCCTGGGACCTCGCGGGCTCGCCGCGGGCTGCGACCGGGCGCTGCGCAGCGTGCACGGCCTGCCGATGGAGTTCACTCCGACGTTGCGATTCGCCGACCCGCTGAACGCCCGGAGCTTTCAGGCGCGGGGCGGCTGAGCACACGGCGCAGGGTCGTCGCCGCCGCGAGCCCGTACACTCGGACGCCAATGCCCGAGATCGCTGCGCCGCGCGGAACGCGCGACATCCTGCCCGACGAGTTTGCCGCCCGAGAGTGGCTGCTCGAGACTCACCGCGCAGTCGCGGAGTCCTTCGGCTACCGGCCGATCGAGACGCCGGTGTTCGAGTTCGACCGAGCTGTTCAGCCGCGGCGTGGGCGCCGAGACCGACATCGTCGAGAAGCAGATGTTCACCTTCGAGGACCGCGGCGGCCGGTCGCTGACGCTGCGCCCGGAAGGGACGGCCGGGGCCCTCCGCGCGGTGCTCGGCGCGCACCTCGACCAGGAGGTCCGCCCGGTCCGCGTCCACTACGCGGGTCCGTTCTTTCGCGCCGAGCGACCCCAGGCGGGCAGGCAGCACCAGTTCACGCAGGTCGGCATCGAATGCATCGGCGAGCGCTCGCCGGCGCTGGACGCGGAAATCATCGAGGTTGCCTGGCGCTTCTACGAGGCGCTCGGCATCGCCGGGATCCAGTTGCAGATCAACTCGCTCGGAGGCGCGGAGGACCGGCTGCGATACCGCACCGCACTGGTTGCGTACTACACGCCTCTGGAGGCGTCGCTTTGCGATGACTGCCGCCGCCGCCTGCACACAAATCCCCTGCGCCTGCTCGACTGCAAGCGTGACTCCGGGCTCGTTGCCGGCGCCCCGGTGCTCTGGGACCTGCTCGACGACGCGAGTCGCGCGCACCTCACCGCAGTGACCCGTGACCTCGAGTCCGCGGGTATCGACGCGACCCGCAACGACCGGCTCGTGCGCGGCCTCGACTACTACAGCGACACGGTCTTCGAGTTCTGGCACGACATCCTTCAGGGCGCGCAGAGCTCGCTCGGTGGGGGAGGTCGCTACGACGGTCTGGCGCCCCTCCTGGGCTTCGTGGCCACACCGGCGACGGGGTATGCCCTTGGGGTGGAACGGATTCTGATGGTCGCGCGCGAGCTTGGGACGATCCCCGTCCCCGAGACCGCTGCCGACGTGCTGGTCTGCTCGGTCGAGCCGGGACAGGCCGAGCGTGCCGGCGGCGTGGCGCGCGCTCTCCGGCGCGCGGGGACGCGGACGGTGCTCGATGTCGCCGAGCGCCGGCTCGACCGCAAGCTGCGCGGCGCCGGCCGCATCGGCGCGCGGGTTGCAGTCATCATTGGCGAGAACGAAGTCGCGACCGCAAGCGCCGTCGTGCGCGACCTCGACGGCCGGAGTCAACAGACGGTTCCCGACGCGGAGCTCGTGGACACCGTTCTTCGCATCCTCAGAGGAGAGACGTGAGCACCGAGCGCACCTACTGCGGCACACCACGAGCCGCTGCCGCCGGCACCCGCGCCACCGCGTACGGCTGGGTCGACCGGCGGCGCGACCACGGCGGCCTCATCTTCATCGACCTGCGCGACCACACCGGCATCCTTCAGGTGGTCATCGACCCCAACGAGGCGCCCGAGGCGCACCGCGCCGCACGAGAGGCGCGTCTCGAATGGGTCCTGCGCTTCGAAGGGGAGCTGCGCCTGCGCGCGCCGGAGAACGTCAATCCCAAACGCGACACGGGGGAAGTCGAGCTGCGTGCCGCCGCATGCACGGTGCTCGCGATCGCCAAGACACCCCCGTTCCCCATCAACGAGGACACCGAGGTCGACGAGCAGTTGCGCCTGCGTCACCGCTACCTCGACCTGCGCCGCGTGCGCCTGCAGCGCAACCTCCGCCTCCGGGCGAAGTTCTCGACCGAGCTCCGCCGCGCGATGGGCGAGATCGGTTTCCTCGAGATCGAGACGCCGATGATGATCCGGGCCACGCCCGAGGGTGCGCGCGACTACCTCGTGCCGAGCCGCCTTTCCCCGGGCAGCTTCTACGCGCTGCCGCAATCACCGCAGCTCTACAAGCAGCTCTGCATGGTCGCCGGCTTCGACCGGTATTTCCAGCTCGCGCACTGCATGCGCGACGAGGATCTCCGCGCCGACCGCCAGCCGGAGTTCACGCAGCTCGACATCGAGATGTCGTTCGCCGACGAGGACGACGTCTTCGGGGCGCTCGAGCACGCCATCCCGAGCGCATGGGCCGCGTGCGACTTCCGCGGCGGCCGTCTCGCCGTACCGTTCCCGCGCATGACCTGGCGGCACGCCATGGACTACTACGGCGTCGACAAGCCGGACACACGCTTCGCGATGCCGCTGTGCGACCTCACCGACGTGGTCCGCGATTCGGGATTCCGCGTCTTCGCAGACGCGGTCGCGGGTGGCGGCATCGTCAAGGCCATCTGCGTCCTCGGCGGGGACGACCTCACGCGCGGCGACATCGAGGGACGCCCCACCGAGATCGCCCGCGCGGCGAAGGCCAGAGGGCTCGCGTATCTCTGGAAGCGCGCTGACGGATGGCAGGGTGGGATTGCGAAGTTCTTCACCGCGGAGCAGCTCGAGGCGATCGGGACGGCAACCGGGGCCGGCGTCGGGGACTGCGTCCTCATGGTCGCCGACCGCGCGCCGGTCGTCCACGCCGCGCTCGGCGCGCTGCGCAACCATCTCGGTCGAGCGCGCTCGCTGTACGACGACCAGCGCATCGACATGCTCTGGGTCACCGAGTTCCCGATGTTCGAACGCAGCGAGGAGACCGGCGAGATCGGCGCCGCCCACCATCCCTTCACGATGATCCACATCGACGATCTCGACCTGCTCGAGACCGACCCGCTCGCCGTTCGATCCCGTGCCTACGATCTCGTCGTCAACGGTCGCGAGATCGGCAGCGGCAGCATCCGCACCACCGACCCGGCGATCCTGCAGCGGGTGCTCGCCGTCCTCGGCATCGACGCCGAGGACGCCCACCGCAAGTTCGGCTTCCTGCTCGAGGCATTCGAGTACGGCGTGCCGCCCCATGGCGGCTGGGCGGGTGGCGTCGACCGGATGATCATGGAGGGCGTCGGCACCGACAACATCCGTGATGTCATCGCCTTCCCGAAGAACCAGCAGGCCCAGGAGGTGATGACCGAGGCTCCGGCACCGGTTGACCCCGCACAGCTCCGCGAGCTCGGCCTGAGCATCGTGGCTGCCCCGGCGTCCCCGCCCGCCCGGACGCCGTGAGCCCGGGGCTCGTCCTCGCGATCCTCTTCGTGCTCATCGGCGCCACGGTCTCGGGCCTCGTCATGCCCCGCCGCGGGTCATACCTGCTCACCCTCCTGCTCGCCGCAGCCGGAGTCGTCGCCGGTGAGCTCGTCGCCATCGCAACCAAGGTCGGCGGCCCCGAGCTCGGGGTGCTGCACCCGGTCGCGGATGCCGTCGGCGTCGTGCTCTTCGAGATCACCGGCGCAGTGCTCGCGCCCGCGCGACGCCGAGGGCCATAATCAGTCGATCGGCAATTCGGGAGGCTCATCAGATGCGTGTACCGTTTGGAAAGAAAGGACTGGTCGCCGCGGGCGCTGCGATCACCGGCGCTGTCTTCTTCTGGCGCGTTCGCGCGCGCCGTCGCGAGGAAGCCGAGGCCCGCGAGTGGGAGGCGGAGATTGCCGGGGCGGTTGATGAGGGCCGCGCCGCGACGACTGCCGGGGCTGCCGCTGCGCCGTCCTCAGAGCCCTCCACCGCATAGGCCGCCGGCGCGCACGGTTTCGGCGTTCGCCCGGTGGGGTATGTGAACAGCGCGATGGGAACTGTTTCTGAGCTCCGCCTCCCCGCGGACCGCGAGCACATCCTGGTCGCCAAGCGCGCGGCGGCCGCGATCGGATCGCTCGCCGGCTTCGACATGGACGCCATCGACGATCTGACGATCGCCGTCGCCCAGGCGTGCGAGAACGCGATCCGCTGCCTCGAGACGTCGGGATCGATCGCCGGCCAGGTCCGCATCGTGTTCAAGCTCGGCGAGAAAGGGCTCGAGGTGGTCGTCCGCAGCACGGTGAACCGCGAGGCGGAGCTCCGTGCGCGCGCCGAGGAGGCTGGCCTCGCGAGCGGCGCTCAGGTGGTAGCGGCAACGGACCTCGCGTTGAGGCTCATGGGGCTCTTTGTCGACGACAGCACCTACCGCGTCGACGAACGAACCGGGAACCTGCGCGTCCGGCTGACCAAATACAAAGCATCGTGACCCCATCGCCGCGGAGCGGCGACGGCGTGGCGACCCGCGAGCGAACGATCGCCAAGCCGGCGGAGACGCCTGAACGTGCGGAGATGCGCCGCCTGCTTCGCGAGTTCAACCGCACCCGTGACCCGAAGATCCGTGAGCAGCTCGTCGAGCTGAACAGCGACCTCGTCCACTACATCGCGCGGCGCTTCGCCAACCGTGGCGAACCCCTCGAGGACGTCGAACAGGTCGGGTTCCTCGGGCTGATCCAGGCGATCGAACGATTCGACCCGTCGCTCGAGAACGAGTTCAGCACCTTCGCGACGCCGACCATCGCGGGCGAGATCAGGCGCCACTTCCGCGACCGCTCGTGGGCGGTGCGCGTGCCGCGCCGCCTTCAGGAGAACCTCGCCAAGGTCAACGCCGCGACCCAGCAGCTGCAGAACGAGCTTGGACGCTCCCCGTCGGTCGCGGAGATCGGCGGGCGGGTCGGGCTCGAACCGGACCAGGTGCTCGCCGCGATGGAGGTGGCGCCGGCGCAGCACACGGTCTCGCTGGACGGGCCGGTCGGCGGCGGCGACGAACCGCTCACCCTCGGCGACCGCCTCGGGCTGTCGGACGACAACCTCGAGCGTGTCGAGATGCAGGAGGTGCTCGAGCAGGTGATGGCGCATCTGACTCCACGCGAACGCAAGATCCTCGCGCTGCGCTTCGTGGACCAGCTGCCGCAGACCGAGGTCGCGAAACGGCTCGGCATCTCGCAGATGCACGTCTCGCGCTTGCAGCGCGCGGCGGTCGAACACCTTCGCAAAGAGTTCGGCACCGAAGCGCCCGTGTAGAATTCGACAACTTGCGGTCACATTTATTTTCCCGTGCGCAGCGCTGAGATCCGGGAGCGATTTCTTCGCTTCTTCGAGGAGCGCGGGCATCACCGGCTCGCGAGTTTCTCGCTCATTCCCCACGACGATCCGTCGCTTCTCTTTACCGTGGCCGGCATGGTGCCGCTCAAGCCGTGGATCACCGGACAGCGCACGCCACCATCGCCCGACCTCGTGTCGTGTCAGAAGTGCTTCCGTGGCGCGGGCCTGAAATACGACGACATTTCGTCGGTCGGCGACCCGACGCATCACACGTTTTTCGAGATGCTCGGCAACTGGTCGATCGGTCACTACTTCAAGGAAGGCGCGATTGACTACGCGTGGGAGCTCTCGACCGAAGTCCTCGGTCTCGAGCCGGATCGCCTCTGGCCGAGCATCTACCCGGATGACGCCGAACTCCGAACGCCTCTGGGTCGAGAAGATCGGGGTCCCCAGGGAGCGGATCTCCCGCCTGACCGAGAACTGGTGGGCCGCCGGGCCGACCGGGCCGTGCGGGTACGACAGCGAGCTCTACTACGACTGGGGCGGGCCCTGCTCCTGCGGGCGCCTCGACTGCACCCCCCAGGACGAGTGCGAGGGGGACCGCTGGGAGGAGTTCTGGAATCTCGTGTTCATGGAGTTCGACCAGCAGCCCGACGGCTCGCGGCCGACCTTGCCGAACCCGACCGTCGACACCGGTCTTGGCTTCGACCGGATCGTGGCGATCGTCCAGGGCGATCGCACCGGCTACGCGACCGACCACTTCGCTCCGATCGTCGACGGCTTCCGATCGCGAGCGGCTCGCACCGGCTGGGAGCCGGCGGCCGTCCGCTCGCTCTACGTCCTTGCCGACCACGTCCGCGGCGCGGGTTTCCTCATCGCCGCCGGGGTGCTGCCCGCAAACGAGGGGCGCGGCTACGTCCTCCGGAGGCTCGTCCGCCGCGCGGCGGTGCATGCCCGGCGGATCGCGGTCCGGGGCGGGCTCGCCGCCGGGACTCCCGAGCTCGTCGAGGTGATGGGGCCCATCTACCCGGAGCTCGTCGAGCATCGAGCGCTCATCGAAGAGACTCTGCAGATCGAGGAGGATGCCTTTGCGCGGACGCTCGACGCCGGCACAGAACGCCTCTCGGCCCTGCTCGAACGAAGTGGGAGTCACATCGACGGCGCCGACGCGTTTCGCCTCTATGACACCTTCGGCCTCCCTGTCGAGTTAACGGTCGAGATGGCAGCTGAACGGGGAGCGACGGTGGACCTCGGCGGATTCGAGGCGGCGATGCGCGAGCAGCGCGAGCGCGGCCAGGCGTCCGCGCGCCGTGGCGGCTTCGCCGGCGCGGAGGCGCTGCCGCCGACGCGGTTCGTCGGCTACGACTCGCTCGAGTCCGACGCCACCGTCACCCACATCGGCGTCGAACTGGAGACCCCGGTGCTCACGGCCGGCGGCCACGCCGCGGTGCTGCTCGACATCTCGCCCTTCTACGCGGAGGCGGGCGGGCAGGTGGGCGACACCGGCGTCCTCGATTGGGACGGCGGGAGCGCCGAAGTCCGCGACACCCAGCCGATCCCGGGGAGCGATACCCGCGCGCACGACGTCTTCGTGCGCCACGGCGAGCTTCGCGCCGGGCAGCGCGTCCATGCCCGGGTCGACGCAGCGCGCCGCGGCCGGATCGCCAGGCATCACAGCGCGACCCACCTGCTGAACAGAGCGCTGCGCGAGGTCCTCGGCGCCGGAGTCGTGCAGCGCGGGTCGTTCGTCGGACCGGACCACACCACGTTTGACTTCTCGTTCCCCAGGGCGCTCACGCCGGCGGAGATCGCGGACATCGAGCATCGTGTCAACGACAGCATCCGGCGCAACCTCGAGCGCACCGTGGCGCTCATGCCGCTGGCCGATGCTCGCGAGAGCGGCGCGATCGCTCTCATCGACGAGGCCTACTCGCCCGACGTCCGCGTCGTCGACTTCGGCGGGTGGTCCCGCGAGCTCTGCGGCGGCACCCATGTCAACCGAAGCGGCGACCTCGGTGCGGCGATGATCGTGTCGGAGACCAGCATCGGCCAGGGCATCCGGCGCATCGAGCTCGTGGCGGGGGAGAGCGCCGAGGAGCGCTGGCAGCGCACCGCGACCGCCATGCTCGCGACCGCTCGGGCGCTGAAGACCCGTCCCGAAGAGGTGCCCGACCGGGTGCTCGCGCTCCAGGAGCAGGTGAAGCGCCTGAGCCGCGACATCACCCAGGCGCGGCAGGCCGGGCCTTCGAGCGTGGCGACCGACGCCGCCATCGTCGAGGATGCGGGCGGCATCCCCTTTGCGCACCTGGTGCTCGACGGCGAGGTGGACGCGGACGGTGTTGCGCAGGCCGGCGACCGGCTGCTCGCCGACCGGCTCCAGGGCGAAGGCGTCGTCGCCGTGCTGGGTCCCGCCACACTGGTCGTCAAGGTTGGTGGCCGGGCGCTGCAGGCGGGCATCGACGCCGGCACGCTCGTCAAGGACGCGGCGGACGCAACCGGCGGCAGGGGCGGCGGCCGCCCCGAGCTTGGCCGCGGCAAGGTTGGCGACCCGACCAAGCGCGATGCGGCGGTGTCGCTGCTGCGCTCCGCGATCGCCGCCCACGGGAACGCCGCCTGATGTCCAAGCGCAAGTTCGCCCTGCTGAAGCGGCGCGAGGAGTTCCAGAGCCATTACACGGTGCTCGACATCGGCACCGAGTTCGTCAAGGCCCTCATCGTCAAGCGAGAGGGCGACAAAGGCATCGTGCTCGGCGTCGGGAAGGTCCGTCAGGCGCAGTCCCACATGCAGGCGGGCGCTGTCGCGGACCTGCAGGCGGTGATCGACAACTGCGACCGCGCCCTGACCGAGGCCGAGGACATGTGCGAGACCATCCCGGGGCAGGCTGTGATCGGCATCGCCGGTGAGCAGGTGCGCGGGTTCAGCACCACCATGACCGTGCCGCGGCCGCAGCCGCAGGCCCGCATCACGCAGGCCGACCTCGCCACGGCGCTCCAGGCGGTGCAGCGCCGGGCACTTCGCGAGGCGGTGCGCCAGATGTCGCACGACCTGGGGGTTCAGGAGGTGAACGTCAAACTGGTCCACAGCACGATCACCTCGGTGCGCATCGACGGCTACGCGGTGAGCAACCCCGTCGACTTCCAGGGCCACGTCGTCGAGATCACCGTGTTCAACACGTTTGCGCCGCTCACGCACATCGGCGCGCTGCAGGCGATCGCGCAGGAGCTCGACCTCGAGCTCGTGGCGACCGTCGCGGAGCCGTATGCGCTTGCGCGTGGCTGCTCGTCGGCGGAATCCCACGAGCTCGGCGCCATCTTCGTCGACGTCGGCGGCGGCACGACAGACATCGCGGTGGTCCGGCGCGGCGGCATCGAGGCCACCCGCATGTTCGCGCTCGGCGGCCGGTCGTTCACCAAGCGTCTCGCCACCGATCTCTCGATGGACCTCGACGAGGCGGAACGATTCAAGGTCGCGCACTCCGAGGGTCACCTGGCGGCCGAGCAGAGCGCGATGGCGCGCCGAGCCCTCACCCCGACCGCCGAGGTGCTCGCCCAGGGCGTCGCGCTGACCCTCGAGGAGCTCGCCGGTCCCGATCCGCTTCCCGGCTCGATCTGCCTCGCCGGCGGCGGCGCGGCCCTCCCCGAGGTCGCCGAGCAGCTCCGTGCCCTGGACTGGGCGGACACCGTCCCATTCACGCGTCCGCCGACCGTGAAGGTCCTCGGTCCGGGGGATGTCACTGGCGTCTACGACACCACCGGGCTCCTCGTGGGAAGCCAGGACGTGACCCCGATGGGGCTTGCGCGTCACGCCGTGACGCTGGAAGATGACGCCGACGAGCCCCTGGGCGGGCTCATGCGCCGGGTTTTGAAGACGATGAAGGTTTAGAGGCGCCTGATGCCTGCTGTTGTCGTGGCAAGACCGGACGACGAGATCGTGGATCTCATCGACCGGGTCCGTTCCTCGGATGATCTCGACGTGGGGCTGGTGGTCCCGACGTCGAGCCGCGCCCTCCAGACCCCGTTGAACGTCCGCCTCCTCGCGCAGTTCAGCAGCCAGCACGGCCGACGGACCGCGATCGTCACCGAGGACCCACGGGTGCAGCAACTGGCTCGAGCCAGCGGTCTCCAGGTCTACGGGTCGGTCCCGGCCTTCGAGCGCGGAATCGAGCTCTCCGCGCCACGTGTCGGCGGGGTCGGCCAGTCACGGAACATCGGCCCGGGCGTCATGGCGGGGACGGCCGCAGCGGCGGTCCTCGAGCCGCCTCCCGCGCCTCCGCCGGCACCGCCGGCATTCACGCCGCCGGCCACGGCACCGACCCCTGCGCGGCTGGAGCCGAGACGGGTGATGACGCAGATCCCGCCCGCGCGCCCGCCGCGGGTGCGCGACCGTCGCCGCCTGCTCTACTACGGCGCCGCCGCCCTGGTGATCATCGGCCTCGTGCTCTTCATGACGTTCACCCCGTCCGCGAAGATCACGATCACGCTTGCCGCGACCCCGTTGTCGGTGAATCCGACCATCCAGGGCACGACCGTCGCGAGCGACGCCGCCAAGCCGGACCACGTGCTCACCTCCTTGGTCTCGAGCACAGCGTCGCAGTCGTTTCAGGCAAGTCCGACCGGAACGCTCCCGGTCGCAGCGGTGGCCGCCACGACGAAGGTTGCGTTCAGCACGGACGATCCGGACGGCTTCCAGTTCTCATGGCCGCAGGGAAACGAGATCAATGAGGCGGGGGGCAGCGAAGTGTTCGCCGTCACGAAGACGACATACATCTGCATCGGGCCCAACGGCAACCCGGCGACCCCGGGATCGTGCGGGGGAGCCCAGCCGAATGCCTCCGCAACGGTCGCGGACACGAACCCGGGGGCTGCTGGAAACTCCGTCGGCGCGAACAGCCTGACCAACTGGCCGAGCGATCCGTGCCCGTCACCGAAGCCCGCCGGCGCGCACGACGTCCCCGGTAACCCCTATTTCTCGTGCTTCGGGAGCGACTTCAACTATCACTCCATCAACGTGACCAACCCGAATGCACCGACCGGTGGTGTCGACGCCAAGACCGTCACGTCGGCGAGCGCGACCGACGTCTCGAACTGGACCGGTGAGGTGCAGTCCGTCGAGGCCACGCTGACCTCGCAGCTCAACACCGATATGCAGGACAAGGCCGGTGGCAAGACGTTCGCAGTCGATCCCTCGGGCAACGGCAAGACCGTCGTGTTCGCGATCACGCCGCCGCTTCCGGCGGTGAACGCGCCCTTCACGGCGACCGAGATCTCCGTGAGCGCGAACGCGTCGGCTGCGGTGTACGACCCCGTGTCGGTGCGCAATGACGTCGTCGCGGACCTCAACAAGCTCGTGAAGTCCGGTGACCAGCTGGCACCGGGCAAGCTCTCCACGCCGCCCTGCACGGTGACCCAGGCAGCCACAACCGGCATCGTCGTGCTGGCGTGCTCGGCGACGGATTACAGCCAGCCCACCCTCAACCTCGACGCCTTGAAGGCAAAGCTCACCGGCCGGAACCCGGGCAGCGCGCAGAAGATCGTCGAGCAGAACCTCCCGCAGGTGCAGAGCGTGAGCGTCTCCATGTCGCCGTTCCAGCTCTTCTATCTGCCGCTCTTCGCGAGAAGCATCACGATCGACGAGAACTTCGTCGCACCGTCGACACCGGCGGCGCCCACCCCGACCCCGACCGCCTCACCGTGACCTCGGCCGGGGTTGGTACCGGCCGCACGCGGGTTCTGGGCATCGACGTCGGCTCGGTGCGGGTCGGGCTGGCCATCTCCGACGAGACATGCACACTCGCGTCACCGCTCGCGACAGTCCCGAACGACCCGAACACCATCTGGACGCGTCTCGCGCGTGAGATGGAAGATCGCCTCGTGGACAAGGTCGTGATCGGTTTGCCGCGCAAGCTCGACGGCAGCGAGGGCGATGCCGCGGACGGCGCCCGCCGCTTTGCAGCGGAGCTCGAGCGCCGCACAGCGGCGGTGATCGAGTTCTGGGACGAGCGTTTCACGACCACGATCGCGGAGCGTTCCCTCATCGAGAGCGGCGTCCGGCGCCGGCGGCGGCGCGAGGTCATCGATGCGGTCGCAGCCGCTGTCCTGTTGCAGAGCTGGCTCGACGCACGACGGCTCGCCACCTCGCGCGCGCACCCGTGACGGTGACCCCACTCCGGCTCTGCCTGGTCGGCACCGGCATCTCGCACTCGCCGAGCGCGCTGATGCACCAGGCGGCGATGCAGGCCACCGGCGTCGAGGGCACCTACGTGCTCCGCGACATCGAGGCGTCCGACATCGACCAATTCATCGCCGAACTTCGCGCGGGACGCTACACGGGGTGCAACGTCACCACGCCGTACAAGACCGTGATCGCGAAGGCATGCGACCGGCTCGACGGCGACGCCGAGACCCTCGGCGTGGTGAACACGGTCACCATGCGCGGCGGACGGCTGATCGGCACGACGACGGACGCCGACGGTTTCGAGCTTGCGTTGAGCGAGGCGAGCATGTGGCCGCGCAGATCGGCGACCGCGCTTGTCCTCGGCGCCGGCGGCGCCGCGGCCGCAGTGGCCCTGGCACTGACGCGCGTGCCGTTGCTGCGCCTTCGCATCGCCGCGCGCAATGCAGACGCGGCACTCGACCTGGTCCATCGGCTGCGAGGATCCGGAGACATCGGCGCGGTGGCGTGGGACGCTGCAGCGATCGCCCGCGAGGGCGCCCATTCCGCGATCGTCGTCAACGCCACGTCCGCGGGGCTCGCATCGCTCCCGTTCGATCCCCGCAGCCTGCCGGTGACATGCAGCGTCATCGACATCCGCTACCGGCCGCGACCCGTCGACGTCGTGAGCGCCGCGATCGAGTCGGGGCACAAGGCGAGTGACGGCCTCGAGATGTTGCTGCAGCAGGGACTGCTGAGCTTCTCGATCTGGACCGGCAAGACCGCGCCCGCCGATGCCGTGCGGGGCACGCTGCTCCGAGCTGTCGAGGCGTGAACCCACTGGTCGTCGCCGGCATCACCGTCGCCGGCGGCGTGATCGGACTGGGCTCGGGGTGGCTGGCGGTCGCACTCGAGCGTCACGAGAAGCTCGAGGAGGAGGAGCATCAGGAGCGCCTCGAGTACGAGCGCGACATTGCGGAGGCGCACACCCGCGCTGCCGAGACAGGGGAGGAGCCGGACGAGGTCCGCCCCTGGGCGGGCGAGCGTTACGGCTGGACCTGGCTCGAACGCTGGATGTCACCCGCGCTCGGCGCGGCCGGCTTCGGCGCCTTCGCCGCGCACGAGCCGTTCGGATGGGGGCTGGTCATTCACCTGCTCTGGATCGCGATCTTCGTCCAGATCGTGGACTTCGACCTCAAACACCGCCTCATCCTCAATGTCATCACCTACCCGAGCGTCATCCTCGCAGTGGTGCTGAGCGGGTGGTCGCCCGGCCTGACCCTTACCAACTCCATCATCGGCGCCGTAGGTGTCGCCGCATTCTTCTTCGTGCAGAACCTCGTCTCCCGCGGCAGCATCGGCCTCGGCGATGCCAAGCTCGGCGCCCTGGTGGGCGCGGTCACCGGCGCCGGACCGAGCGATGTGCATCTCAGTCCGATCTACGCGGCTGGGACGACCGGCACGCATCTCGGTGCCATCTACGCGGTGGTGGCCGGGGTGTTCATCGGAGGCGCCACGGCACTGCTGTTGCTCGTGACTCGCATCCGAAGGCTCAAGGACCCGATACCCTATGGTCCGTTCCTCTGTGCGGGCGCAGCGCTCATCCTGTACCTCGGTCCGTGACCCGCACGAGGCCTGGGGTTCGTTGAGGTAAGAGATGCCGACACCGTTGATGCCGGGAGAGCGGTCGATCGCGCTGGTTCGCCAGCACTGGTCCGTCGTCGCGGGCCATGTGCTCGGGGCGCTGGTCGTGATCGTCATCGCGATCGTGCTGAACGCAGTCCTGCCGTCGAAGATCGGGAGCCTTTCCATCACCACGGTCAAGACCGTGATCGCGGTGGTGCTCATCGTCGCCGCCGTGCTCTGGGCGGGGCTGCGCATCCTTCGCTGGCGTTTCGCGACCTATCACCTGACCGACAAGCGCATCGTCATGGAGGGCGGGATCCTCTCCCGGACCGCCGAGACGATCCCGCTCGACCGCATCCAGAACACCGTCATCCACCGCCCGATCGGTGACCGCCTGATCGGCGCCGGAGACATCGAGATCGAGTCGGCGGGGCGCGACGGCGTGGAGGTCCTGCACAGGATCCCCAAGGCCGAGGCCTTCTACAACGAGCTCCTCACCACCATGAACGCGCCGCCACAGTCAGGCGCTCCGACCCGCCCACCCGGCGGTATCTGACCCCGCGGTCAGTCGCGCTCGCGACTCGCGAACCCCTGGGCGAGCGCATCGATGCGGCGGCGCGCCTCGGAAGCCGCGGGCTCGACGCCTTCCTCGATGACCAGGCGATAGGCGAGGATCGCCCCGATCGGGTCGCCGTGACGCTCGAGGAGGCGTCCGATCCGCAGGTGCTCGGCGGCGTTCGCGGGGACGGCAACGGTCTCGCTCACCGAGGTCAGTCTCGGCGTGGCGGCAGGACCCGGCGCGGACAGTCAGGCGCCACGGCGCGCGCAACCCGACGGGATGTTCGGACACCCGCCAATACAATCCCTAGTACATGCTTCGATTTCTGACCGCGGGCGAGTCCCACGGTCCTCAACTGACCGTCATCGTCGAGGGCGTCCCGGCCGGGCTGTCACTCGACTCCCGGCGTGACATCGACCCCGATCTGCGCCGCCGCCAGGGTGGCCACGGGCGCGGCAAGCGCCAGCAGATCGAGCAGGATGCCGTACGCATCGTGAGCGGGGTTCGCGGGGGCAGGACCCTGGGATCGCCGGTGACGCTCGTGATCGAGAACCGCGACTGGCAGAACTGGCAGGGCCCGATGCAGGTCGAGGCGACCGGGTTCAAGTCCAAGCGGGTCACGCGGGTCCGGCCCGGGCATGCGGATCTTGCCGGCGTCCTCAAGTTCGGCTTCAGCGACGCGCGCGACGTGCTCGAACGGGCAAGCGCCCGCGAGACTGCTGCCCGGGTGGCCGCGGGCGCGGTGGCGCGCGCGTTGCTCAACGCGGTCGGGGTCGACGTCCACTCGTGCGTGGTCCGGATCGGGGACGTGCACATCCCGGTGCCATCCGGCGATGTGGCGTGGGATGCGGTGGAGCGCTCACCGGTTCGCTGCCCGGACGCGGACGCCTCCGAACGCATGGTGGCCTCCATCGACGCGGCGCGCGAAGCCGGCGACACCCTCGGCGGCACCGCGTTCGTGGTCGCCTCGAATGTTCCTGCCGGACTTGGCAGTTACGTGCACTGGGACCGCCGTCTCGACGGGCTCATCGCGCAGGCCATGTGCAGCATCCCGTCGGTCAAGGGCGTCGAGCTCGGCGCCGCCGTGCTCGCGGCGGAGTCGCCCGGCTCGGCGGTGCACGACGAGCCGCGCTGGGACGCGGAGCACGGCTTTCACCATCTCACCAACCGGCAGGGCGGGCTCGCGGGAGGCGTGAGTGACGGCGAACCGGTGTGGGCGCTCGTGCACTTCAAGCCCATCTCGACGCTCCTGCACCCGCTGCGCAGCGTCGACATCGGGAGCGGCGAGGAGATCAATGCTCACTACGAGCGCAGCGACATCTGCGTCGTGCCGGCCGGCGCCGTGGTTGCGGAGGCGATGCTCGCATGGGTGCTCGCCGCCGCCGCGGTCGAGAAGTTCGGCGGCGACTCGCTGGCGGAGCTGCGCCGCGCGGCGGCTGCGCATCGCCGGGCGGTGCTGAAGTTGCGATGACCGAGGTCAATCGCATCGCGCTCGTGGGACTCCCGGGCTCGGGCAAGACCACGGTCGCGCCACTCCTCGCGCGGCGGCTGGGATGGTCGTGGGTGGACCTCGATGACGAGATCGCCGCGGCGGAGTCCAGAACTCCCGCCGCGATCATCGAAGCGGACGGGGAGGAGGCATTTCGAGAGCTGGAGGTCGGCGCCCTGCAGGCTGCGCTGCGCAGGCCGGGACCGCTGGTGATCGCCTGCGGAGGCGGCCTCATCAGCCGGCGTCTCGCCGGGAGGCTCCTCACCGACATGTGCTGCGTCGTCTGGCTCGACGCGCCTGACGACGTCCTGGTCGGACGTCTCGGCGATGTCTCCGACCGGCCGTTGCTCGAGGGATCCGCGGTGACCGGGATCCCCCGGCTGCGCGCGCTCCGCGCCACGGCGCACCAATCGGCTCACGCCCGTGTGCGTTCCGATGCGACGGCGGCCGCTGTCGCCGACCGCATCGCGACCGCCCTTGAGGGGGCCATCACCGTCGACGCGGCCGAGCGCCGGTACTTCGTCGAGGCCCGTCGCGGCGCGATCGACGACCTGGCCATGTACGTGCCCGGCGCTGCCACGACGGTTGCACTGGTCGCGGATCGCAACGTTGCCGTGGCGACGGATCGCGTCGTCGCCTCGCTCCGAAGCGCGGGCATCTCGACAACGATCATTCAGGTGTCGGCCGGCGAGACCCTGAAGACGTGGGAGTCGGCGGGCCGTCTGCTCGATCGCCTCGGATCTGCGGGTCTTCAGCGCAACGACTGCATCGTCGCGATCGGTGGAGGGACGGTCGGCGATGTCGCCGGATTCGCAGCGGCCACATACCTGCGTGGCATTCCGTGGGTCAATGTTCCGACGACGCTGCTCGCCATGGTAGACAGTGCTATCGGAGGGAAGACCGGCGTCAACCTCGCGCGCGGGAAGAACCTCGCCGGGGCGTTCTGGCACCCTCAGGCCGTGGTCTGCGATCCGGACCTCCTCGTGAGCCAGGACGATCGGTCGTATCGATCGGCCCTTGCGGAGATCATCAAGTACTCGATGATCGCCGACCCACCGTTGTTCACCGACCAGGACACGCGACTCGACGGGGTCCTGCGACGCGAGCCGGATGTGCTGACGCAGACGATCCGCGAATCGTGCGCGATCAAGTCCCGCTTCGTCTCATTCGACGAGCGTGAGAGCGGGATGCGCGCGATCCTCAACTACGGTCACACCGTCGGTCACGCTCTCGAGGCCGCGGCGGGCCTTGACGACGGGGTGCTGCACGGCGAGGCGGTGGCGGTCGGGATGCGCGCGGCGGGACTGCTCAGCATCCGCCGGCTCGGTTGCCCCGCCGGGGACATCGCCTGGCAGGATGAGATGATCGCCCGATGCGGGCTTGGAACGGCACCGGTGGTTGACGCTGATCGCGTGCTCGAGTTCATGGGTGCGGACAAGAAGAACGTGGGCGGTTCGCTCGGATGGGTCCTCCTCGAGGCCCGCGGCTGCGCGCGTTCTGGCCAGCACGTGCCAGAACCCGACGTGCGCGCGGCCCTCGACGCGGTGCTGGCGCGATGACCAGGATCCTGCTGCTCAACGGCCCCAACCTCGCCAGCCTCGGCGAGCGTGAGCCCGAGGTCTACGGAGCGGTCACGCTCGGCGAGATCGAGAAGGCGGTGGCTGACCGAGCCCGCACGCTCGGGCTCGAGGTGCGCTGCGAGCAGACCAACCACGAGGGGGCGATGGTCGACCTGCTCGAGGCGGAGCGGGGGGTCAGCGCGGGGTGCATCGTCAACCCGGGTGGGCTGACCCACACGAGCGTCGTCCTCGCCGACGCCCTCCGGGCATTCGGCGGCCCGGTGGTCGAGGTCCACCTCACGAACATCCTTGCGCGGGAGCCGTATCGACGGGTCTCGCTCTCCGCGGAGGCCGCTGTCGCCGTGATCTCGGGCCTCGGCCTGAACGGCTACGTCCTCGCTGTCGAAGGACTGGCTAAGCTGCTCGAGGACCGTCCGACCACCAGGAGCACCCCATGATCACCGCCTCCGACCTGCGCCCAGGGGCAACCGTCGAGCGCGACGGCGACCTCTTCGAGGTGATCGACTTCTCGCACATGAAACAGGGAAGGGGGACCGCTGTGGTTCGCGCCAAGTTGCGCAATGTCACGACGGGTGCGGTCACCGACGAGACGTTTCGCCCCGAGGAGAAGTTCGGCAAGGTCCGCATCGAGCGCAGTGAGGCTCAGTTCTCTTACAAGGACGGCGACAATTACGTGGTGATGGACAGCACGACATACGACCAGATCACGCTCAGCCCCGAGCAGCTGGGCAGCGCCGTCGACTACCTGCGCGAGAACGACACCCTCTTCCTGCTGCGCTTCGACGACCGCGTCCTCGGGATCGATCTGCCGACGTCGGTGGTGCTCGAGGTCACCGAGAGCGAGCCCGGGTTCAAGGGCGACACGGCCAATGCATCGTTCAAGCCCGCGAAGGTCGAGACCGGCCTTGCGGTCGACGTTCCGCTCTTCGTGAACCAGGGCGACAAGATCAGGGTGGACACGCGCACCGGCCGGTACGTGGAGCGGGCGTGATGGACGGCGACGAGCCGGATCGCCTGCAGTTGCGGCCGACGATGAACGGGCGCCGGCAACTCGGCACCACGCGTGTCGCCAACGAGGTGGTCGCGTCGATCGCCGCCTTTGCGGCGCTCCAGGTGCCGGGCGTGCACGCGATGTACCGCCCGACCGGGCAGAACTTCGACCGCATCGTGCGCCGGTCGCAGGCACACCGCGGCGTCCGCGTGGAGCTGCGGGATGACGCGCTGCACCTGAACCTCTACGTGGTCATGGAGTCCGGCGGCAACGTGCCCGCGGTCGGCGCCGAGGTGCAGCAGCGCGTCGCGGATGCCATCGATCGGATGCTTGCGCTGCGTGTCGAGGAGGTCAACGTCTTCGTCAGCGAGGTCGCCTTCGCGTGACCCCGGCCGCGCCGAGCACCGGCCGCCGGCGACGCGGTCGCGAGCTCGCACTCCGGGTCCTCTTCGAGATCGAGGGAACGGCGAAGGATCCCGAGTTCGCGTTGCGCTACCAGGGAAGTGACCTGCGCGCCACCGCCGATGTGGTGAGCTTCGCGCGCACCATCGTGGTCGGCTGTGTCGATCACCTGGATGCGATCGACGCGGCCATCGTTGCGGGGATGGAGCACTGGACGCTCGTCGACCTCGGCAAGGTGGAGCGCGCCGTGCTCCGACTCGGCACGTTCGAGCTCCTCTACATGGAACCGACGCCGGTCGCGGTCGTGATCGACGAATCGATCGAGCTCGCCAAGGCATACGCCGGCGATGAGGCCGGACAGTTCGTCAACGGGGTGCTCGGCCACGTGGCACGGGAGCGAGTCTGATGCCGGCCCTGTGCACGGTCACCGACCTCACGTCGATGGTTCGCGATGCGCTCGCGGCTCGCCCCGAGCTCGAGGACCTGCTCGTCGAGGGAGAGGTGAGCAACCTCAAGGCCCACGTCTCGGGACATCTGTATTTCACGCTCAAGGACGCGCACTCCGCCGTCGCGTGCGTGTGCTTTCGCGCCAATGCGCTGATGATCCCGTTCCGTCCGCAGGACGGCATGACGGTCATCGCGCACGGATCCGTGCAGCTCTACGAGCAGCAGGGCCGCTATCAGCTGTATGTCGATCGGATCGAGCCCAGCGGAGTCGGCGCGCTCGCGCTCGGTGTCGAGCAGCTCAAGCAGCGCCTCAGCGCGGAAGGGCTCTTCGACGAGCGCCGCAAGCGTGCGCTGCCGGTGCTCCCGCGACGTGTCGTCGTGGTCACGTCGCGCAACGGCGCGGCATTGCGCGACGTCTGCACCGTCATCGCACGCCGCGCCCCGGGCATCGGCGTGGTGCTGTCGCCCGCGACCGTGCAGGGCGACGGCGCCGTCGAGACGCTCGTCCGTGCTCTGCAGCGCGCCGACCGAGTCCGCGAAGCCGACGTGATCGTGCTCGTCCGCGGCGGTGGTTCGCTCGAGGACCTGATGGCGTTCAACAGCGAGGCGCTCGCGCGCGCGATCCGCGCCACGCGCCTCCCGGTGGTGTGCGGCGTGGGCCACGAGACCGACACCACCGTCGCCGACCTTGCGGCGGACCGGCGCGCGGCGACGCCGTCGGCTGCTGCCGAACTCGTCGCGCCCAACATCGGTGTGCTGCGAGAGGACGTCGCCACGCGGAGCGCCCGCCTCGGTCTGGCGATCGGTGGCGCCATCGACGCGCGACGCAGCCGCGTGCAGATCGCGTGGCTGAACCTCCGCCAGGGTCTGATGAACGAGGCCTCGATCAAACGCCGGGCGCTCGACCACCAGACGTCGCGGTTTGCCGTCGCACATCCGTCGCGGCGGGTCGAGATCGAGCGCATGCGCGTCGCGCGGGCCACGGAACGCCTCGAGGCCGCGACGGTTCGGGTCACTGTGGCCCGGCGTTCGGCGCTGGCAACGCGATCGGCGCGGCTCGCCACACTGTCACCGCGGCGGACGCTCGAACGCGGCTACTCGATCACGTCCGACGGCGACGGCCACGTCATCACGGACGCCGCGACGGCCCCGGCGGGAACTCGCCTGCGCACGGTCCTGCAGCACGGGACGCTCGAGAGCACTGTCGACCGCGCCGTCACCGGTGGTGCAACCGGGAGCGAACGGATGTACGATCTCGACCACGGATCGGACACGCCATGACGCCACCCGCGGAGGACGACATCGCCGGCATGACCTACGAGGCGGCGCTTGCCGAGCTCGACACGCTCATCACCAAGCTCGAGGGCGGCAGCATCGCGCTTGAGGAGGCGATCGGCGCCTACGAGCGCGGCGCCGTGCTCGCGAAGCACTGTGCGGCGTTGCTCGAGCGGACCGAGCAGCGGGTGAAGCAGCTGGTGGTGAGCACGGACGGCAGCATCGGGGAGCGTCCGCTCGAGGTTGCCGAGCCGTCCGTCGCCACGCGGCCGGCGCCTGTGGCGCAGCCGCCCATCCGGAACGCCACGCTGCGGATCGACCCCGACGACGTCCCCTTCTGAGAACGCGAATACACAGAGTTGTGGTAAACATACGAGCCATGACCGGCCTGTCCGAAGTGCGACGGATCGACCTGGAGCTCGTGTCGCGGCACCTCGCTCCGAGCCGTGAGCGCGCACAGGCGCTGGTGTCAGCGGGCCTTGTCGAGATCGACGGCGCTCGCGCGACCAGCGCGGATCAGCGTGTGCGGAGCGCGACGGTCATCCGCGTCCTCGGGCGCGACCATCCGTGGGCGAGCAGGGGAGGGCTGAAGCTCGCTCCCGCGCTCGACGCCTTCGGGATCTCGTGCGAGGGCCGCGTCTGTCTCGATTCGGGCGCCTCGACGGGTGGGTTCACGGACGTGCTGCTCAGCCGCGGTGCGCGCCTCGTGTACGCGGTGGACGTGGGTCGCGGGCAGCTCGACCCGCGGCTGGCGACCGATCCTCGGGTGCTCGTCATGGATCGCACGAACCTGCGCCTGCTCGCGGCACTGCCCGGGGCGGCACCCGACCTGGTCACGCTCGACCTCTCCTTCATCTCGCTCCGGCTCGTGATGCCCGCGGTCGTGCGTCTCATCTCCCCAGGCGGCGCCGACCTCGTGGCGCTCTTCAAACCGCAATTCGAGCTCGGCCGCGACGCCATCGGGAAAGGAGGCGTCGTTCGTGACGCCGCCGCATCCGAGCGCGCTGCCGGCGAATTCGCCGCATGGCTCGGCTCCGCTTTCGGCGCGACGCCACAGGCCCCGATCCCGGCGCCCGTGCGTGGCGCCAAGGGCAACCTCGAGTGGCTCGTCGGAGCGCGGCTCCTCCATGTCGCCGCACCCGCGCTCCCCGCGGAGCCGTCATGACCGGGTCGCGGAGCATCGGATTCCTGCTGCATCCCGGTGAGCAGGCAACCGTGCAGGGCGCGATCGCCCGGGCGCAGGCATGCGGCTTCACCGCCTGGACAGCGCTTGACGACCCCGAAGCCGCCATGGCCGAGCACGGCCCGAACACCGCGCTGCTCGTGACACTCGGCGGCGACGGCACCTTCCTGTACGGAGCACGCCTCGCGGCACCTCGCGGAATCCCGGTCGTCGGGGTGAACCGGGGACGGCTCGGATTCCTCAACGACGTCGAGATCGACGCGCTGCCTGCGGCGATCACCCGGTTCGCCACGGGCGACTACACGACCCAGCGCCGGTCGCTGCTCGAGACCAACGTCGGCGACGCCGCGGAACTCGTCCTCGCCGTCAACGAGATCGTCGTCCGCGCCCGGGACGTCAACGTCGTGCGACTGCGCGTCGACGTTGACCGAGATCTCCTTGGGGCTTTTGACGCCGACGGCGTCGTGGTGGCAACCGCGACCGGATCGACGGCGTATGCACTGAGCGCAGGCGGACCTCCCGTCGACCCACGGGTCAGGGCAGTCGTCATCGTCCCGCTCGCGGCGCACGCGGTGATCAGCCGGCCGGTCGTCATCCCCGAGTTGCTCGACGTGCGTGTCACCGTCGAACGGGGGCGGGTCTTCGTCGCCGCCGACGGCAGGTCGGTGGCGTGGCTCGGCGACGGCGAGAGCGTGGTCATCCGCCCGGGGCCGACCCTGGAAGTCGTCCGCTTCAGCGATTCGCCGACGTTCCAGTCGCGCCTTCGCCAGAAGTTCCGCTACGGCATCCCGCACAAGGATCTCCTGCTCGAGCCGGTCGATGACGACCCGGTCGCGCCGACTGAGGGACGCGCCCCGGGAGGGATCAGTGGCCCTTCGTGAGCTGCGGATCAGCAACCTGGCCGTCATCGAGGAGGCGCGGCTCTCGTTCGAGGACGGGTTCAGCGTCCTCACGGGGGAGACCGGCTCGGGGAAATCGATGTGCGTCAACGCTCTGCGTGCTGCCCTGGGCGGACGGATCGAACCCGAGGCGGTCCGTGCCGGAACACCTGGGGCGCGTGTGGCTGCGGTCTTCGACAACCCCAACGCCCGCCTTCGCGCTCGCCGCGCGGAGCTGGGGATCCCGGACGACGATCTGGTCACCCTGTCCCGGGAGGTCCCCGCATCCGGACGCGCGACCTGTCGGGTCGACGGTGCGCTCGTCTCGCAGTCGGTGCTCCGGGAGATCGGCGACCTCTGCGTCGAGGTGACCGCCCAGGGCACAAGCCAGCGAATGCTCCGCCGCTCCTGGCAGCGCGACGTCCTCGACGCGTTCGGAGGTGCCGACCTGGCTGCGGCGCGGATGGCCACCGCCGGGGCCGTTCGCGCCTGGCGAGCGGCGGTCGACACGCTCGCTGGCGCGCGCCGCGCCGCCAGCACCGGAGCCGCGGAACTCCAGCGTGCGCGAGACCTCATCGAGGATCTCGGCAACCTTGGGATCACCCCGGGTGAGGACGCCGAGCTCCAGACGGAACGGCTCCGTCTCCGGCACGCGGCCCGCATCGCCGGCTGCTCGCTTGCGATTGCGGAGGCGAGCGGCGGCGACGACGGATCAGCTGCCGACCGTCTCGCGTCGGCGGCCGCGGAGGGCGCCGACCTGGCCGCGGTCGATCCCGCACTGGCCGCGCTCGTCGAAAGCGCGGACGAGCTCGTCGACCGCCTCCGAGACCTCGCTCTCGACGCCCGCCGCCATGCGGACGAGATCACCGTCGACGAGAGGCGGCTGGCGGCGGTCGAGGAACGCCTCGACATGCTCACGCGCGTCATCAGGCGTCACGGCTCGCTCGAAGCCGCGCTCGCCGAGCTGGAGCGGGCAACGTCACTGGTGGCGAGCGTCGACGGCGAGGGCGGTGCCATCGAGTCACTGGAATCGGCCGCCGCGGCTTGCCGGACCGAGGCAGGCGCCGCAGCGGCCGCCCTCAGCGCGGCGCGGTCCGGAGCGGCGCGCCGGCTCGAGCGTGCGATCACGGGTGAGCTGCACGCGCTCGAGCTGCCCCACGCTCGCTTCCGGGTCGTCCTGACCCGCAACCTCGATGTGGACGGCGTGGACACCGGTGACGGCACGCCGGTCCGCTGCGGGCCGGCAGGTGTCGACGACGTCGACTTTCGCCTGGCCCCCAATCGTGACTCGGTGCCGATGCCGCTCGACGAAGGACCGTCCGGCGGAGAGCTCGGCAGGCTGGCGCTGGCGCTCAGTGCGGTGGTCAGCGAGGAGGATGCGCCCGTGCTGGTCCTCGACGAGGTCGACACCGGCATCGGTGGCGAGACCGCCGCGCGAGTCGGGGATGTGCTGGCGCGCATCGGGCGTTCGCGCCAGGTGATCGCGATCACGCACCGCCCCGAGATCGCGGCGCGAGCCGGGTCGCACCTGACGATCACGAAACACGAGCGAGCCGGCGCGCCGGACGCGCATGCCGGCGCAGTCGCCGGCGACGAGCGCGTTCGCGAGATTGCCAGGCTCATGTCCGGGCGCACCACCGATGCGGCGTTGACCCGCGCGGCAGAGCTGCTGGAGGAGGGGTCCCGAAGCGATCGGGGTACCCCCAGCCTCCGTACCATGTAGCGATGCAACGGGAGGACGCGGGGGCCACCACGATCACCGTGGACGCGCCCGGATTCCACGGAAGCCTCGAGGAGCTGGTTGCGCGGGCGAACCGGGGTGATGTCGACCTCAACGCGATGTCGGTGAGCGCCGTCGTCGCCGAGGCTCGCACCGCCCTCGAGGCGCCCGAGCGAAGTGGCGACCTTCGCGCCGTCGCCGACACGCTGAGCCTCCTGGCACGGTTGGTCGCGCTCAAGGCGGCGGCGGTGCTCCCCGACCAGAACGCGGAGATTGTCGATACGACGGAGGACGAATCGACGGACGCGGGCCGGCGCCTCGCGGAGTACCGGCTGTTCAAGGCGGCAGCCGAGGCCCTGCTCGCCGAGGCAGCGACCGAAGGAGCTCGGAGCTTCCTCGGGCTCGTTTCCTCGGAGGTGATCCCCGTCGAGCACCTCCGGATCCCACCGGAGCGCCTGGCCGCCGCATTCCGCGCCGTCCTCGAGCGCCTCAGCGACGCCGAGCCCCTCCCGGTCGCGGTCACCTTCTCGGTCGAGGAGAAGGTCGCGCTCCTCCGCGCCCGCCTGACCCGCGGCACGCTCGATTTCGAGGAAGTCTTCGCCGGCGTGAACAGCCGGCTCGAGGCCGTGGCGTGCTTCCTGGCGCTTCTCGAGATGCTCAAGCGCGGCGAGGCGACCGTCGAGCAGCGCGACGCCTACGGCCCGATCACGGTGACCGCTCGTGGATGACGTCCTCGTGCTCGACGTCTTCGGCAGGGCGACGGTGCCGGAGGGCACCGCCGATGCAGAACCCGAGGACCTGGCTCCGGCGCTCGAAGCCCTCTGCTTCGCGCTCGGACGTGAGGTGACCATCGCGGAGGCTGCGGCGACACTCGATCGCAGCCCGGCGGCGGTGACGAGAGCCGCGGGAGTGCTCGCCATGGAGCTGCGCGGCCGTGGGTTGATGCTGCAGCGCTCGGCCGAGTCGATTCAGCTGGTGACTCGCCCGGAGATGGCCTGGGCGGTGCAGCGGGCGCTCCATCCGGAGCGACCTTCGCGCCTCAGCAGGGCCGCAATGGAAACCCTGGCGATCATCGCGTACCGCCAGCCGGCCACCAAGGCGGTCATCGAGTTCGATCCGTGGCGTGGACTGCGAGGCCGTCCTCGAGCACCTGACCGAGCGTGGGCTCATCGACGAGATCGCGCGTCAGGACACACCCGGGCACCCGCGTCTCTTCGGGACGACGCTTCGATTCCTGCAGCTCGTGGGGCTCGAGCGCATCGAGGATCTGCCGCCGGTGTCGGACACCCCGGAGCTCCCCGACTTCGAGTGAGCGCTCACCCGCCGGAGCGGCTCAATCGGTTCCTCGCGCGTCGCGGCGTGGCCTCGCGTCGCGGAGCCGACGAGCTGATCGCTGCCGGACGAGTCACGGTGAACGGCGAGGTTCGAGACCTTGGAACCGTGGTGCAGCCATCGGTCGACCGGGTGTGCGTGGACGGTCATCGGATCCCCGCGGCAGCGGTTTCAGTCACGATCGTCCTCAACAAACCGGTCGGGGTCGTGACCACACGCAGCGACCCGTATCAGCGCCGCACCGTGATGGACCTGCTCGAACCGGTTCCGGGATTGGTCCCGGTTGGGAGGCTTGACGCCGACAGCAGGGGGCTGCTCGTCCTCACCACCGACGGCGACCTCGCGCATGCGGTCTCACACCCGCGCCACGGCGTCACGAAGCGATACCTCGCGACGGTCGACCGGCCGATCTCCCAGGACCAGCTCGCCCTGATCGAGTACGGCGTCGAGCTCGAGGATGGGCCGGCGCGGGCGCTCACGGCGACGCACGCCGGATCCGACACGGTGGTCGAGGTCGTGATGGCCGAGGGACGCAAGCGCGAGGTCCGGCGCCTCTTCGCAGCGATCGGGTTCGAGGTGCGCGACCTCGTGCGCATCGCTGTCGGGCCGCTGCAGCTCGGCGACCTTCCCGAAGGTGAGGCTCGCGAGCTGCGAGCCGCGGAGCTCAAGTCGTTGCGAGCTGCGGCGGGATTGCCCGAGCCAGCACGGGCGAGCGCGCCGCGTCGGGCAGCCGTCTCGCAGAGAGCGTCCACGACGAGGCGCACCGCCACTCCTTCGCGTGTCCGACGGCCGCGGTGACGCACCCCGCGGGCGATCCGGCGATCGTGACCATCGACGGACCGGCCGGAAGTGGCAAGACAACCCTTGGACGCCGTCTCGCGATGACCCTCGACCTTCCGCTCGTGGACACCGGGCTCTTCTACCGCGGAGTCATGGTCGCCGCTGCGCGGGCGGGCATCGACCCGGCAGACCACGAGGCATTGATTGCCTGCGCGCGGAGCACGGAGATCGTGATTGACACGGACCCCACGCACATCGAGGGCGACAGCACTGCTCGTGTGAACGGTGTCGACGCCGGACCTGCGCTCCGCGACCCCGCCAATGCGCCGCTGCTCGCCGCGATGAGCAGCATCCAGGGTGTCCGCGACGTCCTGCTCGACGCCCAGCGACGGCTTGCGACACACGGAGCCGTCGCCGTCGGGCGCGACTGCGGAACCGTCGTCTTCCCGCATGCGACGCTCAAGCTGTATCTCGACGCGTCGCCGGACGTTCGGGCACAGCGTCGAGCGTCACAGCTCGGCGGCTCCGGCGGCGACGCGAACAGCGCGCTCATGCACGGCGAGGTTCGAGCCCGCGACGCAACCGATGCCTCCCGGGCCGCCGCCCCGATGCAGCCTGCAGACGACGCGCATCGCCTCGACACGGGAGTCCTCGGCATCGGCGACGTGTATCGCGAGGCGCTCATGCTGTGGGAGGCGGCGCTGATGGCGGGCAACCGGTGATCTACGCCGTGTTGCGTCTGGGAGTCCGGCTCCTCGCCCGGGTCGTCCTGGGACGGCGATTGCGCATCGTCGGGATGGAGCACGTGCCGCGCCACGGTCCCGTGCTCATCGTCGGCAACCACGTCGGCACGGTGGAACCCGCACTGACCGGCGTCTTCATCCCGCGCCTCGATGTCTTCTACCTGGCCAAGAGCGAGTTGTTTCGCAATCCCCTCCTCGGATGGCTGTTTCGGCAGAGCCACGCCTTCCCGGTCGTCCGCGAGAGCGCCGACCGCGCCGCCCTCCGGCAGGCGCTCGCCGTGCTCGCGAACGGGCACGTGCTGCTCGTCTACCCCGAGGGGACTCGATCCTGGGACGGACAGCTGCTCGGTGAGACGCACGGTGGCGCGGGCTTCATCGCCCGGCACTCGAACGCCCTCGTGGTGCCGGTGGCGAGCTGGGGGTCGGAGCGCGTGATCCCTCGCGGATCGTGGCTGCCTCGGCGCGCCGACGTCGAACTCCGCATCGGCGAGCCGTTCCGGCTGCCTCCGACAGGAACCGACGGAGAGCAACTCTCCAACCGCGAAGCCGCTGAGACCATGATGGAGCGCGTGATCGCACTGCTCCCCGCGGAGCACCGTCCCGTGAGCGCCACCGCGGCGTGATCCACCGGCCGGCACCTCCGGACCATCTCGTCGCCTTCGATCTCGAGACCACCGGGCTCTCGCCGCGGAGCGATCGCATCCTGGAGATCGGCGCCGTCCGCTACGACGAGGCGCTCCGGCCGCTCGACCGGCTGCAGGTCGTCGTCGATCCGCAGATTCCGATCCCGCTCGCGATTCAGCGGCTCTGCGGCCTGACCGACGACGACGTCCGCGGCGCGCCACCACCACTCGAGGCGGCCACACAGCTCGCGGAGTTCTGCGGCGACGCCGCGCTGATCGCGCACGGCGGCACCTTCGACCTGCTCTTTCTCCGGGCGCTGCTCTCGGAGTCCTTCGGCTCCGGGTTGATCTTCGACACGCTCGACCTGGCCAGGATCCTGCTCCCGACCTACGAGAGCCACAGCCTCCCACTGCTGAGCCGGCGTCTCGGCATCACCCATGAGCGGCCGCACCGCGCGCTGAGCGACGCGCTGGCGACCGGCGACCTCTTTCGCGTGCTGGTCGGCGCCGGCCGAGCGCTACCCCCGGAGACCCAGAGCGCCATGCGCAGGGTCGCGGGCCAGGCGGCCGGCCCGCTCTCGGAGTTCCTCGGCGACCTGGTCCTCCGCCCGGATGTCGACGCCGAGGCGCCACGCCCGGTCGCGACGGTGCCGATCCCGATGGCGACCGCGGCTCCGGGCGTCACGGCGGCCGCGCTCGCGTCCAGGGCCGTCGGTGAGGCGGCCGCGACGCTCCTCGGGCCGGACGGACCGCTCGCGGGTCGCGACGGGTACGAATATCGGGAGGCGCAGCACCAGATGGCGGTCGCCGTCGGCCAGACCCTCGAGCGCAAGCGCCGCCTGATGGTGGAGGCGGGGACAGGGGTCGGCAAGTCGCTTGCCTACCTCGTGCCGCTGGCGCTCTGGGCGGCACGCACGGGGAAGCGCGCGGTGATCGCCACCCACACCGTCAACCTCCAGGAGCAGCTCGCCGACCGCGACCTGCCCACGGTCGCCGGGATGCTCGACCAGCCTGTGCCCGTGGCGGTGCTGAAAGGACGCAACCACTACATCAGCCTCCGCCGCTGGCAGCGATTCCTCGATGCGCCGGATGTCGACGGCTCTGAGCCTGACAGTCCCGCGATCCGCTTCAAGCTGAAGATCCTCGCGTGGCTGGCCACGACGGAGACCGGCGATCGATCCGAGATCTATCTCTCCGGCGAGGAGGAGCACTTCTGGCGCCGGGTCGCATCCGATGTGACCGACTGCCTCGGGCCTGCGTGCGGCAACTGGGCGAATGCGCGATGCCACATGGTCGGAGCTCGTCGCGCCGCCACAGATGCGGCCATCGTTGTCACCAACCATGCACTGCTCCTCGCCGCAAACGAGCGCCAGGGGCAGGTGCTCGGAGCGTACGAGGCACTGGTCGTCGACGAGGCGCACCAGCTCGAGGCGGTGGCGACCGAGCAACTCGGGATCGCGGTGCGGTTCGCCGACATCACCCTGGTGCTCGAGCGTCTGCCCGCAACGCAGGGGACTCAGCTCGCCACGGATCTCGAGCGATGCCGCGAGGCCGGCCAGCGTCTCTTCGGCGACGCCAAGGGATTCATGGCCGCAAAGCTGGGTGGGGAGCATGCGGCAAACGGCAGGGTGGGTCTCTCCGAGGTGGTCCGTTCGGATCCTGGTTTCGCCGTCGTCGAGCGCTCTGCCGTGCACGCCGTCGGGGTGCTGCAGCGAACCGCGAGCGCGCTCATCGGCGGACCCGCGGGCGGCATGCAGGTCGACCTGCTGCCACAGCCGGAGCGAGCCGAGGACGAGCTTGCACACGCCTCGGCGGCGCTCACCGGACTTGCGGCCGCGATCGACCACGTGCTCTGCCGCCCGCGGGAGGGCACCGTCACGTGGATCGAGATGCGCGGAGAGCAGGCCGAGTTGCACGAGGCGCCGATCGATGTGTCGGAACCACTCGCGACCGCGATCTTCGACCCGGCGGAATCGGTGGTGCTCACCTCCGCGACGCTGTCGGTCGCCGGGGCCTTCGACTTCATCCGCACGCGGGTCGGCATCGGCGTCGCCGCCGACGAGCTGACCCTGCCGTCGCCGTTCGACTACCTGCGCCAGGCGATCTGCATCCTTCCGGAGGACGCGACCGCCTATGACGATCCCGTCCACGACGTCCAGATGACCGAGCTCATCGACGGGATCGCGGCGAGGCTCGACGGCCACACGCTCGTCCTGTTCACGAGCTACGGTCCCCTCAAACGGGTGTGGAGCCTGCTCCAGGACCGTCTCGATGCGCGGGGCATCGCGAGCCTTGCGCAAGGGCTCGACGGCACCAGGCGCCAGATCCTCCAGAGTTTCCTCGCCGATCCGCGGACCGTCCTCCTGGCGACGAGCAGCTTCTGGGAGGGCGTCGACATCCCCGGCGACCGCCTCCGCTGCGTCGTCATCGACAAGCTCCCGTTCCCTGTGCCCACCGATCCGCTCGTCCGGGCGCGGTCGGAGCAACTCCGGGACCCGTTCGGCGAGTACATCCTCCCCGTGGCCATCATCCGGCTCCGCCAGGGATTCGGGCGTCTGATCCGGAGCGCCTCGGATCGCGGTGCGGTGGTCCTCTGCGATCCACGACTGCGGACGCGCCAGTACGGGATGGGCTTCCTCCGGGCGCTGCCACCGGCGCCGATGGCGATGAGCCCCCTCGACGCGGTGCCGGCGATGGTCGACGGCTTCGTGAATACGGGGACGCTGCCCGAGACCATGGGAGAATCAGGCGGATGGTCCTCGAACGATCTCGAACCGGCGTGACCGCCGCGCCTGACGAGGCGTCGTCAGTCGCCGAGTCGCGCGCCGGCGTCGAACCGACTGTGACGGTCGCCCCGGCCGGATCGACGATTGTGGCGCTCGCCCAGTGCTACCCGAAGCTCGGCGACGTAGCCGCCAACCTCGCCACCCATCTCGCGATCATCGGGGCTGCCGGCAGGCATGCAGGCCTCGTCGTCTTCCCGGAGCTCTCACTCACCGGCTATTTCCTCAAAGATCAGGTGCCGGAGGTGGCGCTCCGCCTTGATTCGCCGGAGATCGGCGCGCTTCGCGAGGCATCGCAGAAGGCGCGCACCGATGTCGTCGCAGGGCTGATCCTCGAGAGCGACCGTCATCGGTTCTACAACGCGTCCCTCTATATCAGCGCCGGTGAAATTGTGCATGTGCACCGCAAGGTGTATCTCCCGACCTACGGCCTCTTCGATGAGCAGCGGTACGTTGCTGCGGGAGACCGGTTCCGCGCGTTCGACGCCCCGCTCCTCGGACATTGGCGGGCGGGCATCCTCATCTGTGAGGACCTCTGGCATCCTTCGGCGGCGGCGCTCCTCGCGCGCCAGGGCGTCGACCTGATCATCTGCCCGTCGGCATCGCCCGGACGCGGCGTCCTGCAGGGTGAAGGGCTCGGTACGGCTGGGAGCTACGACGTCATGACCCGCACCTACGCGCAGCTCTTCACGAGTTACGTTATCTACTGCAATCGGACCGGCTTCGAGGACGGTGTCGGGTTCTGGGGCGGCTCGCGTGTGGTCGACCCCGAAGGCGCGGTGGTCGCGAAGGTGCCGGGTACCGAGGACACGGTGCTCTTCCACGCCCTCGAGCGGAGCGCGCTCCGGCGCGCGCGGGTCGCGTACCCGCTGCTCCGCGACGAACGAGACGATGTCAACGACGCAGAGACCGACCAACTCCGCCGCCGCCGCGCTCGCGATTGACCCCGGCTTCGTAGCCGGTCTCCTCCGCGGCTTCATCGCCGACGGTGTGCGCAAGGTCGGTTTCGAGCGCGTCGTGGTCGGTCTCTCCGGCGGCGTCGACTCGTCGCTCGTGACGGCGCTCGCGGTGTCATCGCTCGGGGCGGGCAACGTGGTCGCGATCTTCATGCCGTATCGCACGAGCGACCCGCAGTCGGCGCTCGACGCGGAGGCCGTATGCGCGAATCTCGGCCTTGTCCCGCAGACGATCGACATCACCCCGCAGGTGGACGCGTACTTCGAGCGCTATCCCGATGCGGATCGCACGCGCCGTGGCAACAAGATGGCGCGCGAGCGCATGTCGATCCTCTACGACCACTCGATGGCACAGCGCGCGCTCGTGCTCGGCACCTCGAACAAGACCGAGCTGCTGCTCGGATACGGGACGCTGTTCGGCGACATGGCCAGCGCGCTCAACCCGATCGGCGATCTGTACAAGACCCAGCTCTATGAGCTCGCGCGGTTCCTCGGACTCCCGCACAGCGTGCTCACCAAACCGCCGAGCGCGGATCTCTGGGTTGGCCAGTCGGACGAGGAGGAGCTTGGCATTCGCTACGCGGTCGTCGATGAGATCCTCAATCTCCTCGTCGACCAGCGGCGCAGTCGCGCGGAGGTCGTCGCGCTCGGGTTCGACGCCGTCGACGTCGACGGCGTGATCGCGCGTGTGCAGAGGAGCCAGTACAAGCGGCGACCACCGGTCATCGCGAAGCTCAGCAACCGGACGATCGACCGCGAGTTCCGCTACCCGCGGGATTGGGGCAGGTGAGCGGCACCGTCGGCACCCTCGCGGTCGTCGCGACTCCGATCGGCAACCTCGAGGACATCACGCTGCGGGCGCTGCGCGTCCTGCGCGAGTGCGACGCCGTGATCGCCGAGGACTCGCGGCGCACGAAAGCGCTGCTGACGGCGCACGGGGTGCAACGACCGGTGCTCTCGCTGCCCGCCTTCGACGAGCGCCGCCGCGTCCCCCCGCTCATCGAGCGCCTCGACCGTGGAGAGACACTCGCGCTCTGCACCGACGCGGGCACGCCGGCGATCAGCGATCCCGGCGCCATTCTCGTGCAGGCCGCGCTCGCTGCCGGGCATCGCGTCACGCCGATCCCGGGCGCGTCGGCACTCACCGCGGCGCTTGCCGCATGCGGGTTCACCGGCAACGCGTTCTGCTTTCTCGGGTTTCTGCCACGCACGCCCGGCAAGCTCGTTCGCATCCTCGAGCACGCGCTGACGGAGGAACGCACGATCGCGTTCTTCGAATCACCGATGCGCCTCGCCAAGACCCTGCGCATCGCGACAGCCGTGCTCGGCGAGCGACCGGTCGTTGTCGCTCGAGAGTTGACCAAGGTCCACGAGACCATGCACCGCGGCACGGCGGCTTCCCTCGTCGAGGAGTTCACCGCACACCCGCCGCGCGGCGAGTGCACCGTGCTCGTCGGTGCGCTCCCGTGAGCGATGCGCTGCCCTCGCTCGTCGACACGCACTGCCACCTGGTGCTGCTCGACGAGCGGGGCCTGCTCGATGCCGCGCTCGAGGGTGCGGCAGCGGCAGGGGTCGGTCAGATCATCTCGGTCGGGCTCAACCTCGACGACTCGGATCGCAACCGGCTGATCGCGGAGCGGCATCCCGCGGTCTACTTCACCTGCGGCTGGCATCCCCATGAGAAGTCCGCCCCGGACGCGAGACAGATCGAGGCGCTCGCCGAGCTGGTGCGCCATCCCAAGGCGGTCGCGGTGGGGGAGATGGGCCTCGACCTCTTCTTCCGCCCCGGCTACCACGAGGTGCCGCTGTCGGTGCAGGAGCGCTCGTTCCGCTCGATGCTCGAGCTTGCGCGCGACGCGGACAAGCCGGTGCTCATCCATGACCGCGACGCGCATGACGAGGTGCTCGCCGCCGTGCGTGAAGTCCCAGGGTCACGCGGCATCATGCACTGCTTCAGCGGTGACGCGGCGCACGCGCAGCGCTGCGCGGAGCACGGCTTCATCGTGTCGTTCTCGGGGATCGTCACCTTCCCGCGCAGCGACGCCATCCAGGGAGCTGCGCGCGCGGTTGCCGCGGACGGGTTCGTCGTCGAGACGGACTCTCCCTTTCTCAGCCCCGTCCCGGAGCGCGGCAGGCCGAACCTGCCGGAACGCGTCGCGATCACAGCGGCGGCGGTCGCCCGGTTGCGCGGCGAGACGGTCGAGGAGGTCCGCACGGCGACCACGCGAACGGCCCGGCGGATTCTGGGTCTGCCGCTGCCGGCCTCGGCTCCCGCACGTGCCTGACGACCTGCCGGCCGCGAGAATCCGTCTCCCGCTCGACCTCACCGACCCAAGGACGGTCACCGCCGTCGCACGGCGCGTCGGTCTACGCCGCGACCCGCACCTTGGACAGCACTTCCTGGTCGACCGTCAGGTCCTCGAGGCAATCGCGGATGCCCTTGACCCCGGGCCGGTGAGCGACGTGCTCGAGATCGGATGCGGGCTCGGCACGCTCACCGGTGAGCTCGCAGCACGAGCGGGTCGGGTCGTTGCGATCGACATCGACCCCGCCTGCGTCGCGGGCACCCAGCTCACCCAGCGCGAGCACCGGAACGTCAGCGTCCTGGAGATGGATGCCCGCGTCGTGGATCCGGTCGCGCTCGGCTTCACGCGCGGCTGGCTCGCCACCGGCAACCTGCCGTACCAGCTCACCGGGCTCGTGCTCACCCGCCTCCTCGAGGCACCCGAGCCGCCCGCGCGCGCGGTGGTCCTCGTGCAGCGAGAGGTGGCGGCTCGTCTCGCCGCCGACCCCGGTGACTGGAGCCTCGCCACGGTGGCGGTCCGGTCTCACGCCGAGGTGGAGCGCCTGCTCGACGTCCCGCCGCACGCATTCGACCCCGCGCCCGCCGTCCACTCGTCGATCCTGCGGCTCGTCCCCGCGCGGCTCATGGACCCGGCCACACGGACGGCGGTGCTCGCACTCGCGAAACCGCTCTTCCAGTCGCGACGCAAGACCCTGCGCAACGGGCTGAGCCGCGCGCTCGGGAATGACACCGTCGCCGCGACCAACATTCTTTTGGCGTCAGGCATCGATCCCGGCCGCCGGCCGGGTACGCTTGCGCTCGATGAGTGGGAGCTCCTCGCCCGCGCGGTCGCCGAGGTGAGGTCGGTGACGCGATGAGGCGCCCCCTCACGAGCGCGCGAGTCGAGCCGGACGACGACACGACGGTCGCACCGCTCCACGCGACCCGCCCGGCGGTACCGCCGCACCCCGACCAGGCGGACGGGTTCATCGCCGTGCTCAGACGGCGGGACTTCCGCTACCTGTGGGGTGCGCAGCTCCTGTCGCAGCTTGCGGACAAGTTCCTCATGTTCACGCTGCTCGTGTTCATGTACACGCTGACCAAGCTCGCGTCCCTGCAGTCCGTGTTGATGATCGCGTACACGCTGCCGAGCGTCCTCCTCAGCGCTCCGTCGGGCGTCTACGCCGACCGCCACGACAAGCGCGCGCTCATGGTGGGCTGCAACCTGGTTCGCGGTGGCCTCATCCTGCTGATCCCGCTGGCGCAACTCTTCCCCGGGTTGCGCGGGCAGGCGTGGCCGCTCATCGTGATCACACTGCTCTTCAGCTCGGCGGGACAGATCTTCGCCCCCGCGGAGGCGGCGAGCATTCCCTCGCTGGTGACACGCAAACAGATCACCGAGGCGACATCGCTGTTCATGACCACGGTGATCCTCACCCTGGTCCTCGGTGTTCCGGCCGCGACCATCGCGATCGGCCTGTTCGGCAACCAGGCGCCCTTCTACATTGCCACCGCGCTGTTCGGGCTGGCCGCGCTGTCGGTGTGGAAGGTGAGCGTCAGCCTCCGCGCCGAGAAGGTGAGCGCGGCGCCGTCGCAGAACATCCTTCGGGAGCTTCGCGATGGGATCGCGATCCTTCGCAGCAGCGCACCCCTGCGGCTCGGGCTCTATCAGCTCGCGCTGGCGATCGTCGTCGTCTTCACGATCTTCGCGCTTGGCCCCGTCTACCTCGTCGAAGTCCTCAAGCGCTCGGATGACGAGACCTTCATCGTGCTCGTGCCGGCGATGTTCGGCCTGATCGCCACGGGCGCGCTGCTCGGTCAGCGACCGACGCTCTCGCGGGCGACCATGCTCGTCGTCGCGATCGCGACAGCCGGTGTCTCGCTCCTGATCATGGGAGTGGTTCCCGTGGTCCTCAATGACCACGGGCTCGCGGCGCTCATGGTCCCTCTCGCCGTCGTCGTCGCGGTGATCTTCGGCTGCGCCCTCGGCGCGCTCCTCATCCCTGCGTTCACCGTGCTGCAGGAACGCACCGACACCGAGAGTCGCGGCCGCATCTTCGGTGGCATCTTCACCGTCATTAACGCGGCCGTCGCGATACCCCTGTTGCTCGCCGGTGTCGTGTCCGACCTGATCGGCGTGGCTCGCGTGGTTGCGGCGCTCGGCGTGATTCTGATTCTCATCGCCGCAGCTGTCCGATGGTTCGGCTGGAAGCGGTTGCACGTGCTCGAGCCGGACCCACCGGCAGTCGGAGTCGTCAGCGCGGATCCGTCCTGATTAACGGGGCTGCAACGGCGGTGTCGCGAACCCGTGGAATCACCGGCCCTCACGGGGACCGGTGGGAAGCTCCGAGGCCGGTGGCCCGCAGTGGCGGGCCGGGCGTGGAGAAGAGATGCGAGCCATCGTTACGTGTGAATGCTGCGGGCACCGGCAGGCGATTGCGCGCCAGATCACCCGGCCCGAGTGGTTCAACCTCGTGTGCCACAGCTGCGAGGGCGTCCTCCGAGTCGAGGTGACGCTCGACGACCTCGAGGCAGCGCAGCACTCCACCGGCAAGAAGACCCAACCGGTCGCCTGGGTCTGACCTCCTCGGGGGGTTGCGCCGGGCCACTGGTATCATCGACCGCGCTCACGCTTGCCCGGTGCGAGCCAGGGGCGCATAGCTCAGTTGGTACGAGCGCTGCGTTGACATCGCAGAGGTCATAGGTTCGATCCCTATTGCGCCCACCACCGGCTTTTTGAATACAAACCAGCCGGTTCCAGCGGCCCGCATCGACTGCCTCCAGAAAAACGTAGGATGTTGCTGTCTCCGCGGGAGTCTGTGTCCTTGGAATAAACTGCTGTCGATGGCCACGCCTTCGTGCCGGCCCCCAAGCCCCAGCGCCGCGACTACTACGACACCGCGACGGGCGGCCAGCTCGCCGTGGAGAAGGCTCCGCGGAGGGGCCAGCCAGGGGAGCGGCCGACGGTCATCGACGCCGTCCACGCGCTGCTCCACCACCACAAGCTCGACTGGTCGCAGAGCACGATGCGGAACGCGGAGGACTACCTGCTCCGGGGGCGCTGGCCGGGCTACCTGGCCCACGAGGGGATCGTGTACGTCGATCAGCTCAGCACCGAGAGCTTCCATGAGTACATGACCGTCCACGCGGACGTGCTCAAGCCCGCCACCCTGATGAAGTTCCGCTGCTATGCGCGGTCTCTGGCCAAGTTCTGCAAGGAACGGCCCGGGTTCGACGCGCCACTCCTGAGCGACGGGCGAGACCTGCCCAAGCCACGGATTCCGAAGCGCAAGCTGCCGATGGCGCTGAGCGTGGACGACGAGGCGCGGGTCGTCGCGGCCGCCAAGCCCGGCCGTGACCGCCTGATCGCCATGACGCTGCTCGCCACCGGGCTCCGCGTCGGAGAGCTGTGCGCCCTCACCACGGACCACCTGGAGGGCCTCAAGGGCCGTCCCGCCAAGCTGACGATCGTCGGCAACATCCACAACCGGACGCTCACCAAGGGGCGACGGGATCGGATCGTCGGATTCCGGGACACCTACCGGAACCTGCCCCGAGACCTGCTCGAGTGGGCCATCAAGGAGCGGCCGGCGAGCCACCTCCGTGACGTGTTCCTGTCGGACGCCGACCATGCGCTCACCACCTGGGGCGTCGAACAGCTCATGCAGCGGATCGGCAAGACCGCCGGGGTGCGCTGCAATCCGCACCGGCTCCGCCACACGTGGGCGACCCGGTGCGCCGACGCCGGCATCCCGATGTTCCACCTCCAGCTCCTGGGCGGCTGGGAGTCCGTCGAGATGGTCCGCCGCTACTACACCGCCTCCGACCTGGAAGCGGTGGCGGCACTCGCCCGATACCGGACGTAGCCGCTCAGCCGAGCCTGCTGAGCTCGAACTTGGGTTCAACGCCGGCAAGCGTCTCGAGCACCCGCCGCGCGGTGCGCAGGCGCGTGGGTCGGCCTGCGAGGGCGTTGTACATGGTGCTCTCCGCCACTCGAGCGGACACGGCCAGCGAGTGGGGCGTGAAACCGCGCACGAGCATCGCCTCACGCAGGGTGCCGGCGACGAACGCCTGACGATCGCCGTCCCAGATCCACTTACGGCGTGAGTCGGGATTCGCCGCGACGGTGGGGGAGGACACCGTGGACGACAGCGGACGTTGCATGTCGAGGGACAATTGAGTTTCGTGCATGGGAATGACGGCGTCTTCAGCGTAGCGGGCAATCGCTCACATAGCGCTTACAGTTTCGCTGCGACGCGTCGTTGTGAAAGTCCGCGGGATGCTTGACACCGCGAGGTAAGTCCCACCTCGACACCATCCGGCGCGTCCGCCGGATATTGGACACTCCACGCCCCGGTGGTGGTCCTGGCACGACCGATGCAAGGGGCCGTGGCAGGCCGAGTTGTCGTCGGCCTCAGGGGCATCCCTGCGTGGTGCGCGCTCAGCGCGTGCCGCGCGGGTTGGGGGGACCCGGCCTCCGCGGGCGCCGCACCGGCCATCCGGCACATCCTGCGCCGCTTCCCCGCATCACAGCCGGCACCTCCGACAAGCCCCCCACAGACAGAGCTCCAGCGGCCTCACAGACACTGCTCCCACTCCCGCATTCATCACCTCTCAGTTCCCGACCACGCGCCATTTCACATCACACACACTTTCACCTGCGGTTTTTTCGCCGTTTTCGACCCAAAATGTAAGCGCTCTGTTGTCGCTTGATGCGCTTGAATATGCGTGAAATGCAAAGCGTTGTTCATGACGAAACCCCCGGTGTGGGAGCGCGGTGCGCTGCATGCCGCCGAGCCCTACATCGACGCAGCACCGGTCGACCGCCGCGCTTCTGCGGTGGGGCGTGTCGGAGCAGCGCACATCGGCGACGGCAGCAGGGTCTCAGCGAGTCAATGCCTCGATGGGCGTCCGCTCGCGGTCGCCTCTCCCTGCGAGGGGCGAGAACCTGGCGAGCACGGGAGGCAGCGCTCGCACGGCGGCGAGAATGCCGGCGCCGCGCCCGGGCTGGTCTGGCGGCACAACGCCTCGCGCAGCGCCGATGGCGAGCGGCCAGCGCCGCGTTGACTCGGCTTCAGCGCGATGCGGTCACGACAGCGACATGGCCGGCGATCAACTCGGCATGTCGGGGAGTGGCGGAGGCCGCCGCGGAATGTCGTCGCCTGAAGGTGTCAGGCGTCGACTGGAGCGCCGAAGTCTGGCGCGCCATCGACGCCGCGAACATTGCTGAGCAGCGATCCGTGCACCAGAAGGCATGAGCCAGGCCGAGCCAGCATCCCCTGATAGCACAGATGCAACAGGATGCTCACGGCGCGGGCGTTGTGCTTCCAAGCCTCAATGCAGCCTGCCCCGGCGGAGCCCGTACCGCGACTTTGTCGATCGAGTTACTACCCGCATCGGAGGCTCGCTCGTCTGCTGATTCGCCCCAGGTGGGGCTGGTTCAGGCGCGTAACACACGTCAGCTTCAATAACGCCCACACTGTCGAAGTGAAGCCGTTGACCTTCTCAGGGATCTGGGCCATCTTCTGGTTCGTTGGGGCCCTCACCATTTCGTTTTGGGCACTAAAGTCATTCGTCGATGGCTTTGCCACCGTTGGCGTGATATGCGTCGTGCTCGCGGGAGTGTTCCTGATAGTTGCCGCACTTCTTGTCCGGTACCAACTCCGCCGACCACCTCAGGCGCGTTAGTCAGCCGTCTGTAACTCGTAGGCGCCGGTCGTGGAGTTTGACGACTAGATACGGACTGGTGGTCACGAGATGAACGCCGTGAATTGACACCGTTTCCGACACCCTACGGCGCGGTCAGTCGCGGTTTCCGGCGGACGCACTCCCTATTCGGACGCACAAATCTGAATTGGAGGCGGCCGTCCATGAGCAAGGACGGACGTACCGGCGACGAACTCAAGAACCGCCAAACGAGAGTCCTAGACTTCTCGGCGGGGCTACCTGCGCGTCGACTGAGGTGAAGCTCCCCACGCGAGGATGCGCTAATCACCCCAGACGAGCCCAGGCCCTGAAGTGAATTCGAGGCCACACTACTCGTCCTCGAGCACGACACGAACGGGTCCTTGTTGGTTCGCCGCTCCGAGTTGGCGCTTCGTGTCCAGGTAGATGTACGCGAGCTCCGTGATCGGGACAACGCGACGCCGCCGGCTTCCCAACGAGCCAGCATCCGATGCCCACGGGAAGGGGTAGATGGAGATGCCTTGATCGATCGTCAGCGGCCGCGTTTCATCACGCCATCCAGGCCAGCGTAGGTCGCCGTAGAACCTGTCGAGGTCTCCCTCGACCGACCATTTCACGAACTCCGAGTACCCGAGATCGGTGTTGAGCCACGTGAGCGTATCGGGCCCGAAGTACCAGACGCGACCGCGCCCCTCGGGGAACGCGATGTCGTTGATTGCGAAGAGACCACCGACGACATCGACGGCGACCACCAGTGCGCCAGGGACCAGCGGCTCCGCGTTCGGTAGCAGTCCGTTCCACGTCAGGAGACCGATGCGCTCCGGCTCGCTCCCGCCAAGCAGCCTGAGCCATCCATCGTCGATGATGACTCCGCCACACTCGAGAGCGAGGGCGCCCATCGGCGAACGGGTCGTCACCTGCAGAGCTTCGAGCGTCTGCCAACCGCCTGGATTCGCTGGCAGAACGGTCACCGGACGCTTGGCTGCGGAGAGCCATTGCATGACGGTCGGCCAAGCGTGGTTCGAGCGGTCGATCAACTCGTCGATCGGACGGGGCATTGCGTGGGGAGCGTACATCCCGTGGCGGGTGACAGCGTGCTGGACCACGCCAGCATCCGCAAATGTCACTTGAGGCAGCTACCAGCGAGGTGTCACGCGAAGGGCAGGATTAGCTAGCCGGGGGCGGGTCCGGACAATGGTCTGGGGCTCGCCAGCCCCCAATCGCTGGTCACAAGCATGATCACCGATGCGATGACGGCCACTGCGGCGCCGCTGAGAAACAGATAGAAGCCCGCGTCGAGTGCCAAATGCTCCGAGTTTCCATACGTGTTCGGAAGGCCCCAGCCCCCCGTGAGCACGCGGCTACCACCATTACTGCTCTCGAACAATGCAAACGCCAACGCGGTGATCGACGCTGCGAGGCAACAGACGGCGGCTATGCGAGGGCGAATCCCCGCTAGATGGCTGGCGGCCGCCGCTCCCAAGATGAGCAGTATCACGACGACCCACGCCGCATCGTAGCCCTGTAAGAGGCTGTGAACGAGCTGCGTCGTCTGGGGCCCGCAGCAACCCGACAAGCCGCCATAGGTCGGTGCTTCGAGGAACGGAAGCACTGCGGCCACGCTCATGAGCACCACAGCGAGCAGACAGATCGCTCCTGGCGGGGTGCCCAGAGATGTCAGACGTGTACGCATTCAGCCATCTTGACGGCCAGGTAGGGGCACTCAAACCGCGGAAACCAAGTCGCGACATACGGCTTAATGGCGTTTCGGAGTGCGAGGAGCTGGACGACCCATGGCTCGACAGCCGCGTCAATCCTGGCGCACGCCAGCCGCATGTGCCTTGAGCCGACTGACACCCTGTCTGACACCGTATTTCGCGGCCGGGCCCGGTTTCCGGCGGACGGAATGGCTGTGCGGGCGCCTAAAACCGAATACGCAGCGGCCGTTCGCGGGCGACGCGAACGCCCCGGGGACGAACTTGAAAACCGGAGTTACCGTTGACTCTCAAGTTCGGTGCTGCCAGCCACGAATTTTAGGAAAAGCCTTAGCCGTGCTGGCGCCAACGAAAATCGCCCGATCAGTAGCCCTCTCGTTCGGTAGCCTCTATCCGCGCCAGCGGAATTCAAAGTTGGCGCGTAGGCAGCGACGTGGCGGCTTCGAAGCCATACTAAGAGAACCGCGGCGACTGACCCCTGAGGTGGTTTAGCAGGCGTGTACCCATTCGAACGCTTCACAGAGGCGACCAAACGAGTACTGACGCTGGCTCAAGAGGAGTCCGAGCGCGCTCATAACAACTTCATCGGGACGGAGCACCTCCTCCTCGCACTACTTCGCGAGCGTGACACCGTCGCAGGCGAGGTGTTGAGCCGCCTGGGCGTCGACATCACCAATGCCCGCAATATCATCGGCGCCGCCAGCGGCGCTAGCGAGCGGATCGTCATTCAGCACATCATCCCGACCTCGCGCGTGAAGAATGTCATCGAGATCTCCTTCAAGGAGGCGCGCGCGATGGGCGATGGCTACGTTGGTACAGAGCACATCTTGCTCGGATTGCTCGTCGAAGGTGAAGGCATCGCTGCGCACGTGCTGCAAGACCTGGGAGCGAGCCTCGATAAGGTCAGGACTGAGATCGACGCGGTGCGGAAAGCCGGCGCCATTGTCGAATCTGACGAGGCTCTCGGATCTTCGACGTATCGGGCTTTCGGGCACGGCCATCCCGCGGCATCGCCGTTGAGCGGATTACGTCTCGTTCTCTTCGAACGCGTAGGCGACGCGACGACTGACGGCGGCACGGTGTACGTAAACCCCGTGGATGTCGTGCGCGTTGATCGATTGAGCGACGACGAGACGTCGATCACCCTACGGCATAACGAGTCATCGACACTCGTCGTCCGTGGAACGGTGAGCGAGGTGGCCCGCCGTCTGACCGAACAGTAGCCCCTCGCAAGCCGATGAGCGTTCGCAGACACAACGGAAAGCGCCGGCGCCCAACCTGAGATCCGCTCGGTTGCCTAACAGCCACACCACGCCACTTGAACCAAGACCAGCCTCCACTAGGCACGTCCATGGAGCCGAAAGAGCTGCTGTTGGGGAAGGATGGAGGTCCTCCGCCTGACCCGCGATCTCAGCCCGATCTCAAGGCCGGTCATTCGCACATTGACATCGCAGAGGTCATAGGTTCGATCCCTATTGCGCCCACCATCGGCTTGCCCGAGCCGGGAACCACCCCCGCCTCGACTGCGTAGCTGGAGCATGGACTTGCATGTCGCTCGCACCACCACGGCGCTGCCGACGAACGTGGCACGTCCCCACCGCATGGCGCTCATCTCGCTTGCCGCGCTCAGCGCGCTGGCGATGGCGGGGTGCGCGAAGGGGTCGGTGACCCTCGCCGGCCCACAGGGGCCGGTGGCCGGCCTGCCCTCGACGAGCACACCCACACCATCGACGGTCAGCTGGAGTTCGCTGTGTCAGAGCATCGGGGATATCTCGGCCCTCACGGTGACACGGACCGACTCGCCCGAGAACCACCTGAGCTTCGGCGTTCCGACCCCGATTGCGGCGACCGACCCCGCACAGGCACGCTCGATCGCTCGCTCCATCTGCTCGCTTACCACCGTCCCGGCCGGCACCAGCTACTACTGCCCCCTCGACTGGAATGTTCGGTACACGCTCGAGTTCACGCTTCCGGGCAGCGCGGGTCAATCCGTGAACGCTGACCCATCCGGCTGCGCGTGGGCGACGCTGGCGGGGGCTCCGCATGAACCGGTGCGGAGAACCACCACGGCATTCTGGAGCGGGCTGGGAACAGCCGTTGGCCTTCCCGACGCGACTGAGCGATCATTCGCCGGGACGCCTCCACAGTGACCGAGGGCCGCCTGTGGGCGGCGACTTACCGTCCCTCTTTGAAAACAAACCGGCCGTGATCGTCGGCGCCGTGGGCGCCCGGTGAACGACGACCAGGATCTCTACGCCCTGAACGCCAAAACCGGGATCGACCTGTGGAGCGCGACGACCGGCGGAGTCGTCACCTCGTCGCCCGCGGTTGCGAATGGATCGGTGTATGTGGGCTCCGAGGACGACAACGTCTATGCGTACGGCCTCTGATTACTCTTAGCGGGTGCTCGAGCTCCAGCGCCTTCGCCCTGACCACGCAGAGGCTGTTCTCGACTTTGAGCTGGCGAATCGGGCGTACTTTGCCGAGTTGATCAGCGATCGGGGCGACGACTTCTTCGAGCGGTTCGCCGAGCGGTACCGGGCGTTTCTCGCCGAGCAGGACGCGGGGCGCGGCTTCTTTCACGTCCTCGTCGCTGACGACGGCACGATCGTGGGGCGCTTCAACCTCTATGACGTCGACGGGGCGAGCGCCAACGTCGGCTATCGCGTTGCGCAGCGGTTCTCGGGTCGTGGTATGGCGACCACCGGGTTGCAGATGCTGTGCCGGAGTGCCGGCGCGGAGTACGGGCTGCGGACGCTACGGGCGACAACCAGCGATGTGAACGTCGCGTCTCAGAGGGTCCTCGCAAAGGCTGGGTTCGTTGCCGTTGGCGCGACCGAGATCGAGGGCCGGCACGGGGTGCGATACGAGCTCGAGCTGGCGGGTCGCTGACCCGAGCACCGACGAGCGTGCGCTTCGCGCACGCACGTGTTGTTGCCGCAGCCGCCTATCCCACATCGAGCACGAAACATTTGCCTCACGGTGCCGGGAGGAGCTGCTGTCCGCCGTCGATGTCGTACGTGGCTCCGGTGACGGCGGTATTGATCATCAGGTACACGGCGAGACTGCCGATGTCAGCCGGTCCGACGACTCGCCGCACAGGCAGCGTTTCGCGGAGATGCTGACGTCGCTGCTCGAGATCGGCGCCCATGACTGATGCTGACAACGGTGTGTCGACGAAGCCCACGGCGATGCTGTTTACTCGGATTGGCGCGAACTCGAGCGCCAGGTTCGCGGTGATGGCGGGGACGGCGGCCGCCCGAATCGCCGCGATTGCGCTGCCGACAGCTGGATGGCGGGCAGCCGTGCCGGTCATGAAGATCAGAGTCCCTCCGGGGCGCATCGTGTGTGCCGCCACACGTGCGACTTGCATTGGGAGCACGAGGTCCTCGTCGAAGGCACGGCGCACCCGCACAAGTTCCATGTCCGCGACTGACGCGTAGTAGGAACTGCCCGCCGTGACCATCACATGGTCGATCGGCTCCGACAGACCCGCGAAGAACCGCCCGAGCTGGTCCGCGTCCGTGGCGTCGAATGCCGCGGTTCTCAGTGCGCCAACCTCGAGTCGGGCCTGCTCCAGGTGCTGGGGATTGCGACCGGTGAGGATGACCTCGGCCCCTTCGGCGTGTGCTCTCCGGCCAGTTTCGAGACCGATCCCGGAGCTGCCACCGATGACCACCACGGTTTGCCCGGCCAGTTCCGGCTGGCGGCTCGCGTCCACCACTGTGCACCTCCTCGTCCTTGCAGCCCGTCGCGATACTCGCTCAGCGGAGCCGAGCGTGGCGCCACATTAGCTCCCACTCGGCCGAATTCGCGACCGTCGCGCCGACCGCCCGTCGGCGCTTGACTCGGCTGCCGCGCGGGCGTAGCGTCGTGCCGGGAGAGGCCGACCTCGGGGTCTGAGCGAGTTCGCAGGGTGCGAGCTGACGGACCACTGGGCGATCGACCTCGCGAGGTGGCGCGATGGCCGGCATGGTGGGTGCCGGGAGGAGGACGGCATAGTCGCGTCCGCGCACACCCTGTGAATCCCGGTTGGTGTCACATCCCTGAATATGTTGTGGGCAATGGCGAGCTTGAGGAGAGAGATGTCTGTCGACGCACGAACCACCGGTGTCGGTCGAGTCACCATCGACAGGGATGACGAGGAGATCCGGCCGCTTCACATCCACTTTTCTGACGAGGAAGTCGCTGATCTTCGCCGGCGCGTCGCGGCAACGCGGTGGCCCGACCGCGAGACCGTCACGGACGACTCACAGGGCGTGCGGCTGGAGGTGATGCAAGACCTCGCCCGTTACTGGGCGACGGATTACGACTGGCGCAGGTGCGAGGCGAAGCTCGCCGCACTCCCGCACTCCGTGACAACGATCGACGGGCTCGACATCCATTTCATACATGTTCGATCCCAGCACGCGGACGCGCTGCCCCTGATCGTGACGCACGGATGGCCGGGCTCGATCATCGAGCAGATGAAGATCATCGAGCCGCTCACCAATCCCACAGCGCATGGTGCGAGCGCCCAGGACGCGTTCCATCTGGTGATCCCGTCGCTCCCTGGCTACGGGTTCTCCGGCAAGCCGACGACGACCGGGTGGGATCCCTCCCGCACCGCGCGTGCCTGGGTCGTTCTCATGAAGCGTCTCGGGTACAACAGGTTCGTTGGGCAAGGTGGCGACTGGGGCGCGGCGGTCACCCAGGCCATGGGTGAACAGGCCGCTCCGGAGTTGCTCGGCATCCACTCCAACATGCCTGGTACCGCCCCACTCGACATCGTCCCGGGATTCGAGCGCGGCGACCCGCCGCCGCCAGGTCTCTCAGCCGACGAGACGCGCGCGTACGAGCAACTGCGCACGTTCTACACCAAGCACGTCGCCTACGCACAGATCATGGCAACGCGCCCGCAAACGTTGTACGGGCTGGCGGACTCTCCTGCCGATCTCGCGTCGTTCATTCTCGACCATGGGGACGGCACCGGACAGCCCGGGCTCGTGGAGAAAGTCCTCCAGGGACAACCCGTTGGCGACCTCACTCGAGACGACATCCTCGACAACATCACCCTGTACTGGCTCACGAACACGGGGATATCCTCGGCTCGACTCTATTGGGAGAACAAGGCCGACTTCTTCAACGCCAAGAACATCACCATCCCGTTTGCGATCAGCGTCTTCCCCGATGAGCTCTACGCGGCGCCGCGGAGTTGGACTGAGCGTGCGTATCCCAACAACCTCATTCATTTCAAGGAGCTCGACCGAGGCGGTCACTTCGCCGCATGGGAGCAGCCACAACTGTTCTGCGAAGAGATGCGTGACTCGTTCCGGTCGCTGCGCTGAGTGGAGATTCCAGTGGCCGAACCCACGCAGCCCGCAGCGCGAATGATCGTGTGCCACTTCATCGTCTCCGATGATGTCGAACGCTCCGCACGCTTCTACACCGACATACTCGGCGGCAGGATGGTCTTCGGCCCAACGCCGACGAACATCGAACTCGCCAACACGTACATCATCATCAACGGCGGGGGAGGCCCCACCGACGACAAGCCCACGGTCACCCTCGAGACGCCACGCGACCCCGACCGGGTGAGCAGCTTCCTCAACATCCGAGTCACGGATATCCAGGCCGTGTACGACGAATGGAGCGCCCGGGGCGCGCAATTCCTGACGCCGCCGAAGCAGCACGCGTACGAGATCCGTTGCTACATCCGAGATCCCGACGGTTACATCATCGAGGTGGGGCAGACCACCGATCCAAGGGGAGACTGGTGGCCCGCCGAGTGGCAGCCGATCAACGCCGGCAAGCACGCCGACTGAACCGTGGTTGACCTTGCGCCGGTCTCAGCGATGGAGCGCAGCAAGCACGCCACGACCTACACATCGATTGATGTGGACGGGCTCTCGATCTTCTACCGTGAAGCCGGCAGCCGGGATGCGCCCACCTTGCTACTCCTTCACGGATTTCCGTCGTCCTCTCGGATGTATGAACCGCTGTTCACACGTCTGGCAGACGCTTTCCATCTGGTTGCTCCCGACTATCCAGGATTCGGTCACAGCGATGCGCCAGACCCGACGGCGTTCGACTACACGTTCGACAACCTCGCCCGAATCATCGACCGCTTCACGGCGCTCATGCACATCAGTCGGTACAGCCTCTTTCTGCAGGATTACGGCGGACCCGTCGGGTTCCGCATGGCGCTGGCGCATCCCGATCGCGTGGCCGCGCTGGTGATCCAGAACGCGGTCGCTCACGAGGACGGTCTGGGCCCACTGTGGCGTACCCGTCGTGACTTCTGGGCTGACCGCGCCGGCAACGAGACCGCTCTCCGGGCGAACTTCCTGTCCCTGGCCGCCACCCGCCAGCGGCACCTGGGGTCCAGCCCGAACGTATCCCTGTACGACCCGGACCTCTGGACCGACGAGTTCGGCTTCCTGAGCCGTCCAGGCCAGAGTGACATCCAGATGGACCTGTTCTATGACTACCGGACCAACGTCGCAAGCTATCCCGCATGGCAGGAGTGGCTTCGCCGCCGGCAGCCGGCGCTCCTCGTGCTGTGGGGTCGCTTCGACCCGTCGTTCCAGGTCGAGGAAGCCGATGCGTACCGGCGCGACGTGCCTGCCGCCGACGTTCACATTCTTGATGCAGGCCATTTCGCACTGGACGAACAGCCCGACACGATCGCGCGGCTGACTCGGAGTTTCCTCCTCTCCGCCAACAGCGAGGGGGCCCTGCGGTCAGAAAGCCCGGCGCAGCTCGATGATGGAGCGCGATCCGGCGGGCGTGACCGAGCCGACCTCCAGGCCGGCTGACCTGGTCAGCGGCGTCAGCTGATCACGGCTGTCTCATCCGCCAAGCGCTCTCCCCCCGTGAGTGATGTCACTCGGTCGTCATTGGACGGCGCGACCGGGCACAACGTTGTTGAGGGGCGACGGCGGCAAGTGTAAGTGGCCCGCAAAAGTGGTGATACGCGGTTGCGAGCCGGGAGCGCCGCACTGCCTGACGCTTTTGCGACCGTGCACCATTGCGGCGTGCTGCTCGAATGGAGGCATCGGTGATCAGGTTGGTGTGGAGCGAGGTGCGCTACGCGCGCGGCCGCGCGCTGGCACTCGGGGCGGGGATGATGGTTGCTGCCATCGCGTTCTGCCTGCTCACCGCATCCGTTGACGTCGGCGCGGCGCAGATCACCGGCGTTGTGGGAAACAACTTTCGCGGCGCCTATGACCTGCTCGTGCTGCCCGCCGGATCCGCCCAATCCGCCGGCACCGGGCAGCACCTTGTACAGGTCAATTACCTGTCGGCGGCACCGGGTGGGATCACGTTTGCTCAGGCGGCACGCATCGCGCACCTCCCCGGTGTTGGCGTTGCCGCGCCCCTCGCGGTGGTCGGGTACGTTCTCGAGACGGTCGATATCCCGATTGACCTGTCATCGGTTGCGGGCAACTCGGGCGCCGTGGTCTTCTCGGTGACCTCGCATTTCACCGCGGATCAGGGTCTGTCGAAGTATCCGGAGCAGGACGACGGCTACGTGTACGTCACGCCGGACCGGTTGGACCCGCCAGACCTGGGTGCGAATGTGAAGGTGATCGGGCCGGTCGAGCAACTGCCGTCGGGGCACACCGTCGTGGTGTGCCCACAGCCGGCCGGACAGCAGGATGCCGGCGCGTCGTCTCCGTTCCAGCCCGATGCCGACGCCAGTCTCGGCGACTCGTGCTACTCGCGAAGCGGCGGGTCGTCGTCGGGTCCGGTGCAGGGGCTCGTCGAATGGTCGTTCCCCGTCCTCATCGCCGGCGTCGACCCGGCCGCGGAGAACGCGCTGACCGGCCTTGACCACGCTGTGGCGGCAGGACACCCGCTGGGCGAAGGCGAGCAGGCGAGGGGACTTGGCGACGGCGACCTGGTCATCCCGGTGCTCGCGAGCACCACCTCGTTCGACGGCGACACCGACCACGTCACCGTCGGCCAGCTCCCGCCGTCCGCCGTCGGCGTGGCGCGATCCGGTGACTCGCCTGCTGCGATCTCGAAAGCGCTTGAGACTACGACTGCGACCCCGGTGCTGCAGGTCTCGGTGACCGGTCAGCAGGCATGGCAGCGCCTGCTCAGCAACCTGGGTGAGACGGTGACGAGCAAGCTGTTCTACGGACCTCAACTGGTATCCACATACTGGACCGCAGGTCCGGCGGCGCTGCACCCGGGAGTGGACGGACAGCTGTCACCCGCGGCCGTGACCAACCCGGACTCCGTCTGGCGGGCGTCAATCGACATCAACGGTCTCGCGTACGTCGACGCCCCGCCGGACGCGGCCGACACCAGCTTTCGCTCGCTCACCGAGCACTCGAGCCTTGCAGGAAACTCGGGTGGCTTCCATGCATTCATCGAGACGGTGGGATCGTTCAATCCGGAGCTGCTGCGGGGATTCTCCGGCGGGGGTCCGGGGTCGCCCCTGGCGAGCTACCGGGCGCCGCTCCTGACCGGCGCGGACGCTCCGAGCCGTGCGGCGCTCGGGAATTCGTCGCTGGAGCCCGACGGCAACATGGCCGGCTACGCGCAGCAGCCACCGCTGCTGCTGACCACGCTCGGCGGCGCCTCGATCCTCGACGATCCACAGCACTTCTCAGAAACCGGCACCGCAGGAGCGGCACCGATCGGCTCCATCCGGATCAGGGTGTCCGGGTTGCACGGCTCCGTCCAGCAGCAGCTCCAGAAGATCGCCGCGGTGGGGCAGGAGATCGGCAAGGCCACCGGTCTCCAGGTCATCGTGACCGCGGGGGCGTCACCGCAGGCGGTGACGATCGCGCTTCCCGCCGGGGCCTTCGGGCGTCCGGCGCTACAGGTATCCGAGCAGTGGACGAGCATCATGGTCGCCCTCGTGATCCTTCAGCAGACCGATCGCGAGAGCCTCGCGCTCTTCGTGCTGATTCTCGTGGTGTGCGCGCTCTTCCTGGCCGAGGCGGCGCTGGCAGGGGTGCGCGGACGGCGAACGGAGGTTGGCGTGCTCCGTGCCGTCGGCTGGGGTCGAAGACAGGTGTTCGCGATGGTGCTCGGCGAGGTGGGGCTGCTCGGCGTGCTCGCCGGGCTTGCGGGGGCAGCGCTGTCCGCGGTGTTGATCGCCACGCTGCACCTGGGACTGCCGCTGTGGCGCGCCGTGCTCGTGCTCCCGGTGGCGGCTGTGCTCGCGGTCGTCTCCGGACTCGTCCCCGCGTGGCTCGCGGCGAGGGCGGAGCCCGCGGCCGCACTGGCCCCAGCGGCACGGGGGCCGCGCCGGCGTGGCCGGGAGGTGCGATCCATCATCGGGCTCGCCCTCACCGGCGTTGCCCGGGTGCCGGGTCGGTGCGTGCTCGCGGCTGCCGGACTGGCGGTCGGCGTCGCCGGGCTCGCGGTCCTGCTGGCGGCGCAGGCATCCTTTGACTCTTCGATCGGGGAGAGCGCACTGGCCGGGGTGGTGACGTCGACAACCCGCGGGACCGACCTGGTGTCCGCGCTGCTGGCGGTGGGTCTCGGTGCTGCCGCGGTGGCCGACGTCACGTACCTGAACCTGCGCGAGCGCGCCGGGGAGTTCGCGGCGCTGGAGGCATCCGGGTGGGGGCGCGCGCAGATCGGACTCCTCCTCGCGGCAGAGGCCTTCATCACTGCGTTGCTCGGCGCGGTGGTCGGTGCTGCCGTCGGGCTCGCTGCCGCCGCCGCTGCGTTCGGGCTGTCGTGGCCGGTGATTGCCGGAGCGGCGGCGGCCGGGGCAGGTGGCACCGTGATCGCGCTCGCGGGCACCGTCGCGGTGCTCGTGCTCACCTCCGACCGGCCGCTTGCGGCCGTCCTGGCCGCCGATGCCTAGCGAGACCGCCGTGACCGCCGCCGGAGCTTCGGTGGGTTTCACATCGGTGAGCAAGACGTACACGAGCGGCGCCGGACTGCCCGTGCTTGCGCTGGCCGGCGTCACCCTCGAGATTCCGGCCGCGCAGGCGGTGGCGGTGACGGGCAGGTCGGGATCGGGCAAGTCCACGTTGCTCCACGTCGCGGGGGCGATGGACGTCCCTGACACGGGCACCGTCACCGTCGACGGGCGCGACCTGGGGGCACTCAACGGCGCGGGGCGGGCGGTCTACCGGCGGGGCATCGGCTTCGTGTTCCAGCGCTTTCACCTGTTGCCCGCGCTGACCGCACTCGACAACGTGGCAGCGCCCCTCCTGCCGTTCCGCACGGGATTTGACAAACGCGCCCGAGCTCGCGAGCTGCTCGCCGCGGTCGGACTTGAGGGGAGGGAGCACGATCTTCCGTCGCATCTCTCCGGTGGACAGCAGCAGCGCGTCGCGATCGCGCGAGCGCTGATCGGAGAACCGCGATTGCTGCTGGCGGACGAGCCGACCGGCAACCTCGACTCCGCGGTTGGCGGCGAGGTGTTGGATCTGCTGTTCACATTGCATCACGAGCGAGGGCTGACGCTGATGGTCGCGACGCATGACCCTGCTGTCGCGGCGCGCTGTCAGCGGGTCGTCGAGCTCCGCGACGGGAAGGTCGTCAGCGATACGGGAACCGTGCCGGGTTAGCGACGCATCACCCGATCAGTCGCGGCGTGAAGGCAGTCCATGTTCTGCCGCCGTCGGTGGTTCGGTAGAACGCCGGGCGGGTGAACTCTCCCGATGTCAGGTCGAACCCGTCCTCGGCATTGACGAATTGAAACTGATGGCTTGCATGCAGGCCGCCCAGCACCAGTGGCGCCGACAGCGGGGTGCTCGTCCAGTGCATCCCCCCGTCGTCCGTGTGCAGGAGCAGCGTGGGCAGCCCCTCCCACGACAGGCAGAACCCGATGCACGCGTTGACGATCCACGCGTGGCCCTGGCTCAGGAGCGGCAGGTCCACCCCCACTCGGAGCGTTGTCGTGGCGGACCACGTCTTCCCCGCATCGCTGGTGTGGAAGAACGCTCCGTAGGTCGCGCACTGGTTGGGTTTGATCGTGACGCACACGGTCGAAAAGACGGAACCGGCTATCGGTGATGTGAACACGGGGGCGCCGGTACCCGAGAAGGTCGCAGCGCCGGGAGGCGAGTCGGGACGCGGAACGCTGACTCGCTGCCACGTGGTTCCGCCATCGCGCGTCACTTCGATGGATGGCGTGCCGCCGGGGCAGTCCGTGAGCGCGTCAACGCCGAAGAGGGGGGTCGTGAACACCGGCAGTCCGAACTGGCAGGCACCCACCTGCGATGGAGTCCCACCGACGCTGAGCCGCGCGGTGGTCTCGTAGGCAGTCGACCAGGACTCGCCGCCGTCGATGGTCCGCAACAGCGCGACGTGACTCTCCGGTGGGCTGGATGTCTGTTCAACGATCACCGCCCAGCCGTGCAGTGAGTCGATGAACGTCGGACCATCCGTGACCCAGTTCGCCGGAACGGGGAATGACACCGATACCCACGTCGCACCACCGTTCACTGTTCGGTACAGGCGAGTGGTCGTGAGCGATCCGGTGGCATTGGTGACGACGACCCACGCATGGTCGATGTCGAGTGCCGTCATGCTCCAGATCTCCAGAGCCGGCGTCAGCACCAGCGGCGTGACGACATCGAGGGTCGCCCCTCCGTCGCTGGTCCGCGCAACGACGTTGTGAACTCCAACCCCAGCCATCCGACGGCGACAGCATCTGCAGCGAGTTGATCGTCGCGGCGGTGGTTGCAGGCGCCGGTGGTGACGTTCTCGAGCGCGCGATGAGGATTCCCCCAATCAGCACGACCACCAGGAACGCCGCAGTGCCCGCGGCGACCAGCCCTGACGGCAGCACCGAACGATTGCGCCGGCCGGCACCCTCGTGACCCCGTCGCTCGGGACGCAACACCGAGTTGTCGGACCAGAACCGCTGACCGACGTCGCGCAGGTCGCGCTCCATCTCGTTCACGAGTCACCACCCGCAAGAAGCGTGCGCAGACGGCGCCGAGCGCGCTTGAGATAGATCGCGACGGTGTTCGTCGACCTGCCGAGCACCTGAGCGATCTCCGCGTTGGACAGACCGTCGCGATGGCGAAGGATGATCAGCACCCGCTGCTCCGGAGTGAGCTGCTCGAGCCCCCAGCGCACGAGCAGCGGTTGCAGCGGGTCTGCCGACCGTGGCGCCGGAGCATCATCGAACAACGTCACCTCGCGACGCCGGCGCCGCCAGCCGTCGATTGCCAGGCGCGTCGCGACACCGATGACCCAGAGATCGGGACGCGAAAGACCGCCGACGTGATCCCAACGCTGGAAGGCACGCGTCATCGCCTCCTGCGTCGCGTCCTCGGCGAGACCGATGTCCCGCGTGGTCAGCGCCACGATCGCCGCGACCTCGCGTGCATACCGGGCGAAGAAGTCCTCGAAGTCACCATGCAGTGTCTGTTGAGTCAAGTCGGCGTCGTCAGTCTCGTCATGCATCGGTTAACACGCACCGGAGGGCGCGATGGGGTATCGAGCTGTACCGGCATCGTGCGCCGGGCGGAGATGCGTCGTGGCGCATCCAGAAACTTGACCCACCTAGTCAGGATTTGCTACCGTCGCTCCCGAGATGGGAACCACGTGGGTCGGATTCACGCGTCGCCGCTGGCTTGACCACGGCTGCTGCGGCTCCGCCATCTGTAGTCACTGACTGCATCCATCTGACGCGTTCGTCCGCACGCCGGCGACGGCGCGCACGGTCACCGAATCATCCGTCACCTGTCAACCATGTCCACGAGGATCAGTGTTGTCTGTCACCGATGAGCTGCTGGAGAACAACGACCGCTACGTCGCGACGTTCGACAAGGGCGACACCCCGCTGCCGCCCGCGCGCGGCGTCGCGGTGGTCGCGTGCATGGACGCCCGCCTCCACGTCAGCGCCATCCTCGGTCTCGAGGTTGGCGACGCACACATCATCCGCAACGCCGGTGGCGTGATCACCGACGACGCGATCCGCTCGCTCGTCATCTCCCAGCGCCTGCTCGGCACCAAGGAGATCATCCTCATCCACCACACCGACTGCGGCATGGTCACCTTCACCGATGACGCGGTGAAGGCGCAGATCAAGGGCGACACCGGCATCCGCCCCGCATTCGCACTCGAGGCCTTCCCCGACGTTGAGGACGACGTGCGTCAGTCGATCGCGCGCATCAAGGCGAGCCCATTCATCCCGCGACGCGACAACGTGCGCGGCTTCGTGTACGACGTGACCACCGGCAAGCTCAACGAGGTCGCCGGCGGTGACCGCGAGCTGACGGGATCGACCGCCGGCGCTGCCGAAGCTGCGGTCCGCTAGCTCTCTCTGCGGCACGCGGACGCGCGAGACCATCGCACGTCCGCCGTGCCCTCATCGCTGCGATGTCACCACCGCGTGCAGCATGCAATCGCGCTGCGTCGTCGTCGGTTGAGCATCGATCCGTCGCTCGAGGCGCTGACGACCCGCACAGCGGCGCCGCTCGGACAAACTCCGAGGAGCACGTGACATGACTGTTACAGGGCTCGCTGTCCGCCGAATGCTCACTCCGTGCGATCACTTCTTCTTGTGCGCCGGACGGACGCACAGGGTTGCGCACAGGCATGTGCCTTACACCACAATCAATGTGCGCGGTTGTCCACATTGTCAACACCCCGGCGGGTGTCAAACGCGTCGCGGCGAGCGCGCAATCGAATGCCACGCGACAGTTGACAGGGGGTCCGGGCCGCAGCGTACACTCCTCCCGTGGCATCGGAGGCGGGCGTGTCGAAGCATTCAGGAAGAGCACCCATGCCGCACAGGATCTGCGCACGAGTCGGTTGCGGTGAGCTTGTGCACAAGCCGACAGCGAAGTACTGCAGCATCAAGTGTTGTTCCATCGACCCTGCGCGTCACGAGCGTCTGCGCAATCAAGCACGCAGAGCTGCTGCGCGACCGATACCGATGTTGCGTCAGCTGCGTTTTGATTTCCCATCGCCGGCGTTCGACCCCGAGGCACAGCTCACGCAGCTGTGCCAGGCGCGTGAGGACGTGCCCTCCGGAATGTCCCGCCTCACCGGCTGAGAGCACACTCTCCCCGGTATCGACGGGGAATCCCGAGCGGACTGCGTAGAATCGGCATCTCATGCCTGATGAGATCGTCGACGACGCCGCGGAGGCCGGGGCGCCACTGCCGGCGCCGGCCGCACCCACGCTGGAGATCCTGCGCCACAGCGCCGCGCACCTGATGGCCGCCGCGGTGGTCGAGTTGTTCCCCGGCGCGCAGTACGACGTCGGTCCGGCGATCGAGGACGGTTTCTTCTACAACTTCCGCCTCCCTGAGGGCAGACACTTCGTCGACGACGACCTGCCGCGCATCGAGGCGCGAATGCAGCAGCTTGCCGCTCGGAAGATTCCATTCGAGGCAGAGGCGATGCCGCGCGACAAGGCGATCGCGCTCTTCACGGAACTGCATCAGGACTTCAAGGTCGACATCATCAACCGGCTTGCGGCCGACGTCGACAGCGTCAGCGTCTACCGAACCGGTGCGTTCGTCGATCTGTGCCGTGGCCCGCACGTCCCCGACACCGGCTGGCTTCGCGCCGTGCGTGTGCTCCGGGTCGCCGGTGTGTACTGGCGAGGCGATGCGCGCAACGAGCAGCTCCAGCGGGTGTACGGAACGGCGTGGTTCACGAAGGAGGAGCTCGAGGGTTACCTCCACCGGGTGGAGGAGGCGCGCAAGCGCGACCACCGGCGCCTCGGTGCCGACCTGGATCTCTTCTCGTTCCCCGACGAGATCGGCTCCGGCCTCGCGGTGTTCCATCCCAACGGCGGGCTGGTGCGCTCGCTGATGGAGGAGTACTCGCGCAAGCGCCACGCGGAGGGCGGCTACTCGTTCGTGAACACCCCGCACATCACCAAGGAGGACCTGTTCAAGACGTCGGGACACCTCGAGTGGTTTGCCGAGGGGATGTTCCCGCCGATGGAGCTGGACGAGGGGACGAAGTACTACCTCAAGCCCATGAACTGCCCGATGCACATCCTCATCTATCGCAGCAGGATGCGCTCGTACCGCGAGCTGCCCCTGCGATTGTTCGAGTTCGGCAGCGTCTACCGCTACGAGAAGTCGGGCGTCATCCACGGGCTCACGCGCGTCCGCGGTCTGACGATGGACGATGCGCACATCTTCTGCGCGCGCGAGCAGATGATGGGCGAGCTCATCTCCCTGCTCGACTTCACGCTCGGTCTGCTCCGGGACTTCGGCCTGACCGACTTCTACCTCGAGCTGTCCACGCGTCCGGAGCACAAGGCAGTCGGCACGACGGAGGAGTGGGAGGAGGCAACGGAGGCGCTGCGACTCGCGGCCGAGGGACGCAACCTCGAGCTGGTGCTCGACGAGGGCGGAGGAGCGTTCTACGGTCCGAAGATCTCGGTGCAGGCGCGCGACGCGATCGGCCGCACGTGGCAGATGTCCACGATCCAGGTGGACTTCCAGTTCCCGCAGCGCTTCGACCTGAGCTTTGTCGACGACTCGGGCGCCGAGCGGCGCCCGATCATGATCCACCGCGCGCTCTTCGGTTCCATCGAGCGTTTCTTCGCGATCCTGCTCGAGCACTACGCCGGTCACTTCCCCCTCTGGCTGGCGCCGGTGCAATGCGCGCTCGTCCCGGTGCAGGACGACAGCGAGGAGGTGATGACGTACATCCGCAACCTCGCCGGTTCCATGCGCGCGCGCGGCCTGCGCGTGTCGCTCGACGACCGCCACGGCGAGCGGATGCAGGCTCGCGTGCGCGATGCGGAGTTGAAGAAGGTGCCGTACGTTGTGGTCATCGGGAAGCGCGACATCGAACGCGCCGATGACGTCGTGCGCGTCCGGGACGTGCGCCGCAACACGCAGGACGACGTCACGACCGGCGCGTTGATCGACCGTCTGGTCGCCGAGGTGAGCGAGCGGCGTCCCGAGTGAAGCGGGGCCGGCGCAGGCCGGTGTCCACCGTTCTCCCGGCTCGCGCGCCGCTCCGTGGCGAAGCCAAGCTGCAGGCCGCGCTGACCGGGTTCGGCATCGACGTCACCGGTCGTGTGTGCCTCGACCTCGGCGCTGCGGCAGGTGGCTTCACGCGCGTCCTGCTCGACGCCGGCGCCGCGCGCGTCTACGCGGTCGACGTCGGGTTCGGCCAGCTCCTCGGGTCGCTGCGCCAGGACCCGCGCGTCCTCAATCTCGAGGCCACGAACGTCTCGAAGCTCGACACGCGCCTTGTTCCCGACGTCATCGACGTCGTCACGATCGACGTCTCCTATCTCGCGCTTGCGGCGGCCGTGACCCAGCTCAATCGGATCGAGGTGGCGGGCGACGCGGACCTGATCGGGCTCGTCAAGCCCATGTTCGAGCTGCGCCTGCCCACCGCGCCCACCGATCCGCGCACGGTGGACGAGGCGACGGAGCGGGCCGCGATCGGCATCGAGAATGCGGGGTGGCACGTCGCTGGCGCCATGCCGTCGCCGGTGCTCGGAGGGCGGGGCGCGGTTGAGGCGTTGCTGCACGCGCGCCGGTCACGATGAGGTGGCCGGAAGTTTGGCCCTCGCGCGCCCGTGCTATATTCCGAGGCCGACGCCCATCACGGGCGCCGCAAAGCAGGTCCGTCAGGTACGGCCCTCACCTTCCGGGCTTGCCTTGAAGGTCCAGCACCCGATCCCTGGATAGCGGAACCGCTGTCCAGTTTTTTTGTCCATAAGGAGGCCGCGCCGATCGCATTCCGAGAGTTGAGGGTCAACGACCAGATCCGTATCCCTACCGTCCGTCTCTTCGACGACACCACCGGTGAACAGCTGGGGATCGTCTCCATCGAGCGGGCGCGGGAGCTCGCCGCCCAGCGCGAGCTGGACCTGGTCGAAGTGGCTCCTCAAGCCCAACCACCGGTCTGCCGTCTCATGGACTACGGGCGCTTCAAGTTCGAAGCCCTGAAGAAGGAGAAGGAAAGCCGCAAAGAGCACAACACCATCAACGTCAAGGAGATGAAGCTCCGACCGAAGATCTCGGAGCACGACTTCCAGACCAAGTTCGGGTCGGTTCGTCACTTCCTCGCTGACGGCGACAAAGTCAAGCTCACGATCATGTTTCGTGGGCGTGAGATGGTGCACCAGGAGTACGGACGCAAGCTGCTCGACCGGATGGCGGAGGAACTGAAGGAGATCGCCATCATCGAGCGGAATCCTCTTGTCGAGGGCCGCAACATGATCATGATCATGAGCCCGCTCAACAAGAAGCATGCCAAGGGAGACCAGCACACCAACGACCGGCGTCCGACGCAGGAAGTCGAGATGAGCGTCACCGTCCCAGTGGAGGACAACGGCGCCGCACCGACGAGCGTCACCGCTCCGGTGCGAGACGAGACCATCCAGGACAACGGCGCCGAATCAGGGAGCAACGACAATGCCGAAGATACGAACCCATAAGGGGACCGCCAAGCGGCTTCGCGTCACCTCGACCGGAAAGGTTATGCGGCGCAAGGCGTTTCGCTCGCACCTGCTCGAGCACAAGAGCGCGAAGCGCAAGCGGCAATACCGGATGCAACACGAGGTGTCTCCGTCGGATCGCCGCAAGGTGATCCGGCTCGCACCCTACCTTTAGGAGAGACACATGGCCAGAGTGAAACGTGGGGTGACCGCCAAGGCACGCCACCGCAAGATCCTCGAGCTTGCCGAGGGGATGCAGGGTGCTCGCCACCGCCTGTACAAGAACGCCAACGAGGCGGTCATGCACTCGCTTGCGTACGCATACCGCGACCGCAAGCAGCGCAAGGGCGACATGCGCGGCCTGTGGATCGCACGCATCAACGCGGCCGCACGGCAGAACGGGCTTGCATACAACCAGTTCATGCATGGGCTCAAGGAAGCCGGCGTCGAAGTGAATCGAAAGATGCTCGCCGATATCGCCGTCAAGGATTCGAGCTCGTTTCAGCAGCTCGTCGAAGTCGCGCGGGGCGCTCTCACCAAGGCGTGACCGCCGACGTCCACCGCGTTGCGGCGGAGGCACTCGAGGCGATCGCCGCAGCGCAGGATGCAGCCGCGCTCGACGCCGTGCGCGCGAGGTATCTCGGGCGCGGCGACGGGGAGCTGACCGGGTACCGACGCGGCCTGGGCAAGATCGCCGATCCTGACGCGCGGCGCCAGATGGGACAGATGGTCAACGAGCTGGTCGAGCGGGTGACGGACTCCGCCGACGAACGCCAGCGCACGCTCGAGGCCGCGGCCCGGGCTCGAAGCCTGGAGACCGAGGGGCTGGACCTGACCCGCCCGGCGCCACCACTCCGGCGCGGCCGGCTCAACCCGGTCACCCTTGCCTCGATCGAGATGCGCCGCATCTTCGGGCAGCTCGGGTTCATCGCAGTCGAGGGACCGGAGGTCGAGTACGACCGCTACAACTTCACGCTCGTCAACCAGCCGCCCGGGCACCCGGCCCGCGACTCGCAGGACACGTTCTATATCGACAACTCGCGGCTGCTGCGCACGCACACCTCGCCGGTGCAGATCCGCAGCATGCTCATGCGAGGCGCACCGCAACGCGTGATCGTGCCCGGCAAGACGTTCCGGCGCGACCACGACGCCACGCACCTGCCGATGTTCCACCAGGTCGAGGGGCTCTGCATCGACGAGGGGATCGCGGTGAGCGACCTCAAGGGCACGCTCGAGTACTTCGCGCGCTCCTTCTTCGGCACCCGCTCGGCGTTGCAGTGGCGTCCGCACCACTTCCCGTTCACCGAGCCCTCGCTCGAGCTGGAGCTCGCGTGCGTCGTCTGCGGCGGCACGGGATGCAGCCTCTGCGGACAGAGCGGCTGGCTCGAGCTGCTCGGCAGCGGGATGGTGCATCCCCAGGTGCTGCGCAACGGGGGCATCGACCCCGACCGCTACTCCGGCTTCGCGTTCGGCATGGGCATCGAGCGCGCGGCGATGCTCGCCTGGGGCATCCCGGACATGCGCCTCCTGTACGACAACGACGTGCGCTTCCTGCGTCCCGCCACGACCGGCGCAGCCCCCGGCCGATGAAGGCCTCGCTGCGCTGGTTGCGCGATTACGCGACCCTCGACGCCCCGCTCACCGCCATCGCGAAGGCGCTGGTGGACACGGGCACCGAGGTCGGCGGCGTGGAGGCTGGTGGCGAGGCCCTCGTGGTCGCGCGCATCACCGCGGTCTCTCCCGTTCCCGGCTCCTCGCACCTGCAGTTCGCCGACATCGACCTCGGAGGCATCCCCGCCGCGCTGGCCTCGTTCACGACGGTGCCCGGAACGGTGCGCGTGATGACCGGCGCCCCGAACGTCAAGGAGGGGCAGCTGGTTCCCTACGCGCCCCCAGGCTCGAGGCCGCCGGCCATGGACGAGGCGCTCGGTGTGAAGACGATCCGCGGACACAAGTCGCCGGGGATGCTCTGCTCCGCGATCGAGCTCGGGGTCGGCGATGACGCCGACGGCATCCTGATTCTCGAAGAGGGCAGGCCGGGGCAGCCGCTCGGCGAGGTGCTGGCGCTCGACACGGTCCTCGAGCTCGACGTCACCACCAACCGGCCGGACTGCCTCTGCCATGTCGGGATCGCACGCGAGCTGGCGGCGGCGCTCGGCGAGAGCCTGAGCGAACCGCCGGTGGTCGTGCCGGACGAGTTGCTCTCGGCGACGGCCGTCGAGCTGCGAGCCACGGTGCGGATCGAGGACCCGGCGGGCTGCCCACGGTTCACGGCGCGGGTCATCGAGGGCATCGCGGTCGGGCCGTCTCCGCTCTGGCTCCGCCAGCGACTCCGCGCCGTTGGACTGCGGCCGATCAACAACGTCGTCGACATCACGAACTTCGTCACGCACGAGCTCGGCCAGCCGCTCCACGCCTTCGACCTCGACCGGTTCGTCGAGGCGGGCGGCACCAAGACGGCCGAGGTCGTCGTCCGGCGGGCGGCACCCGGCGAGCACGTCGTGGATCTCCTCGGCACCGACCGGGAGCTCACCCCCGAGGATCTCGTCGTCTGCGCGGGTCCGAACTCCGGCGAGCATCGCCGGAGTCATCGGCGGGAGCACCACAGCCGTCACGGATGCGACGAGGACCGTGCTCCTCGAGGCGGCGAACTGGGATGGGCCGACGATCCGCGCGACATCGAAGCGGCTGGGCCTCCGGACTGACGCGTCGACGCTCTTCGAAAAAGGGCTCAGCGACCGGCTGCCGCCCGTGGGCCTCGACCGAGCCGCCGCTCTGATCGCCGAGCTGTCCGGCGGCCACGTGCTGCGCGGCGTGATCGACGAGTGGCCTCGCCGGCTCCCGGAGCTCGGGCCGATCGAGCTGACCGCGGCCTTCACCGGGAAGCTGCTGGGCATCCCCATCGACGCCACCGAGGTCGCGACGACGCTGGCGCAGCTCGGGTTCGCCGTCGAACAGGACGGCGCGACCCTCGCGGTGATGCCTCCGTACTTCCGCCGCGACGTCTCCATCCGGGAGGACCTGGTCGAGGAGATCGGCCGGATGCTCGGCTACGCGCGGGTGCCGAGCACGCTGCCCGGGCGACGCACCGAGGTCACCACGACGGCGCCGCCGCCGGCGATCGAGGACCGGATTCGCGAGGCGTGCCTCGGCGCGGGCTTTGACGAGGCAATCACCTTCTCCTTTGTCGGCCCGCTCGACGCCACGATGCTGCCCGGCCTCGGACGCGATCGAACCGCGCTTCGCATCCTCAACCCGCTCAGCGACGAGTGGAGCGTCATGCGCACCTCGCAGCTGCCGCGGCTCTGCGCGGCGCTCGCCGCCAACGTCAATCGCGGGAGCGCAGATGTGATGCTCTTCGAGCTCGGGAGGGTCTTCTGGGACGGCGAGCGCGTGGGATTGCCGGCGGGGTCGACCCCCGATGACTCCGACCGCGGCCTGCCCGGGCTTCCGCTCGAGCCGCTGCTCTTGAGCCTCGCGGTGCACGTGTCCAGCGGCACCCCTGAGGATGCTGAGCGCGCGCTGCGGCACGTGCAGTCGGTCCTCGCGTGGGTCGTCGACGACCTCGCAGGGGTCCCGATGGAGGTGGAACCGTCCGCGGAGCACGGCTTCCACGCCGGGCGAAGCGCGGCGCTCAGCCTCAACGGCGAGAGCGTCGGCATCATCGGGGAGCTGTCGTTCGAGACGGCATCGACCTTCGAGATCCGCGGTCGCGTCGCCGTTGGGGAGCTCCGGATCGATGCGGTGGCGCCGTCGCCACCCCGAACGCTCCGCTACGCGCCGCCACCACGATTCCCGGCGATCGTCCAGGACCTCGCGGTGACCGTGCCCGCGGACCGGCTCGCGGGTGACGCCATCGCTGCGATTCGAGAGGAGCACCAGCCGCTGCTCGAAGGCGCCGAGCTCTACGACGAGTATCGAGGTGGCAGCCTGGGATCGGGTCGGAAGGGATGGACGTTCCGGCTCACGTTCCGAGCCGCCGATCGGACGCTCACCGGGGAGGAGGCGCAGGAAGCGCAGAACGCGATCGCGGGAGCGCTGGCGAAGCGGTGCGACGCGGAGATCCGCCAGTAGCCGAGCCTCCGCGCGAGTGGTTCGCGCGACCGTCCGCCGAGGTGGCTCGCGACCTCATCGGCTGCATTCTCGTCGTCGATCCGGGCACGTCCGACCGGGTCGTGGCACGCATCGTCGAGACCGAGGCATACGAGGGTCGCGACGATCCGGCATCGCACGCCTTTCGCGGCCCCACCCCGCGAAGCGCGGTGATGTTCGGGCCGGCTGCGCACCTGTACGTGTACTTCACCTACGGGATGCATTACTGCGCGAATGTGGTGACCAATGCCGACGGGGTCGCCGGCGCGGTGTTGCTCCGTGCCGCCTCGGTGGAGGAGGGCGAGGCGATCGTGGTCGCCCGGCGCGGCCCGGGAAAGGCAACCGCCGCGCTCCTCCGCGGTCCGGGCAACCTGTGCCGGGGGCTCGGCATCACGCGGAGCGACGACGGCATCGACCTGCTCGCACCGGGATCGCGCGTGCGCATCGAGCGAAGAGCCGGCAACCCCCCGATCACGGTGAGCACCAGGATCGGGATTCGCGTCGCCGCCGACCGGCTGCTTCGCTTCACGTGGCTCGGCGACCCGGCAGTCTCGCGACCGCTCCCGGGAGACGCGGGCGTGGAAGGACCCAAAGAGAAAGGGGCCGGCTGAGCCGGCCCCTCGTGATTTCACCGTTTCTGATACGGCAGCCCGGTAGGAATTTCCCGGGCCTAGTGCGGCACCGCAACCGGTGCCAGGTTGGGAAAGGCCCGGTCCAGAACTCCCCGCCGGCACGACGCGCACTCGTCCACATCGGGACTTCCCGGGATCGCCGATTGCCCAGCGACCTCCACGGGGCGCCACAGTCGTGCAGTCAGGGGCCCGTCAGCCGGGCCTCAACCCTCCGCTCGGCCGTGCCGGAAACGTTGCCAGACGGTACGCATCATTGAAATGGCTACCTCCGTCTGAAGTGGTCGCTGTCTAACCCAACCATAGACCTGTCGACCGCTGACCACAAGCGTCGCGAGCCCTAGACTGAGGCTGAGGCTGCGCTAGAATCGGAACGTCTGTTCGTCTCGGAGGATCCATGTCGGGGCACAGCAAGTGGGCTGGAATCAAGCACAAGAAGGCCATCGTCGACGCACGTCGCGGTCAGGTCTTCACCAAGGTCACGCGGGAGCTGACCGTCGCCGCCCGCGAGGGCGGGCCCGACGTGGAGGGCAACTTCCGGCTGCGCCTGGCAATCCAGAAAGCCCGCGAGGTGAACATGCCCGCCGACAACATCGACCGCGCCATCCAGCGTGGCGCCGGCGGGAAGGATGGCGTGCAGCTCGAGGAGGTCCGGTATGAAGGCTATGGGCCGCACGGCGTCGCGGTGATGGTGGACACGCTCACCGACAACCGCAACCGCACGGTCGCGGGGATCCGCAACGCCTTCACGCGGTCGGGTGGCGCGCTCGGCGAGGCGAACAGCGTCGCGTGGATGTTCAACCAGCAGGGGCTCATCAGCATCGAGGCGGGCAAGCGCGATCCCGAGGAGCTTGCGCTGGAACTGCTGGACGCCGTCGACGTCGGTGAGGACGGCGATGTCAGCGTCGACGGCGATGAGGTGGTCGTCACCGTCGCGCCGTCGCGTTTCGAGGAAGTGCGCCGGACGCTCGAGGAGCGTCACTACACCGTCGACAACGCCGAGGTCACGATGAACCCGACCACGTCGGTTCCCCTTGATGCAAGCCAGGCGCGCCAGGTGCTGCGCCTCCTCGACGGACTCGAGGAGCACGACGACGTCCAGCAGGTCTACGCCAACGCCGAGATACCGGACGACGTTCTTGAATCGGTCGGCTGAGCGCCGCGCCCGCACACGCTGATGCGCGTGCTCGGTGTCGATCCCGGCCTCGCGCGCACCGGCGTGGCAGTCGTCGAAGGCGCACCCGGACACCTCGTGCTCATCCATGCATCGTGCATCGAAACCGTGCCGCAGACGAGCGAGGCGGTGCGTCTCGCCATGCTTTTCGACCTCGTGGTCGATGCGTGCACGGCGCTCCGTCCCGAGGTTGCGGCGGTGGAGGAGTTGTTCTTCTCCACCAACCGTCGCACCGCGATGCGAGTCAGCGAGGCACGTGGTGTCGTCCTCTGCGCGCTGGCGCGGCAGGGTGTCGCGATCGCAGAGTACACGCCGACGCAGGTCAAGGAGGCGGTGTGCGGCTACGGCGCCGCGCGCAAGCCACAGGTCGCGCGGATGGTCGCGAACCTGCTCGGCGTTGACGACATCGCCGGCCCGGATGATGTCGCCGACGCGTGCGCGGTTGCGGTGTGCCACCACCATCGAGGACGCCTTGGTGCGCTGACGGGTCGCGCGATGAAACGTGCGGAGAGCCCACTCGACCGCGCGGTGACCACCGCACGAGCCGCGCTGGCACGCGCAACGCGATGATCGCGCTCGTCCGCGGCACGCTGTTCAGTGTCGGCGACGACCACGTCGTGGTCGACACCGGCGGTGTCGGCTACGAGGTGTTCTGCCATCTGCGAACCATCACCACGCTCCATGCATCGCAGGACGACGAGATCTCGCTCTACGTCCACACGAGCGTCAGCGACGACGCGATCCAACTCTATGGATTCGTCACCCGCGACGAGCTGCGCCTCTTCCGCCTGTTGATCGGTGTCGAGCGCATCGGACCCAAGGCCGCGCTCGGGATTCTCGGTCGCGCCGAGCTCCCGGTGCTCGTCAGGGCGATCGCCGAGGGAGACATCGCGCTCGTCGCCACCGTCCCGGGGATCGGGCGAAAGACGGCGGAGCGGGTGATCCTCGAGCTGCGCGACAAGGTCGGCTCGCTGGAGCCCCCAGGGACGCACCACCCGGCCGCCGGCGGAGAGAACGAGGCGGTGTCGGCGGCGATCGCGGGGTTGGTGGGCCTTGGATTTCGGGAGGCGGAGGCGCGCAGCGCAGTCGCCGCAATCGCGGTCGACGGCGACGGGCACGATGTCGCCGACCTGGTCGGCGCCGCGCTTCGCCGGCTCGACACGTCCGGGGCTGCCCGATGACGGACGAGCGCGTGGTGAGCCCGGAGGAGCTCGAGGCCGAGCGCGTCTCCGACACCGCGCTGCGTCCTCGCCGTCTCGACGATTTCGTCGGCCAGGCGCAGATCAAGGACCAGGTTCGGATCCTCGTCGAGGCCGCGCGGCACCGCGGCGACGCGCTCGATCACGTGCTGCTCTACGGGCCACCCGGCCTGGGCAAGACCACGCTCGCGCAGATCATCGCCGTCGAGATGGGCGTCAACATCCGCCTGACGAGCGGTCCGGCGCTCGAGCACCAGGGCATGCTCGCCTCGATCCTCACCAGCCTCGACGAGCGCGACGTCTTCTTCATCGATGAGGTGCACCGTCTCAACCGCGCGGTGGAGGAGGCCCTCTATCCCGCGATGGAGGACCTCGCCTTCGACTTCGTTGCCGGCAAGGGGGCTGGGGCGCAGACGCTGCGGCTGACGCTCAACCGCTTCACCGTGATCGGCGCCACCACACGGGCCGGAGCGCTCGGCGCGCCGCTGCGCGATCGCTTCGGCGTTACTTTCCGCCTCGATTTCTACGACACCGACGACCTGGTCGCCATCGCCAACCGATCCGCGAACCTGCTCGGGATCCATCTCGACCCCGATGGTGCGGCCATGATCGCCCGGCGGTCGCGCGGCACTCCACGCATCGTCAACCGCCTGCTGCGGCGTGCTCGTGATTACGCGCAGGTGCGCGCCGCGGGACGGATCGACGTCGAGGTCGCAACGGCGGCGCTCGATGTCCTCGGCATCAACTCGATCGGCCTCGACGAGCTCGACCGGCGGGTGCTCGGCGTCCTCTGCGGGACGCTCGGTGGCCATCCGGTCGGCGTGCAGACGATCGCGGTGAGCGTCCAGGAGGACCCGGACACGATCGAGGACGTCGTCGAGCCGTTCCTCATCCGCAGCGGACTCCTCGCCAGGACGCTGCGCGGCCGCCTCGCGACCGCCGCCGCGTACCAGCACCTCGGACTGTCCGTCCCGGCAGGCACGCCCGGCGCGGCAGAGGCGCAGGCAGCGCTCTTCGATCGTTGAGGACCGCCCGCTTCGACTACCCGCTTCCGCCGGAGCGGATCGCGCAGGAACCGCTTGCACGGCGCGACGCCTCGCGACTCCTGCACGTGCGCGAGGATGGCGGCCTCGAGGACCGGTTGTTCGTCGAGCTGCCCTCGATGCTGCGCCGGCACGACCTCCTCGTGGTCAACGACACGAGGGTGCGCAGGGCTCGGCTCCGCGCCCGTGACGACGCCGGGCGCGAGGTCGAGCTTCTCGTGCTGGAGCGACGCGCCGACGGCTCCTATCTCTGTCTCGCCGGACCCGCGCGCCTCGCCGCACCCGGTGCGGTGCTCACGATCAGCGATGACCTGCGCGCCACCGTCGTCGAGCCGTCGGCAGCGCATCCCGGCGGGCGCTGGGTCACCTTCGACGTGGAGGATGCGGACGCGGCGATCGAAGCTGCGGGCACGGCGCCCCTTCCGCCGTACATCCACGCCGAGCTCGCCGACCCCGACCGCTATCAGACGCTCTACGCGAGCGGATCGCGCAACTCGGCGGCCGCGCCGACTGCGGGCCTGCACTTCACCCCCGCTGTGATCGAGCGGCTGGTTGCAGCGGGCATCGACTGGGCGACACTCCGCCTGGACGTCGGCCTCGCCACCTTCGCGCCGATCCGGAGCGAGTCAATCGACGACCATCCGATGCACGAGGAGCGGTACACGCTTCCGGCCGGCGCCGTCGAATCGATCGGTCGCGCGCGGCGTGACGGAGGGCGGGTCATCGCTGTCGGGACAACCGTCGTTCGCGTGCTCGAGACCTGCGCCGACGACCGCAACGGGCTCCGTGCAGGAGCCGGCCGGACCAGGCTGTTCATCCGCCCCGGACACCGTTTTCGCGTGGTGGACGGACTGATCACCAACTTCCACCAACCGCGGTCATCGCTGCTCGTGCTGCTCGCAGCCTTCATCGGTGACGAGCGCTGGCGCGCGGCGTACGCGCACGCGCTCGACACGGAATACCGGTTTCTCTCGCTCGGTGATTGCATGCTGTGCTGGCGCGCGCCGTGACGTCCGCGTTCACCGCCGGCGCGGTTGATGGAGCTGCACGCACGGGAGTACTGACGACCGCGCACGGGCCGGTGCGCACGCCCGCGTTCATGCCCGTCGGCACGCACGCGACGGTCAAGGCTCTGCACCCGGACGAGGTGCGTGCCGCGGGCGTCGACATCCTCCTCTGCAACGCATACCACCTGGCACTCCGCCCCGGCGTCGACCTCGTCGAGCGCGCGGGCGGGCTCCACGCGTTCATGGGCTGGGACCATCCGATCCTCACCGACAGCGGCGGATATCAGCTGGTCAGCCTTGCCGAGGTCACCGCAGTCGACGACGACTCCGCAACCTTCGTCTCGCCCTACGACGGCTCGCGGCTCCGCGTGACCCCCGAGGACGCGGTGCGCAACCAGGCGCGGCTCGGGGCGGACATCCTGATGTGCCTCGACCATCCCGTGGCGCACGGCACCGCCGAGGCGAGCGCGAAGGAGGCGACAGAGCGCACGCACCGATGGGCGGAGCGCTGCCGAGCAGCGCATCCCGGCGGCGGGCAGCTGCTCTTCGGCATCGCGCAGGGCGGTTTCGACGCCGAGGCGCGGTGCAAGTCGGCGCGGTTCATGACGGGGCTCGACTTCGACGGCGTGGCGATCGGCGGCCTCTCGGTGGGGGAGCCCATCGAGACCCTCCTCGCGATGACAACGGCGAGCGTGGCGGGGCTCGACGAGGGCCACCCGCGCTACTTCATGGGGCTCGGGACCGACTCCGAGCTGCTTGCGGCGGTGGCGCTCGGGGTCGATATGTTCGACTGCGTGGTGCCCACGCGGCTGGCACGCAACGGCAGTGCGCTCACCCCCGATGGGCGGCTCTCGCTGCGCAACGCCGCCGCGAAGGATGACCTGCAGCCGATCGACCCCGACTGCCCCTGTCCGGCATGCGAGCGGTTCTCGCGCTCATACCTTCGCCACCTCTTTCAATCAGGAGAGATCCTCGCGCACCGGCTCGTCAGCATCCACAACATCACCCACCTGGCGCGTCTGATGGACGGTGCCCGCGCGGCCATCCGAACGCAGACCTTCGCCGCATTCCGTGCGGAGCGAGACGGCCGGTTGAGCGTTTCGCCCCGGTAGACTGACCCTCGGTGTTCAGAATCACGCGATTCCGCCTGGCAATCGTCCTCCTCGTGGTGGTCGGCGCCTTCTTCATTGACGGCTACAGCCTCATCTACCGGTACCTGGTCGTCCACCAGCCGCTCGGCCAGACCCTGACCACGACGCCGAGCTTCCTGGGTCGCGACCTCTTCATCCACAAGGGGCTCGACCTGCAGGGCGGCACCGAGCTCACGATCGAGATCTGTCACGGGCTCAACAACCCGAACAGCGACTGCCGCAACGGCCCCCCGAACGGGGCGAGCCTGGAGACGGCGCAGCAGGCGACGATCCCGATCCTCGATCTTCGCGTGAACTCGCTCGGCGTGTCGGAGGCGTCGGTGCAGGCGCAGGGGAACGACCAGATCCTTGTGCAGCTTCCGGGAGTCAGCCTCAAGCAGGCCATCGACACGATCGGGAAGACATCGCGGCTGTACTTCGCGACCAACGTCTCCGGGGCGCCGGACCCGACGAGCGCGACATTCCTCGCCGACCAGCAGGGCCACTACGACACCTCGCAGTTCGGCGACACGCTGCTGTACCCGACCGGCACGCACTGGAAGATCGACAACAAGCTCGACGCGACCGACGTCAACTCCGCGAGCGTTGGCACGGACTCGAACAGCGGACAGATCGCGGTCGACATCAACTTCAACTCGGCGGGGGCGCAGGAGTGGGCGAAGATCACCGACGCCGCGTACGCCGTCTACCAAACCGACCCGACCGCTCCGACGGCGCAGATCGCGATCTTCCTCGACAACGAGATCCTCACGGCTCCGCAGGTGACCGGCGGCGGCCAGAGCAACCAGACGGAGATCACCGGCGGCTTCACGTCGGACTCGGCGACCCAGCTTGCCAACCTGATCAGCGCGGGCGCGCTGCCGGCGGAGATCACCACCGTCGCGAGCACAACGGTGAGCGCGACGCTCGGCCAGCAATCCGTGACCCTGAGCCTCGTGGCCGGCGCCATCGGGCTGCTGATCGTCGTGATCTTCATGATCGGGTACTACCGCTTCCCCGGTGTGCTGGCGACCGTGGCGCTCTTCGTCTACGCGGCGATCGTGCTCGCGCTCTTCAAGCTCATCCCGGTGACCCTGAGCCTCGCCGGGCTGGCGGGCTTCGTGCTCAGTGTGGGGATGGCGGTCGATGCCAACGTGCTCATCTTCGAGCGCACCCGGGACGAATTACGCCATGGGAGAAGTGTGCCCGTCGCCGTCGAGACCGGCTTCCGGCGGGCATTTCCGGCCATTCGTGACAGTAACGTGTCGACGCTGATCACCTGCGCGATCCTCGCGTTCTTCGGCACCGACGTCATCAAGGGCTTCGCGATCACGCTCGCGATCGGCGTCATCGTCTCCTTCTTCACGGCGATCACCATCACGCGCTCGTTGTTCGCCTGGGTGCTGAGCTGGAAGATCGGACGCGACCCGCGCCTCTATACCGAGATCCACGAGGAGTTCGTCGACCACCCGCCGACCGGACGATTCGACATCGTCAAGAATCGCAACTGGTTCTTCGCGGGATCGCTCGCGGTCATCATCCCCGGCATCCTCGCCATCATCTTCTGGGGCTTCAACCTCGGCATCGACTTCCGCGGGGGCAACGTCGTCGATATCGGGCTCGCGACCCGGGCGACGCAGGGGCAGGTCGAGACCGTGGTCAACAGCGTGGCCTCGGATCTGCGTCCGGTCGTGCAGGCCGAGGGCACCAACAGTGGTGAGGCGAGTCACTTCTCCATCTCGACGTTGCCGTCGGACACCGAGCGCCTGATCGAGATTCAGAACGCCCTCAACGCGAAGTTCACGATCGCCAACGATCCCAAGACGCACCAGCCGGACGTGAGCTTCCAGCAGGTGGGTCCGACGATCGCATCGAGCCTGGTCACCGGAGCCGTGATCATGATCATCGTGTCGGCGCTGTTCATCGCGCTGTATCTCGCGTTCGCGTTCCGGCACCAGCGAGCGATCTCCCCGTGGCGATTCTCCGCGTGCGCCTTCTTCAAGCTCCTGCACGACGTCTTCGTGCTGGCCGGGATCTGGGCGATCCTCGGCCACTTCACCGATTTAGGTCAGGTCAACTCACTCTTCGTCACAGCCGTGCTGACATCGGTGGCGTTCTCGATCCACGACACGATCGTGGTCTTCGACCGCGTGCGTGAGAACCTGCGCGTCGGCCCTCGACTCACCTTCGATCAGGTGATCAACCTCTCGACGGTGCAGACGATGACGCGCTCGCTGAACACGTCGCTCACGGTCGTGTTCGTGCTGACCTCCCTGGTGATCTTCGGCGGCGACTCCATCCGCGGCTTCGTGCTCGCACTGCTCATCGGCATCGTGACCGGGACCTACAGCTCGATCTTCAACGCGAGCACGCTGCTCGTCGCCTGGGACAAGGCTCGTGCCTCGAGAGCCTCCGCACCCCCACCCGGCCGGAGACGGGTGGCCACACGGACGGCGTGAGCGGATAGCGCGTCACCCGCGCTGGATGCACCACATATGAACACCGACAACGTCTCCGGCATCGCCGACGCCCTCCGTCCGTCGCTCGCCCATCTGGGCCTCGATCTCGTTGACGTGCAGTGGGCCGGGCATGGTCGCGGCGCCGTGCTGCGGCTCACGATCGACCGCGAGGACGGCGGCGTGACCCTCGACGACTGCGAGCGCGCCTCGAACGCGGCATCCGCGGTCCTCGACGTGTACGACCCGATCGAGCACTCGTACCGGCTCGAGGTCAGCTCGCCGGGCGCGGAGCGGCCGATCCGCACTCCCGAGGGCTGGAAAGCCGCCGTCGGCCGCCGGGTGAACGTGCGCCTCCGTCAAGGGGATGCCGAGCTCGTGCTCGAGGGACGCCTCGTCTCGCTTGCAGGGACCCAGGCCGAGATCGAGATTCGCGACCGGCGCGCCGCTAAGGTGACCGGCTTCGACCTGGGCGACGTGGTCGCGGCGCGGATCGTCGTCGACATCTGATGGCCGCGCCGACCGTGACCCTGAGCGCGCTGCGGGACCTCGCCGCCGCAACGCCGCTCAGCGAAGCCGACATCACCGGCGCGGTGGAGGAGGGCGTCACCTCGGCGTACCGCCGCCTCGTCGAGGATGACCCGCTGGTGAGGGCGCGCGTGAGCCTCGAATCGGGGACGTTCGTCGTCTATCGTGTCGGCGACGACGGTGTGGAGGAGACGATCGACGTCACCGTCCCCGACTTCGCCCGCCAGGCCGCGGCAGCCGCCCGCACCGCTGTCGCCGATCGGTTGACCGGGATCGAGCGCCGCCGCATCCTCGGTGAGGGTACGAGCCAGCGCGGCGTGCTTCGCGACGCGATCATCGAACGCCGCCTGGGAAGCATCTGGTACCTCGACGCGGCCGGCGTCCCCGGAATGCTCCCGCCCGAGGAGCAGATCCCGGGCGAACGGCTCGCGGTCCGCGACCACGTCAAGGTCGTCATCGTCGAGGGCCGTCGCAAAGGTCCGGACGCGCTCGTGGTGGTGTCCCGGTCACACCCTCAGCTCGTCCAGCGATTGATGGAGCAGGAGGTGCCGGAGCTGCAGAGCGGGCAGGTCGTCATCCGGGCCATCGCCCGCGACCCCGGCCGCCGCACCAAGGTCGCGGTCGATGCGCCGGACGGTGACGTCGACCCCCAGGGCGCGTGCATCGGCCGCAACGGCGTCCGGCAGCGCGCGGTCACGTCGGAGCTCGGCGAGGAGCAGGTCCAGATCGTGGCCTGGTCCGCCGACCCCGCGACCTTCGTCACGAACTCTCTGATCCCGGCGACCGCCCAGGGCGTCGAGCTCGATCCCGAGACCCGGACCGCCCACATCTCGGTCGCCCCCGATCAGCTCTCACTCGCGATCGGCCGCGGCGGGGAGAACGCCCGTCTCGCGGCGAAGCTCACCGGCTGGCGCATCGACATCCGCGGCGACGAGCCGGCGTCGAGCTGACGGACGTGGCCGAGAGCGTGCCGATGCGCACCTGCACCGGCTGCCGCCGGATCCGACCCCGGGTCGAGTTGATCAGGCTCGCTGTCACCGCTTCGACCGGGCAGGTTACCCTTGACCCGACCGGTCGCTCTCCCGGACGCGGCGCGTATCTCTGCCGGGAAACGGGTATCACCTGTCTGCGCCGATCAAGGCGGCACCGATCCCTGGCGCGCTCGCTGCGGGTCGGGGATGATGTAATCGACGAGCCCACCCTCGCCGCAGCGCTGCGGGAGCTCGCCATGGAGGAATCGACATAGCCACGGTCAAGAAAGTCACCCTGCCGGCAGGGCTCACGGTCGCCGAACTCGCCGAGCGTCTCGGCGTCTCGGGCTCCCAGCTGATCAAGTACCTGATGAGCAACGGGGTCATGGCCGCCCTCAACCAGTCGGTCGACTTCGACACCGCGGCGCTCGCCGCCGACCACTTCGGCTTCGAAGCGGAATCCGAGGAGTCGGTCGCCGAGCGGGCCAAGGACTCGTCGCCTGCCGGGGGCCGGCGCAAGCACCCCTTGATCGATCTCTCCAATGCCGCTCCGGGGACGCTGGTCGCCCGGCCGCCGATCGTGGCGGTGCTCGGCCACGTCGACCACGGCAAGACATCGCTTCTCGACGCTGTGCGCAAGACCAAGGTCGCCGCCGGTGAGGCCGGCGGGATCACGCAGGTGATCAGCGCATATCAGGTCGAGCGCAACGGCCGCCTCATCACCTTCATCGACACCCCGGGCCACGCGGCGTTCACGGCGATGCGCGCCCGCGGAGCGGACGTGACGGACGTCGCGATCCTCGTCGTGGCCGCCGATGACGGGGTCATGCCGCAGACCGAGGAGGCCATCCAGCACATCCACGCGGCGGGCGTGCCCATCGTCGTGGCGATGAACAAGATCGACAAGGAGGGAGTCAACCCGGATCGGGCGCTCCAGCAGCTCGCCGAGCGCGGCGTCGTTGCCGAGCAGCCGTACGGCGGCGACGTGCCGGTCGTGAGGACCAGCGCCAGGACCGGGGAAGGGATCGACGATCTGCTCGAAAGCGTGCTGACCGTCTCCGACATCCTGGTCGAGCCGAAGGCGGATCCCAGCGGCCGCGCCGTGGGGACGGTCATCGAACTCGCACCTGGAGCGCGGTCGCGGCGCCATCGCGACACTCGTGGTGCAGAACGGAACCCTTCGGGTCGGCGACAACCTCGTCGCGGGCTCCGCGTTCGGCAAGGTGCGCGCCCTCATCGACGACACCGGCAAGCGCATCAAGGAAGCCGGACCGAGCACGCCCGTCGTGGTCACCGGGCTCTCCGACGTGTTGATGGCCGGCGAGATCTTCGAGGTCGTCGAGACGGAGCGCGGTGCCCGGTCCAAGGCCGAGCAGCGCGGCTTTGCGGAGAAGCAGCGACTCGCCCAGCCGGTGCGTCGCATCACGCTGGCGGATCTTGCCCAGAACATCTCCGAGGGCGACATGAAGTCGCTCAACCTCGTGCTCAAGGCCGAGGCGAACGGCTCGCTGGAGGCGCTGCGCAGCCAGATCACCCAGATCGAGGACCCCACGGTCAAGATCAAGGTCGTCGGCGAAGGAGTCGGCGCGGTGAGCGAGTCCGACGTCAACCTCGCTGCGGTCACCGACGCGATCGTCATCGGTTTCAACGTCCGCCCCGACGACCATGCCAAGGCCGCCGCGGAGGAGCAGGGTGTCGACGTTCGCTTCTACGACGTCGTCTACCAGGTGACCGACGACATCGAGAAGGCGGTCAAGGGCCTCTACCAGCCCACCATGATCGAGGTCACGCAGGGCCGCGCCGAGGTCCGCCGCGTCTACCAGGTCGACGGCAAGCCGGCGATCGCCGGTTCCCATGTGCTCGATGGCCGGATCACGCGCAACGCCACCTGCCGGGTGCTGCGCGACAACAAGGAGATCGCTCAGAGCCGGATCGACGCGCTCAAGCGCTTCAAGGACGACGTCCGCGAGGTGACCCACGGGTACGACTGCGGCATCACCCTTGCCGACTTCAGCGACTTCCACGAAGGCGACATCCTCGAGGCGTTCACGATGGAACAACAGAACGCATGACCCTTCGCCCCGGCGCTCGCAGCCCCCGCCGCGAGCGGGTGGGCGAGCAGCTCCGCGAGGAGATCTCGGCGATGATGCTCACCGAGCTCAAGGACCCGCGTGTGCGGCTCGCCTCGATCTCACGTGTCCGCGTCAGCCCCGATCTCCGTGAGGCGTGGCTTGCCGTGAGCGCGCTCGGTGACGACGCCGACCGCCAGAATGTCGTGGCAGCGCTCAGCCATGCTGAGGGCTTCATGCGGGCCCAGCTGGGAAGAAGGCTCGAGAACCTGCGGAGCATCCCCCGGCTCCATTTCGAGCTCGACGAGTCGATCGCCTACAGCGTGAGGGTGAGCACGCTCCTGAGAGACCTCGAGGAGGAGCGTCCCGTCGAGGCAGCCGTGGAGGTCCCCGAGTGAGCGTCGCCGCACCCGCCGTCTGGCCGAAGCTGGAGGACGTCATCGATCCGATCAGATCGATCGTCAACGGCTCGCGCCAGATCACCTGCCTCGCGCACAAGGACGCGGATGCCGACAGCCTCGGCTCGGCGCTCGGGTTCGCCCTTGCGCTCCGCGCCACCGGCCGCACCGTCCGGGTCGTCGTTCCCGAACCGCTCCCGCAACTCCTCGACTATCTCCCCGGCTTCGAGACGGTCGAGACCGGTGGCGCGGTGCTCGGCGACACCGTCTTCACCTTCGACTGCGCCACGCTCAGCCGCTTCGGCGAACGGCGCGAGGAGGTGGAGCGCGCAACCACTGTCGTCAACATCGACCATCACCTGAGCAACACCGCGTTCGGCTCGATCAACCTGGTCGACGCGTCCGCGAGCGCGACGGGCCAGGTCGTCGACACGCTGCTGAAGCTGCTCGGCGCCCCGATCAGCCCCGACGTCGCCACCAACCTCTATGCAGCGCTGCTCACCGACACGGGTGGGTTCAGACACGAGAACACGACCGAGGCGGCGCTCCGATTGGGCGCTTCGCTCGTGGCTGCGGGCGCCGATCCGAGCTGGGTGGCGCTGAAGAGCTACAAGTCGCGCTCGCTCTCGCAGGTCCGCCTCGAGGGCCTGAGCATCGCCGGGATGCACTCCGAGCTCGAGGGCTGCCTGCTCTGGTCGGAGGTGACCGAGGGCATGCTCGACCAGACGGGCGCGGACATGATGGAGGCGGAGGGGATCATCGACGCGCTGCAGAGCATCGCGACGATGGAGATCGCCGTCCTCTTCAAGGAGACCGCTCACGACCGCATCAAGATCAGCGTGCGCACGCGCGAGCCGTTCGACGCGACCGACGTCTGCACACCCTTCGGAGGTGGCGGTCATCGCCGTGCCGCGGGCGCGGAGTTCGTCGGGGAGACCCTTCCCGACGCACGCCGCATGGTGCTCGAGGTCGCGCGCCGGCTGATCGAATCCGCGCGGTGACCGAGGTCGCCGCCCCCGGTGCCGGCCCCCGGCCCGGGTCCGCGGTCGCGCGCAGGGGAGGGGTCCTTCCGCTCGACAAACCGGCAGGGATCACGTCCTTTGACGCCATCCGCCATGTCCGCCGCATTCTCGGTGAGCGACGGGTCGGCCACGCGGGCACGCTCGACCCGACGGCCACCGGCCTCCTGCCGATCTGCGTCGGGCGCACCACGCGGTTCGTCGACTACTTCCACGCCCAGCCCAAGACGTATCACTGCGTCGTCCGGCTCGGCGAGCGCAGCGACACGGGCGACACCGAGGGTGTGATCGCGCCGGGCGGCGATGCGAGCCAGGTCGACCCGGAGCAGATCCGAACCGAGCTCGCGCACTTCACGGGCGACATCGACCAGATCCCGCCGATGCATTCGGCGGTCCGGCACGAGGGGCGTCATCTCTACGAGCTCGCTCGCGCGGGGGAGGAGGTCATCCGCGAGCCACGGAGGGTCACCATCCACTCCGCCGAGCTCGTCGATTTCCGGCCGGGCGCGATCGCCGAGGCCGAGATCGTCGTCGTGAGCGGCAAGGGCGCATACATGCGCGTCCTCGCCTCGGATCTCGGCGATGCCCTCGGCACCGGGGGGCTGCTCGGCTGGCTCTCGCGGACCAGCTACGGGACGCTCACGCTCGGCTCGTCGATCACGCTCGACCAGCTCGCCGCGTCGGAGGATCCGTGGGACGCGCTCCTGCCACCCGAGGTCGCGGTGGCGCATCTGCCACAGGTCAACCTGGGGCCCGCGCAGGTGCAGCAGGTCCGCCGAGGCCAGTCCGTCTGGCTGCCGCGCACCGTGCTGCCCGACGTCGCCGGTGAGTGCCGCATCCACGACCCCACCGGCGAGCTGGTCGGCATCGGAGAGCTGAACGGCGGACTGCTCCGGCCGACCAAGGTGCTCACCGCCTGACGACGCGATGGAACTCTTCCATGAGCTCCCGCCACGGGAGGACGACGGCACCGGGTCGGTGGTGACCATCGGCAGCTTCGACGGGGTCCACATCGGCCATCAGCGGTTGCTCCGCCGCGTTCGCGCCACCGCCGATCGCCAGGACATGACCTCGGTCGCCGTCACCTTCGATCCGCACCCCCGGTGCGTGGTCGACCCGGCGGGATGCCCGCCGCTGCTTGCGAGCCTCAGCGAACGGGTGGAGCTGCTCAACCGCGCAGGTGCCGAGCGCGTCGTCGTCCTGGCCTTCACGAACGCGTTGCGCACCTGGAGCGCCGACCGGTTCGCGGCGGCGCTCGTGGAGCGCCTCGGCATGCGACAGCTCGTGGTCGGACCCGGCTTTGCCCTCGGGCGAGGTCGCGAGGGCACCGTCGACGTCCTCCGAGGCCTCGGGCGCACCCGCGGCTTCACGGTCGCAAGCGTCGCTCCCACGACGCGCGGCGGTATTCCCGTCTCGTCGGGGCGGGTCCGGGACGCGATCACGGGTGCCCGGCTCACCGAGGCTGTGGCGATGCTCGGACGCCCATACGTGCTCGACGGCACCATCGAGCGAGGGGAGGGGCGTGGCGCCGCGCTGGGCGTGCCCACTGCGAATCTGAGCGTTGACGGCGGCCGGTGCATGCCGGCGGCCGGCGTCTATGCCGGATGGCTGGACTTCGGCGACGGGTGGCGGCCGGCCGCGACCGGCATCGGGACGCGCCCGACCTTCGGCGGAGGCGCCGTCACGATCGAAGCGCACGTGATCGACTTCGCCGGCGACCTCTACGGGCGGCGAGCCAGGCTGGCGCTCACCCGGCGGCTGCGCTCGGAGCGGGCATTCCCGTCCGTCCAGGCACTGGTCACCGCGATGGAGCACGACATCGACCGCACCCGCGACCTGGTCAAGCGTCTCGGGCCACCCGCGTGAGCTCCGGTGCGTTCGTCGTCATGAACCCGGTGAGCGCCGGAGGCCGGACGCTTCGCCGTCTGCCGGCAATCTCGCGCGCCCTGCGCTCCGCCGGCATCGAGTTCGAGGTGCACCGCACCACCGAGGCGGGTGATGCGACCCGCGCGGTCCGCGCCGCGCTGGCGGGCGGATGCCGGACCATCGTCGCCGTCGGGGGCGACGGGACCCTCAACGAGGTCGTCAACGGCTTCTTCGATGAGGCCGGTGCCCCGATCGGCGACGATGCCGTGCTTGGATTGCTCCCGAGCGGTACCGGCGGGGACTTCCGCCGGGCGGTCGCCATTCCCCGCGACCTGGATGCGGCGGCGCGGCTCATCGCCCGGAGATCGGTACGGCACATCGACGCCGGGCGCATCGAATTCGCGGATGGACAGCGCCGTTTCTTTGTCAACATCGCCGATTGCGGGATGGGCGGCGAGGTTGTCGCACGCGTGAACCGCAGCCACTACAAGGGAGGTGGGGTGCGGGGGAGCGCGATGTTCCTCGGGACCTCGCTGTCGACGCTGCTCGGGTATGTCGCGCGAACGGCTCGCATCGAGATCGACGGCACGACTTTGGAACGCACGGTGCGCAGCGTCGTCATCGCGAACGGGCTGTATTTCGGTGGTGGGATGCGTGTCGCGCCCGCTGCCCTCCTCGACGACGGGCAGTTCGACGTGGTGGTCATCGGCGACACCGGCCGCACGCGTGCGCTCACCGGCATCGCGTCGCTCTACCGCGGGCGGCATCTCAATCGAGCCGAGGTGGAGGTGTACCGCGCACGCGTCGTGCGGGTCACATGCGACGGCGAGCCGATGCTGTTCGACGTCGAGGGCGAGCAGGTCGGGACCACGCCCGCGACGCTCACCTGCCTGCCCGAGGCGATCACGCTGTGCGCCGCCAGTTCAGGCGGAGGGCGCTGATCGACGATCTCCTGTTAGACTTGCGGCGAACAATCGTGCCAATCGTCAGATCCAAATCCGAGATCATCGCGGAGCATCGGCGCCACGAAACGGACACCGGCTCCACCGAGGTCCAGGTTGCCGTGCTGAGTGAGCGAATCAGTTCGCTCACCGAACATCTCCGCGACCACCCCAAAGACCATGCGTCGCGTCGCGGGTTGCTCAAGCTCGTCGGTCAGCGCCGCCGGCTGCTCGACTATCTGTCGGGCACCGACGTCGAGCGCTACCGCGCACTGATCGGGCGCCTCGGTCTGCGCCGGTAGTGTCAGTCGCAGCCACATATCAGACACAACAAACACACACCATCAACCGACCCGGAGCCGGCATTGTCGGCGACGTCGCACTCTCAGGTGAGACGTTGGGGTCCGTGCATCAGGAAGCGGTGCCGCAGCTGCAGCGCGAGCCGGAATCTCTGATGCCCAGCCTCCAACACCTCATCCATGGCGAGCGCGGCGACGCTGAGCCGTTCCGGCGCGGGTCACCCACAGGAGACACGCGTGGCCATCCCCGACAACCTTAAGAAGACATTTGAAACGGACTTCTGCGGCCGCCCGCTGATCGTCGAGACCGGATACATCGCCGAGCAGGCGAACGGCGCGGTGATGCTTCGTTGCGGCGACACCGTCCTGCTCGTCACGGCGGTGGCCTCCAAGGCCCCGCGTGAGGGCATCGACTTCTTCCCGCTCACCTGCGACTACGAGGAGAAGCTCTACGCGGTCGGGCGGGTCCCCGGGTCGTTCCCGCGTCGCGAAGGCAGGCCGAGTGAGGCTGCGGTCATCACGAGCCGGATGATCGACCGCCCCATGCGGCCGCTGTTCCCCAAGGACTTCCGCAACGACGTGCAGATCGTGGCAACCGTGCTCAGCTCGGACCAGGAGCAGGACCCGGCGACGCTTGCGGTCACCGGCGCATCCTGCGCGCTGCAGATCAGCGGTATCCCGCACGGCGGACCGGTCGCCTGCGTGCGCGTCGGCATGCTTGACGGCCAGCTGCTGCTCAACCCCACCCTCACACAGATCAACGAGTCCGCACTGGACCTGATCGTCGCCGGCACCTACGACGCGATCGTCATGGTTGAAGCGGGCGCGCATCAGATCTCCGAGCAGAAGATGCTCGAGGCGCTCCGCCTCGCGCACGCTGAGATCCGCAAGCTCGTCGAGTTCCAGCGCGGGCTGCACGATGCGATCGGCAAGGCCACGATGAGCTACCCGTCGAGCAAGGTCTCGCAGGAGATCACCGACGCGGTGCACGAGTACGTCGCGTCGCGCGTCGGCGACGCCGCTCGCAACCCCAACAAGGCGTCGCGCGAGGCCGCCCTCGACCAGCTGCAGGCCGAGACCACGACCGCGCTCGAGTCGCGCTTCCCCGACGGGCGCTCGGACATCGGCAAGGCGTACAAGTCCGAGGTGAAGAAGGCCGTGCGGAACGCGATCCTCAACGAGGGCATCCGCCCGGATGGACGCAGGACGGACGAGATCCGGCCCATCTGGTGCGAGGTCGGCGTGCTGCCGCGGACACACGGCTCGGCGCTCTTCACCCGCGGCCAGACGCAGGCGCTGTCCGTGGTCACCATCGGTTCTGGCCAGGATCAGCAGAAAATTGACGGCATCGGCCTCGAGAACTTCAAGCGGTTCATGCACCACTACAACTTCCCGCCCTTCTCGGTGGGGGAGGCGCGACCGCTGCGCTCACCCGGCCGCCGTGAGATCGGCCATGGTGCGCTCGCCGAGCGTGCGGTGCACAACGTCATGCCGGCCGAGGAGGCCTTCCCGTACGTGGTCCGCATCGTCACCGAGATCCTGTCGAGCAACGGCTCGACCTCGATGGCCTCGGTCTGCGGCTCGTGCCTGGCGCTCATGGATGCAGGCGTGCCGCTCGTCGCCCCGGTCGCCGGGATCGCGATGGGGCTCATCACCGATGAGGGCGCCGAGCATGCGGCGATCCTCAGCGACATCCAGGGCATGGAGGACGCGCTCGGCGACATGGACTTCAAGGTCGCCGGATCGGAGACGGGCATCACCGCGATGCAGATGGACTGCAAGATCAAGGGTCTCAGCTGGGACCTGATGGAGCGCGCGCTCGAGCAGGCTCGCCAGGGCCGGCTGCACATCCTCGGCAAGATGCGCGAGGCGCTGTCGTCGCCGCGCACCGAGTTGAGTCAGTGGGCGCCTCGCATCGAGGTGATCAACATCAACCCGGACAAGATCCGCGATGTCATCGGCCCAGGCGGCAAGATGATCCGCAAGATCGTCGAGGAAACCGGCTGCCAGATCGACGTCGAGGATGACGGCCGCGTCTTCATCGCGTCGGCCAACGCGGCTGCACGCGAGCAGGCGATGGCGATGATCCACGATCTCACGGACGACATCGAGATCGGGCGCATCTACAAGGGCAAGGTCTCGCGCCTCATGGGCTTCGGCGCGTTCGTCGAGATCATGCCCAAGAAGGAGGGCCTGGTCCGCATCGGCCAGCTCGCCGAGCACCATGTCGACAAGGTCGAGGATGTCGTGAACATCGGCGACGAGATCATGGTCAAGGTCATCGAGGTCGACGACCGCGGCCGTGTCAATCTCTCGCGCCGCGAGGCGATTCGCGACCTCTCCAGGCAGCAGCAGGAAGCCGCGGGCAACGGGGCCGGCGGGCCCGCGTAACCGCGACGCCCGTGGAGGCCGGCCGCCCATCGGTCGCGATCGTCGGTGCGACCGGAGCCGCCGGCGGCACGCTCGTGCGTGTGCTCGGCGAACGAGCGTTTCCCGCGTCCGGGCTGCAGCTCTTCGCGAGCGCTCGGAGCGCGGGGACGCACGTCTCCACGCACCTGGGAGAGCTCGAGGTGCGGGCGCTCCGCGATGACGCGCTGCGCGGCATCGACGTCGTGTTCTTCGCGGCGGGCGCCGCGACCTCACGGCGCCATGCGCCGCGCGTGGCGGAGTCGGGCGGCGTCGCGATCGACAAGTCGAGTGCGTTTCGAATGGATCCGGCGGTGCCGCTCGTGGTGCCCGAGGTGAATGCCGAGACCCTCGCCGGGCATCACGGCATCGTCGCCAACCCCAACTGCGTCGCCATCCCGCTGTCCATCGTGCTCGCGCCGCTGCAGCGCGCGCACGGCCTTCGTCATGTGACCGTGGCGACGTACCAGGCGGCGACCGGAGCGGGGAGGGGACTCGCCGACGAGCTCGAGACCCAGACACGCGACGAGGCCGCAGGCGCCGCGCCGGCCGCGCATGTCTATCCGCACGTGCTCCACGGCAACGTCGTCCCCGGGGGATGGACGATGGAGGGCGACGACACCGAGGAGGAGGTGAAGGTGATCGCCGAGACGCGGCGTGTTCTCGGTCTGCCGTCACTGCGGATGAGCGTCACCACGGTCCGTGTCCCGGTCGCGGTCGGGCACAGCGCCGCGGTGTGGGTGGAGATGGACGAGCCTGCGGAGGTCGACGCTCTCCGCGCCCTGCTCGCGTCGTCGCCGGGCATCGTCGTGGTCGACGAGCCGCCGGCGCAGCGGTATCCGACCCCACGCGCGGTGGCCGGCAGCGACGACGTCCAGGTGGGTCGCATCCGCAGAGACGCGGGAACCGAGAACGGCATCGCGCTGTTCTTCAGCGCCGACAACCTGCGCAAGGGAGCCGCGACCAACGCGGTGCAGGTCGCCGAGCTCGTGCTGGACGAGCGCTGACACGCCGTCGCCGGAACTGCGGTCGATCGCCCCACCGCGCCGCGGCGCGGCGCACTAGAATCCGCCAATGGTGGCGACGACCGAAGAGGTCCTCGAGCTCCACGGGCGGGTTCGCGCGTGCACCGCGTGCCCGCTGCATCTCACCCGCATCCAGGCCGTGCCCGGGTACGGCCCCGTGACCGCGCGGGTGATGGCCGTCGGCGAGGCCCCCGGCGAGAACGAGGACCGCGAGGGCAAGCCCTTCGTCGGGGCGGCGGGACGCCTGCTCACGTCGCTGCTCGAGTCCGTCGGTCTCGACCGTCGCGACATCTACATCACGAACATCGTGAAGTGCCGTCCGCCGCGCAACCGGGATCCCGAACCGATCGAGGTGGAAGCGTGCAGCCACTTTCTGGACGAGCAGATCGACCTGCTGCAACCCGACGTGATCCTCCTGCTCGGGCGTCACGCGCTGACGCGTCTCCTGCCCGACGCGGGTGGCATCTCGCGCCTGCACGGTGAGCGCCTGCATCGCAACGACCGTGTGTTCGTCCCGCTGTATCACCCTGCGGCGGCGCTCTACAACGGCGCGCTCAAGGAGACACTCGAAGCCGACATGCGGCGTGTGCGCGGCTATCTCAACGACGCCGAGGCGACACGAGCGCGGCGCGCGGGTGGCGCATCGGCCTCCGAGCTTCGTGCCGTCGCCGCTGCTCCCGGCGGCGACCAGATGGATCTCTTTTGACCGACGCGGTTGACACGGGACAGCTGACGCTCGTTCCCCTCGGCGGGCTCGGTGAGATCGGCCGGAACATGCTCGCACTGTGCTCCGGCGACGACATCGTGATCATCGACACGGGGTTGATGTTCCCCGAGCAGGAGATGCTCGGCGTCGACCTCGTCATCCCGGACATCCAGTGGCTGCTCGAGCGAGTCGGGAACATCCGCGGCATCGTGCTCACGCACGGGCACGAGGACCACATCGGCGCGCTGCCGTACGTGCTGCCGCGGCTGCCGGTGCCCGTCTACGGCACCGCCCTCACCCTCGGTTTCCTGCGCAACAAGCTGCGGGAGCACGGGCTGATCGAGACCACCGAGCTGAACACCGTTCGCGCCGGCGACACGCGAACGCTCGGCTGTTTCGATGTCGAGTGGGTGCATGCGACGCACTCGATCCCCGACGCCTGCGCGCTCATCGTGCGCACACCGGCGGGGGTGATCGTGCACTCGGGTGACTTCAAGATCGACAGCACGCCGGTGCAGGGCGAGCCGCCCGACCTGGCACGGCTGGCGCGGATCGGCGACGACGGGGTCCTCCTCCTGCTCAGTGACAGCACGAACGCCGAGCAGGAGGGGACGACACCGAGCGAGCGGACCGTCGGGGAAGGGCTCGCGCCCATCTTCGAGGGAGCCGAGGGACGCATCGTGATGGCGACCTTCGCCTCGAACATCTCGCGCCTGCAGCAGGCGATCGGCGCCGCACAGGCGAGCGGCCGGCGGTGCTTCATCGTCGGCCGGTCGATGCTCAAGAACATCAAGGTCGCTGAGGAGCTCGGATACCTGCACGTCCCGCCCGGGATGTTCGTCACGCCCAAGGAACACGAGACGGTGCCGGACAAGGAGCTCGCGATCCTCTGCACCGGCGCCCAGGGCGAGCCGCTGTCGGCGCTCGTGCGCATCGCGGCGGGCGAGCATCGGATGGTGAGCCTGCGCGAGCACGACACGGTGATCATCAGCGCAAACCCCATTCCCGGTAACGAGGAATCGGTCCACCGGACGATCAACAACCTCTACCGCCGCGGCGCCCGAGTCTTCAACTCTTCGCGTCACAAGGTCCATGCATCGGGACACGCGAGCCGCGAGGAGCTGAAGCTCCTGCTCACGCTCACACGTCCGCGGTACTTCATCCCCGTCCACGGCGAGTATCGTCACCTTGCGTTGCACGCGGCGCTCGCGCGGTCGGTCGGCATTCCCGACGAGCGCGTGCTCCCGATCGACAACGGCACCGTGATCACCTTCGACGAGCATGGGGCGCGACCGACGGGGGAGAAGGTTCGCTGCGGGTACGTCTACGTCGACGGGCTGAGCATCGAGGAAGCCGGCGACGTCGTGTTCCGGGATCGCCAGCAGCTCGCCCAGGACGGCGTGATCCTCGTGGTCGTCACCGTCGAGCGCTCGAGCGGCGTCGTGGTCGCAGGGCCCGACCTCGTGTCGCGCGGTTTCGTCGCCGACGATGCCGACGCGCTGTTCGACGAGGCCCGGGAGCACGTGCTCTCGCTCGTGTCGCGGCTGACGCCCGACGCGGGGTACACCGCCTGGCAGGGCGCGATCCATGAGGGGCTCTCGCGCTTCCTCTACAAGAAGACCAAGCGCCGCCCGCTGATCCTGCCGCTCGTCACCGAGGTCTGACGCGGCCGCGGAGCGCGCGGTCACAAGGCGGCAACTCTGAGCACTTCGTCAGGCCGGTTCCATACTCTCAACAGATGCACGAGGAAGCGGGGCCGAATCTGCGCCCGGATCTGAGTCCGTCGCAGGGAGCCCCACCTCCGCCCGCCGACCCGTCCGCGCCCGGATTCGCACTGCCGACGGGTGTGCAGCCCTCCGCACTGCCGGTGGGCGTGCAGCCCTCCGCGCTGACGGAGGGCGTGCCACCACCACCTCCCGCACCCCACGCGCGATCTCGCCGCTATGCGGGCAGGGGTGGCATTGCCGCGATCGCGATCGCCATCGTCGTGGTGGCCGCGAAGGTGCTGCTCTTCTCCGGGGCGGGGCGCTTGATCTCCGGCGTGACGACGCAGTCCTACCACGTGCCCTCCTCGATCGCAGGCGCCGCAAAGAGCTCCGCCGCGTCGGTCAAGAGCACCGTCAACGACCTGACGGCCGGCATCCAGCTGCCGTCGTTGCAGGGTGGCCACATCGAGGGTGCGGGCTACACGGACAGCGCCGGCGACCTCGAGTACATGTTCGTGATCGCTCAGGACAACTCGAACAACGACTCCGAGCGGGACGGGATGGACCTCGCCTCGCAGTTCGACGGGCCGAGCGATCCGACCCTCGGGCCGCTCACCACCTCGAACTTCAACGGCGTGACCCTGGACTGCGCGACCGCCACCGTCACGGCCGACACCGGGAGCCCGACCTTCAACGCCTGTGACTGGTACAACGCTAATGCCGCCGGGTTCTTCGTCGACTACAAGTCGGCGTCCCTGCCGGCGACCGTGCAGCTCGCCACCACCGTTCTGAAGGCGATGGCCGGCTGAACGGATGCGGGCCGGACCGGGAGCGCCGGTGACGATCAGACAGGGGGCTCGGGGTCGTACTGGATGCCCCGGCGGACCTCGATGGCACGACCGGTGGAGTGCAGTCGGGCAACGAGGTGGAGTGCCATGTCGATGCCCGCGGACACGCCGGCGGCGGTGATCACGGTGCCGCTGTCGACGAACCGGTCGTGGTCGCGGACCTCGATCGTCGGGTCGAGCTCGGCGAGCCTGGTCAGCGAGGCCCAGTGCGTGGTCGCCGGTCGATCGCGCAACAGGCCGGCGGCCGCGAAGACGAGCGACCCGGTGCAGACGCTCGTCATGAGCGTGCCGGCTGCCGCGAGGCCTCGAAGGCGCGTGTGGATGGGATCGTCGGGCTCGAGCTGCGCGCGCGTCCCGCGGCCGCCCGGGTAGACCAGGACATCGAGAGCCGGGGTCTCCTCCCAGGTCCGGTCGGGGACGACGCGAAGCCCCTTGGCGCAGCGCACCGGGGCGAGGTCGTCGGCAACCGCGAACACCGACACATCGTCATCCGGCCAGGTGCGGGCCCAGAACGCGAGGACCTCCCAGGGGCCGGCGAAGTCGAGCTCCTCCGCGTCGGGGAACAGGGCGACGCCGATGTTCACGACGCGAATCATGCCAATCGGGTGCCATCGAGCAGGCGCCGTCCAGGCGCTGATCTGTCACCGCGAGCACACATCCGTGTAGTATGGGCACGCATGTTCGCGCCCTTCCGACGTCGTGATCGCCGTGTTTCCGCGGGTCCCGCGGCTCTTGTGGAGGCCGATTTGCTGGTAGCATCCGAGCCGTCCACGGGGCCCCGGTTGCCCGTCTTCCACGCGTCCTATATCGAGTTCAACTGATGGCTCGCTCCGCCCCAACCCGGCCGCCGCGCAAGGGCCAGCGCACCGCGGGATCGCGACGTGCCGCGCCCCGTCCGCGAACGCGCGCTTCGGCGCCCTCGCGCGGACCGCTCCTGCATCGCGACCTGCGCCGCGAGCTCACCGGCATCGGCGCGATCGGAGCGGGAATCATCCTCGCCGCGATCCTGCTGCTCCCAGGGGGTGGGGCGGTCGCCGGGCCGCTGCACGACGGCCTCTTCGGAGCGTTCGGCATCGGTGCCTGGATCGGCGTTGCGGGGCTCGTGCTGACAGGCATCCGTCTCTGCCTGACACCGGAGTGGCGCGCCGGCACGCTCGCAGCGCTGGGCAGCGCCGTGGCGATGATCGCGCTGCTCGGGCTCATCGGGATGATGGGTCCGGCCAATGCGGGTGACCTGGGCCGCTGGATCGGGAACGGCGTCGAGCGCGTCCTCGGCGGCGCGGGTGCCGGCGTGGCGCTCGTCGTGATCGCATTCCTGGGAATCATCCTGGCCACGGACCTGCGGACCGGGGCGGCGATCCGCGCGATCGGTCGGTGGTTCGCCGCCGAAAGTGACGGGCTGCGCCGCGATCGGTCCTCGCCGGTGCGCGACCAGCGTGCCCGCACGTTCCCGCCGCCGACACCCGAGAGCTCGGCCGAGCTCGCCGGGGTGCCGATGACGCTGCCGTTCGAGGTTCGCAGGACTCCGCTCCCGCCGCCCGTGACCGAGTTCCTCGACCCCGAGGTGCCGCAGGCGACGGGGGAGGACCTCGGCGAGCACGGTTTCACCAGGGAGTTCGAGGGCGTCGCGGCAACCCCCGGCGAGGCCGCGATCCCGGCGATCGGACCGGTGCCCGAGGTTGGTGTCGGCCATGCATCGCTCATCAACGACGAGCCCGAGAAGGTCTGGATGCTTCCCACCGCCGAGCTGCTCGACACCATCACCGGCAAGCGCGAGCGCCTCGCCGCGGAAGTTCGTGCCACGGGTGACAAGATCGTGAGCACGCTGCAGTCGTTCGGCATCGAGACACGCATCGTGGGCGCCAACAGCGGGCCGACGGTCACGCAGTACGAGCTGCAGCCCGCGGTCGGTGTGCCGGTGCGCCGCATTCTCGGGTACCAGACCGACCTCGCCCTGGCGCTGGCTGCGCCGATCCGAATCCAGCCGTTCATTCCCGGGAAGTCCGCGATCGGCGTCGAGGTGCCGAACAAGGCCGCGCAGCTGGTGAGCCTGAAGGAGACCGTGGAGTTGCCGGCGTTCGCCGACAAGCGCAACCGCCTCAGTGTTGCGCTCGGCGCCGACGTCAGCGGTCATCCGGTGATCGGCGACCTCACGCGCATGCCGCACCTGCTGATCGCCGGGGCGACCGGCAGCGGGAAATCGGTGTGCATCAACGCCGTGCTGGGCGGGTTCCTGCTCCAGGCCACGCCGGCGCAGCTCAAGATGATCCTGATCGACCCGAAGCGGGTCGAGCTCTCCAACTTCGGCGACCTTCCGCATCTGCTGGTGCCCGTCGTGGTCGAACCGGAATCGGCCGTCGCCGCGCTGCGCTGGGCGGTGAAGGAGATGGAGGAGCGCTACAAGCTCTTCGCCTCACACAGCGCGCGCAACATCGTCGCCTTCAACGAGAAGGCGCCGGGACTCGGTGTCGCGCCGTTGCCCTATGTCGTCATCGTCATCGACGAGCTCGCGGACCTCATGATGGTCGCGGCGGGCGAGATCGAGGACCTCATCTGCAGGATCGCCCAGCTGGCGCGCGCAGTGGGGCTCCACCTCATCGTCGCCACGCAGCGCCCGTCGGCCGACATCATCACCGGCCTCATCAAGGCCAACATCCCGAGCCGCGTCGCGTTCGCGGTGTCGAGCGGCGTCGACTCGCGCGTCATCCTCGACGAGATGGGCGCGGAGAAGCTCCTCGGTCGCGGTGACATGCTCTATCTGCCGATCGACGAGGGAAAGCCCCGGCGTCTGCAGGGTGCGTTCGTCAGCGACCGCGAGCTCGACACGCTCATCGGTCACTGGAAGCTGCAGGGCAAGCCCGACTATCAGGAGGAGATCTTCACGGTTGAGGCGACCGTCTCCTGGGCACGCGATGCGACCAAGCGCGACCCCCTGTTCGCCAAGGCGGCGCACACGGTCGCGGCCGAGGGGCGGGCGGCGGCATCGCTCCTCCAGCGGAAGATGAGCATCGGCTACACGCGCGCCGCGCGCCTCATCGATCAGCTCGCCGAGCACGGCATCGTCGGGCCCTTCGAGGGCAGCAAGTCGCGCGAGGTGCTCATGGACGTCTTCCAGGTCGACGAGCTCCTGGCCGACCTCGGCGAGGAGTAGCAGCCGGGGTCCGGCGGCACACCGCACGTGGCGTCCCGCTATCCTCATCGGTCATGCCGCAGGACTACAGCTTCGACGTCGTCAGTGAGTTCGACCGCCAGGAGCTGGTCAATGCGATCGACCAGGCGCGCCGGGAGATCACCACGCGCTACGACTTCAAGGGCATCACCGTCGAGATCACCCTCGAGGGCGAGACGATCACGCTCTTGAGCGGCACCGAGGCGCAGCTCAAGTCCATCCTCGACGTTATCCAGACCAAGACGCATCGGCGCGGGATCGATCTGAAGGTCCTCGACCCGCAGAAGCCCGAGCCTGCAGCAAAGGGCAACGTCCGGCAGGTGATCAAGCTGCGCAAGGGCATTGGCGAGGACATTGCGCGAGACCTCACCAAGCGCATCCGCAGCGAGCATCCGAAGGCCCAGGTTCGCACCCAGGGAGACCAGCTGCGCGTGTCGAGCAAGGCGAAGGACGAGCTGCAGGCCGTGATCCAGCAGCTCCGCGACCTTGACCTCGAAGTGCCGTTGCAGTTCACCAACTACCGGTGACGCGACATCTGACACTGCCGACCCAGCTGACACTCCTCCGGCTGCTTCTCGTCCCGGTCATCGGCTACACGCTCACGGCGTCGTGGGCCTATCACGACCAGGTCAGCGTCGCCGTGTATGCCGGGGCGGCAGCCACGGACACCCTGGACGGGCGTATCGCCCGGAGCCGCGGGCTTGTCACCGAGCTCGGCAAGTTCCTCGACCCGCTCGCAGACAAGATCCTCGTGATCACTGTGCTGGCGATCATGGTCAGCCAGGACGTCGTGCCCTTCTGGGTCGTCGTCGTGATCTTCACGCGCGAGTTCGTGATCACGGGGCTTCGCTTCGTCGCCGCCGGCCAGGGCGTCGTCGTCGGAGCAACGCCCTGGGGCAAGTCGAAGACGGTCACCCAGAACGTGATGATCGTCCTGCTGATCCTCGAGCAGCCGTACCCGGCGCTGCACCTCGTGGCGACCGTGTTCGTCGTGCTCGCGGTGGTGGCGACGGTTCTCAGCGGCCTCGACTACCTCTGGCGCTACCGCCGCTTTGTCATCTGACGCGGTGAGCGAGCCGCGCGTGTCGGGTTCGGGTCCGGATGTCCCGTTGCTTGCGACGTCTTTCCCCGAAGCGGCCGCGCTCGGCGCGCGGCTCCTCGAGCGCGGGATGACGATCGCGGTCGCCGAGTCCTGCACCGGAGGCCTGCTCGGGGCGGTGCTGACCGCGACACCGGGGTCGTCCTCGTACGTGCGCGGCGGCGTCATCGCCTACGCCGACGACGTCAAGGCAGACCATCTCGGCGTCGGGCGCCACCTCCTGGCGACACATGGCGCAGTGAGCCCCGAGGTCGCCGAGGCGATGGCGATCGGAGCTCGTGACCGCTTCGAGGCGACGGTCGGCGTCGGCATCACCGGGGTTGCCGGCCCCGACGCCAGTGAGCACAAGCCGGCGGGGCTCGTTTTCGTCGCCGTCGCGCTCCCGGATGCCGTGCGGGTGATCCGCCTCGACGAGGACCGGGGTCGGGAGGCCAACCGCGCCGGCGCGGTCCACGCGGCGCTGGCCCTCTGCGCCGGCGTCCTCGGTCTCGCCACGGATGACGCGATCCGCGCTCAGGACGGCCGGTGAGACTGGTCGCACACGGGGGTGGAGGAGATCGAAACTTCGGGCTTGCCAGGTCCGCCTCGACGCGGTACAGTACAAATGTTCGCCCCACCGGACGGACCCGGACCGCCGCCCGTCGCGGCGCCCCCTCGGCCTCGCAGCCATCTCTCCAATCCTTCCCACCACCCTTTGGAGTACAGCGTTGACTAACACACTGACAGCAAGTCGTAGCATCGAGCCCGTCGTTGAAGTGAGCGGCAGGCGTTCTCGGGCGCCCCATGACGAGAGGAGTGAGCCGGTGACGACGGAGCGGGATCGGGCATTGCAGACAGCGCTCGGGCAGATCGAGCGCGCGCACGGGAAGGGAGCGATCATGCGTCTCGGCGAGGTGCAGGCTCAACCCATCGACGTCATTCCGACCGGCGCTCTGACACTGGACATCGCACTCGGCGTCGGCGGTGTGCCGCGCGGCCGGATCATCGAGGTCTACGGTCCCGAGTCCTCGGGCAAGACCACCCTGACGCTGCACATCATTGCCGAGGCTCAGAAGCGTGGCGGCGTCGCGGCGTTCATCGACGCGGAGCACGCGCTCGACCCGCTCTATGCCTCCCGCATCGGCGTCCGCACCGAGGAGCTGCTGATCTCCCAGCCGGACACCGGCGAGCAGGCGCTCGAGATCGTCGAGGTGCTCGTGCGCAGCGGCGCGGTCGACGTCGTGGTCATCGACTCGGTTGCCGCGCTCGTGCCCAAGGCCGAGATCGACGGCGAGATGGGGGACAGCCACGTCGGGCTCCAGGCGCGGTTGATGTCGCAGGCGATGCGCAAGCTCACGGCCGCGATCAGCCGCTCGAACACGTCGGTGATCTTCATCAACCAGCTGCGCGAGAAGATCGGTGTGATGTTCGGGAATCCCGAGGTCACCTCGGGTGGACGCGCGCTCAAGTTCTACGCGTCGGTGCGCATGGACATCCGCAAGATCGACTCGATCAAGCAGGGGCTCGATGTCGTCGGCAGCCGCGTCAAGGTCAAGGTTGTCAAGAACAAGGTGGCGCCGCCGTTCCGTGCGGCCGAGTTCGACATCCTCTTCAACGAGGGCATCTCGTACGCGGGGAGCGTGCTCGACATGGGCATCGACGCCCACGTCATCGAAAAGGCCGGCGCCTGGTTCTCGTACGGCGACATGCGGCTCGGTCAGGGTCGCGAGAACGTGCGCGACTTCCTGCGCGGGAACCCCGACCTCCTCGAGGAGGTGGCAGCGAAAGTCCGCCTCTCGCTGATGCCTGACCCCGTGGTCGTTGCCGAGGTGAACGTCGAATTGCACGGCTCCATCCCGGAGCTGCCTCCGATCTCGGTCTCCTGAGGCGACGGGGTGGCCGCGTCGATGGATCGCGCGACGGCAGCCCCCGCCGACCCTGACAGTGCGAACGCTGCCGAGGACACCGCCGTGCGGATCCTTCGCGGCGCAAGCCAGTCGTCCGCGTCGCTCCAGCGAAAGCTGGAGCGACGTGGGTACACCGCGGACGCCTCATCCGAAGCGGTGCGCCGCTGCACCACCGCGGGCTACGTGAACGATGCGGCCCTAGCGATCTCCGTGGCCGCACGCCACCGCCGTTCGGGACACGGTCGTGCTCGCGTCGCGGCGGACCTCAAGGCTCGTGGCGTCGCGGGAGACCTGATCACCGAGGCCCTCGACGGTCAGGACGAGACCGAGGAGGCGGCGGCGCTGGCCGTCGCGAGACAGCTCTGGGACCGTGCCGGATCGCCCGACACGCGCGATCAGCGCGCGCGGATGCGAATCGCGGGCGCGCTGCAGCGGCGCGGGTTCTCGTCAGCCCTCGTCCTGCGGGTCATGCGCGGGCTCGACTGACGAGCGGCCGGGCGCGGCATCGGCCCAGGTGAGCCTCGGAGCCTATGACATGCCGAGGAGCTGCGCCTGCTGGATCACGCCATCCGTGATGCGATAGACCACCGCAGCGCGAACTTCGGCCGGCGGCATTCCGGGGCGGACGAATCCGGTGACCAGCTCCTCGTCGACCACCACGTCTCCGACCTCGATCCGGGTGCGCACGTCCGCATGAAGGTGTGGGCTCCGCTCGAAGAGTGCGCCGTAATGCGAGCGGATGCCCGCCTGATCCGCCTCCAGCACGCCGCCGTCTGGGCGGAGCACCATCGCCGCCGGCGCGTAGCAGGCGACAAAGGCTTCGATGTCGCGTCGGTTGTACGCGGCGACCTGTCGATCCGCCACATCGCTCGCCATGGTCATGGCCCGGCCTCCGTGAGCAGCATTCCGCCGGCGTGCTCCGGGGCGCACGGTACCACCGGCGCATGGTCGCGCCGGCCTCCGCGCGGCTCAAAACGACGCTGCTGGCAGACTCTCCTTCATGGAATACACGCATCTCGGACGCTCCGGCCTCACAGTCAGCCGTCTCTGCCTCGGCACCATGAACTTCGGTCCGGAGACCGACGAGCCGACATCGCACGCGATCATGGACACGGCGCTCGACGCCGGGATCAACTTCTTCGACACCGCCAACGTCTACGGCTGGAAGAAGGGCGAGGGACTCACCGAGCAGATCGTCGGGAGGTGGTTTGCGCAAGGTGGCGGCAGGCGCGACAAGGTCGTCATCGCCACCAAGCTGTACGGGTCGATGAGCGACTGGCCCAATGACACGTTCCTCTCTGCGCGGAACATCCGGCGGGCGTGCGAAGGATCGTTGCGACGTCTGCAGACCGACTACATCGATCTCTACCAGATGCACCACATCGACAGGAGCACACCGTTCGACGAGATCTGGGAGGCGATGGAAGTCCTTGTGCAGCAGGGCAAGGTGCTCTACGTCGGCTCCTCGAACTTCGCCGGCTGGAACATCGCGCAGGCCCAGGAGCTGGCGCGAGCCCGCCACTTCCTCGGCCTCATCAGCGAGCAGTGCCTCTACAACCTCGCCGAGCGTCACGTCGAGGAGGAGGTCATCCCCGCGGCGATCAACTACGGCGTCGGCATCATCGCGTGGAGCCCGCTGTTCCGCGGTCTGCTCGGCGGCATCCTCGCGAAGCAGGCAACCAGCGGACGGTCGGCGTCGGAGCAGACACAGGGCCTGCTCGAACGCCACCGTGACCAGGTCGAGCGATACGAGGCGCTCTGCGCGAGACTTGGTGAGCACCCGTCCGCAGTCGGGCTCGCCTGGCTCCTGCAACGTCCCGGCGTCACCGCGCCGATCGTCGGCCCGCGCACGCCCGAGCAGTTCGACGGGAATCTGCACGCGCTGGTGGTTGCCCTTGACGACGCCACGCTCGAGGAGCTCGACCGCATCTTCCCCGGACCCGGCACCGCTCCCGAAGCCTGGGCCTGGTAGCGGTCAGCGAACCCCCGCTCGCGCCCCACGGACAGGGCTGTGCGCTCGTTCGTATCGGACCACCGAGGACAGCGCGAGGAATGTCATCGCTGAGAGGATCAGACCGAGCAGGATCAGGCCATCCACGTTGAGCCAGCGGGCGAAGAAGCCCCCGACGATGGCGCCGACGGCTCCACCTCCGGCAAGGGCGACCGTATAGAAGGCCATCAGCGCCGATCGATCAGCCGCGAAGCTCTCCGAACAGTCCGCGAGATAGGTCACCGCGGCAGGCCCGAATCCGGCGAGCCAGATGATCCCTGCCACGAGAAACGGGACGGCCAGGAAGATCACCGGTGTCTCGAGGTGATTGATCCCGAACAGAGCGATCATGGTCAGCCAGGCGCCGGGGACCGCCCTGCGCATGACCACCGCCGGACCGAGACGCGGTACCGCCGACGTCCAGAGCGCGATGCCGATCAGGAAGACGACGATCCAGCCGATCAGGAAGAGTCCGATCACGCGGACGTCGAAGTGCTGCATGAGCGACTGGCCCGGAACGGCGCGGTGGCGCAGCAGTGCAGGCAGGTTCGCGACGAACGCGCCGATCAGCGCGAACGACATGATCCAACCCGGAAGGAACGTGCGCATCGGACCGGGGCCGATCACGGCGCGGACCACCACGCGCAGGGAGTGGACTGGCAGCGGCGGAACGCGGGGGACGAACATCAGACACACGATCGCAGCGAGGAGGTAGAGCCCTGCGAGGAGCACGAATGCTCCGCGGTGCAGGCCGAAGTACGCGACCGAACCGAGCCCAAAACCCCCGGCGTAGCCGATCAGGGTCGCGGCCTCGAAGGCGCCACTGGCGCGGGCGCGTCCCCGGCGGTTTCCGGTTGTCGCGGCGGCCACCGTTCCGAGCGCAACGGGAACGAAGGCGGCGGCGCCGATCCCCTCGAGAAGTCGCGCCCCGCCGAGTTGCGCGGGACGCACGCCCAGGAAGACAAGGAGGACGGCGACCGCGCAGATGATCGGCCCCGCCACCAGGAACTTCCGGCGCCCGAAGCGGTCCGCGTATCGGGCAAGGATTGGGGCGAACACCATTTCGGTGACCGCCTGTGCCGCCCCCACCAGACCGATGTCAAGGCCGTTGGGCCGGCCGCCGGCAAGGTCGCTGAGGCGGAACTGGACCGCCACACCGACTCCGACGGATCCGACACGGAGCATTCCGCTCGCGATCAGGAGTGCGCCGATGGCACGCGAGCCCGCATGTCGCGAGTCCAGATCACCGGGTGCGTCGAGCGCGCCAGGAACCTCCCGATCCGTCACCCGACAAGGGTAGCCTGACGCTGGACGAATCATCGAAACAATGCCAGGGACGCTGCTGGCTCGTACAATGTGAAACGTCTTTCGTGGTGAACGACCGGCCAATCGCGGGCCGGCCCCGACCGGAGCAACGAGACGATGTGGGTCCCGTCCCGGTCCCTTTCCCCACTCGGGGCATTCCAAGCAGGGCGCACCCGCGCCCGACTTCCGAGGTTCCATCCCATCGGCATCGAGATCGTCGCCCTGGTAGGGCTGGTGATTGTTGCGGCCGCGTTTGCGGCTGCCGCTCTCATGTATGCGCGCAGAAGCGTCGCTCAGGTGCGTACCACCCACGACGCTGACGCTGAACGTCGCCTCGATCAGCTGCGCATCACCGAGCAGGAGACGAAGTCCGTCCTCCTCGCCGCGAAAGAGGAGGCTGCGCGACGGCGCGATGAGGCGGAGGCGGAGGTTCGCGAGCGCCGCGCCGAGGTCATGCGCCAGGAGCAGCGGACCAATCAGCGCGAGGAAGGCCTCGAGCGCAGGCTGCGCGAGCTCGAGTCCAACGAGCAGCGACTCACACGGCGCGAAGCCGAGCTCGAGGTGCTCCGCCAGACCGTCGAGGACGAGCGGGGATTGATCACGACCGAGCTTCAGCGGGTCGCAGCGCTCTCGGAGCAGGAGGCGCGGACCGAGGTGATTCGCAGCGTCGAGGGCGAGCTGGTCCCGGAGATCGCCGAGCGCATCCGTCAGGCGGAGGCGCAGGTTCGCGAGGAGGCGGCGGCGCAGAGCCGCGAGATTCTCATCGCCGCCATGCAGCGCCAGGCGTCGGAGCAGAGTGGCGAGGCCTCGGTCACCGTGGTCCACCTGCCGTCCGACGAGCTGAAGGGACGGATCATCGGGCGCGAGGGGCGCAACATCCGCGCACTCGAGGCGGCGACGGGGGTCGACGTCATCGTCGACGACACGCCCGAGGCGATCGTCCTCAGCTCCTTCGACCCGGTGCGCCGCGAGGTGGCCCGGGCGACGCTCGAGCGGCTCTTCAGTGACGGGCGCATCCACCCGGCCCGCATCGAGGAGATGGTGGTCAAGGCGCGCAACGAGCTCGCCCAGCAGATCAAGCACGAAGGCGAGCAGGCCTGCCAGGACATCGGACTGACCAACGTCCATCCCGAGCTGGCGCGGCTGCTCGGCACGCTCAAGTACCGGAACTCATACGGGCACAACGTCCTGGCCCACAGCCAGGACACCGCCGCCCTTGCCGGGATGATCGCCGCGGAGATCGGCTTCGACGAGCAGATCGCGAAGGAGGCGGCCCTTTTCCACGACATCGGCAAGGCGGTCGAGCACGACGTCGACGGCCCGCACGCGATCATCGGCGGCGAGATCCTCGCCAGGCTCGGCCGTCCGGCCGCCGTGGTGCAGGCGGTCCGCTCGCACCACTACGACGAGGAGCCGCGGTCACCCGCCGCGTCGATTCTCATGACGGCGGACGCGATCAGCGCGGCGCGCCCCGGTGCGCGCAGGGAATCGCTTGCTTCGACGATCAAGCGTCTCGAACGCATCGAGGCGATCTCCAACGAGTTTCGCGGTGTCGAGCGAAGCTTCGCCGTGCTGGCCGGCAAGGAGTTGCGCGTGCTCGTCAAGCCGGACGAGATCAGTGACGACGAGGCCCAGATCATGGCTCGCCAGATCGCGAAGCGCCTGCACGGAGAGGGGAGCTACAGCGGTCGCGTCAAAGTGGTCGTGCTGCGCGAAACTCGAAGCGTCGAGTACGCGAAGTAACGATTGCATCGCGCCGAGCCGTGCTCCGGAGAGCGGGGGATGACAATCGCGGCCGATAATGTCCACGTCCTACTCACCGCCCTCACATGACTCTGCCGGGGTGATACCCCCATTGGAAATCCTCAAAGTCTCAGCAACCAGCAAGCCGGTCGCAGTCGCGGGCGCAATCGCCGGCGTCGTGCGAACGCAAAAAAGGGTCGAGGTCCAGGCGATCGGCGCCGGGGCCATCAACCAGGCGATCAAGGCGATCGCCATCTCGCGCGGGTATGTCGCGCCCGGCGGGCTCGACCTCGTGTGCATCCCGTCGTTCATCGACATCTCGATCGACGGCGAAGAGCGCACCGGCATCCGCCTGGTCGTCGAAGTCCGCTAGCCGGGCGTCCCGCGAGCCGCGGGATCGCCTCACGGACACACTGCTAGGCTTCGGCAATGCCGACGCCCGTGCCCGTGCTCAGCGACTCCGCTCGTGGCTTCCGACCCCTGCCGCTGATCGCGCGCGCACCACGCCGCGAGCCGCAGGTGCCGGTGCTCGGACGGGCGCCGCGGGTGCACCTCTGGCACATCGGCTGCCAGATGAACGACGCCGACCGCGAGGGGCTGGCAGGACAGATCGCTGACATCGGCTGCATCCCCGAGACCGCGCTCGAGGATTCCGACATCGCGGTGCTCATCACGTGCACGGTTCGCGCCAACGCGGAGCAGAAGGTGTTCGGGAAGTTTCGCGAGCTGATCCCCTGGAAACGGGCGCGGCCGGGCCGCGCGATCGCGCTCACCGGATGCATGGCCGTGGAGCACGGTGAAGCGCTGCTCGGGCGCCTGCCGGATCTCGACTACGTGTTCGACGTTCGCGAGCCGGACGGGTTCCTCGCGAAGCTCCAGGCGTTGCATGCGCCGAACCTCGACGGTCCGGTGGTCGTGCCGGCCTCGGATCGCCTCAGCGCATACGTTTCGGTCATGGGTGGCTGCAACGAGATGTGCACCTACTGCATCGTGCCCTTCGTCCGCGGTCGCGAGCTGAGCCGGCCGCTCCCGGAGGTGGTCGCGCACGTCGAGAGTCTCGTCTCGCAGGGCGTCCGAGAGGTGACCCTCCTCGGGCAGAACGTGAACTCGTATCACGACCAGCAGCGCCACGCTCGCCTGCCGGAGCTGCTGGCCGCGGTCGACGCCGTTCCGGGGCTCTGGCGCCTGCGGTTCCTCACCTCGCATCCGCGCAATGCGGTCCCCGACCTCTTTGCCGCGATGCGCGATCTCCCCAACGTCTGCGAGCAGCTCCACCTGCCGGTCCAGGCGGGGGACGACGAGCTGCTGCGTCGCATGCGCCGCCTCTACACGGTGGAGGAGTACCGGGAGAAGATCCGAGCCGCCGTCGACACGGTCGGTCCGCGCCTCGCTCTCAGCACCGACATCATCGTCGGCTTCTGCGGCGAGACCGACCGCGAGTTTGCGGGCACCGAGGCGCTGATGCGCGAGCTTCGCTTCGACACCGTGCATCTCGCGGCGTACTCGGTCCGTCCCGGCACCGCCGCCGCGCGCCGGGAGGACGACGTGCCCCGCGAGGAGAAGCGCGCCCGCCTGAACCACCTGCTCGGACTGCAGCGCGAGATCGCCGCAGCGCGCAACGCGGAGTACATCGGCAACACCGTCGAGATCCTGGTCGAGGGGACTGCGGAGGACGGACGCCCGTACGGCAGGACACGGGAGAACAAGGTCGCATGGCTTCCCGCCGGCGCGGCGGTGGCGGGTGAGCTGCGCGCGGCGCGGGTCGTCGAGGCGTCCGCGTGGCAGTTGCAGGTGGAGCCGGTCGGCGCCGCGGCGTGAGAACAAGCTCGAAGGTTCGGGCTCCGCATCTCGCCACGGCGCTTCCGGAGGCGCCCCGGCGAACGCTCGACCTCGACACGGCGGGCGACACGCCGATCCTCCGCGAGTACCGCGCCGTCAAGGCTGAATTTCCCGACTCGATCGTGCTCGTCCGCCTCGGTGACTTCTTCGAGATGTTCGGGCCCGACGCGGAGGCGGCGGCGCCGATCCTGGGACTGGCCCTGACCGGGCGCGGGTTCGGCGCCGCGGGACGGCTTCCCATGTGCGGGGTGCCGCATCAGTCCGTCACGCACCACATCCGCAAGCTGCTCGACACCGGGCACAGCGTCGCGGTCTGGGACCAGGTTGGCGAGGTGGTCACGGGAAGGCTCGTTCGTCGCGAGGTGACGCGCGTGCTGAGCCCGGGGATGGTCGTCGAGGCCGAGTTGCTCGACCCCGCCGCAGTGTCGCGTTGCGTGGGGCTGTACGCCGAGCACGGACGCGTCGGTATCGCCGCGTTCGATCCCAACACACAGCAGCTTGAGCTCCTCGAGGTGCCGGGCGAGATGGACGGCGCGGCGGTTGCCGACGAGCTCGCACGGCTCGACGCCAGCGAGCTCCTCGTGCAGGACGGGGCGCCGCCACCACCAGGCAATCAGGTCACCGCACTTCCGTCGGCGGTGTTCGACCTGGCGCGGGCGCAGGAGCGCCTTCGCAGAGCGACCGGAGCCATCTCGCTCGACGGTCTTGGCGCAGATGCGGTCCCGATCGCGGTTCGTGCCGCTGGAGCGGTGCTCGCGTACTGCGAGCGAGCGCGCATCGTGATCAGTCCCGATCTCCTGCGCCTCCAGGTGCGCACCCCGGGTGGCGCCATGCGCCTCGATGCGCATACGCGGACCAACCTCGAGCTGTTCACACGCCTCGGCGGCAGTGGCGCATCGCTGCTGCATCTGCTCGATGCGACGCGGACACCGATGGGCGTCCGCATGCTGCGCGCGCGGCTCAACGAGCCGCTCGTCGATGTCGACGCCATCACGCTGCGGCTCGACTCCATCGATGCGATGCTTGCTCACGGCGACGCGCGCCGGCGGCTGCGTGAGACGCTCGGCGGCATCCGCGACCTCGAGCGTCTGCTCGCCCGGTGCGTCCAGGGAATCGCAACGCCACGCGATCTCGGCGCCGTCCGCGACACGCTCGCCGCGCTGGACAGCACCGGTGCGGTCGCCCGTGCGCTCACGGGCTCTCACGAGATCTCGAGCGCTGCGGCGTCATGCGCGGCACCTGAGGGCCTCCGAGAGCACCTGGACGCACTCCTCTGTGACGACCTGCCGGCCACCGCGTCCGACGGCGGCGCGATCCGTCTCGGGGCAGACACGGATCTCGACAACCTCCGGGCCACCGGGAGCACGGCACGCACCTATCTCGCGACACTCGAGGCGTCGGAGCGCGAGCGCACCGGGATCCGGTCACTGCGTGTCGGCTACAACCGCGTCTTCGGGTACTACCTCGAGGTTCCGAACACGCAGCGCGACCGCGTGCCGGACGACTACTCGCGCAAGCAGACGCTGGCCGGCGCGGAGCGCTACGTCACGCCCGATCTCAAGGAGCACGAGGCGATCGTGCTGCACGCGCGCGAGCGCGCCATCGCGCGCGAGCAGGAGTTGCTCGCCGGCGCTGCCGCGATGGTCGAACACTCCGCGCGCACACTCGCCGAGGCATCCGCCGCGGTTGCGACGCTCGATGTTGCACAGTCGCTCGCCACCGTCGCGGAGGAGCAGCACTGGGTGCGTCCCATCGTCGACGCCTCGTCGACCCTGCGCATCATCGGTGGCCGCCACCCGCTCGTCGAGCACATGCTCGGGCCCGGGCGCTTCGTGCCCAACGACGTCGACCTCGACGATGAGGCGCGGCTCATCGTGCTCACCGGTCCGAACATGGCGGGGAAGTCCACGTACCTGCGGCAGACGGCGAGCATCGTGCTGCTCGCGCAGATCGGCTCGTACGTTCCCGCCGAAGCGGCGACGATCGGAGTCTGCGACCGGATCTTCACGCGCATCGGCGCGCACGACGACCTCAGTGGCGGCCTCTCGACGTTCATGGTGGAGATGGCAGAAACAGCCGCGATCCTCCGGCAGGCGACGCGGCGGAGCCTCGTGATCCTCGACGAGATCGGCCGCGGCACCTCGACGTACGACGGGGTGAGCATCGCCCAGGCGGTCGTCGAGTATCTGCACGATGCCCCGCAGCTCAACTGCCGCACGCTCTTCGCCACGCACTTCCACGAGCTCACCGTCCTTGCGGGACAGCTGCCCCGCGTGCGCAACGCGCGCGTCGAAGTGGTGGAGGAGGGCTCCGACATCACATTCCTGCACCGCATCGTTCCGGGAGGCGCGGACCGGTCGTACGGCGTGCATGTCGCCAAGCTCGCGGGCGTCCCCGGCGGCGTCCTGGTGCGCGCCCGACAGCTCCTTGCCGAGCAGGAACGCAGCCGTCCGCTCGGAGGTGGGACGGACCACGGATCGGACCAGTTGACGCTCGCCATCGCGACCCCCGGGCCGCACCCGGTGATGAGCGAGCTGGCGTCGCTGGACCTCGACGCGATGACCCCGATCGCCGCGCTCAACAAGCTCGCCGAGCTGCACGACCGGGCGACGAGATGATCACCACGGCGCCGATCCGCCGGCTGCCGCAGGTCGTGGCCGACGCGATCGCGGCAGGTGAGGTGATCGAGCGGCCCGCGTCGGTGGTGAAGGAGCTCGTCGAGAACGCGCTGGACGCCGGCGCAACGCGGGTCGACATCGGCATCGAGGGCGGCGGCCTCGTGAGCATCGCGGTGGTCGACGACGGCTCGGGGATCGAGCCGGATGACCTCGACCTGGCTGTGGAACGTCACGCGACCTCGAAGATCGCCTCCGCGGGGGACATCGCCCGAGTGGAAACGCTCGGATTCCGCGGTGAGGCGCTCGCGAGCATCGCGGCGGTGTCGGAGCTGCGCCTCACGACACGAACCCGCGGATCGGATGGCGCTGCCGTGCTCCATGTGCGCACGGGCCTCGTGGTCGACCGAGGCGCCGCCGCGAGCCCGCCGGGCACGCGGGTCGAGGTGCACGAGCTCTTCGCCAGCGCTCCCGCGAGGCTCCGATTCCTCAAGTCGGTCGCGACCGAGGCGGCTGCAGCGGTACGGGTCGTCGCGGATCTCGCGGTGACGCACCCGGAGGTCGCCTTCACGTGCAGGAACGACGGGCGCGTCGTGCTGCGCACGACCGCTGGGTCCCTCCGCGACGCGATCCGAGCGGTGATCGGCGCGAGGGCCGAGCGGGAGCTGCTCGACATCGACTCGCCCGGCCCGATCGGCGTGACCGGGGCGATCTCATCGCCGCAGGCGCACCGTGCATCGCGCACGGGGCTTGTCCTCATCGTCAACCACCGCCGGGTGCACAATCGCGCCCTGCTGACTGCCATCGACGAGTCCTACCGTGGGCTCATCCCGGCAGGCCGCCACGGCTACGGCGTCGTGAGTGTGGAGGTGGCGCCCGAGACGCTCGACGTCAACGTGCATCCCGCCAAACGTGAGGTGCGCTTCAGCGATGAGCGCGCCGTGTTCGCCGCGGTGCAGCGGGCATGCTGGGCGGCGCTTCGTGCAGCGCCGGCAATCGGCACGGCTGGAGACGTGCCGTTCGCCTTCGCACAGCACGCGGGGTTCGACATCACCGCGCTCGAGGTGCGCGACGGTGAGGGTGCGCTGGAGATCACCGGCCGGTATCACCCGCAGGTTCGCGCTCGCGACACGGTCGACGGTGCGCCGCCGACGCGTTCCGTCGACGCGGACCTCCGTGGGGCGGGGAAAGAGACCGCGACGACGCTGAGCGTGATGACCGCGCTCGGTCAGGCGGGGACCGGGTTCCTCGTGGCGACCACAGGCGACGCCGTGGTGCTCGTCGATCCGCACGCGGCGCACGAGAAGATCCTGTACACCGAGCTCCTGGCGCGCTGGCGAGAGGGCCATACACGCCAATCCGACTCGCAGCTGCTCCTGATGCCGGTGGTGCTCGAGTGCGGGCCGGAGAGGGCCGCGCGCGTTGCGGACGAACATGACTTTTTCTCGCGGTGCGGGTTTGTGATCGAAGAGTTCGGACCCACAGCGGTGCGCTGCACCGCCGTGCCGGTCACCGCGGCGGGCGCCGACCCGGAGCGCCTGGTCGGTGAGCTCATCGACCGTCTCGACGAGCCCGACCGCGGCGGGGATGAGCGCCGCCATGCCCTCGCGGCGCTGGTCGCGTGTCACTCGGCGGTCCGGTTCGGCGACCGCCTCGACCTCGGCGCGCAGCAGCGCATCCTCGATCAGCTCGCGGTGACGCCGGGAGGGACGACCTGCCCGCATGGACGCCCATCGGTGCTCGTCCTCGGCGACGCCGTCCTTCGTCGCGCCTTTCGCCGGCCCGCGCGGTGACGCGGCCGCTGCTGGTCATCGTCGGCCCGACGTGTTCGGGCAAGACGGCGCTGGCGGTGGCCGCTGCCAGGGCACTCGCCCCGGCCGAACTGCTCAATGCCGACTCGCGACAGGTGCGCCGCGGGCTCCGGGTCGGGACCTGCGCGCCGACTCCGAGTGAGCTCGGCGGCCTCCGGTGCGATCTCCTCGACCTCTGCGACCCCGGTGAGGAGTTCACGGTTGCCGACTGGCTCGCCGCCGCGCGCACGTCGCTGGCACGGCTCGAACGCGAAGGTGTCCTGGCGGTGGTCGTCGGGGGCACCGGGCTCTACGTCACGGCACTCGTGGACGGCTTCGATCTGGCGGGAGTGCCGCCCGACCCGGCCCGCCGCGCCGACCGGACCCAGCTGGCGGCAACGCCCGAAGGACTCGACGATCTCGTCGCAGAGCTGCGGAGCAGGGACGCTGCCGGTGCCGCGACGCTGGACCTTCGCAACGCACGCCGGGTGATACGGGCGCTCGAGATCCTGGATGCGAGAGGCGGCTCAATCCTGGGCGCGCAGCGCCGGGTCGCGCCGCGGGATGCGGTGATGGTCGGCCTCGACGTCGGCCGTCCCATCCATGCTCGCTGGATCGAGCACCGGGTCGCAGCGATGTTCGACAGCGGCGGCATTCAGGACGAGGTCCGATGGATGCTGCGCATGGGACACGAGCGCCCGGCGATCGTCCGGTGCGGCATCGGATACGCCGAGGCCCTCGACCTGGTCGAGGGGCACCTTGACATCGAGGCCGCGATGCAGGCAACGATGCGGCGGACGCTGCGCTACGCGCGTGCGCAGCGCACCTGGTTCCGCCGCGACACAAGGATCAGCTGGTTTCGTCCGGATCTCGTCTCCTTGGACCAGCTGACCCACGAAGTCATCGGGCTCGCCGCCGCCGACTGTACCTAGGGCTGCGTCACTCTCCGGCGAGTTCCGCGGCCTCGAACGGCGTCACGGAAATGCCGGGTTTCAGACACCCCGTACTCCCGAAGCCGACGATCTGTAGCGGGATGCGAAAGCTCCCAGTGGGCAGCATCACTTCGACGCCTGTGATCGGCGCCGACAGAGCGCACATCAAGTCGGACCAGGAGATCTCGAGGCCCGCTTGTCCACGTATCCCGGGGGCTCCCGTTTGGCCGGAATGCACCATCGGCACCAGACCGACGCCTGAATTGGGAACCGGTGGAAAGAAGCCTCCGGCTTGATCAAACACGGCGACATTCACAACCTGGCCCGCATGATCAAGAAAACGCGCCTCGGGGGTGCCTCGCAACGAGCAGCGCTCCGATCCCACGTCGGTGAACACGAGGACGACTGCGGCGGTTCCGGCTCCCGCGCCGGATACCCCAGTGCGCGCCGTCAGGTACCTCGCTGAGCATGTTGGCCCGATCGCGGCGAGCAAAGGTTCCCGTGTCGGTGTTGCCGTGGGCGTCGGGGTTGGCGGGAGGGTCACGATGACTGGGGGCGAGGGGAGTGGGACCGCCGTCTGGGAAGCGGACGGCGTCGGGGTTGCGCCCGAGCAGCCCGTGACGGTCACGAGAAGACAGACCCACCACCATCGTCGCACCACTCCGTTCCGTTGCCTCCGGTAAGCGTTGCTTGCGCGTGCGGTGGGTGAACGGCCGACCCTCACGGCGTGTTACTCGAGGCGTTTTGGCCTGCCGAGAACGATGCGACCTGACTCCGAGCCACTTGGCGCAACGATCGGGCAGAACATCCGTTTGCATTTTTCCCGTTCCCGTGCTACATTCCGGGTCGCCCAAGCTGGCTGGAGGAAGTTTCAAACCAATGCCTGACTCCCTGAACCCGCGGCAGCGTCAAATCCTCGACTTTCTACGAGAGCACAGCCGCGATCACTCCTATCCGCCAACGGTTCGAGAGATCGGCCGCGCCGTCGGACTCAGTTCGTCCTCGACGGTGCAGAACCACCTGAACACGCTCGAGACGCGCGGGTACATCACGCGCGACCCGGCGAAGTCCCGCACCGTCGAGGTCGTCGACACGCAGACGGCGCGCGGTCACAGCAACATCGTGCATCTCCCGCTTGTCGGCCGCGTTGCCGCCGGTACGCCGGTGCTCGCGGTCGAGAACGTCGAGGAGCATCTCGACGTCGGGACCGAGATCGCCGGTGGCGATGACTCCTACGCGCTCACCGTCCACGGCGAGAGCATGATCGACGCCGGGATCCACGACGGAGATATCGTCGTCGTCCGCCCGCGCCGCGACGCTCCTGCGAACGGCACGATCGTCGTCGCCCGCATCGAGAACGAGACGACCGGGGACAGCGAGGTCACCGTCAAGCGTTTCTTCCGCGAGTTGGGTCGCGTGCGCCTGCAGCCGGAGAACAGTTCGATGGAGCCGATCTACGTCCGCGACGTCACCCTCGAAGGGGTGGTCGTGGCCGTCATCCGTCTCCTGAAGTAGCGCGCCTGCTGTCGGCTGTCCGAGGGCGCCGCTCAGTCCTGGGGTCCGCTCCCGATGTTTTCGAGCGTCAGCCGTGGAAGCGACCCGAGGTAGGCATCGAGGGCCGCCGCGAGCTCCGAGCTTGCCTGTCCATGGACCGTCACCCGAGTGCCCCCGAGATCGTCGGCGACGGCGGAGATCGCGAGATCGGGGCGGTTGTCGAGAAGCAGCGGCACCGCCGGAACCAATGCGAGGGGCAGCAGCACGATGAGCACCGGCGTGACGGCCGTCAGGATCAGGACCGCAAGCACGATCGCCAGTCCAAGGAGGACGGCGACGTCGCCGCCGTACCGCCTGCGCTGCTGGGGGCGGAGCACCAGATAGTTCGGTCCGCGCTCTGCCACGGCGATTCCCGGCATGCGCCGGGCGGCAAACTCGCCGAGCACGTCACCGGGTGGCTTACCCGTCCGAAGCGAGAACTGATAGGCGCGAGTCCGGAGACGGGTCAGCGATGTCCGCATGGCGTCTCCCATTTGTACCGCGTCGCGACAGCGGCGCGCGAGAAGCGCTAGCGTTTCCGGCGTGATGGTCCGCCCGCCGGCAACGGCGCTGAACATCGATCCGCTGCTTCTGGGAGTCGTGGCGATCGTGGTTGCCGGGTGGATCTGGGCTGCTCGACGAGGCGAACAGCCGGTCAGTCGCGGTCGACGTCTCGCCTTCGCGGGCGCACTGATCCTCCTTGCCGGCGTGTGGGTGACGCCGCTGGCGACGCTCGCGCAGCACTATCTCCTCGCAGCCCACCTGGTCCAGGTGCTGATCCTCATGGGGCCGGTGCCGGCGCTCCTCCTGCTCTCACTGCCGCCCGACGTCGGTATTCCCCCTCAATCGATCCCGGCGCCGGTGCGGCTTGTCGTTCACCCGCTGGTGGCGATCGTTGCGGTCAACGTCGGCTTCATCGCCTGGCACATCGCCCCGGCGTACGACGCGGCGCTCGCGCGCTGGTGGCTGTATGACGTCATGCAGGCAAGCCTGCTGCTCGTGTCCCTGCTCTTCTGGTGGCCGATCGTCACGCCGTGCTCACCCCGCGCGCGAACGCTGTCCGGGTTCGGCAAGCTCGGGTACATCGTCCTCGCCACCATTCCGCAGACCTTCGGCGGCCTGCTCGTGGCGCTCGCCGGGCACGTGCTCTACCCGGGTTACGGCAACGGTCCACAGCTCGTCGGGTTCGACGCGATGACCGATCAGCAGATCGCTGGAGCGAGCATCGCGCTCGTGAGCAAGATCGCCCTGCTCGGAGCGTTCTTCGTCATCTTCATGAACCTGCTCAACACCGGCACCGACGGCCGCGAGGATGATGGTGGCGGCGGTGGTGGAGGAGGAGGGTCGAATCCCCGAGCGGGTGCTCCGCATCCGCGACCGTCCGGTGTGCCACGCTGGCTCGAGGAGATCGGCGACGGCAGGACGACTGAGGAACCGGTGGTGGCTCCTCGGCCGGTCAGGGTGCCGGTAGGTACAGGGTCTCGCCAGCCTTGATGTCGGCGCCGGCGAGGTGGTTCGCAGACTCGATCTCCGAGACCGCCTGTTCCACGCTCGTCCCGGGGTAGTTCGCCTCGGCGATCGCCCACAGGGTCTGTCCGGAGCGGACGACGACGTGAGCGCCCGGGTTCGTGGAGCCCGCGTACGCAACCCCGCCGACGACGACGAGCCCCGCAGCCGCAGTGGCAACGATCAGGGCGAGCCGCGTCGGAAGGCTGCGACGCTGAGTATGGCGGGAGTAGCGATGAGGGCCGAGAGCGTCCTGGATCATGTTCCTGCACCGAACGGATGTTCCACGCCATGAGCCTACAGGGAACGGATGTTCGAGTCAAGGACCAAATCGCGCGCGCGACGATGGGACCCGATAATCGGGCAGTGGCAGACCGTGCCGTCCGCATCCGAGCCGCCGCGCTGATCTGGCGAGATGGCGAGGTGCTCCTCGTCCGGCACGAGAAGGGCGGGCATTCCTACTGGCTCGTCCCCGGCGGCGGCGTCGACACGGGCGAGACGATGACCGAGGCGGCGGCGCGCGAGCTCCTCGAGGAGACGGGCTACACGGTCGATGTCGGCCGGCTGGTGCTCCTCTGTGAGGCGATCGACCCCAAGCCCGGCGGCCGCCACATCGTCAACGCGGTCTTCGCGGCGACGGTGCGCAGCGGGACCCTGGCCGTCGGCGTCGACAAGGCGCTGCGCGACGCTCAGTGGCTGCCGCTCGACGCCATGAGCACACTGGACATGTACCCTCCGATCGGACCTGATCTTCTCGAGATCTGTCGGGAGGCTGGGGCTGGACCTGTCCGGGTCCTCGGCAACACGTGGCAGCCGTGGCCCGTCGTGGAGGCTGATGCCTGACCTCGCCTGCCGGCGCATCCGGGATCAAGCCCGCTCGGCCACCTCGTTGAGGTAGTCCCCGAGCCGGCGGTACGCCGCTCGCTTCCGGCGATCGGTGATCTCCGTGTAGACCTTGAGCGTCTCGAGGGTCGCGTGGCCGAGCACCTCCTGGACAAGTCGCACATCCCCGTCGGTGGCCTCGAGCAGCGTCGTCGCCGCCGTGTGCCGAGCGGCGTGGGGACTGCGCAGGTCGCTGAAGAGATCGAACATCTCGGGGTCGACACCCATGCGCCGGCGGAGCGCGGTGAGCGCACGGCGCGCACCGTCGGTGGTGAGACGGTTGTGTGGCAACGCTTTCCCGTGCGGCAGGTCGGCCCGCGCGACGCTGATGAAGAGGGCAGGGGAGGGATCGGGGCCGCGGATGCGCAGGTACTCCTCGACCGCGGCGAACGCGTCGTCGGTGCAGTACACGGTGCGGTATTTGCCACCTTTGCCAAGAACTCGGAAACCCTCACGATGGATGTCGCCGCGGTCGAGCCCGCAGGCCTCGGCGATCCGGCAGCCCGTGCTGAGGAGCAGATGGATGAGCGCGCGATCGCGGCGGTCGCGCAAGGTCTCCTTTGGGAGCGCTGCCAGCAGCCGCGGCACGTGCTCGGTCGGCACCGGATGCGGGTCGCCCACGACGTATCGGGGCACCGTGACCTGGCGGCTCAGCTCCGCGGTGATCCAGCCCTCGTCGTATGCGTAGCCGAGGAATCGCCGGAGCGCGACCAGCGCCCGCGCGCGAGACCTCGGGTTCGGCAGGACTTCCGCAAGCTCGATCTGGTACCGGCGAAGCATCGGTCTGTCAACGCCGGCGAGGAGGTCGGCCGCCAGCGGACGGGTGCGGAGAAACGCGACGAACTTGGCGAGGTCCTGGCGATAAGCGCGCACGGTCGTCGACGGCCGGTTGCGCTGGACACGCAGCCAGTCGAGGAACTGCTCGACCTGGTCGGGCATCGCATCGGTGGGCCCCGGAACGCTGGCCACCCACGCCGGTCGCCGGCGGTCATGCGGGGCGGTGGGGCGGCGGCTGGTGGAGCGGAGACGTGCCGGCATGCTCCGTATTATCAGGAGCTTCGAACTCAGTGACCGATTCCGGCGTCCTCGAGCGTGAATCGCACGAACTCGATGGTTGCGGCCCGCTGGTCATGCTGCCGGCCGCCCGGGTACGCCAGCGCCGAGGCGATCAGCGCATGCCACGGCTCGAGGAACGCCGCTCGAAGCCCCCAGGCGGCGGCCTCGGGTTTCGTGACGACCTCGCCGGTGGCCAGGAGGCAGAGCGTCCGGCACATGGTCAGCACGGCGTATGCCTGATACGGACGCGTCAGGAATCGTCCGGGAAACTCAAGCTGCGGAAGCCACCACCCGCGGAGGTTGCCGATGGCGGCGTCGCGAAGCTCGCCAGTGGTGACGGGCGCGACGATCTTCGCGATGTCGCGGCCGACCAGCGTGATCCCGTGCGTTCGCAACAGGTGCTTCTGGATCACGAAGTCGGGTCCGAGCGGCTCGATCTTGAACCCTTCATCGGGATGCAGCTCGAGGACGGCCAGGTTGGGAATGCGAGATCCGGCGAGCGCCTTCACCGGGATGAAGACCGCCTCGAGGCGCCCCGCCAGCTGCTCATTGCTCCAGCCGAGCATGGCGCGGTGGAGCTCGGCGATCCGCTCGTGCGCAGCCGAGTCCGTCGCAACCCGGGTCGTCACGAGCACGTCGATGTCGCTCGTCCGCGGGTTGAAGACTCCGGTCGAGAGGGATCCGTATACGTAGACGCCGGCGAGGTTTCGACCGAGCGCGCTCCTCCAGGCGGCGGTGGCGGTCGAGAGGAAGGTGGCGATCGCCAGGCCGCCGGCCCTCACCACACGCTCGTTGGTCTCCATCGACGTCAAGCCTATCGAGGAACCGCGATTTGCTCGAACCGCCAGCCGCGGTGGCGTCGTCAGAGGCCCGCGATAATCACCGCGATGCAGTTCAGTCGAGAGCTACGCGACAAGGTCATCGAAGGCAGCATCACCGTGTCCTTTCGCCTGTGGCAGCGGCCGATGGTGCGAGTCGGCGGCGTGTACCCGGTCCGCGACGCGTACATCCAGGTGGACGCAGTCGATCTGCTCCCGTTCTACGCGATCAGCACCGCGGACGTGCGCAGGTCCGGCGAACCGGATCGAGAGTCACTCCGCAGACGCGCAGCCCATGCCGGACCCATCACAAACGACACGGTTCTCTTTCGTGTGGAGTTCCACGCGGTCCGGGATCGCCCTACGTAGCCGGCAGGTCGCTCCCGGCCCGGCCGCGCTGCGCGAGATAGGCGTCCAGGGTCCGCTGGTTGGCGACCCGGATCGGGATGATCCTGGGGAGCGCGTTGAGCGGATACGCCCGAGCGGGGCCTTCCGGGCCGTCCTCGATGAGCGAGCCACCGGTGACCCGAGCGATGTAGCCGTGCGCGTTCATCGTTCCCGTGGGGGTCCCAGGTTGGATGAAACTCACGAACTCGCGGACGATGACGACGTCGAGCCCGGTCATCTCCCGGACCATGCGGACGGCGCCCGCCTCGGGCGGCTCGCCGCGCTCGCAGGGATTGCTCGGCAGGGACGCCGGCGCCTCCGGTGCGCCACCGGGCGGATGGATGAAGACGATCTCGTCCACGTCGGTCTCCACGACGACCAGGGCGCCGTGGTAGTCGAATTCAGCGTCGTCCATCAGTCGACCATAGCGATGTGCACGGCAAGCTCGATCCCCGCGGGCTACTGAGGAGTGGTGTGTCGCTCGAACCGGCCGCGCCGCCCCGCAGGCTCGAATCCAAGTCCTCGCCAGGTCGCCATGGCGCCCGGGTTGTTCGTGTTGACGTGGAGATGGACGAGTTGATGGCCGCGCGCCCGCTGGCGATGGAGTGCCTCGGTGACGAGCGCACCGGCGAGCCCGCGCCGGCGAAATGCGGGGGCAACGCCGACCTGTCCGATCCAGCCAGGGCCGCAGATGACAAATCCCGCGGCCACACCGTCGATGCTGGCGAGCAGCGACGCCTCGGGAAGGAAGTCGTCGCCGCCGGTCTGGCGCTCGATCCATTCGGCCGGCGTCCATCCAGGGAAGCCTGGACGCTCCCGGAACGCTGCATGCCACACCTCGGAGCTGGCGATGGCGGATGCGGAGCTCCACTCGCTGAGCGTTGTCCCGAGCGGCCAGCGCGGGGAATCGGGTGGGCTGTCCGTCGTCGGTGCGAGCTCCATGACGAGCTCCTCGAAGGTCAGCTCGTACCCGGCCGACCGCCAGCGCGCGGCCTCGTCGTCAGTGAGCGACTCGCAGACCACTCGCACCGGCACCCCGCCTGGCATGTCCCGGAGTGCTGTGTCGATCCACCTGCTTTGCTCGTCCCAGACGCTGAGGGCGTCAGGACGGAGCATGGACGTCACGCTGACCGAGGCCGGCGTGCTCTCGCTGAGGCGCATGGCGGCGCAGCCACGGAGGGTGCCGCTCGAATCTCGCCAGAAGTGCGACACGACGTCCGGTTCGAGGAACATCGGCTGGAGCCAGGCGGCGTTCGTCGCCAGCGACCAGTCACCGGGATGCTGCAACTGCGCGCGCGCCAGCTCGATCAGTTCCGCGATCTGCGTCGAGGACATCCGAAGCGACGTTAGCGGTCAATACGCCGGTCGCGCCGAGAGCAACAACCCCTGGGCCAGGAGCGGCCGGGGGAGGACCGAGAGCTGGCCTTATCAGTCTGAAACCCTCTAGTTCGTGAGAATATGCATTATCAGGAGCTTTATTCGTCGTTGGAGTCGCGCGTCCAGGGCACTCCCCTCGGCTCCAGAAGCCTTTCAGGTCAGGGCTTGACGCTGTAACGCAGGTAGACCACGCCGTTGCTGAAGCGGCGCTCGTCGAGCAGCTCGAGGCTCAGGCGACCGCCCCGTGGCAGCGCCGGCGTGCCGCCACCGACAACAACCGGCGTCACGAACAACCGGCACTCATCGACGAGCCCGGCCCTGAGCGCCTGCCCGGCGAGGTTCGGGCCGCCGATGCCGAGGTCGCGTCCCGCCCGCGCCTTGCGCTGCCTGATGGCGTCCGGCACGAAGGCATGCTCTAGGAATGTCCTCGCGGTCGACACGGCGTCGAGCGACGTCGAATAGACGATCTTGTCCGCCGACCTCCAGATGGCTGCGTAGTCCTGCACTGCCGCGGGTTGCCCGTCGGCGATGCCGGCGTCCTCCCAGGCGGCCATGACCTCGTACATCCCGCGTCCGTAGAGATAGGTCCCCACCGGGCGCTCGAGGTCGTTGACGAAGGCGTGCACCTCGGCGTCCGGCGCGGCCCACTCGAAGCTCCCGTCCTCGTCGGCGACGTACCCGTCGAGCGACGTGATCGCCGAGTAGATGAGCCGGGCCACGGGAGAAGCATGCCCAAGTCGCCACTCGGGCGGCTCCGGACGGAGCTAGCTGAAGACCGGGACCGCTGGTGCCGCGCACCCGGGGCACGCCGGCGCATACCAGAGCACATTGATCGCCGACCTCCAGAGGACGTCGATGGCGCCACCGGCCGCGAATCCCACCGACGAGGGATCCGACCCCGGAACCGCGCCCAGGCCCTCGGGACCGACGAGACCGCTGGCGGCCGTGTAGAGCGAGGATGCGAGTGTCCCGGAACCCGATTCACGCGCGTCCACGATCACCGCGCCGGGCGCGAGCGCGACCGCGGCAGGATTCCCCTGGACGCCGACGGTGCCGAGCGATGCCACGCCACTCCAGACGCCCGCGTTGAGCGCTCCGTGCCAGAGCACGCCCGCGCTGTCCCAGAAGACGTCGATGTCGCCCCCGGAGGCGCTCACCGACGGATCGGCGGCGAGTGGCGTGGTCGTCAACTGCTCAGGCCCCGTCCATCCCCACGACGCGCCCGTGTCCTGCCAGAGGTCGCCCGTGGCGGAGCGCCAGAACACGGTGTCCGACCCCACCGACGCGCTGACGGCCACGGGGTTGCCCGTGACAGCTCCGCTGTCAAGCGGGGTGGGGCCGCTCCAGGTGCCGCTGAAGCGATCAACCCAGAGGGCGCCACCTGATCCTTTCCAGAAGACGTCGATGAGGCCGGGGCCGGGCGACACTGCTTCCGGCTCGGACCCGAGCGGTCCCAGCCCCAGCGAGGTGGGCGCCGACCAGGTGCCGCTTCCATACCACCCGGCTGTGTAGGTCCCCTGCCAGAGGTTGCCGTCCTCCCCTTCCCAGAACGCGTCAATCCGTCCAGGAGCTGCGGACACCACAGACGGGTCCGTCGCGAGGGCTGCGGGACTGCCTCCGGCAGCGCTGATGTCGGTGGCGGCAGTCCCCCACTCCCCGTTCCGATATCCGATCGTCCACACCTGGTTGTTGGTGCCGCGCCAGAGGACGTCGATGTCACCCGGCTGATCGGAGACCAGCTGCGGCGCGCTCGCAACGTTGGTCGCAGGCAGAGCCACGGGATCCGGCCACCCATAGAAGGGCAGGGAGCGAGTGCCCGCCTGGTCGAGGTCCACGCGCCCCGGGATCCCGGGTATCGATCCGGCGTCGCTGAACTGCCAGACCTGCCAGCCGGTGCCGCCCCAGTTGTTCGCTGGCACGCCCGGCGAGGTCACGAACCAGTTGGCAACCCAGAGCGGATCGAGCGTGAACGCGGAGGAGTTGATGTTGCCGTTCCACCACGACGGCGAGCAGTAGATGGCGGGGAGCGATCCGATCGCCGAGCTCACGGTGTCGACGACGATGCGGAGATTTGCCACCACCACCGACTGCGGCTCGCCCCCCATCGTCTCGACGTCGATCGCCGGCATGAGGTCGCCGTGCGTGAACCCGACCGAGCGCAGTTGCGAGATCAACTTGTCGGCCTGCGCCACGGGGCTCTCCGACGGCTCGAAGAACAGGTACGCGCCCGGCGTGATCCCGGCGCCCGTCGCGCCCCGCCAGTTGATCGCGAAGTCCTGGTCGCCGACACCGTCGCCGTCCGCCGCCCGGATGTAGGCAAACGAGATTCCCGCCGCGGCGACCGAGTGCCACGCGATCGACGATCCCTGGAAGGAGCTCACGTCGATCCCCTCCTTCACCGCGGCGGCCTGCGCGGCCGTGCCGCGCGCCAACCCACCCGGCACGGCGGCAAGGAGCACGAGCAGGGTGGCCGTGGCAGCGATCCGCGATCTCATGCCACGCCCAGGACGACACCCACCATTGCCCTGAGGATAGACACGGATGTAGCACTTCTCGAGCTTTGTCACCGTATCTTCATGACCCTCCCCTTCAAGTCGCGATGACTCTTTCATCACCCGGACAGCCACGTGAAAGGTTGCGTCCGGTACCCTCAGTCCGTGGCCACGAACGAACGCAAGCTCCCTGGGAACAAGCCGTCGCCGGGCTCCAGGCCAGGCGGCAAGCCCCTGACCAAGAAGCAGCGCCGCAACCAGGCTGCCGCGCGGTCGGTTTCGCTGTCGCACCGTCCCCCCTGGCAATCGCCCACCGTGATCACGTCGGTGAGCGTCGGAGTCGTCGCCGTGGTGCTGATCATCATCGTGGTCATCAATCAGATCGGCGGGAACGGGAACACCAGCACCTCGACGGCAATCCCTGCGAACGTCGCCAGCGTGATCTTCAACCCGAGCCCGTCGGTGATCCAGACGGTCGGATCGGGCAGCCAGTCCGGCGAGCTGACGAAGCTTCCGGGCGACACCGTCCTGACGGGCGCCGACGGCAAGCCCCTGATCGTCTACGTGGGCGCCGAGTACTGCCCGTTCTGCGCCGCCGAGCGCTGGACGCTCATCTACTGGCTGTCGCAGTTCGGCACCTTCAAGGGCCTGACGGAGATCGAGTTCCTCCGCCACGGACGTGTACGCGGACACCAATACGTTCACGTTCCACAAGTCGAAGTACACGAGCCAGTACATCGACTTCAGTCCCAACGAAGTCCTCGATCGCAACCAGAACACCCTCGAGACTCCGACGTCGACGATCGAGGGGCTCTTCACCAAGTACGACGCGCCCCCGTACACCGCGGAAGCGCAGGGATTCCCGTTCGTCGACATCGCCGGGCTGTACGACCTCTACAGCACGAGCTATTCACCACAGCTCCTCGCGAACTTGACCTGGAGTCAGATCGCGACGAAGCTCAAGGACCCGACCGATCCCGTGACCCAGGCGATCGTCGGCAACGCGAACATCATGACCGCCGCGACCTGCATCGCCACCAAGGATCAGCCGTCGACTGTCTGCGGCACTTCCACGATCCAGGCGATCGAACCGACCTTGAAGGCTTATAAGGTTCCGACGAGCTGAGCCGGGAGCGAGCCTAGATGGGCTATCACATCATCACCACGGGGTATGCCGTCCTCGCCCTGATCGCGGACGCCACCGTGCTCCTCGTCTTCATGGCATTCCTTCTGACGCGCACGTCGCCGGATGCCCGAGCAAATTGAACTCGTTTCCGCGACGCGGTGACCCCGTTCGTCCTGCCATTTGCATGGATCGTCGCGATGCTCGCGACTCTCGGCAGCCTGTACCTCTCGCAGATCGAGAACCTCACGCCCTGCGAGTTCTGCTGGTTCCAGCGGATATGCATGTATCCGCTGACGCTGCTCCTCGGCATCGCGGCATTCCGCGGCGATCTGAAGTTCGCGAAGCGATATTTCCTGACAATGTCGATCGTCGGTGCGATGCTGGCCGTCTACCACTACCAGTTGGAGCACATCCAGGGGGAGCCGACGGTGTGCAGCGTTGCAATTCCCTGCAACCAGGCGGCGTTCAACATCTTCGGTTTCATCTCCGTGCCGTTCCTCTCGATGGCGGCATTTCTGCTCATCACGACGCTGCTCCTAGTGGGGCGGAGCGCTCCGGATGCGGACGAGGACTACTCCGAGGCCGATGTCACGGCACCGGCCACCGCGACACCCGGGGACGAGGCGATTCCCTCTCCGGCGTAAGGAACCGCACTCGCGCAGCTGAGTGCATGGCACCGAAAGGTTGCATGGACTACGCTGGCTTCGTGGCTACTCCAACCCAGCGCAGGCCGCCAGGCACCCCACCTCGGAAGAATGGCGTGTCGCCAATGCGGCCGCTGACCAAAGACCAGCGTCGCATCCAGGCGGCCGCACGCTCTGTGTCGGTCGCATCGCGCCCGCGCTGGCAGTCGCCGGCGGTGATCACGTCGGTGAGCGTCGGCGTCGTTGCGATCGTGCTGATCGTCATCGTCGTCATCAATCAACTCGGCGGCGGCGGCGCAACCGTTGCAACACCGCTCTCGTCAACCGTGGCCTCAGTCCTGCTGCATCCGAGCCCGTCAGTGATCCAGGCGGTCGGATCCGGCCGGCAACCCGGCATGTTGGTTCGACTGCCAGGCGACACCACGCTCAAGGATGCCGCCGGCAGGACGACCGTGGTCTACGTCGGCGCCGAATACTGTCCGTACTGCGCGGCCGAGCGGTGGGTCCTCGTGTACGCGCTCTCGCAGTTCGGCACGTTCAGCGGCTTGTCGCAGATCGAGTCATCGTCAACCGACGCGTTCGCGAACACCAACACCCTCACCTTCTACAAGTCCAGCTATTCCAGCTCCAGCATCGACTTCAGCGCGACCGAGCTCCAGGATCGCAGCGGCAACCAGCTGCAAACTCCGTCGGCGCAGGTCGAGAACATCTTCACCACGTACGACCGTCCGCCCTACACGGTGCTGGCCCAGCAGTACCCATTCCTCTTCATCGGCGGCCGCTACGTGTTGCACAACACGAGCTTCAGCCCCAGCCTCCTCGCGGGTCTCACCTGGGACCAGATCGCGACAAAGCTCAAAAACCCCGCCGACCCCGTCACCCAGGCCATCGTCGGCAACGCGAACATCCTGGCCGCGGCGATGTGCATCGCCACCGGCGACACACCGACCTCGGTGTGCTCCTCCTCCACCATCCAGGCGATCGAGCCCGCGCTCAGGACGATGCCGGTCACCACCGGCTGATCCCCGGGGCCGGCCCTAGGGCTCCGCGGCGCTCCTCGCAGCCGCGACCGCCGCCTCCACGCCAAGCTTCCACGGATCCCCGTGCCCGGGCAGGATCACATCGGCGCGCGCGACCTCGAGGTGGTCGAGGGATCGCAGCGCCATCGCCGAGTCCATGTTCAACACCGACGGCATGATGCGTGGTCCGTTGTGCCCCGTCATCGGGTCGTGAGTCACCAGTGAATCACCGCTGCACAGCACCGACTGTTCCTCGAAGAACAGCGCGCAGCTTCCCGCCGTGTGTCCCGGCAGGTGGAGCACCCGAGGCCGTCCGGGAACGTCGAGGACCTCGCCATCCCGAAAGACGCTGACCTCCTTGATGGGCACGATCTTCAGCCCACCACGACGCATGAGACCGAAGAGCGTGCGATATGCCTCCGGCCTCCACAGAACGCGCAGATACCCAGCGGCTCCGGCCTCTTTCCTCCCGGGCTTTCCGGTGCGTGCCGCAGTCTCGTCGTCGGCGTGCACGTGCACCGTTGCCTCAGCCTCAACCCGCGCACGCTCGGCGAAACCCGTGTGATCGCTGTGCGCGTGGGTGAGCAGCACACACTCCACGTCGTCGAGCGAGCACCCGAGGGTGCTCAGCACCCTGATGAGCAGCGGCCAGTCATGTGACACTCCCGCGTCGACCAGGGTCACCTTGCCGCGATCCTCGAACGCATACCAGTTGCAGACGCCACCCGTGACTTGAATGACGCCCTCGGCAACCTTTCGCTGGGTCATGCCAGCTCGTCGAGATACTTCGGCAGCATCTGCCGCCACGTCGTCCAGTCATGGTCGTATTCGGAGCCCCAGAGGTCCACGCGATTGGGAATGCCCTTGCTGCCGAGCACGTGCGCGAGGCGCCACGACTCGCCGATGTTCTCCCAACGCCCCTCGCCGGACGCGAGGATCGCCTTGCGCGTGCGCAGCAACGCGAGGTGCTCGCCGTTGAGGTCCGGGAGGAAGTACGACGGAGTCGCGAAGTACAGGTCGTCGCCGGCATCCTCGCCGACGAACCGCGAGATGTCGTAGGTTCCGCTCATCCCGACGGCGTGCGTGACGACGTCCGGGTAGTGACAGAGCAGGGCCACCGCGTTGAAGGCCCCGATCGACGCGCCGGCGGTGATCACCGTGATCTCCGGGCTCTCGCAATCCATGCGGATCATCGGGATCATCTCGTGGCGGACGAATTCGAGAAAGCCGCGCAACATCGCGGCGCGGTATCGGGCATCGCCGTCGCCGCGGAGCATCGCGGCGCCTGACACGCTGTCGCAGGAGTAGATCTTCGCCCGACCCGCCTCGAGGTACTCCCCCACCGCGTCGACGAGCCACATGCGCTCGATCTCCTCGGCATCGCCGCCGGCCGTCGGGAACACGATGACGGGCTTGCCGAAATGACCCCAGCGCGCGACGGTCACATCGGACCCGAGCCGCCCCGAGAACCAGCGCTCTCGCCTCTTCATGGGCCGGAAGTCTCGCGCATCGGGCTCCAGTCGCGTCTCCCCCTACGGATAGATCAGGCGCGAGTCACCCGGGAACAGCCAGCCGAGACCGTCGAGCAGCCGGTCCCGCCAGTTGATCCAGTTGTGGCCGTCGAGCGCCTCAACGACCCGCAGCTCATCGGTCATCTGCCGCAGCACATCGACCATGGCGCGGTCTGGCTCGGCCAGCGGCTCGAACGCCCCGTAGGTCATGAACATGCGGTCCACGATCCGCGCTGGGCGTGCGCGCACCTTGTTGACGAAGCGCACCACCGGCTCGAAGACAGGCCCGTACGCGTGCGGCCCCGGCTCGCCGGTGAAGCGCAGTGACGGTGACTCCATGAGGAGCCCTCCGTAGAACCCAGGCGCGCGAACCGCCGCAGCGAAGGACGCGACCCCCCCGAAGCTCGCTCCCATGAGCACGCGCCCACCCGGGTCGCCGCGCAGCTGAAAGGTGCCCTCGAGCTGCGGCACCAGCTCACCCGTGAGATAGCGGCTGTGCGCCAGGCTCGCCGCGTACTCGCGAAGACGGTCTCCCGGGTGCGTGAACGCCACCACGCAGTCGGCGATCAACCGGCGGTGCATGAGGTTGTCGAGGACCGTGCCCATCGACGAGTGATTGAGGAAGTCGCCTCCATCGTGCACGACGAGCAGCGGCATGCGGCGGTCGCGTCGCATGCGCGCCGGCACGTAGACGGTCACGTGCGCCTCGCGCCGGAGCGCAGTGCTCGCGAACCGGAGATCGATCATCTCGCCAGGGACCGCCGCCGGATCGGGGTGGACCCAGTCCGGGGTCACGTAGCCGTCGGCCTCGAGCACCGACTGCGATCCGATCGCGTCGCTCACGACCCGCGGGTTGAGCGGGTCGTTCATGCTCTCCGCGTGGTCGCCGCGCCGCACCAGGACGCGGTACTGAAGGCGTGCGCCGCGCGGCAATTCGATGCTCGCGAACCAGAGATCGGTACCTTTCAGACGGCGAAGCGGCAGGGGTATCGGCACGCCGATGATGCGGTGCTCGATCCCCACCCAGCCAGCCTCGCCGCGCCAGAGGAACGTGCACGTCGAGCCTTCGACAAGAGGGATCGAGTGGTCGCGCAGGAGCTGGTCCACCGCCTCGGGCGACGCGCCGGCGCTGCGCAGCTGCGCGAGCGCTCCCTGGCGCTGTGATCGAGCCGGGCTCACGATCAGGCGGCCTCCGCTCCTCGGAGCAGGCGTCCATCGGGAGCGATCACCCCGACGGCGTCGAGCTCGGCCGGCTGTCCCGAGTTGAGCTCGAGCCGGTCGCCGGCATCGAGCAGCACGCAGACGCTCGGCGCGAACCGCCGTGCGAAGAGTGCCAGGCGATCCGCGTCGTGCGCGTGCAGCCGCGCGGCCGCTGACGGCAGAGCGACGAGCCCACGGGCGACGCCGATGCCGATGTCGAAGACCTCGTCGGGACGGCCCGCCGGATCGTCATCGTCGACGACGACGATCCGCTCGGAGATGGCCATGCAACCCGACGACCACGCGATCAGAGGCTGGTGGTCGATGAGCGCCGCGAGATTGCACAGGTGCAGGCAGTCGTTGAGGACGCCGACGTGGCCACCGGCGATCGCGATGGCGGCGCAGCCGTCGACGATCGACGCGACCTCGCGGCGGTGCTCGTTGATGAGCGCGCGGTCATGCGGCGGGTGCGCGACGTAGAAGCGGTCGTATGCGTCCGCAATCGCGGTGACGTGGGCATCGTCCAGCGCCCGCACCGCGGCAATCGGCGCGTCGAGCTCGGCGTCAGGCGGGCGCCCCACCTCCGCGAACCGTCTGCGGATCGTCTCGACTCCCTCGAGCGCGTGGCTCAATCGCGTGAGGTACACCTGACGCAACTCGTCCAGCTGCGTGCGGAGCAGTCGCTCCGCCGCGGCGTACTCGTCGTCTCCGCCGAGCACGTCGAGCCGGCGGCCGTAGAGACCGAGGTTGCGAGAGCCACCGCCAAGTCGCCGGTCGATGTCCGCGTCGTTGCGCTCACCCTCCTCCCATCCCGCGGTGATGAGGGCCACCGGACCGTCGGCACCGAGTGCCTCGACCTCTTTGGCGAGATCGACTCCATCGCCGAGTGGACCGAGCAGCGTCACCCGCCTCACGAGGCGTGCACGTGGACCGTCTCGCCGACGACGTTCAGCATGCGGTGGACCGTGTCGTAATCGGGGTGCGCCATCCGGATCCACGCGTTGGCCATGTATCCGGCCTCGACCGGCTGCGTCGGAGTCCCGTTGCCGGGAAGATGCGTGTCGAGGATCCATTCGCCGAACTGGCGTTGCACGTCCTCGAGCCCGTCGTAGTGCGTGATCGTTCCGTCGCGATCGGGCCGCAGCGCGACGATGCCCGCCGCGCGGCGCCGTGAGAGGGGCCGGTCGACCGTGCCGTGGACGATCGCATTCGCCCACTCGCGATAGATGTCGATGTCGTTGCCGGCAGCGTAGAGATCCCAGGCACGGACGCCCGGTGGACGGCACCCGATCTCGCTGAAACGCAGGCCTTTCGGACCGAAGAACCACTCCATGTGCGTTGCCGACGTGCCGATGCCGAGCGCCTCGATCGCACGGAGGCCAAGCTCGCGAACCTGCTCGTAGTCGGGATTGGTGTCGACCTGGTTGGTGCTGATGAACTGCGGGCTGATCCAGCGCTCGCGCATCGCCTCGAGCACGTTCGGGTAGTAGTGCGAGATGAAGTCGTAGGCCGGACGGCCGTTGATGCTGATCGTGTCGTAGAAGCCCTCGTGTCCCTCGACGAACTCCTCGACCGCGATGTCAGCCGCGCCCGAAGCACCGAGTGCGGCAAGCGCACGTTCGAGCTCGGCGTCGGAGTCGACACGGCTCGTCCCCGAGGCACCTGCTGCGGCGCGCGGCTTGAGGATGATCGGGTAGCCCACCCGCTCAGCGAAGGCGCGGACCTCGGCTGAGCTGCTCGCGCCGGTCGATTGCGCGGTGGCGATCCCGGCCTCGCGCAGCACCTCCTTCATGGACGGCTTGTCACGGCAGAGATATGCGGTGCGCACCGACGTCCCGGGAATCCCGCACGCCTCGCGTGCGTGAGCGGCAGCCATGGTGTGGGCTTCGATCGTCAACTCGAGCCCATCGATCCACACCTTTCTCTGCGCGAAACGCACCGCGTCGACCAGTGAGTCGACATCGGTCACGTTGCCGATCTGCTGGTAATGGAGCATCCAGTCACGGAGCTCCTGGTCGAGGAAGTCGACGGGCCGTTCGCCGATGCCGATGACGTTCGCACCGACCGACGCGAGGCCACGCACGAACTCGCGCTGGTTCACCGGGAAGGCCGGCTCGATGAAGATGATGTTCACGCGGAGATCCTACCCGCCGCGGCCCACCCGCCCGAGCCCGGCCTGCCTAGACTCGCCAGGTCATATGCCGAACGCGATCTTTGTGGCTCCATTCCTTCTGCCGGCGACGGTGCGCTTCGTCGCGGCCGCCGCGCTGCTCCCCGGCGTCCGGCTTGGGCTGATCAGCCAGGACCCCGAGGACAGGCTTCGCGACGACCTCCGCTCCGTCCTCTCGGGGCACTACCGGATCGACGACGGCACCGACCCGCAGCAGATCGCCGACGCGACCCGCGCCCTGTCCCGCCATCTCGGCGGTGTCGACAGGCTCATCGGCATGCTGGAGCAGCTCCAGGTTCCGCTCGGTGAGGTCCGCGACGCTCTGGGCATTCCCGGCATGGGCGCCGAGGTCGCTCACAACTTCCGCGACAAGGCGCGCATGAAGACCGTGTTCGAGCAGCACGGCGTCCCATGCGCGCGGCACGGTCTCACCCATTCCGTCGATGAGGCTCGTACCGCGGCGGCAGATCTCGGATACCCGCTCGTCGCCAAGCCCCCGGCAGGGGCCGGCGCGCGCGCGACGTTCCGCATCGACGATGACGGACACCTTGCCGAATGGCTCCGCGCCGACCCCCCGAGCGATCACAAACCGGTGCTGCTCGAACAGCTGGTTGTCGGCGCCGAGCACAGCTTCGACAGCGTGCTCATCGACGGCGAGCTGGTCTGGCACTCCATCTCCCGATATCTCCCGACGCCGCTCGAGGTGCTCGAGAACCCGTGGATCCAGTGGGCGGTGCTGCTTCCTCGCGACGTCGGGACGCCCGACTACGACGTGATCCGGCGCGAAGGGGTGCGCGGTCTCCGGGCGCTGGGCCTGCGGACCGGGCTCACGCACATGGAGTGGTTCCGCCGGTCCGGGGAGGACATCGCGATCAGCGAGGTTGCCGCGCGTCCGCCGGGCGCGCAGTTCACATCACTCCTCTCGTACGCGCACGACGTCGACATGTACGCGGCGTGGGCGCGCCTGGAGATCTTCGGCACGTTCGAACCTCCGCAGCGGCGCTACTCGGTCGGCGCCGCATACCTGCGCGGACAGGGAAGCGGAACGGTCATCGCCGTGCACGGGCTCGACACGCTGCAGCGCGAGCTCGGCGACCTCGTCGTCGAAGCCGTGCTCCCGCGACCGGGCCAGCGCTCCACCGGGACATACGAGGGCGAGGGGCACGTCGTACTCCGCGATCCCGACACGGCGGTGGTCGAGGCGGGGCTCCGGCGCATCGTCGAGGTGGTGCGGGTCGAGCTCGGAGAGCCGTCGTGACTGCGACGGTGCTCATGATCTCGCCCGGCTACCCAGCGGAGATGCCGTTCTTCGTACGCGGTCTCGCCCGCGCCGGCGCGGGTGTGATCGGCGCCGGCGATCAACCGATCTCGGCGCTCCCCGAGATGGCACGCGACCACCTCACCGCGTACTGGCAGATACCGTCCTTCGCGCACGAGGACGCGATCGTGCACACCATCGTGGAGCGTGCCGCAGGCGTGCGCATCGACGTGGTCGCGTCGCTGTGGGAGCCCACGATGGTGCTCGCGGCGCGCATCCGCGAGCGGCTCGGCATCGACGGGATGACCGTCGAGCAGACCATCCCCTTTCGCGACAAGGAGACGATGAAGCAGATGCTCGATGCGGCTGGCATCCGCACACCGCACCACTATCGCTCCCACACCGCGGCCGGCGTTCGCGAGGCGATCGAACGCATCGGATATCCGATCATCATCAAGCCGATCGCGGGGGCGGGGTCTGCGAACACACACCGCGTCGACGGCGCGGACGACCTGGAGCAGGTTCTCCCGCTCCTGGCGGGCGTCGCCGAGGTGAGCGTCGAGGAGTTCATCGACGGCTCCGAGTACACGTACGACACGATCTGCGCGGGTGGCGAGATCCTCTTCGACAACGTTTGCTGGTACCGCCCGCGGCCGCTGATCGCACGCCAGCTGGAGTGGATCAGCCCGGTCACGATGGTGATGCGCGACATCGGCGCGGAGGATCTTGCCGGCGGACGCGCGATGGGCCACGACGTGTTGCGCGCGCTGGGATTTCGCGACGGGTTCACGCACATGGAATGGTTCCGCACCGCGAGCGGCGAGGTGGTCTTCGGCGAGATCGGCGCTCGACCAGCCGGCGCGCGCACCGTCGACGTCATGAACTTCGCAAACGACGTCGATCTCTTTCAGCAATGGGCCGAGGCGGTCATCAACGGGCGGCTGTCCGAGCCGATCGAGCGCCGCTACAACGCTGCGTCGATCTTCAAGCGCGCGCAGGGACAGGGGCACATCGTGCGCATCGAGGGACTCTCCAACCTCCTCGGCGATTACGGCGAGTGGATCTGCGCGATCGACCTGCTCCCGATCGGCGCACCGCGGCGTGACTGGTTGATGACGCTCATCTCCGACGGCATGGTGATCGTGCGCCACCCCGAGCTCAACTCCTGCATCGAGATCGCCGATCGATTCGCGACGGAGTTGCAGCTCTACACGTACTGACGCGCAGCGCGTCTCACCCGCCCGGTTTGTCGATCACGTCGAAGACGTTGCCTTCGGGGTCTCTGAGGCTGACGAAGTCCTCCCCCACCACCACGTGCCGATCAACCCTCGTGGCGCCGAGCGCGATCAACCGCTCCACCTCTCCCGCCTGGTTGTCCGTATAGAGGTCGAAGTGCAGCCGGTTCTTGCCGATGCGCCGCTCCGGCACCTCCTGCAGCGACACGTTGACGCGCTTGCCGAGCGGATCGCACAACACGACCCATCCTGACTCCGGCGGCTCGCGCGGCGTGTATCGGAGTGCCTCCTGCCAGAAGGCCACCATGCGCGGAAAGTCGTTGCAGTCGATGACAACCGACCCGACGTACATGGGACCCTCCATGCGTAGCACGCCGATGTACCTCGCTGGTCGCCTCGCCCTATCGCGAACCCTTGGTGCGACTCGCGGAGGAATGTACAGCGCGGCGCCGCAGCGTGACCGGCGGAACCGGACGCGCGGCCATCGCCTCGGCGTTCGCACGTATCGTCGCGAGCGCGAGAATCAGGGACTGTCGATCGGCTTCGCCGATGCCGTCGAGCAGTTCGATCGAGGTGGCGTGCACCATCGGCAGCATCTTCCCGACCAGGGTGCGCGCCTCGTCGGTGATGTCGACAAGGAGCTTTCTCCGGTCGTCCGGATGCGGTTCACGGCGCACCAACCCGCGGCGTTCCAGGGTGTCGAGAAGTGACGTGATGCTCCCGCTCGTCTGGAGCAGGCGCTCACCGATCACCTTCGGCGGCAGCGGCTCGCCGGCTCCTTCGATGACGGCGAGCGCCTCCCAGCCGCTGGCAGAGAGATCGCCCAGTGCCTTTCGGCGACGATCCATCTCGGCGAGTCCAAGGGAGGCCGTGCGAGCGAGGTTCAACATGACCTCGCTCGCAGACCTGCTCGCGCCCGGAAACTCGGCCTCGAAATGCGCCGCCTGGCGCAGCGGTTCCGGGTTTGCCGGTGAGCCCTGCCTAGGCCGGCTGCGGGGCGAGGATCTCACCGATCACGACCGTGGGCTCGCTGATCACGCCGCCCTTCTCCATGACGGCCTTGAGGGACGGATCTGAGACGAAGCCCAGGATCGCTTCCTTGGAGGGGGCTTCGAGGACGATCAGGAGGCTGTTGGGATCGTCCGCCGACCGGTACACGCCGGTGACAGTCAGGCCGTGCTGGGCGCGGGTGGACTCATGGCCGTCGAATCCCGAGCGCCAGGCATCGTAGTCGCGGACCTTGTGTGCAACGGTCACCGTGGTTGCCATGGCTTTCTCCCAGGGGCATGCTCGAGAGAGCATTTCACTTGATTTCAAGCTACTTGATTTCAAGTAGTCTTGTCAAGCGTTCGAGAATAATCAGTCCCCCGCTGCCACCGCGCGGGCGCCGACCGCCTCGAACGTTCCGCCCCGCGCCGTCGGCATGTCGTTGTGGAGCTCGGTGATGAGGCTGTCGACGACGTCGACGAGCGACCCGCCGCCGTCGACGACCTCGCGCTGGCGGATGTAGCTCGATCCCCGCTCCATGATGTCGATCGCCCCTCGTAGCTCGGCGGTGCATCCCAGCCTGCCTGCCACCGGGGTGAGATCCTCGACCAGCTCTCGAATCGCATGTCGCAGCGGGACGGTCGTGCCCTCCTCGTCGACGATGATCGATGCGTCAAGGCCGTGGCGGGCGGCACGCCACTTGTTCTCACGCACGAGCCAGGCGCGCGGGGTGGGGAGCGTGTAGCCGCGGTCGATCATGGTGTCGAACTGGTGCACGAGACACTGGCTCAGCGCCGCGACGACGCCCACCTCGCGCAGCGTCGGGATCCCGTCGCAGACCCGGATCTCGACCGTCCCGAAGCTCGGGTGCGGGCGGATGTCCCACCAGACCTCACGGATGGTCTTGATCGTGTGCGAGGAGATGAGCGTGTCCATGAGCTGCTCGAACTGCGGCCAGCCGCTGAGCTGCCACGGCGGTCCGGCGGTCGGCAGGCTCTCGAACACCTTCGACCGCCACGACGCCATCCCGGTGTCATGCCCCATCCAGTACGGGCTCGACGCTGACAGCGCGAGGAAGTGCGGGATGTAGGCGGAGAGCGCGTTCACCATCGCGATCGCCTTCTCGCCACTCCGGACGCCGACATGGACGTGGATGCCGAAGATCTGCATCTGCTTCGCCGGCCACTGCATGTCATTGACGAGCCGCTGGTATCGGGGGTCGGGGCTGATCTCCTGGTTCGCCGGGTCACTGAAGGGGTGCGTGCCGGAGCAGATGAGTTCGAGGTTGCGCGGCTCGGTGTGCTCGCGCACCTCTGCCATGGTCGCCGCCAGGTCGGTCACCGCCCCGCCCGCGGTGTCGCAGATCCCGGTGATGATCTCGATCGTCGACTGCAGCAGCTCCTTCTTGGCCTTGGGATGTCCGGCCTCACCGTGCGGCTCGCCCATCTCCGTCAGGATCTCGTGAGCCCCCTTCACCAGCTCTCGGGAGTCGCGGTCGATGAGCTCGAGCTCCATCTCGACACCGATTGTCGGACGGGGGCTGGAGACGAAATCGATGCGCGTCATGAGGGCACCACTCTACGCCGCCGCAGCGCGTTGATCGTGAGCCCACGCAGCCAGCAAACCCCTGAAGTGGGCGATGAACTGCTCGTGCTCGTGCGCCGGAAACGTCGTGCGCACCGTCTCCACGATGATCCGGTCGAAGTCCTGGCTCTCGACCCACGCCACCGACAGCTCGTCGATGTGCGCGAGGTGACGGTCGCAGAACTCGCGATACCGCTCGACGTCGAGCTGCCGGTCGGCAATCTTCCGGTATCCGGCGAGCTTCTCCTCGTAGCTGAGGTCGGCGCGATCCGCGATCGCGAAGTACTCCTCGGTGTCGAGGTCGACCGTCTGATGCCGGCCGGTGACGCAGCAGAACACCACCCATTTCAGCAGCGATCGGATCGCCCAGGGAAAGTAGTAGTGCAGGCTCGTCAGCGCGAGGTCGGGAGTCGCGTTCGCGTAGTCGATCGGGTACACGTCGTCACCGCGGATCAGCGTCTCGCAGCTGTTGAGCTCCCAGCGGAAGAACGCGTTCACGGTGCGCAGGATGCTCACCACCTCGTTGCCGGCGCGCGCGTCGAGGAAGTTGTGGTCCACCGAGTAGCGCTCGTGCATCGGACGTTCGGGGTGGAAGTTCAGGACCATCACCTCTGCGCCGATCCCGAGGCTCCGCGCGAAGGCGTCGTAGCCGTCCACGGCCGCCTGCAGGTGCATGAGGCGCTGCTCCAACTCGTCATAGGCCCGGGTGAGCGTGGCGCTGTCCTCGATGCGAGACACGCCGACCCAGGCGCCGCCGTCGAACGGCTTCATGTAGAGCGGCATGCCCACCGCTCCGGCGACCGCCTCGAGGTCGAAATAGCGGAGGTAACGCTGGGCGGTGCCGGCGAAGCGCGGGTTGTCCGGCGGAGTCTTGTTGGGCAGCATCCAGGTCTCGGGAACCTTGAGCCCGAGCCGGATCATCGCGCAGTATGCGGCGTGCTTCTCCATTGCCTGGAACGTGAACGGGTTGTTGAGCAGATGGACGCGGTCCATCAGCGTCACCTTCTTCAGCCACTCACGTGGCATCGGGTACCACCACCCCAGACGGTCGATGACCAGGGACTGCCGCGGGCGCATGCGCAGGTCGAACGGCTCGATGGTCATGCGCTCGGTGGTGAAGCGATGCGTCTCGCCACCCTCGCGAACGGAGAGATCCGCGCGGCCCAGCAGCGCCTCGAAGGCGGCCGGCCAGTCCTCCTCCACCCCGAGCAGCATGCCGATCAGATGGGTTCTGGGCATCGTGCATGGGAGTATGCGATCCGCAAACCGCAAAGTGCAGACCCCAGGCGGAGTCAGGACCGCGAGGTTCGGCCTCCTCTGATGTGCGGGGCGGCGGCATTCGCGCCCGGCCGATTCTCGAGGGTCGCCTCGAGCTGCAGCGTCCGCTCAAACGCCGCCCAGACCGCGTCGCTCACCACTGTCCGAAGCCCGCCACGCTCGAGCTGGTACAGCGCCTCGGCGGAGGTGCCGCCCGGGGACGTCACCATGTCGCGCAGCTGAGCCACGTGCTTGCCACTCTGCAGGGCGAACTCGGCGCTGCCCTGCATGGTGTCGAGCACGAGCTCGCGGGCCACGTGTCGCGGGAATCCGAGGTGCACGGCGGCATCCGTCAAGGCCTCGATGAACAGAAAGATGTAGGTCGGCCCGGTCCCGCTGACGGCGGTCGCCATCGCGACCTGACGTTCGTCGGGGACCTCGAACTCGCGCCCCAGGGCGGTGAGCATCGCGCGGGTACGCTGCTTGCCGAGCTCGTCGACCTCCCGGGTGGCGAACCAGACGGTGACGCCGCGGCCGATCTGTGCCGGCGTGTTGGGCATTGACCGCACCACGGCCGGATGATCGAGCCCTTCGCTCAGTGCCGTCGTGCTCGCCCCCGCGATGATGCTGATCACCAACTGGTCGGGACGCAGTGACCCCTTCAGCTCTGCCATGACCCCGGCGAGCATCTGCGGCTTGACGCCGAGAAGGACGACGTCGGTGTCCCTCGCCGCCTCGACGTTCGCTGCCGCGGTGCGGACGTGGTGCGTCGATGCGAGCTCCTCACGCCGTGCGGCGCGAGGATGCGTGCACACGACATCGCCCGCGGCGATCAGGTCGCGCTCGAGCAGTCCGGCGAGCATCGCCTCCGCCATCACACCGGCGCCGACGATCCCGAGACGGGTTCCCCGAAGGCTTTCCGCAGTCATGAGATGCCACACATTACCGTCATCGATTCACCGGCCGGTTCCGCAACGCGTGCCATGATCATTGAGCGATGAGTCAGCTCACGACACCGGGCAGCGACGACCGCCCCGTCTACCAGTGGCTCCCGGACGCCTCGCTGACGACACCTGCCGACGGGTCGTCGTGGCTCCCGCCACAGGGACCGAGCCGGCCGGTGACGCCGCAACAGCACAGCCCCACCGCCCCCCGCCAGCAGCGCCGCCGCGTCGAGGGCGCCGCCGGTGGCATCCTCGCCGGGATCGCGGCGTTCGTGAAGTACGGACTCGTTTTAGTCAAGTTCGGCACTTTCGGTCCGACGCTGATCACCATGATCATCGCGATCTGGTTCTACACGCTGTTCTTCGGGCCGGCGTTCGCGGTGGGCATCGTCGTGCTCATCCTCGTGCACGAGCTCGGCCACTTCCTCGTCGCGAGGTGGATGGGACTGCCCGCGCGGCTCCCCATCTTCGTCGGGCCGCTCGGCGCTTTCACCAACCTGCGGCGGGCGCCGGCCGATGCCGGCAAGTCGGGGATCATCGCGCTCGCGGGACCGGCACTCGGTACGGTCGCGGCGCTGGCGTGCTTCCTGCTCGCATCGACCGCCCCCGAGGGCTCCGCGCGCTATCTGCTCCTCGCCCTCGCCTTCTTCGGCTGCTTCCTCAACCTCGTCAACCTGGTGCCGGTCGGCTTCCTCGACGGCGCGAAGGTCGCCGACGCGATTCCGAAGTGGATGAACGTCCTGGGGCTGCTGGTCGTCGCCGCGGTCGTGCTGCTCTTCGGCAACCCGATCGGTCTCATCTTCCTGGTCCTCGGGATCTTCCACACGATCGGGAGATTCCGCCGATCGACCCACGACACGAACCCCGCGCAGCTCGCCGCGTCGAAACGGCTCGGGCTCGGGGCCGCCTACATCGCGATCCTGCTCGTCGCCGCGGGCGGGATGAGCATTGCCAACAGCGCGGTCGTCAACAGCAACTTCGTGCCGGGCGTGAACCAGAGCACCGGGACGCAGGTGCTCTGACCGGCTAACGAGCCGGTGTCGGTGTCGGCGCGGCCGGTGCCTCGCAGAGTGGGAACGGGAACGTGAGCGAGTTGTACAGGTCCGCGAACACGTCGAGCTGCCCGCTGTTCTGATAGTTGAACCCGATCAGCATCGCGTGCGTCGCGTCGAACTTGATGCGGATCTCGTCGTAGAGCGGGAGTCGCGGCACCGGCAGTGCCGTCGGCGTCGCACCGGTGTACGACGCGTTCTTCGCGTACTCGTCGAGCGTGCCGGTGTACCCGCACACGACGACGGTTCCCGACACCGACTGCGTGTAGCCGGGCAGTCCCGGAGATCCGAACGACTTCGAGCGTCGGTGCGCTCTCGAGCAGGATGTTCTGCGTCCCCTGCTGCGGCAGGAAGATCACCCCGTACGACTCCTGCTGGAAGCCCCAGGACTGCGGGTAGAGCGCGGCGACGCCGTCGGCCGACCCGTACTGGTTGAAGGTGCCCGGAGCGGTGAGCGTCGGGTCGGCGACGATCCAGCCGACCTTGGACCGGCCCTGCACCTTGAGCCAGCCGCCACCGCCACTCTGGAAGTCGAGCACCGTGAACGTCGCTCCCTGGCCGAAGTTGCCGACGACGTTCGCCGACCCGAGCGCCGGCGCCGAGTGGATCCGGAGGCCGAGCGGGCTCAGGACGGTGCGAGTCGTGCCGACCAGCTGTGGTGTCGGACTGGGCGTCGGGACCCCCGACGCCGTTGGCGTGCCGCTCGTCACCGGCGATGTCCGCGGCGCGGCGCCGCACGCCGCCAGCACCGCGGCGGACGCGGCCATCAGGCCGGCGGTGATCAGGCGGCGAGCACGTGCAGGCATCCGGCCACCGACGCGGCGATCGCCCTCAAGTCGTAGCCACCTTCGAGGAGCCACAGGTTTCGTCCCTCGCAGTGCGCATCGGCAAGGGTGCGGATGCGCGTCGCCACCGCGGAGTAGGTGCCGTCGTCGAGCGCCAGCTCGGCGAGCGGGTCGTCGCGGTGCGCGTCGAATCCAGCGCTGACGACGATCAGATCGGGATCGTGCGCGCCGACCGCCGGGGCCACGACCTCATCGAACATCTCGAGCCACCTCGTCCCATCGGTTCCCGAAGGCACCGGGACGTTGACGGTGGTTCCCGACGCACCGGGATCGCCCCGCTCATCCGCACCCCCGGTGCCCGGATACCACGGGAACTGGTGGAGGGATGTGTAGAGCACCGTGGGGTCCGCGTAGAAGATGTCCTGGGTCCCGTTGCCGTGGTGCACGTCGATGTCGACGATGGCGATGCGCTTCGCGCCGGCCTCCTGCGCCATCCGCACAGCGATGGCCGCGTTGTTGAAGAGGCAGAAACCCATTGGCAGATAAGGGGTTGCGTGGTGACCCGGCGGGCGCACCACAGCAAAGGCGGCCCGCGCCTCGGCCTCCATGATCGCGCCGGCCGCGCTGGCCGCGCACGCTGCCGCGTTGAGCGCCACCGCGTACGACTGCTCGGTCCCGTACGTGTCGGCGTCGAACCAGCCGCCACCTTTGACCGACATACCCTCCACTCTCGCGACCTCCTCCGGCGAGTGAACGAGCAGAGGCAGTGCACGCCGGCCGGTCTGCGGTTCGAGCCAGGGAAGCTCGGCGAGCATCGCGTCGGCACTGATGCCCGCGAGGATCGCATCCACCCGGTCGGGTCGCTCCGGGTGTCCCTGATAGGCGTGCTCGGCCTGATCGTCGTTCCGAATGAGCGCCAGCGGGACCGTCACGCCTGTGCAACCGCGGAGCGGACCACCTCGATACGCTCGCGAAGCTGCAGTGCGGCCTGTCGGGGCCCTTCCGGGGCAGCGGCGATCCCACGGCTCACCGAGACGATGACGCCCCGCCCCCTGGCGTCCAGGCCGGCTGCGACGGCATCCTCGAGCGATCCACCCTGCGCACCCACGCCGGGCAGGAGCAGCGGCACCGACGGCGCCGCCCGGCGGACCGCCGCGACAGCCTCGGGCGCGGTCGCCCCGACGACGAAGCCGACGGAACCTCCCGGATCGATGCGAAGCCCCAGCTCGACGATGCGCAGGCTGACCGGCAGCCCGGTCTCGAGTTCGAGCATCGAGCAGGTCGGCCGCCCCGGGGTTGCTGGTGCGCGCGAGCAGGAGGATCCCGCGGCCGTGGTGGTCCAGAAAGGGCTGCAGCGAATCCGCGCCGAGGAGCGGGTTGACGGTGACGCAGTCAGCGCCGAGGACATCGAAGAGTGCTCGCGCGTACGCGGCCGCGGTGTTCGCCATGTCCCCGCGCTTGGCGTCGAGGATGAGGATGCGGTCGCTCGGAATGTGGGTACGGAGACGCTCGAGGACCGCGTAGCCGGCAGACCCGAACTGCTCGAAGAAGGCCAGGTTCGGCTTGAACGCGCTGACGTGGTCGATCGTCGCCTCGACGATGTCGAGACACTGGCGCTCGGCTTCATCAGCCGTCGCGACACCATCCGGATCGAGACCCGTGCACAGGAGTGACCCGGTCGCATCGACGCACGCGTCCAGGCGTGCGGCGAACGTCACGGCGCTACCAGACCTCCCTCGAGGTGCTCGGCTGGATCGCTCCCTGGTCCGATCGCGGCCAGTACGGCATCTCGATGCGATCCTTGTACTTCGCCGCGCAGTGTGGGCAGACCCTCGCGATCCGGCCGTCGAGGATCACCGCGGAGAGGCGAAAGATCGGAGTCTCCTCTCCGTCGCACTCGCATTTCGCCATGACCGCCATCTGCACTGCGATATTGCCACGGACGCGCCCTCAACCCGCGGCCGGGACCGCCGCAGGGTGTGGCGGTGGCACGCGCCGCGACAGCCGGGCGCGTTCGCTGATGTGGCGCAACATCTCGAGTGCCTCGTCCTCGTCGCGGCAGCGCGCCGACGCCTGCCAGCGACGGCCGGCAGTGTCGACGTCGACGGTCGCCACCCGGAAGGCGCGCTGAAGCGGGCCGGACTTGAGATGAACGCTCTGCACCTTCACGAGCGGGACGATGATCACCGACGACTGCACGCGCCCGGTTCGCGCATAGACATACCGCTCGCCGAACCACGCTGCGAGCAGGTGGTACGAGAGCGGCGCTTTCAGGCGCGCGCGTCGGGGCGGGCCGGCATCCGGCGGCGGGTTCGGATGCGCATCGGGCATGACGCGCGCAAGGAGCCAGAGCGCCTGCTCGCGCGTGGCAACCGGGATGAGCGTGCGCGCCACCTGTTGCGCGTCGCGGTCCGCTTCGCGGGAGACGCTCTGCCGCGCGACGTCGACCTCGAGGCGTGCCCACCCGAACAGCTGCCAGAACAGTGGCTCGACCACTCGCACCGCCTGGATCCGCCCGTACGGGATCGTCTCGTGGCGACGCTGGAGCAGACCGCGGTCGAGGCGCACGCCATCGCCGGCCTCGCTGATGGTGAAGTCGAAGTCCTCGTTGAACGCGCGGGCGACGCCGAGCCCGCTGATGACGAGGACGGTGATCGCGCTCCCGAGCGCCCCGGCGCCGACGATCGGCGCCGCGGCGATCGCGGCGATGGCCGCAATCGCGATGAGCACCGGCATGATGACCTGGGCGCGCATCAGCAGCGCCGGCAACAGCAGCCCGTTCTGGACGTGGAGCAGCGGCAGCGACGGAGGCTCCGGGGTTCCCACCTCGAGCCCGTGCGCGAGGGCGAGGAGGCGGGCTCGCACGATCGGCGCCTGCGCCGCGGTGAGGTACGCGAGGCGCCCGTGCTCAGCACCACGCCCGGCCGAGACGACGCGGACCTCCGCCAGCCCGAGGAAGCGGCCCGCCAGCGGCGCGATGACGTCCACGGCCTGGATCCGCGCCAGCGGGATACGCAGCGATTGCCGCCGGATGAACCCGGTCTCGATCTGCAGGTTGCCTTCGGCGATCCTCCATCGCGTGACCAGCCAGGAGATGACGCCGCCCACCCCACCGAGGGCGAGCAGCACGAGATACACGATCAGCGAGACGTTGAGCCCACCCGTGTCATGGCGCCCCTGCGAGTCGGCGATGGACGGGACGGCGATGACGAGCACGCCGATGAGCACCCTCCCGAAGCGGACCACCGGCGAGAGCGGATGCAGGCGCCGCCAGGTTTCCCCCACCTCGGGAAGGACCGCGGCAGCCATCCCGGGTCCCGCGCCTGTCAACGGAGGCGGTGAGACCATCACAGCCCGGTCGCCTTAGCCTCCCCGACAGTGGCGAGACGGTCGCGCAGCGCGTCCGCATCGACGCGGATGAGGCCGGGGATGCGCGCGTCGGACGCCGCCGCCGCCGTGTGCAGCTGGACCGTCGCCAGTCCGAACGCTCGATCGATCGGCCCGGCCGTGACGTCGATGAACTGCATGCGCCCGTAGGGGACCACGGAGACGCGGCGGAACAGGAGCCCCCGCGTGACGATCAGGTCGTCGTCGCGCTCGGCGTAGCCCCAGGAGTGGTACCTGCCCCGCTCCACGAGCCATGCCGAGAGTGCGATCAACGCGACCGCGATCGGCAGCAGCGGGGACGCGGGCACGTGGATGAGGAGCGCGACCACGAGGGCGATGATGAACACCGGGCCCCAGAACAGTGCGAGCTGGGTCTGCCGGGCGAGCCAGAACCGTGGAGACAGCCGCTTGAGCGTGGTGCTGGCGAAGATGCGATCGGTGGCGAGAGTGCTCACACCTCAGTTTGGCACCGGGGCGCGCACGATAGAATCAGTCGAGGAGAACCAGATGGGCTCACTGAAGCCTCGCATCGAAGCCGGACTCAGGCGATTCGAGCAGAAGATCGGGATCGATCGTGAGGGCCGGACCGTGTGGGTATGGCTGCTACCGCCGGGCATCGGCCTCGTCACCGCCGTGCTCGTCCCTTTCATGCCCGGTCTCCCGGATTCGATGGGCCTCGTCGACCGGCTCACGCTCGCGGTCTTCGGGATGTTCACAATGACGACGATCGCTTCGATCTACCTCATCTCGTTTGACAACGACCACAACCAGCAGGCTCCGATCGACGATCCGCCGGCTCGCGGGAGCGACAACGGACCGGAGGTTCCGCCGTCCCCGGTGAGCCCGCCGCCGCCGCAATGGCGGGGCGCGCTCGCAAGCGCGTCCGAGGATGAGGCGCACCGCGACGGCGCGAGCAAGCGCCGGCGGCGCAAGGTGCCCGTGTCTGCAGGGAATCCGCGCTAGGCGGGGTCGCGCACCGGCAGCACGATCGCCGACGGGTGGCCGGCGTCATGCCACACCTGCTGGTCCGCGCAACGCATCGTGGTCGCGGTTCCGAAGGGCTCGCCGCCACCGAGGTTGCGCGCAAACCGTGGGTGGGCGCCACTCGACACCTGAACCCGGATGCGGTGTCCACGACGAAAGACGTGGGCCATGGGCCAGAGGTCCACGCCGACCGGTGACACGCCGTCGGGACCGGGACGCCACTGGTCCGGCGTGAGCCGCACCATCCCGTCGGAGATGTTGCGCGAGTGCCCGGCGGGATCGACATCGCAGACGCGGACGAAGAAATCCGTGTGCTCGAGCGTCGAGCGGACGAACAGCTCGGCGGTCACCGGACCGATCACCTCCACGTCACGCATCAGAACCGCTGACGTGTAGAGGAGCACGTCATCGCGACCCTCGAGCGCTCGGTTGTCGCGGGGACCCCCACGGGCGAGCAGGCTCCCGCCGACCGACGGTGTGGGGTCGGCTGGATCGTAGCGGTAGCCATCGGGCGGCCTGGACTCGGCCGGCCGGCTGTGCAGTCCGCCCGCGGCCTGCAGGTGCCAGCGCACCGGCCGAGACGGTGGCGGCCAGTCCGCGAGATCGAGCCACTGCCTCGATCCGCCGACGAAGACCCGGACGGCCGATCGGCGCGGGGTGCTGCCACCGCCGATGTGGACGCCGAACCAGTCGAGGGCGTCGCGGACGCTCTCTCCGGCGACCCCGGGGTCGGCGTGTTTCCAGGGCCCGATCGTGATTCGCACGTCGCGCCCCGCATCGCGCAGCAGGCGAAAGTCGGCGAGCTGCGCAGGCAGGAACATGTCGTACCAGCCGGTGACCATGGTGATCGGCACCGCAACGGCGTCGAGGTGGCGCTCGAACTCGACCGGCGCCCAGAAGGCATCGTCGTGCTTTCGCGAGAGCCAGTCCTGGTAGAACGGCACCGGCTCGCCCGTGACCGCGCGGTCGGCATCGCTGAGAGGCGACGTCGCAAAACCGCGAGCCAGCCGTTTGGCGCTGCCCAGCTGGTCGCGCAGTCGCCGCAGACCCGTGTGCCGCTGTGCGGCGAGCATGCCGATCCAGGTCAGCGTGCTGTCGAGGGAGAACGAGCCCGCGGTGTAGGTGAAGATGCGCACCCGTGCCGAAGAGATCGAGGGCGCCAGCGCGCGAAGAATCGGGTGCGGATCCGTGGCGACGGCCCACTGGGCGATGCCGAGATAGCTCGGGCCGAACATCGCAACCTTGCCTTTCGACCAGGTCTGCGCCTGGAGCCAGTCGAGGGTGGCGAGCCCGTCGCCCGCCTCATCCCGGTAGGCGTTGAACGTCCCGCCCGAGCCGAAGGTGCCCCGGCAGCTCTGCACGACCACCTGGTACCCACGCTCGGCGAAAAGACGTGCGGCCAGTGCGTGGATGCCGCCTCGTCCGTATGGGCTGCGCATCAGGATGATCGGCTCGGTGCCGTCGTCACGGGCGCGGTAGCGATCGGCGAGCAGCGTGACCCCGTCCGGCATCGCGAGTGGAATGTCGTGGCGCACCGTGACGGCACGCGTGCGTGCCGGTGGCAGGTGCGCGACGCGCTCGAGGACGCGGCTCAGGAGGCTCATCTCAGACGCGGTGCGGCAGCGGTTTCAGGCGGTGACGAGTTCCAGGCCGCACGCGATCGCATTGCCGATCTGGTCACTCACCACCATCACATCCCGCCCTGCTCGTGCAAGCATCGACCCGGAGACGGCGGCCCGGTAGCCGGCGGCGCAGTGCACCCAGACCCTCCCCGGCGGGATCTCGTCCATGCGATCGGCGAGCTCGTGGAGCGGGATGTGCCGCGCCACGGCGAGGTGCCCGTCGCGATACTCACCGCCGAGGCGAACATCAACCACAACCTCGCCGGGCGCGCCGATGAGCGGTTTGAGCTCGGCGAAGCCGACGACTGGGTACGAGCCGGTCTCGATGCCGGCCCACGGATCACCACCTCCGTTCGAAGGCTCGCTGATGCCGCATGCGGCGATCGAGTCGAGGCCGATGCGGGCGAGCGCGATGCGGGCCGCGGCGAGATCCGCCTCCGACGGACCGATCAGGCTCAACGGGCTGCCCCAGGGGAAGAGCCACCCCATGTACGTCGACATCGGCTCCGAGAGCTCGAACGCGAGCGTCTTCACGATATGGCGGGCGGCAAAGTCGGCGCGCTGCCGGATGTCCACCACCCATTCACCAGCCTGGGCGCGCTCGGCAAGCTCCCTCGGATGGCTGAGCGCCGGCAGCGACCCGTTCGCGGACGCCGCCCCCTCGCGGTTCCTCGCGGCCATGTAGCCGTAGTACCGGGGATACGCGTCGAGCCCGGACACCAGACGCGCGACGAACGGATCCTCGTCCATGAGCAGCGCCGGGTTCGCGGTTCGCTGATGGTGCACGTCGGCCGTCTCGGGGCCGCCCATGGGGAACCCCGCCGAGCACAGGCTGCCGAACCCGTGGGTAGGCAGGATCGCCGTGTCATCGGGGAGCTGCGACAGGCGCCGGGCGGAGCGGAACTGGAGGTGGCTCAGATGATCGGTGGCCCACGGACCCACGAGGTCGGTGCGACCGACCGATCCGAGCAGCATCGAACCACCGGTGAAGGCGGCCACCGCCCTGCCGTCCTCCTCGAGGACGTAGCTCATGTGCGAGGCACTGTGCCCAGGCGTGTGCAAAGCGCGCAGCGCGAGCGACCCGATGCTCACCCGATCGCCGTCGCCGATCGCCTGACGGGCGTACCCGACCGACTCCCCCGCCGGGATGACCAGCGTCGCGCCGGTCACCCGGCAGAGCTCGGGTCCACCCGAGACATAGTCGTTGTGGATGTGTGTCTCGAAGACGTGACTGAGCGTGCTGCCGTGCGCGGAGAGCACCGCGAGCACGCGGTCGATGTCCCGCTGCGGATCGACAACCACCGCTCGCTCGCCGGCGATGACCGCGTAGCTGCGGTCGCCGAGCTCCGGAGTCTCGATCGTTGCGATCTCGGGCGGCACCCCGCAACGATCCCACATGGACGCGCGATTGAGCGTGGTTGACCGTTCTCCGCGAGTTCTGCCAGTCTGTGGCCACATCCATGCGCCAGCTCACCAGCCTCGACGCGCAATTCCTCGCGGTCGAGACCCCTCGCATCCACGGCCATGTGTCAGGGGTCCTGATCCTCGATCCGTCGACGGCGCCGGGAGGCGTGCTGAGCCTCGCGACCCTGCAGGAGCTGATCCTCGAGCGGCTGCCGCTGATCCCAGTCTTCCGGTGGCGCCTGGCGGAGGTGCCGTTCGGCCTCGATCATGCCTACTGGGTCGACGACCCGGACTTCGACATCGACTTCCACGTCCGTGAGCTTGCCCTGGTCCCGCCCGGGGATCAGTCACAGCTCGAGGAGCAGGTGGCGCGCATCTTCTCGAGGCCCCTCGACCGGAGCCGGCCGCTCTGGGAGGTCTACCTGATCCACGGGCTCGAGCGCGGACGGGTCGCGCTGATGACCAAGGTGCACCACGCCGTCATCGACGGGCTGTCCGGAGCCGAGATCCTGGGATCGCTGCTCGACCTCACCCCGGAAGGCCGCCCCGCGCCAGAGCCGCTCCCCGACGACGGACCCGAGCGCATGCCCACCCAGGTCGAGATGCTGGTGCGCGGCCTCCTCGGGCTGCCTCAGTACCCACTGCGTCTCATGCGGTCGATACCGAAGGCGCTGCCGAATTTCGAGGAGGTCGGGATCTTCAGCATGCTTCCCGGCGCCAGCAAGGTCGGCGCCGCGGGACGAAGGCTGGAAGGCCTCATCCGCCGCGACGGCACGGTGAGCGGCCGGCACGTCGACGCCCCACCCCACACGTCGTTCAACGGCCGGATCTCAGCGCACCGGCGCATCGTCTTCGGCCAGATGCGCCTCGATGCTGTCAAGGATGTCAAGAACTCGTATGGTGTCACCGTCAACGACGTCGTCGTGTCCATCTGCGCCGGCGCGGTCCGGCGCTGGCTGCTCAAGCACAGGGAGATCGGCAGGAAGCCGCTCATCGCGCAGATCCCGGTGTCGGTGCGCAGCCCGGAGGAACAGGGAACCTTCGGCAACCGCATCCTGCTGAACGGGGTCCCGCTGCGCACCGACATCGCGGATCCCGTCGATCGCCTGCGCGCGACACATGAGGCACTCGCCGAGATGAAGGATCGCAACCAGGCGCTGCCCGCGACGCTGCTCCAGGACGCGAACAACTTCATCCCACCGGCGCTGTTCACACGGGCCGCGCGTCTCACGTTCGCGTTCGCGAGCAACCCTCGTCTGCGCCCGATGTGGAACCTCGTGATCTCCAACGTCCCCGGGCCCCAATTCCCGATCTACTGCGCCGGCGCGCGCATGGAGGCGATCTACCCGGTGTCGGTGATCACCGACGGGCTGGGGCTGAACATCACCGTGATGAGCTACGACGGCGAGCTCAACATCGGGATCGTCGCCGACCGCGACGTGATCCCCGACGTCGGCCTGATGATCCAGTGGTTGAAGGACGAGCTTGCGGCGCTGGCCGGCGACTGTGAGGCGGATGCCGCGCCGCGAGCACCCGCCCGCCCGCGGCGGCGGCGGCCACGCGCAGTCGCACCGCGATCCGGGTAGCCGAACGACTCGACCGGTGAACGATTCGGGCGTCCTCGAGCCGCTCTCGCGCGCCCGCCGGCTCAGCGACGAGGTCCTCTTTCCCGGAGCGCTCGAGGTCGACGCGGCCGAGGTGGTGCCCGTCGACCGGCTCGACCGCCTCGCGGAAGGCGGGTTCTACGGGCTCGCGGGGCCGGAGCGCGCGCATGGGATGGGCCTGCCCGACCTGGCCTCGGCCATGCGGATCATCGAGATCCTGGCGGGCGGATGCTTGACCACGACGTTCGTCTGGATCCAGCACCACGGCGCGGTGCGTGCACTGGTCGAGACGGGGTCGATCCCGCTCAGGGAGGAGTTCCTCGAGCGGATGTGCCGCGGCGAGACGCGAGCGGGCGTCGCGTTTTCCGGTCTCCGGCGCCCTGGTCCTCCGATTCTCACCGCCGCTCCCGATCGGGACGGATGGCGCTTCGCCGGCTACGCCCCCTGGGTGACGGGATGGGGGCGCATCGACGTCGTGCGAACGGCCGCCCGCCGCGAGAACGGCGACATCGTCTGGGCACTGATCGACGCCAAGGCCGGGCCGACGCTGGTGGCCGAGCCGCAGCGGCTCGCCGCGGTCAACGCGAGCGCGACGGTGACGCTCACCTTCATCGACCACCCGGTGTCCCCGGATCGGGTCATCGCCATCGAGCCGTTCGACGAATGGCAGGCGCGGGACCGGTCAAGCCTCCGGCTCAACGGCTCGCTGCCCCTCGGGATCGCGGGACGGTGCGCCAGCCTCCTCGGCAGCGGGCCGCTTCAGATGGAGGTGGACGATCGTCGCAGCGCGCTGGACCAGGCTGCTCCAGAGGAGATGCCGGCGCAGCGGGCGCTCGCCTCGGAGCTCGCGCTGCGCGCCGCGACAACGCTGGTCGTCGCGGGCGGAGGACGTGCGATCGCGAGCGACCAGCACTCGCAGCGCCTGGCCCGCGAAGCGATCTTCCTCCTCGTCTTCGGGCAGACCTCGGCGATCAAGGCCGCGCAGCTCGACCAGCTCGGCAGGACCTCGTCGTGACGCGCTCCTCCGGGCGGGAGCAGGTAGAAGGCCGTCTATGATGAGTTCGATGGCAGACGACGAAGCGCGCATTGCATGGACCGCCGTGAAGACGGGTGAGTCGGTCATCTCGAGTGACGGGGCGAACATCGGCAAGGTTGTCGAGGTCGCGGCGCTGGCTCGCGAGGACATCTTCCATGGGATCGTCTTCCAGCACGCGCACCGCAACAAGCACTACCTGGCGCCTGCGGCCGACATCGATCACATCACCGAACAGGCGGTGCACCTCTCCATCGACGCGGAGAAGGCCGGCCAGTACGAGGAGTTTCAGCAGCTGCACGTCTCTCGCATGGGAGTGCGCGGCATCTTCAAGTGGAAGCACTTCGGCTGGAAGGACGCTGACGAGTAGGAGCTGCCTCCCGGGCTCGGCCGTCTGCTCCGACGATTTCACAGCCGCGTGATCGGAGATTGCGCCGAGGCCGGGCTACTATGGCGCCGATGCTCCAGACGATGCCCCGGCGCCGGGAGAGTGCCACGCGATGAGACGCATCCTCATCACAGGTGCCGGGGGCTCACCATCGACGAACTTCGTGCGCTCGCTGCGCCTCGCGCCTGAGCCGTTTCACCTCGTCGGAACCGATGCGGACGAGTTCCTGCTCATGCGCGCGGAGACCGACACTCGCTACCTGGTGCCGCTCGCCAGCGACCTGGCGTACCTCGACGTGCTCAACGACATCATCGCGGAGGAGCATGTCGACCTCGTCCATGCGCAGAACGACGCGGAGGTGAGCTTCCTCTCCGAGCATCGAGAGTCAGTGCACGCGCGGACGTTTCTGCCCACCAAGGAGACGGTGCGAATCTGTCAGGACAAGTTCGCGTCGTACGAGCGGTGGGAGGCGGCGGGCATCACCGTGCCGGAGACGATCGTCGTCCACGACAACTCGGATCTCCGCGGCGCCCTCGACTCGTTCGGTGGTCAGATGTGGTTGCGCGACTCCACCGGGGCCGGTGGGCGCGGCGCCCTGCCCGTGCACGACATCGACACCGCGCGGTCGTGGCTCGACCTCCGCCAGGGGTGGGGGAAGTACACCGCGTCGGAGCTGCTCGAACCGCAGACCATCACCTGGATGTCGATCTGGCACGAGGGCACGCTGGTGCTCGCGCAGGGACGCAAGCGCCTGTACTGGGAGCTCGCGAAGGTTTCGCAGTCGGGCGTCACCGGCGCAACCGGCGCCGCGATCACCGTTGCGGATCCTCAGGTGGACGAGATCGCGACTGCCGCGGTGCTCGCCATCGATCCCAAGCCCGATGCGCTCTTCGGCGTCGATCTCACCTACGACCGCAACGGGATCCCCAACCCGACCGAGATCAACATCGGACGCTTCTTCACCACGCACCTGTTCTTCACCGAGCTCGGTGTCAACATGCCGTACGTCTTCGTGAAGCTGGCGCTTGGCGAGCCGCTGCCTGACATTCCCGAGAAGCTCAATCCGGCGAAGGCCGGAATGGTGTGGATCCGCGGCATGGACTTCGAGCCTGTTCTGGTGCCGATGTCCGAGATCGAGGCGCAGCGCGGACTGCTCGAGCAGCGGAGACAGAAGCTGCGCGCATGACCCTCTTGCTCACCGGCGCGTCCGGGTTCCTCGGCCGCCGGGTCGCTGAGCTCCTGGTCACCGAAGGCCAGGACGTCGTGTCGCTCGGTCGGTCCACTCCTGAGGCTCCCGTGCGCTTCCTGAGCGTCGACCTCAGTGATCGCGACGCGGTCCGTCGCGCCGCAGCCCAGGTTGGCGACGTCGAGTCGATCATCCACCTGGCTGCGCTGGTTCCGAAGGTGAGCGGCGACGACGAGGCAGCCACCGCGTTCGCATGCAACGTCATGGGCACCGTCAACCTCTTCGAGGCGTTCGGCCGCGCTGGGCAGGCGAACGTCTTCGCGAGCACCGCCGAGGTGTACGGGCTGCCTCACTCGCACCTTCCGCTTGACGAGGCCGCCGCCGTGCAGCCGCGCAGCTGGTACGGTGCGAGCAAGGCGGCAGCGGAGCTCTACTGCGCGGCGCTCGAGCGCCGCGGTGCCATGCGAGTGGCCACGCTCCGCTTCACCGTCCTCTACGGCGCCGGCGACACCATCAACCGCGCGGTGCCCAACTTCGTGCGCAGTGCCGTCCGCAATGAGCCGATCCGCATCTTCGGCGGCGAGGAGTTGCGCGACTACCTTCACGTGGATGACGCGGCACGGGCCGTTGTCCTCGCCTGGCAGCGGCGCATCACCGGGACCTTCAACGTCGGGTCGGGCGAGGGAATCGCCGTGCGCGACGCCGCACGCGCCATCCTGCACATGGCTGGTGGAGAATCCACGGTCGAAGTGCTGCCGCGTGAGAAGCCGGCAGCCGACATCGTTCTGAACGTCACGCGCTTCCGGGATGCGACCGGGTTCGCGCCATCACACGTCTTCCCCGATGGGTTGGAGGAGCAGATTGCCTGGGCAGCCGCCGGCAACACTCGTCTTTGATCTTGACGGCACCCTGCTCGACGTGTCGGCGAGGAACCATCACGTCTACAGCACGCTCTGTTCGTCGCTCGGCGGTGATCCCCTCGACCGCACCACGTACTGGCGGCTCAAGCGACTTCGCGCCGGATGGCCGCAGATCCTCGGCGCGAGCGGGCTGACGCCGGACCAATTCGCCGGTTTTGAGGCCGAGTTCGAGGCGCAGATCGAGCTCCCGATCAACCTCGGCTTCGACGTGCTCTTCCCGCCGGCGATCCCGCTCCTCACGAAGGTCGCGGCGCATCACGTCTGCGTCCTCGTCTCGCTGCGCGGCTCGCCGACCGCCCTGCGCGCTCAGCTCGGGGTGCTCGCCTTGCGACCCTTCTTCGAGGTGATCGAGAGCAGTCGTGGGGACGGCGAGCCCGCGTTCAAGGTGAAGGCGGGGTTGATCCGCAAGGCCGTGCCCGAGGGGACTCCGGCAATCGTGATCGGCGACACCGAGGCTGACGTGATGGCGGCGAGCGCGCTCGGCTATCCGTGCATCGCGGTCTGCTCCGGCATCCGGGAGCGCGAGATCCTCGAGGTCCAGGAGCCGGCATACCTCGTCGACGACCTCGGCGGTGTCGAGGGCGCGTTGCGGAGTGCGGGCGCGCTCTGAGGTGACGGCCAGGGAGCGAAACGAAGCCCCCTTCGGAGTGGCGGTGCACCGGCAGCTGAAGCTGATCCATCAGATGCTCCGCAACGACCTCACGACGTGCCGGGAGCTCGCCGCAGACGTCGCTGCCGGGGCACCTCCGGACGAGGTGGCGGACCGGATCGCGGAGATGCGCGCGAACAGCCCGATCTGGACGCTCCAGGTGAATTGCCTCTACCACTGCCGCCTCGTGCACATGCACCACCATGGGGAGGACCGCGACATGTTCCCGGCACTCCGGCGCTCGAACCCGGATCTCGGCGCGGTGGTCGATCGCCTCGAGTCCGATCACCGCGCGATCTCGGCCCTCCTCGACGATGTCGAGGCTCGCGTGAAAGAGCTGGACGAGACCTCGACGGCGCACCTTCGCGACGGACTGGTCACGGCGCTCCGCACCCTCGCGACCCACCTCCTCGAGCACCTCGCTTTCGAGGAGGAGAACATCGCCGCGACGATGCGCGGCTGGACGACCTGGCCGGTGTAGCGCCGCACGGGCTGCGCATCGCAGTCGACCGGTTGGTGCTCTCGTCCACAATTCGCGCGTCGCCCCGCCCGGTCCAGAGAGGATTCGCAGCCATGCCCCAAAAAGTCCCCGGCGTTGTCGCCCGCGGCCGCGGTCTGCCCGTCGAGGTCGTCCCCGTGAACGTCCCCGACCCCGGCCCAGGCGAGGCACTGGTGCGCATCGAAGCGTGCGGCGTCTGTCACACCGATCTGCACTATCGCGAGGGAGGGATCGGCGACGACTTCCCATTCCTGCTCGGCCATGAGGCGGCCGGCCGGGTGGAGGCGGTGGGCGAAGGGGTCGCCAACGTCGCGGCAGGCGATGTCGTCGTGATCGCCTGGCGGTCGCCGTGCGGCACGTGCCGCAGCTGCCTGCGGGGCCGCCCCTGGTACTGCTTCGCGAGCCAGAACGCGAAACAGCGAATGACGCTCGATGACGGGACCGCGTTGACGGCAGCGCTCGGGATCGGCGCCTTCGCTGAGGTCTGCCTCGTGCACGCGGGACAGTGCGTGCCGATCGACCCGACCACGCGCCTCGAGGCCGCGTCGTTGATCGGCTGCGGAGTCATGGCGGGCTTCGGCGCTGCCGTCAACACCGGCGCCGTGGTCGCCGGCGACACGGTCGCGGTCATCGGCTGCGGTGGCGTCGGGAACGCTGCCATCGCGGGTGCAGCGATCGCCGGGGCGCGCATGGTCATCGCCGTCGATGTCGTCGAACGAAAGCTCGAATGGGCGAAGCGCTTCGGTGCGACTCACACGATCGATGCCAGAACCGAGGATCCCATCAAGCAGATCCGCGCGTTGACCGACGGGTTCGGCGCGGACCTCGTCATCGACGCTGTGGGGCGGCCGGAAACCTACCTGCAGGCATTCCTCGCCCGCGACCTTGCCGGCCGCCTGGTCAACGTCGGCGTTCCGCCGGAACGGCACATGAAGGTGGAGCTTCCGATGTCCGAGGTGTTCGGGCGCGGAGGATCGCTCCGGTCGTCGTGGTACGGCGACTGCCTGCCGACCCGCGATTTCCCAGTCCTGATCGACCTCTATCGCAAGGGACGGCTCGACCTCGACGGCTTCGTCTCGGAGATCATCAGCGTCAACGACGTCGAGGAGGCGTTTCGCAAGATCCTCAAGAGCGAGGTGCTTCGTTCAGTCGTCGTCTTCCCGCAGGGCTGACGCCGCCGGGCGTCACCGCAGACGGTCGGCGAGATACGCGAGCGACTGCGCGTAGCGGTAGTCGATGCCCATGTGCGTGGCATCGAACAGCTCGAACTTGACGTCGGTCACGCCGATCTTCGCGAGCTCGTCGCGAAACGCGGTTGCCGCGAGGTCGAGGTACCAGTCGTCGCGGGTCCCGGCGTCGATCCAGATCGCGCGCTGCGTGCGGAGCGCATCCGCGTATCGCGGCACCATGCGCACCGGGTCCCAGGCAAGCCACTTCGCCCAGATGTCGTCGCGAAGCCTGCCGGTGTGAGGATCGAACGGCAGCTCGGGCGTCCCGTCATCGCGTGCCGAAAAGCATGCGGAGACCCCGAGCGTCATGAGGATGAGCCCGTCGGTCTCCTTGGTGAACGCGACGCGCGATCGGAAATCCTTCCACCACGCGAAGATGTCGCCGTTGTACTCGCGCAGCGCGCGCACGGTCTTCGCAAACTCGGGGATGTAGCAACACTCGTACAGCCCATCGCCTGCGTGGGTCGCGAACCCTCCGAAGAGGTCCGGCCGGAGCATCGGCGTGATCATCGCCCCGAAACCGCCGCTCGACTTGCCCATGATGCCGCGGTGTGCCGCTTCAGGCATCGTGCGGTACTGCGAGTCGACCCACGGCACGATCTCGTCGCAGATGTACGTGTGGTATCGCCCGGTGCCTGGTGAGTCGACGTATTGCGAACCGCCGTACGCGGTCCACGCGTCGACGTACACGATCAACACCGGGGGCGCCTCTCCGCTCGCGATGACGCGATCTGCACCGGCGGGAAACGACTCGCGGTACGCGGCGCGGTTCCACCACATGGACCCCTGCCCCGTGTATCCCTGGATCACGTACACCGACGGGTACCGGGCATCGGACTCGTCGTATCCCGGCGGCACGTACACCCACAGCGGGCGTTCGGTCGGATCGCCGAGCGGATTACCCGCGAGCGCTCTCGAACTCGAAGACATGCTCCGTCACGCGACCGGCGAATTCCTGCTTCCACCAGTGAGTCGACATGCGGCTCGCATCCTAGCGGCATTGCGGCCGGGGTCGCCGTTCGGGCACGACCCGCTAGCCTGATGAGGATCACGCGAGCCAAGGAGGCACCCCGATGCAGCATCGCCGTCTCGGACAGGAAGGCCCGATGGTCTCGGCCGTCGGCCTCGGCGCCATGAGCTTCGCCGGCGTCTACGGCAGCGCCGAGGACGCCGAATCCGGCGCGACACTCGCCCGCGCGCTCGAGCTCGGGGTGACGTTCATCGACACCGCCAACATCTACGGGTCCGGTCACAGCGAGGAGGTCGTCGGACGGGCGATCGCCGGTCACCGCGGCGATGTGGTGCTGGCGACGAAGTTCGGCGGTGGTGGCGGCGCCGACCTCGGCAAGCGCGACAAGGTTCGTCCCGCGCTCGAGGAGAGCCTCGCACGTCTCGGCACCGACTACGTCGACCTGTACTACCTGCACCGCGTCGACCCGAGCACGCCGATCGAGGAGACCGTCGGCGCCATGGGCGAGCTGGTCACCGCGGGGCTGGTGCGATACCTCGGCCTTTCCGAAGCCGCGCCCGACACAATCCGGCGCGCCCACGCGACGCATCCGATCACCGCGCTGCAGACGGAGTACTCGCTGTTCAGCCGCGAGCCGGAGTCGGAGATCCTGCCGACCACGCGCGAGCTCGGCATCGGCTTCGTCGCCTACAGCCCGCTCGGGCGGGGCATGCTCACGGGACACTTCCAGACGCTCGAGGATCTCCCCGCGGACGATTGGCGCCGGAGCGTCCCGCGCTGGCAGGAGGACAACTTCGACCACAACGTCCGCCTCGTCAGGCATCTCGAGACAATCGCGCAGCGCCACGACATCAGCACCGCGCAACTGGCGCTCGCGTGGTTGCTCCACCAGGGCGGTGATGTCGTTCCCATTCCCGGGACTCGCAAGCGGGAAAACCTCCAGGCCAACGCCGCCGCTGCCGATGTTGTCCTGAGCCAGGACGAGGTCAGCGAGATCGACTCGGTGGCGTCACCGGCAACCGTCGCGGGCGCTCGCGGTTCCGAGGGATACCTGCAACGGGTCAACGCCTGAGCCGCCGCGCCCAACCGATTTGACCCCCGCGCCCGCAACGTGGTGTCATGGTCGCGAGAATCCAGGGAGAGAGAGCACAAAGGGGTGGATATGCGTGCACTGAAACTCACCGTGGCAACGGCCACGCTCGGGCTGACGTGGATGGGGCTGGGAACGGCGGTGGCTGCCCCGGCGGCTGCGACCATCGCGATTGCCCCGGACATCGCGTCGTCGCGTCTCGTCTCCACAACCGCGCCGCCCACGACGGCGCAGTGCGAGGCGCAGTTCCATGTCGCCTGCTACTCGCCGTTGCAGATCGAGCAGGCATACGACCTCAAGCCGTTGTACGCCAACGGGTACAACGGCAAGGGCAAGACGATCGTGATCGTCGACTCCTTCGGCTCGCCAACGATCGGCAAGGATCTCGCGACCTTCGACAGCACCTACCACCTTCCGCCTCCACCGTCGTTCGTGGTGATCCAGCCGGCCGGGCCGGTGCCGCACCCGAACCCCGGATGGGCCGGTGAGGCAACCCTCGACGTCGAGTACGCCCACACGATCGCCCCCGGCGCAAACATCCTTCTCGTGGAGACGCCCACCTCGGAGAATGAGGGCACGACCGGGTTCCCGCAGATCGTCACCGCGGAGAACTACGTCATCGACCATCACCTCGGTGACGTGATCAGCCAGAGCTTCAGCGCCACAGAGGAGACGTTCCCGACCAAGCAGTCGCTGCTCGATCTGCGCTCGCCGTACATCAACGCGGCGCATCACAACATCACCGTTCTCACCGCCTCGGGCGACTCCGGCGCTGCCGACGTGCGCTACAACGGCGCGACCTACTACCTCTTCCCGGTCACGTCGTGGCCGGATTCGGACCCGCTGGTCACCGGTGTCGGCGGGACGCAGCTGCACCTCAACTCGGCGGGCGATCACAAGGCCCCCGACCAGGTGTGGAACGACACGTACAACACCGCAACCCAGGAGTTCATCTTCGGAGCGCCGGGCCCCAACGCGCTCGCCGGTGGTGGCGGCAAGTCGGTGATCTTCTCCCGGCCGAGCTACCAGAACGGCGTGGCATCGATCGTCGGGTCGCAGCGCGGCGTGCCTGACATCAGCATGAGCGGCGCCTGCAACGGCGGTGTCCTCTACTACCAGAGCTTCAAGGGTGGTGGACCTCCCGGCTGGTACGTGGTCTGCGGGACCAGCGAGGCGACGCCGCTCTTCGCGGGGATCATGGCGATCGCCGACCAGTACGCGGGTCACGACCTGGGTCTCATCAACCCCGCGCTCTACGAGCTGTCTGCGGAAGGGGCACCTGGCATCGTCGACGTCACCAGGGGCAACAACACCGTCACCTTCCCGCAGGGCGGGACGAACCACACGGTGCAGGGATTCGACGCGCTGCCCGGGTATGACCTCGCGAGTGGGGTGGGCACTGTGGACGCGGCCAAATTCGTTCCGGAGCTGGCCGCCACCAGCTGATCGCAACGGGATGGCCGGGGGGCCGCAGCGTGAGCTGACCCCCGGCCGCCTTCCCGTCCGGGTGCGGGCCGAACCGTCGCCGCTTATGTGGCGGCCTGCGAACGCGGCGTGACGGGGCCGTCATCGGTGCGGGCGTTCCCGAACCTACCATCTAGGTATGTCCGATCCGTACCGTCTGCTGTCCACATCCTATCTGCGCGTGATCGAGTTCGTCACCCGCCAGTTCGAGCGTGACGAGGAGGGACAGGGCATGGTCGAGTACGCCCTCATCCTCGTGCTGATCGCGATCGTGGTGATCGTCATCCTCACCACCGTCGGCAAGCGGGTCAACAACGTCTTCTCGAACATCAGCAACGGGCTGAGCGGCTAGCCCCACCTGGGGGTTCGGCCCAGGTTCGCTGGCGGACGCCGCGTGTACCTGCGCGCGGCGCGAAATCGCCGCGATCGCGTAGGCTGCGAGCGCATTTGCGCTCTCGCTCATTTCGGGACTGTCGATGACCACCTTTGCGATCTCTGCGCAACATCTCGCGCGCTCCTTCGGTGACACGCACGCGCTCGTGGACGTGAGCCTGGACGTGCCCACGGGCAGCGTCTGCGCGCTCCTCGGCCGCAACGGCGCCGGGAAGACGACGACCGTGCGCATCCTCACGACCCTGCTCGACCCGGACGGCGGCCACGCCCAGGTCGCGGGCTTCGACATCGCCACGCAGGCGGACAAGGTCCGGGGACGCATCGGGGTCACCGGGCAGACGGCGACCATGGACGAGCTCCTCACCGGCCACGAGAACCTCGAGATCATCGGACGCTTCTCCCACCTCGGAGCGGCGGTCTCGCGACGGCGCGCCGACGAGCTCCTCCTCCAGTTCGATCTCGTTGATGCGGGGAACCAGCTCGTGAAGCGCTACTCGGGCGGTATGCGACGCCGCCTGGACCTCGCCGCAAGCCTGATCGCCAACCCGGAGGTGCTCTTCCTCGACGAGCCGACGACCGGACTCGACCCGGTGAGCCGCTCCGAGATGTGGGCGGCGATCCGCAACCTCGTGTCGAAGGGAACCACGGTCCTGCTGACCACGCAGTATCTCGACGAGGCGGACCAGCTGGCCGACACGATCGTCGTCGTCGATCGCGGCCTCGTCGTGGCAGAGGGAACTCCCGAGCAGCTCAAGGCCTCGATCGGGAGGCCGAGCGTGGTGGTCACGCTGACCGACGCGGTGCCGGCCGCACTCGAGAAGGTTCGCGCGGCGCTCGGCGAGTCGGCGACGATCCGCGGCCGGTCGGTGAGCGCTCCCGCCCCGGACGGGCTCGAGAGCCTGGGAGCGGTGGTCACGATGCTCGAAGGACTCGGCGTGCCCATCCACGAGGTCGGCCTCGAACATCCAAGCCTCGACGAGGTGTTCAGCACCGTGACCCATCGAAGCGGCGATCCGGCGCCTACCGGGCTGCAGACGGGCACACCCGACGGAGCAGGCGTATGACCGTCGCGACTCTGCCGGTCCCCACGCAAAGCGGGCTGCGCCGCGGCACGATCGACGCCTACAACGCGACCCGGCGCTACCTGATCCGCGGGAAGCGCCAGCCCGACATCATCTTCGGCAGCGTGCTCTTTCCTGTCGTCTTCGTCGTGCTCTTCGGCTATGTCTTCGGCAGCTCGATCAGCATCCCCGGAGGCAACTACCACTCGTATCTGATGTCGGGCCTCTTCGCGCAGTCAACGCTGTTCGCCTCGGCGAACGTGGCAGTTGCGGTCGCAACTGACATGAACGAGGGCGTGATCGACCGCTTCAAGACGCTGCCGATCGCCCGGTCCTCCATCCTCATCGGGCGAGGGATCTCGACCATGATCCTCGGGCTGCCGGCGCTCGCGGTGATGATCGTGTGCGCGTTCGCCGTGGGGTGGCGGCCCGAGAACGGCATCTTCGACGCATTCCTCGGTTTCCTGCTCATCGAGCTCTTCGCCTTCGCGCTGTGCTGGCTCGGCATCCTCATCGGCCTCGTCGCAAAGTCCTCGCAGGCGGCGGACGTGCTCATCAACATTCCCGTCTTCCTGCTCGGATTCATCTCCAACGTCTTCGTCGACACCTCGAAGATGCCGTTCTGGCTGCGCGACTTCGCCAACTGGAACCCGGTGTCGGCCGTCGTCGCCGCGGGCCGCAACCTCTTCGGCAACAGCATCGGACCTCCGCCGGCAGGGGTCTGGTCGCTCGAGCACCCGGAGATCACCACCATCGGGCTCGCGGTGATCATCATCGCCATCTTCGTTCCGCTGAGCGTGCGCAGGTACAGCCGGACCACGCGCTGACGGTGCGTTCGATCGCCGATGCGTCGACGGCGGATCGGACCGAGTCGCTACGCTGATCACTCTCGATATCTCGTGGTGTGAGGAGCGATTCATGGCAGTCGAAAGCAGCGCGACGGCGACGTGGGAAGGGGATCTGGCGACCGGACAGGGCACGGTCAAGCCGGCGAGTGGGACATTCCCCGAATTGACCATGACCTGGCACCGGCGCGCGGTGAGCCGCGAGACCGGGACGAGCCCGGAGGAGCTGATCGCCGCGGCGCACGCGTCCTGCTTCTCGATGGCGCTGGCGCACGGCCTGACGAGCGCGGGCTTCCCACCGCAGCATCTCGACACCAGCTCTCGGGTCACCTTCGTCGGCGGCGAAGGGATCACCGCGATTCACCTGACCGCGAAGGGCAGGATCCCCGGGATCGATGCGGCCGTGTTCAGCGCCGCCGTCGAGGACGCCAAGGCAAATTGCCCCGTCTCCAAGGCGCTCGCCGCCGTCCCCATCACGGCCGAGGCGACGCTCGTCCTCTAGCCCGGGGTCACGATCGAGACTAGCCGGACGCCGCCCCACCGTCGAGCTGGCGCCAGCCGGTCTCGTTGTACAGCCAGACATCGAGCGGCTGGGCGATGGACTCTCCTCCGGCGATGGCGAACCCGAGGAGGAGGAATTCCGAGCGGCTCGCATCGTCGACCTCCGCCTGGGGCTGCGAGGGGACCGATCCCGACACCACCGGCGCCCAGTCCTTTCCACTCCAGGCATAGAGCGACGGGATCACTCCGCCAACGAGGTTGCAGTTGCAGAGCACGAGCTGACCACGGGCCGGGTCCAGCGCCATGGCGCTGGCGCCGCCCGGGCTGTGCGCATCGACGACCAGCCACCGCGTCCCGTCCCACCGCCACGTTGACGACGCCTCACCGACCAGATCCGTCGGGATGACCTGGCAGCACCCCTCGGCGAGCACCGAGCGGGTAACGGGGTCATAGGCGAGCTGCATGTCGTAGAAGCTCTCACCGAGATCCCCGCCGAGCTGCCGCTGCCAGCGAGCGCCGGTCCAGATCCACGTCTGCCCTCCGCCGTTCGATCCCGTCGGAGGGGTGACCAGCATCATCGTGTTCTGCGCCGCGTCCCAGGCCATCTGCGCGCCATCGCCCGGGCGGGGCGCATCCGGCCCCCCGCTGTTCAGCTCCAGCCAGGTCCGGCCCTCCCACGCCCAGGTGTCGTTCGTCGGCGTGCCGGGCTCCAGCCTCCCGCCGAAGAGCAGGATCTGCTCGCTCTCAGGGTCGAAGGCGGCGGCGGCGCCATACCGCCCCGACGGGCTCCGCGACGGATGGGCGAACGACCAGGCGCTCCCGTTCCAGAGCCAGGTGTTGTTGAAGTCGTAGACGCCGCCGAACAGAACGACGTCACCGGTCGAGGGGTCGTCCGCAACGCTGAACTCGAACGCCACCGAGGGCTGGTGCGGCACCGGTGTCGGGCCGGTGGGGGCGAACGACACCGCCGGCGGGGCGTGGGACGGTGGACGCTGGAACATCGAGACGCCGATCCCCGCCCCTGCGGCGATCGCCACGAACCCGATCAGCATGAGTCCGGGCTTCAGCTTCATCAGGCGCCGGCGCTCGTTGCCACGTACGCAGGATACGGGCGAACTGTTGACAACCTGTTTGCCAGTCGTCGTGCCGCCGAACGGCTAGCGTTCGCGTTACCCGGCGGTCCAGCTGAGGTCGACGACCACCGGCGCGTGGTCCGACGGTCCGGTGCCCTTGCGCGCATCGCGGTCGATGTACGCGTCGCTGACGGTGGCAGCCACTGCCGCGTCGAGGAGGACGAGGTCGATGCGCATGCCCTTGCCGGTATGGAACATCCCGGCGCGATAGTCCCAGTACGTGAACGGCAGTCCTTTGAACGCGCGAGGCTGAACGTCGTCGAATCCGAGCGCGACGATGCCGGCGAGCGCGTCGCGTTCCGGCTTGCTCACATGGGTGGAGCCGATGAACGCGTTGGGATCCCAGACGTCGGCATCCGTCGGCGCGATGTTGAAATCGCCGCACACGGCGAGGTGTTGCCCCGACGCTTTTCCGGCGCTCAGCGCCTCTCGCAATGCCGCAAGCCAGCTGAGCTTGTACGTGTAGTGCTCGTTGTCGAGCGATCGTCCGTTGGGGACGTACACGGACCACACACGCAGACCGCCGCACGTCGCGCTCACCGCGCGAGCCTCAGCGTCGGGAAACCCCGGCTCGGAGTCGAACCCACGCCGCACATCATCGAAGCCGATGCGCGAGAGGATCGCAACGCCGTTCCATCGCCCGTCCCCGTGCAGTGCGAGCTCGTACCCGAGCGCTTCGATCTCGCTGCCAGGAAACGCCGAGTCGGCGATCTTCGTCTCCTGCAGGCACACCACGTCGGGTCTGGTCGTCTCGAGCCAGCCGACGAGTCGAGGCAGCCGCGCGACGACGGAGTTCACATTCCAGGTGGCAAGACGCACGCCGCAAGGATAGTCGGCGGTCAGCGCCTCACAGGGGAAGACCGTCTTCGAGGTGCCCCATCGCCGCATCAAAGAGCATCGAGAGATCGGCGGACGGATCGTCGAGCATCATGAACATCACGGCCATCGCCGCGCCCACAACTGCGCCGGCCAGCGTCCGCACCGCCATGTCGTCCGCTCGACGCCCGGTCCGCTCCGCGAGCACATCGGCGAGCAGGCCCATCGCCTGTGCGAACTGATCGAGCATCGACGCGCGCAGCTCGGGGACGGCAAGGACCATCTGCATCCGCGACGACTGCTCGGCGACCTCCTCGGGCGTGAGCCCTCCGAATGCCTCGTGAAATGCGGCTCGCAGCGCCTGAATCGGGGTGAGATCCGGTGGCTGGCGCTGGAACGCCGCGACGATGACGGGGTCGAAATCGTCGGAGAGGATGACGTCGGCCTTGGTCGGGAAATAACGAAAGAACGTGCTCTCGGAAACCTCGACGTCGGCGATGATCTGCTGCACGGTCGTCGTCTCGTACCCCTGCGTCGCGAACAGACGCAACGCATGGGCGCGGATCATCTCGCGGGTCCGCTCCTTCTTGCGCTCACGCAGGCCGACGGTCGACGAGCTAGCTGACACCGACAAGCTCGTGCTCGGGTGGTGATGTCACCGCGACAGTTTCCTGCAATCCGTTGCTCCGCGGGAGGAAGAGCAGCGTGAGCACCAGACCGGCCACGGCGATGCCGGCCGAGACGAGGACCGCAGCGTCCATCCCGCTCACGAACGCCGAGCGGACCGAATGCAGCAGCGCCGCCGAACCGAGCTGCTGCGCGACCGCGACCCCGCCGAAGACGCTCTGCTTGACGGCGGCGGCGAGTGGCGCCGGAAGCCCCGACAGCGCGAGCCGCGACACGTACAGCGAGCCGAGCACGCTCCCGAGGATCGCGGTGCCGAACGGGCCACCGACCTTGTTCACTGCCTGGAGCACCGCCGACCCGACACCGCTCCGCTCCTCCGAGAGCTCGACGAGGGCGGCCGACGTCGACGTGGCCATCGCAAGCCCCATGCCCAGCCCGACGACCCCCATCCAGAGAGCGACGAAGAGCGTGCTCGACGCGACCGCCGTGGTCGCGCCGAGGCCGAGTCCGATCGCGAGGAACGCAAAGCCGGCGGCGGCGGTCAGCTTCGCGCCGATGAGGTGCACAACACGATCGGCGGGGACCGCACCGACCACGAGACCCCCGATGAGCGGCAGCAGGCGCAGGCCCGATCCCATCGCGTCGGTGCCGGCCACCCCCTGGAAGTACTGCGGCATCGTGAAGAGCACCCCGATCATCGCGAGGACGGCAACTGCGGCGAGCAGGACGCCCCAGGTGAAGGACGCCGAGCGGAACAGGGACAGGTCGAGCAGCGGCTGGCCACCCGGGCGCCGGGTCACATGCCGCTCCCAGGCGTAGAACCCGGCGAGCACCACCACGCCGATGCCCATGGCGACGAGCGCCCGGGCATCGGTCCAGCCGTCCTCACCGGCGCTGATGAGGCCGTAGATCAAGGCAACGAGACCGGCGACGGAGAGGGCGACACCGACCAGGTCAAACCCTCGCCTTTCGGCAGCTCGCGATTCGGGCACGAGCGCGGCGATCGCCACGATACCGACCACGGCGACCGGCACATTGATCAGGAAGACCCATCCCCACCAGGCGTTGGTGAGGAGCCAGCCACCGAGGATCGGGCCGATCGGGAGCGCCAGGAAGTTCGCGGCGGCCCAGATCCCGACCGCCTTGGGACGCTCCTCCTTGCTGAAGAGCACGGTGAGCGCCGAGATCGCCATGACGATCACCCCGGCTCCACCGAGGCCGAGCAGCACTCGCGCACCCAGGAACTCGGCGACAGACGTTGAGAGCGCGCAGGCGAGCGAGCCGATACCGAAGAGCCCGAGTGCGATGAGGAGGACCTTCCGGTGACCGTACCGGTCGCCGAGCAGCCCGGCCGGCAGCATCGCCGCGCCCAGGACGAGCAGGTACCCGGACGAGAACCACTGGAGGTCCGATTCCGATGCGTGGAGCGCTTTCGCCAGCGTGGGCAGCGCCACGCTGAGGACGGTGCCGTCGAGTCCGACTGCCAGGACGCCGAGGCTGACCGCCGCCAGCGCCCACCACCTGCGAGCTCCTCTTGCATTCATGACAGTCACCTCTATCTGAAAGTTACTTCCTCATGATAGTAGCACTCACTTTGCTGGTTCGCAAGCTCGCCGTTGCGGTCGGACGCTCGATGGAGCCACACTCCGTTCGTGGCCATCGAGCACGTCGTCTCCGCCGCGGCGATGGTCAACTAGGTGGCAGGAATGGATCCCCCTCCGAGTCAGCCCCCACCGGGCCAACCGTATCCCTACCCGGGCCAAGCCCCTCCTCATGCCTACTACCAGCCGCCTTCGCACCCCTATGGCACCCCGCCTCCGGGCGCGCCTTATCCGTACCTGCCGGCGCCACCAACCAACGGCCTCGCGATCACGTCATTTGTCCTGGGCATCGTGGCCATCGTGCTGTCCTGGATTCCGATATTCGATCTGATACTGAGCGTCCCCGCGTTCATCCTCGGCGTCCTTGGCTTGTCGAAAGCCAATCAAACCGGGGGCTCGGGTAAAGGGCTCGCAATAGCGGGTCTGGTGCTGGGAGCGATCGCGTCGGCCGGGACTCTGCTGGTGATCATCCTGTACCTCACCTTGCGAACGACGTAAGCGTCAGCCAAACCACCCACCTCACCGCGAGGATGCGTGCCGCGACGGCACCCCCCGAGATGGACCGGATCGTGACGACGCCTCCGTCTGCGTGGGTGATGACGATCTTCTGCACGACGTACACTCCTGCTGCCGATTGCTCAGTGGAATCAGGCGAGAGACGGTTGCGCGGACGGACCGCGGTTAGAGGTGGAGAAGATGACGACGAAGTTCCTGCTGACGGAAGACGAGCTGCCGTCGCACTGGTACAACATCCTTGCCGACATCCCCGAGCCGATGGGCGCGTTTCTGAGCCCTCGGACGCTCGAGCCGCTCACACCTCCCGACCTGACGCCCATCTTCCCGATGGCGATCATCGGGCAGGAGGTGTCGACCGAGCGGTGGATCGAGATCCCTGACCGGGTCCGCGAGATCTACAAGCTCTGGAGGCCGACCCCGCTCTACCGTGCCAAGCGTCTCGAGAAGGCGCTCGACACCCCGGCGAAGATCTTCTACAAGTACGAGGGGGTGTCCCCCGCCGGCTCGCACAAGCCGAACACCGCGGTGGCGCAGGCGTACTACAACGCCGAGGAGGGCATCAAGCGGCTCACCACCGAGACCGGCGCCGGGCAGTGGGGATCGGCACTGGCGTTCGCGGGCGGGCTCTTCGGCCTCGAGGTCATGGTCTACATGGTCAAGGTGTCGTACCAGCAGAAGCCGTACCGGCGCGCGCTCATGGAGACGTGGGGCGCCAACGTCCTCCCCTCTCCCACCGACCAGACCGAGTTCGGGCGCAGCGTCCTCGCCAAGGATCCGGACTCGCCGGGGAGCCTCGGCATCGCCATCTCCGAGGCCGTCGAGGACGCGGCGACGCGCGATGACAGCCACTACTCGCTCGGGTCGGTCGTCAACCACGTGCTGCTCCATCAGACCGTGATCGGTCAGGAGGCCAAGAAGCAGATGGAGATGGCCGACGCGTATCCCGACGTCGTCATCGGGTGCGTCGGTGGTGGCTCGAACTTCGCTGGAGTCGCGTATCCGTTCCTTGCGGACCGGCTCGCCGGCAACACCAAGACGAGGTTCATCGCCGCCGAGCCCGCGGCATGCCCGACTCTCACGCGCGGTCTGTACGCCTACGACTTCGGCGACACGGCGGGCATGGGACCGGTCGTCCCGATGTACACGCTCGGACACAACTTCATCCCCGACTCGATCCACGCCGGCGGGCTCCGCTACCACGGCGACGCACCGTCGCTCTGCCTGCTCGTGAAGAACGGGTTCATCGAGGCGCGCGCGTACAAGCAGAACGAGTGCTTCGCCGAGGCCGTGCGCTTCGCGCGCAGCGAGGGCATCCTGCCCGCGCCCGAGCCGTCGCATGCGCTGCGCGCCGTTGCCGAGGAGGCCGCGGCGGCACGCGAAGCCGGTGATGAGCGCGTCATCCTGTTCAACCTCTCGGGTCACGGTCACTTCGACCTTGCCGCGTACGACGCGTACTTCGCCGGCCAGCTCAAGGACATCGAGCTCCCGCAGGAGCGGCTCGACACCGCACTCGCGGAGCTGCCGAAGGTGCCAGCCGGCGCTGCGTAACCCGCACCGGTACTTCCACCCATGACCGATCGCGCGATCGGTGAGCCGGCGGTGACCGCTGCGGTACGCCCGCGCGCGCACGGCCTCGGCATCGCCGTCGTCTTCGACTGGGCGCTCACGGCGCAGCTCACCACGCAGGCCCTCGCGTCGGCGACCCGGAACCTCGGGTTCACCCCGAATCTGCTGATGATCGTCGGGGCGCTCGCCGCGGGAGCCCTGCTCTTCGCGCTCGGCGAGGGGTTGCGCCGGGGCGTTGCGGCGCTGCGTCTCGTTCAGGTCGGGCTGATGGTGCTCATCACGCTGATCGGCATCGGATCGCTCGTGTCGCTCATCACGGGACACGGCGACGGCAGCCTCGTCTTCACGACGGCGATCGAGCTCTCGTATCCCCCGTTTGTGATCTGGAGCCTGCTCAAGCGGGACACCATTGCCTGGTTCGAGCTCCCGAAGGAGCAGCGCCACACGCCGCTCACATCCGGGTGGAAATGGGTCACTGTGCTCCTGATCTGGGCGATCGTCTGGGGCGTCGTCGTCGCCTTGGCGGAGACGCTCTGAGCATCCGGAGCCCTACGCGAGCCGGACGGATCCCATGCCGCCGTCGACCCCGAGCAGCGTGCCGGTGGTCGAGCCGGAGCGTGGGCTCGCCAGGTAGGCGATCGCGAACGCGACCTCCTCGGCGGTGACGAGCCGTCCCATGGGCTGGCGCGCTCGCAGCGCCTTCGCGGCGGCAACCGCATCAGGCGCCTGGTCGAGCAGCCGTTGCACCCACGGCGTGTCGGCCGTCCCCGGGGTGACGCCGTTGACCCGGATCCCCCGACCGATGTGGTCCGCGGCCATCGCGAGCGTCAGCGATCGCACGGCGCCCTTGCTTGCGGAGTACAGCGCGCGCTTCGGCACGCCGACGTCGGCAAGGACCGAGCAGGTGTTGACGATGGCGGCGTGGCCGGACTTCTCCAGATGCGGAAGCGCGGCGCGGGTCACGCGAGCCATCCCGATAACGTTGACGCTCAGCACGCGGTGCCACTCCTCGTCGTCGTTCTCGGTCACATCCCCCGCCGCGCCGATCCCGGCGTTGTTGATGAGCACGTCGATGCCGCCGAGCGCGCTCGCCACGGTGTCGATCGCGATGCCCACCGAGTCCGGGTCCGCGACGTTGCAGGGAACCTCGAGCATCCCGGTGCTCGATACCGTCGCGTAGGCGACGTCGAGGACGGCGACCCGCGCGCCGCGGCCGCGCAGCTCCGTCGCGGTTGCGGCACCGATGCCGCTTGCACCACCGGTGATCACGGCGACCAGTCCTTCGAAGTCATTCATTGCTTCGCACCCTCATTCACATGCGTGGGTCGATGTGCAGCTTCGGACCACCCGTGGCGTTCTCTGGTCGCCAACCGGCGAGGACGTCCGCGACCCGGTCGAGCGGGACGGTGGCTGCCACCAGGGGGCGCGGATCGACGTCGCCCGCCTCGTAGTGCTCGATGGTGTCCGCGATGCCATGGGATGCACCGAGGATGCCGACCACCGTCACATCCTTCAGCGCCATGGTGCGCGTGTCGATGAGGCTCGGCGTGCCGGAAAGCCCGATGTACACCACGCGCTTGCCGGGCTCCACAAGGTTGAGCGCGAGTGCGGGGAGCGCGGCGGCGGTCGACGCGTCGATGACGGCGTCCCAGGGCACCTTCGGTAGCTCCGCCTGCAGCCAGGTCCCCGCAAACCCGAGCGTGCGCGCGAACGCCATCCGATCGGTGGACTCACCCATCAGGTGCACCTCCGCGCCACCCGCTCGGGCGAACTCCGCTGCGAGCAGCCCCATGGTCCCGGTGCCGAGCACCAGCAGACGATCGTCCGCGGCGAGCGCCGCGCCGAGCACCGATCGGAGCGCGTTGCCACCCGGCTCGACCATCGCTCCCGCGGCGTCGTCGACGCCCTGGGGGAGCGCGAACAGCGCGGTCGCCGGAATCGCAAGCCGCTCCGCCAGGCGCACCCGGGAATCCGCCGCGCACGCCCAGTTCGAATCGGCTCTCGCAGACGTGGTGCCGACCCGAGCGGCAGCGGTGGCAACGACCGCACGCGATCATCGTGTCGCCGGTGACGCGGCGTCCGAGCCAGCTCGGGTCGACCCCGGCGCCGAGCGCGGCGACCACACCGCACCACTCGTGCCCGAGCCGGATCGGGTAGCGGGCGTGGCCCTGGTGAAGGTAGGCCATCTCGCCGGTCCAGAACTCCACGTCGGTGCCGCACACACCCACTCGATGAATGTCGACGATCACCTCCCCTTCGCCGGCGACCGGGTCGGGGACATCCTGCACGCCGCCCTCACGCGGAGCGGTCAGGACGAATGCCTTCATCGCGCGCCCCCCCAGGGCGTCACCGGGAGCCCGGTGACGCCGACGTCGGCGAGGAAGAGGCGTCCCGAGTCGGGGTACTCGGCGAGTTGCGCATCGGAGAGCTGCTCCGAAGCCGTGGTGATGAGGAGGGTTTCGAGTGCCGGTCCGACGAACGCGGCGCTCGATGTGTTCGGCGCCGCAACCTCGACCACCGCGAGTTGCTCCGCCGACGGTGAGTAGCACCGCACCTCACCGGCTCCCCATATGGCGATCCAGAGGTTTCCCTCGCGATCGATGCAGAGACCGTCCGGCTTTCCGGAGCGCACGCGGAGGAACTCCCGACGGGGTCCGATGCCCCCCGTGCAGGCGTCGTAGTCGCGGATCCAGACGATCCCCGCGACGGTGTCGGTGCTGTAGAGCCGGTCGCCGGCGGGCGTGAAGCCCAGCCCGTTCGAGAGCCCGAGGTCGTCATCGATCACCACGACGCTGCCGTGCTCGTCGACTCGAACGAGCACCTCCTCGTGCACCCTCCCGTCGAGCGCGAGGCTCCCGACGAGAAAACGTCCGGCGGGATCGCAGCCCCCGTCATTCAATCGACTGTTGGTGTCCTCGGGGATGATCTCGACCCAGTCGTCGACGGCACCTTCTGCGGAGACCGTGTAGAGCCGGCGCGTCCCGGCGACGAGCAGCCGACCGTGTCGCGAGGTCACCACCGCGCCGGTCGTTCCAGGGAGGCGCAGCACCGAGTCATCGTGGACAGCCTGGCCCGACAGCGTTCCGGCGTGCACCGCGCCGGCGTTGATGTCGACCCAGAGGACACGGTTGCGATCGCCGTCCCACACCGGGCCCTCGGCCAGTCCGTAGCGCTGCTCGGTGGCGGGGGCTGCCCGAAACCGACGCAATGCCATCAGGGATCGACAATATAGGGCCTCGTCAGACGGCCCCGTTTCGACACATGGAGAGGTGGTCAGCGTGACGGAGCAACGCAGCAGTCAGTGGTACGCGGGCACGGACCGCAACGCATACATCCATCGGGCATGGATGCGGCGTGGTCTTCCCGCGCATGCCTTTGACGGCCGGCCCCACATCGCCATCGCCAACACCGCTTCAGACCTGACCCCGTGCAACGCGCATCTCAACGAGGTCGCCGAGAGCGTCAAGGAGGGCGTGTACGAGGCGGGCGGGATCCCCCTGAACCTTCCCGTGGTGTCGCTCGGCGAGACACTTGTCCGCCCGACGGCGATGCTCTGGCGAAACATGGCGGCGATGGCCGCCGAGGAGATGCTGCGCGCCAATCCCATCGACGGCGTGGTGCTGCTTGCGGGATGCGACAAGACCGTGCCATCGCTCCTCATGGCGGCGGCGTCCGTCGATCTGCCGGCCGTCATGATCCCTGGCGGCCCGATGCTGAGCGGCACCTTCCGCGGCCAGGCGCTCGGCTGCGGCACTGACGTCTGGCGATTGTCCGAGGAGGTGCGCGCCGGGAAGCTGTCGCAGGAGCAGTTCACCAAGTCCGAGTCGTCGATGATCCGCAGCCGGGGGCACTGCAACACCATGGGCACGGCGTCGACGATGGGGTTGCTCACCGAGGCGCTGGGCATGGTGCTGCCCGGCCTCGCAGGGACACCTGCCGCCGACAGCCGGCTGCTCGAGGGTGCGCACGCGACCGGAAGGCTTGCCGTCGAGATGGTGGCTGCGCATCGAACGCCTTCCAGCGTGCTGACGCGCGGGTCATTCCTCAATGCCATCGTCGCGCTCGCCGCCATCGGCGGATCGACCAACGCGGTCGTCCACCTGCTGGCGATCGCCGGGCGTCTCGGCATCCAGTTGACGCAGGACGATTTCGACGCCACCGGTTCGAACGTCCCACTGCTCGTCGACCTGCAGCCGGCGGGGCGCTTTCTCATGGAGGACTTCTTCCGTGCGGGAGGGCTCCACGCCGTGCTGAACGAGGTGCGCGACCTGCTCGACCCGACCGCGCTCACCGTCACGGGCACCCCGCTGGTCGAGCACCTCGGCGATGCCGAGATCTGGGATCGGGAGGTGATCCGTCCGCGCACCGACCCGCTGCAGGCGCACGCGGGCATCGCCGTGCTGTACGGCAACCTCGCACCGGACGGGGCCGTGATCAAGCCCGCCGCGGCGTCCGAGCATCTGCTCACGCATCGCGGGCGCGCGGTGGTGTTCAACTCCATCGAGGACATGCACGCGCGCATCGACGATCCGGATCTCGATGTCGACGCCGACTCGGTGCTCATCATGCGGGGTTGCGGGCCGAAGGGCTATCCGGGCATGCCCGAGGTCGCGAACATGCCGCTCCCGACCAGGCTGTTGCAGCAGGGTGTGCGCGACATGGTTCGCATCTGCGACGGCCGCATGAGCGGCACCGCGTACGGAACGGTGGTGCTGCACGTGGCGCCCGAGGCCGCGGCCGGTGGTCCACTCGCGCTTGTCCGCACCGGGGATTACGTCATCCTCGATGTCCCCGCCCGGCGGCTCGACATCGACGTCCCCGCGGACGAGCTGGCGGCGCGCACCCCCGACCAGGCGACCCTCGACGCGTACGCGAAACCCACACGCGGCTGGGAGCGGCTCTATGTCGAGACCGTCCAGCAGGCCAACACCGGTGCCGACCTGGACTTCCTGCTCGGTTCGTCAGGCGATCGAGTCTCTCGCGAATCCCACTGAAACCAAAAGAGGAACAGACCATGCCCACACCAATCACCGGGTTCCGTCCGATTCGCTGGGGGATCATCGGCGCGGGCGGCATCGCCGACACCGTCGGCGGTGATATCACGCTGACCGGCGGCAACATCGTCACGGCGGTCGCGGCGCGCGATGCGGATCGCGCCGCCAGGCTTGCCGCGAAGCTCGGAGCCCCACGCAGCTACCGCGACTATCAGGCGCTCGTCGACGATGACGAGGTCGATGTCGTGTACGTCAGCACGACGCACCCGCATCACCGCGCGCAGTCGCTGATGGCGATCGCGGCCGGAAAAGCGGTCCTCATCGAGAAGCCCGTGTGCCTCACTGCCGAACACACCCGCGAGGTGTTCGCCGCCGCCACCGCGGCTGATGTCTTCGCGATGGAGGCGATGTGGATGCGCCTCAACCCGCTCATCCGGGAGGCGCAGACGCTGATCGCGGACGGGGTCATCGGCGAGGTGCGCGGTGTTCGCAGCGAGTTCGGACTCGGCCGCGCGTACGATCCGAAGAACCGCCTCTACGAGCTCGCCAACGGTGGCGGTGCGCTGCTCGACCTCGGCGTCTACCCGGCAACGTTTGCGTATCTGTTTCTCGGACCGCCGGACGAGGTCCGCACGGTGGGGACACTCTCCCCCACCGGTTCGGACGAGACGGTCGCGATGCAGTGGATGTACGGCGAGCACCCGGGCGCACAGCTCTGGACCTCGGCGTTGATCCACGCTCCCAACAAGGCTGCGGTGTACGGCACGCGCGGATGGCTCGAGTTTCTGCCGGACTTCTACCGGCCCGCGGGACTCGTCGTGCACACCGAGGACGGGGAATATCTCATCGAGGACCCGCTCGCCGGCAACGGTCGCGGCTATCAACCGGAGATCGAGGAGGTGGAGCGCTGCCTGCGAGCCGGGCTGCTGGAGAGCCCGCTCGTGACGCATGCCGACACGATCGCCATCCTCGAGATCCTCGATGGCGCTCGCGCCGCAGTCGGCGTCGTCTATCCCCAGGAGCGCTGACGCCGGGAGCGCTGGGCGGCGTAACTCAGGCGTCGAGGGTCGAGCGAACCTTGTCGAGCAGATCGGCCGCGACAAACGGCTTCGAGACGAGGCGGATGCCCTGCTGGACCACGCCCTGCGACGTGATCACCAACTCCGGATATCCCGACATGTAGAGGACGCGGATCCTCGGGCGCACCTTGCTGACCATGCCGGCCACCTCATTGCCGGTGAGCCCGGGCATGACCACGTCGGTGAGGAGCAGGTGGATCGTCCCGCGATGCGTGCGGATCATCTCGAGCGCCTGCGCTCCACCGTTTGCGGCGAGCACGTGATACCCGTTCCTGCTGAGGATGCGGCTTGCGACGTCGAGCACGAGATCCTCATCCTCGACAACGAGGATCGTCTCGCCGCCGTGTCTGCGGCGGGTGAGCACCCGCGGAGCGTCGGCGACGGTGACCGGCGACGTCACGCTGGGCAGCAGGATCGTGATGGTCGTCCCCGTCCCGATGACCGAGGTGAGATCCACCATCCCACCCGCCTGCGTGACGATCCCATAGACGGTCGCCAGCCCGAGCCCGGTTCCCTGCTCTTTGGGCTTCGTGCTGAAGAACGGCTCGAACGCGCGCTCGATGATCTCGGGGCTCATGCCCGAACCGGAGTCCGCGACCCCCAGGCGCACGTATGGTCCGGCGGAGAGTCGTGGATCCTCGAGTGCCTGCGCGGCATCAACGACGACGTTGTCGGTGTCGATGATGACGGTGCCGCCACCGGGCATCGCGTCGCGCGCGTTGACCGCGAGGTTGAGCAACACCTGCTCCATCTGCCCGCGATCGGCGCGCACGTGATCGAGGTTCGGTGCGCAACGCGTGATCAGCTCGACGTGCTCCCCGATCGTGCGGCGGAGCAGGTCGTCGACCGCCCCCACGACAGCGTTGAAGTCGATGATCTCGGGCTTGATGACCTCGCGCCGCCCGAAGGCAAGGAGCTGGTGGGTGAGCCGCGCCGCGCGCTCGGCGGCGGCGCCGATCTGGCTCACATCGCTGAGCACGTCGTGCAGGCGCACCGTCTCGCTCGGCGGGCGCAGCTCGATCTCCTTGGTGATCTCCTCGGAGACGAAGCTCACGTAGTTGAGGATCGCCGCAAGGAGATTGTTGAAGTCATGCGCGACGCCACCGGCGAGCTGACCAAGGCTCTCGAGGCGCTGTGACTGGTGGAGCTGCCGCTCAAGACGGTCACGCTCGAGCTGAGTCTCGAGACGCGCGCGCTCACGCTGCGCGTCCAGGCGTTCGGAGACGTCGCGGATCGCGGCACACACCATCAACCCCTCCTCGGTCTCGATCGATGAGAGCGACACCTCGGCGGGGAATTCCGAACCGTCGGAGCGGCGCCCCGCAAGCGACGTCCACGCGTCGGCGGCATGCGACTGTGGATCGCGGAAGGCTGAGGCCGGATGCGCTGCCGCGATGGTGAGCGCCGCCTCGGGAACGAGCAGCTCCACCGGGCGGCCGATCAGCTGGCTGCGCGGGTAACCGAAGAGCGCTTCAGCCTCCGTGTTGACGAGTGCGATGAGCCCATCGGGGCCGACACCGACGATCGCGTCCGGCGCCGCCTCGAGCAGGCTGCGGAACTTCGCGTCGGCTCGCCTGCGGTCGCTCGTGTCACGCACCGCGGCGGCGACCAGGATCTGGCCGTCGAGGTTGATCGACGCGAGCGAGATCTCGGCTGGAAATTCGGATCCGTCCTTGCGTCGCCCGGCGAGCTCCATGCCGGCGGCCATCGGCCGGCTGACCGCGTCGCGGAAGTATGCAATGCGCTGTTGGGAGTGATCGCGCACCGACGGTGGCACGAGCAGCTCCACCGGCAGCCCGATCATCTCCTCGCGCTCATAGCCGAACAGCGTCTCCGCCAGGGAGTTCACCAGCACGATGCTTCCCTCGCCATCGACTGCGACGATGGCGTCGGGGACCGCCTCAAGAAACGTGGCGAAGAGCGCGCCGCCCGACGGCGCACTGCTCGCGACCAGGCTCACGTCAGCGGGCTTTCGGGCTTCTCCCGCGGACTCTCGTCGTCTGGCTCCGGCGCGCGCGCGACCTGGCGCTTCACCCGCTGCGCCCGCTCGATGCGGTTGGCGCTGATCATGCGGGTCACGAGCTCGCTGAACCCGACTTCAGGGGCGAGCGGCTCCTGCCTGGGCGTCGTCTGACGGCCGGTCACGGCCTCACCCTGAGCCGAAACCCGCTGCAGACGCGCGGATCGGCGACCTCGCAACAGCCTTCGCTCAGATGCGTTGCATTCGCTGAGGCGCCGCCGAGGGCTCGCGCCAGGGGCTCCGCCACTGCGGGGCGAATCGCAGCCGAGCTCTCGGCAGAGCGCGATCGATGACGCGGGAGTCCCGGAAATAACGAAGCCACCCAGCCGGCGGCATCGCAATCACGGCTGTGGCCAGGCCACGAAGGTCGGGACGTGCCCCGTGCATCATCGCCGCGAGCGCCACGTTGGTCCGCACCGCGGCCTCCCCGGCGAGGAGGACATTGGGATCGCTCCCCGCGGCCCACCGGTGACGTTCCTGCACGGTGCGCAGCTGCTGCTCGAATGAGACGAGGTCGACGCTCCGCGATACGGTCTGCGCCTCCTGATGGATGCGAAAGCCGGCGAGCACCCCGCTCGCCGTCGCAACCGAGCTGATACGGGCGACCTTGAGCCAGAGGTCCCAGTCGGCCGTGTACCAGAGGTCCTCATCGAGCATGCCGACCTCGCGAACCACGTCCGCTCGGATGCATGTGGCCGGAATCGCAAGGAAGTTCTGCACGTAGAGGCGGCGGGCCACCTCTGCGCGACGCGGCGACTCCCCTCGCCACGGCAACCGCCAGTGGCCGACGCGTCCGCCGGCGTCGTCGATGAACAGTGACGCGCCGAGGATCAACCCCGCGTCCGGACTCGCTCTCGCCGTGGCACGAAGCGCGTCGACGTGGCCCGCCGTCCACATGTCGTCCTGGTGCAGCGTGCAGACCCACCGGCCTCGCGCCGCGCGCCATCCGGCGTTCGTCGTTGCCGCCCAGCCGAGCTGTCGCTCGTTGCGGAGCAGACGGATGCTCGTGTGCCTCGAAGCATCCTCAACAAGCGACAGCGTCTCGTCGGTTGAGCAGTCGTCGACGACGATGACCTCGACGTCACCCGCTTGCTGCGAAGCGATGCTCTCGAGCGCGTTGGCGACATAACGGGCACCGTTGTGCGTCGGCATGACGACGCTGAGCCACGGGGGCGGCGCTGGGCTAGGCAACGTCGTGGCGTCGCCCGACGGCGGTGATGTCGAGCATGTCCAGGTCGGATTCCAACACCTCGCTCGACGGTTTCACGATCTTGTCCTGCAGCCCGAGCATGCTCATCACGAAGCTCGCGAAGACCGTCTGGACGCCACCCGCGATGAGCAGGACCGCGACGATGAGCGGGCGCATCGACGCCTGCGTATCGAGCGCGCCATAGCCGTTGTGGCCCCAGCTCACCACCGCGAGGAGCACCAGTGTGAACCCGGTGATCGTCAGCACGGCTCCGAGCAGCAGCCCCTTCTCGAGTGTGGCGACCCGGAAGAAGTTCGCCATGCGCCGGTCGACCGGGAGGAACCCGGCGCGCATGCCGAAGATCTTGATGAACGCGCCGAAGAGCACGAGCTCGTAGCCGATGAGCGCGAACACACCACTCACGAGCATCGTGTGGATGTCGAGACCGATCGAGCCGATCGTCCGGGTGCCACCGAGCAGCCACATCGTCATCGCGGAGCCGACGAGCATGAGGGCCAGACCCGGGATCAGGAACAGCCAGCGCGGGCAGAACAGCAGCAGGAATCGGAGGTGTCGCCATCCGTCGCGCCAGGTGCGCAGGTGCGGCGGACGGCTGCGTCCGTCCTTGTGCAGCGCGATCGGCACCTCGCTCACCTTCATGCTCGCCAGCGAGGCTTTCACGACGATCTCGCTCGCGAACTCCATCCCTGTCGTGTTGAGGCGCATGCGGCGGAATGCCTCGACGCTGAAACCACGCAGACCGCAGTGGAAATCGCGAACGCGCGACGAGAAGAAGATCCGTCCTGTGAGCGAGAGGATCGGGTTGCCGATCCATCGGTGCGACCAGGGCATCGCGCCCTTGTCGATGCCGCCCGCGAACCGGTTGCCCATGACCAGGTCGTCGCCCACCCGCAACCGCTCGAGGATCGGCGGAATCTGGGCGAAGTCGTAACTCTCGTCGGCGTCGCCCATGATGATGAATCGCCCGGACGATGCCGCGACGCCACCGCGGATCGCGGCGCCGTACCCGGGTTCCTTCACCGTGACCACCCGCGCTCCGTGCGCGAGCGCGATCTGCTGCGACCCGTCAGTGCTGCCGTTGTCCGCGATGAGCACCTCCGCACTGAGTGCCAGCTCGGCGATCGACGAGCGCGCACGGTCGATGCACCGGCCGATCGTCTCCGCCTCGTTCAAGCACGGCATGAGGATCGAAAGCTCGAGAGTCCGCTTCACTGGGCCCTGCGCCCGCGAAGGGCAACTCGGCGCGTGACGATCCGACGTCCCCACCTGCGCCACAGCCATGGTCCGAGGGCGAGCAGGACGAACGTGGCCGCACCGATCGCGAGCAGCTCCGGGTAGTGCGAGTACGACACGTACTGGAACACGACGGAGTGCTCACCCGGCGTCACGGTCACGGCGACGAACCCGGGCACCACCATGTACGGCATCACGTCCTTCCCGTCCACCGTGACGCGCCAGCGCGGATCGAACGATGCTTTCAGCACCACGGTCGCCGTGCGGGTCGCGGTGACGGTGCCGGCGAAGAGTCCGTCCTGCTCCTCGACGACGGTGTCGATGCTGCTCCCGGGCGGCAGTCGGCGGCGTTGCGCCGACCGGCAGCGTCGGCGTGCCCGCGGCGGCGCCGTTGAATGCGACCGTCGCAAGCTGCCCCTGATTGAATGCGGTGGAATTCATGAACGGCTGCATCTGCCGGGCCATGTCGGTGCGATCGGCTTCGATGATCCCCGCCGTGTCGACCACCTCGAGGTATCCGGAGGTCGGCACCTCCCAGAGCTGGTGCCGGCCACTCGATGCGATGAGCGTGGCCGCGACCGGCGGTGTCATGCCGAGCGGCATGAGGATGTAGCGAATGTTGTAGAGCTGATAATCCGCAGGGTCGTTCTCGTTGAAGTACGCCTCGTTGTCCGCGACGAGCGACGCGGTGCGCAGCACAAAACCCAGCTCGTCGACGTCGTTGTTCGCGAGATACTCGTAGACGGGCACCTGCCCGACCTCGTACTGCGCGCCCCAGTTCCCGGGCAAGCCTGCATAGGTGCGCCCGTCACCCCTGGTGTTGATGATGTTGATCAGCACATCGAGCGCCGCGCCGTCGGTCTGGTCGCTGTCGACCTGCAATGCGATGTTTGTGGAGTTGCCCGCGGCGTAGGTCGCGCGATCCAGCCACGCCGGCAGCGTGAGCAGCACAGCGGCGACCATCAGCCCGGCGGCGATCGGCGCCAGGCGGATGCGCGGCCGCCGGCTGCGCGCGAGCCGGACCACGCGCTCGCCCGCCCACGCCAACCCTGCCCCGGCCAGCATGATGCCGGCGAGCTGAACACCCATGATGTAGCGCGAGAAAAGGACGTTGCCGCTGCCCGGGATGAGGTTCAGGACGAAGCCGAAGGTCGCCGGTCCCGAGAACAGCACGAGGCTCAACACCATCAGGCCGAGCAGGACCCGCGCTCGTACGTCGCTGCGGAATCGCGCCGCGCAGACGAGAGTGCCGAACGCGACGAGCAGGCTCACGATCGGGAACCGGCCGTGGTCGAAGATCTGACCGGTCACCAGCCACCCCAGCACCTGGGGCGCGCCGTACGAGTTGAGCCAGAAGGTGTTCTGAAAGAACTGGCTGTCGTTGATGTAGTCGGCGCCCGTCAGCAGCGGCACAACCACCCACGCCGCGATCAGTGCCGCACCACCGAACACCACTGTCGCCCGCGCGAACCGCGGGAGGATGCCGCGCCACATCACGATCACGAACACGCCGATCGAAAGCAGCGCGAAATACCCGGTCAGAAAGTGCATCGCGATGGTGAGGCCGACTGCCAGTGCCGCAAGCGCGTACCGGCCGCGCCCGGTACCCTGCACCGCGCGCCAGCTGCATCCCCATGCGATGGGAAGCAGGAACATCCCCCACTCCTGCGACCAGAGCCCGTTGCCGAGCCAGGTGTAGCTGAACGACTCGTAGCCGTAGCCGGTGACACTGACGAGCAGCGGCGTGAGCAACGCGGCGCAACCCGCGGTCCAGGATGACCAGCCGAGCAGCCGTGCGCCGGCGTAGACGCTGACGGGAAAGAGCGCGAAAAGGAGATAGCCCATCCAGCGCTCGCTCGCGTCGGTTCCGAAGATCAGCGAGATGTACGCGGTGATCAGATGTGGAAGGCTCTGGTACTGCGAGAACTGCGCCACGCCCATGTTCAGGTAGGGGAACCACCCGTCGAGAGGAACGACATTGCCCTCGTGCATCTGCTGCACGGCCCAGCGCACCATCTCGAAGTGAAAGCTCTCGTCGTTCACGGGAACGACGTTGGTGAGCTCGCCTGACATCGTCAGCAGGCCGAAGATCGATGCCCCCGCGACGAACAGCCACGGAGCGCGTCCCCGCCAGCGAGATCGTGGCGACGTCTCGGGTCCCGTGAAGGGTGCCGTGCGAATCTGGACGTCAGGCGCGGGACTCAGGCGTTGCGGCGGCGGAGCGATCAACGGTTGTCGCCGGTTGCCTACGACGCCGGCGTCGCTGTGGGTGTGGTCGTGCCGGTGCCGGCCTTGGACGCCGGGCGGCCTGGGAGCCGCGAGGCGAGTGAAGCGTCGAGCGAGATCGCATGCGCCCAGTCGGCGTTCGCCGCGGCCGTCTGACCCTCACTCGCGAGGATGAAACCGACGTTGAGCCACGCGGCTGCGAAGGTCGGTTGCAACGTGATCACGCGGATGTACAGCTGCTGGGCATTCGCGGGATCCGACGATGCGGTGTCGACCGCGAGGTTGAACAGCGCGTCAGTGAAGGTCGGATCGATGACGAGCGTGGCTCGATATTCGGCGATTGCCTGAGCCGCGTTGCCCTGCTTGTCGTCGACCGTGCCCAGGTCGTAGTGCGCGACCGCGCTGTTAGCGTCGACCTTGATCGCCTGTTGATATTCGCTTGATGCAGTGGTGAGATCTCCGGAGAGTTGTGCCTGCAGGCCCTGGGTCACGAGGCTCGCCGCGGTCTGCTGCGCGCCACAGGCTTCGATCCCGGCGGCCAGCATCAGTACCGCGACGGAGACAACGGCTCGTTTCGTGAGTTGCTTCATGCGTTCCATGCCGGCCACGGCGGGACCACCACGTGGTGGCCTCCGCCGGTCCGGCACAGCGACATCGCGCATGGCTCGGGATCAACCCGGCCGGGTGCGGTCATGCCAGTGAATCAACCAAGTGCATCGGTGGTCTTGTTACTAGCTGCCGATGCAGACGTACCTTATTGCGTCGCCGGGAAGGCGTCGAGTCGGGCGTAAATGACGTTCCCGGACGCGTAAGCGAAGATGACGCCAGACGGCTACGTCAGATGGTGTGTGATCAGATCCGTAGCAGACATAGGTTGCTGCGCTGGTGAACACAGTCCGCACCAGACAGCGTCACTGCGGTGCCGCCGGTACCAGTTCCGATCACATCGTGCACACCGACGATCGCCAATCCGGTTGGTCCGCTAGCTGGAATGGTTCCGGTCGGTCCTGTGTCACCCGTCGTTCCGGTCGTGCCCGTTGCTCCGGTCGGCCCAGTGCCGCCCGTCGGTCCTGTGGCGCCGGTCGGTCCTGTGGCGCCGGTCGGCCCGGTGGTCCCGGTTGTTCCGCTGGCTCCCGTGGCTCCTGTCGCCCCGGTGGCTCCCGTTGCGCCCGTCACTCCTGTCGGACCGATCGGCCCTCCAGAAGGCCCGGTTGCACCCGTCGCTCCCGTGGCGCCGGTCGCGCCCGTTGCACCGGTCGGTCCAGCGGTCGGGGTCGCGCTGTAATAGCCGAAGTAGTCGAGGAGGATGTCCGCGCTACCCGCGGCGTTGAAGATGTCGATGGCGCCCGCTGTGCCGATCTGCACCACCACGACTGCGGAGACCGTGCGCCCCGCGGTTGGGTTGAGGTTCGACGTGCCGGAGAAGCTCCCTCCCGCCGGCCAGGCCGACACGAACGAGGAGGTGGACGGGCTCACGATGGTGACGTTCATCACGATCGCAGTTGCACCGCTGGGGATGCCGTTCGAACCCGTGACGGTCCAGACGTCGGTCTCATGGGATGGCGAAAAGTGAAATGCCGTGTCGGTGCGGCTGTCCAGCGCGCGCACCGGCGTTATCGGAGTGAATGCGCTGGCGACGCCCGCGGTGGCGTGCGCGGCCAGTGGCTGCGACAGCGCGAGCACGAGCGGTAAACCCAATCCTGCGCCGACGTACCATCGTCGACGACGTGTCACCTGGTCTCGATTCCCTATCCCAGTCATAGAAGGCCTCCGTCGTAGCATCGAGACCCCTCTGCGTCGCATCGTCAGCGTTGCGACATTGAAAGTCAAATCTGATCTTGGCCTATGTCGCGTTGCGTACCAACGATATCGGCGTAGGACGTGCGATGCGTACACTGGGTCGCCATGTTCCTCACACGCACCGTCAACGCGAACATTCGCCGCACATCTGTGCTCAGCGCGGCACCACTTGCGATCGTGCTCGCGAGTTGTGGTTCATCGTCTGCGCCAACGAACGCGCCGCATCTCGCATCGATTCAGTCGGCGGTCGTCTGTCCGATACCGCCCGCGCACAACGCCGTAGCGAATCCGTCACGCACATTCACTGCAGCGCCGGCACGCGTGATCAAGAACAACGTCGGCTACTGCGCGTACATCGCGACCAACGCGGGCGTGATTTCGATCCGGCTTCGTCCTGAATACGCTCCCAACGCCGTGAACGACTTCGTGTTCCTCGCGGAGCACGGCTTCTACGACGGGCTGACCTTCTCGCAGATGTGCCCCGCAACGACAGGTCCCGCCTGTCCCGCCGGTGCCACCGCGCTCATCGCGGGCAACCCCGGCGGAACCGTCACCGGCGGCCCGGGCTTCTCGGTGAAGGCGGACCCGGTCATCGGCCAGTACCTGTTCGGCGCAGTCGCGATGGAGGGGTCGACCGCGTCCACCGTGGGGAGCCAGTTCTTCATCAGCACCGGCGACAGTTCGAAGGTGGCGCGCGACTACGACATCTTCGGGCAGGTCACCGACGGCATCCCGGCGTTGGCCACATTGCAGAAGGGCGCGGCCATCCTCTGGGTCGCCGTCGTCCCGACAGCACCGGAGCCCTAGGGCTGGGCGTCTACGCCGCCTCGCGTTCGGATAGCAGCGCGAGTGACGACTTCATGAATGCATCCAGGTCGGCGAGACGGCGCGACGTCACCAGGTTGCCGTCGGTGACGACCTCCTGGTCGAGGATGATCGCCCCGGCGAGCGCGAGATCGCGCTGAACCGTCTTCCATGCCGTCATGGTCCGGCCCGCCACCACGCCCGCCGTGATGAGCAGCTGGGGTCCGTGGCCGATGGTGAGCACCGGCTGGTCGCGCAGAAAGAAGCCCCTGGTGAACGCGACCATGCGCTGGTCGCCGCGCAATCGATCCGGCGAATATCCCCCGGGCACCAGCAGGGCGCCGAAGTCTTCCGAGGAGGCATCGTCGATCCCCAGGTCGGTGCGGACTCGAACCTCTCCCCTCCTTCCGATCAGCTCATCGCCTCCATGGAACCCGACGACGACGAGCTCGTGACGCGCGCGAAGGACGGCGACGGCCGGCTTGCGGAACTGCGAATCCTCGAACTCGCCGTCGAGCAGACACGTAATGCGCACCGAGCAGGGTCCCCTGTGACTTTCCCTGTGGATTCTGGGGACAAGGATATAGCCTTAGCCCATATGACCGCTATCACATGTGCTGATAAGCCATAAGATGGCGCGGAATGCTGGAGTACGGTACCGAGGAGTGGTGAGTGCCACATGAGCGAGCGATCCGCGACCATCGACCCTGACCTCGCGTCACGCGGTGAGCCGCACGAGATCATGCGGCGCCTGGTGACACTGGCCGCTCGCACGGCGGGCGCTGATCGCTGCACGCTGACCAGCATCGATCAGCACGTGTTCCGGGTCGAGGCGAGCTACGAGGTGGGCGGGCCGCCGGACTTCGTGGGGCGCGAGTACTCGCTGACCTGGCTGTCCCGTCAGCCGTTGCTCCAGGAGGCGATCACCAGCGGCACGATCGTCACCGGGGGTGGTTTCGGGGGCGGGGACGTCGATCCCGGGCTCGCTCCGGCACTCCAGGAGGTCGTACACACCGGCATCGTTCCGCTGACGATCGGAGACTCAGTCGGCGCGGTGTTGATCCTGAGCCGCAAATCGGACGTTCCGTTCGTCGCAGAGGACCTGGAGGGGTTGCAGCAGTTCGCGGTCCTTGCCGTGCTCGCCCTCCGCAATGCCCGGCTCATCGACGAGGTGCGCAACGCCCAGCAACGAGGGTTGGAGGCGCTGACGATGATGTCCCGCCACGTCGCTCTCAGCGTGGAACCGGCGGCCTTCCTCGAGCGGATGAGCGAGACGATCGCCACCCTCGCGCACGCGGAACGTGCGGCGTTCTGGCAGTTGACGGGAGACGAGCTGGTTGTGATGCACGGCTGGCACGGCGCGGGTCTCGTGTCCACGGCGGCGCTGCGACTGCCGGTGCCCAGTGCCGATGACGGTGACAGCCTGGCCCCGGCCCTCTACGAAGGCAAGGCGTTGCGCGCCGTTGACGGCTCGACCGGAGGGGAGTCGCACCTGGCGACCGCGCTCTCCATGATGGGAGCACGCGATCTGCTGGTGGTGCCCTGGCGGACGGCCGCGGGACCGCTGGGCCTTCTGATCGCGTGCAACTCCGAGTCCGGCTTCATCGAAGAGGACGAGTGGATGATGCGTCTCGCCGCGCGGGCGTCGGCCCTCGTCTGGCAGGGCTACGCCGCCGAGACCCGGGTCGAGCAGCTCCAGGCGACTGAGGTGAGGCGGCTGGAGGCGCACGCGGCGCGGATGGCTGAGCTGGATCAGCAGAAATCGGAGTTCCTGCAGCTCGCATCGCACGAGCTGCGGTCGCCGATCACGCTCGTGAGCGGCTACCTGTCGATGCTCGAGGACGGGTCCCTTGGGCAGCTTCCGGAGACCGCTGCGAAGGTGGTCCCGTTGATGAGCACCCGCATGCGCCAGATGGCGCAGCTGGTCGAGCGAATGCTCGCGGCGAGTCGCATGGAGGTGCACCGCCGTGACGCACCGATCGTGGACGTGCGGATCGACGACATCGCCCGGGCAGTGGTCGCGTCACAGACGATGGATGAGGACGGGCGTCGCGTCGAGGTGCAGGCGACCGGGGAGCTCCACGTGCGCGCGGACCCCGCGAGTGTGGAGACCATGCTCAACAACCTTGTGTCGAATGCATTGAAGTACTCTGCGGCGAACAGCGACATCGCGGTCGTTGTCCGCGAGGAACCGGGATGGGCGGTCGTCGACGTCGTCGACCAGGGCATCGGAATATCGAGGCGAGAGATGTCAAAGCTGTTTCAGCCGTTCGGTCGCCTGGACTCGGCGCTCTCCGCTGGTATCGAGGGCACCGGCCTCGGTCTGCATCTGTCGCGGAATCTCGCCCTCTCGCTCGGTGGCGACATCGAGGTGCGCTCTCGTCCCGGCAAGGGCAGCACGTTCACCCTGCGCCTTCCCGTCCAGCAGCCCGACCCGACGGGCAGCGCCGAGAGCTGACGATGCCGGCCGCTCGGCTGCTGCTCGTCGATGATGACGACGCGCTCGCGGAGATGTACGCGATGCAACTCACAGCGAGCGGGTTCCAGGTCACGACGGCGCACACCGGGGTGGAGGCCCTGCGGCTTGCGACGGTTGTGCCACCGGATCTCATCTACCTCGACCTCGGGCTGCCGGGCATGACCGGATTCGAAGTCCTCGAACGGTTACGGACGGCGCCGAACACCGCCGAGGTCCCGATCGTGATCCTCACGAACTACAGCGAGCCGGAGATGATCAAGCGCGGGCAGGAGCTCGGCGCACAGGACTACCTGGTCAAGGTCGACACGTCGCCCGCCGTGCTCGCAGAGGCAGCGCGCAAGTGGATCCCCGCGTAAGGGGATCGAAGACGGCACCAAGGAAGGACGAATGACCATGAACATCGGCGCCGAGGGCGCCGGCGCGCCGCAGCCGCCCCCGCTCAACCCGATACGAGTTCGCACGCAGATGAGCGTGCAGGTCCTCGCGGTGATCGAGGTCGTGCTCGGCGCCCTTGCGATCGGGCTGGTGCTGCAGGCTCAGGCGTCTGCTTTCCAACCGGAGGTGTACTGGACGATCTACTCGTACGCCTCTGCGTTGCTGCTGGCCACCACGCTCGTGATGCTCACGCTCGCGTTGCTGTCGAACTGGACGGTCCGTGCTCGCAAGCTGCTCACCGCAAACGTCGCCGTCGCAGTTGCTGCATTCGTCATGACCGCGGGCACGGCTTTGACGTCGCAGATCGCGGGCTGGTCGACGATCGCGTGTGCCGACTGCGGGCCGATCATCCATCCCAGCGCCAATCAGGTGTTCGCCTCGATCGTCCTCGACGGCGCGGGCGGTCTCTTCGCGGCATTGCTTCCGATGATCTCGTTCATCCTGCTGCGCAACCGATTTCAGAGTGCCGCGAACCCCGATGAGCGGTGACAACCCCGCCCCTAGGCGTTCCACTTCGACAGCAGCCATTCGTGGACGCCGCCAACGCGATGTTCGGTCAAGGTGAGATGCCCGTCATCCGGCGTCAGGCGCGCCTCCACTCCTGGGATGTGCGCGGCGAGCCAGACGCCGTGACCATACGGAACGAACTGATCCTGCTCACCCTGCAGGAGCAGCACGGGGACCGTGATGTCGGCAAGATCGAATCCCCAGGGTTCGAAGTGCGCGCACTCGTCCTCCCACCACCCCTCACTCCCCGGAGCGAGTCCTGACTGCGTTGACCGCTCCAGGTACTCGCCGAGCTCTCCTGTGAGCACAGCTGCGTCAGGCCCGGAGAGGAGTGACTTGAGGATCTCGGCCGTCTCCTCGGGCGACGCCGCGAGCATCTCGACCCGGTCTGTCTCGGTCTTCGCCCGGGATGCGGCCTTGTCCCGAAAGTACAGGCGGAGGTCGTCGGCGTTCAGCTGCCCCATCCCCTGGTAGTAGTCCAGGCCCTCAGCCCCATAGGGCGCAAGCGAGGCGAGCGATGCCGCCGCGACGACGAGATCAGGCAGGAGCGCGGCGCAAGCGAGCACGTGCGGACCGCCGCCGGACACCCCCCACGTGGCCAGACGATCGATGCCCAGCGCCGCGCAGATCGCGCGCACGTCATCGGCGCAGTCCGCCACCGTACGGCCCGGCGCAGGGGTGGAACCACCGTATCCCGGCCGGTCGTAGCCGATGAGCCGGATCCCGCGCTGCTCGGCGTCGGCGACGTGTGGGCCGTAGAGCAACCGCGAGTTGGGAGTGCCATTGTGCACCAGGACGGGAACACCCGCGGGATCGCCACCCTCCTGGACCGCAAGCACGCGTCCGTCCGTGGCCTCAACTGTTCGATCGATGACCATCACGTTCCCCCAAAAACCTGCCCGAAGGCGTGATCACTGCGGGGTGACACCCGCCCCTGTAAACAGATCGTCGCAGAGCACCATGGTCGCCTGGTCGTCGCCGTTGGGAATCGCCGTGTACACCCGCTGTGTGACGGCGCCGTTGGCGGCGGTCACCCAGCAGATCGGGGTCGTCTCGAAGGAGCCGCTCGCGATCTGCGCGATGTCGGTCCACGCTCCCTTGCTCCCCTGCTCCATCGCCGTGCACACCCCTTCGCCGTCGGTGGTGTCCGCGCCGGCAACCGTCGTATAGGCGATGACCTGGCTGTCCTCCTCCGCCTGCGCGGCGCAGATGTACTGCGAATCGGGGTTGCCCGACGTGTCCCCGAACCCGCCCGTGGCGGCCGACGTGGTGGCCGCAGCAGTCGGCGTCGGTGACGCGACGGTCGCCGGCGTCGGGAGCGACACCGCCGGCGCCGACGGCGATGCAGTTGCGGTTGCGGTGGGGAGTTGCGCCGGGCCCTGGCTCGTCGCGCCACAGCCCATCATGCCGATCGACGCCCCGACGATCGCGAGACGGGCCATCGTGCGCATCGCCCGGAGGATAGTCGATGACCCGCGCCGCATCGCCCACGATGTGGCAGGTCAGGTGCTGCGAGCGGGCGTTCTGTCCGGGGGCGGCAGCAGCGACATCACGAGCAGAAACGCCATCGACACGCTGAAGCCGAGCGACAGCACGGTCGCGAGCACTGCCTGGCTCGGCTCCCCGCTGATCCTCGAGAGCGTCGCGAAGGCGCTGATCACGATCAGGATCAACCAGATGACTCGCGCGAGCGTGTAGCCGACGAGCCACGTGAAGAGGCCGAAGATCACCGCGACGACGATTGCGACGACGAGAAGAAAGGGGCGGATGTTGATCGTCTCCTCGATGATCCGTCCGGTGACCGGATCCTGCTCTGGAACGTTCAGATACTGGAAGAGCAAGCCGTAGCCGAGCAGTCCGATGATCGCGAGCGCCCCGTACGCCGCGGTGACCAACCGAACCGCCGCGACCCAGTCCATCCCTCCCGACGACGGCGCGGCGAGCGACGCCATGGGCGCGTTGAACGCATAGCCGGCGCCCGGCGTCGAGGCGGGTTGTCCGCTCGTGACTTCGTCAACGCGCCGGCCGTCCGGAAGGATCAGGGGCGTGCCGCACCGCTTGCACGCGGTCGAGTTCTTGTACTCGGACCACGTCCAGCACTTGGGACAGCAGACCGTCGCGGCCACGCGCCATTCTTGGCGGCGGCATCACGCTGTCCGGGTGCCGTCAGCAGACGGTGCCGGGCTCGTGACGCGTTCGATTCAGGTGAGACGGAGGCTCGGCACGCAGGTGGCATCCTCATCGAGTGTCGGGTGGCTTGAACCCGAGGAACTCCGCGTCGGGCTCGGCTGCATGCGCCTGTCAACGAGCGAGCCGCGTGACGAGGCAAACGCGCTGGCGACGATCACGGCCGCGGCCGACGCCGGCATCACCGTCTTCGACACCGCGCACGCCTATGGGCGCGACGGGACCGAGCTCGGACACAACGAGCGACTGCTCGCGCGAGCGCTTCGCGACTCGGGCGCCGATCGGACCGCCCGGATCATCACGAAGTGCGGGATGACGCGCGCCGGCGGTGGCTGGATCCCCGACGGACGCGCCGGCGCGCTGCTCTCCGGATGCGAAGCCAGCCTCGAGGCGCTCGACGGGCTCCCGATCGACCTCATGCTCATCCATGCGCCGGACCAGCGAACGCCGTGGCGGACCTCCATTCGCGCCCTGGCTCGAATGCTGCAGGAGGGCATGGTCCGGCGGGTCGGCGTGTCCAATGTCAACAACCGGCAGCAACTCGATGAGGCGCGTGACATCGTCGAGGTCACCGCAATCCAGATCGCGCTCAGTGTCCTCGACGAGGCGGCGCTGCGATCCGGTCTTGTCGAGCACTGCGCGGATGCCGGCATCGTCGTGATCGCCCATTCGCCACTCGGAGGCCCGCGACGCGCGACAACCCTGTCGCGGCAACCGGCTCTTCGCGAGGTCTCGCTCCGGACCGACGCGACGGCCGCCGAGGTCGCACTCGCATGGCTGCTCGCGCTGTCCCCCTTCGTGGTCGCCATCCCGGGCGCGCGTCGACCTGCAACGGCGCAGTCCGCGGCACGCGCAGCACACCTCGGCCTCGCTCCGGGCGATCGGGTCCTTCTCGACACCGCGTTCGCCAGGCCTCAGCCGGCGTCGGTGGCGTGGCCGCCGGCCGCCGGGGAGGGTGAGGTGCTGCTCGTCATGGGCATCCCCGGGGCGGGCAAGAGCCGCCTCGCGGACGACTATGTTGGCCGGGGATACCGGCGCCTCAATCGCGACGAGCGTGGAGGCTCGCTGCGCGACCTCGCTCGTGCTCTGGACGAGGAGACCTCCGCCGGTGTGCGTGAATTCGTTCTCGACAACACCTACCTGACCCGGGCGTCCCGAAGCTATGTGATCGACGTGGCGGGCCGGCACGGCCTTCGGGTTCGGTGCATCTGGGTGGACACGCCACTGGCGCACGCCCAGGTCAACATCGTCGAGCGGCTGCTCGAACGTTTTGGCGCGTTGCCCGGCCCGGAAGACCTGCGACTCCTCTCGCGACGCGAGCCCGGTGTCCTCCTGCCGACCTCGCAGATGCGCGCGCTTCGTGAGCTCGAGCCTCCCGCGCCGGATGAGGGTTTCGACGCTGTCGAGTGTGTGCCGTTCGAGCGGTTGCCGGCCCCGGAGCCAGGGCGACCCGGGGTTTTCGTCGCGGCCGCCGGGCGTTCACGTCCTGGCTGGGACGAAGCGCTCGCAGGGTGCGATCCCAGCCTCCGGTATCTCGTGTTCGATTGGAACCCTGAGGGCGATCGCACATCGGTCGACGCCACCGTTGCCGGACTTTCGGCCCGCATCTCCGGTCCGGTCGAGGGTGCGCTGTGCCCTCATGGCGGAGGGCCGCCAAGTTGCTGGTGTCGCCCACCGCTCCCGGGGCTGCTGCTGGCGTTCGCTCGAGCACACGGTGTTGACCCGGCACAATCGACGCTCATCGGTACCGGTCCTGCGCACCGGACCCTGGCGGCCACGCTGAGCGCACGCTACATCGAGGTGTGACGCCCGGATGGAGGGCTCAATCAGGACGCCGGATGGCACCCTAGACCGATGAGCGGCCGTTTCCTGCTTCTCGGGTCCGGGGAATTCGAGCCGTGGTCAGGGAATGCGGAGCGTTTCGCCCTGACCGGCGCGGGCGGGGACGGCTCGGTCGCCGTGCTCGCCACGGCGAGCGGGCGCGAAGGGCCGGCCACGTATGACCGCTGGACCGGCATGGGACTCGCGCACTACAGGTCCCTCGGAATCCCGGCGACGGCCGTGCGCGTCCGGACGCGTGCCGATGCGCTCGCCGCCGGTGTGGCGGCGCCGCTCGAGAGCGCGAGCATGGTGTTCTTCAGCGGCGGGAGCCCCAAATACCTGGCGGAGACGATCGTTGGGACGCCGATCTGGGACGGCATCAGACGGTTGCTCGCCCGAGGCGGTGTGTATGCAGGGTGCAGCGCGGGCGCGATGATCGCGGGCGCGCGCGGGGTGCCGTTTCCCTTCGCGAGCGGGCTCGGGCTCCTCCCCACGACCGCGCTCGGCGTGCACTGGGATGCCCTCTCCGGGTGGTGGATCCGCTGGCTCCGCGACCTTGCGCCGCGCCGGCTTCCTCGCGCGGTGCGCTTCGTCGGCATCGCCGAGCGCACTGCGATCGCGACAGACGGCGACCGGTGGAGGGTCTTCGGCGCCGGGACGGTTGACCTTCGCGACGGTCGCGAGCGCCGCGCGGTGCGAGCCGGGCAGACCTTCGAGAGCTAGACGCGCTCGGCGACGCGCCCCACGCGCGCCGCGAGATCGGCCACCTGCGCGACGAGCGCGGCGTTGCTTTCGACGAGCAGGCCGTCGGCGCCGATCAGCGTGTCCTCGAGGCCGATGCGCACGTCGTGGCCGCGCTCCATCGCCGCCTCGATCACAGACCAGGTGGCGGCGCCGCCGCCGTGATGAACCCGCGGCGACTGGGCGAGCCCGTCGTCGAGCACGCAGTCAATCGCGGCGGCGAGCGCAACCGCATCCTCGGCCACTTCGGCTGCCTCGGCCTCGACGAGGATGCGCAGACATGCGGCGTCCAGCCCCTCATCGATCAGCATGCGCGCGTCGTCGAGTGTCCAGACCCCGGCCTCGACGCCCACACCGCGCTCGTTGAGGAGGTCGATGATGTCGATCGCGCCCTCCTCGCCGAGATTCACCGATGCATAGTCGGGCAGCACGCTCCATGCCGCGATGGCGTCGATGCGCCGCGCCGGATCAGGCTCGATCCATGCCGCCGTGGTGACCCCCACCGGCAATCCGGGGCAGGCGGCACGGACCGCCGCGCACACCGCCGCCACATCGCGAGCCGCAATAGATTCGGAGTGGTCGCGTCGCCGCGGGTGCACATGAATCGCGCCCGCGCCCGCGCGCAGCACCCTCGCCGCATCGGTGGCAATCTCCTCCGGCGACGACGGAATGGCCCGGTGCTCGTGGGGTTGGCGGGATCCGTTGACGCAGGCCTGGATCAGCATGCCTGGCAACGCCGGCGGTACCGCTGACGCATCCCTCGATTATCGGACGAGCGTCGTCACTCTCATGTGCGGCGCGTGAGGACATTCATCCAGTTGGTCTCCCAGGTCTTCTCGCCGTCCGCGGAGAACGCCTGCTCCCAGTGCGCTGACGTCGGCGTGATCTTCGACCAGATGAAGCGCACCCGGATCGGCCGCCCTTCGTGCGTGTCGTCGCCGTAGAAGGTGCCGACACCGTCGACGAAGCGACCGACGACGGGTGGCTCGATGCGCGGGTTTCGCGAGCTGATCCAGTACAGCGACCACTCCTCGGTCTCGGGGTCGAACAGGCGCAGGGTCACCCCCGTGAAGCCCAGGGTGGGCATCGACATCTCGTCGATGTTCGCCAGGCCCCCGAGCAGACTGATTGCCTCGGCGGTGGCGGGGAATTCGTACCACTCGGTGCATCCCGCGAGTGGTTCTCTGAGACGGCGGTTGGCGATATCCCAGCTCCCGATCACGAAGTCGAAGTCGTTCATGTGGTCCCCTTGAACGGCCCCTCGACACAAGGGGCAGGGTGCCAGCGTACGAACCCACCCTGACAGATAATGTCAGTGTTTATGCGAGCCACCAGACTGCTCTCCACGCTCATGCTCCTCCAGTCGAGGGGCCGGCTCACGGCGCAGGAGCTGGCCGACCAACTCGAGGTCTCGGTTCGGACCGTGTACCGCGATATCGACAGCCTGCAGAGCGCGGGCGTCCCGATCTACGGCGATGCCGGCCCGTCCGGCGGCTATCAACTCGTTGCCGGCTACACGACGCGCCTGACCGGGATGACCGAGGACGAGGCGGGCGCCCTCTTTCTCAGCGGGATGCCGGGACCGGCTGCCGAGCTCGGGCTCGGTGCTGCGATGGCTGCTGCGCAGCTCAAGCTCCATGCGGCCCTGCCGCCGGAGGTTCGCGAGCGCGCCGGCCGGATCCTCGATCGCTTTCACCTCGACCCGGGGTCCTGGTACCGCGACAGCCAGCAACTCCCCCATCTGCCCGGACTCGCCCGCGCGGTCTGGGATCAGCGACGGGTTACCGTCCGGTACCTGCGCTGGAAAGCCCCGACCGACGTGTCTCGAATCCTCGATCCACACGGGCTCGTGATCAAGGCGGGAAGCTGGTACCTCGTTGCTCGCAACGAAGGAAGGTTCCGCACGTACCGGGTCAGCGAGATCAAGGAGCTGGAGGTGTCCGAGCAGCGCTTCACGAGGGCGAAGGGCTTCGACCTTGCGGCGTACTGGGAGGACTCTGTGTCGTCGTTCGCCACGCGTCTGTACGCGGGGACGGCGACGATCCGGTTGTCGCCGGCGGGACGTGAGCGATTCCGAAAGCAGATGGACCGATACGTCGTCGCCGCGTTCGACGACGGTTCGTCCGCGCCCGATGCGACCGGGTGGGTCATGGCGACCATCCCGATCGAGTCGGTCGACCACGCGCGTGGAGAGCTCCGCAGGTTCGGCGCCGAGCTCGAGGTGCTGCGCCCACTCGAGTTGCGGTCGCTGTTCGCCTCAGACGCGGTCGCGCTCACGCAGCTCTACGAGCAGCGCGGCGGTGTGGCCCAGATCCCTTAGGCTCAGGGGCATGCCAAAGCCACCGCTTCCGGACGACCTGCAGGAGATGCTCAGGGCTCCCAACCCCTGCGTCATCGCGAGCATGGCATCCAACGGGGAGTTGCACTCGGCGGCAACCTGGTACGAGTGGCGCGACGACGGCACCGTGCTGCTCAACATGGATGCGAGCCGCCGGCGTCTCGACTATCTCCGCAACGACCCGAGAGTGGCGCTGACGATTCTCGACGCGCAGACGTGGTACCGGCATGTGTCCCTGGTCGGGCACGTGCGCGACATCCATCGGGACCCGAACCTCAACGATATCGACCGGCTGTCGCAGCACTATCGCGGCACCCCGTATGCCGATCGGAACCGCCAGAGCTGGACGGCCATCGTCGAAGTGCTGAGCTGGCACGGCTGGCAGCGCGGGCGGGCAATCACGTCGGGCTGAGAGCGTTAGAACACTGCCAGGCTGTTTCGCGGCCCTGTCCGCTTTGCTCCGGGGTCAGACGGGTTCGGCCGCCCTGGGGTGGCGCGTGTAAAGGACGTGGATGGCCGCAACACGGCGCGTGCGGGTGCGATCGAGATGTCCCGACATGCCGTTCGAAGCCGCAGGAAGCGTCGCTGTTGTCACGTAGGGATCGTCCTCCTCGGTAGAGGTGGCCGTGTAGCCTAGCGTCTCGAGTTCGGCGGCATCCTTGCGGAACTCCGTGCGGTCCCAGTAGTTGCGCTGGAGACTCTCCGGGAATTGCTGTCGCCGGACCATTCGCCGCGTGTCCCGGGCATTCAGCCACTCTCGGAACGAGCCCACCACTCTGGTCGTTGCCATAGCTCTTCCCTCCGTCGCCGGGTGTTCCTACTCCTCTCCTTGGCCACAATTTGACATCCTCAAACTTGAGACGTCAAGCGACCATGGTGGGCGGTCAGCGTCGCCCTCGTCATCGCGGAGCTGCTCGACCGGTCGCGATCGCCGGCGAAGTGTCACTTCCTGCCGGTCGCGCGCGCCTCGCTGTCGTGATGCCGGACGGGCTCGTCATCGTGGGGGCCATCATGGATATTTGTCATGCCACATCAGTGCCCGATCCGCTCGGGCCACGGAGAGACAGCAATGCTCAACACGGCGATGGTTGTCGCGACGATCCCGGTGACCGATCTCGACCGCGCGAAGCAGTTCTACGGCGAGACTCTCGGCCTCACGTTCCTGTGGGAGAACCCGGCGTCCATCCGATTCGGTTGTGGGGGCGGGACTGAGCTGTCCACATTCCGCCGCGGGCCGAGCACCGCCGACCACACAGTCGCCCACTTCGAGGTGTCCGATATCGAGGCGGTGGTTCGCGAACTTGAGGCCCGGGGTGTCGAATTTCTCGACTACACCGAGGGTCCGCTGGTCACGACTGGGCACATCGCGCAGCTCGGCCCGGCTCGCGGTGCCTGGTTCCGCGATCCCGACGGCAACACGATCGGGTTGCGCCAGGCATAGACACCTGCCTCCCGTTGGACGAGGGAGACGATGTCACCATGCGGGTCGGACGGGCCGCCCGCAAGCAGCGCGGCGAGTCAGTCCTCAGCGGAGGATGCGACCCCGCTTGCCGACGCCGAGAACACGAAGGATCGCGAGCAGGACAACTGCGCCCGCGAAGGCGATGACGATCTCGATGAAGATCGAGTGGCTCGTCGCTGACGTGGTCACGCCGAGGGTCCGGGCGAGGAAGCCTCCCGCTATCGCGCCGACGACGCCGACGACGATGTCCATGACGATGCCCTTGCCATGGCCGGTCATCAGCTTGCTCGCGAGGAACCCTGCGATCAAGCCGATCAGAGCCCAGATCAGGATCGACCCGGGGTCGAGGGTCACCGATACCAATGCGATCATCGTCGTCCTGCCTCCTTAGAACGTGTCTACTGGTGCGAAGAGGTCGCGTTGCGCGCCGTCGCCATGGTCGCGACCTTGGCGATCACAGCGGCAATCGCTGCGTAGATGACCATCGCGAGGACGTCGGCCCAGACCACCAGGCTCCCGTGCGTGGGGGACGTGGTCTTGAAGATGCCGGCGAACGGCGCGGCGAGGAACGTTCCCACCGAGAAGATGAACGCGGCAAATCCGATGTGGTTCGCGCCTGCGGCGTGGAAGATGAAGTCCAGCGCGAGCAGGGCGATGACGATTCCGGCGATCAGCCATACGAATTCGACACCGGGAGCGCGTCCCGACCACACATTCGTCGTGCTCCGGCGCGTGCTCGCGCCGGTGACGGGGTCCGCGACCGTCTGAGTCGTTCTGGTCACTCCGGTCTGGTTCGACCCGGCGGTCGTGACCGCCTGGTCCTGCGTCTGCATATCAGTCATCTGTCAACTCCTTCGCGGGCGCACGGCGCTGAATAACCCTTCAGTGGGTGACCCCACGTGGTTCCAGCCTCCGCTGACGGACGCAACAATTGCAGTAACAGCGGGACGTCAGTAGTAGTGACGCCGGCCTCCGACCGCATGTCCGGCCATCCCCATGAGTTCGAGCACGACGCCGATGATCACCAGGATGACGCCGAGCGTCACCAAGATCGAAAGGCTCGCGATGATGCCGATGATGAGCAGGACTACCCCGAGAAAGATCATGTCTACCTCATTTGTCGGTCGGTGGAAAACGGACGATCGGGTGAAGCGGTATCGCCCGGTCAGGATCCGAGCACGAACACGGTGAAACCCGCGACGCAGAGCCAGCCGGCGATGCCCCCCACGATCACCCAGGCCGCGATGCGCCAGCGCATGTCAGACGAACGTGAGCGACGCCTGCGCAGATACCGCTCTCGAACCTCGAGGGCGTCCTCCCCCGATGGAGGTGCGGTCGCCCGTGTCGTCAGCCCCATCCGATCAGTCTGTTCGTGCAGGCGTAACAGGCACAGCAACAGCCGCTAGCCCTTCGATGCGCCGGTGCGCGGCTTCCCAGAATCCCAACCGGGATCGGAAGCGCTCGGCCTGCGCGACCACGACCGGCACGTTGGTCAACTCCACCTCGCGTTGTGCCTGCGGCGATTGATCGGCCATCAGCTGCCGGATCCGATCGAGGACCAACTCCTCCATGGTGAGGATCTCGGTGTAGATGTTCTTCCAGAACAGGGCTTGTTCCAGCGACGCCGTGGCGGGATCAGCCTCGCCCTCCATACCGAGCGAGTCGTCTCCGCCCCGCGTCGCGGCGACGATGTCGGGCCGATCCTGGGCAGCCTCCTGCGCGGTCATGGTCTTCAGATACACCCGGCGGCGTAAGAAGATCAGCAACAGCTTCGGTTAGACTCCAGGCATGGGGACCGGAGGCGCCGGGCCGGGGCCACGCCCGCTTGAAGGCGAGGACATCCAGACCGAACACTGGGAGGACGCCCGCCACTGGATGAGCATCTACGACGATCTCATCCGGTTCAAGCTGGGTCTTCTCGACCGCGTTCAGCGCGAGTTGCCGAAGCTCCATCCGGTCGCTCAGAGCGCCGCCGACGAGGATATCCGTTTCATCGAGACGCAGATGGCCGGTGTACTACGCGCGACTTGATCTCTGGTATCAGCGCGTCTGGCAGCTCCAGGGACTCTGGCTCGATCCGAACGATCGCGTCGTGCGTCACAAGGGGCAGGAGGCCGTGCTCACGAATCGCGAGTTCGAACTCCTCCAGTTCCTCCTGGACCACCCGCACCGCTACTACACGGCCGCACAGATCACAGGCTTCGCGTGGTCCGACTCCGCCCTGTTCCCGGAGGAGGTCCGCAACTACGTGCTGCGAGTCCGGAAGATCCTTGCGCGGCTGGAGATTCCCGCCGACCTGGTGAATCGACCCGGTCGAGGCTATTCGCTGACCTTTCGAAATAGCGAGTAGCCGATTCCCGGCGATCGCCTACCCGAGCGTATCCGCGCTCATCGCGACCCGACAGTGGCGAATGGCGCCTGCAGTTTCACTGCGCGATTCGCAGCAGTCCGACGATTCCCACCGCGTAGATCACGATCGCCGTGATCGAGTTCGGGTCCGAGTTCGATTCGGCCTCGTCGGCCGGACGATCACGCCCCCGAGATACACCGCAGTCAACGCCAGGCTCAGCGCGCCCAGCCAGGCATCCTCGGCTCCGGTCGTGGGCAGCGTCGGTCGCATGGCCACGAGATCCGCCACGATGAACAGGCAGAGCTGGAAGGCGTTACCGCCAAAGACGTCACCAATTGCGAGCTGGTGGTCGCCCAGGCGCACCGCCTCGATGCCGGAACTGATCTCCGGCAAGGCCGTTGCAAGCGCAAGCACGGTGGCGCCGAAGACGACACCGTTGATTCCCGCGCGGTCCGCGAGCTCACTGCCGGTGACCTCGAGCACCACGCCGGCGAGCAACGTCACCAGCGACGCCGCACCGAACACGGAGGCAACCCGCACCGTCGACTGCCTGGCGCGTGCGGGGTTCGCGGCAGGATGTCGCACGCGCCGGTGCGGTCTCCCCGGGCGGCTGCCCTCGGGGACGACCTTCCACATCGGATGGGACCTCGCGCGGTTGAGAATCCACACGCCGCCGACCCAGATCACCACGATCGCCGGCGAGGCGGGACTCACCGACCCGGCGATGGCAACCGATTTCGGCAGCAGCGCGCCCATGGCTGCGGCAGCGACGGTGAGGACGACCAGCAGCCCTTCGAGCACCGGGGTCAGTGATCCGCAGAGGAACGTGATCGGCCGGTCCGCGCAGAGATCGCAGATGACAAGCACCATCGTTGCGGTTGCGATCCCGCCGATCAGGTTGCCCGCGGCGAGATCCAGGTGGCCCGACGCCGCGGCCGAGATCGTGATCGCCAGTTCCGGCAGGCTTCCGGCGATGGCCAGCAGCACCATCCCGCCCAGCGCATCGCCGATTCCCAGCCTGATGTCCAGCTCTTCGGTGGACTTCGAGAGTTGCACTCCTGCTCCCCACGTGACCGCGGATGCTGCGGCGAAGAGGAGGAGCACAACCAGCACCGGAAGCGACGCCACAGGGGCGATGGTAGCGGCACGTGTCGAACCTGGACTTCCATGGAAGCCGGGCACCCGGCCGCCCGCACCGAGGCTCGGGGCTACTTCCGCACCGGCGCCCCGCCGACGGAGATACGATCGCGCCCTGATGAGCGACGAAACCGCCGAGCAGGAGGCAGCGAGCCTCGGGGATGACACCGAGACCGCGTCGACGGAGAGCGCCGACGCGGCGATCCCCGACGAGAGCGTTCTGATGGGGAAGGTCGGTGTCGAGGCCGAGGTGCTTGCCGAACTGGCCCGAGCCGAGGCGCGGCTCGCTGACCCGTCCGCTCCCGAAGACCCTGACGCTTCCGGCGCCCAGGTCTAGACATCGGGTCGGCTGCCAGCGGCAGCGCTGTCCCTGAGTGCCTCAGGCTGTTTTCCCGATGATGAGACGCTCGCGGTCGAACATCGCCGAGACGACCCGCCATCCGAGCCGGTCGAGGACGAGGAGCACGACGGCGAAGCCGATGACAACGCCGGGTGAGATCGGGATGACGCTGTACGCGATGAGCGACGTGATCGCGACCGTCGGCAGGCTCGCGAGGATGCCGAGTTGCTGTGCGACGCGGACCTCGCTCGCGCGGGTGGAGATTCCGATGCCGAGCCATATGGACCATCCGGCGATGAGCGGCGTGAACAGCAACTGTGCGAGCAATTCCGGTCCGTTGAATGCCGACGACCGAATCGCCGGTTGTGCGAGCAGCTCGACACAAACCACGAACGCGAGGAAGACCACGTAGGAGATCACGACCACGGGAATGAGCGCTGCAAGCGCCTTGGCGAGCAGGAATTCCTCACGACGGATCGGCGTCGTGAGCAGCGGCTCGAGCGTGCCCTGCTGGCGCTCGCCGACGACGGCATAGCCGGCGATCACCGCCGGCACGATCGCCGGGATCCCGAGCATGTATGCGAGCGGGTCGCCGCTCAGCAGCGCGCTTGATGCCGAGTTCGAGAGCTCAACGATGCCGATCAACGGCGGGACGATGAAGATCAGCGGAAGGACTGCCATCGTCGTGACGACCGCAAGGTTGCGCCGGTACTCGCGGAGCTCCTTGGTGAAGATGGCGCGGACGCGCCGTGTGCTGATCTTCACCTCCGCGCCTCCGCGTCCTCGTTGACCAGTTCGAGATAGACATCCTCGAGCGAGTGCTGCGACTCGCTGATCGACAGCACGTCGGCACCGGCCGCAACAAGCGCGCGAGTGATGGCGGGCGCCGCGACCGCCGCGTCGGAGTAGGTGACGACGTACGAGCCGGCGCCGTCCTCGTGCCACGCGTCGACAGCCGGTAGCCCTGCAAAGACGCTCCCCGGATCGGCGAGTGGGGTCTTCGTCCGCACCACAAGCGTCCTGGCGAACAGCTGATCACGCAGCTCGTCGGGTCGCCCGATCGTTTGCAGGGTGGTGTTCAGGATCGCAACCCGGTCGCAGAGGCGTTCTGCCTCCTCCAGCCGATGCGTCGTGAGGAAGATCGTGACCCCGCGCCGGCGGAGGCCGTCGATCAGCTCGTGGACATCACGCGCCGCCACCGGATCGAGTCCGGACGTGGGCTCATCGAGAAACAGGACCTCGGGATCGCCGAGGAGCGCTCGGGCCAGCGCGACACGCTGACGGAGTCCTTTCGACAGCGTGCCGCATGTGTCACCGGCTCGCTCCACGAGGTTGACCGCGCGCAACGCGCCATCGATTCTCTCCCGGGTGTCCGGCACCTCGTAGAGATCGGCGAAGCACTCGAGGTTCTCGGCAACGCTCAGGCGGAGATAGAGGCCTGGGGATTCAGGCATGATCGCGATCCGCCGGCGGATCTCGACGCCGTTCTCGGCGAGCAGCGGAATCCCCAGGATCGAAGCCGAGCCCGACGTTGGTGCGATGAGAGTCCCAAGCGTCCGGACGGTCGTCGTCTTACCGGCGCCGTTGGGGCCGAGGAAGCCGAACACCTCGCCGTGGCCCACTTCGAAGGACACGTCATCGAATGCAAGGCGGTCGCCGAATCGCTTCGAAAGATGCTGCACCGACAGCGCCGGCGCGCCCGAGTCGTCGACGTCGACGTGTGGTCCCGCTGCCGGCGCGTCACTCACCCGCGCGCGATGCTCACGCGTCGACGGAGGTCGTTGTGACATCGGTCCGCGCGAAGATCGTCGACCGGTAGTACGCGAGCTCGGCGATCGACTCGCGGATGTCGTCGAGCGCCCGATGCGCCTCCCTCTTTGCCGGAGCTCGCGCCAACGCCTCCGGGTACCAACGCCTGCAGAGCTCCTTGACGCTCGACACATCGATCGATCGGTAGTGCAGAAACTCCTCGACCTCGGGCATGTACGCCGCGAGGAAGCGCCGGTCAGTCCCGATCGAGTTGCCGCAGAGCGGGACGGTGCGCGCCATGGGAATGTGTGCCTTGAGGAACGCGAGCGTCTGGCGGCCGGCCTCGGCAACGGTCAGCTCTGAGCGCTGTATCGAGTTCGAGCAGACCGGACCGCGTGTGCATGTTCCTGACGAGGTCATCCATCTGCGCGAGCTCATGAGCCCGGGCCTGCACGACGATGTCGGGTCCTTCCGCGATCGGATTGAGCTCATCGTCGGTGAGCAGCGTCGCGACCTCGACGATCACGTGACGCGCCGGGTCAAGGCCGGTCATCTCGAGGTCCATCCATGCGAGCACAGGACGATCCTAGCGACCCCGGCGACTATTTCAGCTCCTGGAGCTGGCCAAATACCACACCGGGCATGTCCACAGAGCGATACAGACCGCAGGCACTGTCGCCAAATCCGACCAGTCCGTTCACCGAAAGGACGATCCACTTCGACCGGTGGTCGGCAAGGTATCCACACGCCAAGGCCGCCACCTGGGCTTGCGCACTGCTGTATATGTGAGAGAACGGAAATCCGTACAGCAGCGCGTTGCTCGGCACGTGAGTCACCAGAGCCACGTAGTTGAAGCTCTCACCGAGATAGGTGAGATCACCGCCCCTGTCCGAGGTGAATCGCTGTGCTGCCTCAACCGCCGCGATTGCGGGAGGAAGGTCGAACGTCGTGTATCCGTCCGCAGCTGACGGGTGCGTGAGATTGTGCGCTGCGTCGAGAGGATTCGTGGTCAACAAAAGGGATGCAAACCCTAGACACACGAAGATTGTCACCGGCATCAGCTTCACCTTGCCCAACCATCGCGACCACCTCGTCCCATCCATCCCCCGCTCCCAGAGATCGTCGAGCGCATGCGTGCGTAACGCGACGGCAAGCAGTGCCCCCACGCAGATGCCGCTTGGGAGCAGCATCGTCTGCAACTGACCAGCGGCGTAGGCGCGGTTGGTGTAGTACAGGAGGCAGATGGCGGCCCACGTCCCCACATAAGTGAGAGTTAAGGTGGCCCGGTCGAGCACCTCGTCGTCGCGTGCTCCTGTTCGGCGTCGAACTCTCATCAGTGCCCACCCCGCGGCCGTCGAGCAGATGATGATGGGCATCACGACCAACACCGGCCCGGGTACCTGGATCGGCGCAGCGCCCAGTGAACCCCCAGTCCTCACGAAGAAGCCCACATAACCAAGGTGCAAGTGCGAGCCGGTGGCCAGCAGGAACGCCGGATAGGCGGCGGCCGCGAGAAGCAACCCCGCCAGCCACATCCCGAGAGCGCGGATGCGGATGGACGACCTTGCACAAACGAGGAGCATCACGCCGTACACACCGGCCGCTACGACTTCGAAATCCTGCGAATTCCAGGCGACGAGACCGCAGACGAAGCCGATGACCAGGAGTTGCCAGGGACGGACGGTCCTTCGATAGATGAGCATCAGATCCGTCAGTCCGACCGCCGCGATGAGAACGCCGGAGACCACTCGGATCGGCAGTTCCTGGGAGAAGCTCGCGATCGAACTGGTGTCCCCGACCAGACGCGATGTCGCGAGACCAATCGGAACCACAATTGCGAGGGCGAGAAACACACGCCTCGTCCCGAGCAGCCGGCTGACGATCCAGACTGCAAGGAGGACGGTGGCAATGCTGACGAGCGTGAGGAATATCGCCATTGCGCCGACGAGCTCCACCGGCGACAGGAGGTGCTTGAAGGGAACGAAGAGCCAGCCATAGAGCGCGGTGTACTCGGGTATGAATGTGGAGTTGGGTGCCTTTCCCACCACTGGGGCAAGCATGTCGTTGATCTGATTGAGGTTGTTGCCGACGAAAGCGAAGAAACTCTCGGTCCGAACAACCCCGAGCACGTCGCAGAGACAGCAGACCGCGACTCCCACGCCGAGAGCAACCTGGACCCACTTTGGAAACCATCCGGGTCGCACCACGAACGCGAACATCAGCGCCAAAACAACCGCGGCCACGCCCACGCGAGTGCCGAAGCCTTCCCAGTAGCCGAGGAGTTGCGGGCGTTCGATCGTCGCGATGCCCCACACCAGCCCCACGGCTGCCAGGGCGGCGAGCGCGGTGTCGACCTTCGCGAAGTGGCGACCGCGCAAATAGAGGAGGGTGACGACGACGGCGACGATGACGGAACCGAAATAGAGCGCCCTATTGAGACTCCCCGTCTCATTGTTATTCGTCGCGAATGTGCCGGCGATGAGGATGAAGAGGGTGCCGGCGGCGACCTCCGGTACCAGCGACGTTAGCGTTCGCGATTCATCGGCGACACCCGCCGTCGAGGCGTCACCGGGCGACGGCTCGGGGTTCTCGAGTTGCCCGGACGTCATCGTACGGTCATCGAGGTCAGGTCCCCTTCAGATACCGAAGCCGGTGCCAAGGCGTCAAAGAAGCCGATAATGGCCGCCGGCCGTGGGCGTCGAAGCCCCTTAGCTGACGGCCTTCAGTGTACGAGGGATACCGGCCGTTGGGCGACCTTTCGGGCCAGCAAGGAGCGCCGCTGAATTGAGGGCTGGCCCTGCCGCCTCATCCACGGGTTGTACGGAGGTCAACGGTGCTGAGTGAGCCGGAGGTATCGGCGACACCGCCGCGAGCGTCGCCTCGCGCGGTGCCCGAGGCCGAATCCGTGACACAACCGCGCTCCCAAGCCGCACCCGGGTTCGAGCACGACGTGATCATCGTGGGTGGCTGCGGTCATGTTGGTTTGCCACTCGGTCTGGCGCTCGCCTCTCGCGGAGTGAGCGTGGTCCTCTTCGACTCGAGCGCCGACGCGGTCGACACCGTCACGCGTGGATCGATGCCGTTTCAGGAGACCGCAGCCGCGGAGCTTCTCGCTGAACTTCGCGCATCGAATCGATTACAGGCCACGACCGATCCCGCCTCGATCGCCAGCGGCGAGCATGTCATCGTCGTGGTGGGGACTCCTGTCGATCGGTATCTGAGCCCTGACATCGATGCAGTTTCCCGTGCGGTCGCGCCACTCGCTGATCATCTCGTCGACGGGCAGCTCGTCATCCTGCGCAGCACGGTCTATCCAGGCGTCACGCGGGGTGTCGCTCGAATCATCGGGCGGTTGAACCGCGACATCGATGTGAGCTTCTGCCCTGAGCGTATCGCCGAGGGTCACGCACTCGATGAGTTGAGCAGCCTGCCGCAGATCGTGTCAGGGATCACGCCACGGGCAACGAGCCGTGCCGCGGCGCTGTTCGAGCTGTTGACCACCGAGATTGTGGAACTGACTCCAGAGGAGGCAGAGCTTGCCAAACTCTTCACGAACACGTGGCGTTACATCAAGTTTGCGGTCGCGAATCAGCTGTACATGATCGCAAACGATTCCGGTCTCGACTACGAGCGGATCCGCCACGCCGTGACTTATCGGTATCCGCGCGCCGCTGACCTCCCGGGAGCCGGCCTCACCGCCGGTCCGTGCCTTCTGAAGGACACAATGCAGATCACCGCTTTTGCGGAGAATCGGTTCACGCTCGGACAAGCAGCGGTGATGGTCAACGAGGGGCTTCCGCTCTATGTGATGGGAAAGCTCGAGGAGCGATTCGACCTGACCGATATGACCGTCGGCATTCTCGGCATGGCGTTCAAGGCAGGGTCGGACGACATCCGGGCGAGTCTGAGCTACAAGTTGAAGCGAGTGCTCAGCGGCAAGGCGGCGCGCGTGTTGTGCACCGACCCCCTGGTGACCCTCGACCCGGAGCTCACCACCCTGGAGCACGTGCTCGCAGAGGCGGATCTTCTCATCATCGCTGCGCCGCATCGGGAGTATGCGAGCCTCCACACGATAGTGCCGGTCGTGGACCTGACCAATCTGCTTGGCAACGGGGTCGTTGTGTGAAGCCACGCGTGAGCGTCGTGATCCCGGTGTACAACGAGGGTCCGGCGGTCATTCCCATACTCAATCGCATCTTCGAAGCCGTAACCCTCCCGGCCGAGGTGTTGGTCGTCTACGACACCCCGAGCGACACCACGGCTCCCTACCTCGTCGAGTACGCGCGGCGGGATGCGCGGCTTCGGCCGCTCCACAACACGCTCGGCGGAGGCCCGGCGCAAGCCCTCCGGTATGGGATCGATCATGCCGCCGCAGATGTCGTCGTTGTGACCATGGCAGACGGGAGCGACGACCCGATGCAGATCGATCAACTGACCCGGTTGGTCGAGCGCGGCGTTGTCGTCGCATGCGCCTCCAGATACATGCGCGGCGGCCAACAGGTCGGCGGACCGTGGCTCAAGAGCCGAATCTCACGCCTCGCGGGTGTCTCGCTGCACATGGTGGGGCGGGTAGGGACTCACGACGCAACGAACTCGTTCAAGGCCTACTCGCGCGACTTCGTGCAACGCGTCGGCATCGACTCTGATGCGGGGTTCGAGTTGGGAATCGAGATGGTTGCAAAGGCTCGGCGGCACGGGCGCCCCGTTGCTGAGCTCCCGACCATCTGGCTCGATCGCGCAGGTGGGACGTCCAATTTCAAGATGAAGTCCTGGATCCCACGCTACCTCCACTGGTATCTCTACGCCCTTGGACTCACCCAGGCGCGACCTCCGAACACACGCGGCGATGACCATGGAGACTCGGCGTGAGCCGGGTGATGGTGACCGGTGCTTCGGGATTCATCGGTGGATACATCGTGGAGGAGTTGCTTCGCAGCGGCTACGAAGTTCTCGGCCTCGACGATGAATCGAAGTACGGACCGGTTTCGAAGTCGTATGACGCCAACTCGAACTACACGCTCGTGCGGGGTGACGCACGCAATGTCGAGCTGATGACGTCACTGCTCGGCGACTGCGATCATCTGATCGCGGGCGCAGCGATGATTGGCGGCATCTCGTACTTCCACACCTATGCCTATGATCTGCTCGCTACCAACGAACGGATCATCGCGTCGACATGCGACGCAGCCATTGGCGCCCATCGGGATGCATCGCTGGCAAAGGTCACGTACATCAGCTCATCGATGGTCTTCGAGTTGGCGACGGCGTGGCCGTCAGCCGAAGGGCAGGAACTCGATGGTCCGCCGCCGAAGTCGTCGTATGGTTTCCAGAAGCTCGCCGTCGAGTACTTCGCGCGCGCCGCTCAGCAGCAGTACGGCCTGCCGTTCACCATTGTCCGCCCGTTCAATTGTGTCGGCATCGGCGAAGGTCGCGCGCTCGGCAACGTCGACATCCGAAGCGGCAATGTCAAGCTCGCGATGAGCCACGTGGTTCCCGATCTCGTCCAGAAGGTGCTGAAGGGGCAGGATCCGCTGCACATTCTCGGCGACGGCTCACAGGTGCGCCACTACACGTACGGAGGCGATCTCGCGAAGGGGATCGTCGCCGCGATGGAGAGCCCGGCAGCATTGAACCAGGACTTCAACCTGTCGACGAACGCGTCGACGACCGTGCTCGAGCTCGCAGAGTCGATCTGGCGCCGTATCAAGGGCCCTGCGATTCCCTTCCGCTACGTCAGTGATCCGCCCTTCGAGCACGACGTGCAGCGGAGGATCCCATCAACCGAGAAAGCGCGGCGGGTGCTTGGCTTTGAGGCGACCACCACCCTGGATGCGATGCTCGACGAGGTGGTCCCCTGGATCGAGCAGGCGATCGCCAGAGGGGCGATCTAGGTCTCCCCTATTCCTCGGTCGTCAAGGCTCGTACGACCCCGGCAACCATGCTCGCGTTGTCACCCCGATGGCGTTCCAGGCGTTGATCGTCACGATGAGGCTGATCAGCGCCGCCAGCTCGCGTTCGCTGAATTCCGCCGCGGCACCGGCGAAGACGCTGGTCGGGACATGGTCGACGGCCAGCAGCGTTACCGATTCGGTGAGCGCCAGCGCGGCGCGCTCACGGGTCGTGAAAAACGGCGTCTCGGCCCACGCCGGCAGCGAGTACAGGCGCTGCTCGGTCTCGCCGATCGCCCGCGCATCCTTGGTGTGCATGTCGATGCAGTAGGCGCAGCCGTTGAGCTGCGAGGCGCGGACGCGGACCAGCTCACGAAGCTTCGGGTCGAATCCGACGGCGTCGAGCTCCTTTGTGGCGGCGTGGTCGAGATGGCCCATCGCCCGGGAGAAGCCGGCCGCCTCGTGGTCGAAGTCCAGTCGCACGGGAATGTCGTGGGTGCTCTGGGTTGCGGTGCTGTTCGTCATGAGACCCATCCTAGGATCTCAGCGGACCATTAGCATGGTCCACCTTGATGGAAGATTTGTGGGCCACTTTCGGGCTCGACCTTCACCTTGATTTGGCCGGCAGGCGCGTCCGCGCAGGGCTCGAGACGGCGCTTCGCGACGCGGTCCGGACGGGACGCCTCCGTGCCGGCGCCAGGCTCCCGTCGTCGCGTGCGCTGGCGACGGACCTGGGGGTCGCCCGCAACACGGTGGCCGATGCGTACGCGCAACTCATCGCGGAAGGGTGGCTGACCGCTCGACAGGGATCGGGCACCCTGGTTGCCGAACGGCAGGAAACGTCGGAAACGGTTGCCCCATCTCGCACTCCAGCCACGCCGGCCGGCGAGCTGAGGTTCAGCCTCCTCGCGGGAGCACCCGACCTTTCCGCATTCCCTCGCGCCGGGTGGCTCGCGGCCTCGCGCAAGGCAGTGAACGCCGCGCCGAACAGGGCGTTCGGGTACTCGGACGCCCGGGGCCGCAGCGAGCTTCGACGCGCCCTCGCCGACTACCTGTCGCGCAGCCGCGGCGTGCGTGCCGATCCCGGCCGCGTCGTCATCTGCTCGGGCTTCACCCAGGGGCTCGCCCTGCTGTGCCAGGTGCTTCGATCGCGCGGTGGGAGCACGCTCGCCGTCGAGGCCTTCGGCCATCAACTCCACCGCCGTGTTGCAGTTGCGGCCGGACTTGGCCTCAACACCGTGGCGGTCGATCATATGGGTGCCGTCATCGGCCAGGCCGGGGACTCGGATGCGATCCTCCTGACCCCCGCCCATCAGTTTCCGCTCGGCGTGGTCCTGGGACCCGACCGCCGGAACCAGGCGGTGCGATGGGCTCGCGCCGGTCGGGCTCTCGTCATCGAGGATGACTACGACGGGGAGTTCCGTTACGACCGTCAGCCGGTCGGCGCATTGCAGGCACTCGCGCCCGATCGGATCGTCTACGCGGGCTCCGTGAGCAAGAGCCTCGCACCCGGTCTCCGGCTCGGCTGGCTGGTGTTGCCACCGGACCTGCTGGATGACGTCACGGACGCCAAGCAACTCGCGGACGGCCAGAGCAGCACGCTCGACCAGCTCGCGCTCGCGGAGTTCATCACGTCCGGCGCCTACGATCACCACGTGCGTCGCTGCCGGCTCGTCTATCGCCGGCGTCGCGACCACCTTGCCGCAGCGGTGCGGGAGCACGCCCCGCACGTGCGCATCAGCGGAGTCGCCGCGGGCCTGCACGCGGTGCTCGAGCTGCCGTCCGATCAGCTCGAGCAGGACGTCGTTGCGCGAGCAGCCGCACGCGGGCTCGCGATCGAGGGATTGGCGTCGTACAGCAGCACGGACGAGGAACACTCCCCCGCGCTGGTGGTGGGCTATGGCGCTCCACCGCAACACGCGTTCACCGGTGCCGTCGCCCGGCTGTGCGCCGTGCTCGAGGAAAGTGCCCCAGGGACACGGTGACGTGTCAGACCGTCGCACTCCGCGGCATCGCGCTACACATGTGGCTCCCACGAGAAGTAGCGAAACGCGACGCCTGCCCCAACGATGCCCCATGCCGCCAGCACCAGCAGGTCTCCACCGTTGAATCCGGTGCTCCCCAACGGAGGGATCACCGCCGTCTTGATGGCCTCGTTGAACGGCCCGATCGGAAAGATGTGAGTCAGCACCGTCAGCCATTGCGGCGGGTTCGAGATCGGGATGAAGACGTTGGAGACGAAATAGAACGGAAAGATCGAGAAGTTGATGACGGCTGGGGCGGCATCGGCGTTGGGCACGATCGCTGTGACCGCCAGTCCGAGCGCGGCGAACGCCGCCGCCCCGAGTGTCAGCGTGATGATGAGCGCCGGCAGGGTCGAGCTGGGCAGCTTCACGTGATAGGCGATCGCACCGAAGCCGAAGCAGATCACCACAAGCAGCAGCGCCACGAACACCGACTGGACGATGCGTCCACTCAAGAACGTCCAGCGCGGAATCGGCGTCCCACGAACCCGCTTGAGAAAGCCGGTTTCGCGTGCGCTCGTGACGCTGATCGCCAGGTTGGTGTAGCACGCGCTCACCACCGAGAACGTGATGATCCCAACCATGGTGAATGTCGCGGAGCTCACCTGGTGGCCGTTGATGTTCAGAGGCTCGTTGCCGAAGAGCGCGGAGAAGAGTACGAGGAAGAACACCGGCAGGAACAGCGTGAAGAACGCCGCCGCCGGGTTGCGCCAGAACGTGCGGTTCGCATATCGAGCAAACCGGGTCACGAGCACCAGGTCGCCGCTGATCATGCGGGTGGATCCTCCTGTTCCGCGGCGCGCGTCAACTGCAGGTAGACGTCTTCGAGGGATGCCCTCGTCACCTCGAGATCGCCGAGGCGAAGACCCGCCGTCACGGCCCATGACGTCAGTGCATGCAACGCCGCAGTCGAGTCATCAACTCGCAGCTCGAAGACACCGTCCGAACGTCGCGCACCGAGCGGAGGAGGCGGCGAGTCCACCGCAAGCTGAAACGTGATCGTGCTCAGGATGTGCGTCCGGCTTCGAAGTTCCGTCGGGGCGCCTTCCGCGACAACGCGTCCGTCGGTGATGATCGCGACGCGATTCGCAAGCCGTTCAGCCTCCTCCATGTAGTGCGTCGTCAGCAGAATCGTGGTGCCGCGTGCGGCCAGGCCCTGGATGGTGGTCCACGCCTCAGCCCTCGCAGATGGATCGAATCCGGTGGTGGGCTCATCGAGGAACAGGAGCGCAGGGTCGCCCGCCAGACCGACCGCCATGTCGAGCCGGCGGCGCTGGCCTCCGGAGAGCTTTCCGACCCGTGTGTTCCGCTGCTCGTCGAGCCCGACGAGCGCCAGCGCCTCGCCGACCGGCAGCGGAGACGGATAGCCCTGGCCGAGGAGTTCCACCGTCTCCGCGACTGTGAGGAAGCGATCGACCGTCACGTCCTGCAGAACGATGCCGATGCGCTCGCGATACTGACGCTCGCCCTTTCCCGGGTCGAAGCCGAAGACCTCGACGCCGCCCGAGTTCTCGCGTGCGGAAGCCTTCAAGAATCTCGACGGTGGTCGTCTTGCCCGCGCCATTCGGCCCGAGGAGTGCAAACACCTCACCCTCGCCGACTTCGAAGCTGATGCCCTGCACCGCAGGCTTGCCTCGATACGACTTGCGGAGCTCGTGAACCTCGATTGCCCTCATCGGGACGAATCGGCTAGGTGATGTGCCATGCACCCAGCTTGCCGTGGGTGACGCCTCCCGGGTAGTGAGGCGCGTCAGGAACCACACATGACATTCGTCATGCGCACCGTCCCCGTCCCACTGCGGTGAGCGTGTGTCGGGGCAGAATGCGGCAGTGATGGTCGAACCCTTTCTCGTCGATGTCGATGACGAGGTGCTCAGCGACCTGCGCCGGCGCATTCTCGCGACCCGCTGGCCGCCGCCTGCGCCGGGCCCTGCCTGGGGGCAGGGAACGGACCTGGGCTACCTCAAGAGCCTGCTCGCTGAATGGTCGGGCGGCTACGACTGGCGAGCCGAGGAACGGCGGATCAACGGCTTCCATCAGCACCGCGCGACCATCGACGGGATCCCTGTCCACTTCGTGCACGAGCGCGCCGTCCACGGGTCTGGGATCCCGCTCATGTTGCTGCACGGTTGGCCGAGCACCTTTGTCGAACTGTTGCCACTCGTCGGGTTGTTGACGGATCCCGGCCGGCACGGTATCGACGGCCCGTCCTTCGACGTTGTGATTCCGTCGCTGCCGGGCTATGGATTCTCTGAGCGCCCGCAACGCGGCAACTACCGCGACATCGCCACACTCATGCACGCCCTGATGCGTGGTCTGGGGTATGAGCGGTACGGTGCAGGGGGCGGTGATTTCGGCGCCGGAGTGGCGACGATCATGGCGCTCGACGCCCCGGAGTCGATGCTCGGGATTCATCTCAGCAATCTCGAGCTCGAGCCCGACATCGACGACGCCTCGCCCCCGCTGTCGGATGCCGAGCGCGCATACCTCGCGCAGCAGGACACCTGGGATCGCGTCGAGCGCGGCTATTCCACGGTGCAGTCCACCAAGCCGCAGACCCTCGCCTATGCCCTCAACGACTCTCCAGCGGGACTTGCTGCCTGGATCATCGAGAAGTGGCGGTCCTGGACCGACAGCGAGGGCGACCTCGACCGTCGCTTCACTCGCGAGTTTCTGCTCACGACGCTGACCGTCTACTGGGTGACCGGGTCGATCACGACGTCGATGCGCGACTACTTCGACAACCGCTGGGACGGAGTCGCCATCGGACCGAACACGCGCATCGCGGTGCCCACCGGTATCGCCAACTTCGCACGGCAGTTCGTTCCCGAAGGGCAGCCGCCGCGCGAGTGGGCCGAGCGCCTGTACAACGTCCGCCGCTGGACCGAGATGCCGCGCGGCGGACACTTCGCTCCTGCCGAGGAACCGGAGCTCCTGGCTGCAGAGATCGCTGCCTTCTTCGCCGATCTCTGAGACAGGACCGGTATCAGCTGCGCTCGGGCGTCGCTCCGCCGGGAACGGCGATCGCCGCAGGCGGCACACCCCTGCTCGCGGGCACGTGCCGGCCCCACGTGCGACCTGGCCTGACGGGGCGCTCGCGTGCATTGACCGCGGCCATGGATCGCTGCAACTTTTCGAGCAATGCGGTCAGCGTCCGCACCTCGCCGGGCGTCCATTCGCGCACGAACGAACCGAAGCGCTCGAGGCCGATCCGTCGTAGGCGATCGAGCTCCTTCTCCCCCTCCGGCGTGAGCCCGACCAGACATGAGCGCCGGTCTGCGGGATTCTGCGTGACGGTCACAAAGCCCGCCTCCTCCATCTCCTGGATCTGCCGGGTCACCAGCGACTGATGGACCTGCTGGCGGCTCGCGATCTCTGACGGACGCGTGGCCTCGCCCGACGCGATCACCTGCAGCAGGTTCAAAGCACCGGCGCCTTTCCGCTCGCGCCGAGCCCGCTCGAGCCCGGCGTTCACAGAGAAGAGCGCGCCGACCATGGACTGGACGTCGAGCTCAGTGGGCGTCACGGGCGAGGTTTCGGCCATTTAGTTGCTATAGTAAATCAATTATCCTCAAAGCAACGCGCGGTCTCGTGACCGATCCTCCGAGCCAATCCCGCGGAGCCGTCCTCGCGGATCCGCGTCGACGGATGGCGTGGGGCATCGTCGGGGTGACCGCTCAGGTGGTCTTCACGGCTGGATGGGTCATCCCAGAGCTGTGGCAGGGACCACGCTACGGGCCGGTCCAGGACACGATCAGCGACATGCAGGCCGCCACGGCGCCACACGTCTGGTTCCCCGTCCTCTGCTTCGGGATCGGCGCACTGGGGACATTCGGCTTCGCGGTCTTCGGACTGCGACCCGCACTCGCAGGGGCCGGAAAGGTCGCCGTCTTCGCGCCCTGGATGCTCGCCCTCTCCGCCCTCGCCCTTGGCAACTCCTTTCCGCTGATTCCTTGCCGGCTGTCCGACCCCGGATGCACGGCCAGCGTGCAACTGCTGAGCCCAGGTGGGCTGACGGACGCGATCGTCGCCGGCCTCGCCTTCTTCGTGCTCGCCTTCACTCCGATCCCACTGTGGCGACGGATGTCGGTGCTGCCCGCGTGGCGGCGTCTTCGTCCGGTGATGCGTGCGGCGCGCGTTCTCGGACCTGTGTTCTACGTGCTGCTCGCGGTCTCGACGAGCATCACCTCGATGCCGGCCGTCGGCCTGATCGAGCGCGCGCTGGCGACGACCTGCGTGCTGTGGATCGGCGTCCTCGCCGCCAACCTGGTCATCGAATCACGTCGTCACGAATCAGACGCGGCACCAGCTCACGGTCATTGAAGATGTCAATGGCGACCGCCCGATCGCCGACGACGGTGAACGCCAGGATTGCGAACGGGACGCCTTCGTCGAACGCCACCGCGCCGGCTGTCCCGTTGATCAGCGCGGGTCGGACGAATGGAGCGAATCTGCGCGCCATCATCGCTGCCGGCGCGACCTTCTCCGCGCCGCGCAGCTCGAACATCCCGGTGCGGCCATGGGAGCGTGCAACGACGTCGGGGTCGAGCACGGCGACCAAAGCGTCGAGGTCCCCGTCGCGAGCGGCCGCGAAGTACGCGTCGACAACCGCCCGCTGACGGACGAGGTCCGAGTCGGGCTGGGGCGCGGCATCTCGAACCCTGCGGCGTGCGCGGCTGGCAAGCTGCCGCGTGGCCTCGGGCGAGCGCGCAATCAATGCCGCGATCTCGTCGAAGGGCACGCCGAACATGTCGTGCAGCACGAAGGCGACGCGCTGTGGTGGGCTCAAGGATTCGAGGACGACCTGGAGCGCGATCCCCACAGCTTCCGCGAGGAGGGCTTCGTGCTCTGGATCCGCGCCCCCGCCGCTCGAGACGATCGGCTCGGGCAGGAACGCATCGAGCGGATCCTCAGGCCGGAGGCGTCTCGCCCGGAGGATGTTCAGGCAGATCCGTGCGACCACGGTGGTCAGCCACCCCTCCAGGTTCTCGATGCCATCTGCGTCCACCCGTTCGAGTCGCAGCCACGCTTCCTGCACCGCATCGTCAGCGTCGCTCAACGATCCGACAATCCGGTAGGCAACCGACCGGAGCCGCTGCCGCTCCCGATCGAACCGATCCGCCAGCTCGCGCTGATTCATGTCACATCGCCGGTGGGTTTCGGGTCATGCCCAGTAGACCCCGATGAACCACCCGATGTGACAGGAGGTCACCCGATGGCGCGGATTGAAGGAGTACCCCAGGGCCAGGCGGGGCCGATGGTCAAGGTCGTGTACTGGTTCATGCGCAGGGGCATGACAAAGCTCACCGGGCGTCCCCCGGCCCATGGCAGCGGCATCGAGCCCGTCGAGATCTGGGCACATCGACCCAGGATGATGAGCGGCATGGGCAAGTTCCAGCAGGCGGTGAGGAAGGGGAACGCGGTCGACGACCGCATCAAGAACCTGGTCGAGCTCAAGGGTGCGCAGATGATCGGCTGCGAGTTCTGCGTCGACCTCGGCTCGCAGATCTGTCGCAACTCGGGATTCACCGACCAGGAGCTCCTGGCGCTCCCAGCCTACCGTCAGAGCGGGCGGTTCACGGAGCGAGAGAACCTTGCGCTTGACTACGCGGTCGGCGTGATGCGAACGCCGGTGGACGTCAGCGACGAGCTGTTCGCTCGCATGAAGGAGCATTTCAGCGACGAGCAGCTGATCGAGATGACCGCGCTGCTCACGGTCGTCAACCTCGATCGGTTCAACGCGGCCTTCGCCGTCGGCCCCGCCGGTTTCTCCGAGGGGATGGTCTGCGTGCGACCGGATCGTCCCAGCAGTGAGGCGATGACCGTCGCCCGCTGAGCACGGCCTGATCCTTCCTACGCGGTCCGGCGCCGCACGCACCAGAAGGCGAGCGCTATCGCCATGAGCGCGAGGGCCACGAAGATCGCCGAACTCGACGCCCTGGAACATCCAGTAGCGGTCGGCAGGCTGGTACGTCGCGACCACGTGCGCGCCCACCTGCTGCAGGCACGCCTGTATGCCAGTCGGTGACGGGACAATCCCGTTGACCGTCGCCAGATTGGGACAGTCGCTGACGATCTTGGTGAAGTCAATATTGCCGCTGCCGGTGCCGATGATGTGTCCGGCTTTGTCGACCGTGTTCGCCGAGATCAGCCAGGTTCCGGGAAGTTCGGATGCGTGCGTCGCCTGCGTCGGATCCGGCAACGAGTACGTGTCGGTGAGCGGGCGCAGATAGTTGGGACGGAGCGCGACATCGACCGCGACCCGCACCGTCGTGAACACCACGAGTGTTGCAGCGATCGCGGGAAGTGCCCGCCGGATGACTGCTCCAGCCGCCACGCCGAGCGCGAAGGCGAAGGCTGCGTAGAGCACCGGAACCGATCCGAGTAGATCGAACACTCCCGGAGCAAAACGAGCGTTGCCGTTTGCCGCGATGAGCGGTCCGGACCACCACTGCAGCACGACCGTGTACACGGCTGAGGTGATGATGACCATCGCGCCGAGGCCGATGAGCTTGACGCTCAGCCAGCGCGTGCGACTCACCGACTGCATCCAGATCATCCGGTGAGTGCCGAGCTCCATCTCCCTCGCGACGAGCGGACTCCCGCACGCGACACCGAGGAGCGCCGGTAGCACGAGGAAGAGGGGAACGACGATCAGGTACGACGAGTACTGGCTGATGAAGGGAGCCTCGAGACCTGAGCAGCCGTTCGGCGTCCTTGCGAGACATGCTGCGAGCCCGCTGTCCGTGAACGTCGAGGCCATGCCGATGCCCGTGGCGAGGAGATATGCGCAGAGCGCCGCGAGCCCGATCGCACACGCGATCAGCTGCGCGCGATGCTGCCGCGAGGTGAGCCAGATCACGCGTGCACCTCCTGGGCTGCCGGGGCAACCGCAGGTCTGGGGAAGCTCGTCGCCTCGGGATGACCCAGATATGCGAGCACCAGCTCCTCGAGGCTCACGCGCTCGACGGTCCACGCCGGATCAACAATCGGTCCGCCGGTGCGGACAAGCAACGTCGTCTGCCGATCCGTCTCGCTTTCCTCGACGATCGCTGCGACACCGGAGATTCGCCGGCCATCCGTGCGCGCTCCTGACAGCACGCGGTGGGAGTTGACGAGCTCCTCGATGTCGCCGGCGACCTGCGTCCGCGACGCTGCCAGCAACACCAGGTAGTCGCAGGTCTTCTCGAGGTCCGCGACCAGATGCGACGACAGCACGATCGTCGGAGCCGTGTCGGCTGCGCTGTCCATCAACGTCTGCATGAACTCGCGCCTCGCAAGGGGGTCGAGGCTTGCAAGCGGTTCATCGAGCAGAAGAACATCCGGTCGCTTGCCCAGCGCGAGCGCCAGTGCGACCTGTGCGCGCTGTCCACCGGAAAGCTCGCCCACCTTCTGCCTCCGAGGAATGCCGAGCCGATCGAGCCGTGAGCCCGCGAGCTGCTGGTCCCAGCGCGGGTTCATGTGCCGGCCCAAATCAAGGGTCTCGCCGACCGTGAACCCTCGATAGAGCGGGACGTCCTGCGCGACGAGCCCGATCCGGAGCGCGAGGTCGCGCGACCGGCCAGGGACCTCGCCGTCGACAACGATTCGCCCCTCAGTGGGCGCGAGCAGCCCGGCTGCGAGATGGAGCAGGGTCGTCTTCCCGCTGCCGTTCGGTCCGACGAGCGCGACGATCCGTCCCGATGGAATTTGCAGATTGCAATCGCGCAGGGCCCATCGATGTCCGTATCGCTTTCCAAGGCCGGACGCGACGATGCTGCTCACGCGACGCTCTCGTCCGCGGCGTCGCGCACCGCGGACTCGAACATGGCGCTCATCGCGTCGACGTCGATCCCCGCGCCCTGCGCGTCTTGCACCCAGCGCTTGAGCGATCGATGGAGCGCCGCCTGCTGCGAGGACGGTGGTCCTTGCAGGCTGCGGACGACGAACGTTCCCTGACCCGGGCGGCCGTGCACCAGGCCTTCGTGCTCAAGCAACCGGTACGCCTTGAGCACCGTGTTCGGATTGATGGCGAGCGCTCCGACCACCTCTTTCACGGTCGGAAGCTGATCGCCGGTGAGCAGGGCGCCGAGGCGAAGTGCCTGCCGCACCTGCTGGGCGAGCTGGAGGTATGTCGGCAACCCCGAGGTCGAGCTGAGACGGAAGGAGATCGTCATGCCAGAATCATATAACTATTATGATAGATAATGGCGGTGTTGGACAATCCACGAATCCCTTCAGCATCCCGGTGACACGCGCGACGAAGGTGACACGCACGAGACGTTGCCCGCATAACGAAACCGAGTTACCTCGAGATCCGTCTCGTCCTCTCCGACATCGAGGACCGACCCCTCCGCGTTGCGCGCGCACGTTCCTTCGGCGACGGCGAGCCAATATGTGAGTGCTTGTCAGCGGCGCAGAATGAGCAAGAACTCCACGTCGCCACTGTTCTCCACGGGCGATCGGATGTTCCACTGCGAGAAGAGCACGGGAATGGATCCCGTGGCTTCGAGGAGCGAACCGGTGTAGCGGGCAGTGATTGCAACCGTCACTGCGCGCGTCGTGCCGTGCATGGTGAGCAGCCCGGTTGCGTCGAAGACGAAGCTCTTGTCGATTCTGGGACTCACGCTGGGCTCGATGGGCTTTGTCAGCGTGAAGGTCGCATCCGGGTACACCTTCGTGTCCATGATCCCCGCGAGCTGCGGCTGCGTCTTGCCCCCCGTTTCCACCGCGGTCAGGTCAACGCGAAACGACGCCGACGAGACCTCGTCTTGGATGATCACGACCGTACCCGTCACCGCGGTCGACCTTCCCACCACGGTGTTGCCAAGTCCAAGGAATTCCTCCTTGACGCGGTAGCCGGCAACCGACCCGTGTCCCGCCGTCCAGGATCCATTGAGTGGGGCGATTGCCCCCGAGGCGGTCTCAGTCAGCCTTGGGAGTGTCAATGGGCTTGGGGCCGGCGCCAACAGGAGCGCGAGGATCCCCGCGATGGTGAGGGCCAGAATCACCGCGAGCGCGGCGACAACCCATCGCCACCAGTGATGTCGTCGCACAGGCGCCGGTCGGAGCAGATGCGTCGGCGCGGCTTGGCGAACAGCCTCGGTCATGTCCTCACTATCTCCGGGCGGGAGCGCTTCTCCTAGTGCCGAAGGTCATGACGGTTCACTGACCAAAGCTGTTGGTCCACGACGGCAGATGCGGAGACTGAGAACGCCGACAATCGGCACGGCTGCCGCGAGCAGCCCATTGCGGAGGTAGGCCATGACTGCGGCGTACACCACGTGGCCGCCGACGCCTGCGCGATCGATTGCGCCCATCTCACGGAGCCTTCGGGCTGACGCGTGGCAGCGATCGCGCGTCCGCTGTGATCGGAAAGAGCCGGCGGCGCTCAGTCGCGGGTATTCTGCGTCGCTCGGATTGCCCGCGGGAAGCGGTAGGCGCCGTAGAACGCCCAGACGGCTCCCAGTATCAGGAGGACGAAGCGCAACCAGCCACCGAGACCGAAAGCCATCAGGCTGATGGCGAGGGCGACAAGAACAAGGCCGTCAACGATGGCGATGACAGCGATCGCTCGCGGGTGCCGGCGCTTCCATGGACCAAGAATCCGCACCAGTTGCGTGTCGTTCATAGCTCCCCCATTCTGACGCGTTGCCGCGTGACAGCTCAGCGGTACCGCTGAGTACAACTCGCGGGCGGCGACGACGATAGCGCCAGCCGACAGATCGAGACTCACGACCGCCCTGTCCTTCTGCGAAATCTTCGCGGCTGAACGTCAACCGGCTGAGCAGTACTCGATCGCCGCGTCGGCGAGGTCACCCCACCGGGCAGCCTGGCGAGCGGGCACCACGACCCACTCCTTCATCGGACGTCCGCCCATCGGGTCGAACAGGTGCGCGCCCGGGATTTCGAGGGCCTGAGCGTACGCCGTCCCGGACAGCTTGAACACCATGTCGCCGTCGATGCTCCCCGCGAAAGCCTTGCTTCCGATCTTCAGCGTTGGCATTCCGAACATCTTGCCGGCGGTCACGCCGGGACGACTGACCAACCGGCCCGCCAGTTGCTCATACCTGGAATCGGTCACTCTCGATCACCTACCCGTGACGCTGGCTCGACGACACTATACTAAACCATATGGTTGCGCATAAGGACGCCGTGCTCGACGCCGTCTTCGGCGCTCTCGGTGACCCGACACGACGCAGGATTCTGATGCGTCTGCGCAACGGTGCTGAGGTATCCGCGTCGGCGCTCGCCGCGCCATTCCCGATGTCGCTTCCCGGTGTCACGAAGCACTTGCGGTCGTTGCAGCGCGCCCACCTGGTGGACCAGCGCAAACAGGGTCGGGAACAACTCTACTGGCTCCGGCCGGAACCGCTCGACATCGCCAACCAGTGGCTTGCCGAGTACGAATCGTTTTGGACCGCGCGACTGGACTCGCTCAACGAGTTCATCCGAAGCGATCGCGACGATGAAGCCTGAGCTCCGCATCGAGCGGGTCATCGATGGTCCTGCCGAGGCCGTGTTTCGCGCCTGGACAACCGCCGACGGCATGCGTCAATGGTGGGGCCCAGGGGGTTTCACCACGCCCTATGCAGAGATCGATCTGCGTCCTGGCGGTGCGTACCTCCTGGTCATGCAACCACCCGAAGGCGGTCCACTTGAGCTTCGCGGCACGTATCGCGAAATCGTGCCGCCTCGGCGCTTGGTGTACACGTGGCGGTGGGCTGCAGGCGTTCCGGATTCCCACGAGTCCGTGGTCACTGTGGAATTCGAAGACCTCGGGAGCAGGACGAAGGTGATCGTTGTTCACGCTGAATTGGATGACGAATCCCCAACTGACCCATACGAGCATGGATGGCAATCCGAACTCGACAAGCTTGCGATCTACGTCGCAGCATCCCCCCACATCACACGAGGAGAGCACCATGCCTCACGCTGAGCATCGCGTCACCATCAAACGTCCCGCGGCATATGTCTTCGCGTATTTAGCCGACGGGGAGAAGGGCACCGAATGGCGAACCGGCATCATCGAGATCAAAAAGGTCTCCGGCGAAGGAGTCGGTGCACAGTACAAGCAGTCCGTCCGAGGCCCGGGCGGCCGCGCAATCGCGGCTGACTACACGATCACGGAGTTCACACCCAACTCTGTGCTCGCGTTTCAAACAACCGCAGGACCGGTTCGTCCCCGCGGCCGCTACGAACTTGTGGAATCCGACGGCTCGACAACGGTGACCTTCAACCTGGATGCCGACTTGGCCGGCATCAAGAAGCTCTTCATGGGCGGCATGGTCACCAAGACGATGGCCACAGAGGTTCAAGCCCTCGACAAGGCCAAGGCCGTTCTGGAAACCTGATTGCGGGTGAGGATCCGGCGCCACAACGGGGTGCCGAAACGGTAAGCGCTATGTCGGGCTGGGCTGCATTGGAGTGAGTCTGTGTCTGCTAACGCCCGCGCCATCATCACAACGCGTGGCCGGTGCCATATGCGACGTCAACTCCGTGGTGGTCGACTCGTTGTTCCCGAGAACCTGGCGAATCCCACATGCGTGGGATCACGGGACCCGTCGCGTCCGGTGACCTCGGCTCCTGCGTACCGTATCGTCGCGGGAATGGCACGCGACGCGCAGGCGACTGACTCGGGCGTACGCCTCGCAGAGTTGATGGCAGCGCTCTCCATCGCCACGGATCTCGGGATGGGGCAGCCGCTGGAGACGGCGCTCAGCTCATGCGTGGTGGCCATCCAACTCGGCGAGGCGCTCGACCTTGATGCGAACGCCATGCGCGACGTCTACTTCCAGGCCGCGCTCCGCTACATCGGCTGCAACGCCGACACCTACCTCCTGGCAGCACTCGTGGGGCGATGAGCTGGCGCTACGCCGCGACTTCGCCGCCGTCGATCCGGGCGACGTCCCCGAGGTGGTGGATTTGGCTGTTCGCTTCATACGGCAGGCGAACGCGGACGAGCCGCCATCTCGAATGGAAGCCGTCGTCGCGCGTGGACTGCTCACCCTTCCTCAGCTGACCCAGGAGAGCTTCGCCGGGCACTGCGAAGTGGCGCAGCGGCTGGCCCGGCGACTCGGCCTCGCCGATTCGCTCATCGAGTGCCTGGGCCAGCTGTACGAGCGCTGGGACGGCAAGGGTCAGCCGCACGGGCTCATGGGCGAAGAGGTGGCATCAGCGGTGCTGGTGGTGACCCTGGCACAGGATGCCGTCGTCTGGACCCGTGTCGGCGGCGTGGACGCAGCGGTCGCCACGGTGCGCAAGCGGAGCGGCAGCGCCTACGACCCCGGAATGGCTGAGCGCTTCTGTGAGCGAGCCTCCGTGATTCTTGCGGGGCTGGACCAAGAGCCGACCTGGGAGTTTGTTCTGGCCCTCGAGCCGGGTGCGCGTGACTCACTCACCGAGGACGAGTTCGACCGAGCCTGCGAGGCCCTGGTGCGTCGCGCCATCGGGTACAACCATGGCGACGCCGCCGATGCCACCGAGATTTTCGCCGCCGGATTCGTGGCGCACATGCCGGGCCAACCCGCCATGGATCGCGCCGCGTTCGAAGAGTTCGTGGGCGGCTTTGGGTCGGTTTCCCGGGCTACACCTACGAGATCCAGGATCAGATCGCGCAGGGCGACCTGGTTGCCAACCGCGTCATCTGGCGGGGCACACACCGCGGTGAGTTCGCCGGCATCCCGGCAACCGGCCGGCCGATCGAGCTGGAAGGCATCAACATCTTCAAGGTCAGCGACGGTCGCGTCGTGGAACAGTGGTCCGAGCTCGACTTCTTCGGCCTGCTTCAGCAGATCGGGGCAATCCCGCAGGCATAGGATTCCGCCGGCTCGAACCGGAGGAGCCCGGGACTACAAGGCGGGCGGCCATCTCTGGCTGTCCGCCTTGCCTATGACAGCCAAACCTGACCCGATTCCGAGTGGACCTGGCCCGCAACCCCGCGCCGGGTCATCGTGCGCCGAGCTCGCTCACGACCTCACGCGCGTAGAAAGCCTCCCATCCGCCTTCGCGGGGCTGTGCGGTGAAATCCTTGTCGAGCCTGACGAGCAGGTAGACGAGTTCGCTGCGCACCGGCGTTCGACCGAGCACGCTTGGCAACTCCGACAGATGGATGAGCCAGTCCGCGTACCAGGACGCCCAATCCGGATCAGTTCCGTCGACGATGCGGTACACACGGTGGTGTGTCTCCGCTGCCTCGGTCAGAAGCTCCCGAATTCGGGTTTCGGCGTCGTCCATCTCTTGAGAGCCAACCATAACCTCAAACCTCCGGTGCGTCCAACCGGGACACGCTCACTACGCGCTCGAGGCAGCGTCCAAAGAACGGAGCAGTGTTGCCGGATCGCCCGTTGTCGACTGATCAGGCTCGTAGGCTCGGAGCGGCAGCTCGAACCACACCGTCACGCCGTCGCTCCCACTCTCGGCCCCGACGTGTCCGCCGTGCGCAGCCACCAATTCCTTGACGATTGCCAGACCGATGCCTGCGCCTCCGCTGCCGCGGGCGCAACTCGGGTCCGCGCGATAGAAGCGTTCAAAAATGTGCTGGAGTGAGTCGGCTGCGATCGTTTCGCCGACATCGTGGACCGCCACGCGCACCAACGAGTTCCCGCCGGGTCAGGTTCACCGTGATCACGGAGCCGGCAGCGGCAGCACTGATGGCGTTGTCGATGATGTTGGCGAGGACCTGAGCAAGGCGCCCTGCGTCGCCGTCGACGATGAGCTCTCCTTGCGGTGCCACAATCTGACACGAGATTCCGTGGCTGCGCAGACTCGTGTCGAATCCGAGCACGACTTCCCGCACCAGCCTCTCGAGTTGCAGCGGCTCGCGTGTCATGCGGTCGCGAGCCAGCTGGGCGTCGGCGAGGCCCCGCAAGTCTTCGACCAACGCGATCAGTCGACCCAGTTCGTTATGCGCCTGCTGGAGGCGCGCAGGTGATGCAGGGATCACGCCGTCGCGCATGCCTTCTATGAGCCCGAGGAGGTTGTGCAGCGGCGTGCGCAGCTCGTGGGCGGCGTCGTTGGTCACCTGCCGGCGCAATTCCTCGAGACGCTGCAACGACAGGGCGAGCTCGTTGACCGAGTCCGCCACCCCTCCGATCTCGTCGCGACGATTGGTGGCCACCGGGATCGGTGCGTCGCCGCGAGCCATGCGACGCGTGGCCTCACGCACCGCCGACAGCGGACGAAGTGCCAGAGACACCGCCACGAAGCTCAGTGCGACCGCAATGAGCGCAGCCACTCCAAGGGTCGGGTAGATTTGTGCCTCGACCGCAGCATCGTAGGCTCGCTGACCCGCGGCGGGGTCGACGGGCTGGCCAGCAGCATGCATGATGACCATGAACTGCTGCTGTGCAATGTTGTGCATCAGCACGATGATCAGGACGACGGTCGCCGCGATGACAGCAACATTGAGGATCACGAGCTGCCAGCGCAACCCCAGCGCACTCCATCGATGACGCAGAAATCCCAACGCGCGGCCCGGTGCGGCGGTCACTGTCCTCGGGCCTGCTCGGTGGTGAACTTGTAACCGACGCCGCGTATGGTCTCGATGGTCGCATTCGCGTGTGCTGCGCGCAGCTTTTCGCGAAGCCGGAACACATGGACGTCGACGGTGCGCTCGAGCATCGGCATGCGGTCGCCGGAATGCACCTGATCGATCAGCTGCGTGCGGGTCAGCACCCAGCCGGGTCGCTCCAGCATCGCGGCGAGCAATCCAAACTCCACATGGGTCAACGCCACGTGCCGTCCCTCGATGACGACGTCGTGTCGTGTTGGTGAGAGCTCGACGTTGCCGAGTTGGATGACTGACGGTGGTCGCGGGCCGATCTCCGAGCGTCGCAGGAGCGCGTCGACGCGCGCCAGAAGTTCGCGGGGACTGAACGGTTTCACCAGGTAGTCGTCCGCCCCGACGCGGAGCCCGTCGACCCGGTCAGGCTCGTCCGCTCGCGCGCTGAGAAACAGGATCGGCACGATCGACCCCGAGCGTCGAATCTCCGCGCAGATCTCGAAGCCGTCCTTTCCCGGCAGCATGACGTCCAGAATCAGACAGCGAGGCTGGGTCTGGCGAACAAAGCCCAGTGCCTCGGCCCCCGAACGGCAGATGACCACCCGGTAGCCGGCGCTTTCGAGGTAGGCGCGAACGACATCGCAGGTGGTCTGATCGTCCTCCACGACCAGGACAGGAGCTGCCAGTGAGGCTGGTCGCGGCTGGGTGCTTGCGTCCTCAGACGAGGCCGCGCCGCCGCCACGGGGCGAGGTGTTGATGGTCACTGCTCTCCATTCTGCGAAAGTCGCCGAGAAGCCGGGCGGCGCGATGCCGCCCGGCTCCGAGTACGACCGTTCCAGGACTGTCCGGAGTCGTCGACGCGGAGGCCTAGCTGATCGCAAGACCTGTGGCCGCAGCCGGAAGTCCGCTGGCTGCTGACTCATTCACCGCACCCAGATCGCCGGCGGACGACACTGGTGCCGACGCAATCTCGGTCGTGGTCAGGACGAAGAACCAGCCACCCCCGAGAACCTCGTCGATAGGATGCACTCCCACCGTTGCCGCGATGTCCGAACGCAGGGTGAGATGGCCACCGGACCCGATGTCGTACGAGGAGACCGTGCCCGAACCGGCATTCGCCAGGTACGCGCGCGTTCCGGCGCCGTTGACGACCAGCCAGCACGCGGCTGCCTGGGATTCACCAACCTCGCTGATGGGATGCAACTGCCCTGCCGCGCCAACCCGATAGGAGGTCGCCGCACTGGCGCCTCCCGCACCGCCGCCCGCGTCGGAGACGATCGCCTCGCCGCCTGCACTGAACCCGAAGCCGTACGGTGCGGTTCCCGTCGAGACGGTGTGCCGCAGTCCGGTCAGCCGCCCGCTCGAGCTCACGTTGAACGTGTCAATGCTGCTGCTCACCTTCTCGGTGACGATGACGTGCGCTGCTGAAGGAGTGAACCCGATCTGGACCGGCGTGGCCGCCTCCGATGACAGCGCAACCGGCGCGTGCGAGGACGGAACCAGCGCGTGGCCGGTCAGGACAAGCGAGCCAACTGTGTTGTTGCCCTGATTGAGCACGACGACCCAGCGCCCGTGCGCGGCGACACTCACCGGTTCGGAGCCACCAGACGGCGCCGCGTCGACGAGCCAGGGCGTCCCGTCGGAGAGGATGCGGAAGTACGAGACGGTGTTGGACGCGGCGTTGACGACGAGCAGCGCGTGCCCACCGTCAGCCACCGTTACCGCCCCTTGCGATCCGAGTCCCGCGCCGGTGCCGTCGCCGCCGGTCGGAAAGCTCCCGATCGAAGCCAGGGTGCCGCCACCGGCCACCCTGAAGGCGAGCACCGAGTTGCCGCCGTCGCCTGAGGTCTGGTTGCTCTCCGTGTACACGTACGAGGCGCCCGTGCCTGCCTGGGCGGCGCCGCTGGCGCCGACCCCGGTCGCCGCGGTCACCGAGATGGCTCCCGCCAGCAACGAGCTCGCAAGCCCGATGCCCAGGTTCTTGATGGAGTGGTCTGCCATGGATACGCGCCTCCTGGTGCGTGGCTCGGTGGGAGCCATCTGTGGTCACTGGCACCAGGGTTGGACACGAATATTTCGCTGGCGTTTCCGGCGACCGTGTGAAGACTTCTCTCTTGGCAGGACCTCACACGCCCTCTGGCGCCGGCACAAGATGTGACTGTGCTTCGCGGAGCGGGTCGGGAATGCGGCCGCCGAGTTGAAGCAGGACGGCTCCGGCCAGCACCGCGGCAAGCGCGCCACCCCACCAGACGGCGTCTGGTGAGGTCTGCAGGAGCAGGCCGCCAATCGCCGGGCCGAGGGCCAGGGAGATGCTGAAGGTCAGACTGTAGAGCGACAGGTAGCGGCCGAGCAGATGGGCTGGAGCCATGTCCGCGACCAGTGGCCCGAGAACGACAATGTGTACGCATTCGCCGATCGCGAAGACGATCGCAACGCCGGCGAGGAGAGTGGTCGCAGCGAGCTCCGAGTGGATGAGCGTCGCCGGCAGCACCGCGAGCAGGCTGACCGCAAACAGCGCGCCGGCCGCCGCGAAAGCGTGTGTGCGTCGCATCCGTGCCACGACGCGCACCGCCGGGATCTGCGCGATGACGACGAAGCACGTGTTGACAAGGACGAGGATCCCGATCGCCGCGGGGCCGAGCGATGTGTGGGTCTTTGCAAATGGCGGCAGGATGTTGGAGAAGAAGGTGTGGCCGACGACGACAAGCACGATATTGGCTGCGATCACAGTGAGAAAGAGCCGATCTCGAGCGACGGCGCGAAAGCCGGTTCCGCCGGCGTCTGGTGCTGTGACGATCTCGGCTCGCGGGCTCGGTACGGCAGCGAGCACGATGAGCGCGAATCCGGTGTAGGTGACGGCGTCGAAGAGATACAGCATTTGGAACGAGCTGAGCTGCTGCGCGGATGCGATGACAAAGCCGGCTACGGTCGCGCCGGCGCCGAGACCGAAGTTGCCCGCGACGCGGTTGAGCGCGAAGGATGCCGCTCGCTGCTCGCGCTTGACCAACCTGATGGTCAATTGGCGGTTGGCCGTCCCTGCCGCGCCGATTCCGGCGCCGCTGACAATCGAGCAGGCAAAGGCCTGCCAGGGATGGTTGACGTAGGCAAAGCCGGCGTAACCCAGGGCGCTCGCCAGACTTCCTGCCACCACCACCGCTTTCGCGGAGCGCCGGTCGAGCAGCGCTCCCGTCGGCAGGGTGACGATTGCGGCCGTGCCCATGGTCGCCGCGAGGACCAGACCGGCTATCGACGTTGCAAAGCCCCGTATCTGGTGCAGATAGATGATCTCGAAGGGAAGAATCAGCCCGTAACCGAAGAAGTTGAGGGCGTTTCCCGCTTGCAGGATGAGCACCGAGCGAGAGAGCCCGGTGCGCCAACCCCCGATGAGGGGTGAGACGCGTCGGTTCATCCGCGTGAAGGCCTCGCCGCGGAGGGCAGCACAGGCTCGAGTCCGATCATGGAGACGATGTTGCCGGCGACCAAAAGGCGAGCCGTACGGGGCAGCCGGACGACCTGACTCACTGGATCCAATCCTGGTGCAATTGCATACCGAAAAAAAGAGCCAATGGATGGACAATTGGCTCCTGCTCTCGGACTCCTCGGCCCGCCTTGAGGCGTTCCCACACATGGTGAAGAGCGTTCGCAGTGAGGTGCGTTTCGGGGAGACAGGACTTCGAACCTGCGACCCCTGGTCCCCCAGACCAGCGCTCGGTTAGTGGCGTAGGGAGACTGCGTGACGGAGCACGCGTATCCGCCGCCTGTGTCAGCGCACGTGGACGACGACGACTCGGTGGATCCCTCCAGGACTGTCGACAACCACTTCGTCGCCGGCGCGGTGGCCGGAGATCGCGGCTCCCAATGGCGAATCCAGCGAGATCCTCTGGCGGGCGATGTCTGCCTCAGCTGGCACCACGATGATGTACTCGGAGTCGCCGAAATCATCCCGCACCACGACAGTCGCGCCTAAGCCCACAGTACCGTCATACGGAGCGGCCTCGACGATCAGCGCATGTCGGAGCATCCCTTCGATGGTCTGTACGCGGCCGTCGAGGAGACCCAGCTCGCGCCTTGCATCGTGGTAGGCGAAGTTCTCGCGCAGATCACCCTCGGCTCGGGCGGTGGCAACCCGCTGGACGATTTCAGGACGCTTGGCATCGATAAGCGCGCGCATTTCAGCGATGAGGGCGGCTTGGCCGTCTGCGGTGAGCAGGACTGGTCTACCGGGTGCCATATGATGATCTCCGGAACGGGCGGTGCTACAGGATGAGAAGCGCGTCGTCGGTCGATCGCACTTCAGAGCGTAGAGAATCGTGTGTTCATCCGGCCTGCACGGTGTTGGCGGCGATCTTCGCCGCGTGCGTCAGCGCGAACTCAACCGGGCAGCAGCAACGCTCGGGGTGGGAAACGTGCGCCTGCTCGACTACCCCGACGGGAAGCTCGACGTGGTCAGCCCTGGCACCCTTCGGATGGAAGTCGAGGCAGTGATCGAACGCACCCACCCCGATATGCTCCTGGTCTTCGAAGAGGGCGGCGTCACCGGTCATCCCGGCCATGCACGTGCCAGGGAAGCCGCGATCGCCTCCGCACATGGAGATCTTCCGGTTGTCGCCTGGGCCCTCCCCCAGGACGTCGCCGCAGTTCTCAACCTCGAGTTCGGTACCGCATTCTGCGGTCGTCCGCCGACCGAACTCGACTTCCGGTTGCCCGTCGATCGCTTCACACAATGTCAGGCCATCGCCTGCCACGTCAGCCAGGCGAGCGACAACCCGGTGCTCTGGCGCCGACTCGAACTGCTCGGCGACACAGAGTGGCTGCGCATACTGAACTGTCATGAATCGTGAGGCATGGAATCAGCGATACGCCGATGCGGAACTGGTCTGGAGCGCTGAGGCGAACCGTTTTCTGGTCGAAGAGGTCACGAATCTCACGCCCGGGCGAGCACTCGACCTCGGCGCCGGCGAAGGTCGCAACTCCATCTGGCTCGCGGGACGGCGGTGGCGCGTCACCGCTGTCGACTTCTCCATCATCGGCCTGCAGAAAGCACGAGGTCTGGCCGAGGCGCGCGGGGTTGAGGTCAACTGGATCGAGGCCGATCTCCTCAGCTACATACCGGCGCGAGGTCTGTTCGATCTGGTCGTGCTCATCTACATTCATCTCCCCGGCGACGAGCGGCGTGCCGTGGTGCGCCGCGCCGCAGATGCCGTCGCGGCGGGCGGCACGCTCCTCGTGATTGGACACGATCGCAGCAATCTCCATGACGGATTCGGTGGACCGCAGGATCCGACCATCCTCTTCAGCCCCGAGGACATCACCAGTGACCTCGCCGGCATCGAGGAGCTGCGTGTGGTTCGGGCCGAGCGTGTTATGCGTCCGGTTATGACCGACGACGGCGAGCGGAACGCCATCGACGCTCTGGTGCGCGCCGAGCGGCGCTCCACGAACGACGGCCATGCACGGGGATCAGCCTCATGAGCACCACAAACGCGTTCGGCTTCAGCGTCGACGTGCCGATCGCGTAAGAGGAGGCCGACTCGCGCGTTCGCGAGCTGCTCAAGGCCGAGGGCTTCGGCGTGCCCAGCGAGATCGACGTGCGCGCGACGCTCCGGGAGAAGCTCGACATTGCCACGAGAAGCGCTGATCGACTGGCGGCGCGGGCGCGTCGAGCCGTCATGTCACGGATGACGTTCGAGCCACTCGGACAGTACCGCACGACACTGCAGGCAGACGAGCTCGCGGAGCAGTTCCCTCCCTCCTGCGCCGGTTGCCGGGTAGGAGGCGCCGAGACAGTCGTCGAGGATCTCCACCCCGCGACGCAGGACTGCGACGATCCCGAACACACGCTGGTTGGATGTGGCGCTGTCGACGTCCCAGCCGACGAGGTTCAGCGGTTCGTGAGATTCGAACAGATCATCGGCATGCAGCTTGAACTCGCGCCGGACGATCGCCAGCGCTGTTTGTGCAAGCGCGCTCGAATTGTCAATCCTGCCGCCAGCAAGGTCGAGGGTCGTCCTGCCGACTCCCGGCCGGAACGAGCGCACTGGTGCGATCAGCCGGCCGTCGTGCACGGTGACCACGAGCAACGTGTCGGGCTTTTCGACTCGCCAATATTCGAGTTCCCGTCCGGTGCCCGCCCGCCACCGCTCGCCGATCAGCGACAGCCAGGGGGATCGAACCTCGACCATGCGCGAAAGGACCTGCCATCGGTCCTCGTCAGGTGCATCATTCATGGGTCTCGGTTCCGAGTACAGCGGCGACAGCTTGATGGCGGCTGGTCGATCGTGGCAGGCGTGCTACCGCGCCCGGAGCCCGGCGGCGTCAGCAACCACGCGGTCGAACGTATCGATCTCGACTGCCTCGAAAAGCACCTGCTCGGCGCCGGTGAGAATGTGCGCGTGGACGACAGTCATGCAATCCTCGCCCTCGACCAGAAGGTGCGCGTTGCCGATCTCCAGGAATTCCGTGAGCACCTCGTGCAAGGCCACGCGGTTCTGCGCCGGCGTCCACTCGACGATCGCCCGGCCGAGATCGTCCAGTAGGACATGATCTGCACGGAGCCCCGCGATCTCAGCGTCAGACCCGCCCATGAAGGTCTGGATGTACGGATACACGACGTGTTCTTCCGCGTGTCCATGCACGGCAATGTGGTCGACGAGGAATCGAACGTGGTGCATCGCCTCGAGCACCTGTGCGTCGCTCATGGTCGGCATCTCAGCGGCCAGCGCACGGATCTCATCGAGACGCTGGCGCAGCGAGCGTGCTTCTCCACTCAGGCGGCCGTTTGCAGCGCTGACGGCCGTCGCTGTCGGCTGGTCAGGTGCGACGGAATTCATGACTACCTCCTCGGTGGTCGGGGGACCAACTCAGGATCACAGGGACACGCCAGGCGCGCCAGGGCCATAGGTCGCACGACGTGGCGCCGGAGAGAGGGCCGCCCGAGGGTCCAATGTCACACGGACCGCTGTATAGGCGCCTGGGTGACCTCCTGGTCGTCCCAGGCGCCCATACAGCGCAATCGGTTCCTCACCGAGGCCCGGGGCGCTCCACCGGGGCGAGGACGTCCGGGCCGAGGTCACATTGCCGTCGGGTCCTTCGGCTCTTGTGCTTCGAGTCACCGGGGCGGAAGCTGAGAGGCGTCCACACAAGTTGGAGACGACCGATGATCACGGCTGAAAACCATGGCGATGAGGCGCTCGCGTCTGTGGAGCTCAATGAGGAAGGGTTCTTCGTCCATCCTGAGCAGTGGACCGAAGCGCTGGTTCCCGCCCTCGCCGCGCGAGTGGGCATCAGGGAGCTGAGTGAGCGGCACTGGCAGGTGATCAGCTTCACCCGCAATCAGTTTCTCGAACATGGGGTGGGTCCGACGGTTCGGCTCCTGGGCAAGGCGTCGGGGGTCTCGGTCAGGGAGCTTTATCGGTTGTTTCCCCGAAGCCCGTCATATGTGGCGGCGCGCATCGCCGGCATCCCCAAGCTATACCTCTGCCACAACGGTGGCTGGTTGAGCGCGGCTCGGGCGGCCACCTTGCAGGCTGCGGCGTCCCGGGTCGGCGGGTTCGCTACCGTCCGCGCAGGCGGCTGAACCACGAGGCGACACCTCTCGGGGGCGTGAGCAGTCGACCGCATATCGCCCCGGCAGCGCTGATCACGAGGAACGTGGCCCAGTGCGCGTTCGACGCCTCGTCCTCGCGTCCGTCGAGGTGCTCGTGCCGTCGGAGCCGTCTTGACGCTGACCTCGGGTTGCGGGGTTCCGCAGGCTCCACGTTCAGTGATTCGATTGAGACGGTCTGCATCGCAGGCAGACCGCGTCGACTCCCGCCCGACCCGGTCCCTGGTGCGATGTGGCGCAGAGCCGGTGCGACGACGCCGACGGCGGACAACTGCGGCTGCTGACGTGGATGCACAACAGCGGCGGCCGCGTTCGCAAAAGAGAGGGAGCGAGCCGGTTGCGCTGTCGCTACGGAGAAACTGGGCTGATGACTCCTAGGTGCTGAGTCCGTGGCTGATGTTCGAGAACACGTTGTTCACCCGGTGGCCGACTGTCGTGAGGATGACGATCACCACGACTGCGATGAGAACGAGGACGAGGGCATACTCCACCATCCCCTGTCCACGCTCTTCCGAATCGTCGAGCGATGCTTGCAGTCGTGACAACGCGAACTCACGGCACCGAATGAAATGGGATTGCATGGCATCTCCTTGGTAGTGATGAATTTGACATCACTGTGCAAAACCGACTTGAAAGTCGCTGAAATAGCCTGTGACGAGTGCTCGTACCAGCAAGCACCCTGACGTGACGCGGGAGTGACATGGGGTCTGCTTTCCCGGGTTCGAACACGGCTGGGGCAACCCGGAAGTGGCCACACGAATCTGATCCTTCTCTCCATTGGCGATTCCGACAGGTGGCGCGGACATGGCTCAAGCTCGCCGGCCGAGCGCACGGGATGACACGCCTGGGCGTAGGATCCGAAAGTGCACCCGCAAGGCGGTGATCCAACCGTCCGAATCGATCCTGCGGTCAGAGACATCGAAGACCGTGTCGCTGACTTTCGGGACGCGAGCCTGGAGTGGAGACGTCTTTCGTCTGAACTCTTCGGCACCTTCCTGCTGGTGCTGGCTGCGGCGGGAGGCGTCGTCGTTGCCGCGCTCAGCCACGGCGCGGTGACCCGGTCGGCCGAGGTTGTCGCTCCGGGGCTCACTGTGATGGCGGTCATCCTCTTCATGGGAAAGGTCTCAGGGGCTCACCTCAATCCCGTGGTCAGCCTCGCCTTCGCGATGCGCCGGGATTTCCCCTGGCGTCGCGTCCCTGCATACGTGGTGGCGCAGCTCGTCGGCGCGGCACTCGCGTGTCTCTTTCTGTGGGCGGTCCTGGGCGACAACGGCGGCCTCGGAGCCACCGAGCCCGGTCCCGGCATCACTGGAATGCAGGCCACATTGATTGAGGCGGTCCTGACGCTGGGCCTGGTGAGCACAATTCTGGGCACCGCCTCCGGCGCCCAGAACGTCGGGGCGCTGTCAGCGCTGGCCGTAGGCGGCTACATCGGTCTGGCGGGGCTGTGGGCGAGCCCGGTCAGCGGTGCGTCGATGAACCCGGCGCGCTCGTTCGGACCGGATCTCATCACCCTCGCCTTTGCCAACTTCTGGATCTACGTTGTCGGTCCGACGTTGGGAGCCACCGTGGCTGTCGGCATCGCATACGTCCTTCGTGGCCCAGGCGGGATGGACCCGACTGCGGTAGCGGCTGCCACGGGCACGCCTCCCAGTGACCACTAGGACCCCCGCCTCCCGCGGTCGTCGGACCTCCAGGCCGAGCCGCGGCCGCAGCCCGACGCGAATCGTGATTTGCGGTCTCTCCCCCTACAGGAGGTGGAGGCGAGCCTGGGGTCATCGCCAGAGGGCTTGAGTCAAGCCGAGGCACAGCAACGGTTGGCTCAGTACGGGCCGAACGAGATCGAAGTGCGTGAGGAGAACCCATATCTGAAATTCCTCGCCTACTTCTGGGGTCCGATCCCCTGGATGATCGAGGTTGCGGTGATCCTCTCCGGTCTCCTCCGGCACTGGCCCGACTTCGTCATCATCCTGATCCTGCTTCTCGCCAATGCCGTGGTCGGATTCTGGGAAGAACGACAGGCGGGCAAGGCCATCGCCGCCCTCAGGGCCGAACTGGCCATCGCGTCCCGAGTGAAACGCGACGGGAAATGGATCACGCAGCCCGCGCGCGAGTTGGTCCCGGGCGACGTGATCCGCCTTCGCCTGGGCGACATCGTGCCGGCAGACGCGCGGCTGCTCTCAGGCGACCCGATCGAGGTGGACGAGTCCGCGCTGACCGGTGAGTCTGGCCGTCATCGGCGGAACTCAAGGACGAGCACGCCCTGCAGGGCTATCGCATCATGCATTTCCAGCCCTTCGACCCGGTGCACAAGCGCACTGAAGCCACGGTCAGAGGCGCCGATGGCAAGACCTTCAAAGTGACCAAGGGTGCACCACAAGTGGTTCTGGAGTTGTCCGCCATAGCGGGAGCGGTGAAGCCGACGGTCGTGAAGGCGGTCAACGAATTCGCGACGAGAGGCTTTCGCTCTCTTGGCGTGGCCCGCGCCGAGGGAGCGGCTGGGTGGCAGTTTCTTGCTGTGTTGCCGCTCTTCGATCCGCCACGCGACGATGCAAAGGCAACGATCGCGACCGCGATGCAGATGGGTGTAGAGGTGAAGATGGTCACTGGCGACGCCATCGCCATCGCCAGAGAGACCGCTACGACACTCGGGATGGGCGCCGATATCCTCGACGCTGCGGGACTCGGCGACGTCAAGCAACGTGCGACGGCGGCAGAAGGCAGGTCGATCGAGCACGCCGACGGCTTCGCCCAGGTGTTCCCCGAGCACAAGTTCCACATCATTGAGGTCTTACAGCAACTGGGACACATCGTCGGCATGACGGGCGACGGGGTGAACGACGCCCCGGCCCTGAAGAAAGCGGACTGCGGCATCGCCGTGTCGGGCGCGACCGACGCGGCGCGTGCCGCGGCGTCAATCGTGCTGATGCGCCCCGGACTGTCGGTGATCATCGAGGCAATCAAAGAGAGCCGGAAGATCTTTCAGCGCATGAACAGCTATGCGATCTACCGGATCGCCGAGACGCTGCGCGTGCTCGTGTTCGTGACGCTCGCGATCCTCGTCTTCGACCTCTTTCCGGTTACCGCGATCATGATCGTGATGCTCGCGCTGCTCAACGACGGCGCCATCCTGTCGATCGCCTACGACACCGTTCACTACAGGAATCGTCCTGAGGCATGGAACATGCGCCTGGTGCTCGGGATGGCCACCGTGCTGGGTGCGGTGGGACCGTTGGCCGCATTTGGCCTCTTCTACCTCGGCGATCGTGTGTTTCACCTTGGTCACCCGCAACTCCAGACCCTGATGTATCTGATGCTTTCCGTGGCCGGACATCTGACGATCTTTCTTGCGCGCACTCGGGGCCCGTTCTGGTCGATACGACCGGCTCGAATTCTCTTGATGGCCGTGCTCGGAACGCAGACACTGGCGACGCTGATTGCGGTCTTCGGGTTATTCATGTCGCCGCTGGGTTGGGGTTGGGCCGCAGTGGTATGGGGCTACGCCCTGATCTGGTTTCTGGTGACCGACCAAGTGAAGTTGCTCGCGTACCGGATTCTCGACCCGGCGAAGGAGACGGTAGTGCCCGATCAGTCGTTCGCCGTATCGGGAGGCAGTGGTGACCAGTAGCAATTCGCTGCCTCCCTCCAATCGCAACTCGATGCCGATCTCGAGGCTTGGGCCGGCACTACAATCGAGAGCGCCGATGGCACGCGGGCGTCGCTGCGCACCCACAGAACACTTCCAGAGACAACAGGAGCTCAACCGTGGCTTCAACGTTGACGGTGACGCATAAATCAATCGAAGTCGAGGTCCGACGTGGCACGTACGACATCGTGGTTGACGGTCAGCATGCCGGATCGGTCGAGATGAACGACACAGTCGACATTCCAATCGATCCTGGACGTCACACCCTGCAGGTTCGCAGCGGACGAAACTCCAGCCGAACCGAGACGTTCGACGCCGCCGAGAGTGAGACCGTCGCTTTCCGATGCACCGGAAAGAGTTTTCTGCCGATCTTCCTCGCGTCGTTCGTCGTCCCGAGCCTGGCGCTCCAGCTCCGCCGTGCAGCAGATGATGGGTCTCTGTGACCACACCGTCAAAGGCAGGGTGGTGCTTTCCCCGTCACACTGAGGAAGATTGCCGCACTTTGTGACATGTTCCAGTGAGTGGGCGACGATGGAGCGACTGACGCACTCGGAGCGCCCGTCGAGTGGGCGGGCCGGATGCCGAACGGGGCTTCCTTCCGGCGCTTTGGGGCAAACGAGGACTCGGTCCGGGACCTGAGCCTCGACCTGGCCGCGGACAGCGTGCTTGAATCAACGCAACGCGGCCACGGCCGCTCGAGGTTGCCGCACCGCCCGTATACCCTCCGGGGTATCGCCCCAGTGGCGTCTTCGGTCCCGTCCACTTACGCGGTGGCGGGTAGACATATCTCGCGATGGTGCCCGAAACCCGCCCGATCGCCCACCCGGCAAACACGTGAGTGCGGTCTTGAAGTGCCGACCGGCTGATCAGAGGTTCGAGGAGATCCAGGTTGCGATCTGTGCGCGCGAGTTGAAGCCAAGCTTGTTGAGGATGTGCCCGACGTGGGTCGCGACTGTGCGCTCGGAAATGAACAACCGGGCTGCGATCTGCTTGTTGCTGAGACCTTCCGCGACCAATCCCGCGACCTCGACTTCACGCTTCGCGAGCGGTCCGGTGTCCGTGCCAGAAAGAGCAGGGGCCTCGCGCTGCTCCGACTCACCGAGTGCCAGCCGCACCGCCGCGTGGCGGTCCAAGCGTTTCCCTGCCTCAAGTTCGGCCTCAAACTTCGCTGCCCCGAGGGCCTGCATCGCGGACTCTCTGGCCTGGATCTGGTACGGCGCATGCGGGCCAACGATCCTTGCGCCGGCACCGGCACCGATGGTCTGCGCTGCCCCGAGCAGCCGGGCTGCCAGACGCGGCTGGCCAGAGGTCGCTGCGAGCCAGCTCATGGCAGCCAGAACGTAAAACTCGGCGATCCGGTCGTCGAACTGCCGCGCGACCCTCAATGCCTCGGCGGCACCCGCGTGTGCTTGGTCAAGATCGCCCTTCGTGATCGCAATAGCACCGACGTTGCGAAGCATCGATGCGAGGTAGAAGAGGTCGCCGGCGTCGCGACTGAGACGCATCCCCTGCGAGGAGGTCACCGCGGCGGCGTCCATGTCGTTTGCGAAGAACGCATGGACTGCTCGCGCCTGCACGAGCTCGATGGTTGCGGCATAGTCGCCGGCAGCAGCACTGATTGCTTCGGCCTCGTCCAGAAGGCCGCTGGCACCGGTGGGATTGCCGATCTGGTTCTCTGCGTTGGCGGCGATCGAGAGTGCCTGCGCCAGTTCCGCCGGCTGCCCCGTTTCCCGAGCCGTTGCGATAGCGCGAGCGAGCCACGGCCTGGCGGCTGCAGGGTCGGCCTGCACCACACTCAGCCACCCACGAAGGACGAGGGCGCGCACCTGCGTGCGCGGAGACGCCTCCCCCAATGCGAGCAGGAGATCGAGCCAGCGAATGCTCTCCGTGGTTCCGTGTGTGATCCAGTAGTACCGCAACGAGGCGGCTATATCCAGCCCTCGACGGGAGTTCTCGACGCGAAACACAGTGCTGGAGTACCGCTCGGATGTTGTCGATTTCGAGCTCGACCCAGGAGAGCCAATCCGGGAGCTGATATCGGCCCTCGGCCTCGGTCGACAGACACGTCTTCCAGTAGTAGTCGATGCAACGCTCCGATAGATCGTCGTCCTCATGTTCGTCGCGCAATTTGAGCGTGGCGTACTCGCGCATGGTTTCGTGCAGTCGATAGCAGTCACGGCCGCCGAAGTCTTCCTTCATGAGCAGCGACTTGTCGACCAGGGATGACAGCACGTCCAACGTGTCGGTAGCGGGCAGCTCACCGTGCGTGCACACCGATTCGACATCGTCGAGCGTGAATCGCGCGGCGAAGACGGAGAGACGCCGCAGGACGTGCTGTTCACGCGGCGTCAGCAGGTCGTAGCTCCAGTCGATGGTCATCCGCAGCGTTTGATGCCGCGGCAGCGCGGCGCGGCTCCCTCCGGTGAGGAGGGCGAAGCGGTCACGCAGACGCTCGAGGATCTGCTCCACGCCGAGGACCCGGGTTCTGACCGCCGCGAGCTCAATTGCCAGCGGCAGGCCGTCGAGACGCCGGCACACGGCAACCACAGCTGCCTGGTTCGCACTTGTCAGGACGAACGTGCCGGATGCCGCGGCTGCCCGCTCCGTGAACAGAACGACCGCTTCGTTCTCTCGCACCTTGTCGAGCGGTTCGGTTCCACCTTCGCGGGGCAGTTCGAGTGGCGTCACGGGGACCACGTGTTCGCCCGCCACCTGGAGCGGCTCCCGGCTGGTGGCGATCACGCGGACGTTCGGAGCGGAACGAAGGGCCTCAGCGACGAGTTGAGCAGCCGCATCGAGAACGTGCTCGCAGTTGTCGAACACCAGCAGCAACTCTTTGTTCCGCCAGAAGGACCTCAGGATTTGCAGCGGCTCCACGCCGGCCTGGTCACGGAGGTCAACTGCTGCAAGCACGGCGCTGGGCACGAGGGCCGCATCGCCCACCTCGGCGAGTTCGACCAGCCAGGCGCCGTCGCCAAATCCGCGCGAGAGGTCGGCCGCGGCACGCAATGCGAGCCTGGTCTTCCCCACGCCCCCGGGTCCAACGAGGGTGACGAGTCGGGCCATCGCGAGCTTCGTCCTGATCTCGGCGAGTTCGCGACGACGGCCCACGAAGCTCGTCGTCTCGGCGGGCAGATTGCCCGGACGCTGCCGTGGTCTCGCCATGGTGAGTTCGAGGCTACCCCTGAATAACCGGCGCTGCTGTCCTTCGACTACGCATCGAATCCGCAATCCTGACGATTCGGCGGGTCCGGCCCCTGCCTCAGCCTGACGCCCATGAGACACGAGCTGCCGAACCATCGGGTCGAGGCGACATTCGTCGGCCGACCTCCCATGCGTCAGATTGCCCGAGCGTCGGGTGTCACCGACGTGGTGGTCGATGGCTGCCTGCTGCGCTGCGTGGTGCACGGCAGCTTTCAGCCACTGCTCGAGGCGATGCGCGGCTACGAGGTCATCAGTCTCACGTCCATTCCGACCGCGGACGGAGGTTCTTGATGGCCGCAAGGCGAATCACGTCTTTCGATCCCGATCCGCCTGAAGGCCACAGATCGCACCTCAATCGGTGCCCACTCATCAAGACAAGGAGAACGACATGACACCGGATGACCCACGGGCCCAACGACGGTCACGAAAGGAGCCTGCCATCAGCGGTCGAACAAGCGAACGCAGGAGGGGCTTCACTGCGGCGCGCATCATCGCTCTCGCCGTCATCGCACTGGGGGTGCTCGGTCTCGTGTACGTTCAATTGTCGGGCGGCACCAGCGCGGTGTCTGTCCCCGCCGGAGCGCATGCCGGCCAATTGAAGCTCGCGTCCTGCACCTATGCGACCGAGAAGGGGATCTCCAAAGCCGACTGCGGCACGCTGGTCGTGCCCGAGGATCGAACGAACCCGCACTCGCGACTGATCGCGTTGCCCGTCATTGTCATTCGAGCCACGTCCGCCCACCCGTCCACGCCGATTTTCCGTCTGAACGGCGGTCCCGGCGTCACGAACATGGTGTTCCCGGACGCGAGCCGCTTCACAGCGAACCATGACGTCGTCCTGGTCGGTTACCGGGGCGTCGACGGATCGTCTGTGCTCGACTGTCCCGAGGTTACCTCCGCAGTGGACAGCTCGGCGGACATGCTCGGACAGGCGTCGTTCAAGGCCTACGCCGACGGCTTCCGCGCCTGCGCCACCCGCCTGACGGCAGACGGCGTCGACCTGGCCGGCTACACCCTCCCTGAGCAGGTCGACGACCTCGAGGCGGCGCGGCAGGCAGCCGGCCGGCTTCGTGCTCCTCGGTGAGCCTGCTCGCGCTGCGCGCCCCGAAGCCGCGCTGCCACCAGCACGGTTGCGTCAGCGTCGCGGCGGCGCGTCCTCATGCCTCACCGCAGACATGAGGACGCCCGATTGGTCTGACGGACGATCGGTGTTCGCCTCGACGCTCAAGCTCCGACCGAGGACGCCACCACACGTGCACGGTAGTCCAGGCACAGGTCGGGAGCCACCGAGCCGCTCGCGAGGTCGATCCCGTGGATCTCCACGTTGAATTCGCGGAACCACACGTCGAACGGCTCCGACGAGGTTGCTATGCCGGCCATCACCGCCTGGAGATCGTCGGCCTCGAGATAGACGACGGCGAAATCCCCGGCGGGGGTCTTTTGATGCCACACAGCTTCTCGGGAGATCCCCAAGCGCTCGCGCGACGCCCGATACGCGGCGGATCGCTCGCCATTCGCACATGACTCCAGGGCGACCCTGTCGGCCTCGGTCTTGCCGGGCAGGATGGGTACCGCAAAGGCCACGTTCTGCATCCAGGTTCCTCCGATGGGGTTGATCCTTGAGCTCAGAATGGCGTGAGCCACTGCCGGAGACATCCCCCGAATGCGTGATTTGTAGAGGTCAGCCGGGGTTGGCGCGGTGGACCTCGCGCTTAGTGTCGAAGCCGATGGCACTCCTCCCGCAGACGAACATAAAGGAAGCCGGAAAGTGTCGGCCAGGCGCTCGCTCACCGCATCAATCATCGCGCGCGATTGCGCCGGGTTATTCCCACCTGAAGAAGCGCTTGGCGAGGAATCCAAACACGAGTGCGTATGCCGCGAGGACCAGCAGCGGCTGCGCGGGAGGGAACTGGCCCACCCATGAGTCGCTGATCGCCTGTACCGCCGCGCCGAGCGGGGTGTAGTCGCTGATGTCCTGGATCCAGGCCGGCATCAGCTGAAGCGGGTAGTACAGCCCGGAGAAGAACATCATCGGGTAGAGTGCGGCGGCCATGAGGCCCCGGGCGGCACCAGAGGTCCGGGCCAGGGCCGCGATCGTCAGGCCGATCGCGAACAGCGCGGCCATGCAAAGCGCGATCGACAGCACCATCCCAGCCGGGCTCATTGGGGCGCTGATCCCGAAGAAAACGACACTCACGCTGACGAGTAATGCCAACGTGACCACCATGAAGCAGGTCTGGACAACAAGCTGCGCGGCCAGCACCCAGTACGCGGGCACCGGGGTCGTCGACAGGCGGCGCAGGATGCCAAGCTCACGGTAGGACACGAGCGGCCCGGGAAGATAGGTGAAGGCGATGATCGCGATCGAGAAGGACATGAGGATCGGGATGTAGATATCGAACGCCGAGTAGCCGCCCAGATTGGCCGAAGCTTTCCTGAACACTGGGATCTCGCCGAAGATGACCAGAAGCAGCAAGGCGATCCCCGCGCCGGCGATCATCCCGGCCGGCTGCCGCCACGCTAGCCTGGCTTCGTTCAACACCATCTTGCCGAACGCAGCGCGCGGCGCTCGCGGTCGCGCCAGCGTGACTGTGCTCATGACTGTGACCCTTCTTCTGCTTCGTGCAGGTGCCTTCCGGTGAGTCGCACAAAGGCGTCCTCCAAAGTCGATGCGTCGATCCGCACGTCGTGCGTCTCGATCCCCGCCGCGTGCATCGCGACGATCACCGTGGTGGCGAGCTCACCGGTGCCGGCGACGACGATGTGGTGGCCGTCGTGCTCGACCGCGGTCACCTCCGGCAGCCGGGTCAGGAGGCTCTCGTCGAACGGGGCCGACGGAAGGAACCGGACGGTCTTCGCGCCCATGGCGCGCGCAGCCAAACCGGCCGGTGTATCCAGCGCGACGATGCGACCCGAGTCGATGAGCGCTACTCGGTCGCACAGGCGCTCGGCTTCCTCCATGAAATGCGTGACCAGCAGGACCGTCGTTCCGCGGTCACGAACATGCTCGATGAGTTCCCAGGCGTCCCGGCGGGCCTGCGGGTCGAGGCCGGTTGTCATTTCGTCGAGGACCGCGATCTTGGGCGAGCCGATGAGCGCCAGGATCACTGACAGGCGCTGCTGCTGGCCGCCAGAAAGGGATCGGTAGTAGGACGTGCGCTTATCAGCGAGCCCGAGCGCCCCGGCCAGTTCGCCCACATCAGCCGGATGTGCATAGAACGACCGGTACATGTCGATGATCTCGCCGACCCTCAACTTGGCCGGAAAAGCGCCGGACTGCAGTTGCACTCCGGTGATCTCGTGGATCTGGGCTTTGTCGACCTGCGGATCGATGCCCATCATCCGGATCGTCCCCGAGTCTGGGGATCGGAGGCCGATGGCGCACTCGACCGTGGTGGTCTTCCCGGCTCCGTTCGGGCCGAGGATTCCGAAGATCTCGCCCTCGGTTACCGAGAAAGAGACATCGTCGACCGCAACCAGAGGACCGTACGTCTTGCGCAGATGCGTGATCTCAACAGCGGCGGAGTTCGCGGGCTTCTCGTGGGAACCCGGAGCCATCGAAGCTCCCAGCTCACTCCCCAGGGTACCGGCGGATTGCATCTCTTCCTCCTGATGTGACATCTGTGTCAGACGGTGACGTGGCGCATCGTGGCGTAGCCACGGGCCGAGGTTACATGACCGCGCGGGTGAAGTATTGCGCGCTGCATCAGAGAGCAGAATTCTCCAACCATACCGTGAGTAGTCCATCGTCACCGAACACCGCGAAGTTGCCGCCCGAGGCTGAGAGCCTGCCGCAGATGAGCAACAGCAGGTCGGACGTCGATCCCTGAACGGCGACCGTACCCTGCCTGTGGCCGCGTTCCCAGGTGAACGCGCCGCATTGCAGATGGATCGCCCATCCGCCGACGCTGTCGGTGGCGTGCAAGTGCAGCGTCTGACCGTCTCGATGCAACATGCGGATCCGCTCGGCAACCCACGAGAAGCAGAGCAGGTTCATGAGGAACTCATCGATGCCGTTGGCCGCAGTGTCAGCATCAACGTATGGCTTGCGACCCAGCGCCAATTCCGCGTCGGCGCGGTGCACAACGGCCTCGTAGAGGATGCGACGCGCCCAGTAACTCGCGTGCTGGTCGACGCCGTTCGTCCACATCGGGGTATCAGGATCGGCCGCCCGCAGCGTCGCGACCAGCGGCCCGATCCCGGCCGCGAGCCATGCCGGGTAGTCGGCCGGATCATCCGGTATCCCAGTCTCCACATCCTTGGACCAGACTGGCTGCTGTGAGCGCTGCCGCACGACGTACTCGACCCGCCGCTGGGACGTGCCGTGGTGCTTCACCAGGTCAGCGATCGTCCACCCCGGGCAGCTTGGCACTGGTGAGGCAGGATCGGTCCCGGCTACAATAGTCGCGAACCGTACGGCCTCGGCCTCGACCGCGTCGCAGTAGTGCCGGTGCGACCAGTGATCCCTACGCTCCGGCATGCTCGGAGCTTACAGATCTGGCGGGGACGAGGTTGGGGGCCAACGTACTAGAGCGCGTAATGGCATCCGCTGGAATCGGGTCTCAGGAATCGGACGCGCGCTTCGGCGCCGGCTCCCTCCCCCTTGGCAAACGAAAAGGCTTGTCGCCTCGCATGTGACTCCCACCACTCTTCGCGTCCAACGCCAATGTCGCATGTGGACGTTATGTTCACTCCCCTCCGTATCAGGTACGACAGGAATGCCCGTCTACACTCATCGCTTTGCCGCTCGGGAAACACGTGCGGCCACTGCGAACGCAGAAGCCTCATAGCCTGTGTGACAGCGTCGGCCACCGCCGGAATCCCGATCGACGATGAGATTCCAAGGCGGCCCGCCAAGATGGATGAGAAGGAACGCACCTGCTCCAAGAGGACGCTGACGAACTCGTCAGTGCCTCACTAGCGGTTTGTTGATCCCGCTCTACCGCGTCGACACGACTTTCCGCAGCTCGACATCTGTGCGGGACCCACCGACGCTGTCGCCCATTCGTAGTCAATCAGGAACGGCTCCGCTCGACGAGCTTATGCAGCTGCACGTAGTCGAACCCCTCGTTCATCGCTGTGTACGTTCCATCACTCAGCAACTCACGCGACGCTCTGGCGACAACTCCATATGCTGACTGCGCGATCGCCGGACCGACACTCACGCGCGCGACCCCAGCGTCTGCCAACGCTCTGACATCCGGGGATCCAGGGCCGACCATCACGTTGACCGGAAGGGGTCCAGTCGTCAGTTCGCGGATCATCCCGATGTCGACGACTCCGGGAACGAAGAGGCTGTCAGCACCAGCGACCGCGTACAGTTCGGCTCGGAGCATCGTCGCAAGCAGTTGCTCCTGCGGCGTTAACTCGGGTGTGAGAAACGTGTCCGTTCGTGCATTGATCCACAACGGGACACTTACGCTATCGGCCGTCGCGCGTACGACTCGCGTGCGCGCCACCTGACTGTCCGGATCGCGTAACGTCCTGTTAGTAACGACGCTGTCTTCAATGTTGATTCCGGCGATGCCGATTCCGAGCAATGAACTGACAGCGATGCCGAGTTGATCGGGTGTCGCCGCGTAGCCGGACTCGATGTCGGCAGTGACTGGGATGCGGACCGATGCAACGATCTCGGTGAGCGCTTGCCACATACGGTCGCGCCCGATCCGCTCGCCATCGAGCGCCCCGCACGCCCACGCGATTGCCGCGCTGCTGGTCGCGATGGCCAACGCGCCTGCCGATTCGATCACGATTGCCGATGCAGCGTCCCACGCATTCGGCAAAACCAACGGTCGATGCTCGTGCATCGCTCTGAACGCTGCCGCTGCACGTGCAGCGTCTGCTACGTGCATGTCGACGTCCGCCGACGTGCGGCGGGGCCAAACGCCGCCTCAACGTCCGTGTTCACCGCGTGAGCCATGCCGATCAATAGCTGACGAGGAGGTCATGGTCGCGCTCGATGAACTCGGTGATGAGTTGAGCGAACTCCCCGGCAACGAGGCGCTTGTATGCACTCGATCCCGTATGAGCGTCATACGCAGTCTGGTCCGCGAAGTGTTCGACAAACAGCAGATAGTCCGGCCGGTTCTTGTCGCGATACACGCGAAACGAAAGCGTGCCCTCTTCTTGTCCTGGGCCGATGGGTGCGAACTCCTGCACGATCGCCTCGGCGTCAGCCTGCTTACCAGGCTTGAGCTCAATCGGAAACACCTTCGCCAACATCATGGACTCCTCCGTGGCGTGGAAGCGCGTGACGGCGCTTTGACACCGCCAATATTCTCGCGATCCCCTTCGAGGATCTGGCCGGATCCGGTCGAGAAGTGGCCGGATCCGGACAAGTATTCGAATCGAGAAGAAGCCGTCGTTCGAAGCATGTATAACGAAAGCCGTGACGACGTACTCGGCGGTGCGAACGACAGGGATCTATTGCCGCCCCGGGTGTGGCGCACGACCGCGTGCAGAGAACGTCACGACCTTCGAGTTGGCAGCGACGGCCGAGGCGGCCGGCTACCGGGCGTGTCTCAGGTGCCGTCCGTACCGAACGATCGACCACGTCGCGCCGAACGCACCCCAGCTGGTCTGCCGTGCGGTGCAGTTGATCATCGCGGGGGCGCTCGACGACGACGATGAAGCGGCGCTCGGGCGCCGGCTGGCGATATCGGCACGTCACCTCCGCCGCTTGTTCCGCGACCACGTCGGTGTCACTCCGTCGCAGCTGGCGTATTCGCGCCGCGCCCATTTCGCCCGGCGCCTGCTGGATGACTCCGATCTAACGATCACACAGGTCGCGTTCGCGTCGGGCTTCAGCAGTATCAGGCACTTCAACCGAGCGATGCGAGATGTCTTTCGTTCGACGCCTCGTGATTTGCGCGAGCGCCGTCGACGACACGATCGACTGATCGCTGATGGTGGACTGATGCTCCGTCTGCCGTTCGACCCGCCGTTCGATTGGGACGCAACCTTGAGCTCTCTGACTCGAAGCGCGATTCCCGGCCTCGAGTTCGTGGAGGGCGGCGTGTACCGGCGGACGATCGTGCTTGACGGCGATCCCGGCATGCTCGAGCTCGGAGCCGGTGGTGTCGACCACCTGCTCTTGCACGCTCACCTCCCGTATTGGGAAGGCCTGATCCACGTCGTCGAGCGCGCTGCCCGCATGGTGGGCATCGATGTCGATGTCGCCGCGGGAGAGGCATATCTCGCCACAGACCCAGTGTTGGGGACCATCGTCCAACGACAAGCGGGCCTGCGCGTCCCAGGCGCCTGGGGTCCATTCGAGACGGGCGTCCAGGCGATCGTCGGTCAGACCCTCGATCCGGCATCCACTCGGGATGGCCTTGCGACGATCACGCGCGCATACGGCACGCACGTTCCGGGGCTCCCTCACCATCTCACGCATGTATTTCCGTCCGCCGACACCATCGCCGAATCGGACCTCGCAAGCTCGGACCTGCCGAGGCCAGTCGCAAATGCCATCACCGCTTTCGCGTCGGCGGTCGCGATGGATGCCGTGCGCTTGGATGGCTCAATCACCCTCGACGAGCTGATCTCCTCTCTCGTCGCGATCCCCGGCATCGAGAAGAACACCGCGAATCATATGGCGCTGCGCCTCGGCTATCAGGACGCGTTCCCGTATGCAGATCCCGCGGTTCGACGTGCCTTGCGACGCGTCGGACCCTCAGTTCGCGCGGTCGAGGCGACCGCAGAACGCTGGCGACCGTGGCGGGCGTTGGCCGTGACGCACCTTGTCGCTCACATTGACTCCGCGTCCTAATGGGAGTTCGAGCAGCGATGGAATCCGTTGGAATCCCGTCAATACGCACCCACGCGTACTTGGCATCGCTTCCCTCTCCCGCTACTCAGGATGTTGCGGTCATTCCGGCGGCCGTCGGAAGCGTCGAGCATCTGAGCCGCTGGATCTGGTGACAGGCCGCTCGGGTGCGCGAGGGCGCTCATCCTCATCTAGTCGTTCAGCACCTACCGCCGCTCGCGACGTTCGCTTGGGTCCCGGCTGGTTAGGACCGCACCGAATTGTCTCGCCACAATCCGATTCACGGTGCGTTGCCTGCGTCCCGGGGAGGCGCCGTAGCCGCGCTCAGTCGATCTTACCCAGGATGTTCCCACGTCAAGAGGAGATCGAAGTACGCCTCCGGCTCTCCTAACGAGGTCGCGGAATCTCCTCGTCGAACATATTCAGTCGCCGCCGGCCACCGGGTTACAAATTGATCGCCGGTGGCGTCGTCGTAGCGGATAAACGTCACGTCCGCCACGTCGACCCAGAACAGATGAAACCGGCCGGGGGTTGGGGCCCACCCGAGCTGGGCTTGCACAACCGCCGCATAGCGTGCCTGAACGCTTCCATCGCGCTCAGCAACTGCATCGCCGCGTACCTTGTATTCACCGAGGCTGCCGTCCCTTCCGGTCACCACGCTGTGCACCAGCACGCGTTGATCTCGGAACAGGTCGGCGGCTTTCCGCGACCCCCAGAGCATCGACAGCCAGAGGTCGCCTTCCCAGAAGAGTGGCTCAACCGGGCTGATCCTCGGAGTGCCGTCGCGCCGAATGGTCCCGACCAAGACCACGCCGGGCTCGCTAAGGCGCTCCACGCCGCGCGTTGCGAAGTTCTTGGCTGCTCGCGTGCTATCTCACCCCAGTGCATGACCACCTCCATGGTATCCATCGGCCGTTCCGCGGAGAGACGGTGATATGGGGTAGGTCTTCAACCTGCGGAGGGGCCAGGTTGCGGCTTGGGACGACCGGCTCAAACGCTCGACCGACGACTTCATCGAGCTGAGCGACAGAGCCCAGCGACGCGCTGCTTGCTGGGGCAAAAGGCCGAGTGCCGCGAGGTGCTCCGGCAGGTTTCTCCGGGTACGTTGGCGGATGCTCGCCTGAGCCACCATGACGTGACCGGCAGCGCCGCGAGCCACGTCCCAGCCCTGCAAGCGACAGTGGCGAGCACTGGGTCAGGCGGTCCCGGGGTGCCAGCCGGGGTCGCGCCCCGCCAGACGCAGCACCCGCTCGAAGAGCAGCGCGCCCTCGGGGACGGCCAGTGGCGGGCCAAACAACCCCTCTCTGGCCGGCGCCATCTCGGGCTCTGCAACGTGCTCGAGAAAGGGCAGCAGCGGCTCCAGCCATTCGTCCGGGGGGTCGTAGGGCTGCCGGGTGGCGACTCCGAGGTCCCACGAATGGAGCACCACTTCGTCGAGCGCGACCACGCACGCCGCCGCCGCCGGCATCTCCTGAGCACCGACCCGGGTCATGCCCTCACGAGACCCCGGCTCGGCCCAGGCGGCCGCGAGGGCCGCGAGCAGGTCGGGGATGCGCTCTCGCCAGCCTTCACCGAGATGTGCGGCGTCCGGCTTCGGAGGAGCGATGACCCACTCGTTGACGACCTTCCCCGCCGCCGCCGTGAATGTGCGGGCGAGGTTCTGCACGTGGTCCAGTAGGGCGGCGACTGGGATCTGGCACGGCGTCGGCGCATTGAGGCTCTCGTCTCCGACCCCGCCGACGAGCGCAGTGAGTCGGTCAGTTGCCGGTTTCAGGTCTCCCATTCCGAGCATGGTGGCGCATGGGTACGCTGCGTGGCTCGGGCGAACTCAGGGCCCTCAAGTATTGGAGAGTTGAGAGCGCCAATCCCGGACATAGAGGTCGGAAGAGGTGAGCGGTCGAGGTACATTTGCGGATGCTGGCCTGCGCAACGCTCGTCTCACGCACTCGTCCCGTCGGGCGCCAGAAAGTCGATGGACTATGCAATCACCAGAGCACAGCCGCGGCAGGTCCCTGCACAGGCAACTCGCCGGACACGGTGGTGCCAGCACCTGGGCGAGAGATCACGTGCACCGCACCGCCGAGCGCGTCCACCCGATCGTTCATATTTGTGAGCCCAGCACCCTTGCGGGCGGTCGCGGTGTCGAACCCGGTGCCGTCATCCTCCACCTCGAAGGTCAACGTGGGGGGATCGATGTTCGCACTTAGGCGCACCACAACCTGTGACGCCCCCGCATATTTCTGCACGTTCTGGAGCGCCTCGAGCACGCAGAAGTACACCGTCGCCTCGACGTCCTGCGCGTAGCGCGCGACCCCCGCCGATTCCACGCGCACCGGCGCCGTCGCCTTGCGAGCCTGGGATTCGAGCGCCACCACCAGCCCTTTGTCGGCGAGCAGCGGGGGGTAGATCCCTCGAGCCAGGTCGCGCAGGGTCTCCAGGGCTTCGTCGGCGTCGCCCTTGAGCTGCTCCAGCGTCGCCGCCGCCTTCTCGGGATCCCGTGCCAGGAGCATCTCCGCCAGTCCTAGCTTTACCTTCAGCGCCACCAGGTGCTGCTGGGCGCCGTCGTGGAGGTTGCGCTCCAGACGCCGGCGCTCCAGGTCCTGGGCGCTCACCAGGCGCTGCCGGGAGGCGCGGAGCTCGTCGAGCCGCGTCCGCAGGTCCGCGCTCAGCCCCACGTTCTTGAGCACCAGCCCCGCCTGATGCGCGAGGTCGTCAACGAGCTTCTGCTCGATCGGCGTCAGCGCCTCGCCACGGCGCTTGGTCACGCTCAGCGCGCCGAGGAGTTCGCCTTGATGGCGTACCTCCACCGCCCGGGTGGCCTCCTCGAGCGGCGGCAGCGCTCCGTTGCGCATCGGCACTGCAATGTGGGTTGCCACTCCGTTCGGAAACGTTGCCGCGGGCCGCAGTTCCTCCGTCCCGCGCAGCCACACCGTCGCCGATTCCGCTCCCGTTCCCTCCTGAAGCACCCGAGCCATGCGTGGCAGCACCTCATCCGCCGCATACGTCTCCGCCACCCGTCCCGAGAACTCGCTCAACACCTCGTAGGGCGTCGCCCGCGTGCCATACACCAACCGGTTGGCGACCTTCTGGACCCGCTCACGCACCGGCTGGAAACCGATCGCCACGATCGCCGTGGCCAGGATCGACAGCGCCAGGTTGGGCTTGCCGCCGCTCCCCACCAGTGTCCCGATCCCCACCGCGATGCCCACGTACACCGCTGTGATGAACACCCCCAGTGACCCGTAAACGAGGGTGCGGCTGATGACAATGTCGATGTCGTACAGTCGGTACTTGAAAATGGCGACCGCCGTTGCGGCTGGAAGGGCCACCCCGAATCCCAATCCGAGCGCAGCGTCGCCCGGCCAGTTGGGAAAGTGCCCGACGAAGAGGTTGCCGAGAGCAGCGACGACGACCGCGCTCCCGGTCACGACCACGGCGTACGCGATCCACTTGAGCTGTTGTCGCTCGTCGCCTCGAGATCTACCCAGGCGCACAAGCGGTGATGCGGCCGCCAATGCGAAGACAAGGTAACCCGGCAGCCAGGCAGCACCGAACAGACTGAGTGCGATGCCGAGGGGCCCGCTGGCATCGACGCCGATAGGATTCTGCGGGGTCGGGAAATTTGGTGTTCCGCTCGCCAGCGGTCCCGGCGCGAAGATACCGCCAAGGACTCCGAGTACCGACAGGATGACCGCGGGCCATGCAACCCACCGCCAGCGTCGCGACAGCAGATGCCCGTCCGGAAGGACAAGCATGAGGACGGCGATTGCACCGGCGGGAAAAAGGAGGCTCTGCTCCCAGGAGGTGAGCCAAATGGCCCAGACACCGCCTGGCAGCGAACCGCGGTGAGTGACCAGTGCATAGAGCGCGTATTCGTCGGCGACGCCGCCCAACCCAATGGCCACGGCGACGAAGAGGAACAACCAACCAGTCAGGTTTCTCGGCTGCCGCGACGCGACCAGTGAACCGACGAACCCGAAGGTCACCGCCACAACAGCAACAGGGATGTCACTTGAGGCCGCACTGGCGGCGCGGTTGACAAGGACAAGGGGGACGATTGCGACGCCGATGGCAACAGCCAGGACACCCAAGCCGACAGTCAGGATATGAGTAGGGTGGCGATGCCTTGCCATGCTCATGCTGACATCACCAAGTCCATCGCCTTCTGATCCATCGCCAGGAGGACGAATCTGGCGATCACGAGCCCGAGGCTGCGCAGCCCGATCCCACAGACGAGCAGAACGCCCGACGGGCCCGGAGAATTGTCATAGAGTCCACCATATCGACGGCTTGATGCACTGTCGATGGTGTGGCCTCCCCCAACGAGATGGTGTCAGCACTCCTCAGGCGTCGAGAGACTGCCCGTTCGTGCTCCAGGCCGACGGCCGCCGGAGGGTGGCACAGGCTATTCGGCATGGCAGTGACCGCCGTCCCCCGGGGCGGTCTTCGTCTCTCAAGTGTGTTGATTGCACGCTGGCGTGGCCCGCGATGACCACGCCCGATGCGTCGTCGCTACCCGGTCGCACGGAGTGTGACGAGCTCGCTAACGGGGCGTCATCGACCTTCGCCGCATCGACGATCGTCAGGATCTCGGTGCGTTCGCGGGCTTGCTTTCCTCATTGCAGCCCACAAGTAGTCCCCTTCCCCAGCCAGTTAGCCCCGGCTTAGGGCCCGTTGGAGGCCCTCGCGCTCGATCACATGATGTGGCCTGCGTCCTGGCGGATGTCGCCAGCGGTTACAAAGCCGTTCAATGCCCGGTTGATTCTCTCACGGCTGGAGGCAACCAGTCCGGCCAACGTCGATTGGGAGAGACGGAAGGGAATCCGCAGACCTCCCTCGACTGGGCTCGCCGTATTCATCCGCAACTTCAACAGTCGGTACGCGACGCGCCCGCGCGCACGTCGTGGAATGCAACCTGACTGAAGAGGTGCGACTGTGAGAGCGCCAAGATGCTCATCAACTCCAGTAGCCGTCGCAACGCAGCGGGGTGCGTCTCGACGAACCCTAGCAGTGGACCGTGCGGCAGCCTTGTCAGATCTGTCGACACCATCGCTACGACCGACACGATTCGTTTAGCGATGGGCGCGAAGAGAGCGGGCTGCCCGAAGCTTTCTCCCGTCGTGGCCACCTGGGTGACGACCTCTTCACCATCAGGGCTTGCGTAGACGCTATGGAGCTGCCCGTCCAACACGAACCCAGAGATCGGCGGCATCGTCCCCCTGTCGCCAGACGAAGTCTCCAGCATCATAGTGATGGAGGCGGAAGCTGGGCAGCAGAGGTTCCAGTTCCTCGGCCGACGTATCCTGAAACGGGTGGCGTTCAGTAGCGTGCGCAACACGGTCGGAAGAGCGCTCCGATCAGTCTCGAATATGTCATCCGAGAACCCGTTGTGCTGAGGCGGCGACGCCCGTCCACGACGGGTTCGGCGACGTCGGGCCTGCTGGACAAGATGGCTTGCTGCATCGGATCTCCTGATTAGTTGACGCTTGGTGTGCGGCGTACTACTCGGCTAGGAAGGGCGAGGCACGGGCGAATCCGTACGAGTGCGTAGCCGGCACGTAGAGGTGCCGCCTTGAGCCAACTGCCCGAGCGTAGAGATTTCATCCACGGGGAAGTGGCTCGCTGCCGCCGACCCCATGGCTTGGGACGCTGAGCGCAGCTCCTACAGACTCAGGACGCGCCGCACACCGTCAAGCATCTCTTGGACCTACGGTGCCAAGTATCTGCCGGACTTCTACATCGGATGATCGCCGTCAAAACTGTAAGCGCTATGTATGCGCTGGACTGCCACAATCTCTAGGTATGAGCAGCGGCATCCGGCCTCAACTGTGGGGAATGATGCCTTTTGCAGGAAAAGTCATCATTCCTGGTTAGAGCACTACACCCCGTAAGCCGGCAGGCGCCCGACGCACCGTGCAACCGCTCGCCGCGAACTCACATTGCGCGTCCGTCGGGGAGACAGGACTCGAACCTGCGACCCCTGGTCCCCCAGACCAGTCCTCATTTCCCGATGAGCGCTGAGTTCGCTTTACAGTGGTTTTGTCGGGAATTGGTTGAAATGACGACTAGAGCATGGTAATTGGAATCCGTTGGAATCGCGTCGACATCCACAGGCTTCCGTAGGCCCCATCCGATCGCCCTTCTCTTTGCCGTTGAGAACCCTAGCAGCCGTCATCTTTGACAGCTGGTCGTTCTCGGTGACACCGGGTCACCTGAGAAGGGCGGCTCGTCTTTCACATCCCCAACGTCGTCATGAGTTGCCCAGGTAAGTGGGCGGCGCTGCTCGTCGTGCGAACGGTCCGAAGCTTTCGCTCATCGCGTTCGTACCGTGAACCTTCGATGGGGCATTGGGATTCCACCAAGGACTCTGACTGGAACGGACCAACTGCCCTCGGACCCTTGATGGAGGATGCTCTGGCGGCGGCGATCTCATGCGTTTCGGCCTCGTTCTGCATGGCCGTGGACAGCGGCGGGAACGCCCTGACAACGACCTCGTCGTAATTTCCGTGCGTGGGATCGGCATCGTGACCTCCCGGGGTGTCAGCTACTAGACTGACGCCAGCCTCGCAAACCCGGAGGATGCAGGGAATGATCGGACAGCTTGGATCGCCCTGGTTCTACCTGCACGGACGACCGCAGAGGCAGCGCGACCGGGTCCTGAGTGATGCCAACGCTGACTGACAACCCGCTGGTGCGAGGCGTCGCGCGGATCTCGATCTCGGTCGAGCGAAAGCTCCTGATCGCCTTCGCGATTGTTGTGGCCCTGCTAGTGGCCGTCGGGGCTCTTGGAGTCAACGTGCTGAGTCAATCGAACAGCCGTGTCGTGGCAATCGATCAACTGTCCCAACGTGCAGCGGCTTACAAGCAACTCTACGCCGACAGCGATCAACTCATCGACGAGCTCGGCGATCGCAGCCACTTCATTTCGGGAATTGAACGGGGGATCGAGGAACAGAGCGCCGCTCTGTTCTACGACGACGGGGAGATCCAGGCGACGATCGACCTGATGGAGCCCGACACCGATGTGAACAACGTCGTCGCCGACCTCGGCTTCGAGCCGCCAGGCGATGAGCGCGCCATCCTGACCAAGGTACACAACGAGTATGTGGAGATAGCGACCGGCATGGCGAGCCTCGTCAGCGACGACGAAAATGCGCCGCCGTATGTGGACGACTTACCCGAGATCCACGACGACAATTTGCTTCTCGACCAGGCGCAGCAACTGGTCAGCCTCACCTCGGCAACGGGCACGAGCCTCGTCGCGCAGAATGACGCGTCGTATCTCGACTCCCAGCATCTCTTCATCGGCGTGGCAGCGGGGAGCGCGGTGCTGGCCCTCATGCTCGCGCTCATTCTCTCGAGGGCGCTGACCGGCCCAATCCGGCGCATCGACACCAGGCTGGCGGCCATCGCGGCCGGCGATTTCTCCGGTCGCGTTGACGTGCCCAATCGGGACGAGCTCGGGGCGCTGGCGGCAAACCTCAATCGCATGAATGATGACCTCGGGCGTCTGTATCGCGAGCTCGAAGAGGCCAGCAAACACAAGTCGGAGTTCCTCGCCAACATGTCCCACGAGGTGCGCACCCCGCTCAACGCGGTGATCGGCTTCTCGGATGTGCTTCGCGACCAGATGTTCGGCGAGCTGAATGAGAAGCAGATGGAGTATGTCAACGACATCCACACGTCCGGCCGGCACCTCCTGACCCTGATCAACGACATCCTCGACCTGTCCAAGATCGAGGCCGGTCGAATGGACCTGCAGGTGAGCAGATTCAGCCTCCCAGAAGTGCTGCGCAGCTCAGTGGCGCTGATGCGCGAGCGTGCGACCCGTCAGGGCATCGCCTTGAGCCTCGAGATGGATCCGAGCATCGACGTCATCGAGGCCGACGAACGCCTGCTCAAGCAAGTGCTCTTCAACCTGCTCTCGAATGCGCTGAACTTCACCGAGCGGGGTGGGCACGTCGACGTCGCCGCTCGCGACCAGGACGACCAGGTCGCGATCAGCGTGCGCGACGACGGCGCCGGAATTGCGCCCGACGACCAGGCGCGAATCTTTCTCGAGTTCGAGCAGGCCGGCAAGTCCACAGTGCAGGAGGGAACCGGCCTCGGACTTGCGTTGTCGCGCCGATTTGTGGAACTGCACGGCGGCCAACTGACGGTCGACAGTGCTCCAGGAGCCGGCAGCACCTTCACGTTCACGTTGCCGAAGCTCGCCCGTTCGCCAGCCGCTACTCAGGCCGATGGGTCAACTCATTCGGAAACCTCGCAGGCATCGATCCCCGCAGTTGCGCCGTTATGAGTGGGTTCGCAGACAACCCGTTGGTACGTGGTGCGGCGCGGTTTCCTGCGTCGACGCAGCGCAAGCTTCTGTTCGCGTTTGCTGTCGTGGTCGTGCTGCAGGTCTTGGCCCCTTGACGCGGCCAACGCGCTCACAGCCAGCTTGACTCGCGGCTGGTACCGACCCAGGTCCCACCACGCGGGCAGAGCGCTCTCGATGGGGTGCAGTTCCTCATAGAAGAGGAGGCCACGCCATCGGCACAACGTCCGCACCTGCGCGGGGGCGAAACGCCGGCACGCACCCACTGCCGGACTGTGGCGATGTCCCGTCCGACAATCGCTGCGGCGTGCAGGTAGCAGCGGTGGATCGCCTCGTTGTACGACTGGACTTGCGCGTCCGTCGGGGAGACGGGACTCGAACCTGCGACCCCTGGTCCCCCAGACCAGTCCTCATTGGTAGCCGCGGGCTGAGTTCGACTTCGAGTGCTTTCGTCGGGAATTGGTTGGGAAAACGACCAATCCCCGCAAGCTGGAACTGCTTGAAATCGGTTACTCCCGGCGAGGTGCGGGACGGCCACACCGGAGCGACCGACCGGCTCAGCATAGGGACTCGCCGCGTAACTTACCGACGTCACTGAGAACGTCAGGCATTTACACCACGACGCGGGACTTGAGCGATGGAATCTGCCGACGAGCGTGGACCTGGTGCAGCGGGACTAACGTCGGGCGTCACTGCCAATGCAACCCACCCTAGCGGCTCAGTTCTCCGCACGCTCCAGTGCATCCAGGATCTGCTCAGCCGCGGTCAGTTGTTCGCGCGGCGTGGAACTCAACTTTCGAATCCGCGCGAGGAGTTGGCGAGCAGTAGCGACATCGAGGCGACCAACCGCCGCGACAAGAACAACTGCCTGTGCGACATCGATGGCGATGACCCCAAGTGCGGCTGCCACTCGCTTGCCTCGGCGCTCGTTGATCAGCGCGATCGCTCCGAGTGCTCGCGCACACGCAATGACGGATGCCTCCCCCGGATCGAGCCCGGCGATGGGAGGGGGTTCCGGTTCGGGCACACGAACGAGTTCGCGCTCGATCTCGAGGAAGACGTCCTGGTAGTCGGATCGTGTCCGCGGACGGCGGGGATCCTCGTGAATGATCTCGGCTCGCACCGCCGCCGGCACCGCCACCCGGAACTCCTCCAGCAGGATCCTTACGAACCCGATCCGAACAGCGATGGACCAGAACGAGGTATCGACGACCGCATCGTGACGGGCAGCATCGGTCACCCGCTCTGGCCGCGGCCGTCCAGCCGCGAGAGGTTCGCTCCGAGCTCCGCCGCAGCACGTTCGAGATCGCTGAGCCAGTCGTCGTCGGGTTCGTTGAGGGCCACTTGGTGGTCGAGACATTCCTCGATGAACACCGCCCGGGGTAGCCCAGCAATCTGAGCAGCCTCAGCCGTCGACGCGCCTCGATGCATCGCCAGGAAAGCCTGATCCAATCGCTCCGCCTGCAGGCCGCGTTGTAGAGCACGCTTCATGGCAGTCGCCTCGGTCTCCCCCGTGAACTCCGTGAATTCAGCCCACTGCTGTACCTCGGCGGGCGTGAGCCGGACCGACTTTGTAATAGCGCGCTTTGCTGGTGCTTCTCTTCGCATCTATTAGAAGCATAACACCACGGCTCGCGCGTATCGCACATTTCGGGGCTCGCGGCCCCGTAGCATTCCTCTCGTGCCTGAGGAACGGCCGGACAGCAAGTCGAAGCGGCGCGCCGATCGAGCGCTGGTTGCCGTCTATCACGAAGCCAAGCTTGCCGACCTTGTCGAGCGTGTCCGCGCCGGGCTGGCACGTTACGACGCGGGCGAAATAACCGCGTTCGACGTCGACCAGATTATTCATCAGTACACGCTCGCGGCCCGCGAGTTGTGGAAATTCTGTGGCACGACGGGGAGCCAAGCGAAGAATACCGCCTCCCTGCTCCTGCAGATGCAGCGGGATGGCAACGAACCGGACTGGTGGGCAGCGGGGCGTCGGTAGCGCTCGTGAAGCCGACATTCGCCAACTCAGGCCGAACTGAGAACAACGATCCGGGCACGTTTGAACGCCATTCGCCGTCGACCTCGACTGAGTGGGCCAGTGAAATCCAAAAGCGAGGTTGGGCCGGCGAGCGAACGTATCAGCTGCTCGTGGAGTTGGCGGAGATCGAGCCGCGGATTTGGCGTCGGGTGGTCGTGGCTGACACAACGCCGCTGCCACTCCTCCACCGCATCCTGCAGGTCATCTTCGATTGGAAGGACTATCACCTTCACGAGTTCAAGGTTGGCACGGTGAGCTTCGGCGTTCCCGACGACGAGTTCTCGCCTCCTCACATTGACGAGAAAAACGTGCGCCTGTACCAGCTGGCTCACGAACCTGGGGACCGCGTGGTCTACGTATACGACTTCGGTGACAGTTGGGAGCACGACCTGGTCGTGGAAGACATGAGCGCTGCGGAGAATCCCTCCGTACCCGTCTGCTTGGATGGTGAGCGGGCGGCGCCGCCCGAGGACTGCGGCGGAGTCCCCGGTTACGAACAGCTGATTGATGTGCTTGGCGATCCCAGCCATCCCGAGCACCTGACCCTTAAGCGGTGGGCCGGTAAGTACGACCCCGAAGGCCTCAACCTCGACCTGATCAATCGAAGGTTGGCAAGACTCCCCCGCGGTCGGGCTCGCGCATGAGCATCGCCGACACGCGCTCAATGAGAAGTCTCGTCCACCCGTGCGCCTAGAAAGGGCAGGTGATTTCCGGAGACAACGATCAGAACGCTAGCGAGGCGAAGCTATTGCAGAGCAAGGCCAGATGACAGGGAGACCGAGCCGGACGACACACAGTACGCGGGGGAAGATCGAGCACGCCACGGGCGCTGTCGGCGACACCGAACCGCTGCGTGCGCCCGGTTCTCTCTCGACGATCCGCACCCAAAACTGTAAGCGCTATGTATGCGCTGGACTGCCACAATCTCTAGGTATGAGCAGCGGCATCCGGCCTCACCTGTGCGGAATGATGCCTTTCGCAGGAAAAGCCATCACTCCTGGTTAGAGCACTCCACCCCGTCAGCCGACAGGCCCCCAGCGCGCCGCACAACCGCTCACCGTGAACTCAACTTGCGCGTCCGTCGGGGAGACAGGACTCGAACCTGCGACCCCTGGTCCCCCAGACTAGTCCTTATTTCCCGATTCGGGCTCAGTTCGAACTTGAGCGCTTTCGTCGGAAAATGGTTGGAATGACGACTAGAGCGCGCTTCATAGATTTCATTGGAATCGCGTGGATATGTACGGCACTAGAGAGACGCAGCAGCCGGCACTCCACCAAAATCAGGACACCCCAAAGTCTCCAGGATTCCTGGCCGATTCAGTTCGGCGGAGGCAAGGGCAACTACCGCGGTGTCGGTCGATAGCCGAGGTGCACCAACGCCCAATCCTGACTAAAGCAGGTATCGTGCCCAGGCAGGGACGGGACCCCAAATCACCGGTCCAGCGAAAGCAAACCAATCGGCCTCGACATCCTCGAGAGCCCGCCCCGACCTCAGCGCCTCGGCGACCTGCTTCACCGTAGGAGCAGTCCACTGGTATGCGAATGCGGTGGAACGTAGTGCCAGCAACAGCATCGGATGTGCCAGCGGCCTCGGGGCGCGCTGGATCACCGCAAACTCTCGCTCCGTCTGAACGAACTCTCTGACCTGGGTGGCCAGCATTTCGATCGGCTTCGGCTGGCGGCCGAACCCAAATCGGAAACTCCCTGAGGCCGGATGATCGAATGTAATTCCTGCAGGTTCAGCCTCGTCCGTTGACCCGCCCATTTGCTCGGTTGTCACGAGCCATCCATATGGTGCGAGGTCAGTTAGTAGAGCGTGAGCGAGGCGCCCCAACGCGTCATCGAAGTCTGGACGCGAATCGGACGTCCGCGCCATCACAGTGTCCAGCACTTATGAGATTTACACATAGCTGCCTGCCTGGGCACACTGCGACTGATAGCCTACGGGAACGAGCACTGGGTCGAAGATCCCGCCAAAGTTGGGCACGGTGAACGGAGGTGCGGGCTCAAAGGGATTCGGAGCGAACTCCGGGTTGCACCCGTAGTCGGCGAGATCGATTCCCGGAGAAGATGGGCACGAGCGGGAGGGTCCGCAGTTCTCAACGTCGAGTTCCGCGCTCGCTCCTTGAACACCTGTGCCCGAGACATCAAGTTGCCATAGCCCGACCGAGCAGTCCTCTCTACCGCTCATCCGGTTTGCCCCATAGATGTTTAGTGGCTTTTCCAGTGCGAGCGATGCATCGCCGCTGGGATCGACGAGCGAAATTGTATACGATCCACTTTTGTTGCCTACCTTCCCAATGACAACGGCCGTCCAGTAGACACTCCCATCTGGACCTTGAGTGAGCGTTGCAAAGGCCTGAAGGCCTGTGGGGAAGGTCGAACCCCCGCCGCTTCCGCCGACGCCAACCGGAATAGCGCCACTGGGATCGGCAGTGTTCAGTGGGTTGTTAGACCCATACGCGTAAGCCGCGCGCGTACTGCTCAGTTGCGGGTCGCGTGACAACAGCTGCCCTGTCACGGGGTCGTAGTATCGCGCAATCAGGTAGACGAGACCGGACTCACGATCTAGATAGGCTCCAGTCCAGCCGAGGGGCGATGAGTACGAGCCCGTGGATCCGATGACGTTTCCAAATCCGTCGTAGCTGAAACCTCCTCGAACAACGCCAGCGCTGTCCGTGAGCAGACGCGTGCTGCTCAGCTGGTCGGTCTGGTAGAAGAGCACGCTGGCCGGCTGCGGGATGGCCACGATCACCGTGGTCAGGTTCGCACTCGCGCCGAACGTCGATGTCCGAGTTACCGGTGGCGCCTGCGGCGGTTAGCGTCTGGTCCGCGAGACCGGCCGAGACATTCGCGGCGTTGGCCTGTGCTTCCTCTGTCATCCCGCTCGGCGACGTCCACGCCGACGATGAGAACGTCCCCCGCGCTCCCTGGAAGACCACGAGCCGTTCATTGGTGTACAGCGGCTTGACTGACGGCGCGACCACCGTCGTGCTGCCGGCCAGCTGGCTCGTCGCGAACACGTCGACCGGCAGCGTCGGGTCAGCGCCACGGTAGGCAGCAAGGACCACGGCTTTCACGGATGCCGTTCCTCCGTAGGTCAGTGTCACCGACGTGTCGCCCGCGATGACCGTATGCCGAAAGACCGAGGACCCGCCCTTCGGCGCCGTCCCCCCGGTGGCCACGCTCGCCACAAGGGTGTACGTCGAGGGTGCGCTCACCGTGGTTCCCGCGGACTGCGAGGTGTCCACGAAGACCTGGGCGTTCGCCTGCGTTCCGGAGGGGAGGTTGACCGTCAGCATGGTTGTGCCCGTGAGCCCGGTGGCCGTCGTGTCGCCAACGAACGTGATCGCCGGCCGCACCGTCTCCTGCTCGATCGGTGTCCCGTTGACGCCGTAGATATAGTCGGTGGTGCCGTCGCTGAGCAGCAGCTTGCTCCGCAACTGGGCTACTCGACTCCCTGGACCGCACTCAAAAGCGACTGACGGACACTCAGATCAATGGCAAATTCACCTAAGCGCATCGCACCGGGCGCGTATCAGGCGCTTCGGGACGCCCTTCCGGTCGTGTTTTGGTATCGGCGCCCGTATAAGAACTTCCTTCATGCCTCGCTTCGAGACAGCGGAGAACTCTTGTTGGGCTTGAACTTCGACGAGACGAAACGCATCGTTGCCGACACGCTTGTTGACCAACTCATGGCCAATGAAGAGCGCTATCGCGAGACCACTCTGGGACTCATGGTGCAGATCGCCGAGTTCGAGCGTTTTCCGGATCTGGAAACGCTGGAGGATGCGGCGGTCCGGATCGCGGACGCGCGGGCTGCGGTTGCGGAACTCAGGCGTTGGACGGGCAAGTACTCGCAGGAACTCTCGGACATCGCACAGGAGACTGCTCGAACTCGCGGCCGCTCGACAGCAAATCGAGGTGCTACGGCGCTTTGGTGATGATGTGGAGCGGCTCCATCAGGAGTTTCTCCGGTTGTATCTGATGCCGGACCCGGCTCGTCGAGGGCTTGAGTTCGAGGGGTTCCTGACTGAACTGCTGGCGCTGTTCGACATGGAACCCCGACTCCAATACTCCTTGACGCATGAGCAAATCGACGGTTCGTTCAGCTTTGATACGGATGACTACATCGTTGAGGCTCGTTGGCGAGCGGAGCCATCCGGTCGAGATGCCGCTGACGTCTTCGCGAAGAAGGTTCAGCGAAAAGGAAAGAATGCGCTCGGTCTGTTTGTGAGTGTCAACGGATTCACGTCGGACACGCTGGCGACGTACAGCGAAGCTACTCCCTTCATGGTGATGGACGGACTCGACTTGATTGCCGTGCTAGAACAGCGTGTGCGCCTCGATGATCTGCTCCGTCGCAAGAAGCGACATGCGAACGAGACGGGGCATTGCTACTTCGGCGCATCGATGATGGTTAGGTGAGCGGCAGGCTCCCTCGATACCGTGCCCGGTGAAGTTCGCTAGTTTCAGACGACGCCGTTCGGCATCGCAACCGCGCCCGGCTCGGGCCTAACGCTTGACAGGCTTTGACCGATCTTGACGGCGAAAGGCATCCGGTCAGACCGACTGCGGATGCCGAAGGCGTGTGCAAAGTCCCGCGCGGCGCGGTGATCCACGTGCTGTAAGAGCTCCTCAGGGCCTGCGCGCGCCCGTCGACCCGTCGGCGGCGTCAAGGTGCCCACGTGGCTCTTCGTCGGGTTGATGTCGATTGATCGGTTGCATCACTTTACGGAGATTGGACGCAGAGGTGGATGCTCACGTCACATGCACGCGCACACGCGTGACGCCATGAACTAAGGGAGTCGTATATCGTCGACAGTCGACATTGGTTAGATCCATCCATTGCCAGAACTGCGTCTGTCGCCGCGATCGCACGGATCGAGGCGGGCTGGCTCACTCCCGAGATCGATGCGCAGCTGGAATTTGAACACGAGGACCGGATGTCACCGGAGCTCGAACCGTGCTGAAAGTTGGCGAGGCCCATGCCAACGCACCTATTGCATCCGCGCCCCCGGCCTCGAACACACCCGAATGTCGACTGTCGACATTGCGTTAGAGCCACCGATTGCTAGCACTTCCCTATCGCTGCGATCGCATGAATCGATGCGAGCAGTATGGTTCCACTCGGGCAAGAGTGCTGGACGCCACCTAGATCTACCAGCCGGAAGGGCGGTATCCGAGTACCGGGGCGGAATCCGTCCCGCATTCGGCCAATGCGACTCTCGAGTTCGAACTACGCCGATTGCCACCATATACAGCAGAGCCACGGCCAGTAGGCTGGTCACAATCACGAGTAGCACGACCGCTTCTACCATTTCTAACCCCGAACCCCTAAGGGCTGAGACCATGGTTGCAAAGTGATCTGCCCATAATCGCCCGCGCGGACGTTGGCTGTTTCATCGGAGCCATCCGCCCAGCCGCATCGTCCCAACCTCGCATCCTCCATCCTGAACGTCGCCGAACGCTAGCAATCCCCGAGAGGGCTGTCAAGGGATTGACCAGGGGGAAGAACCCCCGGCGATGACGGTAGATCCGTACCCATCGCTCCACGTGAAACGAGCCGCGATACGACACAAGGGCACCGGGCGCGATGCTCTCGAAGTCGACTGTTAACAGCCAACGATAGACTGGCGTGTTGCGACAGCGTATGGTGTGTACATGGTGCGCGCATCAGGTAGGGCCAAGGCCGCCAAATCGCGCGCTCAGGCTGTTGCATTCGCGGCTGCTCTGACGAGCGGCGTCATGGCCGGCTGCAATACCGGTGCAGCAACTCCAACGCCAACGCCGCTACCCCACTACTCAACCGCGGCTCCTCCAGTTGTGTACTGCGGTCAGACCCTCTTCGTAAGCGACAGCGGGATATATAGCCACCTCGTCCCTCCGAGCGGTACATTCACGGTACCGAGCGTGTGGCTCCACGCGAGCGCTGGCTCGCTGCCAATCGCAATCCAACTCACTTCAAGTTGCGCGGAAGGTGACACGCTATCGGTTGCTCCGACAGGCGTAATTCGCATCGCCAAAACAGCCGTGGCCTCGAACGGCGAGCCCGTTGGTCTGCTCATCTATGGATCGCATCCCGGTACTACGACGATAACCGCCACGAACTCAAACGGCGCAACGGCAGATATCGTCCTCGTCGTGCAGTCGTAAGGTTCAGGAGGTAGCCCTTGAGCAAGAAGCGCGCCACATGTTGGCTTGTGCCCGTTGCGGTGCTTGGCTGGACGGTCGGAGTTGACGCTGCTGCAACCTCCGTCGCATCGGCCGCAACGACCGCAGCGTGCTCGACCTCGTACGACACGTATGCCGCGTCGACAGCCACGCTGACCGCCTGCGGAGATGGAACGTATGACGAGACGTCCACGTCAATCCTTAGCGACGGTGGTGCTTCACACCACTACGAACTGAGTGGAAACGACGTGTGGACGAATATTCCCCCGGCAGGATTCGATGCGCTGACGGCATCGTCGGCCGAGCGCGCGCTCTACGGCATTCCCGTCGAGCCGTCCGCAGATGATCCTACCGGACAGGCGTTGTGGGAGCAGATGATTGCGAACATGACCTTTGTTCCAGCGCCGACTGCGCTCCACTCCGTACCAGTTTCGGCCAGCAATACGACCCCAATGACGTCGCCCAACTGGTCGGGGTACGTCAACCACGCGGGGAGCTATACCCTCGCCGAAACGACGTACATCGAGCCGCAGTTGTACCCGTCAGGTTGCCCAGACGGGCGCTCGTCATTTGGGCTGGACTGGGAGGGTGGGGTGTCAATGACCTTGCGCAAGATGGAACTGCGGAGCTCGTCGGAGGTCTTGGGTCTTCGCAGGCGTGGTGGGAAATTCTCCCGGCCCAACAATACATAGTGCCTATAAATCTCTACGCGAGCATCGGCTGGAACTTTGTAGCCGAAACCATGCATGATACGGGAAACACCTTTACGTTCTTCATGTACAACTTTCAGACTGGAGCCTCTGCGGATTTCAACGAGACCTACAATGGCTTCAATGGCGCGACCGCGGAGTACATCGCAGAGCGACCATCGGGCTCGGATAAGAAGCCGGTGCCTCTGGCCAACTTTGAGACGATGCACTTCACTGACGCAATCACCAATGGCCAGGCCCCAGTTGGGGACTTTCCTAACTGGCAAATGACGATGGTCAATCCGGACGATAACTACACGCTCGCTGTTCCTGGGGCGCTGGTTGGGAACGACTCCTTCGCCGACGTGCAGCATGTGTGTAAATAGCGACGTTTCACATAGGGCTTGCGGGTCTTAATTGAGCTCCCGATGCAGCCCTCGGTGGCTCCCGACTGGTATGTGGAGAAATCGTCCTTGCCCCGATTCGATCGCCGCGCCATCGCCGAGGTCAACGTGGAGGCGGGTTGACGAAAATACGGAGTCGTCACCGAAAACACCGAAACGCCACCTCAGTCTTCCCGACGCGCGCATCCGTTGAGCAACCTCTTGCGCACGAGTTGTGGCGGGAGTCGTGGAACCTCCGCCATGCGAGTCCGCGCAGCAGCCTCTTCGTGGGAGTATCGGCAGCCGAGGTGGGTATGAAGCAGCTCATTGCGTTGCTTGTTCCAGATACCGTGGCACTGGTTGAGCAACGTCCATCACCACCACTGACGACGCTGATTCACCGGGTTCTTCCGGGCCTCCCCGTCAAGTCGGAAGTGGAATCAAAATGTCGTTGCCCTCGAGAGATCGCTAAGCGGATCGCGCGAGCCGTCGAAGTTCGAAATCTCGTCATACATCAAGGAGCCCCCTGCCATCGACCTTCGCCGAACCCTGCTTGACATCCGCGAGTTTCTTTACGCCCTCGACTATCACGCCGGTCACGGTTGGGGCGTAGAGTTGCTATCAGACCGAACCAAGGCTGCGTTAGCAGTCTCTTGATCGGCCAGACGATTCCGACCGCCGTCCGCGATACTTCACGCGTTTTCGGACTGCGCAATAGGAACGATGTGGCTGCCCATGCATCTCAATGTGTAGCCTTGGCCATGCACGCGGCTACGACGCGATTGAGCAAATTGCTCGAAATGCCTACGCCAAGGCGCTCGTCAGCCGACGATCTTCTCCAGGTAGCCTCGACCGGCCTGGATAACCACACCGCGAGCATCGGCTTCGGGGTGTCCATCGATCGTGGTACTCATACTGGAAAGTATGATACGTTTTGCTGGAAAAGTCATCAATCCGAAGATGACGGCTAGTCCCCGCAGGATTGAGCCAAATGGACGGCACTGGAAATCCCTGCACTGAGATCAACTTGCGCGTCCGTCGGGGAGACAGGACTCGAACCTGCGACCCCTGGTCCCCCAGACCAGTACTCTAACCATCTGAGCTACTCCCCGAGGCGCGCTCAGCGACTCTAGCGCCCCGGCCCGGGGACACCGCTGAACGAACTCAGCACCCAGGCGTCAGTGCATCTCCTCGGCGGGATCGCGGCTCATCAGATCGACGAGCGCGGCGCTGATCGGTTTCTCCTCGAAGAGCACCGCGTGGACCTCGCGAGTGATCGGCATGTCGACACCGAACTGCACCGCGAGCCGAGCCGCGACACGCGTGGCGTTGACGCCCTCGACCGCCATCGCGATCTCCGCCATCGCGCCCTCGAGTGTCGCGCCGCGTGCGATGGCCTCGCCGAGGCGACGGTTTCGCGAATACGGGCTCATGCACGTCACGACGCAATCTCCGAGGCCGGCGAGACCGGCGAACGTGAGCACACGTGCCCCCGCGGCGAGACCGAGCCGTGCCATCTCTGCGAGGCCCCTCGTGATGATCGCGGCCTTGCCGTTGTCGCCTGCGTTCATGCCGTCGCACGCGCCCGCCGCGATGCCGACGATGTTCTTCAACGCGCCCGCGTACTCGACTCCGATGGTGTCCGTGGTGCTGTACACGCGCAGGGATGGGCCGGTGCACGCGTCGCGCACGGCGTTCGCGCATGCCTCCTCCCCCGCCACGACCGTCGCCGCGGGCAGTCCGCGCGCAATCTCCACCGCGATGTTCGGTCCGCTGAGTGCCGCGATCCGACTCTGCGATGCATCCCCGAGGATCTCGCGGAGCACCGCCGTCATCGTGAGATCGCGCTGCTCATCAAAGCCCTTTGCGGCGCTGACGACGATCGTTGTCGGAGTCAACAGCGACGCCACCGCAGCGACGACCTCGCGCATCGCATCGGTCGGCACTGCGAGGAGCACGATCTCGGCGCCGCCGAGCGTCGCGGCGAGGTCTGCGCTGACGGCCACGCGCTCGTCGAGCGATACCTCGGTGAGATACGCCGGATTGTGTCGCGTCCGCGCGATCACATCGGCAACGCCGGGGTCACGGGCCCACAGCGCGACATCTCGAGATCCGTCGCGCGCCAGCGCGTGCGCCAGTGCCGTGCCCCACGAGCCGGCGCCGACGATCGCGATCTTCATGGCTCAGTCGTCGGATTCGTCGCGGCGTCGCGTCACGATACGAAGCCGCACGCCCGCAAAGCCGTACACGGCCCGGATGCGGTTCTCGATGTAGCGCTGATATGCGAAATGCAGCAACTCGGGATCGTTGACGAAGAGCACGATCGTCGGCACCGGGCTTCGCGCCTGCGTCGCGTAGAGGATCTTCAGCCGCTTCCCCTTGTGCGTCCGCGGGGGATGCTCGTCGAGCGCGTTGCGGATCAGCGTGTTGAGCGCCGGCGTCGGGATGTGGATCGAGCGCGCGTCGGCGACGGCGAGCACGGCCGGCAGCACGCGCCGGAGATTGCGATGCTCGGTTGCGGAGATGGTGAGCACCGGCACCCCCGGGATGAAGTCGAAGGAATCCTGCAGCTTCTTGAGGAAGGCGGTATCCACACGATCCTCGTGCCTGACGAGGTCCCACTTGTTCGCGGCGATGACCAACCCGCATCCGGCCTCGATCGCGTAGCCCGCGATATGCCGGTCCTGCGAACCCGCTCCTTCGGAGGCATCGATGACGAGAACACCGACGTCGCTCCGCTGGAGCGCGCGCAAGGAGCGCAGCAGGCTGTAGCGCTCCACGTTCTGCGTGACCACGCCGCGCCGCCGGATGCCCGCGGTGTCGACAAGCCTGATGACGCGCCCGTCGAGCTGCACGATGGTGTCGACGACGTCGCGCGTCGTCCCCGCGACAGGCGACACGAGCGCGCGCTCCTGCCCGACAAGCCCGTTGAGGAGGGAGGACTTGCCCGTGTTGGGCCGGCCGATGATCGCGACGCTCACCTCCCCCACCGAGAGCTCGGTCCCGGGACCCGCGTCGTCGGGAAGCGCCGCGACGATCCTGTCGAGCAGATCGCCGGTGTCGGTGCCCTGCAGGGCGGAGATCAGCAGCGGTTCACCGAGCCCGAGACGGGGCAGCTCGTCGGCGTGATAGCTGTCGACGCGGCTCTCCGCCTTGTTCCCCACCAGGAGCACGGGCCTGCCGCCGCGGCGCAGGGTCTGCGCGATCTCCTCGTCGAGCGCGGTGACACCATCGCGCACGTCGACCATGAAGCACACGACGTCGGCCTCGGCGATTGCCATCCGCGCGTGCTCCTGGGTCGCCTTCGTCAGCGCGGTGATGTCGGCCGCTGCATCCTTCGGCAGCGGAACGTCGAGCCCCGCCGTGTCGACGAGCGTGAAGCGCTTGCCGCCCCACTCGACGACGCCGTAGAGGCGGTCGCGCGTCAGACCCGCAAACTCGTCTACGATCGCGCGGCGTGTGCCGGTCAGCCGGTTGAAGAGCGTGGACTTGCCGACGTTGGGCCTCCCGACGATGGCGACGACCCCGACGGCAGGCGCGATCGGATCCGCCTCCTCGCGCCGGCGCCGGTGCGTTGCGCCGGCCGGGCTCATTTCCCCCCGCCGGGTACCGGCGAGATGTCGATGGCGATCTGCGGCATGGGACCGCCCTCGGCCTCGAGCGCGAACGCGTTCATGTCCTCTGCTCCGGACTCGGTGGTGCGGCAGATCACGTAGACATAATCGAGCCAGGCTCGATCGGTGTCGAACTGCGAAGGGCGCGCGGGATGGTCCGGGTGGCTGTGCCAGATTCCCGAGACGTCAAGGCCGCGCGACCGCGCATCGCGGTCGGCGCGCAGGAAGTCACTCGGGTCGAGGTCGTATCGGTCTGCGGCGCGCTCCGTCCACATGTTGCGAGCAGACGTCACGTCGACGATGAGCATCCTCGTGCCATCCCGCCGCCCGAGCAGCACGCCGCACCCCTCGTGCGGATACGCCGCGGCCGCAAGCTCGCGGATACGGCGCTCGGCCGCCGGCGCGATGGTCGCGGAGCGCAGGTTCATCGCCCGCTCCGCCCGTACAGACCGGTCGAGAGGTACCGATCGCCGCCGTCTGGCAGGATCGTCACGATCACGCCGCGCTCGATGCGTCTGGCGACCTCGCGCGCCGCCCACAACCCCGCACCGCTCGAGTGCCCGGCGAGGATGCCGTGGGTGCGTGCCAGCTCCCGCACGAGCTCGTATGCGGGCTCGGTCTCGACACCGATGTCCTCGTCCGCGAGCGTGTCGTCGTAGATCCCCGGGACGATCGAGGTGGCCATGTGCTTCAGCCCTTCGAGGCCGTGCCACGGCTCCGCGGGCTGGACGCTGATGCACCGGATGTCCGGGTTCATCTCTTTGAGCCGGCGGGTGACGCCCATGAAGGTGCCGCTCGTCCCCAGCGCGGCGATGAAGTGGGTGACGGTGCCGCGGGTCTGCTCCCAGATCTCGGCGCCGGTTCCGTCGTAGTGCGCCTTCCAGTTGGCGTCGTTGTTGTACTGGTCAGGCATGAAGTACGCGTCCGGGTTTTCGTCGTACATGGCACGAACCATCCGGATCGCACCGTCGCTGCCCTCGAGCGGATCGCTGTATTCGATCTCCGCTCCGAAGGCCGTGATCAGCTGACGCCGCTCGTCGCTGACGTTGGCCGGCATGACCAGGCGGACCCGGTAGCCTTTCGCAGCTCCGATCATCGCGTACGCGATGCCGGTGTTCCCGCTCGTGCTGTCGAGGATCACCCGATCATGGGTGAGCCGGCCCGACTGCTCGCCGTCCTCGATCATGCGGAGCGCGGGGCGATCCTTGACCGAGCCGCCAGGGTTCATGAACTCCGCCTTGGCGTACACGGCGACGTCCGGGCACTCGCGCTCGAACAGGCGGATGCGCAACAACGGGGTGTTGCCGATCCGATCGGTGATCGTCTCCCCGAGTGGTCTGGGGACGAGCGTCAACGCCGGCTGCGCCGGATGCTGCGGCGTGGTCACGCCGATCAGCTCGCCTCGGCTCCCTGCGCGACCCGAAATCCGGAAACGCCCCGACGCTGGTTGGCGATGACAGCGAGCACGGCTTCTGGGCGGACCAGGAACGGGCCGTCTTCACCCGGAAGCTCGATGAACGTCGGGCCTCCATCTGGAACGTTGAGCTTGGCGATCACCTCGCGGACGGTGAGCTTCACCGAGAGGTCGTCTCCATTGGCCAGACGTACGAGTGCCATAGTCCCTCTAGAGTACCGGGTCGGGCCCGCCCGGGACTGCCCGGCGTCAGCCGACTGCGGACGCGATGAGCGCGGCATCGAATTCCGGGGTCAGGTCATCGATGTGCTCGATCCCGGTGCTGATGCGCACGAGCCCGTCACCGATGCCGAGCGCCTGGCGCTGCTGCGGGCTCAAGCCGCGGTGCGATGTGCTGGTCGGATGGCTCACCGTCGTCGCAACATCGCCGAGGCTCGGCGCCAGGCGCACTCCGTCGAGGCCTCTGATGAACGCGTCTGCCGCGGCGCCACCGCCGCGAAGCTCGATGCTGAGCATCGCGCCGCGTCCGCGCGGAAGCAGCCGGTCGGCGACCGCGGCGTCCTGCGCGTCACGCAGCCCGGGATAGTGCACGGCCGCCAGCTCCGGCCTCCCCGTGAAGAACGCCGCCAGCGCGGCAGCGTTCTCGCTCGATCGTTCGATGCGCAGCCCGGCGGTGCGCAGGCCGCGAAGCGCGAGCCACGCGTCGAAGGGCGAGAGATTCGCGCCGAGGAGCCGCGCGTGGGCGTCCAGCCAGTCCGACGCCGCATGATCGGCGTCAACCAGGAGGACCCCGCCGAGCACGTCGCTGTGTCCCGACAGGTGCTTGGTGAGGCTGTGGATCACGAGGTCCGCCCCAAGCGCGAACGACTGGAACAGGAAAGGAGGGGCGAAGGTGGCGTCGACGACGCACGCCGCGCCGGCCGCGTGGGCAGCGTCAACCACGGCCGGGACGTCGACGAGGCCGATGAGCGGGTTGGTGATCACCTCGGTGACCACTGCCGCGACGTCATCGCCGAGCGCCGCGGCGACCAGGGATCCGTGGTCTCCTCCTCCACCGGGCGGCAGGTCGACGGTCGACACCTGGACTCCGAGGTTGCCGAGCGGACCCGAAAGCAGGGACTCGGTTCCCCCGTAGCACGGGCGGAGCACCACGATCCGTCGGCGCCGCGGCGTGGCGACGAGGGTCACGGCCATCAGCAGCGCCGCCTGGCCGCTCGAGGTGACTCGCGCAACCGGAGCCGGCTTGCCCGGGACCGTCTCGAGCTGGATAAGCGCAGCCTCGAGGAGCTCCGGGTTGCCTCCCCCGTACCGGCGGTAGGTGTGCCGGCCCTCCATCGCCTCGTCAACGGACGGCAGGTCGGCGTATGCGCGGACCGACGCCAGGCTGATCGGAGCGATCAGATCGCTGCCTTCTGCGGAGTCGCCGCGACCGAGCCCGGCACGAGCCGTCGAGGTCGAAGGGTCCACCCGGCGCGTCATGGCCTTTGCGGCTCTCCCTGGGGCGCGGCTGTCACGGCTGCTTCAGGGCTACCGACAGCTCATCCCAGAGCCGGGCGAGGACGCGGATGCCCTTGAAATACATGTCGAGCGTGAACTTCTCGTTGGGCGCGTGGATCTGATCGTCGGGAAGTCCGAGCCCCACGAGCACTGCGGGAAGCCCCATGAGACGGGCGAAGAACTCGACCGGAGGGATCGATCCGCCGTCACGTGTCATCGCGGGGGTGATCCCGAACACATCGGCCATCGCTCGCGAGGCGGCGAGCACCGCCGGATGATCGATCGACGTCACGACCGGGCGGCCACCCGGCTTTGCATCCGCGGTGACCGTCACGCCGATGGGCGCGGCCGCGAGCACCGCGTCGCGAACGAGATCCGCGATGCGGGCCGGGTCCTGGTTCGGCACGAGCCGGCATGTGATCTTCGCGCCGGCGCTCGCCGGGATGATCGTCTTGCCGCCAGGGCCTGAGTACCCGCCCCAGATGCCGTTGAACTCGAGCGTCGGTCGCGCCCAGAGACGCTCCGGGGTCGACCACCCCTCCTCACCGACGGTCGCGGGAACGCCCCCGGCCTCGGCACGGAACTCGTCGACGTCATAGGGAACGCGCGCGAACAGCTCGCGCTCTTCGGCCGACGGAATGCGTACGTCGTCGTAGAACCCGGGAACCGTGACCCGCCGCGTGTCCGGGTCGTGCAGCGATGTCAGGATTTCCGCCAGAGCGCCGACGGGATTGGCGACGGCGCCGCCGAACCGACCCGAGTGGAGGTCGAGCGACGGGCCCTGGACATGGACCTCGACGCCGGCGAGCCCGCGGAGTCCGGTGCAGAGCGACGGCAGGTTGGCAGCGGCAATCGACGTGTCCGACACCACGAGCACGTCGGCTCGGAGCCGCTCCTTCTCCCGCACGACGATCTCCTCGAAGTGCACTGACCCGGACTCCTCCTCGCCTTCAACGATCAGCTTCAGATTGAGCGGCAGCTCGCCGCTCACGGCGAGCACCGACTCGACCGCCTTGAGGTGCATCCAGACCTGGCCCTTGTCGTCGACAGCACCGCGGGCGTAGAGGTTGCCGTCGCGGATCTCCGGTTCGAACGGCGCCGAGCGCCACTCCTCCAGAGGATCGACCGGCTGAACGTCGTGGTGGCCGTAGATGAGCGCGGTCGGCAGCGAGGGGTCGACCAGCCGTTCCGCGTACACCGCGGGATGTCCCGAGGTCTCGAGGATCTCGGCGTGGTGGAATCCCACCTTGCGAGCCTCGGCGACGAAGTGCTCCGCGTTGCGCCGCACGTCCGCCGCGTGCGCGGGATCCGCCGAGATGCTCGGGATCCGGAGCGCCTCGATGAGCTCGTCGACATGGCGTTGCTGGTTGGCGGCGCAGTAGGCGTCGAGATCGGTGTAGGGCATGGACGACAGCCTAAGACGGCGGCCACTCCGGCTGCATCCGTTGTAGCCTTCCCCGCAGCGAACTCACGTCTTTCCACTCCACGTCTTTCCAGGAGGTCGCCGTCATGGCCGTTCGCGTCCTGCCCACCGGGACAATCGGGATCCCGCTGGAGCCACCGGCTGTTCCCGAGCCGCCGCCACTCGAGGTCGACGACGGCGTGCCGACCCTCCACCTCGTGGGTCGGAGCGAGCAGCGTCTCGCCCAGGCACTCTTCGAAACCGAGTCGGTCGACGCGCCCTACAGCGCCGACACGGTTCGCGCTCTGCGCCTGTTGGCAATGGACAACCTGGTCGACATCATCCAGCTCCGCGAGCTGGTCCAGGAACGAGATGCGCAGGTGGCATCGCTCGCCGGTGAGGTCGACCTGTGGCGGACGCGCGCGCTCGAGGAGCACGCCAACCGCGGCGTGGAACAGAAGGAGTACGTGCGCCGCGAGCGTGAGCTGGTCACCGTCCTGCACAGCGAGCTGATCCGCAACGAGACGCTCACGGGCGAGCTGGCGTGGCGGCGCAAGCCCTGGTTCAAGCGCCTCGGCGGGCGGCGCTGACCCGACTCAGGATCCCGCTGCCGACGTCTGACGCACCTGCTGCTCGCTGAGATCCCAGAGGCGCCGGGCGACGGCCGGATCCTGCGCGGGCCTGCTCGTGACCCCGATCGCCCGGTTCACGTAGTACCCGCCGCTCTGCTTCGACACGTCCGGTGAGTCGGCGAGCCAGACCAGCGTGCGCGCCGCCTTCTTCGGAGTCTTGGAGAAGGGAGCGATCAGCAGCATCGCCGAGCTCATGAGCGCTCCGTTGTTGCGGTTGAAGCCAGTTGCGACAAGGCCCGGATGGAAGCAGTACGCCGTGACACCGGTCCCCTCCAGCCGGCGGGCCAGTTCAACGGTGAAGAGGATATTGGCGAGCTTGCTCTCGCCGTAGCGGGTGAACCCCCGTCCTCGGTACGAGCGTTCGGCGTTGATGTCGTCGAACGGGATCAGCTTCCCCTTGTGCGCATCGGACGTCGTCGTGATGATGCGTGCCGGGGCCGAAGCCTTCAGCCGGTCGAGCAGGAGCGTCGTGAGCAGGAAGGGCGCCAGGTGGTTGAGTGCCCAGGTCTGCTCGATGCCGTCGACCGTCAGAGCGCGGGTCATGAACATCGCTCCGGCGTTGTTGACCAGCACCTCGATGCTCGGGTAGCGCTCCAGCGCTTCGGCAGCCAGCGAGCGCACCGATGCCTGCGAGCTCAGGTCGGCATGGAGCACGTCGACCTTCGAGCCGCCCGCGGCCTCGATCCGGCGCGCGGCGTCCGTCGCGCGCGCTTCGCTCCGCGCCACGATGGCGAGGTTCGCGCCGCGGCGGGCCAGCAACTCGGCTGCCGCCAACCCGATGCCGTGGGTCGCGCCGGTGATCAACACCCGCTTGCCGCGCACACCGGTCCATTCGGTCATCGTGGATCTAGCCTATTGCACTGTCTCATGGGGCGTTGACAGTGTGCCGAGCCAGGACCTCGTCGGCAGCGACCTACCCCTGCGGCTCGGCCCAGGTCGAGAGGTGCGCGCCCATACGCCCAACGATCCTGCGTAGACGTCCGCCGAGAGCGCCTCTGCCGAGCCAACCCCCCGCGAGACCCAGGACAGTGCCGGCGAGGCAGCCGACGGCGGCGAACTCCGCGGCACCGAGCAGTACCGCCGGCCAAACATGAGCGAGATACGGTCCGAAGGAGAAACCGATGATGTGGCCGTTCTCGCCCTGCAAGTCAGCCGCCCACGCGAAGACCCCCGCCAAACCGGCGATGGTCAGACCCCACGAGACGATCCAGGCGACAAGCAGCGCCGCCATCCCCACGAAACCACCGGCGACCGCGCTGTCACGAAACGTTCCGCCCATCCGATGCGCACGCGTACCCGACCAGACGGCCTCGAGAGCCGCCACCATGATCCCCAGGACCACGAGGGCGTTCCACAAGGTGCTGTCTCCGGGGAACGGGTAGAGCTGGCATACCCATTGGATCACCACGAACGTGCTTGGGAGCAGAGCCACGAGGAGGCTCCAGCGCACCGACGGACGACGTTTCCTGCTCATAAGGGCACTCCTCAAATGGAGCTGCGCGTCGAGAGCTCCGCGCAGCAGGTCGATCCGACCCCGCATGGAGAGGGGGTGCTGCTCAAGCACGCCGAGCATCTCCTCCTCATAGCGCGCGCGCCATGACGAGGGATACAGGCGAAGCAACCTCACGATGCGGCTCTCGAACGGTGAGGCTCAAGCCGGTGCCGCCCGGTGGAGACGACGCGCTGCAAGACGGTGAGGTGAGCCTGGAGCACTGCCGCGCCCGGCGTCGTGAGCTGGTAGGGGCGCCGGCGACCCTCGATCGGGAGTGGGGATATCCAGCCTCGCTGCTCGAGTCGCGCGAGCACCCCGTACAGGGTGCCCGGCTCCATCCGAGCGCCGTGGAACTCCAGGATGTCCTGCATCATCGCGTACCCGTGCTTGGGACCCTCGGCGAGGCTGGCGAGCACCAGTAGCGCCGGCTCGGAGAAGCGGCCGAGGTCAGCGAGGTCGTCGTCGGCCTGTGGTCTCTGTATCGGCATCCGTTATATCGTATCACGTAGTAGTTGGAAACGACCGACCGTGCTTTGATCCGGTGCCCTGGCAAAGCACCGGGAACCGTTTCCCGACGCGGCGCGAAAATGCCTCAGGCGTTGCTGGGAAAGGCGAGATCCACGCGTCCCGGTCCCGGCTCCGGCCACCGCGACGTCACCACCTTGGTGCGCGTGTAGAAGTGGATGCCGTCGGGTCCGTACATGTGGGTGTCGCCGAACAGCGAAGCCTTCCATCCGCCGAAGCTGTAATAGGCGACGGGCACGGGGATCGGGACGTTGACACCGACCATGCCCACCTGCACCTCGAACTGGAACTTGCGAGCGGCGCCGCCGTCGCGCGTGAAGATGGCGACACCGTTTCCGTAGGGATTGTCATTAACCATGCGGATCGCCTCGTCGTAGGTCTCCACGCGGACGACCGAGAGCACCGGTCCGAAGATCTCGTCGTCGTAGACCTTTGATCCGGGGTGCACGCGGTCGAGGAGTGATGGGCCGAGAAAGAACCCGTCCCCTTCCGGCGTGTTCCCGCGACCGTCCACGACGAGGCTTGCGCCACCGAGCGCCTGCTCGTCGAGGTAGCCGGCCACCTTGTCGCGATGCTCACGCGTCACGAGCGGGCCCATCTCTGATGCCGGGTCGCTCCCGGGCCCGACCTTGACAGCCGGGATCCGCTTCGCGATCGCATCGACCAGCCGCTGCCCGATGTTGCCGACCGCAACGACCGTCGAGATCGCCATGCAGCGCTCACCGGCGGAGCCGTACCCGGCGGACACCGCCGCATCGGCCGCGGCCTCGATGTCCGCGTCAGGCAGCACGACCATGTGGTTCTTGGCGCCGCCGAGGGCCTGAACGCGCTTGCCGTTACGGGTCCCGGTCTCATAGATGTGGCGCGCAACCGGCGTCGATCCCACGAACGAAAGCGCGGCGATGTCCGGGTGCTCGAGCAGCCGGTCGACCGCCTCACGCGCTCCCTGCACAACCGTGAAGACCCCGTCCGGCAGCCCCGCCCGCTTCCAGAGATCCGCGAAGAACAGCGACGGCGACGGGTCTTTCTCGCTCGGCTTGAGGATGAAGGTATTGCCGCACGCGATCGCGTTGGCAAACATCCACATCGGGACCATCGCCGGAAAGTTGAACGGGGTGATGCCTGCGACGACGCCGAGCGGCTGACGGATCGAATACACGTCAACCCCGCGCGACGGCTGTTCCGAGAAGCCGCCCTTGAGCAGGTGGGGAACGCCGCACGCGAACTCGACGTTCTCGATGCCGCGCGCAACCTCGCCCTGCGCATCGGACGTCACCTTGCCGTGCTCGGACGTGATCAGCTCGGCGATGTCGTCGCGGTGCTGATCGAGCAGGTCGCGAAACCCGAAGAGGATCGTCGTCCGTTGCGAGAGCGACGATGCACGCCATTCCCGGAACGCTCCGGCAGCGGTCTCGACGGCTGCGTCGACCTCGGCGGACGACGCGAGGTCGACAGAGCCGGTCTGCTCACCCGTTGCCGGGTTGTAGACCGGGCCCTGCTTCCCCGAGGTCCCCGCGACTACCTGGCCACCAATCCAGTGGCTGATCCGCTTCAAGCCGCCATTGTCGCCTTCTGCAGCGTCCGGGCGGTGAGCACCTGCGCGAGGTGTCGCTTGTACGCGGCGGTTGCACGCACGTCACCGGTCGGGTCGATGTCGCTTCCGGACTGTGCGGCAGCGTCGGCAGCGGACGCACCGCCGGCAAGCGCCTGCTCCACGGCCGCGCCGCGACGTGGCGTCCGCGCCAGGTTGACGAACCCGACCCGCCACGACGACCCGGTCTCCTGGACCGCCACGCCGGCGATCGCCCAGTCGTAGAGCCGGCGTCGGAACTTCGTGTACGCGAACCGGCCGGTCGACACCGGGAAGCGGACCGCGGTGACCAGTTCGTCGTGCTCGAGCGCGGTCGTGAAGATGTCGCGGAAGAAGTCGCTCGCGCCGATGCGCCGTTTGTTGGTGACGATCTCCGCGTCGAGCATCAGCGCGAGCGCGTTGTAGTCGCCGGCGCTGTCGCCGTGGGCGATGACCCCGCCGATGGTCCCGAGGTTGCGGACCTGGTTGTCACCGATGTCGTTTGCCATCTCCACGAGGAGGGGCAGGGTGTCGCGCAACGTCGCGTTCTTCTGGATGTCGACGTGACGGACGAGCGCGCCGATCTCCACCGAACCGTTGTCGCGGCGAACCTGGTTGAGACCGGGGATCCGCTGGATGTCGATCAGCGCCGTGGGATGGCTGAGGCGCAGGCGCATGAGCGGGATGAGGCTCTGCCCTCCGGCGATGACCTTGGCGTCCGCGCCGTACTTGGTGAGCATCGACTGGGCTTCCTCGACCGAGCCCGGACGGGCGTACTCGAACGCACCCGTGATCATGCGCGTGCCTCCTTGATCATCGACCAGAGGCGATCTGGACGGGCTGGCATTTCGACGTGCTTGATCCCGAACGGGGTCAGCGCGTCGGTGATGGCGTTGATGACCGCGGCGCTCGAGGCGATCGTGCCCGCCTCACCGATTCCCTTGACGCCCAGCTCGTTCGTCGGGCTCGGGGTCACGGTCCGGTCGAGCTCGAACAAGGGCATCTCGGCCATCGTCGGGATGAGGTAGTCGAGCAGCGTTCCGGTGAGCATCTGCCCGGTCTCGTCGTCGTACTGCACTTCCTCGAAGAGCGCCTGCGAGATGCCCTGGGCGATGCCGCCGTGCAACTGGCCGTCGACGACCATCGGGTTGATGACGTTGCCGCAGTCGTCGACGGCGACGTAGCGGTCGATCGTGACCGCGCCCGTCTCCGGGTCGACCTCGACTGCACAGATGTGGCAGCCGAAGGGCCAGACGAAGTTCGGCGGATCGAAGTACGACACCGCCTCGAGCCCCTGCTCCATTCCCTCCGGCAGGCCCGCGCCGTACGAGGCGAAGGCGAGCTCCGCGAGCACCTTGGCCTCGGCCGGGTTACCGCGCACGAAGTAGCGTCCCTGGTCGACGACGATGTCGTCCTCGGAGGCCTCGAACGCGTGGGCCGCCAGCTTTCGTGCCTTCTCGACGACCTTGTGGCAGGAGGCGACGATCGCCAGACCGCCCACCGCGAGGCTGCGCGAGCCATACGTCCCATAGCCGAACGGTGTGTCCCCCGTGTCTCCGTGGCGGATCTCCACGGATTCCATCGGAACGCCGAGTTGGTCGGCGACGATCTGCGCGAAGGTCGTCTCGTGGCTCTGTCCGTGCGAGTGGGTGCCCACCGAGACGGTCACCGACCCTGTCGGATGCACACGCACCATCGACAACTCAACCAGCGCGATACCGGCGGCGGGCGCCGTCGCCGAGCTGGGGCCGAGCCCGCAGATCTCGACCCAGGTGCTGAATCCGATGCCCATGTAGCGACCCTGGGCGCGCAGCTCCTCCTGGCGCCTGCGCAGCGCGGGGTAGCCGATGTTCACCATGGCGAGGTCGAGCGACTTCTCGTAGTCACCCGAGTCGTAGACGAGACCGAAGTTGTTCGTGTGCGGGAACGTCTTGACGAAATTCTTGCGGCGGATCTCGGCCGGGTCCATGCCGATCTCGAGCGCCACCAGATCCACGGCGCGCTCGACGAGGTGCGTGGCCTCCGGACGTCCGGCGCCACGATACGGATCGGTCGACATGCGGTTGGTGAAGATGCCGATGCTGCGCGCATTGATCGCCTTCCAGTCGTAGCAGCCGCCGCCGAGCAGGCACGCGACCACCTGGAAGGCGCTGAACACACCGTGGTACGCGCCGATGTCGAGCAACTGCGTGAACTTCAGGCCCAGCAGAGTGCCGTCGCGCTTCGCCGCGACCTCCATGTCGAACAGCTGCCCGCGACCCTGCGTCGTGGCCTGCAGGCTTTCCGTGCGGTCCTCGATCCACTTGACCGGCCGTCCGCAGATCTTGGACGCGGCGGTGGCGAGGTACTCCTCGGGATAGGGGCGCAACTTGGCGCCGAACCCGCCGCCGACGTCATGGCTGATCACCCGGAACTGCGACTCGGGGACGCCGAGCGCTCCGCCGACGAACAGCCTGATGAAGTGGGGAACCTGCGTCGACGTCCAGAGCGTGACGCGGTTGTCGAATGGCGTCCAGTCCGCGACGCACCCGCGCGTCTCCATCGCCGTCGGGAAGAGGCGCTGCTGCCCGATGCGCTCCTTGACGATGACATCGGCCTCGGCGAACGCGGCTTCGATGTCGCCGGACGGGAAGGCCGCATCCCAGCCGATGTTGTCGGGGCGGTCGCTCTTGACGAGCGGGCTTCCCGGCGCCATCGCCTTCTCGAGATCCATCACCGCAGGCAGCGGCTCGTAGTCGACCACGACCAGTTGCGCCGCGTCGTCGGCGAGGTAGCGATCCTCGGCGATCACCACCGCAACCGGCTCGCCGGCATAGACCGCCTCATCGGAGGCGATCGGCCACTGCTCGGGGACCTGCTTCTTGTCGGCGACGAAGGAATTGGTCACGGGGATCGGCCCGAGGATCAGCGGTTTGATCTCGGCGAACGTCAGCACTGCGACAACACCCTTCGACGCCCGCGCGGCGGAGGTGTCGATCGACTTGATGCGCGCGTGGGCGTGCGGGCTGCGCACCACCGACATGTGCGCCATGTTCACGAGGGTGATGTCGTCGACGTAGTGGCCGTGCCCGGTGATGAGCTTCGGGTCCTCGCGACGCTGGATCCGCGCGCCGATCATGGAGGTGACAGCCATGGCTCAGCCCTCCACTGCAGCGACTGTTGCCGCGCTGTGTCCGGCGACCTCGGCCGATCCCCCGTTCATCGCTTTGGACGCGGAGCGGACGGCCTTCTTGATGTTCGTGTACCCGGTGCAGCGGCAGAGGTTGCCCTCGAGACCCTTCTCGATCTCCGCGTCGGTGGGCGTCGGGTTTTCCTTGAGGAGGAAGGCGGCGGCCATGATGAATCCCGGGGTGCAGAAGCCGCACTGGAGCCCGTGCTCGTTCCAGAACGCCTGCTGCACCGGGTGAAGAACACCGTCCTCCGCGAGACCCTCGATCGTCGTGACCTTACGGCCGTCGGCCTGAACGGTGAAGACGCTGCACGACTTGACAGCCTCGCCGTCGAGCAGAACAGTGCAGGCGCCGCACTGGCTGGTGTCGCACGCGATATGTGTGCCGGTCAGCCCGGCGACCTCGCGCAGGTAATGCACGAGGAGGAGTCGGGGCTCAACCTCGTCTTCCCTGCGCCTCCCGTTGACGGTGAGCGCGACCGACTGCGTCATGCAACGACCCTCCAGCACGGATTGGCGACCGGGACGCCGCCATGCTTGCATTCGCCCATACGGGGGGTCAAGCACGTCGTTTCAGTACGAGCACCGGCAAAAACCGGCCTCCACCATCGGTCCAAGCGCAGATGCGCGCCGGGCCGTCCCAGAAGGCTTCATCTGCGGCGAATACGGATGGAAATGCGCTCCAACAGGCCACTCCTCATGGAACGCCGGTGGACACCGCAGCCGGATGCGGTCACAATTGCGCACCTATTCAATGAGCCGAATCCAGGGGGCACACATGGGTCGCACGGTCAGTCTCTCGCGTCGCGCCGGAATCGCACTCCTCTTCCCCGCAGCGCTGCTGGCAGCGTGCGGCGGATCCACCAGCGGTGGTGGTGGTGGTTCCTCGACGCCCACGCCCTCCGCTGCCGCCGGCCCCGCGATGCAGCCGACCATCGCCGCAGAGGTTCCGGCCGCCATCAAGGCCGATGCGCCCCTGCAGATCGCCACCGACGCGTCCTACGCGCCGAACGAGTTCGTCGACCTCAACGGCAACCTGGTCGGCTGGGACATCGACCTCGCCAAGGACGTCTGCAAGGTGCTCGGTATCGCCTGCACCATCAACAACGTCACCTTCTCGGACATCATCCCCGCTCTGCTCGAGAACCCCTCCAAGTACCAGATGAGCTTCTCGAGCTACACCCCCACAATGGCGCGCGAGGCTCGAGGCATCGACTTCATCACCTACTACCAGGCGGGTGAGGCGTGGCTGGTCAAGCCCGGGGGCGCGACGATCACTCAGGCTTCCGACATGTGCGGCCACACGGTCGCCGTCGAGTCGGGCACCACCGAGGAAGCGGACGCCTGGGGATACATGGGAATGCAACCCGGCGGAACCAAGATCACGGGCGACACCGACAACTGCAAGAGTGCCGGCAAGCCTGACATCACGGTCGCGAGCTTCGATACTCAGACCGAGGCGAATGCGGCGCTGCTTGACGGACGCGCCGACTTCGGGTGGGCCGACGAGCCCGTCGCCGACTACCAGGTCAAGCTCGAGACCGGCAAGCTCGCGATTGGTGGAAGCGCATGCAGCGTGTACCCGTACGGCGTCGCGATCGTCAAGACGCTCGGACTCGACCAGGCTGTCGAGGACGCGATCAAGTACCTGATCGACAACAACTTCTACACGCAGATCCTGAAGAGCTGGGGCGTGCAGGATGGGGCGATCGCGAGCTCCGCCGTCGGCGTGAACGACAACAATCCAGTGGGCAGCACCTGCGTCCCCGCGTACTGAGGCGATGCCCCAGCGACGAAGCGGCTGACGGAGCCGGATCCAGCACGTGAGCGCCGGGGGAGAGGGCGTGGGCCAGACGCTGCAGGACCGCCCTGGACAACGGCGCCCGGAGGCGATACAGGCTATCCCAATCCGCCACCCGTGGCGGTGGGTCGCCGCGGTAGCCGTGCTCGCCCTGGCGGCCCTGGCGATCTACACATTCGCGAGCGCTCCTGGTCTCCAGTGGAGCTATGTCGGTCAGTTCCTCTTCTTTCCACGAATCCTCCAGGCGATCCTGGTGACGCTCGAGCTGACGGTGCTCGCCATGGTCATCGGAATCTCGCTCGGTGTGGTGCTCGCTGTGATGCGCCTCTCCGTGAACCCGGTCGTCTCAACTGTGAGTTGGTTCTACATCTGGTTCTTCCGCGGGACGCCGGTGCTCGTTCAGATCTTCTTCTGGTTCAACATCGCAACCATCCTGCCGCTCCTCAGATTCGGCATTCCGTTCACCAGCATCCAGTGGGTCGGAATCACCAACAACATCGTGTCCCCGTTTCTCGCTGCGGTCCTCGGGCTCGGTCTCAACGAGGCTGCCTACATGTCGGAGGTGGTGCGTGCGGGAATCATCTCGGTTGACCAGGGCCAGACAGAGGCAGCGCAGGCCCTCGGCATGACCCGCGTTCGGGTGATGCGCAGGATCGTCCTCCCGCAGGCGATGCGAGTGATCATCCCGCCGACAGGCAACGAGACGATCTCGATGCTCAAAACGTCGTCGCTGGCTTACATCGCGACCGTGAGCGAGCTCTTCTTCATCCAGAAGGAGATCTCCAACTTCAACTACCGCATCATCGAGCTTCTGATCGTGGCGAGCATCTGGTACCTCGCCATGACCTCGGTGCTGACGTTCGGTCAGTATTACCTCGAACGCTATTTCGCTCGCGGATCGGCGCGTCTGCTTCCGCTGACACCGCTCCAGCGATTCCGCCGGATGCTATTCCGCTCCCACGCCGCTCCACCGCTTCCAGCCGATCCCGCAGCCCTCCCCATATATCCGCAGCACCGAGCGTGATGCCGTGATCGGAACGCCGATGGTTCGTGCCGAGAATGTCCACAAGTCCTATGGTCGCCTCGAGGTGCTCCGCGGTATCGATCTCCAGGTCGCCCCGCGGGAGGTTCTCTGCATCGTCGGGCCGTCAGGCTCGGGCAAAAGCACGTTTCTACGATGCATCAACCACCTCGAGAAGATCGACGCCGGCAGGCTTTCCGTCGACGGTGAGCTGGTCGGCTACCGCGAGGGGGGCGGGAAGATCTACGAGCTTCCCGAGCGCGAGGTGTGCCGAAAGCGCGCGGAGATCGGCATGGTTTTCCAGCGCTTCAACCTCTTCCCCCACATGACGGCACTCGAGAACGTTCGCGAAGCGCCGGTTCGGGTGAAGGGCGAGCAGCAGCGCGCCGCGGAGGAACGCGGGCGTGCCCTTCTCGACCGAGTCGGGCTCGGCGACAAGGTGGACGTGTATCCGAACCAGCTCTCCGGCGGCCAGCAGCAGCGGGTCGCGATTGCTCGCGCACTTGCGATGCAACCGAAGCTGATGCTCTTCGACGAGCCCACGTCGGCACTCGACCCGGAGCTGGTCGGGGACGTGCTCGACGTCATGCGCGGACTCGCGCAGGACGGGATGACCATGGTCGTGGTCACGCACGAGATGGGATTTGCACGCGAGGTCGGCGACTCGCTCGTCTTCATGGACGGCGGCGTGATCGTCGAGTCCGGGAATCCTCGCGAAGTCCTCGCCAATCCTCAGCACGAGCGCACCAGGGCCTTCCTCTCCAAAGTGCTCTAGGCGATGGTCCCTGATGCGCTCGTCGGCTACTTCGCGGCCGCAACGGCCGCCGCGGGCGCACTGATCGGTCTCCTCTTCGTCGCCATCAGCCTTCGGCCCGCCGAGATCTTCGGTGCCGCCTCGCAGCCGGCCACACGGCGTCTCGCGGAGAGCTCGTTCACCGCTCTGGTCAATGCATTCTTCGTTTCGCTGATCGCGATCATCCCGGGCACCAACCTCGGGTATGCGGCCGCGATCCTGGCGGTGTTCAGCCTCTACTCGACGTTCGCCCGCAGGATCCGCTCCCCGGGCGCATCGGACATCGCGGTGCTGATCTTCAGCATGGCTCTCTACCTGGGCCAGCTCGGCATCGGCATCGCGCTCATCATCGTTCCCGCAAACACAGACCTCGTGTACAAGCTCGCATACCTGGCTGTCGCGGCATTCGCCGTTGCGCTGGCGCGGGCATGGACGCTGATCACCGGCCAGGACAAGGCGGCGACCAGGACCCACTGACCGCGCTGCGCTGGCAGGGCCAAGGCGGGGTGCGCGCCGGACGCCACACCGGCCCGCGGAGCCTCGAGTGCTAGAATTTGATGTTCCTATCGAAAAACGAGCTTGGCCGCAAAGGCCGGACGGGAGGCACATCGAGATGGCACCTGAGATGCGCGCCGTGCGCTTTCACGATTACGGTCCACCGTCAACCCTCGTCGTGGACCTCGTGGCACGGCCCGAGCCCAAAGCAGGCGAGGTCCTCATCCGGGTGCATGCGGCCGGCGTCAACGCCATCGACTGGAAGTTCCGCGCCGGATATCTCAAGCAGTTCATGCCACTGGAGCTGCCGCACACACCTGGACTCGACGTGGCCGGCACGGTCGTCGCCGTCGGCCCGGACGTGACGGAGTTCGCTGAAGGGGACGATGTCTTCGGCCGCGGGGCCGGCTCCTACGCGGAGTATGCGATCGCGCGCGTCGCGACCCTCGCGCGCAAACCCGCCGGCCTCACCTTCGAGCAGGCAGCGACACTCCCGATCGGAGGCGTGACCGCCTGGGTCGGCCTCTTCGACATCGCCCACCTCGAGGCGGGCCAGCGCGTGCTCGTGCAAGGCGGCGGTGGCGGCGTTGGATCGATCGCCGTGCAGCTGGCGCACTGGAAGGGTGCGTACGTGATCGCGACGACGTCGGCAGGCAACGCCGAGCACGTGCGTGCGCTGGGTGCCGACGAGGTCATCGACTACGGAGCGCAGAAGTTCGAGGACGTGGTTCGCGACGTCGACGTCGTGCTCGAAACCGTCGGCGGCGAGATCGCGGAACGCTCATGGGGAGTCCTGAAGCCCGGCGGCATCATGGTCGTGGTCGCCGGAATGGCGGACGCCGAGAAGGCCGCGGCACTCGGCGTCAGAACCTCGGGTGTCCGACCGCCAGAGGTCACGGCCCCGATCCTCGAGGAGCTCGCGCAGCTCGCATCGGCCGGAGCACTCGTGCCGCAGGTGGGACCTGTCTTCGCGCTCGCCGAGGCTGCCGAGGCACACGCCACTTCCGAGACCGGTCACGGTCGGGGACGGATCGTGCTGCAGGTCGCAAGCTGATCGCGGCTCGCGTGTGAACTCCGCCGACGGCATCATCCTGCTCGCGGGACGCATCCTCTTCGCGGGCATGTTCGCCTTCGCCGCACGTGGTCACATCGTCAATCACGCTCGTTACGTGGAGGGCCTGGGCAAGAAGCTGCCGATCCCCTTCCTCGCGGGGTGGCCGACGGGTGTGCTGTTCATCGTCGCCGACATCTCGATCGTCGCCGGGATCTGGCCGGACATCGGATCGCTGCTGCTGGTCGCCTTCCTCGTGCCGGCCGGAATCCTGTTCCACCCGTTCTGGAAATTCTCGGACCCGGCGGCACGGCGCACGCAGGAGGGCGGCTTCTATCGGGATGTCTCGCTCCTCGGCGCGGCCCTGGCCCTCTTCGCCTTCTTCACCGCGTTCGGACACCTCCCCTTCGCACTCACCGGCTCGCTCCTCAACCTGCGCTAGGCTGCGCCGACGTGACCGGCGACCACAGGACCAGCGCGGACCCGCACGCGGGGCTCAATGAGCGGTGCGACGTGCTGCGCGCGCTGCACCTGCCGCATCTGCCGCTCGTGCTGCCGAACGCGTGGGACGTTTCCTCGGCACACGCGGTCGACGTTGCCGGTTTCCCGGTCGTCGCCACCACGAGCGCCGGGGTCGCCGCATCGCTCGGATACGAGGACGGACAGGACGCACCGGCGGCCGAGATGTTCGCGGCGGCCGCACGCATCGCACGGTCGGTCACCCTCCCGGTGACCGTCGATGCCGAGGCCGGCTACGGGATGACCCCCGCCGACCTCGTCGACGCGCTGCGCAATGCGGGCGCCACGGGCTGCAACCTCGAGGACACGGACCATGAGACCGGACGTCTCACCGATATCGGACGGCATCCGGAGTGGTTGCGCGCGGTCCGCACGGCGGCGGATGACCGCGACTACCGCCTGGTCATCAACGCTCGCGTCGACGTGTTCATCGGACACGATGACCAGCAGGCGCCCGAGTTGCTCGACGAGGCGATCGCACGAGCGCGTCGCTACCTTGCGGCGGGCGCCGACTGCGTGTATCCGATCCTCCTGCACGATGCGGGAGTTATCCGCGCGTTCGTCGAGGCTGTGAACGCCCCGGTCAACATCCTGGCGGTACCCGCCGCCCCGTCCATCGCTGAGCTCACCGCGCTCGGTGTTGCGCGGATCAGCTACGGCTCCCTGCTCCACCGGCGCACGATGCAGGAACTGACAGCGTTTCTCGAGGGCCTTCAATAAGGCGGTTCTCGCAGCACGCAGCCGGTTACGCAGACGCGGCACCCGGCGTCCGGCGCTCCGGGTCGCGAACGCCGGGAACGAAGAGGACGCCGGTCATTGCAAGCGCGATGAGCGAGCCGATGAGGATCGTGGTGCGAACGCCGACCGCTCCCGCGAGCGCACCGGCTGCGATGACCCCGAGCGGGCTCAGGCCCAGCGACACCGTCCAGTCCACCGACGATGCGCGACCGATGAGCTCCTCGGGGACGAGCTCCTGCATGAGCGGGTTCCAGAGCAGATTGCCGAACTGCAGGAGGCCGAGCGCCACGAGCACGCATGCTCCCGCCACCCAGATATCCGGGGCACCTGCGAGCACAACGACCGCGAGGCTCGCGACTCCCCATCCGATCCACATCGCCGAGATGCGCCGCCGTGGGGCACCGAGGCGCACGACCAGCAGCGACACGATGATTCCACCCACGCCGCCCGCGGCGAAGACGAGCCCGAGTGCAACCGCGCCCTGATGGAGCACCGTGTTGACGAGGAGCGGGATGAGGACGGCAAGCGGTGAGTACGACGCGAAGTTGGCAACACCGCCCGCGAGGATCGTCGACCAGAGCCACGGCTGCGACCTGCAGTACCGGAGGCCATCGCGAGCATCGGCGAGCGCGGAGCGTCCGGTCGCGACCGGGCGCGGGAGCCGCGCCATCGCCAGCAGGCAGCCGGCGCTGACGGCGAAGCTCGCGGCGTCGAGCGCGAACGCCCAGTCAAAGCCGAGCGACGCGACGACGACGCCGCCGATCGCCGGTCCGATGAGGACCTGCGCCGCAGTGTGGCTCGTCGAATTGAGCGCACTCCCCTGCACGAGCAATTCGGCGGGCAGGATCTCCGGGACGACCGCGGTCGATGCCGGGTAGAAGAGCGCATCCGCGGCGCCGAAGATCACCGACATCACGACGAGCTGCCAGACCTCGATGTCGCCGAGCGCGACCAGGAGCGCGATGCCCGCAACCGCGAGCCCGCGGGTGACGTCCGATGCGAGCATCGCGACACGCCGCGGGATGCGATCGACGATCACACCACCGACGAGCAGCAGCAACACCGTCGGCACCAGCCTCGCTGCGAGAACAAACGAGAGCGCGGCCGGATGATCGTCGACGTGCAGCGTCTCGAGCGCGAGCGCGACCATGAACACGCCGTCGCCAACGAGCGAGATGCTCTGACCCGACCAGAGCAGCGCGAAATCGCGATGACGCAGAGCCGCGAAACGACGCCCCGATGTGCTCACGGCAGGCAGCTTATCGGGGCGTCAGACGCTGGCGACGGCGCCCTCCCGCGGCACGTTGGGCCTGAAGTACGCCCAGCGCAGCACGGACGCGACCCCGAAGCCGATGAAGAGCCCCACCGTCTGATGCCGTTCGATTTCGTTGCAACATTTCATCGATAACGAGGTCGCAAAACGGAGTACGCCATCCCTCCACGAGAAACCGGTGCAATCTGGGGCGATGAAGAAACAACTCGCGCTCCTGCTCCCGCTCGTTGCATCCGCCGCACTCTTCGCGGGGCTCGCGCCGGCAGGCGCCGCGGCCGCCTCGCACACCAGTTCGCACGCCTCCACGACTGCGGTACTCACGGCGTCGACCAAGTCGGTCCCTCCGAAATCGCTCGGCGACAATTGGGGCGACAACTGGGGCGACAACTGGGTCTCGTCGAGCTGACCGTCGCGTAGGGCAGAATCGCGGAATGGCCGCGCCGCAGCCCACGATCATCGCAACGAGCATCGGTTTCCAGCCCGACGGGCCCGATCAGCTGAACATCCGCCCGGGGCCCGCGTACACGCTCGCGGCGCGGATCGCCAGAGCGGGCCGGCATCCCCGGGTCTGCATCGTCGGCACTGCCGTCGGCGACAATCCCGCGTGGCTGTCGGCGATGCACCACGCGTTCTCGAAGCTCGACATGGTCGCCTCGCATCTCGACCTCTTTCCGATGCCCAACTTCGATGACATCGAGGGTCACCTCGCGAAGCAGGACGTCATCTGGGTGAGCGGCGGGAGCACGGCGAACCTGCTGGCCCTCTGGCGCCTGCACGGTCTCGACACATTGCTCCACACCGCGTGGCAGGCCGGCGTCGTGCTCATGGGCGTTTCCGCGGGCTCCCTCTGCTGGCACGTCGGGGGCACGACCGACTCGTTCGGGCTCCCGCTCCACCCCATCACAAATGGTCTCGGATGGCTTCCGTATGCCAACAGTCCCCATCACGACGCCGAACCCGAACGCCGGCCACTGATCCACAGGCTCGTGGCCGACGGCACGCTCCCCGACGCCTACGCCACCGACAACGGCGCCGGGCTCATCTATCACGGGACCGACCTGTTCGAGTGCATCACGGAGACGCCCGGGGCGCTCGCCTATGAGATCACGCGGGAAGGGGACGGCTCGAGAGAGACCCCGCTGCCGACGCGTCAGCTCTGAATCGGCGCCACGGCGGCTCGAGTTAAGGAAGTCTTTGCGCTTCCGGCGATGGTCGCGGCGCCGACGCTCACCAGCAGATCCCAGGAATTGCGCAGTGAGGTGATGATCAGAAAGATCGAGACGGCGACGAGCCAGCCGAGCGCATCAGAGGCATCATTCGCCATCAGGAGCCCACCGGTCGCGATGACGCCGAGGAACGTGATGCTCGTGATGCCGAATCGCAGGATCAGCCGCCGGTAGCTGATGGTTCGCTCCCGACTCCGCACCCCGATCGCGATGCTCGGGATGACGAGGACGCTCGCGACGGCGCCGAGGCCGATGAGATCCAGGCCGAGGCCGGCCGGCTGCGTCTCCGGGGCGACCATGAACAGGGCAAGCACGAGGGTGAGGCCGAGGCTGGCAAAGGTCGCCCGCGCGAGTGCCTGGACATCCGTGTGCGTGATCACCACGCGAAGGTGAATCGACAAGCCCACGAAGAGCAACCCGACAAGGCTTGCCGCCGCCATGCCGACGATCGAGTAGAAGTCGTGCCAGCTCAGCAGCGTCGCCTGGAAGTTCATCGAGGCGAAGTTCTAACTCGTCGGACCACGTCGCAGTCGAGCGCGTCAGCGGCGGCCGGTGGGCGAACCCCGCACCTTCCTGAGGGGGACGGATCAGAGCTTCGCGACCAGATGTGCGAGCTCGTCGTGACGCACGAACCAGGCTCCACCCGCCGCGACGATGTGCTCGAGCAGCTGCTCGAGAACGGCGATCCGCGAACGGTGGCCGATCAGGTGCGGGTGCAGCGTCAACTGGAAAAGCCCCCGCGATGCACGAGCCGCATCGAACTCATCGATCCAGATCCGCAATAGGTCGCGCGGTGGTGTGTAGGGGCGAACGCCGGTGTAGCGGTCCATGGTCAGGTAGGGCGCGTCATCGCGGATCCACTCCACCGGGATCTCCACGATCCCGGTCGGTTCTCCATTTGCGAGCAGCTCGTAGGGCTCGTCGTCGGCCATCAGCGAGGAGTCGTACACGAGGTGCGCCTCGCGGATCAGGTCGAGTGTGTGCTCGCTGAAATCCCAGGACGGTGTGCGGATGCCCGCAGGTCGCGCGCCGCTCAACCGCTCGAGCACGTCGATGCTGCGCAGCAACAGGTCACGCTCGGTCGCGGCGTCGAGCGCCGTGTTCCATTCGTGGATCCACCCATGCAGCGCGATCTCGTGGCCGGCCGCGACGCAGTCCGCGACGTCCTGCGGATGCAGAAGCGCCGACACCGCCGGCACGAAGAACGACACGGGCGCACGGTGGTGGTCGAGAAGTCGGAGGATGCGTGGCACCCCGGTTCGAGAGCCGTACTCGCCCTGCGAGAGCTTGCCCGGATGCGTCTCGGCGTTGCGAAGTGGAATCGTCTCGTGGTCCGAGTCGAACGAGAGCGCGACCGCCACCGCAGCGCCACCCGGCCACTCGGCTGGAACGAGGCGCCTGCCGGCCCGGACGCGATCGACATACCCGCGCCATCGCTGCTCTTCCCACGCCCAGGGCTGCTCGCCGGCGTCCCCGGATCGGGTGACCTCGCTCATCGCGACCACCATAGCCAACGCCGGGCTTGACGGCGGGCCTCTCCACCTAGAATCGGGCCGGTCATGCAGCACGGTGTCATCGGTACGACGATCGAGCCCGCCTGGACTCTCGCTCGTGAGGCGGCCTCCCGCGCCGGCGTCGAGGTTCGTGAGCTTCATCGCGATGAGATCGCACTCGCGCAGGCGGTCGTCGGCGAGGTGTGGGGCCCGCAGCAGATTCCCCAGAGCAACCTCCTGCGTGCCTTCGCTCACGCCGGGTCCAGCCTGCTCGCCGCCGTCGTTGACGGGCGTCCCGTCGGGATGAGCCTGGGGTTCCTGGGCTGGACCGATGGGATGCACCTCCACTCCCACATGACAGCCGTGGTGGAGTCACATCTCTCGTCGGGCGTCGGGTACGCGCTGAAGCTCTCGCAACGGGCCGTCTGCCTTCGCGAAGGCATCCGCGAGGTCCGCTGGACGTACGACCCGCTGGTTGCGCGCAACGCGCACTTCAACCTGGTCAAGCTGGGCGCAGTGGTGATGGCGCTGCATCCCAGCTTCTACGGCGCGATGGACGACATCGTCAATGCCGGCGAGGACAGCGACCGCTTCGAGGTGTCGTGGCAGCTGGACTCGCCTCGTGTGCTCGCCGCGCTCGCCCGGCAGCCGCAGCCCGCGGCCGAGGTCGTGCGTTCGCATGCGATTCCCCGCGACTACACAACGCTTTCCCGCACCGATCCCGCCGCTGCGCGAGCCGCGCGCGCCGCGGCGCGGGAGGCAGTGCTGCAGGCGCAGCGCGACAGTCTCGCCGTGGAGTGGGATGAGGGTGCGTATCGGTTCACCCGTCCACGATCGGGAGATACACATGAGTGACCTTGTTGTCGTCGAGATGGTCGCAGCGCTCGAGCGGCTGGTCACGGCGGAAACGCCGAGCAACGACCAGGCCCTGATGCGAAGCGGCATGGACGTCGCCGCCCGGATGATCGAATCGACCATCGGCATCGTGCCCGAGGCGATCGACATCGACGGGCGCCGGCACCTTCGGGTGCGCGGCAGCGACGGCGGCGTGCTCGTGCTCTGCCACCTCGATACGGTATGGCCGGCGCGAACGATCGAGCGCTGGCCGTTCTCGGTCACCGACGGTCGCGCCACCGGTCCCGGCGCATTCGACATGAAGGCGGGACTCGTCCAGGCGCTGTTCGCCATGCGGGGGTTCGAGGGCCTCGCGGCAGTCACGCTCCTGATCACCTCCGACGAGGAGATCGGCTCGCCGTCATCACAGGCGCTGATCGAGTCGGAGGCGCGGCGCGCCGCCTGCGTCCTCGTCCTCGAGCCGGGCCTCGGTGGGCGCGTCAAGGTGGCGCGCAAGGGCATCTCGATGTACCGCCTGGTCATCCACGGCCGCGCGGCGCATGCCGGGCTGGAGCCTGAGCGCGGGGTCAACGCGCTCTTCGAGCTCGCAGCCCAGGTGCCGAGGATCGCAGCGATCAGCGCGCCGGACGTCGGCACGACGGTGACGCCGACCACAGCGCATGCCGGCACGACCATCAATACTGTTCCCGCGCTCGCGGAGGTCGACATCGACGTCCGCGCGTGGAGCATCGACGAGCAGCGCCGTGTTGACAGTGCGATCCGAGGGCTCGAGCCGTCGATCGCGGGCGCGCGTCTCGAGGTGACCGGCGGCATCAACCGGCCGCCCCTCGAGGAGCGCCGCTCCATCGAGCTCGTCCGGCTTGCCGAGGAGTGCGCGGCCACCTTGGGAGAGCCCCCGCTCGGCACCGCGCGAGTCGGGGGAGCGTCCGACGGCAATTTCACCGGGGCGATCGGCGTGCCGACCCTCGACGGTCTCGGCGCGGTCGGTGACGGCGCGCATGCAGAGGGCGAGTACGTGGAGGTCGCGATGATGCCGGTCCGAGCGGCGCTGCTGCGCGCGCTCATCGGCCGCATCGTCGCCGGAGCGCCGGTCGCCGGAGCGCCGGGCGGCGAACCGGCACCGGAGGACGCAGCCTCGTGAAGGTGCGCACAATCGAGCTGCGCCGGATCGGGGTGCCGCTCGTGCGTCCGTTCCGGACCTCGTTCGGCTCCCAGTCGGCCCGCGACGTCCTGCTCGTGCGCGTCATCACGGACGGCGGCGAAGGGCTGGGCGAGTGCGTCGCGCTCGCGGATCCCGTGTACAGCAGCGAGTACGTCGCGGCCGCGCAGGCGGTGATCAGCGACCATCTCGCCCCGCGACTCTTCGCGGTCGACGACCTGTCCGGACGAGGAGTGCAGCCGGCGCTCGCCGGCGTCATCGGGCATCGCATGGCCAAGGCGGCCGTCGAGACCGCGGTGCTCGACGCGGAGCTGCGCGGCTACGGCGTGTCATTCGGCCGCTATCTCGGCGCGGTCCGCGATCGCGTGCAGTGCGGCGTGTCGGTCGGCATCGCCTCGACGATCGACGCCCTGCTCGAGGAGGTCTCCGGATACATCAAGCAGGGGTACGTTCGCATCAAGCTCAAGATCGAGCCGGGCTGGGACTGGGAGCCGGTGCAGGCGGTGCGCGACGCCTTCGGGGAGGACCTGCTCCTGCAGGTCGATGCCAACACGGCATACGACGCCGCCAGCGCGCCGAGGCTGCGACGCCTGGATGAGTACAACCTGCTGCTCATCGAGCAACCCTTCGTGGAGGAGGACATCGCCGGTCATGCGGCACTGGCCGCGACGATGTCGACGCCGATCTGCCTCGATGAGTCCATCGTGTCGGCGGCGGTCGCGTCGGATGCGGTGCAGCGCGGCGCGTGCAGCATCGTGAACATCAAGGCGGGTCGCGTCGGCGGCTACATCGAGGCAGTGCGCATCCACGACGTGTGCGCCGCGCTGGGCGCTCCGGTCTGGTGCGGCGGCATGCTCGAGACCGGCGTCGGGCGCGCCGCCAACCTCGCCCTCGCGGCGTTGCCGAACTTCAAGCTGCCGGGTGACACCTCCGCCTCCGATCGCTACTTCGCGGAGGACATCACGGAGCCGTTCGTGCTTGAGGATGGCTGCCTTCGGGTCCCCCAGGGACCCGGCAGCGGCGTCGAGGTGCGCCAGGATCTCGTCGACCAGTTGACCACGAGCGTCGCCCTGATCAAGCCCTGACCGGGCATGTTTTCGCCTCCACGAAAGGGCAAGACGCGGCCACTCGTGATCGCCGAATGTCGGCTGTTCGCGCCTCCTAGTGGTTGACGCGCGGATACGGCCGCGGGAACCGCGTCGGCGTGAAGGTGACGTACGCCGGGGGAGCAACGTTGTACGTGGGACCGAGTGCCGCTGCCGCCGTGTTGAGGGCGCCCGGGGTCGTCGTGTCGCCCCAGTGTCCGGTGTTGACGCGATGGATCAACGCCTGGAAGGCCGCGATTGTCTCTGCCGGTGTGAAGGTGCAGTGCCCTGCGCGGCTGACAAAGTCCTGACGGAGCAGCTGAGCGTCCCCCGCAGCTCGAACGCTCGCGCTGTACGCGGACTCGTCTTCATTGATCACGAGCCCGTCGCCGGTCGTGTGAAGGGTGAGGACCGGCATGTCGAGGTCACCTGTGAAGGTGATGTTGCGCTGCAAGTAGGCGACCGCGCTCGGATCGGCGCTGATCCGTGGTGCCGCGCCGAGGGTCTGCATGTCGGTGCTGAGGCTGAGTCCCGCCGCCGAGTAGAGTGCCTTCACCTCGGCGTAGTCGACCGACCCCTTGAGTTGCGCCCAGAAGTTGACGCCGGTGGTCCAGGATGGGTTGCCGCCGGCGCGCGCCTCGAGCTCCGCTCGGAGGGCAAAGGCGAACGGGCCGTCGACCTGCGTTTCCCAGAGGAACTGATTCGCCTCCTGAGCGGCGTAGTCGGTTGGAGCCGGCTCGGGGCTGGTCGGGTCGAACCAGCCTGGAAGGTCGCCGAGTGCACTTGCCAGCGCGATGCGCGCCCTTCCCTGAGCGGTCGCCTGCGCTGCCGCGAAGAGCCCTTCGGCGAGGGTCAGGTTTGCGGTGGGGTCGGTGATGTTGACGACCTGCAACCCGGAGCCGGGTCCGAGCAGTTGTTGCACCGCGAACGCGGAGTCGAGTGCGACGTTCCACGTGCCGACTCCGCCCGCGACGACACCGCACATAGGCAGGGCGGCCGTGAAACGGCCGGGGTCGTCCTGGACCAGGCCTGCCGTGATCATGCCGCCGAGCGAGTGGCCCCACGCGATCGTGCGGCGGGGCTTGCCGACCAAACGGTCAACGGTGTTCAGGGTCCTGATCTGATCGGGAATAGCCTGCTGGACGGCCCAGCCGGTTGTGGCGTACGACGATCCGGCGAGCGCATACCCGTTGCTCAGCAGCCACTGGCCCGTGAGCGGGTCGCCGACGTCGGTCGCGGGGTTTGGACTCCCAGGCGTCACGTAGCCATGGCTGTAAAGGACGAGGGTACCGTTCCAGTGGGCCGGGACCTGAATCAAGTACGTCGCGCCATCGGCGAACGTCCCGGTCAGAGTCTCGGGACCAGCCGCCAGAGCCCGCGTCGGGCTCACGCCGAACACGGCGAAGCCGAGGCCGAGCGTGATCACGCTGAGTCGTGCGATGGCGATTCGACCGCGTCGTGCCGCTGGTATGGAATGCATGGGCGCCCTCGTGTCAGACCCGGACGACTAGTGGACCGCCGACGCTAGCTCGGTCGGCTCACCTTCGTCAAGCTGCGCGCCGGCGCTGGCTGAGATGCGGGCCTGTGACCACGACGATGCTCTCGAAGGCGGGCCTCGCCTTCCTGCTGTACGCGCGGCTCGATATCGAGTCGCTCACGTAACGCACAGCATTCGCGTGAAACCTTCAACGCGGTGCTCGAGTTGTCGGAGCGCGTCGCGGCTGACCATTTCGCCACGCACAATCGCCTCAGCGATGCGGACGAGCCGGTGCTCATCGACGGTGAGGCTCAGATCGATCCTGGGATCGAGGCCGTCCGCGCGGGCGACCGTATCGTCAGATATGGGAAGCGGCGAACTCCGTGACCATCGCATTGAAGCGCTCGGGCTCCTCGATGAACGGCACGTGGCTGGAGTGCTCGAAGAGTTCGAATCGCGCGCCCGGGATCCGGCTCGCGATGTACTCACCGGCTTCCGGAGGGGTCAACTTCGGGTCCTTCCCGAAGGCGACCAGCGCCGGACATGCGATCTCCGGCAGGAATGGTCGGTAGTCGCGCAGCGTCTGGTTGACGAGGATCGTCGAGGCGACCGCCGACGGCACCCGCATGATCTCCTCGACCATCCACGCGCTCACCTCGGGCTTCGGCTCGTGCTGCATCAGCCCGGCGAACTCCTCTGCAACCGAGTGCTGGTCCAGCTGCAGTCCTTCCACCATCTCCGCGAGCGCCTCGACGGTGAGCACGCCGAACGGGTAGCCCTCCCATGCGAAGTCCGACGGCGGCTGGTCGACGATCACCACCCCCGCGACGGAATCCGACCCGAACGCCTTCAGGTACTCGTAGACGACCATCGCCCCCATCGACCAGCCGACGAGCAGTGGCCGCTCGATCGACAGCGCCTCGAAGAGCAGATGCAGATCCTGCGCGTAGTTGGCGACGGTGTGACCGCAGAGCACCTTCTCCGACCGGCCATGGCCGCGCAGGTCGGGGACGACGACGCGATGCGTCGCTTGCAGCACGCTCACCTGCTTCTCGAAGAAACGCCCGCTCATCATCACGCCGTGCACGAAGACGATCGGCGACCCCGTGCCCTCATCGACGACGTGCAGCGTCACGTCGCTGGAAAGCCTTTGCTCCATCTTGACAATCTCCTCGCTCAGGCCCCGGCGCTCAGGCCGCCGTCGACCACCATTGCGGTGCCGTTCACATAGCGGCTGTCATCACTCGCCAGGAAGAGCGCCATGTAGGCCATCTCCTCCGGCTCTCCTCCCCTGCCTGCGGGGATCCATTCCGGCAGTGACGCACGGATCTTGTCGATGCCACCCAATCGGTTGTAGTGCGGGATGTTGATCGGCGTGTCGACGAATCCGGGACAGAGGCAATTGCATCGGATGCCCTCTGCCGCGTAGTCGAGCGCGATGCTCTTCGTCAGCATCAGCACCGCACCCTTGCTCGTCGTGTATGCGCACAGCGCGTGCTCGGCGAGAAAGCTGTTCACCGAGCCCGTGTTGATGATGCTGCCGCCACCGGCGCGTCGCATCGCCGGGATCGCGCACTTCGCGCCGAGAAACGGACCGCGCACATTCACCGCGAAGATTCGCTCCAGGTCGGCGAGGCTCGTCTCCTCGAGCGTGCCGGCCATCGAGATGCCCGCGTTCGAGCACCAGGTGGTGAGCTTGCCCCAGGTGGATTCGGCACGATCCACCAGGCCCTGCACCTGCGTCTCGTCGGAGATGTCGGCCACGGCCGTCTGCATCGAGCTCGAGCCGGACGGGGATGCCGCGACGGCGCGTCGCAGGGTCTCCTCGAGACCCTGCGCGTCCCGATCGGCCGCGAGCACCTGGGCGCCCTCGGCCGCGAACACCGTGGCGATGCCACGGCCGATCCCGCTGCCTGCCCCGGTCACGACAGCGACCTTGCCGTCGAGCCGGCCCATCTCAGCTCGCTCCGGCACCCACCGCCGCTGGCGCCGTCCCCGATTCCATGATCCCGTCGTCACCGAGCGTCTGCCCCATCGCGACGACCCGGTCCGGATGGGTCGACCAGTGGTAGACGACCACGACGAGCCCGATCACGTAGAGGGCGATGACCACCGGTCCTGCATAGCTGATCGGCGGCGTGAGCGGAGCGATGAACGAGACGACCGCCAGGCCGAGGCCCGCGAGGAATGGGAAGACGAACGCGAGGACGCCGAGGACGGGGATCACCACGTGCTTCAACACGTTGAACTCGGTGCGAGCGTAGCGCCAGTAGTAGCCGAAGCTCGCGATGTTCAGGATCATGTAGATCGGGATCACGAGCCCTACCACCATCGTGCCGAGCAGCCCGTACGCCACGGTCGGCGTGTATGCCTCGCCGAGCCACAGCGTGAGGACGACCGCGAGCGCGAAGATCCCGATCGTTGCAACCCGCGGTGTGCCGAGCCGTGGATGCGTGTCGGAGAGCGCCTTGGGCAGGATGCGAGCGCGGCCGAGTGCCCAGAACACGCGCGTCGATGCGTTGGCGATGCCGTTGGTGTTCGCCACCGCGCTGTTGAGCAGAGCGAGCAGGATGATCAGCCACCCGATTCCCCACACATCCTTCGCCAGCAGGATCCACGGGTCACTGCCGTTGAGCGTTCCGAAGGTGGCAAACCCCTGGGGACCGAGGTACGCCTCGGCGCCGTACATGGCGAAGAGGTAATAGATGCCGACCATGAGCGCCGATCCGATGACCGCGAATTTCACCGCGCGCTTCGGGTTCCTCGCCTCCTCGCCGAGCGGCGCTGCGGCGTCGAAGCCGATGAACGCCAGGATCGCGTAGACCGATCCGGCGAAGACGCCCGAGATTCCCACAAACCCTGGGACGTTCGCGTATTTGGTGCTCAGGTTGTCGATGCCGTTGTGCTTGCCGACGACGATCAACGTGATGGCGAGCGCGGTGAAGGCAGCGATCTCGAACGCCCCGAGGACGACGCCGACCCGGGTGTTCTCCTTGATGCCGCCGTAGTTGATCACGAAGCTGATCGCCAGGCCCAGGAGCGCGCACACCACCCAGCACACGCCGAAATCCCAGTTGAACTGCGTGACGAGAATGCCCGCCGGGAAGAACCCCATGAGCAGTGCCAGGAATGGCAGCGCGAGCAGGTAGGTGAAGCTGTATCCCCAGGCGACGATGGCGCCCACGATCGGGTGCAGGCCGCGCGCGGCATAGGCTGCGGGGCCGCCCGCGGAGGGAAGACGTTGGGCGAGCTGGCCGATGCTGAATGCGACGAGCAGGCACGCAATCAGCGCGATGACCACCGAGAGGGTCAACCCGCCTCCGGCGAAGCCGGCGCCCACCCCGATCGAGAAGGCGAGACCGACGCCGGGGCCCATCGTCGTCACCGACTGGAACAGAACGCCCCGGGCGGACACCGCGTTGTGAACGAGTGCGTGGCCGGGATCAGCAGTGCTCATCCAAGTACTCCCCTATACATATGAGCCAAAGGTGGCGGAGGCGACCGGTCGCTGGGTGTGATACGGCCTGCAGCGGTGGAACTCATTCCCGGACTTCGGTGCGACCGCACGCAGTATGGGGTCTCACCCCGACCGTTGCCAAGGGGTTTCTTGGGGGACGATTGCGTCGGTGTCATTCCCGTGGCTACCCTGTCGGTGGACTGCTTCCAGCACCAGCCGACAGGAGTGCCGATGAGCGCTGAGACATACCTCGACAACTCAGGCAGGGACGACGTCCTCGGAGGCGGTGTGCGGATGATTCCGCTGACCACGCCGAAGGGCGATTTTCGGGTCTGGACCAAGCGGGTGGGCAACAACCCGACGGCGAAGCTGCTGCTCCTGCACGGCGGTCCGGCCGCAACCCACGAATACTTCGAAGCCTGTGACAGCTACCTCCCTGCTGCGGGCATCGAGTACTACTACTACGACCAGCTCGGCTCGTTCTACAGCGACCAGCCCGATGACCCGGACCTCTGGCAGATCGATCGCTTCGTCGATGAGGTCGAGCAGGTGCGCATCGCGCTCGGTCTCGACTCGGACAACTTCTTCCTGCTGGGACACTCCTGGGGCGGGATCCTCGCGACCGAGTACGCGCTCAAACACCAGCAGCATCTGAAAGGTCTCGTCATCTCCAACATGATGTCGAGCATCCCCGCTTACAACGAGTACGCGCACACCGTGCTCATGCCGGCGATGGACCAGGAACAGCTCGCGAAGATCCAGAGCCTTGAGGCGAGCGGCGACACCGAGACACCCGAGTACATGGCGCTGCTCCACGACCATTACGTGGCGCATGTGTGTCGTATGGCGGAGGACGAGTGGCCCGAGCCCGTGATCCGCTCGTTCGGCCATCTGAATCGGTCGATCTACGTGCCGATGCAGGGACCGAGCGAGCTCGGCGCAAGCGGACTCCTGGCGGACTGGGATCGCACCGAGGCGCAGAAGGACATCGACGTGCCCACCCTCGTCATCGGTGCCTCGTACGACACGATGGATCCGGTGCACATGGAGCAGATGGCCGGGCGCTTTCCGAAGGGTCGCTTCCTGCTCTGCCCCAAGGGCGGTCACATGGCGATGTACGACGACCAGGCAACGTATTTCCGCGGCCTCATCGACTTCATCCACGATGTCGATCGCGCCGGTTCGGCGGCGTCGAGCTGAACCCCATACCCTCGCGCCACGCCGGTCGCGTCGCGTTCGTCACCGGTGCCGGCTCGGGTATCGGCAGGGCAATCGCGCAGCGCCTTGCGGCGGAGGGATGTGGTGTCGCATGCAGCGACGCCCGGAGCGAGGGTGCGGACAGGACTGCGGCGTCCATCGAGGCGCAGGGCGGTGACGCGCTCGCGTTGGTGGTTGACGTCCGTGACCGCGCCGCCGTGCAGGCGGGGCTCGAGCAGACGGCTGCGCGATGGGGGCAGCTCAACTACGTGATAAACAACGCGGGGCTCGTGACCATGAGCTCACTCGAGAACCTCACCGACGAGGAGTGGGACCTGGTGCTCGACGTGAACCTCAAAGGGCAGTTCATCGTCACCCAGCTCGCCGCGCCGATGCTCGCACGGAGCACGCCGAGCGCGATCGTCAACCTGTCGACTGTCGAAGCCGAGGTGGTCGTCTCGTCGAGCGGCTTCGCGCAGCCGCACTACAACGCGAGCAAGGGCGGCGTGAAGATGCTCACCAAAGCGTGCGCCGTCGAGCTCGCGGCGCAGGGCACGCAAGTCAACGCGGTTGCCCCGGGGCCGGTGCTGACGGGGTTCATCCCCGGCGTCGACCCGGAGCATTTCGAGATCCCGGGTGTCGTGCTCGACAGGCTGCTCGTGAAGCGCATGGGGCAGCCGGAGGACATCGCCGCCGCGGTGTCCTTCCTGTTGTCCGATGACGCAACGTTCATCACTGGCACCCAGCTCGTCGTCGACGGCGGATGGCTCACGCGATGAACGACAGGCTCGAGGTCGGTGACCTGGAACGGCTCGGCATCGACACGGTCATCATCGCCGGCACCGATATCCAGGGCCGGATGTTCGGCAAGCGGATGAGCCCGCGCGTGTTCGCAGGCAAGATCGACGAGGGATTGCACATCTGCACCTGCGTCTTCGCCTGGGACATGGCGCAATCGCTCGAGGGTCTCCATGTGGACTTTGCCGGCGCGCACACGGGCTGGCACGACTTCGCCCTCGTGCCCGACCTTGCGACGCTTCGGCGCGCAGGGTGGCTCGAGAACACGGCGATCTGCCTCGCGGACTGCGTCGACGACCGTGACGGGACACAGCTTTCGATCGCGCCTCGCACCATCCTGCGGCGCCAGATCGCAGCGCTCGAGGAGCACCATCTCCAGGCGTTCACCGCCACAGAGCTCGAGTTCTACCTCTATCGCGGCACGCCGAGCGAGCTGCGCGCCGGCCGATACCGCTCGATGGTTCCGACCACCGATGTGCACGCCGACTACAACATCACCGAAGGCAACACGATGGAGGATTTCTTCCGCGGACTCCGGCGCGCGCTCGATGCAAGCGGCGTCCCGGTCGACGTCGCGCAGGTGGAATACGGCCTGGGCCAGTGGGAGATCAACCTCGAGTACGCGGATCCGCTGGAGATGGCCGACCGGCACGTGCTGTACAAGCAGGCGGTCAAGGATTACGCCACCCGTCATGGGTACACCGCAACCTTCATGCCGCGACCGATGACCGACGACCTCGGCTCGTCCTGTCACATCCACGCATCGATCCGCGATGCGTCGGGTACTCCTGTGTTCCACGACGGCGAGGGCGAAGGCGGCATCAGCGACGCGCTGCGTCAGGCTGTCGGAGGAGTGCTCACCCACGCGGGCGACCTGATGTGCTGGTACGCGCCGAGCATCAACTCGTATCGACGCACCACGAGCCAGGACTTTGCGGGCAACGGGCTGACGTGGGGCTTCGACAACCGCACGGTCACCACGCGCGTGCTCACGGGCGCGCCCATGGCGACGCAACTCGAGTTCCGCCTCCCCGGCGCCGACGTCAACCCGTATCTCGCGCTCGCCGGGCTGCTCGCCTCGGTCCGCGACGGCATCGACAACCACCTCGATCCAGGACCGCCGAGCGCCGGGGACGCATACGAACGAGGGACGAGCACCCTCCCGAGCACGTTGCTCGCGGCAGCGGAGGCGATGCAGCAGAGCGCCTTTGCGAAGCAGGCGTTCGGAGAAGACGTCGTGAATCACTACCACGCGCTGGCCGAGTATGAGTGGCACGACTTCATGCGATCGGTCACGGACTGGGAGCGCGAACGGTACCTGGACACCATCTGAGGTGAGCGCCCGGCCGCCGCTGCCGCCGCAACGCGACCTGGTCGATGGCGAGTGGATCGATCCGCCGCTTGACGGCGTGCCGCTCGTGCACCCGGACACCGGTGAGGAGGTGGCGCGCTCCGCGACGTCGACAACCGAGACCGTCGACCGCGCCATCGCCGCCGCCGAGCGCGATCACGCCGCGGGCGGGTGGGCAGATCGAACAAAGGACGAACGCGCCGCGCTGCTCCTCGATCTCGCGGACCGCCTCGAGCAGTCACGCGAAGCCATCGCCCTCGCGGACGCGTTCGACAGCGGCGTGCCCATCACGGTGACCACGATGTTCGCCGCGGCGCTCCCCGATATCGTGCGTGACGCCGCCAAACACGCGCAGGAGCTGCCGCGCGAACGCGTTCTGCCGTCTGCGGGCGGTGACGCCCACCTGCTGCGCGTGCCGTGGGGACCTGCTGCCGTCCTCGCGCCATTCAACGCCCCGGGGTTCACCGCGGTGAAGAAGACGGCATACGCACTCGCTGCGGGATGCCCCGTGCTGCTGAAACCCTCCCAGCACGCACCCCATACAGCGGGGCTCCTTGCAATGGCGATGGCGGAGACGATTGCGGCTCACCGCGCTCCGCCTGCCCTGTTCCAACTCCTGCACGGTGAGGCGGAGGTCGGCGCGATCCTCGCTTCGGACCGGCGCGTCCGCTGTCTCACATTCACGGGGAGCCGCAGCGGTGGGCGGTCCGTCGCGTCGGCGGCGGCTCAGGATCTCAAGGCGCTGCAACTCGAATGCGGCAGCAACAATCCCGCGATCGTGCGCGCGGACGCGGACATCGGCGCCACCGCCGACGCGCTGGCGCAGGGCTTCACGAAGCTCAACGGGCAGTGGTGCGAACGACCGGGAACGGTCTTCGTGGCGGCGGCGTTGCACGATGCGCTGCTGGACGCGCTGCTCGCCGCCATCGATCATCTGCGACCCGGTCCGTGCCTCGATCCGTCGACGACGTTTGGGCCCCAGGCGAACCGGCAGCAGGCTGACACGGTTGCCGGCGACATTCGCCGCCTGGAGACTCTCGGCGCGACAGCGCACACCGCGTTCATCGATTTCCCGTCACTGGGATGCTTCGTCCGCCCGGTCGTGGTCACGGGCGCACAAGCATCCGACACGATCGACGAGATCTTCGGTCCGGTCCTTGTCCTGCACACGGCTGTCGATGACAACCAGGCATTGGAGCTCGCAGCTCGCGTCGACGGTGGGCTCGCGGCCTACGTGTTCACTACGGACGTTGATGCAGGGGTGGCGCTTGGCGAGCGCATTGCCGCCGGTGAGGTGAAGATCAACGGCGCGAGCGTTCTCGACCTGAGCCCAGAGTCGAACTCAGAGCTTCTGGAGCGGCAGCGGCATCGGCGGCCACGGCAACGCCGACCTCCTCCGCTTCTTCACCGGCACCCGCATCGTCGGGCCCGACCTCCCGGGCACCGCGATCTGACTGACGGTCGGCCTACGCGCCCGACCGCAGGACCGGCCTGCCGGGCAGGTCCGCCGTCGCCGCCACCTCGAGCGGCGGATGGAGCAGGCACTCCTTGTCCGAGTTCCCCTCCCACCACCAGCGTCCCGCACGCTCCTGCTCCCCCGGCGCCGTCGCCCGTGTGCACGGCGCGCACCCGATCGACGTGTACCCACGCTCGTACAGCGGGTGCGCCTCGATCCCCTGCGCCGCCAGGTACTCCCACACCTCCTCCCGCGTCCAGCCCGCCAGCGGCACCACCTTGGTGATCTCCCCGTGGCCTCGGTCCGACGCCACCACCGGCGTCGCCGCTCGGGTCGGCGTCTGCTCCCGGCGCAAACCCGTGATCCAGGCGTCGTACCCCTCCAGCGCCCGCCCCAGCGGGTTCACCTTGCGCACCGCACAGCACTCGTTGCGCAGCTCGATCGAGCGCCGGAACTGCATCGTCCCGTGCTCCCCGGTCATCGTCTCCAGCTCCTCCGCGTCCGGCGACAGGATCCGCAGCCGGATCGGGTAGCGCTCCCGCACCGCCTCCATGTACTCCAGCGTCTCCTCGTGGAGCCGTCCCGTGTCCAGGGTCAGCACCTCCGGATTCGCCTCGATCCGGCACGCCAGGTCGATCAGCACCAGCAACTCCGCCTGGAAGCTCGCCACCAGCGCCACCCGCCGGAACCGCTTGTACGTCCACGCCAGGATCTCCTCCGCCGTCCCCTCCGGCGCCGCCATGCGCGTCATGCGCTCACCTCCGGCCTCGGGTGAGATCGAAGCCGCGTCCGCGGGTTCTCGTTGATCGGCATGTATTCCTGGTCTCGGCTCTCGTGTTGCCCCACGCGGTCGCGCGTGGGTGGGCTGTTGCTTGCTGTGTGCCGCCGCGCGGTGCGGCGATGTCGGCGAGGCACACTCGGTGCCTCAGCGCGAAGGACTAGCCGCTACAAGTGGGAATCCCTGCGCGAATCCGTCCCCAGTCGAGCCAGAAACGCCGGGTCAGCAGAGGCCCGTCCGCGCAGTTCATAGGCGGGCAATGCTAGCGAATCCCTACTTTGCCAGTCAACTTTCGTATTCAGCGAGCGACCGATCTGAAGAAGCAGGTTCGCTCCCCGGTGTGGCAGGCCGGACCGTCGGCCTCCACCCGGAGGAGGATGGCATCGCCGTCACAGTCGATGCGGACCTCCTGGACGTGCAATGTGTTGCCGCTCGTCTCACCCTTCTCCCAGAGGCGCTGCCGGGAGCGGCTGAAGAAGGTTGCCCGTCCGCTGCGCAACGTCGCGTTCCAGGCTTCCTCGTTCATGTGCCCGACCATGAGCACCTCCGATGTGGTCGCGTCCTGCACCACCGCGGTGATCAGTCCGTCGTCGCCGAATCGTGGCGCCGCCTGCTCGCTCACAGGCGCACCTCGACACCATGGTCGCGCAGGTACCGCTTCGTCTCCGGAACGGGATGCGCATCGAAGTGGAAGATCGAGGCGGCGAGCGCGGCGTCCGCACCGCCGTCGGTGAGCGCGAGGCGGAGGTGTTCGGGCGTGCCGGCGCCTCCGCTGGCGATGACGGGCACAGTGACCGCCGACGACACCGCGGCGGTCAACTCGAGGTCGTAGCCGCTCCCCGTCCCATCGCGATCCATCGAGGTGATGAGGATCTCGCCGGCGCCGCGCCCGACAGCCTCGCCCACCCACTCGATGGCGTCACGTCCCGTGTCGACACGGCCACCGCGCACATGCACCGCATGACGGCCGTTGGACCGCTTGGAGTCCACGGCCACGACGACGCACTGCGATCCGAACATGTTTGCCGCCTCCTCGATGAGCGCCGGCCTGTTCAGCGCGGCCGTGTTCAGCGATACCTTGTCGGCCCCTGCGCGCAGCAGCGCGTCGATGTCCTCGATGCTGCGCACTCCCCCACCAACCGTGAGTGGGATGAAGACGCGATCCGCCGTGCGGCGCACGGCGTCCAGCAGGATGGCGCGGTCGTCGCTCGACGCGGTGATGTCGAGAAAGACCAGTTCGTCTGCGCCATCCTGGTCGTACCTGGTCGCGAGTTCTGCGGGATCCCCCGCGTCGCGAAGGTCGACGAAGGCGACGCCTTTGACCACCCGGCCGGCGGTCACATCCAGGCATGGGATGACCCGCTTCGCGAGTGCCATCAGACCGGTTCCGCGACGGCGCGCAGCGCCGAGCCGAGATCGACGCGCCCCTCGTAGAGCGCCTTGCCGACAACGACCCCGTCAACACCTGCCGCGCCACACGCAGCGATGTCCTCGAGGCTGCTGATCCCGCCGGAGAGGAACACCGGCCCGCCGTACAACATGCGATAGCGCCGCTGACCGTCAAGGTCGGGGCCCGTCATGAGCCCGTCGCGAGCCGTATCCGTGTAGACGATGCCGGCCGCGTGCCAACCGCGCCACGTCCGCAGCAGTTCGGTGGCAACCACACCCTCCTCCGTCCAGCCCTGCACGCGAGTGACGCCGTCGCGCACGTCGAGACCCAGAAGCACCCGACCCCCTGCGGCCTCACAGATGGCATACGCCTGTTCCGGGTTCGCGGCGGTGACGCTGCCGAGCACCACGAGGGACGCTCCCGCGTTGAGCCACGCGAGTGCCGAGGCCACGTCGCGCACCCCGCCCCCCACTTCCACCTCGCAGAGTGCGACGCTGCAGACGCCGACGACTCGCGCGACTGCGTCCGCGCTCTCGGATGTTGGGTGACCGCGTGCGGCGTCGAGGTTCACCACGTGGACGCGCGCTGCGCCGGCGTCGAGAAACCGCCGGGCAACGTCCGCTGGATCGTCACCGTATACCGTCGCCTGCGTGTAGTCACCCTGCACCAGACGGACGCAGCGACCGTCGAGCACGTCGATTGCCGGGATGACGATCACGGCTCAGCCCACGCGGGTCGCGGGGGCGGGAGCCGCGCACATCGCAACGAAGTTCGCGTACAGACGAAGGCCGGTGGCGCCGCTCTTCTCCGGATGGAACTGGGTCCCCATGACATTCCCGCGCTCGACTGCAGCTGCAAACGTGACGCCGTATTCGGTCGTGGCAGCGATGTCCTGGCTCGCCGGCACCGCGGCATATGAGTGGACGAAATACATATACGATCCAGGCGCGGTTCCAGCCAGCAGTGCCGACGATGACGCGACGGCGGCCAGCGTGTTCCAGCCCATGTGCGGCACCTTCGCTCCGTTCTCAGGAACAAGACGGACCACTTCGCCGCTGAGCAGCCCCAGGCCCTTGACGCTCGGACCCTCGGTGCTGTGCTCGAAGAGCAGTTGATGGCCGAGACACACGCCCAGCACGGGTCCACCCGATGCTGCGAGGTGGCGAACCGCGCGACCAAGTCCCGTGTCGTGGAGCGCGCGTGCCGCGACCGCAAATGCCCCCACGCCGGGGAGCACAGCGCCGTCGCATGCAGCGATTGCGTCCGGGTCAACGCTGATGAGCGTCCGCGCGCCGGACGCGCGAAGCGCTCGATCGACGCTGCGGAGGTTGCCCACGCCGTAGTCGCAGATCCCGATCACAGGGCTCACAGCGTCCCCTTGGTCGACGGCACTCCTCCACCGATCACCGTGAATGCGTCGCGAGTCGCAAGCCCGAGTGCCTTGAACGCCGCCTCGGCGATGTGGTGCAGGTTGTCACCGCGGATGCAGTCCATGTGGATGGTCGCACCGGCCGCCTGGGCGTACCCTTTCACGAACTCGCCAAGGACCTCAACGTCGAAGTCGTTGATCCGCCCCTGCAGCTGCTCCATCGCGTAGACGACATTGGGACGCCGCCCGTAGTCCACCACGCAGCGCACCAGCGACTCGTCAAGCGGCGCGTGCGCCCCACCGAAGCGTCGTATGCCGTCCCGGTCCCCGAGCGCGTCGCTCACGGCGCCTCCGAGCACCAGCCCGGCATCCTCGACGAGGTGGTGCGTGTCGACATCGATATCACCCGAGCCGTCGAGCGTGACGTCCATCCCGCTGTACTTCACGAAGGCCTCGATCATGTGTCGGAAGAAAGGCAGCGGCAGCGTGATCGCGGCCACGCCGGTCCCATCGATCAGCACATCGGCACTGATCTTTGTTTCGCGTGTGTCCCGGCGTTTCGACGCGGAGCGCTCGCGCACGGTCATGCGCGCCCTCGCACGCGGGTACGCGCCCTGATAGCCGCTTCATGGGCGTGCAGTCCCTCCGCCTGCGCGAGCGCGATCGCCACCGGTGCCACAGCATCGAACTCGGCTTGCGACAGCTCCACGAAGCTCGGCCAGCGAACGAAGTCCATCACCGCCAGCGGGCCGCGATACCGCGCCGCGCCCTGCGTCGGGAGGGTGTGGTTCGGGCCGGCCACGTAGTCGCCGATGCTCACCGGCGACATCGGCCCGACAAACACCGCGCCGGCGTTGCGCACCCGGTCGCGGAGCGCCTCGGCCGCGGGACCCTGCAGCGAGATGTGCTCCGGCGCGAAGGCCGCCGCCAGCGACAGGGATTCGTCGATGGAGTCGCAATCCACCAATGCAGCATGACGCCCGGCCGCCATCGCGATCACCTCGCTGCGCGCGGCATCAGTCGCCACAGCAGCGAACTCCGCGACGATCGCCGAGCCGAGTGCGGCGTCGTCGGTCAGGCACACGGCCCATGCGAGCGGATCGTGCTCGAGCTGCGAGACGAGGTCGGCGACGATCAGATCCGCCTCCGCGCCCGCCGACGCGATCACGACGATCTCGCTCGGACCTGCGAGCTGGTCGATCCCGACGGCGCCGAACACCTCGTGCTTCGCGAGCGTCACAAACGCATTGCCCGGGCCGACCACCTTGTCCACGCGGTCGATGCTCTCGGTCCCGTATGCCAGCGCGGCGATCGCCTGGGCTCCTCCTGCCGCAATCACCTCGGAGACTCCAAGGAGATGCGCGGCCGCGGCGACCAGTGGATGGACGCCGCCATCAGGCGCCGGTGGGCTGGCGATAACGATCCGTTCGACGCCCGCAACCTGCGCTGGGATCACCGACATGAGCACCGTGCTCGGGTATGCGGCTCGCCCGCCGGGGACATAGCACCCGGACCGGCCGAGTGGCACCGGGCGCAGCCAGGCGCCTCCGGCTCCACGATCGGTGACGTCCACCTGCAGAGCATGGAACTCACGAATGCGCTGCGCGGCAGCTGTGAGCGCGTTGCGAACGGGTTGCTCGAGGCCATCCCATGCGTGCTCGAGCGCCGTGGCACTGACGTGCAGGTCTGCGGCATCGACGCCGTCGATACGACGTGTCCACTCGCGCAGCGCGACGTCGCCACGCTCGCGCACGTCGGCAACGATCTCGCGCACGGCTTCTTGCGCACTGATCGGTCGCCCGAAGACGGCCGCGAGTCTTCGCAGAGTCGCATCGTCGAGCACGGGAGCGGTGAAGCCCTCGCGATCACGCTGGCGGATCACGCCACGGAACTGCGCCGAGTCGAGGCGTCCCAGCTCGATCGTCATGCAGCGCCCTCAGCGCGACGCGACGCCGTGGCGCGGCGCAACGCGGCGGCGAAACCACCGACGGCATCGTTGCGTGTCTTGAGCACGGCGCTGTTGGCGATCAGCCGTGCCGTGGACACACCCGCTTCCGCCACCTCGATGAGCCCGTTTGCGGCAAGGGTTCTTCCGGTCGCGGTGATGTCCAGCACGCAGTCGGCAAGTCCGGTGGCGGGCGCCAGCTCGACCGAGCCGTGCAGGCGGATGATGACGACGTTGAGCGATCGAGCCGCGAAGAACTGTCGCGCCAACTCCGGATACTTGGTCGCCACCCGCAGCGATGCCGGCCACGCGCCCGCCGCGACAGCCGATTCCCGCGGTGCCGCGAGCACCAGGCGGCAGAGCCCGAAGTGGAGGTCGGCAAGTTCGTAGCACTCGCGGTTGCTCTCCCAGAGCACGTCCTTGCCGACGATCCCGCAGTCGCATGCCCCCATCTCCACGTACACCGGCACGTCGGTTGGTCTCACCTTCACGTAGACGGAATCCCCTTCGGTGACGCTCAACTCGCGGTCAAGCCGCGAGGCGTCGAGGTGGCCGATGCCCGCGGCATCGAGCAACTCGCACGCGCCCTCGAGGAGGGTGCCGCCGGGCAGCGCGACGCGCAATCCCTTCACGACTCGCTCCGCGACAGTTTGTCGACCGCGGCGCCGACCGTGCCCTCCTCCTCTCGTCCGCGATAGGTCCAGACGGCGCCGCGAGCGCTCACGCGCAGGCCGCCGTCGCCAAATGCCGACAGATCGCAAACGCAGGCAACGCCTCGCTCGCGAAGCCGGCGAGCCGCATCCAGCGCGACGCCGTGCGCATCCGTTTCCCAGCTGACACGGAGCACCGATGGGTCCGGGAGCGTGCCGGGGCGACGCTCGAGGCTGTCGTGACAGCGATCGACATGCAGCACGAACCCTGTGGCCGGCAGGTCCTCGCCGAAGCGCGACAGCAGTGTGTCGTAGCGTCCGCCACTGCCGAGCGCAAACCCGGAGTCCTCGCTGAACACCATAAACGTGGGTCCCGTGTAGTAGTCCCAGTCTCGCACGGCACCCAGGTCGAGGTGCACGCGATCCGTGATCGCATGTAACTCGAGCAGGTCCCAGAGCTGCGCGAGCTCCTGGAGCGCGCGAAGCGGTCGCTCGCCACGCAGACCGCTCGACGCGGTGTCGAGAATCTCCCGACCGCCGCGCAGCGTCGGGAATGCGAGCAGCAGTCGCCGTTCGGCGTCCGCGACGTCCGTGCCCTCGAGCGAAGCCTCGACCGAGACGAGGTCCCGGCTCGCCAGCGCAGCGAGCACTCCATTCCTCGACGACGCATCCAGTCCTGCCGAACTCGAGCAGACCCGGGATGAAATCGGCGTGACCCACGTCGACCTGCAGGGCGTCGAGCCCGCCGCGTTCAAGCGCGACTGCGGCGAGTGCGATGCACTCCGCATCAGCTTCGAGCCCGGTGGCGCCGACGAGCTCGCAGCCGGCCTGGAGGCTTTCCCGACGCCGTCCCGAGTTGAGCGCCTGGTTGCGAAGGACGGGGCCCGCATAGCAAAGTCGCAGGGGGAACGGGCCTTCATGCAGTTGGGTCGCGACCACGCGCGCGACGCTCACGGTGCGCTCACCGACCAGCGCGAGCAGGGCGCCGTCGGAATCCATGAACCGGAAAAGGCCGGACTGCTGCGGTGCGCCGACGCCGGCGGCAACGGTGTCGAGCGGCTCGATGAGTGGTGTCACGACGAAGCCGTAGCCCCAGGACTCGAATGTCTCGATGAAGCGATCGGTGAGCAGGCGCCTGCCGCTTGCCGCGCTCCCAAGCCAGTCGTTGAATCCGTCCGCGCGCCCGCGAGCTCCCGCGCCCGGCGGTAATGCGTCAAGGCCTCTCATGTGGGGATTCTACGTGGCCGTCAGGATTTCCCGGCCTCGATTTCCCTGATGGCAGCGAGGAGTCGGTCGATCGCACTGCCGTCACCGATCGTGATGCGCAGCCGGTCGGCAAGGCCCGGCGCGTCGAAATGGCGAACCAGGATCCTCGACTTGCGAAGGTGCTCGGCGACGTTCGCGGCTGTCGTCGACGCGAACGGCGTCGCGAGGATGAAGTTGGCTTTCGACGGCACGACGTCCCAGCCGAGGTCTGTCAGGGCATCGGTGAGGCGCTCGCGTTCGCGCAGGACCGTCTCGACGATGCGCTGATGGTGTGCCTCATCCTCGAGCGCTGCGATGGCGCCCGCGATGGCACATCGATCGACCGGATACGAGTCCCGCACCGCGTTGAGGTCCTCAATCAGATCCGGCGCCCCGAGCGCGTAGCCGACCCGAAGGCCGGCTAGCGCATGCGCCTTCGAGAGCGTGCGGACGACCAACCAGTTCGAGTGCGAGGCGAGCAGCGCTACGCAGGACGATGGAGCGAAGTCACAGTACGCCTCGTCGATCGCGACGACACCGCTCGCGTCCGCCAGGGTCGTCTCGAGCATCGATGGTTCGGCCCAGGTTCCTGTCGGAGAATTCGGATTGACCACGATACGAAGCACTGCCGGATGAGCAGCGAATTGCCCCGGTATCAGGCCGGACGGAGGCAGCTGCACCGCAACATCGCGCGCGGAGAAGAGTGTCGCGAGCACCGGGAGCAGCGAATAGCCGGGATCGGTGCGCACCACGGTGTCCCCGGGCGACGCGTAGGCGCGATACAGACAGTCGAGGACCTGGTCGGCGCCGTTGGCGACGAACACGTGGCTCGGCGGAACTCCGTGATGGCGTGCGATCGCGCTCCGCAGCGGCTCGGCAACCGGGTCCGGATAGCGCGCGAGGTCCGCGGCTGCGGCCGCAACGGCCGCAGCAACGCGCGGCGACGGAGGCAGCGGGGATTCGTTGCTGTTGAGCTTGAGCCAGTGCTCGGCTTCGGCCGGTTGCTCTCCGGGCGTATACCCGAAGGGCGGTCCGAGTGCCTCGCGCCGGTACCTCGACATGGCTCATATCGTGAACCACGAGCGGTCGTTCGCGAGGCGTGGTTGACGCGAACAACGGGACGCTGCTACGCTGCCCGCGTCGTGAAGACCGCCCTGCGTACCGCCAAAAAAGCCAGCTCGCTCTCGAGGAGTGGGTTCGTTCGCGCACGCAAACCCTGACGGCGTACGCATAGACCGGGATCAGATTCCGAAAAGAGCCCCTTCCTCGAAGGGGCTCTTTCTTTTTATCCATCACCACAACTGGACTTCATGAACATCACCTCTTTTCGCATCATCGACAGCACCCTTCGGGAGGGCGAGCAGTTCTCGCTCGCTCACTTCACGATCGAGCAGAAGCTCGCAATCGCGGCCGCGCTCGACCGCTTCGGCGTCGATTACATGGAACTCACCTCGCCGGTTGCGTCGCCACAATCGGAAGCGGATCTGCGCCGCATCGCGCTCACCGAGCGCACCTTCCGGCTGCTCACCCACGTTCGCTGCAACCTCGAGGACGCTCGCCTCGCGCTCGACACCGGCGTCGACGGCGTGGATGTGCTCATCGCCACGTCGTCGCGACTGCGCCCCGTGTCGCACGCAATGAGCATTGACGAGATCATCGAGACCGGCAGCGAGGTCGTCGCCGAGATCCGGGTGGCCGGTCGCGAGGCGCGCTTCAGCACCGAGGACTCGTTCCGCTCCGACCCCGAGGACCTCGTCCGCATCTACCGGGCAATCGACGCGGCGGGGGCGGATCGCGTCGGGCTCGCGGACACGGTCGGTGTGGCAACCCCCTCCCAGGTCCACGACCTCGTCTCACTGGTCCGCCGCAACGTCGGCTGTGACATCGAGTTCCACGCCCACGACGACACGGGATGCGCGGTCGCGAATGCACTCGCCGCGCTCGAGGCGGGCGCGACACACATTGACACCACCGTCCTCGGCATCGGGGAGCGCAACGGCATCGTCCCGCTCTCCTCGATGATCGCGAGGCTGCACACGCTGCAACCCGAGCTCGTCGACCACTACCGGCTCGAGATGCTGCCGGAGCTCGATGCGATGCTGGCCGGGATCCTCGGTATCGCGATCCCCTTCAACGCGGCGGTCACCGCTCCGACCGCATTCCATCACAAGGCGGGGATGCACACCAAGGCGGTGCTCGCCGATCCCGGCAGCTACGAGGTCCTCGAGCCGGAACGATTCGGCCGCGAACGCACCATCCTCACGGGACACCGTCTCACCGGCCGTCATGCCGTCGGCGATCGGGCGGCAACGCTTGGCGTCGACCTCGACGACGAGCGCCTGCGCGGGCTCACTGCCGAAGTGAAGCGCCGGGGTGACGGCGGCCCGATGGATGGCGACGACCTCGATGCCTTGATCGTCGGCTGGGCACAGAGCTAGGAGCGCGAGATGGGAACACTCACCGAGGAGATCTTCAGCCGACGGCTCGGACATGCCGTCCACGCAGGCGACACGGTGGTCGCCGACGTCGACGTGGCACTGGCGCATGACGTGACCGGACCGCTCGCCATCGAAGCCTTCCGGCAGCTCAAGTCACCGCTCTGGGACGCGAGCCGCGTGGTCTTCAGCTTCGACCATGTCATGCCCGCCAACACCGTCGCGGCAGCGGAGCTGCACCGGATCATCCGCGAGTTCTGCGTCGAGCATGCGATCACGAACCTGTTCGCGGAGGGCATCTGCCATCAGGTGATCGTCGACCGCGGGTTTGCCCGGCCCGGCGGGATCGTGGTCGGCGCGGACTCGCACAGCACGACCTACGGCGGGCTCGGCTGCTTCGCGACCGGCCTCGGCTCGACGGACATCGGCGTGGTGTTCGCCACTGGGAAGACCTGGTTTCGCATCCCGCAGACGATTCGCGTCGATGTGCGCGGCACGATGCCGCCCGGCGTGTACGCGAAGGATCTCGCGCTGCTCACGATCCGGCAGCTCGGGGCCGACGGCGCCGACTACTGTGCCGTCGAATGGACCGGGGAGGCGGTGCGCGCGCTGAGCGTGGACGAGCGCCTGACCCTCTGCAACCTGAGCACGGACTTCGGCGCCAAGACGGGGCTCGTCGAACCCGACGAGGTGACGGCGGCGCACACGGGTGGCACGGACATCGACCTCCACCCCGTACGGCCCACCTACGCGCAGACGCTGGTGATCGATGCGGATGTGCTTCGGCCCCAGGTCGCGGTTCATCCGAGCATCGACAACGTGCACGACATCGACGACGTGGCGGGGACGCCACTCGACGAGGTGTTCATCGGGAGTTGCACCAACGGGAGGCTCAGCGACCTTGCGCTCGCGGCAGGCATCCTCGCCGGACGGACGGTGCATCCGCGCACCCGGACGATCGTAGTGCCGGCCTCGCGCGGCGTGTATCTCGATGCGCTCGCGGCGGGCTATGTCGAGACGTTCGCGCTCGCCGGCGCGCTCGTCCTCAACCCCGGGTGCGGGCCATGCCTGGGGAGGCAGCACGGCGTGATGGCTCCGGGTGAGCGCGTGCTCTCGACGAGCAATCGCAACTACCCGGGCCGCATGGGGAGTCCCGACGCGCAGATCTACCTGGCATCACCCGCGGTGGCCGCGGCGTCGGCCGTGACCGGCGCGATCACCGATCCCGCCACCCTCGGAGCGGCGGCATGAGCGGCCGCGTGTTCCTGCTCGGCGACGGCATCAGCACCGACGCGATCATGCCCGGACGGTACAACGTGACCACGGATCCCGACGCGCTGCGGCGCGCGTGCCTCATCGAGGCGCGACCGGACTTTGTGGAGGAGGTACAGCCGGGCGATGTGATCGTCGCGGGGCGCAACTTCGGCTGCGGCAGCTCGCGCGAGCATGCGCCCCTCGCGATCAAGCAGAACGGCGTCGCCGCAGTGATCGCGGCCGGCTTTTCGCGCATCTTCTATCGCAACGCCGTGAACATCGGCCTGCCCGTGATCCGGTGCGACGAAGCCCACCGCGTCCTGCGCGAGCGGGACGAGGTGACCCTGGACACGCTGAGCGGCGAGATCGTCGGTCCGAGCGGCGTCCTGCACGGCGAACCGCCGTCCGGTGTGGCGCTTCGCATCATCGAGGCAGGTTCGCTCCTGGAATTGATCAGACGTGGCGGCTGGGCCGCCCTTGAGGAGAGACAGCATGTGTCCTGAGTGCAATGCGCAGGTGGCGCTCCGTGACGGCGTCGAGCGCGGCGAGGTGGTCACCTGCGCCGAATGCAATGCCGAGCTCGAGGTGATCGGGCTTGACCCCTCGCGCTTCGTGCTCGCACCACCAGAGGAAGTGGACTGGGGTGAGTAGCACCGTGCGAGCCGGCCTCCTCTGCTCGCGCCTGCGGGTCGAGGAAAAGTTGCTTCGAGACGCGCTGGAACATCGAGGGCTCGATGTCGAGGTCGTCGACGATCGCGACGTGACCCTGACGCTCGACCGCCCTGACCGTCGATGGGACGTCGTGCTGGAGCGCAGCCTGTCGCAAACGCGGGGCCTTGCGCTCCTGCGCGTCCTCGAATCCTGGGGTGTGGCCACGGTCAACCGTCGTTGTGTCGCCGCGGTGTGCGGGAGCAAGCTCGACACGTCGGCCCTCCTCGACGCTGCAGGGATTCCGACGCCGGCGACGGCGATCGCCTTCAGCCCCGAGGCTGCGCTGCGCGCTGCCGAGAACCTCGGATATCCAGTCGTGCTCAAGCCGGTGACCGGATCCTGGGGTCGCCTCCTCGCGCGAATCAACGACCGCGATGCTGCGGAGGCGCTGTTCGAGCACAAGGCGGTCCTCGGCAGCCCGGAGCACTCAGTCTTTTACCTGCAGCGCCACATCGACAAGCCGGGACGCGACATCCGCGCGTTCGTCGTCGGTGACGAGGTGATCTGCGCGATCTATCGAGAGTCCGAGCACTGGGTGACGAACACCGCGCGTGGTGCGAGCACGCGGAACTGCGTGGTGCACAACGACCTGCGCGGACTGTGTCTCCACGCCGCGGCCGCGGTCGGTGGAGGCGTGCTGGCGATCGACCTGCTGGAGGACGCCGACCGCCTGCTCGTGAGCGAGGTGAACGCGACGATGGAGTTCCGCAACTCGATCAACGTCACCGGTGTCGATATCCCCGGTCGCGTCGCCGACCATGTCCGTGAGGTTGCGCGCGGCGCGCGCGTCGGTGCGGGTGCCTGACGTGCTCACGCAGACGGCCGTCCCGGTCGGCACAGCGATCGACGTGGTCGAGTTGCTCACCGCGATGCTCGCGGTGCCGAGTGTCAGCGGCGACGAAGGCCCGCTCGCGGCCTTGCTCGTCAGTCGCCTGGGCGCTGCAGGCTTCGACACGGATGTCGATGCAGCCGGCAATGTGCTCGCCGCGTGGGGCAGCGGGCCGGAGACGATCGCCCTGGTTGGCCATCTCGACACGGTGGCCGGCCACATCAACGTCCGTCGCGACGGTGATTGGCTCCACGGACGCGGCGCAGTCGATGCCAAGGGCCCCCTTGCCGCCGCGATCCGCGCCGTCAGCCACCAGGCGCGCGATGGCGGACGTCGGTTCATCGTCATCGGCGCGGTCGAAGAGGAGTCGACGTCTCGAGGCGCACGTCTTCTAGCAACGTCGATGGCCGCGCCGGACGGGTTGATCATCCTCGAGCCGAGTGGCTGGGACGCCGTGACGATTGGCTACAAGGGCAGCCTCCGTCTTCATGTGTCGGTGACCCAGCCACAGGCGCACGGGGCGGGGCGAGCACCGAGCGCCGCGGACCGGTGCGTCGGCATCGTGCGCGCGCTCCAGGACGTCGCACGTAGAGTCGAACGGTGACGCGGAAGTGTTCGATCGGATCGACATTCGCGTGCTGCGCTTCGGTTCGGAGACTGACGGACTCGTCGACACCGCCACGGTCGACATCGGAATCCGCACGCCACCGGGGTGCGACGTCGATGCACTGATCGGCGTTGCGCGATCAAGTGCGGGCGTGGAAATCACGGTGTCCTCCGGAGATCCCGGTATCCGCACCGACCGCAACAGCCGGCTTGCGCGCGCCTGCATCCGCGCCATCCGTGTTCACGGCGGAGCGCCGCGATTCAAGGTGAAGACGGGCACGTCCGACCTCAACATCCTCGCCCCCGCATGGGGATGCCCCGCGATCGCGTACGGCCCAGGCGACTCGAGCCTCGACCACACCCCCGACGAACGGATCTCCATCGCCGACCTGGAGCGCGCCACCGACGTCCTCGAGCACGCGCTGCGCGAGCCATGATTCGCGTCGCCGTTGTCGGAGGTTCCGGGTATGCGGGAGGCGAGCTGCTGCGGATTCTCGCCGGGCATCCGGAGATGGACCTTGTGCAGGCGACCTCGGAACGGCTCGCCGGCAAGCCGGTCGCATCGGTCAGTCCTCCGCTGCGCGGGCGAACAGATCTCCTTTTCTCATCTCGCGAATCACTCGAGCCCGTCGACGTGGTGTTCTCCGCGCTCCCGCACGGGGAGTCGAGCGCGCACATCGATCAGCTGAGCGCCGCGGCGCCCGTGTGCATCGATCTCGGCGCCGACTTCCGGTTGCGGGACGCGCAGGACTATCCACGCTGGTACGGATGGATACATCCCGCCCCCGCGCTGCTGGACAGTGCGGTCTACGGGCTTGTGGAGTTGCACCGCGCGGAGATCATCGGCGCATCGCTGATCGCCACCGGCGGATGCCTCGCAACCGCGTCGATCCTCGGGCTCGCCCCACTTGCGTGCGCGGGCGTGCTGGACGCGTCGATGCCGATCGTCGTCGAGGCAAAGGTCGGCTCGTCCGCAGGCGGCGCGCAACCGGGCGACGCCACGCATCACGCCCACCGGAGCGGTGAGCTGCGCTCATACTCGCCGACCGGCCACAGGCACACCGCGGAAATCGTCCAGGAGCTGCACCTCGATAAGGGCGCGCCGCCACTGGCGTTTTCGGCAACCGCCGTCGAGGCTGTGCGCGGGGTGCTGGTCACAGCGCATGCATTTCTCGCCGCCGACCTCAACGATCGCGATCTCTGGCAACTCTATCGATCTCGTTACGAGGAGGAACCGTTCGTGCGCATCGTGAAGTCGCGCACCGGACTCTTCCGTTCCCCGAACCCGAAGTTGCTGAGCGGCACCAACCACTGCGACGTCGGTTTCGAGCGCGATCCGCACTCCCGCCGGGTCGTGGTCACGGCAGCGCTCGACAACCTCGTCAAGGGATCCGCCGGCCAGGCGGTCCAGGCGTGCAATGTCCGCCACGGGTTTCCCGAGACGCTCGGGCTCGAGTTCGGCGGGTTGTATCCAGTCTGATGATCGTCGTGAAGATCGGCGGCAGCGTCAGTCACCTCGATCCACTTCTCGAGGACATCGCTGCGACCACGGAGCAGGTGGTGCTCGTGCATGGTGCAAGTCGCGACCTCGACGACCTGTCGGCGCGCCTGGGCGTGCCGCCACGAATGGTCGAGTCGGCGCGCGGTGATGTGAGTCGATACACCAACTCGACGACGATGGATCACTTCCTCATGGCATACGCGGGCAAGGCCAACAAGCGGATCGTCGAGCGGCTGCGCCAGCTTGGGGTTGACGCGTTCGGCCTGTGCGGGCTCGACGGCGGTGTCGTGCGTGGCACGCGCCGTCCCGACCTGCGCATCCGGCGTGACGGCCGGACCATGGTGCTCCACGACAATCATGTCGGCAGCATCGACCATGTCGACGTGGCACTGCTGCACGCACTCCTCGCCCGCGGCATCACGCCGGTGATAAGCCCACCGATCGCTGCCGAGGACGGCACCGCGATCAATGTCGACGGCGACCGGCTTGCGGCGGAGGTCGCGATCGCACTTGGCGCAACGCGCTTGTTGATCTTTGCCGACACTCCCGGATTGCTCCGCGATCCCGGAGACGAGACCACGTTGATCGGACGCGTCACCGCTGCTGAGGCCGAGGACCTGATCCCGCGCATCGGCGGCCGCGCGCGCGTCAAGCTCCGCGCGGTTGCCGACGCACGTCTCCGTGGGGTCGGCGCCGCATGTGTGGCCGACGGACGTGCGGCGCGCCCCCTCTTCAGCGCGATGGCCGGCGCGGGAACCTGGGTACGTTAGCCAGTCGCTCACAAGCTCGTGGTCACGGGTCAAGGTCGCGAGAGGCCTGCACCACGACCCGACGATCCCTTCGGCACGGACCAGCGCGCCGACAGCGATCCCAGGCGCCGCTCCTCTCTGGGAGGATGCGGATGGTGAATCGGACATTCGCGCGATCCAGGGTGCGACTGCGTGTCTAGGGCCGGGCCGGTCGACACGGCGTCGAGCCCTCACGCCGTCCTTCGCACGCTCCCGAACGGGGCGTTCGCATTCGGAGAGAGCTTCTGGAGCCATCGCCAGTGGTTGAACCGCGAACGATCCATCCCGCAAGGTCGCGCGATGCTCGAGCAGTCGGGCAACCTCGACAACCTGCGACACGCGGCCACCGGCAGCGGCACGTTCCGCGGCCCGGTCTTCATGGACTCCGACGTCTACAAGTGGCTCGAGGCGTGCTCGTGGGAGCTCGGGCGCCAGCCTGATCCCGCGTTGCAACGCAGCGTCGACGACGTGATCGACATCGTTGCCGCTGCGCAGACGTCTGACGGTTACATCAACTCGTACTCGCAAGTGGTCCATCCCTCGGAGCGGTGGTCCGATCTGCCGCACGGCCACGAGCTGTACTGCATCGGTCATCTGGTGCAGGCCGGGATCGCGATGTCCCGCGCGACCGGTGACGACCGCCTGATGCACATCGCCGAGGGCGCGGTGGAGTGCGTGCAGCGGACATTCGGCGACGGCAGACGCATCGGCGTACCCGGTCACCCGGAGATCGAGAGCGCGCTTGTGGAGCTGTACCGCCACACCGGCGATGTGACCGCGCTCGACCTCGCCGGATTCTTCCTCGATCATCGTGGCCGCGGACTGCTCCACGCGGCGCGCTTCTACGACCCTGGGTATTACCAGGATCGCGTGCCGATCCGCGATGCGACGACCATCGAAGGCCACGCGGTCCGGGCGGTGTACCTGCTCAGCGGCATCGTCGACGTCTCCCTCGAGACAGGTGACGGTGCGCTGCTCGCGTCCGCGCAACGGCAGTGGGAAGACATGGTCGCGCGCAAGCAGTACGTCAACGGTGCGATCGGCGCCCGGCACTTCAGCGAGAGCTTCGGTGAGCCGTACGAGCTGCCGTCGGCAACCGCATATGCGGAGACGTGCGCCGCGATCGGCAACGTGTTCTGGAACTGGCGGATGCTGCTCGCCACCGGCGAGTCGAGGTTCGCGGACCAGATCGAGTGGACGCTCTACAACGCGGTGCTCAGCGGGATCGGAGTCGACGGGGTCACCTTCTTCTACGAGAATCCGCTCTCGAGCAGAGGTGAGCGGACGCGAGCGTCGTGGTACGAGTGCGCGTGCTGCCCGCCGAACGTCATGCAACTCATCGCATCGCTCGCTCACTACGTCGCGACGGGCGACGAGCGCGGCGTGCAGCTGCATCAGTACGCCTCTGGAACGCTGACGCATGGGGGCCAGTCTCTGGAGGTGCGTACCGGCTACCCGTGGGACGGAACCGTCACGGTCGAGATGCTCGCCACCCGCGATGCCGCATGCGAGCTGTCCTTCCGCCTTCCCGGCTGGTGCCGCGAGCCGTCGGTATCGTTGAACGGTTTCGCTGTGGACCACACTCGCGAGAACGGCTACGCGACTCTCAGGCGCAGGTGGAGTGTCGGTGACGTGGTGACGCTCACCATGCCGATGCCCGTGCAGCTCATGGCACCGAATCCACTGGTGGAGTCCGCGCGCGCATCGGTCGCGATAGCGCGCGGCCCGATCGTGTACTGCGTCGAGGCCTGCGATCAGACGGAGGGCATGGACGCGACGGCGCTCACCATCGACCCGGGCATCGACATGCAGGAGCGATGGCGACCTGATCTGCTTGGCGGGGCAACCGAGATCGCGGCAACAGGCCACCGCCAGTCCGCAACCGGATGGAACGTGCTGTATCGCCCGTGGGACGAGGTGTCCGAACTCCGAAGTCCGGCCGCGATCACTGCCGTCCCCTACTTCCTGTGGGCGAACCGAACGCCGGGACCGATGACCGTGTGGGTTCCCATCGAGCCCTCGTGAGGACGGCCTCCCGCGGATTCGTGGGCTGACCGGACAGGCGCACTCACACATCGGGAGAAGAACGGCGGCGCCCCGTGCCGCTACAGGGCAGCCTGTCCCGGGACGCCGCCGCGAGGGAGGGATGGGCGCTGATGGTCGTCTGCCGGCATCAGTTCCCGGTGACGACGGTGACGATTTCGCACCGCGCGCGTCTGCTCGCTTGCGTACACAGCGGGAGATCGGTGAACGGCGAGGGGAGATCCTCCCGCGTGTCCCGTGCATGCTCGGGGTAATGCCACCTCTCGTGTCTCGTGCTTTCGTGGCGTCTGACGAGCATCGTTGCCCCTCTTCCGCTAACACCCACAGACACCTCGTCCGCGGACGGAGTGACCCCGGCACGGGTCGCGTCGCCTCGGCTGTACGCGTCAACCGGTGACGCCTGTCCTCTCCCCTTACTTCGTCAGGAGGGTCGCGATGACGTTGATCGTCGTTCCGAGCACCACGACACCGAAGAGGTACGAGAGCAGCGCGTGGCGGAGTGCCGTCATGCGGATCGCCTTCGCGTTCAGGTCGGTGTCCGACGTCTGAAAGGTCATGCCGATCGTGAGCGCCACGTAGAGGAAGTCGCCGTAGTCGGGCGGCACGTCGGAGTGGAAGTCGATGCCGCCGTCCGCTGCGTAGTAGAGGCGTGCGTAGCGGAGCGTGAACACCGCGTGCACGGCTGCCCAGGAGAGCACAACGCTCACCACGACCAGCGTGGTCATCCCCGACTTGACTACTCCGTGGGCGGAGCTCGCGGCGATCAGCGCGAAGGCCACGCCGACCAGGCTGAAGACGCTCGCACCGACCAGGATCGCCTCGGCGGCGGTGCGAGAGTCGTCCTCCGTTCGCGCCGCGCGCTCCGTCGCGGCTGCGTCCTTCCCATGGATGTCGAGGAAGACGATCGTGATGAAGACGGCTGCGCTCACATCCCAACCGGCCAGCACAGCCACCTGCCACTCGGTGAGGATCAAGGTGATAACGAAGGCGACGATGCCGCAGGCGATGCACACGCCAAGACGACTGCGCGCTTTCATGAGACGGGGTTCAGTCTATGACCAGAGCCCGTCGAGTGCGACGCCGATGCGATCGAATGCCTCGACCGGTCGCGCATCGAGCGCCGCAGTGGGGTTCGCGGCGGCGATCTCCTCGCACCGCGCTCGCACACGGTCGGTCAGGAATCGTGAGGGCTGTGCCCACCCGTGCCGGTCGTCGCGACCGTACGGATGGTGGTGATACCGCTCCGGCATGTACAGGTGGAGTGCGTTGCGAGCGCGCGTCAGTGCCACATACAGGACTCGTCGCTCCTCCTCGAGCCCGTCATGCGAGCCGAGCGCCATGTCCGACGGGACGTTGCCGTCGGTCATGTTCAGCAGATGCACGACGTCCCATTCCAGCCCTTTCGCGGAGTGAACGGTCGAGATGACGAGCCAGTCCTCGTCAATGCTCGGAGATCCGGCCAGTGCCGACGTTGATAGGGGCGGCTCGAGGACGTGGTCCGCGGCCACGTCGGAGAGGCGCGCCGCTCTGGCGCTCGCCGCGACGAGGGTGTCCAGATCGGCAAGCCTGGTGGCCGAGTTGGGATACGCCGACTCGATCAAGGGAGCGATCGCCACACGCAGGCGTTCGGCATGGGTCGCGACCTTCTCCCCACCACGCGGTGTGAGTGCCGAAACGAGGCTCTCCGCCGCGCGTTGGGCGGCGTCGGAGAGCTCCGCAGCCGCGAGCGGCCAGCGCTGCAGCACATCGCCATCCGCATCAACTGGCGGTTCGGTGTCCAACGCAAACAATCCCAGAGCCCCGGTGACGCGTCGCGCCGTTGCGGGGCCGACGCCGGTGAGCAGTTGGAGGACACGGAACCAGGCGACGACGTCGCGCGGGTTGTCGGCAACGCGAAATGCGGCGAGCATGTCCTTGACGTGTGCGGCCTCGACGAAACGCAATCCACCGTATTTCACGTATGGGATGCGCCGTGCGCCGAGCTCCAGCTCGAGCAACGCCGAGTGATGCGCCGCACGGACGAGCACCGCCTGCTGCTGCAAGGCAATTCCGGCCTCTCGGTGTGCGAGGACGCGCTCGCAGACCGCCTCGGTTTGCGCGTCCTCGTCAGCACAGCGGACCAGTTGCGGCCTTGCGCCGTCGGTGGTTCGCGCCGCTTGCAGCACCGCTGAGAAACCCACGGACGCCTCTGCGCCAAGAGCGTTGGCAACGTCGAGTATCTGCTGGCTCGAGCGGTAGTTGGTCTCGAGCACCACCGTCGTCGCCCCGGGAAAGACCTTCTCGAATTCGAGAATGTGCCGCGGCTCCGCCGCGCGAAACGAGTAGAGCGCCTGCGCGTCGTCGCCGACCACCGTGATGCGCGGGTCGTCGCGGCGCAGTCCGGCAAGGACGTCAACCTGCAGCTCGTTGACGTCCTGGTACTCATCGACGAGGACGTGATCGAAAGCGCTCGCGAGGCGCGGGCCTAGACGGTCGTCCTGTACGGCGGCGCGCCAGAGCAGCAGCAGATCGTCGAAATCGACAAGGCCTGCCGACCGTTTGCGACGAACGTAACCGCGGCAGATCTCCGAAATGGGGTCGATGAAATCATCAGCCCAGGGAGCGATGTCGGGTACGACAGACGACAGGGGGCGTCCGGTGTTCACGGCTGTGGAATAGAGGTCGATCAGGAGCGTCTTGCGTGGAAAGCGTTTCCGAGTCGCACTGGCATGGCCCTGCTCGTCGCGCACGAGGTCGATGACGTCAGCGGCATCCGCCGCGTCGAGGATCGAGAATCCCTCGGGAATCCCCAGAGCGGCCGCGAAACGGCGCAGCGTCTGGTGTGCGATCGCATGGAAGGTGCCTCCGACAACTCGTCCCGCGGGTTGTCCCGCTCCCCTGTCAAGACCAACGGTCGCGAGAAGTGCCGAAGTGCGCGAGACCATCTGCCTCGCGGCGCGTCGCGTGAACGTGAGCAGCAGGATCCGCTCCGGCGGCGTTCCGCTCGCGATCAGCCAGGCAACCCGGGCTGACAGGGTCGTCGTCTTCCCAGTTCCGGCACCGGCAAGGACGCGGAGCGGCCCGTCCGCATGCGTCACAGCCGTGCGTTGAGCCTCGGTCAACTCGGCAAGCCAAGCGAACATAAGTTCGCATGGTAGCGCCGAAGGGACGAAACGCCGATGTCCTGCAGAAGGGACTGAGCGGCCGCCGAGGGACAGCAGGCGGGCTCAACTGCGCCGTTAGGCCCGCCTCGCGGCCTATTTCGGTTGCGGGGTGATACGGATGTAGGGCTTGGGCGACGCGTAGCCCGGGAAGAGCTGCTTGGCCTCGTCGTCGGACACCGAGCCGGCGATGATCACGTCCCCGCCCTGCTTCCAGTTCGCCGGCGTCGCCACTCGATGCTTCGCGGTGAGCTGCAACAAGTCGATCACGCGCAGCACCTCGTCGAAGTTGCGCCCAGTGGTCATCGGGTAGACCAGGATCAACTTGATCTTCTTGTCCGGCCCGATCACGAAGACGTTGCGCACCGTCTGGTTGTCCGCCGGGGTGCGTTGCGTGGGGTCGCCCGACACGCTCTCCGGGAGCATCTCGTAGAGCTTCGCCACGTTGAAATCGCCGTCAGCGATGATCGGGTAGGTCGGGCGTGCGCCCTGGGTCTCCTCGATGTCGTCCGCCCACTTCTCGTGCCGGTCCAGAGGATCGACGGAGAGGCCGATGACCTTGACGTTGCGGCGCGCGAACTCCGGCTCGATGCTTGCCATGTAGCCGAGCTCGGTGGTGCAGACGGGCGTGAAATCCTTGGGGTGGGAGAACAGGACCGCCCAGGAATCGCCGATCCAGTCGTGGAAGTTGATCTTCCCCTGGGTGGTCTCGGCCTCAAAATCCGGCGCGGTAGAGCCTAGCGACAGGGTCATCGGGGTCCTCCTGGGTTTGCATCCATGACGCGCAGCGGCGGCCGCCGAGCGCGTATCCAAGTATGGCTGGGGAGGCCTGCCGCACGTCGCGGCGCCCACCGACCAGCGTTCCTGGCTCTCCCCGGTCTGCCCGGCCTCGCGCCAGCGCCTGATTGTTGGCACCACGGCGCGTTCAGAACCCGGGTGGAGCCGTGTTTCGGGTCTGAGCCTCGGTTACGGATGGGCGACGACAACGCGGCAGGGCAATCTCGGCGCCGAGATTGGTCCGTCGCGGGGTACCAGCTCGCCAAGCCTCGCCACTCAAGGCGGCTTACCCTGAGCGCGCGCGCCGCCGAGGCTCGCAACCCCTCCACGGCGACGGCGTTCGTCACCGTGGAGGGACTTCTCGATTCCCTACTGGAACCAGCCGGCCACGTCAAGGATGGCGTTGATATTGCCGGCAGCGTTGTAGAGGCTGACGTCGCCCGCGTCCGCACCGGTGGTGGCAAGTCCCACGATCGCGAGGTTGGCGATCGTCTCGCCCGCGCTGGGGTTGAGGTCCGACGCGCGAGGGGGCGTGGCGTCGTCGCTCGGATAGAGCGTGAAGAATGTCGCCGCAGATCCGAACACGCCGGTGAGGTTGGCAACCACCGCGACTGGATTCGCCGATCCGCCCTCCGCCGGCACGACCTGCACGCCGGCGACAGGTATGGGCTGGATCTCGTTCGGACCCAGGCCCTCACTATCACACTCGTCACCGGAGCCCACCCGGGTATCGCAGATCCGGGTTGGTGTCACCGAGTAGAAGAGCGCACCCGCGGGAGCCCCTGCAGCTCCGAACCACCCGTTGTCGTCAATGATGAAGTTGATGCTGCCCACCGCGTTGTAGACGCAGATGTCCTGGTGTGGTCCCAGCGGCGAGACCACCCGATTCGGCAGCGCGATGCCGGCGGTCGGATTGAGGTTGGAGAAGGCGGGGGCCTTCGTGGGACACGCGTCCGACGAGTTGGGTGGGGCGACCGACAGGAACGTAGCCTTGGTTCCCCCTACCGTGGTGAGATTGAAGACCGCCGATGCAGCCCCGCTCGTGGGGATCGACGGAGTCCCGCCGGCGGCGCCGGGGGGCAGACCGGACAGCACAACCTTGCGCCAGGTACCGCCGGCGATCGGCTGGTTGGTCGAACCCGGAGCGCACTCAGTGTTCTTGCCCCCGCGCGAGTCGCAGATGCGGAGCGGGGGAATACTGTGGAACTGACCGGCTGTCGACCCCGGGGGGGTCGAGAAGTATCCCTGCACATCAGCAATCACATCGGCGCGACCGGCTGCATTGAAGAGGGTCAGCTGTCCGCTTGCGCTCAGTTGCACGATCGCCAGATTCGCCTCTGAGGCGCCTCCGGCAAGGTTGATGTTCGAGACTCCGGGCACCGAGCCGCCGGTCGGGTACGCGCTGATGAAGGTGCCTGCAGTGCTGTGATCGAGCGCGGTCAGATTCACCGCCACCGCCTGCGCGCCGGTCGGAACGGCACCACCTGTGACCTGGATATTCACGACGCCGCTCGGGCCGAGCGTGCCCTTGCCTCCGGTATTGCACTGGTTTGCAGTGATGCCACCGCCAACCGGTCGCGAGTCGCACACGCGGAAGGGCGTGAGTGCCGTATACGCGCTCGGAGCGACGAAGGTGTACTCGTCTGCCACGCTGGCGGCACTTGTCCCACCGGCCGTCACAACGCTGATGTCAACAGTTCCCGCACCGAGACTGGTCGGCGTGTCGACCTTGATCTGCGTCGGGCTCGTGACCTCGAAACACCCTCCGCTGGAACCCAGGCAGGGGTACGTATTGCTCGCCGGGATATCGGTGAGGTTGAAGAACACATCCGACGCGGTGAAGCCTGAGCCGCTGAAGGCGTTGCCGGTGACCGTGACCAGCGCGCTGATGCCGGCCGGTCCATGAGTTGCCGATACCGACGTGACCGAAGGCGACGGGAACGCACTTCCCGAACCGAACGCATAGATGTTGCCGTTGCCGCCGTCGGCGATGAAGAACTGACCGGTCGACACCGCAGCGGACGAGAAGATCAGACCACCCGTGGCGTACGTGAACTCGGTCGCCCCGGTCTGGAGGTTGAACACATCGACATTGCCGCCAAGGTCACCGACGATGAGGACCTGGTTGCCGGTGGGACCTGACACTGCGGGGGAGGAAATGACACCCGCGATGTTGGCTGTCGTCCCTGGGAACGCCCCGGTGGACCAGTTGGGGTTGAGGGCTCCGGTGGCGGCGTTCAGTGAGAACACGCCGTTGCCGTAACCGAGGTAGATGAAACCACCAACAAGGGCTGCGCCGGACTGCGCCGGGTTGCCGCCGCTGTTGACGATGCCGCTCCGGATGGAAAAGCTCCAGATCTGCTGTCCCGTCTGAAGATCGATCCCGTAGGTGATCGCGTCCTTGCCCGTGTCGTACACGACGCCGTCGAGGAAGGTCGGCGATCCGGACGCACCGACGACGCCGGGTTCAGCGATGGTCGGCGGGGCTCCCACATCGGAGTCGACGCCGACCACCGTCTGAAACCGCCAGATCGCCGCGCCGGTGTTTGCGTTGAACTCGTAGATGGCGTCGTCGTTGTCCGTCGAGCCGACGACCACCACGGGCAGACCGCCCGCCAACGTGCCGTACGCGGGGCTCGAGTAGACACCGGCGAAACCGGTCTGGCTGCCCGCCGGGCTGCCGAAGTTGTCGAACACCCACTTGGTGGCACACGCAGCGCCGTCAGTGTTGCCGACCCCGTACATCGCCCAGAGATGACCGCCGTCCTGGGTCGCGGCGTCGCCGGTGACACCCGCGTCGCCGAAGTACACGACATCGCCGTGCCCGTCCGGATTGCCGATCGCCGGAGACGACGAGATGATGCCGCCCACCGAGACTGACCTGCACACCAGCGCCCCCGTCGTGGCGTTGAGCGCGTACTCGTGATAGTCGCCGTCTCCGAAGTAGACCGTGTTGTTGGAGACTGCCGGCGAGGGCTCGATCTCCTTCGAGAGCCCTGCGACCTTCACGGTCTTGTACTGCCATACGAGGGCGCCTGTCGCCGCGTTGAAGGCGTCGAAGTCGCCGCCCTGGTCGCCCACGTAGACCAGGGAGATGCCGAGCGTGGCGTTGTAGACCACGGCGGGCGAGCTGTATGCCTTGGTGTTGCCGGTGTTCGCCGACCAGTGCAGCCTGTACGACGTCGACGCACTGAGGATGGTCTCGGCCGAGACGCTGGTGTGGACGTCGTCGTGCATGTGCTGGGGCCAGTCCTGGAATCCGGCCGGGATCGTGTTCGCGCTCTGCGACCTTCCCTGTGCCGACGCACCCTGAACCGATGCGATGCCACTTGCGGCGATGACCGCGAGAACGGCGAAGAGCGCACCCCCACCGTGCGCTACTCGTTGAAGATTCCTGGTCGGCATTGCCACGCTCCTCTCACCCTCGAGCCCACCCGTGCGTGGGCAACCGTTATTTCCCTCAGCCTTCCCGCCGGGGCGGCTCGCCACCCGTGTTCCTGAACGCTCCACTAGGATCGCACACCCGGACACCCCAGACGCTCAATGGCGCACGGGGCTCGGTCGTCTTCGCGTCAGGCGTCGCCGGTGGGAACCACTCCAGCGCCCTCCGCCATGAGAATGACGGTGCGCTCGGGAGCCCTCGGCCGGTGCCTCACCCCCCTGGGCACGCACAACCCCTGACGCTCGGCGAGCTCGATGGTCCGGTCCTCGAGATCCATCAGGAGGCGGCCCTCGACAACGTAGAAGAACTCATCTTCATCGTCGTGCTTGTGCCAGATGTACTCACCCTGAACGACTCCCAGTCGTATCACGGAGTCGTTGACGCGGCAGAGCGTCTGGTTGTACCAGGGGTGCGTGGTGGCGTCGACGAGCGCCTGCACGTCGATGAGCTCGAGCGAGTTGAAGCGAATGTCGAGATGCGTGTCGAATTGGCTCTCAGGATCCACCGCCGACCTCGTGTGTTCTGATTCGCGAAGCACTCATTATCCGCTCGATGCCATGTCGTGATCCTCGCTCCCCGGCACGACAAGGTCGATGACAAAGGCAAGCACGAGAGCCTCGTCTCGCCATGCGTCGTAGCGCCCGGAGACGCCTCCGTGGCCGGCTCCCATCTCCGTCTTCAGGAGAACGCCGGCGTTGCCCTCTCCCCGGTCTCGCAGGCGGGCGACCCACTTCGCCGGCTCCCAGTAGCCGACCCGCTGATCGTTGAGGCCGGCAGTGACGAGCATCGCGGGTCGCGCAGTGCGAACGACGTTGTCGTACGGCGAGTAGCTCCTCATGTAAGCGTACGTTGCGGCGTCTTCGGGGTTGCCCCACTCCTCGAACTCGCCGACCGTCAGCGGCAGGCTTGCATCGAACATGGTGGTGAGGCAGTCGACAAAGGGCACCTCCGCGACGACGACGGCGGCGAGGTCGGGGCGCATGTTGACCACGGCACCCATCAGAAGCCCGCCGGCGCTGGCACCTCGGATCGCAAGGTGCTCATGTCTTGTGAACCGCTCTGCGACCAGGTGGTCGGCGCAGGCGCAGAAGTCGCTGAACGTGTTGCGCTTGTGAAGCAGCTTGCCGTCCTCATACCAGCGGCGGCCCAGCTCGCCGCCGCCGCGGATATGTGCGATCGCGTAGACGAATCCACGATCGAGCAGGCTGACTCTCTCGGAGTTGAAGCGTGGATCGATGCAGATTTCGTATGACCCGTAGCCGTACAGCAGCGCCGGTGCACTCCCGTCCAGGGCCACGTCACGCCGGTGGACGTACGAGATCGGGACCTCCGCGCCATCGTCAGCACGCGCCCAGAGCCTCCCGGTCACGTAGTTCGAAGAGTCATAGCCGTCGAGCACCGGCTCCTTCTTGACGACGGTGCGCTCACGCGAATCCATGCCGTAGTCGATCGCGGAGGTTGGGGTCACGAGCGACGCATAGGTGAAGCGAAGCGTATCGGTGTCCCACTCCAGATTCGGTCCTGGCGAGGCGGCGTAGACGGGCTCGGGTTGGTCAACGACATGGCGGTCCCCATCACTCAGGCGCATGACGTTGATCTCGCGCAGCCCGTGGGCGCGCTCGAAGAGGACCGCATGCCGGGCGAACAGATCCGCTCGTTCGAGGGTGACGTCATCGCGGTGCGGAATGATCTCCACCCAGTGCTCTCGCCCCGGCGTCGCCACCGGCGCTGTCATCAGGCGGAAGTTGACCGCATCGTCGTTCGTGACGATGTAGAGCTTGTCGCCGTGATGGTCGACCGAGTACTCGATTCCCTGGCGGCGTGGTGCGACCACCGCGACGGCGCCCGTCGGGTCGTCGGCGCCGAGCAGATGGACCTCGCTGGTTACACGGCTGTTCACGGATATCGCAATGAACTCCCCGCTGCGCGTCGATGCTACCGATGCGTAGAACCTTTCGTCGGCCTCCTCATAGATGAGCGCGTCGGCGTCAGGGGCATCGCCGATGCGATGGCGCCAGATCTGGCAGGGGCGCATCGCCGCATCGGGGCGCGCGTAGAAGACGTGAGTGGCGTCTCTTGACCACGCGAGCGAGTAGGAGACGCCCTCGATCACGTCAGGAAGGTCTGCGCCGCCCCTGAGATCAGCGATCCGCAACGTGTAGAGCTCGCCGCCGCTGACGTCGACGGTATAGGCGAAGAGCGCGTGATTCGGACTCACCTCGGCATCGCCGAGATGGAAATACCCGTGGCCATCGGCGAGCGCGTTCTCGTCGAGGACGATCTGCTCGTCACCGCCATCCTTTTCGCGACGGCAGTGGATCGCATACTGCCGACCCTCGACGGTTCGCGAGTAGTACGCGTACCGTCCATACCGGACGGGTGCACTGTCGTCGGTCTGCTGCACTCGGCCAACGATCTCCGAGTACAGTCGCTCGCGAAGCATCCCGAGATGCGCAAGCGAGCGTTCGGTCCATGCGTTCTCGGCGGTGAGATGCGCAATGACGTCGGGGTCATCTCTGTCGCGCAGCCAGGCGTACTCGTCGATGCGATCGTCACCGTGGGCACGGTGCACGACCGGTCTCCGCGCCGGCTCCGGCGGGTGTTGCGGGTCGTCTTGACTGGTCATCTTTGATGAATGGCGTGACCTGGCTGACATGAGTCGATCCAGCCGGGGCGGGGCGATGATCGCCACGCTGTGGACGGATGCGCGGCTGGACTCTAACCGGGGTCGCGCGGTTCGCGCGTCAACCGGGGGCCCGCGTCCAGCCTCGCGGGTCCGGGCCCACGTCGCTCGACGTGAGTGCCGTTCAGCGGAAGGTCTGCAGCGAGTACTCCAGCCGGGCGAGGCTCTCCGCCCGCCGCGCCGCTTCTTCAACTGTCTGAAGCAGCCGGCGGCGTGTGGGATAGCGCACCAGCTCCAGATCCTCAGAAATGTCCGCGAGCCATTGTTCGGCTTTCCGTACGTCCTTCGCTTCCACGTCGTGCCCCCCCTTTGCCGTCTCTTTGTATCACGTCAAAGGCGTCATTTGTTGCTCGCCCGACCACCGTGGGTCGCCGGGCGTTGGGCCGGAGGCTGCGACGGCGGTTTCAGCCGAAGTAGCTGCTCAGGTCCCCATTGGCGGCGCTTCTCGCAGCACCGAGGAGGGACAGGCCGAAGACCTCTTCAATCGAACGCAAGGTCCCGTAGTGGTTGCCCTGGACGGTCAGGGCACCCACGCCACGTGATCTGCTTGAGATCACGACCATCGGGACCCGACCACCGGCCGGAGTCGACTGATGGTCGTTCTCGTCCATCGTGACGATGACGGTCGCGTTGCCGTCCGTGAACCAAGGCGAGGCAAGGATCGGTGCGAGATTCGTCTTGAGCCATGCGTCGCCTTGCTGCACCGAACCATCGTGCATGTCGTCCTGAAGGTTCGGGCTGATCCAGACGAAGTCGGGCGGAGTCCGGCTGTCGAGACTGGTCAGCAGCCCACCGACCCCGGGATATGGGACGTCGTGACATGTCGCATCATCCCTGTAGTACGCAAAAGGATTGTGCTTCCGCGCATACGGTCCGCTCGACGTGCCACTGAAGCACGCCGACGGCATCGACCCCATGTACGCTTCCCACGGGATACCCGCGGCATTGAGACTCTGACCAAGATCGGGAGCGGCGATGCCGGTTGCACAGGTGTCGCTCGAGCAGCCCTGCGTTGACCCACTGGTCAGAGCCAGGTAGTTCGGCAAACTCGGGTGTCCGACGCCGTACCAGGCGTTCGCGCTCGCATAGTGCGAGGCAAGGGAGCAGAGATACGGGTCTGCGGAACACGTGCCCAACGTCGCCGCGTAGCCCTTGTTCTCGAGCATGACCAACAGCACATGCGGATGTGACGAGGGCGGTCTCGTCGGCGGCGGCGCTCCGCCGCTCGACCCGTGGGTTGGTTGCGGGGTCGGCGACGTGGATGCCGGCGTGGCTGACGGAGTTGGAGTGGTCGCCGGCGATGCGGTGACACGGGACGTCGACCCCGCAGTCGCGCTGCCGACTGGGTCTCTGCTGCTGCCACCGCATGCGGCGAGCAACGCCCCGATGACGAACGCCGGAAGGGCGATTCTTGCTCTAACCGTGTATCGAAACCTTTCGTCCGGAATAGCAAACCGTGATGAGGCGAGCTGCTTCCGAGCCAGCCTGTCGGTTCACATCGCGTGGCGCAACCTAGCAGGACGATCCTTGCGAAACGGTGAAGGCCCGGCTACTGAAACCAACCTTCGATGTCGATCACGGCGTTGATGCCGCCTGCCGCGTTGAAGAGATTTACGTCACCGGCATCCAAGTCAGTCGTATCCAAGGCCACGACGGCCATGTTCGGCAGGACTTCGCCTGGGTTGACATTCAGGTCGGACACGTGCGGGGTGACGGCGAGAACTCGCCGAGTACACGGTCAAGTAGGTCGCCTGGCTGGGTGCGATCGCGGTCAGATTGGCAATGACAGCCTGGATCAGGGGGCTCCCTGAGGGTATCCCCCGCGCGCCGGCGACCACGATCCGCTCGAGTCCCCGGGTGCCGAGCGGGTGGCCCGCGCAGAGCAGCCCCGACCCTGTCCGCGTGTCGCAGACACGGCTTGGACCGATTGTCTGGTACTGATCCCCTGCGGTCGCGGTGGCGCTCCCGAACCATCCATTCGCATCCAGGATCACGTTGATCGCTCCTTCTGCGTTGTATACGCACAGGGAGGTGGTCGGTCCTCCCGACGTCGCCGGGCCGAGTTTCACCACGACCCTGTTCGCCTCCACGACTCCGGTCCCGAGATTGAGCGTCGAGAACGGCGGTGCGTGGGTCCCGCCGTACGCACACGTGCCGTTCGAGGTGGTCGGGAAAACGCTCAGGTAGGTCGCGGTGCTGCCCGCCACCCCTGTGAGGTTGAGCACCGCCGCGTCCGCCGATCCGCTTCCGGGAATACCGGCAGCCGCGGTGACGTTGACGACGATGGCCTGCCCGCGGCCCAAGGCCCTGTGCGATTGACATGAGGTCCGCGTGTCGCACATCCGCACCGGGGCGATGGGATGGAATTCCCCGGTCGCGTCGCTGGCCGGTTCGGGCTGGAAGTACCCCTCGACATCGGCGATCACGGAGACCGTTCCAGCCGCGTTGAAGATGTTCACCTCACGGTTGCTGTCTGCCGCGGAACTCTGGCCGAGCGTCACCGTGACCAGGTTGGCGGTCGTGGTGTGCGCACTGAAGTTCAGATTCGAGGCTTGCGGCCTGCCGGTTCCGTTCGGATATGCGGTCAGGAGGCTGGCGGCACTGTCGTTGACCTCGGTCACGTTGAGCACCACCGCTGAAGCGCTGCCCGGAATCGGATCAGGAACACTCGGTAGCCCGGTGACCCCAGTGATCGGCAGGGTGCGCGTCGCCCCTGGGACGAGTGCGCCCGAACCACACTGGATGCACGACAACGACCTCGTGTCCAGGATGCGGAACGGCGTGACGGGAACGTAGTTCGCGAGGCTCGTGTAGATGTACCCCGCGCCTGCGGTCAGCGGACTGGTGCCGTACAAGTTGGTCACCTGCACGTCGACGTAGCCCGCCGACTCGGCGGGGGTCGTGAAGGTGAACGAGGTTGCGGTCACACCCGACGGGACGACCGAGACACCCCCGATCGTGGCCGTCATGCCCGTCTGGAAACCGACTCCGACGACCGTGACTGTCTGGCCACCCGCAACGGGACCCGCAGCCGGCGTGACCACTCGCAAGCTCGGCCCCGCAGGCACGGCCTGCACTCGAGTGCCGCCCTCGACGTAGATCATGCCGTTCGATGCGGACGGCGACGTGAAGTGGTTGCTGCCGGCGATCGCGTAGCTCGTCAGCTCAGTGCCATCGGTCGCGTCGTACTCATACAGCGTTCCGCCTCCGACGCTCACCGACCAGACGCCTCCGCCCACCACGATCGGCGGCTTGTCCGAGAGCTGGCTCATGTTGTGCCATCCGAGAGAGAAGTTGTCGTTCGACGCTGCGATGTGCACTGCTCGGAGCCCGTCGCTGCACCCCACAAAGACCGTCTCCACTCCGCCCACCGCGGCGTAGGCCAGGCTCCCAAACGCAGCGTCGCTCGTCGCTGAGCACACCTGGTGCGACGCAAGGCCTCCGCTGACATGGCCGAGATTGGCGCTGTCGAGCAGATATCCCATACCACTCTTGCCCACCTCGAACACACGGTTTCCGGGCAGCTGCAGGGGCGTGGTCGAGCCGAGGTCAGCGTCGCTGGCGTTGTCCTCCCACCAGGTCGGACCCCCGTCGTGAGACGCGTCGGTCAGGCCGCTGGGCGCGAAATAATCGAGAACGCTCAGATCGCTCGACGCGAGCTTGACGACGCCGTCGCTGAGGTCGTACGGGTCGGAGCTGCTCGTCTCATTGCTGTTGCCGGTGGCGACGAAAACGCTGCCGCCGGAGTCGACGGACGCCCCGCCGGCAGCCCACGCACCCGCTTCCATATCCGTCGGGTTGAGCGATGCGGACGACCACCACTGGACCGTCCCGGTGCCGGTCTCCGGATACTCGATGACGTATCCGCGATAGCCATCGGTGTCGTCACTGGGGTTGGTGCAATCCCCGGCGAGACCGCCGAGGGTGATGAAGGCCTCGCCGCCCGCGAGCGTGAGAGCACCCCGCTGCTGCTCGTAGTTGGCGTCGAAGTTGATGCCACCACGGTTGCCGGGATTGAGGTCGACCTTGCGGAGCAGCGCGCCGGTGGAGAGCGACAGAAGTCACGAGATCGAATTCGAACTGAGTCGGCGTGTCCTCGACCTCCGCGACCGCGTACAAATTGGCGCCATCGATCACCGGCGTTCCGGTGATCCCCAACGGCACGATGTCACCGCACGGGAAGTTGTCCGTACGCGGCGCACCGATATGCGTGTGCCATTCGACTGCTCCGGTCGTGGCGTTGAGCGAGTACACGGTGTTGTTCTCGGTCGCGGCAATGAGCTGCGTTCCGACGACCACCGGCTGACCGTAGACCTGACCGTCGAGAGCTACCGATGTCCAGGCCGGCCCCCCGCTGAGCGCCTGATCCGCCGTGTCATCCCCTTGCCGGGTGTTGTTCCCGTGATAGGTCAGCCAGTCGGCGGACGCCTGCGAGACCGTCACCAGCGGTGCGAGAGCCACCAGGGCGACGATCAGCCGGCGCATCGCAGCATTGTCGCGCTTGCGGCGGGTCGCCGATGACGATCGGGTAACGCGGCCGCACAGCGGTCGAGTTACACGGTCACCCGGCTGACGTCGTCGGTCCGAGGGTCGCGCCCGCCGCCGCCACGGTCTCTGGAACGGCGACATGGCAGGCGGCATCGTGCCCCGGGCCCATCGGCCTGAGCGGCGGAGTGACCTGCGCGCACTCGTCGATGGCATATGCGCATCGCTGGCGGAAGCGGCATCCGGCGGCTGGATTGATCACTCGGGGAGGCTCGCCACTGTCAGCGGACACGGGGGCCATTGCCTCGCGGGGATCGGGTACGGCCGACAGCAGGAGCTGCGTGTACGGGTGCTTGGGCCGCGACAGCACGATCTCGGTGGGACCCTGCTCCACCGCGTGCCCGGCGTACATCACCACGATGCGGTCCGCGACGTAGCGAGCGCTCGCGATGTCGTGCGTGATGTAGAGAATCGATGCACCTTCCTCAGCGCGAAGGTTCGCCATCATGTTGAGGATGCCGGCGCGGATCGACACGTCGAGCATCGACACCGGCTCGTCGGCCAGGATGAGCTCCGGGCGCACCGCAAGTGCCTGGGCAAAGCCGACGCGCTGCCGCTGACCCCCACTCATCTCATAGGGGAATTTTCGGAGCATCTCGCCCGCGGGATTCAGTCCGACGATGTCGAACACCCTCTCGGCTTCAGTGCGGCGTTGCGCTCGATCGAGCTCCGGCCGGTGCAACTTGAGGTTGCGCATGACGCCGTGCGAGACGCGGAACACGGGGTTCATCGCGCTGTACGGGTCCTGGAAGACCATCGGCACCTTCCCGCGGTACCAGAGCAGGTCCTTGCGAGAGCGCAGGCTGTGCACCGAACGCCCGTGGTAGGTGATCTGGCCGCGAGTCGGTGGGTAGATCATGGCGAGGAGCCGCGCGACCGTCGTCTTGCCGCTGCCGCTCTCCCCCACCAGGGCAACGATCTCCCGCTCGTGGATGACCAGGTCCAGGTCATCGACCGCGTGGAGGATCCGCCGGGAGAAGAGACCCCCGAGGCGGAAGTGCCGCGTCAGGTTGGTCGCGCGCAGGATGACGCCATCGTCGTCGGGAGCGGTGTCTGCGGGGCGGCTCATCGCTCAGACGGCATCCTGAAGAGACTCGTCGTAGAGCAGGCAGCGCACCTCCGTGCCTTCGACTGTGTACAGCGCCGGTTCGGATGTGCTGCACCGCGCCATCGCCTCGCTGCAGCGGGGATGGAACCGGCACCCGGACGGCGGGCGGCTCAGATCGGGAGGGCTGCCGGGAATGCCGGTCAACGGACGCCGAGGCCCGCGGACGGACGGGAACGCGTCGAGGAGACCCTTGGTGTACGGATGCAGCGGGTGCTTGAAGATCGCACTGGTGTCGCCGATCTCCGCCACCTGCCCGGCGTACATGACCATGACGCGGTCAGAGTAGTGCGCGACGACCGACATGTCGTGCGTCACGAAGATGACGGCGAAGCCGAAGTCCAGCTGCAGCTGCTTGATCTGGGTCATCAGCGATCGCTGCGCGACCACGTCGAGCGCGGAGGTCGGCTCGTCCATGATGACCAGCTGAGGGGTGAAGATCAGCGCCATGGCGATCATGGCGCGCTGGCGCATGCCGCCACTCAGCTGATGCGGGTAGCTGTCGAGATGCGCAGCGTCGATGCCGACAAGGTGGAGCACCTCTTCGGAACGGTCCTGTATGACCTTTCCTGACTTCTGTCCATGCGCACGGAAGGTGTCCTTGAACTGAGCGCCGATGCTCTTCATCGGGTTGAGCGCGTTCATGGCGCTCTGCATCACCACCGAGTAATCCCGCCACCGCACATGCCGCAGCTCGCTATCGGTGAGCTGCACGAGGTCCTGACCTCGAAACACAACGCGCCCCGACGTGATCTCCGCTGGTGGGGACAGCAGTTGCGCGATCGCAAACAGGAGCGTCGACTTGCCGCAGCCGGACTCGCCGACAATCCCGAGAAACTCGCCCGCGTGCAGCGTCAGGCTCACGTGGTCGACGGCGCCCACGTCGGCCGTCTCGGTCAGGTAGGAGACCGAGATGTCGTCGACTTCAAGCAGCGGTTCTGGCACGTCGCTTTCTCACCGGCCGGAGCGCGGGGTTACCGATCTCATCGAAGGCGTAGTTGACGAGGGCAAACCCGGCTCCCATGAACGCGACCGCAGCACCCGGGGCCAGCGCCCACCAGGCATTTCCCGCTTCGAGTGCGCCTCCCGCCTGCGCGTAGTAGAGCATCGTGCCCCACGTGAGCTCTGTGCTGTTGCCCAGTCCCAGGAACTGAAGACCGGCCGCGAATCCGACGACGAACACGGACAGCCCGAGGAACGAGGCGACAATCAGCGACGTCATCGTCGGAATGATCTCGACAAGGATGATGTACGAGGTTCGCTCGCCCCGAACGCGAGCAGCGGCAAGGAAATCCCGGGCGCGCAGCGAGAGACCTTGCGAGCGTAGCTGCCGTGCCTGGAACGCCCAGCTGGTGAGCGTCAGCACGACGATCATGGTGACCGACCCAGGCGGCAGGTACGACGCGAGCACGATGAGCAGGGGCAGCGTTGGAATGATCAGGAAGATGTCGGTGATGAGCGAGAGTGCGCGGTCGGTCATCCCGCCGACATAGGCGGCGGTGACGCCGATGATCATGGAGATGAGGGTGGCGATCGCACTCACGACGACGGTGACGATGAGCGTGAGGCGCGTGCCCCAGATCAGCTGCGCGAAGACGTCCTGGCCCAGCTGAGTCGTGCCGAGGAGGTGCTGCGAGGACGGCCCGAGGTCCTGACCGTAGATGGCCGCCTGCGGATCGTCATGCGCGATGATCCCGGGGAACGCGGCAGCGAAGACGACGAGCAACAGAATCACCGTGCCGGCTGTCGCTTTGCGGTTGCTCAACACCGCATGCATGAAGCGGGCGCGGGCGCTCGGTCGTCCCGCAGCAGCGTGACCAAGCGCTCCGGTGCTGGAGCTGACGTCGGCGATGCTCACGCGACGACCTCTCTATGCATCGCGGGTCCGCGGGTCCAGGCCGGCTGTCGCCAGGTCCGCCAGCAGCACACAGATCAGCACCGCGAGTGTGTAGACAAGGAACAGGGCCTGCATGAGCGGCAGGTCATGGTCGGTGGTGCTCGTGTAGAACAGGTACCCGAGACCCGGGTACGAGAACGTGTACTCGACGAGGATCGATCCACCGAGGACGTAGCCGAGCTGCATGGCGAATCCCGTCAGGTTGGGAAGGATCGCGTTGCGCGCCGCGTAGTCGATCATGATCCGCCAGCTCGGGAGGCCCTTCGCCCGTCCCATCTTCACGTAATCCTCGGCGAGCGTCGTGATCATGTTGTTGCGCATCGAGTAGATCCAGAGTCCGGCGGTCACGACCACCAGGCTGAACCCGGGGAGCAGTGCATGGGTGAGCACATCCCCGATGAAGGGGAGCGACAACGACGGCTCCGCGCCGATGCTGTAGTTGGAGCTGAGCGGCAGCCAGTTGAGGGTCACGGCGAACACGAACAGCAGGAGCAGGCCGACGAAGAAGACGGGGAACGTCGCGACGATGAAGAGCATGGGCGGCAGGATGCCGTCGAGCCGCCCGCCGCGCCGCCACGCGCTGACGACTCCGACCATCGTCCCGATCGCGAAGGCGATGATGGTCGTGATCCCGACGAGCGCCAGCGTCCAGGGGAGCTTGCTGATGATCTCGGTCAGCACGGGAACCCGTTGCGCGGTGAGCCCGAACTGTCCGGTGAGGCTGTTGCCCAGGTACTGGAAGTACGTGATGATCAGGTTCTGGTGGACGTTGACACCGAACTCGATCTCGAGGGCATGCAGCGCCGCCGGGTTGACCCCACGGAACGTGGCAAGCACCGCCTGCGCCTCATTGCCCGGCATGACGCGGGGGATGATGAAGTTGACCGTGAGGGCGGCCCAGAGTGTGATGACGAAGAGCCCGGCGCGACGGGTGACGTATCTCACCGCCGCGCCGGGAGCGCCCTGACCCTGCGCATCGGGGCTCTGTCTAGCTCACCGGATACAGACGGGTGAGCACCATTCCGTTATCGGGCGTCGCCCAGACCGGAGGCTGCGCGTACGGGTTGGACTGCGTCGGCCATCCGCCAAAGCTCGTCGTATCGTACTGATACCAGTCGACACCTTCGACGACCGGGATTGCGGGAACGTCCTGCGTCATGACCCCTTCGATCTGCTGGATGATCTGCAGCTGCTGCGCCGGCGTGGCGCCGGAGTACTTGTTGAACAGGGCGTCGGTCGTGCCCGACTTGTAGCGCGAGTAGTTCGTCGAGCCGATGTTCCCGCTGAAGAGCATCGAACGCAGCTCGTAGTACGGCCCCGGGCCGGGAACGGGCATCTCGCCATACGCCAACTGGAACGTTCCGTTCTGTGTGTCATTGGTGTAGGGATCGCTGTCCTCGTCCTGGACGGTCACCTCAATACCCACGGCCTTGAGCTCCTGGGTGATCACCTGCAATGAGGCATCCCAATCCGTGTAGCCACTGATGGTTTTGATGGTGAAGGACAGCTTCTGCCCTTGCGCGTTCTGATAGATGCCGTCGGACCCCTTGGTGAACCCCGCGGCCTGCAGGTCCTGCTCAGCCTTGGTGGGGTTGTATGCGGTGTCGTCGAGCGACTTGTCGTACCACGTCTGATAGGTCGGCAGCACAATGCCGGTCTGGTTCGCCGGCGGTTCGTAGCCGCTTTCGCCGCGTTGCGAGACCTGGGTCCGGTCGATTGCCAGCGAGATCGCCTGACGGACCGCAAGGATGCTGAGCAGCGGGTTGTCGAGGTTGGGGAAGAGCGACACATTCAGCGTCGGTGGGAACCAGTAGTGACGCGTCGACGGGCTCTTGCTGATGTAGTAGGACTGGATGTTGGGGATGTACTGCGCGCCCCACTGCGCCTGGCCCTGAGCGAGATAGAGGTTGGCCGATGTGTTGCTGAGGAACGCCGGGTAGTCGACCTCCGCCACCTGCGGCACCGGATGGCCCGGCTTGCTCTGCCAGTAGTTGGTGTTGCGGAGATACTTGATGTTGTCCTGCGAGCACGTCGACATGAGATACGGCCCGGTGCCCACGGGGTTCGTGTCGGCCTCTGTGTCCAGCTTGGTCTGGTCGAACGCGCTCCAGATGTGCTGCGGAATGATCGGCGTCTGATCGGCGACGTAGTAGAAGTACGACTGCGCCGGGGCGTTGAAGGTGAACACGACCTGGTCGGTGCCCTGGAGCGTGACGCTGGTGAGAGGCCCGCTGTCCACCGACCAGAGCGCGTTGAGGTCGAGCGCCGGATCTGCCTTCAGCGCATTGAACGTGTAGACGACGTCATTCGCGGTGAACGGGCTCCCGTCGCTCCATTTCACGCCACTTCTGATCGTCATCGTGAGGGTCGTGAAATCAGGGCTCCACGTGGATCCCGTGGCCAGCCACGGCGTGGTTTTCGGCGTGCCGTCCGGGTTCGTCTGGAGGATGTTGATGAACTCGAGGGGCTCATAGACGAAGCCGATCGACGTGATGTTCACCGCGGGGTTGAACGGGTTGAACTGACACGTCCAGGTGCTCCCGCTCTCGTTGTCGATGAGGAGCTTGCCGCCCACCTTGCCGGTGTTGGCGCTCCCGCCGTTGGTCGTGTTCGTCGTCGCCGAGCCACAGGCCGCGGCCAGAACTCCTGCCACGACCATCGCGGTGATCGGCCTCAGGTGTCGCACCGACCTATTGTCTGCGTTCCTGTTCGGTCGCCACGTCCATACCATCCGGGTTCCTCCGAAGTCTGCTGTCACCGCGTTCCGGGTGAGAAGTGACCCGCGGCCGGTAATTTATAGGAAAGCTACCTTAACAATGGTGGTGCGGTCAACCGTCATACCCGCCCCTGGGAATCCTGCGTTCTGACCGCGCGCGAGATCCAGACCCGGCCGACCGCTTGACAGCGGCCGCACTGATAGGAAGAATCCCTAACCATGACCGAGCGAGCCGGCACTCGGCGCCGGGGATTCGCCCTTCGACACCGCGTCCTGGTCGCCGCGTGCGTCCTCGCACCCCTGTCCGGTTTGGCCCCCGTACCGACCGTTGCCGCGGCTCGACCGGTGGCCACCCAGGTCCGCGTCGACCAGGTCGGCTACGCCGCCGGCGCGTCGAAGCGTGCGTATCTCATGACCTCGGCCGCTCGGCCGGAAGCGTCATTCCGCGTCGTGGACTCGCATGGCGCCACGGCGTTCGTGTCTGCGGTCGGCGCCGATCAGGGATCGTGGAGCAGCACCTACGAGCACGTGTACGCGCTCGACTTCAACGCCCTCCGCAGCACGGGCACGTACCACATCGTCGTGAGCGACGGGTCGATGCAGTTGCGCTCGCCGGCGTTCCGCATCGACAGCGCGGCGCGCCTCTATGCCACGGCAATGGCGAACTCACTCTCGTTCTACGAGAACGAGCGAGACGGTCCCGACTTCATCCCTTCCGCACTGCGTAACGCGCCCGCGCATCTCAACGACGAGAACGCCATGACGTATCTGATCCCAACCGTCAACGGCAACGGCAACTTCAAAGGCGACCTCACCCCGCTCGGCGTGACGATCGACGCCGCCGGAGGATGGTGGGATGCCGGCGACTACCTGAAGTTCACCGAGACGATCAGCTACGTCGTCGGCATGATGGAGACCGACGTCCGCGACTTCCCCGGTCAACTGGGGCCCGGATCGGCCACCGCGAACTACAGCGCCGAGGCGGCGTTCGGGCTGAGCTGGCTCGAGCAGATGTGGAACGACAGCACGAAGACCCTCTCTCTGCAGGTCGGCATCGGCGAGGGCAACAACAAGATCACGGGCGACCACGACATCTGGCGGCTGCCGCAGGCGGACGACACGTACGGGGGCACGGATCCCGAGGATCGATACATCCGGAACCCGCCGGTCTTTCGCGCCGGGGCACCGGGATCCCTCATCAGCCCCAACATCGCCGGCCGGCTCGCGGCGGACTTCGCGCTCTGCTACCAGCTCGACCGGGTCACCGAGCCCTCGCAGGCGGCGACCTGTCTCAAGGACGCCGAGGATGTCTTCGCGCTGGCCAACACGAATCCGGGAAAGCTCCAGACGGCAATCCCCTTCGACTTCTACCCGGAGCAGGAGTGGCGCGACGATCTCGAATGGGGCGCGACGGAGATCTACGACGCCCTTTCCGCGGGGCCCCCACCGCCCGGTATCCCGAACACCAACGCCGGCTCCTACCTGAAGGCCGCGGCGCACTGGGCGCACGCGTACATCGTCGGACCCCATGACGCCGCCGACTCGCTCAACCTCTACGACGTCACCGGCCTCGCGCATTTCGAGCTGTACCACGCCCTCGAGCACGCGGGTAATCCGACTGATCTCGCGGTGACGAAGGCGCAGCTGCTCGGCGACCTTGCGAAGCAGCTCGACAAGGCGGTCGCGCAGAGCGGAGCGGATCCCTTCGGCTTCGGGTTCCCGTGGGACACCTTCGACACGACGGCTCACGGCGCGGGTCTGGTCGTGATGGCCGCCGAGTACGACGAGCTCACCGGCACCGATGCGTTCGCGCGCTACAACTCACGGTGGCTCGGCAACATTCTCGGCGCGAACGCCTGGGGCACCTCGTTGATCGTCGGCGACGGGACCACATTCCCGGACTGCATGCAGCATCAGGTCGCCAACCTCGTGGGCTCGCTCGACGGCTCGTCGCCGGTGCTCGCCGGCGCCGCCGTCGAGGGTCCGAACTCCTTCGCCGCGACCGGCGTCGTCGACGGGATGCGCACGTGCCCCGCCAACGGAGTCGATACGTTCGCCCAGTTCAACAGTGCGACTGCGGTCTACCAGGACAACGTGCAGTCCTGGTCAACCGACGAGCCTGCGCTCGACCTCACCGCGGCGACGCCGATGGCATTTGCGTGGCAGATCGACAACGACCCGAGCGTTCCCTGACAGCCGTCGGGCACGATGCGAGAGACAACCACCCTTACTAACGTTCGTCGGGAGAGACACTTGACGCCGGTACCGGAAGCCGCGAAGCCCAGCCTGCTTCGCGCCATCAACCTGCGCACCACCTTCGAGCTGGTGCACACGGGTGGACCTGTGGCCGCGCCGCACGTGGTCCGGAGCACCGGTCTGTCGAAGCCGACGGTCTCGGAGGTCCTCGGGCAGCTCGTGGATCTCGGTCTCCTCCGGAGGATCGGACGCACGAGTGGTCTGCCCGGACCGAGCGCGCAACTCTACGACGTCAACCCGAGCGCCGGTTGGGTGTTGAGCCTCGACGTGGGACGCGAATGGGTCCGCGCCGCGCTCGTGGATCTCGCCGGAACGGTCGTCGGGCGCTGCGCGATGCGCACACCCCGAAGCACCGCCAAGGCGGTCATCTCGCAGCTGCGCCAGGCTGCGGAAACCCTTGCCACCGAAGCGGGGATCGGGTTGGGTGACATCAACCAGGTCGTCGTGGGAACGCCCGGAGTGCTCCGTGCCGGCGCCGACCACCTGTCGCTCGCACCGCAGCTCTCGGGGTGGGAAAGCCCCCGCGTGATTCCGTCGATCCGTGAGGCCCTGGTCGCGCCGGTCGTGTTCGAGAACGACGTCAACATGGCCACGGTCGGGGAGCACGTCCACGGTGTGGCGCAGGACAGCGACGACTTCGTCCTGCTCTCGGTCGGCACCGGCGTCGCGACCGGCGTCTTCGTCGACGGGGCACTGCGTCGTGGCGCGGCGGGCCTCGCCGGGGAGATCGGGTTTCTGCGGCTCGACCTCGATGCCGAGGTCGGCCCGGGACATCGCGCGACGTGGGGAACCGGCGCCTTCGAGAGCCTTGTCGGGTCGGCCGCCATCGTGGCGCTGGCGCGCGAGCACGGGGTGCGCTCCGCGACCTCCGTCGCGACCATCTTCGACGCCGCGCGCCATGGTGATCCGAACGCGGATCGGGTCGTGCGCATCGAGGCGCGACGCCTCGCGCACGCGATCGCCGCGGTGGCCGCGGTGCTCGATCCCGAGCTCGTCGTGCTCGGCGGCGGGATAGGGACCGGCGGTGGTGACCTGCTCCTGCGACCGATTGCCGAGGCGCTTGCCTCGATCTCGCCGTTCTCACCACAACTCGAGGTATCGACGCTCGGTGTCGACGCGGTGATCGCCGGCTGCACCACCACCGGCCTGCGCCTTGCCCTCGATCGCATCTTCGGATCCGACACGCCGATCGCGAGAACGGCGATCGATCTGATGCGGGTCCGTGAGCAGCGCCGCGGCGAGGACACCGCCGCCGACCAGAGCGCATGAAGGTAGCGGTTGTCGGCGGAGGCAGCACGTACAGCCCCGAGTTGGTGCAGGGGTTTGGGCAGGTCGCCGAGCATCTCGGAATCGACGAGCTCGTCTTGCAGGACATCGATGCGGGGCGCCTCGACGTGGTGGGCGGCGCGGCGCAGCGCATCGCGCGTGCGCACGGCTTTCACGGCCGCCTCACGCTGACGGGCGACCTCGACGCTGCCGTCGACGGGGCGTCCGCCGTGCTCCTGCAGGTCCGAGTCGGCGGGCAGGCCGCGCGGTACACGGACGAGACAATCCCGCTGCGTTGTGGGTGCGTCGGCCAGGAGACGACCGGCGCAGGCGGGTTCGCGAAGGCGCTCCGTACGGTGCCGGTCGTCCTCGACATCGCCGACCGCGTACGCCGCACGGGTGCGGATGACGCGTGGATTGTCGACTTCACGAACCCCGTCGGCATCGTGACCCGCGCGCTGCTCGACCACGGTCACCGCGCGGTCGGGCTCTGCAATGTTGCGATCGGATTCCAGCGGCTGTTCGCGGGGTGGCTCGGAGTCGCACCCGAGGCGGTGCACCTCGGACATGCCGGGCTGAATCACCTCACGTGGATCCGGACGGTGTCGGTCGACGGTGAGGATGTGCTTCCGGCTCTGCTCCGCGACCACGGCGATGAGATCGCCGCTCACATCGAGATGCCCCGGCGGATCATCGACAACCTCGGCGCCATTCCGTCGTACTACCTCCGCTACTACTACCAGCACGATCTCGTCGTGCAGGAGCTCCTGGAGTCGCGCAGCCGCGCCGAGGAGGTCATGGACGTGGAGCGAGACCTTCTCGACCTGTACCGCGACCCGGGGTTGCACGACAAGCCGGACCTGCTGATGCAGCGAGGTGGCGCGTACTACAGCGAGGCCGCGCTCAACCTTCTCCGGGGCCTGTTCGGCGAGAGCGACGACGTTCAGGTCGTTGATGTCCGAAACAATGGAGTCATCCCGGAGCTCCCCGCGGACGCCGTGATCGAGGTGCCCGCTCGCGTGGGATCAGCGGGAGCCGAGCCACTCGCCGTCCCGGCTCTGCCGCCCCACCAGGCCGGGCTCATCGCACACACCGCCGCGTACGAGGCGCTGACAGTGGAGGCCGCCGTCACCGGAGATCGCGAGGTTGCGTTCCGGGCGTTGCTGACACATCCGCTCATCGGACAGAGCGGTCTGGCCGAGCAGCTCTTGAACGACCTCCTCGACGCCAACCGCGCCTACCTTCCGGCGTTCGCATGACCGATCACGATCTTGTCGTCGCCGTGGACGGCGGCAACTCCAAGACGGACGTCCTGCTGCTCCGCACGGACGGCACCGTGCTCTCCTCGGTCCGCGGCGCCGGGTCATCGCCGCATCAACTCGGGCTCGAGCCGGCTGTGCATCTTGTCGGTGATCTGATCGACCAGGCGTGGCGTGCAGCCGGCCTGCCGCGGCGCGACGGCGCCAGGGCAGCGGTCGCCGCGGTGTTCATGGCCGGCGCCGATCTGCCCGCGGAGGAGGCGGCGCTTGCCGACGCGGTGCGGGCGCAGGGATGGGCGGATGAGAACCACGTCGCCAACGACGTCTTCGCGGTGCTCTGGGCCGCGACAGGCTCCGGGCACGGCGTCGCGGTCACGGTCGGCGCCGGCGTCAACTGCGTCGGCTCGTCGCCGTCCGGACGCCGCGCCTGGTTCCCGGCGCTCGGCGAGATCACCGGCGACTGGGGCGGCGGGCCGGACATCGGCCTCGCGGCACTCGGCGCCGGTGTGCGCAGCGAGGACGGCCGCGGTGGGGCCACCGCGCTCGCGACCGCGGTCGCCGCGTACTTCGGGTACACAACCGCCCTCGAGGTTGCGGTCGCCATCCACCAGGGTGTGCTGAGCGCCGCGCGGCTGGTGGAACTGCCGCCGCTTGTGGTCACCGCCGCGGAGGCGGGCGACGCGGAAGCGCTCGCGATCATGCGTCACCAGGGGTCCGAGGTGACGCGCCTCGCGATTGCGGCGTTGCATCAACTCGAGATGGAGCACTCGCCCGTCCAGGTCGTGCTCGGAGGATCCGTGCTCACCTCGAGCCGATCGATCCTCCTCGACTACATCGCCGAGAGCATCCGCGCCGAGGCTCCCGAGGCGCGGACGATTCTCTGCACGACGCGACCGGTCGTGGGTGCGGGACTCGCGGGCCTCGCGCTTGCCGGCGCGAACGGGACCGCCGCGCCGCGGCTGCGCGCCTGGCGCGACGGTGCGTCGATCGATGAGCCCGCGTGAAAGGCGAGCACATGGCGGCGGAGATGGCCGAACAGCCTGCCGTTCTCGAGCGCCTGGTGCAGCGCCGCGATGCCATCCAGGCGTCGATCGCCGCCTTGCTCCCTGAGCACCTCTGCGGCACCGTCCTGCTCGCCCGGGGATCGTCGGACACGGCTGCGCTGTATGGGCGATACCTCTTCGAGATGGCAAGCGGGCGCCCCGTCGCGCTCGCGTCCCCGAGCCTCCACACCCTGTATCGGACGCCCGCCGATCATCGTGGGTACGTGGCGGTCGGCATCAGTCAATCTGGACGCACGCCTGAGGTCGTCAGCGTGCTCGAGCGGATGCGCGCCACCGGGGCGCGGACCGTCGCGATCGTCAACGCGACCGACAGTCCGCTCGGCGACGTCGCCGACGTGGTCATCGATCTTGCGGCGGGGAGCGAAGTCGCGATTCCGGCGACCAAGTCGTTCACCGCGACGCTGGTGGCGCTTGCCATGGTGGCTGCGGCGATGGGCCGGCTGCCCTGGAGCGATCGCGATCTCACGGCGCTCCCGGAGCACGTCAATCACGTGCTTGTCGACCGCTCCCGCGCCGAAGCCGTTGCGCGGCGGCTCGACGGCGCGAACCGCGTGCTCACGGTTGCGCGCGGGCCGATGCTCGCCGCCGCGAGCGAGACGGCGTTGAAGATCCGCGAGACGTCCGCCATCTTTGCCGAGGCGTTCTCCGCCGCCGACCTTCGCCACGGCCCGATCGCCGCGGTGACACCCGACGTGCCGGTGCTCGCCTTCTCGGCTCCCGGTCCTGCCGCGGCCGATGTCGCCGACCTCTGCGTCGAGCTGCGCGCTCGCAGCGCAACCGTCGCGGTGATCAGCCCGGAGCCGGGCGCCGATCTGGCGCTCCCCGCGGCCGTTCCCGAAGCACTGCAACCGGTCACCGCCGCCGTGCGCGGCCAGCAGCTCGCGCTCTACGCCGCGCTGGCCCGAGACCTCGACCCCGACTCGCCGATCGGGCTGACCAAGGTCACGCTGACTCGCTGATCCCGGCGAACAGGCTCTGCTCGGGATGCGGTTTCGCGAGAGTCCCGCGCGCAAGGATGAAGCGCTCGGTGCCGAGCGTGGCCTCGAAGATCTGCGCGGCAATCGTCGAGAAAGGACTGTCCGGTTCGTACTGGCTCAGGTGTGACAGGAACGCCGCGCGCTTCTGCTCGAGAAACGCCGACACGTCGACGACGGTGGTGATCGCTTCGTCGGGGATGCCGACGATCTGCCCGACCTCGATCGGGAGCACCGCCCCCGACTCGCGTGCGCGGCGCTCGATCTGCTCGACGGCACTGCGGGGCACGGCGTGCAGGTACGCCTTCGCCGGCTCCCACCGTTCGGCGCGCAGAAGATCCAGGGCGGCAAACGTCGCCTGATGCGCCTTGACATGATCCGGGTGCCAGTACGTGCCATCCGGGGTGTAGGTCACGACGACATCCGGTTGCTCCTCGCGGAGGTAGCGCGCAACACGCTCTGCCGCCTCCTGCAGCGGCGCCGCATCGAAGGCGCGCGGGTCCCGGTGGCTGGCGGCGCCTGCCATGCCCGAGTCGCGATAGCCGAGGAACTCCTGCCGGTCAACGCCGAGGATCGCGCACGACCGCATCAGCTCCTCGGTGCGCACCTCGCCGAGTCGCGGCCGCGTCGCGTCTGCATCCATGTTGTGGATGTCCCCCTCCTCCCCTCGCGTCGCGGTGAGCAGGACGACACGGACGCCCTCGTGATGAGCACGCAGCATGACTCCCCCGGTCGCGATGCACTCATCGTCGGGATGCGCGTGAACGAGGAGCAGAGTGGTCATGCAGACGTCGCCTAGGCGAAGTCTGAGACTACCCGATTCCTCCCATGATGCTTCGCCGCGTAGAGGTTGCGATCCGCCTGCCCGAGCAGCGCCGCCTGGCTCACCCGTCCCGTCTGGCGCGCGGTGACGCCGATGCTGGCGGTGAGCGTCTCGCCACGCATCGCGCCGTCCCACGCGAATGTTTCGATGGCCCGGCGAAAGTCGTCGCACCGCCGCACAGCCTCGTCGAGGTCGAGACCGGGGAACACGAGGAGAAACTCCTCGCCACCCATGCGCGCCGCCCAGCCCGACTCGGCGGTCGCGGCCGCGAGGACGCCGCCGACCTTGGTGAGCACCTCGTCACCGACGGCGTGCGAGAACCGGTCGTTGACCAGCTTGAAATGGTCGAGGTCGACCAGCGCGATCGAGAGCGGTGACTCGTCATCGCGTGCGCGGGCCAGGAGGACCGGCAGCTCCGCATCGACGTACCGGCGGTTGCGGAGCCCGGTGAGCGCGTCTCGCAGCGAGAGCTGCCGGAAGTGCTCTCCCTCGCGCCGTGCTTCCGTGGTCTCGAAGACGGCCTGGAGCGTGCGTGCATTCGCCTCGCGCTGCGACGCTCGCAACGCCGCATCCTCGGCGTGGAACTCGATGTACTGCTCGTATGCCTGCTCGAACAGCCCCTGCGCCGCGAAGACCCGCGCTCGCTCTTCAAGCGCTTCCACGCGAATGCCAAGGATGCCGCGCGACTCGCACATCCGGATGCACCGGTCCAGGGTCGCGAGCGCATCCTCCATGTGACCCTGCATGCGTTGCGCGGTGGCGCCGGTGTTGAGTGCCTCAGCCAGCCCCTCGATCGAACGGGACTCGAGATGCTCATCGTCAAGGATGGGACGCAGCGTCTCCTCTGCCTCCGCGTACCGGCCCAGCTTCAACTGCGCGTTGGCGACGGTGTCCAGGCAGGCGGCATCCAGCGTCACACCGTGGCGCTCCGCGAACGCCTGCATCCGCTTGGCGATCTCCATCGACTGGTGGGTGTCACCGGCATCGTCCTCGAGCCACGCGAGGTTGTTGAGGATCTTGACGCGCAGCGGGATGTCGTCGAGGCCGTCCGCGAGTTGCAGCGCGGTGCGATAGCGCTCGCGCGCAGCGTCCCACGCGCCGGTGCGCACCAGGACCTGTCCCAGACCGAAGAGATGATCGGCGCGCATGCGCTCGGACATGGTGTCGTCCAGCAGCTCGACCGCATGCACGGCGTGCTCCCAGGCGCTCGGCACGTCGCCGATGAAGTCGAAGAACACCGAGAGGAGACGGCTGCTGCGGGCCATCAGGTGGCGATCCTCGTGCTCCGTCGCCCATTCGCTGATCTCCCTGATCAACTGGCCGCTCGCCGTGTGCTTGCCCTTGCGGCAGAGCACGTCGGCCTGGATCAGTTGCGCGCGCCGCAGCGCTGCCTCGTCACCGAGCGCGCGCGCCCGCCGCTCCAGCGCCACCGCGGGCTCGTAGGCGCCATCGGGGTCCGAGAACGGCAGCATCTCGAGGAGGTCCAGCTCGAGCGCCAGGCTCGCCAGGCGGCGCTGCACGGAGGCGGAGACGGTTCGACCGTCCGCGGGCGCGGACGGATCAGCCTCCGACGCTCCGGGAATGACCCGCAGTCGCGGGAGGGCCGAGCCTTCCGCAGGTGGCGACATGCTCCTGACGATAGGGAGCGGCTGCTGCGGGGTTCTGCCGGTTGACGGTCTGTCACAACAAAGTGCTCCGTCTGACGATCGACGGCCATCCCGTCATCCCGCTGTGACAACCTAGCCCTGATGAGTAGGGCAGCCGAGGAGATGAACCGGCGGCTGCTCCGTGCTCGCGATGCGATGGATCTCGCATACGGGCGGCCGCTGGATATCACCACGCTGTCGCGCGTCGCGTGTGTCTCCGAAGCCCATTTCATCCGCGCCTTCCGCGCCACCTTCGGCGAGACTCCGCATCGCTACCTTCAACGCAGACGGGTCGAGCGAGCGCTCTATCTGCTGCGCTGCACCGACCGCAGTATCACCGACATCTGCCTCGACGTCGGGTTCACAAGCCTCGGCACCTTCAGCAAGACGTTCCACGCCATCGTCGGCGAGACACCGTCGGAGTACCGGCAACGCGGCGAGGTCATCGCAGTCCCGACATGTTTCGCGATGGCGTGGACGAGACCGAGCAGTTTTGGAGAAGACGCACCTGAGCGTGCCCCGTAGGATCGGGACAGCATCAACCGCATACGCCAAAGGGACCATCGCAATGCTCAGCAGCCTCCGCATCTCGCAGATCTACGTGCTCGATCAGGACCAGGCCCTCGACTTCTACGTCGGCAAGCTCGGCCTGGAGGTGAACGTGGATCAGGACCTCGGTTTCATGCGATTCCTCACGGTCAATGTTCCGGGCGAACCGGACCGGCAGATCATGCTCGAGAAACCCGGCCCGCCCGCGATGGACCCGGCGACCGCCGGAGAGGTTCGTTCGCTGCTGACCAAGGGCCGCACGGGCGGCCATCTCTTCTTCACGACACAGGACGCGCGCAAGACGTACGACGAGCTCCGCGCCAAGGATGTCGAATTCACACAGGAGCCGACCGAACAGCCCTACGGGATCGACTTCGGCCTGCGCGATCCGTTTGGCAACCACATCCGCGTCGCGCAGATGTCCCCCGTTCCAGCAGGTGCCGGCTGATCGCGGACACCAGGGTGAGGGCCTAAGGCGCCAGTCTCCTCTCGATGCCGTCGAGAAGGAGGCTGACGCCTTCGTCCTGGCGCCACGCTGATCCCTTCGCGGCATCGGCTGGATTCGATGGAGCCGCCCCTCGTGCCTGCGCCGGGGCGGCTTCGTCCAACGTCACCCTGACGCAACCGCTGTACACCGCAAGCTCGTAGCGATCGCTGTTTCGCGCTCCGCCCGACGCCTCCCACTGCACATCGGTGGTCACGGCGCGAATGGGACGGTCATCAAGGCGCACCTTCACCGAGCCGGACGACACGGTGGCGTGAACGGCAGTGCTGCGGGGCCGGTGCATGGTGACACCGACGATCCCGCTGTTCACGCGAAGCGGGACCACGCCGACGGGCGCTGGCAGCGTGCACGTCACATTGCCCGCGCCGCTGTCGAGCTCGATCCCGCTGATGCGCAGGCCGCTCAGATCGAGGACGGTGTTCCACGTCCCGCCGTGGATCTTGAAATACCAGGTGTAATCGGGATTCAGTGCGACCGCGCCATGGTTGCCCCCGCGCCGGTTCTTCACGAGCACGAGGCTGTCGGGCCGGAGCTCGACGGACGCCGCGCCGCCACCGCCGACCGATGTCGCGATGTCGGGCGACCCGGGCTCGGCCGCCCGAACCAGCACTCGCCACGAGCCCGAGTTGATCGCCAGCGTCATGTTCTTCCCCCCACGCGGTCGCCCGGTCGCGGGAGGTGCGATGAACGCCGATGCGGCGGCCTCGATCACCAGCGAGAAGGCGGCGCTTTCGGCGTGTGGCAGACCTGCCGTCGCGAGTACCCGCGCGAGCTCGCGGGTCAGCCGGCTTCGCTGCACGACGGGGAGGCAGCTGAGGACAACCGTCGCCGCCGCCGGGTGCGCCCGAAGGGATCCCGCCAGCTCATCGCAGGCGGCGGACAGCTGCACGCGCCATGAGGCTGCGGCGATCGGCACGGTCACGCGATCGAGCACGGATTCAGCCACCAGCTCGAGCAACTGCTCCTTGTCGCGCAGGTGCCAGTACAACGAGGCGGCCTTCACCCCGAGCCGATCGGCGAGCGCTCGCATGGAGAGTCCGTCGACGCCCACCGTGTCGAGCATTCCCAGGGCCGCCTGAACGACTGCTTCGCGGTTGAGCCCGGATGTCTCCGTCTCCTGACGGGCCACAGATCTGTCCTCCGTTGATCAGCCAGCCGAGAGTGCCATACACCCGCAGAGGCTTGACAAGCCTAACATCGTTAGTCTAGTGTGACACATATCACCGTTAGACACAAATTCGACAGGATGGTGTTAGAGATGACCGCAACCCTCGAGGCCGCCGACCTCGTCAAGGCGTTCGGCAAGACCCATGCGCTGGACGGGCTGAATCTGACGATGCAGCAGGGCCAGGTGATGGCCCTCCTCGGTCCGAACGGCGCCGGCAAGACGACCTTCGTGAACCTCGTCGCCACGCTCCTCCGCCCGGACGCCGGGAGCCTGAGTGTCCACGGCATCGACGTGGCGCGACACCCCGCCGGCGTGCGCCGGCTCATCGCGCTGGCCGGACAGTCGGCCGCCGTTGAGCCCACGATGACGGGACGCGAGAATGTCGTGATGGTGGCTCGACTTTCGGGCTCCACGGCGGCCGATGCCCGGCGCGACGCGGGCGCGGTCCTCGAGCAGATGGGACTGACCGAGGCCGCGGACCGCACCGCTCGCACGTACTCCGGCGGCATGCGCCGCCGGCTCGACCTCGGCGCCAGTCTCGTGGCTCGTCCGAAGCTGCTGCTCCTCGATGAGCCGACCACGGGTCTCGACCCGCGCAGCCGCCTCGAGCTGTGGGACGTGATCCGCTCGCTTGTCGCCAACGGCACCGATGTCCTGCTCACCACGCAATACCTGGATGAGGCCGATCACCTGGCGTCTCAGATCGCCATCATCGACCACGGTCGTGTGGTCGCGTCGGGAACGCCCCGTGAGCTGAAGCGCCTTGCCGGACGCAGTGTCGTCGAGGTCCGCGTGCGCGACACCTCCGCCCTCGATCGCGTCGCGGCAACCCTGATGGCGATCGGCGACGGACCGGCGGCCATCGACGTGCCCACTCACAGCGTGCGGGTCGTGCTCGGAGCCGATACCGATCGCGTCTTTGCGGCACTACGACCGCTTGACGACACCGGCATCGCCATCGACGAGGTGTCCGTCCGCCAACCAACTCTCGATGAGGCATTTCTCGCACTCACCGGCATCCCCAAGGAGGAAGTGGCATGAGCGTCGCAATCGCCACCCCGCGCAGCAATGCCGCCGGACTGTTCGTCTCCACCAGTCAGATTGCCCGTCGGGTCCTGCTGAAGTTCATCCGCTCGCCAGGGTTGGTCGTGGTGGGCACGGTGCAGGGCGCGATGTTCCTGCTCATCTTCCGCTACGTGTTCGGCGGCGCAATCGCGGTGCCGGGCATCAACTACGTCGACTTCGTCGTACCCGGCTTCATCACCACCGGGGTGCTCTTCACTGCGATGAACGCCTCGGCGGGCATGGCCGAGGACATGAGCGCGGGACTCATCGCGCGCTTGCGTTCGCTGCCCATTCCGCGCAGCGCGGTCCTCGTCGGTCGCGCGGTCGCCGACACTGCGATCCAGACCTGGGGACTTGCGATCACCGCGGGGATCGGCTTTCTCGTGGGCTTCCGCCTGCACGGCGGATGGAGCGCGGCGATCGCGGCGGCGGCGCTCGTGATCCTGTTCGGTTTTGTCTTCGAGTGGCTCTTCGTCCTCCTCGGCATGATCGCCGGCTCGGCGCAAGCTGCGCAGGGCTTCGCGCTCCTGGTGTTCCCCTTCTCCTTTGTCTCGTCCGCGTACATCCCGGTGGCGACCATGCCGTCGTGGATGCAGGGCTTCGCTGAGAACCAGCCCGTCACCGTCATGGTGAACGCCGTGCGCTGCCTGACCGAGGGCGGGCCGGCCGAGGCGCTGCTTGGTCACCCCACCTCGTACTTCGTGGTCCGCTCGCTCATCTGGTCCGTGGCACTGGTCGCGGTGTTCGCACCGCTCGCCGTCGCCAGGTACCGGCGCGGCTGAGCGCCGGCGCTATGCGCGCACCGTCGCGACGGTGCGCGCAATCTGCTTGACGTGGGTGCGTTCATGGCGAGCCATCCACTGCCCGTAGTACAGGACGGTCGGCGCGTACGGCCGACCTGCTCCGACCACCGTGGCGGACCGTAACCATCCCTTGGGTGGGAGCGAATGCAAGGTGTCCAGCAGCGCCCCCCGCTCGGCTGTGAAGGCGCGAAACGACGGCTGGAACTGCAGTTCGCGATAGTCGGTGCTGTGGATCCAGGTGCGAGGACTGAGGGCCTGCCGCGTCGGCATTTCCTCGGCGAGCATCGCGCCGATGTGGCCACCCCATACGTCGACGCACGCACGCAGATGCGCGAGGACGTCGTTTGCCGACCATTCGGCAAGGGCGGGGGCGGTGCGCAACTGCGCCGGCGTCAGACCGTCGGTGAGCGACGCGATTCGAGCCGGCGTTTCGGCGAGCAGGCTCAGGACCTGTTCGATCTCGAGCGACCTGCGTGGCATGGATCCTTCACATCAAGCCCGGAGCGTCTGGTGCATGCGACGGCGCGCCGCCACCGCCGATCACTACTCAGGCTTTCTCGCGGTTGCCCACCCGAACTCCGAGGTGATGCGCACACCGACCTGCGGGTCATACAAAGAGCTGAAGGCGTCGGTGAGCTCCGCAACGAACGCCTCATACCCGATGTTCTCGATCGCCGGAACCGCCGGTCCGGAGGCGGCCATGGAACGTACGGCTGTCGCGACGTCGGGCCACTCGTTGACCACGTCCACCCGTCCGCGCTCGAGAAGCTCGAAGCCGCTCGAGGCAAGCATCTCCTCCACCACGCCGGGGCGGCCCGTATCCCCCTGTCGCACCGTTGCCTCGACGTGCTCGGAGGGAGAGAACTCGCCGACCTTCAAGAAGAACGGCAACAGGCCGAGCCGTCTGGGTGATCCCCAGAAAGTCATGCCGAGCAGCCCGCCGGGGCGGAGCACACGATGCGCCTCGTGCAGGGCGCCATCGAATCCCTTCCAGATGCCGTTGAAGCTCGTCGCGACGTCAAACGACGCGGCGTCGAAGGGCAACGCGAGCATGTCGCCGAGGCGGAAGTCTCCTGCCGGCGTCCTGGCGCGGGCGATAGCGAGCAGCGGCTCCGACGCGTCAAGGCCCGCGACGGCGGCTCCGCGCTCGGCTGCCAGATGCACGGCAAAGCCGGACCCACAGGCGATGTCAAGAAGACGGACGCCTGCACCGACGTGCAGTCGTTCGAACAGCACCTCATTCGCGGGTCGTGCGTAGGGCTCGACCAGATACGCCCACTCCAGGGCTCGCTGTCCCCAACCTTGCCCGGCCACTTCCCAACTCACGTGTCGATCCTCCGAGAGCTGACGTCAGATGACGCCCTGTCTTATAGCCTGTCGCGGGGCAGGACCCGTGACGCGGCGTCGTCCGCAGGCATCAGGCCCCGTCAGCGGCCGCCCAGCCGCGTCTTGCCGTCGAGCAACTCTCTCGCGATGTCCAGATGCCCGAGATGTCGCGCCGTCTCTTCGATCATGTGCAGCACCACCCACCGAACATTCGGTGGCTCGATCCCCCGACCGTGCTTGCCCAGTGGTCGCGCCGAAAGTGGAGTTGTCGCCAGCACCGCCTCGGACTCCGCGCACTGGTCCCGATAGAAGGCGACGACCGCCGCCGACGGTTCGTCCGTCGTGAACACCACCGACAGGGGGTCGTACGGCGGCTGGTCTTCATCGAGGTCGCCCGGAAGCTCAGGCTGCTTGCCCGCCACGACGCCCTGGAACCAGTGCCATTCGGCACCGCCAAGATGCTCGACCATCCCCGCCGGGGTCCAGCCCGTGGGAACGACAGACCGGTGCCAGGCGTCCTCGTCGAGGCCCTCGACGATCGCCAGCACCGATTCGCGCTGGCCGCGCAGAAAGTCCCGCAGCATTTCGTCGTCGGCTTCGCTTTCGTGAGGCTCAACCACATCCGCTCTCCTGACGCATCGATTCATTGACCGGCCGGTTTGCCGCCGGGCAATCCTAGCCAGTTGCTGACGTGTCGAAGGGCACAGCTTCACGGGCCGGCGACATAGGCCCCAGGTGGGAAGACGCCGCACCCCCTCAGGTTGAGGCCGCGAGCATTTGAGAGCACGCGGTGCATCGCAGCCCTGCCCCCGCAGCTTCTCTGGAACGGCGCAAAATGCACGGCTGAGTCAAGCAATAAGCCTGCCAAGAGGCCACCGAATGCGGCAGATGTTCACCGGGCGGAGCAGCGTCGTGCTCGCGTCCATTGTGGGTATGGCCGCGCTGCTGGCCGCATGTGGTGGATCGCAGGTCATCCAGCCGACGGGGAGCGGCAGCCCCACCGGTGGATCGCAGCCGAGTGGCGGTGGCGGCGGTCAGAGTCCAGGTGGCAGTCCGAGTCCAGGCGGCACACAGCAGCCGTGCACGCTGCCTATCGTCACCGACCAGTACGAAGGCTTCCGCATCGGCGTGCCATCGGGGTGGACCCTCACACGCATCGACGGCAGCCTGGTGGTGTCCAAGGACGCCAGCGGCAACACGGAAGCCGACGTCGTACCAGCACTGGCCGCCGGCGGCCTGACTGCCTCGAGCTTCTATACGCAGGTCACGTCGGGGATCGAGAAGCTCGTCAACGGGAACTCGCAGAGCATCGCCTTCAGCCAGACAGGGACCGCGAACGGCGGGGTGCAGGCGACTGTGAGCGGACAGCTCAGCGGCACACCCATCAGTGGCGTTGCGACCGTGACGGTGGAATCACTCTCGACCGGGCACGCGTCGCAGCTCCTCATCTTCGCCGGCTACTGGGCGCCATCGTCGCAATTCGCAGGCGATCAGTCGACGCTGGCGGGAATCGCCGCCTGCTACCAGCTGACGCGCGGGCAGCTCCTGCGTGTCTACCGTGACCAGCAGTTCACGTACGCGCTGCCACCCAACTGGACGCCGAAGGAGCAGTTCAACATCCTCGAGTTGAACGACGGCACCGACGCATCGGCGAACTATTTCTTCCTTGAAACGCTGACGCCATCGCAGGGCGTGACGGACGCGCGCAGCCTGCTGCGGTACCTGCTGTCGCACGTCGGCATCAGCGGCGTCTCCTCAATCAGCACCGCCTCGGCACCGAAGAGCACCACGGTGACCGGCGCAGTGCAGGAGACCCTGTACGAGGAGTTCACCGGACATCTCAGCGGCGTCGCGGTGCATGGCCTCGCGTCGTCGACGGCGGTCACGGGTGGCGGAAACACCACCGGCGTGGTGCGACTGGCGCTGACCAAGGCTGATCTGTGGAACGCGCTCGCCGGTGTGGTGGAGCAGATGGCGGGCGGCATCCAACACAGCTTCGTACAGGATCTGGGCCAGATCGCAAACGTGAGCCGGCAGTGGCAGAACTTCGACCAGCAGGTGGCCGGCTTCGACGACGCGCTGAACGGTGTCGACATCGCGCTGGATCCCTCCACCGGCGTGCCCTACGAGGTGCCGTACGGCGACTGGGATCCTGACGGTCCGGGTGGCCCCGGCTACTACCTGCCCGGCGAGTCCTCACCCCTGCAGGTGGTGACGCCTTAACGGCGGAACCGCGGGACGGATGTCCGCCTCGCCGTCGCCAACAAGAACGTCCACAAAGTTGTCAGCGATGTCGTGAGACATGTGTCAACGATGTCGCTGCGACATCACAAACGC
>CAVOMR010000002.1:0-1003104 GCA_963697085.1 Candidatus Dormiibacterota bacterium
GCCAAGAGGACCGCCGTGGTCCGCTGCCTCGTCGAGGGCAACTCCATTCGCGCCACCGTCCGGATGACCGGCGTCGCCAAGAACACCGTGACCAAGCTGCTGGTCGATCTCGGCGCCGCCTGCTCCGAGTACCAGGACCGCACCCTGCGCAACCTTCCCTGCCGCTACCTCCAGGCCGACGAGATCTGGTCGTTCTGCAATGCCAAGGCCCGCAACGTCCCCGACGAGCATCGCGACGAGTTCCGGGCTGGGGCGACGTGTGGACGTGGACGGCCATCGACCGCGAAACCAAGCTCGTGCCGTCGTGGCACGTCGGGGACCGTCGTCGGCGTCCGCCATCGTGCTCATGGACGATCTGCGCTCGCGCCTCGCCGGCCGCGTGCAACTCACCACGGACGGCCACAAGGCGTACATCGAGGCCGTCGAGGATGCCTTCGGCGGCGACGTGGACTACGCCCAGCTGGTCAAGCTCTACGGCGTCGATCCCGAGGCCGACCACCGCTACAGCCCCGCCAAGTGCCTCGGCTCGCAGGTCACCCGCATCAGCGGGACGCCCGACCTGGCCGAGGTCGGCACGTCACACGTCGAGCGTCAGAACCTCACCATGCGGATGGGCATGCGCCGGTTCACCCGGCTCACCAACGCGTTCTCCCGCAAGGTCGAGAACCTTGCCGCCGCCGTGTCCCTCCACTTCATGTACTACAACTTCGCGCGGCCCCATATGAGCCTCGCCAAGCCCTACCCACGCACCCCCGCGATGGCGGCTGGCGTCAGCGATCACGTCTGGAAGATCGAGGAGATCGTCGCACTGCTATCGGCTTGAGGCCACGGCTCAGCGGTTCAAGAGACGATAAGCGACGACTGCCACCGCGAGAATCGGCAGGGCATAGATCCAGAAGCGAAGGAACCGGTCACGCTTCCACCTGGCGGCGAGCGCCTGTCGACCCGCTGGTCTGACGACCGCAGCAGCAACGAAGGCGACCGCCACACCAACCAAGATCCAGTACCAGACTGTCGGGAGCCAGCCCATGGCCGAAGCTTCCCACAATCTCCTCCGGATTCAAACTGACCCACTACGTTTACCGATCTGGAGGCTCCAGGTCAAGTTGAGCCAGGCCGGGGCGGTGGGTCAGTTTGATTCCGAACGGTAATTCGGGTTGGGGCGGAACTCTCCGACGATCTCGTCGTCAGCTCCGATCTGCCACGCCCCTTTGATCGCGGACGGAGGAACAGCTCCGTCGGGGTCGTCGACCTGGGCGCCGTCAATCTCATAGACCCAGCCACCGCCGAGGCGCGCCGCCCCCGCGCGTTGGGCGGCAAACTTCGTATCGTTCGGCGGCTTGTGCTTTGCCATCAGTACAAGCATGTACCTCGTTACGGCGCTCTACGAGTTCAGAGCTCGAGGAAGGCAGCCGGCTGTCACGGTCGCTGTGCTCTTCGCGATTCTCGGAGTGAGCGCTCTCGGGTCGGCGCGCAAGCCCCAATCAGTTCGCAACTGACCCACTACCCGGCCCCGCTGAGAGCGGCCAGTGAGCTCGAGATGGCACCGCCAGGGTCTAGTTGCGGAAGAAATCGCCGAACCGGGCCTCCGTGAGCGGCTCGCGGGAATCGGAGGGGAGCTGCGCCGTATATCCGTGACTCGACCGGACGGCGGCTGGAATGGCCCCGGCTGCGAGGCCTCCCATCGACCAGGCGGGGCGCACAGCAGGCTGATCGTCGAGCGAGAAGAACTGCTGCGAACCGCCGAGGCGACTCAGCCAGTCGATCCGTGTTGCTTTCATGGATGCGTCCTCCCATATCGGTATACGAGAAGTTCTGTCGATTTGCAAGGAAACCGGCGCGGTCCACGACGCGCCGGAGGCTGGCGGGTCAGCGTGTGTCGCCAGGTCGATGAGCGTCACGTCGGGCTCGCAGCGCGGTGGCAACCTCAAGCACCGCCCCAAGCACTGCCAGTAACACGAGCACCAAGCCAAGCGGGCCGAGGACATAGCGGATCGCACCCGGTCCAGATGGCACAAAGGCGAGCAGCAAGACCACCAAGCCGACCGCGAGGGTCCACCATCGGTGACTGGTGATCCAAGGCATTCGCCTCGATCATCCCATGGATCGGAGCGACCCACAGGGCCTGCGGGGCTAAGGCGTGAACCGGCTAAACCGTCGATAGATCGATAAGTTCGGCCGTCCCCACCGATCAGACCGCGGTCCAGCCTCCGTCGACCACGAGCGTGTGCCCGGTCACATAACTCGAAGCGTCCGAAGCCAGAAAGAGCAGCTGCCCATCCAGCTCATCGATCGTCGGCGTCCGCCCGAGAAGGGTTCGCTGCCCGATCCACCTGGCGAGCTCGTGGTCCTCGAGCATGCCGGTCATCTCCGACGGGAAGTACGCCGGCGCCAGGGCATTCACCCGCACCCCTCGCGACCCCCACTGCGATGCCAGGTTGCGCGTGAAGTTCACCACCGCACCCTTGGTGGCGTTGCACGCCGCCATGGGGCCGCGCGAACCGACGATCCCATACATCGACGCCACGTTCACCACACAGGCGCGCTCAGCGGCGAAGAGCAGTGGGCCGCGAGCCCGCACATGTCCATGAGCGCCACAAGATTGAGGTCGATGACCGAGGTGAGCTCCTCCAGCGACTGCTCCTCGAGCGGCCCGTCGTCAGTGGTCCCCGCGTTGTTGACGAGCACATCGATCCGTCCGTGGCGGTAGAGTGTCGCATCGACGAGCGCGGCGCGGAAGGACGCGTCGGTGATGTCCCGACCACAACGAGTGGATCGGTGAGGCCGGCTGCCAGAGCGTCGATCCGATCCCGGCCCGCGCGGTGAGGACAACCGACGCACCCGCCCCATCCAGCACCCGCGCAAACCGCTCACCGAGGCCGCTCGACACCCCCATGACCAGCACCACCCTCCCATCGAGCACGCCCCGGGACACGATCAGATGGCTCGCCGCCCGGCGAACGCTCGGGCCATCGTGAGCTCGTCCGCATACTCGAGATCGGACCCGGCCGGCAGACCGTGCGCCGGCCGCGACACCGTGACCCCGAGGCTCGCGAGGCGCTCGGCCACGTAGTACGCGGTCGCCTCCCCCTCGACGTCGGGATCAGTGGCGATCACAACCTCGCGGATCTCGCCGTCGCGGACCCGCTGCTCCAGCTCGCGGATCCGCAGCTCATCCGGTCCCACCCCGTCCATCGGCGAGAGTGCGCCACCGAGCACGTGGTACAGCCCGTGGAACTCCCCGCTCCGTTCGACGGCGAGCACGTCGAGCGCTTCCTCGACAACACACAACAGCGATCCATCGCGCTTGGCATCCGTGCAGATCGCACACAGCGGCCCGTCGGCGATGAAGAAACACCGCGAGCACGGCCGCACTGCGGTGTGCAGCTCGTTGAGCGCTCCGGCGAGGCGCTGGGACAGGTCGGCCGGCGCGCGAAGGCAGAAGAAGGTCAGCCGCTGCGCGGTCTTCGGCCCGATGCCCGGCAACCGCCCGAATTCGGCTGCCAGCCGTTCGACCGCCTCAGGGACGAGCGGCACGCCCCGGCTCCCTCATCACGTGCCCCGGACCCTGCTCAGAGGAGCCCGGGAGGAAGACCCAAGCCCGCCGTCAGCTGCGACATGTTCGCGGCCGCGGCTGCGCGCGACTTGTCGAGCGCGTCGTTGCACGCCGCAAGGATCAGGTCAGAGAGCAGCTCCGCGCCCTCCTCGAGCGCCTCCGGCTCGATGGTGACCGCGAGCAGCTTCTGGTGACCGTCCGAGGTGACAGACACGACACCGCCCCCCGCGGTGCCGACCACGGTCACATCGTTGAGCTCCTCCTGCATCTTGGCCATGCGGGCCTGCACCTGCTGGAGCTGCTTCATCATCTGCTGCTGGTTCTTCATCGGGTACCTCGATTGGCCAGTCTACGCACCGTTGACCGATCGCGGCGCACCGAGCCGCGTGTCGTCGTGCAACCGCGTTGCGGTCACGCGGCTCCCCGCAAACGTGTCGAGCACCGCCTGCGTGACGTCGCTCACCGTCCCGGAGATCTCGCCGCGCGGTCGGTCCTCGCCGGTGAAGCGCGTGACGATCTCGAGCGGGTGTCCGCAGATCGCCGACACGGCCGATGCGATGACGGCCCGCTTGTCGGGGTCACTGATCTGCTCGAGGTGGAACCGTCCCTGGGTCCCGATGGTCAGGGTGGCCGCGTTCGCCTCAACCGGCCTGCAGTCCCTTAGAACGCCCGCCAGGCCTTTGTTGGCGCGTGCGACCGCCTCGATGACGACCGGCCATTCGGCCAGCCATCCGTCCACGGTGGTGAGGTCTCGCCTTCCGGTGACCTCCACCGCGACGTCGGGAGCCGGTTGTGGCCCGTCCGGGATGTCCGGTACCGCCGGGCTCGGGATCGCCTCAACCCCGTCCGCGGTGCGGTCTGATGCGCCTTGTGCGTCCGACCCGACCGGAGCGCTCGTGGCGACCGGCGTGGTGCCGCTCCGGGGTGGGCGTGAGCTCGAAGGATGGGAGCGGGTACCGCCGCGCTCGAGTGCGGCCACGCGGCTCTCGAGCGCGGAGAAGCCGGCCGCCTCCCCGTCCGCTGCCGGCGGACGGAGCGCCCTGAGCAGGCAGACCTCGACGAGCAGGCGTGCATCGACAGACTGGCGAAGGTTCATCTCCGCCTCCGCAACGAGCTCGAGGAGGCGCAACCAGAGCCCGGCGGGAGCGATGGCCCCGAGATCCTCGACGAGCGCAACCTCATCCGGACCCACGGACGCGCCCTCCGGATACCCGAGCGCCACCAGCTCCGCGGCTCGGGCAAGCCGCGCGACGTCCCGGAAGAGTTGACGCGGATCAGCTCCGGCGTCGAACGCCGCCGCCGCCGCGCGCAGCGTCCCGGCCGCATCGGCGCCGGCGAGCGCCGTCACCAGCGCGTGGAGCGTCGACGGGTCCGTGAGCCCCAGTGAGCGGCGTGCCACGGAGACCGTCACCGGTCGCTCGCCTGCGCCGAGCGCCTGCTCGAGGAGCACGAGCGCATCGCGGAGGCTCCCCTGCGCGGCGGTTGCGAGCAGAAGGAGCGCATCGGCGTCCACCTGTTCCTGCTCCTTGGCTGCGACATCGGCGAGCAGCCGCTCGATCGCCGACACGGGGACGCGCCGGAAGTCGAACCGCTGTACCCGAGACCGGATGGTCTCCGGCACCTTGTGCGGCTCGGTGGTCGCGAGGACGAAGAGCACATGCGGGGGCGGCTCCTCGAGCGTCTTCAGGAACGCGTTCCACGCGTCCGTGGTGAGCATGTGCGCCTCGTCGATGATGTAGACCTTGCGGCGGAGCGCCGCGGGAAGGTACCCGACGCGCTCGCGCAGCTCGCGCATGTCATCGATGCTGCGATTGCTCGCTGCGTCGATCTCGAGCACGTCGACGGCCGCACCGCTGAGAATCTCGAGACACGGCGCGCAGACGTTGCATGGCTCGCCGTCCACCAACGCCTCGCAGTTGACGGCTCGCGCGAGGATGCGTGCGGTCGACGTCTTCCCGGTCCCGCGCACCCCGGCGAACAGGTAGCCGTGCGCGAGCCCGCCGGATCGCACCTCGTTGAGCAGGGTCTGCGCGACCACCTCCTGACCGACGAGGTCGGCGAAGCGCTGGGGGCGGTAACGACGGTAGAGGGCGAGGCTCACGACGGGACCGCGTGTTCCGGGGGCGCCAGCGGCGGCGCCAGCGGTACGGCTGGCGCCTCATGTGGCGCGCCCAGGATGCTGTCGGGCAGCAGGAGGCTGAACACGATCAGGGAGATCAGCGTCGAGACCACGATCGGCCGCACGAACCCGTCGGCGCCGAAGATTCCGACCACGATCACACCGAGCACCGCGCTGATCACCGCGCCCGCCACGAGACGCGGCAGGATCGGCAGCCGCAGCATCACGAGAAGCCGTGCCTCGATACTCCGGAGCGCGGGCTCGCGGAGCAGGAGCAGCGCCACCATCGCCACCGCGACGAGCAGCGCGTCCACCCACGAGTCCATGAGCCCGGCGAGCAGGAACACCGCGAACACGACTCGCAGCGCGAGCGCGACCGGCTCGGGCAGCGGCGCTCGCGCCGGCCGGATCTCCCCGGCGGGACGCGCGACAGCAATGGTCAGCAGCCGCGTCTCGAGCACCGCGCGAGTCGCCATGGCCACCGCCGCGACGGTCGGCACCACGACGGCTGCGAGCTGGAGAGCCTGAATCTCGGTGCCGGGGACGGACAGCCCGTGCCACGTGAAGAACGGCCGGGTCAGCACCAGGGCGCCCTGCGCCCACGCGAACGCCAGGCCGGCGACGGCGACGACCGAGATGACGTGCGTCGGAAGATCCCCCCGCTGCGGAAACCAGCGCGCGGTCACCTCAGCGGAGAGCGCCCGGGCCGTGATCGGGATGATCACGACGAGCATCGCGAAGACGATGTCGCAGAGCAGGATCGCGGCATACGTCTTGAGGTCGTTTGCCACGCTTCCACCGAAGGCCGGCCCGCGGGCGACGAAGAGATCGCCGACCACGTAGCCGACGAACAGCCACGAGCCGACGCCCGCGCTGATCGTCCCGACCGCGACGGCAACGGCCATGAGCAGCGTCGAGGTGGTGAACGGCTCCTGCGCAAACGGGTGCAAGAACCCTGCCAGCAGTCCGATCAGGAGCGCGATCGGCGGCGCATACGCCGCCGCGGGGGGCACCGCCTCGAGGTACTCGCCGTCGCGGAGCACGAAGCCGAGCGAGCCGGACAGGCGCGCGGCGCGCGCGGGCAGGTCACCCCACCACAGTTCGATCAGCCGACGGTCCACGGTGGGACCCCTCCACATGGTCACCGCACGAAGGCGGCATTGTCGCAGTGACGGCGAGGCCTCCGTGCGAGGGAGCCCCGTCGGAGACGAGGTAGTCGCGCACCCCACGTCGTTGGCACGCCACCGGCGCTCACCCGTACGACCGGCTCAGACCAGGTTGCCCCACGGCACCCCCGGGGAACCGCTTACCGCTGCTTCCTTCCGGACCTGACGGGGTTCACGGGCCCGAGCTGCGCGGGACCCAGTCGTCAACGCCGGCGCGTCCGGAGCAGACCCGACAACGCGCCCCCTCGGTGGGGAATTCAGCCCCGCTATAGCGGATTGCGGGTACAGGGCACCGCTAACGCCCCGCCTAGCGCGACCGTGCTCATTGTACCGGCACCGGAGACGGAACCGGCGGCTCGTCGACGGCGTGCGTTCCATCGTCCGGCTCCGGCCAGCGGAGCATCACGCGCGTCCCGGAACCGGCGCTCGTCTCCACCTCGACCGTTGCGCCGTGCGCGTCGACCACGCGTTTGACGAGCGCGAGGCCCATGCCCGTGCCGCCGAAGCGTCGCGTCGCGGTGTTGTCGACCTGGTAGAAGCGCTCGAAGATGCGCGAGACGTCGGCTTCGGGGATGCCGATGCCCTGGTCGATGACCTCGATCAGCACCACGCCGTCCTCGGCGTGGCTCCCTCGCACCGTCACGCTGCCGCGTCCGTCGCTGAACTTCACCGCGTTGTCGATGAGCGCCCGGAGCACCTGTCCGAGCCGGTCGGGGTCGGCGAACACCGTGATGTCCGATGCGACATCGACGACGGCGGGGATGGGCAGACCGCCCTTGTGGCGCTCGCCGATCGCCTCGATGGACGCGCGGACCGCGGGCGCGAGCGGAACGTTCTGCAACGCCAGCACGAGTGCCTGCCCGTCGACCAGCGAGAAGTCGATGATCGTCTCCACGATGCCGTCGAGATTCTTCGCCGCCACCTGGATGTCGCGCAGCGCATCGAGCTTCGGCGGGTCCTCCCAGGTGTCCCAGCACATGTCGATGAGGTCGCTGAGGCCGAGAATTGCCGTGAGCGGCGTGCGCATCTCGTGTTGCACCGTGGAGAGAAAGTCCGTCTTCATGGCGTCGAGCTGGCGCAGGCGGCGGACCGTCTCGCGTTCCTGCTCGTAGAGACGCGCATTCTCCATCGCGATCGCCGCGTTTCCGGCAAGGCTGGCAAGAACATCCTCGGTGTCCCCGCTGCGCGGCGCGGCATCGGGTGGTGACAGCACCACGAGCGCTCCCACGACGTCGCCGCGGTAGAACATGGGCAGCACGAGCAGCGACCCGTGACCGGCCACGACGCGCGACGCGCGCTTTCCCGCGAGGACGCCGGGGGACTCCTCCCATCCGTCGATCACCGCACCCGCGGGCGGGGGGTCGAGATCGGCAACGGCGAAGTGGTCGCCGACGCGGAGCGCCATGGCCGCCTGTGCGCCATCGCCGGCGAGCGCCGCGGCGGTCCGGACCACCTCGCGCTGCAATGCCTCGACCCCGCCCGTCGTCGCCGTGAGCGCCCGCGCCACGGCACTGACGCGGTCGACTCCGCTCAGCCCGTGCGGGTCGGGCCTGTCTCGTGTTCTTCGTCGCTCAGGAGCCGCCAAGGACCTTGCTCGACAGCTTCGGCTCCTCGCCGCGAGCGAGACGGCGGATGTTGGGGAGGTGACGCACCACGACGAGCGTTGCGGCAAGCGCCGCGAACACGAACGGTACGGGATCATGCGTGCGCACCAACTCGAGCCCCGCACCGAAGGTCCCGGCGCCGGCCGCGGCAAGGGACCCCACCGACACGGTTCGCGTGAGCGCAAGACCGGCGACGCCTCCCGCGGCCGCCCACGCAAATGACTGCGGCGACACGACGACGAGCGCGCCGGCGGCGGTGGCGACCGCCTTGCCACCGCGGAACTTGGCGAAAACCGGCCACGAATGCCCGACGCACGCGGCCAGCCCGGCCGCCGCCTGCGCGGCGGGGTCGGCGCCGAGGCGGCTTGCGAGCCCGACCGCCGCCGCTCCCTTGGCGACGTCGAGCCCGAAGGTCAGCGCGCCGGCTCGTGCCCCGATGGTCCGCACCACGTTGGTCGTGCCGATGTTGCCGCTGCCGAAATCTCGGACGTCAAGCCCGCCGACAGCCCTCCCGACGATCAGGCCGAACGGAATCGAGCCGATGAGGTATCCGGCGGCGCATCCCGCCGCAGCGGCGACATTGCCACCCATGCGCCGTCGAGTGTAGTCCGCGACGGCGTCAGGAGCCAGTCATCGATCCGCGTACACCTGATGGAACGGGTACCACTGCTCGGGATGCGCCCGGATCGCCGGCTCGACCTGTGCCGCGACCCGGGCAATCACCGCCTCGTCGCCACCGTCGAGGTCGACCGGGGGATGAATCTCCAGTGCCCACCCGCTCCCCTCACGAAAGCAGGTCACGGGGAGGATCGGCGCACCCGTCGTTGCGGCGAGCCGCGCGGGCACCGCGCTGCAGCGCACCGGACCGCCGCAGAACGGCACCACCACGGTCGGACCCGCCTCCGGGACGTCGAGCATCAGCGCGACCGTCCGCCGCCGCCGCAGCGCGCGAAACAACCCGCGAGCGGCCTGGCGAACGGTGAAGATCTCGAGGCCCTTCTTCTCGCGGGAGAGGGCGACCATCTCGGTGATCCCGGGTGACACCACGGGGGCCATCACCGTGCTGAGGTGCAGCCCGAGCCCGAGGGATGCGCTCGCTGCGACGTCCCAATTGCCGAAGTGCGGGAGCACGACCATCAACCCGCTGTCGCCCACCTGCAGGTGCTCGGCGCCGCTGAACTCGGAACCTGGTCAGGATCGCCGCCGAGGAGAGCGGTTCCGCCCAGATGGAGTCGACGATCATGCTCACGTACTCCTGGTAGGAACGCCGTGCCAGTGCCGCAGCGGCGCGATGGTCGAGATCGGGCTGCAGCCGGTGGTGGTTCACCGCGGCTCGAACTCGATCCTCCTGGCTGAGACGCGCGTACCATCGTGCGCCCACCGCCGCCGCGACCGGCCCGCGTACGGGACCGAGCGTGCGCACCACCCGGCTCAGCACGCTGAGCGCGACTGCGGGGCCGTCCCGTTTCGAGGGGCGCGCCGGGAGGACGGTGCCGATCAGCGCAGCGGCCCGGCTCCCGCGGTCGCCACCGCGAGCAGCGGCTGGATCAGAAAGGCGAGCACGATGCCCGCGACGCACGCGGCCCCAGCGACGATGCGCGAGACCGCGGGGGTCGCGCCAAGCGTGAACGGCACCTCATCGCCGGCTTCCGCGTACAGCGCGCCGATGAATCTCGCCGCGGCGACGATCGTCAGCAACGTGGCGGCGCTTGCCACGATCGCGAGCCATCCGTATCCCGCGTCCGCGACGCTCGTGACGAGGAGGAGCCGCGCGAGGAAGCCGGCCAGCGGCGGGACGCCGGCAAGCGTCGCGACCGCGATGCTGAGGAACAGCGCGGCCGGCGCTGATCGGTGCGCGAGCCCCCGGACGTCGGTGAGGGAGTCCCCGATGCCGGCGTTCTGCAGCATCGCCAGCACCCCGAATGCCGCCATGGTCGCGATGGCGGTGATGCCAAGGCTCCCGAGGAACGCGGTCATCCCGTCGGCGGGCAGCCCGAGTGATCCGGTCGAGAACGCGAGCAGACCGAGCAGCAGCATTGCGGCTTGCGCGCTCGCCAGCTGACCGAATAAGCGCGACACCGTGGATTCGCGAAGTGCGCTCAGCGAGGCATGCGCGAGGGCGATCGCGGCGATGACGGAGACCAACCACAACCAGGGCTTGACCCCCGCGCCGATACCGGACACCGTGACGCGGGCGAACGCCGCGCCGCCGCCGATCATGCTCATCGCGATGATGAACCCCGCCGCACCGGCAGGCACGTTGGTCGCGACGCGGCCGACCCACTGCCGCAGCGGAAAGACGCCGAGCGTGCCGCAGATTCCGAGCAGCACGAGTGCGATTGCGAGTGCCGTCACGCCTGGCGCGGAGCGCACGGACCCCACCACCCCCGAAAGGTTCGTGCTGCCGGTGACGCCATAGAGCAGCGTAAGACCGTAGAGCACGCACGCCAGAGCCACCACACCCTCGACCAGGTGCTCGAAGGACGAGACGCCGCCCCGCGGATCGGTCTTGACGAGCGCTCCGAGCGCCACGAGGCACAGCAGCAGCAATGCGAGCGCGATGAAGAAGGTGACCATGTCGCGCTGCGCGGCGATCGCATCGACCGCGGCGGTGGCAATCAGCACGAGCGAATAAAAGGCGCTCGAGCGTGCGGGGATGAGCCGGACCGGTGTGTCGCTGATCAGGCAGGAGACGAGCGCCGTCACGCCCGCGAGGATCGCGATGAACACCGAGAAGCTGTCGACGGAAAGGCCGCCGGCCCAGACCGTGATCGCAACGCCCGACTGCACGTGACGCAGCCCGAGCAGGATCAGTCCGCACGACGCCAGCGACCCGACGAGCCCGATGCACGCGATCCAGCGATGAATGTCGGGGCGCAGTCGGGGACGTATCAGCGCGACCAGCAATGAGATGAGCGCCGCACCCGCGAGCATCGCCTCGGGCAGCAGCGCCAGCACCAGCGCGTGCGTGAAGTCCACGCGCTAGCCCCCCGTGATCCGCGTGGTGATCTCGAGCACACCGTTGCTGATGACCGGGATGATCGCCCCCGGCCGGATCCCGAAGATGAGCACCGCCGCCACGAGCGGTATGAGCACTGTGAGATCGAGCAGCGTGACATCACGCACCCGCGTGAACTGGTCGCGCACCGGTCCGAAGAACACGCGATTGGCGACCCAGAGGAGCCCGCCGGTCGTGATGATCGCGCTGGCCATCACGAGCACGGTCGCGATGCGGTGCTCGGGGAACGATCCCGCGAAGATCATGAAATACGCGGTGAACCCCGCGAGCGCGGGAATACCGATGACGCTGAGCGCGCCGAAGAGCCAGAACCCGGCGAGGCGTGGCGCCTGCGCTACCAGGCCTCCCATGGCGCGGATGCTCGTCGTGCGCGTGCGCTCCTCGACCGCGCCGCTGATCAGCGTGAGCATCGCGGAGGCGAAACCGTGCGCTGCCAGGAGCAGGATCGCACCGACCAGCGCTACAGATGTTTGTGCTCCGATCGCAAGCAGCACCATCGACATCTGGGCGACGTTCATGTAGGCGATGAACTTGCGGAGCTCGTCCTGACGGAGCGCGCCGATGCTACCCCAGAACGCGCCGACGACTGCGAGCCCCGTGATCGCGAACGAGTAGTAGTGCGCCGGGACGGGGAACACGACGAGGCTGAATCGCAGCATCCCGTACGCGCCGAGCAGGAGCATGGTGCCGGAGAGGATCGCCGCCACGCCTGGGCTCGCCTTGCTCTGCGCCTCGACCATCCACGTGTGCAGCGGGAAGATGGCCATCGCGATCGCGAACGCCGCGAAGCTCATCCAGAAGCCGATGGTCTCCGCCGGCACCGAGAAGGTCTTCAGGTCCTGGACCATGTCCGAGGACTGGTTGCCGGCCTCGACGATGATGAGCGCCACCGTCGCGACGATCATCACGAACGCGAGTGTCTGGAATCCCGCGAACCAGGCTGCGGCTCGCCGCGCGCCCGCACCGCCCCACACGCGGATGAGCAGGTACATGGGGATGAGCGTGAGTCCCCAGAACGCCGCGAAGAGCACGAAATCCGCGGCGCAGAGCACGCCGTTCACGCCTGTTTCCAGCAGCAGGATGAGGATCACGTAGAGTCGCACCCGCTCGTGGATCCTCCAGGAGTTGAAGATCGCGCACCCGAACACGGTGGTGGTGACCACCAGGAGCGGCAGGGTCATCCCGTCGCCCGTCAGGTCGTAGTAGGCGTGGAAGAAGAAGCTCCAGAACCACGCATGGCTCTCCTGGTAGGCGGAGGCGAGCCCACCACCTTCGCCGAGCCCGATCTGTCCGAGGATGGCGAAGAATGTCGTGACAAAGAAGCTCAGGCCGGCGCCGGCGAGCGCCACGGTGCGAACGCGAGCTCGTTGCTCGTCGTCGCCTTCCGGCAGGAAGATCGCGACGATCGCGAAGAGCATCGGCAGCCATATGATCGACGAGAGAATGACGTTCACGCCGTGTGCACCCACAGGTGCCCGGTTACCGCCAGCACTGACAGCAACGTGAGGACGGCGATGACGACGATCCCGCCTGCGAGATACCGCGCGAGGCGTGCGTTCCGGAAGGCGCCGAGACCGGTCGCGGCAAGATCTGCGCTCTCCCCGACCGACACGGCGATCGGCGCGGTCACCTGGTCATCGAAGCCGGCCACGCGCGACGCGACCACGAGCAGGGGCGGCATCGCCGCGTTGGTCAGCCACTCGACGTAGAGGCCACGCTCGAGCACCCGCTCCGGCCACGAAACGGCGCGGGCTGCCGCCCGTCGTGCCGGCGAATAGAGAGCGACAGCGACGCCGACGCCGCACGCGAGAATGAGGATCGCGATCAGCAGCGCAACACCGTTGAAGTCGAGCTGCTGGTGATGATCGCCGTAGAAGACGAAACGGCTGAAGGTCAGCTTCCCGATTCCGGGCAGCCCCACGAGGACGGATGCGACGGCCGAGAAGAGCGCGAGCCACAAAGGCCGGCGCAACCCGGGCTCGACGTCGGCGACGCGCTCGTGCTGGAAGCCGCGGCGTCGCGTCACCTCACCGCTGACAACCGTGATGAGGACGCGGCCGGCGAGCAGCGCGCCGGCCGCCGCGGCAACCACCACGAGCACAGTGACGACGCTTCGCTCACCCCTGGTGAACTGGCCACCTGACGGGTCGATGCCGCTGAACGCGGCGGCGAGCGCGTAGTACGAGCTGAGCCCGAGGCCGCCGGCAAGGAGCGTCCATACCCCGAGTGCTGTGCTTGTGGTGCGCAGCTTCCTCCAGGCGCCCCCCATCTCGGTGATGTCCTCGGTCCTGTACACGCGCACGAGATTCCCCGCCGCGAGGAGGAGCAGGGTCGACGTGAAGACGGAGGTGAACGCGATGAACACGCCGGGGCTGTAGCCACCCATGCCGAGCGCGGCAACGCCGAGACCGAGCTCCGACGCCACCGTGTAGACGGCGATCTTCCGGATGTTCCGCTGACTGAGACCGATGGCGGCGGTGAGCACCGCGCTCGCGCCTCCGACCAGCGCCATGACGGCGAGCACGCGCGGGGAGTGCGCGAGCGCCGGGTAGATGCGCGCGATCAGGAACAGGCCGAGCGGCGCCACGGTCGCCGCGGCGAGCGCGAGGACGGGAACCGCCGACGCGGCGGCATCGCTGAGCCAGACGTGAAACGGGAACTGAGCGGCACGCACCAGGGCTGCGACGACGAACACGATCGCCATCACGAGGATGGCGCGGGGGCCGGCGCTCCCAACCGCATGGTGGAGTGTGCCGATCACTCCCTGCGAGAAGATGCTCCAGGAGAACGGGTCGGCGAGTGTCTGCCCCGATGGTGCGGCGAGGAGCGACGAGAACACGCCGAACTTGATCCACGTGAAGACGACACCGAGCATCAACGCGGTGTCCCCAGCCGTCAGGATCGCGACGATGCGCAGCGCGTGCACCGCGGTGTCGGCGCGCTGCCAGGCGAGTGAGACGAGCACCGCCAGGCTCGCTGTCGCGAGGATCCACATGATCAGTGAGTCGAAGAGGTTCGGGCTGAGCGCGAACGCCGTCGTGCTGAACCCGAGGACCGATGACGCCCAGAAGAAGCGGCGGAACCCTGCCTCGCCGCGCATCGCGGTCAGCGCGTAGGCCTGGATGATCAGCGTCACGAAGGCGATCGCCGCCGTAAAGCTCGTGGAGAGCGCGTCAACCTGCACGCCGATCTGCGCGGTGAACTGCGTCGCGAAGGTCGCGCCTTCCGGCGGCGTCATCGAGAAGAACGTCAGCAGGGAGATGAACGGCGCCGCGGGCGCGTGCGTCAACCGGACGCCGAGGATGACCGCCGCGACGATGAAGGCGAGACCGCTGAAGAAGACGCAGACTTGCGCGGCGCGACGCTGTGTCTCGACGCCGAAGGAGAGGCCCGCGCCGACGAGGAACAGCAAGGGGATCGCCCAGGTCGCGTTGTAGATGGACACCCTCCCCTACTCCTCGATATCGCCGAGCGCGTCGACGTCAGCGCGTCCGCTGCGCCGCCAGAGCAGCAGGACAATCGCGAAGCCGAGGCTGCAGGCGCAGGTCGCGGCAATGATCGCCATGACCGCCAGAGCGTCACCGAGCGGCGCCTGCTCGAGATTCGCGATACCCGTGGTGAACCCCACCAGTGCGATGAGCGGGGCGACAAAGAGCAACCCGAGTGCCATGACCACGGCGAGCGGGTGGCGGCGCGCGAGGAGTCCATAGATGCCGATCGCGAACACCACCGCGCTGAGCACCGCGAACTCGCCCGGACCGACGCTCACGAATCCACCTTCGCAGCGCGGCGGCGACCCTGTTCGCGGTCGTCGCGGCGGCGGCGGGCTCGCTGTTCGCGCTCGCGCTTCGCCGCGAGGTACTGGTCGAGTGTCTGCTCGTCAGCGCTTCGCCGCCCGATCACGAGACCGACGGCACCGGTGACGATCACGGCCACCAGTGCAATCACGAGCGCGTAGGGCGTCCGGTAATGCAGCACGGTCACCAGCGCCGCGTGCGTGAAGCCGATCAGGTCGCTGGCGACGGTGTTGATGAACCATCCGTTGCCAACGATTGCGAGCGTCACGACGAGCACCAGCGCACTCACCACGGCGACCGGCCCGGCGATCCTCCACCGCGTACCGTCGCCCGACGTCGCGCCGAGCGCTTTGTACTGCTCGCGTTGCAGAACCAGGAACACAACGCCGGCGCCGATACCCGGCACCACGATCTCGATGACCGCCAGCGCGTAGGCACCGGAGACGATGTCGAGGACCGCGAGCAGGACGACGACGGCGCCCCCCGAGTATCCGGCGAGGCGCAGTGAAGGAAGCCCAACCGCGGCCGCGGCGGCGAGCACGATGAGGACGGCAACGGCGTAGAACGCGAGTGCGTTGACGGTCATGAGGTGGCGGGCGGCATTGTAGTCAGCGCGGCCTCAGATCGAATCTTCGTCTTCAAGCCGCGACGCCAGCGCAGCGACCGCCGGACGCGGAACGCCGGGGACGCGTTCGAAGAGCAGCACGAGGCTCAGACCGACCGCGGCGACGAGGAGCCCGACGATCGCCACCGGGGTGACCCGCACCCCGATGAGCGGCAGCGACACACCCCCGTCCCACGGTCCCGGTGTCGACACGGCAGCCGCCGCCGCGCCGAGATGCGCCACAGCCTCCGGGCTCGGGAACACCCGCTGGCCCACCACCCCGGCGACGAAAGCGAGGGCGCCGAGGGCGCAGATGTAGTAGAGCCAGTTCCCCGTGTGCCGCGCCGTGACCACAGAGCTCGTGACGGCGAGGCATCCCGCCAGGACCACGATGATGGCGAGGAGCACCTGGCCGATCGTCGGTGGCATCAGCCGCGACCTCAGGCAGCACGGCGGATCATTCCGCCCCCAAGCACCTCGTCGCCGCGATAGAGCACCACGGACTGTCCGGGCGCGGCCCGGTCGACCGGCTGCTCGAACCGAATCATGGCGCCGTCGCGATCCACAGCCTCGACGTGTGCCGGGTGGGGATCGCCGTGGGCGCGGAGTTGGGCCTCGCATGCGGTACCGGGCGCAGGGGCGGTCCCGGAGACCCATCGAAACGAGCCCGCCTCGAGGCTCGAGCACTGGAGCGCCTCGCGAGGCCCCACCACCACAGAGTTGTCGGCCGGCCTGATCTCGATGACGTAGCGCGGGGCTGCATCCGGCCGGCTCGGGGCGATGCCGAGGCCCGCTCTCTGTCCGACGGTGAAGAACGGCAGCCCCTCGTGTTCGCCGACGGCCGCACCGGTCGCGTCGACGATCGGCCCCGGCGCGAAGCGGCCCGCGAGACGGCGGCGGAGCTCGGATCGCATGTCCGTGTCCACGAAGCAGAGGTCCTGTGATTCGGGCTTGGCCGCGGTGACGAGACCGAGCGAGGCGGCCTCCGCGCGCACACCGGCCTTCGACCGGTCACCGCCAAGGGGGAACACGGCGCTCCCGAGCTGGTCCTGGCCGAGCCGATGCAGGACGTACGCCTGGTCGCGGCTGCGGTCCCGTGCCCGGTGCAGCGTCACCACCCCGCCGCGACGACCGGTCCGGGCGTAGTGCCCGGTCGCGAGATGGGTCGCCCCCGCGGCGCGGGCACGCTCCAGCAGCACGCCGAACTTGACGCGCTGGTTGCAGCGCACGCAGGGGTTGGGCGTCAGTCCGGCTGCGTAGCCGTCCTCGAAGTCGCTGACGACGGCCGCATCGAAGTCCTGCTCGAGGTTCCAGACGTAGTGCGGCAATGACACCGCGGTCGCCACGCGGCGCGCGTCATCGACTGCGTCGATGGAGCAGCACCCGCGGTCCCTCACGATCGCGCGGTCTCGCGGCCACAGTGCAAGCGTGACCCCGAACGCGCGGAGCCCGGACGCGGCGACACGAGCGGCTGCCACGCTGGAGTCGACCCCTCCTGACATGGCCACCGCGATCACCGCCGTCCGCCGCAGGTGATCGAGAGGGCGGTCAGAGACGAACGCGACCTCCGGCAACAGCGGGGACGATCGAGACCTCGTCGCGCTCTGCGATGGGGGTGTCGAGGCCCTGGGCGAAGCGGATGTCGGAGTCATTGACATAGATGTTGATGAACTGCCGGAGGCTTCCGGCGTCATCGTAGAGGCGATCGTGGAAGCCGGGATAGGTCGCGTCCAGGTTGGTCAGCACCTGACCGACGGTGCCACCCTCGACACTGACCTCCGCGCTGCCGCCCGTGAGTCTGCGCAGCGGACCCGGCACGCGAACTGTGGTTGCCATTGCGGGCGAGTATACGAAGGCTTACCGCTCGCGCCGCTCGTCGGCATCGCGGCGGGCGGCAAGCGCGCCCTCACCACCCGGGCGGAGCCTTCCCGCCGCGCGCAACTCGTGCGCTCGCCGAAGATTCGCGTCCGTCCAGTTGCTCCGAAGGCGACGCGGTGTGAATCGGGTCATGTAGCTCGCCTCGTCGACGCGCCTGATGACGCTGTCGATCCAGCCCGCGCAGAGCGCCTCGTCGACCGCGTCGCCGTACGAGATGCTGGGCCGCTCGAAGCCTTTCTTCCAGAATCCGATCCAGACCTCCGTTGCCGCGGGGTTGGCTTCGAACCACGCGGCGAGGTCGCCCGGGGTCAGGAAGTACTCCGGCCTGCTGGGAACCGCCGGGGTCACGGGGCCGGGGCGAGGTCGACGACGAGCGGGCTCCGGGCGACACGGGTCTGCGCGCCGGCCACGAGGTCGTCGAACACGAGCTGCGACCAGGACTCCATGCTCAGGTAGTGGCGGCGCATCGCCTCCAGTGAGAGCGTCTCGCCCTCCAGCTTCTCGACCTCGCGGACCTCCACGAACGGCCCTTCGGGCTCGACCAGGAAGACGAGCCCCAGGTGGACCCGCGACACCGGGCTCGAATCGTCGTTGAGCAACGCCACGAGGCTGGCGCGCGCCGGCGAGTTACACCGGATCTCCTCCGCCCACTCGCGGCGGAGCCCGCCGACGACCGGGTCGTCGCGCTCCCCGTCGCCCGGGTTGACGTGGCCGCCGATGCCGAGCGAGTACATGTGATGCAGACGCTTCTCGCTCGACAGACGCAGCCGCCGGGTCAGCAGGTAGGTGTCGTTGCCGGGGTGATGGACGACGCAGTACGGGATGATCTGCTGGAGATCGGCGTTGTCCTCGATCTCAGCGCGTGGCCGGTACTCGGACGTGGCGTGGACGGTGCGCAGTACCCGCTCCAGACCGCGCGCCACCAGGCCGTGCCACGCGCCGTCCGGGAAGATCGTCGAACGGGGCACACAGAGGACGTCCTCGGCCCCATGCGGCTGGGTTCGCCGCGGCCGGACGGCACGCGTAACGGCCACGCTCTTCGGCACCGGGCGCATTCTTTCACCCGCGATGCCTGAATTGCCCGAGGTCGAGGCGCTCTCCCGGTCCTTCGACGCCCGCCTACGTGGCCGGTCGGTCGCCCGAGTGGTGGTGCGCTCGGTTGCGGTGCTGAAGACCTTTGACCCGCAGGTCACGGCGCTCGAGGGGCTGACGTTCGACAGCTGCACGCGGCGCGGCAAGTTCATCGACCTCTTCCTCCCGCCGCTGCACCTGGTTGTCCATCTCGCCCGCGGCGGGTGGATGACGCTGCGAGAGAAGCCCACCAATGCGCGGCCGGCGCTCCGCGGTCCGCTGGCGCTGATGATCTCGCTGACCGACGGCTCGAGCCTCGAGGTCACCGAGTTCGGCAAGGACAAGCGCCTTGCCGTCTACGTCGTCCGCGACCCGATGGACGTGCCTGGGATCGCGCGTCTCGGGATCGACGCGCTCGATCCCTCGCTCGGAGGGCCACAGCTGGCCGCGCTGCTCCGCTCGCAGCACGGCACCCTGAAGAGCGTGCTCGCCGACCAGGCCGTGATCGCGGGGATCGGCAACGCCTACTCGGACGAGATCCTCCATGCGGCGCGGCTCTCGCCACTGCGGCACGCGAACGCCCTCGCGGACGAGGACGTCGAGCGTCTTTCATCAGCGATCCGCGAGATTCTCACCGACGGTGTGGCCCTCGCCGTCGACACCGACCCGGCGGCGCTCAAGGACGGCAAGCGACAGTCGATGCGTGTTCACGGAAGGACCGGCGAGGCGTGCCTCGTGTGCGGCGATACCGTCCGAGAGGTGTCTCTTGCCACCCGGTCGTTCCAGTACTGCCCCACCTGCCAGTCGGGCGGCCGCATCTTCGCGGACCGCCGCATGAGCCGGTTGCTCCGATGACCGCGCAGCCATCCCCGGAAGCGCGCGACGCCGCTGTGGAGCGCGCGCTCTGGGCACTCCGCGCCTACGACACGATCGCCCTCGCCACCTCGAGCGCCGCCGGGCCGCATGTGGCAGGTGTGTTCTTCGCCCCGGAGCGGCACGGGGCGGGCATCAGGCTCCTCATCGCAATGCGGAGCGGCTCGCGCCTCCACCGCGAGCTCGAGGCCGACGCGCGCGTCGCCTTCATGTGCTCGCCGGGCAACGCGTCGCGGTGGATCCAGGGAGGCGGTGCCGCCTCGGTGGTCACCGATCGGGGGGAGCGCACCGAGATCGCGCGGCGGCTCATCGAGCACGCCGCCGGTGCCCAGCAGTACATCGACGGCCCCGAGGTGGTCGCGGTGACGATTGACGTGAGCTGGCTCAGGGTTGTCGAGGCGCGCGAGGGCGCCCACCTGCTCCTCCAATTCGACCGCTGAACCGTCGCCGGAGGGTCGGTTTCAGGCGGAGGTCAGAGCCCCGAGGTCGGTGAAGAACCCAGGGTAGGAGACCGTGGCAACCTCACTGCCGGCGATCACCGACTCCCCTCCTCCGGCCGGAACCAGCGATGCGGCGATCCCCCATGCCATGGCGAGGCGGTGGTCGCCGGCCGCGTCGAGCCGCGCCGCCCTGAGCTGCGCGCCCCCGTGAATGACGAGGGTGTCCGCGGTGCTCTCGCAGCCGGCTCCAAGCGATCGGAGTCCCGCTTCCAGCAGCGCGATGCGATCGACCTCCTTGCGGCGCAGCTCGCCGGCGTCGCGGATCTCCGTGTCGCCGTCCGCCTGAGTCGCGAGCACCGCGATCACCGGCAGCTCGTCGATGCACCGCACGGTGAGCGCGCCATCGATCACGACGCCGTGCAGCGGCGCCCCGATCACCTCGACGTCTCCGACCGGCTCGACGCCGCCCGCGGGGTCCACGCCGGCGACGAGAACCTGCGCACCCATCATCGCGAGCACCTCGAGGATCCCGGTCCTGCCCGGGTTGACGGTCAGTCCCGGGCAGCGCAGGCGCCAACCCGGGCGCGCTGCGGCGAGAGCCAGGAAGAACGCCGCCGAGCTCATGTCCCCGGGCACGCGAAACCCGAACGGTTGCACCTCGCCGGGATGCACGGTCACCTCGGTGCCGTCGGAGTCGACCTCGATGCCGCACATGCGGAGCATTCGCTCGGTGTGATCGCGCGTCGGCAGTGGCTCGATGACGGTGGTCGGCGTCTCGGCGGAGAGCCCCGCGAGCAGGATCGCCGACTTTACCTGCGCGCTGGCGACCGGGGTTCGCCAGGTCACGCCGAGCAGTGGTCGGTGTCCGGCGATTCGCAGCGGCGCGGTGCCGCCGGGACTCACCTCGACCACGGCGCCCATCGCGCGCAGCGGTTCCGCGATCCGCGCCATGGGACGGCGCCGGAGCGACGCATCCCCGTCGAGCGTCGCCTCGCAGTCGCTGCCGGCCACCACACCGGCGAGCAGTCGCATGGTCGTCCCCGAATTGCCGCAGTCGAGCGGGTCCGCGGGCGTTCGCAGGCTGACACCGACGCCCGCGCCGTCCAGCGCATACCGGTCCGGTGGGAAGTCGCGGACCCAGACACCGCATTCCCGCAGGCATGTCGCGGTCGACGTGACGTCCTGTGCGGGCGAGGCGTGGCCGATGTAACTCCGCCCCTTGGCCTGCGCGCCGAGGATGAGCGCTCGATGGCTGATCGACTTGTCGCCGGGGACGGCGACCACCCCGTCGATGTGCGCTGCGGGGCCGACGCGCTGTTCGCTCACCCGGCGTTTGCCACGGGCGTGCCCATCATCGAATACAGGAAGCGCTCCGCAATCGACTCGGCGTTGCCCGGGTCGGCGGCGATGCTGTCGAGGAGCGCGGATCCGACCACCCCCGCCTCCGCGTGGCCCCGCAGCGCCTCCAGGTGTGCGTTGGTGGACAGGCCGAACCCCAGCGCCCGCGGTACCGGCGTGAGCGCTCGCACCGAGTTCGAGCAGCGTGATCGCATCGTCCGCGATGTCACGCCGCGCGCCGGTGACACCGGTCACACCGACGCAGTAGACAAAGCCGGACGCGCCGGCACAGATCCGCGCGAGGCGCTCCGGCATGGTCGTCGGCGCGACGAGCGGGATCACCGCGATCCCGCGCGCCAGCATCGCGGCTCGGACGTCCGCCGCCTCTTCGAGCGGGAGGTCGGGAATGATGAGGCCGTCGACGCCCGCCGCGGCCGCCTCCTCCGCGAACGCCGGAACGCCGAAGCTGAGCACCGGATTGATGTAGGTCATCACCGCGAGCGGGATGGTGAGGCCGCTGCCGCGCGCATCGCGAACCTGAGCAAGCGCGCGCGCCAGCGTCATCCCGTTGGCGAGGGCTGCCTGCCCGGTGCGTTGGATCGTCGGTCCGTCGGCGAGCGGGTCGCTGAACGGAATCCCGACCTCGGCGGCGAGACACCCGGCTCGCTGTGCCGTCATCAGCAACGCGGTCGTGCTGTCGAGGCGCGGATATCCGGCGGTGAAATACGGGATCAGCCCAGGCAGGGAACCGGCGGTGCGTGCGGCGAAGGCAGCGTCGAATCGCGTGACCGGACCAGGGGAATCGATCACCGCGCGTCGTGCTCGCGGACGGTGTCCACATCCTTGTCGCCCCGCCCGCTCAGACAGACGAGCACCACGTCATTCGAGCCCAACTCGCCGGCGATCTGCGAGGCGACATGGAGCGCGTGGGACAACTCCAGCGCAGGGATGATGCCCTCGAGGCGGCAGAGATCGTGGAACGCCGCGAGCGCCTCGTCGTCGGTCGCCGCACGGTAGGTGACGCGGCCGCTGTCGCGAAGCGCGCTGTGCTCCGGTCCGACTCCCGGGTAGTCGAGCCCGGCGCTGATGGAATGGGTGGCGAGCACCTGTCCTGCCGCATCCTGCATCAGGTAGCTCCGCGCCCCGTGGAGCACGCCCGGACGGCCGCGAGAGAGCGGCGCCGCATGCGCGTCGGTGTCGAGGCCCTTTCCCGCCGCCTCGACCCCGACGAGGCGCACGTCATCATCGAGGAAGGCGGCGAAGATGCCGATGGCGTTGCTCCCGCCGCCGACGCACGCGACGACCGTCGACGGCAGGCGGCCCAGGTGCTCGTGCATCTGCGCGCGCGCCTCGTCGCCGATGACACGCTGCAGCCTGCGCACGAGCGACGGGTACGGATGGGGGCCGACCGCGGAGCCGATGACGTAGTGGGTGTCGCGCACGTTCGCAACCCAGTCGCGGATCGCCTCGTTGGTCGCGTCCTTGAGAGTCGCGGACCCGCTGTCCACCGGCACCACCTCGGCCCCGAGCAGGCCCATCCTGTACACGTTGAGGGCCTGGCGACGCATGTCCTCGCGGCCCATGTAGACAAGGCAGCCGAGCCCAAGCGCTGCGCACGCGGTGGCAGTCGCGACCCCGTGCTGCCCCGCCCCCGTCTCGGCGATGATTCGGCGCTTGCCCATGCGCTGCGCGAGCAGCACCTGGCCGAGGGCGTTGTTGAGCTTGTGCGCGCCGGTGTGCAGCAGGTCCTCGCGTTTCAGCCAGATCTGCGCACCGGCTGAGCGCGCGCTGAGCCGGCGGGCGTGGGTCACCGGCGTCGGGCGGCCGGCGAAGTCGGCAAGCCAGCGATCGAGGTTCGCGACAAACTCCGCGTCCGCAAACGCCGAGTCCATCTCGGCCTCGAGCTCGGTCAGCGCGGGCACGAGCGTCTCCGGCACGTAGGCGCCGCCATATCCGTCGAAGCGACCTCGGACCTCCGCGCTCATGGAGCGGATCTCTCCGCGAGCGCCGCGGCAGCCCGTGCCGCTAACACGTACGCACGGACGAGCTCAGGGTCCTTGTCTCCGGGACTCCGCTCGAGGCGGCTCGAGGCGTCGACTCCGTCCGGGCGCACTGTGGCGACAGCAGTCCCCACATCCAGTGGCCCGAGGCCTCCGGCGAGGATCACGCGCCGGTGTCGCGCCACGTCGGCCGCCAGCTCGACCGGCACCCGATGTCCGGTCCCGCCGGGCAGGCCACCCTCGCTGGGCATCCCGTCGAGCATCACGAACACGTCGGGCGGCCACTCGATCGTGCACGCGGTCGCATGGGACGTCACGTTGACGACAGGGATGACGGGAACCGAAATGTGTTCCACCAGAACGGGGTCGAGCCTCCCGTGCACCTGCACTGCGGCCAGCCGGTACCGCGAAGCTGCGTCGTCGCACGCTGCGGGTGACGCCTCGACGAAGATGCCGATCAGGTCCGCACGTCCCCTGACCGCTCTGACCACCGCGAGCGCGGCCGCGTCGTCGACCCAGCGCGGGCTCGCGGGGACGAGCATGAGCCCGATCCAGTCCGCACCCGCTTCGATCGCCGCCTCCACGACGTCGGGAGTGCGGACTCCGCATACCTTGACGATCATGCGCCGGCCGCCGAGCGGGCCGCCGCCACCATCGAAGCGCACGCGTCCGACGGCGACGTTGCGCGCATCAACGCCTCTCCGACGAGCACTGCATCGGCTCCCTCGCCGACGAGGCGGGCCACGTCCTCCGGTGAACGCACCCCCAACTCGGCGATGCAGAGCACGTCGCGCGGGATGGCTGTCCGCACCGTCGAGAATGTGGCGATGTCGGTGCGCAGCGTGCGCAGATCGCGATTGTTGATCCCGATGCACGCGGCACCGGCGGCCACCGCGACGCGCGCCTCGTCGACGTCGTGCACCTCAACGATCGCCTGAGCGCCACAGCGCATCGCACCAGCGAGGCACCGGTCGAGAGTCTCGACGTCGAGAAGGGCGACGATGAGCAGCACCCAGTCGGCGCCCGCAACTCGCGCCTCGGCGATCTGCACCGGGTCGAGCGTGAAATCCTTGCGCAGCAAGGGGATATCGACCACTGCGCGAACAGACGCGAGGTCGTCGAGCGATCCGCCGAAGTCAGGGCCGTCGGTGAGGATGGAGAGCGCCGCGGCTCCCGACGCGGCGTAGCCACGTGCCAGTTCGACGGGATCAAGGTCGGCGCGAAGCACCCCGCCGCTCGGCGATCGGCGCTTCATCTCCGCAATGATCGTCCCGCCGCGGAGCGTGTCCCATGGGGCGCGCGCCGGCGGCATCGACTCCGCCTTCGCCCAGAGCGCGGCCTCCGCGCAGCGCAGCTGCTCGACCTCGCCGCGCTTGCGCTCCGCGATCGCGCTGAGCGCACCGGTCACGCTGCTCATGCGGTCACCGCACGCGCGCCGACACCGGCAGCATCGAGGAAGTTGCCGAGCAGCGCATGACCCGCCGGCGTGCCGATCGATTCCGGATGGAACTGCACCCCCTCGACGCGGAGCCCGCGATGACGGACCGCCATGATCAACCCGTCGTCGCTCCACGCCGTGACCTCGAGGACGTCCGGAAGCCCGGCGCGCTCGATGACCAGGGAGTGGTACCGCGTTGCCATGAAGGGATTGTCCAGCCCGCGCAGGATTCCGGCGCCGGTGTGGTGCACTGCCCCGACCTTGCCGTGCACCACGGCGGGTGCTCGTCCGACCGTCGCCCCGTAGGCGACGCCGATCGCCTGGTGGCCCAGGCACACGCCGAGGATCGGGGTCGTCTCACCGAGAACGCGAACGAGCTCGACGCAGACGCCGGCCTCCTCGGGGGTTCGCGGGCCGGGTGAGATGACGATCGCCGCCGGCCCGAGGCTCGCGACCTCCGCGACGGTGAGCGAGTCGTTGCGGTGCACCGCGACTTCCGCGCCGAGCTCGCGCAGGTACTGCACGAGATTGAAGGTGAACAAGTCGTAGTTGTCGATGACCAGCACCCGGCCGCTCAACTCGCCCATGCGTTGGCGTCCTCCACCGCGAGGATCTGCGCGGCGACCTTGTTGTCGATCTCGACCGCCTCCTCGTCTGCCGAGGAGTCGGCGACGATGCCGGCCGCAGCCTGCACATAGGCGACCCCGTCGCGGACGACGATCGTGCGCAGCGCGATCGCAGTGTCGAGGTCGCCCCCATAGCCGACGTAGCCGATCGCACCGGCATACGGTCCGCGAATCTCGGGCTCGAGCTCGGCGATGATCTCCATCGCCCGGATTTTGGGAGCGCCGGTCACGGTCCCGGCCGGGAAGCACGACCGGAGTGCGTCGAGGGGGACCGAGCCCTCGTCGAGCGTGCCCTCGATGCTGCTCACCAGGTGCATGACGTGCGAGTACCGCTCCACCTCCATGTGCTGCGTGACGCGCACCGAGCCGGTCGCGCAGACGCGACCGAGGTCGTTGCGACCGAGGTCGATGAGCATCAGGTGCTCGGCAGCCTCCTTGTCGCTTGCGCGCAGCTCGGCTTCCATCCTGGCGTCGTCCTCGGGCGTGCGACCGCGCCGCCGGGTCCCGGCGATGGGGTGATATCGCACGTCCCGACCGGTCACCTGCACGAGCATCTCCGGTGATGCGCCGACCAGCGTGCACTCGGGCGTGGCGATATAGATCATGTAGGGGCTGGGGTTGATGGCCCGCAGCGCGACGTAGACGTCGAAGGGATGCGCGTGCAGCGGCAGCGCGAACCGCCTCGACACCTGCACCTGGAAGATGTCGCCGGCCTGGATGTAGTCGAGCGCGCGACGCACGCGGTCCTTGAAGTCGTCCCGGGACAGGTTGCTCAGGTGCTCGTACGCCGCGGTGTCGACCGCATGCCCGCTCAGCGGAGCGTCGGCGGGCGGCTCGGCGCGATCGATCGCAGCACGGAGCTTCGCGATCCGCTCCAGGGCGACCGCATACGCGGCCTCGATGCCTCCGGGGTCATCGCGGTGCACGCAGGACGACAGCCGCAGCGTCCGGTGCGCATGGTCGAAGACCGCCACCGTGTCGAAGACGCCGAACCACTGGTGCGGGAGGTCCAGCGGATCGCACTCGGCGAGCGGCAGGTGCTCGTAGTGCGTGGCCGCCTCGTACGTGAGAAATCCCACCGCGCCACCGAGCAATGGGGCGCCCATCCCCGGCGAGCATGCCGCGCCGAGTGACGCAACCTCGCGCTCGAGCACGTCGAGCAGGTCCTCGCCGGCTCCGGAATCGCTGAGCACCCGCGAGGGTCCGTGCCCGAGCATCGACCAGCGCGCGACGGCGCCGCTGCCCTCGACGGACTCGAGCAGGAAGCAGCTTGCGTCGGTGCCAAGCGCGCGCATCGCTCCGACGGGGGTCGCGCCGGCGACCGGGAGCTCGAGCACCACGGCCACGACGTCGTGGTCAGCGAGGCGGCGCCTGGTCTCCTCGAGTCCGGGAACCGGCGCGTTCACCGGTGGTTCGCCATGGAGGTGTCATCCGGCCACCGCTGCGGTCCCGACGTACTGCGAGATGCGTCGTGCCGCCTCCTCGAGGTTGGCGATCGAGTTTGCGTAGCTGAGGCGGATATGGCCCTTGCCGTGCGGCCCGAACGACGTGCCCGGGAGGACGGCGACCCCGACCTCGTCGAGCAGCGACGCCGCGAGCTCACGCTCGTTGAACCCTGTCGCGGTGATGTCCGGAAAGACGTAGAACGCACCGGCCGGCCGGTGGCACTTGAAACCGGGGATCGCGTTCAGGAGCTCGACGATGCGATTCCGCCGGTGCTCGAACTCGTTGACCATCGTCACCACCGCGACCTCGGACTCCGGCGACCTCGAACGCTTCGACGGCAGCCCACTGCGTGAACGCCGCGGCACACGACGAGCTGTTGATCATCAGGGTGTCCATCTTCTTCGCGATCTCGACCGGCATCGAGCCGAAGCCGAGCCGCCAGCCGCACATCGCCCATGCCTTGGACAGCCCGTCCATGTAGATGGTGCGCTCGGCCATCCCAGGCGTCCCGTAGAGGGACACGTGCTTGGCGTCGTAGCTCAGGCGGTTGTAGATCTCGTCGCTGAGCACGATCAGGTCGTGCTCGTCGGCGAGCCGGGCGATCTGATCGCAGTCGTCCTGCGTCAGGATGCCGCCCGTCGGGTTCTGCGGCGAGTTGACGATCAGCATCCGCGTCCGCGGCGTGATCAACCCAGCGAGCTCGGCGACGTCGATGCGGAAACTCGTTCTCCTGCCGGAGCGGGAGCGACACCGCCGTCGCGCCGATGAACTCGGTGAGCGAGCGGTAGATCGGGTACCCCGGATCGGGCACGATGACCTCGTCACCCTCCTCCACCAGCGAGAGCAGGGCGAAGAGGAGCAGGTTCTTGGACCCCGGCGTCAGCACGATGTTCTCGAACTCGACGGGGACGCCGGTGTGCCGCGAGACATAGGCGGCGGTGCGCTCGCGCACCTCACGGATGCCGCTCGCGGCCGTGTAGTGGGTCTGCCCGTTGCGCATCGCGCGCACCGCGGCGTCGATGATGTTGTCAGGAGTGGCAAAATCAGGCTCGCCGATCTCGAGGTGCACGATGCTGCGGCCCTCGGCCTCGAGCCGGCGTGCGTGGGCGAGCACCTCGAACGCACTCTCGGTGCCGAGCCGGGACAGTCGCTCGGCGAAGCGGATGGTCATCTCGCCACCATCATGGCGGGAAGCGTGCCGGTCGCGGGCATCTCCTCCACGTGGACATGCTCCACGCGAGCGTGCGACGGCCCGACCCGGAGCAGGTCGAGCATCCGATCGACGTCCCCGCGGGGTCCCTCGAGCACGGCCTCGACGGAGCCGTCGTCCAGGTTGCGCACCGTCCCGGCCAGGCCGGCGTCGCCCGCGTGACGGATCACGAAGGCGCGAAACCCGACCATCTGGACTCGCCCGTGCACCACCGCGCGGACGCGCACGTTCTCCGAGTTCATCGCCGCCCGATTATATGTGCCGGGTCGGCGCGGATCAGGCGACGGCGGCAGCCGGCTGTCGCGTCGCGGGCGAGAGCTTCCGGATCAGCGCCGGCATCTCGCGCAGTGACTTGATCTCCACGCCGCTCAACTCCGACATGAGCGCAAGAATCCGGCGCTGGACGGGGGCCTCATGATCGCGACCAGGGAGGTACCAGTTGAGCATCTTCGCGATGTACGTGGGGTCCTCCACCATGTCCACCACCGAGGGCTCGGTGATCGTGGTCGGATGCTTGGGGGCGTCGTTGGTACTCCGCATCATCCAGAGCGACATCTTCAGGATGTCGGGAAGGACCTCGGGCTTGTTCGCCACGGCGCGGCGCATGTACTTCGCGTAGCAGGCCGCGTGGCGCAACTCGTCGGCGGCGAGGATCTTGAAGATCTGACGGATCACGGGCTCGGGAGCCTGCTCGCTGAACGCGGTGTACCAGTGCGCAAGCCGCTGCTCGCCGCAGAAGTGCATGGTCAGGGTCTCGATCGCCGGACCCGGCGCGAACGTGAGCCGCAGCTCCGGCAGCTTCGCCTCGTCGAAGGTCTCACCGCAGCGCTCGAGATACTTCCGCAGGGTGAGGTGGTGCTTCATCTCCTCGTAGAACCAGATCGAGATGAAGCTGCAGAAGTCGATGTCCGTGTAGAAGTCGCGCAGGAACATCTCCGTCGCGTACAGCGCGGAGAGCTCCGTGAGGCAGATGTTCCGGAGATCGCTGATCCACTGCGGGGTCAGAAGGCTCGGATCGATGTCGTCGAATGGGATGTCGGCGTTGAGCGTCCAGCGGGCGCGCTCAAGGCGAATGAACAGGTCGTCGTAGAGCATTGCAAGCAGCATACTTTCTCTGTCACGCACAAAGCATGGGCAATGTCATGCACCGTACACGCCAGGATTTGTGCACAGGGGACAATATGGCCCAGTTGACCAAGACGCCAGACCTCAGGTTGTCCGTAGCGGCCACTCTGCCGCCTGAGGTGACCGTCCGGCTCCTCGCCGAAGTCGATGTCATCGCGCGGCGGATGACCCGGCACATCGTGTCCGGCATCTCGCTGCCGGACAGCCGGTTCCGGACCCTCGGGTACTTCCGCACCGTGACAGCCGCCTGCCGCGACGCCCTCCGGACGTTCGTTCGCCTGCTTCGCGACGGTCGTGGGCTCCGTGCCGGTGATCTCGAGCGGCTGGGATCGATGGGCGCCCAGCAGGCGGAGCTCGAGGTCCCGCTCGAGCTGGTGTTCGGCGCCTACCGCCTCGCCGCAAGGGTTCTCTGGGACGAGGTGATCGGGCAGCCGGCACTCCTCAACGACGTGTCGCCGGGCACGGTCATCGGGGTCACGAGCACCGTGCTCGAGTACTTCGACGAGATCAGCGCCGCTGTGGGTCGCGCCTACCTCGAGACCCGCGAGCGCCTGCTTCGCCAGCGCGACCGCGACCGCGACCGCATCCTCCAGCGACTCTTCGCCGGCGACGCGTCACCGGAGCTGCGGCGCCTGGCGGCGTCCGCCGAGCTCACCCTGATGCCCCCGTATCGGGTCGTGGCCTGCGCCGTGCCGACCGTGGAATCCGAGCGCGAGCTCGAGGAGGTCTGGAGATCCGAGGGCGCCCATCTCATCGGCGATGATCCCGGGCTCTGGATGGCACTCGTCCCCGAGGGTCGGGACCTCACCCAGCTCTGCAATGCCGTCGGCCCGGTGGTCTTCGGTGTCGGCCCGGTCGCCGCGACGCTCGACGAGGTCGCGCCTGCGGCACAGCAGGCGCGCCGCGCGCTCGAGGTCGGCCGTCGACTGTACCCGGAGCGCTCGATGCACACCGATGCGGAGGTCGGCGTGTTCGCCGCGCTTGCCGCCGACGGGGACGCGATGCGCGGCTTCGTCGACCGTGTGCTCGGCCCCCTCGCCGCCGGCACCGCGAATCGCCGCCTCGAGCTGGTCGCGACCCTGGAGGCGCTCCTCGACAGCCGGAGCATCGGCGAGGCCGCCGACCGGCTCGGCGTGCACCGCCATACGGTCGTCTATCGAATCAGCCGTCTCCGCCAGCTCGGCATCGACACCGACGACCCCGCCCAGCGCCATCAGCTCTGGCTGGCGCTGCGGTGCATGTGCCTTCTGGAGACCTGACCCGAGCCTTCAGGGGAGCCACCCGGAGAGGCGTGAGATCCCCCGGCGCGGGGCGTGAGGATTCATCGTAGAAAGAGATCGTTGTCATTGACTGATCCTCGTTGACGCCATAATCCGACCCCAGGCAGAATGGAGCAACCGCACCAGAGGGAGCATGGAGGAGGCAAAACCCGGACGGCCGATTCGTCGTGCCCGGACCTGCACAAATGCAGGGCGCAGAAGTTGGGCATCGAGTACGAAAAGGATTGGATGAAGGGATGGTTATGATCCAAGCAAGTTGCTTGCTTAATGGTAGCTGTGGGGCGGATAGTCGCTGAAACACCAGCGGCGGGACAAACGCTTGATACACCGAGGCCGATCCAAGAGAGGGGGCCTCAGGAAGAGAAGTAGACCGGAACAGGGGGAACACGTCATGGGGAATACACTGCGACACACCTCGGCGACGAGCCGCCGGGGGGCACGGCGCGTCGCGACGTCACTGGCACTGCTGACCACCGCTGTCGTCGTCGGCGCCTGCGGCTCGGCCACGTCGGGAGGCTCGACCTCGGGCACGTCCCATCAGCCGGATCCGGCGACGCTGAATCTCGGCTACCTCGTCAACTTCACGCACGCGCCGGCACTCATCGGCGTGTCGCAGAACTTCTTCCAGAGCGCGATGCCGAGCGGGACGACCATCAAAACAACGACGTTCACGTCGGGCACGCCCGAGAGTGAGGCACTGCTCGGTGGCACGCTCGATGCCGCCTTCCTCGGCCCAGGGCCCGCCATCAACGCCTTCATCAAGACAAAGGGCAAGGTCCTCATCGTCGCGGGTGCCGCGTCGGGCGGAGCCGGGCTCGTCGTCAGCTCGAAGATCGCCAGCGGCAACTTCCCGGCGGACCTCGCGGGCCAGACGCTCTCATCGCCGTCGCTCGGCAACACCCAGGACATCTCGCTCCGCACGTGGCTCAACTCCAAGGGTCTGACCACCAACATCAACGGCGGCGGCAAGGTCAACATCGACACGAGCTCGGGAAACTCGGTCAGCCTGCAGAACTTTGAAGCCGGCAAGATCGCCGGTGGCTGGGTCCCCGAGCCCTACGAGTTCGAGTTCATCCTGCAGGGCAAGGGCACGCTCGCCGTCGACGAGGCGTCGCTCTGGCCAGGCGGTCAGTTCCCGACCACCGTCCTGGCCGTCACCCAGAGCCTGCTCCAGAACCATCCCGATATCGTCAACGACCTGCTCAAGGGGCTCGTGCAGTCGATCAAATGGATCAACGCCAACGAGTTGACAGCACCAGAGGCAGTCAATACCGCCCTCGCGGCGACCACCGGCGGAAAGGCGCTCAAGTCCAGCGTCCTCGCCCTCGCCTGGACTCACATCAGCTTTGGGTTCGATCCCTTCGCCGCGGATCTGCAGACGAACGCGGATGAGGCAAAGGCGCTCGGGTTCAACACCACGTCGAACATCAAGGGCATCCTCGACCTCGGCCCGCTCAACGCGATTCTCACGGCAGCCGGTGACCCGACTGTCAGCGCGGGATCGCTCGGCTGATGAACCTCGCGCTCGCTCGGAGACCCGCACTCGTCACCGTCGAGCCGGACGAAACCTTTGTGGCCCTGCAAGGGGTCACAAAGGTTTTCGGCCATGGGAAGACCGCGTTCACCGCGCTGCAGGACGTTTCGCTGGAGGTCGCCCGCGGGGAGTTCCTCTGCATCCTCGGCGCGTCCGGGTGCGGCAAGTCGACGCTCCTGTCGATGATCGCCGGGCTCGACAAGCCGACCGACGGAACGATCGACATCGCCGACGGCCGGCCCGCGGTCATGTTCCAGGATCCGGGGCTTCTGCCCTGGCTCACGGTCCGCCGCAACGTCGAGCTCCCGATGCGCATCCACAAGGTGAGCAGCGCCGAGCGAGACAAGACCGTCAACAGGCTGCTCGCCATGGTCGGCCTGATCGACTTCGCCGAGAGCCGGCCGCATCAGCTGTCCGGCGGTATGCGTCAGCGTTGCGCGCTGGCCCGTTCGCTGGCGCAGCAGTCGGAGCTGCTCCTCATGGACGAGCCCTTTGCCGCGCTCGACGCAATCACGCGCGACCAGCTCCACGATGACCTGAACCGGATCTGGCAGGAGACCGGCCGCACGGTCATCTTTGTCACCCACAACGTCCGTGAGGCCGTCCGTCTCGGCGACAAGGTGATGCTCATGACTCCTCGGCCCGGTCGCGTGGCGCAGACCTGGGACGTCGAGATCCCGCGCCCTCGCGAGCTCGACTCCTTCGAGGTGTCCGGCCTCGCCAGCGAAATCACCACCGTCCTGCGGGCGGGGGGTACCAGCACGGGAGCCAACGGCAATGGAACGCAGTAGGCTCCAGCGGATCTTCCGCACGGTCTGGCCGAGGGCGCTCGCCATCGGGATTCTGCTCGGGATCTGGCAGCTGCTCGTTGTGATCGGCGTGCAAACGCCGGGTGGTCTGCCGCTGCCGGGCCCGGCGGACACCTGGACCGAGTTGGTCTTTCTCGCTCAGACCGGCGTGCTCTTCCCCGCACTGCTCAAGACACTCGAGCGCGCGGCCATCGGCTACGCGCTGGCGCTCGCTGTCGGGACAGTCATCGGCCTGGCTGTCGCTCGCGTGCCGGTGCTCCGCGCCGGCGTGGGATCGCTGCTCGCCGGGCTGCAGAGCCTTCCATCGGTCGTGTGGGTGCCGTTCGCGGTCCTCTTCCTGTCGATCGGTGGCCAGGTCGAGTACGCGATGTACTTCGTCGTGATCATGGGCGCCTTCCCGTCGATCGCCATGGGCGTGATGGCCGCATACGACAACATCCCGCCGCTCACATTCAGCCTGGCGCGCTCGATGGGCGCACGCGGGCCCCAGTTCTACCGGCACTTCGTCTTCTCCGCATCGCTGCCCGTCTACGTGGCGGGCATGAAGCAGGGATGGGCGTTCTCGTGGCGGTCCCTCATGGCCGCGGAGCTGGTCGTGGGATCGGTCGCGGCCAGTGGCCTTGGGCCGATCCTCGACGACGGCCGGAGCCTCCTCGACCTGCCGGAGATGTTCGCGGCGCTGATCACGATCATGATCGTCGGCATCGCCATCAACGACCTGATCTTCTCGCCGATGGAGCGCGGCCTCCTGAGGCGTCGCGGGCTCGTCCCCGCCTGACGCGCCGGCGAATCGAATCTACCGTCAGCCCTCGCGGCGGCGCTGGCCGCCCGAGGCGACGGTGGCGCCCTGCTCAGCCTCACGGGCCAGCATGAAGAGCAGGTCGGAACAGCGGTTCAGGTAGCGGAGCACCTCTGGGTTCTCCAGCTGGCCGTCCCGTTGCAGTGTCACGGTTCGCCGCTCGGCGCGCCGCACCAGCGTGCGAGCCAGGTCGATCGCCGCTCCGGTCGGCGTGCCGCCCGGAATCACAAACCCGCCGGGCAGTGGGACGCGCGCCTCGAGCTCGACGATCTCGCGCCCGATCGCATCGACCATCTCGGCGGTGACGACGTTGAAGTGGCGCTCGAGGTCGGCGCGGTGGCCCGGACCGGTGGCCAGCTCGGCGCCGACGACGAAGAGCTCGCGCTGCAGCTCCAGCAACCGCGCGGCGCGCTCCGACCCGGCGGCCAGAGCGCGCGCCAGGCCGAGCGCGGAGATCGCCTCGTCGAGTGACCCGTAGGCCTCGGTGCGGAGGTCGTCCTTGGGAACACGTCCGCCGTAGAGGAGCCCGGTCTCACCGCCGTCACCGTGACCGGTGGTGATGCTCACCTGCTGCCGAGAGGGTCGGGCCGCGCCGGGTTCCACGCGTCGGCGAGCTCGGCGGCGGTGTCGTCGCGCCCGCGCCGCCACTCCTCCACCCACTTGCTCGCCGCGATGGTCGCCGTGGTCGCGTCGCCGACGGCGGTCGTGATCTGCCGTGTGAGCTGGCTGCGAACGTCGCCGGCGGCGAAGATGCCGGGGACGTTGGTCATCATGGTCATCGGGTCCGTCAAGTAATAGCCAGCCTTGTCATGATCGACGTGCGCGTCGACGAGACCGGTGTTCGGGATGAACCCGACGAAGATGAAGACGCCGCCGACCTCGAGCGTCGAGCGGCGCTCGGAATCGAGGTTGCGCAAGGAGAGACGGCGCACCTTGGCGTCACCCTCGATGCTCTCGATCACCGTGTCGGTGATGAAGTCGACCTTGGGATGCTTGCGTGCCTCATCGAGCAGGATGGGTTGCGCTCGGAAGGTGCTCCGCCGGTGGATGATCGTGACCCGGCTCGCGTAGCGCGTCAGGAAGAGCGCCTCCTCCACCGCCGCGTCGCCGCCGCCGACGACCGCCAGGTGCACGTCCTTGAAGAACGCACCGTCGCAGACCGCGCAGTAGGAGACGCCGCGGCCGGCGAACTCCTCTTCGCCGGGCACCTCGAGCTTGCGCGGGTTGCCGCCCGCGGTCACGATCACCGCCACCGCGCGGTAGTCACCGTCGTAGGTCTCGATGAGCTTCGTGCCGTCGGGCTGCACCTTGATGGCCCGCACCTCGGTGCGGACGAGCTCGGTGCCGAAGTGAGCCGCCTGCTGCTCCATCACGGTCGCCAGGTCCCCGCCGAGGATCGACATGAATCCCGGGTAGTCCTCGATGAGCTCGGTGTTGAGCAGCTGGCCGCCGGGCGCCTTTCCCTCGAGCATGACGGCGCGCTCGCGATTGCGGCCCGCGTAGAGGGCTGCGGTCAATCCCGCGGGGCCGCCGCCGATGATGGCGATGTCGAAGTCGCGTGTGGACACGATGTTGGAACTCCTCGGGGACGCGCCTGCACGTCCTCGTCAATGGTCACGATACCCAATGCGGGACTGAATCATCCGGATTGCGACCAGAGGGTCAGCTGCGCGAGCACGCGACTGATCGGGATTGCATATGCCTCGGGTGTGTTCGGACTGGCGAGCGTGAGGATGCCCACGACCTCACCGGCGGGGTCGAGGACCGGGCCGCCACTGTTGCCCTCGTAGATCCGGGCCCCCTGCAGCTGCAGCATGTCGTCGTACACCTGCGGGGTCGACTGTCCCTGCTGGGCGCCGCCGTTCGGCGCCAGCGGCACGTCGTCGTGCAGGCCGACCAGCGTCTCGTCGGTCATGTCGGCCTGCCCGGTTGCCGCGCTCGATGCGAGCGTGATCACGCTCACGGGAATCTTCGCGATGGCCGTCGCATCGACCGGCAGCGGAGATCCCGGCAGGCGGGTGACGGGACGGAGAAGCGCGATGTCGGAGGTCGCGTCGGCCTCGATGACCACCGCGAGCTCGGTGTGGTTCTCGCGGTCGGTGACGCGGATCGCGGCGTTGCCGGCGATGACGTGCTCGTTCGTGACGATATCTCCCTTCGCATCGAAGATCCAGCCGGTGCCGAGCAACTCCTCGTCACTGTGCTCGACCTCGACCTCGACGGTCACCACGCTTGCGAGGTCGGCGCGGCCGAGATCGGCGAGCGGCGTGGGCGGGAGCGTCGGCGGGCTCGCCGCCGGAGGGCGAACGGGCGGGATCTTGCCCGGGTCGATCCCCGCGACATGAGCGGTGACCACGAGGGCGACCAGCCCGGTGGCGAGGAGCGCGAAGATTGCAGCCCCGGCGCGGAGCACGGCATCCCGCCGGAATGTCCGCTCAGACCCTGGGTCCACGAGGAAGCATTGTGCCCGTCCAGTTCCAGCGCGGCGTGACCGTCGTCGGCGGGGGCGGTGGCGCGCTCGGGAGCGCCGTCGTCAGCCGCCTCGTCGCGGCGGGCCGCCGCGTGGTCATCCCGGCGCGACATCCCGGTCGGGTGGCTCCGCAGGACGGCGTCACCGTGGTCCCATGCGATCTCGACGACCCGGATGCTGTGGCGAGTCTGCGGCCCGCGGTCGAGGCACTCGGACGGTGGGAAGGGCTCGTGAGCGCGTCGGGCGGGTTTGCCGGAGGAAGGGCGCACGAGACCGACGACGCCGCCATCGATGCGATGCTCGGGGCGAACCTGCTCGCGCCGTGGCGGCTGGCCAGGGCCGCGGCCGGCTCGATGATCGCCGGCGGGTCGGGTGGGCGGATCGTCTTCGTCGCATCGAAGGCGGCGATCGACATTGCGCGCGGTCAGGCCGCGTACCAGGTGAGCAAGACGGCGGTCCTTCGCCTCGCCCACGTGATGGCCGCGGAGCTGCACGGACAGGGCATCACCGTCAATGCCGTGCTCCCCGGGACCATCGACACGGCGGCCAACCGCGCCGCGATGCCGAAGGCGGATCGTACGACCTGGGTGAGTGCCGACGCGGTTGCCGCGGTGATCGAGTGGCTGCTCTCCGACCCGGCCGCCTCGGTGACCGGCGCGGCGATCCCGGCCGGCTGAGCTCAGTCCGGCGGGAGCGGCCCGAGCGCGCCGGACTCCGCGAGGCGGAGGATCGCGCGAGCGCGATGCGAGACCCTCGCCTTCGCCTCCTCCGGCGCCTCTCCGAAGGTCATCCCAAGGTCCAGCGACAGGAACGCCGGGTCGTAGCCGAAACCATTGGTCCCGCGTGGCTCGTCGATGAGCGTCCCCAGGCACTCGCCGCGTGCGGTGACCGGATCCGCATCCGGGCGGGCGAGCACCGCCACGCACACGTAGCGCACCCGCCGGTCCCCCGGAGAGCGTCGCGCAACCTCGTCGATCAGCCCCCGGAGGCGATCGGCGTCCGACGCGGCCTCCCCCATCCAGCGTGCGGAGTGCGGGCCTGGCCATCCGCCGAGCGCGTCGACCTCGATACCGCTGTCGTCGGCCAGTGCGGTGAGCCCGGTCGCGTCGGACACAGCCGTCGCCTTGGCGAGGGCCGACTCGAGGTACCCGGGACCGGGCTCGTCGAGCGGCTGATCGAATCCGACGTCGTCGAGCGACTGGATCCGCCAGGGACGGCCGGTCAGCAGGTCGCGAAGCTCGGCGATCTTCCCGGGATTACGGGTTGCGAGCAGCAGGACCGGCCGGGTCACGCCGCGCTTGCGAGCACCTCGGCCTGGATCGCGAAGAGCTGCTGCAGGCCCGCGCCCGCAAGCCCGAGCAGCGCGTCGAGCTCCTCGCGCGAGAACGGCTCCTGCTCCGCGGATCCCTGCAGCTCGATGAACCTCCCGTCCGAGGATCCGACGCAGTTCATGTCGGTCTCGGCGGCGGAATCCTCCAGGTAGCAGAGGTCGAGCCGGGCCTCGCCGGCGACGATGCCCGCGCTCACCGCGGCGACCGGCCAGCGCAGCGGATCGCCACGGAGGACCTTTGCCTGGCGCAGCCGCGCCACCGCCAGAGCGAGCGCGACATACCCGCCGGTGATGGACGCCGTGCGAGTGCCACCGTCGGCGACCATCACGTCGCAGTCGATGAGGATGCTCCGCTCGCCGAGCGCATCGAAATCGACGGCGGCGCGAAGGCTTCGTCCGATCAGCCGCTGTATCTCCTGAACGCGGCCGTCGACCCTTCCCTTGCGCCCGTCGCGCTCGGTGCGGGTCTGCGTGCTGCGCGGGAGCATCGCGTACTCCGCGGTGACCCAGCCCTTCCCTGAGCCCTTGCGAAAGGGCGGGACACGCTCCTCGACGCTGGCTGCGCAGAGCACCCGTGTCTCTCCCATCGTGATGAGGGCGCTGCCCTCGGCGTAGGGGAGTGTGTGCAATTCGATGGTGGTCGGGCGCAGTTCACCGAGGGATCTCTGGTCTGGTCGCATTGCCCGGAGTGTATCGGCTGTCCCGGTCGGGACCGGGCGATCAGCGGCGGAAGATCCTCTGCAGGACGATGATCGACGCCTCGTAGAGCAGCAGGAGCGGGATTGCAAGCGCCGTCGGTGTGAAGGGGTCTGCGCCTGGTGTTATGACCAGGGCGACCAGGATGATCCCGACGTAGGCAGGCTTGCGCCAGCCCTTCAGCTTCTTCGACGAGACGAGACCGAGGATGCCGAGCAGCACGAGGGCGACCGGCATCTCGAAGGTGATTCCGAAGACGAAGATGATGATCAGGAAGAACCCGATGTACGAGTCGATGTCGGGGAAATAGACCGCGTTCCCGTTCAGGAAGTTCGTCAGGAAGTTGAGGCCGAGCGGCATCACGAAGTACGCGAAGACCGCCCCGACGGCGAAGAGCAGCAGCGCCGACGCGATGAACGGGCCGACGAATTTGCGCTCCTTGGGACGCAGGCCGGGTGAGACGAACGTCCAGACCTGCCAGAGCACGATCGGGAGCGCGATCACGAGGCCGACAACCGCGGCGACCTTCAACGGCACCGTGAGCCCTTCGGTCGGGCTCGTGATGATCGCCTGGTCGCCGGGAATGATGCTGTGCGAGTTGTGCAGCACCGTCTTCAGCGGGTGCAGCAGGAGCCCGAGGAAGAACCCGTTGAAGATGAATGCAATGGTCGTGCCGACGATCCACGCCCCGAACACCCAGATGAGCACACGTCGCAGCTCCTCGAGGTGCTGGACGATCGTCATCCGCCGTTCGTCGTCGGCCACTCCCTGCACCTTACGTGCCTCCGCTCAGCGTCCGCGCAGGCGGAGTGCTAGCCGGAAACTGTTGGCTGGTGCGGGACTGCTTCGGACTGAGCCGGAGCAGGCAGTGGTGCGGTCACCTGCGCCACCGGCGCGGGTTGCGACTGCGCCGCGGGTTGCGACGGGGTGGTCGTGGCGCCGACGACCGTGTCCTGGACGTCCGACGAGGCTTTGCGGAACTCGCGGATACCCCGACCCATGGCCGCGCCCACGTCAGGCAGCTTGCCCGGTCCCCAGATGATGAGGATCACCACCAGGACGATGATGATCTCCGGCAAATGTCCACCTATGTAGCCCATGTCGGCCTCCAGTCTAGCACTTGTTTTTGATTCACCCCGAGATCAATGTGAGCGTCCCGAGAGGGCTTCTGCGAACACCGCCACGGCCCGGTCCACGTCGGCATCGGTATGCGTGGTCGAGAGAAACGCCGTCTCGAACTGTGACGGCGGCCAGAGGACTCCGGCATCGAGCCAGCGGGCGTGGAGCTCCCCGAATCGCTCGCGGTCCGCGCCCTTGACCTCATCGAAGGATCGCGCCCGCTCGATGCCGAGAAAGGGCGTGACCATGCTGCCGACGCGTCCGACCGCGCAGGGCACACCCGCATGCGCAGCCGCGGCCGCGAAGCCGCTCGCCAGCCGGTCGCCGAGGCGCTCGAGGTCGTCGTAGAGCCCCGGCTGTTCGCGGAGCACGTCGAGGGCCGCGCACCCTGCCGCCATCGCCGGCGGGCTCCCGGAGAGCGTGCCGGCCTGGTACACGGGCCCGGCCGGCGCGACCAGCTCCATGAGATCCCTGCGACCGCCGTAGGCGCCGACCGGCAGCCCGCCGCCGATCACCTTGCCGAAGAGGCTGAGATCGGGGCTGACGTCGTAGAGCGCCTGTGCACCCCCATACGCGACGCGGAATCCGGTCATCACTTCATCAAGTACGAGCAAAGCACCGCTTTTGGATGTCAGGTCGCGAAGTGCGTCGAGAAACCCGGGTTCGGGAGGCACGCACCCCATGTTCCCGGCCACCGGTTCCACGATCACTGCGGCGATCTGCTCGCCGCTGCTCGCGAAGAGGTCGGTGATCGCTTCGACGTCGTTGTAGGGCAGCACCGTGGTTGCGGCGACCGCCTTGGCTGGGACACCGGGTGAGCCGGGGATCCCGAGGGTCGCGACGCCGGAGCCGGCCTCGGCCAGCAGGGCGTCGGCGTGGCCGTGGTAGGCGCCGGCGAACTTGACGATGCGATCGCGGCCGGTGGCCGCCCGCGCGAGCCGCACCGCGGACATTGCGGCCTCGGTCCCTGAGGTCACGAAGCGGACCATCTCGACAGACGGGACCGCATCGACGATTCGCTCGGCGAGCTCGACCTCCAGCGCCACGGTGTGCCCGAAGGCGATGCCGAGCTCGAGCTGCGCGCGGATGGCCGCCACCACCTCCGGCGGTTGGTGGCCCAGGATGAGCGGTCCGTAGGCGAGGACGTAGTCGACGAAGTCGTTTCCATCGGCGTCCACGACATGGGCGCCCGAGCCCCGGAGGATGTGCGGAGGAACACCCGGGACTGCGCGATAGGCGCGGACCGGGCTGTCAACCCCTCCCGGCAGCACCCGCTCGGCACGCTCGCGAAGCGCGCGAGCGTGGCCGTCCCTCATGGTTCCTCTGCCGCCGCGCTACGTCTGCTCGCGCACGGTGATGGACTCCATGACATCGCCCTGCACGATCTTGAGCGCGACGGGCATACCCAACTCGACCTTGCCGAAAAGGTTGTACGCGGGTGTCGGCAGTGCCGTCGTGTCGTCGGCGATGCAGATGAAGAACTGCGATCCGTTGGTGTTCGCGCCACTGTTGGCCATGGCGAGCGCACCCTCGACATACGACTGGTGCACCGGTTCGTCGGCGAACTGGAACCCCGGACCGCCGTCACCGCATGTGGCCGACGGCGTCGCGGGTGCCGCGGGCACTGCGCCGATGCACTGCGGGTCGCCACCCTGCACGACGAACCCGGCGACCACCCTGTGGAACGGGATGCCATCGTAGAAGTGGTTGCGCATCAGCGTGACGAGCACGTTGACGGTGTTCGGCGCGAGATCCGGTTGCAGGCACAGCACGATGTCACCCTTCGCCGTCTTGATCGTCGCCTGGTACAGCTTGGTCGTGTCGATCGTCATCGCCGGCGCGGCTGCGTAGGTATGCACGCTTGCCGGCGGGTTGAGCGAGGCCAGCACCGGACCGAATTTCGCTGTGGCGCAATCGGCGAACGGGATGGTCGGGGCCGCGGTCGGTGAAGGGCTGGCGGTCGGTGTCGGCACCACCGCGGTGGGCGTGGGACTCGGCGCGGGAGCCAGCGGCGCGCTCGCGCTGTTCACGCCGAATGCGATCGCAACGATCGCGATCACCACGACCGCACCCGATCCGATCACCAGGGGAAGACGGTTCTGACTGCCGCCCGAGTCACTCATCGATTACTCCTTGATGTCCGCGAGCCATCTCGCCGCGGCACGCGCGTGGTATGTGATCAGGAGGTCGGCACCGGCTCGCCGGATACCGCCAAGAGCTTCCAGCACCGCCGCGCGCTCGTCGAACGCGCCCGCTGCCGCAGCATGGTGGAGCATCGCAAATTCACCGCTCACGCAGTACGCCGCAAGCGGGAGGTCGGTGGTGTCCCGCACTCGCGCCACGACGTCGAGGTACGTGAGCGCCGGCTTGACCATGACCATGTCGGCGCCTTCCTCGACGTCGAGCATCGCCTCGCGGACCGCCTCGCGCTGGTTCGCGGAGTCCATCTGATAGGACCGGCGATCCCCCTGTCGGGGCGTGCTCTCCGCGGCTTCGCGGAACGGTCCGTACATCACGGTCGCGAACTTGGCGCTGTAGGCCAGGATCGCCGTGTCGGTGAATCCAGACGCGTCGAGCGCCTCGCGTATTGCTGCAACCTGGCCGTCCATCATCCCGCTCGGCGCGATGATGTCCGCGCCTGCGGACGCCTGGCTGACCGCCGTCCGCGCATAGAGCTCGAGGGTCGCGTCATTGTCGACGTCGCCGTTCTCGAGCAGGAAGCCGCAGTGGCCGTGGTCGGTGTACTCGCAGAGACAGCAGTCCGCGATGATCACGAGCGCATCGCCGAAACGGCTTCGCAGCGCGCGGATCGCCTCCTGCACGACACCGTCCTCGGCAAACGCGCCCGATCCCTGCGCATCCTTGGCGCCCGGGAGGCCGAAGAGCAGGACGCCGCCGAGCCCGAGCGCGAGCACGTCCTCCACCGTCTCGCACAGCGAGTCGATGCTCTCGTGGCTGTGTCCCGGCATGGAGGCGATCGGCGTCGGGGTCGTGAGGCCCTCGCGAACGAACGCCGGGTGGATCAGCTGCGAGGCGCTGAGGTGGGTCTCGCGAACAAGGCGGCGGAGCGCCGGCGTCCGTCGCAGGCGGCGCGGTCGTTCGAGGGGGAATCCCATGGCGCGTGTCAGCGTAGCGGCTGAGGGGCGAGGTGCCCTGTCAACGCGGTCACCAATCCTTCGACGGACGGCGACGTCGCGACGGCGTGCACCGGGAGACCCGCGTCGCGAGCGGCCGAGGCGGTCTGCTCGCCGATGCAGACAATGAGCACGTCCGGGGGCAGTTCACGGTCTCCGAGCGCGGTCGCGAGGTGCCGCGCGGTGCTCCCGCTGGTCAGCGTGATCGCATCGACGCCGTCGCGGAACGCCGCCTCCAGCCGCTGCGCGGCGGCATCGGGCATGACGCTGCGATAGATCGGCTGCACCCAGACCGTTGCGCCGGCGGCCCCAAGCGCGGCGGCCAATGCCCCGCTCGCACCTTCGGCGGACGGGAACCACACGACGGCATCTGTCATGCCTCGGGCCGTCATCGCCGCCGCGAGCCCGGAGGCATCGGAGTCGCCGGCGATGAGATCGAGGGTCACGCGCGCTTCCTCGAGAGCGGCGGCGGTTGCGGGGCCGACGGCTGCCACCCACATCCCCGAGAGCGCCTCGACGCCCGCCGCCCCGAGGACGAGGCGCACCGCCGCCGCGCTCGTGAAGGCAACCCAGCGCGGCTCCGCCGAAGCCCCGATCTCGGCGGCGACGCGGGAGATCTCGCCGGGAGTCGCGATCGGGACGGTCGCGATGAGTGGCACGACGACGGCCGTGGCCCCGAGCGCGTGGAGCCGGTCAACGAGGCCCTCAGCCTGCTCGCGGGCACGGGTCACGACGATCCGCCGGCCCTGCAGCGGCAGCACGCTCCCCGTCATCGCAGGCGACTCGCCACGAGCTCGCCCAGGGCCGCCGCGTCATCGACGTCTCCGGATGCCTCGGCACGGCGCACCGACCCGTCGAAGACGAGCACGGCAACAAGGATCAGCCGCGCATCTTCGATCCGCGCCCATGCACCGAGCGGCAGCAGGCACCCGCCTCCCAGCCCGGCGAGCACCGCGCGTTCGGCGACCACGGCGGCCGTCGTTGCCCCGTCGGCCACCGCCGCGCACAGGCGGGCCGCAGCTGAATCCGCCACGGCTTCGAGGGCGATCGCTCCCTGCGCCGGGGACGGCACGAAGGTGATCGGATCGAGGCGCTCGGCACAGCGATCGCCGAGCCCGAGCCGATCGAGGCCCGCGCAGGCGAGCACCAGCGCATCGCACTCGCCCGCATCGAGCTTGCGCAGCCGGGTGTCGACATTCCCTCGAATCCCGACCGGTCGGAGCCCGGGATAGAGACCGGCCAGCAGCCCCGCACGCCGTGCGCTGCTCGTCCCGACCGTCGATCCGGCAGGCAGTTGCGCCAGGGTCCGGTCCCCCATCGACACGACACCGTCTCGGGGATCGGCGCGCAGAAGGTAGCCTCCCACGCTCAGGCCAGGCGCGAGCATCGAGGGGAGGTCCTTGGCGCTGTGCACCGCGACATCGACGCGGCCGTCGAGCAGGCTGCGCTCGAGCTCGGCAGTGAACCATCCCTGCCCGTCAAGCTCTCCGATGGGCACGTCGGTGCGCCGGTCGCCCTCGGTGCGAACGATCACGGTCTCGATCTCGACGCCACCTCTGGCTCGCAATGCCCGGGCCGCGAGCACGGCCTGCGCCCGCGCGAGCGCACTGCCGCGCGTCGCCAGCCGCAACAGCGAGGTGTCGGCGGCAGGCATCAACGGTCGAGCCGGAACGCCTCGCGGATCGCCAGGGTCGCGGCCGGATCCCCCGCGGCCTCGCGGAGCCGTGTGACCGGTCCGTGCAGGAGCTTGCGAACCATGCTCCGGGTGAGCACGTCGATCCGCTCGCGCGTTTCCGCATCGAGAGCGTCAGCCGTCCCAAAGGTGCGCGCGATCTCGCGGGTGCGCAGATCCTCGGCCCACTCCACGAGAGCCGTGATCGCGGGGCCGGCGGTGTCGCGCTGCCCGATCGCCCTGACGGTGCGCTCGAGTTCGCTGTCGATGATCCTCTCCGCTGCCGGGATGGTCTCGCGGCGCCTGTCGAGCCGCTGTTCGACCCTCCTCCCCAACTCGTCTATATCGATCAGGGTGACACCGGGGACCTCCGCGGCCGCCGGGTCGATGTCGCGAGGGACGGCCATGTCGACGATGCACAGCGGCCGGCGCCGGCGGCGGCGTTGGAGCGCCGCGATCGTCGCGGCGTCGAGGACGACGCGTGCGCTGTCCGTCGACGCGATGATCACGTCAACCTCGTCAGCAACCTCGCCGATCGCGTCCAGGGCAACCGGCTCTCCACCGATGCTCTTCGCGAGCCGCACCCGGGAATCACCACGGGATGTGGTCATGATCCGCGCGCCCTCCTCGCGGAGCCGCCGCGCCGCGAGCCGGCTCATCTTCCCGGCGCCCACGAGGAGCACTCCCCTGCCGTCGAGGGTGTCCACCGCCCTGCGCGCACACTCGACAGCGACCTCGCTCAGGCTCGCGGTCCCGCGACCCAGGGCCGTGTCGGTGCGCACCCGCTTCGCAGTGGAGATCGCACGGCGCATCACATAGTCGAGCCGTGCGTCGACCGTGCCAGCCTCGGTGGCGGCGCGGTGCGCGTCCTTGAACTGTCCGAGGACCTGCGCCTCGCCGACGACCATGCTCTCCAGCCCGCTCGCCACCCGGAACATGTGGAGCGCCGCATCACGATCGACGGTCGTGACGAGATGCCGCTCCACGTCCCTCGACCCACCCGGGTCCAGGTACCGAGCCAATCGCGGAGCGACTTGCGCACTGAGCTCGTCGGGACACACCATGTAGAAATCGGTGCGATTGCAGGTCGAGAGCACTGCGGCCCCAAGGAGTCCCGCGTGACCCACCAGGTAGCGCAGCGTCGTTGCGGCACGCGCCGCTGGGATGGCCGCTGCCTCCCGTACAGCCAGTGGAGCGGTGCGATAGCTCAGCCCGGCGGCTACCAGTCGCATCAACGAGCGAGTATAGGTTCCCGCCCCATGCGGACCGGCTCCGATGGACCGTCCTGCACCGGTTCCCCTGGTCCCGAGCTCTAGGATGGTGGCCATGGAAACTCGCCGGCGATACGGTCGCCGCCGAGGGAGGGTCCCCACGGGCGACAAATTCATGCCGCGCCTCGGTCCGGCCGGAGCCGAGCCTTTTGCCACGCTCGATGACGCGGCGGATTCCTGGGCGGCCGAGCGGCCCGGGTTGGACACCCCGATCGATGCCCTTCATTTCGTCGCGCTCGACTGCGAGACGACGGGGCAGTCGCCGCACCACCTCGTTGAGCTCGGTGCGGTGGCGTTCACGTTGCGCGACCACCTCATGAGCTTCGAGACGCTCGTGCACAGCAACGACCGGATCAACCCGTACGCCCGACGCATTCACGGTATCGACGCGGCAACGCTCAACGGAGCGCCCCCCGTGTCTCTCGTCGTCGAGCGGTTCCAGCGCTTCGCCAAGGGCGCGGTGCTCGTCGAACACAGCGCCGACGCGTTCGACACGCGACTGATCAGCCGTGCGATCGGCACGAACCTCGATGCCGACAACCTCGACACCACTCGCCTCGCGGCCAAGCTCTTCGACCTGAAGGACACGATCGGACTCGAGCGCCTCTGCCGGGAGCTGGGCGTCGTGCATCGCAAACCCCATCACGCGCTCGCCGATGCCGAGGCAACCGCGGCCTGCTTTGTCGAGCTCATCAAGCGCGGCACCGAGCGCTTCGAATGGCGCACGCTCGGCGATCTGCTGGTGGTCGGCAAGCCACCGGCTTTCGCCGCGGATGCGGGTGCTGGGGCTCCTGGAACCCCGCCGAAAGGCACCGATCCGGCCGGCCGATCTCGCCGACGCCGTTGACATCTCGCCCAACCCTGCATACGATCCGCTCGAACCAGCCTCACCCAACCCGGTCGTCGCGTCTGCGACCGGGCGTCTCATCACGGTTCAAGTCGAGGACACGACGATGCCCAGCCACATCAACAGGGCCGAGGCGATCGCTGCGGCATCAGCTGCCGTCGGCGTCCTGGTCGCCTTCCTGCCCTGGTACGGCTACGCGGCCGGCACCTCACACATCACCGTCAACGCATTCCGAGCATCACTCCTCGGCGACGTCTATTTCCTCGCAATAGCCGCGACGATCCTGCTGCTGCTCATCGGGCGCGGATTCATCGATGACGTCGTGACCCCGTACATACCGGAGAGCACGGCTCACGCAGCCGCTGCGGCACTCGCAATCGGCAGCGTGCTCATAGAAATGATTGTCGCCGGCGCCACCAGACGGACCCTCGGCATCGGGATCGTCTTCGCTCTTCTCGCGGCCGTAGGGCTGTGCGCCGCGTGCGTGTTCAGACGTCTGCATCCCGATCGTCGCCGAATCGTTCGCGAATCTCTGGCCCAGGGACCCCTGATTACTCCATAATCCACCGATCCGCGCTCGGGGGACGTGGCTCCCCAATCTCAGATTGAGCCACACCTGCACCACCACACTCGGGAGGAACCACCAGAACCCATGGCCAACATCCTGACCGACCCGCCCTTCGCTGCAGACCCGCCCATCAAGCTGAACGTCCCCGCGAAGACGCTCGGGCTGGTGATCGGGATCCTCGCGATCATCGGCATCATCATTGACCTGATCGCGCTACCTGTCGTGTTCGCGCTGAACAATGTCGCGAGCGACGCCACCACGGTCTGCCAGGAGTTGGGCGGCACCAACTGCGGCGGCTCATCGGGCATCTTCGGACTCGCGCTCATCGGCGTTCTGATCAGCCTCGTCGGCGCGGTGCTGTACGCATTCGGCGGTTTCCGCATGTACCAGCTCAACCGCTCGGGCAAGGACCTCGTCATCTACGGACTGGCCGTGAACCTCGTCGGCGGGATCCTCGACATCGTCGGATACGGCGGCGTCGGCAGCTTCATCTTCAGCCTGATCATCGCCGTGGTCGTCTACTACCTCGTCGTCATCAGCCGCTGGCCCGGTGATGCCCCGCTGGTTGCGACGGCGCCTCCCGGTGGTTACGGCAGCCCGCCTCCACCTCCTCCCGGCGTCTAACCTTTCGAATCCAGTCGACGAGCGAACGATCCTTTGCCTGACCGAGGCCTGACGTGCCACTGAACGTCGCGGGCAAGCAATGGTCGAACGGAGCGCTGGCGGTGAGTGCCGGACTCATCGTCGGGCTCGTCGATACCTTTCTTTCTTGGCACAGCACGACAGTACCGACGGTTTTCGGGGCCGACAGTGGCGGCCACGATGCCCTCGGCTACTGGTCGGGGTGGATCTTCTTCCTCGTCGTGCTCGCCGGCATCGCGCTGTTCGTGATGCGCACCTTCGTTCCTCAGGTGAGCATCCCCGCACTGCCGTTCACCAACTCGATGATCTATCTCGGCATCGGCGTGGTGATGCTGCTGGCGGCCCTGCTCTGGCTCGCGACCGGAGGTGGGTACGCCAACCTCTATGCGGCGTACTCGGATCTTCCCGGCTACTCGTCGGGGCCGAGCTTCGGTGTCTTCATCGGGATCATCGCCGGTGCCGCCGTGGGCGCCGGCGGTTATCTCATGAAGTCCGATCCGCAACCCGCGACCAAGCCGCTCAGCTCATATCAGGCGCCGCCGGAGCCCTCCGCGCCGTCGCCGCCAGCTCCACCCGCACCCAGCACCTGAACGGCGCTCACGCGGAGTGAGACGGCGTGGCTGACGACCCGAACGCTCCCCCGTCCACGCAGCCGGGAGCCCCACCGGGATTCAACCCGCAGGATCCGCCCTACACATACGCTCCGCTGCAGCCCATCGTCTATGCGCGCCAGACAAACGGCATCGGCGTCGCGGCCGGCGTCTGCGGGATCGTCTCCGTCGCGCTGTGCTGGATCCCGTTCGTCGACTACCTCAGCATCGTGCTCGGGGCGCTCGCGATCATCTTCGGAGTCATCGGCGTCCGCAACGCGAACCGATATGGCGGCGCCGGCAAGGGCATGGCAGTCGCCGGCATCGTGTGCGGGGTCGTCGGCCTGGCGATCGCGCTCATCTTCCTGTGGCTCATCTATGCGCTCGTCTCGTCTGTCACCGTCATTGGTGCATGAGATCAGCGACTGACGCCGCGCGGGTCAGACGCTGAACTCGGCGACCACCGGGTAGTGATCCGACGCGACGGCCGCGTCGGAGTCGGCCCAGGTCCGGCCCCCGACGACATCCGCGAGGAGCACGTTCGCCGCCAGATCGCGGGTGGCGAACACGTAATCGACACGTGCTGAGAGCTGCCACGTCGCGCACGTGAGTCCGCGTGCTCGTGGGTGCATGCGCCGGTAGCAGTCGACGTATCCCTCGTTGAGCAGCCGCTCGACGGTCCAGCGCTCGATGAGCCGTCCGAGGAAGCGGTCCATGCCATGCGACACGGGCAGTCCCATCGTCAGCGGTGACACGACTCGCGGCAGCACCGGGATGCCGCCGATCAGGCGCGGGTCGACGCCGGCGCGGCGCCAGCGATCCTCGACGCCGGACTGCCCGTTGGTGTCGACCGGCAGCGGCGTCAACGTGCCGTTCGACGCGCCGACCAGCAGTCCGGCGCGGCGGAGCTCGTTCATGCGCCGGAAAAAGGCGGTGGCCAGGATGTCGTCGCCCGGGGCGAGCGCGTTGAAGTCCCCGATCAGCATGTGCGGGAGCGGCGGCTCGTCATTGATGTCCGTCAGCACCGCGCCGATCTCCTTGATGCGGCGTGCCTCGCCCTTGTTGCGCTCGCCAAATCGCGCCGCAAGGTGCAGGCAGTGGACGCCGACGAGGGGCAGCGAGGCGCCGCCCGTCTCGACGTCGCAGTGCAGGTGGGACCGGAGCATGCGTCCGTGATGACGCCGGTTCCGCCACGACCGAACCGGGAGGCGGCTGAGGATCGCCGTGTGCATCCGCGACTCGGGGTCGCTGGGCTCGCCGAGGAACATCTCCATGTGGAGGCCCTTCGCGAGCTCGCGGATGTGGTCCGCGTCGCTCACCTCCTGCAGCGCGATGACGTCGGCGTCGACGCGACGCAGCACGCCGGCAACAAGCTCTCGGCGTTGCTCACCTCCCAGCAGGATGTTGTAGGTGGCGACACGCAACGTGCGGCGATGGGGTTTTCTGGTTCGCGACATCGGAAGCGAACCTACAATGCCACGGTGCAGGCCCAGCGCGACTCACGTCTCACCGAGCTCGTCTTTCTCGATCGGGGGCCGATGGTGCTGCGCTGTGTCGTGGTCGCGCTTGCCGCGGCGGCGTGTGGTGTCGCCGGAACGCTGCTGGTTCGCCTGCACCAGACGCTCGCAGCCGAGCTCGCCGCGCACACCGCGCTCAACCCGCTGCAGACACTGATCGCTGACGGCTCGAGCATCCGAACGCTCTGGCCTGGATGGGTCGCGGCGCTCTGCTTCGGCGCTGCGGTCCTGCGCCTGCGGCGCGGCACCATCGAACCACCGCCGGGGCGCTCCGTGCCGGAGCGCCTGACACCGAGACAGCTTCGCGCCGGTCTCCGCCACGAGTACGTGGTCGTCCGCCTCGCTCTGGTAGTCGTGGCGCTCCTCGCGGCAATCGATGTCGCGCGCACCGCCGCGACCGCCATCGCGGTGCAGGCCGGCGACACGCGGATCGGTGGAACGCTGGCGGCAACGGTGATCGAGGCGCTCGGCTACGCGCTCGCCGCGTTCATGCTCGCGGTCTGGGCGTCCACGTTCGGGTCGGAGGTGCGCCGCCTCGGCGCCCTGTGAGCGCGCGGTTCGGACGGCGCGAGTGCGCTGCTCAGATCCGGCGGTCCACCACGTACTCGCACACGCGCTCGAGCGTCGCGAGCGCAGTCGACGGGGGAAATCCCTCCAGCTCGGCGGCGGCCTCCCGTCCGAACTCCTGCGCGCTGCGTTCCGCCTCGGCGATCGCGGTCGAGGTGCGCACGAGGGTCACGACCTCCTCGTAGTCGGCATCGTTCAAGTCATTCTTGTCCAGAATGCTCCGGAGGCGCGCCTGGACGCCGGGATCGTCGAGCGCGAGCATGAGGGGCAGCGTGACCGTCCCCTGGCGCAGATCCGCTCCCACCGGTTTGCCGACCTCATCACTGGTCGCGACGTAGTCGAGGACATCGTCGGCGATCTGGAATGCCATCCCCAGGCTGTGCCCATAGCGGCGAAGTGCCTCAACCGCTGCGGTGTCCAGACCGGCGATGAGGCCGCCTCCGTAGCAGCACGTGCTCACGAGCACGGCCGTCTTCCGGCCGATCTTCCGGTGGTAGTCCGCGAGTGACTGGTCGTAGGCGTTGCGGCTCGTCATCTGCAGCAGCTCACCCATGCAGATGGTCATGACCGCCTGACTGATGGCGGAGTCGATTGCCGGCATGCCGATCTCCGCGAGCAGGTACGCGCCCTTGGCGAAGTAGTAGTCGCCGATGATCACGGCCGGATCCGGGCCAAGTGCCTCGTGGATCGTGCGTATCCCACGCCGCGTCGGCGCCTTGTCGATGAGGTCGTCGTGCACCAGCGTCGCCGTGTGGATGAACTCGATGCCCATCGCGAGGTTGAAGACGTCGTCCGGGCTCGCGGTCCCGAGCCGTGCGGAGAGGATCACCAGCGCCGGCCGGAGGCGCTTGCCGCCCGCCTTCACGATGTGCGACATCGCGCTCGCCATCGGCCCGAGGTCCGATGCGATCTCCGCGTCGAGCCGGCGCTCGAACTCCTGGAGATCGGCGGCGATGGGCTCGAGCAGCTCCTCGGCGGCGATGCTCACGACCCCGACGCCAGCTGGACCACCGGCTGAGCGGACCGGACCAGCCGCGGTTGCGGCAATGGCTCGTCGAAGAGGCGCGCAGCGCTCGTGGCAAAGCGCTGCGGATCGGCCGTGACCATCACCTCGAGCGATGCCGCGACCCCGAGGTCGGATTCGGCGGCCAGGTGATTGACCGCGAGGATCCGCTTGACCCGCGCAGCGGTGGTGTCGGCGCTGTCCACGACGCGCAGTCGCCGCGCACCGACGACGCGTCCGAGAGCCCGGCGCAGCAACGGGTAGTGCGTGCAGCCGAGTACGAGGGTATCGGCGTCCCAATCGAACACCCGCGCGAGCACGGGTTCGAGCGCAGCGTCGGCGCGCGGCGTGTCGGCATCGCCGTCCTCGACGATCTGCACCAGGTCCGGCGCGGCCTCGCTGAGCACGAGCACCCCGGGGTTGGCTTCCTTGATGGCCTGGACGTACTCGCCGCTCGCCCGGGTGCCCTCGGTGCTCAGCACCGCAACCCTGCCGGTCCGCGTTGCCGCCGCTGCCGCCTGAGCGCCGGGCGCGATGACGCCGACGATGGGGATGTCGAAGCGCTCCCGGGCAGCGTGCAGCGCCGCGGCGGTCGCCGTGTTGCACGCGATGACGACCAGCTTCGTGTCCATCGCCGCAAGCATGGCGATGAGGTCGAGCGCGAGGTCGCGCACCTGACGCTGCGGCCGTGGCCCATACGGGAAGTGCTCCAGGTCGGCAACGTACAGCAGCCGTTCCGCGGGCACCTGCTGACGCAGCTCGCGGAGCACGGTCAGGCCGCCGACACCGGAGTCGAACACGCCGATCGGGCGCGAGTCGCTCATTCGGCCGCAGGATACCAGGGGGCCGGGCTGAGCCAGAGCGCTAGAGCGTCAGCGCCATGAGCAGGAGGTCCCGATCGCCGCTGGGCATGCGCACCTCCCCCCGGGCGACGCCCTCCTCGGCGAAGCCGAGCGACCGGTACAGCGCGATCGCTCGCGCGTTGTCCGTGAAGACCTGAAGGCTGAGCTTGGTCACGCCGACGACCCGGCACCAGGCGATCGCCATCTCGATGAGCATCCGGCCGAAGCCCGCCCCACGATGCTCGTTGCTGACAACAATGGCCATTTCGCCGACGTGGTTGTAGTGGGAGCCCGCTCGCCGGTACACCATGGCGTTGCCGGCGAGTACGCCGTCGGCCTCGAGGCTGAGGGAGAGACCGCCCTCGGCGACGATCGACACGAGCCGCGCGCTCACCCGCATCGTCTCCGCCTCGCCGGGTTCCGCAACGATCAGCTCTCCTTCCGCAGCGATCGCGTCGATGAGCGCGGCGAGGTCGGGTGCGTCCTCGTCGCGTGACGGTCTGATCACCCAGGGACGTCCGTTCCGCGTGAGCCCCTCGCGGCGGAGAACCGGCTCCGTCAGATTCACACCGCGACCGAGAGCCCAGGGTCCGCGGGGGTACGCACTCCGGGCTCAGTGGGAATCCGGGTCGCGGCGTCCGCGATGCGGCGCGCGATGCCGCTCGCGCTCATCACCGTCATGTGCCCGTGCGGGTAGGTCCACAGCTCGGTCTGCCAGGCGGCGGCAAGCTCGGTCACGGGGTCGGCCCCGACGACGAGGTCCTGCATCGCCCGGACGAGGGTGATCCGGTTGCCGGGGGTTCGCGGCGTGTAGTTGCGTGCGACGAGCGGCGCAAGGGTCTCATCGAGGAAGCGCCCCGCGGTCGCGCGGTCGGGCCCCCAGGACTGCGTGTCCTCGCCGATCATCCCGAGGTGGCGGAGCGACGGCGTCGGGGGGCGCTGCGAGAGCGTGGTCGCCGGGTCGCAGAACGGCGCGACCGCGATCACCCGGTCGAGCTCGAGGTGCGCCGCGAGCTGGGTCGCGATGAGCCCGCCGAGGCTCACCCCCACGACGGCCACCGTCGGGCTGACCTCGGCGCGCGCCCAGGCGATGATCGCCGCGGCATCCTCGACCGACTGCCGGACCACGGCGCGGATGTGCGCCGGGTCGAGGCTGAAGTAGCCGTCGCCGCTCCGCTGTCCCGGCAGCGTGCGCCTGAGGTGGTAGGGAAGGTCCAGCCGGGCGGTGTGCGCGCCGCGCCGGCGAATCTGGCGGGCGAGCCAGCGGTCATATGTGGTCTGGGGCACCGCGTATCCGTGGAGCAGCAGCACGAAGGGCGCGGGCCCCGGGTCGCGCCGGATGTGCGCTGTCGCCAGGAAGCGCTTGCTGCCCCAGTGCCCGCCCGGGCCTTCACTCTCGCCCTCGAGCTCGAGCTCGCGCCACCGGGGGCCGTCGAGTGAATCCCACTCCCGGTTGACCCGGAGCGGGCGCGGGTCGCCCACGCGGCTGTGCTCCCAGAAGCCGGCGGGATCAGCCGGTGTGCGATCGATGGCACCCGGGCGGCTGATCCCGACCGCGGTCAGGCGCACGTGCACCATCCGATCGAGGATGAGCGAGACTGTGCCGATCAGGCGGTCGTGAGTCGTTGCGGTGCTCATGGCGAATTCCCTCGCCGTCAATCATGCCCCGAATGCCCGATTGCGTAACCCCGTCTCGTAGGACATGATCGAACGTGGCCGTGCCCGAAATGACGCCCCCGCTCCGCGTGGTTGGCGACCCAGATCAATCGCACGACTGGGAGTCCGTCTACCAGGAGCATGTTGCTCCCCTCTATCGATATGTCTACTCGCGGACCGGCAACACACCTGACGCCGAGGACGTGACCTCGACGACCTTCCTGCGCGCCCTGCCGCGGCTTCGCTCCGACGTCTCCCCTGCCGAGATCCGCGCCTACCTGCGCGCCACCGCGAGAACCGTGCTCGCCGATGTGTGGCGTCAGCGCCACGGGACCGTCCTGATGGAGTTCGACGAGCAGCGCGACGCAGGCCAACCGGTCCAGCCGGAGCGCGACGTCGACGTGAGCGGCATCCTCGACGGCCTCCCCTCCAACTATCGCAGCGTGCTCGAGTACCGCTTCCTGCGGGGCTATTCCATCCGCGAGACGGCCAGCGCGATGGGCGTCAGCGTCGCCAACGCCAAGGTCCTGCAGCTGCGCGCGCTCCGCAGGGCCGCGGCCAACGGAGGTGGCAATGTCCAAGGCTGACCGCCGCCTCACCCGCTTCATCAAGGCGCTCATCGACGATCGGCGCCCGCCGTGCTCGGTAGCAGGCGACGATGCCGGAGCCATGCAGGTTGCCGCCCGTCTCCGAGCGACGCATCCGGGCGGAGCCGACCCCTCGCCGGCGTTCGTCGACCACCTGGCGCGCCGCCTGCGGGAAGCCGGCGAACAGGATCCCGGATGGGTCGACACCCGAATTCAGCGCCGGCGGTTCCTCGTTGGCGGCGCCGCCGCGCTCGCCGCATCGGTCGCCGCGGGCGTCGGTGGCGAGCGGCTCCGCGAGGTGCTCACCGAGCCGCAGAGCGGGACCGGTCCGATCACTCCGTACATCAGCGCGTGGGTGGCCGTTGCGACGCTCGACGAGGTCGCCCCGGGCAAGATCAAGCAGTTCTCAGCCGGTGGAATTCAGGGCGTCGTCTTCACGCTGAAAGGTGAGATCCGCGGCCTGAGCGCGGTGTGCACCCACCAGGGGTGCACGCTCGTCCCGGAACCGGCCGACAACAAGCTGGTGTGCCCGTGCCACCCGATGAGCTTCTCGCTCACCGGCGATGCGAACCCCGGCGACTACCGCCTGAACCCACTCCCGACGATCAAGACCCGCGTCACCGGGAACACCGTCGAGGCACTCGTCCCCTCCTGGACCTGACGCCCCGGACTCGCCGAATCGGCGAGTGATCCGCGGTCCGGACCCGTCCGTACCAAGCGGTGACAGAGCGGTGACAGGACGACCTCTCGGATCGCCGGCGGCCGCTCAGGTGAGGTGAACACATGGCCAAGGTGACACGGCGGACGTTTCTGTCCACCACGGTAGGGGCGGCGGGCGGAGTTGCGGCTATGGGCCTGATCGCCGGGCCGAGCACTCTCGTGGAAGCGGCCCAGAGCGTTGCGGGCGCGAGTGAGGCCCCCGAGGCCAGCACTCCGATGACGGCATACGTTCGCGACGCGGCCACGGGCGAGATCGCGGTCATGGTCGGCCACAAAGAGGTCGTGACCAGGAACCCGGCGCTCATCCGTCAGCTGCAGCGCGCGGCGCGCTGACCCGCCGACCAGAACAGCATCAACATCCTCACGAGGGGCACACATGTCTTCGCATCGTGAAGCGCCGGGGATCTCGAAAGACCCGGTTGCTGACAGCACTGACCTTTACGCGTTCACGAGCCCGGATCATCCCGAGTCGGTGACGCTCATCGCCAACTACATCCCGCTCGAGGGACCGGACGGCGGCCCGAACTTCTACAACTTCGGTGACGACGTTCTCTACGAGATCCACATCAGCAACGGCGGTGGTGTCGGGGAGAACATCACCTACCAGTTCAAGTTCACGACCGAGTACGCCGACCCGAACACCTTCCTGTACAACACCGGCCCGATCACGAGCCTGAACAGCGCGAGCTGGAACGTTCGCCAGTTCTACTCGGTCACCCGCATCAAGGGCGGCCACGCCACGGTGCTCGCGAACAAGCTCGCATGCCCGCCGGTCAACGTCGGCGTTCGCTCCACCCCGAACTACCAGGCGCTCGCGGCTGCCGCGGTGCACCCCCTGGACGGTGGGTGGGTGTTCGCGGGCCAGCGGCGTGAGGGGTTCTACGTGGACCTCGGCTCGATCTTCGACCTCGGCGTCCTCCGCCCCTTCCAGAATGCGCACCTCATCCCGCTTCCCGCGGTCGGCGGTGTCAACTCCTCGAAGGCCCTCAACGTCCACACCATCGCGATCCAGGTTCCCAAGACGCATCTCACCCGGGGTGGCGAGATGCCGACCGATCCCACCGCGGCGGACTCGGTGATCGGCGTCTACACCTCGGCGAGCCGGCGCAAGTCGACGATCCTCGAGGGTGGGTCCTCGACGGATGTCGGACCGTGGGTTCAGGTCTCACGCCTCGGCATGCCGCTCATCAACGAGGTCGTCATCCCGATCGGCAAGAAGGACTTCTGGAACTCGACGGAGCCCCAGAACGACGCGCAGTTCGTCTCGAACTACGCGCACCCTGAGCTCGCGGTACTGCTGCCCGTCCTCTACCCCGGGGTCTTCCCGCACCTCGCCGCCTATACCGCGGCGCGGGTCGATCTCGAGGCCATCCTGTTGACCGGGATCCCGTCGGGGATAATCCCCGGCTTCCAGAACAACAGCGGTTCGACGCCTGCGGACCTGCTCCGTCTCAACATGGCGATCCCGCCGTCGTCGAACCCCAACATCAACGGGATTCTCGGCGGTGACCTTGCGGGGTTCCCGAACGGACGCCGTGTCTTCGATGATGTCGCGACCATCGAGATCCGCGCCATCGCGGGCGTGACCATCCCGCTGGTCGATCCCAGCTTCACCCCGGACGGCGCCGCGGGCGCGGTCAGCGACTTCTCGGCCGCTCAGTTCAGCAGTGGTGCTGTGCCCGGGAACAAGCGGTACATCAACCACTTCCCCTACCTGGGCACGCCGCTCAACGGGTTCGACACCCCGAAATGATCGAGCGCGAGACCGCCGGCAGCGCCCCGAGCGGGCCGGCGGTTCTCGACATCGGCGGGGGGGCCGGAGCGCTGCTGGTCGTGGTGCCGGCAGCGCTTCTCGGCACCGAGCCCGAAGTCAGCCCGGTCGACCGGGCCGAGGCTCGCACCCACACCGGCGTGCACGAGCGGCTGATGGACGGGGCGATGGTCCCGGTGGCGCTGTTCCCCTCGCTCGAAGCCGGGATGTGGACGCTCTGGGGCGAGGGTCCGTGCACCACCCGTGAGGTGCACATCGTCGACGGACAGGTCACCCGAATCGACTGGCGCGAGGCTCTCCGCGGCGGACACGGGTTCGCTTGACGGTCCCACCGGTTTGCGTCTAACGTTGCGCTGATTCTACAGGCGTTCAGTAGAATTCACTGCATCCACGCGGCTGTCTGGAGGGACCTGGTCGATATGGGTACGAACTCGGGTCACGTCGCGTCGGAGCGCGTCGCCGCACTCACCGCACGCGAGGAAGAGGTCTTCCGCTCCAAGCGCACGCGTTCGCGCGAGCTCTGGCGGGAGGCGACGGAGTTCATCCCCCGCGGCGTCCCAAGCTCGTTCCAGGACACGCCACCGCAGCCGGTCTTCATCGACCACGGTCAGGGCAGCAAGGTCTGGGACGTCGACGGCAACGAGTACGTCGATTTCCACAACGGCTTCGGCGTCATGGTCGTCGGCCACGCGCACCCGGCGATCGTCGCGGCGGTGGACGCGCAGCTGCATCGCGGGACCCATTTCGCGCAGCCGGTCGAGGAGAACATCGTGGTCGCGCGTGAGCTCGCACGGCGGTTCCATCAGCCGCAGTGGCGCTTCACCAACAGCGGCACCGAGTCGACACTCGACGCGGTGCGCCTCGCACGCGGCTTCACCGGTCGTGAGGGCATCATCAAGATCGAGGCGTCGTACCACGGCCATCACGACGCGCTGCTGGTGTCGGTCGAGCCGCCGGTCGAATACATGGGCGATGCCGCGTCGCCGAACTCCGTCCCGATGACGGCGGGCATCCCGGCGTCGACGGTCGCGCTCACCATCGTCGTCGGCTTCAACGACCTCGAGGGCCTCGAGCGTGCGTTTGCCGCCCACCCGGGTGAGATCGCGGGCGTGATCGTCGAGCCCGCGATGATGAACATCGGCTTCGTCCTTCCCGAGGAGGGCTACCTCGCCGGGCTCGTCGAGACCGCGCACCGCCACGGCGCCGTGGCGATCTTCGACGAGGTCAAGACCGGCGTGACGATCGCACCCGGCGGAGCGACCGAGCGCTTCGGCGTCGTGCCCGACATCGTCTGTCTCGCCAAGGCGATCGGCGGCGGCCTGCCCTGCGGCGCCGTCGGCGGACGCGCTGACATCATGGCCAAGATCAGCGATGGGACCGTTGCGCAGCTCGGCACGTTCAACGGCAACCCGCTCACCACCGCAGCGTCGCGCGCGACGCTCCTCGAAGTCCTCACCGGTCCCGCGTACTCGCACCTCGACGCCCTCACCGAGGAGTTGAGCGGCGGGCTGCGCGACGTGATGGCGGAGTACGAGCTCCCGTTCCACGTCATCTCGATGGGTGCGCGCGGCTGCGTCACATATCGCCAGGAGCCGGTGCGCAACTACCGCGACTACGCGGCGATGGACAAGTCGCTCGCCTATATCTCGTGGCTCTATCAGACGAACCGCGGCGTGCTCATGGCGCCCGGCGCCGAGGAGAACTGGACTCTCTCGGTCCAGCACTCGCCCGACGACGTGCGCCGGTACGTCGACAACTTCCGTGAACTGGCGAGGGATCTCAAGGCATGAGTGCTGTGGCCACGCGCACGCTGCGCAACTTCGTCGACGGTGAGTATCGCGAGGCGACGTCCGACGAGTCGACGCCGCTCATCAACCCGGCGACGGGCGAGGAGTTCGCGCGGGCGCCGATCTCGAGCGCCGCGGACGTGGACGCCGCGCTCCGAGCCGCCCAGCGAGCCTTCGGCGGCTGGCGGGACCTGACGCCCCGCGAGCGCAGCATGGCGCTGCTGCGCATTGCCGACGCATTCGAGAAGCGATCCGAGGAGTTCGTCGCGCTCGAGTCCGAAAACACCGGCAAGCCGATCGGGATGACCCGCAGCGAGGAGATCCCGCAGCTGCTGGACCCGATCCGCTTCTTCGCCGGATGCGCGCGCATCCTCGAGGGCACCAGCGCCGGCGAGTACATGGCCGGCCACACCTCGATGATCCGCCGCGAGCCGGTCGGGGTCTGCGCACAGGTCACGCCGTGGAACTACCCCATGCTCATGGCGATCTGGAAATGGGCCCCCGCGATCGCCGCGGGCAACACGGTCGTGCTCAAGCCGTCGGACACCACGCCGGTGACCACCCTGCTGATGGCCGAGATCATGGCGGAGTTCCTTCCGCCGGGCGTCTTCAACGTCGTGTGCGGCGACCCCACCACGGGTGCGGCACTCGTCACGAACAGGATCCCCGCGATGGCGTCGATCACCGGCAGCGTCCGCGCCGGCATCGAGGTCGCCAAGGCCGCCGCGAGCGACCTCAAGCGTGTCCACCTCGAGCTCGGCGGCAAGGCCCCGGTCATCGTCTTCGATGACGCCGACATCGCGAGCACCGCGGAAACGGTCGCGATGGCGGGATACTTCAACGCCGGGCAGGACTGCACCGCCGCGACCCGAGTCCTCGCCTCCGCGTCGATCCACGATGAGCTCGTCGCCGCCCTGGCCGAGCAGGCTGCGGCCAACAGGACGGGCATGCCCGACGACGAGGATGTGGCGTTCGGGCCGCTCAACAACGCGAAGCAACTCGAGCGTGTTCGCGAGCTTGTCGAGGGAGCGCCCTCGCACGCCGACCTGGTCGCGGGCGGGCATCAGGTCGGCTCGCGTGGCTACTTCCACGAGGCGACCGTCATCTCCGGCCTCCATCAGAACGACGATCTCATCCAGCGCGAGATCTTCGGTCCGGTCATCACCGTGCAGCGATTCGACGACGAGGCGAAGGCACTCGAGTGGGCCAACGGCGTCGAGTACGGTCTCGCGTCCAGCGTCTGGACGAAGGACCACGGTCGCGCGATGCGCATGGCGCGCGCGCTCGACTTCGGCTGCGTCTGGATCAACACGCACATCCCGCTCGTGTCGGAAATGCCGCACGGGGGCTACAAGCATTCGGGGTATGGCAAGGATCTTTCGATGTACGGGTTCGAGGACTACACGCGCATCAAGCACGTGATGAGCAACATCGAAGCCTGACTATCCAGGCTCGACTGAGGAGGAAGACATGGTGAGGACGAAGACATGGCGACGTTAGTGGAGCCGATCGTGCATGGGCACCCGGTGGAATCGGAGCTCAAGACCAACACGCTCACGTTGTTCGACACCACGGTTATCGCCACATCCAGCGTCGCCCCCGCCTACACCCTCGCCGCAACGGCGGCGTTTCTCATCGCGGCCGTCGGGCTCGCGTCACCTGCGGCGATCATCGTCGGATTCGTCCCGGTGCTCTGCATCGCGATTGCCTACTACTACCTGAACCGGCAGGACCCGAACTGCGGCGCGTCGTACGCGTGGGTGAGCCGGACGCTCAACCCGTACGTCGGCTGGGTGTCGGGTTGGATCCAGCTGGTCGCCAATGTCCTGTTCTGCGCCGCTGCGCCATTGATTGCCGGTGCGTACACACTCCAGCTGTTCAACAGCTGGGGATGGATCAGCTCGGATGCCGCGAACGACAACCGCCTGATCGCCGTGGTCGGTGTGCTCTGGCTGCTGCTGGTGACCTTCATGGTTGCGCGCGGCATCCGCGTGACCGCGAACTTCCAGTGGATCCTCGTGTTCATCGAGTACCTGATTGTTCTCGCCTTCGCGATCTGGGCGATCGGCAAGATCGTCGGTGGCCAGCATGCGGCCAACCCGGTCTCAGGCCAGTGGTTCAACCCGTTGCAGCTGCACGATTTGAGCGGCCTCGCGACCGGGTCGGCGCTGGCGGTGTTCTTCTTCTGGGGATGGGACACCGCGGCCAACGTGAACGAGGAGTCGAAGGACGCGAACGAGTCGCCGGGCCTTGCCGGGATTTTCAGCATGTTCATCCTCCTCTTCATCTTCCTGATCGCTGCCATCGCGATCCAGGTGCTCCTCTCCCTCACGCAGATCAACGACCCCAACAACCAGAACGACATCCTCTACTTCTTCGCGCAGCAGATCTCCGGAACGCCCCTCGCGTACTTCATGGTGCTCGCGGTGCTGTCCTCCACTGTTGCGACCACGCAGACAACCTTGCTGCCTTCGAGCAGGCTCACGTACTCGATGTCTCGCGACGGCGTGTTCCCCAAAGCGTTCGGAACGGTCCACAAGAGCTGGAAGACGCCCTGGGTCGGAACCCTCATCTCCTCGGCGCTCGCGATCATCGTCATCGCGGCGCAGACGACCATCGACAGTGTCGGCAGCGTGTTCGCAAACCTCATCCTCGACATTGGCGTGCTGGTCGCCCTCTACTACGGAATCACGGGCATCGCCTGTTTCTGGGCTTTCCGCAAGGTGTTGCTGACGAGTGCCAGCCGGCTCATCTTTGCGGGGGTGTTGCCGCTCTTCGGCGGTGTCTACCTGCTCTTGATCGCCTATTGCCTGATCGTCCCGAGTACCTTGCCGTTCGGGCAGTCCCCGGACTGGGGAACGAGCCTCCCGATGATCATCGCGATTCTCCTCGGCATCCCTCTGGTCATCGTCGCTGCAGCGACGGCGCGCTCCGGGTTCTTCCACGAGAAGTCCGTCTCGTACATCCTCAAGAACGGGCAGCTGGTGTCATCGACCGCGGATGGTGCGACGATGGAGCTGGCGGGCGCGAGCGTCGGTGGTCCGCCGGCCGCGCCTGGCGCAACCGCCGACTCCGCCGCTCAGAGCCGATCGAGCAACGAGTAATACACACCGACGAGAGGGAGGAACCAGGGGTGCCCCCGGTAGCCCGGGATCCGCGGGAAGCGGAGCTCGGCAAACGCCGGCTGGGCACCCCTGGCCATCCACTCGCCGGCAAGTGTTCCGAGATAGCTGCCCAGCGCCACACCTGAACCGCAGTACCCCATCGCGTAGGTGATCCCGTCAACGCGGGTCAGATGCGGCAGCTGGTCGAAGGTGAAACCAACGTTGCCACTCCACGCGTGGCTGAGCCGGACCCCGGCGAGCTGCGGGTACATCCCGATCATGGCCGCATACAACCGGTCCCGTGCGGTCTGCACGGTGACCGGGACGAAGCTGGTGCGCCCGCCGAAGACCAGACGCCCGTCCGGCGAGAGGCGCCAGTAGTGGAGAAAGTTCCGTGTGTCGCTCATCATCCGCCGCTGCGGACTGACGTCGGCCGCGCGGGCGTCGCCGAGCGGCTCGGTCGCGATGATGTAGCTGCCGATCGGGATGATCCGTCTGCGGGCCCACGGCGCGGCTGCGTCGGTGTAGCCGTTGGTCGCGACCAGGACATCCCCGGCCGTCACGTCCCCGCGCGCGGTGTGCACGATCGACCCGGCGGCGACCCGCTCGATGCCGATGGCCCGCGTGTGCTCGTGCACCTCGGCGCCGGCGCCGACGGCTATCCGCGCGAGTCCGGCGAGATACCGCGCGGGGTGAATGCTCGCCCCGTTGTCGGTCAGCATCCCGCCGTGGAAGCCGTTGCACGGGGCCTCGGCCTCGAGTGCCGCCTCCTCGAGCATCACCGTCGCCTCACCGAGGTGCGTCCGGCGGTCGACCTCGCTCTGACGCAGGTGCTTCATGCGGGATGCGCGGTGCGCCAGGTGCAGCCAGCCGCACTGGGTGTAATAGGCGTCGGGTGCGGCGGATTCGGCCGTGCGTGCGACCAACGCGTACGCCTCGACGCTCGCATCGTGCAGGGCGCGACCCGCGGCGCCGTGGCGACGCTCGAGGGCCGCCACATCGCGACGGACGCCCGCATGGATCATCCCGGCGTTCCGTCCACTGGCTCCCTCGCCGAGTGCGCAACTGTCCACAACCACCACATGTTTGCCGTGCTCGGCGAGCTTCGCAGCCGCGGTGAGGCCGGTGAACCCCGCGCCGATGACCACAGCATCCGCGGACTGCGGAAGTGGCGTTTCACTCAACGCCGGAAAGCTGACGTCGTCCCACCAGAGTGGCGTCTCCCGGTAACCCTCGGCGAGCGGCGCCATGCGCCTGCCGGGCGGACCGGGGGTCGACCAGATGCTCATAATCTACTCAACAGTGACAAGTTCGACTCGGTCGGACAGCGTACCTGCTGCCTGTCCCGAGTTCGCGGCGAGGAGTGTTCCCGTGGACGACATCCGCATCGGCGAGGTCGCCCGGCGTGTCGGCGTCAGCCCGTCGACATTGCGGGCGTGGGAACGCAAGGGACTGGTGCGCCCGCAGCGTGCGGGTGGACGCCATCGCCGCTACACGTCCGACGACATCGCGCGTCTCCGTGACGTCCGCGCGCTGCTGACGCGAGGCTTCGCACCGCCGGCGCTTCACTCGCTCATGGCCGGTGAGTCCCTTCCCGACGACCCGGTGGTCGGCAAACGTCTGCGCGCGGCGCGGACGAAGCGAGCGCTGTCGTTGCGGGGAGCCGCGGAGCGTGCCGGCATCTCGGCCTCGTACCTCAGCCTCGTCGAGCGCGGCCTGGCCGAGCCGTCGGTGTCGTTGCTGCAGCGTGTGGCGTCGGCGTACGGCGGCACGCTCCTCGAGTTCTTCGGCGGTCCGCCGCCCGGCGCCGCCGGCCCGAAGCTGGTCCGCACGACGGAACGCCGGCGGCTGCGCGGGTTCGACCGCGTCGAGATCGAGGACCTGGTGACCTTTCCCAATGCCGTGCTCGAGATCGACATCTTCAGCGTCGCTCCCGGCGGTGGCAGCGGCGGCGCTTACGCCCACGACGGCGAGGAGGCGATCTACGTGCTCAGCGGGGAGCTCGACATCTGGCTCGACGAGACGGAGCACTACCACATCGAGCCCGGCGACACTCTCTATTTCCACAGCGCCCAGCAGCATCGCTGGACCAATTACTCGAACGCGACGACCCGGTTGTTCTGGGTCAACACACCACCGACCTTCTAAGAGGAGCGCGCATCCATGGACACGGTCGAGAAGTACCGCCGCTACGTGAACACGAGCGCGCTCGCCGGCGTCGAGCCGATCACCGTCGCGAGCGCTCGCGGCGCGACGGTCACCGCCACCGACGGCACCGAGTACACGGACCTCTACTCCGGCATCGGAGTCGTCAACACCGGCCACGTGCCACCGAAGGTTGCCGAGGCCGCGAAGCGGCAGATGGACAAGGTCGTGCACTCGTGCTCGTATGTCTACCACGTGCCGGTCGTTGCGGACCTCGCGGAGCGCCTCGCGCAGATCACACCCGGACGTCTGCAGAAGACGTTCTTCGGCAACAGCGGCGCCGAGGCCGTCGAGGGAGCGCTGCGCCTCGCCCGCGCGTACACCGGAAAGCGCGAGATCATCGCGCTCCAGAGCTCGTTCCATGGACGCACCGCGGGAGCCCTCGCCGTGACCGGCAACTCGCTGCGCAAGCACCGCGGTGGCGCCCAGATCGCGGGGATCGCGTTCGCGCCGACCCCCAATCCGTACCGCTGCCGGATGTGCTCGGGGACGTGCTCGCTCGCGTGTGCCGACGCGGTCGAGGACACCATCCGCTTCGACACGAGCGATGACGTCGCGGCCTTCATCATCGAGCCGATCATCGGCGAGGGCGGGATCATTCCACTCCCCGAGGGATACCTGGCGCGGGTCAAGGAGATCCTCGACACGAAAGGCATCCTGCTCATCGTCGACGAGGTGCAGAGCGGATTCGCCCGCAGCGGCCACATGTTCGCCGTCGAGGCGTACAACGTCGAGCCCGACATCATGACGATGGCCAAGGGCATCGCGAGTGGGTTCCCGCTCGGCGCCTTCATCGCTCGCGAGGACATCGCCGACGCATTCGAGCCGGGCGATCATATGAGCACGTTCGGCGGCAACCCCGTGTCGTGCGCGGCGGGAGTCGCCACGATCGACATGATCGTGGAGGAGCAGCTTCCCGAGCGCGCGGCGCGCCTTGGGAGCATGGTGATGAGCCGTCTCGACGCGTTCGCGGTCGAGAGCGACCTGATCGGGGACGTGCGTGGCAGCGGGCTGATGATCGGTGTCGAGCTGGTGCGCAACCGCGCGACCAAGGAGCCGGCATCGTCGGAAGCGGCCGCTGTGAAGCGCCATTGCCGCGAGCGTGGAGTCCTGATCGGTGTCGGCGGTACCTTCGGCAACGTGGTGCGGGTGCAGCCACCGCTCGTGATCGGCGAGGAGGAGCTCGACCGCGCGATCCGCGTCATCGAGGAGGCGGTGACGAGCCTCGTTGCGCAACCGGTCGGCTGACCCGCCGGTCACACCGGAGGACCTTCGGCCACCTCGAGCCCGCCACCGCACATGCCGGTCAACGCCACGATCCGCTCACGCGAGGTTCCCGACGGCAAGGGCGGCCGCGAGGGTGACCGGGACGAGCACGATGCCGACGGCCGAGTAGACGCGCGCTGACGGGCGCGCGCCGACCGAGCGCGCCGCCGACCACCAGATGAGTGCGGACAGCGACCCGGTCACCGCGAGATTCGGGCCGATGTTCAGGCCGAAGAGCAGGCTGCGCGGCTGCGCGGGCATCCGTGACCCGAGCAGCACCGCAGCCGGCAGGTTGTTCACCACCACCGACGCCACCGCCCCGATCGCAGCGCTGCTGATATCGCCGGCTGTCGCCATGAGGTGCCCGGGAAAAGCCCAGACGCGTGCCAGGGTGCCCAGCGCGACCGCGATGAGGAAGATGCCGCCGAGGCTGGTGATGTCGATGCCCTGGAGGACCGTCGCTGGCATGCGTCGTTGCACCAGCCGGATTGTCGCGATGACCACGCCGGCTGCGAGCACCGGGATTGCCGGGTCCGTGAGCACCAGGATCAGGACAATCGCGACCAGAACTGCAACGATACTCAGTATTCGCGGCTTCGGCGGTGTCTCCGGCCGGGACTCCACCGTCACTCCTCCACCGTGAAACGCGATCGCGACGACCACGATGGTCACGACCACCGCGGCTCCCCACGGCGCCACCATCTGCGCCAGGAACGCCGAGCCCGTCTGGTGCTGGTACGCGAGGATGAGGAGATTCGTGAGATTGCTGCCGGGCAGGAGCAGGGATGCAGCGTTGGACATGAACACGCAGCCGTACAGGAATCGAAGCTCGTTCTCGCCGCGATTGCGGGCGACGTGCACGAGCACCGGGGTGAGGAACGCCACGCTCGTGTCGAGGTTGAGGAGCACGGTGACGGCCGCGACGAGGACCATCGACGCGAGGTACAGCAGCATTCCGCCGCCAGGAAGCCGGCCGAGGACGCCCGCGGCGGCGGCGAAGACGCCGTCGACGTTCGCCACCACGCCGATGAGGAGCAGCCCCGTGACCAGCACGAAGGGAGACCACGTGTGCGCCGCGGCATCGCCGGCCGCCGATGTCTCGATGATGAGTGCCACCGCCGCCGCGACAACTCCCAAAGCGAGCAGCGCGGCTCGGGCTCGCATACGGTCCGCGCTCACCGCATGCCGCCCGTGGTCACCCTCAGTACGTGACGATGACCGGCGTTCCCAGCGGTGCCCACGAATACGCCCAGGCCATCACCGAGGTGGGGGCGTGCACGCATCCGTGGCTCGCGTCGCCCGTGTTCTCGCTACCCTGGCCGAACGCGGTGATCGGTTCCCATGGAGCGTCGTGCAGGAAGATGCCCGCGCGAACGACGGTGAACTCGAGCGCGTAGTTGGCCCGCTCGGGCGGAAACCAGAACGGCGAGCTGCGCGGCGCCCACGAGGTGAAGAGCACCGGGGAATCCTTGTGAAAGACGTCAAAGGTGCCGGTGGGTGTCCGCTCGAGGTTCCGACCGCTCGTCACCGGGGCCGCCTCCAGGGCGCATCCGTCCTGGTAGAAGACAACCTCCTGCAGGGTCAGGTTGATGACGATTGCCTTCCCCGAAGGCACGTCATGGCCGCAGGCATGGCTCTTCAGCGATGCGCTCACCGTGCGTTCGAGCGACGAGATCTCGACCCCGACCCCCGCGAGAGCCGAGGTGCTCGGCTTGGCGGCAACCGCGTGGGCAATCTGCCGATACGTGGCGATGAACCCCGAGGCGCCCGGGATCCTCTCCGCACCCGCCTGGTTGGTCATGAGCATCAGGCTCCGCTGGTTGGCGGGGATCTCCGCGACCAGTGCCGCCTCGCGCGCCGTGCCAGCTGTGCGCTCCGCCGCGGTGGCGGCGAGCAGCTGGGCGGACAGACCGTCGATCGCCGCGGGCGTGGTCGCGGACTCGAAGCGCCCCTCCCACTGCGTGAACGCTGCCAGGTCGGCCGCCGGCAGGAATGCGGCATCGCGCTCTGTCACCAGATCCCAGCCGTCAATGGCGGCGACCGCGTCGCTCCGGGCGGTGGCGATCGCTTCGTCCCACGCCGCTTGGGTCGCGGCTCCAAGACGCTGGATGAAGGCCGATCCAGGGTCATTCCACCACGTCGGCGACCACCATGTCGCCTCGTACGGAGACTTCTGTAGGGACGCCTCCAGGGGCTGCAGCGCTGCCTCGGACACCCCGTCACCGGCCATGGTCGTCCAGCGTTGCTCGAGAGCGGCCGCCTGTGTCTTGAAGTTCGACTCCCGCCCGGCCCCGTATGCGGCGAGGGTCGATCCCGCAACGGCGACGACGAGAACCAGGTTCGCGATGCCGAGCGGGGACGTACGCATGGGACCCCGGGATGGTACCGCCCTCTCGCGCGCTCGGGGATCCGGTTGACCGCCCCACGCCACCCAAATTGCAGCCACCGCGGCGACCGTGGTGGCATCCATGCTGACCGGGATCGGAAACGCGTCTTCGTGATCTGCCGCCGCCGGAGACAGTCATCACGCAGACGGTCGACGGCTCGACGATGGTCCTCTCCAAGGGCGCACCGATCACCCTCGCCGGTTTCTCGTTTCACGGGGTGTTCAGGCGCGAGTGACGAGTGTGGCCTCCACGCCCCGGATGTCTCCGTCCTCGTCGACCATCACGCGAACGTCGCCATAGCCATGGTGATCGAGGTCCCCGCGGACCAGCTCGGCCTGGTCGCCGCCGAGCTCGAGGAGCAGCGCGCCGCCGCGCCGGAGGTATCGTGGCGCCTCGGCCAGGACGCGGCGCAGCACATCGGTGCCGTCCGGGCCGCCGTCGTACGAGAGCGGGCCTTCGAAGGTGAACGTGTCGCGTTGGAGCAGCGGCAACTCCGCTGTGGGGACATACGGGACTACCGCGACCACCACATCCGTGGCGCCCTCCAGCTCGCGAGGGAGCGGCGCGAAAAGATCACCGATGAATGCATCGACGCCGTTGCTCCGCGCGCATGCTACCGAACGTTCGTCGAGATCGGACGCCACGACGAGAGCCTCCGGTCGACCTGCGGCGAGCGTCTTTGCGATGGCTCCGCTTCCAGTGCAGAGGTCGATGGCCGCGCCGGGCTCCGGGAGGCGTGCGAGCGCTCGTCGGGCGAGCGGCTCGCTCTGCCACCGCGGCACATAGACGCCGCTATCCACATGGATCACGATGTCGCAGAAGGTCGTGGTGCCGATGATCCACGCAAGCGGTTCACCGGTCAGGCGGCGTGCGAGGAGCGATTCCAGCAGTTTGACGTCTCCCCGTGTGTGCGCCAGGAGCTCGTCGGCTTCCTCCTGCGCGGAGACGAAGCCGGCTGACGCGAGGCGCGCCGTGAGCTGCGCGACACCGTCGGAAGGTTGCGCCCGTGCGGTGTCGTCTTCGGGCGCGCTCAAGTGAGGTTCGCGGGCCAGTGCAGTGTCATCTCCTTGCGCGCACTCACGCGAGGTTCTTGGGCCGCCGCGTCATCGCCACGTGTGGTCCTTGAGCACTCACGTCAGTTCCTTGCGCCGCCGCGGCGTCATCGCCATTTGTGGTCCTATCAACGCTCGCCGCACCTCACGGGATGACCAGTGACCCGCCCTGCGCCCACTGGCTCAGCGCGGCGCATGCGTCCTTACCGTGCACCTGCGCACCGTCATCCGTGACAGTCCAGGACAGTCCGCCATTGTTCCCCGTGCACACCGACATGTCACCGGCGGGCGCGGCCGTCGAGGTCGCAACCCAGCTCGAAGTCGGCGGTATGCCAGCCGTCACACATCGTCGTCGCACCGGTGCCGTCGAATGCGGCCCGCGCATCGCTTTGCGCAAACGCGACCGTGCATCGTGCGGCGGGCGACGGGCTGAGACTTGATGCGCTGTCGAAGACGAGGACGAGCAGCCCGACTATTCCACAGCTCACCGCGGCGGCGACGATCAGCCAGACGGCGGTCCTGGTACGGATGCGTGGTCGTGGCGGAGGTGCCTCGGTGCTCATCGGATGTAGACGCCAAGATCGACTAGCCATAGATGCAACGCCAGCGAGCCTGCGCGCAGGACTCCGGTCTTCACGACCTCAGGTTGGTACTTGCTCAGGGATTGCAGGGACTCCGGGAACAGCGTGCCGTTGAAACTCATGAGCAGCACCTGGGCCGGACGGCGCGCGTCGAGGAATTGCGCCCCGGCGGGAATGAGCGGTCCGAGATCACTCGGGATGGAGTTGAAGAATGCGTGATACATGCCAATCGGTTCGCGCAGATAAGCGATCTCATCGTCCGACCACCATGTCACCAGGCCCTCGGCCGAATACGCAGCCGGACCGACGAAACCGGGTAGCTGCGTTGTGATCGAGTACAGGTCGACATCGACGGTGTCACTGCCGCCGAGCGTTCCCGCGTAGGCCGGGAACGTGTCGTCGACGGTTCCCTTGACATGCGCATGTTGCGTCGGGGTGACCGTCAACCCGAGCAGGCCTCCCGTAATGGCGACGAGTGCGCCGGCATTCAGCACCATGCCACGCCCTCCGCGGGCTGATGCGGTGATCCGGGTCGCCCCCCAACCGAGCAGAAGGATGAGCGCCGCGAGCGCAAACCCCCACGGCACCCACCCGAATTGTGGGATGCGCGGACGGATCTCGAAGACGAGTGGAATAGCGATAAGCAGCGTCGGCACCGCCCAGCGCCACAGACGATGCGCGAGGAGCGAACGCCCGAGCTCGACGACGACGATCGCGAAGGTCAGGCACACCGCGCCCCAGAGCAGTGAGGAGAAGTAGTGGACCTCCAGGTCCTGGACGCCGCCGAAGAGCTGCAGCACGCTGAAGATTCCGAACTGGGCGAGGCAGGACATCCCGACGACCAACTGCGGCGTCGGCACCGTGCGCAGGCGCGTGGCGAAGGCGACGAACCACAGCGCGATGACGGTCGGCAGCACCAGGAGATACGTGATGTACGGCGCCCAGAAGGGACTGGCTGAGTGATTGAGGCGCACCTGCGACGGTTGCGCGAGGTAGATCAATGACTGGATCGTCGTCTGGATGTAGTCGAGGGGTCCGATGAGCAGGCCCGACCCGATGACGAGCAGGCCCGTGACGGCAACCGCGGCCCCACCCACGATCGCGATGTCGCGGAGCAGATGCGCGCGATCGCGGGCGAAACCGATGCGCGCGTAGACGGCGAGGGTGACGATGATCAGCGGCGCCGATGTCGCGAGTGCCCAGAGCGCCATCGTGAAGAGGATCCCGGCGCCGATCAGCCATCCGACGCGATGTCGCCCCGACGGCATCGCCAGACACGCGAGCCCACCGATGAGATACGAGACGGCCGCCGAGTCCGGGAAGTCCGTGCCCCAGGCGAGGATGATGACCGGACAGCTGAGGATGACGATCACCGCGATGACGCCGGCCATACGGTTGTACATGCGGCGCATCAGGAGATACACGGGGATCACGGCGATGAGCGCGAGCAAATAGCGGAACACCACGAATCCGGGGACAGCGCCGAAGAGCAGATACGCAATGCGTGCCGGGACAAGGAACCCGACGCGAGCGCCTTCACGAAGACGATCGGTCGGCTCCAGCAGTGCTGTGAAGCGAACAAAGACGTCGTGCGGGTCGATGATGAACGCGGTGTGCATGGCCGGGTCGTTGAGATCCGGGGGTGCCATGAGAGTCAGACGTAGCCCGAAGAATGCGGCGAGGGGCGACAGCGCCAACCCCAGTGCTTCGGCGCCGGTGTGCAGCCATTGCCGGGGCTGGGTCGGGGCTGCGGGAGTCAGCGCGCCGGCTTCTGGCGTTGAAGACGCGCGCTTATCCGTTGGATTCACGTGTTCGACAGGGAGCGACGGTCAGTCCCCGCTTGGCGTCCGAGCATGGCTACGCATCGTAGGTTCAACGACGTGCCTGTGCCCGGACCGCCGGGCTCTGCTCAGACGCGCCGGAGAGCAAGCACCGGAATCGTTCGTACGCCAGCTGTCTTCTCCTCGTAGCCGGCGAACGTCGGATACCGACGGGCCTGCTCTGCATACACTCGATCCCGTTCGGCGCCGGTGATTTCGGTCACGGAGACGGGGAACGTCTCGGTGCCGGCTTCTACATCGGCCGACCCCGCATCAACGAGGTTGTGATACCAGGCAGGGTTGTCCGGAGCGCCCGACTTCGTGGCGAAGACGTACATCAGGTTCTTGTCGTCGTCGGAAGGGAGATACATCACGGGGTTCACATACTCGTTGCCGGTGCGCCGACCCCGGTGATGGATGAGCGCCATCGGAGTTCCCTCAAATGGCGGGCCGACACGGCCTTGGTTCTCTCTGAACTGCGTGATGATGCGCGTGTTCCAGTCGTTGCGATCGGGCATCGGTCTCTCCACCGGGTGGGATATGGGGTCGCATTGACGATAGCAGCGACCAGGATGCGCGAGCCCTGCTGGTGGGGTCCGTGGTCTTGGCGTGAGGCTGCGGGAGTACGTGCGAGCTTCGTTCTCGCCGGCGCGTCTGTGGCGGAATGGCTACCAGAACGAGCTGCGGGGCTCCTCGCGGACATCGATCACCGATCGCGACGCGGCGAAGGCGGCTGCCGCTCGAACTCGGTGGTCCCCAGGGCACGCTGGACGATCGGGTGCCGGTCAAGTTCACCGTGGCGCCGTCGTCCCGATATTCGAGCTCGACGCGGACCGTGAAGCTGTGCGGGCAGTCACGGGACCGGCGTCGCTTCGAACCCTCGTAACCGCGGCACAACTGCGTCTCGGTCGAATCGGAACGGTTCGTGGCGACCATCCAGCGCAGAACCGCGCCGATCGAGACACCACCGCCGTAGCAGGCAGGGTTCGAGCAGTCGACGAATTCCCGTGCGTTTTCCTCGGTGAGGTGGTGGATCACCGTGCGCCGGTAGAACGCCTCCTCCACTTCGATCCTGGCGTGTCGCACCGACGGAAACGCTTCAGCGAACGATGCCTTCGTGGCGACCGATAGTTGGCTCTTGCTGAAGACAGCGCCTGCCTTGTCCTTCCGAACTCGCCCCAGCACTCCTCTCCCCTCGATCGAACCCCTCCCGCCGTGGAGGCAATCCGACAACTGGCCATAGAGTACTGATTCCGAACGCGGGTGTTCAAGGCGTCGACCGTGGGGATGGGTCCAGGGTGTCGACTTTCGGCCGGGTTCCCGTCCTGGTGGCGTCGGGGCGACCTCGCCGGGGGGTTTTACCTGGAGGCTCGCCAATCTGTTTGCGCCGAGCGAGAGACCCTCAATCCTGCCCTCGCGATTGAGAGCCCCGCCAGGCTGCCCGCGCCGAGCGACAGACCCGCGTAGCTGCCGGCGCCGATGAGGGGCGAGGCGGCAAACAGCCGCTGCCGAGCTCGGGACTCGAACCCGAAACGGGGTTTCCCCCAGCGGTTTTTAAGACCGCCGCGTCTGCCATTTCGCCAGCCCGGCGTGCCGAATTCTATGGGTCAATGGGCATGAGGGCTGGGTGTGGCTCGGCAGCGGGTCCGCGCTAAGTCGTCAGCCAGGCACTCCCTGATTTCGGCTAGTCGCGCGCCTCGACGGGAGGGCGGATCCAGGAGCGGTGGGTGCGTGAGGGCGGGATGGCGAGGAGCAAGCCTCGCTCCACGCGGGCGAGCTGCCAGCCGCCCTCGTGGATCAGCCAGTGGTGGCGGTAGCAGAGCAAGACCAGGTTGGCCAGGTCGGTCCCGCCACCGTGGCCCCAGTGGACGAGGTGGTGGGCGTTGGTGAAGGCGACGCTGCGCTCGCAGCGAGGCCACTCGCAGCCACCGCTCGCCCGGGTGCGCAGCGCGGCTCGGGTGGCGGGGGTGGGGAGGCGCCGGGCGCGGCCGACATCGATGACCGCGGACTGGGGACCGAGCAGGATGCGCCGGACGCGGGCGTCGCAGGCGAGGCGCTGCACGGTGGCGGCGGGAACGGCGCCCGCGAACTCGAGCTCGCCCCCGGGTGCGCCCTCCAGGCCCATCACCGTCTCCACCGAGGCGGTGAGCTGGAGATGGGTGCATCGCTTTCCGACGGCGCCGAGGTCGAGGGCACGGTGGAGGAGCTCGACCAGGGCATCGGCGCAGCGGCGCTCCCGAGGACGGTCGTCGCCGAAGCCGGTGGGTGCGGCGCAGGCCATGATCGCGGTGCGGATGACCGCCCCGGCGACGGGATCGAAGCTGGCGCGCACGGCGAGTGCGGCCGTCCTCGCAGGGGATGAGATGGAGGGCGTTGCGCTCCGCCGCGCTGACGTGCTCCTCGAGGACGGCGGCCGCGTCCTTGGCGTGGCGCGCGTGGGTGCAGTCGTGGCTGAAGCGACCCACCGAGTGCTCCACGGCGAGGTCGAGGAGCACCCGCTCGTCGAAGGCGGGCGAGCCAGGGGGCTCGGCTAGGTTGGGCGCATCGGTGCTCGCGATCCCTGACGGGTCGCCGGGCGTGCCGGCATCGTCGGGCTGGGGATCCTCGGACGCACCGACACCCACGCCGACGTTCGGCACCCCCTCGAGATGCCGGGCGACCCCGGCCAAGAGGGAGAAGTGGGCGAAGCCGATCTGCCCGGCATCGAGGGCGGCGAGGCTCAAGGGAAGGCGGTGGACCAGGTCACCGGCGGCCACGGCACGGGCGGCGGCATGGCCGGACATGCGGCACTGGTGGCGGATCCAGTCGATCGCGGTGGTCGAGCCCTGGAGGTCGTACTCGTTGGTCCCGGCGAAGGAGCTGGCCAGGACCGAGAAGCCCATCTCGAGGAGGTCGATGCCGTGGCGGAGGCGGATGAGGTGCTCGCCGAGCTCGTACTGGGTGAGCTCGAGGGACGGCGTGTTGAGGAATGCCTCGATGGCAAGGACGAGGGTGGCGAGCGGGGTCCCCTCGGCGGCGACCGGCTCCCCGCCGGCGTGAGCCTCAGCCCGCGCGTGCGCGCCGAGCGGGTCGAGCGCGTTGCTCAGCTCGGGATCGAACCCGTCGGGGTCGGGCTCCGGCCCCTCCAGGGCAGCGCCACGCCCACTGGGCACGACCGGCTCATCGCGAACCTCGAGCACCGCGGCAGCCGCGACCACACTACACATTCCTGTAGTATAGAACACATGTTCGCTACCACCGACTCCCGCAGCCGAGACCCCTACGAATGACCTCGCCGATCCCTCGGTATACTCAGGAGCAGATGTTCGGTCGACGCGCCGACGCGACCTACAGGCGCAGTCAGAGCGCAACCGGACTTCCGGTCCACCCGAGCGTGATCGCTCGCGGCCTGGCACTCGGGATCGTCGACTCCTCGGACGACCATCGGGAACGCCGCAAGCTGGGACAACTGCTCCTCGACGAGCTCGATGCGCTTGCAGACCTCCCCCACTGCGAACTCGTCGTCGCGGATCGCGCTCAGGTGCACGAGCACAACGGCCGGCGCCTGCAGAGCAAGACCTACGGTTACTACCGCTGCACGTTCACCGAGAGCGGCGTCACGAAGGCACACATCCGCATCTACCACCGCACGGCCGTCCGCCAGCAGGTGATTACCCCGAAGGTCTTCCTCAACACGCTCCTGCATGAATGGACCCATCACTACGACTTCGCCGGGCTGCGCCTCCACCGCTCGCCGCACACCGCCGGCTTCTACACCCGCCTCCGCGTGCTCGCCGAGGCGCTGGAGGTCAGCTTTGTGATGCCACCGGAACCCGGCTCCACCGGCACCGCACCTCCGTCAGCGGCATGATCCGCAGCAACGTGCGCATGAGCGAACACGTCATCGCCGTCGCCCGCGCAACCGGCCACATCGGATCTCGAGTTGCGAGACAACTCGCCGCGAAGGGTGCGCATCAGCGGCGAGCCGCGATCACGTCGGGGCGGGACGAAGACGTAGGGGTTCCGCTTCACACGTTTGTCAGATCAGCGACTGACAGGCGTCCGACCACGGGTCACACTCGATCTTGGACCCGACGGGCGTAGCGCGGACCCGACCGCGTACCGCACACACCATGCGGGAAGGAGAGAGACATGCCGGCTACCCACACAGGCAACAGCCGCTGGGGGATCCGGGTCGCGGCGCTGAGTGCCGGGCTCACCCTGGCGGGATGCGGCGCCGCGGGACTGGCAGGTGGCGCTGACGGGACGAGCAACTCGCCGACACCGTCCGCGGTCGCATCGGCTACGCCCTTTCCGACTCCTTCCGGATCCGTGACCATCGCGGATCTGACGAAGATCGCCGAACAGGCCGCCGTGGAGGCCCACGACCCGGGCGTCCGCGTCGCCGATGCGGTCCTCACGACGCGGCAGGCTTCGGTCACCCTGGTCTCTGGTGCCGAGATCAACTCGAATGAAGCCGTCTACCTGGTGCAACTGGTTGGCCGGTTCACGTTGACCGACGTGTCGATCCCGCAGAACGGCACTGCGCCGACCGGCACCGACCTTGACCTCGACGTCGATGTTTCCGATGGCAATGTGGTCGACACAGGGCTCCTGCACAAGGCGGCCGACCTCTCCGAACTCGGACCGGTGATCGCTCTCATCTGGTAGTCGACGATCGGACAACCAGATGAGCCGTCCCGGGGCTACCGCATAACATGTGGGGCTCGGCGACGTAGCCAAGTGGTAAGGCAGAGGTCTGCAAAACCTTCATCGTGGGTTCGATTCCCACCGTCGCCTCCAAACGCCGCGTATCCTCGACCCGTGTCCGTCACCGAGGCCGTGAACACACGCGGCCACACCGACCTGGCCGACCGCGCAAAGCGAGTCCTGCCCGGCGGGTCGACCCACACCTCACGCACGTACGACCCGAGGATCTACGTCGCCCGATCGAGCGGCTCACGCAAATGGCTCATCGACGGGACCGAGCTCGTCGACTACACGATGGGGCACGGCGCGCTGCTCCTCGGCCACGCGCATCCGGCAATCGTCGAGACGGTCCGCGAGCAGGTCGGCCGGGGCACGCACTACGGCGCCGCCCATCCGCTCGAGGTCGAGTGGGCCGAGCTGATCACCTCGCTCGTCCCGTCCGCGGAGAAAGTCCGGTTCACAGCGTCGGGCACCGAAGCCGGGATGCTCGCGCTCCGTGTTGCGCGCGCGGCGACCGGTCGCGACCGCATCGTGAAGCTGGTCGAACACTTCCACGGCTGGTCCGACGTCGTGAGCGCCTTCCTGGACAGCGATGGCGTGACCGGCACACCGCCGGGCGTTCCCCGGGCGGTCGGCGATCTGACAACCGTGGTGCCCGCCGACGATCCCGCACCGCTCGAGGCCGCACTCGCCAGGGGCGACGTGGCGGCCGTGATCCTCGAGCCCTCAGGCGCCCACTACGGCCGGCTCCCGCTCGATCCGTCCTTCATCAGCGCGGCTCGAGCCGCGTGCACCGCCACGGGCACACTCCTGGTGTTCGATGAGGTGGTCACCGGCTTCCGGGTGGCTCCAGGCGGCATGCAGTCGGTGCTCGGGATCACGCCCGATCTCAGCGTGCTCGGCAAGATCATGGCCGGCGGTCTGCCGGGAGGGGCCGTTGCCGGTCGCTCAGACCTCCTCGACCTGTTCATCACGACGATCACCCATCCCGGCACCTTCAACGCGAATCCGCTCAGCGCCGCTGCGGGGATCGCAACCCTCAGTCTCGTTGCCGACGGGGTTCCGCAGCGCACCGCGGATGCCTACGCCACCAGCCTCGAACGCGAGTGGACCGCCGCGCTCGTGACCGCGGGCATCCCCGGCGAGATCAGGCGGACGAGCAGCATCCTCCACATCAAGCTCGCGGATCCCGGCGCACAGTCGCGCATCGCCAACGCCCTGCGAGTGGAGGGGGTGGATCCGCTGAACACGAGCGCCTTCTGCTCGTCGGTGCACACGATCGCGGACCTCGAATGGTCGGCTGCGGCGTTCGCGCGCGCGATCGTGACGGCATCCGCAGCGAGCTGAGCCAAGCCTCGTCAACCGGGTCGCCGCGCCACCTCGCGCGAGTTGACCCAAGCCGCGTCAACCGAACCGCCGCGCCACCTCGACGGACCGGTCGGTCGCTCCTACCCGATCCCGTGACGCTGTGCCCACAGCGCCGCCTGCACGCGGTCCTCGACGCCGAGACGGTCGAACACCGACCCGAGGTGCGCCTTGACGGTCTTCTCGCTGATGCCCAAACGCCAGGCGATCTGCTTGTTGCTCATCCCGCGACCCACCAGGGTCAGGACGTCGAGCTCGCGCTGGGTCAGGTCATCGAGCGGCCGGCGCTTCACGCGGTCGCGGAGCAGCTCCTTCGCCGCCTTGGGTGACAGCGGGGTGTCGCCCTTCGCCGCGGACCGGATCCCGTTCAGCAACTCCTGCGGCTCCGTGTCCTTCAGGAGAAACCCGACCGCCCCGTTGTCGATCGCCTCGACGACCATGTCGTGCTCTGAATACGACGTCAGCATTACGACCTTGGTTCCGGCCACCGCCTTGAGCATCCGGCGCAACGCCTCGAAGCCGTTCATCCCTGGCATGGAGATGTCCATCAACACGATGTCCGGGTGTTCCTCAACGGCGTAGGCAACGGCTTCCTCGCCGTCGGAGGCAGCACCGACCACCTTGATATCGGTGGTCCCGTTGAGCAGGGATGTCAACCCCCGCCTCACCAACGGATGGTCATCGACGATGAGCACTCGTATCGGAGTGGGGTACGTTACGTCCACGTTGTGTCCCAGCCTAACCGAAACCCTTCAATTGCGAGGGAGAGAAATCGGCGGTGGCACCGACCCAGCAGAACCGCGATACACCCGTTGCCGCGGGGAGGGGGAGCCCGCGAGGGTAAACCACTGAACTGGGTCGGCGCCCGCCCGCCTATCAGGGGGACTTGCGTTTCTAGAGAGAATTCCCGTCGAGACCGATAATCACCCCCTCCCGTGCCGGGGATGCCTAGGCCGATCGTCTTAAGACGAGGTCTTCCGGCGGTCCAGGACGCTGCGCATCGAGTTCAGGCGCTGGGCGATGTCACCCTCGGCCCCGTGGTCTGACGGCTCGTAGTACCGATGGCCGCTCAGCGATTCCGGCAGGTGCTCCTGCTCCACCACACCGCCCTCATGATCGTGCGCATAGCGATATCCACTTCCGTATCCCATCGCGCGGCCGAGTCCCGTCACCGCATTCCGGAGGTGCAGGGGCACCGGCTGGTGCAACGTATCCGCGACATCCGATGACGCAGCCACGTATGCGCGCAGCACGCTGTTGCTTTTCGGTGCCGCCGCGAGGTACAGGGTCGCCTCGGCGAGGGGCAGGAACCCCTCGGGCATCCCGATGAAATGGGCGGCCTGCTGCGCGGCGACCGCCACACCGAGCGCGTGAGGATCGGCAAGCCCGATGTCCTCCGCGGCGAGGATGACGAGGCGCCGAGCGACAAAGAGCGGATCCTCCCCGGCCTCGAGCATGCGGGCGAGCCAGTAGACGGCGGCGTCCGGATCGGTCGCGCGAACCGACTTGATGAACGCGGAGATCAACCAGTAGTGCTGATCGCCTGCCCGGTCGTACAGCAGCGCGGGGCTCTGGAGCGCGCCTTCGATGTCGACGACGGTCACCCGGAGAGCGCCTGAGGCATCCTTCGGAGCGGCTTGTACCGCGAGCTCGAGTGAGTTGAGCGCGATCCTCGCGTCGCCGCCGCAGAGTGCGACGAGACGATCGACTGCGTCCGCGTCGACCCCGACGCCCATGCCACCCAGGCCCCGATCCGGGTCGGTGAGCGCGCGGTCGATGAGGCTGCGCACATCGTCAGGCTCCAGCGCTTCGAGGCGGATCACCCTGCTTCGCGAGAGGAGCGCGGCATTGACCTCGAACGACGGGTTCTCCGTCGTCGCGCCGAGGAGGGTTACCGTCGCGTTCTCCACGTGCGGAAGCACCGCGTCCTGCTGGTTCTTGTTGAACCGATGGATCTCGTCGATGAACAGCACCGTCCGCCGCCCGGTCCGCAACCGGTCGCGCGCGCGATCCATCACCTTGCGCAGATCGGCAACGCCCGCACTGGTTGCGCTCACGGCCTCGAACGCCGCGCCACTCGCGCCGGCGATGAGCACCGCAAGCGTTGTCTTGCCACTCCCAGGTGGGCCCCAGAGGATCAGCGAGGGCACCTCACCCGAATCGACTGCGCGGCGGAGCACCGTGCCGATGCCGATCGCGCGGTGCTGTCCGACGAACTCGTCAAACGTCCGCGGACGCATCCGCGTCGCGAGTGGTGCGTGGCTCGCCGGGTCGACAGGCTCCTCGTCCGGCCCGTCGGGAACGGCGCCGAACAGCGAGCTCTGCCCCACCACCGCGGACGGTCCGCTCAGCTGCTGGACGGCGCGGTGATGACGGTCGGCGGCTCGAGCATCGGTGCGTCACCGAGGACGCTGCGCAACACCTGCGCCGCGCCGAGCAGGCCCGACGTCTCGGCAGGAACGACCAGCTTGGCGTTGGGACTCTCGGCGAACTTGGTCAGCGTGTCGAGCTGCAGGATCGCGACCAGCGTCGGATCCGGCTGCGCCGCCTTGATCGATCCGTACACCGTGGAGATCGCCTGAGCGCGACCTTCCGCCTCGAGGATCGCCGCCTGCCGGTTGCCTTCCGCGCGAAGGATTGCCGCCTGCCGCTCGCCCTCAGCCTGCTTGATCGCGGCCTGCCGGTTGCCGTCCGCGATGTTGACCGCCGACTGCTGCTGGCCCTCCGACTGCAGGATGCGCGCGCGCTTCTCCTGGTCAGCCTGCTTCTGCAGGGCCATCGCCTGGAGGATCTGCACCGGTGGGGAGATGTCGACGATCTCGATCCGGTTGATCCGGATTCCCCACTTGTCGGTGACCTGCTCCATCTGCTGCTGCATCGCCGCGTTGATCTGCTCGCGCGACGACAGCGCCTCGTCGAGGCTGACGTTGCCGAACGCATTACGGAGCGTCGTGCGCGCCTGCTGATCGATCGCGACGAGGTAGTCCGAAACATTGAAGAGCGCCGACTTCGGCTCGATGACCTGACTGAAGATGGTCGCGTTCACCGCGACCGCCACGTTGTCGCGCGTGATCACGTCCTGACGATCCCCGGTGCGCGGCGTCTCGCGCATGTCGACGCGGAGGAGCTTGTCGATGAACGGTGTGATGATCGTCAGCCCCGCCGGCGACTCCTTCCGGAACCGTCCAAAACGTGTGACCACGCCGGCAAACCCCTGTGGCACCACGCGCACCGCGCCCGCGACGACGATGGCGACCACGATGATCACGACGATGACGATGATGCCGGTGGCCAGACCGCTGTTGTCCACTGTTGTTCAGGCTCCTCTGGGGGGCGCGACCACCAGGGTGGTGCCGCGCACTTCGACTACGGTGACCTCGGTATGCGCCGGCACGCCTCCCGGATTGGTGGTGACGGCGAGCCAGCGTTCATTGAAAAGGCGCGCATGCCCTGGGTGGTTCTCGTCGCCGACTGCTTCGAGCGTGAGCGCCGGCTGCCCGACGAGGTTGTCGGATGCGCCCGGCATCGTGAGCTTCGGTCCGAGGTGGCGGGCCGAGATACGCGACAGCGTCGGGCGCACCAGCACCGTTCCGAGGAGCGCGATGCCGGCGGCGACGACAGCCTGGACCCAGACGTCGTCGGGGAAGAGCGCAACGACGGTTGCGACGAACGCGCCGAGCGCGAGGAACAGCGCGTAGAACGCCTGCGTGTGGACTTCGAGCCCAACCAGGACAAGACCGGCCAGGAGCCAGACCACCCACATCCAGGTAACCATGCGTCCGAGTGTACCCGTGTGCAGATGGGGCCACACAAGACAGAGTGTCCGGCGAAGGGGACCTGGGAGCGTGCTTCCTTCGCGAGTGCCCACTCGGTAGACTGGCAGCGGGTCCGGGTGCGGGCCCGATCAATGGGTAATTAAGGAGTAGTCAACTGTGCCGTCCACCCCATCCGAGGTTTTCAGCGAGATCAACGCTCGTATCGCCGCCGATCCGGCCAAGATCGCCGGGATGAACGCCATCTACGCGTTCGATCTCAGCGGAGGAGCGCCCGGGCAGTACCACATCTCGGTGAAGGACGGCACGGCCGACGTCGGCGAGGGCACTCCCGAGAACCCGAACATCACGATCACCATGAAATCCGAGGATTTCGTCGACCTCGCGACCGGCAAGCTCGACGGGACCATGGCATTCATGAGCGGCAAGATCAAGATCAAGGGCGACATGGGGCTCGCGATGAAGCTCCAGTCGGTGCTGCGCTAACGCTGCAACGCGCAAGCACGCCGGTGGCGCTCGACGCGCGGCCCACGCGCTTCGACTACGACGAACGCGGTCGATCGCTGTTGATCGAGTGGTCCGACGGCGCCGTGCACCACATCCCTTTTAACGTGCTCAGGCGCGCGTGCCCGTGCGCTGCCTGCAAGGGCGAGCCCGGCTATCGGGGACGGTTCAGCTCCGACCCGGTGCTGCATCCCGGCGAGGACGAGCTGGCGGACATATCGCTCGTGGGCGCCTACGGTCTGAACGCGGTGTGGGCCGACGGACACAACACCGGGATCTACACGTACGAGCGCCTGCGCGATCTCGGCACTGCGTCGGCGTAGAGTTTCGGCGCGATGACTGTCGAGACGACGCCGGCCACTGCTCCGCAGCTGCTCCGATCCGTCACCGACGGCGTGCTGACGCTGACGCTCAATCGCCCCGCCGTCCTCAATGCGATCACGCCGGCTCTGCTCGACGATGTGACCGCCGCACTGCGTGATGCTGCCGCCGGGACCGAGGTTCGCGCCGTGATCATCACCGGGGCGGGTCGCGGCTTCTGCAGCGGCCAGGACCTCCGCGCCGCCGCCGGCGAAGGCGGACTTGACGTCGGCGCGATCCTCCGCGACCACTACGCGCCCGCGATCCGGGTCATCCGCTCGATGGATCAGCCGGTGATCGCCGCCGTCAACGGCGTCGCGGCCGGCGCCGGCTTCTCGCTCACACTGGCGTGCGACATGCGGATCGCCGCGGAGTCGGCGACCTTCGTCCAGGCGTTCGTGCGCATCGGACTGATCCCCGACCTGGCGAGCACGTACTTCCTCCCCCGCCTCATCGGACCGGCGCGGGCGGCCGAGCTCACGATGCTCGGCGAGACCGTCGACTCCGCACGCGCGCTGCAGCTGGGCATCGTCAACCGGGTCGTTCCCGACTCCGAGCTCGCCTCCGCTGCCGCCGACCTTGCTGCCCGGCTCGCGCACGGCCCGCGATCGATCGCGCTGACGAAGCGAGCACTCGAGGTCTCCGGGCAGAACGACCTGGAGGCGCAGCTCACCGTCGAGGAGCACCTGCAGACCGAGGCGACGACCACCACCGACTTCTTCGAGGGCATCTCCGCCTTTCTCGAGAAGCGGCCGGCGAAATTCACCGGCGCATAGCGGCCGCTGCATGGACGGCGCTGTCGACCGGCTCACGGCGCTGCTCGGCGCTGCGCGTGTCCTGAGCGGTGCAGCGATCACCGAGGATGACTGGCACGACGAGTCCCTGAGCGCCCACTGGCACGCCCCCGATGTGGTCGTCCTCCCGCACTCCGCGACCGAGGTTTCGGGCGTCATCAGCATTGCGCGCGAGCTCGGTGCGCCGGTCACCGCGCGGGGATCCGGGACCGGTCTCGCCGGCGCCTGCGTGCCCCGCGCCGGCGGCATTCTCATCGCGTTTCGCGAGATGGACACGATCCTCGAGATCGACGTCGACAACCAGCTCGCCGTGGTGCAGCCGGGTGTGACTCTGCGGCAGCTCGACGAAGCGACGGCCGCACACGGCCTTGTCTATCCGGTATCGCCGGGCGAGAGCAGCGCGAGCCTCGGCGGGAACGTCGCGACCAATGCCGGCGGCATGCGCGCCGTCAAGTACGGGGTGACCCGCCAGCAGGTCCTCGGGCTCGAGGCGGTCCTCGGGACCGGCGAGATCATCCGCACGGGCGGCAAGTTCGTGAAGTCGACGTCCGGCTATGACCTGACACAGCTGATCACGGGCTCCGAGGGCACGCTCGCCGTCGTCACCGAGGCGACCATTCGCCTGTACCCGCGCCTTGCGCACGCCGCAACCGTGCTGGCGCCGTTCCGCACCGTCGCGGAGATCGCGTCGGCCGTCCCGAAGATCGTCGCGAGCGGTGTCGCGCCGCTGATCCTCGAGTACATCGACATGATGTCGATGGCTGCGATCACCGGTGCGCGCGGCCTCGAGCTGGGCATCGGACCCGAGGTCAAGGAGGCAGCGCTCGCCTACCTCGTCGTCGTGCTCGAGTCACGCGACCAGGGGCGGCTCGACGAGGACATCGAGGGCCTCGGCGACCTCATCACGACTCTCGGAGCCCTCGACGTCTACGTCCTGCCACCGCGCGCGGCAACCGAGCTCATCGAGGCTCGGGAGCGCGCCTTCTTCGCCGCCAAGGCGGCCGGCGCCAACGAGATCATCGACACGGTCGTCCCGCGGGCGCAGATTCCCGAGTTTCTGTCGAAGGTGGCGGTAATCGCCCAGGACAGCGGGTCGCTCGTCATCGGCTGCGGTCACGCGGGCGATGGCAACGTGCACCTCTCCGTGTTCCAGTCCGACCCTGCGCGGCTCGACGAGGTGTTGCGCAGTGTGTTCGTCGCGGGCGCCTCGCTGGGCGGCGCCATCTCCGGCGAGCACGGCATCGGGACCGACAAGCGCAGTCACTTCCTCGCCCTGGAGGATCCCGCGAAGCTGGCGCTCATGGGGCGCATCAAGGCCGCCTTCGATCCGGACGGCATCCTGAACCCGGGTGTCCTCTTCGAGCCGGCCCACGAGCGGAACGGAGCGACGGCGCGATGATCGGCGGAGAGGCACTGGTGCGCTCCCTCGTCGCATCGGGCGTCGACGTCGTGTTCGGCAACCCCGGCACATCGGAGATGCATTTCGTCGCCACGCTCGACGCGGTACCCGAGATGCGTGGCGTGCTGGCGCTGTTCGAAGGGGTGGCGACGGGCGCGGCCGACGGGTACGCGCGCATGCGCGGGACACCTGCCGGGGCACTCCTCCACCTCGGTCCCGGGCTCGGCAACGGTCTGGCGAACCTGCACAACGCGAGACGCAGTCACGCCCCGGTCGTCGTGATCGTCGGCGACCATGCGACATACCACAGCCGCTACGACGCACCGCTCGAGTCGGACATCGCGACGGTCGCGCGCAACGTCTCGTCGTGGATCCGGCGCAGCGCACGTCCCGAGGACGCCGGAGCGGATGCCGCGGAAGCGGTCGCCGCCGCCCTCGGCCCACCCGGTCAGGTGGCGACCTTGATCCTTCCAGCCGACGTCTCGTGGTCGGAGGGCGGTGCCGTCGCGGCGCCGGTCCACACGAGGCCGCTCGCCGGCGTCCCCACCTCGACGATCGAGAACGTCGCCGCGCAGCTGCGGTCGCGGGAGTCGTCGGCGCTCCTGCTCGGCGGCGCAGCCCTCCGCGAACCCGGCCTCCGCGCCGCGGCACGGATCGCCGCCGCGACCGGCGCAGAGCTGCTCGCCGAGACCTTCGCGGCGCGCATCGAGCGCGGCGCGGGCATTCCCGAGATCCAGCGCCTCGCGTACTTCGGCGAGATGGCCGCTGGGCAGCTCGAGGGGCTGCGCCACCTGATCCTCGTCGACGCGCGCTCGCCGGTCTCGTTCTTCGCCTACCCCGGCAAGCCGAGCAACCTGGTCCCCGACGGGTGCGACGTGACGGTGCTCGCCGGCGGCGGCGACGACGTGACGGCCGCCCTGGCGGCGCTCGCCGAGGCGGTCGATGCCGGGGCGGACATCGCCGTGACCGACACGATGCGGCCGAGCCGCCCGGACGGAGCGCTCGGCGCCGAATCGATCGCCCGCGCCATCGGATCGCTGCTGCCGGAGGGAGCGATCGTCTCCGACGAGGCGAACACGAGCGGAACGTTCCTGCCGGCGTTCACCGCGGCCGCACCGCGTCACGACTGGCTCACGCTCACCGGCGGGTCGATCGGGCAGGGAATGCCCGTTGCCGTCGGCGCGGCCGTCGCCTGCCCCGATCGTCCGGTGCTGGCACTCGAGGCCGACGGCTCAGCCCTCTACACGATGCAATCCCTCTGGACGATGGCGCGGGAGCAGCTCGACGTCACGACCGTCATCTTCAGCAACCGCCGCTACGCGATCCTGCGCATGGAGCTCGCCCGGGTCGGCGCCACGGCGTCGGGGGAGCGGGCGCTGCAGATGCTCGACATCGCGCCACCTGAGATCGACTTCGTGGCGCTCGCGCGCGGGTTCGGCGTGCCGGCCTCGCGACCGGAGACCGCGGAGGACTTCGCCGACGCCCTCGAGCGAGCGTTCGCGGAACCCGGGCCGCATCTGATCGAAGCCGTCGTCCCCTCGCTCTTCTGAGACGAGAGCGGTATCAGCCCGCCGCGGACAGCGAGCCGCCAAGACCTCCATCCCCGCTCTTGGAGGCGTACAGGACGGCGTCGGCGCTCTGGAGCACGAGATAGGCGTCGGCGCCTGCCGCGCCCGATGCCCACCCGACGCTCACGCTCGCGGGTCCGGTCGGGAGGTTCAACGCCGCGACAGCCTCCTCCATGCGTCGCGCGATCGCCGGAGGCGCGTGCTCCTCGGCGTCGGGGATGAGCAGGACGAACTCGTCGCCACCGATTCGTGCCAGCGTCTCCCCCTTTCGGGCGACGCTGGTCAGGGCACGCGCGATGGCGACGAGGAGCGCATCCCCGGCCGCGTGACCGAACCCATCGTTGATGAGCTTGAGATTGTCGATGTCGATCGCGAGGAGCGCGAAAGGGCGGCGTCCCGCGATCTGATCCACGGCGTGCTCGAAGCCGCGCCGGTTCGTGAGCCCGGTCAGCGAATCGGTGACCGCGTCCACCTCCGCCTCGCGATGGCGCAGCGCGTTCGTGAGCGCGAGGGCCGTCAGCGCGCCGAGCCCCGACAGGCGTTCGACCAGCTCCGCCGGGATCGGCTTGTCCCGTGAGGAGACCACGAGGACCCCGTGGACAGCGTCCTTGACGCGAACCGGGACGTATGCAGCGAATTTGAGCTTGAACCGGGCGATGAGCTCGTGAGCCCGCGGACCCGAGCGATCGAGGTCGAGGGCGCCCGCGATCGCCTCTCCGGCGGCGAGCGCGTGGGGGATCAGAGGGTGCTCTGCGATCGGGAGCCACGAACCCACAGCGCTCACACCCGTGTCGTCGCTGTCGGCGACGATCTGCATCGTGTCACCCGACAGCTGGTAGTACACCCCGCGGCGCGCCGAAGTCCCGGGCGGGGACGCCAGGGTTGCGGCAAGGCCGGTCGCCGTCTGGAGCACCTGGCTCGGGTCCAGGCTGTAGGTCAGCGCCTGCGTCGCGAATTCGAGAATGGTGATCTGCCGCAGCTGCTCCTCGAGCAGTTCGTGGCATGCCGCGACCTCTTCGCGAAGCTTCCGGACCTCCATGGAGGCATCCGGCTCGCCTACTTCCTTCACGTTCCAGAAAGGCTCTCAGACCGCGACCCGTTGCAGACGTGCTGGTGACGACAAGAGGGATAACTGTCGTCGCACTGTGACAGGGAGCGACTGAAAACCCGGGGTAGCATGGGCGCGAGTTGGACCCGTGTGCGGCCACCGGCTTGGGGGCCTTGTGAACCACACTCCCGCCATTCCCGCGCCGTTTCGGCGCGAGGGCGTGAGCCGCCGCCTGGCCCCATTCGTGCTGGCGGGATCACTCGGCCTCGTCGTGCTCCTCGACGGCGGGGTCAGCTTCCTCGGTCCGCTTCACGCCGGGGTCTTTGCGGTCGCCATGGTGCTCACCGCGCTGATCGCGATCGGCAAGCTCGAGAGCCTCCCGTTCTGGGCCGGGGCGGCGACGCTCATCGCCTGCGTCGTCGCCGGAGCATGGCCGGTTCGGATCATCTCCATCAGCCACACGGTGCCCAACTTCGTGTGCGGTGCCGCCTTCACCGCGGCACTCGCGTTTGGCCTCTTCGGCCCCTGGAGTTGGCTCCCCCGCTGGACGCAGGCGGTGCCCTGGCTGCTCGCATCGCTCGGCCTTTTCACGATGCACCTCTTCACGCACGCCTCCGGAGGGGTCATCTTCCCGCTGTCCGCGCTCATCGTCCTGTGGTTCGCGTTGCACCAGTCGCGGGGTGAGCTCACGGTCGGCGTGGCCGTCTCGGTGCTGACCTTCATGACGCCGCCGATCATGGGGGGCGCCGACATGACGACGGCTCTCCTTCACGCCCTGACGGTCGTGGTCTTCGGCTTCAGCGTGCAGTACGTCGTCCGCCGTCAGCGAGAGCAGTCCGCGGACGTCGAAGCTGCCGAGCAACTGCTCCGCGAGATCGGCTCCGGCGATCCGGATGGCGCGCGATCGACGATCTGCGCGGGTGCTGTCCGGCTCTGCTCGGCGGCGTGCGCGATCATCTACGAGGTCGACGCCGAAGGCATGCTCGTGCCGACCGCATCGAGCCTCGAGCCCGCCCCGGACGTGAAGCTGTCGCTCGACGGACGCGCCTACCGTCTGGACGGCACGCCGCTTGGCACCGCAACACGTCGCTACTCCGTGGTCGATGCGCTGGTGACATCTCGGCCCGTTCTGCATTCGGAGCTGCTCGGCATGCCGGACGGCATCACGAAGATGGTCACGCCGCCGAGCCGCATCGCCAACCTCGCGTATCCCATCCTCCGCCACGGCGCGCCGATCGGCGTGATCTCCGTCGCGTGGACTCGCACGGTCGACCACATTGAGGAGCGCATCGCAGCCACGCTCGACGTGCTCGCCGCCGGGGCCGCTGCCGCCTTCGACCAGGCCAACTTGCAGGTGGCGATCCGCGAGGGACAGCGACGCTTTGCGGCGCTCTTCAACGACCCGCAGCTCGCGATCGCGCTCACCGACCGGAACGCGGCCGTGATCCAGGCGAACGAGGCGTTCTCGTCGATGTTCGGCATCGAGGACGACGGCAGGGCGGGCTCGCTGCTCGATGCAGCGCATCCGGAGCACGCGGCCGAGGCGGAGGCGGATCTCGAACGCCTGCGGAGCGGGGAGCTCGCGCAGTCAAAGGTCGAGCGACGGTTTCGCAGGTCGGACGGTGCGGAGTTCTGGGCCGATGTGACAACAACTGCGGTTCCCGATGCCAACGGCGTGCCCGCCTACTGGCAGAACGTCCTCGTCGACACCACGTCGCGCAAGCACATCGAGGAGCTGCAGCGCCTGCGGCTCGCGGTCATCCAGTCGGCGACCGAGGCGACGACCGAACCCGAGCTCGTCAGCCGCGTGGTGGCGACCCTCGGGTCGGCGCCGGTCTGGGACGAGACGGAGATCTGGTTGACACAGCCGGAGTCCAGGACCCTCGTCCTCGCGGACTCGTGGCGCCGGGACGGTGACGCGTCGGGCCGCCGGTCGCGGCGCGGAGCGGGTCGCGTCTCCGACGGCACCCTCGCGCGTCTCGCCGCGTCGCAGGGCGCCGTTGCCACGCGAGCGCTCGGCGCGCGGCAGGGCCGGTTTGTGACGTCGCGAGCGCTCGGCGGTCTCGAGGTCGCCGTCCCGGCGTGGACGGATCTCGCCGTCGTCGGCGTGCTGGTGTTGCGGAGCGCGACGCTGCGTGACCTCGACGACGACATCCGCGCAACGCTGGTCGATCTCGCCGCCCGATTCGGCGAGCTGCTCGCCCGCCGGCGTGCCGAGCATGCGTCGCGCGCCGCGACCGCGCGGCTGCAGGAGCTGTCGACGATGGATCCGCTGACCGGCTTGCAGAACCGCCGCGCCTTCGACGAGCGGCTCAACGGTGCCCACGCCGGACGCTACGCGGTCCTCGCGATCGACCTCGACAACCTCAAGGACATCAACGACGCGCACGGCCACGAGGCAGGCGACCACGCGTTGCGCGCCGCGGCGAGCGTGCTCTCATCGGCGGTTCGCGGCCAGGACCTCCTGGCACGTGTCGGTGGGGACGAGTTCGGCGTCCTCCTGGAGGGCGCGGGCATCGACGAGGCGGTCGCGGTCGCCGAGCGGATGCGCCTGTCCGCCCGCGCCGTCTCACTCCCGAGCGGGCTGCTCGCGATGAGCGTCGGCTGCGCGTCGGCGGAGCCGGACGATTCACCGCGCGCACTCTGGAGCGCTGCCGACGCCGCGCTCTATGAGGCCAAACGCGGCGGCAAGGATCGGATCGCGTGCGCTTCGGACACCTCGGCGCGCACCACGCGCCAGGGTACCGACAAGGTGGTCATGCACCTGCTCGCCAACCGGTCGGTGGTCTCGGTGTACCAACCCATCGTCGACCTGTCGACGCGCGCTGTGGTCGGCTATGAAGCGCTGGCGCGACCTCGCGGCGCCGCTCCCGACACGAGCGTCGAGGCGATCTTCGCCGCTGCGCACCGTCTCGGCGTCGACCGCGATCTCGACTGGCTCTGCAGGCGTTCCGCAGTCAGATCCGCCCGCGACCTTCCCGACCACACCCCGATCTTCGTCAACGTCTCGATCCCCGCGCTGCTCGATCCGGTCCACGGGGTCGACCAGATGATGCTGCTGCTCCGCTGGGCGCGGCGCAGCCCCGAACAGACCGTCATCGAGATCACGGAGCGCGACGCCGTGCTCGACGTCCAGCGATTCCGCGAGGTGTTGCAGGCGTATCGAGCCGAGGGATTCCGGTTCGCGCTCGACGATGTCGGCCAGGGGCACAGCACGTTCGAGGTGCTCGCTGCCTCGACACCCGAGTTCATCAAGATCTCCGCGAGCTTCTCAAAGGTGGGTGAGCACCTCGGCGAGCATTCCGCCACTCGCGCCGCCGTCGCGTTCGCGCGAGACACGGGCGGCACCGTGATCGCCGAGGGTCTCGAGACCGAGGAACGTGTCGCGCTGGCCGCGCACCTCGGCGTGACACTCGGTCAGGGGTGGGCGCTCGGCCGACCCGCTCCGGCGTCGGCCTGGGTCACCCCGACGGTTCCCCAACAGGCCGCCTCGAGCTGATCAGCCCCGGAACCGCTCGCCCGCGCGGATGGGGATCGAGAGCCAGTTCTCGCGGGGTGGTAGCGGGCAGCTCCACTGCGGGTCGTAGCTGCAGGAAGGCTGGTACGAGAAGTTGAAGTCGAGGACGACGCGCCCGCCGTCCACGCCGAGATCGGCTCCCTTGGCGGTGTCGAGCACGTACCGGCCGGCCCCGTACGTCTCGGTACCGCTGGTGGCATCCCGAAACGAGAGGTAGAAGCCGCCCGAATAGTCGAGCAGCCAGAACGCCGACAGGCTCAGCGGCTCGCCGTTGAGCTCGAACCTCGCCGTGCCCGCGCGCTCGGAGACGACGTGACCGGTGGTGGAGTCCGGAAGCTCGAAGGTGGCGCCATCCGCTGCCTCGAACTCCGCGAGGGTGCGCAGGGCGGGGTCGTACGGGTAGTACTCCGGCGCTCTGGCGTCGCCGCGCTCCGCCGCGGGAATCGGGCTCTGCGGATGCGTCCGGTAGAGACGATCGCGCTCGCGTTTCCAATGCGCCCACGCCACCTCCGGGTCCGGGGTCGCACGGATCGACGCGTAGAGCTCGCTGATCCGGCGGCGCCAGTCGGCCAGCTCGAGCCGCTCAGTGATCATGCGCTGGGGGCGGTGGCGGAGGCGGCGCATCGGGCGGCGCCGAGCCGCCGGGATCCTCGTCCTCGTCGCGACCGATGCGCGCCGCACCCGGGATCCCCGCGTCCGCCACCGCCGCATCAGCCATCGCCTCGAGGGCGGCTCGCTCCTCGACGCTCTGCATTCCGAGCTCGAGCCCCGATCCGCCTGCCTCGAAGACCTTGTCACCGGCCTCCTCCTGGAAGTGCGAGGGCGGCGGGGGTGGCGGAGCGGCAGCCGCTCCCCCTCCATGGGCCGGTACGGCGATCGCCGTATGCCCGCCTGCCACCGGTGGCGCGGCCGCCGCCGCCCCATGCAGCGCATGCAGGGGAACCGGAATGTGCGCCGACCGGACGGCGCCCACGCCACCGAGTCCGACGAAGGTGACCAGGGCCGCGCCGCCGACCGCGAGCCCGGCGGCGCCCGCGCCACTGAAGCACGAGCTGAGGTTGAGGCACCCGCCGGCAGCGCTGACCAGGCCGTTGCGGACCTGGAAGATGAACTGCCCCTTGGTGCTGCTGTTGAGCGAGGTCTGTGTCAACCCCGTGCTCGAGTTCTTGTCGAGGAGGGCACCGCAGACGCCTGATCCGGGAACCTCGAAGTGCTCGCCGGCCTTGCCCGTGCCGTTGGTGTAGCCCGCGCGAGCGCAGTCCCCGCCGAGACCGCCGCTGCCGCCACTGTCGTCGCCGGTCTCCCACTGGACCTGGTTGTAGTTGAAGTAGAAATCGAAGTTGTCGGTGCCCGTGTCCTCACGGTCGACGATGAGCAGCTGGAAGTCGTTGCGCTTGTCGGTGTGCGAGTCGTAGTAGCCGACCATCGGCCAGAGCACGCAGAAGGCCGCGTCGCCGTTGTACTGGGTCGCTCCGTAGGTGACGAGACCGGAGCCCTGCCCGCTCGTGTCGACGTCAGCCCAGAACGGCGCGAGTGTCGGGAAGTGCCCGGGCGCCGACAGCCCGTCCGGCGTGTACTCGCCGACCGACGCTCCGAACGACACGTTGCCGTTGTTGTTCACGAAGAGCTGGTCATACAGATTGCCGAAGAAGTTCACGGTGAACCCGAGGCTCAGCAGGCCCGTGGAATCGTCGTCGTTTGCGGGCAGCGTGTGCGCGTGGCACCCCGGCGAGTCGACGATCGCGTTCGCCGGCGCCGCGGCGACGACCTGCGCCGATGCAACACCGGCGAGCGTCAGCGCGAACGTGACCACGATCGCGCGTCGCAGTGCCCCCCCACTCGGTATCCGCAGCTTGTCCATCCGCCCTCGCCCCGCCGTTCCGCTCCGTGGGACTGTACCTCGCGCCGCCCACCTTCGGCGCCGGTCTCAGCCCTTACGGACCGTCGCCGTAGACGATGCCGCCGCGCAACTCGTCGAGCCTGCGCATCCGCGCATGCGCACTCTCACCGAGCCGGACGAGCACGCCTGCGATCAACGCCTCGGTGAGCGCCGCGCCCGAGACCATCGAGTTCGAACGGCGCAACCGTTGTCTGGACGTCGGTGACCAGGACGAACTTCGCGGACGCGGCTGCAGGCGACAGCCAGGGATCGGTGACGAGCACGATCGTGCTCCCGCGCGCGGCTGCGACCCGCGCGCTGTTGATCGTGTCGCTCTGGTACCGGCGGTAGTCGTAGACGACGAGCACGTCGCGGCGGCCGACGTCGACCAGGTGGTCGGCGGGGTTGCTCCGCTCCGGGTCGATGAGCTCGACGCCACTTCTGATCAGGTGCAGCTGGCTCGCGAGGTACCGGGCGAGGAACGCGCTGACCCGCCCGCCGAGCGAGAGCACACGACGGCGCGGATCGGACAGGAGATCCACGACGGCGTCGAAATCATGCTTCGACACCATGTCGAGACTCGCTCGCAGGCTGTGCTCGAAGGTCGCGAACGAGTCATGCAGGACCGAGTCGCTGAGGTCCCCGGTAGTCGCGAGCTCGAAACGGGCCAGTGGAGAGCTGAGCCGCGCCTGGAGCTCCCCTCTGAGTGAGTCCTGAAATTCCGGGTAGCCGTGCAGTCCGAGCTTGGTGATGAAACGCGTGACCGTCGCCGGGCTCACCCCCGCTCGCTCGGCGAATCGGGTCAGGCTCTCAAGCCCGGCGACGGGGTAGAAGGCGAGCAGCACCTGCCCAAGCCTCCGCTCCGAGGCGCTGAGAGTCCCCATTCGCTGTCGGACAAGCTCGCCGACCAGGAATTCCGGCACGAAAGGATTCTTACAGTTTGGACCGGTTCAGGTCGATCCGATAAATCTGTTGACGCTCGCCCAATCTCGCTGCTACTGTGCGGCCACCAACCGGGGACTATGGGGAGAAGAGCTGATGACGGTACAGGCCATCGACAGCGATACCGAAACGCTTCACAAGCTGGGGTACGCGCAGGAACTACTCCGTCGAATGGGGGGCTTCTCCAACTTCGCGGTGTCGTTCACGATCATCTCGATCCTGTCGGGATGTCTCACCGCATACGGCGTCGCGATGTTCAACGGCGGTCCGATCGACATGAACATCGGCTGGCCGGTCGTCGGTGTCATGGTCATCATCGTCGGCCTGGCGATGGCAGAGGTCTGCTCGAGCTATCCGACCGCGGGTGGCCTGTACTACTGGTCGGCGAAGCTCGGTGGCAAGAACGGAGCGGCGTGGAGCTGGTTCACCGGCTGGTTCAACCTGGTCGGGCAGGTCGCGGTGACTGCCGGCATCGACGGTGGTCTCGGTCTCTTCGCGTCGGCATTCCTCAACAACTGGTTCGGCTATCCACTCGATCCGCCCCACATCCTGCTCGTCTTCGCGATCGCGCTCGTCATTCACGGTCTGCTGAACACGTTCGGCATCCGGCTGGTGGCACTCCTCAATGACATCTCGGTGTGGTGGCACATCGTGGGCGTCGTCGTCATCGTCGCCTTCCTGTTCATCGCGCCCAAGCACCATCAGTCTGCCGGGTTCATCTTCTTCAACTTCAACAACGGAACCGGAGCGTCATTCCCGGGAAACCTGATCTACGTGTTCCTCATCGGCCTGCTCCTCGCGCAGTACACCTTCACGGGGTACGACGCGTCGGCGCACATGACCGAGGAGACGAAGAACGCGGCAACTGCGGGGCCGCGCGGGATCGTCCTGTCGATCGTCGTGTCGCTCTTCGCGGGATGGATCCTGCTGATCGGCGTGACGTCGGCGATTCAGAACTACACCGCGGAGTCGACGGCGGTGGTCCCCGCCGCGCAGATCTTCATCGACGCCGCAGGTGGCGCAGCGGGTCAGTTCCTGCTGCTCATCGCCATCGGTGCGCAGTTCTACTGCGGCATGTCGTCGATCACCGCGAACTCGCGAATGATCTATGCGTTCTCACGTGACGGCGCAGTTCCGGGCCACCAGATCTGGAGCAAGATCAACAAGAGGACACGCACCCCAACCAACTCCATCTGGCTCGCCGTCGTCGGCGCGTTCATCCTCTTCGTGCCGTATCTCTTCAACGCATTCGCATACGCGGCCGTCATCTCCATCGCGGTCATCGGCCTCTACGTCGCGTACGGCATTCCGATCTTCCTGCGCCTCCGCGCCGGCTCACAGTTCCAGCCCGGGCCCTGGAGCCTCGGGAAGTGGAGCCGCCCGATCGGCATCATCGCGGTCGCCTGGATCGTGATCATCAGCATCCTGTTCATCCTGCCGACCGCCTTCCCGATCACGGGCACCAACTTCAACTACACGATCGTCGCGTTCGCGGTCGTCCTCGGCGCGACCACGATCTGGTGGTTCGTGTCCGCGAAGAACTGGTTCAAAGGCCCGAGGGTTCAGGGAACCGCCGAGGAGCTGGCCTCGATCGAGGCTGAGTTCGTCGCGCCCGGTTCGGCGCGTGCCGTCGCCGCCGGCTGAGCTAGGCTGAGTCAATAGCTATCACGCGTGCTCGCGGCCTTCGCGCCGCGAGCACGCGAAGGGCTCTTCATCATGTCCAAGCCAAGGATCGGCGTCACCTGCAGTCCGCTGCGCGGTCCTGCGTACTACGCGCCCTATCTCCGTGCAGTCGAAGCTGCCGGCGGCGAGCCGGTCACGCTCGACCCGGTCGCTGACGGCCTGGCGCCGGACGTGGCCACCACGATGGTGCACGGCATCGATGGGCTGCTCGTTCCGGGCGGTTGGGATGTCGATCCCCCCGCGTACGGCGAGGCGCGGCAGGAGGAGACACCGAACGTCGACCTGCCGCTCGACCTCACGGAGATCGCGCTCGTCCGCGCGGCGGTCGACGGGGGCGTTCCGGTCTTCGGGATCTGTCGCGGCCAGCAGGTCATCAACGTCGCGCTCGGCGGCTCGCTCCGACAGCACATCGACGGTCACGACATGCACGGCCACCCTCGCGACCTGCTGGCGCATCCGATCGAGATCGTTCCGGGATCGGAGCTCGCGCGCGTCACCAGCACCGACAGCCTCATGGTCAACAGCCTCCACCACCAGTCGGTGAAGGACGTTGCCCCGGGGCTGCACGTGACCGCGCACAGCCCGGACGGCATCGTCGAGGGGATCGAATCGCCGGACGGCATGATCGTGGCGGTGCAATGCCATCCGGAGGAGCTGCTCGGGCAGCAGGGATGGGCGATGATGCTCTTTCGGCGCTTCGTCGAACGTGTCGCCGACCATGATCGGAGCCACGCTGTGGCATCCGACGTCGTGCGTGACGGAGGCTGACGGATGCTGACACCCGAGGAGTTGACCAACGAGGTCGCGGCGGGCGCGATCGACACGGTTGTCGTGGCGTTCACCGACATGCAGGGGCGTTTGATGGGCAAGCGCCTCGAGGCCCACTTCTTCCTCGAGGAGATGGAGGCCAAGCATCCCATCGAGGGCTGCAACTACCTGCTCGCACTCGACATGGAGATGGACCCCGGACCGGGCTACGAGATGGCCAGCTGGGAGCGGGGCTACGGCGACTTCTCGATGATCCCGGACTTCGCGACGATGCGACGGATCCCGTGGCTGGAGGGCACCGCGCTCGTCCTCTGCGACGTGCACTGGAACGACGGCACGCCCGTGCGCCCATCGCCTCGACAGGTCCTCACCGCGCAGGTGGAACGTGCCCGGGCGCTCGGGTTCGACGCGATGTTCGGCTCCGAGCTCGAGTTCTATCTCATGAAGGAGACCTTCGCCGAGGCGCACGAGAAGCACTACCGCGGCCTGACACCGTCGGTGCCGTACATCCTCGACTACCACATCCTCGCCACCAGCTACGACGAGCCGTTCATCCGCGCCGTGCGCAACGGCATGCAGGCGGCGGGCATCAAGGTCGAGAACTCGAAGGGCGAGGCCTGGCCCGGCCAGCAGGAGATCAACTTCCGCTACAGCGACGCCATCACGATGGCGGACAACCACACCGTTTACAAGAACGGCATCAAGGAGCTGGCGCAGCAGCACGGCTGCTCGGTGACGTTCATGGCCAAGCCGGACCACACCTGGATCGGCAGCTCGTGTCACATCCATTCGAGTCTCTGGCGCGGTGATGAGAGCGCGTTCGCCGGCGAGTCTCCCCTCTTCAAGCAGTACCTCGCAGGTCTTGTTGCGGGCGCCAGCGAGATGGCGGTGTTCCTCGCGCCGAACATCAACTCCTACAAGCGGTATGCCGCGGGAAGCTGGGCGCCGACGACGCTCGCCTGGGGCTACGACAACCGGACGTGCGGATTCCGCGTGGTGGGCCATGGCAGCGCGCTGCGAGTCGAGTGCCGCATCCCGGGAGCCGACGCCAATCCGTACCTTGCGTTCGCCGCACTGCTCGCAGCCGGGCTCAACGGCATCGAGCAGAAGATGGAGCCACCGCCCGCATTCACCGGGAACGCCTACGAGTCCGATGTGCAGCGATTCCCGCGCACGCTCAACGAGGCGATCGCAGCCCTCGAGCACGGAACGATCGCGCGCGCGTCGTTCGGCGACGATGTCGTCGATCATTACCTCAACTACGCGCGCACCGAGCAGCACCTTTTCGACCGCGCGGTGACCTGCTACGAGCGCGAACGGTTCTACGAACGCGGATGACGCTCCGGCTGCTGAACCCGGCCACCGAGCAGCCCCTGGCGGACCTCGAGAGCGCGGGAGTCGCTGAGACAGACCGGGCCGTCGCGGCTGCGAAGGCCGCGTATCCCGCGTGGCGCGGGGTCGCGCCGTCGGATCGGGCGCGACTCCTCCGCCGGCTCGCATCGCTTGTCGAGGATCATCGCGAGGAGCTCGCGCTGCTCGAAACCCGCAACGTCGGCAAGCCAATCGCCGACTCGCGCGGCGAGGTGGGCATGGTCGCCGAGGTGTTCCATTTCTACGCGGGCGCCGTCGACAAGCACTACGGGCAGACGATTCCGGTTGCGAGCGGCGTCGACGTGACCTTCCGCGAGTCGCTCGGGGTCGTGGGGCTCATCGTGCCCTGGAACTTCCCGCTCAACATCGCGAGCTGGAAGGTCGGACCGGCGCTCGCCTGCGGCAACACGGTGGTGCTCAAGCCGGCGGAGCTGACCCCGATGACGGCGATCCGTCTCGGAGAGCTCGCGCTCGAAGCGGGCATTCCAGAAGGCGTCTTCAACGTCGTGGTCGGCCCCGGTCGCGTCGTCGGCGAGCGGCTGATTCATCACCCTGATGTCGCGAAGATCGGCTTCACCGGCTCGACCGAGGTGGGTATCGGTGTGATGCGCGGCGCCGCCGAGACGATCAAGCGCGTGACCCTGGAGCTCGGCGGAAAGTCCGCGAACGTGATCTTCGCCGACGCTGATCTCGAGCGCGCCGCGGCTGCGGCGCCGTACGCCGTCTTCGGCAATGCCGGCCAGGACTGCTGCGCGCGCTCGCGCATCCTCGTGCAGCGCGAGGCATACGACCGCTTCGTCTCACTGCTCATCGCCGCGACCAGCGCCTTGCGAGTCGGCGATCCCGAGGACGCGGCGACCGAGATGGGGCCGCTCGTCTCCGCGAGTCATCGCGCCACCGTCGCCTCCTTCGTCGAAACGGAGCCGCTCTTCCGCGGATCGGCCCCCGAAGGCCCCGGGTTCTGGTATCCGTGCACACTCGTCGAGGCGACCAACAACGACCGTGTTGCGCGCGACGAGGTCTTCGGGCCGGTGGCGGCGATCATCCCGTTCACCGACGAGGCCGATGCCGTGCGCATCGCCAACGACACGCCGTATGGATTGTCCGGGTCGATCTGGACGAACAATGGCGCTCGGGCACTTCGGGTCGCGCGAGCCCTCGACACGGGCGTGCTGTCGATCAACAGCAATTCGTCGGTGCGGGTGTCGACACCGTTCGGCGGGTTCAAGCAGTCGGGGTTCGGTCGCGAGCTCGGCATGCACGGGCTCGACGGGTATTCCGAGGTCAAGAACGTGTTCATCTCCACGGAGGGCTGACAGAAAGTGGGACGCCTGGACGGCAAGGTTGCGGTGATCACGGGTGCCGCCGGCGGCATCGGGCGCGAGGCTGCGGTGCTCTTCTCGGAGGAAGGTGCGTCGGTCGTCGTCGCCGATGTCGGCACGTCAGCCGGCGCCGAGGCCGCGGCAGCGTGCCGGAGTGCGACGTTCATCGCCGTCGATGTGAGCAACCCGGAGAGCGTGCAGGCGCTGTACACGAGGGCCGTCGAGACCTATGGCGGCGTCGACATCCTCTACAACAACGCCGGGATCATGCCCCCCGACGACAACTCGATCCTCACCACCGAGGCAGACGCCTACGACCGCGTGCAGTCGGTCAACGCGAAGGGCGTGTTCCTGTGCTGCAAATACGGCATCCCCCGGCTGCTCGAGCGCGGCGGTGGTTCCGTGATCAACGTCGCGTCATTTGTCGCGCTGGTCGGTGCGGCGACCTCGCAGATCGGCTACACCGCGTCGAAGGGCGCGGTCCTGTCGATGAGCCGCGAGCTCGCCGTGCAGTTCGCCCGTCAGGGGGTCCGCGTCAACGCGCTGTGCCCCGGCCCTGTGGAGACGCCGCTGTTGATGCGGCTCTTCTCGGACAACCCGGCCGCCTACGAGCGGCGTCGCATCCACCTGCCGATGGGGCGGCTTGCCACCGCGCGGGAGATCGCCAACGCGGCGCTGTTCCTCGCGAGCGGCGAATCGTCGTATGTGAACGGCGCGACGTTCCTCGTTGACGGGGGGCTCACCGCCGCATACGTGACACCCGAGTAGTTGCCGCCGTGGCCGTCCGTCGCGGCCAATAGAACAGAATCGTCCCGTCCCGACACACGCACCCGGCACGCGAGGGAAGCCCATGAATCTGCGCGAAGTCCAGAAACCGCTCAAGGAAGGCTACCGGGCGAACCCGGAGTCCTCCCGGATCACGCTCGTGGCGCGAGGCGGACAGGGCGACGCGCCCATCGCATGCTCGGTCGATCTCGGGCGCGCCATCTACGAGGCGCAGGCGCATGCCGGGGTCGGCGGCGCCGGAACCGGCGCCTGCTCGGGTGATCTCCTGCTCGGCGCGCTCGCCGCGTGCGCGCAGGTCACGTGTCAGATGGTCGCGGCTTCGATGGAGGTGCCGGTCGAGGAGATCGCAGTCACCGTGGAAGGTGATCTCGACCTCAGCGGCACACTCGGGATCTCGCGCGACGTGCCGGTGGGGTTCGAGGCGATTCGGGTGCGGTTCGACCTGACCGCGCCCGATGCAAGCCAGGAGCAACTCGACTCGCTGATCGAGAAGACCGAACGCTACTGCGTCGTGATGCAGACGCTTCAGTCGCCACCGACCATCGACACCAGGGTCGTCAGCGCGAGCCGAGCAGCCTCGTGAGCCTCATACTCTCGATCGACGAGGCTGCGGAGGAGGACAGATGCCCAGATATTTGATCGAACGACAATTCGAGGTCGACGAGGCCGCGATGACCGAGGTCGGCAGGCGCTCACGCGTCATCGCCGAGGAGCAATTCCCCGAGATCGTCTGGGAAGTCAGCCACGTGTGCGTCGGTGACGATGGTCTTGTGAAGACGTTCTGCGTCTACGGCGCGCCCGATGAGGCGATGGTCCGCGCGCACGCTCAGCAGCTGGGCTTTCATCAGATCCTCTCGCTCCGCGAGATCGCCGGGGACGTCTCGCCCGCCGACTTCCCGGGCTGACGTCCGCCTCGTCCCCTACTGATCGCCGCGGGGGTCGTTCCCGAGCTTCATCTTCTGTGCGTCGATGATGTGGCTGGCCGCGACCAGCGCGAGGGTCCGCCGCCGGGAGATGTCGCGACGCTGATCGACGTCATCCTCAGGAATCAGCTCCAGCGCCTGCTTGTAGAGGGCCGCCGCCTCATCCTTCGCCCATCCACGTACGGCCTGGTCGGCCGCCATGAGCAGGTACTTGAGCGCTCGATCGGTCTCGCCGCCCTCGCGCCAGTGCACCGCAAGCGCGGTGGCGGTCGCCGCGGCGCCGCGAGTTGCCGCCTCGAGAAACTCGGCGACGGCCACGTGCCGCTCCTTGCGCGTTGCGCGGGGCAGCGTCGCATACGCCACCTCCCGGATGAGCACGTGCTTGAAGGTGAACTGCTCGTCGCCCTCGATCCACGACGAGGCCTCGCGCCTGATGAGGTCGTGTGACTCGAGCGCGTCGAGCGACTCGGACAGGCCGTCCCAACCGCTTTCCAGCCGCTCGAGGGCGCCTCGCCAGAAGACCTTGCCGACAGCTGCCGCCGCGAGGAGCACCCGGCGCTCGTCGGGCGGGAGCGCATCGATACGAGCCGAGACGAGCTCACGAATCGTTGTCGGAAGGTGCTGCGTCGCAGCCGCCGAGACCTCCGCCACCGAGGCGGCGAGCTCCTCGATGAAGAGCGGGTTGCCCTCCGCCGTCTCCGCGACGCGTCGCGCGTTCGACGAGGAGGGGTCGCTGCGCAGGAGCAGCCCCGCAAGCTCGCGTGAGTCGTCTGGGCCGAGCGCCTCCAGCGAGAGCGCCGAATACGAAGGGAGCCCGCCACCCCACCCCGGATGAGACAGAAGGACGTCGGGCCGCGCCAGGGCGAGCAGCATCACCGGCGAGTGACGGACTCTTGAGGCGAGGACCTCGAGCAGGTCGAAGGTGCCTGAGTCTGCCCAGTGCAGGTCCTCGAACAGGAAGACGGTTGGACGATCCCGTGCGACTGCTTCGACGAACTGCCGCGTCGCGAAGAAGAGGACCTGCCGATCCGCAACCTCGTCATCGCGCCCGAGCCCGATGAAGAGCGCAAGGTGCGCGACCAGCTGGTCGGCCCCGTCACCGACACCGAGCAGCTCGACGGCGGCGTGGAGCTTGTCGCGCGCGGCCTCGACGTCGTCACTGGCGAAGATGCCGGCGAACTGTTTCACATGCTGGGTGAAGGGTCCGTGCATCGTCTTCTCCCCGTAGGGCAGCGAGCGCCCCCGGAGCACCTGGAAACCGGCGGCCTCGCGCTCGTCGGTGAACTCGGCTGCAAGCCTCGTCTTGCCCACCCCGGCCTCACCGAACACAGTCACGAGGTGCGGCCGCTGCTCGTCCATCACGCCGTCGAACAGTCGTCGCAGGATGGCGCTCTCGCGCATGCGCCCCACGAGCGGGACATTCGCAACGCTGCGCTCGCCCGGACCAGCATGCATGCTCATCGCGAGCCATCCACGCACGGGTATTTCCTTGCCCTTGACCAGCATCGGCTCGACCTCGTGGTACTCCACGAGCGATCGCGTGGCTCGGTACGTCGACTCGCCGACGAGGATCCCGTCAGTCGGCGCCGACGACTGCAGTCGCGACGCGGTGTTGATGACATCGCCGGCGACCATGCCCTCCCCCAGCTCGGGTCTGGCACCGAGGGAGACGATCGCCTCGCCGGTGTTGACCGCAAGCCGCACCTGCAGGTCGAGCATCTCGTCGCCGGCGTTCATCTCGGCAATCGCGGCGCGAACGCTCAGCGCGGCGCGCACCGCCCGCTCCGGATCGTCGCCATGTGCAACCGGCGCACCGAAAACGCCGACGACGGCGTCGCCGATGAACTTCTCGACGGTCCCGCCGAACGACTCGATCTCACTGCGAAGTCTCGCGTAATACGGAGTGAGAATCGCTCGCACGTCCTCAGGATCCAGGTGGTCGGCGCGCGCGGTGAACCCGACCAGGTCGACGAACAGGACCGTGACGATCTTCCGCTCCTCGCGCGCGGCGGCCGTCAACAGCTGGCGACCGCACGCATTGCAGAAACGCGCTTCGGCGGCGTTCGCCTGGCCGCAGTGCGGACAGCGTGCGCCAGGAGCCTCGGGCTGACCGGCCAACGTTGCTAGACCGATGCCAGGAACTCGAAGAACAGCGCCTTCCAACGGTCGGCGGCGTCGAAGATCGGTCCGTGACCCGAGCCCTCGAACATCTCCATGCGCACGCGGCCGCCCGCATCGCGATAGCGCTCGAGCACGGTGCGGATCTGGGTCACCATCTGCTGGGGTGGGAAAGCTTCGTCGCCCGGCCACCCGGGGACGACTCCCATCTTGCCGAGCGTTCCCATCTCCCACGCCGAACCGTCGGCGACGACGATGTCGGCGGTGCCGTGCGTCCAGAGCACCGGTGGCTTCGGATCGATGTCGACGATGCCCGCCCAGGTGCAGTACTTGCCGGACAGCGCGTTGAGAATGCCGCGCGTCCCCGGCGCCGTGCCAGGCCAGTGCTGCGACGCCGTCGCATCCCCGGGATAGCCGTCGTCACCGGTGACGGATTTCAGGATCTCCTCGACAAGGATGTCCTCACGCTCCTGCGACTCACGATGCGACGGAGCCCAGTACGAGCTGTTCATGACGTTGCGCGGCGAGAACGGCGAGTCCGACGACATGTCGTGGTTCGCGATCCGCTGTGTGAAATCGGGGTTTCCGGTTCCGCCTCCTGACCCCGTGTAATCCGGGAAACAGGGCGTCCCATCAAGGTGCACGCCGCCGAATCCGTACGGCGAGACAGGATCGACGAAGGTGAGCGATGCGACGGGGCGGTCCTCGGCATAGTTCGCGATCGCCGCACCGCCGGTGGACCAACCGACCAGGTGCACCGGCTGCGTGATCCCGAGCGCACGGACCAGTGAGAACGTGTCGTCGGACCAGTCGCGGAGGCCTCGCGTGGCATCGATCGGCACGCGAGCGGTATCACCGAAGCCGCGCATGTCCGGAGCGATGCAGCGGTAACGCTCCGGCGCCGCGGTCATGACATGCTCGAAGAATCGACTGGTGGCAAGGTTTCCGTGGATGAGCACAACAGGGATGCCGTCCGGGGGCCCGGACTCCAGGTAGCGCATGCGCAGGCGATCCGTGTCCAGCATTTGCGAGCGGATGCCGGGCAAAAGGTTCATACGGGCTCTCCTTGCGGCGGGTGCGACGCGATCACCGCGGCTCAGGATAGCTGTTCGTCGCCTGATGCAATTGCGAGCATTGCGATTCGAGCGGATGGCTGCTGACGTCTGAGGTCGCCGCGATCGTGTAACCCGATGGCACATCGCTCGCCATCGCTCGAGCACGCATCACCCGAGACGGCGGTTGAGATCGTCGGTGTCATGATCCCCGAACATGGTTGTTGAGGCGGCGCCCCGCACAGCGGCGTCGCCCGGCGCGTGGGACGTGCTTCCGCCGGTGAGCATCGACGGGCTCGCGACAGCAGTGCCGGCGAACCCCGTCAGCGGCAGTGACGTCCTCCGCCTCATCACCCAGCTCTGGCCGCGGCTCGAGCGACGGGTGAGCCTGTTCGCCGACGAGCTCGCAGAGACTCAACGCTTTCTCGTGCGACCGATCGATGAGGCGCTGCTGCCCTTGTCGCCGGGCGAGCAGGCCGTGCGCTACGCCTCCTCCGCGACACCACTTGCCATCGCGGCCGCCGAGCGCGCGCTCGACACTGCCGAAGCCGCAGTCGACGAGATCGGCCTTCTTGTCGTCTGCTCGTGCACCGGCTTCGTCCTGCCGGGTATCGACGTGCAGCTCGTGAATCACCTCGGCCTTCGTCGCGACATCCGGCGGATGCCGTTCATGAACTTCGGATGCGCGGGCGGCGCCGCCTCACTCGCATGGGCGACGGACTGGGTGCGCTCGCACCCCGGCCAGTCCGCGCTGGTCGTTGCCGTGGAGGTCCCGTCGCTGACCTTCCGGCCCGCTGACACGTCGGCGGACAACCTGTTGAGCGTGCTCGTCTTCGGTGACGGCGCCGGAGCCGCGTTGCTCCGTGGTCACGCGGTCCCCGGCAGGATCGGCATCGGGCGCACCGCGTCACGCCTCGTCGCGTCGAGCACCGAGGCACTCGGGTTCGAGCGCGCGGACGACGGCTTCCGGGTCGTCGTCTCGCGCCAGCTGCCCCGCCTACTGGAGGCAAATCTCCCGGCGCTCGTCGACGGCTTCATCCGCAGTGCGCGCGATCTCGACGCCGTGGCGGCTCACCCCGGCGGACAGGCGATCGTCAACTCCGTCGTGCGCTGCCTCGACCTCGAGGAACATCAGGTCGCTGCAACGCGACGCGTCCTCCGGCGCACGGGGAACACCTCATCCGCGGCCATCCTCTTCGTGCTCGAGGAGCTCGCCGCGAGCCTTCCCCGCCCGACCGGCCGCGGTCTCGCCGCTGCCTTCGGTCCGGGTCTCATGGTCGAGCTCATCGAGCTGCTCTGGACCGCGTGACTCCGCGGGCTCGGACGGCCCTCTCGCTCGCGCTGGGAGCGCAGCGGCTCGTGGAGCTGCGCATCTCGGCGCGCAACCGAGCCGCAACCGGCTCGGGGGAGCAGGCATCGCCGTCGACGTATCCGCTGATGGTCGCCGCCAACGTCGCGCTCTTCGCGGTCAGCGCGTGGCCGCGTCGCGCCCGGCGGGTCCCCAGGGTGGTGGAGGTTGCGGCGCTGGCCGGGCTGGGCGCCGCGACGGGACTCCGGCTCTGGGTGATCCGCACGCTCGGGGACGACTGGAACGTCACCGCACACGTCCGCACGGGAATCCGCATCGAGACGGGCGGCCCGTACCACTACATCCGCCACCCGAACTACGTCGCTGTGGCGCTCGAATTCGCCTGCCTCCCGGTCGCGGTCGGCGCCGTGCCGGAGGCGGTCGCGCTCTCGCTCGCGAACGCGGCCGTGCTCGTCCCCCGCATTCGCGCGGAAGAACGGCTCCTCGACGCAATCCCCGGTTATCGCGAGGCGTTTCGCGGCGTCCCGCGTTTCATCCCGCGGTCCGGCCGGCGGAGCCGTCAGATCCCGGCGAGGGACAGCCAGTCTCTCGCGGACAACGCCCCGAACGTCTGATACCCGCAGTTGATGCCGAGCAGCTTCCCGAGCGCGCGAGGATCGGCGGCGGCGTGAGCGATGGCACGCCGGCTGAGCCACGGTGTTCCCGCCATGAGCAGCGCCAGTCGCGTGAGACGGTGCCGCTCGCGGATCAGCCGCGCATGATCCTTGCGGTACCGCCGCGCGGCTTCGGTCCTCGGGAGACGCCCTGCGAGCATGCCGTCGACGTGGAGCGCGAGCCGCTCGGCAAGCAGCATCCCGATGGCGAGCCCCTCCCCGGTGGTCGGATCGTCGTACCCGGCAGCGTCGCCGACCAGGAACACCTTCCCGTCGGAGACCGCGCGGGCCTGCTGCCGGAACTGCGCGGCGCCGAGCGGTCCGGCGACAAGCTCGGCGTCGCGAATCGAGGGAACCGCGGCACGCGCGGCATGGTCGTACGTGTGCGCATTGATGGGCGATGCCGACCGGCGCGTGAGGACCGACACCAGCAGGGTGTCCGGACCGACCGGCGCCTCGTACCACTCGTGGCCGGAGCAGAACGTGACCCGGATGGCGCTGCGGTCGCGTACGTCGAGCCGCCAGTGACCGGCCAGCCCGTAGCGACCGCCCACGGCCGAGGAAAGCCCCAGTCCAGCCCAACCCCGGACGCTCGAATGCAGCCCGTCTGCTCCGATCACGACGGAGGCTGCCACCGCGTCGCGGGCGGTGCTCACGCCGGTGACGGCGCCCGACCCGTCCCGGACAAGACCCGTCACGCGGTGACCTTCGCGAAGGGTCACGTTCGGCTCAGCCCGGAGCGCATCGACAAGGACGGCATCGAACATGGTCCGGCGGATTCCGAGACCAGGGGCAGGCTCGCCGGCCGGATCGTTCGGGAATCTCGCGGTGGCCGCCGGGTGGCCGCCTTCCTGCTGATACGTGACGCCGACCAACGGCCGGGCGCCCGTCGCGAGGACCGCCTCGTAGAGCCCGAGACGCTGCAGGACCTTCACGCCAGGGGGCATCAGACCCTCGCCGCAGGCCTTGTCCCGCGGGAAGCGGGCTCGGTCGAACAGGGTCACCCGATGCCCCCGGTGCGCCAGGAGGAGTGCCGTCGTCGCGCCACTCGGACCCCCTCCGACGATCGCGACGTCTGTCTCCAACACGGACCGCACTCTCGCAGAAGAACCACGCGCCGGTCCCGGCAACCAGGGCATCACGCAGAACGCGGGGGGATGATGGGTCGGTGAATTTCCTCCAGGGCCTTCATGGAGCGGTCGCGCTGGCGCTGCTGCCGGCCCTTCTGTTCGCGGAGGAGGCCGGAGTCCCGCTGCCGTTCGCACCGGGGGAGCTGACCCTCCTCGTGGCGGGCCTCCTGATCGCGTCCGGCGGACTCAATCCCTACGCGTTCATCCCACTCGCCCTGATCGCCTGTATCGCGGGCTCGCTCGTCGGCTACAGCTGGGCGCGCGCCGTGGGCGATCGCGGGCTCAAGGGGCTCGCGCGGCGGCTGCGCCAGCAGCGCAACCTCGAGCGCGTCGAAGATCGGATTCGCTCCGCCGGCTGGCGGGGCATCGCGATCAGCAGGTTGATTCCCGGGTTGCGCATCTACACGACACTCGTCGCGGGTGCGGTCCGCGCGCCGCGCCGTTCCTTCATCCTCGCGATGGTCTCCTCGACCGCCGTCTGGGTCGGCGTCTACGTGGCGCTGGGGATCCTGATTGGCGTTCCGGTCGAGCACTTCCTCGATCAGATCCAGAAGCTCGCCGTGCAGGGCGGCATTCTCATCGTGATGGGCGTCGGGTGCTATCTCGCGGTGCGGAAGACGCCCGCCTCGTCGGGCGCCGGCCTCGTGCGGGTGCCCCGCTGGGTGCGCGTGCTCCTCGCAGCAGGTGTGGATATCGGCGTCGTTGCGAGCATCGTCACCGGCCTGCTCGCGCTCGGCCGGTTGCTCGGTGTCGGATTCGGCAGCGGCTGGGTGGACGCGCTCGTCGTGCTCCTCGTCGTCGGGGCGTTCTACGTGATCGTCGCGCGGCGAAGCGCGGGGGCCACCGCCGGCGAGGTGCTCCTGCAGACCAGCTACGTCAGCGGCGTCGGCGTGCCGCTCAGACCGCGAGCGGCGCTCGAAGCGGTGCGGTCGCTCGTGACCCGCCCCGACGACGAGCTCACCGCGACCGGGGATCTCCTCCACGCCCTCGGCGACGCCGACCGGCTCCGGATCGTCACCCAGCTCCTCGATCGCCCTCGCACGGTGAACGAGCTTGCGGAGCGCACGAAGCTGTCGCCCTTCGAGGTGTTGCATCAGCTCGACCGCTTCCAGTCGACGGGCGTTCTCGTCATGAGCGGCCAGGAACCGGACACCACGTACAGCGTGCGGACCGACCTGCGGCCGGTGCTCGTACAGCTCCTCGCGATCATGGAGTCGACGCCGGTCGTACATCCGGGCGCCCCGGCCGCGGAGCCGAGCCGCACGTAGTCGCTGCGCTCAGGAGCCGGGGGTTGCCTGGGCTGTGGTCTCGTTCGTGAACCCCGCGGGGAGCGGCGGCGAGAGATCCGCGAGATTGGCGGCCGACGGCGCCAGCAGCGTGTATTCGGATTCGATCGTGCCGATTGGTCCGTCGCTGGGTGATCCCGCCGGATACGCGTAGATCTCCCGCATCGGAACGTACGTGTCCGCGTCCACCCACAGCTCGTGCGTGACCTCGGGGCTCGCGGTGTCGCGCCAGGTGAGCTCGATGGCCGGCCGCCCCGCGAGCGTCGAGCGGGTGCCCGCGGTCCAGCCACCGGAGACGATCTCGGCACGAACCCTGGCCAGATCGTCCGGCGTCGCGACGACGATTGAGCGATCGTGCTGCGCGGACCAGGACCTGCTCGGATAGTCGATGTCGATCGTCGAGCCGGTCGTTCGAAACGCCGCTGCGGCGGCTCCTGTCGCATCGATCGCGACGCTCGCACCGGTCACCGTCGCCGGCTCCGCGGGCATCGTGTAGGTCACCTCGAAGTCCTGCACCGGTGCCCCGGACGCATCCATCACGAGGCTGCGTCGCCGCACCTGCTGACCCGGCGCCGGATCGGATGGCGACAGCCAGATCTGCTCGTTGAGCGCCCCACCGTCCGAGATCGAACTGGTCAGACGGATGGTCAGCACGTCCGTCGAGGACGCGTCGAGCGCCTTGACGATGCCGGCGCGGAGTGCCCCGATGGACTGCCCGGTACCCGCGGCGGCCCCGGTGGCCGCGGGCGGGGTGCCGGCGCAGGCGGCACCACAAGCGGCGATGAGTGTCGCCCCGGCCCACGCCGGTGCCCGGTGGCCCCGGCGTTGCGAATCGCCCCTCCGCCGGCGGTCTACGCCTGGCATGCCCACGCTCCCAGCATGAACGCTTGATTAAGCGTGGTTCTCTGACTAAGGTCAGAGAATGCATCCCGAGATGGTGGCGCAGGTGCGCCGCTTCAACCGGGTCGTCACCCAGCGCGTGGGCGCACTCGACGACCGGTTCCTCGCCCGCGATCGGCCGCTCGGGGAGGCGCGCGTCCTCTGGGAGATCGGCACACACGAGCGGGACGTGCGCTCCTTGCGAGCGCAACTCGGCCTTGACTCGGGATACCTGAGCCGCCTGCTCCGGTCGCTCCAGGCCGCAGGCCTGATCACCATCGGCCCCAAGGAGTTCAGATCGAAGGATCCGCACCGCACGCCTGACACCCGAAGGCCTTGCCGAGCGGGCAGTCCTCGACCGGCGCAGCGACGACCTCGCCGCCTCGTTGCTCGCACCGCTCGACCGTTCGCAGCGCGCACGCCTGGTCGCGTCCATGGCCGAGATCGAACGGTTGTTGACAGCCGGGATGGTCGAGATCGCGGTCGCTGATCCGGCCCAGCCGGACGCGGCGCACTGCCTGAATGCCTACGTGACGGAGCTCAACTCCCGATTCACCACGGGTTTCGACCCTTCGAGAAGCATCTCGGCCACGGCGGACGAGCTCCGGCCTCCGTCCGGCCTCTTCGTGCTCGCGTCGCTGCACGGGAGCCCGGTCGGATGCGGGGCGCTGAAGTTCCACGGCATTGAACCCGCCGAGCTCAAGCGCATGTGGGTCGATCCGGGTGTGCGCGGTCTCGGCGTCGGCCGCCGGCTCCTCGCGGCGCTCGAGGGACACGCCGCAACCCGCGGCGCCGCCGCCGTTCGCCTGGAGACCAACGAGAACCTCACCGAGGCTGTCGCCCTCTACCGATCCGCCGGCTACGAGGAGGTGGCTGCATTCAGCACGGAACCGTACGCGCACCACTGGTTCGAGAAGCGGCTTCCGCACGTCGAGGTCACAGCGCACCCAACGCCGCAGCGGCGGTAGGTGCGTTCGGGCGTCGCTGCGACAATCGAGTGACCCCCGGGCCACAGACCGCCGAACCGCTGCGAACGCCGGCCGGTAAGGGGCGAATCTACTCGGCAGGCTTCGCCCCAGGTCGTCATTCGGGAAGCGCGGAGGGGGCACCGCGGGGGAACTCGAGATCACCAACCCATCCGAACGACCCACCCGGGAGGCTGTACCAGCCGGCCATCAGTGGCAGCGCCGGCCGGTCCTGAGCGCGATCGTTCGCATCGGTGTCGTGGTGGTCCCGGCAATCGCGGGGATCGCCGCCGGCGCGACCGTCAGCCGCCTCCTTCCGCGAGCGTCCGGATTCTGGTCCGCGGCGCTGTCCTTCGCCGCGGTGTCGGTCGTGATGCTCGTCACGATCATCGGCCTGGAGCGTGCGGGACGGCGCCTGCTGCCGCTCGCGGCGCTGCTGAATCTGTCGCTGCTCTTCCCCGATCGCGCCCCGAAGCGCTTCGCCATCGCTCGTCGCGTCGGGCGCCCTCGGGATCTGCAGCGCCAGCTCCAGGAGGCGCGCGACAAGGGGGTCACCGGCGGCGAGGTCGCCTATATGCAGCAGGTCCTGGAGCTTGTCGCGGCGTTGAGCGTGCACGACAAGCAGACGCGCGGCCACTCCGAGCGTGTTCGCGTCTTCGCGGACCTGATCGCCGACGAGATGAACCTCTCGGTGGCCGATCGCGCTCGGCTGCGCTGGGCCTCGCTGCTTCACGACATCGGCAAGCTCATCGTGCCGAGCGAGATCCTTTCGAAACCCGCGTCCCTCAACGAAGCGGAGATGACGTCGGTGCGCAGGCACCCGGAGGAGGGCGCCCGCCTCATCGGCCCGTTGCGCGCCTGGCTCGGGGAGTGGGGCGACGCGGTGATCCAGCACCACGAGCGATTCGACGGGAAGGGCTACCCGTATGGCCTCGCCGGCGACAAGATATCGCTCGGCGGGCGCATCGTCGCGGTCGCCAACTCCTACGAGGTCATGACCGCGGTCCGGCCGTACCGGAAGCCGCTCGGCGTCCAGGCGGCCAGACAGGAGCTGGTGAAATGCTCGGGCGCGCAGTTCGACCCCGTGGTGGTGCGTGCGTTTCTCAACATCTCGATGGGCCGGCTCTGGCGTGTGGTCGGTCTCTGGTCGTGGATCGCGCAACTTCCGTTGCTTGCGTGGATCGACCGCCTCGGATGGAACTGGGGCGCCGCGATCGTATCGGGAGGGACCGCGCTGAGCCTCACGGTTCCGGGTGTCCTGCCCCACGCGACCGCACCATCGAGCACGCCGACGGCGGTCACCGTGCTGACCGGCAGCGGACCCTCCGATCCGGGCTCCGGCCCCGCCGCGCCAGGCGCTCCCCGGACACCGGGACCCGGACCGACCGGCGGCAGCACTCCCCCACCGTCCGGTGGTCCGGCGCCGCCCAGGACCTCGCCGCCTCCGGGAGCGACACCACCGCCGAGCCCACCGCCGTCAGGGTCCCCGCCGCCCGCACCCACACCGACGCCGGCGCCCACACCAACGCCGACGCCGGTACCCGACCCCCCACCGGTGGTTACCGTGAACACCGGGGGCACGGCACTGTTCGGGGACTTCAGCGGGTCCGGCTCCTTCACGGACAGCAACTTCGCCGCCCACACGTTCACCGCGACCGTGAACTACGGCGACGGGACCGGCACGCACGTGCTGGCCCTGAACGGAGCGACCTTCGTCCTGTCGCACACGTACGCGACGATCCTGCGCAGCTACACCGTGACCGTCATCGTCACCGATGATGAGGGCGTGTCAGGCACCGGCACGACCACGGTGACCGTCCTGTTCTGAGGGCGGCTACCCCTCGTCCAGGTCGAGGAAGCGCTCCGCGACGACGTCCTCGAGCACCGCCCGGCCGAGGTCTGCCGCGGTCACATCGGTCACGGTGTGCGGGTCGAGCTTGGTGAAGTACCGGGCAACACTGGCGGGATCCTCGTCGGTCAACCACCTGACGAACGCGTGGCCGAAGGCGGCCGCCTGCTCGTCGGTCAATGCACTGATCCTGGCCATGACGTTCTCCTTAGGAGTGCGATGGAGCTTCGGGCGCATCGGCGAGCTCGAACATGAGGTCGTCGATGTAGCAGTAATACCAGTCCTCGCCGGGCTCGAACGAGCGAATGATCGGATGCCCGATCGTCTTGTTGTGGGCAGTCGCGTGCTTGCCCGGCGAGTAGTCGCAGCAGCCGACATGTCCGCACTCCTGACACACCCGCAGGTGCACCCAGTCATGGCGACCCGCGGCGAGACATTCCACGCATCCGTTGCCGGAGGGCGTGGTGTCGAGGATCTGATCGAGATGCGTGCAGGTGTCAGGCACGGTGTTCCTCCTGGCTCGATGATGGCAGGGTCGAACGCTGTGCCGGCGTTGCGACCTCGGTGAGGGAGCTGTCCCATCCGGCGAGCGCGGCGCCTCCTCGATACGTGCTGGTGAGGAAGTCGAGCACGGCGCCGCCCGGATCGTCGGCCGTGCGGACATCCTCGTACGCGAAGATGAACTCGCCCGCGGTGGGGTTCCAGACGGCGGGTGGTGCAACGGTGACGCGCTCGACGCCGTCGGGCCTGGGATAGACATATGCGTAGAACGCCGGGTACGGAACACGCCGGTCACCGGGCCACCAGCCGGCGCAGATCTCTTCCGCATCGCCGCCGAAACGCGCGATGACACCGGCCCCTTCGGGCGGGGTGATCTGCCGTCCCGAATAGCGCACGAGTGCGAGGTCGAACGTCCCCCAGAAGAACTGCACGGGTGTCGTGCGGCCGCGATACGCGCCGTGATGCGCCTTGAGCACGACGTCGACCTGTGAGAGGACGCGGAAGAAGCGAGTCGCCTGCGCGGGGTCGTAGGTCGCGTGTGTTCGATCGTCGGGAAAGGCAATGGGATTGGCGACTTCCGACGGAACCACGGAGATCGCCACGTCGGCACGCAGACGCGTGAGGGCGTCGGTGACGCCGTGATAGAAGTCGGCGACAGCACTGCCCAGCGCGACGCGTTCGATCGCGCCGTCGCTGCTGCGCAGGACGAGCACGTGATCGATGAAGTCCAGCTCCGCATCGATGGTGCGACGTCCTGCCGGCATCGGCGAGGTCGAGAGACCACGTGCCGTCACGTAGAGCGGGACGTTCGCCCACTCGGGCTCGAACGGGCTGAGCGCGAGGCGAAGCTTGCCGACGACCTGCGTGTACATGTGGAGCGTGTCCCGTGTGTCCCGCCATTCCTCATATGGCAGCGCCGGCCACGAATCGTCGGTCACCTGAGTCCCTACACCTGGTCGGTCGGTCGGACAAGCACCTCGTTGACCGCCATGTGGCGAGGGCGCGTCACGATGAACCCGATGATGCCGGCGATGTCGTCGGCCTCGAGACGCTCGATCGTCGAGAAGCGCTTCTCGAGCGTCGCGAGAACCTCGGGACGGTTGTGCGATGCGAGCTCGGTCGCGACCGCACCTGGTTCCACGAGTGAGACGCGGACGTGGCGCGTCGTGACCTCCTGACGCAACGCGTCGCTGAACGCGCCGACGCCGTGTTTCGTCGCTTCGTACACCGCGCTCCCGCTCCGGGTCTCGCGGCCGGCGACGGAGCTGATGTTCACCAGGTCCGCAACCTGTCGCGGTCCGTCCTCGGCGGCGCGGAGCAGATACGGGAGCGCCGCATCCGCGCAATAGAGCAGTCCGAGCAGGTTGATCTGCACCATGCGCTGCCATTCCTCGACCGGCGCACCGACAACGGGACCGAGCAGCATGACCCCGGCGTTGTTGATCAACGTGTCCAGCCGGCCGAGCTCGCTGACGGTGCGTTCGACCGCCTCCGTGGCCTGGGCACGATCGGTCATGTCGCCGGTGATCACGTGCGCGACGCCGCCCTCAGCACGAATTCGCGCGGCGAGCGTCTCGAGCCGGTCCGATCGCCGAGCAACGAGCGAGACCGCGGCGCCGAGTCCGGCCAGCGATAGTGCGGACGCCTCGCCGATCCCGCTCGACGCGCCGGTGACAAGCGCGACCGTCCCATGCAGCGGCGCCGGCATGTTCGCAGCCATGAGGCCGCCTAGCTTGCCACAGACCTCGTTCGGACCCGGACGGGGCCGGTCAGCGGATCTGGTTGAGGCGGATCAGGTTGCCCGCGGGGTCACGGATCGCGCAGTCACGAACCCCGTACGGCTGCTCGATCGGCTCCTGGACAACGTCGGCGCCGCTCGCCTGCAGCCGCGCGAAGGCGCTGTCGAGATCGGCGGTGGCCAGGACGATGATGCCGTAGTTGCCCTTGGCCATCATCTCGGCGATGGTGCGGCGCTCCTCCTCGGTCACGCCGGGTGTCGCGCCGGGCGGGTACAGCACGATGGAGGTGCCGGGCTGGTTGGCCGGACCGACCGTGATCCAGCGCATCCCGCCGTATCCGACGTCGTTGCGGACCTCGAAACCGAGGGTGTCACGGTAGAACGCCAGGGAGACATCCGGGTCGTCGTGGGGAAGAAAGCTCGCCTGAATGGTGATGTCCATGGCGGTCATGCTATCCGCGGATCGCCGATAGTCGCTTCTCGATTCCTGATCGGTCTGACCCTGCGCCGACATAGGCCGCGAGATGCGCGCCGGTGAGGGTCGAAGGGGCGGCGACGAGGTCCGCGGGCGTGCCCTCGAAGACGATCCGGCCGCCGTCATGGCCGGCGCCGGGACCGAGGTCGATGATCCAGTCGGCGTGCGCCATAACCGTCATGTGGTGCTCGATGACGATGACCGATTTGCCGGAGTCGACAAGGCGGTCGAGCAGGCCGAGCAGCTGCTCGACATCGGCGAGGTGGAGGCCGGTCGTCACCTCGTCGAGGACGTAGACGCTGCCCCTGTCGGCCAAATGCGTGGCCAGCTTGAGTCGCTGCCGCTCGCCGCCCGACAGTGTCGTGAGCGGCTGGCCGAGGATGAGGTAGCCGAGCCCGACGTCGGCGAGCCGCACGAGGATGGCGTGCGCCGCCGGAATGCGCGCGTCGCCCTCGCTGAAGAAGGCCGCTGCCTCCGTCACCGACATCGCGAGCACCTCGCTGATGTCCCGACCGCCGAGCTGGTACTCGAGCACCGATGCCTGGAAGCGCTTCCCTTCGCAGTCCTCGCACACGGTGGCAACTCCCGCCATCATCGCCAGGTCGACGTAGGTGACCCCGGCGCCGTTGCAGGACGGGCACGCTCCTTCGGAGTTGGCGCTGAACATCGCCGGCTTCACCCCGTTGGCCTTCGCGAACGCAGTCCGGATCGGGTCCAGCAGTCCCGTGTAGGTCGCGGGATTGCTCCGTCGCGAGCCGCGGATCGCGCCCTGGTCGACCGACACCACACCTGCACCCGCGGGTATCGACCCACGCACCAGCGAGCTCTTGCCGGAGCCGGCGACGCCGGTGACGACAACGAGGACGCCAAGCGGGATGTCGACATCCACGTTGCGCAGGTTGTGGATCGTCGCGCCCCGGATCTTCAGCGCGCCGCCCGGCGTGCGCACCGCCTGCTTGACGGCGGCGCGGTCGTCGAGATGCCGTCCGGTCACCGTCCCGCTGGACCGCAGCCCGTCCACGGTGCCCTCGAAGCAGACATTGCCACCCGCGGCACCGGCGCCGGGGCCGAGATCGACGACGTGGTCCGCGACCGCGATCGTCTGCGGCTTGTGTTCCACGACGAGCACGGTGTTGCCCTTGTCTCGCAGCCGTATTAGCAGGTGGTTCATGCGCTCGATGTCGTGCGGGTGCAGACCCGCGGTCGGTTCGTCGAAGACGTAGGTGACGTCCGTGAGCGACGACCCGAGGTGGCGGATCATCTTGACGCGCTGCGCCTCTCCACCCGACAGCGTGCCCGACGGTCGGTCGAGCGAGAGGTACCCGAGGCCGATGTCCGCGAACAAGTCGAGCGTCTGGCGGAGCGATGTCAGCAGCGGTTCGACTGAGGGTTCGTGCAGCGCACCTACCCAATCCGCGAGGTCGCTGATCTGCATCGCGCATGCGTCGGCGATGTTGATGCCCTTGATCTTCGAGGAGCGAGCGGCTTCACCGAGGCGAGTGCCCTTGCACTCGGGGCAGACGCTGAACGTCACTGCGCGCTCCACGAAGGCGCGGATGTGCGGCTGCAGCGCGTCCACGTCCTTCGACAGCATCGACTTCTGGATTCTCGGGATCAGCCCTTCGTACGTCAGGTTGATGCCGTTGACCTTGATCCTGGTGGGCTCCTTGTAGAGGAGGTCGTCGAGCTCTTTCTTCGTGAACGTGCGGATCGGCTTGTCAGGGTCATGGAAGCCGGAGCCACCGAAGATGCGCCCGTACCATCCGTCGACGCTGTACCCCGGAATCAGGAGTGCGCCCTGGTTGAGCGACTTGCTCTCGTCGTACAGCTGCGTCAGGTCGAAATCGCTGACCGATCCCCGTCCTTCGCAACGCGGGCACATGCCACCGCTGCGGCTGAAGTTCGCCTGCACGGTCTTGCGATCACCGCGTTCGACAGTGATCACACCCGTCCCCTGCACCGAGGGAGTGTTGAACGAGAACGCGTTCGGGGGGCCGATGTGTGGCGTGCCGAGCCGGCTGAAGAGGATGCGCATGCGCAGATACGCGTTGGCATCGGTGGCCGTGCCGACGGTGGAGCGCGCGTCGGAACCCATGCGCTGCTGGTCGACGATGATCGCGGTTGTCAGGCCTTCGAGCACGTCGACCTCGGGTCGAGAGAGCGTCGGCATGAAGCCCTGCACGAAAGCGCTGTAGGTCTCGTTGATGAGACGTTGCGACTCTGCGGCGATCGTGTCGAACACGAGCGACGTCTTGCCGGAACCCGACACGCCCGTGAAGACGGTGAGCCGGCGCTTCGGGATCTCGACGCTGATGTCCTTGAGGTTGTTCTCCCGCGCCCCATGCACGCGGATCACCCCGTGGCCAGCGGTCGCCTGCCGCGCAGGCGACCGCGAGCCCGTCCTCATCGCCATGATTCTCCGATCCGGGTCAGCGATCCTGAATCAGTCCGAGGACGTTGCCGTCGGGATCCGTGAAGCTGGCGACCAGGCGGCCACCACCGACATCGCGCGGTGCATCCTTCAAGGTGCCACCGGCGGCCGTCACCTCGGCGAGCTTCGCCTCGATGTCGGACACGTGCCACTGGGCCACGGGCGAGGTCATGCCGCTGTTCGGCACGAGCCCGATCTGCTGGCCCGCGGCCTCGTAGCCGACGTAGTACGGCGAGTCTGCCATCGGCTCGACGCCGAGCAACGCCGTGTACACCGGCTTCGACCTCTCGAGGTCGGACACGGGGTGCAACACGGTCTGGATTCCGAGGGTCGTCGAGGTGCTCATGGTCACTCCTGAACGCGATTGGTTGAGGTCCATGGCAGTCATGCTAGTTGCGGCTCCGAGACGGCCGCTTCTCGATTCCTGACCGGTTTCGTCACCTGTTTCGCGACGCAGGACGGCAACCCCGCAATGGCGCGAGCCTCGTGCCGGCGATAGGCGCTCGGCGAGATGCCGACGAGCTCGGTGAAGCGCGTGCTGAACGTACCGACGGACGAGCACCCGACGGCAAAGCAGACATCGGTGACGCTGAGGTCGCCGCGACGCAGCAGCGCCATCGCGCGCTCGATGCGCCGAGTCATCAGATACCCGTACGGTGGTTCGCCGTAGGCGAGCCGGAATTCGCGGCTGAGATGCCCGGCAGACATGTTCGCGCCCCGGGCGAGGGCCTCGACGTCGAGCGGCAGCGCATAGTCCCGGTCGATCCGATCGCGGACGCGCCGAAGCCGCGCGAGGTCGCGCAGGTGCTGGGTCTCCGCGGCTGTCGTCGTCATGTGCCCAGATCGTGCCACGTCCCACCTGTGCCGGCACCTCCCGATCCTGGCGCCCCGCTCAGGTCGTGGCGAAGATCTCGAGGTGGAGCAGCGTCGCCACCACGGGCTTGCTCGCATCGTTGGTGCTGAGTGAGAAGCCGCACCCACCCGGGGCGTTGGGGACCGATGTCGGGCCGGTGCCGACTCGCACACCGTCGATGTAGGCGGCGGCCGTGCTCCCCTTCACATACACGACAACGCGAATCGCCTTGGACAGATTGGGAGCTCCGGCCTGACCACCGCTGAAGCTTCCCTGCAGGAGCGCCTCGGGCGTTGCTCCGTTGGTGCTCTCGATCACCGCGTAGCCACCGTTGCTCTCCACCGCGACGTCCAGCTCGGAGGTGGACGAGACGCGAACCCCGACCGTGTTCAGCCCAGCGCTGTTGGCGGCCGGGATGAAGTCCGCGACCACGACCACCGACCCCGGTTCACTCGTTGGTCCGTCGGCGTCGCCCGCGAGCACCGCGGCGGTCACGCTCGTGCTGCTCGTGGTGAGGTCGCACCCTCCCGTGACCGCGCGCACCGTGCCGAGATCGCTGGTCTGTCCGGAGTCGTCGAAGACCTCGGGTGAGAGGCTTGGCGGCAGCGAGCCCTTCGTGCAGTCCGCCGAAAGCAGTGAGGCGCCGAGCGTGAGATCCGCGCATGCGCTGGTAGTGCCGGCGCTGATGGCGCCCCCGGGCTGGAACATCACGTCAGGGCACGTGGTCGCCGCGGCGTTGCTCGCCGCCCACGCCGCCGACTGTGGCGCCGGTGTGGCCGGCGGTCTGGTCACCCTGGTCGTTCCGTTGCTCACGATGAACCCCAGCGCGAGGGGAGCGGCGACGAGCGCTGCTGCGGTCATCCCCACGGCCGCTGTGCGCCGCACACCATCCGCTCCACGCCGGATCACGAGGACCATCGCGAGCAGCGACGCGATCAGCGCGACGCTGTCGCCCAGGTCGAGCAGCGCAAGGTTGCGGATATCGGCGAGCGAGCTCGTCGAGCGGTATGACAGCTCAACGAGCCTCCCGACGATGTTCGCGAGCAGCCAGAGCACCCACCAGACGGAGAGCGCCGTCGGCATCGCCGGCCCGTTCCGCCCCGCGCGACGCCGCCACTCGATGTACGCCGCAACCGCGACCCCCAGTGCGACACACACTGCCAGCGACGCGACGAGCACGTAGGTGTCGCTGGCGCCGGCCGAGGCGAGCGAGACGGTCTGTCCCCCGAGGACCCGCGCCGCAACCCGCACGCGGCCGGCGTCTGCGCCGATCTCCCAGCACAGGACGCCGGCGCTGACGAGGAAGGCGAGGGTCACCCATCTCGCGTTCGGACGGCGGGTTCGGCTCATGGCGGTCGAGGATGCTAGGCGATGCCACCTTTCGCAGAGATGGCGCGCGGGGTCCGGCTTGCACGCGAGCCTGCGCCTCCCGCAGAGTCGGGCGATGGACAGTGACGGCTACGGCTACACAGCAGACGACCGCGGCGTCGCCAGGTTGCTTGAGGACCTGCGCACGCTCTCACCCTCCGGCATCGAGCGCGTGGCGCACGGATGGGAGCTGTACGGGCTCTCGCATCTCGAGCGCTATCACGAGGCCGAGTCCGCGGCGCTGCACGCCGTCGAAACCGCCCACCTGACCACCGACTGGGAGTCCGTCCAGCGCCAGGTGCTCGACCTCACCGAGGGGCGGTCGTCACTGGAGTCATGGAAGGTCGAGCATGGCGAGAAGGGTCATCAGGCCGAGGCCGCGGCCCTCGGCGCTGCGCTGGCGTTGCACGCCGCCGCCCATCTCGACCGCGCTCATGTCGAGACGCTCACGCGTCCGATGGCGGAGGCGCTGCCCTGGCTTGCCACCGTCCATGGGGGCGCTTCCGGGTAGCCGGAACAGGTCACTGCGAGAAGATCGCGGTGATCAGCGCCTCCTCCTGCGTGAGGGATGCGACCCGCGCCCGGCCGGCAACCGCTCCATCGCCCTACTCGCTGACCAGCTCGTAGTCGGGGTTCAGGATCGCAAGCCGGCGCGACCACGACCCGACCATCCCCTCGACGATGAGCCGGGCTCCCGGCTCGATTCCCGGGATCTTCGGCCGGCCCTGGAACACGAGGAGCAGGTTGCCGGTGTCGTCGGTGATCTCGCACTCGAGATTCGTGGTGCCCTTCGCGGTCTGCACACGCAACGAACGGATTCGCCCCGCGACCCTGACCCGTTCGCGGAAGGCAACCTCGTTGATCGGCTTCGTCCCCACGGCACGGCGCGCCAGGGCACGGTCGACGCCGGCCCCGGCAAACGGCTTCCGGCGCATCGCCTCGGAAGGAGCCGCGCTGGGCCGGAAGATCCTTCGCGGGCTTGCCTCGACGTTGAAGGGAACGATGGTCGCCGCGACATGCGCGACGGTGCCGACGGCGTCCGCGATGCGATCCGCCGTCCTGTCGTGGAGCACGCGCTGGAGCCGTGAGTGGAAGGCGCGCCGGGGCAGGAGCACCGTGCATTCGGTCTTCCCGTCCGCGGCAAGATCGGCGACGTACTCGAGCGCCGCGCGCTCGAGGCGACGGTCGCGGCATTCGAGGATGTCGAGTGGCAGGTGCGCGAGTCCGAGCCGGCTCCACTCCTCCTTCAGCTCCTCGGTTGCGGCGGTGTCGATGTTGAAATGGACGGCGCGGAGCTCGTCCGGACGCAGGGTGCGTGCGTACTGCACGGCTCGCGCCGACGCCATGTCGAGCTGTCCGATCAGCACCACGACGACGTGTCGCTGCAGCACCGGTGCCTCCGTGGCCGCGACAGCGCCCGTCTCCAGCTGCTTCTCCTCCTCCACGTACTGACGGTGCAGGCGGATGAGCCCGAAATACATCGGCGGTCCGACGACTGCGACGATCCACGCGCCTTCGGTGAACTTCGTGACGAGCAGGATCCCGACCACGGCGATGGACAGAGTTCCCGAGAACGCGTTGACGACAACCCCGAGTTTCCACCGGCGTTCACGCAGGCGGAGGTTGTGCTTGACCATGCCGAAACCGGCAAACGTGAAGCCGGTGAACACACCGACCGCGTACAGGCCGACCAGCGCGTTCAACTGCGCCTTGAACGCGATGATCAGCAGGATCGCGACCACGGCGAGCACGAAGATCCCGTTCGAAAACGCAAGGCGGTGGCCGCGCTTGGTCAACTGGCGAGGGAGAAACGAGTTCGCCCGCCACGAAGCTCGCCAGATATGGGAATCCGTTGAAGCTGGTGTTGCCACCGGTGAAGAGGATGAGCACCGTTGCCGCCTGCACCACATAGAAGAGCGCTTGACCGACCCAGCTGCTGCCGAGCACATCGCGCACCTCCTGCGAGACGACGGTCGGCGTACCCGCCGCGAAGGGCACCGCGTGCGTCAGGTGCGCGAGGATCGACGTGCCGAGCACGAGGAATCCGAGGATCGCGCACATGGTCACGAGCGCCTTGCGACCGTTGCGCGCCACCGGAGCACGGAAGCTCGAGATCCCGTCTGACACCGCCTCGAGCCCGGTGAGTGACACTCCGCCGTTGGCGAACGCTTTCAGGCAGTAGAAGACGCCGAGTCCCATGAGCCATCCCTGCGTCTGCTGACCGATCGGATAGCCGAGGTGCGCCGCGGTGGGCAGCACCTGCGCATGCAGGCCGCCGAGGATCCCCTTGACGAGGCCGGTCACGATCACCAGGGCCAGCGACCCGATATAGAAGTACGTCGGGATGGCGAAGAACGACCCGGCCTCACGAATGCCGCGCAGGTTGGCGAACAGCATCAGCAGTGTCACGCCGACCGTGATCTGCACCGTGTACGGCTCGAGTGTCCGAAACGCGGAGGTGAGCGCGGCGGTGCCGGCCGACGTCTGCACCGCGACCGTCACCGTGTAATCGATGAGGAGCGCGACCGCCGCAACCTGCGCAACCTTTGGGCCAAAGTTGTCCCGAGCCACGACGTACGACCCGCCGATGCGGGTGTACACCCCGATCACCTGCAGGTACGAGAACATCACGAAGAACATCACCCCGAGGATCGCGATCGTGATCGGGATGACCATGCTGAACGCGCCGATCCCGATGATCGGGACCATGATCCGGAGCATTTCCTCGGTGCCGTAGGCCGAGGACGAGATCATGTCGGGCGCGAGCACCCCGATCGCCACGGGGTTCGCGAGGCGCTCCTGCGTCAGCTGCTCCGAGACCATCGGCGGACCGAGGATTCGGTTCTTGAGCCGGTACGCCCAGGATTCGGGGTAGTTCAGCGCACCGGACAACTCGATGCGTTCGGGGGCCAGGCGCCGCGCTGCCGCCTCAGCCGCATCCTGTGGTGCTTCCACGCGCCGCAGTATGGCCCATGCCCGAGTTCGCGGCGATCGCACCGCGGCCGGTTATCGACCTGCTTGAATGAACTCCATGCACATCGTCATCGTCGGCTGCGGCCGGGTGGGTTCGGGCCTCGCCCGCGCGCTCGAGGCGGAGGGCCACTCGGTGGCCGTCATTGATCGAAACAAGAAGGCATTCCGGCGCTTGCCCGCCGGCTTCAAGGGTCTCATCGTCGAAGGGTCCGGATTCGACAGGGATGCCCTCGGCGAAGCCCGCCTCCAGGACGCGGACGCCTTCGCGGCGGTGACCTCCGGCGACAATTCCAACATCCTCGCGGCGCGCATCGCCCGCGAGACCTTCGGTGTTGAACGGGTCGTCGCCCGCATCTACGACCCCCAGCGCGCACTCGTGTATCAGCGCCTCGGCATCCCCACCGTTGCCACGGTCACCTGGACCGTCGACCAGGTCAGGCGGTGGCTGCTCCCCGATGAGTTCACCCCGCAGTGGCACGACGGCTCAGGAACGCTCCTGCTCGTCGAGCGGGTGCTTCCCGAGCGCCTCGCCGGGCAGAAGCTCTCCACGCTCGAGGTCGGCGGGAAGATCCGGCTGGTCGCGGTGACGCGCGCCGGCGCCCCCCGCCTCGATGCCCCGTCGCTCGTCGGGCAGGAGGGCGACGTGCTTCATCTCGCGGTGCTCAAGCAGGAGCTGCCGGCGCTGGAGGAGCTCCTCGGGCTCGACGCGGTCCCCGCGAAGGCCCACGCATGAAAGTCGCGGTGGCGGGCGGCGGCAGCGTTGGGATGGCGGTCGCCGCCGATCTCAAGGTGCACGGCCACGACGTGCAGATCCTCGAGGTCGACCCCGAACAGGTGGCGCGCTTCCAGCCCCACGTCGATGTGCGCTGGGTGGTGGCGGACGCGTGCGAGGTCTCGTCGCTCCAGGCCGCCGGCATCGCCGAGGTCGACGTGATGGTCGCGGCGACCGGGGACGATGAGGACAACCTCGTCATCTCGTTGCTGTCGAAGCAGGAGTTCGCCGTCCCGCGCGTGATCGCCCGTGTGAACAACGCCAGCAACCAGTGGCTGTTCACCGCGAGCTGGGGGGTCGATGTCCCGGTCTCGACGCCGCAGCTCTACACGGCGCTCGTCGAGGAGGCGGTGTCGGTGGGCTCGCTCGTGCACCTCATGAGCTTCGAAGGCGCCTCCGCGCATCTCCTCGAGGTGACGCTGGCCGACGAATCGCCCGCAGTCGGCATGCAGATCGGCGATCTCGGACTGCCACGCGAGGCGGCCATCGTCGCGCTGGTCCGTCGCGACCACATGATCAGCCCGAACGCGGAGACAACGCTCTACGCCGGCGACGAGGTGGTCGTCCTCGCCATGGTGGAGACGGAGCGCGCCATCACCTCGATCCTCGTCGGCTAGCCCCGCACCGCGCTCGAATGCAGACCGGCGTCTCGTCGCTGCACGCCGAGGAGCATCCGGGGCGAGCGCCGGCGACCGTCTGGCTGCATCACGGGGTGGGGTCGACACGAGCCTGGGACGCCTTCATGCCGGCGGCCGCCGGCGGGCGGCGCGCTGTGACGTACGACCGGCGCGGTTTCGGCCAGTCCCCGCACGGGCGGCGATTCACCACGGCGATGTTCGACGAGGACGTCGAGGACCTTCGCATGGTGCTGACGGAGCATCACTGCGAGCGGGTTCACCTGGTCGGGCACAGCGACGGCGGCACGGTCGCCCTGCTGCTCGCGGCACGCAACCCCGAGTTGGTGACGAGCGTCACCGTCGTCGCCGTCCACGTTCGCGGTGACGCCGCAACGGTGGCTACACTCCGGCGCATGGGTCCGCCGACGGAGTGGCCGGAGTCGATGCAGCGAAGTCTCCGTCGCGCCCACGGTCCGGACTGGGCAGATGTCGCCGGTGCATGGCATCAGCTGTGGACATCCGCAGCCTGGGAGCCCTGGAGCATCGTCGACGAGCTTCCCGCGATTCGTTGCCCGGTGCTCGCGATCCACGGAACGCGTGACAGCCTGGCCCCCGCACTGCATGCCGACGCGCTCCTGACGGCACTCCCGATGACGGCGGTGACGTGGGTGGACACTGCCACGCACGACCCGCATCGCGTTGCGCCGCAACAGTTTGTCGCTGGGCTGCAGGCCATCTGGGCACGCTCGGAGGACAACGATGGCTGACCTGTTCAACGCGAGCGAATGGCTGCTCGACCGCAACGTGGAGGCCGGCGCGGGAGACCGGGTCGCGCTCGCGTGTGGCGACGAGCAGCTCACATACATGCAGCTGCTCGACGCGGTGCAGGCCGCTGCAGCCGGGCTCCGCCGCCTCGGTGTGCGCCCCGAGGAGCGAGTGATGCTGGTGCTCCGGGATCGGCCGGAGCTCGCCATCGGGATCCTCGCCGCGATGCGGATCGGCGCGATCGCCATGCCGGTCAACCCGTTGCTGCCGGCACGCGACCTTGCGGCCATCGCACGCGACGCGCGGGCGCGGTGCGCCGTCGTCGACGCGGCGGCGCACCCCCTTCTGGCGGCGCTCGCCGCCGGAGCACCCGACCTTGCGGCGGTGGTTCGCGTCGGTGCCGGTGGTGACACAGACAGCGAGTCGCCCGGCCCTGCCTGGTCGGAGCTGCTCGGCGCAGGCGGCAACGGCAGCGTCGATCCGACGACGGCGGAGTCGCCGTGCTTCTGGCTGTGCACCTCGGGAACGACCGGACGTCCGAAGCTCGCCATGCACCGTCATGCCGACGTGCGCATCACGCACGAGGGCTACGCAAGTGAGGTGCTCGATGTCCGGCCGGATGATCGCCATCTCTCGGTTGCTCCGATGTTCCACGCGTACGGGTTCGGCAATTCGCTGACCTTCCCGCTCGCGGCGGGCGCGCAGGCGGTGCTGGAGCCGACCCGTCCGCCGACGCCTGCCCTGATCGCGGGCCTCCTCGAACGCCGTACCCCGACGCTCTTCTTCGCAGTCCCCACCTTCTACGCGGCGCTGCTTTCCTCCGACATTCCGGACACGAGCTTCGCGTCGGTGCGTCAGGCCGTCTCGGCCGGCGAGGCGCTCCCCGCCGAGCTCTTCTCGCGCTTCCGGGATCGCTTCGGCGTCGAGATCCTGGACGGGATCGGATCCACGGAGATGACGCACATCTTCATCTCGAACCGGCGAAACGCGGCGGTTCCCGGTGCTTCGGGAACGCCGGTTCGCGGGCATGACGTGCGCCTGCTCGACGACGAGGGTGCAGCTGTCGGCATCGACACGCCGGGTCAGCTCTGGGTCTCCGGCCGCGCGGCGGCGACCGGGTACTGGTGCCGCAGCGAGGAGACCCGGCGGATTTTCGTCGGCGACTGGGTCGCGACCGGCGATCTGTACTCCGCCGACGCAGACGGGATCTACCGCCACCTGGGGCGACGCGACGACATGCTCAAGGTGGGTGGCGAATGGGTGTCGCCGACCGAGGTGGAGAGCGTGCTGCTCGGCCACGACAGCGTCGCGGAGGTCGCGGTGATCGGCACGCTCGACGCTGACGGCCTCACGCGCGTTGTTGCCTTCGTGGTGGCACGACCGGATGCCGAGCTGCGTCTCGAGGAGCTCGATGCCCGATGCCGGTCGGAGCTGGCCGGATACAAGCGCCCGAAGCGCTACCTGCCGGCCGAGACGCTTCCCAAGACCGCGACCGGAAAGGTGATCCGCAGCGAGTTGCGGCAGCTTGCCGCCGCCTCGGTCACCGCCAGCGGCTGACGCGGCTACGCGAGACGCACGTACTCGTAGTCGACCGGCTGCCCGTTGATGCCGGTCGCGGGCGGTGCGATCCAGCCGGCCATCAGGCCAGGCTCGAACACCGGCTGCATCAGCGACTGCACGTACTCGAAATCGGATGCGGTCGGAAGCCACTGAGCCTGGTCGCGCTCCCACGCCTTCGCGTCGATGAGGTGCCCGGCCGGGGTGACGTGCAGCCCCGAGTACGCGCCGACCCGGCGGTTGAACCCGTGATGCGGCAGCGAGAGGGTCCGGTCGATCCCAGCCGTTTCGAGGAGGCGGTTCCAGCGGCGGACGCCGTTGTTGCAGTCGGTGAAGTACTCGGACCGCAGGTCCTGGTTGAGCGCGGTGAGCGCCGGGATGCGCACGGTCTCGACGTGTCCCTCGACCACCACGTCCACCTCGGCGGTGACGTCGGTGAGCCGGTGGTCGTCGTCTCGGCGCTCCTCCTGCCACCGGCCTTTCAACCCCGCCGTGAAGTAGTTCGCAACGTTCGTCGAGCGCTCGCCGCCGAACAGGTCGAGCGAGACGCTGTAGTGAAAGTTCAGATAGCGCTGGATGATGTCGAGCGGGATCCCGCCGTGCGGCGCGATGTCGTCGGTGTTGTGCTCCCGCATCAGCTCGGCCGTGCGTCGTACCACGCGATCGATCCCGGTCGTGCCGACCATCATGTGATGCGCCTCTTCACGGAGCATGAACCGGCAGGTTCGTGAGAGCGGGTCGAAGCCGCTCTCCGCAAGCGTTCCGAGCTGGAACTTCCCGTCGCGGTCGGTGAAGTACGTGAACATGAAGAACGCGAGCCAGTCCCGCGTCGGCTCGTTGAACGCCCCCAGGATGCGCGGCGCGTCGACGCTGCCGGAGTGGCGCAGCAGGAGCTGCTCGGCCTGGTCGCGGCCCTCGCGGCCGAAGAACGCGTGGAGCAGGTACACCATCGCCCAGAGATGACGGCCCTCCTCGACGTTCACCTGGAAGAGGTTGCGCAGGTCGTACAGGCTGGGCGCGGTGAAGCCGAGGAGTCGCTGCTGCTCCACCGACGCAGGCTCGGTATCACCCTGCACCACGAGGAGTCGCTGGAGGTCGGCGCGGTACTCGCCGGGCACCTGCTGCCACGCGGCCGTGCCCATGTGCTCCCCGAACGCGATGCGCCGGTCGGGCTCGCGGTCGGCGAGGAAGATCCCCCACCGATACTCCTCGAGCGGGATGTGGCCGAAGTGCGCCCAGCCGTCGCGGTCGGCGCTGATCGCGGTCCGCAGGTAGACGTCCTTCGCGATGAGGTCGGGGCCGAGGTCGCGCCACCACTGCATGAAGCGCGGCTGCCACGCCTCGAGCGCTCGCTGCAGGCGTCGATCGCCACGCAGGTCGACGTTGTTCGGAATGCGATCGCCGTAGTCGACGCTGAGGGTCATGTCACACCCGTTCCTTGTCCAGAGTCGCGCGCTGACCGCTGCCGTACCGGCGGAGGGCGCCGGCCGGCCCGATGGCGTTCGGCCGGCTGAACACCCAATTCTGCCAGGCGGTGAGGCGGCCGAAGATCTTCGTCTCCATCGTCTCGGGACCGACGAACCGGATGTTCGCCTCCATGCCGGTGAGCGCGTCCGGGCTGAACGACGCGCGCTCCTCCAGAGCGATGCGCACCTCGTCCTCCCAGTCGATCTCGTCAGGCGTGAAGGTCACGAGTCCCGCGCGCGACGCCGCTCCCGCATCGAGCCTGATGTCGATCCTCGCGAGTGCGGCTTCGAGGTCGAGCTTCCTCCCGAAGAAACGGGATTCGAGCCGCGAGAGGTCGTTGCCCATCGGGTAGACGCCCGCATTCGAGCGGGAGATGGTGATCGTGGCCGGTTCGCCTCCGTCCTCGGGGGCGCCGTCGAGCATGTACTGCTGGTCGCACGCGAGCGCCACCTCGAGGAGCAGCCCGCCGAAGCAGCTGCCGGGCTCGATCGAGGCGATGAGGCTGCGGCTGGTGACATCAAGGCGTTTCAGCACGCGCTTCCACAGGAGCACCACCTCGTTGATGAACCAGTCCGAGTCGCGATGGGTCAGCAGAAAGGTGTCATGCGCGAGCAGGTGGGGCATCGCTCCCGCTGTCCTGAAGACCCACGTTCCGAGGGTGAGCTCGTTGGTGCGCAGGTGCAGGATCAGATCGTCGAGCTCGCGCGCGCAGGCGAGCGGCCAGTACGCGCTGCCCTGCTCTCGCGCAGCAGCGGCATCTCTCGGCGCCCGGTCGGGAGGCCCCGTGATGGTGATCGTGACGACGCGTGCATTCCGGTCGAGCGCGGCGCTGACATGCTCGTACGCGATCTCGTCGTCCGCGATCGACACGGCAAGCGGCTCGAGCCGGATGCCCTGCGCGGATGCGCGCTCGGCCACCTGCCCCGCGATCTGCGCAGCGCGTGCCCGAATCGTCTCCTCGAACTGACCGCGCGGAATCGCCGCGTCGACCAGACCCCAGACCACGGCCGTCGCCGCCTGCACGCCTTCACTTCTGGTCACGAACGCGTCCGCAAGGTCCCGCCGCACATGGCGTTTCTCGACGACGCGAGTGAGGCCGCCGGTCGCGGGAAGCACCGCGAGGAGCGGCAGCTCGGGCAGGGACACCGCCGTCGATCCGTCGTCGATGAGCAGGATCTGATCGCAGGCAAGCGCGAGCTCGAAGCCACCGCCGGCTGCCGCACCGTTGACCGCGGCGATGTACACCTGGCTCGAGTGCTCGCTCGCATCCTCGATCTCGAACCGTGTCTCGTTGGTGAACTTGCAGAAGTTGACCTTCCACGGATGCGACGACTGGGCGAGCATCCCGATGTTCGCCCCTGCCGAGAAAGCACCGCTCCTTCGCCGACGTGATGACGACTGCGCCGACCTCGGGATGCTCGAAGCGCAGCCGCTGCACGGCGTCGTGCAGCTCGATGTCGACCCCGAGGTCGTACGAGTTCAACTTCATCGCGTAGCCGGGGCGCAGTCCGCCCTGCTCATCGACATCCATCGCGAGCGTCGCGACGCGTCCGTCGATGCTCAGATGCCAGTGCCGGTAGGTGCTCGGATCAGCGGCGAACGACACCGCGGGAGCGGTGTCATCGCCGGACGCCATCATCGTGTCAGCGGTCTCGAGCGCCATCGATGCACCTCCGCACGATCACGCCGACAACGCACCGGCGCTCACGGATCGCGACCCGCTGAGGACCGCGTCCACGCGCTCGATCCAGGGTCGAGCGCGCAGCTGTTCGAACGATGCCCGCGCCTGTGCAAGCAGGTCGCGCGCCTCCGCCTCCCGGTGCTCCGCGAGCAGCGATTCGGCGTGCTCCAGGCGGGTGACCGCAACCCAGAACGGGCGGTCCAATGCGAGGAATCCCTCGGTCGCGGCGCTGAATTTCGTGTCCGCCTCTTCGTGGTCGTTCCGCTCTGCGGCGAGCCGGGCCTCGAAGCGGGTCAGTTGCAGATCCACGGACGCGTGTCGCCCGTGACGGACATCCCGCCGCGCCAGGTCCGCGAGCGCGGTTACGGTCTCGAAGCGGCGCAGCGCGAACGCGGCCTCCAGCGCCTCGATGAGCGCCAGTCGCAGGTCGACGGCAAGGCCACCGATCGACGCCCGGAGATTCGCCTCGGCGATCTCCAGCGCGCGCTCGTGATCTCCTTCGGCGTTCTTGAGCGCGGCACGCGCCAACTCGTGCAGCCCGGCCAGGTCGAGTCGCGCTCCCTCGCGGCTGCCCAGATACTCGTCCACGATCCGACGTGCCGCGGCGAGATCTCCCCGTCGAACATGCAGCCAGACCGCGTAGGCGACGAGGCTGCCCAACTCCCAGTTGATGCCCAACTCGGGAACGTCAACGTCGAAGTACTCCGCGACGGACGCCGCAACCTCATCCCAGCGCCCCAGCTCCAGCAGGTCCCCGATGCCGTTCAACCGTGATCCGACCATCTGCAGGCGATCGCCGCGTCGCCGGAAGAGTTCCGCAGCCTGCTGGTAGACCTCGAGCGATGCCTGTGCCTGGTCGTCATCCTCGAGCTGCGTCGCGAGGCTCGTCGCGATCAGCGCCCCATCCCCGAGCAGGTCATGCTCGATTGCGATCTCGAGGCCCGCGCCGCTCAGGACCTGCGCCTCGACCAGCCGGCCGCGCGATGCGAGGACAACGGCCTTGGTGTCGAGCCCCATGGCGAGCACATGCCAGAGCCGTCGCTCGTCGGCGACCCGCAGCGCGCGCTCCGCGTGTTCGAGCGCCGCGTCGCTGTTGCCGAGGAAGAACTCGTGACGGCCGAGCATCACCTCGATCCGCGCCTGCACCGCCGTCGTCTCGTCGCTCGATGGAAGCTCCGCAAGCAGCGTCAGCGCCTCCTCGCAGCGCTGCCTGGAAGTCTCGCGCTGTCCTCCCTCGGCCGCGATCACGCACAGGCTGTCGAGCGCGGACACCTCGCCGAGCGTGTTGCCGGCGGCACGGAAGAGGTCGCGCGCGTGTTCGAGATGGCTTTGCGCGCGGTCACTCTGACCAAGGAGCCCTGCTGCCTGGCCCGCTTTGACGAGCAGTTCCGGCAGTGACCCCTCGCCCGCCAGGTGCAGTGCCCGCTCGTAATACCGGCACGCCGACTCTGGAGCACCCAGGGAGCTCGCGTGCTCGGCGGCTCCGACGAGAGCTCGGCGTGCCCGGTCGCGGATCTCGGTCGCGTCCGCGGCCTCAGGGTCGGCCTCGTACGCATCGACGAGGTGGGACGCGATGACCTCGGCGATGTCGTCCTCGTCGCCCCACGCCGCAGAGAGATAGCCGGCGACCGCGATGTGGCGCTGCTTGCGCTCCCGGCGTGCGAGCGTGCCGTACGCAACCGTTCGCACGAGATCCTGGACGAACACATATTGACCGCGCTCCGGAGAGCGAGGATCGGACTGCACCGCGAGCAGATCCTTGTGCACGAGCCCTCGGAGGTGCATCTCGATCTCGCTCGGCACCCGTCCCGTGATGGCTGCGAGTGCCGGCGGGGTGAATGCCTTGCCCAGGACAGCCGCGTCCTGGATGAGCTGTCGTTCGTCTGCGTTCAGGCTGTCGAGCCGCGCGGCGATCAGCGCGTGGAGGCTCTCGGGAACCTCGAGCTCCTGGAGCGAGCCGACGGCACGATAGCCGCCGTCCTCCTCGACGACCAGCCCGCGGTCGAGGAGCATGCGCACCGTTTCGACCGCATACAGCGGAATCCCCGCAGCCTGCTCGCCGATCCTCGTCGCGAGCTCAGCCGGCAGACCAGGCACCATGCCGTCGAGCAGCCTGTTCATCGCCTCCGGGGAGAGCGGCTCCAGGTGCAACGACGTGAATCCACGCTTGCCCGAGCCCCATCCGTGGCGGCGCTCCTCGAGCTCCGGCCGCGAAAGGGTCAGCACCAGGATCGGCGACGTCCGCGCCCAGTCGAGCAGGTAGTCGATGAAATCGAGCAGACCCGGGTCAGCCCATTGCAGATCGCTGAACACGAGGACCGTCAGGCCCTCCGACGCCAGCCGCTCGAAGAAGATCCGCCAGGCGGCATAGAGGTCCCGCGGATCGGTCGATCCGAGCTGCTCGAGCCCGATGAGATGTGCGAGGCGCGGAGCGATCCAGTGCCGCTCCTCGAGGTCGGGGACGAAGCTGTCGACACACGCGGTGAGCTTCTCCAGCGCGGTCGCACCCGCCTCGTTCTCGGCGATCCCGGCGCGCATCCGGACCATCTCGGCGAGCGCCGAGTAGGTGACTCCTTCGCCGTAGCTCAGGCAGCGACCGCGGTGCCACCAGATCCCCTCGGTCAATCCGTCCACGTACTTCTCGAACTCCCAGGCCAGGCGCGACTTCCCGACGCCGGCAACGCCGACGACCGAGAGCAGCCTCGCCTTCCCCTCCTCCGAGGTGGCATGCAGCAGCTCCTTGAGGACGCGGAGCTCGCGGTCGCGCCCCACGAAGGGCGGCTCGAGGCCGGTCGGCCGAAGCGAGCCACCGCGCGCGGCGATCACGCCGGTTGCGCGCCAGAGACGGACCGGTTCGGGCTTGCCCTTGAGCTCGTGCATCCCCGCGTCCGCGTAGCTGATCGCGGCCGATGTCGCTCGCCAGGTCGCCTCGCCCACCAGGACGCTGCCCGGCGCCGCGGCGGTCTGGACACGCGAAGCGGTGTTGACCATGTCGCCCGCGACCATCCCTTCGCCGGTCGCGCCGAGCGTCACGGCGGCTTCTCCGGAGACCACCCCTGCTCGAGCTCGCAATCCCGGCGCCGACAGCGCCTCGCCGAAGGCGGCCACCGCGTCGACGAGTTCGAGCCCGGCGCGCACCGCACGCTCGGCGTCGTCCTCCTGGATGAGCGGCACACCCCATACCGCCATGACCGCGTCACCGATGAACTTTTCGATGGTGCCCCCGTACCGGCCGATGACCGTCCGAGCCGTCTCGAAATACTGGCTCAGCAGCTCGCGGACATCCTCCGCATCCCGCTGTCCTGACAACGACGTGAAGCCGACCAGGTCCGCGAACAGCACGCTGACGTGACGCCGTTCCGCCGTCGGCCGCGGCGACCCGCCGGAGCCGCGCGCGTGAGACGGGACGGCGCCGTTGTGGCGCTCAACGGCGCGCTGCGACTCGGCGTCGAGCGCCGCCCCGCACTGCCCGCAGAACGATTCGTCGGCTTCATTCGTCGCGCCGCACACCGCGCAGGTGCCGGCAAGTCCATTTCCGCACTTGCCGCAGAACCGCCTTCCCGGCCGATTCTCGACCCCACAGGACGGGCAAATCACGCCGCAAGCGTACGTGCTCGACCCCGAATCTGTCAGGCGGCCCCGGACGAACCTCAGGCGATGGTGAGCGCAATCGCACCCTGCACGTCGCCCGCGCGCAGCTGTGCCAACGCCTCGTTCGCCTGTTCCAGCGGCCGTGTCTCCACGACGGTCCGCACCGGCACGCGCGGCGCCAGGGCGAGAAACTCGACGCCGTCGCGGCGGGTCAGGTTCGCAACGGAGCGGAGGATGCGCTCACCCCAGAGCAGGTCGTAGGAGAAGGCGGGGATCTCGCTCATGTGGATCCCGGCACAGACCACGACACCGCCTTTGGCGACGGCGCTCAACGCTTTCGGGACGAGCTCGCCGGCTGGGGCAAAGATGATTGCGGCGTCGAGCTCCTCGGGCAATGACTCCTCGGTGTCGCCCGCCCAGATGGCGCCCTCGTCGACGGCGAACGCCTGGCTCGCCGCGTCCCCGGGACGCGTCAGGGCAAAGACGCGGCGACCCTGATGCCTCGCCACCTGGACGACGATGTGCGCTGCCGCACCGAAGCCGTAGAGGCCGAGGCGCGCCGCATCGCCGGTCATGGCCAGCGCGCGATACCCGATGAGCCCCGCGCAGAGCAGTGGCGCAGCCTGCACATCCGAGTACGTCTCATCGATCCGAAAACAGAATCTCGCGTCGGCGACCGCGTACTCCGCGTACCCGCCGTCGATGTCATAACCCGTGAACCGCGCGCGATCGCAGAGGTTCTCGTGCCCGGAGCGGCAGTATGTGCAGACGCCGCATGTCCAACCGAGCCAGGGGATGCCGACGCGATCGCCGACCCGGAGTTCCTCAACGCCGCCAAGGGTCTCGACGACCTCGCCCACGATCTGGTGACCGGGGATCAACGGCAGCTTCGGATGCGTCAGCTCACCGTCGACGACGTGCAGGTCGGTGCGGCAGAGCCCGCAGGCGCGCACCCGGATGAGCACCTGACCGTCCTTCGGCTTGGGGATGGGCACGTCGGCCGGTCGGAGCGCCACCTTTGGTGCATCGAGAACCATCGCCCGCATGCCCTGGACTGTAGGGCGCAGCAACAGTCGTGGCAAACGGACACCCCGGCACCATCCCAGTGACGGCGCCGGGGCGTCTACCGTGCTTTACGGGGCGGTGAACCGAAGTGAGTCCACGACTTGCCGCAATGCCGCCCGGTCACCTTGGGAAGTGTCTGGCGAGTACGAGGCGTCCACGACCAATCGCTGCCCGTTGACGTCGAGCACCCAGAGCTGGTCAACCTGACCAGGAACCTGCTCGTATCGATCGTTCTCATACTGGCCCTTGGCAAACCAGCTGACGAAGTCGCGATCAACGCCATCGTTGGAGAGGTCGCAGGCGTCGAAGTCTGTCCACCTGCTCGACTTCATGTCAGAGGGAACCGACCACTCGAGGTACTTGCCCGCGAACCCAGCCAGGGTGACGTCAGTCGGCGTGGTCGCGTTGCGCGTCTTCTGCGCGACGAGCGCAGCAACGAGGTCCTGGACGCTGCTGCCCGGGTCGAACCCCTGTCCCTTCCACTGGCACGGGTCGCGCACGACCTGTCCGACGTCCCACACACTCACGCCCAGCACCGGGCGCGGCTTCCCTGTCTCCTCGTACTTGTCGACGAACTGGCCGCTCTGGCCGTACCACCCTGCGGGCACGACCACCGTGTAGCGCGGGTAGAGGCCCGATCCGATGACCTGCAAAGTTTGCTTCCCGGCTGCGAGTACCGTGACACCGGCAACGGGGGTCGGTGGGGCCGTGGTCACTTGGGTTGACCGCGGCGTCGGGGTCGCGACGGTGCCGGTCGCCGCGCACGCGCTGGCCAGAAGCGACACACCGATCGCGAGACCCACCGTGTTAACGCGCCGATACCCAATTGTGCCGTTGGAGCTGCCATCGCTTGTCATGGTCTTGCTTTCCCTTCTGTGACCCTGGTGCCACCGGTTGTGGCGCGTCGAGCGTTGCACCGTCTTCAACCGCTGTCAGTCACCCAGTTGACAACCAGAGAGTTCATCACCTGACAGCTCGGGAGGCAAAAAAAAATCGCCCCTCCGGTACCGCACCCTCACCTGGTGCGGCCCGGAAGGGCGACTCATTCCCTCCTGGGGTTCGGGGATCAGGCGCCGCCGTGCTTGACGTGGCCCTCGGTGTCGTCCTCGTCGTCCCGCGCATTGATGCGGACGCCGAGCTCCGCGCCACCGGCGGCCGGATCGCCACCCATGGCTGTCCTGACGTGGCCCTCGGTGTCGTCCTCTTCCACCCTGTCCGCGGTCCGGACTGCGGTGCGGACGGACGGTGCCTGAGCACCCTCGGCATCGCCACCCATGGCGGTGCGCACATGGCCCTCGGTGTCCTCTTCCTCAGTCTCGGCGATGAGGCGCTCAGGTGCTTCCTGTCCCTGTGTCTCGTCTGTGCTCATCGGGGTCTCCTTTTGGCGGATCGGCCGCCGGTTCTTGTGTTGCGTCATCTTGACCATACGGACCATAGGCCGTCAGTCGCATAGCTGACAGGAAGGATGTCGGCGACCTGACAGATGGTTGGCGAAACGGGCGTCTATCATCCCGTTCCGTCGGCGCCCCAAGTCGCCACACCCGCCGGGAGCAGGAGCAAGACATGACGCTCAGCAGGAAGTGGTCACCGAGATACCTGTCAGCCGTGGCATTCGCGGGAGTGGCCCAGGGTACGGACCGTCGCCGCTCCGCCCCGTGCCCGCATATGCCACAAGCCCGGGTGTGGCCGTCCGCGCCGATGGGCTTCCGTGCGCCACGAGCAACAGGACAACAGCGGCAGCGACCACAACGGCGACGATCGGCGCCCCGGCAAACACGTAGCGGCGACGGCTTCGTGTCCCGGTGGGTGCGAGATGTGCATCCGTCCAGGTGACACTGAAGAGACGAATCTCACCGGGCACGCCCTTGAGCGCATGTTCCCCGAGGTCGATAAATCCGTACTCGGAGCCACGCATCACATCGCGGACGGTGGCGCTGACGAGTACTTGCCCGGGGCCGGCCTGCGAGCAGACGCGAGCGCCGATGTGGACGGCGATCCCCCCAGGTTTGGGACCGGCAGTCTCCGCCTCGCCCATGTGGATTCCGGAGCGAACCTCCAACCCCACATCCCGGACCTCGTCGGAGAGGAGGCACGCGCACGCAATCGCGTCGGCCGGGTGGTTAAACACTGCGAAGAATCCGTCACCCGCGTCGTCAACTTCGCGGCCGTCGGTGCGCCGCAGCATGCGCCGGACCAGGGCACGATACGTCGCCAGCAACTCTCGCCACTTCCGGTCGCCGATGCGAGCAGCCAGCTCCGTCGATCCCACCACATCGGTGAAGAGCACGGTCGCGACACGCCTTCCCGATCCACGGCCGCGCTGACTCATTGGCGGTATTCTCTGCCCCCGGCAGACCGGTTGCGGGCCCGTCAGGGAAGGAAGACGGGTTACTCCGCCTGGCCGGCGCGCCGGTGCAGGAGGTCGGGCCGCCTGATCACGATGCGCCGCCCGTCGAGCTCGAGATACCCCAGCCGCTCGAACGAGTTGAGCACCTGATTCACGCTCTGTCGTGAGCCGCCGACCATGTTGGCGAGATCGGTCTGGGTCAAGCGGAGATCGAGCGCTCGACCGTCTCCCTCGCTGGTCCCGCGCTCATCGGACAGCGCAAGCAGGAGCTTGGCAACGCGACCGTGGAGGTCGAGAAAGACGAGGTCGGCGGTCTGGTCGGTCAGGCGCCGCACCATGGACCCGAGAGACCGAAGGAGCCCATCCGCGAGTGCCGGTGAACCAGCGAGTGCCTCCAGCAATGCGGTTCTGTTCACAGTGAGCAAAGTCGTGGCCTCGACCGCGGCGGCCGACGCGGAGCGCAAGCCGCCGTCGATCATCGGCAACTCCCCAAAAACGCTCGACGGGCCGAGGGTCACCAGCACCATCTCATCCCCGTCGGAGGATGAGCGATAGACCTTCACAAGTCCAGTGATCACGATACAGAGCGAGTCGCCGGCGTCTTCTTCACGGAAAATCACCTCACCGCGGCCGTACGACCGTCGAATCGCCTTGTCTGCAAGGCGCTCAAGCGCTTCGATCGGCATGCCTCCAAACAGCGGCGTGCTCTGCAGGAGAGCAGCGTCTTCCCTACTCATTCGTCCACTCCCATTCCGTCGTGCGGGTCACAGCGTATCTGTTGCAATGCACCGAAGTCGACCGACGCTAGTGACCTCATGACCCGGTGAGACCGCTGTGTGCCTGGTCGGCGAGGGTCTCGACACCGACCTCAAGGTTCGTTACGGCAGCCGGCACCTTCGATGCCGCCTCGATATTGCAGATCAGGTTGCCGCTCGCGAACGCGAGGGCGTCGCATCCGACATCGATGATCTCGAACGCGCCGTCGGGGAGCACGGTGATCGGTGCCGTTGCCGTGCTGCAGGCGTCCGCGTCCACGGCGTTCTGCAATGCCGTGACCGACGTCCCCGAGAGTGGCTGGAGTTGCAGGGTTGCGTAGTTGCCGTTGTGGGAGTACGTGCACTTCACCCGAGTGTTCGCGGTGTTCTTCACTGCCGCATCCCCGGTCAGAGCCGCGGCGGCCGCCTTGCTGAGCAGTGCACAGGCCACCGATACCGGCGATCCCGCGGTTGGACTGGCGGACGGGGTAGGGCCCGGCGTGGTGGTGGGCGTCGCCGTGACCACTGGCGCCGATGTCAGACTGCCGCAAGCGGCGAGCAGCAACAAGGACGCGGCCAACAGGCCTCGACGCACCGTCCGAGGCGTCCTTCCGGCGGTCCGCGACGTGACGGGTTGGTGCGTGCGGCTGACACTCCTCTCCACTGGTTTGCAAATCCGAGCGCTGCCGGCAAGTCTCGCATGCCTTCACGCGTGTCGCTCAACTGACAGACAATGCGTGCGATTCTACTCAGGATGGTGCTAATGAAGGCGGTTCCCAAACGAGTTGCGCTTACCGCAGCGTGTGCCGTGGCGCTAGCCGCCTGCACCAACACCCCACCGCCTCCGCCCATCGGGCCCCCAGGACAGTGCGTTCCCGGGTCGGTATTCAACGCAGATGACTTCCACAACCCATGCTGGCTTGCGGCCAACGTCAACGCGATCGGGCCACCGACTCCGGGCGGCACCCTGAAGATGGAGGGTGACCGGGACGTGACCGCACTCCTTGATCCGCAGGGCGAATACGGTCCCGTCGGGGGCATCATCGAGCGCGCCTACACGCGCCAGCTCGTCTCGTATCCGGCATCGACGACGCTGACCACGGCGGAATCGATCGTCCCCGACGCTGCCACGGCAATGCCGACGGTTAGCGCCGACAGACTGACGTATACGTTCCACATCAAGAGCGGCGTCATGTGGAACACGAAACCGCCCCGGCAGGTAACCTCCGAGGACTTCAAGCGAGGGATCGAGCGCAACTGTGATCCAACGCTTGCTCCGGATGGCAACCCCGGGTATTACACGGCAACCATCGCGGGATTTGCCGCCTTCTGCACGCCGTTCGAGAACATGGTGTCGTCGAGCCCCTCCTCCCGCGCTGCGTATATCAACGGTCACGACGTGTCCGGCATTCAGACCCCGGACAACCAGACGATCGTGTTTACGCTGACAGAGCCTGCCGTCGACTTCCTCAACATCCTGGCGTTCCCTCTCGCGTCAGCCGCGCCGATCGAGGATCTGAGCTACGTGCCGGTAACAAGGGGCGACCCCATCTACTCCGACGGGCCGTATCAGATTTCGAACTATGACGTCACACAGGACCCAGCGACCATGGCGTTCCAAAGTCACGAGATCGACCTCGATCACAACCCGGCGTGGAGTCAGAGCACCGACACAATCCGTCATGACTACGTTAGCGAGATCGAGATCAAACTCGACGTCCCTGGGACCTCCGCGCCGGAGGAGGTTCAGGACGACATCGCGAACGGAGCGGCCGACCTGGAGTTGGGCAGCGCGGTGCCACCCGAGAAAGTGCCCGGGCTCACATCGCCGGTGTGGAACGCACAGTTCGGCGTGTTCCCCCTGGCAGGGCAAACCGTCCCCATCGTGAGATTCAATGTCTTGAGCCCGAACAACCGCGGAGCACTTGGCAACCCCAAAGTTCGCCAGGCCCTCGAGTACGCGATCAACAAAGTGGCGATGGGCGAGATCTTCGGCGGGCCGTTGATCAGCCAACCGCTCAATCAGGTTATCGGGCCGGGCGCTGAAGGGTACGTCCCTTTCGATGACTATCGGACACCCGGGAACGAAGGCGACCCTGGCACGTGCAAGCGACTCCTGAGTGCCGCGGGCTACCGGAACGGTTTGACACTCGTGGACATGTCCCGAACCGATGTACCCATCCCTGCCGAAGTCTTCAGGGAGGTGCAGACGGATTTCGCAAAGTGCGGTGTCACCGTAATTCCTCCCCCGGCGGGTGCAACCTTCGACATCTTCCAGGACGCCAAGGCCCTGAAGCTCCCGACCACATGGGACATCACGAGTTCGACCGGCTGGTCGCCGGACTGGTTCGGCCACACGAATGGGCGTGCGACCCTCGCTGACATGTTCGACGGCGCCTTCGGCATTCCGGGAGCCGCCGATATCGGGGGCTACGACAGCGCGACAGTCGACAGGCTCATCGGGCAGGCGGAGGTCGCTCCGACGCTCCAGGCCGCCGTCGGCCTGTGGCACCAGGCAGACGAGAAGGTGATGGCAGATGCGGCGTTCATCCCGCTCTTGACACAGCTCACACCTCTGTTCCGCTCGCTGCGCGTGCACAACGCGATCTTTCTCCCCGTCAGCGGGAGCTACGACATCACACAGGTCTGGCTGCCCCAGACGGGGTAGACGCACTCGTGTCTGACAACCGCGATCGGCGCTCTCTGAGCCGCGGCGAGAACCCGCTGGTGCGTGCCATTGGGCGGGTACCAACGACTGTCCAACGCAAACTCCTGACCGCTCTCGCTCTGATGGCGATCTTGCTGGTCGCGGTTGGCGTCCTCGGGCTCGTGGCACTCAATGCTTCGAATGACCGCGTCGCGACCCTCGGGCAACTCCCACCCCGCGTGGTGTACTACGAGGAACTGCAACTCAACAGCCAGCAGCTTTGGGCCGACCTTGTCGCGCGAGATGGGATCGTCATCCCGTGTGAGGGGCAGGAGCGCTGTGCGAGCGTTGATCTCGCGCTCCTGGGCGCGACGGACAGCGACATAAACGCAGCACTCATCCAGGTCGAACCGCTCAGCGAGGTAGCCGAGCTCCGAAAACTTGGCGTCGAACCAACCGCGAGTGAGACTGGCCAACTCGCGCATATCAACTCGGAGTTCGCACAAATTCTTGGCGCGATGCCCGGTCTCATCACACAGGACACTGCGGGTTCTTTCATCGACAGCGACAACGAGGTACAGGCGCAAACCGCCGCGGATCTTCTGGCGAGGGCCGGTGCGCTGGTCACGGCGACGAAAACCAATGCCGCACGCTTGAGCGCGCAAAACGAATCGGACGATCTCGCATCGCAGCATCTCTTCATCGGCGTTGCGGCGGGGAGCGTCGTCCTCGCGCTCTTGGTCGGCCTCGCCCTCTCCCGGTCGCTCATCGGGCCGATCAGGAAAATGGACACGCGGCTCGCGGCCATCGCCTCTGGCGATTTCTCGGGCCACGTCGATGTCTCCAACCGCGACGAGCTCGGGGCGCTCGCCGCGAACTCAACCGGCATGAACGACGAGATCGGACGGCTCTACGCCGAGCTCGAGACCGCCAGCCAACACAAGTCCGAGTTCCTCGCCAACATGTCCCATGAGCTCCGCACCCCGCTCAACGCCGTGATCGGCTTCTCGGAAGTACTGGAGGGCCAGGCTCTTCGGCGAGCTCAACGAGAAACAGGCCGAGTACGTCGCCGATATCCACTCGTCGGGGCGACACCTGCTGACGCTGATCAACGACATCCTCGACCTCTCGAAGATCGAAGCCGGTCGGATGGATCTGCAGCTGACGCCGTTCGTACTCTCCGACGTCGTGCAGAACTCCGTGGCACTGACTGCGCGAGCGCGCGACCGCGGCAGAGCATCGCCTTGACGCTCGACGTCGACCCGAGCGTCGGAGTCGTCGACGCGGACGAGAGGAAGATGAAGCAGGTCCTGTTCAACCTCCTGACCAATGCGCTGAAGTTCACCCCGAGGGGTGGTCATGTCGTCGTCTCCGCACGTGGCGATGGCGACGAAGGTCTGATCAGCGTGCGTGACGACGGCGTCGGCATCGCCCCGGTCGATCCTGGACCGGATCTTCGAGGAGTTCCAGCAGGTCGGGACGTCCCATCTCCAGGAGGGAACCGGACTTGGGCCTCGCCATCTCGCGACGCTTCGTTGAACTTCACGGTGGGAGCCTCACCGTCGAGAGCGAGCTCGGCGGGGCAGCACATTCACGGTCACACTTGCCGAGGCATCCGCGCACCGCGAGAACGCCTGACGCCGACGCGGCGTGCACTCCGAGGACAGGGACTGGTGGCCCGCGCCACGGCGCAGCCAGGCATGACCACACTCGCCGACGGCCAGCTGGTACTCATCATCGAGGACAACGAGAAGAATCTGAAGCTCGCCCGTGATCTCTTGCAGTACCACGGCTTTCGCACCATCGAAGCCGCCGGATGCCGAGACGGGCATTCGGATGGCAGTCGGAGTTCCGCGCCCGACGTCATCCTCATGGACATCGAGCTCCCGGGCATGGACGGCGTCACGGCGCTCGGAGAGCTTGCGCGCCGATCCGGCACTGCCGGCATGGTCGTGGTGGCGTTCACTGCATCGGTGATGCCGGTCGACCGGGACCGGTTCTCCCGGGCCGGGATTCGCCGGGATGATCGTCAAGCCCATCGACACCAAGGCGTTTCCCGCTCAGGTACTCGCATACTGCACAGCCTCGACAGGAGGTGAGTGATGGATCGAACCGCGCACGCCTGTCGTGGTCGACGACACGCCGCAGAACGCCCGGCTGCTCGAGGCGATGCTCACACCGCACGGCTACACGCTCGCGATGGCTTCTTCCGGCGGCGAGGGACTGGAGAAGCTGCACTCCGAACACCCCGACCTCGTGCTCCTGGACATCCTCATGCCCGACATGACCGGATACGACGTGTGCCGGCGTCTTCGCGAGGATCCGGCGACGCGACTTCTGCCGGTGATCATGCTCACCTCGAGCGGCGACCAGGACAAGGTGAATGCCATCGAGGCAGGGGCGGACGATTTCATCGGACGCCCCTTCAATCCGCAGGAGTTGGTCAGCAAGGTTCGATCGCTCTTGCGCATCAAGGAATATCACGACACCATCCAGGCGCAGGCAGCCGAGCTCGCCGACTGGAATCGGACGCTGGAACAACGCGTCGCTGAACAGGTCGCGCAGCTGGAGGGGCTCGATCGCCTGCGCCGGTATTTCTCTGCGCCGGTCGCGGAGGTGATCATGTCCGGCGGCGACCAGATGCTCGAGCCGCATCGGCGCGAGGTCACGATCCTCTTCTGCGACCTGCGGGGTTTCACCGCCTTCTCGGCGGCTGCGGAGCCCGAGGAGGTGATGAGCGTCCTCTCGCAGTTCTACGAGGCCGTCGGCCAGCTCATCCTTCGGTACGAGGCGACCCTCGAGCAATTCGCCGGCAACTCGGTGATGGCGATCTTCAACGATCCAATGCCATGCGTCGACCACACCGCGACGGCGGTGCGCATGGCGGTCGAGGTTCGTGACCGGATGCAGGTGCTCAGCGACGCGTGGCGGCTCAAGGGCTTCGACCTCGATGTCGGGGATCGGCATCGCGGAGGGGTACGCGACGCTCGGTCGCGTTGGCTTCGAGGGACGATTCGACTATCGCGCGACTGGCTCGGTCGTCAATCTCGCCGCACGCCTGTGCTCCAAGGCGCTGGGCGGGCAGATCTTGCTCTCACCACGTGCCTATGCGAACGTGTCCGGCCTCGCCGACACGGAGCCGGTGGGCCCACTGCAGCTCAAGGGGTTCCACGAGCCCGTGCAGGCGTACAACGTCATGAGCCTCCGTCAGGAGATACCGTCCGAACCCATACGTCAAGCAAGCAGGGAGTAGAGCGTGACAGACAAGAAGACACTGGTCGAGATGCTGAGTGGCAATCGCCTGTTCGACGAGCTGAGCAAGAAAGAGGTCGGCGCGGTCGTCGACTACTCCACCGAAGTCAATCACCCGAAAGGCCAGATGATCGTCATCGAGGACCGGTCGGGCGTCGGCTTTCACCTGATCCTCGACGGCACCGCAGTCGTCAGCGTCAAGGGCCGCAAGGTCCGCACGCTCGGACCAGGCGAATCGTTCGGCGACATTGCCGTGATCGACGGAGGGCCGCGCAGCGCGTCGGTGAAGGCGGAGACGGAGCTTCGAACCCTCTCGCTGCCGCCGTGGGAGTTCAAGCCGCTCGTGCTCGAGCATCCAAAGCTCTCGTACAAGCTTCTCCTCAAGCTGTGCGCGCTGCTTCGCGAGGCGGAGAAGCGTCCGCCGGTCTGACCGGGCCGCAACGTAGAGTGACGCGCTGATATGGGGGACGACAGTCGCGAACGATGGCGTCCTGACCGCGCTCGGTCAGCTCGCCACCGACCTCGGGCCGATTCTTCGCCCGCGCACCGACGACGCCTTTCTGCAGGCGATCGTGGAGCTGTCGCGCCTCGTCTTCGACGCCGCAGCCTGCTCGATCGCGCTGCTCGACCCGCACGAGGAACACCTCGAGTTCCGCGTTGCGTCAGGCGAGGGCGCGGCTGCCGTGATCGGCATGCGGATCTCCGCGAGCCGGGGCATCGCCGGATGGGCAGTCATGGCCGGTCAGCCGATCGAGATCGCCGATGTGAGCCAGGATCCGCGGTTCGCCGCCGACGTCGCGGCGACCACCGGGTACATCCCGACCGCCATCATGGCGATGCCGCTGGAGAGCGAGCAGCAGGTGTACGGCGTGATCGAGGTGCTCGATCGCCGGCGCGCCGGCGGGAGCGGCACTGATGACATGGAGTTGCTCGCGCTCTTCGCCCGCCTGACCACGCTGGCCGTCGAGACGTCGCGCATCTTCGCGGGACTGGGGAAGTCGCTCTTCGAGGCGGCGGCGATCGCAGCGCCGGACGGCGACCTGCACACCGCGCTCGAGCGCCAGGTCAGCAACGCTCCGCGGGCGCAGGCGGACCTCGCCGAGCTGTCCCTCCTCCTCCATGACGTGGGTGAGCTGGGAGCGGACGAGCGACGCGCCGCGGTGCGGATCGTCGACGACTTCCTCGCCTACGCACGCCGCCGGCGCCGGTGAAACCCGCCTGGGCCTGGCAGTTCGACCGTGCAGTGCTGCCGCATCTCCCGGCATCACTGCCGACCACGATCACTCGGGAATGGGCCTTCGGTGACAGCACCGGCAAGGGGGTGAAGGTCGCCGTGATCGACAGTGGCATCGAGAGCGGTCATCCCGCCGTGGGCCTCGTGGCCGGCGGCGCGGTGCTCGTTCCCGACGCGGACGCGCCCCGAGGCGTGCGAACCGTCGAGGGACCGCATGACGACCTCTTCGGTCATGGCACGGCGTGCGCGGCGATCATCCGCCACGCCGCCCCCGAGGCCGAGATCTACAGCATCCGAGTGCTCGGCGAGCGGCTGACCGGCCGGGAACTCGTCTTCGCCGAGGCGATCCGGTGGGCGATCGATCACGGGATGCAGGTGGTGAACCTGAGCCTGAGCACCTCGCGGCAGGACTACTACGGCCTCTTCCACGAGCTCACCGATGAGGCGTACTTCAAGGGAACGATGCTCGTCTGCGCCATCAACAACGTGCGCGGCCCGAGCTATCCGTCGCAGTACGCGTCGGTGTTCTCGGTCGCCGCGCACGACGGCACCGATCCGTTCGGGTTCGACTACAACCCGACGCCGCCGGTCGAGTTCGGCGCACCCGGGATCGACCTCGAGGTCGCATGGGCGGGCGCGAAGACGATCCGGGCAACCGGGAACAGCTTCGCGGCCCCGCATATCGCCGGGCTGATCACGCGGCTCCTCGGGAAGCATCCCCACCTCACGCCCTTCCAGGTCAAGAGCGTGCTGATGGCGCTCGCCGACAACGCCAGGTAGTCACGCAGGGGTCAGGTCAGGGCCGGCGCGTCTCCCCGGTCAGCGCCGGTAGTTGTGCTTCTCGACACCACCGTCGTCGTCGCCTTCCGGCCGGTCCACGCCGAGGTTGTGGCTGAAGTCGGGGTCGGCGCTGAAACCGGCCTTGTGTCCGGCGACGTCGTCGGAATCGTCGTCCTCGTTGCGAAGCCGCTCCGGTGCCTCGTTCGCCGTCGGTGTCCTCGGTGCTCATCTCAGTGCTCCGTGTGTTGCGGCGGGTGCCGCTCCTGCTGTTGACCTGAGTCTGGCGGCTCGTGTTTCGGTTGTCAGTCGCCTGGCTGACTCTTTCCGAAGGTCAGTCTCCAGGGAGGGGTGAGTCCGAGCCAGGCGTGTCTGCACGCGCCCCAATGCGGTCGGCGAGAGGTCGGTGACGGTCAGCGCTTCAACGAAGTCCGTCCCATTGATCCTGTAGACGGTGCAGGCGCTCAGCGTTCTCACGGTCGCCGTTCTGGGCCGATGCTCGAGGAGCCCGATCTCGCCGAAGTAGTTCGGCGGCGCGAGCGTCCCGAGCGAGTGCTCGACGCCGGCCTCGCCGGCCGCAGAGACCGCGACCTCACCTGCGGTGAGCACGAAGAAGTCGTCTGCCTCTGCTCCTTCGCGGATGAGCACGACGCCGGCGTCGACCGACTCCTCCACCGCTGACCGGGCCAGACGCTCCAGCGCTGCGCGCGTGGCGCCCGCGAAGATGTCGAGCGCCTGCAGGGTCTCGATCCGCGGCTGGATGGCCGACAGCTCGCTGAGCGCGCGTCTGTCGAGCACCCGTACCCACGGGTACGACGCGACAGTCAACACCGGGATCGCGAGTCCCATGATGAGCAGCGTCGCGTTCAAGCCGACGGTACCGAGCAGGATCGGCATCAGCAGCGCGCCGAGCGCGATCGCGGCCAGCACGAGGGCGAAGAAGACACCGAAGACGCGAGCGACAACGTCCGGGCTCACCAGACGCTGCAGAGCGGTGATTGCCAGCACGTCGACCACGATCGTTCCCGCGCCGCGGACGACTTCGAGCAGGAAGGCGATGAGCGGCGAATGCACCAGCGTGATCACCGCCGTCGGCACGCAGAACACCGCCATGCCGAGCACGATGATCGCCCCGAGCCTCCGCGCAGAGGCGATGCGGTTCATGAACCCCGCAATCAGGATCCCACCGACTCCGAGCGCTGCCAGGAGATACCCGTAGCCTGTGGCGCCGGTGCCGAGTTGCTGCTTGCTGATGACCACGAAGAGGACCGTGTCGGTCCCGTACACGAAGCTCGCGAGGATGCTGAATCCCGCCAGCAGCATCACCGTCGGTGACGCGACGAACGCCTTGAACCCCGCCGCCATCTGCTGCAGTGGTCCGACGGTGCCGCCGGACGTGATGTCCACCGGGCGGCTCCGTGTTCGCATCCGGCTCACGAGCAGCGCGGAGATCCCAAACGTCGCCGCGTTGATCGCGAAGACCACGGTTGGAGGGCTGAACAGCAGCAGCAACCCTGCGATGGCCGGCCCGAGGATGACCGAGAGATTCTCCACGGCAGACTGAGCACTGTTCGCTGCGGCGAGATGCTCCTCGCCGACGATCGCGGGCGTCGCAGCGCGCGCAGCCGGGTCATACGACGATCCGCTCACCGACGTCAGTGCAGCCAGGATGATCGCCAGGACGACGGGACCGTTCAGCGCCGCAACCACGGCGAGCAACGACTGCAGGATCAGCGCGACGGTGTCCAGCGTCACCATCAGACGCACGCGCTCGATGCGGTCCGCAATCAGGCCGCCGAATGGGCTGGCCACGAGCGCTGTGAGGAAACGCGTCATCGACGCGGCCGCGACCCACCCCGCGGAATGAGTCGCATCGAAGACGAAGACGACGAGCGCGACGTTGTACGCCCAGGAGCCGCTCATCGAGATGGCGAGCCCGCTGTAGAGGAGCCGGTAGTCGCGATTCCGGAAGAGCGCCCGGTAGCCGACCTTTGCCCTGGGTGCGTCCGCCTGATCCGAGGCGACTGCGGACTCGGTCACGTCGTCAGGCTGGGAGCGCTGTCCGTTCGGGTGCGATGGTTTCGCCGCGCGCCGCCGCGTCGGCACGTTCGATCCAGGGGTTCGCAGCAAGCTCCACAAAGGTCGCCCGAGCTTCGGCGAGCATCTCTTGTGCGTCGGCGCTCTTTCCGCGCTGCACCAGCCACTCAGCAACCTCGAGGCGCGTCACCGCAAGCCAGAACGGCAGCTGGCGCTGCTGGAACGTGTCGATCGCCGCTTGAGCGATGCGTATCGCTTCGTCATGCCGATCATCGAGCGCGGCGAGGCGCGCCCGGAAGCGATGGATGAATGCATGCGTGATCGGCGCGACCACCGGCGTCACACGTGCAGCGATGACGTCGAGCTGGTGACGGACGGACTCGAGGTCGTCCAGCGCGAATGCGAGTTCCACGCTTTCGTTGAGCACCCAGCGGCTGGATCCGAGGTAGTCCATCGACTCGGTGGTCCGCGCATCCACATCGCCCAGGGCGGTCACGGCATCAGCACTGCGACCCTGCGCGCGCAGGACTCCCGCACTGACCGCGTCGTACGTCAGGCGCGTCTCCGGCCCGGAGCGTTCGCGCAGAAACGCAAGGCGATCGAGGAGCATTTGCGCCTCATTGACCTGACCCCGCCAGAGGTGCACCCACCCGGCCAGGGGGAGTTCGATGAGGACGTCGGAATCGGCCACCCCCCGCTCATCGGTGCCAAGCATCTCGCCGACGACGGCCATGGCGGTGTCCCACCTGCCCAGGTCGATGTGGATTGGCATCTCGCCAACCATGAACGACAGCTGAGACCGGCGTCTCCCCATCAGCCGCGCAAGCGCCGTCCCCGCCTGCACGTATGTCGCGGCTCGCGCAGGATCCTGTCCCTGGAGGTCGGCGGCAACGTTGTTGTACGCCCGCAGCGCAGCCTCGTGCAGGTCTGCGGCCAGCGCATGGTCAAGCGCGGCGAGGATCAGCGCGCGGCCTTCCTCGCGGCGACCGCGACCGCCCATGATGAGGCCCTTCGTGTTGATCGCCTCGCAGAAGACCTGTGACTCGCCGATGCGCTCTGCGATGTCAAGCGCAAGCTCGAGTCGCTCCATCGCGATGTCGGACTCACGATGGGCGAGATAGAGCCTGCGACCGGCCTCAGCGGCGACGCGCGCGAGATCGGACTCATAGTCCGGCTGATCCGGCGGCGACTCGCGGAGCGCCGCAAATGCGCTCGCCATGCGATCGGCTGCTGCGGCGGCCTTCATCTCATGGGCATCGATCGCGGCCAGCGTCACCCCCACACGCGCCGCCTTGCCCACGCGCCCGGCAGCCGTGTGCATGGCGACTGCCTCCTCGAGATGCTGCCGCGCCACATCGACGTTCAGCTGCAGCCAGGCCATCTCGCCGGCGCGCACCAGCAGCGCGGCACGGTCTGCAGGAGCGGCGAGTGTCAGCGCACTTTCAAAGTAGTGCTGCGCCGACTCGCCGGCGCCGAGTGATGCGGAGTGGTCCCCCGCGCGAACCAACGCGTCTCGCGCCCGATCGCGCAGCCCGGAAGCGTCCGCCGCATCGGTGTCCGCTTCGTACGCTTCGACAAGGTGTGAGGCAACGACCTCGGCAACCTCCTCCTCGTCACTCCAGGAACTTTCGAGATATGCGGCTGCCGCGAGATGACGCGCCTTTCGGTCGCGCCGCGCAAGCGTCCCGTACGCGACGCTCCGTACGAGGTCCTGCACGAAGACGTACTGGCCACGCTCCGGCGATCGTGGGTCCGACTGGATCGACAGCAGGTCCTTGTTGACGAGGCTTGCGAGGCTGGGCTCGACCGCGTCCGACGGGAGCGTGGTGATCGCTCGAAGCCCGGCCGCAGTGAACGACTTGCCGAGCACCGCGGCGTCCTGCAGCAGTTGCCGCTCCGCACTCCCGATGCTGTCGAGCCGCGCAGCGATGAGCGCATGCAGGGTCTCCGGGACCTCGAGGGATTCGAGCGAGCGCTCGACGTGGTACGCACCGTTCCGCTCGACGAGCAGCCCTCGATCGAGCAGCATCCGAACCGTCTCGACCGCATACAGCGGCACGCCGGCCGCGCGCTCGAGGATCCGGGCACTCAGCTCGTCCGGAAGCCCCGGCGCCATCCCCGCGAGCAGCTGGGTCATGGCATCCGGCGACAGCGGATCGAGATACAGGGCGGCGAGGCCACGCTTTCCGGTGCCCCAGCCGGCGCGGCGTTCCGCGAGCTCAGGACGAGCAAGCGTGACCACGAGGATGGGGGAATTGCGTGACCACTCGAGCAGGTACTCAATGAAATCGAGCAGCCCCGCGTCCGCCCATTGCAGATCCTCGAAGACAAGCACGGTCAGCTGCTGTGCCGCCAGCCGCTCGAAGAAGAAGCGCCAGGCCGCGTAGAGATCGCGCGGATCCGCTGCGGCCCGCTCCTCGAGTCCGACAAGGTGCGCCAGCCGCGGTTCCACCCAGCGACGCTCCTCGCCCAACTCGACGAACTCCTCGACGGTCTTGCGCAATTTCTCACGCGCGGTCTCCGGCGACTCGTTCTCGACGATGCCGCAGCGCATGCGCACCATCTCGTTGAGGGCCCAGTACGCGACACCTTCGCCGTACGCGAGACAGCGTCCGCGGTGCCACCAGATCGTCTCCGTCACGCCGTCGACGTATTTGAAGAACTCCCACGCGAGCCTCGACTTGCCGATCCCGGCGAGCCCGACGATGGACAGGAGCCGCGCGGTGCGCTCCTCCCCCGTCGCATGGAGCGATTCCTTCAGCAGTCGAAGCTCGCGGTCGCGGCCGACAAACGGTGGCTCGAGGCCGGTCGGTCGCAGCGCACCTCCGGCGGCGGCAACGACATGCCGGGCACGCCACAGACGCTCCGGCTGGGGCTTGCCCTTCAGCTCGTGGATCCCGGCGTCGTCGTAGACGATCGCCGCCTCGGTCGCCTGGCGGGTCGCGTCGCCGACGTAAACGGTTCCCGGTTCCGCCACCGACTGGACCCGAGACGCGGTGTTCACGAGGTCGCCGGCGACCATCCCCTCGCCGGTGATGCCGAGGTTGACGGCCACCTCGCCGGTGAGCAGGCCGGCACGCGCGCGCAACCCGGGAGCACCCACCTCCTCGGCGAACGCGGCAACGGCATCGACAAGCTCGAGCGCGGCGCGCACCGCGCGCTCCGCATCATTCTCGAGCACGGCCGGCACGCCCCACACCGCCATGACGGCATCGCCGATGAACTTCTCGACCGTGCCGCCGTAGCGGGCGATGATCGTCCGCGCTGTGTCGAAGTAGCGGCTCAGGAGGTCGCGCACGTCCTCCGCATCGCGCTGCTGCGACAGCGGCGTGAAACCAACCAGGTCGGCGAAGAGCACGGTGACGTGCCGGCGCTCGGCGCTGCGCGCGACATCGATCTGGGTCGGTGCGATCGCAGGACGCGCAGCGGCGGCTCCGGCGGAGAGCGCCGAGCCGCACTCACCGCAGAACCGCTCGCCCTCGTTGTACGCAGCGCCGCACGATGGACACGCCCTGGTCAAGCTCGTCCCGCACTGGACGCAGAACCGGATCCCCGCGCGGTTCTCTGTAGCGCAGCTCGGACACCTCATGCTGTCGACTGTGCCTCGGCGACTGCTCCAATCGGGGTTCGCGCCGCCGCGTCGACGCGATCGATCCATCGCCTCGCCGCCAGCCGCATGAACGCGGAGCGTGCCGGCAGGAGCAGCTCCGCGGCTTCGGCATCACGGTGCTGGTGTATCAGCCATTCGGCGAACTCGAGTTGCGTGACCGCCACCCAGAAGGGCCGAGCCAGTGCCGTGAACGCCTCCAGTGCGAGCGTGAACTCGTCGGCCACGTCGTCACCGCCACGATGTGCGGCCAGGGCGGCCCGCCAGCGATGGATATGCGCATCGATGGTGCGCTGCCGTCCCGGCCGGTAGTGCAGCCGGACGAGGTCGATGAGCTCCTTCACCTTGTCGTCTCGCCCCAGCGCGAAGGCTGCGCTCACCGCCTCGACGAGATTGAGGCAGGCAACCACCGGATACGACTGCTGCAGGCAGGAGTGCAATCCTGCCTCCGCGGTCGCCAGGGCATCGGCCCACCGTCCCTCTGCCACGGCGACCGCCGCGCGCGCCGCCTCGAAGATCCCGCGCATTTCGACTGTGGCGCCCTCCAGACCTGCCGCACTCGCTGCGATCCTGGCGCGGGCGGCGTCCAGCTCACCGCGCGGAATCTGGACCCAGACGACGCTGACCGCAAAGTGGGTCAGCGACTTCGCAGCCATGAGCTCCAGGCCCTCATTCTCGAGATAGTCCACGGACATCGCTATGTATTCGTCCCATCGACCCATCTCGATCAGCGCGTTGGCGCGGACCAGCCGCGACGACATGGCTGCGACTCGGTCGCCCTGCCTTCGAGCGAGGACTTCCGACAGTTCGTAGTGCACCAGGCTGTCCTCAAGCCGGTCCGCCTCTTCGAGCGTTGCGGCGAGATTCCCCTCGAGTGAGCGGAGTCGATCGACGCTCAGGTTTCGTTCATTCGCGAAGCGGAGTGCCCCCTCGTAAATAAGCTGTGCTTCATCGCGCCTCCCCATGGCGGCCAGGGCGCATGCTCGGGTGTCGAGTGCCGTGATGAACGCCTCGGGTGCGTCGATCATCTCGGCGATCTGCAGCGCGCGCTCGGAGCATTCCAGTGCTCCCTCGAGATCACCTGACGAATACAGCGAGAGACCGAGTTGCGCACTGATCGCAGCCAGTTCGGACTCTCGGCCCTCGTCGCCGTGATCGGGGTTCGACAGCATGGCGACGGCCTCTCGCAACCGCTGGATTGCGGCATCGCGCTTTCCCTCGAGGATGTCCACACGGGCGAGGCGCGAGAGGTATCGGGCCACAGCGCTGATCTGGCCCAATCCCTGGTAGAGCGCGCAGGCGCTGTCGAAGTGCTGTCTCGCCACCGACGCCTGCGCCCGCCGTTGGGCTGCGAGGCCGGCTCTGGCGTGAAGGTCCGCCTGGGACTGCTCATCGCCGCCCAGGGTCAATGCCCGCTCGAAGTACCCCTGCGCCAACTCGGCCGCTGCGAGCGCTTCAGCATGGTCGCCGGCACGCACCAGCGCAGTACGCGCTCGATCGCGGATTGCACTGGCGTCCTCTGCGTCCGGATCTGCCGCCAGCGCTTCGACGAGGTGTGACGCGACAACCTCGGCGACCTCTTCCTCTTCAGACCATTCACTTTCGAGATACGTTGCGGCGGCGACATGGCGCAACTTGCGATCACGCCTCGCGAGGGTTCCATACGCGACGCTGCGGACGAGGTCCTGGACGAAGACGTACTGACCGCGTTCCGGTGACCGCGGGTCGGACTGGACCGCTAACAGGTCCTTGCTCACGAGCCTGCTCAGCGTTCGCCCGACTTCGGCAGGTTCGAGACCGGAAACCGCGGTGATCGCGTGCGATGTGAATGACTTGCCGAGGACTGCCGCGTCCTGCAGCAGCTGCCGTTCGGTTGGGTCCAGACTGTCGAGCCTCGCGGCGATGAGTGCATGTAGGCTCTCCGGAACCTCGAGCGCATCGAGCGACCCCTTGGCACGGAACGTTCCCGCCTCCTCGACGACGAGTCCGCGGTCGAGCAGCATGCGCACCGTTTCGACCGCGTACAGCGGAATGCCGGCAGCGCGGTCCCGGATGCGCGCGCTCAGGTCATCGGGGAGGCCCGGGAGGATCCCTTCCAGGAGTTGGTGCATCGCGTCGGGCGTGAGGGGATCGAGGTACAGCGACGAAAGCCCTCGCTTGCCCGTACCCCAGCCCGGGCGGCGGTCGTTCATCTCCGGTCGCGCGAGAGTGATGAGGAGAATCGGCGAGGAGCGCGACCACTCCAAAAGGTATTCGATGAAGTCCAGCAAACCGCTGTCCGCCCACTGCAGATCCTCGAAGACGAGCACCGTCAGATGCTTCGCGGCCAGACGCTCGAAGAAAACACGCCAGGCTGCATAGAGATCTCGGGGATCGCTCGCCACTCCCTCCTCAAGGCCGACCAAGTGCGCGAGACGTGGCTCTACCCACCGACGCTCCTCGGGGTCCGGGACGAACTCCTCGACTGACGCGCGCAACTTGGCACGTGCCGACTCCGGGGGCTCGTTCTCGATGATGCCGGCCCGCATGCGGACCATTTCGTTGAGCGCCCAGTACGCAACGCCCTCTCCGTATGCGAGGCAGCGACCGCGGTGCCACCAGATGGTCTCTGTCAGGCCGTCGACATATTTGAAGAACTCCCACGCCAGGCGGGACTTCCCGACGCCTGCCACCCCGGTGATGGACATCAGGCGGGCGGTCGACTCCTCGGCGGTGCCGTGCAGCAACTCCTTGAGCAGTCGCAGTTCGCGGTCGCGACCGACGAACGGCGGCTCGAGACCGGTGGGGCGCAACGCGCCACCAAAGGCGGCGACGACCCGCGCCGCACGCCAGAGGTGGACCGGCTCCGGTTTGCCCTTCAGCTGATGCGCACCGGCGTTCTCGTAGACGATCGCCGCCTCGCTCGCTTCGCGCGTGCCGTCACCGACGTACACGGTTCCGGGTTCCGCGACCGACTGCACCCTCGATGCCGTGTTGACAAGGTCGCCCGCGACGCTGCCCTCGCCGTTGTCGCCAAAGCTGACCGCAGCCTCGCCGGTGAGCACACCCGCGCGCGCCCGCAGTCCGGGAGCGCCGACCTGATCGCCGAAGACGGCCACCGCGTCGACGAGCTCCAGGGCTGCCCGCACCGCGCGTTCCGCGTCGTTCTCCTGCACCGATTCGACGCCCCAGACGGCCATCACGGCGTCACCGATGAACTTCTCCACCGTCCCGCCATAGCGCCCGATGATGGTGCGGGCGGTCGTGAAATAGCCGCTCAGGAGTTCGCGGACGTCCTCCGCATCGCGCTGGTCAGAGAGCGGCGTGAAGCCGACCAGGTCCGCAAAGAGCACGCTCACATGTCGACGCTCCGCCGCCGGCCGGGTGCTGACGGCGGCCTGCGCTGGGCGGTACGCGCTGAGGTTCACCGGCTCGGGCACGGCCGGCGCGAGCCCGAGCGAGGCACCGCAGGCGCCGCAGAAGCGCTCGCCCTCTTCGTTTGGCGCGCCGCACGACGGGCACAGCCGGTCGAGGGATGCGCCACATTGGCCACAGAAACGCCGGCCGGGCCGGTTTGCGGCACCGCAGGCGGTGCAAGTCATCTCCGGAAGATTACTCGTCGCCGAATGGGGTTGATCCAATCGGGGTGCAATCAGCGACTGCGCCCGACGACGTCGCCGCCGAAGGTGGGGGGACGATCATGGGGAGATGGGCGACCGTTCTCGGTACTCATGGCGCGCAGGGGTCGCATTGGCCATCGCGGTCGCCGGAATGGGCGTCGCCGGCTTTCTGATCTCGCGCTCATCCCGCCCAACGCACCCTGTGCCACCGGGGTCCACGACGCCACCGGTGACGCAGAACCCGTCGCTGTTCGGGCCGCAATCCACAGGCGGATTCACCGTCGCGAACGATGCCGCCTCACACCAGGTGGTCGTCTTTGGCGGCATCCAGGATGACCAGGCGACCTGGCTCTGGAACGGCACGCGCTGGGACCTGGCGGCGCCGGCGGCGAGCCCTCCCGGACGCATCGACGCCGCGATGGCGTACGACCCAACCCTGCACCTCGTGCTGCTCTTCGGAGGACATGGACCCCCCGGGACCGATCTCCACGACACGTGGGCGTGGGGAGGCACAACCTGGCGTGAGCTGGACAGCGGGGCTGGCGAATCGCCGCCTGCCGATGGCGACATGGCATGGGACGCGGCCCGGGGCGACATGGTGCTCGTCGCTGCCGGCTCGGCGGACACGACGAGCACGACCTGGGTGTGGTCCCAGACGCACTGGACTCGGGTGGCGAGCGGCCTGCCCACCACGCCGGCCGCGGTGTCGGTGGGATTCGACCCGGCGACGCAGCGCCTGGTCGCAGTCGGGTTGGCGCACGTGCCGGATCCGCCGCTCGGGCAACCAACCCGGACGTGGAGCTGGAACGGGTCGGCCTGGCAGCAAATCTCCCTAACGGGGGCACCCATCGCCGTCGACGTGCTCGCCGTGAGCTGGGACCCGGTGACCGGTGAGTTCCTGCTCTTTGCCGATCAGCCGTCGAGCACGAAGCCCGCAAGCGCCTGGAGCTGGACCGCTGCGGGATGGGTTGCATCCGCCACGGTGGCGCAACCAGTCCTCGACGGCGCCGTGGTGACCACGGCCACGGCGCTGCTCCTGGTGGGTGCACTCGACTCGACGGGGCTCGGCCCCGTGACGCGCGTCCAGGTCTTCTCCTGGAGCCCTGAGGGCTGGAGCGCGGCGTGACGCTCAAGCCGCTGTCCGAATATCACGCGGAACCCTACCGCCCACGCTGGGTGGCCGTCGCCGGCCTCCTTGCGGTCGCCGCGGTGTACGTCGCGTCGATGCCGCTCCTCTGGGTTGGCGTGGTCACGGCAACCGGGGGCTATCAGCGTGTCCCCGGGATTGAGCGGGCCAACTGGATGATCCTCGCCGCAGCCGTTGTCCTTGCCGTCGCCGTGCGGCTGATGCGAAGCCCGCCGAGCGGCTACGTGCGATTTCTCCTGCTGCTGCTCGATTTCTTCATCCCTCTCGGCATGTACATCGAATACATCGACAACCTCGGTCGAGCATCCGCGGATGGCCTGTCGCCGTACCTGGGACCGGGATACTTCCTCGCACTCGGTGCGACCGCAGCGCTCATCGTCGTGAGCGTTCTCGCCTGGCGCGACACCTCCTAACAACGGGCCCTGGCGTCGGGGACGAGAACCATTCCGGCGCAGGGCCCGTTTGCCAAGTGACAGATGTTGCGACGATCGATTCGTCTCCGGCCGCGCTCAGGCCACCTCCCGCGCCGGTTGTTCGCAATCGCGGCGCTCTCGGGAGCCGCGATCGTCGCATGTGCCACGACTCCCTCTCCGCGTACACCGGCACCGTCGGTATCACCGTCGTCGGAACCGACATTCCCGCCGCTGCCGTCGTTGCCCGCCCCTTCGGCGCCAGCGAGTCCGACGCCGGTTCCGGTCGGCAGCCTGCCGATCGGGCCGGTGCCGAAGGGCTTCGTGCCGGCCTCGGTCACGTTCGTGTCGCTCGACACCGGATTTGTCCTCGGCTCTGCGCCGTGCGGAAGCGCCACATGCGTCGTGGTGCTCAAGACCCTCGACGCCGGTCGCCGGTGGGTAAGCATCAACCCGCCACCAACTCCCTTCATGAGCAACGCGGTCGACGACTACTCGGCAGTGAGCGAGATCCGGTTCGCCGACACCTTGAACGGGTGGGCATTCGAACCCGGCCTCTGGGCGACGCACGACGGCGGTGCGCACTGGCACCAGGTATTCCTTCCCTCGAAACCCGCGGCCGGGATCATCGATGACATCGAGGCCGCGCGCGGGATCGTGCACGCGTCGGTGCTGGGATACGGCAACGGCCTCACGAACATCGAGACGAGTCCGACCAGCACCAACTCCTGGCGTGCCACCTCTATCGCGGTGACGGCCGGCGCGGGGCCCGAGCCTTTCGGTGCTCTGGTGCTCAGCGGCGACGACGGCTGGATGGTCCAGGTGGACCGCACCGTCATCGGCGGCGCTCGTTTCGAGAATGACCGGTGGTCGACGTGGCAACCCCCCTGCGAAACCGGCGGTGGAGGCCTGTACCTGGCTGCCGCCACCGCCACCAGCGTTGCGGCGGTGTGCACCGACGGACAGTGGACCAACTTTCCACAGCGTGTGGTCGTCGCCTTCTCGTCCAACGCGGGGACGACGTTCGACAACGCACGGACGCAGCCGGACATCGTGGATGCGTATGGCGCATCGAGCCCGATGCCCGGCGAGGTCGTGATCGCGACTCAGGGTGCGAACGCCAACGTGGTTTTGATCGCAACGTACAACGGCGGCGCCACGTGGGAGAAGGTCTTCGGAACCATCTCCTACAACTTCGAGTTGGATCTGGGGTTCACGAGCCCGTCGCAGGGGGTCGCCGTGCTCAGCACGGGCGCAGGCGCCGCCGGCGAGTTGCTCATGACCTTCGACGGTGGGCACTCCTGGGCGCCGGTGGCATTTCAGCAGGCGTAGGGCATACCGTCTCCGGCGACACCCAGGAGTGCGCCACGAGGAGACCGGCCGTGACCCTCACGAAGATCAACCCGCCTGCCCTTCCCGTCCCGATGGGGTACACGCAGGTGGTCGCCACCACGGGGGCGCAGACGATCTATGTCGCCGGTCAGGTTGCAGTCGACGCGATCGGTAACGTGGTCGCGCCCGGCGATGTGATCGGCCAGGCGCGGCGGGCCTTCAGCAACGTGAAGGCAGCGGTCGAGGCGGCCGGAGGAAAGGTCGAGGACATCGCCAAGGTGACCTGGTATGTCGTGGGATACCGCCCCGAGTTGCTGCCCCACCTGGCGGCAGCTCGCCGGGACGTGTTCGGCGACCACGCGCCGGCAAGCACGCTCATCGGGGTCGCGGCACTTGCGACCCCCGACTACCTGGTCGAGGTCGAGGCGATCGCCGTGATCGACGGCAGCACGCGTAGCCACTGTTGACCGCACTCGACGGCGTCGAGATCGGGCTCGGGGCCATCCTCACCGCGATCACGCTGTTCGACGTGTTCCAGTCGATCGTCTTTCCACGCCCGTCGGTCGGTCGCGTGCAGCTGAGCGTCAATCTCGTCCGATTCGGGTGGCGTGGGTGGCGGGCCGTCGCGCAGCGGCCGAAGAAAGTTGCAGATACGCGAGGCGGCGCTCGCCGCCTTCGCGCCGCTGTCGGTCGTCGGGCTGCTCGTGCTGTGGGCGCTGCTGATCATCACGGGCTACGCGCTGATCTTCAGCGGGCTGCACGACGGCCTCTCGCCGCAGCCGGACTCCTTCGGCACCACCCTCTTCTTCTCCGCAGGCCGGATGCTCGCGTTTTCCGTGGGCGGCATCGAGGCCACCGACGTCGCGACACGAATCCTGACGAGCATCGAGGCCGCGACCGGATTTGGTCTCTTTGCCCTGGTGATCAGCCTCCTGTTCTCTCTCTTCAGCTCCTTTCAACGGCGCGAGACCGCAGTCGTCGCACTCGACGCGCTCGCAGGCGCACCGGCCGACTGGTCTCCAGTTACTCGAGACGTGCGCCAAGGATGACCTCGCGGACCATCTCGCCGTCACGTTCGATGAGTGGCGGATGTGGACGGTGGACGTGCTCGAGTCCCATCTTGCGTATCCCCTGCTCTTCTACTTTCGGTCGAGCCACGATAACGAGGCGTGGCCGAATTCCTTTGGGGCAGTGATGGACGCGGCAATCCTCGTGATCACGACGATCGAGGGTGGACCCACGGGTCACGCGCGGCTCATGCACAAGGTGGGTTCGCATCTGGTCGCCGATATGCGCCACTACTACTACCGGGGTGTCAGCGACGAGACCCCCGGCGTGGAGCACGACGAGTTCGTTGCGGCGTGCACTCGCCTGAGAGCCGCTGGGTACCACCTGCGCGATACGGACACCGCGTGGCAGGAGTTCAGCGCGATGCGAAGCAAGTACGCCGCCTGGCTCAACGTGATGACCAAAGGGCTCGCCATCCCGCCGGCGCCGTGGATCGGCGACCGCTCGTACCTGCCGCACCGCGAGCGTGTGGCGAGACGTCGAAAATAGTTCGACCTCAGATCGCGCGCATGCGATTGTTGCGCGGGTTGTGCTCGACCTCCGCAAGTCCGAGTGCCTCGAGAACCGGTGGCACGTAGTTGCCGAACCGCCCGCGCAGGCCCTTCTTGAAGCCGTACCAGCCGTGGACCGGATTGCTCGCCGAGCGGCCCCACGCCTCGACCGTCCCCGGGGCCGCGTCCTTCTGCTCGTCCGCGTTGCCGAGCGGCATCCAGTCGCCGTGCTTGACGAGCATCGTGTGCAGGTCCTCGATCGCCGAAAGGTGATAGCGCAGTTGGGTCTTCCCGACCTGCACCACGAGCGCCGGCGGGTCTGCGTCGGGGTCCCGGTAGGCTTCGAACTCGCTGCTGCCGGGAGGGGTGGTCAGCTGCCAGGGATCGGACGGGGTGCCGGTGCCGACGACGTCATCTTTGCTCATGGACGCGCACCCTACCAGGGCTAACCTGACATCTTCTGTCATATTCCTTTTAGACTGCCTGCATGCGTGCGGCACGAGTGCTCGACATGCTGCTCGTGCTCCAGCGCCGCGGCCGGATGACGGCGCGAGAGCTCGCGGAAACCCTCGAGGTCTCCGAGCGGACGATCCTTCGCGACGTCGAGGCGTTCAGCGAGGCGGGCGTCCCGATCATCACGACCCGCGGGGCCGGTGGTGGCATCGAGCTGCTCGACGGATTCCAGACGCACCTCACCGGGCTCACGACCGATGAGGCGTTCTCGCTCTTCCTCGTCGGGCAGCCGCAGATCGCTCACCGGCTCGGACTCGGCGCACCCAGCCGGTCGGCGCGCAACAAGCTGCTCACCGCGATCCCGTCACGCCTCGCCGAGGAGGCGGATCGGCTCGCCACCTGGTTCCTCAACGATCCCGACCCCTGGGGCGGCAATCGGATCCCGCATGGCGAGCTCCGGCGGCTGGCGCGATGCATCCAGCAACGCCGGCAGGTTGAGGTCACGCTCGCGGGCGAGTCTCCGGTGACCGTGAGCCCCATCGGACTCGCCATCAAGGCGGGGTCCTGGCACGTCGTCTGCGCCGCCGAGGGAGACACCGTCGAGGTGCGATGCATCGACGAGCTGCGCGCCACGCGGCTCACGAATCGTTTCTTCACGCCGCCACCCGGCTTCGTGCTCGCCGAGTTCTGGCCGAGACACGTTGCCGGGGCGCGCTGATCGGCCTCAGATGTTCAGCGGCTTGCCTTCCATCTCGTCGAGCGGGTCGCGCGTGATCTCGAGCAGCGCGCCGTCCGGATCGTGGAAGTACAACGAGTTCTCGACGCGGTCCGGACCGAAATACTCGATGTGCAGGTCGTCGAGCTTCGCGCGGATGGTGTCGAAGTACTCGGGGTGCACCGCGATCGCGATGTGGTGCATGCCACCGATCGACTCGCGGGTTGCCGGCATCGGGTCCTCTGGAAAGTCGAAGAACGCCAGGAGATTGCCGTTGCCGATGTCGAAGAAGAAGTGCGTCGAGCTCGGGAGATCCCGGTTCTCGAACAGCTCGACGAGCGGGAACCCGAGCACCTCGGTGTAGAACTTGATGGTGCGCTCGATGTCCGAGCAGATCAGCGCGAGGTGGTGCGAGCCTCGTGCCGTTGACTCGGGTCGCTCAGACTTCGGCTTGAGGTACGTCTGCATGAGCGACTCGCGCCTGGCGTTGTAGTCGACTGCGGTATCCACCATGGTGATGCCTCCTTTCTGCTCGATCTCGCCTATTGTGCGATCGCTCGCCGGCAGTCGCGCAACCCGCCCGCGACGACTGTCACAAGGTGACAAAAGTGCCTCGACCTCCCAGGTTGCATCGCGCACAGGGGACAATCGACCGATGGAAGGGGTCAGGGTCGAGGCTCGCGGATGGTGACGCAGGATCCGAGCGCCGTTCCTGCGCTCCCCGAGCAGCCTGCGAAAGAGCCCCGTCCAACCTGGCGCGCCAGGGCGATCTCCGCCGCCTCTGAAGCCGCCACCAATCCTTCGAGCAGCCTCGCCCGGCTGTGGCTGTTGTCCTTCGTGTTTGCAAACAGCCATGCGATCGATCGGGCGCTGGCGGGAAACCCGGCCACGACCGAGCGGTTGCTGCGTCGCGTCACTCACCGTGCCCTTCGCCGGGGTCACTGGAACGTGGGTGTGATCGCCGCAGGACATCCTGCCTGCTCCGTTCGCCTGTTCCGCTGGCTGCTCTGGTCGTCGTACCCGGCGGTCGAGGTTGCTGTTGCGACCGACCCGCGAGCGTCATCGATGCTCATGGAGCGGCTCACCGAAGGGGTGCCGGAGGCGCGGTTACGGTTGCACATCGCAGCAAACCCGTCCGCGCCACCCGAAGTCATCGATCGCCTCCTCGACGATCGGGATGTCTATGTCCGGCGTGTTGCCGCAGCCCACCCGGCGGCGACTCCCGAAGGATTGCGCCGCCTGTGCGGGGACATGTCGCAGCCTGCGTGGACCCTCCGCGCAACAGCCACGAACCCGGCATGCCCGCCGGATCTTTCCGACCAACTGCTGACGTGGCTCGCGTTGGGAGGTGCCGGATCCTCCGACCCACACTTCGATCCCATCGCGTGCACCGGCCACCCCGGCTCCACCGAGGTTCACCCCGGAGCGTGGTACGCCAATGCCGCCCGTCAGGATCGCGCCGAGACGCATCCGCTCTGGCGGGTCCGGGCCGCGATACCGATGGCACGGCCTCGGATCCTCATCTCCGTTCTGAAGCTGCTGGCCCTCGACCCTCGAGTCGAGGTCCGACGCCAGGCCGCTCGTTTTCAGGGGCTGCCGTTCGCGGCCCTCCGCGAGCTGCGAGCCGACACGGATCCGGCCGTCGCGCGGCTGGCCGAGGGGGCGCTGAAGAACAAGCCGAAGGAGTTGCGCAAGCGTCTCCGGTGGCGGGGATCGCGGCGACGCCTCGCGATCACCCTGGTCATCGCGGTGGGTCTTGTCATCCTCGACACGCACCAGTTCTTTCTGCCGTCGCCGGTGCTGCCCGCACCCAGCATTCCCACCGTGACACTCGATGACGGCGTCCCCGTCGCAGGCACCATCGCGATGACGCGCAGCGTCCCCGGTGGCGGCGCGGTGGCCTCAGGCACGCTCAGCGGGTTCTCCGACCTCCCGAACCTGCCCTTCATCGCGGTGACCGCAGGGTCGGTCGCCCTCACGGTGACGGTTCCCGGCGCGTTCAGCACCGGCCAGGTCCCCGTCATCGAGTCCGGTCCGGTGGTGGTGCCTGCGCATCAGCGAACGGTCGTCGTCATTCCCACCGACCCCACATCGGTTAGCGTCACCCTGACCGCTTCGGACGGGACACCGGACACGCTGTTCTTCACATTCAACGGCTGAGGTATGAGTACAACCATCCGCTCTGCTCTCGGCGTGGCGGTCGGCGCCAGAGTCCCCGTCCTGCTCTGGGGTGGAGCCGGTCTGGGCAAGAGCTCAGCGGTCCGGGAGATGGCCCTGGCGGCCGGCCTCCCGTGTGAGACCGTCATCGCCAGCATTCGCGAGCCTTCGGACTTCGCCGGCCTCCCGATCGTGTCTCCGGTGGGTGACAGCGTCCACTTCGCGCCACCCGACTGGGCGCGGCGGCTCGCCGAGAGCGGCCGCGGCGTCCTGTTTCTGGATGAGATCTCCACAGCACCCCCGGCTGTGCAGGCGGCGCTGCTGCGCGTGGTGCTCGAACGGACCGTCGGCGATCTCGCACTTCCCGACGGCGTGACCGTGGTGGCGGCCGCGAACCCGCCGGAGCAGGCAGCCGACGGCTGGGACCTCTCACCGCCACTCGCCAATCGGTTCTGCCACCTTGACTGGGATCTCGATGCACGGGAATGGGCGGAGGGGATCCTCGCCGGGTTCACCACGGCCGCCGTCCCGGTGTTCGATGACGAGCAGCTCGTCGGCGAGCTGACCGCTGCGCGGGCGGCCGTCGGTGCGTTCGTGATGGCTCGTGGGCATCTCCTGCACGCACATCCCGGCAATGAGGCGATGGCCGGACGTGCCTGGCCGTCGCCGCGGTCGTGGGAGATGGCCGCACGGTTGATCGCGGCGACGGTCGTCTCCGGCGCTGCCGAAGCGGTGCGAGCCGTGCTCGTTGCCGGCGCCGTCGGGCCGGCGGCAGCCGCGGAGTTCCTCGCCTGGCGTGAGGATCTCGATCTCCCCGACCCCGAGGAGGTGCTCCGGGATCCGACGTCGTTCCGGCTCCCGGAACGCGGTGACCGGGCGTATGCCGCCCTGGCCGCGGTGACCGCGGCGGTGCTGTCGAACAACACCGCCGAACGCTGGGAAGCGGCGTGGCTGGCGATCGCAGCAGGCACCGAGAACGGGCACGCGGACATCGCGGTCGCCGCCGTCCGGTCGCTGATCGCTCACCGCCCCGACGGGGCCACGCCGCCACCCGAGGTGCTCACGAAGATGACCCCGGTGTTGAAGACCGCCGGGCTCTTCGATGTTCTGACCCGTGACCGTCGATAGACCCGTTCAGCTCGATCTCACGAGGCTGGCTGCCGCCCGATTGCTCGCGGCGGAGTCGCATCCGTTCCTCGCGATCGCCCTCTACGCGCTCACGCCGGTCGCCGATTACTCGAGGCCGACCTTCGCCGTCGACGAGAACTGGCGGTTGTTCGTCAACCCGCAGCAGCTGATCGACTGGTCGGTTCAGGAGGTTGCCGGTGTGCTGCTGCACGAGGTTGGTCATGTGGTTCGTGACCACGCGGGTCGCGCGAGGACGGCGATCGTCGTCGACAACTCCGCGCGCCTCCTGTGGAATCTCGCCGCTGACGCGGAGATCAACGACGATCTCCGCAACGCGAAGGTTGTCCTGCCAAAGCCTCTGGTATTGCCGGAGACACTGAAGTCGCCGCCGGGGAAGGTGGCCGAGTTCTATTACGCGAACCTGACGGAAAACGGGCTCATGCCTGATTTTGCGGTCGCCGACTGTGGCGCCGGATGTCATGCGCATACCGACGACGTCGACGCCCAGATATCCGCGACGCTGCCCGGCGGGCTCTCGAGCAGCGAGTCGTTGCTGCTCCGGCGCCGCGTTGCCGAGGCGATCGTCATCGCCGCGGCCAAGCAACCCGGTGCGCTGCCCGGCGGCTGGGTGCGCTGGGCGGAGGCGACGCTCCGGCCGAAGCTGGACTGGCGAAAGCTCCTGAATGCGGCCATTCGATCAGCCGTGGCCGCAGTGGCCGGGGCCTCGGATTACTCGTACCAGCGCCCACCGCGCCGGCAGGTCCCGCGCGTGGTTCTGCCGTCCATGCAGCGTCCGCTGCCGAGGGTCGTCGTGATCGTGGACACATCGGGATCGGTTCGCGAGGCCGCCCTGCAACGCGCGTGGAGCGAAGTGCACGGCTGCCTTCGCACCCTCGGCGTGCGCCGTGATCTGCTGACCGTGTTCGCAGCTGACGTGGAGGTGCGCCGGCTGACAGGGCCCCCGCGTCGACAGATGGCGCTCCTGGGTGGCGGCGGGACGAACATGGCAACTGCCATCGAGACCGCACTCCGGTCGACGGCCCGACCCGATCTTGTCGTCGTGATCACCGACGGGTTCACGCCGTGGCCCGCGCGGAAACCATCGCGTCCCGTGATCGTGGCGCTGCTCCCCGGTCATATGAGCCCCCCGGCACCGCCAGGTTGGGCACGAACCATCGACATCGACGACGGCGACGCCGATCCTGGTGAGAGCCATGTTCCGGGACAGCCCGCAGCGCCACCCAAGCGCGGGAAGCACGCGGCTTAGCCCGAGTGATCCTTCCCAAGATCCGGGATCCCCGGTTCATCACCGTGCGTCGCGGCGGGACCCTCAGCGACGACGATCACCGTCTTCTCGCGATGTGGGCGGCTGACTGCGCAGAACACGTGCTGCACCACTTCGAGGAGGTGCGGCCAGTGGATGACCGCCCGCGCCGAGCCATCGAACGCGGGCGTGCGTGGGCGCGTGGCGAGATCACGTGGTGGGAGGCCCGCACGGCGGGTGGCCATGCGAATGCCGCCGCCAGAGACCTGGCTGGGGCACCGCGACATTCCGCATACGCAGCCGGCCAGGCTGCGGCGGTGGGCCACGTGGCGGCCCACGAGCTCGGAGCTGCCGCCTACGCGATCAAGGCAGTGCGGGCTGCGGCGACTCACGACGGGGCCGCGCAGGACGGACGTCTGGAGTGCCGGTGGCAGCGCGCCCAACTCCCCGATGCGATCCGCGAGCTTGTGCTCGACGACCAGCGGTTGCGCAACGAGTTGTGCTGGTTTGCGTTCGACTGCTGACGCGGTTCGCTTCCCAGCTGCCGTGGCCCGTCTTCAGGCGTCAGCGACGTCCATCCCGAAGCGATCGAGTGCTGCCCGAACCTCGTTGAGCCCCTCGATTCCCAATTTGCGCCCATCGGGGAGCTGGTCGTCTCGATCCCAGCGCCACGCTGTGACCATCGCACGTACGAGGACCCGGCACTCGCGAAGCAGCTCTCGATCAACCGCCGGATAGTATTCGCCGACTGCTTCGGGTGCGTGAGCGATGTCGAACTCGACAGGTCCTCGGCAACACGTTTCCAGGTCGATGAAGAGCAGCCCTCTCGTCGTGTTCAGCAGGTTGCCCGCGTGCGGCTCGCCATGCAGCAGCTGCTCGGGTGCTCCCCGATCGACGATCGCGCGCGTCACGTCTCGTAGCGTGTTGCTGAGCAGCGTTCGTCCCGTGTCATCAAGGTCCGCTGTGCGGGCGCGGTTGTCGACCAGCGACTGGGCTTCCGCGACTCGATCGGTGAAGTGCGGCGCCGTCAGATGTGCCTGGCGCATGCCGGTGTGGTGCCGCTCGAGCACCTGCGCAAACTCTGCCGGCGCGATGTCTTGCGACGACACGGCCTCGTAGTAGGTCCACAGCGTGATCGCGAAGCCGTCGCGCACGTAGACGCGCGGCTCAACCCGAGGTTCGAGCTCCTCCACCGGGCACCCAGCTTCGGCGAGCCGCCGACCCACCTCGACTTCGAACTCAGCGCTTGCCTGATGCGCTACAGGCGCCACCCGAGCGAGAACATCGCAAGGGGTCAGGCGCACGGCGATGCGGTTCGAGTTGTGGACAACGACGCCGTCATCGACTCGAAGGCCCAGCGAGGAGGCCGTCGACCTCCCCGCTTCAAGTGCTCGTTGGACGTCTGCCGTTTCCATCGGTTCCCTCGATCGTCGCCGCGTGGACCTCACCCAAGTCCCAGAAATCCTGAGGGATCAGGGGCCGCACGGGGCGGTGCCGGAGCGGACATACGTCTGCCCGAAGACACTGAGTGGGGCCAACACGAGGGTGCCGTCGTCGACCCCAACGGCAACCGCATTGGATCCGGCTCCCCGACGAAGCTTACCTGCCCGACTGGGTGGGTAAGCCGTGGGGCGGGAGACGAGGCTCCAACTCGCGACCCCGACCTTGGCAAGGTCCGATGGCGAGTTTGATAAGAAAGGTGCAGTGATGGTGCCTCCTCGTGGATTGGAGGCCCAAGTGAGCGGTGAAGAGACCGTCGCGACCAGGAGGTTCAGGCCAAGTGTGGGGATAACTCCCTCGGGTACTGGCGTGGTGAGGGTATGGACGCAGCCGTCTGCGTCGTCGACGCGCCGAACAAAGGAGGGTGCAGTCGCAGTCCACCGCAAGGCGATGGCCTCGACGCCGGCGACCTGACGGACGTTCAGGAGGGCGCTTGACTCCGGACGGACTCTCGGCCAAGCGGTGATGGCCCCGGGCATCTGCTTCAGCGGATCTCTCACCGAGACCACCGATCGCCTTGTGGGCGTCTTCTCCCCAGACGCTGGCTCGACGAGACCGAGACGGTGTGAGCGGGGGGCATAGTACCCGGCCCCCCACCTACACTCCGCGCATGCCGTCCTGCCCGCGCTGCGGCGAATCGAACCCCGATCGAGCGAGATTCTGCCTCGCCTGCGGCGAAGCACTGGCACCGCTCACGAGCGGCGAAACACGAAAGACGGTAACGCTTCTTTTTTCCGACATCGTCGGCTCGACCGCTCTCGCCGACCGCCTCGATCCGGAGTCCATTCGACGCGTGATGGCGCGGTATTTCGAGGTGATGCAGTCGGTGCTCGAACTCCACGGCGGGACGGTCGAGAAATTCATCGGCGACGCCATCATGGCCGTATTCGGCATTCCACACGTTCATGAGGACGATGCCGAACGAGCCCTCCGCGCAGCATGCGAGATGCGGGAGCGACTGCACGACCTCAACGAAGAGTTCGACACCGGGTGGGGTGTTCGGCTTGTCACACGGATGGGGGTCAACACGGGCGAAGTCGCGGCCGGCGATCCTTCGAAGGGTCAGGCCTTCGTCTCCGGCGACGTTGTGAACGTCGCGGCCCGCTTCGAGCAGGCCGCGCAACCCGATGAGATCTTGATCGGGGAGCGCACTTGGAGACTCTGCACGGCGGCCATCGACGCCCAGCCCGTGGCGGCCTTGACGCTGAAAGGAAAACCCGAGCCTGTGCCGGCATGGCGCCTGGTGAGCATGTCTCAGGAAAGCGCGGGGCTACGGCGCCTTGGCAAGGCACCCTTTGTCGGTCGTGACGAGGAAATGGAGCTACTGAGGAAGCAACTGGAGCGCGCAACACGTGAGCGCAGATGCATCCTTGTGACTTCTCGTCGGTCCACCTGGCATCGGCAAGTCAAGACTCGCCGATGAGCTGGCGGCGTCGGCGGCGCCCCACGCGCGCGTGGTGACCGGACGCTGCCTTCCCTATGGCGAGGGCATCACCTACTGGCCCCTCGCCGAGATCGTGAGCGAGGTGGCGGGGAGCGACCTGCGCACCACGGTTGCCCGGCTGGTGCCTGAGCAGGCATCGCTCGTTTCCGAACGATTAGCCGCGGCAATCGGAAGCGGTGGTGCTCCAGGGTCGCCGGCCGACATTTGCTGGGCCTTCCGCCTGTTGTTCGAGGGGCTCGCCGCGGAACGCCCGCTCGTTGTGGTAATCGACGACATTCATTGGGCGGAGCCGACACTGCTCGATCTGCTCGAATACATCGCCGGATTCGCAACGGGCTTCCCCATCCTCCTGATTTGCCTGGCACGCGCTGACGTATTTGACGTTCGCCCCAGTTGGGCAGTGCCGCGGCTGAATACTCTCGTGATCTCACTTCAACCGATGTCTGATCGGGATGTGGACGCCCTGATCGAAAAGCTGCCTGCTCGACACCTGGCGCCCGAGGCACGGCTGCGAGCCGCCCGTGCGGCGGAAGGCAACCCGCTCTTCATCGAACAACTCCTGGCATTCAACGCCGACGCCGCGACCGGCAACGAGTTCGATCCTCATTCCTCCAACGATTCATGCCCTCCTCGCCGCGCGAGTTGATCGCCTGAGCGGATCCGACCGAGCCGTCGTCGAACGTGCTGCGGTAGAGGGCCGAAACTTCCATCGCGGGGCGGTGGCGGAACTCCTCGCGGAGGACGCCCGTGCCAGCGTCGGCGCATGTCTGATCGCATTGGCGCGAAAGGAGTTGATACAAACGGGAGACACGTCTTTCCCCGGCGACGAAGGGTTCCGCTTCAGCCACATCCTCATCCGAGACGCGGCCTACGATGCGATACCCAAACAGCTTCGGGCCGAGCTACACGAACGTTTCGCGGCGTGGCTCGAGCATTCGGCGGGAAGCCGGGCGGGCGAATATGAGGAAATTCTGGGCTACCACCTCGAACAAGCCGCGCGATATCTTGCCGAACTCGGACGCACCAACGAAACGCAGCGCCTCGCGGAGGCGGCCGGCCGGCGGCTTGCGGGTTCCGGATTGCGAGCGCTGGGACGCGGCGATCTCCCCGCCGCCATGAACCTGTTGACGAGGGCAACCGACCTGCTTCCTATCGATGACTCGTTCCGCCTCACGCTCCTGCCGGAGCTTGGCATCGCGTTGACTGAGGCCGGGGAAATGGATCGAGCAGAGGAGATTCTTCGCGATGCCGAGGCACGCGGACGCGCAGACGGCGATGAGGTCGCGATGTGGCGCGCGTCGGTCGCGCGCCTGGGCGTGCGGGCATGGACAAAGTCGGTGGACGCCGATGAGATTCCCGCGCTGGCGGCGGTGGCGAAGGATGCCCTCTCCGGTCTGGGAGACGAGTTGGGTCTCGCGCGGTCATGCCACCTCATCGGCCTCTATCAGAGCTGGGCGGGGCGCAGCATGGAAAGCGATCGTTCTTTCGAGGAGGCTTTGACCCACGCGAGAAACGCGGACGCCCGCCGTGAAGAGTTGGTGATCCAACAGTGGATGCTCATCAACTCGTGGTACGGGCCCATCGCAGGTGCGGAGGGACTGCGCCGGTGCCGTGAGGTTCTGCAGCAACCGAACCCGCGACTGGTCGAAGCCACCGCTGCGATCGAACTCGGCTGCTTTCTCGCCATGACCGGCGACTTCGACGAGGCTCGGGCCTCGCATGCGCGCGGGCGCGAGGTGCTCGACGAGCTGGGACAGCAGTTGAGCGCCGCTGGCGCGTCGCAGGAATACTTCGACATCGCCATGCTCGCAGAGGATCCGGCCGGGGCTGAAGGCTGCCTCCGGGAGGCATGCGCCGCGCTCGTGACCATGGGCGAGCGAGGGTTCCTCGCAACGCGTCTCGGATGCCTGGCAGAGGCCGTTTACGCTCAGGGCCGCTTCGAAGAGGCGGAGCAGATCAGCGAGCAGGCCGAGGAAGCCGCCTCGACTGACCCGGGTGACGTCGATGCCGGAATCCGCTGGCGAGCTGTTCGGGGCAAGATCTTCGCCCGGCGTGCCGACTTCGCAAGGGCCGAGATCCTGATACAACAGGCGCTTGATCTTATCGCCGGCACGGACTGGCTGAATATGCGAGCGCAGCTCCAGCTCGATCTCGCTGAGATCCTGGATCTTGGGGCCCGACCGGACGACGCAACAGCTGCGGTGCAGGAAGCGCTCCGCCTTTTCGAGGAGAAGGAGAACCTCGTGGCGGCGTCACGGGCTCGGACACGGCTCGCCGGCTCATCGAATCGCCAGCGCTGATCGGCCCGTCCCCGCCATTCGCTGCAGACGTCTCTGGACGTCCAACCCGCACGTCCTGTTTCCAGGAACGACTGGAGCGGGAGACGAGGCTCGAACTCGCGACCCCTACCTTGGCAAGGTAGTGCTCTACCACTGAGCTACTCCCGCTCGTTACCGCGAAGGCGCGCAGTATATCGTCGCCGGTGCGACGGACCCGGCGAGGTCAGACCGGCTGTGCCGCCTCCTGCCGCTGCGATGCGATCCAGCGCTCGAGCGCGTCACCGGACTCGAACGACGTGATCAGCGCGTAGCGCGGCCCCGGTCCGGGGTTGTGCACGACGTGGTACAGCCGCTCCGTATCGAGCACGAGCTGCCGCTGCGGATGCAGCGGAATCCGAAGCTCGGTCGAGGGATCGTCCCTGACCTCGCGGAGGATGAACGTCGACCCGGCAGGGGCATTCAGCTCGAGCCAGGCGCGCACGACCCACCCCTCGCCGTCGGGATTGAGGCGGTTGTTATCGTCCTGATGCAGCTGGCGCAGCGCAGCCTCCTCCGAGGAGGGATTCAGCTTGATCACGCGGACGCGACCGTACCTCGCCCCCACCGCCTCCACGTACTTGCAGAGCGTCGGTGCGATCTCACGGTTCGCTGTCCAGATGCCGTCCTTGTCGGGCTTGCCGTGGTCCCAGAAGCCGGCGCACTCCATCTCCCCCATCGCGGATGCGAGCGGCGCGAAGTTCGTGTCGCCGCCGGACTTCCAGTCGACGTATTCCAGGCCCTCCCATTCCGCGGGCGGGATGGCCGGGCCGTCGCGCAGGACAACGGATCCATTCTCGGAGAGCACGTCGAGTTTCTTGTAGCCCATGGAAGTTCCTCTCGATCTCGGATGACGCAGTTCAGCAAACGTGGGATCGAACGCTAAGGCTACACGCGGGTCGGGAGCCGTGGCACATCTCCACCCGGCTAAGCTCACCACCGGTGATTGACGACCTTTCCCTTGCGCTCGAGCTGGCAGACGTCGCCGACGGCATCTCGATGGAGCGATTTCGTGCCCACGATCTCAAGATCGACGCGAAGCCGGACCTGTCGCCGGTGACCGAGGGCGACCGCGCAATCGAGCGGTACGCACGCGATCGCATCGGCTCGGAACGCCCGGATCACGCGATCATCGGCGAGGAGTTCGGCGTCGTCGGCGATCGAGACGCAACGTGGCGATGGGTCATCGATCCGATCGACGGGACGAGGAGCTTCGTACGCGGCAACGAGACCTGGGCGACGCTGATCGCCCTGCAGCGCGACGGCGAATCAGTCGTTGCGGTCGCGTCCGCGCCTGCGATGCGCCTGCGCTTCCACGCCACGAGGGGCGGCGGGTCGTTCCTGAACGGGCGCCGGATCCACGTGTCGAAGATCTCGGAGATCTCGGAGGCCCTCATCACCCACACCGCAATTCGGGGCTTCGTCATCACGAAGCAGTCCGAGCGGCTCGTCGCGCTCGCCGGCCGGTGCTGGGATGCCCGCGGCATCGGCAACTCGATGTCGCACCTCGCGGTTGCGCGCGGCACCGCCGACATCGGCTGGACGTCCCGCGCCAACATCTGGGACTTCGCGGCGCTCTCCCTGATCGTCACGGAGGCCGGAGGCCGCTTCACCGACCGGAGCGCCGACGATCCGGTCCTCGGCGGCACCGGCATCTCGTCGAACGGGCTCCTTCACGACCTCGTCCTCGAGGCCGCCGGCTATCCGGAGCTTGCTGCATGAGAATCGGCACCCTGCGCGACGGCGCCGCCACGCTTCCCGCGCTCATCGAGGGTGAGCGCGCGTACCGGCTCGACGACGTGCTCGGCGCGATGGGCGGCGGGCTCGTCGCCGTTCCGGATGGCGCGGATGCGGCGACCATCCTCGCCAGCCCTGCGCTCAACGCGGCGGCGCGCGCCGCTGTCGAGGCGCTCCCCGACCTCATCACGCGCGGCGCAGCGCCCTCGTATCCGCTCTATATCCTCGGACCGCCGGTGCCGCGCCCCGGCAAGATCGTCTGCGCCGGGCGCAACTATGCGGAGCACGCGAAGGAGCTCGGCAACGACATTCCGACGCGCCCGATCCTCTTCGCCAAGCTTGCGACCTCCGTGCGCGGACCGTTCGATGACGTGGTGCGGCCGCGCGAGGTTGACGACCTCGACTACGAGGCCGAGCTCTGCGTGATCATCGGGAGCGGTGGACGGCGCATCCCCAAGGATCGCGCGCTGGCGCATGTGGCCGGGTATTGCTGCGCCAACGATGTCTCGGCCCGCAACGCGCAGCTCGGCCTCGGCGATCAGTGGCTGCGCGGCAAGAGCTTCGACACCTTCTGCCCGATCGGTCCGTGGATCGTCACCGCCGACGAGATCCCCGATCCGCAGGCGCTGAAGGTTCGATGCCGCGTGGACGGCGCGCTCCGGCAGGACGGATCGACCGCGGACATGATCTTCGACGTCGCGACGCTCATCTCGTACATCGCGGATGCGTTCACGCTCGAACCAGGCGACCTCATCCTCACGGGCACACCATCGGGTGTGGCAATGGGACAACATCCAGCGCCATGGCTCCAGCCGGGTCAACTCTGCGAGGTGGAGATCCCCGGCATCGGGAGCATCGCCAACCGCATCGTCGCCGAGGAACCGGAGCAGCAGTAACCGTGAACGGCGTGGGGGCTCGACCGGCACACGGTCGAACGCGGGGAACCTTGCCGCGCAACGCGGCTCGATGGTTCGGCGCGCTGGTGCTGCTCGCGCTCTTCTCCCTGGCCGGTGCGACGACCGTGCTCGCGGACTGCGGCGATGTCGGCGCGGCCACGCTCTCCGGTGCATGGCAGCTCAAAGAGACCGTCGCCTCGTACAGCTCCGGGACCGTGTCGTCCTTTCGCAAGCCGGTCGGTTTTCAGAACATCGACGAGGTCACGTTCGTCTCGGCGTGCACCGCAGCCGGAGCCTGCACGGTGACCATCCCCGGGAGCTCTGGTGGCGCCTCCCAGTTCGACAGTCAATCCCCGATCGGGTTCGTGGGGCCTGGCACCGACAAACCGTTGATCCAGACGGGCGCGAACCTCGCGGATACATACCTCACGGCAGGCGGAATCGGCGGCCCGGGCTTGCCACCGTGCAGTCCCCCGAAGGGCTTCCTCGACGCCACATTGACGCTGCACGTGGTCTCCGCCGCCCGAGACCCGGAGGGTGCCTGGCAGGCGACGCTGATCACGGGGACGTACGCCCAAGAGGCGGGAGACTGGACCTGTTCGGGTGGGGTGGGCGTCCCCGGCGTGATGGAACATGTGACGCTCGAGGCGGTCCCTGCTGGGAGCACGTTCCCCGCACGCATCACGGCCACGTGCGCCGCGGCAGCCGCGACGCCGAAAGCACCGGCGACGACACCGGGCAACCCGAGTGAGTCCTCGATCTCGTCGGCGCTGTCGACACCGACTGATGCGTTCTCCTCGCTCGGCAACAGCCTGGTCAACGCGGCGATCACGCTCGGGATCATCCTGTTCATCACCTTTCCCTCGCAGGTGTTCAACCGCACCTTCGAGGAGAACTACGACGAGATCCGTGCCATCGCGTCGCGCCGGGTGCGCTGGCTGCAGCGCCTGCGTCGCGAGGCGTCGAAGTCGTCGACGACGATGCGCTCTGCGCTCATCTTCGCGGTGGTCGTCCTGGTGGGCGCCATTCTCGGCGGCCTCAACGATCCGAAGTTCGGGTTCAACGGACGCTCCGCCGCCACCTATCTCGCCGTCATCCTCGCGATCCTCATCGGCGTCGCCGTCTCAGGTCTCGTCAACTACACGTACCGGCGCGCCCGTGGACGCGATGTGCGCTGGCAATTTCATGCACTCCCCGCCGGGCTCGCGGTCGCGGCGACGTGCGTGCTCATCTCGCGCCTGTCCGAGTTTCAGCCCGGATATCTGTACGGCATCATCGTCGGCATCGCGTTCGGCGGCGTGCTCGCCAAGAACGAGGCAGGGCACAGCGTCGCACTCGGCTCGATCGCGAGCCTCGTCATCGCCGTCCTGGCATGGTTCGCCTGGGTCCCCGTGCACGGCGCGGCGGCGTCCACGAACGCTGGATTCTTCACGGTCGTCGCCGCGGACGTGCTCGCGTCGCTGTTCATCGGCGGGCTCGTCGGCAGCGTCATCAGCCTGCTGCCACTGCGATTCCTCCCGGGCGGCACCCTGCTGACCTGGAGTCGCGCGGCCTGGGCGGTCGTCTTCGGCATCGCCGTCTTCGGGCTGCTCGAGGTGGAGCTGCGTCCGCAGTCAACCGCCGCACATCCGGGGAAGGCGCCGATCGTCACCGCGATCGTGCTGTTCGTGCTCTTCGGCGGTCTCTCGGTCGGGCTGCGTGTCTACTTCAACGCGCGCAGGCGCCGGCTCGCGGGCACTCCAGCCACGAGCTGAGCGCGCCGCTCGTCAGATCGGAAGCTTCGTCTCCGCGTCGCGGAGACGCCTGCAGAGGGTGAGGAGCAGCTTGAGCGCAATGCTCGGGTTCTCCCGCAGGGCGCCTCTGAAATGCCACACCGCAAGTGACAGCGTGCTCAGCGGCGTCTCCGCCTCCACAGTGGCCGACCGGGGTCCGCCATCGATCAGGGCGATGTCCCCGAACGAATCGCCCGGACCCAGTGTGCGGATGCGCCGGCCGCGTCGTGTCACGACCGCCGTTCCCGACACGATGAGGAAGAACCGACCGCCCTCATCACCTTCTCGCACAACAACCTTCCCCGCCGGAAAGTCGAGCTCCCGGGTGAACTGGAGCACCAGCCCGACCTCTTTCCTGGACAGATCCGCAAAGAGATCGACCGCCCCGAGCATGTCGACCTGAGCGCTACGACTTGCCACGCTGTTCTCCTCGTATCCCTTGATCGCCGGGGCGCTCAGTCCCGTTGCCGCGCCGGCGAATGTCCGCTGTCAGAGATGGATGCCGCGCATGAGCATCCCGAGCGCGTACGCCTCGGGAGTCACCGTTTGGTCGGAGCGGTCGCCACCGTCGTGCGACTGCGAGCTGCTGTCGGGAAGCATGTGGAACGCGCCGGCCATGATCAACTGGTGAACGTTGGGCGCGATCGCGTGCACCAGCTCGCCGAATTTTCCCACGCGGGTCGACACTTCGTGCGGCCGCTTGATCAGCGCCTCCACCACCATGTCGGCCGCCTCATCGGAGCTGATCGTCGGGAAGTTCTTGTACATCCCGGTCGGCGCGATCATCGGCGTGCGCACCAGCGGCATGTGGATCGTCGTCACCGCGATCCCCTCAGCGGCGACCTCCGGCGCGAAGCATCGGGAGAAGGCGTCGAGCGCGTTCTTGCTCGCGACGTACGCGGCGAAGCGCGGCGGGTATGCCTGCCCGCCGATCGAGGTGATGTTGATGATGTGCCCGTCCTGGCGCTCGCGCATCCCCGTGATGACGGCCATGATCAGGGCGATGGCGCCGAAGTAGTTCAGCTTCATGGTGCGCTCGAAGTCGTGGAAACGATCGAGGGAGTCGAGCACCGAACGCCGGATCGACCGGCCCGCGTTGTTGATGAGCACGTCGACGCGACCGTGGTCGGCGATCACCTGCTCGATGAGGTGGGTGCACGCGTCGTGGTCGCTGAGGTCGGTCGGGTAGATGTATGCCTTGCCGCCACCACTCGCCACCTCGTCGCGCATCTCCTCGAGCTGCTCGACCCGGCGCGCGACCCCGATGATGATCGCGCCCGAGGCGGCGAGATGCCTGCAGACGGCGCGGCCGATCCCGCTCGACGCGCCGGTGATGACCACGACGCGGTCGCCCACGACGCGGCGCACGTTGGCCGGCGTCGGCAGCTGCGGGTCGAGGTGGCGCTCCCAGTAGTCCCAGACCTTCCACGCGTAGTCGTGCAGCGGCGGGCACGTCACGCCGCTGCCCGCGAGCGCCGCCTGCGCATCGGTGGCATCGAACGTCGCCGGATAATCCATGTAGGTGAACGCCGCCTCGGGGATGCCCAGTCGCGTCAGCGCCTGCTCGCGCATCCGCTTCACCGCCGGGAGCGATCCCATCGCAGAGAACCCACCCGGGATCATCCGAGCCATGCGCCGGTCGATCCGGAGCGCGAACTCGGGTGCGTGCGCCGCCCTGCAGAAGGTGTTGAGCGTGTCACCGAGTGAAAGCGGGGCTGGATCCACGATGTGAAACGCACGTCCATCGAGACCGTCGACGTGCGCGATGTGGTCGATCGCCTTGACGACGAAGTCGACCGGCACCAGGTTGAACGGCCCCCCCTCCGGTCCGATGAACGGCACCCACTGCGGGAAGGCGTCGCGCATCTGCTGGATGAGCTTGAAGGCGTAGTAGGGGCCGTCGACGCGATCCGCCTCGCCGGTCTCAGACGAGCCAATCACCAGGCCGGGGCGGTACACCCGCCAGGGTACGGTCGCCTCCTCTCGAACGATGCGCTCGGCCTCGTGCTTGGTCTTGTAATAGGGATGGTCGAGGTCCTGGCCCTCGTCGAACATCGCCTCGGTGAACGAGCCCTTGAACTTTCCGGCGACGGCGATCGAGCTGACGAGGTGCAGGCACGAGGCACCGACCTCGTTCGCGACGCCGACGACGTTGTGCGTCCCGGCAACGTTCACCCGCTCCGTCTCCTCGGCCGGAGCGGTCAGGTCGTACACCGCCGCGAGGTGGAAGAACTGGGCGCCCCGCAACCGGTCGCGGTCGTCCGCCGACAGCCCGAGACCGGGTTCCACGAGATCACCGATGAGCGCATGGAGACGCTTGCCGCCCGGATCGAGGCGCTCGCGCTGCACGGCGAAGCGAGCGCGCGACCCATGGCGAACAAGGACGAAGACGTTGTCTCCCCGCGCGAGCAGCAGGGGGACGAGCTGGCGGCCGATGAAACCCGTGGCGCCGGTGACGAAGTAGTTCACGCGCCGACAATAGCGGCCGGGGAGTCGGGAGGCAATCGCCGTGGGTCGGGCTCGCTTGACCTTGGACGACCCCGATCGTCAGACTGCATCCAATTCAGCAAGAGTGGCTGACCAAGAGTGGCACAAGGGGGCATGCACATGGGTCCAGGAACCATTCGTCGTGCGCTGATCACGGGCACCGTGGCCGCGATCGGTGCGGCCTCTGCCCTGCCGGGCATTGCGGTGGCCACGCAGTTGGCTGGGGGACCAGTCCCGATCCCTGCGATCACGGGCAACCTCGTTGGCCATCTCAGCGGCGCCAGTGCGCCGACAACAGCTGAGTGCCTGGCCGCGTTCAATATCCCCTGCTACACGGGCATACAGCTCGAGCACCACTACGGCCTGCCGACGCTCTATGCGCAGGGGCTCAACGGCAAGGGCCGGACGATTGCGATCGTCAACTCGTACGGCTCTCCGACAATCGTCTCCGACCTGCAGACCTTCGACGCTGCAATGCACCTGCCCAATCCGTCGCTGAGCATCATTCAGCCCGTCGGCGCCGTGCCGCCGTTCGATCCGACCAACGGCACGATGGTCGGCTGGGCGGAGGAGACCACTCTCGACGTCGAGATGTCGCACTCGATCGCGCCCGGAGCCAAGATCCTCCTGGTGGAGACTCCCGTCGCCGAGACAGAGGGTGTCACCGGCTTCCCGCAGATCGTCGCGGCTGAGAACTACGTCATCAACCACCACCTCGCCGACGTGATCTCACAGAGCTTCGGAGCCACGGAGGAGACTTTCCCGACCGCGCAGTCGCTCCTCAACCTTCGCAGTGCGTACGAGAATGCGTGGGCCCACAACGTGACCGTGCTCGCGTCCTCGGGCGACAACGGCGTCACCAACGCCTACGCCGACGGATCGTGCTGCTACGCGAGGCCCGTCAACTCATGGCCGTCGTCCGACCCGCTGGTCACCTCGCTCGGGGGCACCCAGATCCACCCGAACTCCGCCGGTACAGGCCCCGGGCCAGTCGGGCGAGATTCCGTGTGGAATGACCTCAACAGCGCCATCGGCGGTTCTTCGACCGACCCGACGTCGTGCTGCGCCGGCGGTGGCGGCAAGTCCGAGATCTTCTCGCGACCCGCTTTCCAGAACTCGGTAGCTGACGTGGTCGGTGCGCATCGCGGCACGCCGGACGTCTCCATGAGCGCGGCCGTGGACGGTGCGGCGCTGGTGTACTTCAGCTTCGCTCCTGCCGAGACCGGCGCCCCTGGATGGTTCCTCTTCGGTGGAACCAGTGAGGCATCGCCACTCTTCTCGGGCATCGTGGCGATCGCCGACCAGACGGCCGGGCATGACCTCGGGCTTCTGAACACCAAGCTCTACGCCATGGAGTCACAGGCGAATTCGGGCATCGTCGACGTCACGAAGGGCAACAACACGCAGATCTTCGACAACGCCCACAACGGCGGCAAGCTCACCACGGTGCAGGGCTACAACGCCGGACCCGGCTACGATCTGGCGAGCGGTCTCGGCACGATCTGGGCTCCTCTGTTCGTCCACGCGCTGGCGAGCTGAGGGCAACTGACACCAGGAGGGCCGGGTCGCAGGACCCGGCCCTTCGTGTTTCAGGGACAATCACTGCGGATGCCCGAGCCAGTCATCGTCGCGCTTGGCAGGTCCCCCATCGGTCGCGCGATGAAGGGATCGCTGGTCAACGTTCGCCCCGACGACCTCGCGGCGACGATCGTCCTCGAGGTGCTCGATCGGCTGCCGGAGCTCGACCGCGCCACGATCGAGGACCTCATCTGCGGCTGCGGGTTGCCCGGCGGCGAGCAGGGGTTCAACCTCGGACGCGTCATCAGCATCCTCAGCGGGCTCGACGTCCCCGGGACGACGGTCACCCGATACTGCTCGTCGTCGCTCCAGACGACGCGCATGGCCGCGCACGCGATTCGCGCGGGCGAGGGTGACGTCTTCCTGAGCGTGGGCGTCGAGTGCGTCTCGCGGTTCGCCAACGGCAGCAGCGACATGAGCCAGTGCCGCAACGAGCGTCTCGAACCGGGCAACGCCGAGGGCCTGCCGGATGTGTACATCGCGATGGGCCAGACCGCGGAGAACGTCGCCGCTCGCGAGGAGATCTCGCGTGAGGAGATGGACCGCTTCGCGCTCCGCAGCCAGCAGCGCGCGGTCGCGGCCCAGGACAGCGGCTTCTTCGACCGCGAGATCATCCCGGTCACGCTGCCCCACGGCGGCGGGACGGTCACCAAGGACGACGGGCCGCGTCGCGAGACAACGCTCGAGAAGCTCGCCGAGCTCAAGCCGGTATTCCGCGAGAACGGCACCGTCACCGCCGGGAACGCCTGCCCGCTCAACGACGGCGCGGCGGCGGTCGTGATCATGTCGGACACCCGCGCGAAGGAGCTCGGCATCACGCCGCTCGCACGCATCGTCTCGACCGGTCTGACCGCGCTCGAGCCCGAGTTCATGGGCCTCGGCCCCATCCAGGCGACGAAGCAGGCACTCGGCCGTGCCGGCATGACCATCGCCGACGTCGACATTGTGGAGATCAACGAGGCCTTCGCGGCGCAGGTGATCCCGTCCGCGCGCGGCATCGGCCTCGACCCGTTCGATGATCGCCTCAACCCGCATGGTGGGGCGATCGCCCTCGGTCACCCCTTCGGGATGACCGGCGCGCGCATCCTCTGCACGCTGCTCAACGACCTCCAGACCGACGGCAAGACAATCGGTCTCGAGACGATGTGCGTGGGCGGCGGCCAGGGGATGGCGATGATCATCGAGCGCCTCAACTAACCGCTCGAGACTCGGCCGGGGTCTACACCTCTCGGCGAACCGCCCGCGAGCGCCGCCGCAGCGGCCGTCCCGGGAGCACGACCTCGACGTCCTCGGACATCCCGTTCACAGTCGCCCGGCGTCGCGGCGGGCGGCTCGCCAGGATGATCGCGGCAAGCGTCTCGACGACGGTGTCGACCTCGCGCCGGTCGAGGATCAGCGGTGCGAGGATGCGGACGCACCCCGGACCACCGGGGAGTGCGAGGATCTCGCGCCGTTGCAGGTTGCGGAGGACCATCTGCGTGTTGAGGCTGGTTTCGACCGCAACCATCGACCCGCAGCCGCGCACCTCGCGGATCTCCCCGAGACGCAACGCCCGCAGGCGCGTCTGCAGCCGCTCCGATGCAAGGCTGGTGAGCGCGCGCAACGTCGGCCCGAGTGCGGTCCGGATCGTGGCGTTGACCGAGGCGCAGACGAGCGGCGGGCACGAGTCCTCGTGCTCGCGACGCGCGAGACGGGTGCGACGTGCGATGGACGGACCCACCGCGGTGACGCCGAAGGGCATGCCGTTCGCGAGGGACGAGCCGAGGCACACGATGTCCGGCTCGACGCCCGGGCCGGCGGAGGCAAGCGACGGTCCCATGCGCAGCGCGGTTCGCACCTCGTCGATGACGAGAAGGGCGCCAACCCGGCGGCAGGCGTCAGCAACCGCGGTCAGGTAGCCGAACGCGGGCACGCGGATACCGGCCTCGACCTGCACCGGTTCCACCATCACCGCGGCGACACCGTCGTCCAGGCTTGCCTCGAGCGCGGCGACGTCGTCGTACGGAACTCGGACCACCTCGAGGCTTCGCCCCGCGACAGCGCTGATCCGGTCGCCGGCGCTCGCGGCACGTCCACCGATGCCGGTCCCGTGATCCGAGCGGTCCATCGCGATGAGGCGCGGCCGATCCGACGCCGTCGCGACCCAGGAGATCGCAAGGTCGACCGCCTCCGACCCGGAGGCGGTGAAGCTCACGTGGGTGAGCGGCACCGGGATGATGAAGCTGAGCGCCTCGAGGAGCTCCTCGCGAAGGTCGTAGTCGAACCCGGGTGGCACCGCGCCGAACGCCGAGAGTTGCGCGCTGATCGCGTCGTTCACCCGGGGATCGTTGTGACCGAGCAGCGTCGTGCCGCCGTTCGAGGTCAGATCCAGATAGCGGCGTTCCTCGTCGTCCCAGACATAAGCGCCTGCGCCGCGCGTGAGGCGAAGGTCACGCGAGGTGCGGCTCAACTCATTGAGCCATCTGTCAGGGAGAACCGCGGTCACCGTGCCTCCTCAGCCTCCGCCACCGCTATGTCGCTTAGCGTACCGCCAAATCGTTCCAAATGCCCATCCGCTTTACGCGCGTCAGCCCGGGCTTTACACGCATCCCTCCGTCGCAGTACTCTCCGTTTGACACGCCAGCATCGTGCGACGCGTTCGGGGTGTCGAGGGGAACTCAGCACACATCAGGGGGGTCGGCGTTCGGGGGAGCGTCGACCCCATCTTTGTGCTCGGGGACTGCCGGTACTTGGAGTCCTTCGAGCGCCTGTCTCAGCCGCCGGTCTCGATCTGGCGTGTCGGATCGGTGACCCACTCGCTCCACGACCCGGCATACAGGTCCGCGTCGATGCCCGCCAGCGCCATGGCGAACACCTCCTCGGTCGCCACAACACCGGACCCGCAGTAGACGGCCACGGGTTCGCCGGGTCGCACGCCGACCGCAGCGAACCGCTCGCGCAGCGTTTCGGGCGGGAGAAATGTGCTGTCCTCGGCGAGGGTTCGCTGCGCGGGGAGGTTTCGCGCTCCCGGGATGTGACCGGCGATGGGATCGATCGGTTCGACCTCTCCCCGATACCGTTCCGGCACCCGCGCGTCGACGAGCACGCCACGCGTCGCCATGTCCGCGGCGCCGCGCGCGTCGAGCAGCGGCATCGCGCCTGCGCGGGCGGTGAAGTCGCCGGGGACGGGATCGTTCTCCTCCCCTGTCGCCACCGGAAGGCCGGCGGCCAGCCATGCCGCGTAGCCGCCGTCGAGCAGTGACACCGCCTCGTAGCCGAAGTACCGGAGCAGCCACCAGGCGCGCGCCGCCGCGGTGCCGGTCGCGGCGTCGTAGACCACGACCGGTCGCCCGTCGCCGACCCCGTGCCGTCGCATCGCCGCCTCGAAGGCCGCGGCTTCCGGCAGCGGATGACGTCCCGGGCCGGGTGGAGCGCTCAACTCCGTTTCGAGATCCACGAACTGCGCCCCGGGGATATGACCACGAAGGTAATCGCCCCGGCCCGGGGGCCCGCCGAGCGTCCACCGGACATCGAGCACGAGCGGCGGTTCGGGTGTCGCAAGTCTGGTCGCAAGATCGTTGCAATCGAGCAAGAGCGATACCATTGGGCGAGCATCCCCCAGTGAAGTGGAACGGCGAAACCCGATCGGTGGTGCCGGCGTTACCAGTCTGAACTCAGGCGTCGAACACGCCCTGAGACCGAACAATGGTACGGTGGAATTGAATGGCTGACCTGACCAGGCGGGGCCGTGGTGGCCTGTTCGTCGGAGGCATCGCCTTCGGTGGATTGCTGCTCACCTCCTGCGCCCTTCCCGGCACTCAGGCGCCGGTCGCCGCTGTCGGTGTCCACGTCGCCGGTGCGCCGGCGGTCGCCGCCCCGCCCACAATCACCGTCAGCCCCGCGAACGCGAGCTCTGGTGTCGGGCTCGACGCGCCGATCGTCGTGACTGCAAGCACCGGGCATCTCGACACGGTGTCGCTCTCCGAAGCGGGCTCGTCCGCGACGCTCGCCGGCGTGCTCTCTCCCGACGGTCAGAGCTGGCGGATGAGCCAGCCCCTCGACCAGGGCGCGCACTACACGGTGGTCGCGACGGCGACGAGCACCGCGGGATCGACGTCCACCAGCACCTCGACGTTCAGCACGCTCACCGCCAAGAGTCGCCTGCTCACCGGCATGACCCCGCTCGACGGCGAGACGGTCGGTATCGGCGAGACGATCGATCTCAGGTTCAACACACCGATTCCCCCTGCGGAGCGGGCGGCAATCCTCGAGCGCATTCAGGTGACGTCGACGCCGCCGGTGCTCGGTGGATGGCATTGGCTCAGTTCACAGATCGTTCACTTCCGCACGGCGACGTTCTGGCCGGCCGGCGCCAAGGTCACGGTGACCGCCAATCTCAAGGGCTTCGACGCCGGAAATGGCATCTGGGGGCTCGCCGACTGGTCCTCCTCGTTCAACATCGGCGCGAGCCACATCTCGATCATCAACAACAAGACACACGAGATGCAGGTCTACAACAGCGGCAAGCTGATGGCGACCTGGCCGGTCAGCCTCGGCAAGGGCGGCTTCGCGACGATCCAGGGCACGCTGATCGTCCTCTACAAGACGCCGGTCGTCGTCATGAAGTCCTGCCCGACGTTCCACACACCGGCCGCGTGCATCCCGGGCGGTGCCCAGTATTACGACGACCCGGTGTACGAGGACACCGCGATCTCGACAAGCGGCTACTTCATCCACGCCGCGCCGTGGTCGGTCGGCTCGCAGGGCCGCGCCGACGTGTCGCACGGCTGCGTCAACCTCAGCAACTCGCGCGCGACCACCTTCTACAATTTCAGCATCCCGGGTGACGTCGTGCAGATCGAGAACACCGGGTACAACGCCGGATACTCCGACGGTGAGGGCGACTGGCAGATCCCGTTCGCGCAGTTCTCGAACACCGACGGGCTCGGCGCTGTCTGGACGGGCCCCATGGCGGCGTCGTCGCTCCCGGGCCAGATCTCTTAACCGCAGATCGCACTGACCACCGCGGCGGACTGATGCGCGCTGTCATCGTCACCGAGCCGGGTGGCCCCGAGAACCTTCGGGTCGAGGAACAACCCGATCCCCGCGCCGGAGACACCGAGGTCGTTATCCGCGTTGCGGCTGCGGGTGTCAACCGTGCCGACCTGATCCAGCGCATGGGTCACTATCCGCCTCCTCCCGGCGCGAGTGACATCCTCGGTCTCGAGGCGTCCGGTGTCATTGAGGGCGTCGGCCGCGAGGTCTCGGGACTTGCCGAGGGCGACCGCGTCATGGCGCTGCTCGAGGGAGGCGGCTACGCGGAGCTTGTCGCGGTTCGTGCGCGCCAGGCAGTCCGCGTTCCAGACAACATTGACTTGATCGATGCGGGTGGCATCCCCGAGGTGTTCATCACCGCGCACGACGCGCTCTTCGCTCGGGCGCGGCTGCAGCACGGGGAGACCATCCTCATCCACGGTGGCGGCGGCGGTGTCGGCACCGCCGCGGTGCAGCTGGCGCGCCGGCACGGGTGCCGCGTGCTCGTGACGGCGGGCAGCGACGCGAAGCTCGCGCGCTGCGTCGAGCTCGGCGCCGATGCGGGGATCAACTATCACGCCGAGGATTTCGTGGCGCGCACGCGCGAGCTGACCGACGGACGCGGTGCCGACGTGGTGATCGACATCATGGGCGCGTCGTATCTCGGCCGGAACCTCGATACCGTTGCGACCGACGGACGCATCGTCGTCCTCGGCATGATGGGCGGCACCCATGCCGATATCGACCTCGGCGTGATGATGCGGCGTCGTGTCTCCCTGATCTCGACAGCACTGCGCGCACGCCCCGCTGATCAGAAGGCGGCCATCGTGGCCGCATTCGCCGCGGACGTCGTCCCCGCCCTGGTCGCGGGCACACTGCGACCGGTGATCGATCGAGTCCTCACGTTCGACAAGGCCGGTGATGCCCATCGCCAGATGGAGGCCGGCGAACCGGTCGGCAAGATCGTCCTCGTCCCGACCGCGCGTGCCTGACACCGACGTCTGGGCCGCCTGGCTCCGCACCGGGCGCGACGGGGGCAGCGAGCGCATGCGCGCCGAGAACCTGCGACGGCTCGCGAGCGTTCGCGATCGCATCCTCGATCGCGCCGAGATCCTGCCAGGCGACACCGTCCTCGATGTCGGCACCGGCCAGGGCCTGCTCGGCCTCGCGGCGCTCGACCGGACGGGCGATGCCGGTCATGTGATCTTCTCGGACGTCTCGGAACCGTCGCTCGATGACTGTCGTACCGACGTGGAACAGCGCGCCGCGCTCGACCGGGCGAGCTTCGTCCACGCGTCGGCGACCGATCTCTCGGCGATCCCGACCGCATCGGTCGACGTACTCGTCGAGCGAGCGGTGCTGCTCTTCGTCGAAGATCGCGACCGTGCCTTCGACGAGTATCGCCGCGTGCTGCGTCCCGGCGGGCGCCTGTCGCTCGGTGAGCCGTTGAACATCTGGATGAGCGCAGACCGGCCCGGCTACCTGTGGGGATATGACGTGACCGAGGTGGTCGACCTCGAGCGAAAGCTCCACGAGGCGGAGCGCGCCGGCGGGGCGGCGGCTGATGATCTGCTCTGCGGGTTCGACGATCGCGACCTCATCGCCATGGCGCACGAAGCGGGGTTTCGCCGGATCGATGCCCAGACCGATCTGTCCCTCGCGCCACCACCGGCTCGCGACGATCTCGACGTCTTTCTCGACACGGCACCGAATCCGCTGGCGGCGACGACCCGCGCGTTGATCGCCGCGGCGTTGACCCCGGCCGAGGCGGAGCGCTTCACCGCCGTGCTCGGGGAGTTGGTGCGGCAGGGGCGTGGCGAACGCCGCCAGGCGATGACCCTGCTGCGAGCCTGGGTGTGACGAGCGTCCTCGCGACAACGATGTGGGACACCGTGGTGGTGGGCGCCGGGCACAACGGCCTCACGGCCGCCGCGTACCTCGCTCGCGCCGGACGCACGGTGCTGGTGCTCGAGGCGCGTGATCGCATCGGCGGCGCCTGCACGCTCGAGCGACCCTTCGACGACGAGGGCTTCGTGGTCAGCCCGTGCGCCTATCTCGTCGGCCTCCTCCACCCGCGGGTCATCGACGAGCTGGACCTGCGCCGGCACGGCTATCGCGTGCACCTCGTCGATCCGCACCTCTGGTGCCCCTTTGACGACGGAACGTCGCTGAGCCTCTGGGACGACTCGGAGCGCAACCATCGAGTGGTCGCGGCGATGAGCCCCGGCGACGCAGACGGATACACGCGCTACGAGCAGCTTTTCGCGCGCATCCGCACCGCGCTTCGCGCCGAGCCGCACGACACGTGGGTCGGCGATGCGCCGTCGCGCCCTGCCCTCGAGGAGCTGCTCGGCAACGATCCCGAGCTGATCGAGATCGTGTTCGAGGAGTCGATCGCGTCGGTGATCGAGCGGCACGTCACTGACGAGCGGTTGCGCACCGCGCTCCACGGCCAGGGTCTCATCGGCACGTGGGCGGGACCGCGCGACGCGGGAACCGCGGCCATCCACGCGATGCACTCCATGGGAACCGTCGAGGGGCGGCCCGGTGCGTGGGGCTACGTGCAGGGCGGGATGGGGAGCGTCTCGTTCGCACTGGCGAAGGCCGCCGAGGAGGCGGGCGCGGTCATCACACGCAACGCCCGCGTGGCCGAGATCGTCCCCGGGGAGTCGGTGCTGCTCGAGGACGGATCGCGAATTGCCGCGCGCACGATCGTCTCGAATGCGGACCCCCGGAGCACGCTCGCGCTGTGCGCTGACTCCGCGCCGTCAGCCTTCGTGCAGAAGGTCGACGGATGGCGGATGCAGGGACCGGTGCTGAAGATCAACTGCGGCCTCTCACGTCTCCCCACGTTCACCGCCGCGGGTCCTGGCGACGAGCCCCATCGCGGCATGGTCACCATCGCGCGCAGTCTTGACGAGACCCAGGCGGCGTACGAGCGCAGCCGTCTCGGCGAGCCGGCGCCGCGGTGGGCCGAGCTGTACTTCCACAGTGCCTACGACCCGTCGGTGGCGCCCGAGGGCAAGCATGTGATGAGCGTCTTCGCGGAGTACGCGCCGTACACGCTTGCCACCGGCACGTGGGACGAGCGACGTGAGGCAGCTGCCGACATGGCGTTCGCGGAGATCGCCCGCTTCGCGCCCGACATCCTCGACTGTGTCGAGGCGCGTCAGGTGCTCGCACCGCCGGACATCGAACGCGCGGTCGGGCTCTCGGGCGGCCACATCTTCCAGGGCGAGTGCCTCCCCGACCAGATGTGGGACCGCCGGTTCTCGCCGCGGACGCCGATGCCAGGGCTCTACATGTGCGGCGCAAGCACGCACCCCGGCGGGAGCGTCATGGCCATCAACGGACGCAACTGCGCGATGGCGCTTCTCGCGGATTCGGGATCACCGCTGGGGTGACCCACCACTAGTTGATGCTGGTTTGTGCTGCGTACGTTGCGTTGATGAGCGTTGCCATGCCAGTCGTCGCAACCGAGTAGGTCTTGTCAACACCGAACTCGGATGCGATCAAGACGTCGTCCGGCGTCCAGAGCGTCGCGGCCAGGCTGCTGGCACCGGTGACACTCACGACATGGCCGCCCGCCAGATCCAGCAGGACGAGCCGAATAGCCGATGAGGTGGGACACGAGAGAGACACCGCTGCGAACCGGGCGTCGGCTGAGAGCAGCGCCGCTCCATTGAGGCATCGCGGAGACGTCATCCCAGGAATGCTGTAGGTGGTCTGCGTGCCATCGGGCGCGACGACCCGAATCCCCGGTGCCGAACCACCGGCTGCACAGACGATGGTTCCGTCGTCGGCGATGTCTTCGAAATTGCAATCCGTTCCGATGCGAGATGCCAGATCAGTGGCCGCTCCCGTGGAAGGATCAATGAGGATGGTCGGCGAGATCGACAATGTCGAGGGGTTGCCGGGACCGCCGCAGGTGTTGTCGCCTTCCGCCACGATGCCGGCAGATGTCCACGCCGCAAGACTGACGTGCGTGACCCCCGCGTCGAAGGAGGCACTCCCGATCTTCGTCGCTCCACTGCCATCGTCGGTGTAGACGTCGAATGCCGCTCGGGTCGACGATCCGCAGGCCGGCGAATTGGTTTGCAGAGCCCAGGCCCACGCCTGACCATCGTCGCGTCCGACCGCCGACGGTGAACCGGCAATGCCCTTCTCGAGTGTTGTGAGGGTGCCATCTGACGACAGCGCGACAATTGAGACCGGTCCGCTCGCCGTCGAACCGCCCTGCTGGCCGTCAGTTCCAATCATTCGAGCGCCAAACGGACCGGCGATCGCCAATGTCGCGTCACCGCCGACCACAGGCCCCGAAGGGATCGGGACAGTCGTCTGTCCGCTCGCCAGCATCAACACCCCCGGGACCTGATCTCCGCCAAACGCGACGAGGAGCGGCTCGAACGATGGCTGTGCCGGCGTAGGAGAAGGTGTCGCACCGACCGTGCCGCGCGGCGATGGCGGTGAGGCGGTCGGTGCAGTCGTCGCGGCTCCGCAGGCTGCGAGGGCAGCGGCGCTGGCGATCATCAGAGCGGTTCGTTGGATCCGCATCGAGTGGTTCCTTCCTTCGTTTCTTCTGTGTGTGTATGCGAAACGTCCCTTCTTCGGTTGGGTTACGCGACTGACGCGTTCGCGAGCCGGTACGGAGTCGCCGGGCACGTCCGGTGCACTAGCGGCCGATTCGCAACGCGTTGCGAATCAGGCTCATCTCTTCGCGATCCGCGACGCGAAGCGCGAGCAGAGCCGCCCCATAGATGAGCGCCGACGCGATCACGACGACGAAGAGGAGGACGCGACTCTGATGCGGGTTGGCGACGTAGATGAATCCGCCCATGACCAGTCCCGCGACGATCGCCTTCCAGGATGTGGCAACGAGCTTGATCGTCCCGAGCTGCGCGCGCAGCACGATCCATCCGACAACGACCAGTGCCGCCTCCGTGACCACCACCGCCCAGCTCGCACCGAGGTATCCATAGCGAGGGATCACGATCAGGTTGACGCCAACGTTGATCACGAGACCGACCATGGCGACGAACGCGAACACGTTCTGCTTGTCGATCGCGTTGAGGGTTGCGGCGAACGTGTTGTCGGCGAACATGAACACGATAGCGAGAGCCAGGATCTGCAGCGCGGGCTCGGACCCGGGATACAGCTGGAGCAGTGTGTTGAACTGCGGCGCGAGCAGGAACACGCCGACGGTTATGGGCCAGCCGAGGATCACGAGTGCCTTGAAGAACTTCTCGGCGAGCGGGAGCACGCGATCAGGTGATCGCCGGTGGTACACCGAGAGGACAGGAAACACAACGCTGCGCAACGCAAACGGAATGAAGAGCAAGGACTCGAATGGCTTGTAGGCGAAGGTGTAGTACCCGACCTCGCTATATGGGCGAAAGCGCTGCAGGATGGGTACATCGACCTTGAAGTACACGGTCGTGATGATGAAGGTGATGCCGAGCGGGATCGCCACGCGGACCCATGAGAGCAGGAGCCCAGGCTCGAGCCGCACGCCGGGGCGCAGCACACCCATCGCGATGAGCACCGTCGCGAAGTACAAGCAAGCGAACCCGTAGCTGATCGCATAGGCCCAGAGGAAGAATCCGGTGTCGGCGCCGATGTGCACGCCCACCAGAACCAGCGCGAAGACGACCAGCGTCTCGGGAACGATCTCGATGATCTCGAACGTGAGTCGCTGCAGCGCGTACAGGGAGTTGCGCAGCAGCAGCTGATATCCGGAGAGCACGAGGATCGCAAAGCACGGCCAGAGGAGTGAGCGCACCCCGGCGAAGTACAACGCGCCAAAGAGGAGCGGCAGCCCGATCGCAGCCCCCAGCAGCTTGAGCGACGCCACGTTGTTCCAGTAGCGGGAGAGCTGATCTGTGTGGCGAGCACCCTCGCGAACATAGAGTGCGGAGAAGCCCAGGTCGGTGAGCGTTCCGACCAGGCCGACATACGTGATCGCGGTCTGCATCTCGCCAAACCTCGTCGGATCGAGGTAGTTGCCGACGATGATCACGGCAATCAAGGCGACGATCCGCGAGATCACGCGGACGACGAGGATCAGGATGGTGTTGCGCAGCGCTCGCATCCCGAGGCCGCCGGGCATGTCCGGCGTCGCCGCGCCGGGTGCCGGGGGTTCGTCCTGCAAGGCGCTCATTCTATCCGCGCGTCCGCGCACTGCCCGCCACCAATCCCGGCCGATACACTGCGACCCCATGGCTGACGTCGCGGCCGAGCGACCTCGCACCGACGCCGAGCTCCGCACCGACGGCGGTGCGCTGATGGCGCGAACGCTGCGCGAACGTGGTGTGACCACCGTCTTCTCGCTCCCCGGCGGCCACATCCTGCCGTTCCTCGACGCGTGTCTCGACGAGGACATCCGGGTCATCGACACCCGCCACGAGGGTGCTGCGGTGCTCGCCGCCGAGGGGTGGGCGCTCGCGACCGGCGAGACCGGCGTCGCGGCGGTGACGGCAGGACCGGGCTTCGCCAACGGGCTGATCGGCCTGCTCGACGCGAGCGTCTGGAGCGTGCCGCTCCTGATGCTCGCCGGCCGGACGAGCCACACCCGCCAGGGGCGAGGTGCAGTCGGCGATGTCGATCAGCGGGCGATCGCCGCCCCCATCGCGAAGTGGGCGGCAACCTGCGCCGAGCCGGGTCTCGTGCCGCGCTCGATTGCCGAGGCGCTGTACCGCGCTCGCAGCGGCTGCCCGGGCGCCGTGTACCTCGAGATCAACTCGCACGCCGTCTACGGCAAGGCCGCCCCACTCGACGTTGCCGCACCCGGGTATCCGGCGGCGGCGGCGCGTCCGGCCGGAGCGCCGGCGGAGATCGGCGCCGCCGTGGCCACGCTGGCGGCAGCGGAGCGCCCGGTCATCGTCGCCGGCAGCGGCGCCTTCTGGTCCGGAGCGGGAGAGGCGATCGGTCGCTTTGCCGAGATCGCCGGGATCCCGGTCATCACCGCGAGCGGCGCCCGTGGAGTCGTCGCGGACTCGCATCCCTGGAGCCTCGGGTCGCTCGTCCACGGTGGTCTCGCCATCCCGAGTGCCGACTGCGTCCTGGTGCTGGGCTCGGCATTCAACGCCAACGTGATGTACGGCGGTGCGCCACTCTTCGGCGCCGAGCAGACGATCATCCAGATCGACATCGCACCCGAGCGGGTCGGCGGCAACCGGGCAGCCGACGTCACCGTGATCGGCGACATCGCGTCGGTGATGCGGGACTGCACCGACGCCTGGGCGGTCAACCCACCGGGAAGGGACGAGTGGCTGACCCACGCCCGCAACCTCGCCGATGCGTCGATCGGGTTCTGGAACCGCCAGGTCGACGAGCACACCGGCGCGCTCGTGCACGCCGGCGCGGCGGCCCGTGAGGTCGCCGCATTCGTCGGGGAGCGCTTCGGTGGCAACGCAACTCTGGTCGCGGATGGCGGCGACGCCCTCGCATGGGCGCTCGCCTATTTCGGCGCCGAGCTGCCCGGCCGGCTGCTCACCACGACCACGGCGCTCGGGACGCTCGGGGTCGGCATGCCCTTCGCCCTTGCGGCTCAGGCTGCGCGTCCGGATGAGCGGGTCTTCCTCTTCAGTGGCGACGGCGCCTTCGGCCTCAGTGCCATGGAGGTGGCAACCGCGGTTCGCCATCAGCTGCCCGTGATCGTGATCGTCTCGAACAACGCCGGCTGGGGTGACGTCCGATTCGAGCAGGACGAGCTCTTCGGGCCGGGCCGGAACGTGGCCAGCACGCTCACGGGCATCCGCTACGACCGTCTCGCGGAGTCGCTCGGCGGGCACGGTGAGCGCGTCGAGCGCCTCGGCGACCTGCGCCCGGCGCTCGAGCGTTCGATCGACAGCGGTGTCTGCAGCGTCATCGACGTCCACACCGATCCGACGGTCATCTCGGAGTTGCTCCGCATGGTTGCCCAGCTCGGTCTCATGTAGCGATGCGCGCGGTCAGGCTCGTCGAGGCGCACCACCTCGAGCTCGTCGACATCGCTGCCCCCGAGGCGGCGCCCGGCGAAGTCGTCCTCCGCGTCGACGGCTGCGGCATCTGCGGATCGGATCTCACGTCGTACAAGGTCGGGCTCTTCACGGATGCCGTCCCCGGGCACGAGCTTGCGGGCGTCATCGAGACGGCCGGCGACGGGGTGACCGTGTGGACAGCCGGGGATCCTGCGGTCGTCGACCCCAAGATCCCGTGTGGCGCGTGCGACGACTGCCGGAACGGGGCGTCATATCGCTGTGCGATGGCGCTGACCTCGGGCATCGGATTCGCCAGGAACGGCGGCTTCGCCGAGCTGGTCGCGGTCCCCGCGTCGCTGCTCCACCGGCTGCCGACCGGGCTCGCGCTCGAGCACGCCTGTCTTGTCGAGCCGCTGTCCGTGGCAATCCATGGTGTCGAGCGTGCCCATCTCCATCCCGGCGACCCGGCTGTGGTCATCGGCCTCGGTCCGATCGGTCTCCTCACCGTCGCGACCTTGCACGCCCGTGGCGTCGGACCGATCGTCGGGGTCGACCCCGTCGCGGACAGGCGGGACCTGGCGCTGGCGCTCGGCGCCGCCACCGCGGTCGCCGAGTTGCGCGAGGTTCGCAGCCACGTCGCGCCGGCGCCCGCCGTGATCGAATGCTCGGGCCACGCCCCACTCCTCCATGCGGCGGCCGACCTCGTCGAGCCCGGCGGCCGACTGGTGCTCGTCGGGGTTCCCTTTGGCGAGGCGACCGTCATCCCGCTCATGTGGGTGACCCGCGAGATCGAGATCGTCGGGAGCATCGCCTCAAATGCCGCCGACTTCGCCGTCTCGCTTGAGATGCTCGCCGCCGACCCGGGCATCGCCAGGGTTGCGACACGGCGCGTCGGGCTCGCTCAGGTCCCCGAGGTGTTCGAGGAGCTGATCACGCCTTCTTCGGGCGGGAAGGTGGTCGTCGACCCCCGGCTTTGACCGCCTTTCCGGCGACCGCCTTGGGCTGGGCCGGTGGTGGCGCGGCAGCGCGCCAGCAGTACCAGGCGGCCGTGCTCCGGTAGGGACGGAACACGTCGCCGAGCCCCTCGAGCTGCTTCGGGACCGGCGCCGCTTCGCTGCCATGGATCCGCGCCCAGCCGTTGCGGACCCCGAGATCGTCCACGGGCCACACATCCGGACGGCTGAGCTGAAAGATGAGGAACATCTCCGCGGTCCAGCGGCCGACGCCACGCACCGTGACGAGGCGGCTGACGATCTCGTCGTCGCTGAGATCGTCGAGGTCGTGCGTCGGCACCGTGCCGTCGACGAACTTGAGGGCGAGGTCGGTGATCGCGGCCAGCTTGTTGCCGGACAGGCCGGCCGCTCGGAGCGCCTCCGGGCTGGCCGCGAGCACGCTCTCGGGCGCGACCGGTGCACCGCCGAGAGTCGCGACCACTCTGCCGTGGATCGTGCGGGCCGCCGCCCCGGCCAGCTGCTGGAAGACGATCGCGCTGAGCAGCGCCTCGAATGCGGACCCGTCCTCGGGCTTGAGGATCATCTCGGTGCTGGTCTCGACGATCCGCCGGAATGCGGGATCCGCGCGGACCACGTGCGCGGCGGCCTTGCCGAGGTGGGTCATGGCGCCGGCGGCGACACGGTCGCGAGCCCCGTGACGACGCGCGCGGCCGGGAGCCGCAGGAGCCCCGACGGCGCGAGCCGGATCTTCATCGATCTGCTGCCTCCACCGATGACGACGCTCGGCTGCTCCATCACGCGCTCGTCGATGTACAGCGGCAGGCCGTCGGCAAGACCGAACGGGGTCACGCCGCCGATCATCATCCCCGTGAGCTCGCGAGTCTGATCGGCGCTCGCAAACGACGCCTTCCGGACTCCGAGGAGATCGCAGACGGCGTGGTTGACGTCGAGACGGCAGGTCGCGAGCACCAGGCAGGCGCAGGCAACTCCGGGCTCCTTGCGAGCCGCGACCACGATGGTGTTCGCCGACTGCTCGGGCGGCACGCCGTACTTCGCGCAGAACGCCGCCGTGTCCGCGAAATCCGGATCGCATTCCATGATCTCGTGCTCAACTCCGAACGTCCGCAAACGCTCGTGCACCCGCGCCTCGATCGCGCCGCTCTCTTCAGCGAGCATCGCGTGAGCACGGCAGACCCGTAGAGTAGGTCTCCAGCATGCGAATCTCCGCTCCCGCAGAAACGGCGCCGGGTGAAACCCGCGTCGCCCTCGTGCCCCGTTCGGTCACGCAGCTCGTCTCCACGGGCGCCACAGTAGCCATTCAGGCAGGCGCGGGGACCGCCGCGGGCCTCCCCGATGCGGCGTTCAAGGAGGTCGGCGCCGAGGTGGTCGCCACTCGAGCGGCGCTCCTCAAGGACTCTGACATCGTCATCGTCGTCCGCCGGCCGGACCGGAATTTCGTCGGCGAGCTCAAGAAGGGATCGATCCTGATCGGCGTCCTCGAGCCCGCGGCGGACCCCGACCTCGTGCGAGCCTTGGTCGAGCAGGGCGTGACCGCCTTCCGGCTCGAGGCGATGCCCCGCATCAGCCGCGCCCAGGACATGGACGTCCTCTCGTCGATGGCGACGCTCGCCGGCTACCACGCCGCGGTGATGGCGGCGTTCCGGCTGCCGCGCATCTTTCCCCTGATGATGACCGCGGCCGGAACGATCACCCCGGCTCGCGCGCTGATCATCGGCGCCGGTGTGGCCGGGTTGCAGGCGATCGCGACCTGCCGGCGGCTCGGTGCGGTGGTCGAGGCATTCGACGTTCGCCCGGCGGTGCGCGACCAGGTCGAGTTGCTCGGCGCCCGCTTCGTCGAGACCGGGGTCGAGTCGGAGACGGCACAGGACACGGGTGGGTACGCGAAAGAGCTTGCGGCGGACGCCCAGGAGCGCCAGGCCAAGGTGCTCGCCGAGCACGTGCGCGAATCCGACGTCGTGATCACCACCGCCCAGATCCCGAATCGCAAGGCGCCGGTCCTCGTCACCGCGGCCATGGTGGCGTCGATGCGCAGCGGCTCCGTGATCGTCGACCTCGCCGCACCCGGCGGCGGGAACTGCGAGCTGACCCGGCCCGACGAGGAGGTTACCGACCACGGTGTCCTCATCCTCGGACCGACGAACCTTCCCGCGTCCATCCCCGGCCAGGCGAGCCAGCTCTACTCGCACAACGCGACCCGCTTCGTGAATCAGATGCTCAAGGATGGACAGGTGCACCTCGATTTCGACGACGAGGTCATCAGCCAGACGTGCATCACCCACGAGGGCAAGGCGATGGGCGAGCAAATCGAAGCACTGCTGCAGGGAGCCGGCGCGTGAGCGCGGGGCAGACGCTCGCGCTCGGCGCATTCATCTTCGCACTCGCCGTCTTCGTCGGATTCCTGCTCATCTCCAAGGTCCCGACGATGCTGCACACGCCGCTCATGTCGGGAACGAACTTCATCCACGGCATCGTGCTCGTCGGTGCGCTCACCGTTGCCGGGGCGGCGAACGATACGCTCGGCTACATCATCGCGATCGCGGCGGTGCTGCTCGGCACGCTCAACGTCGTCGGCGGCTGGGTCGTCACCGACCGCATGCTGCAGATGTTCCGGCGACGCCCGGCGGCCGACGCGAAGAAGACCGAGACGGCAGCGGCGACACCGACGACACCGGTCACCCCGGAACACTGATCCCGATGCAGCCATCCGCCCTCACGACACTCGGCTACATGCTGACCGCGATCAGCTTCATGTTCGGCATCCAGCTGCTTCGCTCACCTGCGACAGCGCGAACCGGGAATCGCGTTGCGGCAGTGGGCATGTTGCTCGTCCTCGGCATCACGGCGGCCCTCATCCACAACACCGGCAACTGGCCGCTGATCATTCCGCCGATCGTCATTGGCGCGCTCATCGGCGCGGTGTCGGCGCGGCTCGTGCGCATGACCGCGATGCCCCAGATGGTCGCGCTCTTCAACGGCATGGGCGGTGGCTCTGCAGCGTTGATCGCGGCGCAGGATTTCCGCACCGCGGTGGCGCACAACGTCGCAACGCCGGACCTCACCTGGGCCATCATGGTGAGCTGCGTCATCGGCTCGCTGAGCTTCGCCGGCAGCCTGGTCGCGTTCGCGAAGCTGCAGGAGCTGATGCCCGGGCGGCCGCTGACGTACCGGCTCCAGAGCGCAGTCAACGGATTGCTGCTCGTCGTGATCATCGCACTCGGCGTCTACCTGATCGTCGGTGATCAGAACCTCGCGCTCTTCATCGTCTTCATCGTCCTCTCGCTGCTCCTCGGCGTCCTGTTCGTGGTGCCGATCGGCGGCGCCGACATGCCGGTGATCATCTCGCTCCTCAACTCGTTCACCGGGCTTGCGGCGGCAACCACCGGCTTCGTGCTGAGCAACGACGTCCTGATCGTCAGCGGCGCGCTCGTCGGAGCCTCGGGAACCATCCTCACGCTGGCGATGAGCAAGGCGATGAACCGCTCGCTGTTCAACGTGCTCTTCAGCGGCTTCGGCTCGAAGGTCGAGGCCGTCGGCAGCGCCGCCGGCGCGGAGGGCGGCACCATCCATCCGACGACCGTCGAGGACCTCGCTCCGCTGCTCGCCTTCGCGCAACTCGTCATCTTCGTGCCCGGGTATGGCATGGCGGTTGCTCGCGCCCAACACGAGGTGAAGGAGCTTGCCGACGAACTGGAGAAGCGTGGCGTGACCGTCGAGTACGCCATCCATCCAGTCGCCGGCCGTATGCCCGGCCACATGAACGTGCTCCTCGCTGAAGCCAACGTGCCGTATCCGCAGCTCAAGGAGATGGACGCGGTCAACGGCGACTTCCCGCGCACCGATGTCGCTGTCGTCATCGGCGCCAACGATGTCGTGAACCCCGCGGCTCGCACGCAGACCAGCAGCCCGATCTACGGGATGCCGATACTCGACGTCGACCAGGCGAAGACGGTCGTCGTCCTCAAGCGCAGCATGGCGACGGGGTTTGCCGGCGTCGACAATCCCCTTTTCTACAAGCCGAACACGCTCATGCTGTTCGGGGACGCGCGCACCTCGGTTGCCGCACTGGTCGCCGAGGTCAAGAAGCAGTAGGCGTCCTTCCGGTCGCGGCCACGCTGCGCAGCGCGTTGAGCAGGTCCGCCGGCGCCGTGTCCTTCACGACGTAGCCGACGGCGCCACTCTTCAGCGCCTCGACCATGCGCTCGTGACCGCCGAACGAGGTGAGCATCATCACGCGTGTTTGCGGCGCGCTCTCGACAAGGCGCCGCGTCGCCTCGATCCCGCCCATGCCGGGCATGGAAAGGTCCATCAGCACGACATCGGGATGGAGTTCCGCGGCCATCTCCAGCGATTGCTCTCCAGAGTCCGCGAGGCCGACCACCTCGATGTCCTGCTCATGGCCGAGGAATGACGCGAGACCCTTGCGGACAACGGGATGGTCGTCCACGATCAGGACGCGAATCTGCGCTTGGGGCATCCGAGATCCACTCTACCCGATGGGCAACATCAAGACGACGAGCGTGCCACGGCCGGGCTCGGAGTCGATCGTGAGCGTGCCGCCGGCCTCTTCGGCGAGGTCGACGATCGCTGACGTGCCAAGGTGATTCTCCGAGCGGCGGCGGGCGACATCCTCCGGCGTGAAGCCCCTGCCGTCGTCCTCGATGCTGAGGATCGCCGAGCCATCCTCGGTGACCAGCTCCACCTTCACGTTCTTCGCCTGCGCATGCGCCGCGACGTTGCGAAGCACCTCCTGGGCAACGCGGAAGATCAGCGCGGCGCGGTCCTTGCGCAACCGGAGGTTCGGAGGAAGGTCGAGGTATGTGTTGGTGCCCTTGCGCTTGATGTCGCGGAGCACCTCGAGAAGCGCAGCCTGGAGTCCTTCCCGTCGAAGTGTCGGCGGCGCGAGGTCGATGATCAGCGTTCTCAGATCCTTCATAGCGCCTCGCGTCTCCGTCGCCGACCGCTCGAGGAGCTCGAGCAGTTCCCCGTTGCCGTTCATCCCGTCCGGATGCGTCTTCAGGCGCGATGCCTCAGCGGAGAGCTCGAGAGCCAGGCCGGCGAGGTTCTGGACGACACCGTCATGAAGATCGCCTGCGATCTTGGTGCGCTCCTTCTCGGAAGCCTCGGCCTCCTTGATCAGCAGCTCCTCGCGTTCCTTCTGATGGGCGATGCGCTCGACCTCGATCGCATGCGACTTGTTCGCAAAGATGATCAGGTAGATGTGGAGAACGATGATCGGTGAAAGCAGCGCCAGGAATCCGACCGTTTGCTTTGTCGCCATCACGACAAACGCGAAGGCGGCGAAGCCATAGGCGATGCTGTACGGCATGACGCTGAGACGTGGTCGCAGTGCGCGCGCGATCGATATCTTGGAATCCGACAGGTGCACCACCACCGCGACGAACCCCGAGTTCACCGCGAAGTGGACGAATCCTGCGGCCAGCCCCGCAAGGAGCGGTCGCCAGGTCCCTTCCACCTGTAACCCCTTCGCCGTCTCCCCGCCATTGATCGCGATGAAGACGGCCCATGCGGCCACGTTGGCGAGGAAGTGATTCGACATGTTGAAAAACGTGCGAACCCATCCGTTCCGGTTGCGGATGCTGACGCCGGTGGACTCGGCGACCGCTCCCACCGCAGCACCCACAGGCCCGAAGACGACTGACAGGCCAAGGTGCACGAAGGTGGTCGGGACCCAGGAGATGTTGATCATCCGGATCGCGTACACGGACATCAGGAAGATCGCCAGACCGCCGACCGCGAGCGTCGCGGGATCCAGCGGCACTCTCACCGTGAATGCGGTGACCACCGCTGCGCACGCCGCAGTGAAGTACGTCCCGACGACGTAGGTGATCAACTCCGGCGTGTAGACAACGGGCCCGAGCGCGGGCGGCGTCGGCAGGAGGTTGTTGAGACGGCGAACCTGCGTCCACACTGCATGCGTCCACGAACGCGAGGGTTCCTCTCTCACATTCGGCGCGACGGCATCCTGCGCCATGCGACCGATCCTATGCCGCGTGGCGAGAACGAAGCGTTCTGCGTGACAGGATTGTCAGCGACAGCATGACAAAAGCCCTTTGCCTGCTTGCGTTTGACGCGTTAGAGACAATCATTGCATCAATCGCGTCAGAGAACGAAACGCGTCACTTTCAGCGAAGAAATGTGAATGCGTATTCAGCACGATGGTCTTAAGCCTTGAAATGCGCAGCAGCGTTACAGTACGCGCAACAGCAACCGCACTGTGGGTTGGGTCTCAAGCTACCCACGGCGCATTTAAGGAGTACACCAATGGCAAGTTGGGGCGACGGCGACAACTGGTAACTAGTCGTATCCGGGCTTCACTGTAGAGGCCCGGTGTGACGAAGCTTTGGATGATTTCGTGACGACCCGATAGCGGGTCGATCGCGTCATTGTCACGGAGGGGCCGGGTCATTCTGGCCGCCGGGTGCGCAACCTGCGCATTCGGCTCCGGTTTGGCGGGCACGCGCGGGCGCATTTTCGGCTCCGTTCTGACGGGTGTGCGCGTACGCTTGACGACGCACACCAACTCTCCTGGAGGAGCTGACGCTGATCCCTTCGGCGGACGCGCCCTCGGCACCCAGAACGCACGGAGTAGCTTCAAACGAAGCTCTCCGGCTGCTCATCGGGTCGGGCACATCCTCATACGGCGACTGGCTCACGACGGTGGCGTTGCTCGTTCTGCTGTTTCGGCTGACGGGCTCCTCCGTCGGGCCGGCCGTGTACATGCTCGCGCGTGTCGCACCGAAGGTCGTGGGCCCGTTTCCGGGCGGCGCCCTCGCCGATCGGTTCGGGCCCGCCCGCGTTGCCGCGACCTGCGCGTGCGCGCAGGCGATCCTCACCGCGTCGATCGTCGTGTTCGCCGACAACCGCGCAATCTGGCCGATCTACATCGCGGTGGCGCTCGCGCAGCTCTTCGGCTCGGCGGCGCAGCCCTGCTACAGCGCCCTCATCCCCCGCGTCACGTCCCCTGAGAGCCTCGGACGCGTCCAAGGGATCTACTCGGCGCTGAGCAACTCGAGCATCCTCGTCTCGCCGGCGTTTGGAGCGCTGGTCCTGCCGTTCACGACTCCCCAGGTGCTCATCGGCTTCGATGCGGCGACGTTCGTCGTTGCCGCGGTGATGATCGGCACCCTCACCGGCGTCAGCGGGGGAAGCTCCGAGCCACTGTCCGCCCGTGGGATGTCGGCGGGGATCCCCGTGGTGCTCGGCGACCCGATGCTCCGTTTCCTCACCGCTGCGTACGTGTCGAACGCGGCTGCGGTCACCGCCCTGCAGGCCGTGCTCGTCGTCGCCGCAGCCCAGCGCTTCGGGCACGACACCGCGGTCGGATGGCTGTACGCCGCGGTCGGCGCCGGCTCCTTGCTCGGCACGCTCCCGGTGATCCGCAGGACACCCCGGCGCGTGAACACACTCCCGATCGTGGCGGCCACGGCCGTCGAGCTCGTCCCCCTCGCGCTCTTCGTCTTCATCGGAGTCCTCCCGATCGCGGTCGCGCTGCTCTTCGTGAGCGGTCTCGGGGCGGCCCTCTACCAGACCCGCGGCGTGATCGGCCTGCAGCAGCGCGTGCCGCAGCAGTTGCTCGGCCGGACCATGGCGGTCATCCGGTCCGCACAGTACCTCGGGATGCTCGCCGGGGCCCTTGCGGCAGTGGTCATCGTCCAGCCGCTCGGCTGGGAGGCCACCGTCCTCATCGTCTGCGCGCTCGGGGCGACGCTGCTCTTCTTCACCGCGGTCACCGAGGGACGCGGCACCCAGGGCTGAGCTCGCCACGGTACCCTTCCGGTGGCGGCAAAGCTGCGTATCGATCCGCAAAGAGTTATGAATTTTCAGCCGATCTTTGTAAACCTGGTACCTGGCGTGCCTGGCGCGGGAGCGCGGCGAGCCGCATCGTCTGCGAGGCCAGTCTCGGCACAGATACACCGAGGCTACCCGGTGCCGGCGGAACATGGAGGCAGAGATGGCGGACGGCGTTCAGTGGGGCTGAGCCCGACTTCCTAGGCACCCGAGCGAGGCTCGGGTTATGTGAACCCGTTGGCGCGACGTCGCGGATAACCCGGCGTCGCGTTCCTTTTCTCGCTCTGGGTTAGGGAGCACATATGCCGATCGACACCGCACGGTTCTCCCCCAGAGCCGCGACCGTCCGGCCACAGGCCGACCGGTCCGCGCGTCTGCTGCTGGCCGCCGGTGTTTCCACCTACGGCGACTGGCTGACGGTCGTCGCGCTTGCCGTGCTCCTCTTCCGTCTCACGCACGAGCCCGAGGCGCCGGCGCTCTACGTGCTCTTCAAGGTCGCCCCGCGCGTGCTCGGGCCGGCTCCCGGCGGCTACCTCGCCGACCGCTTCGGTCCAGGCCGCGTCGCCGGGTGGAGCGCGCTGGCGCAGGGCCTGCTGACAGGCGCCATCGTGGCCGCCGCGGCTGCCGGCGCTGTCTGGGCGATCTTCGCCGCCGTCGCGATAGCCCAATTCCTCGGGTCGATGGGGCAACCCGGGTACAGCGCAGCCATTCCCCGCGTCACACGCCCCGACCGCCTCCTGCGCGTCAACGCGATCTACAGCGGCCTCTTCGAGTTCGAGCGTGCTCGCGGCGCCGGCGATCGGCGCGCTCCTGCTCGCGGTGATGCAACCACAGACGTTGATCGCGTTCGACGCCGCGTCCTTCGCCGTGGCGGGCGTGCTCATGTTCTCGCTCCGGGTCGGCCCCGCCCCGCGGAGGTTCACCGCGGCATCGCGCTCGGCATCGGCGGCGGCCTTCGTGTTCCGCGATCCCATGCTCCGCTCCCTCGCCGCATCATTCTTCTGCAGCGCGGCGCTGGTCACGGCCCTCCAGGGAGTCCTCGTCGTCGCTGCGGCCGAGCGTTTCGGCCAGGACACGAACGTCGGGTTTCTGTACGCGGCGGTGGGCGCGGGAGGCGTTGCCGGGAGCCTGGTCCTGCTCCGCTGGAGGCCGCCGCCGATCAGCGCCCGGGGGATCGCGATCGCGTTCGTGCTCGAGAACGTCCCGCTCGGCCTCTTCGCAGTGGTCGGCGGCCTGGTGCCCGCGCTCGCCCTGCTGGCGTTCAGCACGGCGGTCGGAGCGCTCTATCAGACCAGGGGGCAGACGGCGCTCCAGCAACGCGTTCCTGCGGAGATCCTCGGCCGGGTCAACGGCGTGATGCGCCTGCTCCTCTACACGGGCATGCTCGTGGGGGCGGTAGTCGCGGTCGCGCTGGTCGACGAGCTCGGCTGGAGCACGCTCATCGCCGGCACCGCCATCGCGGCGATCGCGCTCTACGCGGTCCTCCTGCTCACGTTGCAGCTCGTGGTCCGGAGTCCCGACGAGGTCTCGCTCGCCGGCACCCCGTTGCCGCAGTTCTCGGATCACGCCGCGCCCGCCTCACGGGCCCCGTTTTCGATCGGAAGGCCGGCCGAGCTGCCCCACTCGCTCCAGGATCAGTCGTAGGCGCTCATCCGGCTCTTCGACCAAGGAGATAGCCTCGCGTCGTCTGCACCTCGACGTCGGGATACGGCGCACGGACGGTGCGAGCCTCGATTCGGAAGCCGGCGACCTCGAGCAGCGAGACCAGGTGCTCCATCTCGAAGAAGCGGAAATCCATGTCCACCGGCACGCCGAGCATGTCGTCCGCATGGACGGTCGAATCGCCGTGCTCGCCGAGGTGCACCCCCACAAGCAGCAGCCCTCCGTCCTCGAGCACGCGATGGAACTCGCCCAGTGCCACGCGCAGCTCCGCGTCACCGACGAGGTGGATGATCGAGAAGAAGGCGGCGATCCCGGCGAAGCGCCCGTCCGCAACACCGAGCTCCGTCATCGTCCCGACCTCGAACGTCATGTCGGGATGAAGGCCTCGCGCCCGCTCGATCATCGCCGGGGACAGATCGATGCCGGTGACGCGCAGTCCCGTGCGCGCGAGGAACGCGCCGACATGACCCGGGCCGCATCCCATGTCGCACACGGCTGCGCTCACGCCGAACTCGCCGGCGACCTGCTCGGCGAACGCCGTCAGCAGGCCGCGGTCGAGCGGCTTGTCGCGCAGCTCGTCGTGGACGCGCTCCGTGTACGCGGCCGCGACGGCGTCGTAGCTCACGCGCACCTGCTCCTGGTCCTGCGGTTCGCGCTGCTCGGGAGGGAGGTCGCTCATGCCAATGCTCCGGACCCGCATGCGACGCCTGCTATGTTCGCCACGCCATGCAGCGTAAAACGGTGCTCGCCGCAGCCGCAGCCGACGCACTATCGCTCGCGCTCTTCGTGGCGCTCGGCCGAGAGAGCCACGACATCGACTCCGGCATCACGTGGTATCTCACCGTGCTCTGGCCGTTCATGCTCGGCTGGTTCGCCGCCGCGGCGAGCTTGCGTCTCTACGTGACGTGGCCGAATCGGTGGATCCTCCTCGCGTCGACCTGGGTTGGCGGCGTCGCGATGGCGATGGTGTTGCGCGCGGTCGTCACCGGTCGCGCGACGCCGGTTGCGTTCGTGATCGTCGCCTACGCATTCACCGGGCTCCTGGTCTTCGGCTGGAGGCTCGCGGTGCGCGGCGTCACGCTCCTGCGCCATCGCGCCTGACCTCAGCTGATGACGCGCTTGCGGAAGTTGCGGGTCCCGACCCAGAGAAAGAACGCGCAGAAGCCGAGCAGGACCGGGTAGACGATCCAGAGCGACATGTGCGGCGCCGACGTGAGCGCGCCGCGCATCCCCTCGTTGATGTAGATCAAGGGGTTGACGAGCACGAGCACCTGCAGCCAGTGGAAGCTGCCGATCGTCACGGGCGCAAGCGTCGTCCACGAGTAGTACGTGCCGCCGAGGAACGTGATCGGCAGGATGATGATCCCGAAGAGCAGCGGGACCGTGCGCGGGTCGAAGATCGTTCCGAAGGTGAGCCCGAGCGCCGACGTGGTGATGCACGCGAGCGGGATCAAGGTGATCAACTCGAACCAGTGCACCTGCAGGTTGAGGTGCACGCCGCCCGCATGCACCACCGCCGCGATCGGAAAGACGATCGCCGCGGCGATCAGACCCTGGATGGCGCCGAAGAGCACCTTCTCGATCGCGACCAGCGACACCGGCAGCGGCGCGAGCACGCGGTCCTCGATCTCCTTCGTGTAGCCGAACTCCTGGACCATCGGCAGCGCGACCGCCTGGATCCCCTGGAACATCACGGAGAGGCCGACGACGCCGGCGACGAGGATCGTGGCGAACGCCAACTCCCCCGCCGCGCCATGCCCACCGCCGACACCCTGGCCGATCGTCGGAAAGACGTACAGGAAGACGAAGCAGAGCAGGAACGGCTGGACGATCGTGCGCGGGATGAATTCGCGCAGCCGCTTCTTGAGCACCACGAGGTCTCGCAGCAGCAGCGCGCCGAGGGCGATGCGCGACGACGCGGTCGACGAGCGCAGCGGCGTGAGACTCGCGGACGACGCCACCTTCGTCTCCACGGCGACAGTCGTCATTCGCGCAACTCCTTGCCGGTGAGGTTGATGAACACAGTCTCGAGATCCGGATGGGCCACCTGGATGTCGCGGATGACGTGACCGCCGGCGTCGGCGCAGTCGATGACCCTGATCAGAATGCGATCACCGCCGCGCACCGCGAGCCGCACGGTCCCCTTGCGCACCGTCGACGACTCCACGCCGGGCACGTCGCGGAGCAGACGCGCGGCGAGTGCTTCGAGATCCCCCTCCGCGGTGACGGTCACGATCGTGTCGGCCCCGATCGTCGACTTGAGGCGGGCAGGCGTGTCCAGGGCAAGGATCGCGCCGTGGTCCATGATCCCGATGCGATCGCAGAGGCTATCGGCCTCGTCCATGTTGTGCGTGGTCAGCAGCACCGTCTGGCCGCCGGTGTGGAGCTCGCCGAGGATCTCCCAGAGCGCGATCCGGCTCTGCGGGTCGAGTTCCGCGGTCGGCTCGTCGAGGAAGAGCACGGCCGGGTTGTGCAGGATTGCCCGGGCAACCATGAGGCGCTGCGCGAGGCCGCCGGAGAGCGCCATGATCGGAGCCTTGGCACGCTCGGTGAGCCGGAACTTCACGAGCATCTCGTCCGCTGCCGCCCGCGACGCGCGTGCGCCCATCCCGAAGAAACGCCCGTGAAAGTAGAGGTTCTCCCAGACCGTCAGCGCGCGATCGAGGGTGTTGGTCTGCGCGACGACGCCGATGAGCTGCTTGGCGATCGCGGGATGCTTCACCACGTCGACGTCACCGACGAAGGCCTGCCCGTGCGTCGGGATGGTCCGCGTGGTGAGCATGCTCGCCGTGGTGGTCTTGCCGGCGCCGTTCGGGCCGAGGAGCCCGAAGATCTCGCCCTGATGGACGGTGAGGTTGAGAGTGTCCACCGCCCGCACGGTGCCCGTGTAGATCTTCGTGAGGTCGATCGTCCGGATGACCGCGGTGCGGTCACCGGCGGCCGCCGCGGTCACCGGCTCGGCGGGAAGTGTTGCTGTCAATCTCACTCCTGGTGATGCAGCCATGCCGGCTGCGGCGCGAACCCACGATACATACACTGTCTTCGTGGCCGGCGTGATTCTGTTGATCGTCCTCGGGCTCGGCGCCGGAGCGCTGATCTGGTGGGGCGTGTCGCTCCCGCCCACCAGGCCACGCCCCGACAGCCGTTACCGGGGCAAGGTCTACATGGAGGTCGACCGCAAGGTCAAACGCACGAAGCGCGACTGACAAGTCCGGGCGCGCCCGTGGCCAGTGGTACGCCCACGTAGGATTGCAGCGTGCTCGTCTGCGTGCTCGGTCCGCTCCAGGTCCGGGACGGGACGACCGTGCTGGCGCGCGGCGGCCGGCAACAGCGCCGCATCCTCGCCGGACTGGCGCTCGGTGGGGGCCGGCCGGTGTCGTTCTTCGACCTCGAGGCTGCGGCGTGGGGCGAGGAACCCCCGGCCACCGTCCGCCACACGATTGCCACACACGTGCTCCGGCTGCGCGCCATCGGTCTGGACATCTCGACCACCGCCGACGGCTACTGTCTCGAGACGCCGACCGACGCAACCCAGCTCGAGCACCAGCTTGCGGCAGCGCGCGAGATCGCGGACGGCGACCCACCCCGTTCGGCCGCACTCCTTCGCGAGGCGCTCGGCCTGTGGCGCGGGCGGCCATTCCCCGAGCTCGACGTGCCCGAGGCCGAGGTCGAGGCGACACGCCTCGAGGAGGTCGTCGAGAGTTCGCGCGAGCAGCTGCTGCGCACCCAGCTCGCGTTCGAACGCCCCGGCGACCTCGTTGCCCCTGCGATGTCGCTCGTCGCCGAGCAACCGTATCGGGAGCACCGCTGGGAGCTCCTCATGCTCGCCCTGTATCGAGCGGGCCGCCAGGCCGAGGCGCTCGACGTCTACGCGCAGGCGCGCGCCAAGTTGATCGATGAGCTCGGCGTCGAGCCGGGCCCGGCGCTGCAGCGCATGCAGCAGGCCGTGCTCGCCCAGGACCCGGCGCTCGACGCGCCGGTGGACAGTGCGGGCGGGAAGCGCGCCGAACGTGCGCGGCTCCCCGGCACGGCGACGCGGCTCATCGGACGCGCACTGGAACGTCAGGACCTCACCGAGGTGTGGGGTCGCGCGCGGCTTGCCACGCTCGTCGGACCGCCGGGCGCCGGGAAGACCCGTCTTGCCCTTGCGGCGGCCGGCGAGACCGACGGCGCCGTCTGGTACGTCGATGTCGAGCATCTCCCCGCGACCGAGCCGCTGGCCGACGCGGTGCTCGACGTGGTCGCGCCGTCCTCTCGATCGGTCGACGCCGCCGAGGGCATGATCGACCGCCTCCGCGACGCCAGCGGTCTTGTGGTCCTCGACGGGTGCGAGCGCCGCCTCGGCGAGGTCGCGGGGCAGGTCCAGCGACTGCTTGCCTCCTGTCCCGGAATTCGCCTCCTGGTCACGAGCCGCGAGCGGCTCGGCGTTCTCGATGAGGCGCTGATCCCGGTGGGGCCGCTGCCGCCCGAGGACGCCCTCGCGCTCCTTGCGGACCGCGCCCGCCTGGTGAACTCCCGCTTCTCGGTCGAGGTCGTCGACGCGCCGGCCGCGGACCGGCTCTGCGGGCTCGTCGACCGGCTGCCGCTCGCGCTCGAACTGGTCGCGCGCCATCTGAACCTCCTGAGCGTGCGCGACCTGACCGCCCGAGTGGAGACGGATCTCGGGCGCTGGGCGGGGCGCTCAGCCGGCGGCCGCGACGGGCTCTGGCTGGCGCTCGACACCAGCGTGGCAACGCTCTCGCCCGACGAGCGAGCGGTGCTGCTCGCGTTCGCGGTCATGGTGTCCGACGCCGACACGGCGCTGCTCGGAGACGTCGTCGGCCCGGATTTCACGGGAGACCTCCACGAGGTCGTCGGCCGGCTCGTCGATGCCAGCCTCCTCCAGGTGCGCAGCGCGGTGAGCTCGACGCGGTGCCAGGTGCTGCGCACAGTTGCGGTGCACACCCTGGAGGCAGCGGAGCCCGGCGCCGTCGCGGCGACCCGCACCCGGTACATCGATGCCGTGCTCGAGCGGGTTGCGAGCGTCGTCCCTCGTCTCGCCTCACCGGATCGGCCCGACGCGATGCGGGAGCTCGACAGCGACATGCCCCACGTCCGCGCCGTCCTCGGCGAGCTCTGCGCGCCGGGCGCGGATGCGCGCACCGCGCTGCGAGGTCTCGACATGGCCACTCGGCTCACCGACTACTGGCTCGGCCGGCGCCCGGCCGAGGGGATGGAGTGGATCACCCGTCTGGTCGCCGTCGCCGACCCGCGACCCGAGCTGCGCGCCGAGGCGCTGCTCCGCTGCGGTCACCTCGCGTACTGGATGGCGGATTTCGCGCGCGGAGCGACGATGGCGTCCGAGGCCCACGCGCTCTTCGACGATCTCGGCGACGCGCTGGGTGACGGACGGGCGCTTCGTCGCCTCGGAGCCATCGCCGCGGCGACCGACGACCTCGCCACCGCGCGCACCCTCCTTGAAGCATCGTTGGCGCGCCTGGACGAAGCGGGAGTCGAGGCGGAGACGGGCATCACCCTCCTCCACCTCGGGTCGCTGCTCGCGGACGAAGGGGATGTGGAGGCGGCGTTACCGGCACTGCAGCGCGCGCTCCGCATCGCCGTCGACGGGGGCAACCCGCTCGCCAGAGGCCAGGCCCTCGCGGCCCTGGCCCTCGCGGAATGGAAGGGCGCGGATCTCGAGGCCGCGCTGCGCTCCGGCGAGGAGGCGCTCCGGCTCCTCCGCGAGCTCGGTCACACCACGATGGAAGGGACGGTCGCCTATCGAGTGGCCGCGGTCACGCGTGGCCTGGGAAATCCCGACGTGGCTCGCTACCACGCACAGCTGGCAATCGACGCCGGCGACGCAGGCGGTACGCGCACGACGGTGGCGCACGGTCACCTCTACCTTGCACGCCTCGATCTCGATGCAGATGACGTCGACGCCGCGAGTGGGCATCTCGAGGCGGCGCTCGAGATCATCGACCCCGCCTCGGACCGATGGGTCCTCGTCGACGCGCTCGAGGTCGTCGCCCGGCTCCTCTCCGCCATGGAGCTTCCCGAGGCAGGCGAGCTGCTGGATGCCGCTGCCGCCATCCGTGCCGAAATACGACAGCCGATCCCGCCGACCGACGGCGCCGATGTGGCAGCGACACGCACGCGAATCGGATCGCGTGCCTCCGATCACACCGCCGTGCACCCGGACCCTGCCGAGGTGCTGCGGCAGGCCACTGCCGCGCTGCGCGGAGTCCCGAGGCGCCGCGTGCGCTGACTCCGAGCCTGCGATCGGCCTGCGATCGCGCTGCGATCGGTGCTCCTCAGCCTCGGCTGATCACCAACTCAGCCCATGGAGGAGCCACCCGTGACGAACCACCTCAACGTCTTCCGAAACCGATCGCGCACCGTGGCGTGCGCCGCCACTGCGGGTGCCGCCGCGGCGCTGCTCGCCGCCTGCGGCGCCACAACCGTCCCCGGTTCCCCTTCGTTGCCGACGCTCCCCGCGGGCCTCGGGTCCTCGCCGAGCGCCAGCGCAAGCCTCGGACCCACCAGCGGCAACCTCGGCGACACCCTCACGATGATGGACGCCGGCGACGACATCGCTCACGTGACCCTGGTCAAGGTCTTCGATCCCGCGACCGGGCTCGATCCCGACGACACGCCTCCTGACGGAACACGCTGGGTCGCCTTCGAGGGAACGATCGTCATCAACGGCGCTCGCTCCGGAGAGGAACTCGACGGCGTTCGACGTCATCGGCTCCGACGGCCAGACCTACGGAGCGGATACCGCGTACCACATCGGTACGTTCGACGGCTGCACGGACACGGGCATTGACGTCCCGTCGGGCGCGACGCAGACCTTCTGCGCCGGAGTCGGCCTGCCGCCCGGCATCACCGTGGCCAAGGTCGGCTACAGCACCGAAGGAGTCGACGGGAACGCACCCGCAGCACTCTTCTGGACTGTCGACGATTCCGGCGCCAGCGCGCCGACGGCAACGCCGACCGACACCCCGGAGACAACACCGACCGACACCCCGGAGTCAACGCCGACCGCAACTCCTGGGACGTGATGACCGAACGGGTCGAGGAATGGCAGCCCCCAGAGGGGGGAGGCGACGGGGAGCCGCGAGTCACACCTCGCGGCCCCTCTGTCCGTCAACCGTCAGTCGCTGGGGATCCCGTTCGCCGGGGGCGTGGACGGCGTCCCCGAGTAGGTCGTGATCGGGCCGGAGGCCGTGTCGTCGGTGACCTGGACCGGTCCGATGGAGGAGGCGGTGCCGCTGGTGCCGATCTGGACCATCTCGAACTCCGAGGAATCCGAGGTGGTTGGAGGCTGAGTACCCGTAGGGCACCAATCCGGGTCCGTCCGTCCACTTGCTGTTCTGAATCGCGTTGACGATGGATTGACGCGTCGGGTTCTGTCCCGCCGCCTTCAACGCCTGCACGAACGTGTACGCCTCTGCGAAACCGTAGAGGACGTTGCCGTCCCACGGGAGGCTCGGCGCGTACGTCGCCTTGATCGACTGGAACAGGGTGATCCACGGGTTGGTGGTGTCGCTCTCGAGCGGCAGGTACGTGTCACTGATCGTGCCGTCGATCAGCGCCGCGGGGAGCTTCGCCCCGAGGCCGCCGCTGGTGAGGATGCCGGTGAGGGTCGGCGGGTCTGATCCGACGTTGCTCACCACGAACTTCGGCGCGTAGTGCAGCGCGGCGGCACTCGCCTCCATGACCGCGGTGAAGGTCGGGATCGAGAACGCGATGATCACCTGCACGCCCGCCGCCTGCAGCTGCGCGATCGTCGCGCCAACCGCCATGGCGCCGGCCGCCGTGGGTGTGTAGTACCCGGGCGTTGAGTCAAGGGTGACCGCGCCGCTGCTGAGCTCGTCGGTCGCACCCAGGATCCCGTCGGTGCCGAACTCGTCGTTCGGACCCTGCGCGAAGAATCCCACCTTCTGACCGGCGAAGTTCTGCGCGACGTACTGCCCGAGGATCTTGCCCTCGATGGTGTAGTCGGGCTGCCAGCCGAATGTGTACGGGTACTGGGCGACGTTGTTCCAGCAATTGCAACCGGAGGCGACAAACAGGTCCGGCACCTTCTCGCTGTTGAGCGAGCTGACCACCGCGAGGTGGGTTGGCGTGCCAAGTGCCTGGAACATGGCGAACACCTTGTCCTGCAACACGAGCTGCTTGGTCAGCGTGGTCGTCGTCGTCGGGTTGTACATGTCGTCGAGGTACTTGTAGGTGATCGTCCGGCCGTTGACGCCGCCGTGCGCGTTCACGTACTTGAAGTACGCGTTCGCCGCGGGTGCGATCTCCGAGTAGCCCGGCGCCGCCGGCCCGGTGAGCGGCTGGGTGCTGCCGATCGTCACGGTCGTCGCGGTGATGCCCGGGGCCGACGCGGAGTTGGCAGCGGGTCCCGACGAGCTGCTGCCGCAGGCTGCGGTGAGCACTGCGGCCGTCATGCCAGTGGCGGCCACCGCCCACGTCCTCGATCTCGTGATCTGTAGTCGCATTCGCGTGCTCCTTGTGTGTGCTGATGCCGTTGTTGCTGGTGTCAAGAGGAGGGCGCCGCAGGCGCTGCGGGCAGGGTACTCGTCTGCCGGCGGGAGCGCAGCAGGCGCGCGATGCGGCGCGCAAGTGCCGCGAGCTCGCCGGCGATGCCGCGCGGAAACAGGAGGATCGCGACGATGAGCACGATCCCGTAGATCGCGAGCGGCACGTTGTTGGCGACGTTGCTCGCGAGGTTGAGGTTGCTGGCGAAACCGCCGGTCCAGACCGGGAGATAGACCAGGATGAACGCGCCGATCACCGCGCCGGTGAGGCTGCCGAGACCGCCGACCACGATCGCGGTGAGCAGCGACAGCGAGAGGTTGAGCGTGAACCCGGTCGGTGACGTGATCGTCGCCCAGTATGCGAACAGTGATCCGGCAAGGCCGGCGCAGACGGCGCTGATCACGTAGGCGAGCACCTGCGTGCGAGCCACGTTGACGCCGGAGAGTCGTGCCGCCACCTCGTTGTCACGGACCATGCGCAGGCGGCGACCCGTGGAGCCACGCACGAGGTTGGCGAGGAGGAAGAACGTTATCAGCGCTGCCGCGAGGCAGACCCAGTCGAACCACTCGAACGGCGAGAAGCTCGCACCGAGCGCAGCGGGTGGTGAGGGCGTCAGGATGCTGATGCCCTGGTTGCCGCCGAAGATGCTCGCAAAGTGCGTCGGCACCTGGGGCAGCGCAACGGCGAGCGACAGTGTCGCGCCGGCGAGATACGGGCCGCGCAGCCGCGCACCCGCGATGCCGATGATCCCTCCCGCAACCGCGGTCGTCACCATCGACGCGATGACGGTGACGATGAACGGGACGTCGGCGTTCCACTGGAGCAGGACCGACGTGGTGTACGCGCCGACCATCATCAACGCGCCGTGACCGAGTGACACCTGGCCGTTGATGCCAGTGAGCACGGTCAATCCCGCGGCGGCAATCGCGTAGATGGCGATCTCGGTGACGTTGTAGTTCGTGTAGTCGTCGAAGACGAAGTTGGTGAGCAGCAGCAGGACTCCGGCGAGCACGATGAAGAAGGTCCCGTGCCGCAGGAGAGTCGAGTTGCGGAAGCGCTCGCGGATCCGTTCGTCGTCCTCGTCGGGCAACACCTCCGCCGGTGCGGTGCTCATACCTGCCGCTGCCGCCCAAAGGTGAACAGCCCCTGCGGTCGGATCATCAGGACGACGATGAGGATGACGAGACCGCCCAGCGGGGCAAGATCGGATCCGATGTAGCCGCTGACATAGCTGAGCGCGAGACCGACCGCCAGCGATCCGATCACCGCGCCGACGGGACTGTCGAGCCCGCCGATGATGGCGCCGGTGAACGCGAAGACCAACACCTCATCCATGTTGTTCGGATACAGGAAGATCGCCGGGGCGGTCAGCATCCCGGCGAGCGCACCGAGCAGGGCCGCAAAGCCCCATCCGATGGTGAGCATCCTCCCCACGCGGATGCCGAGGATGCGCGCGATCTCGGGATGGAACGCCGCGGCTCGCATCCGCAACCCCAGGCTCGTGCGCTGAAAGACGACGAAGAGCACCAGCATCGCCACCAGCACCAGGCCGATCGTGAGCAGATCGAACGGCGAGAAGTAGAGGTTGGTGGTGCCCAGGAGGATGTCGATCCGCGACACGGGCGCCGGGAACGATTGCGTCTGCCCGCCGAAGAGCATCGGCGCCACGGCCTCGAGCAGGATCAGCACACCGAGCGTGAGGATCACGGCGCTGAGCGGTGAACGCAACTCGACCGGCCGCACCAGCACGCGCTCCGTGACCGCCCCGATCACGAGTCCGGCGGCGAGCGCGATCACGAAGGCGAACCAGTACGGCACACCGTGCTGGATGACCACGAGCGCGATGTACGTCGTGAACATCGCCATCGCACCCTGCGCGTAGTTGACGATGCGCGTCGCCCGCCAGATCATCACGAGCGCCAGCGCGACCGCGGCGTAGATCGTGCCGTTGACCACTCCGGACACGGTGTAGATCGCGAAGAGTCGCATGTCAGAAACCCAGGTACGCGTGGCGCAGCGCGTCGTCGCCGGCCAGTCGATCCGCGGTGTCGGTCAGGGCAACCTTCCCGAGCGACAGGACCACCGCCTGGTCCGCGACCGACAGTGCGGAGCGGGCGTTCTGCTCGATCAGGAGCACCGCCAGCTTTCGATCCTTCACGAGAGTCGTCAGGCGCTGCATGATCAGCGCGAGGAGGCTTGTGGCCAGCCCGAGCGACGGCTCGTCAAGCAAGAGTGCCGTCGGTCGTGCCACCAACGCCCTGCCGATGGAGAGCATCTGACGCTCTCCACCGCTCAGGTTCGCGGCCTGGAGCCCGCGACGCGTCAGCAACGGGGGAAACAGCTCGTACGCCTCCTCGATCGCGACGCGCTGATCCGCACGATCCTTGCGCCAGAGCCCACCGAGGCGGAGATTCTCGTCGACCGTGAGCTCGCTGATGATGCCGTGCCCCTCCGGCACGTGACCGACGCCGAGCCGCGCGATCAACTCCGGGGAGCGTCCGACCAGCTGGTGGTCGCCGAGCAGCACCGAGCCGCTCCGCGGTTTCACGAGCCCGGAGATGGTGCGCACGAGCGTGGTCTTGCCCGCGCCATTGGCGCCGAGCACCGCCGTGATCGTGCCGTCGGCGACCGACAGCGACACCTGGTCGAGGGCGACGACGCCACCGTACGCGACGGTGAGGTTGCTGATCTCAAGCATTCGCAACCTGCTGGCCGAGATATGCGGTCGCAACGTCCGCGTTCCCGCGGATGTCATCCGGCGAGCCCGTGGCGAGGACACGGCCGAGATTCAGCACGGTGATGCTGTCGCTCACCGCCAGCACCATGTCGACGTTGTGCTCGACGAGCGCGATCGCCATCCGTTCGCGGAGCGACCGCAGCAGAACGACGAGCTGAGCGACGTCTGCCGCGGAGAGCCCGCTCGCGGGTTCGTCGAGCAGGAGGAGCGTCGGTCGCGCCATGAGGGCTCGAGCGATGATCACTCGCTTCTGCACGCCGTGCGGGAGCGCACCCGGGAAGGCGCGAGCGCGGTCGGCGACGCCGAGCTCCTCGAGGTTCGCCATCGCCTCCTGCCGGAGGGTGCTCGCGCGCCGGTCGGCACTCGGAAACGCAAACATGTCGGCACCGAGGCGCGTGCGCGCGGGCGCTCCCGCCATCACGTTCTCGAGCACCGTGAGTGCCGGCCAGAGTCCCAGCCCCTGCAACGTCCTGGCGATGCCCATGTGCGCGAGCCGCCATGCCGGCAGACCGAGCAGCGACTGACCGCGAAACGTGATCGTGCCGTTCACCGGCGTCACGAATCGCGACACCGTGTTGAAGAGGGTCGTCTTGCCCGCGCCGTTGGGACCGATGACTCCGACGATCCGGTTGGCTCCGACGGTCAGCGAAACGCCGTCGAGAGCAACGACGCCTTCAAAGCGCACATCGACCCCGGCGACCTCGAGGACTGCAGGCGCAGCGCCTGGTGGTGCCCCGCTCAACCCCATATGTGCCCGCCAGAGTACAGGGATGAACGGGGTTCTGCCAGCGTTGTGCGCGACCGGTTGTGCTGTAACCCGGGTCAGTACCCGGCGCCGAAGAAGTCCTTCATCGCAGTGACGGTCTCGTCGGTGGTCGCGATGGTGAAGTGATTCGCATCGATCTCTCTGACCATTGATGTCGGCACCCTTTCCGGGAAGCGTCCGGCGTCGCGTGCGCTCAGGATGAAGCCGGTGCCCGGCACCATCTCGCGGGTGGCGCGCAGCGCGAGCACCGGCATCGTCAGGGAGCGCCAGAGACCGTAGATGCCCGCATCGTCGCCGAACGCGAAGGCGCCCGCGCCGAACATCGCGTCCTCCATCACCGCGGCGGCACTGGTGCGCGCCGCGACACCACCTTCCGCGGGCTGCAGCTCGTACTCGAAATACCGCTCCCAGTACCCGCTCCACGGCGTGATGACACCGGCGCTGCGCACCCGCTCGAGGTATTCCTCGGACGAGGGGAAGACCATGCCGAGGCGTGATATCGATGCGGCGATCGGCCCTTGCGTCGACGGGTCGGGCACACCGCACAGATCGATGAGCACGATCCGGTCGAGCCGCCCCGCAGCCTGCGCGGCCGCCGCCATCGCGACGGCGGCACCCATCGAGTGACCGATGAGCGAGCACCGCTCGGCGCCGAGCCTATCGGCGACAGCCAGGACGTCGGCGGCATGGTGCTCCCATCCGTAGGTGCCGACTGCCGTCACATCACTCTGACCGCGCCCGCGCAGGTCGAGCGCCACCAGTTGCATCCCCGACGCGGCAAGGCGCTCACCGATGAACTCGAAGCTCATCAGGTTCGCGGAAAGCCCCGGGATCGCGATGACGAGCGGCGCATCGACCGGTCCATGCCGTCTCGCGTGCAGCCGTCCCGAGCTGAGCTCGAGGTCGAATTCGGAGGGGTCCACGGCGGCATGGTGCCACAGCGACTCCCCGTTGCCGGGCGCCTACGCGATGAGCGCCGGCTGCACCGCCTCGAAGATCCGCGTGACCGTCGACGCGCCTCCGTGGCGTTTGGCTTCGTAGAGCGCGGCGTCGGCGGTGCCCTGGACGAGCCCGCTGTCGCCACCCGGCTGCGCGACACAGCACCCGATGCTCAGGCGCGCGTGCCCGCTGACCAGCGCGAGGTCGCGCACCGCTGTGTGGATGCGGTCGGCGAGACGTTCCGCCGCGTCGACGGTCGCGTCGAGCATGAGCACCGCGAACTCGTCGCCGCCGACCCTCGCCACAGTGTCGCCCCGGCGGGAGACCGAGGCGATGGCAGCCGCGACGGCGACGATCGCCGCATCGCCGGCCGCATGACCCCAGCGGTCGTTGATCGACTTCAGGCCGTCGAGGTCGATGGCCACGTACGCGAACGGCAGGCGATCCGGCAGGCGGCCGAAGGCGTGTTCGAGCTCGCGGCGATTGGCGAGCTTGGTCAGGGGGTCCGTGAGCGCCTGCTCCTCGAGCTGCCGGTGCGCGGCCGCGTTCTCGAGCGCCAGCTCGGTGAGGCTCGCAAGCAGCTGCAACCGGTCAACGAGACCTTTTCCGATGGCCTCTCCTCGTCCCGAGGCGTTGAGGATGCCTGTGATCCGGCCCCCGACCCGGATCGGGGCGTACGCACCGTGCGTGACCCCGAACCTCGTCTGGTTCTCGCGCACCGCCGGCTCGCAGGCCGCGGCGTCGATCGGTCCGTTCACCGCCTCGCCCAACTCCACCACGGCGAGCGCCAGTGGATGGTCCGCCAGGGACAGCACGAGCCGGTCGGCGGTCATCCCCGTCTCATCGCTTTCCGCGACCACGGTCAGGACATCGCCCTCGACGGAGAGATACTGGCCCCTGCGCTTGGCACTGGCAAGCGGTGAGACGAGCTCCGCAGCGAGACGCGCGGCCGTGCTGATCACGAGGTCGGGGTTGAGCGGGGCGGTGATCGCCCGTGCCGCCTCGGCGACCACCGCACTCTGGCGGGCCTCCTCGCGTGCGGAGCCGACACTCGCCTGAAGGCTCCGGCGCAGCGCGTGTGCGGCGAGCGTGATCATCGTCAGGAGTGCCACCCAGACCACGACGATTCGAGCCAGGACGATGAAGCTGTCGTTGCTCGCCACGCCGAGCAGCACCTGGACCAGCACCGTCGCCGGGATGATGAGCAGCAACTCCGACGGCTCGCCGTAGAAGGCTGAGAACAGCAGGGGCAGCAGGAGCAGGGAGCCGAGACCGGTCGTCTTCCCCGCGGAGTAGACGAGGCAACCGATCGACGCGGTGTCGAGGAGCAGCGGCACGACCAGCAGGCGGCCAGAGGCCCGCGCCCAGGTCAACAGCCACCGGGATCCCACCCCCAGGGCCAGGAGGACGAACGCGGCGAGAAACCACGCGGGCCGCGTCGGGCCGGAGGGCACGAGAACGCTGACGAACGCCAGGGCCAGGATCCCCAGGAAGAGCAGAAAGCTCAGCCACGGAGTGCGCTTCGCGGTGGTGTCCGGGGCCGCGATCTCGTTCGCCACGAGAGCGATCCTAGGAAACCAAAAACGCCTTCTCGCGGCTTCGTTCTGCTTGTTACCTGGGCCGCTCTATGTCGCGACAGAGAACAGACGCATGCCTGCGGCTGTCATCCGCGCCCTGACCTGGTTCAGGTCACCAGGATGATCTGGAGCTCCCGTCGCATCCTGGGGACGCTCGCGGGCTGGCAGCGGTCGACCCGGGTCGGTTTCGCGGAGGCCGCCACGCTGCCGCGCTCGCGGCCGGCGCCCTGTTCGTTGGGGGGGTCACCCAGGGCTTCTCCGTGGCCGCGGCCGGACTGCTCATCTGCATCCTCGACGAAGTCCTCGACGCCTGGGTCCTGCTGGTCGAGATCCTGCGTTGAGGCGCGGTCGGGGATTGGTCGAGCTGACGATGTCCCGACCGCCGGCAGCGACGCACAGCTACGTGTCGGGACAGAAGACGCCGCCATTCTCGTGGCTCGGCGTTCCGACGTCGAACCCGATCCAGCCTACGGCCGGCCCGGTCGGTCGGTGGTGGTGACCATGTCGGTGCCGATATCTCGGCAAACTCCCAAACCTGCTGGTGGCACGGAGTATATGGCTGCCCGTGTGCACCCACCCGCGGCGCCGCCCCTCTGTGACGTCAGCGGACGGCGATGAGGACGCGGTTCGCGAGACGCTGCCAGAGCGTTCCCACCTCCGCGAAACCTCCGGCGAACAGCGCGGCTCGGTGGAATTCGTGGCTGTGCGATTCGTTGTCGTGCGGATGCGTGTGCGCGCGCCGAGCGCGCTCGGCGACCTCGTTCTGCAGCGCCGGGTCCGCGACCGCGGCGGCCCACCACGTGTCGTAGTCCTCCGACCCCTCGGGGGCGTCGGGCCACTCAGGTCTGATCTCCCGTGCTCCTGCCGCGATTGCGCCCTGGTCGTGGTCGAAGTCGAGCCGGTCGCCGTCCAGAAAGATCCCGCCGGGACGGAGCACCGCACCAAGCGTTCGATACAGACGGACCAGCTGGTCAAGTCCGAGCCAGTGCAGCGCGGTCGTCGACACCACCGCGTCGTACGGTCCGGGTGGGATCGCGTCTGTCCAGCCGGCGCGCAGATCCGCGTCCACGAAGGTGAGACGGCCGTTCCCGCCGAGCGCGCCGCGACCGATGGCGAGGAGCACGGGATCCGCGTCGACCGCGACCACGGTTGCGCCGGACATGCGCTGGAGCACGCGCGCGCTGAGCGAGCCGGGGCCGCATCCGAGGTCGAGCACGCGCGGGGACGAACCGGTGAACGCCTCCAGCGCTTCGACGATCGCCGTGAAGCGCTCCTCGCGGTCGGGGATGTGCCGCTGCTGCTGTGCGTCCCATCGCGCCAGCCAGCCGCGCCAGTCGGCGTCGGCGTTCGTGTTCACGGCTGCAAGGGTACGGATGCGGGCGATCCGCCCGTCACTGCGGGAAGGGTGACGCTGATCGCGGTTCCCTCCCCCACCGTGCTCGCCGCGGACACCGAGCCGCTGTGGGCCTCCACGACGTCTCGGACGATGGCGAGCCCGAGCCCCGACCCCGTCGACCCCGCACCCTTCACAAAGCGATCGAACACCCGGGGCAGCAGGTCGGCCGGAATGCCGTCACCGTCGTCGCGCACGGTGATGCGCACCGACGCCCCGCTCGCCACACCCTCGACGCGGATCGATCCACCTCTGTGTGTGTGGGCCAGCGCGTTGTTGACAAGATTGCCAAGAACGCCGCGGATGCGGGCAGGGTCGGCGTCGATCGCCGGCAGGTTGGCGTCCAGAGCCTCGGTGAGGCTCACACCCGCACTCACCGCCTCGGGCCGGAATGCGTCCAGCGTCCCGTTGACGAGCACGTCGACGTCGACCGGCTCCCGGTGGAGACGCAGCGTGCCGCCCTCGAGCAGGGTCAGCGTGCTCAGGTCGTCGACGAGCATCTCCAGCGTCTCGGTGGCGGTCACGATCGGCGCCATGTGCTCGGCATCCGCCGGGTAGAGCCCGTCGGCGATCCCCTCCGCCTGGCCGCGGATGATCGTGAGCGGCGTCCGCAGCTCGTGGGCGATGTCGGCGACCACGGAGCGACGCCGGGTCTCCTCCGCCTCGAGACGGCTGCTCATGTCGTTGATCGCTCGAGCGAGCGAGCGGAGATCGGACGGTCCACGGACTGGGACGCGCGTCGAGAAGTCGCCCGAACTCGATGCGGTGCGCCCCTTCGATCAATGCCCCGACCGGCGCTGCCAGACGCCGGAGGACGAGCAGCGCAACGAGGACCACCACCGCCCCGAGCGCCAGCGCGGTGAGCGCAAGCGCGGTCGAGAGCGGCGCGGAGCTGACGACACGGAAGAGGCTGAGCAGCAGCCAGACAACGCCCACCATCGCGCTCAGCACGACGAGCAGGGCAAGTCCGAGAAAACAGCCGACCCGGCGCGCGATCTTGCGCCCGTGACGCCGCCAGTTCACGCCTTCGGCCGGCGACCACCGGCGACCCTCCGGCCACCACGGTGGACCGCCGTCGCCGCGGCGCCAGGGTGGCCCCGGCCCCGTCACACCGTGCCGTCGACGAGGCGATATCCGACGCCGAACACCGTCTGCAGATGGTGCGGCGCGCGCGGATCGTCCTCGATCTTGCGCCGGATGTTCTTCACGTGGGCGTCGACCGCTCGCTCGTACGAACTCGATCGCGACACCGTGCACGGCGTCGAGCAGCTGCGCGCGCGTGAACACGCGCCCCGGCTGACGCGCCATGAACAGCAGGAGCTGGAACTCGGTCGCTGTGAGGATCACGTCGCGACCGTCGACCTGCACCTGCATGCGCGGCGCATCGAGGACCAGCGAATCGCCAACCCGCACGACGTCCTCGCGCATCGCGGCAGTCTGGGCACGCCGCATCACCGCGCGCACCCGTGCGACGAGCTCGCGAGCGCTGAAGGGCTTGGTCACGTAGTCGTCGGCGCCGAGCTCGAGGCCCGCGACCCGGTCGGCTTCATCGGTACGAGCGGTCAGCATGATGATCGGCACGTCGCCGGTGCGCCGGATGGCACGTGCGACGTCGAGACCGTCGGTCTCGGGCAGCGTGAGATCAAGGACGACGAGGTCCGGGCGCTGCCGCGAGAACTCACGCAGTGCCTGGGCGCCGTTTGCTGCGGCCGTGACCTCGAAGCCGGCGCGCTCGAGGTAGTCCCGCACGAGCCGCACGATCTGCGGTTCGTCGTCGACGATGAGCACGCGTTTCACGATGCAGCCATCCTAGAGGCGAAGCGGGGCGGCGATGTCGCCGCCCCGCCCGCGATCAGACCGATTGCGCCGACGGGGTTGCCGGTTGCGCATCAGGGCCACCGCGACCTGCGCATCCGCCGCCCCACGCCATGCCGTGTGGTCCGAAGCCGCCCCTGCTGCCCCAGCGGCGCCGGGGCGTCAGCCCGAGCACCCGCGGCAGCGCGAGCGTCCCGAGAAACGTGATCACGATGAAGCCCGGGTTCTTGGTCGTCACGCCGACCGCTGTCGCGGCTCCGACGGCGACGAGGCCCCAGGCGGTACGTGCTGCACGGTACATGTCGATTCTCCTTATGGGAGGGTGAACGGTATGTGCACCACTCTCACGGCCTCCTGTGAATGCCATGTGAATGCGCAGCGGAGGTCTGGCGATCAGACGGCTGCGCGCAGCACCGCGTTCACCGTGTCAGGAGCTTCGAGATTCGACATGTGCCCGCAGTCCGGGATTTCGACGAGCCGGGCGCCGGGGATGCGAGATGCAAGGACGTTGGACATCGTCCGGAAGCAGGGGACGTCGAGCACCCCCACGACGACGGTTGTAGGCACGCTCACCCGCTCGAGCGCTGTGTGCGGGCTCGGATCCGGTGGGATTTGCAAGTCGTGGTGCGTCCAGTGGAATCCCGAATAGAGCGACACCAGTGACGCGAGACGGGTTGCGAGGTGCGGGTCGCGGCGAGCCGGAATGAAGAACGGATGCGCGAGCCAGATCGCAGTGGCGGCCGGCATGCCATCGCTCCTCGCCGCCCTGGCTGCGGCTGCCAGACCCTGCTCCGCCGCGGCATCCCACTGCACGCCGTCGAGCACCGAGTCCAGGAGGACGATTCCGCGAACGCGTTGCGGCGCGGCGAGTGCGGTCTCGAGGACGATGCGCCCGCCCATCGAAAGCCCGACGAGCAGCGCGCGTTCGATGCCGAGGTGATCCAGCAGCGCGAGAAGGTCCGCACTGTGGGCGTACGGGACGCCGGCTTCCGGATCGCTCGATCGTCCGAAGCCACGCAGGTCGCAGCGCACCACGGTTGCGATGTCGCGCAGCGCGACAACCTGCTCATCCCACATGCGCCCGTCGAGGGTGAGACCGTGCACCAGCAGCACCGCCGGGCCGCTCCCCTCGACGTCGTAATACAGGTCGGCTCCCGGGACAGGGAGCCGGCCTTCAGTGCTCACGTCGGGAGTCAGCTGGAGCGGTAGGTCACCGGCGGGCGCGCAGTGCGGTCGACGGCCAGCTCGAAGATGTCGGTGCGGCTGTAGTGGCCGGTCACATCGAGCGTGCGCCGGGCGGCCGCGGCACGCCTCGGCTCGATGTCCGCGAAGAGCAGACCGTGCTCCGCGTGCAGCGGCCCGGCGACGATCTCGCCACCCGGCGCGACGACGACCGAGTTCGCCCGGGTTGATCCACTCGTCCGGGTCGGGGAACATCTCGGCGCGACCCGGGAACGACGCGGGGATGTCCGCGGCGCGCAGCGAGCATCCCGAGCCGAGCACCCAGCAGCGACCCTCAGCCGCGATGTGCTGCATCGTCGCAGTCCAGACGGCGCCGTCGTCCCACGTCGACGCGACGTAGATCTCGACACCCTCCGCGTACAGCGCATACCGCGCGAGCGGCATGTAGTTCTCCCAGCAGATGAGCGTCCCGACGCGCCCGACCGGTGTTGCAACGACGCGGAGCCCGCTCGCGTCCCCCTGTCCCCAGACCATGCGCTCGGGGTTGGTCGGGACGAGCTTGCGATGGCGGTTCAGGATCGCGCCGTCCGGGCCGATCGTGACCGCGGTGTTGTAGAGCGTCGAGCGGCCGAACTCGCCGTCGCGCTCGTGCACGCCGCAGACCACGACGAGGCCGAGCTCGGCCGCAGCATCCCGCAGTGGACGGAGGCCGTCGGCGGCAAGGTCGACGCTGTTCTCGACCAGCTGCTCGTGGATCTCGCCGGTGAGGTCGTAGTCGCCGCCCGGCCGGAGGCGCCAGATCCACGCGGGATATCCGGGGATGTACGTCTCGGGGAACACGACCAGCCGCGCGCCGGCTGCGGCGGCGGTGCGGAGATGCGTCGCCGCAGCGGTCAACGTCGCCTCGCGGTCGAGCAGCACCGGCGGCTCCTGGACGATCGCCACTCGCACCTCACCGCCCTCGGTCTCCATTGACTCGATCATAGGGACAACGCGGTGGGGTGCCTGGGCGGCGAGCTATGCTCGCGTCCCCGCTGACTCAGCGGCCGGAGTGGATTGGAGACGGAGGAGCACTCATGAGTCAGATGCCTGCCAACGCGCCACTGTCGGAGGATGGCCAGTGGTGGTGGGACGGCGCCCAGTGGCAGCCGGTCCCTGAGCCCCACGCGGTCCCGGGTGTCATCGTGCACCACGGTCAGGAGCCGAAGGAAATCGAGATGCCGCCCGACGGGGATTTCAACAAGGGTGCCTACCCGGTTGCGAGCTTCCCGGAGGTGCGGTCGGCCCTGACCAGGGCCCTCAATGATCGCCTCCACGAGCACCAGACCCAGGTGCTTACTGCGTTGATCGCATTCGACAAGGGCGCGGAGATACACATCGCCAACCTGGACGACGGCGACTCGGACGCTGACTTCGGGCCAGTCGTCGGCGCCCTCTCGACAGCGATGGGGCTCATTTTCCCCGAAGCTGAAGCGGCGAAGGTGGCACTCGAGGTCACCAAGACGATCCTCGAGCTGTCAGCGCAGACGATGGAGGGGTACAAGCAATACGCCGATACCACCATCAAGGATGCGAAAAAGCGGCTCACGAATTCGCTGGCGGCGATGGTGCAGAGCTACTCGGACAACTCCGTCCATGTGTGGGACGCCGCGAAGGCCAAGCTCCCGGATCTCATCGAGGATGTGCTGTCGGATCTCGACGAGAACACCGTGACGACCAACCCGGATTTCATCGAGGCGGTGTGCGACTATGCGCACATCCCGGCGGCGAAGGGGACATACGACATCGTGCGCCAACAACTCGAGTACGACTTCTTCGGGGTGTATGAGCGCGTCCGGGCCGACCTCAACAACGCGAAGATGGGCAGCGAGCACGCGAGCCCGATCGGCTGGGAGCATGACGCCCACGTCGAGGAGGCCAAGCTCTACAAGGAGGACGGCGAGAAGGCCTGGGAGGAGGCGTACAAGGAGTAGCCGCCCCAGTCGGGTTGCCGCCATCCCTGGCACGTACGCTCGGCGTTTGACGTAATCGAGGCGCCGTCACATCGGTCGACGGCGCCCTGACTGTCTTCGCCGGCGCGCAGCGCCGGCCAGACCACTTCGCCTAGTGCGCGACGCCACCGGATTCGTCCCGGGCGCGAGCCTGCTCGCCGACACCGCGAAGCTCGACGCCGGCACCCGGCTGGGCAAGCTCCACGAAGACGAGCTCCCATGTCTCGACACGAGCGGTCGTGGCGCCGGCGGCCTCGGCTGCCTCCTGGCGCGTGCCGGCAACCACCGAATCGCTCGCCGAACGTGCCTCGGCCGATTCCCAGATCGTCGATACGAACACGCGGCCGGTCATGCGGTTGACGCCGCCGATGAGCGATCGATACCCGGGCAAGCCGGCAACCAACGGCTGCACCGTGTTCCTGATGAAGTCGATGCCGGGATCGGCCTTGTCCGCGGCGGCGAAGATCTGCGTCTGCCGGACAAAGGACGGGACCGTGGGCGCGCCGTTTCGGTCGGCGATGAAGATCTCGAAGCGATCGACGTCGACCACCTCGGCGTTCGTCTCCGACGCGGCCTGAAGTCCATAGTGAGGGCCATGATCGAGCCGTACTCCGCTGAACAGGTGATCATCGTCCGTGCCAACGAGGCATCGTGGAACGACATCAGCGCCATCTTCGGCACCAGGGACTACCCGGCGATGTGCCAGTGCCAGCACTACAAGGTCGTCGGCTGGATCTGGCGCAACTCCACGCGAGAGCAGCGGACCGCGATGCTCCGGATGCAGACCAACTGTGGCAGGGCAAACGCGGCCACCAGCGGTCTCGTCGCCTATGTCGATGGCGAGCCGGCCGGCTGGGTGGCGGTCGAGCCGCGAACGGCGTACCCCAAGCTGCGCACCTCTCGCGTCCCCTGGAGCGGCCGGAATGAGGACAAGGACGACGGCAGCGTCTGGGCGGTGACCTGCTTCGCTGTGCGCAAGGGATACCGGGGGCGTGGCCTCACCTATCACCTCGCCCGAGCCACGATCGACTTCGCGCGCGAACGCGGCGCGCGCGCACTCGAGGGCTACTCGATGATCACGCAGCCATTCAAGGAGATCACGTGGGGCGAACTCCATGTTGGAGCGCGGCAGGTCTTCGAGGAGGCCGGGTTCAAGCAGGTCACCCACCCCACCGCCCGGCGTGCGGTCATGCGCATCGAATTTGAGTGACGGAGCGGAATACGACCGTCTTACGGAAGCAAGGCGGCACTGTTCGCGTCATACGATGAATCCGTTCTGATCAGGCTCATTGACGAACGCTATCCGGGCACCCCAGAGTAGCCAGGCGACCGTTGAAGAAGCAGGGAGGGTCTGGGGGTGCATGTCGATCTCTTCGTAGCCCTGGCCGGGCTCATCGTCGGCTTCGCAGTCGGCCTCACCGGCATGGGGGGCGGCGCCCTCATGACGCCGATCCTCGTCCTCATCTTCGGCATCCACCCGCTTGCCGCCGTTTCCAGCGATCTCGTCGCCTCGCTGGTCATGAAACCGGTCGGCGCCGCCGTGCACGTCAGTCGCGGCACAGTGAACTGGGAACTCGCCGTCTGGCTCGCCGTGGCGTCGGTTCCCGCCGCCTTTCTCGGGGTCGTCGCGCTCCGCTCGATCGCCAGCGCATCCCAGATCGAGGCCATCATCAGCGTCGCCCTCGGAGCCGTACTGCTGCTCGCCGTCGCCGCACTGGCTCTGAAGACATACCTCGACCATCGGCGCGCCGGAGCCCCGGGGGACGACGAACCGCTGCGGATCAAGAGGCTCCCAACCCTCGCCATTGGCGCCTCGATCGGATTCATCGTTGGGATCACCTCGGTGGGCTCCGGCACGCTCGTGATCGTGCTCCTGCTCTTCCTGTACCCCCGCCTTCGAGGCTCCCAGATGGTGGGGACCGACCTCACGCAGGCGATCCCCATGGTCGGTTCGGCCGCCCTCGCTCACATCCTGTTCGGGGACTTCACATTCGGGCTCACCATCTCAATCCTCATCGGCAGCATCCCGGGGGTCCTCGCGGGTGCCGCGATCTCCTCGTATGCGCCCACCGCCTTCCTTCGCGCTGCGCTCGCCGCCGTCCTGCTTGTCTCGGGCCTGAAGCTCGTCAACGTGCCCACCCTGGCGATCGGGATCGTGCTCCTGGTGGTGGTGGCAGCCCTTCTGTTGACCTGGGTCAGCGTTCGCGCCAGCGGTCACACGCTGCGCGACATCTCCGGCGACGTTCCGTCGCATTTGACTGCGAAGTCTGCTTGACCTCCTCGACGTAGCTCTCGCATCCACCGACCGCGGCGCAGCGATCAGCGGGCGGAATCATGTGAAGCACCAGCGGTTCTCGCATGCGCACATTCGGTGACCGTGCTTGACCAGCGTGCGGCGCGGGCCTAGGATTGCGGCCGAACGTCAGGTCGGGGATTCACGGTCAGTGCCGGAGGCGCCAGCAGATGCAACCCAGCAACTCAGGTCGCAAACGCATCGATATCAGACTGCGCCGCGGAGGGCTGCGGAAAGCCGTGCCGGCGGTGCTCGGGCTGACTCTGCTCCTCGTCGCCACGCTCACCCCGGGTCGCATCGCCCAGGCGAGCCCGACGTTCGGAGTTGCCTCCTCATTCAGTGCAGCGAGCGCGACCACGGGCACCACGCTGTCGGCAAAACCGACGACGCCCACCCGAACCGGCGACCTGCTCGTCGCCACGATGCAGGTTCGAGGGACCAGCAAGCTCGCCACCGTCACGGGTATCGTCAACTCGGCAGCGAACGTGTGGGTCAGAGCCGCACACATCACGCACAGCGGACCGGACGACGCGGAGATCTGGTACGCGGCCGATGCGGCCGGCATCGCCAGCGCCGGGCAGGTGACGGTGACCGTCAGCGGCACCTCCACGATTGCGATGACCGTGCTCGATGTCTTCGGCGCGTCGGCGACATCTCTCGATGTGACGGCCACAGCGGCGGGCAAAAGCACCGCTGCATCGACCGGCACCACCGCGAAGACAACGCAGACAAATGAGATGGCAATCGCCGAGATCGGCTGGAACACCAAGGTGACGCCGAGCGGCCAGTCCGCCGGATACACCGAAACCCCTGTCGCGCAATCCAACGTCAGTGGGGAGGCAACCGGTGAACAGGCTGCATGGAAGGTCCTGACGGTAACCGGCGCGCAGACCTACGCGGCCAAACTCAAATCGTCGGTGACGTGGACCGGTGCCATCGTCACCTTCCGGCTGACGGCAACGCCGCCACCGACGCCGACGCCGACCGCCACCGCAAGCCCAACTCCCTCAACGACACCGACGGCGACGCCGACCCCATCGTCCACACCCACGACAAGTCCATCGCCCTCTCCCTCTCCGGGCAATACGCCGATCAAGCACATCGTGCTCTTCTATCAGGAGAACCACAGCTTCGACAACGTGCTCGGACCGCTGTGCGCATCCAACACTCGCGCGACACCGTGCGACGGCGCCACCACCGGGACGCTCCCCGACGGAACGACCATCCCGCTCAGCGAGACGCCCGACCTGGTCCCCGAGGTGGACCACAGCGTCGCGACGCAGACCACGTCCATCGATGGCGGCAAGATGGACGGGTTCGCCAACATCGGGGGCTGCAACGCTCCAGGCTACGACTGCTACAGCGCGTATCAGCCCAGCCAGATCCCCGACATAGCCGCGCTCGCCACCACATTCACCGTCTCCGACCGGACCTTTGAGCTGTCGCCGGTGCCGAGCTGGGGAGCACATCTCGAGTTGGTCGCGCAGACGCTCGACGGCTTCCTTGGCGACAATCCGTTCTACAACACCAGCGCCTCGCCTCCGCCGATGGGCAATGGCTGGGGATGCGACTCCAACAATGACGAGTACTGGACGGCTCCCGGTGGGACCAGCAGCACACCGGTGCCGGCGTGCATTCCGGATCCTTCGCTCAATCCGGCGCAGTATCCGAACGGAGGCGCCTATCGGCCGACGCCGGTGCAGCACGTCGACACCATCATGGACAGGCTCGACGCTGCGGGCCTGTCATGGAAGCTGTACACGAGCGACTACGACTGGGCGATCTGCCCGAGCTTCGCGGACTGCCTCGACACCAGCCAGAAGCTGAACATGGTCGCGCCCAGTCAGTTCACAACCGACGCTCAGAACGGCACTCTCCCCAGCTTCTCGATCCTCCTGCCCCAGGGCGGTGACACCGGTCCAACGTCGCAACACAACGGGACATCGATGGCGGTTGGCGACAACTGGATCGGCGCCGCCGTGAGTGCAGTCGAGAACGGACCCGACTGGTCATCGACGGCGATCTTCATCACCTGGGACGATTGCGGGTGCTTCTACGACCACGTCCCCCCGCCGGTTTCGACCGAGGGGATCCGTGTGCCGATGATCATCGTGAGCCCCTACGCCAAGCCGGGATTCACGGACTCCACCAACGCGACCTTCGCGTCGATGCTGGCGTACACCGAGGCAACGTTCGGCCTTGCACCACTTGGTCCCAACGACGCCAACGCCTACGACTACAGCAACGCCTTCGACTACCAGCAGACGCCGATCGCTCCGGTGCGCATGACCCAGCAGTCGATCTCACCTGCGGAGTTGCAATACCTGGCCGCGCACCCACCGGATCCTGACGACCCGACGTGACCGGAGCTGATCTGATCTAGAAGGCCGGCCCCAGATCCCCATATGCACTGTTGGCGGAGTTGCCGAGCAACGTCAGCCCGTACGCCTCTTCGGTACCGCGGAGCGTGGCGTAATGGTCGCCGTACGCTTTGTACACACCGTGGGCGTTGGCAGCAACCACGAGGGTGACGATCTTCCCACCGTTGCCGTACGAACCACCCGATGTGTCGCTCGTGACGCTCTCGTCCCAGGTGATGATGACGACGCCGTTGTCCTTGAACCAGTTCGAGGCCAGTACGGTCGGGAGGTTCGTGCTCAGCCACTTGTCGCCGTTGGCGACGGTGTTGTTGCCGCACGCCCCGCCGCTGGTGTGCATGTCATGGCAGACGTTCGGGCTGATCCAGACGAAGTCGGGCGGCGTCGCGCTGTTCAAGTCAGTTGACAGCTGCGACTGCGAGTACGAAAAGACGCCATTGCCTCCCGTGCACAACGACTTGTAGTCGCTGAAGTAGACGAACGGGTTGTGATCCAACTCGTACAACCCCGTGGTCCCGCCCGTGTAACAGCTTGACGGCATGCCTTCCATGTACGCCTTCCAGCTGATGTTGTCCGCGTTCAACTCGTCGACCAGGGTGGGCGCGGTATATGGCGGTATGGTGCCCTGGCTCAGACCCTGATTCGAGCCCGAGATCAGGTCGAGATAGTCGTTGGCGCTGACGTGCTGGTTGGAGAACCAATGCGTCGCGGACCTGTACTTCTTGACGAGACTGTTGATGTATGGCGCGCTGGAGTTGCCGATAATGTATGTGTTGCCCTGTGCGCTGCTGTACGCCGCGTTCTCGTCGACGATCACCATGATGTGCGGTGCGTTCGGTGGCGGCGTGGGGGTTGGCGTGGGTGTTGCGGTGGGCGTCGGCGTCAGTGTTGGAGTCGGTGTCAAGGATGGCGTGGGTGTCGACAAGGTACTCGTCTCGAAGGTTGCGATCACCCCGGTCCATGCCGACGACGCGCTGAGCGTCGCCGCATAGCTCTGCGATCCGACCGCGGTAAGCAACTCCCAGGCGGCCTGCTCCCCGGCGCCGGTACCACTGACCGTTGCCTGCTGCACGCTGGCCGGCGTGTAGCCGGACGTCTGCCCGCTCGGCGTGGCGGTGCCGTTCCATCCGATGTCGGCGACGGCGATCTCGTTCGACTGGCTGGTTGCGCCAGTCGAACCCGTCGACGCAGCCGTGCCTGTGCCCGAACTGGTTGCGGTCGCGTCAAGCGGCGTCGCGGACGCGCCGGAAAGGTCGAGCACCGTGAACGCGATCGCCGATGCCGCCCCCACCGTCACCGTAATGGTGCCGGTCGTCGGGATCGACGCAGCGCTGGCGACATACCAGATCTCGGCGTCGGCCTGCGAGCCCGAGGTCACCGCGGCCGCCTTGGTCCAGACGTCGCCGTTGGAGTCCGTGACCCCCGTGACCGTCGGTTTGGTGCTGGTGTTCCGGACCCGTACGGTCGCCACGAGGGCGTCACCAGCAGTGGTGGCGGACGCCGGCGATGCCGACAGCGAGGTCGCGGCCACGGCGTTGAAGGCGCCGAACGTCTGCGATTCGGCGATCGACGCGCTAGCGAGCGCCGGGACGCGCGCGAGGAAGCTGCTCTGGATCAAGGTGACGAGGACCGCGGCAATCCCCCATGCCACCACGCGCATCGCTCGATTGCGTCGTTTCCGAAGGTTCAGCTCCCCGCCTCCTTGACACGATGCCCGGCCCCAGGCCCGATCGGCGGCCGATCGAGCGACACTTTACGCCGATGCCGGCATGGCGTTCAGGGTTGTCCCCGCGACACCGATCGCGCCGAGCCCGCTGCCCCATGGCACTATTGAGCGCCGCGCAGAGAGCGCCAAAGGCCCCTTCTGGAGGATCCCATGCTCGCTTTCCAAATCTTCGGCGCAAAGGAAATCGTCGTCTACGTGATCGTTGTGGTGCTCGTCGTTATCGCGATTGTCTGGGGCCTGATGCGGCGGCGGAACAAGGCCTGAGCCAAACCCGCCGCACGCACCGCCTCGGTGATAGCGGGCAGCTGGTGAGAAGCCTCATGCTCCCACACCAGCCGCCCTATGCTTTAGCCGTTGAATTGCACCGCCGGGAAGTACCAGGGAGCGCTCGTGTACGGAGGATTCACCCCCCAGCACGCTGCGGCGTCGGGCGAGTCGAGCCGGAAGAAGCCCGAACCCGCGGTGCCACCGTCGCAGTAATCGCTCGCGGTGGAGGTGTTCCAGAACAGCTTGCCGGTATCGGGGTTGGTGCCCGTGCTGACCTTGGTCGACAAGGACACGTTCAGCGAGTTGTACGGGCAGCCGGCCTCGGTCAACTCACAGGGCAACGCCCCGTAGGGGCTGGGGCCGTACTGGCTCGTGTTGTAGACGATCCCGTACACGATGCTCTGCGGGATGGAATGGTCGAGACTGAAGGTGATATTCACTGCCTTCGCATCAAAGCACCCTTGGCTCCCGTCGAACCAGTCTCCGGCCGCGGCTCCGGTGCACTTCGCCGACGCCGAGGGACGATAGGGAATGGCGAACGTCTTTGTCTTCGAGAGAATCAGACTGCCGGGTAGTGTGCTGCCCGGAGCGTTGGCATGGTAGAGGTTCAGCGTAATCGGCTCGCTGAACGTCGCCCCTGATGTGGTCATGCAGTCATCGTCGTTCCAACTCCCGGTCTGGCACGCAAACGAGCTCATCGTCACCACCACGGTGCCGAGTTGCCCAGCCTTGGTGAGCTTGATCTGGTTGCCGAACTCCGAGGTCTGGACGGCCTGAAAGCCCAGGCTGGGCAGGTTGCCCGGCAGCGGTGAGATGGTGCTGTTGTAGAGCACGCTCGCTTTAGTACTCGCGCTTACCGGGGTCGCTACCCCGGCCACTGCGGCGATCGTGGCGAGCGCGAATGCCGCGCTGATGATTGGTGTCCTTCGCATGTGTCCCCTTCCTGATCGATTGGCTCGAATGCTCGGTATAGCAGCTTCGTACTACTTCCCGCTTGCGTGACGGGACAAGTTGACAGTCAACAATTGACAGCGATCCCTGCTCTGCCATTGCTTAACCCGAAAGCTGTTCACGAGCGATGGTCGTGCTCGTCGGTGCGCGGTTCGGCCCCGGGGTTCTCGGGACATGAATCCTCGTTCCGCGCCGAGCTTCATGCTGCACTTGACATTCGCGAGGGTGAAACGTGTGCAGCCGATGAGCGACACTTTCAGGCGAAGGTGCAGCGTGCAATTGACTGGGCGATCTCGGATGGTTTGGCGATTGCTAGCGCGACGCCATGACTGACCAGCGGATCGATATGGAGCGCGACGACCACGTGCCTCTGGCACCCTTACCCCAGGGAGACTCGCAACCCCCTGGTGGAATCCCCCCAGCGCCACCCGGCACTGACACCTTCGGGAAACCTGATCCACCCGAAGCGACGCCTTTCGAGGCACTGGTCAACACCGGGAGGTGGCGCGGCTTTCTCTATAAGTCAGAACTCGTGGCATTCCTGGAACTCTTGGACGAGCAAGGCGCGATGCCGTATCTGGGCCTTTGGGAAGACCCGACAGGCGCACCTCTGCGTCGCAAAGACGCCGTCAAGGCGCTGTCACGGAGGCTCCGAGAGATGGGGATTCCGGTGAGGCGCGGCTGAGCGGTGGCGGCCCGCGTCAGCGATTGCGTCTGGAAGATCGAGGAGATCTTCACCCGGCTCGCGTAAGATCATTCATCACCAAGGAATGCGATGAGAATCGTGATCGGCGTGATCGTCACCGTGCTGGTCATCGCCGTGGCGTTCGGAATCGGTTTCCTGGGTGTTTTCGGGGAGTCGTCTTCTACAACAACGGCGGGGCCGCCGCCAGTCCACAACGCAGTCTTCATACCGAAAACCGCGGGGCCGGATTCAAACTTGGGCACTTCCACATCGTCGACAGACTTGGAGAGGCGGCTCCTGGTGGACTAGGCTTGGGGGTGAAGTGACGAAAGGTGGGAAGCCAGGGAAGCAACGGCCACCCCGCTGGGATTCGTTCCCTCTCGGGTATGTGGCACCGCGCTGGAATGCCGGAGTCCGTTACTGGCCAGGGGGCGTCCTGCTCGGGAGTGTGTTCGTTCTGTTCGTCGCACTCCCCATCCCTTTCGGCTTCACCGTCGGCCCCCTCTTGACGGCGGCCCTCGTGGCGAGCTACCCGATTCTGTTGGTCCTCACGCCGATTCGCAATCGCCTCGTTCCTCGAGAAGTGGGAGCCTCGCCCTCGCCGATGCCTATGCGAGTGTGGGTAGTTGGCTGGTTGCTGGTAGCTGCCGCAACTGCCTGCTATCCGCTCTACCTCAAGGTTCAGTTCCCCTTCGGCAACTACCTTCTCTCAGCCGTCCCACTCCTCTTTTGGTACGGGATTCTGTTCTCGGGCGTTCTGTGCGTCCAGAACGCTCCGGCCTGGGTGCAATGGCGTAATCGGCCACGAAAGACGGCCCGCAAGGCGCCGCCCGACGGCAACGGTGCGCCGACGGAACCAGCGACTTAAGCGCAGCCGGTTCACCCCGTGATGACACATTCTCGGCACGGTAGTGAGCACCCGTCACGCCCGCTCAGTTGAGCTGCGGCGCGGGCGGTAGGCGACGAAGCGGGAGACGGATGCGAACCTGACGCAAGCCCTGTTCTTCTTCGGCGCACTCGCATCAGATGGCCTCGGTGTCGTCGTTGCGATCTCTGCCATCCGGTCGAGGGTGCTCGGATTGGCGCTGCGCACGTTTCAGGCTCGCGAACCGCAAGGGATATGGGCACGGAACCTTTACGATGCGCATCCTCCGGCAGACGAGGTCCAGGATGCCGTAAGGTGAAATGGGCGAGGATGCGAGATGGATGTGAACGCGGAACGCGCGACGCTCCTGAGGCGCGACGCTGAATGGGCTCAGGCGGCGTCGGATGGGAACGACATCGGTAAGATCCTCTCGTACTGGACCGACGACGCCGTCGTGCTGCCGCCCGGTCTCCCCACCATCGCGGGCAAGGACGCGCTCCGTGTCTACGTCGAGGAGAGCTTGCGGATTCCCGGATTCAGCATCTCGTGGACCTCGACGGACGTGGCACTCTCGCCTGATGGACGGCTCGCGTACATGTTCGGCACCAACGCCGTAACGATGGACGGGCCGGACGGCGTACCGGCGACCAGTCGTGGGCGCGCAGTGACGGTCTGGCGCCGTGAAGCCGACGGTCAATGGCGTTGCGCCGTCGACATCTGGAACGCGGCGACGGTCATGCCAGCCTCCTCGCGGCGAATGTGATGGTAGTACTGCCGTGTCCGTGCCCCGATGAAGCGTTCGCCTAACCTGGTATCCGCCCCGTCGCGACGCACCTACTCCGCGCTGCGGCTAGGGCGCAAGAGACTCACATCTCGCAAAGTGCGGCAGCACCCGTTTGATGCGCTGTGACAGGTGGGGCGAACAGGTGGACGGCGCGATTCGTCAATGCCTTTGGAGTCCCCGAACTCAGCAGGAGGGATCATTCCGATCTCTCCATGCAGACGCCGATGGTTGAACCAGTCGACGTACTTTGCCCTGCTTGCCCATTGCTTGCTCCTTCTAGCGTGAAGGAGTCTCAAGGATTCCCGGGGCGGTTCACGGGACCAACTAGGACAACCTCGTCCATCGTTGATACTACCCACGCCCTGAGGGCGGAATGAGATCAGCGTCGGCTGCTCTCAGCGCGCCTCGAGTACGTCGGTTCTGAATCAGCTCATCAAGTGCCAATCGCCCGCAACTCAGCAAGACTTGCGGCGTCAAGGCGATCTAGAACTTCGATGGCTCGAGCGTTTTCGGTGACCTGCTCGGGGGTTGTAGCGCCGAAGAGCACCGTCGCCACGCGTTCATTGGCCAGAGCGAATGCGATCGCGAGCATGGCGGGCGTCGAGTTCGAGCTTGGCGGCGAGTGTGCGCAGCTCATCCGCGGCCTGCAGGAACGGCTGCAAGTCTGGATCGGCGAGCTCGTCGGCCATGCGGCCAGACGCGAGACGCTTTGCGTACTTGCCGGTGAGCACGCCTCCGTGAAGGACGAAGGAGGCGACAACAGCCGCACCTGAGTGGTCGAGAGCCTGAACCGCAGCCGGAGACTCCACATAGTCACGGACGCCGAGGTTGTAGGGCAGCTGTGCGGCACAGGGCGGGGGTATCCCCTGTTCCAGGGCAAGTCCAGCTGCCCTTTCGTGATCCGCCGGCTGCCAGTTGCCGGTGCCCCACGCGCGCAGTTTTCCGGATGTGATCAAGGCTCCGATGGAGGTGACGATCGTCTCGATCGGCGGCCCGTCGGGCGTCGTCCAGGAATACGCGAGATCGATGTAGTCAAAGCCCATTCGAGCCAGGGAGTTGTCGAACTCCTGGGCAGCTGACTGATCAGGCCAAAATTCCCACCAGAGCTTGTTGGCGACGACGACCTCCTCGCGCCTCCATCCTGTAGCGCGAAACAGCTCGCCGAACAAGACCTCTGAATATCCGGTCCGGATCGGCGCTTCTCCGCTTTCGTCGTTGTAGCGGGCGTCGTCGAAGAAGGTGATCCCGCGCTCTCGCGCTGCACGCATGACGCTGATGCCCTGCTCTCGCGGAATCCGCTCGTACGTGCGCCACGATCCGAGGGCAAGCGCCGAGACCTCGATCCCCGAGGCACCGAGCGGCCGGCGTCGCAAGTGCTGCACAGCTCGGAGTTTAAGTGCCCACCGCCGTTAGTACGCACATGATCGGTTGCAGGGACCGCCGGCTGGGCGAGAGTACATCCGCCGCGCAATGGCGCCTGTCATTGCCGTCGCCACCAGCCTCGCCGCGCGGCGACGACCGTGAACCTCGGCCTGCCGGGCGCGATTTCGGCTGCCCGGAGACTAGTTAGTTGGTTAGGTGAGTTTGCTGCCGCGTCCCGACCTATGGCGCTATATCAGGCCGGGGGTCGGCGGCGTAAGATCCGCGCACCGTCCAGCGCTACCGCTTGGGACACCCACCGAGGAGACAGCGTGCCCACCGTCATCGGCCACCACGATGTGAAGGATCAGAAGCACTGGCTTGCCTCGCCGAAGCGAGAAGAAGTCTTCGGCCCCCTCGGCGTCACCAATATTCGGACGTTCATCGATCCGCAGAACCCGAAGCGGGTGGCGGTGCTGATGGACGTTGCCGACATGGACGCGCTCATGGCGGCGATGCAGAAACCCGAGATGGCTGAGGCGATGGAATATGACGGTGTGGTGGCCGAGAGCTTGGTGATCCTCGTCGAGGCGTAGTTTCGGCTGCTTCCGGCGGGCCGGTCGTGACCCGTTGCGGCCGAGTGCGAGATCGGACCAGCGGCCCTACAGCGAGTCTCGGCCTGCCAGCGTTCATCACCGTTCGCAGCCGCCAGGGCTGGAAAAGGCGCCCCAGAGGGCGCACTTTCATCGGCGGAGCGAAGGGGTTAGAGGCCCGCGCCGGTCACGCCGTACACGGCTTGCGCGTAGGTGAATTGATGCCCGTACGAGGAATCAAGCTGCGCGATCAGACCGGCTCTGGCTGCGCTCAACGTTCGCTGCAACGTCGACACCGAACATTCCGCCGTGCCCCCGGTGGCGGATGCTCGCCGAGTGGTACGACCATGCATTCCGTAACTACCTTCTCTCGGCCCTCCCTCTCCTCCTTTGGTACGGGATTCTGTTCTCGGGCGTTCTCTGCGTCCAGAAGGCTCCGGCCTGGGTGCAATGGCGTAATCGACCACGGAAGAAGGCCCCCGCGAAAGCCTCCTGACTCGGCATTTTCTGCAGAGGTTCACGCCGCTCCGCCACAGGCGCCACGTGAATTCAACTTGTATTCAAAATGCCGGGGTCAGATTGACGTGGTCGGGGCGACTGGACTCGAACCAGCGACCCCCTGCTCCCAAAGCAGGTGCGCTACCACTGCGCCACGCCCCGACGCTCTTTGATCTCAGCTACCGCACCTGCCTAGACTTTTGTGCGGTTCTGCCGCACATTTCTCGTGCGGTCGATCTGCCCTCATTCTAGGGCTCGCAGGAGCTTGTGGAAATAGACGGCGACTTATTTCACACTTCACGCTGCTTCGATCCGAGGGCAATCTGCAGGCGCCACCGGGATTGCCAATGCGGCCTGCGATGTTCCATCCATGAGCCGCGCGCGAGTGCATGCACGTAGATCGTTGGGTTCCATCACCCGCACTGCAAATCGGCGATAGCTGCGACCGTGGTGTCTTCGCCGGTGATCCCGGTCCTTGAACCTGTCACGACAATCGCGGTGTCCCCCTGGTCGTCGCACAGACCGGTGCCGGTCACCTTCACGGACTGCCCTGGATGCAGCGTCCCGCCGGAGGGAGTGAAGGTGAAACCTGTCGCCCACCCGCCAGCCCAATTCACCACCCATCGCACCGGCTCATTCGAGCCGGAGGTCTCGCTGATTTTGAAGTGACACGTTCCCAGCGTGCTTCCACAGCCCGTGCCAGCGAGAAGCGTCTGATCGCCGCCCGGATCCAGCGCCGAGGGAGTGACCGTGACCACCTCCTTGGGGGTCACTGACGTAGTCGCAAGTGCGCCTGTCCCTGCCGACAACGCCGCAATCGCGGCCACACCGACGCCGATGAAAAGTTGCTTCATGCTCATGGTTTCGTCCCCTTATCCCTACCCTTCATTGGTGCCTGGAGCTTAGACGCTTCAACTCATGTCAGTTCGCACTAAGCTCACCTGTCCCGACGTTACTCGGCCGCGTTCACGGGATCGGACCCCCGGCGCGCTGCCAGCGGTGTCGTCAGGACGTGATACGTGGTGGGTCAGGCGGGACCAGTCTCGACTAGGACCTTAGATGCGGGCTGATGCGTGGCGTAGTAGCCACCCACTGCCGTGCAATTTGCCGCCGCCGTGCAGAACACGTCGAACAGCATGTCGTCAACGCCTCTGTTTTGGCTGGCAACAATGGCCCAGCTGACCCCGTTCCAGCTCTCCACTAGAACAAAGGTGTTGTCCGTGGGCGTTTCCGGAGGTGCGCCTTGGTAGTATCCAACTGCGACGCAGCTGATGGGGCTGGTGCACGAGACACTTTCCAGGGCGTTATTCTCAAGGTCATGGTTGGGGCTCGGCATCGCCGTCCAAGACGTGCCGTCCCAGGACTCGGTGAGCGTGCGATCAGCGGAGCCCTGCTTAGTACTGACAGAGTAGCCAACCGCGACGCAGCTTACGGCGGTGTCGCACGACACGTCCTCCAGCCGGAGACTCTTGCCCGCCGGATCTGGTTGGGCGACTGCCGTCCAGACCTTCCCGTCCCACGTCTCAATCAGCGGTTGTTCTGTATCCCCCACGCCCGCCATGCCGGTTGCGACGCAGCTGATGGAACTTGTGCAGGATACCTTCGTCAAAAAGTCGTCCTGGGTTCCAGGGTTAGGGCTGGGGACGATTGACCAACTGGTCCCATTCCAGCTTTCGACGAGCGTTTCGGGGTACAGCGAATCCTCGGGCTGGTAGTAGCCAACCGCTACGCAGCTGGCCCAACTGGTGCAGGAGACCCCGAAGAGCAGGTTGCCTTGGTCGCTCGCATTTGGACTTGGCATAGTCGACCACGCGCGGCCGTTCCAACGCTCGATCAGTGTCTGTGAGAAATGAGGAGGAGTTCCTGTCTGGTAATCGCCGACACCGACGCAATTCGTCGAACTGGTACACGACACCCCGCTGAGTTCCCCCTCCGAGATGGTGCCCGGAACCCCTGGTGAGGCGAGGGACCAGACGGTGCCGTTCCACGTTTCGGTAAGGGTGTCTTGAAGGTCCGTCGATGCATCCCAGCGCGCGCCTACCGCCACGCAGCTAGTCGAGCTAGCGCATGAGATGCTTTGCAGCTGGTTACCTTGGGCGTCACGGTCGTTTACGCTAGCTACAACAATCCACCCGCTCGCCGCCGACCCGACGCTAGCGGCAGCCACCAGGACAGTTGCCGCCGCGAACGCTGCGACAGGGAACCGCGCGAGTCTCCGTGGACGCTTGGTTGCCGACCTCATGACGTGAAAACCCAGGCTGCAAGTGTGGGATCGGACGAATACCCGTCTCCGATCAACGCCGTGGTGCCTGCGCTGCTCAGCGAAACGGAGCCACCGAACCCGTTCCCGTAACCGTCCGGTTGGCTCTTCACGGCAAATGACTGGACTCGGACGCAGTGACTTGCGCTGCACTGGAAAACAGAGACAGTCCCATACGGATCCTCTGGGCCGAGCATCGCGACCATGGCGACCGTGCCGTCCCCGTTGAGAGCAACCGTGGAATATTCGCCGTCGCCGGTACCCGCGGCACTCAACGTCTGCTGTTGCGTCCATGTCGTACCAGTCCGGGCGAATAGGAACGCCGCACCGTAGTTATTACTCCCACCAGGATCGCCTCCGATGAAAGCGACGCTGCCGTTGGCGCTCAGAGCGAGGCTCGTGCCGAAATAGCTCTGATCGGAAGCTGCATTCTTGTCGGTCAACACTTGTTGCTGGCCCCAGGAAACCCCGTTCCAATTCAACACGGTAACGGCCCCAGTGCCGGAACTCGAGGGACTGTTGACGAGAGCCGTGCTTCCATCGCTGCTTATAGCTACATTTCCACCGATACCAAAGATTGTCTGTGCCTGCGTCCAGTTGAGGCCGTTCCCGCGCCACCAGATAAGGACCGGGTAGCATGAGCTCCGGTTGCATGCTGACCCGCTGATCAGGGCAGCGCTGCCGTCGCCATTCATCGCGAGAGTCAGGCCGGATAGTGACGTCCACACCGAATCCGACTGGTTAATCCAACGCGTACCGCTCCAGTCGTATGTGTCAACCGCTGCGCCGTTTGGGTTGCCGGCGACTGAGGTGCCGATGAGGGCCTTCGTGCCGTCGCTAGTGATGGCTAGCGCCGTCACCACTACGCCACTGGTGAGGTTGATCTTTTGAAGGAGATGCCACGCGTCTGCGCTTCGGGTGTACATGAAAATCGTCGAATCAGCACCCACTAGGGCGGTGTTTCCTTCGCCGCTGAGAGCGATCGGGGCGCCGAAATTGTTGGTTGTGGTCGACGTGAACTCGCGCTGCTGCGTCCACTTGGACGAGAGACCCGCGCTCGCCGCCGACCCCACGCTGGCGGCGGCAACAATCGCAGCTGCCGCCACAACCAAGGCGATCGGGTACCGCCTAACTCTCCAGATGCGCTTAGATGCCGGCGGTTGATCTCTCATTCGTCTCCCCTCTTGCCGCTCTGAAGGCGGGGGCTGGATTGATCGTCCGCTACTCATCGGGCGGAAGTCAACCTCGCTGGCGACTAGCTTGCCAGCGGTGGAAGTCTGGCCGAACTCGGGCAATGGAGCTGCGTGTGTTCTCCTCATCGCACTATTAGGCGAAGCGGCCCAAAATGCGTCGTAGCGGACCGTGACCGTCAGACTCTTTCCCCAGAAGTGGATTACCTCGACGTCATCATCATCGTCTTCCTCGTGCTCTTCGCTCTCTCCGGGCTGCGCCGCGGACTGAGCGGGGTCGCATTCTCCCTGGCCGGCCTGCTCGTGGGGCTGTTCCTCGGGGCGGTCATCGCGCCGCCGATCGCCCGTGCGATCACGTCCAACCGGACCACGCAACCGCTCTTCGCGATCGGCATCTTCCTCAGCATCGCGCTGCTCGTCGAAGGCGTCGGGGCGGCGGTCGGGTTTCGCATCCGGCAGCGCACCAAGCAGACCCTCTTCGGGCCGGCCGATGCGACGGTTGGCGCCGTCCTCGGGCTGCTCGGCGCCCTCGCGGCGGCTTGGTACCTGGGCCTCACCTTCTCGCAGAGCCCCTGGGTCGGCCTCGACGATCAGATCAGTGGCTCAAGGATCGAGCGGACGCTCGACGGCTTCATGCCGCGGCCTCCGGCGTTCCTCGCCACGATCGGCAACCTCTTCAAGCCCGGTGACTTCCCGAACCCGTTCTCGACGATCCTGAGCCTCCCACCGACCCCGGTGGCCATCCCCCCGCTCGTCGATACGCCGGGGATCCGCGCGGCGGCGACCGCAACTACCAAGGTCATCGCGGCAGGGTGCAACGGCGGCGCGGAGGCAGGATCGTCGTGGCCGCTCGCGCCCGGGTACCTCGTCACCAATGCGCACGTGGTCGCCGGGGCGAGCAGCGTTCAGGTCGTGACGCCCGACGGCGGCCACCATGCCGCAACCGTCGTGCTCTTCGATCCGAACACCGACCTCGCCGTGCTCCGCGTGCCCGGCCTGACGCTGCAGCCGCTCACGTACGTGAACCAGGACCCGGCTCGCGGCACGAGCGGCGCGGTGATCGGCTATCCGGGAGGGAACGGTGAGCAGGTCGTCGCCGCGGCCGTGAGCGGAACCGAGATGGCGCGCGGCTACAACATCTACGGAGACGCGCTGGTGACTCGCGACATCGAGGTGCTCGCCGCACGGGTGATCCCCGGCAATTCCGGCGGGCCGATCGTCAACGACGCCGGCCAGGTGATCGGCGTCGTCTTCGCGGCGAGCACGAACCAGACGAACGTCGGCTACGCCCTTACCATCCCTCAGGTCTTCCCGGACCTCCAAGCCGCCCACAACCGCACGGCGGCGGTCTCGACGCGGGGCTGCGCGAGCTGAGGCCGGCGGTCAGTACGTGATGACGACCGTGGTGCCGATCGGGCTCCACGCGTAGAGCCAGGCCATGGTCGGCGTTGGAAAGTGCACGCAGCCGTGGCTGGCGTCGACGCCGTTCTGACTCCCTGGGCCGAATGCCGTCGACGGCTCCCAGGGTGCGTCGTGGATGAAGAACCCGCCGCCCCGGAATTCCATGCCGTACTGGGCGTTCTCCGGCGTGTAGTACCAGGGGGACGACTTCGGCCAGGGTGAGATGAAGGTGATCGGCGAGTACTTCGCGTAGATGTGGTACGTCCCGGTCGGCGTCCGCAACCCGGCGCGACCGGTCGTGACCAGCGACGAACCCGCCGTGCACCCGTCGTCGTAGAAGACCGCCGACTGCGTGGTGAGGTCGACGTCGATCACCTTGCCGTTGGGGACGTTATGGCCACAGCCGACCGCGGTGAGTGCGGCGTTCACGGTCTGCTCCGCGGACACTATCTGGTTGGAGATGCTCTGCAGATGCGACGCCGTGCCACCCGCGTGGAGTGCGCCGGCGAGTGACGCGGCCTGGCTCGCGAAGCCTGCCGCGCCGGGCGCCTGATGCGTCGTGGCGAGCTGCACCCTCGTGTTCAGGGTGCGGAGCTGGCCGCTGACTTTCGCGTCGAGATCGATGAGCGCGTTCAGCTGAGCGAGGGCGGACGCCATGGACTTGATCGCGGGGATCGTCGTGGTCGGGTTCGTGCTCGACGCCGAGAGTGACGTGATCAGGGCGGAGACCGTGGCGGTTGCCAGGTTCTCGCCACGTCCGACCGAAACCGCATGCTCCGCCCGCGCGAGCAGCACCGTGAGGCCGCCGTACGGCGCCGCGGCGACCGTCACCTCGTTGACCAGTGCCCCACGTCGTGCAACCTCGATGTCGCCGGTCCACGTGGTGACGAGCTGGTTGATCTGGTTCGGCGTGGTTGCCGCATCGAGCTGTGCGCTCCACCGGGCCGCGCCACTCGCCGCACCCTTCGACACGTATGACCCGTACTCCATCTCCATCTGGCTCCACGCGGTCATGGCGCCGTACGCGCGCGACCGGGCCACCGCCATCGCCGACGTCCATGCCGTCGCGGTCTCGTGCCGCAGCGTCGTGAGGAAGGTGGTGCCGTCGTCGAACCACCACACCGGTGACCATCCCGATGCGTGCATGTACTTCGAGGTGTCGAGCGCATGGCGCAGCGGAGTCACGCTCGCAGCCGGGACTCCCTCGCCGACATCGGCCATCCAGGTGCGTTCGAGGACGGTGACGCCGTGCTGGAACGACGACGCACGATGCATGTCGCGCACGGTCGTGATCCCACCCGCACCGATCAGTGCAAGTGAGACCGCGGCCGTCGCTACCGGTAGCACTCGCATCTCAGGCGATGCTACCCCAGGATCAACTCGTTAGGAACCCGTTCTGCACGAGCCAGGTGTGCGCCACGTCCGCGACCGTCATGTTCTGGATCTCGACCATGGCGTTCAACGTCAGCATGACGCTGGTGGTCAGCTTGGCCGCCACCGGGGTCATGAGATTGGCGATCGCCGGGTACTTCTGGAGCACGCTGTCGCGAACCACGAGGCCGGCGTTGTCCGGCGGGAAGAGGTTCTTGTCGTCGGTGAGCGTGACCTCGTTGTTCGCGGCGATGCCCGAGTCCGTCGTGTACACCTCACCCGCCTGGCACTGGCCGCTCGCGATCGCCTTCTCGGCCGTGGTCGCGATCTGGATGTAGTGGTAGTTGGCGGCGGACGGCCAGCCGTAGGTGCTCACCAGGCCCGGGAGCCCGTCCGGCCGGGTCAGGAACTCGGACTGGATGCAGACCTTCGTGCTCGGGTGCGCGGTGATGTAGGTGCCGAACGCGGCGAGTGAGCTGCCGAAGGTGGCGGCGTCGCTCTGCTTGATCGCGATGCCGTTGGTGTCGTCGAACTGCGTCGGCGCGACCCAGCAGAGTCCCTTGGGCTCGTCGGCGGTCTGTGTAAACGTGAATGCGGCGCCGAGTGCAGTCGGGAATGACCCGGTCGCGAGCCCGAGGTAGTCGGTCAGCTCGGTGCCGGTGTACTGCCAGTACATGTCGATGTTGCCGTCGACGAGCGCGGTGCCGATCGCCTTGTCAGCCGCCTGGAACGTGTAGGTGACCGTGAAGCCGTGCGCGTCGAGGACGTCGGCGGTCATCTGAGCCATCAGCTCCTCTTCCGCGAAGGACTTGCTGCCGATCGACACGGTCGCGCCGTTGCCGCTCGTGCCCGATCCCGTCGGGCAGTTCGACTTGGCTCCCACCGCGGTGGGCGTGGGCGAGCTGCCGCCGGAGTTTCCACCCCCGCATGCAGCAAGGACTGCGGTAATCGCCACAGCGATTCCCGCTATGAACTTGCGCCTCATGGATGTGTTCCTCCGCATGATCAACCGTTGACACGTCGTGGGACTGCGACGCGCTCCACCATGGAGAGCGCCCAGTCGGCCAGTAAGGCAAGCGATGCAACCATCACAGCTCCGACAAAAACAATCCGATCGCTGATATTGATGCCGGAGGCGATCACATCCCCGAGGCCGCCACCGCCGATGAAGTTTCCGAGTGTAGCAGTGCCAATGATAAGGACTAGGGACGTCCTGAGGCCTGCAAACACCAGTGGCGACGCCAGTGGGAACTGCACTCGCACCAAAGCCTGCCAACGCGTCATGCCCATCCCCCGGGCCGCGTCGACGGCAGCCGGATCCACCCCCTGGATGCCGGCCACGGTGTTCCGGAGCACCGGCAGCAGCCCATAGAGCACAAGCGCGATCACGGTCGGCGTGACACCGAGGCCGAAGAACGCGAAGAGGAGCACGAGCAGGCCGATCCCCGGGATCGCCTGACCGAGGTTGGCGATCAGGAACACCGGAACGCGGACGATCGGGCCGGCCTGCGCGATGAGAACCCCGAGCGGCACGCCGATGACGAGCACGACGCCGAACGAGACCCCCGACAGGAAGATGTGCTGGATCAACTCGCTCTCGAGGTTCGGGCCATTGATGATCTCCGAGTCGTAGGGCTTGCCGATGAGCGTCTGGTAGACGCCCACCGACACGAGGATGCCGATCGCAACCCAGATCGGCACTGCGAACGGCCGCAGCCGGTGCGTCCAGGCGGGGAGATGCGGCATCTATCGCGCCTGCATCGACGCGGCCCGGATGACATCCGCATCGATCACGCCGAGAGTCCGGTCGCCGTCGACGACCCGCACCCGCCCGTCCGGTGCGCGGAGCACCGCGTCGAGAGCGTCACGCAGCGTTCCGCCGGCGCCGACGGTCGCCTCGGGCGGCGTTCCGTTCGACGCCGGGAGCGTGACCTCGCTGAGCTGAATGAGCGCGAGGCGGCGCACGAGCGGCCCCTCGCCGAGGAACCCGGTGACGAAGTCGTTCTGGGGGTGGGCGAGCAGCTCCTCGGGCGTGGCGAACTGCTCGAGCACGCCACCCTTCGAAAGGAGCGCGACGCGGTCGCCGAGCTTGACCGCCTCGTCGATGTCGTGGGTGACGAACACGATCGTCTTGCGGACGACGCTCTGGAGCCGCAGCAGCTCGTTCTGGAGGCGATCGCGGGCGATCGGGTCGATGGCGCCGAACGGCTCGTCCATGAGCAGGATGTTCGGATCCGCGCCGAGCGCCCGGGCGACGCCGACGCGCTGGCGTTCGCCGCCGCTGAGCTCCGAGGGGAGCCGCCGCGCGTAGTCCGCGGCCGGCAGCGCGATGAGATCGAGCAGCTCCTCCACCCGCGCCTGCGTGCGCTGCTTCGTCCAGCCGAGCAGCCGCGGCACCGTGGCGATGTTCTCCGCGACGGTCTGATGCGGGAAAAGCCCCACCTGCTGGATGACGTAGCCGATCGAACGGCGCAGGTCGTTGACGTCGTAGGTCCGGGTGTCGCGATCGTCGATGCTGATCGTGCCGGCGGTCGGCTCGATGAGCCGGTTGATCATCTTGAGCGAGGTGGTCTTGCCGCATCCCGAGGGGCCGACGAGGATCACGATCTCGCCCGACTTGATCTGCAGAGACAGATGGTCGACGGCGACCTGGTCCCCGTAGGTCTTGACGACGCTGTCGAACGTGATCACGTCGCGGCCACCGAGACCCGCCCGCGCGAGAGGGCGCGCTGCACCGCGGCAAGCAGGAGGTCGGCGAGGATGCCGATCGCCGCAACCGGGAGGATGCCCGCCAGCACCGCGTCGAGCGTCCCCTGGCTGCGCCCGATCGCTGAGAGGATCGTCTGGCCGAGGTCGTCGACGCCGACCGTGGCGCCGACGGTCGCGATCGCGACGATCATCACGGTGGACTGGCGGATCCCACCCAGGATCACCGGAACCGCGAGCGGCAGCTCAACCTTGAGCAGGACCTGGCGCGGGCTCATGCCCATGCCGCGGGCTGCCTCGCCGACCGCCGGGTCGACCGCCTTGATCCCGGCCCGCGTATTGCGGGTGATCGGGAGCAGCCCATAGAGGACGAGGCCGATGATCACCGGGGGGTTGGCCAGCCCGAACCAGATCGAGAGCAGGCCGAAGAGCGCGAAGCTCGGGACGGTGAGGATCGTGCTCGTCACCGCCAGGATGAACGTGGAGAGGGGCTCGGATCGCGTTGCGGCGATGCCGAGCCCCAGTCCGACCAGGCTCGTCAGGACGATGCACTCGGCCACGATCTCGAGGTGGGTCTCGATCTGCGGGCCGATCTGGTCCCAGTTGGCGGCGATGTATTGAAAGACGCTCACTTTTTGTGAGGCGTCAGTATCCATACCCTCCACCCGTCGTGCTTGACGGGGTCGGGGTCGCGGCCGGGGTGGCACCGGAGCCGGAGGCCTGGGTGGCGCCGGTCTCATCGGCAGTCGTTCCAGGTTCCGCGGCGAACCACGTGTTCTCGACGTTCTGGCCGTTGGTCTGGCCGGCGCCGGAATCGCCCGAGTACGTGTGCAGCGGCCAGCCGTTGTAGGTGACCTCGTTGACGGCCGACCCGTTGTATGTGATCGAGACGACACCGAGCGTGCCGGTCACGCCCGAGGCAGCGTTCGGCGAGCCACTCGAGACGACCGGCGGCCATGCCGAGAGGCAGGTGGCATCGCACGCCGCTGTCGAACCGCCCTTCTCGGGCAGGAAGTAATAGAGGGTCAGCCCGTGCGCATCGGTGAGCACCGTGCCGAGCGAGGTCGTGCCGGTGGAGACGGTCGTCCCCGTTGATCCACCCGATCCCGTCCCGGGGCTGTTGGTCGTCGATGCGGCGCCGCATGCGGCGAGTGCCGCGGCGCAGATCAGGGTCAGAACGATGCGTTGCATATCAAGAACCTCTGCTGTGGTCGATGCGAGGGAATACGGCCCCGCGTTACGTCCGACCCCGCCGTGCGCGTATTCTCGACGCGTGTGCCGGAGCATCAAGACGCTTCGAGGTGCGGAGCCCGCCGCGGGTGATGAGGAGGCGCGTGCAGCCGCCCTCCAGTTCGTTCGGAAGATCAGTGGTTACCGGGTGCCGTCGCAGGCGAATCGCGAGGTGTTCGACGAGGCGGTCGACGAGGTGATGGCCGCCACAACGCGTCTGCTCGAGGGTCTGCACACTCGATGAGCGCGACGGATGTCGCGCGCTGGCAGTTCGGGATCACCACCCTCTACCACTACATCTTCGTCCCGGTCACGCTCGGACTCTCGTTCGTTGTCGCCGCGATGGAGACGGTGTACGCGCGCACGAAGGATCCGAACTGGCGGCGCATGACGCTGTTCTGGGGCCGCATCTTCGTCATCAACGTCGCGATGGGCGTGGTCACGGGGATCGTGCAGGAGTTCCAGTTCGGCATGAACTGGTCGACGTACTCGGCGTACGTCGGCGATGTCTTCGGTGCTCCACTCGCGCTCGAGGGACTGCTCGCCTTCTTCCTCGAGTCGACGTTCATCGGCGTGTGGATCTTCACGTGGGACCGTTTCTCACCGCGATTGCATGCGACAGTGATGTGGATCACCGCGGCGGGAAGCTGGATCTCGGCGATCTTCATCCTCGTCGCCAACGCGTGGATGCAGCACCCGGTCGGCTACATCCTCAACGGCACGACCGGGCATGCGCAGCTGAACGATTTCGGTGCGCTGTTCACCAACCCGGTCTTCATCGTCACCCTCCCCCACACGATCCTTGCGGCAGGCCTCACGGCCGGAGCGATCCTGCTCGGCGTCGGCTGCTGGCACCTGTTCCGCCGCACCGACAACGCGATCTTCCTGCCGACCGCGCGCATCGGTGCTGTGCTCACGATCGTCAGCGCGGTGCTCGTCGGCTTCAGCGGCCACGTGCAGGCACAGATCATGACCACGGTCCAGCCCATGAAGATGGCATCCGCCGAAGCGCTCTTCCACGGTGAGAGCGGCGCGGAGTTCTCGCTCTTCGCCATCGGTGATGTGGCGGCCGGCAAGAACTCCTTCAACATCGCGCTCCCGCACATGCTCAGCGTGCTCGCCACCAACAGCTGGGACGGCTACGTCGCGGGCATCGACGACATCCAGGCGCACTATCAGACGCTGTACGGGCCCGGCGACTACGAGCCGAACATCGCGGTGACGTACTGGACCTTTCGCATCATGGTCGGCACCGCGTTTCTCTCCGGCCTCATCGGGTTGATCGCGGCGCTGCTCTGGCGGCGCGGGATCCTCGGCCGGCAACGATGGTTCCAGCGAGTAGCGCTCGCGGCCATCGCACTGCCCTTCATCGGGAACTTCACCGGGTGGATCTTCACCGAGATGGGGCGGCAACCCTGGGTCGTCTTCGGATTGCTCAAGACAGCGAACGCCGCATCGCCATCGGTCGACGCCATCTCGGTGTGGTTGACGTTTGTCGGATTCACGCTGCTCTACGGCGTGCTCGCGGTGATCACGCTCCGGCTGATGATGCGGCACATCCGCTCGGCGAAAGCCCCCGAGGTCGGCGCCGACGGCGTCGCCGAGCCGGCGCCCGCGGCGATGGCCTACTAGGAGCATCGAGATGCCATCGCCCTCCGGCCTGCAGATCTTCTGGTTCGGCGTCATCGGGGTGCTTTGGATCTATTACTTCTTCCTGGAGGGCTTCGATTTCGGCGTCGGCATGCTGCTGCCCTTCATCGGACGCGACGACGTCGAGCGGCGCATGGTGATCCGCAGCATCGGTCCGGTCTGGGACGGCAACGAGGTGTGGTTGCTCTTCGTGGGCGGTGCGACCTTCGCCGCGTTCCCGCAGTGGTACGCAACGCTGTTCAGCGCCTTCTACCTCCCGCTGTTCCTCGTGCTTGTCGGCCTGATCCTCCGTGGCGTGTCGTTCGAGTTCCGGCATCAGCGTGAGGACCAGAGCTGGAGAAATCGTTGGGATTGGGTGGCATTCGCCGGCAGCCTGCTGCCCTCGGTGCTCTGGGGTGTGGCGTTCGCCGACGTGGTGCAGGGCATTCCCATCAACGCGCAGCACCAGTTCACGGGAACTCTCCTCGACCTGCTCACCCCGTATGGCCTGCTCGGCGGGGTCACGTTTGCGCTGCTCTTCCTCCTGCACGGGGCCACGTATCTCTCGCTGAAGCTCACCGGACCGACTGGTGAGCGCGCGCACACCGTCGCCGCGCGGCTGGCGTGGCCCGTCGCGATCGTCGTGCTCGGATTCCTCGCGTACACGTTTGTCAACGCCGTGACCTCGAAGAACACCGGCGTGGTGCCGGGACCGATTCCGCTTGCGGCGATCGCGCTCGTGGCAGTGAGTGCCCCGCTCCTGCGCGGACGGTTCCACGGCTGGGCGTTCCTCTGCACCGGTGGGGCCATCGCCCTGGTCGTGATCACGATCTTCCTCAACCTGTATCCCCGAGTGCTCGCGTCCAGCACAAGTGCCGTGTACAGCCTGACGATCGTCAACTCGTCGGCGAGTCACTACTCGCTGAGCGTCATCACCATCGTCGCGGCGATCTTCGTCCCGGTCGTCGTCGTCTATCAGGCATGGGCGTACTGGGTGTTCCGCCAGCGCATCACACGCGACGAGTTCGAGCTGCCCAAGATCCTCCAGAAGCGACCCGAACCGTCGAAACCTGACAGCGCGTGAAGCGCTTCGATCGGCGTCTGCTCGCCGGGTCCGAGGCTCGGCGGGGATTGCTGATCGCGATTGGGTGCGGCGTCATGCAGAGCATCTGCGTCGTCGCCGGTGCGGTCGCCCTTGCGACGGTGATCACCGGTGTGTTCCAGCGTCACCTGCGGTTCGACGGGATCGCCCCCGCGCTGGCCGTGTTCGCAGGCGCCGTCATTGTGCGCGCCGCGCTCATCTGGATCGGTGAGGCAAGCGGTCACGCGGGCGCCGCGGCGGCGATCGCCGGCCTGCGCCGCCGTGCGCTCGCGACCCTCGTCGCGCGCGGGCCGGTGTCACTGGCGGCGACACGCAGCGGTGAGATGAGCTCACTGTTGACGTCGGGGCTCGACGATCTCGACCACTACTTCGCACGCTTCCTCCCGCAGGTCGTGGTCGCGGTGGCCGTGCCGCTCGTTGCCATCGGCTACGTGCTCAGCGTCGACTGGGTGTCGGCGGTGATCCTGCTCGTGACACTTCCGCTCATCCCGGTGTTCACCGCGCTGATCGGGCGCGCCGCCGAGGACAGCACGCGCAAGCGCTGGCAGACGTTTCAGCTGCTGGGTGGCCATTTTCTCGATGTGCTGCAGGGGCTTCCGACGCTGCGCCTCTTCGGGCGCGGTCGCGCGCAGGTCGCGCGACTCCGCGAGATCTCCGACCGCCTGCGCAGCACGACGATGGCGACGCTGCGCATCGCGTTTCTCTCGTCCTTCGCGCTCGAGCTGCTCGCGAGCCTCGGTGTGGCGTTGCTCGCGGTGACGATCGCCGTCCGCCTCGTCGACGGCACCCTCGACCTGCGCAGCGGCTTGACGGTGTTGATCCTCGCGCCCGAGGTGTATCTCCCGATGCGCAATCTCGGCGCGGCGTTCCACGGCAGCATGCAGGGCGTCGAGGCGGCAGGAGCGGTGCTCGACCTCGTCGGCTCCGACCAGGGCAGTGCGATCGCCGCGCTCCAAGTCGAGCGCGCCGGCATCGTCATCGACCACGCGACCTTCGCGCACGCGGGGCGAGCCTCCGGCCTTCGCGATATCAGCGTGAGCGTGGAGGCCGGCGAGCGCGTCGTGCTCCGCGGCCCGAGCGGCGCCGGGAAGACGACGCTCCTCGCGCTCATCCTCGGCCTGGTCAACGCCGGGCAGGGCAGCGTTCGCATCGGTGGCATCGACACCGCCACGACACATCCGCTGGCCTGGCGCGACGCGATCGCCTGGCTGCCGCAGCACCCCCATCTCTTCGCCGGGACCATCGCCGCCAACGTCCGCCTCGGACTGCCCGACGCGACCGACGCCGAGGTCCGCGAGGCGCTTGCGGTGACGGGCGCCGAATTCGTCGACGAGCTGCCCGGCGGCATCACCACGGTGGTCGGCGAGCGCGGGCTGACCCTGAGTGGCGGGCAGCGCCAGCGGATCGCCCTGGCAAGGACGCTGTTGCGCGGGTGCCCCATCGTGCTGCTCGACGAGCCGCTCGCCCAGCTGGACGCGCGCAGCCGCGAGACGGTCAGCGACGCGATCGAGCGATGCACCCGCGGACGCACGGTGATCATCGCCGCGCACGCGCTCGACAACTTCCCATGGGCGACGCGGTCGATCGATCTCGAGGAGACGGCTCCGGCGCCCGAGGCCGGCGTGCTCGAGCCGGCGACGACGTGATCACGCAACCCTGGGGCTTCATCCTCGGCCGGGCGGTGCCGCGTCTCCCCCGCCTCGGCGCGGCCGCGCTCGTCTCGCTCGTCTGCGTCGCCTCGGGTGTGGCGCTGCTCGCCGTCTCCGGGTACCTGATCCAGGACGCAAGCTTGCGTCCGCCGATCCTCTCACTCGACGTTGCCGCGGTCGCCGTGCGGCTCTTCAGCCTCCTCCGGGCGAGCGGCCGCTATCTCGACCGGCTGGCCACGCACGACGCCGTGCTGCGCCTCCTCGCGGACACTCGGGTCGCGGTCTACGAGGCGATCGAGCCGCGAGCGCCGGGCGCGTACGACCGCGACCGGTCGGGCGATCTCATGCGCCGTATCGGTGGCGATGTCGAGGCCCTCCAGGACGTCTACGCCAGATCGCTGCTGCCCCCGGCGGTGGCCGTGCTCTCGATCGTGATCGCGGCGGTGATCGCCACCGTCGTCGCGGCGCCGATCGGGATAGCGGCGATCCTCGTGATGGCGGCGGCCGGCATCGGGATCGTCCTCGCCGCCACGCTCTCCGCGCGCGGCGCCGCGTCCGAGCTTGCGGACCTTGCCGGGACGCTGGCAGCGGAGATCACCGACACCCTCCAGGGTTGCGCCGACCTGGTCGGCTCCGGGGCCGTCGAGCGGCAGCTCACCCGCGTCGAGGTGATCACGACCCGCATCCAGCGCGTTGCGACGCGGCTGGCGCGCTCGCGGGCGGCTGCCAGCGGCCTCGTGTCCCTCGCGGGCGGCGTCACCGTGATCGCGGTGGTCATCGCCGCGACCGCCGCCGTCTCGGCCGGCGCGATTCCCGCCATCGCCACGGGCATCCTGGCGCTCGGCGCGATGGCGATGAGCGAACCGTTCTCGCTGCTTCCCGCCGCGGTCGACGGCGCCCGGACCGGGCTCCCCTCCGCGCGGCGCCTCGTCGACATCACGACGCGCCCGATCCCGGTTGCCGAGCCCGCCGCTCCTCGAGACCTGCCGGAGGCCAGCGTTGTCGTTCTCGACCGGATCTCGATGCGCTACGGCCCCCGTCTGCCGCTCGCCGTGGACCAGGTCTCACTCCGCCTCGAGCCGGGAAGCCGTATCGGGATCGAGGGTGCGAGCGGCAGCGGCAAGTCGTCGCTGGCGGCGATCCTCGTGCGCTTCCGGGACTTCGAGGCAGGCTCCTTCACGCTTGGAGGCATCGACGTCCGCGAACTCCGAGGCGACGACGTCCGCACGCGGATCGGCCTCCTCTCTCAGGACGCGCACATCTTCGCGACCTCGATCAAGGAGAACCTCCGTCTCGCCCGGACCACGGCCACCGACGAGGAGCTCGACGCGGCTGCCGCCGGCGCGCATCTCCTCGAGTGGATCGCGACCCTTCCCGACGGATGGGACACGCTGGTCGGCGAGCACGGCGCGCAGATCTCCGGCGGTCAGCGCCGGCGCCTCGCTCTCGCGCGTGCGCTACTCGCCGGATTCCCGGTCCTCGTGGTCGACGAGCCGACCGAGGCCCTCGACGAGGCAACGGCTGCCGCGGTGATGCGCGACATCGTCGACGCCTCCGCGGATCGCGCGCTGCTGGTGATCAGCCACCGCGCCGCGGACATGGCGCTGATGCACGAGGTCCACGGCATGCACCACGGACTCGTGACACAGATCCGACCCTCGAACAGCGGATAATTCAGCCGTGCGAAGGAACCGGATGCTTACTGCTGCTCGGTCGCACCCATCGTGATGCTGCCGTTCACCGTGCCGCCGTCGTCGACGCGCAGGCGCGCGGCGCGAACATCGCCCGCGATGACACCGCTGCCGGCGACGCTGAGACGCGCACGTGCCGTCACGTTGCCGGTCACGTTGCCGCGAACGGTGATGTTCCTGCCCTCAACGCGCGCACGCACCGTCGCCGAACCCTCGATGTCGACATCGCCGGACGCGTTGACCTCGCCGTCGACCGTCCCCTCGATGTGGAGGTCACCGTCGACAGTCAGCGATCCGTTGAGAACGTCGCGCGGTCCCAACGTCACCGCCTTGGCGCTCGCAGCGCCGTTTCGGTGACCGCCGCGTGGAATGGACGCCTCCTCGATCTCAGTGATGATGTTGTCCACGGATTTAGCCTCTCCTTCTCGTCCGGTGCTGGGCGCATATCGTACTGATCCGGCGCCGCCTCCGCAGAGCGAGTCCCATCCACGGGGGCGCGGCATCGTGACGGTCGAGCCGGAGACCTTCCGGCAGCTGCAACTCGACTTCTATCGTGAGGCGGCCTCCCGCTACGACTCGTGGGCGGGCGGCGCAAACGTTCGTGCCGCGGAGCGGCTTGCCGGCTTTGCCGAGGTGCGCGGCGACGAACGGGTGCTCGATGTCGGCTGCGGCACGGGGCTCGTGACGCGCAGCCTCGACGCTGCGCGCGAGCCGCTCGAACACATGGCGATCGATCTGTCGCCGGACATGATCACCGCCGCGCGAGCGCTCGCCACACCGGACCAGCACACGCAGTACACCGTCATGGACGCGCACGATCTCGTCTTTCACGACGAGATGTTCGACGTCGCGTTGCTCGGACAATCGCTTGCCTGTCTCGAGGATCCGTGGCGCGCGCTCGCGGAGATACGGCGCGTGCTCACACCGGAGGGACGGATCGCCGTGTGCTGTCGCTGCCGCAGCCTGTCGACGCCGGCGCAGGAGGTCTTCTTCGAGCGGCTCGAGCGACTCGCCATCGTCCGGACGCGCACGCCGTCGCATCACGCGCTCTTCGGCGAGCCCTGGGTGCTCTCCGACATGCTCGAGATGGCCGGCTTCACCGACATCCGCATGACGCAGCTGCTGGTGGGTGTGCGTGCCCAGGACGTGCACGAGTGGACCGACATGATGCAGTGGTCAGGCCCGTGGACTCACGCGATGGTCGGCGTGCTGAGCCCGGGGTCGCGCGCGACGTTCGAGGAGGAGCTCGACCGCACCATGCACCGTCTCGGTGAAGGGGACTACGCGTTCCACGCCGCGTTCACCTTCGCGACCGGACGCCTGCGCAGCGAGGGTTCCGCTCAGCCCTCGCTCGAACTCCGACCCGGACTCGGCGCCCGCGCTCGCTTCCGCGTAAGCACCGGAGTCGCTCTCGCCGTCCGTCGAGGCGGCCGTGCCGGTCACATCGACGGTGACCTCGTCGTGCTCCTCCATGCGTCGCGCCGGCGGTGCGTCGGTGCTCATCGAGATCGTCGCGTTCACGGTTGCGCCCTCGTCGACGCGCAGCCGCGCGGAGCGAACCTCGCCGGTGACACGCGCGACATCGCCGATGCTGACGAGGTCCTGCGCCACCGCGCTGCCGTCAAGCGTTCCGTCGACGGCGATGTCGCGCGCCGTGATCTGCGCGCGCGCAATGCCGGTCGTGTGCACGCTCACGGCGCCCGTTGCGGAGATCTCACCCTCGACGGTGCCCTCGACGTGCACGTCACCGTACACGCTCAGGGTGCCGGTCAGCGAGTCACGCGGTCCGAGGACCACGCTGCCCGTGGATTCGGGCTGCGCCGGCGTCGCTGCACCACGACGCCCGCGCCCCCGGCTCGATGTCGATGTCCCGATGTCGCTCGTGTCCATTGCGGCTCCTTCGCTACGGCTCGGCGGACGGCGGTGACGGCTATCGTACGGGTCGGTCCGGGAACCGGGTCAGCCCTCGAGGTTACGAATCGCGAAAGACGTGAAATCCACGACCGAGGGTTGCGCGGCGGTGGTCGAGGTCACCAGGCCCGTCGTCCACCCGGTGCCGGAGCCGGGAGCGGAGTCGACGATGTCGGCGATCACGGACCGGCCCACCGCGAGGACCAGCCTCACCTTCGACTGGCCAGCCGACGACGAGACGAGGATGCACCCGGCCGTGAACGTGGCCTTCTGGCCGATGCCGGGAAGGCCGGTGGTCGACCCCTCGTCGAGCACCGCCGGGGCGCCGCCCGCCCCCTCGTACCGATCGAGGACGAAGGTTCCGTTCGGGTTGAGAAAGAACGCGTAGGACGGCTGGCCGTTGGTGGCGGGGGTGCACTGGACCCCGTACCCTGAGGTCTTCGGGTCGCCGCTCCGGACCTCGGCCGTCACCGTGATCGCCTCTGCCTGGTACGCGGTGCCGTACGGGGCCGCGACGAAGTGCGCGTACGCGCCCTCGCCCGAGATGGCGTAGTCGCCGTCGCCGTAGCCGACCGTGCTCCCCGAGGACAGCGCCTGGTCCGGCCATTTCCCGCCGCTCGAGAACTCGTCCTTGAAGACCACCGTTCCGCTGGTCAGGCTCAGCGTCCTCGGATTCGGTGCCGGGTGGCGGGTGATCGCGATGATGAGCACGACGGCCACCACCGCGACGACGATGATCAGCACCGCGAGACCGAGCGATCCGAGCGCTCGGCGGGGAGTCCAGTCCCACCCGGCGCGCCGAGGCGGCGGTGGCGGCGGGTAGTCGGGGGACGGTGGCGGTGGTGGGGGTGGTTGATCCACCCGATCAGGCTACGAGGTCTCGACTGATTCCGACGACCGTTGCCAAACCCGCAAGACCCATGGCATGGCTGAGCTCGTCGCGATACGTGTCGAGCACGCGCTGGACGCCGGCGCTGCCCTCGGCGGCGAGGCCCCAGAGCACGGGACGCCCGACCATCGTCGCCGCAGCGCCGAGCGCCAGCGCGATGAGCACGTCGATGCCACTGCGGACCCCGCCGTCGACGAGGACCGGGACACGGCCCTCGACCGCCGCGACCACCTCCGGGAGGGCGGCTGCCGGTGCGATCGCGCGGTCGAGCTGGCGACCGCCGTGGTTCGAGACGACGATCCCGGCGGCGCCGGCGTCGACACAGGCGGCCGCATCGTCACCGCGCAGGACGCCCTTGACGAGCACCGGAACACCGCTGAGCTCCGCGAGCCAGGCGATCGTCGAGAGATCGATCGACGCGTCCTGGTCGATGATGTGCCGGACGTCGCCGATCTCGGTCCCGGGCGCGAGGTGCGTGCCGAAGTTGACGAGATGCTGCTCGATGGTCGCCGGCGGCGTGTACCCGCGCCGTTTGAACCCGAGGTAGGGGGTGTCGGCGGTGAGCATGAGCGCCCTGGCACCGAGGCCGACCGCCCGGCGGACGAGCTCGGCCGTGATCCGGCGCTCGTTGAGGATGTAGACCTGGAACCACCAGGGTCCGTCGAGGGCCGCCGCGATGTCCTCGATGAGCATCGTGGCGCGCGTCGCCACGACCATGAGGCCGCCCGCGGCACTCACCCCGCGAGCCATCTCGACCTCGCCCTCGGGATGGGCGGCGCGCTGGTACGCCGTCGGCGCGACCACGACCGGCATCGCAAGCTTCGTGCCGAGCACCTCGTTCGAGAGATCCGGGATCCCGGCGGTCGGGAAGGCGTGGGGACGGAGGCGGTGGCGCCGCCAGACGACCCGCAACTCCTCGAGGCTCACCTCGTCGCCCGACCCGGAGGCGAAGTAGTCGAAGGCATCCCGGGTCAACCTGCCCCGCGCAGCGAGTTCGTAGTCGGCGAGCAGGTCCGAGAGCGCCCGATCCATCAGCGCGGATTGTGGGTCAGCGGGGCATCATTTCGGCGCCGGAGTGGCGGCGGGTGGCTGGTACGCGTTCATCGGGATGATCGGAGCGGCGACTCCCGCGATCACCTGCTCCGCGCACTGGGTCAGCTGCACCTGTTGCTCCCCCGGTGCGCCGATCTGGTCGGTGAGCGTCGGACAGGTGTAATTGATCGAATACTGTGCCGGCGAAGACAGCGGCCCGTACTGCACCGCATCCGTGAAATGGCACTGCCCATCCGAGTCCTCGACGATGCGAAACGCATGGGTGGCGCGCTCGTCGACGCTCGACACCTGCACGCTGAGCGCCTTGGCGACGCAGTTCTCCGCCGCCGCGACGAAGCACTGGCCGGCGGCGGCGGAGCCGTCATCGGTGGCGCCGCCGACACCGACGGTTGCGGTCCCGCACGTCGGCACGGGAGCGATCGCCGCGGCGACCGACGCCGCACCGGTTGCGACGCCGAGCACCGCCAGGATCAGGATGAGGTTGCGCGTGGCGTTGCGCAGCGCGCCCCTTCCCTTGCGCAGCACCAGGATGCAGCACGTTGCGGTGTCCAGTCCGAGGACCACACCGAACGCGATGACCGCCGTGATGTTGAAGCTGCTCACGAGCATCGCGATGAATGTCAGCGGCACGAGGCAGACCTCGGCGAACACGTAGTCGCGGCGCAGGAAGCGGTGCCCGGTCACGAGCGCCAGCGGGACGAGCCCCGCGAGCAGCAGCAGCACCATGACGAGCACGAAGTTGGGACCGGCCCAGAAGCAGAGCAGTCCCCACGCGACCAGGAAGATCCCGAACATGATCAACGACGGAAGGCGCTCCGAGCGTGTCCTCTTCATGCGGCGTCAGTCTCCATCAGGTGGCGCCGGACGTGCCGTGGTGCGCGGGTCAGGGGCGCCGGCGCACGGCCAGCCAAGGGGCGACCAGCGCAATCCCGAAGCCCGCCTCCGTCGCAGGGAGCGCGATCGGGGTCAGCGGTGCGACATAGGCGACGCTGGCGGCAACGATCAGCATCCGCCAGATACGGGCGATCTTCCAGCCGCGGTGCCAGAGGCCGAGCATGAGCCCGCCGGCGACGACGCCAGCGGCCACGTACCAGGGCGGCCCGTAGCCGGATTCGGCGGCGAGGATCACCCCGGCGAGCAGCGCGAGGCGCCAGAGAATTCCTGCGCCGACGCGGCCGAGATAGAACAGGCGCGGATGGATGTCTCTCAGGTCGTGCGACACCGGCTCGAGCTGCGGGTAGACGTCAACCACGGCGGTCACGATGCCACAATCCGGAACCGATGGCCATCGCAGTTCCGCCCGTCCCAACGCCACCGCCTTCGGCGCCGGAGAGCCGCTCGCGGTCCGTCCGCCGCGTCACCGAACGGCTCTTCCTGGGTTCGATCATGGCGGTGATCGCGGTCGTCGTCGATCGCCGGTTGCGCAGAGTCTTCATCCGGAAGATCTGAACCGCAGCTCCCGGCGCGCGGTTACGCGCTGCGAATCGAGCCGGTCAGCGACGCACGACGTCGACGAACAGGAACAGCGCGAAGACACCGCCGACCACACCGAACACGGACGGCACCCAGGCGGCGACGTGGCCGACGGCCGCGGTCAAGCCGCACACGAGGAACGCCGCGCCGCTCACGAACGCGCTCGCAAGTCGACGGCCCGCGCGGCGAATCGTGTCCTCGAGGCGCTCGGTCCCACCGAGGACGAGCTTCGGCTCCCAGCCCGGGCGCGCACCCGACATGCGCTCGAGCGACTCGATGAGGTTGTTGAACCGCAGCCGGAGCTTGCGCGCGTTGTACACGAGCCGCTCGGGGCCGACCATGTCGCGCACCTCGGTCGTGAGGCGGCGCGTGAAGAACCGGCCGGCCACCGCGAACGGATCGAGGCCGGGCTCGAGCTGCGCGGTCGCGAGCTGCACCTGGCCGAGCGCCTTGCCGATGAACGCAAGCGACGCCGGGAGGCGGATGCCGGTGCTCACACAGAGCTGCGTCAGATCCTGCATGAGCGGCCCGATCTGCAGCTGCTCCAGGGCCTTGTGGCGGTAGCGGTCCACGAGCTCGGTGAGGTCGTGCTGGAACGTCTCGGTGTCGATGGTTCCATGCCGTTCCGCGAGCATGAGGATGACATCGCCGAGGAACGGGATGTCCTCGTGCCAGAAGGCCATCAGCAGGAAGCTCAGCAGGTCGCGCGTGTGCGAGTCGATCTCCCCCACCATGCCGAAATCGAGGAGATAGACCTTGTCGTTCCACCACTTGAGGTTTCCCGGATGCGGATCAGCATGGAAGAAACCGGCGGTGAGGATCTGCAGGTAGAACGACTCGAGCAGCTGGCTCGCGGCCTCGGTGCGCGCGGGTGATGCCGGCGCCTGCAGGAGCGGCACACCGCCCACCTCCTCCATCACGAGGAGCCGGTGGGTCGTGTAATCAGTGTGGACGCGCGGCACCTCGAGGCGCGAGAACGACTCGAGCTGGGCGCGCATGCGCTCGATGTTCGCGGCCTCACGGGTGAAATCGAGCTCCCGCTGCAGCGACTCCGAGAGGTGGTCGATGATCGCGGGGAGGTCGATGATCTGCTCGAAGCTCTTCATCCCGCGCGCCCGCTCCGCGAAGAGCTTGAGCAGCGCGAGGTCCTTGCACATGTCCTCTTCCGCGGTGGGGCGTTGCACCTTGATCACCACCGGGTCGCCGTTGCCGAGCACCGCGCGATGCACCTGCGCGATGGTGCCGGCCGCGATCGGATCCGGATCGACGCTCTGGAACACGTCCTCGAGGGGTACGTGCAACTCCTGCTCCATGACGCGGACCACATCGGCGTGCGCGAGCGGTGGGACGTCATCCTGCAGCGTCGACAGCTCGTCGATGAACTCGCGCGGGAGCAGGTCGGGGCGCGTCGACAGCATCTGACCCAGCTTCTCGAACGTCGGTCCGAGCTTCTGCAACGCTTTCACGAGCAGCTTGGCCTCGCGCTCGAGGTCGCCACCGTGACGGCGCAGCAATTCCTCGCGGATGCCGAGCACCGCGATGACGCGCCCGATCTTCGCTGCGCGGCCGACCATCCGGCCCTCGAACATCGACGGATCCGCGGGCACGACCGGCGGCTCGTTGTGATGGTGGAAGTGCGGACGGAGCGGCTCGTCGTCGCCGTGGATCGTGTTGACGAGCACGACGTTGCAGCGCGCCATGTGCGAGATCCGGTTGGGGACGTTCTTGAGCAGGAAGTCCTTCCGTCCGCGCATCCCGGCATTGCCGACAACGATGAGATCCGCGTCCTCCGCCTCCGCGACGTGGACGATCGCGTCGGCGACGTCGGACGCCTCCACGGTCAGCCCTCGTCCCCGCGATCCCGCGAGCCGCTGGGCAACCGCGGTCAGCTCGGAGTCCGCAACCGCGCGGACGTGCGGGTGCTCGCCATTCCCGTTGCCGTTCGTCTCGACAATGCGGAGCAGCAGCAGCTCCGCCTCACTTCTGTTCGCCTCGTCGGCTGCCCAGCGGACGGCGCCGGCCTCCGCCGGGATGCTCTCGGTTGGGACCAGGATCCGCTTGGTCACAGTCGCGACACTGTACGCGACGAGCGGAGGTCGTTTCGCGGGCCGCTACTGAGGCGGCGCAGGCGGCGGGGTGCCGAGCGTGACCGTTGCCTGCTGATCCTGCCCTGAGGCCGTGACCCAGGCGATGATCACGTTGTCGCCGGGGTGATGCTGCCCCAGGATCGACTTGAGACCCGCCACCGATGCGACCGTGGCGCCGCCGACACCGATGATCACGTCGCCTTCCGAGAGCGACGTCGTCGATGCCGGCGTCCCGCCGGCCACATACTGGACGAGCGCACCCGGCGGAGCGGCGCTGTCACTCACCTGCACGCCGAGATACGCTCCTGAAGCGGCCGGCGGTGTCTGGAAGCTCGACGGTGACTTGATGATCTGAGCCGCGACACCGAGCGCGGTGTTGATGGGGATCGCGAACGCCTCGACGGCTCCGGTCTGCTCGAGCTGCCGCCCTCCACTCGCTGCGGTGTCCATCCCGATCGCCTGGCCGCGGTTGTTGAGGAGCGGGCCGCCGGAGTCGCCCGGCTTGATGGGGGCGTTGATCTGGATCATGCCGGTCAGCGACTCATTCGGCTCCGACCCGCTCTCGTCCGACGCCGTGATGCTCTGGTCGAGCGCAGTGACGGTGCCCGACGCGCTGGCCGGCGCCCCGCCGCGGCCCAGCGCGTTGCCGAGCGCGGTGACGCTCGAGCCGATCTGCACGGACGAGGAGTCGCCGATCGGCATGGTCGCCAGCCCGGTTGCGCCGTCGAGCTGGAGCACCGCGATGTCGTGCTGGCGGTCATAGCCGACGACGCTGGCGCTGTACATCGCGCCCGTGGACGTCAGCTGCACGCTGATCGACAGCGCGCCGTAGATCACGTGGTTGTTCGTGAGCACCTCGCCGGTCGACGTGAGGACCATGCCCGTCCCGGCCGCGGAGGCTCCGTGGCCGAGCTGCGTGTCGATGTCGACGATCGCCGCCTCCGCGCCGGAGGTGCTCCCGGTGCCGCCGAGGCTCCGGGTCGCGATGACCGCGGTGGCGGCGGCGCTTGCCCCGAAGACCACAAGGAGGACGGCGACAGCGAGCATCCGCAGCCGTGGCGTGCGCCGCGGTGGTGGCGGCGGGTCGTAGCTGTAGAAATGCTGCGGCCACCAGGTCGGCGGCGGGGGCGGCGGCACCCAGTCGGGCACGCCCCACAGATCAGACGCGCTACCCCCCGGCCCTGCCGGGACGCCGGCTGGAGCCTCTACCTCGCTCATCCTGGGACTTATTGTCGCGACTTCGGTCTGTCGCCTGCATGACACGCGACCGCCCGCGACCCACGCCGACGTCGCGCGGGTGCGGGGGCCTCGTGTCGAGATACCACGGTCGGCGCCGGACCGGGACGTTCCGGCCCGGCCGGACTACATGACGTTGAAGGTCTCGGCGACCTCGACGCTGGATCCGCCGCCCAGGACGGGGCAGCCCTTGGCGAGCGCAACGGCCGCGTCGAGGCTGTCCGCCTCGATCAGGCTGTAGCCGGTGGCGGCGTTTGCGCCACCTCCGTCCGAAACCGATCCGTCCGAGGCGATCGTCCTGGTCTGCGAGACCGGGTTGCCGCCGTCAGCCAGCGCCGGGCCGAGGTTCTGGAACCATGTCCCCCACGCCTCCATCACCGCTGCCTGCGCCGCATCGCCCTCGGGCATGCTCCCGCCGTGGTAGACGAGCAGATATTTCGCCATGTCGTGCCTCCTGGTGGTTGTTGTCAGTTGTTGTTCGCGCCGGCGGCGCGGATACCGGTGGGATCGAGGCGCGTCTCGAGGAGCGCGCGCTCTGAGGGGTTGTCGGTGAGCTCGATCGCGCGGCGGTCGGCGTCGGCGGCTTCGTCGAGCCGGCCGAAGCGACGCAGCAGCTCGGCTCGGGTCGCCCAGTACAGGTGGTAGCTGTCGAGCTCGGGGCGGAGCGCGTCGAGCTCCTCCATCGCGGGCACCGGGCCTGCGACGTGCTCGAGGGCGATCGACCGGTTGAGGCGGACGACCGGGCTCGGATTGAGCCGGAGGAGCGCCCCGTACAGGGCAAGGATCTGCGCCCAGTCGGTGTCCTCGTAGGTCGGCGCCTCGGCGTGGCACGCCGCGATCGCCGCCTGGAGCCAGTACGGCCCCGGGCGTCCGAGCCGGCGCGCCTGTTCGAGCAGCGACCCGGCCTCGGCGATTGCGGCATGGTCCCAGTGCGCCCGGGCCTGGTCGCGCAGCAGCACCAGTGCGCCACCGGCGCCGAAGCGGGTCGCGCGCCGCGACTCGTGGAGCCGCATGAGCGCGAGCAGTGAGATGACCTCCGGCTCGTCGGGCAGCATCCGCGCGACGAGTCCACAGAGCCAGAGGGCGTCGGTGCAGAGGTCGCGGCTCGTGGCGAGGTCCGGGCCGCTGCCCAGGTAGCCCTCGTTGAAGACGATGTAGAGCGAGGCGAGCACCTCGGCGAGCCGGTCCGGCAGATGGTCGGCGTCGGGCACCCGGTACGGGATGCGCGCGTCGACGATCTTCCGCTTGGCGCGCACGATGCGCTGAGCCATCGTGGCCTCGGAGACGAGGAAGGCGTGCGCGATCTGGCCCGTCGTCATCCCCATGACCGCTCGAAGCGTCAGCGCCACCTGCGCATCGCGCGCGAGCGCCGGGTGGCAGCAGGTGAAGATCAGGCGAAGGCGATCGTCCGGATCCTGGCGCACCTCGGGCGCCCAGCCGTCGGTCAGCAACTGGAGCTTGCTCCGGTAGGCGGAATCACGGCGCAGACGGTCGATGGCCCGCCGTCGCGCCGTCTGCAGGAGCCACGCGGCCGGGTTGTCCGGAACGCCGTCCACCGGCCACTTCTGCAGCGCGATGAGCAGCGCGTCCTGCACGAGGTCCTCGGCGAGGTCGAAGTCGCCGGTGATCCGCACCAGCGAGCCGCAGATGAGGGCGACCTCGTTGCGGAACACGGCGTTGATCGCCTCCGCGGTCGGGTTGCTCACCATCGGCTCCGTTCACCGCCTCGATCAGCCAACCGGGTGGTTGGGCATGTCGGCGCCGTGAGGGATGATCGGGCGGATCTCGACGGACTGATCCTGGGGCGGCCAGGTCTTGGCGATCGCGATCGCCTCGTCGAGATCCGTCGCCTCGATGGTCACGAAGCCGGCGACGTTCTCCTTGCTCTCCATGAAGGGGCCGTCGGTGACGAGCGGCCGGCCGTCCTGCCAGCGGATCGTCGTGGCTGTTCTCGAGGGCTGGAGCTCCTCACCGCCGAGCAACTTGCCCTGCGGTCCAAGCTCGCCGAACCACCTGTCGACGGCGGCGTGTTGCGCGGTGAGCGCGGCCTCGTCGAGGTCCGCCTCCTCGTTGCGAATGAACAGCAGCATGTATTTCACAGGTTCAGCTCCTTGCCGGCCGGTTGAGTGGCTCCAATCATGACGACGAACGGAGATCCCAAAAATCGACAGGTTCGACAAAGTCGCCACCGCGGGCGCCGCGCGGTGGTGCACGATCTTCGGCGATGGGCGGCTGGACGATCGGCGGACGTGCGGAGCTGAGCGCTGCTGACAAACGCAGGGTCGACGCGCTGCGGAAGACGTGCGAGGCCGCCGAGCCGCTCGATCTCAAGCTCGAGGTCGATGAGGTCGACGCGACCGGGAAGCCCATCCACTTCCTCGCCGAGACGGACGGCGACGTGATCGGGTACGGAGCGATCACGCCCGGCGCGGAAGCCGAGGTCTGCGGCATGGTGCATCCGTCCTGGCGGCGCCGGGGTGTCGCATCGGCGCTGCTTGACGAGGTGCTCGGCGCCGCAAGGCGGCTCGAGCGACCGAGCGTGCTCGTGATCTGCGAGGACTCCGGGCCATTCGCGATCGCGTGGATGCGCCGCGCGGGTGCGGTGGATGAGGAAGCGGAGCTGCGCATGACCCTGCGTCTTGTCGCGGGCGACCCGAGAGCCGGCTCGGAACGCCGTCCCGAAGCCTCGCTCGAGCTGCGCAGCCCGGGCGTCATCGATCGGGCGGCCCTGCTCACGCTGCTCGGTGAGGGTTTCCACGAGACCACGGAGCAGGTCGGTGATCGCCTGGACGCCACCCCCGACGACGAGAGCCTGGTGGCGATCGAGAGCGGTGTCGTCGTCGGGACGCTTCGGCTGACGCGAACCCCGCGACGATCGATGATCTACGGCTTCGTGGTCGACAAGGAGCGCCGTGGTCAGCGTCTCGGGACGCGCATGCTCGAGGCGACGTTGACGCGGCTCCGTGCCGCCGGCGTCGCCGAGGTGGGGCTTGAGGTCGATCCGGAGAACACGCCGGCGGTGCGTCTCTACACGGCCTTCGGCTTCGAGGCCGTCACCACGTACCGATACCTGCGACTGCCCTCCGCCTGAGGTCCTGCTACGCGACCAGGATGCCCGGGTCCGGGTCGGGTTCGGGAGCACCGTGGAGCAGCTTCGTCACCTCCGGCTTGAAGACGAGCTGGGCGATCAACGTGGGCACGAGCGCCGTCATCACCACGACCGTCACGAGGATCGAGTACTGCGATCTGTCGATGAACCCGTTGGTGTACCCGTAGAGTGCCGCGATGGTGCCGAACGTGAGACCGGTCGACATCATCATCGTCGTGTACCACGCCTCGCGAACGCGAATTCGGAATGGACGCGTGGCGGGAAAGACGCCGATGACCTTCGCGCCCAGCTTCACGCCGAACAGCGCCAGGATGATCAGAATCCCGGCGATCACCGCGGGCAACGAGATCAGGGTTCCCGCTCGCACGAAGAAGAACGGGGTGAGGAACGTGAACGCGACTCCTCGGACCCGACCCACCATCTTCGGATCGGCATGGAAGATGCCGGCGGCGCCGAGTCCGAGCAGATAAGCCGGAAGCACCGCCTCCGACTTGGCCGCGGTCGCGAGCGCACCGAGACCGAAGAGCAGGAGGAAGACGTACTTGACCTCCGGTTCGCTCACCGGGTGGCCGAAGTGGCGGATCACAAAGCGCAGTGAGCGCGGGAGGAACACGAGCACGATCGCGGTTGCGATCCCGAACGCGATGAGCACGCTGTTGTAGTCCGCGAAGATGATGCCGAGCGCGAGCACCGTTCCCAGGTCGCAGACGAAGCAGGCGCACAGGATCAGCTTGCCGACGTCGGTCTTGTTGAGGCCGGTGTCGAGCATCACCGCGTAGACGACGGCCACCGACGTGGTCGACATCGCGATGCCCGCGATCTCGCTGCCGTGCGTTGTCCAGTGCAGCACGAAGAGCGCGAACAACCATGCCGCTGCGCATGGAGCGGCGAACCCCACCCCGCCGATCACGAGACTTGGCGTCAGGAAACGGCGGAACGACTTCGGATCAATCTCGGCGCCGGCGAGGAAGGTGAGGAGCACCGACCCGAACCCGGCAAGGAAGTCGATCCAGACGTTGGACGACATCCCGAAGAGGTTTCCGCCGAGAACCCCGAGGAGGATCTCGACGAGGGCGACGGAGAGCCCGATGCGCACCGAGATGAGGCTCGCGACAAACGCCAGCCCGATCCAGAGCGTGGCAATGCCGTACGAATTGTTCAGGGAGTCGAGCAGGCCGATGTGTACCGGGCAACAACTCACTGCGAGTCCTCCTACCAGGGATTCTGGTAGGGCCCATCAGGCCGTCATGGCCGAGGACGGTGAGACCCATCACCGGTGCCGCAGAAATTGCGACCCGAAAAGAATACCACGGATTCGCTCACCCGTCCAGCGCGAAGATGTGCGCAGCGGCGGACTCAGTCCGTGTGCTTGCGCGAGCGGATGAGCCATTTGAAGGTCGGACCGGGAGGCGGTCCGACAGGGCTCTCATATTCGGCCGGTATCCGGCGGCGAGCCAGCTCGATGCGCATGCTCTCCTCCCCTTTCCGCATCGCCCACCGGTGATTGGCGCTGAACGCGGGGCGCATGAGCCAGGTCAAACGCCGGAGCAACGGCTTCTCCGCGCGGATCCGCCAGTCGTAGAAGGCGTTGCAATGGTCGCCGTCCTTCACGAAGGTCCAGATGCCACCGCCGACGAAATCACCGTCGGCGCGAAGCGCGATGCCGCCGGCGCCGTCGTTGCGCGTCGTCGTGAACCGCCAGCGGAGCGTGTACGGCAGCCAGCCCTTGGTCCAGAGGTCGATGGTGCGGCCGACACCGTGCGCATCGCCCTCCTCGATGACGTTGACATCGAGGTAGACCGACGGCCACCAGCGAGGGAGATCCTCGGCATCGCTCAGGACAGCGGCAACCTCGCTCGGTGTCGCCTGGAGCCGCCAGCGCGTCAGGAAGTGATACTCGTTGCTCACCATCGGGTCCTCCCACCGATGACCCCGTCAATCCACGAGGTCGCGGGGATTCTACCCGCGAAGGATGGCGTGTTTGTCGGCCTCCTCCCGGTCGCGGGACGTCTGCTCAGATCCAGCCGCGACGGCGGAAGAACACCAGCTGGACGACCACCGACAGCGCCATCACGATCACTCCGATGGCGAACGCCGGGAAATCGCCGATCCGGGATACCAGCCAGCCGAAGTTCTGCCCGAAGAACCCGGTGAGAAACGTCAATGGGAGAAACAGGCTCGCCACCACGGTCAGCGTCTTCATGGTCATGTTGAGGCGGTTCGACACCGTCGACAGATAGACGTCCATGGCGCCGGTGAGCAGATCGCGGAGCCCATCGACGTTCTCGTACTGACGGATGATGTGGTCATAGACGTCGCGGTAGTACGCGGTCGTCTCGCGATCATCCTCGAGCGAGTGGGTCACGAACCGCTGGAACATATCGCGCTGCGCGCCGAGTATGCGGCGCATCTCGGAGGCCGAGTGCTTCAAGTCCTGCAGGAGCACGAGCTGTGCCGTCGTCGCGGTCTCGAGAATGTCGTCCTGCAACTTGTCGACCGACGTGTCGAGCGCCTCGAGCGCGCCGAAGGTCGTGTCGACGATGGCGTCCATCACGAGATAGGTCAGGTACGAGGACTTGCGGCACGCGCTCTCCGGCGACTCCGCGATGCGCTCGTTCAGCTGCTCGAACGAAGGCTCGGGTTCCTGGTGAACGGTGACCAGGAAGTGCGGTGCGACGTACAGGTGGTGCTCGCGGAAGGAGACCTGGTCGGCGCTGAATCCGATGACGAACAGCACCGCGAAGACGTAGCCGTCGTATCCCTCGAGCTTCGGACGTTGGTTCTGGTGCTTGACATCCTCGATCGTGAGTTGGTGGAACTTGAAGGTGTCGCTCAGCAACCGGTAGTCGTCGTCGTCCGGCGCCTCGATGTCGAGCCAGAACACCTCCTTCCCGGTCTTGACGAAACGGTCGACCGTCGCGGCGTCCACTTGGCGGCTGTGGCCGTCCACGGAGAAGAGCGTGCGCATGTCGGCCCGATCCTACGGCGTGGGGCTCGGCGTGGGGTCCTCGGTGGGATGTGGCGGCGCCGGATTGAGCAACGGTCGCTCATCGGCAAGCGCGATCGCCAGCTCCCCGGCGGCGTTCGGGTGCAGCGGCGCGCCGGCGCCGAGCCCTTGCACGAACGACTGGTTCGTGCACAGCTCGTGGCCCGCGAAGCTGGGATTGACCGCGGCGAACCCGAAGCTGGCGGCGCCCTCGCTGAGCACCTTGTTGAACATCGCGAGGCGGGCGCTCAGGACTGCGGACTTCGCCGCCGTGATGTTCGGCTGCCCGGGACACACGGGTTTGGCGGGGAGCGGGTCGTAGTACTCGTTGACGATTACCTGCGGCGCACCGGGCAGCGTTGCGAGGTGCTGCAGCAGGTCGTAGTAGTCGACGGTGAAGCTGTCGAGTGCCTGCGAGAACCAGGCCGACGACGCACTGTCGTCGCACGTCGGCGAGACCAGGCACAGCTCCATGAGCGCCGCCCAGTGCATCTCGTTGGCACCGATGCTGACGATCACCGTGCGCACACCCGTCATGGAATCCAGCGTGGCGAGTTGCGCGGGCACGATGCTGCCGTTGATCGCCTCGATACCGAAGAGGCCGGCCTCGATCGAGGCGTTGGTGCACGCGAGATTGACCACGGTGGTGCCGTTCACGGCGGCGATGTCCGCCGCGTAGCTGTCGCGGCTGCGCCGGCATGCGACATCCTGCGGCGTCGCATCTGCCACCAGCGGGTTGCCCGCGCCGGCAGCGGTCGAGTCACCGATGACCACCGTCGTCGCCGCGGTGACCGGCGTTTTCGGTGGTGCCGCCGCAACGGTGAGCGGCGTGCGCCCGACCAGCTCGTCGAGCGTCTGCACCTGCGACAGGCGATTCAGTCCGTTCGCCGCACTCGAGACGGCGAGCGCGTCGATGCCACCCGCGACGGCGGCTGCGACCGCAACCCCGATCAGCACGAGCCGCCAATGGCGGCGCACCAGCAGCAGGATGACGCCGGCCAGGGCGGCGGCGAGCAGGATCGCGATGATCACCTCGCGGATGAAGTACGCGGTCCACCCGTCACGCAGATCCTGCCCGAGGCTTCTCGGCTCCCGGAGCGCCAGGAGCAGCTGGTCGTAGTGCGTGACCTGTGCCCATTGGAGACGGGGCCGGATCGGTCCGGTGAACTGCTGTGTGGTGGGAATCGACTGGCCGAAGAGCGCGAGCGTCCCGGGACCGGTGGTCGTCAGCGTGGGCGGCTCGGCGCTGAGCTCGAGCGACTGCCCCGCGGTTTGCACGGCCTGGGGCGGCGACACGAGCAGGGACAGCGCGATGCTCGCAGCCGGCACGGCAAGCACCACACAGGCGGCGACGAGCGCGATCTCGATCTTCCGCGAGAGGGAACGGGGCACCCCTCCACGCTACCCGCGTTGTCCCAAATCGATGTCGCGGCGGCGCCCCGAGATGGTGTGCGGCGTCACGCGGCACCCGGCCCGACGCGGTCGCCGGGTGGTGCGGCGGCTATCCTGACTCCCGGCCAGTCCGGCCGGTCCAACGAGGGAGCACGGCATGCCTGAGATCAGCCCCGAAGCGGTCGCGCTGCATCACCGATCGATCGTCGTCGACACCCATGACGATCTCCTGATGCTCTGCGCGCGCCGGGCGCCGGAAACCCAGGGCGAGTACTTCCGGCGGAACTGGCTGCCCCAGCTGCGCGCCGGCGGCATCCGGATCCAGGTCCTTCCGGTCTTCATCGACGACGACTTCCGCCCCGAGGGTGCCCTGCGGCAGACGCTGCGGATGCTCGAGACGGGGTGGCGGATCGCCGCCGCGAACCCGGACGCGGTCAGGATCTGCCTCACCGGCCAGGACGTCGACGCGGCGCTCGCGGACGGCCTGATCGCGCTGATCCTCGCGCTCGAGGGCTGCGAGGCGGTCGGGACGGACGTCGCCCTGTTCGAGCCGCTCTACCGGCTCGGGGTCCGGATCGCCTCCTTCACGCACTTCGGCCGGACGATGCTCGCCGACGGGTCGGCCGAGGACAGCACCGGGAGCCGGTTGACCCGCGCCGGCGTCGAGGCGGTCGCGATGTGCGAGAGCCTCGGAATCACGCTCGACGTCTCGCACCTGGGGGCGACCTCGACCGATCATCTCCTCGAGCTCGCAACGCGGCCGGTCATCGCATCGCATTCGTCGGCGTTCTCGGTGCGCGAGCACCACCGGAATCTCACCGACGAGCGCTTGCGCGGCATTGCAGCCACAGGGGGAGTTGTCGGCATCAACGTGCTCGCGACGTTTGTCGACCGCGACGTGCACACCGTGCCGCGAGTTCGTGGACCACATCGAGCACGTGGCAGGGCTGGTCGGTGTCGAGCACGTGGGGCTCGGGCCCGATTTCTTCAAGGAGGTCTCCGACGAGATCAACGGCCCGGGACCGCGAACCATCTACGGCGGAGGCGATGTGGTGACCTACGTACCCGGGCTCGAAGGCCCGGCCGGTCTGCCGCTGATCACCGAGGAGCTGGTGCATCGAGGCTGGCCCGAGGCCGATATTCGCGAGGTGCTCGGCTCCGGGTTCCATCATGTCTTCACGCACGAGCTCGGAGTTCCTGCTGCAGATCGGTAGCGGTCGAGCACCCGAAGGCGGGTGGCGCGCGTCGGTACACGGCTGGTAGGCTCGAAGCGATGGGGGCATTGATTGAGACTGCTGTTCCACCGTCCGCGCGTGAGCTCGCGGCGTTCGACGCTGCAACCAACGGCACGCCACGCGACTTCGTGCGCACGTGCGACGCGGCGGGCATCGTGCCCGCGCAGATGCTCGACCTCTTCGATGTCGCGCCCTGGCGCTGGACGAGCCGGTTCACGACATCGGTTGAGGTCACGGACGAGATGCGTCACCGGCCCTTTCAACCGGCGATCCGCGATCGGCTCGACGCCGCGCGCAAATATCTCGAAGCATCCTGGTGGCGCCGGCGGTTCAGCGACGGCGCGGAGTTCGTGCAGATGAGCTCACAACCTCCGCTGAGGGCGCGCGTCCCCGGTCGGTAAGCACTAGAGCAACAGGCTGCAACAGCGGTTGACCGCACAACCGCGGCAAGGGTGCAGCGAAACTCGTAGCCAGTTCGCACGTCGTGCGATGAGGCGGCTGCGCGGGCGGCGGTCTCTCCCCGCACCCGCAAGGGACTCGAGCATCGACTGAGTGACGGTGACCCCCGATCGTGCGCGGTGTGCCGACACGCTCAGTCCCCGTCGGGGAAGCCATGATCCTGTCACGCCGATCGGGGAGGATTCGTCACGACGACGCAGCGTTGCTCGTCATCATGGGACCCGGCCGAACGGCGTAGACTGAGGTAAGCAGACCGACCAGTTCGATTGGACCCTCGCGCTGACCGGCTTCACCCAAGGGTCCTTTGGAGGAACAGCATGGGCCTTGACGAACCGCGTTCTGAACCGCAGGAGCCTCGAGCGAGGGTCTCCCGAGATCCCCTGACCGGCCACACGCCACCCGGCGTCATGGTCTCCCGCGAGCCCGACACCGGCCACACGCCACCCGGCGTCATGGTCTCCCGCGAGCCCGACACCGGCCACACGCCACCCGGCGTCATGGTCTCCCGCGAGCCCGACACCGGCCACACGCCACCCGGCGTCATGGTCTCCCGCGAGCCCGACACCGGCCACACACCACCCGGCGTCATGGTCTCTCACGAGCCCGACACCGGCCGGACGCCGCCAGGGGTCATGGTCTCTCGCGAGCCTGATCCCGGAGGGACACTGGGCAGCTGACTCCGCGGCTCTCAGATTGAAAGCGTCGCCGGGTCGATGACGTGGTCGCCCGGCGTCAGCTGCGTTGCGAAGCCGTCGAGCATGCCGTCCACGGCCTTGCTGATCTTCCCCCAGCGGAAGGCCCTCGGATCAAGTGCGTAATGCAGGACGAGCCCATCACTGATGGCGAGGAGCAGCGCCGCAAGAGCATTCGGTGGAAAGCCGATCGACATCTCGCCGGCCGCGACCGCCTGCTCCACCCACTCACGGAGAACGCGCTGTCGCTCAGCGACCACTTCGGCCACGGCGGCGCGCACCCGAGGATACGTCTGCATGGCGCCCCAGACATCGGCACGGAGCTGGACGCGCGCGGGATCCGCTCCCTGCATGAGCATCGACTCGGTCACCTTGCGAATCCGCTGCACGGGGGAAAGCCGCAGGGTTTCGGGGTCTTCCCCGACAGCGGCGATCGTCGCTGCGTCATCGGCAATCAGGGCCAGCAGCAGCGCTTCCTTCGAGACGAAGTGGCTGTAGAAGGCTCCCTTACTCAGCCCGGCATCGGCGCAGACGTCGTCGACCGTGAGATCCCGATAGCCCTGCCTCGCGATGCATCGCCAGGCAGCATCGAGGAACTGCCGGCGGCGTAGCGCACGGGTGGCGTCGAGCAGCCTCGGCATTTCTCTACCGTAGCAGAAGTCAAACTCACCGGTCTCTTTGTTGGGCTCGCATCGAAGGGACCCGAGGGCGGCGGCGGCTCCTCCCACACTGACGGCGAGGATCCGTCGCGCCGAGCGGTCATGCCCGTCTCGAGCTCGATGTGCTCATCATCATGTCCTTCGGACGCCCGTTCGCCCGGCTATGAGTTTACTGACTTTGTACCGCTCATATTTGATGATACACAAACTATCATGTTTACCTGTGCCACAACCACTGAGCAGCCGCGCGTGAGAGCGCAGCCTCGCGCAACCTACAGGGTGCAGTTGCGCGAGGACTTCGACTTCGACGCTGCGGCCGCCATCGTTCCGTACCTCGAGCAGCTCGGTGTGAGTCATCTCTACTCCTCGCCGTACATGCAGGCGGCGCCGCACAGCACCCACGGGTACGACGTCGTCGACCCGACGAGGATCAGCTCGGAGCTCGGCGGCGAGCCGGGGCTCGCGTCGCTCGACGCAGCCCTGAGAGCGGCGTCGATGGGTCAGCTGCTCGATGTCGTTCCCAACCACATGTGCGTCACCGATCGTGGCGACCGCTGGTGGTGGGAGGTCCTCCGCTACGGCAGGGAGAGCCCGTACGCCGCGATGTTCGACATCGACTGGGAGGCTCCGGCGCTGCACAACCGGATCCTGTTACCGGCGCTCCGTGACACGCAGGCAAACGTGCTGCGCAACGGCGAGCTGCTGGTGGTCGATGGGCACGACGGATTCGAGCTTGATTACCACGGCAGCCGGTTTCCGCTTGCCCCCGGAACCGCGACGGCGACCGGGCTCGCCACGACGGCGCTGCTCGACTCACAGCACTTCGTGCTCGAGCACTGGCTGACCGCGGGAGCGCTCATCAACTACCGGCGATTCTTCGACGTCACCTCGCTCGCAGGGCTGCGGGTCGAAAACCCGGCCGTGTTCAGTGCGGCGCTCTCGCGAGCACTCGAGCTTGTTGATGACGGCGTCGTGGATGGTCTGCGCGTCGATCACATCGATGGGCTCGCCGCGCCTGAGGATTTCGCGCAGCGTCTGCGTCAAGAGGCGCCTGGAGCGTGGATCGTGGCCGAGAAGATCCTCGCGATGGACGAGCGCATGCCCGCCTGGCCGCTCGACGGGACGACCGGGTACGAGTTCGGCGCCATGGTCGGCGCGACCTTCGCGCACCCCGAGGGCGTGAGCGCGCTTGTCGACCTCTATCTCGAGTTCACCGGCGATCAGCGTGACTTTGCCGCCCACAGCCATCTGGCACGCCTCGATGTGCTCGAGCGGCTGCTCGACGCCGAGCTCGGCCGGCTCACGCGCGTCGCGAGTGCAGCGGGAGTGTCCTCAGCGCGAGTGGAGATCGCCGAGCTGCTGAGCGCAATGCCCGTGTATCGGCTCTATCCGCGAGGAGACGACCGGCTCGATGCCGTCGATGAGCGTGCGCTCGAGTTCAGCCGCAGATGGCGCTCGGCGGTCGGGACGATGCGACCCGGCGCGACTTGCGGCGCTCGTCGACGCGCTCCGCGGCGGCGACGTTCCATCTGCCTCCCTCACCGAGTTCCGGACGCGCTTCCAGCAGGTCGCGGGCGCCGTGATGGCGAAAGGCGTTGAGGACACGACGTTCTATCGGTATCTGCCGCTCATCGCCCTCAACGAAGTCGGTGCCGAGCCTGTGCGGACGATGAGCATCGCCGCATTGCATGCGTTCTGCGCACGCGCAGCGGCCGAGCATCCGCAGTCACTGCTCGCGACGGCGACCCATGACACCAAACGCGGAGAGGATGCGCGGCTCCGCGCACTCCTGATCGCCGAGATCCCAGAGCTCTGGCTCGCAACGGTGGAACGGTTGCATGCGCTCGCCGAACGCCACCGGTACGGCGACGCCCCGTCGCGCAAGGCCGAATACCTCCTCTACCAGACCCTGGTTGCGGCCTCCCCCATCGATGCCGACCGGATGTGGGCGTACATGCAGAAGGCGTCTCGCGAGGCCAAGGAGGAGACCGAATGGCTCGAGCCGAACGAACGCTACGAGGCCGATCTCGAGCGCTTTGTCCGAGGCATGGTCGCCGACGACGAGGTCGTATCGGAGATCGAGGTGGTGATCGCCGCGCTGACGCCGCACTGGCAGCATCTCGCGCTCTCGCAGACCCTCCTGAAGCTCACCGCACCCGGTGTCCCGGACATCTACCAGGGATGCGAGCTGTGGGACCTGCGCCTGGTCGACCCGGACAACCGTGGTCCGGTGGACTACGACGTGCGGCGCACGTTGCTGCGCGCCGTCAGCGAGGACCCGCACGACGTGTTTCTGTCGAGACTCGAGGAGGGCGTCCCCAAGCTACGGCTGATCGCGCGGGCGCTCGCCGTCCGTGCGCGACATGCGGACGCCTTCGCACCCGGCGCGGGGTACGAACCACTTGCCGTGCAGGGATCGCGATCCGTGCATGCCATCTGCTTCGCGCGCACGACACCGGGCGATGACGTCGCGACCACTCTCACTCTGGCGCTGCGCTGGCCGGCCGCACTGGCGGGCGATTGGCAGGACACAACGGCGCGGATGCCATCCGGCTCGTGGCGGAACGCGCTCACCGGTGAGGTCGCGAACGGCGGCGAGCGGCGCCTCAGCGAGCTGCTCGCGCAGGCGCCGGTCGCTCTGCTCGAACGGGCATGAGTGCCCGCACCTTCCGCGTGTGGGCGCCACGCGCAGAGCAGGTCCAGCTGGTGATCGGCGACGCGCACCACCCCATGGCACCGGCCGGAGTCGGATGGTTCGCGTGCGAGATCGATTGCTCCGCAGATGACATTCAGTATTCGTTCCGGCTCGACGGCCGTGATGCGCTTCCCGACCCACGATCGCGATCGCAACCCGCCGGTGTGCACGGACCGTCGCGGCTCGTCGAGCACGAAGACGCTGCGGCGGAGCAGTCATGGAAGGGCTTTCCCCTCGACCAGGCGATCATCTACGAGCTCCACGTCGGAACCTTCACACCCGAGGGCACATTCGATGCGTGTATCGATCGTCTCGAACATCTGACGACACTCGGGATCAACGCGATCGAGCTGATGCCCCTTGCGGAATATCCCGGAAGCCGCGGCTGGGGGTACGACGGGGTCGACCTCTTTGCGCCACACAGCGGGTACGGCGGCCCGGAAGGTCTGCGCAGATTGGTGACCGCCTGTCACGCGCGCGGTCTCGCGGTGATCGTCGACGTCGTCTACAACCATCTCGGGCCGGAAGGTGACTATCTCCCCGACTTCGGCCCGTACTTCACGGATCGCTACGTCACGCCGTGGGGAACCGCCTTCAACTACGACGGCGAGTACTCGGATGCCGTGCGGTCGTTCGTCCTCGAGAACGCGGCCATGTGGCTGCGCGACCTCGGGTGCGACGGGCTGCGTCTCGATGCCGTGCACGCGATCATCGACATGTCGCCGACCCACATCCTGGAGGCACTCACCGCGCGTGTCGCCGATCTCTCCGTCGAGGTAGGCCGCCATCTCTGGGTGATCGCTGAAAGCGACAGCAACGATCCGCGCCTGGTCCGCGAGGGTGAGGCGGGAGGATACGGTCTCGACGCGCAGTGGAACGATGACTTCCACCACGCACTCCACGCGCTGCTCACCGGCGAGGCGTTCGGCTATTACGAGGACTTCGACGGCGCAGCCGACATGTGCACCGCGCTGCAGCAGGCGTTCGTGTACGCCGGCCGCTACTCCCAGCATCGCAAACGCACCGTGGGCCGCTCCACGGCGGGAATACCGTTCGCGCGCTTTGTCGCGTATTCGCAGAACCACGACCAGGTGGGGAATCGCGCGGCGGGCGAGCGTCTCTGCCACCTGGTCAGCGACGGGCGTGCGCGCATGGCGGCGGCGCTCACGCTGCTGTCGCCCATGATCCCCCTGCTGTTTCAGGGTGAGGAATGGGCGGCCGGCACACCGTTTCAGTACTTCACCGACCTTGGAGACCGGGGCCTCGGCCGCGCCGTCACCGACGGGCGCCGTGCGGAGTTCCGGGCGTTCGGCTGGCCTCCGGACTCGGTGCCCGACCCGCAGGATCCGCAGACGTTCCTGCGGTCACGCCTCGACTGGGACGAGATGAGGCGCGCCCCGCACACCGAGATGCTGGCGTGGTATCGAGCGCTGATCGCCATCCGGCGTGCAACGCCGGCGCTCACCGCGCGTGGTGCCGACACCCCGCGCGCCTGGTATGACGCGACCCGGATCGTGCTCATGTACGAGCACGCCGGCCTGCTCGTCGCATGCAACCTCGGCGACAACGATGCACCGCTGCCGGAGGCGTCGAGGGCGTCGTTGCTGCTCACATCGTCTCCCATCCCAGGGGACGGCATGCCGTGCATCGCCGCGGACTCCGTGTCGGTCTGGCGTACGGCGTAGCGGGACCGCGCAGGGAACCAACGGCGCACCCGACACGTGGCGGGCGGCTGGCCGCTCTCCTCGTGAATCATACATGTCTGCTATCATGTTAATGGATAGCATTGCTATCATTTCAACCCGGATCACGGAGGCGAGCGACATGTGCATCAGCTGCGGATGTGGCGAAGCGAACGAGCGCAAACACCAGGGCGACATCACGTACAGCGATCTTGAGAAGGCGGCATCGAACGCCGGCATCGATCCTGAGAAGGCGGCCGACAACATCCATGCCGCCGCCAGGCAGGCTCGCGACGGCGTCTCGGCCGGCCAGTCGACCCGGTAGCGAACAGGGTGTGTGGGATTCTCATCCCACACACCCACCCAATGGCTCAGAGCCTCACGTTCTCGAGGTTCACGTCGGCCAGCTCCGACGGGCGCGGGATTCCGTGGGCGTCGAGCAGCTGCAGGCACTGAATCACATACCGGGCGCCATTGAGGTTCAGACCCTTCTCGCGCACGAGCCGCTGAATTGCTCCGAGCGTGATGATGTCCCGCTGCGAATACAGGCGCCGGTTTGTCGCGGTGCGGTTCGGGATGATGAGCCCGAGGTGCTCGTACATCATCAGGGTGCGCATGTGCGTCGACAGGATGTCCGCGGCGATCCCGATGCTGTAGAGGGGCTTGTCGAGGTTCTGCAGCTTTGCCGCGCTCGTTGGGACGGCCTGATCGGTCACCGGGATCGCGTCACGCTGCACGCTCGCGAGTATGCATGCGCAGGCGCACTGTCGTGCCGCGCTCGAGCGACGAACGTATTTGCACGAGGTCGCAGAGGCGGTTGGCGGTCCAGAGCCCTCGAGCGCGATCGGCCTCGGATCCCGGGCGCCGGCGGTCCGCGAGCGAGTCGGTGATCACACCGGAGTCCTCCACCTCGCAGACGACATCGCCCGCATCCAGCCATATGCGGACGACCCCCATGCCGCCGCCGAAGATGAGGCTGTTCGTCGCGACCTCGCTCACGGCAAGGACGAGTCCATCCAGCGCGGTCGCCGCCAACCCGGCGCGGGCTCCCACCTCGCCCACGAGGCCGCGCAGCGTCGGGAGGTCGGAGCCACCGAACACCAACGCAGCGAGGATGCGCGCCGGAGGAGCAAACCGTGATGCCTGCGGTGCCGCTGCGTTGATCGGCGCCTGGCTCGCACTCGGGCGCGACCCGGTGACGACCGGATGCGTCCGATGCGCATCGCTGACAACGTTCGGTGCGAGACCGGCGATGTCGTACGGGCATACCAGCCAGAACCCCTGGGCTTCGGCGAAGGCCTCGTTGATGAGCGCCTCGTGCCAGCGACACTCCTCGAGTTGCGTCGCCGTTCGACCGGGCCAGACCGGCTCACCCACACCGCGAATACGCACTGCGCCACGACCGATCCGGTCCGCCGCAAATTCGTCCCACGCCGGGATGATGCGGGCCGGATTGGCGCCGACCATCTCCATGTCGCGGTACTCGACAAGTCCATCCGCCGAGTCGCCGATCGATTGGCGGAGGGCGTCGATATGCGAGCGACCGACCATGACGAGGGTGGGCTGACCGGCGTCGATGCCGTCGCGCACGAAGGGTGCGATCCACTCCACGAAGCCACGATCGCCCTCGTAGAACACCGCCTCATGCCGGAAGCCCGGCACCGACGCGGCGGGCGTCACCGGGGCCCTTCAGGGCTGTCGAACACCGCATCGAAACCCGCCGCGTCGAACGCCCGCCGAAGATGGGGGCTCGCGCCCTCGATGCGCGCGGTTCCCGACTCGACCATCCGGGCAAGCACCCTGAGGCCTGCCACCGAGCAGAACGTCACGCCGGCGAGATCGACTCCAAGCTCGCCGGCACCCGCGTGAAGCGCCTCGCGAATCGCGAGCTCGAGCAGGTCGATGTTTCCCTCGTCGACCTGCCCGATCACCGTGATCACGGGAGGTTGCGGCGAGCGGGTGATGACCAGCTGCGGCGTGCGGACCACATCCTCGCCCGCCGCGGGGCTGACGCCGGCGGATCGCCCCATCCGCGTCGAGTCCGATGCCGGGAACTCCAGCCGCCGGCTGCGTTGCCACTCGCCGAGGACGCGCGCTGCTTCGGCAGTCACCGCGGCTGGGTCGATATCGAGCTCCTCAACCCGCGCGGCATTCGCCGACACGAACGAGCCGAATGCGAGGAGGAACTCGCGGACGGTTGCGGCCAAAGCCTCGCGGGTCGCCGCGGTGTCGCCCGGGGAAGCGGCGAGCACCGCGGCCTTTGCGTCGATGAGGAGCCGGTGGAAGTCCCCATATGCGGCGCCGAACTCCGCCTGGAGCGCACGCGACACCTCGAACCGACCCGGTCCGACCGCGGCAACCCAGCGCACACGCTCGCGATCCGAGCCCAGCGCGCAGCGGGGATAGAACTGGTTGTGCTCGATCTCGCCCACCAGCAGATGCGCGCACGACATGTGCGTTCCCAGCGGCTTGCCGTACGACGTCGCCGCCACGAAGGGACGCGGCTGAAACGCCGGGCAGTCGACTGTCAACCGATCGAAGTACTGCCCGAACGCACACCGGTTGACCGGCGCAAGGGGGATCGGCGCTCCGGGGTCGGTCTCGGGGAGCCGCGAGGCCACCACTACGAGTTCCCGCCGGTGGCGCAGGTGTCCCCGAACATGACAGCGAGTGTATCCGGTTGAACTCGGAACCGGGCGCGCGGCAGCGCCACGGGACGACTTGTCCTGACCCGTGTAGCGGTATCATATAACAGTACATTCGTAATATCATCTTGCCATGCAGGAAACAGCGGTCGGCGCGGCGACCCGGCCCCGCGACACGTCCTCGATCGACCAGCGCCGGGCGGCCCGGCGCCGCGCTCAGCGCCTCCGGGCACTCGCCATCTGGAGCGCGGTGGCCTTCGGCGCGGCCTGGATCATCGTCTTCGGCGCCAGCGTCATCCTCGGCTGAGCACCAACCCGTTCGCGGAGCCTCGATCCCGACCGCGTTTGTTTGCTACCGTACGGAGGGCGCGCTAGGATTTGTCGGTAGACGCGTGACGGTGCAGGTCAGTCGCCTACGGGAAAGGAGCAAGCCGTGGAGGAGGCCGTCAAGGTCCTGCTGATCGAGGACGACGTCGACGCCGCCGAGATGTACCGCCTCCGCCTGGTCGCCGACGGTTACGAGGTGGTGGTCGCCCACAACGGCACCGAAGGTCTCAGGATCGCGGCTGAGGAGCCGCCGCCCGACTTCATCTACCTTGACCTTCGGCTGCCCGGGCTTGACGGCTTTGAAGTCCTCGAGCGACTTCGGGCCGACGAGGCGACGACCGACATACCGGTCATCATCCTGAGCAACTACGGCGAGCCCGAGCTGCGTGAGCGTGGCCTGAGGCTGGGAGCCCTGGAGTTCCTGGTCAAGGCGGACACGTCCCCGACTCAACTGTCGCGGACTGTGGAGCGGACAACCGGGACCCGAACGCTTCCATCGGCGTGACGTGGGGGTGAGCAGGCCGTGGAACATGCTTCCGACCTCAGCTCCGATGTCACCGAGTCGCTCTTGGCAGCCGAGCCACCACTGGTCGTTGTCGTCCCGGACCCTGACGAAGACCTCGGCGACGGTGGCCTCGGGTTCTACGACCAGGCCGTCGATCTCGCGGCCCGGTTAGTCGCCCACGGTCCGCGCAGCTCGTCCTTTCTTCGCCTCGACGGCGAACTGCTCACCGCTGTCGCCGCACACGACGAGCCCGGCTCGGACCTGCGCGGCCCGTTTCGCCTGAGCGACCACCCCGAGTTCGAGCGCGCGGTCGACACGGGAGAGGCGGTCGCCGGGAGCACCTTTGCGGTCGCTCCGGTGCGAGCGCACACCGGAGTCATCGGCGTCCTCGCCGTGGATGCGCATGGTGGTGAGTTCGGGACCGCTGCGCTGTCGCACCTGGCCGGCATCGCACGCCTGATCGGCTTCAGGATGGCGCGCGACATCGCGTTTGCCGAGCTGCAACGCGAGGCGGAGTTGAGCCGCAGGCTCGAGCAGTTGAAGGGTGAGTTCCTCAACATCGCCGCGCACGAGCTGCGGAGCCCGCTCGGCGTGATCCGGGGCTACGCATCCATGGTGAATGAAGGCACGCTCACCGGCTCGCTCCTCGACGCGGCGCTGGCGCGCATCGAGGAGAAGTCCGAGGAGATGTCGCGCCTCATCACCGAGATGCTCGACACGGCCCGGCTCGAGGCGATGACGTTTGACCTTGTGCGCGAACGGGTTGCGCTGATGACGATCGTCGACGACGCGGTCGCCGCGACGCGACCGCTGCTCACCGACCACCATCGCTGCACGGTCGTGCCGTGTCGCGATGCGATCTTCATGGTCGCGGACCGGGCCCGGCTGACCACTGTCATGACGAACCTCATCGGCAATGCCATCAAGTACTCGCCGCACGGTGGCGACATCGACATCCGCGTCGACCACGATTCACGCGTCGCAACGATGGTTGTCCAGGACCACGGCATCGGCATCAGCGCCGAACAGATTCCGATGCTGTTCAGCCGGTTCGGGCGGCTCGTCACGCCGGAGACGGGTCACATTCGCGGTCCGGGTCTCGGGCTCTACCTTGCGCGCGAGATCGCGCGCCTCCACGGCGGCGACATCACCGTCGAGTCCGAAGTGGGCACCGGGAGCACGTTCACGCTGACGCTTCCGCTGTTCTAGCGTTCAGAGCGGTCGGTCAGGCGGCGGTCGTGTGGGTGGCCAGCGGGAGTCGCAGCGTGAAGGTGCTCCCTGCTCCGAACTCGGAGGCCACAGTGATGTCGCCGCCCTGGAGCCGGGCGAGCTCACGGCACAGATACAGCCCGATGCCGATGCCGTCGATGGCCGATGTCCGCGACCGCCCGAGCCGCACGAAGGGCTGAAACAGGCGCTCCAGGCTGCCCACCTCGATGCCGATCCCGTGGTCCACGACGTCAATGCCGACATCACGCGCGTGGACGTGCACCGCGACCGCAACCTCAACGCCGTCCGGGGAGTACTTCAACGCGTTCGAGATGAGGTTGCGCATGATGATCACCACCTGCCGCCGATCCGCATGCACACGCGCCGGCGCTCGGATCGCGACCGTGATCGTGCGCTCGTGGGACATGACCGACGAGTTCGACCTCGGTGACGACGTCACGCACCGCCTCGCCGACATCGAAGTCCTCCGGTGAGAGCAATTGCCGGCTCCGCTCCACCCGTGCGGCGTCGAGCGTTTGATCAACCAGGTCATTCATGTGATCCACGCGTCCTTCAATCGTGGTCAGCACTCGATGGACCGCGCTGGGAAGCTCGCCGAACGTGCCGTCCTGCAACATCGAGAGATACCCGCGGATAACGCCGATCGGGCTGCGCAGCTCGTGCGAAGCGAGGCTGAGAAAGTCGGACTTCTGACGCTCGAGATCCTCGACCCGTGTCGCATGCTCGTGCAGCCGAATCACCTCTGCGGCCTGCAACTCGTTGGCCCGTCGCTCAGCCAGATAGCCCTGCCAGACAAGCGCGGACGCGCGCGCGGCCAGGCGCATGATCCACTCGTCCTGGTCGGAGAACTCGCTCTCGGACTCGTAGGCGACCAGGACGCCGAGCGTGCTCGTCGCCGTCCTCCACGGCACTGCAAGAAAGTCCTGCGCGTGGTCGAAGGAAATGGGATGCGCGGCGTCGTGCGAGCGCTTTCGCCGGTGGAACGCCTCACCGCGATCGAACACGCCGTTGAAGCCCCTCTGACGCAGATCGGCGATCGGAATCCGCACATCGAGGCGGTCATCGATGTCGAATCCGAAGGGGTCCGGCTGGATGCCGAGGTGGTCGCCGTCGATCATCCAGAATGCGGCTCCGGTCGCGCTCGCAAGGCTCGCGACGCTGCGGCTCATCTTTCCGAAGAACAACGGCGGTGTATCGCTCGACGCGACGTGGGCCGACATCGTGGTGAGTGCCTCCAACCCGCGGTGCTGCGCGACGTTCACACCGCCGGCGGCCCGGTCGGGGCTCGCAGCCGACAGCAAATCGAGCGCCACGCCGCCATCGCCTGCCATCGGTTTCTCCCGAAACCTAACTGCGCGCCGCTGCTAGGATATTCTACTGTCATAGAGAATGATAGCGCTGCTGTACGATTTAGGGACCGGTTTGGTCGCGGAGCCGGCAGTGCGACGCGGCGCGGGACGACGGCCTGACGGAAAGCCGTCAGCGCGTCAGTCCTGAGCGCGCGACAGCCGCCTCGTCCTCAGCCTTCCCCGCCGCGTCTTCAGCAGCCAAGGCCTCCTCTTCGGCGACGCGCGCCTCCGCTGACATCGTGTCGGCGTGGAGTTGCTTCGCGGCGGCCAGGTCGCGCAGGCGTTCGGCTGCCGCTGCCTTCTTTTGCACAGCACGCCCAGCCGCTTCTCGTTGCGCACGTGCGTCGTCAGCCGCCAACCGCACCGGCCGGGTCGCGCGCCGCATCTCCGACGAGGAACGCCTGCGAGGGGCCAGGATCTCCACCAGCTCTGGCGGATCATCATCGGGCGTGTCGACGGCCCCAAAGCCTGATGGCTCGACGTCGTGGTCCAGCGTCCCGCGCCAGAGAGCCAGTCGATCGGCTCCGGTGCCGGTGGCGGCGGACTGTAGCGTCGTGCGAATCCGGCGCGCGACGTCCTCCCCTCCTGATCGCCCGGCCGCCTCGAGCACGGTGTCGGCAGCCCTGGCCGCCTGTTCGACTGCGTCGCGAAGGCGACCCGTGGCCAGCAGCAGATCCTCTCGCGTCGCGACGGGATCGCCAACGAGCTGGTGCGCGGCCCTTGTGTCCGCTCCGGCGGCCAGCAGCTCGACGAGAAGATCCTGCTGATCGATCGCCAACTGGTCGATCGCCCACGCTGAGAGGGGAGGCTTGCGGAGCGATTCGATGGCCGCCGCCGCAGCCGGATCGGCGCCGCGCGTCTCTGCGATCAACCGCCTGCGCCGTGCGATGAACTCGCCGAGCGGGCCGTGATAGAGGTCCGTCAGATCCACGTGCAGGGCTCCTTCTGTGTCATCAGGCTCGTGAGACTCGGCACCGGGCCACGTCAATCCACCCCGGAGCCCGGTTCCGGCTGGGTCCGTCGGTGCGGGACGACGACGTTCAGCACTCGGATGCGGCGGCTGTCCGGCGGCCGCTCGCCACGCAACGTCCGTCCTCGATACGGGTCGAGCACGGCTCCCAGCTCGTGCACGATCAGCTCGGTCTCCTGCACGGTCAGCCACAGGTCGGCGGTGTTCATGGCAGCGGCGTCCCGCCACTCCGCCGGCTCAGAGTGGCTCCCTTTGATGAACGCCATGCCCACCGCCCGTGTCGAGTTCGAGATAGGCTCCCGTGACTGCGGACGTGGCTGATGCCGCGGCGGACGTCGAGGCGTCCAGATCGACCGTGATCCGGCGATCGGTGATCCGCCATGGGCGCTCCCGGTGGTCGCGCCGCGGCGGTGCGGGTTCGACAAGCCCATGGCGCTCCAGAAGCTTCAGGTGGTAGGCCGTGGCACTCGCACTGAGTCCGGTCACGTCTGCGCACTCGGTGGCGGTCAACTCATCGCCCGTCGACAACGCATCGAGAATGGCCAACCGGGCTGGATGTGCCCAGGCGCGGATTCCGCGAGGGTCGTCGACGCGAAGCGGGGCGCTGTCGTCCCGGGAGCTCGGCCGGTCACGCTCCTCTGGCATCGAGGCAAGCGTACTCCTTGACATTCCGTTCTTCAGCAAATACTGTTCAATAAATGCTGAACATATTGCGAGGCCGGGATCTGCTCATCGCTCTCGGCGGACGGATGATCTCGACGTTCGGCGACGAGGTCGCGCTGGTCGCCTTGACCATTCGCCTCCAGGCCGACGGCGCCCGGCCGTACGAGGTCGGCCTGCTGCTCGCCGCCGGTGTCATCCCGCTGCTCTTCCTCTCTCGCCTCGTGGGCCGCCTCGTCGACACCCACGACTCTCGACGTCTGCTCGTGAGCGCCGGTCTGATCGAGGTGGCATGCACGGTGCCCCTCGTCCTTGTGCACTCGGTCGTCGTCATGGTGATCCTGGTGGCTGTGCTCGGCGCTGCTGCGTCCGTGACCGCCACCACCTGGTCCGCGCTCGTCCCGCGGATCGTCGGCGAGGACCATGTGGCCGAGGCCGTAGCCGCCCAGCAGTCACTGAACGCTCTCGTGCTCATCGGCGCTCCCGCAGTCGGTGGCCTCCTGGCAGGTGCGTTCGGCACGGGCCTGCCCCTCGCCGTCGACGCTGCCACGTTCGCAGTGCTGACGGCGGCGGGGGCGCTGGTACATACCCGGCGCCGGCCGGCCGGGCTCGGTGCAGACGGTCGGTCGGCCAGACCCCGAGGTGGCTTTGAAATCCTGCTCGGCGACGGGGTGCTGGCCCCGCTCATCGTGGGCCTCGCGCTGGTTGTCCTGTTGGTGGGGATGGTCGATGTGGTGCTTGTCTTCCTGATCCGGAGCACGCTCCACGCCGGGGGCGTCTGGTACGGGATCGCGATGGCCGCGTGGATGGCCGGGATGGTCGCCGGGTCGGTCGGCGCCGGACTGCTCACCACTCAGCGCAGCCAGACCTGGGCGACGATCATCGGCGCGGGAGTCGCCTGCGCGGCCCTCGCGCCGTTCGCCGTGGTGTCGGCGGTTTGGGTCCTCGTGCCGTTGTCGATTGTCGGTGGCCTCGGGAACGGGTACGCGGGAGCCTGCTTCTCGACCCTGCTCGTCCGCCGCACACCGGACTCCGCGCGGGGACGAGTGTCCGCCGCTGCCAACGCCACAATCGGGGGCGCCCAGGGCGCCTCGCTGCTCATCGGCGGTGCGGTCGCCGTCGTGCTGAGCCCGCGGGAGATCTACGCAATCGCGGGGACTCTCGGCGTTGCCGCCGCGGTGGCAATCGGCGTCCTCCATGCGATCCAGATGACAAGAGCCGATCGACCCGCCATTCCTCCTGCGTCGTCGCAAGCCTCGTTGCAGCATGCGCAGCCTACGGCTACCCCGCATTCTTTCTGAGCTCGTCCACGACGTCGTGAGAGGTGCGTCCGCGGTGTAAGAAACGTCGGTTTCAACTCGAGAGAGTTGAGACTCTGCGACCCATGGCGCCATGGAGGCGGCATAGTCGCAGGCATGTCCGAGGAGGTACCGCCTCATACGCGCGCAACTCCGGACCCGCAGATGGAGACTGTCCCAGCAGGCGATGGATCCGGACTGCCGCGTTCGGGACTGCGCCGGCGGCTGACGTCGCTCGCTGTCGATGTCACGCCGCTTCGCGAGTTCGAGAGAGTTCCGGCTGCTCTTCATCGGCCAGGGTGTGTCGTTCGCGGGCAGCATGATCACCTACGTCGCCATTCCATTCCAGGTGTACGAGCTGACGCGCTCCTCACTGGTGGTCGGCCTCGTTAGTCTCGGCGAGTTGTTCCCGATCCTGCTGATGTCGTTCGTCGGGGGAGCCCTCGCCGACGCCGTCGACCGGCGGCGAATGGTGCGCATCACGCAGATCAGCGCGTGCGTCGTGGTTGCCGTGCTTGTGGTCAATGCTGCGGTGCCGCATCCGCAGCTCTGGGTGCTCTTCGTCGTCGTCGTCGTGGCGGCAGGTGTCGACGCGGTCGAGCGACCGTCCCTGGACGCGCTCGTCCCGCGCATCGTTCCCCGCGACATGCTCACCGCGGCGGCGGCGCTCGAATCGCTTCGGGGCAACCTCGGCCAGGTGCTCGGTCCGCCCGTGGCGGGCATTCTCATCGCGACGGTCGGACTCCCAGCGACGTACGGCGTCGACGTTGCCACGTTTCTGGTGGCGACGGTTGCGCTGACGCTCATGCGCGCCGTACCGCCCGCACCCGAAGCGGAGGGCGTGAGCCTTCGCGCCGCGATCGCCGGTCTGCGCTACGCGGCCGGTCGACCGGATCTGCTCGGCTCGTACCTGGTCGATGTCAACGCCATGTTCTTCGGCATGCCGATCGCCCTGTTCCCGCAGATCGCTTCGGGGCTCGGCGGGCCGGCGGTCCTCGGGCTGCTGTACACCGCGCCGTCGGTCGGCTCACTCCTCGCGACGCTTACAAGCGGATGGACCCGCTCAGTGCGTCATCACGGTCGTGCCATCGCTTTCGCCGCGGCGAGCTGGGGCATCGCGATCGTCGCGTTCGGCTTTGCGCCGTCACTGTGGGTGGCGTTGCTCGCGCTTGCCGCTGCGGGTGCAGCGGACATGATCAGCGGGCTGTTCCGCTCGACGCTCTGGAACCAGACGATTCCGGACGCGATGCGCGGGCGCCTTGCGGGTATCGAGATGATCAGCTACACGTCGGGTCCGGCGCTCGGCAACCTCGAAGCGGGCGTGGTTGGATCGCTCGCGGGGGTGCGCGCCTCCGTGGTCAGCGGCGGAATCCTGTGTGTCGTCGGCACCGCCGTGCTCAGCGCGGTCCTTCCGAAGTTCTGGGGGTATCGCGCTCGGCGGTGACTTCTGTGGAGACCGCGAAGCAAGGGGAACAAGAAGGAGTGCCGGGAAGGGAATCCGTGTCCTCTGCAACTTCGTAAAGACGGCCTCGTTCCAGACGTCCGATTCAAGTATCGGCACAGCGACGGCGGCACCCACCGCGTGCGTTGACCTTCAATCTCGCCTACTGCGCGGGTGGGTTCGGGGGAGCGGGTGGCACATCGCCACCCGCTCTGGGAGGGAGGACAGTTCCAATAAAAACCAACGCGTCGGTTTTGCGACATGGTAGCATACGCGGATGCCACGCATCTCGGAGGACGCGCGCCTTGAACGCCGCCAGCAGCTCGTCGACGCGGCCTGGCGATGTGCCGGGCGCATGGGGTACAGCGAACTGACCGTCGATGACATCTGCGCCGAGGCTGAAGTGAGCAAGGGGGCTTTCTACGGATACTTCTCCTCCAAGCAGGAGTTGTTGATCTCGCTGCTCGAGGAGGATGCGGCCGAGCTCGACGAACGGCTCGAGAGCCTCGCTCAGCGCAACATCTCGAACGTCGACCGGCTGCGAAGCTTTGCCCGCGAGATGTGCGAGCGTGGCGGTGACCAGGCCCGGGTCCAGGTTCGGTCGGACCTGTGGGCTCTGATCCTCACCGAACCCGCGATCCGTGAACGGATGGTGTCAGCGGTCGGCCGCCGCCGAGCAACGTTGAGGGCTTGGATCGAGGGTGCCGTCAGCGAGGACGAGATCGCCGATATTCCTGCCAACGCCTTCGCTTCGGTCCTGCTCGCCCTGGGCGACGGGCTCACCCTCCACGGCTCGCTCGACCCCTCCGGATTCCGCTGGAACAACATCGCTCGAGTCCTGGCGGCGATCTTTGCCGGGCTCAGCGGCGACGAGGAGTGACCTCAACCGCTCGCCGGATCCACCTTCCTTCGGGTCTCCATCGACGAGCTCTCGACTGGGTACGCGGCACACAGGGCGGGATCATCGCGATTGCGCTGGTGGTGGGTGCCGGCGGCGGCCTCGGAGCCATCCTCTTCCGTGACCTCATCCGCTGGTTCACGCTGCTCTTCACCGGGCACAACGACTTCAGCTCTGCCGGGCATGCGATCAATCCGAATGTGCCATGGCTCGGGATCTACTTCGTCATCCTCGCACCGGTTGTCGGAGGCCTCATCTACGGCCCTCTGATCCAGCGCTTTGCTCCTGAAGCCCGGGGCCATGGTGTCCCTGAGGTCATGCTCGCGGTAGCCGAGCACGGCGGCAAGATCCGTCCCCAGGTGGCTGTCGTCAAGTCGCTCGCCTCAGCGATCTGCATCGGCGCCGGCGGGTCCGTGGGACGCGAGGGTCCCATCGTGCAAATCGGTTCGGCCCTGGGTTCCTCGATCGGGCAGATGCTGCATGTCTCCGAGACCCGGTTGCGCCTGCTCGTCGCCTGCGGGACGGCTGCCGGCATCTCGGCCACGTTCAACGCCCCGATTGCAGGGGTGTTCTTCGCGCTCGAGCTCATCCTGCAGGACTTCGCGGTGGATTCCTTCGGTGCCGTGGTGCTTGCCTCGGTCACGGCCGATGTCATCGGGCGGGCGGCGTTCGGCAACCAGGCGTTCCTCACGCTGCCCGCGTTTCACATCGTCTCCACCTGGGAGTTCGGCCTCTACGCGATCCTCGGGGCGCTGGGCGGCCTTGCGGGTCTGGCGTTCATCCGGGTTCTCTACGGCACTGAGGACCTCCTGGATCGCATCTGGCACGGACCCGACTGGCTGCGCCCGGTGGCTGGTGGCGTGCTCCTCGGACTGCTGCTCCTGGCGCTCCCCGAGCTCTACGGCGTCGGCTATCCGGTGCTCCAGAACGCCGTCGCTGGACAGATCGTTCTCGGCCTGCTTTTGGTCCTGCTCGCCGGCAAGATGCTCGCCACCAGCTTGACGATCGGCATCGGTGGCTCCGGCGGTGTCTTTGCTCCATCACTGTTCATGGGCGCGATGCTGGGAACCGCCTTCGGTCTGGCCGCCAACACACTGTTCCACGGTGCGGTGGCTCCGGCGGGCGCGTACGGCCTCGTGGGTATGGGGGCGGTCTTCGCCGGTGCCGCACGGGCGCCGATCACAGCCGTGATCATCATCTTTGAGCTGACTGGCGACTACACCATCATCCTGCCGTTGATGGTCGCGATCGTCGCGGCGGCCGGGCTCAGCAGCCTGCTGTCCAAAGACACCATCTACACCCTCAAGCTGCGCCGGCGCGGGATCGACATTCTTCGATCGCGCAGCGCCAACCTCATGCATGAGCTTCGGGTCCGCGACGCCATGCGGCCGGTTCCCGAACCAATCGTGGCGACGACGCCCCTGGACGAGATGGTCGGCCGGTTCGCGCGGCGTGATGTGGTCGCACTTCCAGTGGTGGGTGCCGATGGCGGTTACCGCGGCGTCGTGACCGCTGAGGATGTGGAAACCGCGTTGGGCGATGACACGTTCGACATCACCGGCGGCGATCTTGCCAATCTGGTGGCGGCCGTGGCGCCGGATATGCCCCTGGACGCCATGCTCTCGCGGTTCGTCCAGCAGGGAACGTCGGCGCTGCCGGTCATGGATTCAGGCGGTTCCATCCTCCTCGGATGGCTCACGCATCGCGACATTCTGGCCGCCTACCAGGCGCGCGTTGAGATCAACCGAGCCGGCACTCGCGCCAAGGGGCCGGGGGCGGTGCCACAGGAGTGAGACGAAGGGATACGCCAGTGATTGCTCGGATAAGCGCAATCGTCGTCGCGGGTTGTGCACTCGCCGGATGCGATGTCATCGGCACCGATCCTTGTTCAGGAGCCGCGTCATGACCGTTGTGGTGAGCGCCGAGAGCCTGACCAAGACCTTCGGGACAAACCGGGGTGTTGAGGGCCTTGAGTTCACGGTGACGGAGGGAGAGATCTTCGGATTCCTCGGCCCGAACGGGGCCGGCAAGTCGACGACGATCCGACTCCTGACCGGCCTCTCACACCCGACGTCGGGTGCTGCAACGCTGTTCGGGCTCGACCCCGTCGCCGCGGGAGTCGACATCCATCGGCGCATCGGATATCTCCCGGGCGAACTCGCGCTGCATCCGCGCTTGACGGGTCGGCAGCACATCGACTTCGCCTCCAAGGTGCGAGGAATGGCGGATCGGACCTTCCTCGATGAGCTGGTGAGGCGCTTCCAGGTCGAGCTCGAGCGTCCAACTCGGACCCTGTCCAAGGGCAATCGGCAGAAGATCGGCATCCTGCTCGCCGTGATGCATCGACCGCAGCTCGTCATCCTCGACGAACCCACATCAGGGCTCGATCCCCTGATGCAGAACGAGTTCGAACATCTGATGCGCGAGTTGGTGAGCAACGGTGCGACCGTCTTTCTGTCGTCCCACGAACTCGACGAGGTGCAGCGGGTGGCGACCCGCGTCGCGATCATCAAGGAGGGTCGGCTCATCGTGACTGACACGGTGGATGCGCTGCGACGGCGTGCGCCGCGCACGATTGAGTTCTCCTTCGCCCAGCAGGTCGATCCGAAGCGCTTCGCATCGATCGAGGGAGTGCAAATCGTTGCCACGGATGGACGGCGTATCACACTGGCGCTCCGCGGTCCGGTTGCGCCTGTCCTTCGTGTCGCTGCCGAACTCGATCCTCTTGACGTGGTCGCCCGTCCAGCCGATCTCGACGAGCTCTTCCTCACCTATTACCGTGACCAAACTGCGGAGGAGCGCGTCGATGCGCGTTGACATCGCCCTCCTCGACCTGCGGTTGCGCCGGCGAGCACTGGTCAGCTATGTCGTCGGGATGGCGCTGTATGCGCTGGCCATCGTCGCGCTGTACCCGGAGTTCAAGGACTCTGCCAGTCTGGATCAGCTCACGAAGAACGGATCGACGATCGCAGCACTGTTCGGGGCGACAGGTTCGCTGACGTCACCGAGTGGATGGCTCGATGCCAACATCTATGAGAATTTTCTTCCTCTCATCATGCTGCTCATCACTGTCGGGTACGGCGCGTCATGCATTGCTGGACAGGATGAGGACGGCACCCTCTCGCTTGCGGCCATCCTTCCGGTATCGCGAGACTCCGTGGTGCTGCAAAAGATCGGCACGCTGAGCGTGCAGGCGCTTCTCCTGGCGATCGCAACCATGGTGTGTGTCGTCATCGGGAGAAGCTTCGACCTTGCGATCCCGCTCACGAATCTTGGCGGGCTGACCCTCGGAGTCGCGCTCCTCGGTGTCGACTTTGGCCTGTGTGCCCTTGCCATCGGGTCGATCACCGGCAGCCGTGGGACCGCCCTCGGGATCACGGCGGCGCTCGCCGCCGTCTCATATCTGGTCAGTTCACTCGCCCCGGTGATCGCGTGGATTCACCCGGCCCGGTACGCTTCGCTGTTCTACTGGTCGGTCGGAGACCAGCAACTGGCGAATGGCCTCAGCCTCGTGTCGGCGATCGTGCTCGTGTCCATCGGAATCGTGCTCACGATCGTTGCGGTTGCCGGCTTCCGCCGGCTCGACCTTCGCTGACCGTCCCTAGGTGCTGAGACCGTGGCTGATGTTGGAGAACACGTTGTTCACCCGGTGCCCCACGGTGGTCAGGATCACGATGACGATGACGGCGATCAGGACGAGGATGAGCGCATATTCCACCATCCCCTGCCCGCTCTCCTGCGAGCGTTCGAGCATGTCGTGGATTCGCGCCAACGTCAACTCACGGAAGCGAATAGCCTGGGTTTGCATGGTATCTCCTGGTCATAAACGGATTGAGATCACCGTGCCAAACCGACTTGAAAGTCGCTGTAATGCCGCGTGACAGACGGTCACACACTCTCACGAAGCCTGCGTGACGGCGGCGTGCCCGTACTCCGACGTCGCGATCGCCGGGAGGCACGCCTCACCATGGCCGGGAGTGATGACCCACGGCGCCCCAGCACACGAAGTCGTCCCCACGATGACGACGCCCAATGTCGGCAGCAGCTTGACCGTCCTGAGGCGTCTCATATCGGTTAACCAGTTTGACCTGCCTCCCTGGTACGCCGGAAATGCTCCGAGCTCCGGCCCTCCGCAATTGACCGAATTGGGACCCGGTTGGGGACGCGAATCGCGAAACCCCATACAGAGCAACGGGAAGAGAGTGCCGAGAAAAGGAATCGAACTCTCCTTAAGCTTGGTCAAAATGATCGGAATAAGCTCCGTCTGAACTCGAGCAAGCGGCCAGAAAGCGCCACATGATGCCGTAGCTGGCCAGAGATATTGGCCCGGCATTGGCCCAGGACCTCCAAACGCCACCAGACTGCGGCCTGTCCTGGGTCTGGTGAGAAGACCACTTCGATTCTCGCCCATCCGGACCACGTCACTGGCCCTACCCGTTGTTGCGATCCCACTCGGCGCCTACTTCATCCTCTGGGCGCTCACGTCATGAAGCCGGCGTATACGTTCCCTCAGGTATGTTCCGGCCGTCACCAGCCTCCGTTCTCGGGCCACTCCTGGGTTGATGCGTCACCAGGTCTCGGGACGTGTGCTGGCGACATTGGCGGATGCCCGCCACCCTCGCTACCTTCGCTACGCCCGCCACCCGAGGAAACCGGCGGATTAACTCGCGTAACCGACTAAATGCGGAGACGTTCTCCCAACACTATGCGTAGATCAGCCGCCACCTACCGCCGACCTTTGCTATACGTCGCAACGCTGTTCGCCACCGTCATGTGCGGATGTGGCGCCGCAGCGACGACATCGTCCGCCACGCCGACTGCAGCGCTTCCTCACGCAACGCCGACGCCCGCGGCAACGGCGACGGCTATCCCGACTGCTTCCCTCCCCACGGACCCCTGCCAATGGCTGCTCGCCAGCGATGCGCCACCGCTTCTGGGCCACGCCGTGGTCAGCTCCTCGGACGGCCTCGACAGCGAGACGGGGTCGGTTGCGGATGGCCTGCCCGAATGCAGCTACTCCACCGCCGCGCTCGAAGAAACCGCGTCGCCGCCGCCGACCGTGGAAACCGACGCCAGGGTCAGCATCCTGAATATGACCGCGTTCGCCCAGGCACAGGTTCTCATGCAACCCGACACGACGAGCTACGCGATCGACACGGTTTCGCCGACCACCATTATTCCGGGGGCAGCCTCCGGTGACGCGACCTTCTATGCGACCAGCGTCGGGACAGCCGCCCAGGGTCACATCACCTGGACCTACCTGTACGTGCAGGTCAATGGGAACGTGTACTTCCGCGTCGGTGTGGTCGATCCCTCCGGCTCGACATCCCAGCGAGAGGCCACGGCCGTTGCCGCGGCCCTCGACGTGCTGAGGAACCTCACGCTGTTGTCGTAATCCAGAGCCGTCGGCGCCGGGTACCGCTGAGGCGGCCGATGTGAAAGCAGTCGAACTGCACCGGCTCGCCAGGAATGTCGGCCTCGATGTGCCCCGGAGCGAGCCGTGGCGCCGCCTCAGGGCCGGGTAAGGCCGCATAGCCGGCCACCAGGCTGAGCCGGCGACGACGGGTGTTGAGGCCATGCCTGCGGAGCACCTTGAAGACGCCGCTGGGCGAGATCTGGAGCCCACCCCACATCGGCTGAGCGAGCTGGAAGGGTATCCGCCGCGGCCCCAGCCCCGGCTGCCCGAGCGAGAAGGCGACGACGCGCTCCTCGAGCCAGGGCGGCAATTGATTCGGCATGCGCGGCGGACGGCGCTCGCGCGGCCGGGGCATCTCCAGCCCTTGGCGTTCGACCTGGCGCTTCAGCCGGTAATAGCTCGAGCGGTGATAGCCCAGTTCTCGACAAGCGCGGCTGACACCAACCTGGCCGGCCCGCGCAAACAGGTGCACGCGCAACCGGAAGAGCAAGTCATCATTGGTCACAGGCGGCTCCTCCTCAGGACGTTGAACACCCCAAGGACGGGCCGCTTCTCTATGTCTGGGAATCCCTCCCAGGTGTCGCTATATCTCGGAAGCTGTGCAGTCTAGAGGGGCAGAGCCGGCGAGGGCCTCCTTCAGCAGGAACTCCATCCTCCGGGGCGCATTTGCGTCTCGCATGCTCTGGAGCGCCCGCGCCTCGACGACGAACAGCTCACCAGGCCATTGGAGGGCGAAGTCGGCACCACTGAGATCCACGTCCCCACCTTACTGCCGCCGCCCCAGCGAATAGGCAGGCGTTATCGAGCTGCTGGGGTAGCAGCCGAACTGGCACCCATTTTGGCACCCATTTTCGGCGGTCCCCGAGATCACCGGGGATCCCCCCAGCGATCTCCAGCCTCCATCCGATAAGATCCAACGCGGCACTGAAGAGGCAGAATTTGGTGCCGAGAAAGGGAATCGAACTCTCCTAAGCTTGGCCAAAACGATCGGAAGAAGCGCCGTCCGAACTCGAGGGAGCGGCCAGAAAGCGCCACATGACGCCGTGACTGGACAGAGGTATTGGCCCAGTATTGGCCCGGCACCTCCAAACGCATTTGAATCAAGCTGAGCGCGGGCGGGCACCCGATAGCGCTGTGAGCAGAAATCAGCATTGCTAAGCGTTGGCGCCCGTCGTGGGCTTGGACCCAGAGTGGGAGCGATGGTGAGCGCGAGCAGTTGTAGGCTGGCCAGCGATGGAGTGCAGAACGAACGCACTCTTCCTGTCATCGAGCCACGGTGGGTGCCATGGGCTGGGCGCGTGCGCGCCAGAGCGCAATTAGCGCGACGATCACGGCGGCTACGAGAATGGGGATCGCAGCGTTGGCTTCGCCTTGGTCGATGAGCTTGATGGCCGGACGACCCACTGCGTCTCCGAGACCTACGAAAGCTGCGATGTAGGCCAGATTCGCGGCAAGCAACCCTATGAGAAATGTGCGCCGCGGCATTCCACTGACCGCAGCCACCTGGGTGGTGTAGATCCTCAAGCCGGGAATCAGTCGGGACACAAACGCAGCTCGCCAATCGCCATGGCGCAGGAGCTTCGCTGCGCGATCCAGAACCCCTCCAGCGTGAAACCTACGAGCAATACCGAAGAGACGATCCCACCCCAATCGCGCGAAAAGTTCCCAGCCGACGAGCGCACCCGCGATCATGGTGAGAAGAGCGGCAGGAATGAACACCAGCGGACTGATCTGTCCTGATGCAATAGCGATTCCGCCGACAGCGAGCAGCAGGTCGCCGGAGATGAAGAACAGTGGAACCCCAACCTCCTCTGCGAAGAGGAGGCTGAGGATGCCCACAAGTAAGACGTTGCCGCCGAGCCCGAACAGCGGTGAGCCGTTCATGGAGACGTGCGAGCTGGCAAGGACGGATCCGAGATGCCCGACGGACACGGCGAGATCACACTCTCGCCGTGTCGACGCGGAATCGCGAGGCGGCGCCGGCGATGAGGATCGCCAGCCATGGCCTCCGCTACGGTGGCTTCTTCCACACGATCGCGAGCCTGCCGATCCCACGAGATGTCGAGCGCGAGGAGGATCAGGTTTGCGCCGACGGTCGCTCCGACGATTGCAGTGATGAGGGAGAGAAGTCCGCTGGTCGCATTGAACCCCAGCCAGGCACCCGCGAGGCCACCTCCTACTGCTGCCGCAACGCCGAGGGTGTTGGCGTTGGATCGCCGGTCGCGGTTGACCCAGGCGAGGTAGATTCCCAGGCCGATCGGCACACCGATTGAGACCACGGCGAGGAATTGGTCGTCAATCGCAATCGTCGAGGACGTCGTGAGGACGATGAGCACACCGAGGAACCAGCCACCGAGGCCGAGGATGAGTGGGTACACCGAGCGGAGCACCGCACTCGTGATGCGCCCGAACCGACCGCGTCTGCGAATGCGCCACCACATCAGGAGCAGCGACACCACCATGAGGACGGCGAGGCCAATCATCGTGGCGACAATGTCCTTGGCAATCCCCGTCTGTGTGCTGGCCGGTATGAAGGAGAGGTGCGGGCTCGTGTACAGCGATTGGTCGACCTGTCCGGTCCCGAGGTAGGTGCTGATTAGCGCGGTACCGCCGGCAGGGTCATAGCTCCAGAACGAGTCTGCGTGCCCGAGCTGGGGCAACACCACCTGGTGCCCGTTCGGGAGGTAGGGCATCAGCTGAGTTGTCGCATTCTGCACTGGGGTCGCCATATCGAGCGCCCCGCTGATCACCAGGGTCTGGACATTCGACGTCTGGAGGTGCATGTACTGGTCCGAGTCCGTGGCAGCCGGCCAAGCATTCGCCAGCTCGCCGCCGGCGAAGAGGAACGCCGTACCGGGGCTGCCGATGATCGACGGGTCGGGGTGGGCGAAGTACTGCTTGACAGCAGGGAAGTCGATCGACCCGACGGACGCGAATTCACCCCAGACAAACGCCTGTGGGAAAGCAATGCTTGCCAGAAACGATTCGAACCAGAGCCCGCTCGGGTCGCCGGCGGCGGCCGACAACCAAGCGTCGATCGTCATCGGCGCGGAATCTGGCGCGTCGGCGTCTGTCGACTCCTGCATGCCAAATGCGGTCGCGGCCAGCACATCGCCCTTCTTGATAGGGAGGAACAAGAAGTGGTCGGGCATGTTGGCCGCCGTGTGCTTGAAGGTGGCGATGAGATCATTGGTGCGCTTGCTGCAGCTGGCATCCGCGGCGCAGAGCTGAGCGTAGGACTGGAACTCCTGATCGATGGTCTGCGTATCGAACAGGAAGTCTCCAGGCGGGTTCGCCCCGATCATCACCGAGCGGTAGATGCTCGTCGGGTAGCGCCAGGCATAGATCATCGCAAGGCGGGTACCCGCGCTCTCGCTGACGAGGTCTATCTGCTTGTAGCCCATCGCCTTCCGCACGGCCTCGAGGTCATCGACCTGCTCAGGGAGGGTGTAGCCGGCGAGGTCGACGCCGTCTGCCGTCAGGCGGGTTGCGCAGGCGCGGAAGCCGTCGGCGTAGGCCTTGAACGACGCCTGTCCGAGCATGTCCGCCGAGCTGTCCACTGCGGAGGTAACCTCGGGACAGTCGAGCACGGACGATCCGTCGACGCCCCGGTAACCGACCAGGACGACGTCATGGTTAGCTGTGAAGCGGCTGGCGTCCGGGAACACCATGTTCGTGGTGCCGGGACCGCCGTTCAGACGGAAAATCGGCGCGGACGGGTGGGCGGATGTGGCTCGAATGACAATGACGGGCAACGCGATCAGTCGCGAGTGCGGGTTCGTCCGATTCTCGGGCACGACCAGCGTGCCGCAGTCGGCGCTGGAGTTCCCCTTCTCGGTCGTATAGGTGCAGGCCGTGAGCTTCAATTGGCCGGCATGCGCTCCGGCGGGGACAGACACCGCGCTGGTGCCGCCCGTCAATTGGACGTATACGAGACCGAGCACCCCAAGTGCGATGACGATGAGAGCAACGATGCGCGCAGCAGTGAAGCCCCTCCTCCGTTCGCGTGTTCGGCCGCTCATGGCATGCGCCTTTCGTGACCGTCGTTGGGCCTGTGGGTCATCAGTTGTGCGGTTTCTGCCAAACATGTCTTCTCTCCTGACTAACTCGTCTGTCTACGTCCACCATCCTGGGTAGCTCCACATCCGATGACATCAGGGGAAGTACTGGCAGAGCACGTAGAGGCGGCAGTCGCGGCCCGACCACCGGTGAAGCGACCGGAGGTCATCCACTCGGTGTCATGGGGGGTGACGGGCCACACACTGCGGCGATGTGCAACATGTCAGGGGAGAGACACAGGCCTACCCCTTGGGCCCCGCGTTCGGCCGCTTTAGGACGACCGGGGCGAATCATGTGACCGCTAATCGGCTAAGTTCCGGCCAGGCGCCTTTTGCTGTTTACCTCCAAGAGCGGCCAGGAAGGAACGATTAGACGCGCCGGGGCCTGCACCAACCCGACATTCAACAAATGCCCATTCAAAGCGGGGGATCCCGGGCAACTTACCCGCAGAGCCGACGAGCTTCGTTGGCCGCCGCCAATTGCTGGGCGACGTGAAGGCGGCATTCGCGCATACACGCCTTCACCTTGGTTGGACCTGGTGGCGTTGGCAAGACGCGACTCGCGCTGCGAACTGCCGTAGACCTTCAGCAGATGGTGCGCGACGGTGTCTGTTTCATCGATCTTGTCAGTCTCGAGGAGCCCAATCTGATCGCCAAGGCAGTGATGACCGACCGGGGTTTGGTGGACCAGTCCGGGGAATGGCAGACACCACTCGGACGATCGCAGCCCCTGCGGATGCGTGAACTATCCTTGGCCATCCCCGTGGATGTGCATACCACCTCCGGGATGGTGCCTGGCCACCTAGCTGTCAAGATGCTCGGCGCATTCCCTCGACAGCACTCACCCTGGCGACCCCGTCAGCCCGACCAGGTCGATGCTGACCCGCCAGAGCCGCGCGGTGACGTCTAGGTCGCCGGCAGCCTTGTTGGCGGTCTTGGGCTTCCGGTTGGCAAAGAACTGGCCGCTGAACGCCTCCACATCCGGCGCCGACACCAAGTAGATCGGCGTATCGGCCCCTCGCGCCGGTGTCTTGAGAAAAGGGCGCACCAATTGGCCGATGATCACGAAAAACCCGGCCTGGTCTTCAGAGCCGAATTTGGTGCGCACCACCCCAGGATGCGCTGAGTTGGCGGTGACACCCGTGCCTTGAACGCGGCGGGCAAGCTCATTGGTGAACATGATGTTGGCGAGTTTCGACTGGCTGTATGCGCGTTGTCCCGAGTAGTGGCGAACGCCCTGAAGGTCGTCGAAGTTGATCCGCCCGGTGGATTGAGCCCCAGAGGAGACTGTCACCACGCGCGAGGGCGCGCTCGCCGTGAGCCGCTCCAGCAGTAAGTTCGTAAGGAGGAACGGCGCGAGATAGTTGAGAGCGAAGGTGTGCTCCATCCCATCGGCTGTCGTATGTCGGTGCGCCCAGAATCCGCCCACGTTGTTCACCAGCGCATCCAGCCTCGGATAAGCATCGAGCACTGCGCCGGCGAGGCGGCGCACCTCGGCCTGGGAGCTCATGTCGGCTGCGAACACGTCGACGGCCGGATTTCCGGAAGCGGTACGAATGTCGGCGGCTGCCTGTTCGGCACGGATCAGGTCGCGACCCGTGATGCCGACCCGGGCGCCCATCGTGGCGAGCCCGATCGCCGTGGCTTTGCCGATTCCGCCCGTAGCGCCGGTGACCAGCACGACCTTGCCGGCCATCGGAAGTGCATCAGACATTGATCACGACCTTTCCTCGCGCGCGCCCCGTTCCGACGTAATTCATCGCAGCGGCGGTCTGGCTCAGGGGGTAGGTTCGATCGATGACGGGCATGACCTTACCGGCCTCGATCAGCTCCTTGAGGGCGACGAGATCGTCATGCTTCTGCCCCACCACAAATCGCCCCAGCCGCTGGCTCACGAAACGGAACGACACCATCGCTTTGATCAGGCGACCTGCGCTCGAGAACCAACGGTTCTGGAACTGTCCGCCGTTCGGCACCAGCATTCCATTCGGGGTGAGCGCGCGCCGAAGGTCCGACAGCGATCGGTTCGAGATGTTGTCGAGGATGAAGTCGTAACGCTCGCCACTCTGCGTGAAGTCGTCGCGTGCGTAGTCGATAACGTGATCAGCACCGATCGATCGGACCATCTCCACGTTCGATGTACCGCATACGCCGGTGACCTCGGCTCCCAGTGACTTCGCGATCTGCACCGCGAAGGTTCCGATACCACCTGAGGCACCGTTGATCAACACCTTCTGCCCGGCTTGAACCTGGCCGTGATCGCGAAGCGCCTGAAGCGCAACCGACCCGGCCATCGGAATGGCGGCGGCTTGCTCGAAGGTGAGATCGGCCGGCTTGATCGCCAGTCCATCTTCAGAAGCGGCCGCATACTCGGCAAAGGCGCCTCGGCACCAACCGAAGACCTCGTCGCCCGGGCGAAAGCGCGTCACGGCGGAGCCAACGGCTTCCACTCGACCTGCAACATCGGTGCCTCGAACAGGGTTCTTCGGCGTGCGCAACCCATACATAGGTGCAGGCCGCGCGATGTACGGCAGACCGCCCATGATCGCCCAGTCAGCAGGATTGACTGCGGCAGCCCGAACGAGGACCAACACGTCGTGTTCGCCAATCGCGGGCGTAGCGACGTCTCTGAGCTGCAGGACGTCGACTGACCCGTACGTGTCTTGAACAATGGCCTTCATCGTCGTCACGCCGACACTTCTCTGGGGCCGATCGGTCGATGTGTCGAACGTTGCTGTCTCCATGGCTCTCTCCTTGATTGCTGGCTCAATGCCTTGCATCGTCGCTGGCGACGGCGGCGACAGCCATCGGGGCCACCACTGAGCCACCACGTAGCTGGCACGACATGGGCAAGAGCAGCAGCGATAGCCCGCACTACGTGGTCGATGGGTGCTGTCACCGATGACTCCTATCGGCACAAGACCGAACCTGAGTTCATGAGAACGAAAGCCCCGGCTCTGACGCCGGTTCGCCCCACACCACGGTGCTACCTGGCTGAGGTGAGGTTGAAAGTGGCAGAAAGCGAGCTCTCGTGGATCGGCAACAGTCTGAACACCGCGTGCCGCCGCCTCCGAGGCACGGGTCTTCGGCCCAGGGTGCTCAGCGTTGCGTACATCCCTGACGATGACCGGCTCTCGTGCCTCGTCGAGGCAGGATGTGCCGAGGACGTTCATCGCTTGTTTGGCGTTGCATTGCTGCCTTCGGTCCGCGTGTTCGATGCGATCGTGATCGCGCTGCGAGCACCGCGACCAGAAGCCTTTGTCTAGTTCGGAGCCAACTCCCGCTCGACCCAGCGCGCAACCTCCACCCTCGAGTTGATTCCGAGTTTGTTGAGAATGTTCGATGCGTGCGTCTCCACCGTGCGCTCGGAAAGGAAGCACTGAGCAGCAATCTCCTTGTTGCTCATGCCGTCTGCGATGAGGCGGGAAATCTCCAGTTCCCGTTTGCTCAGCGGCGTCAGCTTCTTTGACTCAACGGGAGCGTCGCGACGTGCTGGTTTCTTTTCATCGAGGGCGTAGGCGACTGCTTCGTCCGTCGACATCCGCTTGCCCGCCTGGATCTCCAATTCCAACGCTGGGATTCCGAGCGAGGCGACGATCGTCTCCCGTGCCTGCGCCAGCACAGGTTGCATATGCGGCATCAGGCGGATGCCTGTTTCTGTCTGCAGGTTCTCCGCGGCACCGAGCAAGCGCGCAGACCTCTGCAGCCGGCCGACCATCGCACCGTGACTGGCCAGTCCGTCGAGCGCGTAGAGGATCATGTCTCGGTTTTCAAGACGTCGTTCGATTCCCAGGCTTTCCTGCAGGAGCGGCCCAGCCTGGTCCGGTCGGTCGTGCTGCAGGAGCGAGAATCCATACGACGAAAGCAAGTAGCTGAGAGTTTGGAGGTCGCCTCGATCCCGTGCTCGGGGTGACCACTCGGCATAGACGCGGCCAACTGTCTCGACGTCCGCCGCGCCGAGCGCAATGAATCCCTCAGTGAGCGCCAGCATGGCGTCAACACCAGGGTCATCAAAACCTTGAGCAAGCGTCTTCGCCTCGCGAAGTTGCGAGCGTGCGCCTTCGAGTTCGCCACTCATCACGCGGATACCCGCGGACACCGAGAGGATGCGAGCGAGCAGCGGCGAATCGCGTGCAGCACGCGCCTTTGCCTCTGCTTCATCAAGAGCTGGCACGGCGGTCGCCGCGTCTCCGAGGACCATCGACACAAAGCCGCGCGCGAAGAGGACCCGCGCCATAGCTGCGTCGTCCGTATCGTCCGCCTCGCGGTTCTCGAGGTACAGATCTAGCCAATAGGCGCCCTCACTGGTTGCCCGCGCTGTCCAGTACCACAGCAGTGATCCGACCATCGAAACGCCTTGTGCGTGGTCAGGGCCGTGCAGGCAGTGAGCCAGGGCCGCGCGTACATTGTCGGCCTCCGCGTCCATGCGCTTGAGCCATTCCACGAGCTCAGGCGACTGCGCAGCTTTCTCCGCTCTCTGGCATATGTCAGCGTAGAAACGGACGAACGCCGTTATCGCCGCTGGCTCCTCCTCTGCCTCGCGCAGCTTGATGAGGGCGTACTCCCGCATCGTCTCGTGGAGTTTGTAGCGCGCGTTTGCGGCCGGACCCAGTCGGGTCACGAATGATTTCTCTATGAGGCTGGACAGATGCTCGAGCACCGAACTTCGGTCAGTGCCCATCTGCGCGGCCACGGCTTCGATGGCATCAAGTCCCATGTCAGAGGCGAACACCGCGAGCCGACGCAACAACGCCGCCTCCGCGGCGTTCAATAGATCGTGACTCCAGTCGATCGTAGCTCGGAGCGTCTGCTGTCTCGGCAGAGCCGCGCGGCTGCCGCCGGTGAGGAGCGCGAAGCGGTCACTCAACCGCTCGAGCAACTGGTCAAGACCGATCGTCCTCAACCTGACGGCTGCCAACTCGAGTGCCAGGGGCATGCCGTCGAGGCGGCGACAAAGGTCGAGCAGCAGTTGACGAGTGGCGGCCGACTCCTCGAGTTGGACGCCAGCATCTGTAGCCCGCGCCACCAAGAGGGCGACCGCCTCGGAGTGGGCAGCGCCGTGAGCCGTCTCGGCGCCCGGCTCTCCTTGCAGCGTAAGAGGCGGTACCTGAACGACGCGCTCCCCAGAGATCCCCAACGCTTGACGGCTCGTGGCAAGCAGTCGAACTCCAGCGGCTTCCTTCAAGACCACATCTGCCAGAACCGCGACGGCGTCGAGGAGATGCTCGCAGTTGTCGAGGATGAGCATGGCTTCGCGTGAAGCGAGGTGCGAGACCAGGAGTGAGGTTGGCCACTGTCCGGACTGGTCGGCCACGCCGAGGCCGCTGATGACCGCCTTGGCAACGAGATGCGGATCTTCAAGGCCGGCCAGGTCAATGAACCAGACGCCATCACGGACGGTCCGCTGGAGGTCGGCGCCTGCGCGCAGGGCAAGCCGGGTCTTGCCAACGCCGCCAGGTCCCACCAGCGTCAACAGACGCGTGCTCGCGAATGCCGCTTTGACCTCCGCCAACAGTTTCCGCCGGCCTACGAAGCTCGTGGACTCTGCGGGGAGCCTGCCCGCTACCGCTCGATTGGATACGGGCATACCGCCCAGTGTAGGCGGGTCTCGAGTCCGGCGCCGTTCGGACTAGAGAGAATAGAAAGAGCCCGGCCGGGATTGCACCCGACCGGGCTGGATGAGAACCGCTATGCCGCTAGCGGCGGAGCCGTCCGACGCGCGGCCCGTCCCGCGTACGCCTCGGGCTGAAAGCCCTTGGTGAAGAGCCAGAAGGGCAGGACCAGCTCAAAGAACATGCCGGGGATGGTGAGCACGAGGCCGATGTGGATCCCGACGACTTCAGCGATGGCTCCAACCATGAGGATCGGATAGCCGATCAGGCCTGAGATCGACAAGAAACGTGGGATCAAGCGCGTCCGGAGGAGCAGTGCACACAGGGCCACGCAGCCCGCTGCGAGTGTCATTTCCCCAAACTCGTAGAACGTGGCGTTGGTGTGAACAAGCGCTGACCCGTGTGAGATCGCCGCCGCAAGGTCAAGTCCGTGCAGTCCGCTCAGCGGCACGATCATGAGCAAAGCGATTGCACCGACATCCAGCAGGGTGACCTCGACGATCATCGTTGCCAGATAGGCCAGCGCAGTTCTCCTGCTGTGCTTTCCTAGGATCGGAAAGAAGAGGATCCCCTTGCCGAGGTCCACCACTGTGTTCAGCAACATCAGAAGGGCTCCGATGATGAGGACAGTCGGGTGTGCGGCGATCGAAGCGAGAAAGTGCGGCGCGCCGGCCGCGGATGTGGCGAGCGCGGAACCAACTCCGTAGACGAGGAAGCCCGAAAGGAAGAGCGCTCCGATCAGTCTCGAATATGTCATCCGAGAACCCGTTGCGCTGAGGCGGCGACGGCCATCCACGACGGGTTCGACGACGTCTGGCCTGCTGGACGAGATGGCTTGCTGCATCGGATCTCCTTACCGGGTTGACGGTTGGTGTGCGGTGTACTCGTAGGCTAGGAAAGGCGAGGCACGGGCAAATCCGTACGAGTACGTAGCCGGCACGTAGAGGTGCAGCCTTGAGCCATCCTTGCCCCACCGTGGAGATTTCTTTCACGGGAAGTGGCTCCTTGCCGCCGACCCCATGGCTTAGGACGATGAGCGCAGCGCGTACTGCCTCAGACGCGCCGCACACCGTCAAGCATCTCTTGGACCCGCGGTTCAGGGAAGCGAAGCTTCGAACGCGCAACCGCCGCGAAATTGCTCGCGCTTCAAAAGCTACTCTCGCCCGGCGAGCGGCAACACGTGCTTCAGCGACGACCCCGGGCAGCGGTCAGCGGGCGACTACGATGTAGGAGGCAGGCGACATGACAACGTCCAGGAAGCGAGGGCGACGAGGTGCCGGCAGCGCTCGCAAACGCGGCGACCGCTGGGAATTCCGCTTCCGCCTCGGCGGCAGACAACACAGCGTGTACGGCCGGACGCTCGCCGAGGCTCGAAGGAAAGCTCAGGCAGCACGGGCGGAATCGCGGCGACCCTTGTCCCCCACGGTGGGCGATTGGCTGGCCCAGTGGCTGGCGTTGCGGCGAGATGCATGGCGTCCGCAGACATGGCTTGCGTACAACATGTATGCGCAGCACCACATTGTCCCAACCATCGGTGACGTTCCCATCCACGCGCTCACTGCTGAGCACATCGATCAGCTGCACGCCACCATGCTGCGCACGGTGAGTGCAACCACGACGCGTCACGCACACGATGTCCTGGCGTCGGCGCTGCGCGCTGCGACGCGGCGTGGCCTCCCGGTTTCTTCCGCGATCCGCGACGTGCCGCCACCGCGCCGCTCTTCACCCCTGATCGAAACCCTCACCCGCGACGAGGTCACTCGGCTCATCGACACTGCGTATGGGGACGCCTTGGAAGCGGCGTATGTGCTGGCGGTCACCTTGGGCATGCGTCAGGGCGAACTGCGGGGACTCCGGTGGAGCGCCGTCCAGTTGCAAGAGCGCCGCCTGGTGGTGCGAAGCAGCGCGACGCGCACCCTCGACAACCAGCAGGTCATCAGCCTGCCCAAGACCCGCGCGGGTCACCGCACCCTGAGGCTACCCGAGGTCGCCATCGATGCATTGCTGCGCACGCAGCGTCGGGGCGAGCTGGTCTGGCCGGGATCCGGGGGCGACCCCATGCCAGCCTCATCGTTCTGCACGCGCTGGGCGGCGATGCGGCGGCGCGCCGGCATCCGCTCGGTCCAATTCCATGCCTTGCGGCACACAGCGGCGACACTCGCCCTCGAGGACGGCATCTCGCCGCACGTCGTGGCCGCGATGCTCGGGCACGCTTCTGTCGCCACCACGCTTGGTGTGTATGCGCATGTCACCCATGTCAGTCTTGACGCGCTGACGGAGGCGATCAATTCCCGCCACCACGCCCGTGTCGATCTCCGGGTCATCAGCGGCGAGACAACGCCACGTGATGAGGGTACGAATGAGGGTATTGAACTGAAACCTCGTTTCCCGTCAAGGGAAAAAGAGTGCCGAGAAAGGGAATCGAACCCTTACGCCCTTACGAGCACAGCGCCCTGAACGCTGCGTGTCTACCAGTTCCACCACCTCGGCAAGGTGCCCCGAGATGGTAGCAGCGCCGCCTCCGCCCTACCGCAACTGCCAGGAGGCGATGTTGTTGTAGCGGTCGGACTCGTCCCCCAGGGCCGGCATCGGCGCCAGCGGCACCGGGGCCCTGAAGACCATCGACACCCGCGGCGTGTAGAGGAAGACCGCGGGTGCGTCGTCGGCCACGAGCGTCGCCACCTGGGCGGCGGCCGCGGTTCGCAACGTCCGATTTGACGACTCGGCGAGCATGTCCAGGGCTGAGTCGAGGAAGGGGTCCACCGGGCCGCCCGACACGTTGTACCCGCGTGGGGGCACCGCGTTCGACCGCCAGAACGCGCTCACATCCGGGTCCGGGCCGGGGCTCCACGAGTCGATGGCGAGTTGGAAATCCCCGGTGTCGAGGGTACCGTTCAGGAAGTTCTCCGGCGCCACCGTCTTGACGGTGATCGCCACGCCGATCGCACTGAGCTGCGTCACCAGCTCTCGGGCAACCACGGGCAACGGGTCGATTGCCGGCACGTCGAGCGTGAACGCGAGCGTTGCGGTTCCCTTGTGCCGCGTGCCGCCCGGCCCTGGGACCCATCCGTCGGCCTTGAGCACCTCCTCGGCAACCGCCGGGGAGACCGATTCGAGCGTTGACGACCCGACCCACGGCAGTCCGTCCGAGAACGGCCCGGTCTCCACCTCGCCGCCCGTCCCCTCGAGCGCGCCGGACACCACCGCAGTGCGGTTGATCGCGATGCCGATGGCATGGCGAACCACCGAGTCGGCGAGACCGCCCATGTGCTCGTTGAACATGAGGTCGACGAACGCGGGCGTGGTCATCCCCTCGGCCTGCGCCCCTTTGGTGGCGAGCAGCGTCGACAGCTCCTCGGGGGTCGTCGCCAGCAGCGCGTTGATGTCTCCCGCGGCGAACTCGCCGGCCGCCTCGGGGAAGGTGAGGAAGAGCCGGAGCTCGTACGAGGTGATGCTCGGGCGGGTCGCCGCATGCGGGTTCGGCGCAAGCAGCACCGTGAGCGTGCTCGTCGTCTGCACCTCGTACGGTCCCGATGTGGGCATCGCCGCCGTCGGTCGCCCGGCTGCGCTCAGCAGCTGGTCGGCGCTCAGGCCCCCGAGCGGAAGGATCGGCAGCTCCGTCAGGGTCGCGGCGAAGGAGGCGCGCGGCGCCGGGAGCGTGAAGGTGACGACGGCCTGGTCGCCGGCGACGGTGACCCCTCGCAGGGCTGTGGCCAGCGTTGGATCGCTCGCCTGCGGCGAGAGCGCGAACTTGCACGTGGCGACGACGTCGGCAGCGGTGATCGGCCTCCCGTTCGACCACTCGGCGTTCGGCGGCAACGCCACGGCGTAGGTGAGCCCATTGGGGCTCTCCGTGTACGACGTGGCGAGGTCCGGCCTCGGATATCCGCTCGCATCGAGCTTCAGGAGCGACCGGTACAAGAGATGGCCGACGTCGACAACCGCCGGATCCGCTTCGTCGATCAGCGGGTTGAGCGACATCGGGCGCTCGCTGACCACGAGGCCCTCGGTGAACTGCGGCCCGCCGACCAGCCCGAAATGCAGCGACAGCGCAACTCCGAGCGCCCCGATCGCCAGCAGCGCGAGCGCCATGCCGGCGAAGACCTCGATCGGTCTATGCCGGCGAAGCCACCTTACTTGGTGACGTAGGTGGCGAGGATCGAGATAACGACGAAGAGCGCGATCATCGCTGCGGAGAACCGCAGGAGCGTGGCCTCGAGGCCGCGTCTCCGCCGGTACCCGCCGCCGGAATCTCCCCCACCACCGATGGTCCCGCCGAGCCCGGTTGCTTTCGGGGTCTGGAGGAGGATGCCAAGGACCGCCAGCACCCCGACTATCACCTGGGCCACGCTGAGAGCGGTCTTCACGCAACAACGCCTCCTTGACTACGCACGGGCCGAGTATATGTGGATTGGCGCGATGCCTTCCTCGCTCCGATCGCACGGAGCCGGATTGCGCCTATCCTTGTTTGTGATACTGTCTGCGCGAAATGTATGCGCAGTGTACGTCGCACCGGAAACCGCTGTTCCTCGCTGTTGCGCTGATCGGCGCCGTCTCGCTTTCCGGATGCGCGGCGGTCCAGGCAGCCGGGCGAGACCCTGCGAGCGCTGCTCCGCTGCTCGGGCCGGCGCCTCCCGTGCGGGTCGGTGCCGACCACGTGAGGCTCCTGCGCAGTGGCGACGCGACCTTCGCGCAGCTCCGCTCGTTGATCGATGGCGCGCGCGTGACCATCCACGTCGAGATCTACGAGTTTCAACGGCGCGACCTCGCCGGCGCGCTCGTTGCGGCGGTGCGCCGGGGTGTGGCGGTCACCCTCATCGACGATCCCTCGGAGCTGAGCAGCGTTGCCAACGCAACCATGCTGCGGGCGCAAGGCGTTGACGTCGTCGACTATCCGATACGGTCCGAGATGATCGACCATGTCAAGCTGCTTGTCGTCGATGCTCGAGTTGCAGTCGTTGGTGGCATCAACTGGGGCACGAGCTCCGCCGCGAACCATGATTACGACGCACAGGTCGAGGGCCCTGTGGTGGCCAACCTCGACGGTGTCTTCTTCCGCGACCTGGTCACATGCGGTCGCGAGGTGGACGTTCCCGACCCGGTGACCGACGCCTCCATCCTGGTCGCCGCGACGCTGCCGGGCGCCGAGATCCGGCCGCTCGCGCTCGGGATGATCGGCGCCGCCCGGCGGTCGCTCGACCTCGAGCTCTTCGTCCTCACGGACACGGGCATCGTCCACGCGCTCGAGGCGGCCGCTTTGCGCGGCGTCGATGTCCGCGTCCTCCTCGACCCGTCGCAGCCCTCGAGCGATCCGTCGTACGCGGCGCTCAAAGCCGCGGGCATCGACGTGCGCTGGTATCACTCGAGCGGCGAGCTGCTCCACGCCAAGGCGATCGTGGCGGACGCGGGGTCCGTCCTCTTCGGCAGCGCGAACTGGTCCGGAGGCGGCTTCGCCCGCAACCACGAGCTCGACATCGATCTGCCGGCGGCGCCTGCCGTGGCGAAGGCGATGCTCGCCCAGATGGATCTTGACTGGGCAGCCAGCGCCTGAACGCGGTTTGACAAATGATCCGTCGCGATATATCGTTCGAGTCAGTCATCCACCACCTCGGAGCCATTTCAAATGACACGACACAGCACCGACACCCACGACCACGACCCCTGGGGGCGAGCCCACGAAGAGGTCGCCCGCCGCCTCCATCACATCCGCGACCACGTCGAGCGCGGCGCCCGCGGCCGGCATCGGCAGGGCTGGCCTCCTTTTGATGCGCCTGACTTCGCAGCCGGCTTCGGCGGACCCGGCGGGAGAGGCGCGCACTTCGGCCACGGGCGGCGCGTTCCCCGCGGTGACGTCCGCGCGGCGATCCTCGTGCTCCTCGCCGAGAAGCCCTCGCACGGCTACCAGATCATCCAGGAGCTCGAGCGCCGCAGCGAGGGTGCCTGGCGCGCCAGCCCGGGATCCGTGTACCCGACGCTCCAGCAGCTCGAGGACGAAGGGCTCGTGAAGGCCGTCGAGGCCGACGGCGGTCGGCGGGTCTTCGAACTCACCGACACGGGCCGCGAGGAGGCAACGCGTCTCGCAGCCGGTCCGGCCCCGTGGGACGAGGCGGCCGGCGCCGTCGGCGGCGACTATCGCGATCTCCGCGATCAGACCTTCCAGCTCCTCGCCGCGACCTGGCAGGTCAGCCGGACCGGCGACCCTGCTCACATGGCCCAGGCGAAGGCCATCCTTCGCGAGGCACGTCGCAAGATCTACCTCCTCCTCGCCGGAACCGAGTCGCCCTCAGAAAAGACCGAGGACTAGCGACAGGCAGCTGTCGCGGACGGAGTCGATACTCTGGTCATGCCTCAGAACGACACCGTCCTCGACGCCGCCACCCGCTTCCTGCGGAGCAACCCCGAGTTGCTCGAGCTCGCCCATCGCGGTGCCGCCGAGAACCACATCTCCGTCGAAGCCCTCCTCGCCGACACGGTCCGCAGGGTTCGCCGCTCAGGATTCGAGGCGGTAACGCAGGAAGAGGTGATCGTCCGAACGGCGCACCGAGATCAGCGCCGCAGCGCGCAACGCACTGGGATCCGCCGCCCAACCATCGACGATGCCCGGTCTCGCCTGGTCGTGCTCGCGTCCGGCGATGCGCGGCGAGACGGTGAGGAACAGCTCCTGCACGGCTCGCGCGGCTAGCAACCGACCGAAGAGCGACGGGCCTCCTTCGCAGAGCACGAGGCCCGGCCCGAACGCGGCGCTCACCGCACGGAGGATCGCGTTCCCGTCCACCTCACCGTCCCCGCCTGCCTCGATCACCCCGACCCTTGGATGGGCGTCGCGCACCTTCGCCGCTCCACGCGGCGTTGTGAGCACGGCCGTGCGTGTCGCCGGCTGATCGAGTGCGACGTGCGGGGGGAGGTCGCCGCTGCCGGAGACGATCACGAGCGGCGGAGGCATCGCACTCCCCTGCCGTTGCTCGCGATAGGCGTCAATCGCCGCTGACTCATCGCCGGCGACCGCCGCGGGTATCCACTGGTGACCGGGTGTCGCACGCAGATTCCCGGCCCCGATGAGCAGCACGTCCGCGGACGCGCGCAACAGGGCCATGAGGTAGCGATCGGCGCGCGAGTTTCCGCTGATCCTCGTCGAGTTCGGTGCCGTCGCTGATGCCCAGCGACGCGACCCCGTCGATGGTCGCCACGAAATTGACGGCGACATACGGGCGCGGCCGCTCCGGAAACTCGAGCGGACCTCCGTAGGGCTGTTCGGCCGCCGCGGGCACTCCCCCGCCGGAAGCGCTGAGCACCTCGAACGCGGGGACGGCCATGTCGCCCCTCAGGCCGAGGTCGCGGGAGTGCTGGTCAGCACCTCATCGAGCATGCGCAGGAAATGTTGCACCTTCACCGGTTTCGTCAGGTACGCGTAGGCGCCGGCGTCGAGGAGTTGCCTGCGTCTGCGCTCGGTTGCGTCGGCACTGCACATCACGACGGGAATGGCGGCGGTGCGGGGGTCGGCTCGGAGCTGGGCGAGCACCTGGTCGCCCGACATGTCGGGCAGGTGCTGGTCGAGCACGATGAGGTCGGGATGATGCTCTCGCGCGAGCTCCAGCGTGAGACCGCCCTGCATCGCGGTCAGGAGGTGGATCTGCGGGCGCATCGAGAACACCTCCTCCATCAGGCCGATGGTCGCGAGGTTGTCCTCGACATAGAGGACGGTTCGCTGAAAGGCGAGCACGGGGATCGCGACCAGCTGCTTGCGGCGGACGCGCGGCTTCGGCGCCGCCGCCGATCGCGGAAGCTGGATCCAGAACGTACTCCCCACGCCCGGCTCGCTCTCGACACCGATGCTGCCGTCCATCCCCTCCACGAGCTTGCGCGTGAGCGCGAGGCCGAGCCCGGTCCCGGGCACTGACGTGCGCTCGGCGCCGAGCCGCTCGAACGGCTGGAACAGGCGGGCTTTCTCCTCCGGGCCGAAGCCCGGGCCGGTGTCACGCACCGCGAGCCGGATCCACTCGCCCAACGCACCGCCCGCCGCGTTGGGAAGATCCGCACCGTTGACGCGGGACTCACGCGACGCCTCCACATAGATGTGCGCGCCGTCACCGGAGTACTTGACCGCGTTGGAGAGCAGATTCAGCAGCGCCTGCACCAACCGCTGCCGGTCCGCCAGCACATAGGCATTCGCGCAATCACCGAGGACCCGGCTCACCTTGTTGTGGTGGCTGAGCGCCGACGGCGCCACGAGGCGGACGCACTCCTCGACGATCGCCTCGAGCGCGACCGGCTCGAGTGAGAAGGTCTCGCGGCCCGCTTCGATCCGCGCGATGTCAAGGACGTCGTTGACGAGGCTCAGCAGATGACCGCTCGCCTCCTGCACGGCTGAGATCGCCTCGGTCTGATCGTCGCGCGGCTCGCGCATCTCGAGCAGGTCGCTGTAGCCGAGGATTGCGGTCAGCGGCGTCCGCAACTCGTGGCTCATGCGCGACAGGTATTCGCTCTTCGCCTGCGACGCCTCCTCCGCGACGTCGCGCGCCTCGCGCAGCTCTGCCGCGGCGACGTTGTCCGCGGTCACATCGCGCGCGATCTCGATCACCGCGTCCGGCCAGCCGACGTTGTCCTTCTGCAGCGCCCATCTCGCCGCCACGTTGATCCGCTTGCCCGCCTTGGTGGTCTGGATGATCTCGCCGTCCCAGCGACCACGGTTGCGCAGCATCGCGAGGATCTCGTCCTTTCCTGCGGGCAACTCGGACCGGAGCAGTTCGCCCGCGTCGCGCCCGATCGCCTCGTGGCTCGACCATCCGTAGAGCTCCTCGGCGCCCTTGTTCCAGAACGTGATGAGCTGCGTGCGCACGTTCCATGTGGTGACCGCGTCGTATGCGAGATCGAGGAGTTGCGCGTTGCGTCGCATCCGCTCCACGAGCAGGACGCGGTCGAGTGCCGGTGCGAGCGCGGTGGCGTACTGCGCGAGGCGGAGCGACTCGTCGTCGCCGAACAGTGGCGTCAGCGGCCCCGAGGTCACCGCCATGACGCCCCGGCTGAGCTGAGCGTCGAGCAGCACTCGGATCGCACCTGGCGGCGCGCTGCTCGTGGTCACGCGCCCGAAGCCCACCGAGTCGGCGACGAGCTTCCACCCCTCGGCGCGATCCAACCCGTGCACGGCAAGCACTTCGCCGTCGTTGGTGGCGATCACCGCGCCTTCCGCGCCGACCAGCCGCGCCGCCCACTCCACTGCGCGGTCGGCGAGCTGTTGACGATCCGGCGAGTACAGCACCAGGTCGTTGAACGCCTCGCGGAAGCGTCCCTCCTCGCGCTGACGCCAGTATCCGCGCAGCCAGCGCGGCGGCTCGAACCCTATGTAGAAGAAAGGCAGAACCGCAAGGACCGGGAGCGCGATCGTGAGTTCCGGCCGGTTCCGACCGAGCAGCACGCTGGCACCGATCGAGAGCACGAGGACGACGATGAGACCGCCGTACGCGAGCGTGATGGCGCGGAGCCGCGCTCGCTGTACCGGCGGCACGCCGGGTGCGAGCACCCAGAGGCGATAGGTGGGCTCGACGACGCAGCCGAGCCAGACCGCGGCGAGCAGCACGGCGATGAGGCGCTGCCCGGTGGTCACGGGACCGGCTAGGGAGATGCCGCCCACACAGACGAGGACGGCCGTCGCGGCGACGATCGCTCCGACAGCGGTTCCGACCGCGGCGCGAAGCCGCAGCATCGCGGCGCGGAACGCGAAGAACGCCCAACCCGAGCCGAGGAACAGCGCGAGGGCCACGTCGCTCGTCCACACCGAGCGCTCGTGCGTGAGGACGGTCGCGGCGACCGCGAGACCGCATGCGCAGAGCAGCACGATCGACAGGGCCAGGAATGCGCGCGTCCCGTCGCGGTTACGCAGCCATCCCTCGATGGTGAGCGCGCCGAGGAGAACGCAGGCACCCCCCACAGCCCACGACAGGGCAAGGGTCGCAGTGCTCAAGGCACGGTGCAGTATCGGGCTCCAATTCCAAATCGCCCCGACTTCACCGCTTCGTGATGAAGCTGCGAGCTACTCGGTGCCAGCCTCTGCCTTCGCGGCGTAGAGCGGATGGTCGCGGAACACGGACATGATCTCGAGGTCCGCCAGCCTGCCGTTCAACCACATGTGACGGCGCAACAGACCCTCGCGGGTGAAGCCGGCCTTCTCGTAGGCGCGGTGGGCGCGGTCGTTCCCCTCATAGACGTCGAGGCTCACCTTCTCCATGGCGAGGTGTTCGAACGCGTACTGCACCGCAAGGCGACAGGCCTCGGTGCCGAAGCCCTGGTTCCAGCGGTCCGGAGGGCCGATCCAGATTCCCCATCCGCAGTTCCGGTTGCGATGGTCGATCCGGTGCAGTCCCGTCGAGCCGATGGGGCGCCCGTCGGCCCGGCATTCGATCGTCCAGCCGACGGAGTCCGGATGCGGCGTGCGTACATATTCGAGCGCCTCGCGAGGCCCGTAGGGAATCAGCGCCCAGGCGGCGAGGAACCGGACCACCTCCGGGTCGGCGAGCGTCGCCGCGAAGAACTCCGCGTCCTCCTCGGTATGCGCGCGCAGGCGCACCCGCTCACCGATCAGATCCATCGTCCGACCGTCACTGCGAGCCGCCGGTGTCCGACGCGCTCAGCGCCTCGATGACCGCGTCCGCGACCTGCGAGGTGCCGACCGCGGTGGGATCGTCGCGCTCGGGCTTCATGTCGTAGGTCACGCTGCGACCCTCTGCGATCACCCTCGCGATCGCGCGCTCGAGGCGATCGCCGGCTGCGCTCTCGCCGATGTGGCGGAGCATGAGCACGCCGCTCAGCATCATCGCCATCGGGTTCGCCTTGTTCTGCCCCGTGTATTTCGGCGCGCTGCCGTGCGTCGCCTCGAACACCGCGACGGTGTCGCCGGTGTTCGCACCGGGTGCGAGCCCGAGCCCGCCGGTGAGTCCCGCGCACAGGTCACTGAGGATGTCGCCGTAGAGATTCGGCATCACCATCACGTCGTACAGCTCCGGCTTCTGCACGAGCTGCATCGCCATGTTGTCGACGATCCGGTCCTCGAACTCCACCTGCGGAAACTCGCGGCTCACCTCCTCGGCGACGCGCAACCAGAGCCCGTCGGTGTGTTTCATGATGTTCGCCTTGTGCACGGCGGTCACCTTGTGACGTCCGTTGTCGATCGCCCACCGGAACGCGAAGCGGAACACGCGCTGCGTGCCGAAGATCGAGATTGGCTTGATGCTGATGCCTGAATCGTCACGGATCTTGCGTCCACCAAGCTTCTCGATGTCGCCGATCAGCTCCAGCGTGGCCGCCTCGCCCTCGGCGAACTCGATGCCCGAGTAGAGATCCTCGGTGTTCTCGCGAATGATCACGAGGTCGACATCCTCGTAGCGGCTGCGCACACCGGGATACGACTTGCAGGGACGCACGAGCGCGTAGAGATCGAGCTCGCGTCGCAGCGCGACGTTGACGGAGCGAATGCCCTTGCCGATCGGGGTCGTCAGCGGTCCCTTGATGGCGACCTTGTTGCGGCGGATCGAGTTCGAGCACGTGCGCGGGCAGCGGATCGCCGTACTGCTCCATGACGCCAAGCCCGGCGTCGTGGACCTCCCAGTCGATGTCGACACCCGTCGCGTCGATGACACGGCGCGCCGCCGTGCTCACTTCGGGACCCACACCGTCCCCGGGGATCAACGTGATCGTGTGTCGAGCCATGGTCGTGCTCTACCTCCAGATGCCGGCGGCGGAAAGTCTGACAAACTCCCCCGAGTGTGGACCCGCGGGCTCGCGCGCTGGTACGAGGCGCGCGGGCGGCACGACCTGCCCTGGCGCGCGACCGGCGAGCCCTGGGCGATTCTCGTGAGCGAGGTCATGTTGCAGCAAACCCAGGTCGCGCGGGTTTCGGGACGCTGGGAATCGTTCCTCGCACGCTGGCCGGCGCCTGCGGCGTGTGCGGCGGCGCCCCTCGACGCCGTGCTCCGCGAATGGCAGGGACTCGGATACCCGCGCCGCGCCCGGGCACTCCACGACACCGCGAAGCACGTCGCGGCGCACGGGTGGCCCGACAGCGAGGCCGGCCTGCGTGAGCTTCCCGGGGTCGGGCGATACATCGCCCGGGCGCTCCGGGTCCTCGCGTTCGGCGACGCCAGCGTCCCGCCGCAGGATGTGAACATTGCCCGCGTCACCGCCCGCGCGGCGCTCGGCCAGGAGCCGGGCGGCGTCAGGCCCTCCTCCATCGAGGATCAGCTTGCGCGATCGCGGCCGCGCGGCATGAGCGCGCGCACCTTCACCTATGCGCTCTTCGACGTGGGCGCGTTGCACTGCAGGGCGCAGCCACGCTGCCACGAGTGCCCGCTCGCGGCCGCCTGCGCGTCGCGCACTCGCCTCAGCCTCGCGCCGCCGGTGGCGTCGCGCAGGTCGCTGCGATATCACGGCAGCGTCCGCGAGCTCCGGGGCGCCGTGCTGCGCACCATGCTCAGCGATCCTCCGCCGGCGAGCCTCGACGAGCTGCAGACGAGAGCCGGCCCGGTGGCCGCGACCCGCGAGCGCGGCGACGTTGCCGCGGTGCTCGAGGCGCTCGTCCGCGAACGCCTGGTGAGGCCGATGGGCTCGACGGGTAGCATCACCTGAGATGTCCACCTCCTCCGCGTACCTCGACACGGTCAGGCACGATCTGTGGGCTCGCGACATCTTCACCTTCATCCCCGACCGTGACCTGCCGGCGCCGCCGGACACGACCGCCCCGGGTCCGGGCCCGCGCGTCGCCTTTGCGGGGTTCCCGTCGGACTTCAGCCTGGCGTTCCTGCTCCGTCTGCTGCAGCTCGACGTGCAGCCCGTCGGGATCATCACGTCGCCCGGAGCGCACCCCGCGATCCTCGGCGACAACGCGCTGAGCCGCATCGCCGACCACCTCGGCATCCCGCTCATCCGCGCCTGGCGCATCAACGACGAGCATTCCCGCTTCGCGATCGACGAGCTGGGTCTCGACGCGGTCGTGATGGCGAGCTTCGACCAGATCGTCGGCCCGCGCGCGCTCGGGCTCGCCCGCCACGGCTGGCTCAACGTCCACCCAAGCCTGCTCCCCGCCTACCGCGGGCCCGAGCCGGTGTACTGGGCGGTCGCCGACGGCGCTGCGGTGACGGGCATCAGCCTCCATCGCGCGGCTCCGAAGGTCGATGCCGGACCCATCCTCGCGCAGGCGCGGCTCGAGATCAGGCCGACCGACACGGCGGGAACACTGACCCGGCGGCTCGTCGAGGCGGGCATGGACCTCCTGCCGATTGCCGTCGACCGGCTCCTCGCGGACGCCGACGGGCTGCCGATCGACATGGCCACCTCCTCCTACCGGACGTCGGTCGGGCACCGCTCGCTCGAGGAGGCAGGGTCGGCCGAGGAAGCCGAGCGCATGGTCCGCGCCGGCGTCCCGAACATGCTGCCCTGGGTCGAGCTCGACGGCCGCTCCGTCTACGTCACCGCGGCGCGCGTCGCTCACGGCACCGCCCCACCGCCCGGTGCGCCGGTCCTGCAGTTCCCGGGCGGCGACCTGGTCCTCCTCGGAACCCAGGAAACGTGCGGCTGTCATCACAACATGAATGACTGTGAGCACCGCAGGTCGCGGGCGGTGACGGGTCGATGAAAGAGCGCAGCGCTGGGGCTTGTGTTCGGTGGCGGACGGTTATGATCCAGCCGCTGTGCCAGAAGGTGTCCCGCCGACCGCTCTGATCGTCGAGGACGACGACGGCGTGCGCGGATTCCTCACCTTCGCGCTCGAGAGCCACGGCTACCCGGCACTCGGCGTCCGCACCGGCGAGGAGGCGATGAAGGAGCTGCACCGCACCGCGGCGCCGGTGATCCTCATCGACGGGATCCTGCCGGACATGCACGGGGTTCGCCTTGCTCGCGCCATCCTCGAGGAGCCCGGGCTCGAGCTTGTCGCGATCAGCTTTGTGACCGGTGCTCTTCGCGATGGGCACCCCGCGGAAGCGGGGGTCGGCGCGCTGTGCAAGCCGCTGCCCCGCGTCCGCGCGCTCACCGAGGCCGTCGAGGCGTTGCTGCAATGGCGCGACGCGGGCGGCAGTCCCCTCCCGGAACGCCTCGAAGCGCTGGCGCGCCTCGAGCATCTCTTCCTCGTCGGAGCCTGACCGGCGATGCACCGCCGGCCGATCACGGAGAACCACGGATGACCGAATCGCGGACGCTGTCGCTCCTGCCCTGGCAGGTCACGCTCGACGAGTTCACGAAGTCCGCGGCAGCGGTGGGTCCGGACGGCGCGTGCTGCGTCTTCGTGGTCGATCCGTCCATCCCCGCGGCCGCCCGTGGCGGTTACGCGTCACTCGTGATGGCGTACTCGCGCGCGGACGAGCCGGTGTGCATCCTCGAGGACGGGGCGGCGATCGTCCTGGTGCGCGAGGGAGGCCACGCGTCCGCGAATGCTCTCGCGCTTCGGGTACTCGGTCAGATGCGAAAGCTGGCGCTCGACCTGACGCTGACGGCCGGCGTGGCGGTCCTCGGGGCGGATCCCGGCGGCGCGGTCGACGCGGCGCGGACGGCGGCCGAGTCGGTCCCCGCCGGACAGATCGGCACCGCGGGCTGACCGCTCGGAGCGATCAGCCGTCTCGGTGCAACGCCGAGGCGATGCGGCGCGGCAGCGGATCGCGTCGAAGCTGCTCCAGCGTGCGGGGAAGCGGGATGGACCAGTTCGGACGATCGAGGACGCCCGGAAGGTTCGGCCTTCGCTCCGCCAGGGTGGCATCGTCGAGAGTGGCGACCAGGAGACGGCTGGGCGCCGCTGCGAGGGCGGCATAGGCGCGCTCGACGACGACCGCGGCGCTGTCCGCGTCGGTGGCTCCCGACAGTCGCTGCAGCTTCCGGCGCACTCCCAGCTCGGCCTCGCGGTTGATGCGGCGGCCGCCTGCCTCCAGCTCGCGCAGGTCGGCGCCGGTCCAGACACCCGCCGCGGTCGGCAGGTCATGGGTGCTCAGCGCGGCGAGCGCGCCTTTCGGATAGCGCTTCGGCGCCTCCGCCTCGAACCAGGCGAGGCGGTACGAGAGCACCCGCCGGCGTCGCAGCTCGGGCCGGACTCCGTCCTCCACGGTGCCGAGGTCCTCTCCGATCACGCCGCAACCGGATCGCGCACTCTCGATCGCGAGGATGTCGAGCAGCTCGTTCGCCGGGTACCGCACGTACGCGCCGCCGGACGGGTCGTGCGCGCTGAGCGGGACCCACCAGAGCCGGAACATCCCCATCACGTGATCGATCCGGATGCCCCGGCCGGCGCGCATCATCCGGCGGAGCGTTGCCACGAACGGCGCGTACCCGGCGGCGCGCAGCCGGCGCGGGTCGAAGGGCGGAACGCCCCAATCCTGCCCGGCGGGGTTGAAGTCATCGGGCGGCGCGCCGATCCGCGATCCGGCTGCGACGACGTCCTGCCAGAGCCACGCGTCGGCGCCGTCCGAGGCGAAGCCGATCGCGAGGTCGTGGACCACCGGTAGCTCCTCGCATGCGCGGTCGAGCTGGGTGTCGAGGCACCACTGGAGCCAGCGATGAAAGTCGACCCGCTCACGAGCCCTGGTCACGAGCTCGCGAACCGCCGGGCTGTCGGGCCGCCGGTACTGCTCCGGCCACGACGTCCAGGGACCGGGATACCGCTCGGCAAGGACGCAGAAGCACGCGTACCGCTCGAGCAGCCGGCCTTCGCGGGCGACGAACGCGTCGAAGCCGGGATCGCCGCTGAACCCCGACCAGATCGACTCGAGCGCCCGCATCTTGAGGGGCAGGATCAGGTCGCGGTCGATGATCGGCGCCGCACGCAGCGAATCCGCCGCCCGGGCGGCCTCGTGGACCACCTGGTCGTCCCCGGCTCCGGGGATGTCCTCGACGCGGAGATACAGCGGGTTTCGATAGAGGCGGCTCGACGGGAAGTACGGGCTCGGCTCCTGGGGCAGCCCGGGATGCACCGCGTGCAGCGGGTTCAGCAGGAGCATCGCGGCGCCGCCTGCCTTCGACCAGGCCCCGAGCGCCCGCAGATCCCCGAGGTCACCCATGCCCCAGCCCGCACGCGAGCGCACCGCGTACAGCTGCACCGCCCATCCCCAGCCGCGGAGCTCGCCGGGGAGCGCGCATCTCCCGGGACTGGTGATGAGGCGGAGCCGGCGTCCGTCTCGCATCGCGAGGCGGTGGTACCCGAACGGCGCGTCCCGATCGAGGACCGGCGCGGCACGCATCTCGCGCCCGTCCTCGAGCTCGATGCTCGCCGCTCCCCGCGGCAACCGCCCGCCCGGGCGGACGAAGAGGGACGCCGGCTCGGCATCCGGCTCCTCGGGCAGCATCGAGGCCTCCACCGCTCGCAGGTCGTCCTCTGCGATGACGCGGCGTCCGCCCGTGGCATCCTCGTACTCTCTCTGGACTCCCAGGACCGGCAGCGCGCCCCGGCGCCCGTGTCCGGTCATGCAGGGGATCCCAGACCAGTGAACCGAGTGGAGCGATGACTGTTCCCGACCCACCCGCCGCCGGACAGAGCCCCGGCCATCGCGACGCCTGGCCCGGCACCGACGCTCCGCTCGGCGCCACCTGGGAGGGGTCGGGCACGAACTTCGCGCTGTTCTCCGAGAACGCCGAGGCCGTCGACCTCGTGCTCTTCGACGAACGCGGATCCGAGACCGCCACGCATCCGCTCGTCGAGCGGACCGACCTCGTCTGGCACGGCTACATCGACAACGTCGGCCCCGGACAGCGCTACGGCTTCCGCGTGGCGGGGCGGTACGCACCGCACGAGGGCCTGCGTCACAACCACGCCAAGCTGCTCCTCGACCCGTACGCGCGGGCGATCTCGGGCCGGTTCCGGCATGCGCGCTCGCTCTTCGGATACCGCATCGGCAGCGACGACCTGCGCATCAGCGCTCTCGACTCCGCAGCGGCGATGCCGCGTTGCGTCGTCGTCGACCACTCGTTCCCATGGGGCGACGATCGCCGCCCCAACACCGCGTGGTCCGACACGATCATCTACGAGCTGCACGTCAAGGGATTCACGAAGCGGCATCCCGACATTCCCGAGGCGTTGCGCGGCACGTACGCGGGGCTCGCGCATCCCGCCGCGATCGAGCACCTCCAGGAACTCGGAGTCACCGCAGTCGAGCTCATGCCGGTGCACCACTTCTATGACTCGTCGCACCTCGTCGAGCGTGACCTCGTCAACTACTGGGGCTACGACTCGATCGGGTACTTCGCCCCGGAGGGACGGTACTCGTCGTCCGGTACCAACGGTGAACAGGTGCGCGAGTTCAAGGCAATGGTGCGAGCGCTCCACGCCGCCGGCCTCGAGGTGATCCTTGACGTCGTGTACAACCACACCGGCGAGGGAAACCAGCTCGGCCCGACGCTCAGCTTTCGCGGGATCGACAACGCAGCGTACTACCGGCTCAACGACGACGACCGCCGCTTCTATTTCGACGTCACCGGTACGGGCAACAGCCTCAACGTCCGCAACCCGCACACCCTGCAATTGATCATGGACAGCCTTCGGTACTGGGTCATCGAGATGCATGTCGACGGGTTCCGCTTCGACCTTGCTTCCGCGCTGGCACGGCAGTTCTACGAGGTGGATCGGCTCTCGGCATTCTTCGACATCATCCACCAGGATCCGGTCCTGTCGCGTGTGAAGCTCGTCGCCGAGCCATGGGATGTCGGTGACGGTGGCTATCAGGTCGGGAACTTCCCGGTGCGCTGGGCGGAGTGGAACGGGGCCTTTCGCGACACGGTGCGCGACTTCTGGCGCGGGGCAACCGGGATCCGCGACCTTGCCTATCGGCTCACCGGCTCGAGCGACCTGTACCAGGGGGACGGACGTCAGCCGTCCGCGAGCGTGAACTTCGTCACCGCGCACGACGGCTTCACGCTCACGGATCTCGTCTCGTACAACACGAAACACAACGAGGCGAACGGAGAATCCAATCGCGACGGCAACGACGACAACCGCTCGTGGAACTGCGGCGTCGAGGGCGACACCGACGATGCGGGGGTGCTCGAGCTGCGCCGCCGCCAGCGCTACAACCTCATCGCCACCGTCCTCCTGTCCGAGGGGTGCCCGATGCTGCTCGGGGGCGATGAGATCGGTCGAACCCAGCACGGCAACAACAACGCGTACTGCCAGGACAACGAGACCTCGTGGATCGACTGGGCGCATCTCGACGAGGGCATGCTGGCGTTCGTGCAGCGCATCGTCGCGCTCAGGCGCAGCGACCCGGTGCTGCGCCGCCGCCACTTCTTCTCGGGACAGGCGGTGCACGGATCCGGTCGCAAGGACATCGGATGGTTCCTGCCGTCGGGACGCGAGGTGAGTGATGCCGAGTGGTTCGACGAGCGCCAGCGCTCGCTCGGCATGATCCTGAACGGCGACGAGATCCCAGATCGCGACCCTCGCGGCCGGCGCATCCGGGGTGGCACGCTCATGGTGCTGCTCCACGCCGGCGACGATCCCGTGGACTGGGTGATCCCCAGCGGGTGGGGCCAGCTGTGGTCGGTCTTCGCGGACACCGGCGAGCCCGACGCCCGGCCGGCGAGCCGTCAGCTCAGTCCCGGCGATGCGGTGTCGATGAAGGCCCGGTCGCTCGTCGCGCTGCTGCGCGTCTGAGCTTCAGCCGTTCTGCGCGCGCTGCCAGGCCGCGTGGTCTGCGAGAGTCGCGCGCTCCATCGCCTGCGACGCCTCTTTCAGCCAGTCGCGCCTGCGATTCGCGAGGTCGTCCTTGACCGCGGCGACCCTTCGCCTCCCGGAACCGAGGTGGACGTTCGCGGTCTCGAAGCCCATCGAGTGGAGGAGCTTCGGCTGGTTCTCCCTGGTGGTGACCGTGAACTCGATCCGGCTGCAGTCCGGCGCGAGCCGTCGCACGACCCACTTGTCACGAACATCGAGGAACGGGTCGGCGCACCGCACGGCGCCGTCGACGATCGCCTCGTAGCGGACCTTCGGCACGGAGGCGGGATCGGCGGCCCAGGCGGCCGCGGACCCCACCAGCGCCTTGGCCTCCCGGGCGACGAGACCCCCCGCGAGCTCGCTCACCGCAACGACCCTGGGATGGCCCAGGCTCCCGAGACCAGCTCGCCGGGTCACGAACCGTGGAGGCTCGGCGTCGCGAAGTGCCCTGCGGAGCAGGAACACCGCCCGTTCCGGTGGCCGCCGCAGCGTCGGCAGCGCCGTCATCCGCTGCCAGAACGTCACCGGGTTGCGCAGCTCAGACGTGGCCTCGCCCCGAAGGACCGGGTGATCCTCGGCGAGGACGAACGGTTTGCCCTCCCCGTTGATGCCGTCGCTGTATCCCTGGAGGATCGCGGCACAGGCGTCATGCGCGGTGATCTGCAGCGTGCCGGCGTCGATCGCCAGTCGCGCCGAAGTCGCTAAACGGACGAGGTCGATCGGGTACGGGAGCGGAAACGCCTCGTCGAAGTCGTTGATGCCCCAGATGAGGCGCCCTTCGTCGTCCCGCCAGGTCCCGAAGTTCTCGGTGTGCAGGTCCCCCACGGCCAGCACCTTCGGCGTGGTCGCCAGATCGGGGCAGCACACCTCCCACTGTTGCACCCAGCGGTAGAAGGTGGCGCGCAGGAACGGGAAGGCGGCGAGCGCCATCTGCTCGTGCTTGAAGGTGATGTCCGCGCGGACGAGCGGCACCTGCCGTCCGACCCAGGCCTCGTAGGTCCGGGTGGCTGCGACGATCGGCACGAGCGCGGTGGTTCGCGGCATGATCTCGCGGATGTTCGCGCAGCTGACGGTTCTCGTGCTCGCGGGGCTGGCCGGACCGCTGTTGGCGTTCGGCCGGCGTGGACTGATCCCGGTCGTGATCGGCGAGCTGACCGCCGGGGTGGTGCTCGGGCACACCGGCTTCGGCGTCATCAACACGGCCGCCCAGCCACTCCCCGTGCTCAGCGCGATCGGCTTCGCGATGCTCATGTTCACCGCGGGCACGCACGTCGACATCGCATCGCCGGCAATCCGCCAGGGTTTTGGACGCGGGGTGCTCGCGCTCGCCGTCGTCGCGGTGACGGCCGTTCCCATCGGGCTGCTCCTCGACCACGCCCTCGCGGTGGATCACCCGGCGCTCATCGCGGTGATCGTCACCGGCAGCTCTGCGGCGATCGCCTTTCCGATCATCGAGGAGCGCGGGCTCGCCGGCCCGAACGTCGCGTTTCTCATCGCCTGGGTCGCGGTCGCCGAACTCGGTGACGGTCGTGATCATGCCGCTCACGCTCGCCAAGTCGGGGAACCCGCTCGAGGCGATCGGTGGAGACGCGCTCATCATCGCCGTCGGGGTTATCGTCCTGCTCGGGGCGGGGCGGCTGCCTGGCAGGCACGTCGTCGACGAGATGCGCGACGAGTCCCTGCAGCGTGGATGGGCCTGGCAGGAGCGCATCTCGATCGTTCTCCTGCTCGGCCTCTCCACCATCGCCCAGGAGACGGGCGCGAGCACGCTCGTCGCCGGATTCCTCGCCGGCATGATCCTCGTGCGATTGCGTGAGTCGGATCGGCTGGCCCTGCAGTTCACAGGAGTGGCGAACGGGTTCTTCGTCCCTCTGTTCTTCGTGCTCCTCGGCGCGGAGCTGAACCTTCGGGCGCTCCTGACGTCGCCGTCGCGAATCCTCCTCGCCGTCGGGCTCGCCGTTGCGGCCGTGATCACCCACCTGATCGCCGCTCGCGTGGCCGGCCACGAGCGGTATATCGCGACCGGCCTCGCCGCGTCGGCGCAGCTCGGCATGCCGGCGGCTGCGGCGAGCCTCGGTCTCACCTCCGGCCTGCTCACCCCCGCCGAAGCCGCAGCCCTGGTCGCCGGTGGGTGCCTGACGCTCATCCCGGCGACGATCGGGTCGCTCCTGCTCGCGCGTGGGGCGGGAACGGGAGCGCGCGCCGCTCCCACTGGGACAACTCCCGCGCCCGCCACCTGACACCGGAGAGCGCACGGTGCTCCGATATCTCGTCGGCCGCGTGCTCCAGGCGGTGGTCGTCGTCTTTGGTGTGGTGACCGTCGTCTTCATCCTCGAGCACCTGCTCCCAGGCGACCAGGGGCACATCATGCTCGGGCCTCGCGCAACGCCCGCGCAGTGGGCTGTGTACGACCATCAGAACGGTCTCGACCAGCCGATCTTCGTCCAGTACATCGACTTTCTCGAGAACGTGGTGCACGGACGGATCGCGTTCACACCTCCCGGATTCGCCGACCAGACCAACGCCATCCAGGGCGTCGCACTCGACCTGAATCTCGACTCCCTGATCCAGGGTCCGATGATCAACTCGCTGATCCTCACGGGCATCTCCACCGCACTCGTCCTGGTGGCGTCCGTGCCGATCGCGATGTACGAGGCGACGCGCAGGCGCCGGCGTGGCGCGCACATCGCCAACATCATCGCGGTCGCGCTCTACTCCACCCCGCCGTTCCTGCTCGGCACGCTGCTCATCGTCGGGCTGTCATCCGACCTGCACCTCCTCAACCTCAATGCCCCGGACTGGAACAACGGCGACGTGCTGGCCGATCCCCCGGCGCTGATTCTTCCCGTGCTGACGCTGTCCATCGGCACGATCGCGCTCTTCAGCCGCTATCTGCGCGCGTCGACGATGGAGGAGTTGACCAAGGACTACATCGCGACCGCCCGCGCAAAGGGCGCAACCCGTGCTCGAGTGAGCCTCCGACACGCGATGCCCAACGCGGCACTGCCGATCATCACGCTGCTCGGGACGCGCCTGCCACAGATCTTCGGCGTGCAACTCGTCGTCGAGTATCTGTTCAGCTACCCCGGGCTCGGCGTCACGCTCTGGAACGCGGCCCTCTTCCGCGATTTCTACACGATGCTCGGGACCATCCTCATCGCCGGTGTCCTGGCCGTGCTGGGCTCGCTGATCGCGGATGTGCTCTATGCGGCCGTGGACCCGCGCATCAGGTACGTCTGAACCGGATCGTGACCGACGGCTGCCGGAGGCCGGGAGTATGCTGGAACGAACCTCTTGGGTATTCGAATCGCGTTTGTGTCATCCGCTGTACCGCGTCGATGCGGCATCGCGACTTTCACCTCAGATCTCGTTGCGGCTGTGCGTGCAACCGATGCCACAGTCACGTGTCACATCGCCGCCATCGAAGAGCCGTCGGTCCTGCGGCCATATCGGTCTGAAGTTCGCTGGCGCATCCGTCAGGGCGATCCCGAGAGCTATCGAGCCGCCGCTCGCGCAATCAATGCGTCGAACATCGACGCCGTGAACATCGAGCATGAGTTCGGGTTGTACGGCGCGTGGCGCGAGCCGGTACTGGTGGCAGGACGGTGGACCGACAGCGCGTACGAGGATCACCTGCGAGGCTTCCTCGAGGAGTTGCAGAAGCCGGTCGTCACGACGATGCACACCGTGCTGCCGACACCGTCCCCGACGATTCGCGAGACCGTGCGCGGCATCGACGAGTTGAGCGACGCGGTGATCGTCATGGCGGTCAGCGCCGTCGCGATCCTCGCAAACGACTACGGGCTCACTCGCCCACCACGGGTGATCCCGCACGGCATGCCGGTGATCGCACCCCGAGGACGTCGTCGCTTCAAGGCGAAGCTTGGTGTCGAAGGACGGACGATCATCTCCACCTTCGGCCTTGTCGATCCGCGCAAGGGACTCGAGTACATGATCGCCGCGATGCCCGGGGTCGTGACAGGACATCCTGACGCGCTGTACCTCATCGCCGGACAGACACACCCCGACCTCCTGCGCGTCCAGGGCGAGGACTATCGCAACACCCTCATCGCGCAGATCCACGCGCTCGGGATGGACGACCACGTCGCGTTCATCGACGAATACATGAGCCAGGCGGACATCATCGAGTTGCTGCTTGCAACCGACGTGTACGTCACGCCGTACCTCGACCCCAACCAGATCACCAGTGGCACGCTCTCGTACGCGCTCGGCGCGGGCAAGGCAGTCGTGTCGACGCGGTATGTGCATGCCGCCGAGGCGCTCGATGACGGCCGCGGCGTCCTCGTCGACTTTCGCAAGGCCGATGAGCTCGCGCGTGCGGTCTCGGGGATCCTGGACGACCCGACCGCCAAGGCATCGATGGAGCAGGCCGCGTTCGCGTACGCACGCGACGCCACGTGGCCGCGATCGGCGCGCGCGCTGCTCGACACCATCGCATCGGTCATCGAATCGCGAGCGACGAGCCCGCCCGCGCCGCGTCGAAGCGTTCGCGATCGCGACCTCGGCCGGCGCCTGAAGGAGAATCCGCTGCTCACGGCGCTGGACGTCCCTCCGTCACTGCCCGGCCTTGAGGTCGCCTCGGTGTTCAACGCAGCGGCCGCGCAAGTCGGCGATGAGGTCGTGCTCCTGCTGCGTGTCGGCGAGAGCCCGCGAACTCGGCGCCACACCGGCTGATGACGCACTCAGCCTCGACCTCTCGGGCCCGGAGCCGCTGCTGAAACCACTCGGACCGGGGTATGCGGCCAAAGATGTTGTGGGGCTTGCGTTTCTCGATACGCAGCGCACGCCACCCTCGGTCGTCGAGGTGTTCCTCCCGCGCGACCTCCCGGGGCTCGATCTCACCGACCCACGCACCATCCGCTACCGCAATCGCGGTGGCGGCGCCACCAGCACTCCCGACGACTCCGGCGACTTCCTGACGCAGATGTCGCACCTGCGCGTCGCGCGAAGCCGCGACGGTGTGCACTTCACCGTCGATCCCACGCCCGCCGTGGTCCCGGAGAATCGGTTCGAGGAATACGGATGCGAGGACCCGCGCGCCACCCTGATCGACCGCGTCTGGCATATCACATACGTCTCGGTGGGCCGGCTGGGGATCACGTCGAGCAGGCTGACCACCGCTGACTTTCGCTCGTTCGAACGTCACGGCGTGATGTTCCTGCCGGACCACAAGGACGTCGTCCTCTTTCCGGGGCGCGTCGGCGGTCGTTATGCCTGCTTCACACGGCCGATGCCGCAGTCCTTCGGCCGCGTGCTCGGCATGTGGATCGCCTTTTCCGATGATCTCGTCACCTGGGGCGATCACCGTCCACTCGCGCTGCCGCGTCCGGGATTCTGGGACGACCTCCGAACGGGCGCCGGCACCACGCCGTTCCGCGTCCCCGAGGGATGGCTCGAGATCTATCACGGTGTGGACCACAACACGCGGTACGCGCTCGGCGGTCTGCTGCTCGACGCGGACGATCCGAGCAAGGTCATCGCCCGGTCCCCGGCACCGATCCTTGCCCCGATCGCCCCCTACGAGCACGAGGGACTCCTCCCCGACATCGTCTTCTCGTGCGGCCATATCGCCCTGGATGCGGAGAACCGGGACATCCGGGTGTACTACGGCGCCGCCGATCGTTGCCTCGCTGCGGCGGACCTCCGAGTTCAGGACATCATCGACCAGATGCAACCGTGCTGAGGCAGATTGCCCGGCTGACCCGCAACGTTCCCTCTGCCGGCCCGCGCTCGCTGGCGGTCGCTGTCTATGCGGACGCCGGTGACGCCACGGTCGTCGCCAGGGAGGCCGGCACAGAGGGTGTCGCCTGCGTCGACGATGCGGCCCGAGCGCTCGAGCTGTACTGCGACCTCTGGGACGCGACCGGCCTTCCGTGGGCGCTCCGCTGGTGCGAGGGCCTGCTCGACTTCATCCTCTCCATGCAGGATGCCGACGGCCGGTGGGTGAACTTCATCATCGACTGGGATGGAACCCCCAATCGGACCGGTCGCACATCGGTCGCCGGCGGCGGCTTCTGGCAGTCACGGGCACTGCTTGCGGTTGCGAGAGCGTCCCGGAGCCTCTCCGACCACCGCATCCACACAGCGCTGTCGATCGGCCTCCCCCACATCGTCGATGCGACCGATGTGGCGCCGGACGTCCGTGCGATTCAGGCGCTCACCGCGCTGACGCTGCTCGACACAGGGTCCAGGGATGATCGCTGGGACGACCTGCTCACCGCGTGGGGCGACGAGATCACCTCGTGCCACATCGACGGGACGCTGATGAACGCCACCGCCGAACGGGGCCAGCCGCATCTCTGGGGCCACATCCAGGAGGGGGTGCTCGCCGAGATCGGGGCCCGGCTCGGACGATCGAACCTGATCGAGACCGCCTGCGCAAGCGCCGATCGCATCTTCCCGACGGTGATCGCAAACTCTTTTGATCTTCCCCGGACTCAGCCCTACGACGTCTCGTCGGCTGTCTTCAACCTCTCGCGACTGGCGGAGGTCACGGGTCGAGCCGGCTATTCGCAGCTCGCGGCAGAGGCCCGCGGATGGTTCGACGGGCGGAATCCCGCCGGCCTCCCGGTGTACGACCGCGTGACGGGACGGGTCGCCGACGGTCTTGACGGGTTGGTGATCAGCACCCACTCGGGGGCCGAGGCGAACATCGTCGCGGCACAGGCGCTGTTCGCGGATGCCACAGCCCTGGCGCTCCTGCTCCCGGACGCCGAGGCGTTGCCCGATTCAGCGGCCGGCTAGGTCCCCTCGCGGGACTGGCGCCCGATCTCGTCGGCGCGGTCGCGCTCGACCTTGTCCGTCTTGTCCTTGGCGCGGCGATCATCCGCCTGCTGCTGTTCCTGTTGCCGCTCGTTCTCGAGCGGGGCCTGCGGCTCGGGTTTCTGCATGTCGCTTACGAGCATAGGCTGCCGAGCGCTTCGACGTCAGGCTGTGCGCTCAACGCGGTCCTGAAACGGAAGACGTGGCGGGCGCGCGGCCACCAGCAGCCGCGCGCCCTTTGGCGTGGGAATCGAGCTACCAGTAGTACCAGCGTCCGCCCCGCTGCCGGAACATGAATCCGACGAGCCAGACGACGAGCGCGATGATCGCGATCCACCACAGGATGTGGAGGGCGACGCCGGCGCCGAACAGCAGCAGCGTCAGCAGAAGGAACAGCAGGAGTACGCCCATCAGTTGATCTCCGTGTGGCATCCAGAGTGGATACCTTGAGTGTTGAAAAAGATGATAGCAGAACTATCAGTTTGATCACAACCCTCGATGCGGCATGGTGCGCATCGGAGCTGCGGACACGGCCGGGGTGCTCCACCCCGGCGATCAGGTCAGATCAGATCCTGACGTGCTCGATGTCGACGTCGCCCAATTCGGGCGGGCGCGGGACGCGATTGGCGTCGAGCGCCTGGAGGCAGAGGATCACGTACCGGGCGCCGGTGAGGTTCAGCCCGTGCCCGCGCGTGAGGCGCTGGATCGCGCTCAGGGTGAGGATGTCGCGTTGGGAGTACAGCCGGCGATTGCTGGCCGTCCTGCCGGGAATCACCAGGCCGAGGTGCTCGTACATCATCAGCGTGCGCGCGTGGGTTCCGAGGATCTCGGCCGCGACGCTGATCGTGTAGAGGGGTTTGTCGAGGTTCAGCAGATGGCCGGTCGTCGGGCTCATCACCGCTGTTCGGGTCATGAAGCCCGTGTCCGGCACGGGCTCGGCCGCGCCGTCACACGATCCTGAAACATGATAGTGAGTGTATACCCCGAGGACGTTGCACGCCCCCGGCCATACGCGATGTTCCTCGCACACCTGTCCGAAACCGTCGAACGCGTGACGAGTCCGAGGCCGCTGCCGTCGGCCTGATCGCACAGCGATGACGCATCCGGCTGCCGGCCCGACGCGGCGGGACTGGCCTGGGCCTCCACCTCGCGAGGCAGAGAGCGCGGCTGCACGGGGGAGACATTGTGGTGGCGTCGGACCGTCGGCGGGGACCACGTTCACCGTGTCCATGCCCGTGCAGCCAATTCCTTCCTGACCGGCCGGGGCCAGGGGTCATGCTTGGTTTCGGGCATGACCTGGTCTCCTTGATGCAACGGGATGCTGCCTGTCTCAGTAGTTCGAGACGCCGGGTCCGGGACCTGCCGGAGGGTTCACCTGGTCGCGACGGCCGAGGCCGCCGGGGCCCCACGAGGACCAGAAGATCAGTGAGACGAGGATCGCAAAGCCACCTGCGGCCATGAGGATCCATCCAACCAAATGGATGTTCACCGCATTGCCGGTGCTGACGTGCACCGCGAACGCGAGGATCGCGCCAACCGCGGCGAGGATGATGCCGACACCGATACCCATCTGAATGCCTCCTGGTTGTGATGTCTGTGTCCCGTCCCGGCCGGGCGTTGGACCCGGCCGGGATGGGCTTGGGGAGGGGAAAAGGCTTGCTTCGTGATTCGTCTGCCGTCGAGGCTACAATCTGGTACCGCCGTTGTCAAGAAATCTGCTATTCCTGATACCAGCTACTCCCCGAGCCTACCCCGGCAGGAGGGCGGTGACGAGCAGCGCCAGGGCGGCGGCGGTCATGACGCCGGTCGTGATCCAGAGCAGCGTCGTGCTCAGGGTTCCACTCCGTCGCGTGCCCATGACCCGTCGATCACGACCGAGTAGGGCGATCAACGCCAGCATCGGCGGGGCGACGATCCCGTTGATGATCGCGGTGATGACGAGCGCCTTGATCGGGTTGATGCCGAGCAGGCTGATCACGAGCCCGCCGGCAAGCGCCAGGGTCAGGACCGCGTAGAACGCCGGACGCGAGCGCGCCGTGTCGGCGAGCGAGCCGCGGATCCCGAAGAACTCCTTCACGGCGTACGCCGCTGACCCGCTGAGGATGGGGACCGCGAGCAGCCCCGTTCCGATGATGCCGACCGAGAACAGGATGAAGGCGAACTGTCCGGCGACCGGCTGCAGCGCCTCCGCGGCCTGAGCTGCCGTGGCGATGTTGGTCTTGCCCGCAGCATTGAGCACCGCGGCGCCGGTGAGGATGATCGAGTACATCACCAGCTGCGAGAACGCCATCCCGACGATCACGTCGAGACGCGCGTCCTTGAGCTCCCCGCGGCTCACGCCGCGGCGGGACACCTCCGTGACGAGCCCTTGCGCGCGCATCGCGTCGACCTCGGAGCTGGCCTGCCAGAAGAACAGATACGGGGAGATCGTGGTGCCGAGGATGGCGACGACGATGCCGATGAACCCGGACGTGAGCTCGATGTGCGGGATCACCGTGGACTCGATGGTCTTGAGCAGCGGTGGGTGCGACACGATGACGGTGGCCACGTACGCGAAGAGCGCGATCGTGAGGAACTTGAAGAGCCGGGAGATCACCTTGTAGGACAGCTCGTACTGAAGCACGAGGATGACGACGGCAATCGGCGGGATCAGCCAGACCGCGCTGACGTGGCCGCGTGTCAGGAGCGACCCCGCTGCCGCGATAGCGCCGAGGTCCGCGCCGACGTTGACCGTGTTTGCGAGAAACAGCGCGAGGATGCACGAGCCGACGAGCCAGGTCGGAAACTTGCGGCGGAGCGACGTGCCCAGGCCGACCCCGGTGTGCAGGGCAATCCGGGCGCAGGCCTCCTGGACGGCGAGCATGAGCGGGAACGTGAAGACTGCCGTCCAGAGCACGCCGAAGCCGAACTGACTCCCTGCCTGGCTGTACGTGCCGATGCCGCTCGGGTCGTCGTCACTCGCCCCGGTGATCAACCCGGGGCCGAGCACCCGGAACACCGTCAGCCAGCCGCGATCCCGCCGGCGCTTGCTCGTCCTCACCGCGGGGCGGGTTTCCTCGGCCCGGGGACGTTGTGGGTCGACGCTTTGATAGTGATGCTATAATATAAGCTTATAGACACCATGGGCGTCAGCCCGCGGGGGTGGCTTAGAAGATGATGTGGCGCTTCAGTGAGGCGTCAACGATGCCGGTCGTCATCTGCTCGCACCACTGGCACATGAACCGCAGCGCGCGGATCCCGGTCTGCACGCGGCACGCGTTCGGCCAGCCGCAGCGCCCGCACATGACCGTCTGAATCCGCACTTCGTCCGCATGCGACGGGACCGGGTCATCCTGACCCGCGCCGAGTATCGGGTCCATGAGGGTATTTCGCCGTGTTGTGGCCAGTCTTGTCTGCACGCCAGCCTACCAAGGCTCAGCAGATCCGGGGCAGCGGATCTCCGATCAGCATGTCGACCACACGCGTGCCGCCGAATCCGGTGCGGATGAACACCATCCCCTCGGGATCGGCGAGCACCTCACCGATGACGGCGGCCTCGCGGCCCTCGTCGCGAGACCGCATCAGGTCGAGCGCGCGGGCCGCGTCCTCCTTCGCGACGATGGCGACCAGCTTTCCCTCGTTCGCGATGTAGAGCGGGTCGATGCCGAGGATCTCCGCGACCCCGCGCACCTCGTCGTGAATGGGCAGCGACAACTCGTCGATAGCCACCGCAACGCCGCGTGCCTGGGCAATCTCGTTGAGCACCGTCGCCACGCCGCCGCGCGTGGCGTCGCGCATGAAATGCATGTCGATGCCGGCGCCGAGGAGCGCCGCGGTCAGCCCGTTCAGCGGCATCGTGTCGCTGCGCAACATCTCCGCCTCGAGGTCGACGTCACCGCGCGCAAGCATCACGGTGCTGCCGTGATCGCCCATCGCGCCACTGAGGATCACGATGTCGCCTGGGGTGATCCGCTGAATCGCAACGCGCTGCGGCAGCGCGACCAGTCCGACGCCCGTCGTCGTGATGAAGAGCTGATCCGCCTTGCCGCGGGGCACGACCTTGGTGTCGCCGGTGACGACACTCACGCCCGCGCGGTCTGCGGCACGCCGCATCGAACTCGACAACCCTGCGCAGGAGCGCGACATCGAGGCCTTCCTCGAGGATGAACGCGGCAGAGAGACCGAGCGGCGTCGCGCCACCGACCGCCAGGTCGTTGATGGTGCCGTTGACGGCAAGCTCGCCGATGTCGCCCCCCGGGAAGAAGAGCGGGCTCACGACGAACGAGTCGGTCGTGACCGCGAGACCGAGGTGCTCGACACCCGGGATCGCCATGACCGCCTGATCGCCGAGTTGATCGAGGACGGGGTTGCTGAGGATCTCGCCGAAGAGCGCGGTCACGAGCGTGTGGCTGGCCTTGCCCCCTGCGCCGTGACTCATCGTGATCGCATCCTCGCGAAGCGACGGCCGGCGCTTGCGAATCTCCGCGATGCGCTCGAGGACTCGCTGCTCCGGGTCGGAGATGCGCGCGGACGCCGCCCTGATCGCGGCGCCGCTGCCCGGTTCGACGGCGGTCTCTCTCATCTCGAGCGGACCTCGAGAGGATGCAGCCCGGCGGCGGCGCCGGTGCCGTTGCCGTGGCCGTTGCCGTTGCCGTTGGATCGCTCTCCTGCGGCGAGCACCCGCTCGCGATCGCGAGCTCGCGAGTATCTGCCGAAGTTGTAGTACGCGGCGCAGGCGCCCTCGGACGACACCATGCACGTGCCGATCGGCGTCTCCGGCGTGCAAGCGGTGCCGAACACCTTGCATTCCCAGGGCTTGAGCACCCCCTTGAGCACCTCGCCACACTGGCATGCCTTGGGGTCGGCGACGCGCACCCCGGGCACGGAGAACACCTTCTCGGCGTCGAAGTCGGCGAACTCGTCCTGCAGCTCCAGCGCGCTCTGGCTGATGAACCCGAGGCCGCGCCACTCGAAATGCGAACGGAGCTTGAAGACTCGTGCCAGCACCTCGAGCGCCTTGGGATTGCCGTCGTCGTGCACGACACGCTTGTACTGGTTCTCGACCTCGCACCGTCCGTCGAGCACCTGCCGGATGATCATGTGCACGCCCTGCAGGATGTCGAGCGGCTCGAAGCCGACGACGACCACCGGCTTGCCGTATGTCCGGGTGACGAACTCGAACGGCCGGATGCCCACCACCGTCGACACGTGTCCCGGGCCGAGGAACCCGTCGAGCTGTAGGTCGGGCGAATCGAGGATCGCCTTCATCGGCGGGATGATCGTCACGTGGTTGCAGAAGATGAAGAGGTTGCGCAGCCCCTCGGCCTTCGCCCGCATCAGCGTCAACGCCGTGGACGGTGCGGTGGTCTCGAAGCCGATCGCATAGAACACCACCTTGCGGTCGGGGTTCTCGTGCGCGATCTTCAGCGCGTCGAGCGGTGAGTACACCATCCGCACATCGGCGCCGGCCGCCTTGGCGTCGAGCAGGCTCCCGTCACTGCCGGGAACGCGCATCAGGTCGCCGAAGCACGTGAAGATCACCCCGGGCTGTTTCGCCACGGCGATGCCGTCGTCGAGCCTGCCCATCGGGATGACGCACACCGGGCAGCCGGGTCCATGCACCAGCTCGACGTTGCTGGGCAGGAGATCCTCGATGCCGTATTTGAAGATGGTGTGCGTGTGCCCGCCGCACACCTCCATGATCTTCCAGTGCTTGTCGCCCGCCTCGGCGGCGATGCGCGTCGCGAGCGCGCTTGCGAGGTCGGCGTCGCGAAACTCGTCGGCGAACTTCATGTGGGCGACCCCCCGTTGCTCTGGCGGTAGTTGACTCCGACGAGCTCCTCCTCCATCGCCTGCCACTCGCGAATCTGCTGCACCTCATCCGTGTAGGCGGGTCCCATCTCCTCGAGGATGCGCAGCGTCTCGGCCGCCTCGGTCTCGCTGACACGGCTCAACGCGAACCCGACGTGGACGAGCACGTACTCGCCGGGCTCGGTCGCATCCTCCCCCACGAGCAGCGACGTGTTGATCCGGCGCATGACGCCACCGAGCTCGACTTTGCCGTACATGCGCTCGTCGTCGACGTACTCGACGAGACGGGCCGGAATCGCTAGGCACATGCTGGCTCTCCTTCAAGCGCTCGATGCACCAACTCCGTGAGAAGGTGATAGAGCGTCATCTGCACTTCCTGGATGCGATGGATGCTGCTCGATCGAACGATGAAGCAGTGGTCGGCGGTCATCTCCCTGGCGATGCGGCCGCCGTCGTACCCGCAGATCGCGATCGTGCGCAGCCCGCGGCGGCGCGCCTCGGCGAAGCCGCGCACGAGATTCTCGGAGTTGCCGCTCGTCGACACCGCGAGCACGACGTCGTGCGCGCGCGAGAGCGCGATGATCTGACGCACGAACACGTCGTTGAAGCCGACGTCGTTGCCGATACCCGTCACCACGGCAACGTCATTGGTGAGGCACAGCGCGGGCAGCGGCCGCAGGCCGTGCGGTGGCGAGAGCAACTCGGTCACCATGTCCGCGGCGGACGTCGCGCTCCCGCCGTTGCCCAGCGCCAGGAGTCTGCCCCCCTTGCGGAACGAGTCCCTCATCTCGTGCGCGGCGGTGACGATGCGGTCGCCGAATTCCTCGAGCAACTCGGAGCGCAACCGATTGCTCTCGGCCGACTTCTCGATCGGCGCCCGCGCCAGCTCGAGGATCACGGCATCGCCGACCGCGGGCTGCGCGCTCAGCATCGGATAGAGCAGCTGCGAGAAGGGGTCGCGACCGGATTCGGTCACGCGCGCACCTCGGCGAGGGTGCCCCGTTGCAACGCAACTCCGCCGTGGCAGAGCAGCACATCCCCGGCCTCGACGTCATCGATCAGCTCGATGCCGACCTCGACCGGGGCGCCGTCGACGATGCCCTGCGCCAGGCCGGCAGCCGCGTCCACGGCAAGCACGGTCACCTCGAGGAGCTGGTCCGAGCACGTGATGCAGACCTCGTCGTGACACTCGATCGTCATGCTCCGGCTCCGATGCCGCGATGGTTGAGCACGATGTGCACGAGCTCCCAGAGCATGTGGTACGTGGCGAGATGGAGCTCGTGTGCAGCGCTCCGGTCGTCGCCGGGGACGTGCAGGGCGAATTCCGCGAGCGCCGCGTGAGCGTCGATGTCGCCCGATGTGAGCGCAATCGTGAGCATGCCAACCGACGAGCCGGCCTCCAGGCCACGGGCGATCGAGGCGTGGAGCGGCGCATGCGCAAATCCGAGCGCGATGTCGCCCGGGCGTCCGAGGACGCGGAGCTGGCGCGCGTACACGTCGGCCGCGGCATCGCTCTCCCACATTCCGGAGACGGTCGCGATGTCGTTGACGAGCGACAGCGCCGGCAACGCACGGCACCCCGGAAGGACCGGGTGCACGAACTCGACCGCGTTGTGCTGGGCGTCGGTCGCGTGGGGGCCGGAGCCGAAGATGAACAGCGTCGCGCCGTCGAAGAACCGATCGGCCATCGCTGCCGCGCATGCCGCGATCGTCCCGGCGTACTGCGCGAAGAAGGCCTCTCCGATGTGATTGGACGCGGCGACGCGCTCGGTGATGTACGTGCGGTCGTCATCGAGTTGGGCGCCGCGAGCGGGCTCCACCACACCAATCATGTCAGGCACCCTCACCGGTCCGCGACGCCGCGACGAGCGCCTGCCCGAGGCTGAGGCCACCGTCGTTGGACGGGACCTCGCGGTTCGCGAACACCATGAGGTCGTTCTCTCGGAGCAGCTGCTCCACGCGCGTCAGGAGCAGCGCGTTCTGAAAGACCCCGCCGCTCAGCGCAACGCGTTCGAGGCCGAGCTCGGACCTGAGCTGGACGCAGACGCGGCTGATCCCCCGCGCGAGGCTCTCGTGGAAGACGGCCGCGAGCTCGTCGGCGGGGCGGCCGCGACGGCGTTCGCGCACGAGCGTCGCCACGAGCTGGACGGTGTCGAGCACCAGCCCGTCGTCGCGCGCGAGGATCTCCATCGCCTCCGCAGCCACGCCGTGATCCACGGTCGCGGCGAGCGCCTCCAGGCGCATCGCCGCCTCAGCTTCGAAGCTCGACACCTGGGCCACGCCGAGCAGGCTCGCGACGGCATCGAACAGGCGGCCCGCGCTCGTGCTGATCGGAGCCGCGGTCGCCCCGAGCGCAAGGCGCGAGACGAGCCGCCACTGGCGATCGGTCGGGGCGTCCCTCAACTCGCTGACCCATCGCGGCGGAGCCTCGCTCAGCTCTCCTGCCGCGGCGAGGTAGGCGGCCGCCATGCGCCACCCCTCCCTGGCGCACGCGTCGCCCCCCGGCTGACGCACCGCCGCGATGTGCCCCGCGCGGTGGTACGACCGTTCGTCGCAGACCAGGAACTCGCCACCCCAGATCGTCAGATCCGGCCCCAGGCCGACGCCGTCGAAGGCGACACCGATGACCGAGCCACGGAGGCCGTGCTCCGCGAGCACGCTCGCGATATGCGCGTGGTGGTGCTGCACGCGCACCTCGCGCGCTCCACCGGCCCACCACCGCTCCGCCAGACGGGTCGACGCGTAGTCGGGATGCAGGTCGGCCGCGACCGTCGTCGGGTGGGAGCGGAAGAGGTGGAGGTAGGTGCGGAGCGCCTCATCGTGGTGCTCCAGCGACGGCGGGCTGTCCAGGTCCCCGATGTGCGGCCCCGTGAACGCGCGGCCGTCCTTGAGGACGGTGAACGTGTTCTTCAGGTGAGCACCCAGCGCGAGCACCTGCTCACCGCCGGAGGAAACCGCCACCGGGAGCGGGCAGAGACCGCGTGCGCGGCGGACCACCCGTGTTGAACCGTCGACCACGCGCACCACCGAGTCGTCGTATCGCGCATGGATGTCCCGGTCGTGCAGGAGCAGCGCGTCGGCGATATGGCCGAGACGCCGCACCGCTTCGTGGTTCTCCCGAGCGATCGGTTCCTCGCTGACGTTGCCGCTGGTCATCACCAGCGGCCGGTCCGAGGCGCGGAGGAGCAGATGGTGCATCGGGGTGTACGGGAGCATCACGCCGAGCTCATGCAGCCCCGGCGCCACAGCTTCGGCGATGTCCGCACTCCCGTCGCGATTGCGCCGGACAAGCACGATGGGACGGGTGGATCCCTCGAGCAGCTCCGCCTCGGCGTCTGTGATAACGCAGCTCCGCCGCGCTGACTCCAGGTCGGCGAACATGACCGCGAACGGCTTGGCGGGGCGCTGCTTGCGTGCGCGCAGCCGTTCCACCGCCACGGCGCTCCCGGCGTCGCAGCAGAGCTGAAAGCCGCCGAGTCCCTTCAACGCGACGATCGACCCGCGTGCGATCGCGGCGACCGTCTGCTCGATGGGATCACCAGGCAGCTCGGTGCCGAGCGAGTCGGTGAACGAGAGTTGCGGACCGCACTCGGGACACGCGACCGGCTGCGCATGAAAGCGACGATCCCCAGGGTCCTCATACTCCCGCCGGCATGCCGCGCACATGGTGAAGCTGCGCATCGTGGTGTGCAGCCGGTCGTACGGAACGTCCTCGATGATCGTGAAGCGTGGGCCGCAGTTCGTGCAGTTGGTGAAGGGATATCGATAGCGGCGATCCGCGGGGTTGATGATGTCGGCGAGGCAGTCAGCGCACGTGGCCGCATCCGGAGCGATCGGTTGATAGGCGCCGTCGACCACCTGGCTCTCGATGATGCGAAAGCCCGCATCCCCACACGTGTCGATGTCATGGGCATCGACCGAGTCGATACGCGCGAGCCGCGGCGCCTCCTCCCGCAACGCGAGGGCGAAACGGGTGAGCGCGCTGCGCGTGCCCTCCGCTTCGACGACCACCGCACCCGACGTGTTGCACACCCAGCCGTTCAGGTCCATGCGCCGGGCGAGGCTCCACACGAAAGGCCGGAACCCGACTCCCTGGACGACGCCGGACACGGCGAAGCGACGCCGGACCACCGAGCTGCGCGCCGGCGCAGCCGTGTCCGCGGGCCGGTTCGTCGCGGGAGGCGTCGCAACGCTCATCGGATCACGCCGCGCGCAGCTGCTCCGCCGTGGCGCTGAACCGTTCCTCGAGGAATCCGGCCGCGAGGCTGACGGCCATCTTCACCTCGTCCCGCTCCGCGAACTTCTTCGCCACGGCGACGAGCTCGTCGAAACGCTCCTTCCCGGCCCGTGTGCCGAGCACATATCCGATTCCGAAGATCACGAGCTTCTCAAGCATTCCTTTCCACTCCAGGTGCTGTTTTCACTATGACTGCAGCTCTGCAACGATGTGAACCTGCAGGTCCACGTCCGGTTCCACCTTCAGGATGATCAGACGCGGCGGGTCGATGCCGAAATCCTTGACGTTGATCACCTGCTGTCCATCGATCGTCATCGTCGCGCCGCTCACGCTCAACTGAACGTCACCGCTGATCTCGCGTGTCTGGCCGTGCATCGTGAGCTGCGCTACCGCCCGATACCGGCCGTCCCCGTCCAGCGCCTCGCCCTTGGTCACGCGCGCCGTGATGGTCGGGTGGTGGCTGACGTCGAAGCGCCGGCGCATCTCGCGATCCTGCAGGCCGTTGCCCGACTTGATCGCCTCGACCGGCAAGGTCAGCTCCGCGCGGTAGGGTTGATCAAGGCGCGGCTTGCCCTGAGCGTCGATCTCGCACTCGATCACGCCGCTCAGCGCGTTGGCGTCGATGTGCGATGGGTGCAGGTTGACCCGGAGGCCGACCTTCACCGTCGACTGACCGGTGTTGACGCGGAACTTCAGCACGACGCGCTCCCTGCTCCTCCTACATACCGCGGATCTTGAGGTATCGCTGAATATCCTTGGAATTCAGCACCGCGCCGATGACGGCTCCGACCACGAGCCACTGGACCAGCGTGCGCAATCCGCTGTTCCGATTGCCGAGCATGAGAGACATCTAGGTTCCTCCGTGCGTGGTGATTGTCATCGACGGCGCCGGAATGACGCCGTCATCGTCGCGATGTGAGTGCTCGTGCGGTGGCTCGATCACCTCGGATCCGGGACGCCGCAACACTGTCGGTGGGTCGCCGCCAAGCTCGACCTCGTCGACGAGCACAGTGGCGCCGTCGACCACGACGCAGCGCAGCCTCGCACCTTCGCACACGGTGCCCTCCGCGAGCAGTTGGAACCCGAACTCGAGGCTGTCGGGCACGATGCGCTGCTCCTCACCGATGCGCACGACGATGCGCGTGACCGGACGATTACCGGCCATGTCGGTCGCGATCGTCAGGATGCCCTCGGCGAGACCGAGCTCGTGCATCAGGTGCCGCTCCTCGTCGGGACAAGCCGCGCGAGCAGCTGCTCGACCGCCGCGACCGCTTCGGGCACGGCATTCGCGACCGGCTCGCTCAGGCCCATCCGGCCCTCGTTCTCCGGCCCGAACGTCAGCGGTTCGCACCCCACCACGATCACGTTGCGCGGGCTGCCGCCGAGTGTCCGCACCAGGGCGAACACCGAGTCGGGGGTCATCGCATGGCCCTGGAACGAGCCCTCGGCATGATCCGGCGGCGTCGCCGCGCCGCCGTCACCGAGATCGGGCTCGAGGACGTACACGGTGCCTGGTGCCTGCCCTCGCGGCATGGCGTCGATGAGAATCGTCGCCTCCGGCTCGTCGAGGAGGGCGAACGCGAGATCGAATCCGCGGATGCCGTAGTCGGCGATGCGCACGCCCTCGGGCTGCGGTCGCGCCGCAAGCTGTTGCGCGACCTCGACGCCGAATCCGTCGTCCCCGAGAAAGATGTTGCCGATTCCGGCAACGAGGATGGTGCGGTCACTCATGCGGATTCCTCGGCGCCGGGGTCGAGCGGCTCGATGTCTTCAAGGCTGAAGAAGAAGCGGTGCCCCGGCTGGCGCATCGCTCCGAGATCCTTCCCGGGATCGTCGTCGACCAGCAGCGCGACGTGGATCGCGTCCTCGTAGTCGCGCTCGATGGACTCGACGACCGCCGTACGGCCGTCGAGCACCATGTCCATGATGTCGGCGCGCCGGCGCGGGTGCATGCGCACACGGTCACCCCGGCGCAGCACCGAATCGCCCCAGCGCACCGACTCTGTCCCGGTGTCGGTGCCCGTGGGGTCCCAGAGCGCGAGGTCGAACTCTTTCATCGCCGCTCCCGGCTCGGGCGGATCTCGCGAATCGTCCCGTGCAGGCGCATGAGGTCGTCGCCCGTGAGTGCCTCGGTGCGATCGAGCAGGGCGCGACTCCGCGGATCGGCCCCCCGCATCTCGTCCTTCTCGTCGTCCGTGAGCGAGAGGATGCGCAGGCTGAGGATCTCGTCGATCTCGGTGGCGTCAAAGAGATCCCCGGACGATTCAGGAGCCACCTGCGGATGATCCTCGAGGATGATCGGCGAGGCGAGCACCGTGTCCGACGAGCCCGGCTCGCCGACGAGGACCGGCCAGAAGCCGATGTTGCGGCAGCCGGCAGCCGCGTCCACGGCGTTCGGGGGCGGGTCCGCGAGCGACAGCCACTCCCCGCCCTGGACGGTGAGGATCGCATGCGTCGAGATGAGCGACTGCCGCAGCGCCCGCTCGCGGTCGCGATTCCCGGTGAGGCTGAAGGCGCCCGTGTTGCGCACGACGACACGCACCTGGGTGAGGTCGTCGCCGGCGCGGGTCGCCACCACGCTCACCTCGACCTGCAGCGGCTCGCACTCACGAATCAGCGCGCCGGCGACGAGACCTGACTCTCCCCGCAGCGGCTCGACATCGCAGTGGTCGTGATAGGAGCGTTCGACGGCGAGCTCTCCCGCGAGCAGCGCGCCAACGTCGTGACTGCCGCAGTCGATGTCGATCTCGGTCGCCTCCTCCCAGCCGCGGTGCGTCACGCCGGCGACGCGCAGCTCCGCGACATCCTCGAGCCTCGCCGCCGCCTCGCCGTCGAACACACGGCTCGGCGGATCCAGCCTCGCCACGGTTCTGGTCACCGGCTGCAGAAACCGGACGTGGATCGTGACCTCCGCCGCGTCACGGCCCCGCAGCAGGCACTCCGTCTGCGCGAACCACGGATCCGTGGAACCGGACGCCTCGCTCCAGGCGCGCGGATGCACGCCGCCGAACGTCCAGCGCACCTGGTTCTTCACCGACGAAGGCCGGTACGGGTACAGGATGTAGCCCTCGTAGAGCGTTGCCGCGACCAGGCGGTCGATCGTGCTCGCCGTCATGCCGGCGCGCTCGCGCTCGCGCTCGCCGCTCCGTCCGCCGCGTCGAGCAGGCGTGTCAGCGCGGCATCCCAGCCGGGCACGCCCGAATGCGCCTTGTAGCGGTTGAGCTTCTCGACGGTGTCACGCCGCAGGCAGAGCCAGGCGCTGTCGGGATCGTGCTCCTCCATCAGCGCTCGCCACGTCGCGACCGGGAGCCGGAACGCAGCCTCCTTCGACCAGGAGATCGGCGCCACCTGCAGGCTGCCGTCCTCGTCGCGCCAGAAGATCGTCCCGCTGAACTGAAACATGAGCGGGACATCGCCGGTCTCGAGCGCGAAGAAGTACTTCCCCGCCGTGATCGTCAGGTCGTGCGTGCACGGGACCGGCACGATCGCCTCGGTGGATCCCGTGAAACCGGGCACGTCGGCGCTCGCGTGAGTCCAGAGCATCGTCTTGAGCGTCGTCCCCCATCGCGACGGTGGCCCGAACAGGTCGAGGAGCGCCTCCTGCTCACCGGGGGCGTAGGTGCGGCGGGTGGCCTGCACCATGATCTGGCAGCGCAGCGAGATGGCATCCACGCGGTGGCCGTCGCGCTCGCGGATCCTGACCCGGAAGTTGAGGATGGGGATGAGCGTGTCCGGCTCCGCGCCCGCCGAGACAACCTCCATCTCCAGGTCAGGCATCGGGAGCTCCCTTCTCGATCGCTGCCGCGCGCAGATCGGTGAAGAACGTGGTGATGCGGTCCCAGACCTCCTGACCGCCGCTGAGGCCACGCCAGCTGATGCGGATGAGACCCACGAGCTCGTAGCACCTGTCGATCGGCGCGACATAGGCGTCGCGCGCGCCGCTCACACGGTTGACGAGCAGCGCCTCGACGTCGGGGATGAGCTTCGCGAGGATCGGGTTGACCGCGACCAACTCCTCCCAGCCCTCGAGCGTGAGCAGCAACTCGGTCGCGCCGGCGGGGCTCGGATAGTAGGCGCGAACCGCGCCGTCGGGCGACGTCGTGTGGAGGAACGCCATGTTCACCGGGATCGCGAGCAACTCCCATTGCATGTCGGTCATCGCGAAGTCCCGCAGATACCAGAGTCGTCTCGGAACCCTGCGGTAGCGTTTCTCCGCGTCCGCCGGAAACAGCATCGCGCACGGCGTGCAGCTGCAGTGGAACTGCCGTGCGCTCGGCTCGAAGAGGTGCTCATGGTGCGGATGCGGGGACAGCTCGGCGCTGCACAGCTCGCAGCGTTCTGCGGGCGCGCGCTCGCGAATGAAGTCGCGCAACCCCGGGAGCCGGACCGAGGTGCTCACGACACCGGCGTCAGCATCGCGACCCGCAGGACACCTGCGTCCTCGAGCAGCGGCAGCGGTTCGATGCGCCGGTCCGAGCCGATGCCTGCTCCGGCTCGTCGAATGTCGAACCGCGCGGAGCACCCGTCGCACACGAGCGCGGCGCCGTCGAGCGTCGCACCGTCCATGACCGTGGCGCAGGAGGGGCATGTCGCGGCATACGCGTAGAACACGTCGCCGGAGCGGGCAACGAGGATCGCGCCGCCGTCGGCGACGGTGCGCAGGACGGCGCCGTTGCCGATGTCCGATGCCCGCGCGGCCAGGGTGACCCACTCACCGGAGGGTGCGATGGGAGCTCGGGACTGGGCCTGAGCACGAGCCGATGCTACGACGGGCAGCGCGACCAGGCCAGGCATGGCCGGCGGACCGGTGCGCGTCGTGTCGACGGCATCGGCCACCTCGATCCCACCGATGTCGGGCGCCGCCTCGTAGATCGCCTTCTCGACGGCGAGCTTGAGCGTGACCATTGACGACGGGCAGCCCTGACAGTGGCCCTGCAGCCGGATTCGAACGGTGTCGCCCTCCACGTCGAGCAGCTCGACGCCGCCCCCGTGTGAGCGCATGTACGGACGCACGGACTCGAGCGCTCCTTCGACGCGCGTGCGCAGATCCTGCGGATGGAGCCCGTGGAGCAGCAGCACACCGCGGATCAGGTCGTCGGCGGCCATTCCCTCGAGCAGCCGGTCCGCGCCAGGATCGCCGCGCGGGCCGAGTGCGCCGAGCATCCGCGACAGCGCCTCCCCGTGGAGATCGAGCACTGTCGAGAGCAATTCCTCGATCAACGCCCACGACGCAGGGTCGGAGAGTTGCTGCAGCTCTCCGACCAGGGCGTCGACGTGGGCGAGGCGTTTCTGGAGCTCGCGCTCCTCAACGATGCGGGGTGGGGCTGCCATTCATGGTTGCGGGCCGAAGTTCGGCGAGTGCCGAGTCTCCAGCACCTTGCCGTTGCCGAGATACATGTGCACGCCGCACGGCAGGCAGGGATCGAAGCTGCGCACGGCGCGCATGATGTCGATGCCCTTGAAATTGTCGGGGCCGTTCTCTTCGAAGATGGGCGTGTTCTGCACGGAGTCTTCGTACGGACCGGGGGTGCCGTACATGTCACGCGGCGTCGCGTTCCAGGGCGTCGGTGGGTACGGGTGGTAGTTGGCGATCTTCCCGTCGCGAATCACGACGTGGTGCGAGAGCACCCCCCGAACAGCCTCATGGAAGCCGCAACCGATCGCCTCGTCCGGGACCTTGAAGGGTGTGAACGTGTCCGTGCGCCCCGCATTGAGCTCGGCGAACGCCTTCTCGAGGAAGTGCAGCGCCGATGCCGCCGCGTATGCCTGGAAGTAGGTCCGTGCGCGGTCGCGCTCGATGGCGTTGCTCCACTTCGGAACGTGCCACTCGAACTCGACCTCCGGCTTCGACGCCGTCTTCGGCAGATAGATCTTCGTGCTGGTGCCGGTCGCCTTCACGTACCCGATGTCGACGAGGCCGGCGAGCGACGTCGCCAGCAGTCGCGCGAACGCGCCGCCGCCCGTGTCCATCGCCAGGTGCTCACCCTCGTGCAGGTACCGCGGGCACATGACCCAGCTGTAGTTCTTGTCGAAGTCGCGCTTGCCGGGCTTGGGAATCGTCGTTTGGTTCCATGGGTGGCGCTTGTCGATCGGATGGCCCAGCGGGTCCTTCTCGACAAAGACCTCACCGTCATCGGCCCAGTCCTCGTAGAACGAGTGGCCGAGCAGGATCCGGATATTGCGGTTGATCTCGACGAGATCGGTGGTCACCAGCTTGCCGTCGACGACCACGCCCGGGGTGACGAACATCGCCCGGCCCCAGTTGGTCATGTGGCGGTACGTGTAGTCGCACTCGTCGGGATCGTTGAACGAGCCCCAGCAGACCGTGTCCATGCGCCGGCGACCCACTTCCTCGTATCCGGGGAGCGCCTCGTAGAAGAAATCGAAGATGTCGTCGTGCAGCGGGACGACCTTCTTCATGAACTCGACGTAGCGCATCAGGCGAACCAGGTAGTCGGAGAAAAGCTGCACGGTCGGGACGGTGCCCACGCCGCCGGGATACAGCGTCGACGGATGGACGTGGCGTCCCTCCATCAGGCAGAACATCTCGCGCGTGTACCGGCTCACGTGCAGCGTCTCGCGGTAGAACTCGCCGGTGAACGGGTTGAGCGCGCGCATGATGTCGGCAATCGTCCGGTAGCCATGCTCGCTCGCATGCGGCGAGGGGGTGCTCTCGGCCCTCGCGAGGACGCTCGGGTTGGTCTCCTTGACCATCTGCTCGCAGAAGTCGACCATGAGCAGGTTGTCCTGGAAGATGTTGTGGTCGAACATGTACTCAGCCGCCTCGCCGAGGTTGACGATCCACTCCGCCATCGCCGGCGGCCGGATGCCGAACGCCATGTTCTGCGCGTAGGTCGCGCACGTCGCGTGGTTGTCACCGCAGATGCCGCAGATCCGACTCGTGATGAAGTGCGCGTCGCGCGGATCCTTGCCCTTCATGAAGATGCTGTAGCCACGGAAGATCGACGACGTGCTTCGGCAGTCGGCAACCACGCGGTTGGCAAAGTCGATCTTCGTGAAGATGCCAAGGCTGCCAACGATCCTCGTGATCGGATCCCAGGAGACGTCGACGAGAGTCGGATCTTTGGTCCTGGTGGGGTCCTTCTCAACGACTGTCATTCGTCAGTTCTCCTCAGTACGTGGTCGGCCGGTAGCCGGTGGTCAGCTCGGGCCGGGTGTGGCGCCATCTCGGCTCCTTGTTGACGGTGGTGTTCGTCACCTTGCGGAGGGCGCGGATCGCGGTGCCGTAGACACCGATCACGCCCGTCGAGAGATGTGCTCCGGGCGGTTCGTCCATGAAGGGCATGAACTTGTCCGGGAAGCCGGGCATCGTGCAGCCGATGCAGATGCCGCCGACATTGGGACAACCGCCGATACCGGCCATCCAGCCACGCTTCGGAACGTTGCAGTTGACGACCGGGCCCCAGCACCCGAGCTTGACCAGACACTTCGGCGAGTTGTAGTCGCCGGCGAAGTCGCCCTGCTCGTACGAGGCCGCTCGATCGCATCCGTCGTGCACGGTGTCGCCGAAGAGCCACAGCGGACGCAGCTGGTCGTCGAGCGGGATGATCGGCGCGAGTCCGGCCACCATGTACAGCAGGTAGAGCACGGTCTCCATGAAGTTGTCGGGTTGCACCGGGCATCCCGGGACGTTGACGATCGGCAGCCCCGCCTTCGACTTCCAGTCCCAGCCGAGATAGTCCGCAAGCCCCATCGCACCGGTCGGGTTGCCCTGCATCGCATGGATGCCGCCATAGGTGGCGCACGTGCCGCAGGCGACAACCGCCAGCGCCTTCGGAGCCAGACGATCGATCCACTCGCACGTGGTGATGGGCTGTCCGGTCGCGGAGTCGGTCCCGACAGCCGCCCAGTAGCCTTCCTTCTTGATCGTCTCGTTGGGGATCGAGCCCTCGATCACGAGAACGAAGGGGTCCAGCTCGCCGGCCGCGGCCGCGTGCCAGGACTTGATGAATTCCTCTCCGTTCTCGTACGCGAGGACCGGGTTGTAGAGATGGACCCTCGGCAGGCCGGGGATCGCGCCCAGGAGCACGTCCTCGATGCTCGGCTGCGTGGCGGCGGTGATCGAGACCGAGTCGCCGTCACAGCCGAGGCCCGCGGTCACCCAGACGATGTGAAGATCGGAGACGGGCGACTCCCGCTGAGTCTTGCGCCCATACGGCACTGTGTCCGTGGCCATCCAATCTCCTCCTATGTGAGCGATGGCGGCGGTGACCGCGGACGCATTTCGTCCCCACGACGTTCCGCCTTGAACGCGACTGTGGCGACGCGTACCACCGCCGTCAATCCGTGTGTTTCGCACATATCCGCGCCACGCGGACATCGACGAAACGAAGTGCTACGCGCCGTCCGACACGGTGTACGCGAACCGCCGATCCGACGGCTGTCCGTTCGATTCGACGGGGTCCGGCGTGGGCGACCCATCGCGGGAGCCGTGACCCGCGATCGCCTTGCGCATGCTGAGGAATTCCCTCGCCACCGCGAGCAGCTGTTCGACGGGCGCGACGTACGCGTCGACCGTGTCGAGACCGACCTCGCTCAACTCGTAGCGGCGCCGGCTGCGGCCACCCGAGGTGCGCTCCCATGTCGAGTGCAACAGCCCTTCGGCCTCCATGGTGTTGAGGGCGCGGTAGATCGTGCCGAGGTCGCACTCGACGCCGATCGCGAGGAGGCGGTGGTGCAACTCGTATCCATATGCGGTGTCACCGCCGAGCAGGTGCACCAGGATGCATGGCCGGAGCAGACCGACGCTGAGCGCCGCCGTTCGCTCCGACCGGGTCTCCCCGCTCACGTCATCACCTCGCCTCGAGTCTACGTTCGGTGGCGGACATTTACCCCAGGGTAGAACCCTAGTGTTTTGCGACGAAGACACCCCTGGAGGATGCGTTGCCCACCCTTGGCCTGCGCGGCGCTTCAATCGGACCGAACGTCGGCACCAGCTCCTGCCGGGAGCGGATCCCCAGCTTCCCGTAGACGTTGGCGAGGTGGTACTCGACGGTCTTGATGCTGACGACGAGCTCTTCTGCCACCTGACGATTGGTCCGGCCGGTGGCGACGAGACGCGCGACGGAGATCTCCTGAGGCGTGAGCCGCCAGCGCGCCGCGTGCCCGGCGGCATTCGAGTCGGCGAGCCCGCACTGCGCGAGTGCCCGCAGGCACTCGGCGACGAAGGGCCGGGCCTCGAGCTCGCCGAAGCCCTCCCTCGCTGATTCCAGCTGCCACACCGCCGCCCGCGTGAAGCCCTCGCGAACGAGAAAGCGCCCGTACTCGAGCTCGGTGAGCGCGCGCTCGAACGGCAGGGTCATGTCGTCGAGGATGGCGAGGCTCGAGACGAAGGAGACCTCGGCATCGTCCGCATGGCCGAGCGCGGCGTCGAGCATGCCGCGAACCCGCTCCGCCCCGGCGAGCGACTGCGCCCGGCCACGCTCGCGCGCCAGGCGCGTGAACTGCGAGAGCACGACCTCGGCGTCGCGGAGCCGGCCAAGGCCGACGAGCGCTCCCGCGTACAGGATCGGCCAGTCCAGGATCCCCGGCTCCCTGATGCCGTCGAGCTCGGCGAGCGGCAGGAGCGGATCGAATGCGCGGATGACCGCCTCGTGGTCGCCGCGAGCTCGAGCGACGAGGGCGCCCGCCACCGCGGCCTGCGCGATGCCCGCGAACTCTGCCTTCATGACCTCGGCCGCCTGCAGGGCCGCCTGCACATGGGCGTCAGCGCTCTCCCATTCGCCGCGCCCGGCGATCGGCGCGCATGCCGCCGCGTGTGCTCTCGCCAGCAGCCAGGTCTGGTCGGCGTCCTCGCTCAGCGACGCCGCGAGCTGGCCGTGGATCGAGGCGTCGTCCCAGGCGCCCATCCGGTACTCCGCGATCGAGAGCGTCGTCAGCGCCTCGATCGCGTGGTGGGCCGGGCCGCGGATGCGGAACTGCTCCGCTGCGGGTCTCAGGTCCGCACAGGCTCCCACCGGATCGTCGATGACGCAGCGCACGTAACCCCGGCCGATGTAGCCGTCGAGCGACGCGTTCTCGTCGAGGACGTACGCCTCGGGGAGCTCGGCGACGGCCGCCGATGCCTCCGGCGCGCGGCCCGAGAAGAGCAGCCCGATGGCGAGCACCGAGAGCGAGTCGGAGACCGGCGACGGCGTGCGCCGCGGGTCGAGCGAGCGAGTGGCCCACAAGGCCGAACTCGGCGCCGTGACCGCGGCCCATGTGCGCGTGCGCGAGCTGTGCGGCGATCTCCTCGGCGAGGGGGTGATCGCGTTTCGGGTCGCATGCCGCGTACGCGGCGCCGAGCTGCTCCTGAGCCTTGTCGTAGCGGCCGGCGATCATCGAGAGGCTGCCCAGGACGAAGCCGCGGCGCGCGGTCGCGGCCTGACGCTCGATCTCTCCGACGAGGACGAGGGCGTCATCGACGGCACCGCCGAGGAGCATGTACTCGGCGGCCATCAGGAGGCGCAACTCGCGCTCCGGTCCGTCGTCGGTGAGGCGGCTGGCCGAGAGCATGGCGTCCGCCGCGGCGTCCCAGGCACCCCGGCGCGATTCCCCGATCCCGAAGAGCAGGAGATCGGCGGCGAGTTGCGGATCCGCGCCGCGGGCGGCGGCGACGCGATGGCGGAGGGCTGATGCCTCGTCGGTGACCAGCGCCGCGGCGCGCTCGTGCAGCTCCGCCCGGTGCGCCGGCCCGAGGGTGTGATACGCCGCGGCCTGGACCAGCGGGTGTGGGAAGGCGACCGCCCTGTCGGCGGGCGCGCCGCGCTCCTCGAGCAGCCGGGCAGTGATCGCCCGTTCCAGTGGCGCCAGCGTCTCGGCGAGCTCCGCAAGCCTCCCGGCCTGGGCCAGCCTGCAGGTGAGCCCGAGCACGGAGGCCGCTTCGACGAGTCGCTGCGCCTCGGGTGTGCACGCCTCGAGCCGCGCGCGCACGAGCGCACCGAAGTCGGCGGGCGATGGAAGCGGAAGATCCGAGGGCTCCCGAAGCACCTCGGGCATGATCTCGTCGAAAATGGCGGTGGCGTGGAGCGGGCTGCCGCCCGTGTGCGCCCGGACGCGATCGGCCGCGCAAGTCGAGAGGTGGTCGACGCCCATCGCCGCTCCCAGCTCCCGGATCGAGGCCGCGTCGAGCCCACGCACCCGAACCCACGCACCGTGGCCGTGCTCGACGAGGCGGTGGAAGCCCGCGAGGTGACCTCGCGGCGAGCCGCTGCGCGAGACCATGAGGGTCAGCACGCGGTCCGCCTGGAGGCGACGGAGCGCGAAGACGAGCGCCTGCAGCGACGGTCGATCGGCCCACTGCGCGTCATCGACGAGGAGCAGCACCGGCCCTGCGGACTGCATGGCGCCGAGCAGGTCGAGGAGCGCCGCGCCGACCCAGATCGGATCCCGGCCCTCGCCCTTCCCGCGGCCGAGGCCGGAGAGCGCGGGGTTCTCGGTCGACGGAGCGGCACGCACCAGCTGCTCGACGACCCCGAAGGGCAGCAGCTGCTCCGCCTCCTCGCCACTCGCCTCCCACACCTGGAACCCGTGTGCGCCGTGGAGGAACCTTCGAGCCAGCGCGGTCTTGCCGATGCCCGGCTCCCCGGTGAGGAGCACGACGCTCGGGCGGCCGGTCCGAACGCTCGCGGCCTGTGCGAGCAGCGTCGCGAGCTCGGTCTGCCGCCCGACGAACGTTCCCTCACCCGGACCGTTGTCGATGGTGTCCACTCTCATGGGTGCACCAGAGTACTGCCGAGTGCGAACAGTTGCAGCGTGGCGCGCGAGCGGGCTGAGCTCTGGTTCGCTCTAGGGTCAGCGCAGCGCCGCTCGTCGGGGTGGCGTACGACAGCGTCCCGTTCGAAGGACGTGGTTGACGCGGTTGCCACCGGAGTCCGCGAGCAACATGGTGCCGCTGCTGTCGGTTGCGCCTCCCGCCGGGTACAGCGGTGCGACACCGCCGGCGTTGAACAGATCACCTTTGAGGCCGGTGTCGTGGCAACGGTCCGCGTGCCGGTCGCGGCGCGCTGCACCGTCGCGAGCGTCGCGAGACCTACGACCGCAGTGGCAGCGAGCGCTACGACGCCGCGCGGTCGCGGTCGCACATGTTGTCTCCGCGCGCCGACACTCGTGCGCCGAGACCCCTCGAACACCCCTGGCACCCTCTCTCATGGAAGCATGGACAGTCGTACAAGAGAGTGCTGACCCAGCCGTGCACTCCCCCCTCTCCCCTCACATGATCTCCGGTTCCCGGACTCCAGACAGGACGGTCCCGACAAACGACTTCACGGCTTCGCTGAGCCCCACGTCGCGACCCGCTGCCTCCGAGAGATACCAGCGGTGGTCGAGCACCTGATGGAAGAGCTCCGCGGGCTCGAGCCTGCCGCGCAATGCCGTGGGGACGGCGGCGATCGTCGGCTCGAAGACCTCGACGAGCCATCGGCGGGCGGCGACGCTCTCCCTGACCGGACCTCCGGACGCGACCTCCAGCTCCGTGCGGTACCGGGCGAGGTCGCCGAGCAGTCGCCGGGCCTGGTTCTCCTGCACCTCGAGGCCGGTGAGCGCCTGCAGGGTCCGGACATGGTGGCCCGGCTCCACGACGCGAGGCTGGAGGCGGAGGCGGTACTCGCCCTCCTGCGAGATGAGCTCCACCTCGTCGACGTCGAACCCCAGGGCGTTGAGGCGCTGCAACCGCTCCTCCACGCGGTAGCGCTGATCCGGCGCGAAGGCGACCTCCCGCGTGAGCTCCGACCAGAGCCCGTCGTACCGGCGGCGAAGCTCGGACGCCGCATCGAGCGGATCCATGCCGTGTTCGAGACCCTCGGCGGTGACGTCCAGCAGCTCGCCGGCGATGTTCTCCTCGGCGACGAGGATGTCGTGGTTTCGCTGACCGTCGCTGAGCTGCGGATGCAGCTCGCCGGTCTCCGTGTCGACGACATACGCCGCGAGCGCACCGGCATCGCGGCGGAAGAGCGTGTTCGACAGCGAGCAGTCGCCCCAGAAGAAGCCCGCGACGTGGTTGCGGATCAGCAGGTTCACGAGCGCGTCGAGCAGGCGATCGCTGAGCGCGAGGTCGTCGCCCGTCGCCCCGAGAACGCGCCGGTACGGCAGCGAGAAGTCGAGATGGCGGGTGATCAACACCGCCTCGAGCTCGTCAGCAGCGATGCGCTCGCTGCCCCCGTGTCGATCGGTGACCAACCCGGCGACCTCGACCACCGGAATGAAGAGCCGATCGAGCTCCGCAAGGAGCCGGTACTCACGCTCCGCGAGGCGGCGCGGCAGCTCCTTGAGCGCGTAGATGGCATCGCCGTAGCGCACGAACCGGACCACATGGCGCGAGATGCCACGCGGGACGTCGACGAGCCGCTCGTGCCGCCAGGCGGCGAGCGGGAGCTCCCAGGGGAGATCGAGGAAGTCTGGATGCCCGGTGCGCCGGCGCATCTGGAAGTCCACGGTCTGCGAGCTCACGGCATTGCACGATGCCACGTTCTCGACTCACCGGAGACGCCCTCTCGGCCGGTCAGGCGGCGGCGGAATGCCTCTGGCCGACCGCGGGCTCGAGGGCTGCAGCCAGCACCTCCTCCACGCGACTCGCGAGGTGGAAGGTCATCTGGTCGCGAACGCTCTCGGGGACGTCGTCGAGGTCCTTGCCGTTGCGCTGGGGCAGGATGACCTCTTTGAGCCCCATGCGATGCGCCGCGAGCACCTTCTGCTTGACGCCACCGATCGGCAGCACGAGTCCCTGCAGCGTGACCTCGCCGGTCATGCCGACGGTGCTCCGCACCGGACGCCCGGTGAGGAGGCTCACGATCGCGGTCGTCATGGTCACACCGGCGGACGGTCCGTCCTTGGGGACGGCGCCCTCGGGCACGTGGATGTGGAAACCCTTGGCGGCCTTTTCCGGATCGATCCCGAGCTCTGCCGCGTGCGAGCGCACGTAGGAGAGCGCGATCTGCGCCAACTCCTTCATCACGTCACCGAGCTGACCGGTGAGCGTGAGTGACCCCTGCTCTCCGACCGACGTCGCCTCGATGAAGAGCACATCGCCACCGATGCCCGTGACCGCAAGCCCGGTCGCGACACCGGCAACCGCGGTACGCTCGGCGACCTCGTTGTCAAAGCGAGTCCTGCCGAGGAACTTCGTCACCAGCTCCGGTGTTACCGCCACAGGTGGCTGCAACTCACCGGTCGCGAATGCGGTCGCCACCTTTCGAGCCATCTTGCCGATCTCGCGTTCGAGGTTGCGGACACCAGCCTCACGCGTGTATCCCGTGATGACCGTGTTGAGCGCGTCGTCGCCGACGGTGACCTCCTCGGGTCGCAGCCCGGCCTGGGTGACCTGCCGCGACAGCAGGTGATCGCGGGCGATCGCGAGCTTCTCGTCGAGCGTGTACCCGTCGAGCTTGATGAGCTCCATGCGGTCGAGCAACGGCGCCGGAATCGTCTCCCAGACGTTGGCGGTCGGGATGAACAGGACTTCCGAGAGGTCCAGGTCGACGTCGAGATAGTGGTCGCGGAAGGTGTTGTTCTGCGCCGGGTCGAGCACCTCGAGCAGTGCCGCCGACGGGTCGCCGCGCCAGTCGCTGCCGACCTTGTCGATCTCGTCGAGCATGATCACCGGGTTCTTGGTGCCCGCCTCCTTGAGCGCGCGCACGATGCGTCCCGGCATGGCGCCGACGTAGGTGCGGCGGTGACCGCGAATGTCGGCCTCATCGTGGATGCCGCCGAGCGACACGCGCGCGAACTTCCGTCCGAGCGCTCGCGCAACGGACTCACCGAGTGACGTCTTGCCGACACCGGGCGGTCCCACCAGCGTGATGATCGCTCCGGAACCGCGCCCGCCGAGCACGGAGAGCCCGCGCTCCTGACGGAGCTTGCGCACTGCGAGGAACTCGATGATGCGCGACTTCACGTCGTCGAGTCCCGTGTGGTCCTCGTCGAGGATGCGACGCGCGTCCGTCAGGTCGTAGTTGTCCTCGGAGCGCACGTTCCACGGGATGTCGAGCATCCAGTCGAGGTACGTGCGGATCCAGCCGTGCTCCGGGTTCTGCTCGCCCGTCCGCTCCAGACGGCCGAGCTCGCGCTCCACCTCGGTGCGGACCTTCTCGGGCATGCCCGACTCCTCGATGCGCTTCCGGTACGCGCCGACGACGTCGTCGCCGCCCTCACCGAGCTCCTTGCGGATCGCTTCGAGCTGCTGGCGCAGGAGGAACTCCCGCTGGGTCTTCTCCATCCCCTCGTTGACCTCGCTGCGGATCTTCTCCTTCAGCGACGCCTCGGCGAGGGTCGCGCGCATCCAGTCGATGAGCAGGCGCAGCCGCGCCTCGACATCGAGGGTCTCGAGAACGCGCACCTTCTGATCGATGCTGAGGTCGGGCGAGAAGCCGGCCAGGTCGGCAAGCTGCCCGGGCGTGCGGGCTGCCCGCAGGAACTGCACCACGCCGGGTGCGCCCCGGCTCTCGACCAGGTTCTCAAGGATTGCGCGGTATTCGCTGGCGAGGGCCTGCTCCTGCTCGGTGGGCTCGGGCTCGCTGATGGGCTCGGCCTGCACCCAGAGGGCGCCGCCGACGTCTGCCTGACCGCTGCCGAGCCGAGCGCGGTACTCACCTCGAACGATCGTCACCTCTGCCCCGCTGGGCAGCTTCCCGGACTCCTGGACGCTCGCCACGGTCCCGATCGAGCGGAACTGACCGTCGACGCGAGGGACGAGCAGAATCAGATGGCTCCCCTGGCGAGCCGCCTCGAGAGGCGCGCGTTGCTCCTCGGGGACACCGATGGGAACGGTCATGTGCGGGAGGACGACCATGTCGTCCAGGGCGAGAACGGGCAGGAGTTGGGAGCTTGGCTCGGTCATGCGCAGTTCATACCCACGAACCCGGATGCCTACGCCTTCCCTAGTCCCTAGCGAGGCGGCACTCGGGGCCAGGCTCGAGGCCGGAGGGCTGTCCGTGCTCCCTGACCGTCCGCGTAACCCATGATGGACCCCATGAGCGATCACCCTGAAGACCTGCCCTGGAACGACTCCCCCGCCGACTTTGACGCGCCCCACGGCAACGGGGACCCCGACCCCGCCGAAATCGTCGGAGACGAAGACGACCCGGCGCAGCTCGACCTCTCCCTCGATCCGCGGCTGCAGGACGTCGACGAGTACCGGCGCGAGACGCTCGACGAGCGCCTCAGCGAGGAGGAGCCGGACCGCGCAGCGCTGGCGGAGGAGCCCGAGGCGGGTCAGCTCCAGTCACCGGAATCAGGGGACGACGACATCAGCCTCCAGCGAGGCGAGCGGGATGCCTTCGATTCGGACGAGGACGACGGCCAGTCGGCCGAGGACGCCGCGGTCCACCTCGTGCGGTAGCGGCCGCCCCCTTCCAGAAGGAGATGGAGAACCCCATGACCCAGATTCCGGCAGAAGCGCCCCGATCGGAGGATGGTCAATGGTGGTGGGACGGGGCCACCTGGCAACCTGTTGACGCGTCGGCAGCCGCACCCGCGTCGGCGGGTGTTTCCTCAGGCGCAGGCAGCGCGACCTACAGCGGCGCGGTTGAGGTCACCGCGGGGGCGGGTCTCGGCATCGCCGACATCGACCTGAGCGTCAGCGACATCGCCGCGGTGCTCATCGCCGCCAACATCGACATCGGCAGCGGTGGCAACGACCCGTCAACACCGGACTCGAAAGCGGAGTACGCGTGATGGGCGACGATCCGCACCTCGTGACCCAGTACATCGCACAGTCCGACCTCATCGGTCACACCTTCGTCTGGGACTATCAGTTCCAGCTCGCCGACTGCCACTTTCGAAGCTTCGGCAGCCGCCTCGGCACGACCGACGTGCTGAGCGATCCCGCGTTCGTCATGCAGCCACGCGACAGCCTGCAGCCGGGGCAGCTGGCCCTGCAGTGGAACATCATCAATCAGACATGGCCGGCGATCGGCGGGTTCGTGGTGCAGACGATGGTGACAAGCGGTCTGCAGTGGAGCGACGCCCAGGGAAGCGCCGTCACGCTGGAGCCGGGCTTCGACATCAGCAACACGCACTTCGACTGGATCCACGTCCAGGGTGGGGTCCAGTTCACCTTCACCGAGGGACCGGACGGCGGCCTTCGCGTGCAGACGCAGCTCCCGTTCTCCACCGCGGTCACGGTCGGCGCGCGTTTCTAGCGATGGCGGCGCCTGCCGATCGAGAGTCACCTGATCACGAGGTGTGGCCGCCGGGTATAGACTGCGCCCCGGCCGGCTACATGGAGGGTTTGCGATGACGCTGACGATCCTGCTGATCGGAACTCGCAAGGGTTTGTTGATCGCGCGCAGCACCGACGCTCGCAGGACCTGGGCGACCGACGACTTTCAGTTCCGCAACCAGGAGGTCTACTCGGTTGCCGTCGACGTGCGCCGCGACACCCCGCGGATCTTTGCGGGCGTCGGAACCGGACATTGGGGGCCGCTCTTCACGTACTCGGACGACCTCGGTGCCACGTGGACTGAGCCCGAGCACCCGCCGATCGGATTCCCCGAGGGGACCGGTGGCGTCGTTGAGCGCGTGTGGCAGATTCGACCCGGCGCAGCGTCGCAGCGCGACGTCGTGTACGCCGGCGTCGAACCGCATGCGCTCTTCAAGTCCGAGGACGGCGGCGAGAGCTTCTCGCTGGTTGAGGGACTCTGGAATCACCCACACCGATCCGAATGGACCCCGGGTGGAGGCGGCGCCTGCCTGCACACCATCCTCCCCCATCCCACGGATCCCGACGACCTGATCGTCGCGATGTCCGCCGCGGGGGTCTATCGCACTCGTGACGGCGGATCGACGTGGGCGCCGGCGAATCGGGGTATTCAGGCGGCGTTCCTCCCCGAGGACCAGCGCTTTCCCGAATTCGGGCAGTGCGTCCACAAGGTGGCGTTCCACAACGATCACCCGGATCGCCTCTTCGCCCAGAACCACTTCGGCGTGTACCGGAGTGACGATCGCGGGGATTCATGGATCCCGATCGAGGCGGGGCTGCCGAGCAACTTCGGCTTCGCGATGGTGGCCCATCCACACCAGCCGGACACGATCTACAACTTCCCGCTCCAGGCGGACGTCGAGCGCTTCCCACCCGACGCGAGATGCAGGGTCTACCGCAGCGAGAACGCGGGCGACAGCTGGGAGCCGCTCTCCGAAGGACTCCCGAGCGACCCCTACTACGCCGCGGTCCTGCGCGACGCCATGGTTGCGGACTCGTCAGACCCGGCCGGCGTGTATTTCGGAACGCGAACTCGGCGAGGTGTATGCGAGTCGCGACGAAGGCGAATCCTGGCGGATGGTCGCGAGCCACCTTCCCGACATCATGTCGGTGCGGGTCGCCGAGGTCGCGTGAGCTCTCGCCTCCTTCTCCCCGCTCCGCTGCGGCGATATGCGGGTGAGCAGGCGGAGGTCGAGATCTCCGGGGGCACGCTCGGCGCGGCGCTCGACGACCTGGCAGAGCGCCTGCCCCAGCTCGAGCGGAAGCTGCGTGACGAACGGGGCGAGCTCCGACCGCACGTGCTCATGTTCGTCGACGGAGTTGGTGTTCGTGGTGCAGACGGCCTCGAGACCCCGATGAGCGACGGCGCCGAGGTCTTCGTGGCTCCCGCCGTCTCAGGCGGCTAGCGTCGCCCTACCGGGGCGCCGGCACTGAGTGCTGCGGTGCCCGGCCCGCGGTCACCTCGCGCTGGGAATCGAGCGCGGCGTCGAGACGCCAGCGAATGTCGGCTCGGCGCCGGGCATCGACGATGAGCTCGCACAACGCGCGGTGTGCGACGTGACGGTCGAGGTACGTTCGAACCGCCCGAGCTTCGGCGCGATCAGCGCGGTGTTGTTGCCACAGACGCCATAGCATCGGCGGGGTGCCTCGTACGCTCCCGTTGGGAGACGGAATATCTGGACACCTCCGTTGTACACCCCGCGGACCGCTGTTGGCACACTCCCGTCAAAGTCGCCCATCCGGCTGACGGCCGTCTCGAGGACCTCTCGCGGGTCGAGCAGTCGATATATGCTCGCGCCCATGGCTGACCGGTTCGAGGAAACGTATCTCGCAGGGTCGGCGCCGTGGGACATCGGCCGTGCACAGCCTGAGTTTGTGAAGCTGCTTGCGGTCGGTCGCATCAGCGGCCGCGTGGTCGATCTTGGCTGCGGCACCGGCGAGAACGCCCTCCACTTTGCTCGGTCGGGACTCGACGTCGTCGGAGTCGACGCGTCGCAGGAGGCCATCCGTCAGGCGCGCGCGAAGCTGACGGAGTCCGATGTGTCGGTCGTGTTCGAGGTCGCGGACGTGCTCGACCTTGGCGGTGAGGCGGAGCGGTTTGACACCGCAACGGACTCGGGCGTGTTCCACGTCTTCGAGGACGACGACCGCCCCCGGTATGCGGCGAGTGTGCATCGAGTGCTCCGGCCCGGAGGACACCTTTTCGTCATGTGCTTCAGCGAGCGACAGCCCGGCGACTGGGGCCCTCGAAGAGTCACGCAACGCGAGCTGCGCGACACCTTCACCGACGGATGGGCTGTCGACGGCATCGATGCGGCGCATTTCACGACCACCGTCGATGGCGCAGAACGCGTCGAAGCATGGCTGGCGGCGATCACCCGGCACTGACGGTCGGCCGGACGCGCACCGTCGCGCGCCGGACCTGGCTGCGCCTCCGCACGCACTGGATCACCCTGATCGGCCTGGCGGCCGTTGTCGCGTTGATCGTCGCCGTCAATCCGTCGAAGGTGGCGCGCGCGTTGGGCGGCGCCGACACGGGACTGCTCGCGTGGATGCTCCCGGTGGTCCTGCTCCTCTATGTCATGCGCGGACTGTCGTGGTCGATCGTGCTCAGAGGCGCCCGGCAGAACGTCGGACTCGAGCAGGCGATTCGCGTCACGTTCATCAGCCAGGCGTTCGTGTTCCTTCCCGGCGGCGACCTGTGGCGCGTCCCGATCGTGAAGGCCGACGACGGCCAGCCGACCAACGCGGGCATCATCACCGCGACGGTCGTGTTCGACGACCTCGTCTACCTCTTCGTGCTCACGTTTGCGATGGTGCCGGTCGTGCTGCGTTCACCAGTTCTCGCGATTCCGCTTGCCATCGCGCTCGTCCCCCAGCTGGTGATCTTCGCCATCCTGCTGTCCCCGGCCATCTACGCGTGGCTGGCCGGTCATGTTGCTCGCATGCGGCTCTTCCGTCGCTTCCAACCAGAGCTCGAGTTGCTCGGCCCCACGTTCCGGACGCTGGTCCAGGGTCGAGTGCTGCTCCCCGTTGTCCTTGTGGACGTTGTCGCGGTCCTGCTGTCTGTCTCTCTGTTTGCACTCGCCCTCGCAGCTGTGCACGGCACGGGAACCGACGTGCCGCACATCGCATACACGTATGCCGCGAGCCAGGTGGTCACCAACCTCACGGTGCTTCCCGGCGCGCTCGGAGCGTACGAGGGGATGATGACCGGCGCCATGGCGCTGCAGGGCGTCGCTCCCGCGGCCGCTGCGGGAGGCGCGCTCATCTATCGCGTGGTCAACGACGTGCTCATGGCGTTGCTGGGTCTTGGCGTCGCGGTTGCGTTTAACCGCGAGTATCTCCGCGCATTCCGGCGCACTCCGGAGAAGGCGGTGCCCTGACGCGTCCGCACAGGAATCCGCCGGCCAGGTCGTCACTGCTGTCGGCCCCCTTCTGGTGGTTGATCGCGCGCGGCAGGAGCGGGAACGGTCATGCGGGCGGCGTCCTCAAGGTGTGGCTGCTGTGGGAGCGCCTGTACCTGTGGCGCCACCATGCCCGGCCACTCACCCGCACGTCGGCGTTCATGATCGAAGTCCGTATGTATCGGGGTCACCCGGTGACAGTGGCCGGAGGAACGGAGGTGCGGCCGGGGGACCGGATCGTCGAACTCCATCTCGCCAACCACGTGGTCTCCGGAGATGCGACGAGTCGATCCTGGAGCCCGTTCCAGACGCTCGCGCAGACGAGTTCCGACCTGGCCCTGATCGCGCGGCTCGTGAACAACGGCAGCCTTGGACCGGTCCGAGCGCTGCACGCCGTCTCGCTCCTCGCGCCGTCGCTCGGTCGCGCCGGCTTTTCGATCGCGCCACTCCCGGACACGTGGCAGACCCGGGTGCTCCGCTTCTACATGGTCGGATTGCTCGCCGTGTATCACCCGGACGGCTGGCGGGGGGCACGCCGCGAACGCGATCGCGGGTGGCCGGCGGAGGCGTGGATGAGCGTTGGATGATGCAACGTGATGGATCGATTCGTCATCTACCTGGGCGCGCGCTCGCTCGTGCGGGCCATCTCCGCCCGCGCGCGACATGACCGGCCGCACCGGGCGGCGCGGCGGCATCGCACAGGCTCGACGGCGTACCGACAGGGCGTCCTGAGCAACCTGGGCAATCCGAAGATGGCCTTCTTCTTCGTCAGCCTGCTACCCCAGTTCGTAGTCTCCAGCACGCATACCTTCCTCCCGGTGCTGTGCCTCGGGCTGATCTTCTCCGTGATGACCTTCACGTGGCTCAGCGTGTACTCCCTCACCGTGGCCAGGGCAGGAGCCCTGTTCCGGCGTTCCGCGGTCCTGCGTGGGCTGGACGGCCTCACCGGCGCGGTCCTCATCGGCCTCGGAGTCCGCGTCGCCACGGAGCGCGCTTGACGCGAGTCCGCGCGATTGCCTTCCTGGCCGGCGGATCGGTCACCCTCATCGTCGTCGGCCTGATCCTCGCACTCGCACGGCCGGCACCGCCGGCTCGAATCCCGAAATCGTCGCCGCCGGCCATCACCAAGGCGCCAACACAGACGGTGGTTCCGCTGGAGGTCGCCGACAGGCTCGATCTCGGTGCTCATCCGGTGAGTGCCATGGCTGTGACCACGGGCATCGTCTGGCTTGCCACCGAGGGCCCGACGGCCGGCACCGCAGGAAGGCTTTTCCGCATCGACGCCGCGAGCGCACGCGCCACGGCCAGCTGGGCGATCGGAGGCGACCCTGTTGCGGTTGCGGCAGACGGTGCCTTTGTGTGGGTTGCCAACGGGGCGGGAGACCGAGGCCAGGCCGTGCACGGCGAGAACACCGTTCAGCAGTTCAACGCCGCAAAAGGCGACCTGGTGCATGCGTACCCGTTGTCCGACCCTCGGGCGCTCGTGGCGAACCCCGACTCGGCGCTCGTGATGTCGGGAACCGCGACGAACGAGACGGTGATCAGCCGCCTGACGGGAGGCGTGCGCACCATCATCACCACGCTACGGGGATCCCTGGAGGTGCCGATCTCCTCGCTGTCGGCGGAGAGCGCACTCGCCGTCTGCTCCGACCACGTGTATCTGGCGCTGAGCAATCGGGTCGTCACCGGTTCGAGCGTCACGATCTACTCGCTGCAGCCGGACGGCGGTGGGGTCCACGAGGTGATCACGATTCCCGATGACTACGAGGCGTCCATGGCGTGTGATCCGACGTCGGTGTTCCTCATCGGCGCGGCAGGCGACGGCGAAGCCTCGGTGACGAGCGTCAGCCTCTCCGACAGCATCCTCACGAACCTTTGGGAGGGCCCGTATCCGGTCACGGTCGCCTACAAGTCCGGGCGTGTCTGGATCGCATACAGCGATGACGTGCTGAACGAATCGGTGTTGACATCACTGGATCCTGTCACCGGCATTCCGGGTCCGACTCGATCGATCCTGCCTCCCCCACCCAACATCGGCTACCCCAACCTGGTCATCCCCGGCGACACCGGCCTCTGGATCGCGGCCAGCCTCGGCACCATGCTCCTGCACGTCGCAGTCGGATGACTCACCGAAGGGCGCGCGCACAGGCCGCGGCAACCCAGCCGAAGCCGAGCACGATGCCGGCGCGCTGGAAGGCTCCGGCGAGTCCCACGAAGCGTGGCACCTGGCCGAACCCTGCACTCGCCAGACCACCCGTCGCGAGCATCGCGAGCGCGGTGGCCGCGGAGTAGGCGCTCCATGGGAGGTCGCCGCGCCGGATCGCGCTGACGGACCCCACGGCCGCGGCGACTGGGAGGCCGAAGAAGACTGGCAGCGCAGAGAGGTTGTGGACGATGCCGGTGGTGGTCGGGTCGACAGCACCACTCGTCCCCGGTGGATACCCGCTGACGGGGTCGGTCGGAAACATCGCGGCTCCAATCAGGCCGACGCCCGCCGTGGCGATGAGCGCCCGCTCGACCTGGCCGCCGAGCGTGCGATCGCGCGTGCGCGAGAGACCCACGGCCCCCGCGAGGAAACACGCACCGGTCGCAGTGAAGTTCGCGGCCTGCACCCATCCGCGCCGGCCGAGCCCGAGCGAGCTCACCGGATGCCGCAGCGGGTTGTAGTCCTGTCGGGCGGCACCCTCAACGAGGAACACGGTCACGAATGCCGGCCCCGCCGCAACTCCGCAACCGAGCAGCACGCGTGTCAGCCGGTTGGACCTGACGGTCAATCGGCGAGCCCGTCGATGGTCACCTCGAGCAGCGGGCTCGAATCCACCATCGCATCGAGGTCGGTGCGCTTCCACGCGCGGGCGATGTGAGGCAGGATGTCCCGACGTTCGGCGTCGTCAGTGATGACTCGCGCCGTTGCCGTGAGATCCGCATGCACCCCATCCTTGAGGTGGAAGATGAAGTGCGGATCCGCGACGAGGTTCGCGATGTAGTTCCGCTTGAACCCCGGCATGCCGCTGATGTACAGGCGGCCGTCGACGTTGTGGAACGCGATCTCGATGCGATGCGGCTGCCCGGATTTGCGGCCGGTCGTCGTGATGTCGATGCGCCCGCCTTTGGTGAGCGCTTCACGGATCGGTGCGTCGAGCGCTGATATACCCACTGTGCTTCCCCGTTGATGTTCGGCCTGATAACGCGGTGAGTCATCCAGCCTAGATGCTCACGCCAGTTCGAGGACTCAGCGGCTGCGCCCGACGTAGCTCGGCACATCGTCAGCCGGGTCATCGGCGGCCGCGAGGCTTGCGGCCAGATCATCAACAACTCGGGTGAGCTCATCGAGCGACGTCGTGGTGAGGCCGGCAACGGTCTGCTCCGCAACACGGCACCAGGCGGCCTTCAACCTCGGCAGAAGCTCCTTGCCCGCATCGGTCAGTTCCACGATGTTCGCGCGCGCGTCGGTGCTCGACTGCCGCCGAACCACGAGCCCCGCGGTCTCGAGCTGCCGGACGCTCAGCGTGATGGTGGGCGGCTCGTAGCCGCAGGCGGCTGCGAGCTGCGCCTGCGTGCTCGGCCCTGCGCTCTCGATCTCCAGGAGCAGCAGCTTGTGGCCAGGGTGAATGCCGAACGGCGACATCGCGGCGATCGCGAGCGCGCGATGGCGGATGCCGATGGCACGGATCGCCTCGTTGAGATCGTCGGCCTGAGTGAAGTCCATGCGAGCGGCCCCTTGACATTGAGATACTTAGGCGCCTAATGTTAGGTCCCTAAGTAAGTCTACCGCCATGCGGCACCCGCCGCCAAGCGAGAGACCAGACCCGGAACAGGAGGAACTCTGAGATGGCGACAACGATGACCGCTCAATCCGCACCCACCACACGGATCAGCTGGAGTCGCGCGCTCACTGTCGCGGGAGCCGTCGCCGCGGCGGTTGTGGTCTGGGCCCTCGAGGTGCCGGTCCTCGGAGCCCACCTGGTCATCCGGTTCGGGAGCGGAGCTCCTCAGACGGTCGGCGTCGGGTTCATCGTCGCGGGCAGCCTGGTCGGGAGCGCGCTCGGTTGGGGTCTGCTCGCCCTCCTGGAGCACCGCACTGCGCGCGCCCGCACGATCTGGACGGCCGCGGCGATCGGTGTGCTCCTTCTTTCGTTGAGCCTCCCCGTGATTGCGGGAACGACGCTGTCGACGAAACTCGGCCTCGCTGTGATGCACCTGGCCGTCGGCGCCGTCATCATCCCGGGGCTGCGCCGCCGCGCGTAAAGCTCGACGACATCGTCGGCTAGAGTTGCGCCCCATGCGCTTCGGCATCGACGTCGCCCAGCAGCGGCTCCCGTTTGACGAGATCGTCGATCGGGTGCGATTCGGAGAGGAGCTCGGGTTCGACGGCGCCTGGGGCTTCGATCACCTCGTGCCCATGTACGGCGACGGCCCGGGCGAGTGCTTCGAGGGGATGACCACACTCGCGGCGCTCGCGACGGCCACGACAAGGATCCGGCTCGGACTGCTGGTCACCGGCGTGACCCTGCGGCACCCCTCCATCCTCGCCACGCAGGCGGTGACCGTCGACCATGCCAGTCACGGACGCCTGGAACTCGCGCTGGGCGCCGGCTGGTTCGAGCGCGAGCACCATCAGTTCGGGATCGAGTTCCCATCCAGGGGCGAACGTTTCGACCGCCTGGAGGACACCCTCGAGATCATCACCCGGCTGACGACGGGCGACGTCGTGTCGTACGACGGGCACCACTTCTCGCTGCACGAGGCACAGCTGCGACCGGTCCCCGTCCAGCAGCCTCATCCGCCCATCTGGGTCGGCGGCACGGGGCTGCGTCGCACGCTCCCGATTGCTGCTCGCTACGCCGACGTCTGGCATGGCTACGGCAGCGCCGAGCAGCTCGCCGTGCTGTCAGCCCGTCTCGATGATCTGGCCGTCGCGGCCGGCCGGGACCCAGCGTCCATCACCAGGGCGTCGTCGCTGATGCTGTCGGATCCGGATGACGTGCTGCGCGCCGCCATCGAAGCGATGGCCCGTGTGGGAATCGGCTACATCAACTGCGGATGGCCGGGTGAAGGGAGAAGCCGCGTGGGTGCGTTCGCAAGCGGAGTGATGGCCGACTACACCGACTGAACCTGGAGAGGGACGATGCGAAGGCGGTCGTTCACCTCGCTGTTCCACACTGCGAACGGGGGATCGGAAACGGGAGGCATCGATGCGCCACGCAACACCGGACGACCTTGACCGGATGGAAACACTGCTCGCGGAGCTGCGGACGATCCCTCAGCTGCGCGAGCGCAAACGCGGCTCGTTCTCGAGGGGCTCCCGGGCATTCCTGCACTTCCACGAGGACGAGGGCGACCACTTCGTCGACGTGAAGCTCAGCAGCAGATTCGAACGCATGAACATCACCACTCCCGCGGAGCGGGCCGACTTTCTCGCCAGGGTGCGAACGACACTCCTGTCGGGAGCCTGATCGAGCCGGCCGCGCTGGACGAAGGATTCATCCGGCACCATCCTCAGAGGTCGCCCACTCGCCAGCGAGCATCGCGTACACAAGCTCGCTCTGCCACTCGCCTTTCACCCACTCGTTTTCGATGAGGTGCGCCTCACGTCGCATCCCCAGCTTCTCGAACACACGCGCCGACGCGATGTTGCGCGCCTCGAGGCGGCCGCAGACTCGGTGCAGGCCGACGGTGTTGAACGCGAAGTCCAGCATGGGCCGCGCTGCCTCGGTCGCGTACCCCTTGCGCTGATGCGCCGGGTGAACGACGAAGCCCAACTCGCCCTGGGCGTGGCCCTCGCTGACCACCCACAGCGAGATGTCGGCAACCACCTCGCCGGTATCGCGGAGTACGACGGCAGCCGCCATGCCGTCGCCCTCGGATGCGACAGCCACGCCGGCCATCTTCCGAGCCAGCGCGGGCCGCACCTCGTCGAGCGAGCGTGCGTCGTAGTAGAGATAGCGGACAACCTCCTGATCGGACTGCATCTCAAACAAGGCCTGTAGGTCGCCCTCCTCAAAAGGACGCAGCAGCAACCGCTCGGTCTGCATGGGCCACGCCGGCGTGAACACCGTCATCGATGCGCAATGGTATTCGTGGCGCGCTCAGGCGCACGCGGACGGGTCGGCTGCCGCGTCGCTGACAGGCACCCAGGTGGCGCCGGCGATCGCGCATTGATCCGGCGAAGCAGCTGGGACGGGGCCTACCGCTTCGCACCGCAACCGAAATAACGGCGATGCTCGCTCACCACGCTACTCCGAGCCAACCCTTGTCACAAGGGGACAGTCACGTGAAAGCCTTACCCGTGAGCGTGTCGCGGCCTGGGTGATTGACGCTCGACGCCGTACACTTTGACGGGTCGATCCCGGGGAGTCCATAACGCGAAGAGGACGTGATTCCAAAGCCGGTCGTCGGACTTCTCAGCGTCGCGGCGCTCGGACTTGTGGCGGCGTGCGGAGCTCCGACAACAACTCCGACGCCGTCGCTCGCGGCACCGGTCTCGACCCCCACGCTCGCGCCGACTCCCACGCCCGCGCCGACTCCCACGCCCACCCTCGTGCCAACCCCTACGGCCACTGCAACACCGACGTCCTTGCTGGTGGTTGGAACCGGCGCCACGAGCCCGGTCACAGCTGTCAGCGACGTCGCCGACTTCGACTTCGACAGCGGACGGCACATCTCCGGAGATTGCAACGCCGCCAGCTACCTCACCCCTCCGTGTCCGGTGACGCGGAGGCTCGGTGCCCGGTTGGATTCCAACCCCTTCTCAGGACCGGGGGGCGGTGCGGTGCCGCTCTGCCGATGTCAGGGAGAGGTGACCATCAGCTTCGCGCTGATGTCCGAGAGTGGGACGACGGCATACGTCCACGAAGATCTGGGTCTGGGTGCTGGAGACGATCTCCGGTGGACGGTCCTCTCGATTGGGGGGACCTGGTATGTCGACGACCAGGACAGCGGATGCGCCGCCACCTCGATCTATGACGCAGCCTATGACCACACCACCTTGAGCTCGACACCTGGGCCGCCGGAGCCGTCCTGCTGAGGATCAGCGCGAAGGCGACGAGAGATTCGTGAGCACCGCGGCGAGGTCGCTGCGAGAGTTGACCCCCGGCTTGCTGTAGACGTTGCGGAGGTGGTACTCGACTGTCTTCGGACTCAGAAACAGCGCGGCGGCCGCCTCGCGCGTCGTCTTCCCACCAGCGAGCACCTGCGCGATGTGGAACTCCTGCCGCGCCAGCATGTCGAGAGCTGGAACGCCGCGCTGACGTGGAGTTTCGCCCGTCGCCAGGAGCTCCGTTCGCGTTTGCTCGCTCCACGGCACAGCGCCGAGCCGATCGAAGATGTCGAGCGCGATGCGTAGTTCGTGGCGGGCGTCTCTACGCCGCCGTTCCCGCCGGAGACGGGCGCCGTACGCGAAATGGGTCAGCCCGACCTCGAATGCATCGGGAGTCCTCGACTGCAGCACAAGCGCTTCGTCGAACGCCTCGCTGAACGCTCCGAGGGGCGCGAGGAGCCCTCGGGCGCGAGCCGACCGTACGCGAAACCACGGCTGCCCCTTCTTCCGTGACAGGGATGGCGAGCGGCGCCGTCGCTTCATAGGCCGGCGATCGGTGCTACAGCGCTAGCATCACCTGAGTGCGTGAGGCCAAGGCGCCGCCGAGTGATGTGCCCGTGGCCGGCAACGCCCCGGCCGCACTGCGGGTCGACCATCTGACCAAGCGCTTTGGCGGCCGCTCGGCGTTCGAGGATGTGACCTTCAGCGTCGCGCCCGGCGAGGTCTTCGGGTTCCTCGGCCCAAACGGCGCGGGCAAGACGACGACCGTCCGGACACTCGGGACGCTCATCGCGCCGACGTCGGGTTCGGCGGTTGTCGCGGGCATCCCGCTCAGCGCCGACAACGGCTCCGAGATTCGTCAGCGCATCTCGATCATGCCGGAGAATCCCGGCCTCTACCTGCGCCTGACGGTCGTCGAGAACCTCCAGTTCTTTGCCAGCCTGTATGGCCAGCGCAGTCCCCGAGCCCGGATCGACGCTGCGCTCGAGGCCGTCAACCTGACCGCCCGCGGCCGCGACCTCTGCGGCAGCCTCTCCAAAGGCCTGCGACAGCGCGTCGGGCTGGCTCGCGCGCTGCTCAACGACCCGACGGTGATGTTTCTGGATGAGCCGACGTCGGGGCTGGATCCGGTGGCCGCCCGTGAGGTCCACGACCTGATCAACGGACTGCGCGAACGCGGCGTCACCGTCTTTCTCACCACGCACCGACTGGAGGAGGCGGAGCGCCTCTGCGATCGCGTCGCCATTCTCAACACAACGCTGCGCTCCGTTGGACGCCCCGAGGAATTGCGTGAGACCCTGTTCAGCAGGTCACTGGTCGTCGAAACGGCCGCACCGCTTGACGCGGCCGGCAGCGTCTTCGCCCCCGCAACGGGCGTCGAGGGCTGGCATGCGCAGGGCGCGTCGGTCTACGTGTTGGCTGTCGACGACCCGCGGGCTGTCGCACCGAAGGTGGTTCGAGCGCTCGTCGCCGCCGGCGCCGACATCGTGTCGGTCGCGGAATCGCGGCACTCCCTGGAGGACGTCTATCTGCAGCTCGTCAACGAGGACACCGAGGTGCGAGGCCAGTGAACATCGATATGGGTCGAATCGCGGGGGTGGTGCTCAAGGAGCTGCGCGAGTATCGCCGCAGCCCGTTCATCGTCGGGACGATGAGCTTTCTCCCGCTCGTCTTTCTCGTCGAGCCTCTCATCATCATCTTCAAGCTTGGAGCCTCAATCCCCGCATCGGCTGTCGACAAGTCGGTGAGTGCCACCTTCCTGCTGCTGCTCATCACGCCGGTCCTGATCCCCGCCGTCCTGGCCGCGTACTCGGTGGTCGGCGAGCGCGAGCAGGGAACGCTCGAGCCGTTGCTGACGACGCCCGTGCGCCGCGAGGAATTGCTCCTGGGCAAGGCGTTGGGAGTGGTCGTTCCCACCGTGGTGATCGCTTATCTCGTCTTCGCCGTCGTCGAGCTGAGCGCGCACCTCTTCGCCAGCAATCCCGAGGTCGTGGTGGACCTGTCGTCGGGCCCGCACGTGCTCGCGGAGATCCTGTTTGCCCCGCTGCTCGCGACCTGGTCGATCTGGGTTGGGATGGCCATCTCGACGCGCGCGAGCGAGGTGCGTGTCGCTCAACAGCTGGGCACGCTCGCAAGCCTCCCCGCACTTGGAGTGGTGGCCCTGGTGTCGTTCAATGTCTTCACGCCGAGCTTCAAGGTTTCGCTGGCGTTTGCGGTTGGACTGCTCGTGGCGGATATCGCGATGTGGCGTCTGGTGTCGGCGATGTTCGACCGCGAGCGGCTCATCACGGGCGCCCGGGCTCTCCGTTCATCAGGGGCTGAGGTCAGCCACCCCTCACCGCCCTCCTAGGATCGGGCCCCATCAAGGGGGTCTCGCCTCACCACATCGGAGCGTGTGGGACTTTCGGCACGTTCTCGACGGACCAGCGCCATGCGAAACGCACGACCTCCTGCTCTATCGACCATACGTCGAATCGGAAACGATGGAGGTCAGCGGCGCCGGAAGCCCGATCGCTGCGGATGTACCCGACTACGGAGGATCAGCGATGCACTCGATGGTTGACGCCGCCCCTCGCACGGTTCGCCTCTCGCTCGCCTACACCGAGCACGACGTCGATGCCATCGCCGAAAAGGTGGGCTTCCCGGTGACGGAGAGCGACGCGGCCGCCATCCTCGATCACGTGAATCGCGAGCTCTACAGCGTTGCGCGGGCGGGTGCTGTCGCGGCTGTCGACGCGCGGATCGCCGACCTCGTCCGGACCGTTCGGGACGCCCACGTTGCCCCGCGCAGCGCGCCTTCCCCGGACTCGCCATGGCCTCGTCAACTCTCCAGGTGCTGACTGACCGATCTACCGGCGAGCCCGGCTGCGAGCACGGCGTTTCTTTGCGGCATACATCGCCGCATCCGCCCTGGTGACCGCTGAACTCAGCAGCTCCCCGTCCAGGGCGGTGGCAGCGCCAAACGAAATCGTGAGACCGGTGTCCGCGTTGGCCCGAATCCGTCTCACGGCTGCACGTACGCGAGAGAGATAGCGTGCCGCGCCGTCTTCATCGGTCTCCGGCATGAGGATCAGCAACTCGTCGCCGCCCACGCGAGCCACGGTGTCGGAACCCCGTGCCAACCGTCGCAGCAGGTCCGCCGCTTCGCGGATGAGACGGTCTCCGGACTCGTGTCCGAAGCGGTCGTTGACGGCTTTGAGATTGTCGAGATCCGCACTCACGATGCTCACCGGATGCGCATATCGGGCGACACGCGCCTGCTCGGCGGCCAGGTGATCCTCCCATCCCGCACGATTCTCCAACCCGGTGAGCGGGTCGATCCGCGCCTCGCGGGCGAACTGGTCGCGTTGTGCCGCCAACTCTTCGCGCGAGATGGCCTGCACGAGGAGTGAGTCGGCGACTTCGGCAAGTGCGTACCCGATCCGCTGGCAGAGGTTGGTGAAACCGCGCGCGCGTGTCGCGGCATGTGCCACAACGAGGACGCCGAACGGTGCCGGACGCCCGATCGGCAATGCGAACCGTGCCACCAGCCCCTGCTCCCGCCCCAGCGCATCACCCGCGGCGGCGTCGAGGTCGAGTTCCAGCACTGCGCCGTGCTCGGTCCGCGCGAACAGCTCGACAAGAGTGTGTCTGATCGCGTCAGCGTTGAGACGCGCAGGCCAGTCACGCGTGACCACCTCCGCGACGAGCCCACCGTCGTGGCGGACAAGCACCGCACCGACCTCGCACGAGAGCGGCTCCGCCGCCTTGCCGGCGATGTGGCGCGCTGTGGCGACCACGCTTTCCGGGCGGTACTCGATGAGATCCCGGATGGCGTGCACCACCTCCAGCTCGTCGGCGAGCAGCTTCGCCGGCGACACCTGCTGGAGATCGGCGACGAGATGCGCGGCGTTCGGCACCAGGGTCGCATCAGGGTCGGGAAGTGGGGCGTCGCTTCCGAAGACGACGAGGTGTTCGCCGCCGACCGGGACCAGCACCGCGTGCTTCGCCCAGTACGGCCCGATGACACGCAGCGGCTCGTCGCCGGCGCTGTCGACGCGAGCCGGACGGCTTGAACTGTGCACCCGTCGAGCAAGCGGCTCTTGGTCCAACGGCAGCTCGACGACCCCGGCCCAACCCGCACCGCGCCCGGTACCGCCAACGAGGCTCCACCCGGTCGGCGACAGCTCGAAGATCAGCGCGTCCCGTGCGGGCGACCCCGGTTGTCCAGGCCCACCGCCGCGACGCTCCATCAGCGGACCTCGCGTCGCGATGCTCGGCCGGTGAGGCGAACGTCCGTCTCCGGGTCGGCATCCTGCAGTGCGGCGAGTGCGTCACGCAACGCGGTGGCAAGTCGCGTTCCCTCAGGTTCGGACAGCGACCCCGGGCGGAGGGAACCGTCACGCGGGCGAGGCTGCTCCGACGAGAGCCGGGGATCCCAGGCTCCCGCCCAGGCAGGCGCATCGGCGCCGCGCTCCCACACGGCCGGGGGGTCGGCCGTCCGGAGGTTGAACCGGTAGCGGTTGCCGAAGTGGTCGCCGCAGTACGCGACGAGGTTGGCGGCCGGATGGTCACTCACCACTGCCGCGCCGGGATCGAGGTAGCCATGCGCCTCACCAACAAAGAGCATGTTCTGGGAGGGTCCGGGCTCGAAGATGTCGCCGGGCGCGAGATGGAGGGCTCCTGAGAAGCCGTTCGCCTCGGCGCCTGCCGAGCGGTAGACCTCGCCACCGGCGAGCATCCACACGACGAAGTGGAGGGCCGGCCCGTTGCCCACGTTGCGAACCCGAACAGCCGCCCAGGGTTGCTCGCGGATGCCGAGTGGGGGCTCATCAAGCAGGATCAGCAGTGGCATCGCGGCGAACTCCCGATCCTCGTGCGCCTGCGCTGCCAGTGCTCGCGCCCCTTCGGTGTGTTGTGCGGTCGCCTCCAGCAACGCCGCGTTGCCCTCCTCGAGAAGCCTGAGCGTGGCGTCGATACGGTGGTTGCGACGCAATGAAAGGATGCCTGTGATCACGAACACGACCAGAACGAGCACCACGGCCGCCGCCGTAACCGTCTGAGCGACAAGGCTCCAATCCATGTGCTCGGAGTCTATTCACTCGTCGAACGTTTGTTGGATATCGAGCACGATCAGGATTCGCCCGGGGCGCTCCGTGGCAGGCGTGGTTATCCAGGTTCTAACATCCGGTTCACGGGGGCCGCTCAGCCACGACGCCGATCGATCACGGGCATCCGTGACACGGATGCAATATCTGCGGAAAGGTTGAGTTGTAGTTTGTCGGCACCCACAGCGCGTCAGCACGGGGTGGTGAATCATGGGCAATGGCGAAATCCTCGAGTGCCCGGAGTGCAGATCGAACGAGGTGGTCGTGCACAAGCCGAGTGCGACCGCCCTCAGCGCCACGACGCGGACGGTCGTTTCGGGCTACGAGTGCGTCGAGTGCGGCTGCCGTTGGGCGCCCGAGGTGGAGTTGACGGGGCAGGCCGTCCAACCGGTGAAGCGGCACTCCTGACCCATTCGGCGGGAAGGTCACGGGCGAAGATGTTAGCCCGGGTGTCACATATCAGGAAAATGGCTCACTGACTTTTCCAAGTATTGGCTCACTTGCTTCTTCCGGTTCAGTTGAGGTAGCTTCCTCGGTTATCGATCGCGGCCGGTACACCGACGCGAGGGAGCCAGAGAGGCCGGAATGGAGGCAGCACAATGTCCATGACCGCCCGTAAGGTTGCTGTTGTTCTTGGCGCGGCCGCGCTCGCAGTCACGGGGGTGACCGGCGCCGGCTGGGGTTCGGCTGTTCGCGCGAGTGGGGCGGCACCGAGCTTTGCTCCGCTGAGTCCGAGCCAGGTGAGAGCCAACTCCTCCGGCAAGCGAGAGGTCATGGTCGTCGTGTTCGACGACCAGCTCACCAACCTGCCGGCGAACGCCATTCACCGGAACGCCCGGAAGGCGACCGCCTCGTCGATGCAGGCTCCGCTCGTCCGCCAGCTGAAGCAGGTCGGCGCGACGCACATCACGACCCTTTCGCTGCTCAATGCTGTTGCGGCAACCATGCCGGCAGCCGAGGCACAGGCACTGAGCCGTACCCCGGGCGTCAAGGAGGTCGTCCCTGACGGAACGATCATCATCGGGGACGGCACGTCGAACACCAAGACGGTGGCTGCCTCCCGGGTGCAGGCGTCGGCGATCCCGGCAACTGCGGCCGGCGCGCAGCAAATCTGCAGCTCATCTCCCAGTAACCCGCTGGTGGAGCCCGAAGCACTCACCAGCATCCACGACGCATCCAACAACCCGAACGACCCCAACGAGGCGGCCTCAATCGCGACCGGGAAAGGCGTCCTTGTCGGGAACGTCGACGCTGACACGCTTGCAGGGAACCGCAACCTGATCCGTCCCAACGGGCAGCACGTGATCATCGATGCCCCGGACCCGAACGAGAACGTCTTCAGCGACGAGTTCAACGGAGACGTCTCCACTATCGCCGCTCAGGGCACGGTCAAGTACCACTACGCAGCGCAGCTGCCCTTCTCGAGCATCCCTGCGAACTGCACCTTTGTCATCGAGGGTGACGCCACCGGCGCTTCGCTGATCACCACCGGTTTCTTCACCGACACCAACTCGTCGGGTCAGATCGTGGCTCCAGAGTCGCAGGTCATCGCCGGCCTGCAGCAGGCGGTGAGCGAGAACGTCAATGTCGTATCCGAGTCCTATGGGTATACCCAGCTGCCGGGTGCCAATGACGACCTGCTCGCCCCGACGAACGACGCGATGGTTGCAGCGGGGGTCGTCGTCGTCGAAAGCGCGGGCGACAGCGGTTCGTCCGGCACGGTCGAGGCTCCCGCGGATGACCCCCTCGTCATCGATGCTGCGGGGACGAACGACCTCAGGCTCCTCGCCCAGGCCGATGGCTATACGAACGGATGGGAAGACGACAACATGACCACTCTGTCGTCGGGCGGTACCGCTCCCAACGGCGCGGTGGTTGACCTGGCGGCCCCGGGCTACCTGGCGCTCGCTGTCGCTGGTAAGGGTCAGGATCCGCCACTCCCGACCGAGGCCTTTGGTGGCACCAGTCAGTCCGCCCCCTTCATCTCCGGCGCCGCCGCCGACGTGATCCAGGCCTACCGTGACACCCATAACAGTGCCACCCCGACGCCTGCCCAGGTGAAGGAGATCCTCACCAGCACGGCAACTGACATCGGAGCTGACGCAGACCAGCAGGGTGCAGGCCTCCTGAACGTGTATGCAGCAGTGCTGGCCGCTCGCCAGATGCCCGGCACCACAGCGGGAGCCTCGAACACTCCGGAACTGGTGAACAACCCCACCCAGCTCGATGTCCAGGGCGCGGGCGGATCGACAACTCACCAATCCGTGTCGCTGTACAACGCCTCCTCCCAGAGTGAGACGGTCACCGGCACCTACCGGGTGCTTGGAAACGAGCGGACGCTCGGCAGCCCCGTCACCGAGACCGTCAGCGCCCCGTCGCCCAGCGCCCCGGTTCCCGCGCAGGGTGCTACCGCCGCGCCGCCGATCACGTTCAACGTGCCGAAGGGCGTCGACGTCCTCGATGCCGACATGCGCTGGCCGGACCCGACCAACGGCGACGACAACATCCTCACGTTCATCCTGACCGACCCGGCCGGGAGGTTGGCCCAGTCGTCCTACGACTACGGCGCCTCCAACTTCGTTCCGTGTCCGGGCGGAGGCTGCAGCCCCGACATCCAGCACAGCACGGTCGAGCATCCTATGGCCGGGAAATGGACGGCCCAGATCCTGTGGGCCAATGGCCGCGGACACGTGCAGAGTCCGCCGGACGTCCCAGGGTCCTACACCGGGACCGTGACATTCCAGGCCGGCGGCCAGAACTTCACGATAAACCGTGCGTCCGCGCCGGTCACTATCGCGCCGCACAGCTCGGCGAGCGTGTCCCTCAGCATCAAGCTGCCCGCGGCAGCCGGCGATGCCCCCGAGTCGGTGGACTTCACGGGCGCCAACGGACTCTGGAGCTCTGTGCCGATCGCCCGTCGTACGCTCATCCACTCGAGGGGTGGCTCGTTCAGTGCCACGCTGACCAGCTCGGTGTCTCGCGGTGCCGGCCAGATCAAGACGTTCTACGTGAAGGTGCCGAAAGGTGAGAAGGATCTCGACGTAACGTTCGTCGCGCCGGACCACGCCGTCAACGATCCGGTCTACTACTACCTCTTCTCGCCGGCCGACCTCGAGCCTTCGGTCACCGAGGCCGGGTTCATCGAAGTCACTGCGGTCGACACGACACCGACGCCCGACAACGCGACCGGCAACGCCTCGCTCATCGCCCCGGATCCCCAGGCGGGTTTCTGGGAGATCGACGTGATGCAGGGCGCCACGACCGACGGGACGCGGTTCTCCCAGATCGTCACCGGCGTCGTCACATATGACCAGCTGGCACCGGTCACCGAACACGGTCTTCCGACGTCGACGTCGAGGGTCATCCACCCCAGTGCTCTCATCCCGATCACGGTGACGGTCACGAACACGACGAACCACGTCGGGCTCTTCGAACTGCTACCGACGGGCGCCGACATTCTTGGCTTCAACGTCAGCACACCGCTGGAGCTGGAGCCCGGAGCCACGGGGACACTGAGGGCAACGCTGCAGCCTACGCAAGCTGCGGGCACCAAGGTGCATGGATTCCTCAGCGTCATCAACTCGACGGACTGGGGAGTCTCTGACCCGGCCATCGGCGTCCTGGCGTCGTTCTCTGACTTCCACGACTTTGCCTACGCGTACACGGTCGGGACCTAGCTCGAGCGGCTGGCACTCTCCACGCCGACACGGCGCTGGCTCGTCGCTCCGACGAGTCAGCGCCCGCGCCGGGTTCGTCCAATCGACCTCGAGAGCGTGCAGGTTTCCTGGCACCTACACGAGGGCCTCGTGTCCTCGGGGGCGCGGCGTCGCCGCTGCGGGGCTCAGATGATCGGGCTGGGCCCGACGTCCCCACTGCCGGCGGGCAGATGCGCGCGATTGCGTATCAATCGCTCCACCGCATCGGGATCGTCTGGCGTGACGAAGGGGCGGATGTGGCGCCCCAGATCAAGGATGAGGCCCACACGTTTGCGCGGCCGCTGTGGATCCAGGTTCGCCCAGTAGCCTGGGTTGGTCGTACCCCAGATCCGCCACATGCCCCGCAGGGTGGAAAGCTCGACACGACGCACGCCACGGATCGATGCATACCGGATGCGTTTGGTTCCCCAGGGAAAGTAGTAGGCGCGCAGACGCACATCGTTGGCAGTGCATGCGACCCATCGGTCCCTGTAGTCGATGCTCATGTGTGTTCGGAGTGGGCAGCTTCTTGACCTGTTTATTGTCAGACTACAGGCGGTGAACAAGGAATGGCATGCGGCGCATCAGATGCCCGTACGGGCGACGCGTGAGCAGCGGATCATCTGGCACATGGAGCACGCGCAACAGTGTGGTTGTCGGCCCGTACCGCAATCAATCGCAGATGAGGTCGCGCGACGTGCAGCGGAGCGTCGGAAGCACTGAGCGTGCGCGCGTGTCAACCGCGCATGCAAGTGCTCCGCGTGACATCACGCAGTCTTCGGCTCGCCACCTTCCGGATTTGAGGGGCGCGACGGCAGCGCGACCAGGGCGATGACACAACCCGAGAACGCCACGATGGCGGCGACGATCATTCCGAGATCCGACCCGCTGATAAACGCCGAGCGGGCCGCGTCACTCAGCAGCTGACCGGCGACGCCGCCGAGACGCTCGGCCACGGCGAGCGCGCTGCCCACCAAGTCGAGGATCGTGTGCTGGATACCGGTCGGCAGGTGGTACCGAGCGAGGGCATCGCTCATGCGACTCTGGTAGCAACTCGACAGCAGGCTGCCGACAACGGCGACGCCCATCGCACCACCAATCTGCATGAACGTGCCGTTGGTCGCTGAGCCGACCCCCGTCTCGGCGCGCGGCACCGACGAGATGACCGACCCCGACACGGAGGGCATCGCCAGGCCCGCGCCGACGCCCGCCAGGATGAGTCCCGGCAGGATGCCGAGATACCCGGAGTTGACCGTCGCCAACGAGGCTTCCCAGAGGCCGGCGCCGATGCACAGCATGCCTGCGGCCGTGGTCACCTTGTGTCCGGCGATGCGAACAAGCAGCGCGGACATCGGCGCGACAATCGCCACGGCGGCGGCGATCGGCAGCATCCGCACGCCCGCGTCGAGCGCGGAGTAGCCGAGGTTGAACTGCAGGAATTGTGTGAGCGCGAAGAGCGAACCGATCAACCCGAAGGAGACGAGTCCCATCGACGACACCGCGCACGAGAAGCTGCGTGCACGGAAGAAGCGGAGATTCAGCATCGGATGCGAGCTCGAGCGCTCCCACGCCGCAAACCCGGCGAGGAGCGCCAGACCGGCGACACCCGGAGCGGCGACGCGCAGTGACGACCATCCATTGGCGGGGGCTTCGATGATCGCCCAGAGCACGAGTCCGATCCCGGCGATGGAGAGCAGCGCCCCGACAACGTCGGGCCGCCTCGCTGCCGGGTTCTTCGAGTCAGGGACCAACACCACTGCGCACACCAGCGCAGCCACTGCGATCGGCACGTTGATCAGGAAGACCGATCCCCACCAGAAGCGCGCGAGGAGCAGCCCACCGATGATCGGCCCGAGTGCGAACCCGACACCGCTGGTCCCGGCCCAGACGCCGATGGCCCGCTGTCGCTTCGCACCATCAGGGAACACGTCGGCGATGATCGCCAGCGTCGACGGCATCATCAATGCCGCCCCGATGCCCATGCTGGCACGCGCTGCGATGAGCATGCCAACGGAACCGGACGATGCCGCCCATGCAGAGCCCGCTGCAAACGCTGCGAGACCTGCGACAAAGGTTCGCTTCCGCCCGATGCGATCACCGAGGCTGCCTGCCACCAGAAGCAGGCCACCGAAGACCAGCGCGTAGGCGTCGACGATCCACTGCAGATCACTCGACGTGGCATTCAGATCGCGCACGAGGGTTGGAAGCGCGACGTTCAGGACGGTGCTGTCGAGGTTGACAACCAGGATCGTCGAGCACAGCACGACGAGCGTGAGCCAGGGCGATCGGCGTGACCGCCCACGGGGCCACGAGGTCGTCGACAGCGTCTGCGTTACGGCCACGTCTCTAGGTCTGTTCGCGTTGGCTCACGCGTGGACCGCACTTGACCGCGAGATCGATCCAGGCCGAGGGACGGAGAGGTGCCGCAGCGTCGTCCCAGCCCACACCAGGACCAACACCGCCATGAAGACCGCGAGCACGGCGAAGCTGTTGGTGATCACCGTGACGACACCGGCGGCCACGAGCGCGCTCACCAGGACGCCGGCGATCCTCCGCCACGTCCCCGGCTTCGAGACGGTCACCGATTCACCTGCGACAGCGCACGCGACCAAGCCGAGCAACAGTCCGGTCGCCGCCACGCCGCGGGCATCGGCGATGAAGCCCAGGCTCGAGCCACCGGCGACATCGATATACAGGACGGCCATCGCCGCAACGATCAGCGTTGCGATGAGATCTCTCACAACTCGCATCGTCGTACCTCCGTAAGGACCGAGCTGAGCGCGATCCTTCACTGATCGTTGCTCAGGGCCTGCCACTTTGACCAGGGCCGAAGGTCATCGAGGGCGTGGTCGTCCGACTGTTCCCATGCTCATCTGGGAGCCGCGCCGCGGGTGCGCTCCCGGCTCCGCCTCAGGACAATTCGGCGATGCCCTGCGCGACCCACGCCTTGAGATCCTCGGAGGCGCAGAAAGGCGCCTGGTCCGCCTCGGCGCGCGCCAGCACCTGGTCGGCGGTGGCACCGGCTTTGAGGCCGGCGTAGAGGTAAGCCGCCGCCGACGAGCGCGGACCGGTGCGACAGGTCACGAGCGTCGGCCGCGGGAGCTCGTCGAGCGCCGCCATCTGCTTGCGGGCCAGAGCCATATCAAGGATCCGAGGTGGATCGGACACGATGTTGACCGACGTCGGGACTGCCGCCTCTACGTCGGCATAGGACATCCCGCCCTCCATCGCGGCAAATTCCCCGCCGCAGAGAAAGAGCCAGGAGGCGGCGTTCGCATCACGCGCGAAGGCCGCGGGATCCGCGATCAACCCGCGGTTGTACGTGAGCCCGGTGGGACCTTCAAAGTCGGCCATGACGGGCAGTGTAAACGTCGTCCGAAGCTCGATTCAAGCTGGATCTCCGCGGTGAGCACGCGCACTGGTCGAACGTTGACTGGCGTTTCGCCGGCCGCCGCGCCTTCAACGGCCGGCGATGATCGTTCCTCCGTCTCCCACGGCAAAGCACACACTCGGTCCGGGGCATGCGATGGCCGCCAGGTCGACATGGGTTGGACTGTTCTGCGTGGTCATGGTCGTGCCGTTCGTGATGGAGATGATCGCCCCGCCGCTGCCGACGACAGAGCATGTGATGGCGTTGGCACAGCTGACACCGCTGAGAACGGGCGCCCAGTCAGGCCCGATCGACGTCCAGTGCTGCCCTCCGTCGGACGTGCGGGCGACATCAGTGCCGGATCCAAAGGGGTTGGTGTCATCGATCCCATAACAGACGCTGGGAGTTGGGCAGTCGGCAGCGTCAGGACCGAACGAGGTGCATGTGGTCGTGGCCTCGACGCACCTCCACGTCCCAGAAGCGCTCGAGGACAGCATCGCGGACGCAAAGCCACAGTGGCCACAGCCCAGCACGTGCTCCCCGCCCGCGTAACACGTACCGGTCGCTGTGCAGGAGATCCAAACCAGCGGATACGGATCGAGACTTCTGGTCGCAGTCGGCATCACACACAACGCCGGCGGGCACCGCCTGAGTGATCCAGGTGGCGCCGCCGTCGCGGGTGCTCCAGATGGAGCTTGCCGCGGTCAAAGCCGCTCCAACCACTTCAGTGCCATACGCCGCGGAGGTGGTCGCCACCGCCTGGCAGTCGGCCGCGCTGACGCAGGCGATGCCGAGGAGTCCGAGCCGACACAGTTCGGGACGACCCGCGATCGGGGTGTATGCGGGCAGACATGCACTGTCGGTGAGCGCCCCGGTCGGGAGGCCGAGCCCGAGACGATGGCTCGTCCAGGTCGCTCCACTATCGTGTGTCACGAGGATGGTGTCCGGACGCGCGATCACATAGCAGGAGCTCGGCGCCGCGCACGCGATCCGATAGAGCGCCGCTGATGAGTCATCGAGCGGGTTGGCTTGCGCTTGCCATGTCTCGCCGCCATTCGCGGTCGCAACGATTGCGCCGGCGCCCCCGACGGCCTCGCACCGCAGCTCGGTGAGACACGCGACGTCGTACAGCGGTTGGCGAGTGCCGCTGGTCTGGAGCTGCCAGGTCAGTCGCGGGTGGGCGGTGGTTTGAAGGCTGGCGCCGCACCCCGCCATGACCACGCTGACGCAGGCGCTCCAGAACGCCCGGCGGCTCTTCCTCCTTGAAGCGCTAGGCGATGAATCCGAAGACCAGGGCATATACCGCGAAGGCTAGCCCCACTGAGGGGGGTCGGTTACCGATCGGGGTCGGACGCCGCGTCCTCGGCGTCGAGCGGCGCGTCGTCGGCCTCGCGTTCCTCCATCCAGGCAAATGGACAGCGGCCATCCGGGGGCGCCGATACCGTGAACGGCAGTCCGTCAGCGTCGCTCCCGACTGAGGGGATGACGCGCAACCCAACGCAGTCGTACGGGGGCTTCTCGGCTCGCGGGCAGCGACCACTCGTATCCGGCCCCGTGCACATGCCGACAACCTGGTGTGTCACCGGGTCGGTCATCAGGAACAAGCGCTCGTGCTGTGCCATGTCGCCAGCATCGCCCTCGACCCTCACTCCTGGGAAGGGCCGAAAGGCCCGATTTAGACCTTCGCTACACCCGCGGCACCAGGGGCCAGATCCGTCCGGTTGGTGCATTTGGGCAACCTCGTGTGTGTTCCGCGGGCGCAGCCGAGATTCAGAGGCGTACGGGGCGCGTGACGAGCGAAGGTTTCGGCGGTGGCGCCGGTTCTGGGAATCGCTCGCAGACCACCACACCCTCGTGCGGTACGACAAGCCGGGAACTGGCATGTCGACCAGAGCCGCGGTGGTGCCCAGCCTCGAAGGCGAGCTCGCGCTCATCGATGCGGTGGCCACCGCGGTCGGCGCGTCCCGATTTGATCTTCTGGGGACGTCGATGACGGCTGCAGTGGCCGCGGCCTGGCGCATCCCGCGGGCGCGATCGCTGTTCGATTATCTCCCGTGTGCGGCTACCGTCTGGCTTTGCGAGAGGTTCGGCGCAGGAGGAGCTCTGCGCCTCGCACCACGACGCGGCGGGGTCGGGCTCACGCCTCCGCGATGACGCTGATCGACACGCGCATACCCGGCACATCAACCGGTAGCTTCGCGCCCTGCCGAGCGGGCGGATCCACTGGAAACCACGACCGCCACTCCTCGTTCATCCCGGCGAAGTCCTCGGGGTTTCGCAGGATGAACGTCGCGCTCACCACCTTGTCGAGCGAAGTCTCTGCAGCGGAGAGTATCGCCGAGACGTTCTCGAGGCATTGACGCGTCTGCTCCTGGATGGTGGTTCCGACCAGCCGTCCGGTCGCAGGGTCAAAGGCCGCCTGACCGGACACGAACACGAGTCCGGCGGCCTTCACGGCTTGGCTGTAGAACGCGGATTTCGTGGCCGCATCGGTGCTGACGCAATCTCTGGACATTTCGCATCCTTCTTGAACCTGCTGACACGAATCTGGAGGCGGGGATCGAAGCGTGCTAGGTCAGCATCGCCTCGCGTCTCCGGTGCATGGAAACGCAACTCGTCGGGAGCTCTCGATGAGCTGGGAGCCCGTTCTGAATCTCAGTTGGAATCAGATGCTGTGCCTACTATGAGCAGCCAGGAGCCTGAAACCATGAAGAAGAAGTTGACGATGAGCGCTACTGCGCTGATGTAGATCCCCACACCGGTGCCAAGACACAGCAAGACGGCGCCGACCATCTGGCCCAGGTAACACGCGCTGCCACCAACAATTCGAAAACTGCTCAGAGCAAAGAGGCTACCGCCTAACCTGAAAGCCTGGACATAGCCGTTGGTGTTTATCGTTGCTGCCAGCAAGGACACAATCAGCCACTCAATCCCTATCGTGCGGTATGTCTGGGCTCCCATCAGCGCAAACGCACAGATGATGAATGCAGCGGTGAGGCCGGTAAGCATGTTGATGGCCCTGTATCGATGCGTCGCGTCCTGAGCCACGCCTTTCAGATTGATTGTGAGAGCCACAAAGACCAGTCCCGTCAGGGCGGCAGCGCCAGTGCCTACCAGAATGAAGAAGTTATTCCATTGTTCAGCCACATAGCCTGTGGAAGCGACCATTGGGCTCGCAATGTTAACCCACGCCGAGTCCGGCTGCGTCAGCCGTGGCGACAGCATTCCCCACCCCGACGCCCATGCCGACTCCAAGGCCGACGGCTTCGCCGAACTTCACACCACTTGATGTGCCAGTGGTGGGAACAGGGGCGGCCAGCCCGGTTGTCGCAGTCGTGGATCTTGCGAGCATCGACTACGACACCGGAGACCGCGTCTCTTCCGATTGCACCGGCTCGACCTACCTCGCCTCCCCTTCGTCTCCAACATCAGTCGCTGGAACGCGCAGGATACCTCCGACGACCATGTCATTTGGAGGAACCATCGGTGACAGACATTCCGGCTGATGCGCCCCGCTCGGACGATGGCCAGTGGTGGTGGGACGGAACAGCGTGGCAGCCGGTTGGTCAGGCTGCCGCCGGCCATGTGGCGGCAGGGCTCGATCCTCAACTGGTGGAAGCAGCCAGGAAGGAACTGCAACTCGACAGTGACATGGAGCAAATCGCCGCGTTCGCGCCCGGCGACTACCAGAAGTACCAGGAGGAGCGGCGGATCCTCGCCGACTTCGTCGACAGCGCGGAGTCGAACAACCCGAATGTCCCGGTCCCTGTCCCGGACGAGTGGCACAAGGAGCTGCAACTGATCGGCGAAGCCCGCAAGGACCTGTGCAACAACGCGCGCGTCGCCCTCGAGTTCAGGGTCAAGGCGGCCGAACACCACCTCGAGTTGGAACGGCAGAGCCTCGAACGGGTCATCGCCGCCCTCGAGGATTTCAAGGAGGCCCACGAGGCCGCGGAGGCAGCCGAACATCTCTCGTCGACGCTGCTGCAACTCAACGAACTGGTGGAGGTGATCCACGAGCCGGAGAAGATGTATGACGTGCTCAAGGAGAAGATCACGGGTTCACCGGACGACATCATCGAAGCCGGCATCAGGGATCTCGGTCAGTACTACGAGCAGGTGACCCTGGCCAGCCACGGATTCTCGAGCTTCGAGGACATGGCCAACTACGCCAAAGCATCCGTCCGCAATGTCGTCACGGCCGGCGAGGCTCTCGGCGACGTGGTAGGCCCCTACAGGATTGCCCAGAGGGACTACGACATCCCGGTCACACACTAGAAGGCGTCAACGACGCGTCCAGGGGTGCCGAAGGACGGGTCAGAAGGTCAGGGGTAATCCGCCGACACCTAGCTGGAACGCGATTACGGAGCGGGTCACCCCTGCCTACGACCTCCGACGATCGACCCTAGGTTCTCTACGTACACTGACGCGCATGGCATGCCGCATCAGTGAGCTGGTCATCGACGCCGCCGACCCCGACCGGCTCGCCGCATTCTGGAGCCAGGTCCTCGGCTACGTCGAACTCGGCCGTGAGGCCGACGGTGTCATCGAGATCGGGCCGCGCGACGCTGGTTTCGGCGGCCCGCAGCCTACCCTCGTCTTCATCCGCAGCAGCGACCCGCGGACAGGGAAGCTCCGATTGCACATCGACGTCAATGCCACCGACCGCGACCAGGACGCCGAGCTGGAACGGCTGCTTGCTCTCGGCGCCACGCCGGCCGATATCGGCCAGACCGGCACCGAGAACTGGCACGTGCTGGCAGACCCCGAAGGCAACGAATTCTGCCTACTGCACAGGCGGCTCCCGCCCCTCTGACAAATGTGGTGCTGGCGCCGCACTGTGGCTGTCGACCGCGAATACGCTGCGTGGTGCCCAGGGACAGGATCGAACTGTCGACACCAGGTTTCTCAGTCGAGCGAAGCGACGTTCGCCGAGGTCCTGTACGATCCGCAATCGTATTCAGGATGGACTGAATGAACGGACTAACGTCTCCTGATTTCCACCCTCGTCCATGGACGAAGGTGTCAGGTTAGGTGTCATTCCAGCGCCGTTCGTCAGTCAAGGCAAGGGCGTCCGAGGTGCCTGTCGGGAGCCCTTCATCCACCCGAAGAGAGGACGTCGAGGCCATCTGGCGTTCGATTTCGGAACTGGCCGGTCGGCCGGTCGCGCCCTAGGCTCGTCGTGATGCTCCGACTGCCAGATCCACCTCCACAGATCCGGCTCAAAGTGTGGCCCTATCCGCTCGTCGATGCGGTCGCCGGCGTGGTGGAGATCGAGGCCTACAGCGCTGACATCATGGCCGGGACAAAGCGCGTCCGGCACCTGCGCCCTCCGATGGTTCGCGACTACGAGGGCGCCCGATACGTGATCGTTCTTGACGACGAGGCCGTGATCGCCGTCTACCGGGTCGTCCCGCGACGGCCATTGGATCCCGATCGGCTCTTGGAATGGCCCTTCGACGAGGATGACGTGAGCCTCACCTAGCGGTGAGAGACCAGACAAGGAACGCAAGGATGTACGGCCCTGTCTGGCCCATTGACGAGCATAGGCTCTTCGTGCCCGTGCGGCGTCGGTGACGCCCGCGCTGGGGGGACTACGAACCGGGATCACCTCGCCCATGCCGGTGAGCAGCGCCGCGATTCGCGGTCGCGCTGTCGGAATGGTGAATTGCCAGCCTCACAGGTTAAGTCAACGATGCGGCGTAGAAGGTAATGATCCGCGAGCCGTCGGGCGTGAGGCAGGTTTGAAATTGGGCGGCTGTCCCCGGCGGCGGCATGGCAGCCGGGCCATGCGCGTAGGTGTACTGATGACCCTCGATGACGTAGGCACGAGCAACTCCGGCCGCGTTGTACCAGGTGAGAGTCTCGCCGTTGTAGGCGTGGGTGAGGCTGGTAAGAGGGCCACCGAAACTGTGGCCGACGAAGTACGTATCCCATTTCATGCAGGTATCGATGGCAACAGTGGCTCGCGAGAGTGCGGTGCGGCTGGTGCAGTCTCGATAGATCGAGACTCCCACATCAAGCCCCGGGCCGATCAGGCGGTTACGAGGAGGATCCGAAGTCAACGTTGCCATTGCCCCCCGTCCCGTCGGCCTCGACGGTGATGTCGTGCGGGCGACGGGGGGAGTCCTGGGAACTGCCGCACGCGGTGACGTCTGACTCAACGAGACCGCAACAGTCGGGGCGGAGTGCACGACCACCGAGGACGAGCGGACCGACGCGGGCGTTCCCGCCGGCGACGCCGGGTTTGTCGTGTGGGCTCTCGGTATGGAGCCGCCACAACCGGTAGCCAGCAGGGCAGTCGCAGCCGCGATGATGAGCGGTCGCGTCCTGGTGGGACTCAAGATGTGCGTACGCGCGAGAGCCGGCGTCTTCATGGAGGTGGTTGGGTGTTCATGAGTGCTTCTACTCCCATCACGCAACATGGAACGGCGAACTCCGAAGATCCCGGATGTCGGTGCCCTTGTGTCGCGGGCGTCACATCGCTTGGCTGCGACTTGCGCACTTCGTTACGAACCCGAGCGTCCCGTATTCGAAACGGTGCTCTCAATCTCCACGAACTTCACCGGCGCGATCCTGGCTCAGGGCCTTCGGGTGGAATTAGCCGGAACGACGGTGGTTTGAGCGAGGCAACCCTGCCCCGAAACCTGAAAATCGCAAAGATTCAATGGTGTTACCATCGATGGGAAGGAGGGATATGGCGATGGGCCAATGTGATGCAGAAGACCTCGAACGCGACGATCTCGGCGTCTCTCTGATCGGGAGAGCGCGTGGCCTAGAAACTCGACCGCATCGCAGCATGTTGCCGCTTCGGGAAGCGTCCTGTGGACGGCACCGCGTCGACGATGGGCCCAGTTGGAGGCTACCCCAGCTCTGGGAAGAGCCACGTGGCGGACAGGCGGCGGAATCCTCGACCGCTCCGGTTATGCCCCCAGGTCTGCCCGCGTACAAACGAACCTGGCACCAGATGGCGCTTCTTTAGCGGACGGGTGATGAAGCGCGACGGCTCATCAGAGTGCGCCAGGGACGACGACATGTCGTTCGACCGACACGGATACGGCGCACTCGACGTTCGATGAAGAGATGGTGTGGCACAAGCGAAGGAACCGCGTCAACGGCGACCAGCAGCCCACCACTGGACGCAGTACCTCTTCGAAACGCGGCCCGTGAATGGCAGTATCTCGCGCGCGACCGCACCCGCATTTGACTGAGTCTCGGACTCCAGCACTCAGCCGGCGCAGCGAGGTCGCTCCTCTTCAGCGTTGACACTGGGGTCGCCAAGTACCGAGTTGTGACTACTATTCGCGTGGGCGACTTCCTCGCTCATGCTTGCGGCGATACATCGCATGATCCGCGGAACGCAGCAAGGTGTGTATGTCAGCGCCGTCGTGGGGATAGGTGGCGACTCCGATGGTCGCACCGACCGACACTGTCTTGCCGTCAAACGCGAGCACCTGGCATAGCTTGGACTCCAGCTTCCGAGCGATGTCGGAGGCTCTATTGACGCCGATTCCGGCCAGAAGAACCGTGAATTCATCGCCGCCCTGACGCGCGACCGTATCGGACTCCCGAACAGACTTCACCAAGCGCTCTGCGACTTGCTGCAAGACGACGTCGCCGCCGTCATGGCCGAGGCTATCGTTGACCGCCTTGAAGCCGTCGAGATCGATCGCCAAGATCGCAAACGGTTGTGCGGTACGCTTCGATACGAGTACGGCCTGTCGAATACGGTCGTACAGCAACAAACGGTTGGGCAAGCCCGTAAGCGGGTCGTGCAAAGCCTGATGCAGGAGCGCCTCGCGCTCCGATGCGAGTTCTTGACTCAGTTCCGCCATTCGGCGATCGAAGGCTCGAGCCACCTGCACCAGGCTTGCGTCGCAGCTGAGGCGAACAGCGCGCAGGGCGTCGTTGAGCAGTTCCCGCGGCGCACAGAGGCGATCGGCTTCGTCGCGCAGGATTTCGCCGATGGTGTCTCGCCAGATCAGGTAGGCCCGCGTGATGTTCACCGTGGACTGCTGCAAGGACGCGGCAAGATCCCCTCTCTCAGCGATGTACTGCATCTCGGCGGCCGAAACTGGAATGCCGTATGCAATCCAGCGGGCGGTGATCACGGTGGCCAACCAGTTAACTCCACGTGACCGCTCGATGTATTTCGCGTCAGGAAGGCGACCTGCCCAGCCGTAGGTGGTGGCGCGCGCGTAACAGAGATCGCAGCACTCCTCCGCGCGCAGCCCGAGGGCGAGCCCCAAGGCAAGACCGGCCTCGGAGTTCGGACGGGACGTTTCGTGGGAGAGCGGTCCTTCGGAGGGACGAACGGTTTCTTGCAGCGGCTGCATGTCCGGATTCCATCCTAGGATTGCCGGATGGCCAACGACGCGATCGTGCCTACTATGTCACCGTAGTGACGGCTGATCGCGTTGCGAGTTGGCTGTCAGTGCACTCAGCGGCCTCCGTCCGCAACTCGCCTACGATCCCGAACACCAGCGGCATTTCGCCTGCGCCGCCTGATCAGGATGCTCAAGATGCACGCGGTCGAGGGGAGGGAAGACGGTCCTGTCCAAGATGGGTATGAAGATACCCAGGATTTGCGACTGAGCTTGTTTGCGGGTGACGTGGCCCGCGTAGAGCGCGAACGCCGGCGGGTCCGGATCGTGCACCCAGACGGCTTGGCCCGGTTCCACCGAGCGGAAATCCTCTGGCTCCACCGTTGGAAAGGGTAGCTCCTTAGCCTGACCGAAGACGTTGGAGGTGGTCCACGGAGGCTTCTCTCGGGTCACGTAGGAGACAGCCGTTAAGTGAACCTGACCCAGGTCAGCTCGTGGCAACGACGACACAGCTCGCGTTCGTTCCCTTGAGGATCTTTGCCTTTCCCAGGAACGGCGTTGCTGTCGCGCAGCACTCTCCGACCGTACTCGCATGCGGCTTGGTCGTGGTAGACGAAGTGCTCCCGGGACTGGTAGCTGGGTGCAGTTGTATCCGCGTGGAAAGGAGCTACCCGAGCGGTCATCGGCTCAGACCCATTCGTAAGCGATTCGCTCGATGACTGTACGCCGTTGACGGCGGCGAATTGGAGAGAGTTCTGGCACCGTCCCCGTAGGAGACTTAGAGGAGATGTCCTGCCCGCGATCCCTCCCACGATGCACCGCCTCCGGCTAGGAACCGGGTCATCTCAGCGCCTGAAGCGGGACGGCACGGCTGCCCACATCCGGAGCGTCAACCACAGAGGAAAGCTGGCAGCTGCAGTCGACGCCAGGACCACGATCGCAACGCCATCGTGTTTCGCCAGCCATTGGGTGATCTCACTCCGGTCGACGGCGGCTGCGGTGGCCAACAGCAAGGCAACGAATAGCACCAGCAGTGTGGCAAGCGCCAGCCAGAATCGCCTCGGCATCACCGAATCCCCCGCGCGCAGTGCTGAGCATGATGCGCTTCTCGGGGCGGTCACATGAGGGAGCCAGGGGACGCGTGGAGCGGCAGCCGATTCAGCTAGAAGACGCCGCACGTCCGCCTCTGGGTGAATCAACCGACGTGACATCAGCGCTCGCACCGTGCTGCGCCACGCTCGACCGACGCCTCGGAGTCCGGCTCCGAGGCGCCTTGTGACGTCGCGTTACTCAACGCTTCCGAAGGCCTTGATCTCCTCGAGTTCTTGTGGCGACAACTCGCGCGGTTGATCACCTTTCGCCACCTTCTCGGTCTGGACCTGGTGGCGGATACTCTCGACGATCTCAGGATTGGCCAGCGTCGTCACGTCCCCAACCTCGGTGAAGTTGGAGATCGACGCGATCACTCGCCGCATGATCTTTCCAGACCGAGTCTTGGGCATGTCGGGGACGATCCACACATTGTGCGGACGCGCGATCTTGCCGATCTCACGATCGATCGCCTCGACGATCTTCTTCTTGATTTCGTCGCTCGGTTGCACACCCGGCTTCAGTGCCACGTACATTTCCACCGCGCGACCGCGAAGATCGTCAATAACCGGAACCGCCGCCGCTTCGGCGATCTCATCAACCGTCAGGCACGCAGACTCGAGCTCCTTGGTTCCCAATCGGTGCCCGGCCACGTTGATCACGTCGTCGACACGACCAAGGATCCTTATGTAGCCATCCGGTGCCTGGACGGCGCCATCACCCGCGAGGTACGGCCAGTCGCGCCAGTCCTTGCTCTCCGGGTCCCGGCAATACTTCTTGAAGTAGGTGTCCACGAAACGCTCAGGCTGCCCCCAGATTGTCTGGAAGATGCCCGGCCACGGGTTGCGAATGCAGATGTTGCCTGCGCGACCGCTCCCTGGCTCAACGACGTTGCGATTCTCGTCGTAGATGACGGGGTAGATGCCGAGGACCCCTGGTCCGCAACTGCCGGGCTTCATCTGGTCGATCGCGGGAAGCGTGCTGCCGAGGAATCCCCCGTTCTCGGTCTGCCACCACGTGTCCACGATGACCGCCTCGCCCTTGCCGACGACGCGGTGATACCAGCGCCACACCTCCGGTTCGATGGGCTCACCGACCGTCGTCATGTGCTTGAAGTGGTAGTCGTATTTCGCCGGCTCGTCAGGACCAAACTTGCGAAGCATCCGGATCGTGGTCGGCGCTGTGTGGAAGATATTCACACCGAGACGCTCGGCAATCCTCCAAGGACGCCCGGGATCGGGATAGAGAGGCACCCCCTCGTACATCACGCTTGTTGTCCCCAGCGACAGCGGCCCGTACACGATGTACGAATGACCGGTGATCCACCCGATGTCCGCGAAGCACCAATACGTGTCCTCGGGATGAATGTCCTGATAGTACTTTGACGTCCCAGTGACGTAGGAGAGATATCCGCCAGTGCTGTGGACGCAACCTTTCGGACGCCCGGTGGTCCCGCTGGTGTACATCATGAAGAGGGGTGCTTCAGCCGGCATCGACACCGGCTCGACCATCTTGCCCGCATAGTCCTTCAGAAGATCGTCGACGAAGAAGTCGCGGCCCTCGACCATGGGCGTCTTGGAGCTGTACTGACCCGGGTGGCGCCGCCACACGAGCACCTTTTCCACCTCGACACCCTGCTCGCGGGCGACCGCTATCGCCTCATCGGCTTTGGCCTTATGGTCGATCAGCTCGCCGTTGCGGTAGTACCCATCCATGGTCACCAGGATGGTGCTCCCGCAGTCGGCCATCCGGCCCCCACACGCCGTCCCACTGAACCCGCCGAACACCTGGTTGTGGATGACCCCGAGGCGGGCGCAGGCGAGCATCGAAACCGGCAGATCCGGGACCATGGGCATATGGAAGGTGACACGGTCGCCGACCTTGACACCGCCGAAACCGCGCAGGAGCGCAGCAAACTCGTTGACCCGCTTGTAGAGCTCCTGGTAGGTGATCGCCTTGGTCTCCTCGGCTTCTGGCTCCGGGACCCAAATCAGCGCCGCCTTGTTGCGTGACTTCGCGAGGTGACGATCGATGCAGTTGACGCTGGCATTCAGCCGACCGCCAACGAACCATTTCCAGAATGGCGGATTGCTCGTGTCTAACGTGGTGTGCCAGTACTTGTCCCACGTGAGCAGGTCCGCATACTCCTTGAAGCACTCCGGGAAGTTCTCTTCACGGAAGCGCTCGCGGATGCTGGGGTCGCTGGCGTTCGCCTGGCCAATAAACTTCGGCGGGGGGGCGAAGTAGTCCTCCTCCCGCCAGTGGACCGCAATCTGAGCCTCATTGACCTGCACTTCCACTGCCATTGGCCGACCTCCGACTTACCGCTGGAATCGCACAAGCTCCATCCCAAGTGACCGCACTCACTCTAGCCCTCTCCGAGCAGGCTTGCAGAGACCGCGAACTCCCGCAGGTCGGCAGCCATCGTCGCCTGGTCGGTCAAGGCCCTGAGGTCTCCGCGGGCCAGCGATTCTCGGCAAAGACCGCGCACGAGGTTGAGGGCATGCATGGCCACGGAGGGTAGCGCGTCAAAAGACACTGTTTCCGTTTGGAGCCGCAACCGCGCGAACTCACCTGCAGATTCGTCGCTTGGGGCACTGGCCTGCAGCAGCATCAGCCGGAGGGTCAGCTCCCCGATGATGTACTGCTGGGTCATTTCGACCATTCCCGCTCTTAGCCCGAGCTCCGGGAACCACGCCGTGCCAGGCGTGATTCGGTCGAGCATATGGTGCGCCCGCTCGCCGACGTGGTCAAGCGGAATTGACGCGACATGGACAACGATCAGGAGCTCGAGCGGGTTCGCTCCCGGGCCCCGGCGCCGTGCACAGCCTCCAGTGCACATGAGTAGTCCTCAAGGTCTGCTTGAGCGACGACCTGAGTTTGGAGAAAGTCATCCGCAACCGGACCCACTATTGCTGTGCTGCGCTGACACCTCCGCCACATGACATCGCCTCAGTCTCAACGCACCCCCCGGGGCGGTGGCGGCCGATCCACGCCTGTTGGCGGCTACCAGGGATCTCGGCGCTGCCTTGCCGCCATGACAGCGTCCTCAAGTGCCTCGAGGATGCCGTCGTAGAAGCGACTCCGCGCGTCGTGGTCAGCGGCCGCGTCACCGCTCTGACCGCGGCGGCGGCCCAGGATCCAGGGTGGCTTGACCGCGAGAATCGCCTTGCCGTCGTAGGTGACATGGACGACGCAGTCGTCAGCCTCGAGAACGGTGATGCCGACCGAGCAGTCGACCCCGAGCGGGGAGATCACCTTCCATGAGCGCCCCCAGGATCTGTCGCGCGGCAGGCCGCCGATGACCATGCTCGAGACATTCATCGTCTGACCTGGAAAGCCGGTCGTGAGGAGCGTTCGAATCGATGCGTCGAGGTCGCGCGCTACCCAGTGGGCGAGCGAAGGAGCGCGATTGTCAAGATCGGGCAGCGGGACCTGTGCATGCCCCTCGCCGACCGCTTCGATGATCCCAGCATGTCGCCGGCAATAAATGGCATTGAAGACCACGTGCCGATGGTCGTCGCACCACACGGTTGGACAGAGTCGACGCCTTCGATCAACGTAAGCGCAGGGTGCGATCTCTGCTGAGGAACATCCTTGAAAGGAGCACTCGTCCGCATCGGTCGAGGGCACGGAAGGTGGCGGCAAGGCGCCGTCCGATAACCCCATCGGCGCCATGGTGTGCTTTGCAGCGCCCGCCCGCAAGCGGCATCGCGTCCAGTGAGAACAACGGCACAAGCGCCCAGTTGCCGCCGCGGCGGGTGAGTGGCCCGGAGAACGCCCTTCTGGGGCGCCGAATGGGTCTGTGCGCCGTCCCCCAGATATGCCGGACTGACAAATGGAGACTGCCCGAGTGGCTCGCCCCGCGGTCATGCCGGAGGTCGTCGCCTGTCATTGCAGTCGCCTCCATTGAGCACTATTGACGCGCGAGGGCCCGTACATAGAGACTTCGCAACCGCCGACCACCATGGAGGACCCGTTTGATGCCAGGCGAACTGAATAGTGTCGCAACCGACTTCTTCGCGGCGCTCGATGCCTTGGATGCTGACCGGATGAGGCAGATGTTGACTGAGGACGTCCAGAGTGTCGACGAGGGCTCGCGACGCTGGCTGCGAGGCAGAGGCGTCGTAGACGATTACCTCCGTGAGCTCATGCCCGAGGTGAGTGATGTGGAAACGCAACTTCGAGATGCGGAGGAGCGCATTTGGGGAGACACAGGGCTACTGACCTGTTGGATCGATCAGAACTACACGATGCACGGCACGCCGCAGCACATCTCGGCTCCGACCACGTTGATCCTCCGTCGCGACGGCGGCGCCTGGAAACTGGTGCTGTGGCATTCAATCCCTCTTCCCGAGCAGGCGGAGCCGTAACGTTGGTCCCGAAGGCGGGATAACTCGACCCAAAGTGAGCGGGCGAGTGTCGACGCGCGTCGAACTGGATGCGAAAGGCGGAGCGGCACAGCAACGGGGGGAACCTGGTACTGCTCTGTCGACACCCTCATGAGAGGCGTCTGCGGCGGTTGGCCGCACGCTCAACTCAGGTGCACCAAACCTCGGGTCGGGTTCCGCGCTTTGCGTCGCAGCCTGAATACACAATCGCTGCTTCCGGGCTCTCAATGGTGGTGCTGAGGGACATCACTCTCTGTCCGCCGGGTGAGTGCCCTCCGAGCACCCGGTGTGACGATCCCTCCTCCTGTTCCGCGAGCGTTCGATGCGACCGCTCGTACCATCCCTCGGCCCCCTGACCTCTACAGCCCCGTTGTCATTGACGGGTTCGAAGCAATCGAGACGCTCGTTCGCCCCCAGGCGTAAAGTGCCTCGCAATCACCCCCATCCGGGGGTGGCTTGCACAGGGGGTGCCACATGAAGCTATTTCGATCGCTATTTGCTCTGGTGGCGACGCTTTCGTTCGTGCTGATTGGTACGGGCACGGCGAGCGCGGGGGGGCCTGCGAGCCTCACATGCTCCGGGACGATCACGTCTCCGGGCATCATCGCCGCGGGCACCTACTCGTCCCTCAAGGTCACCGGCCTCTGTCTGATGCCCGGCGGCACCGTGATTGTCCAGCACAGCGTGACAATTGAAACCGGCGCGGCGCTCCTGGCGAACTATCCCGCAGTCCCGTCGCTGAACCTGCCGGAAGGCGATGCCAACGTCCTGGTGAACGGCGGTATTTCCGTGGGCAAGAGCGGAACCCTCTTCCTCGGATGCTCGCCCGCCGCCGGTTGCGTGAACACGACGCTGGACGTAGTCAGAGGCAATGTCGTGACCGATCGGGCACTTGGGATCCGGCTCCACAGTGACGTCATCGGGGGCAATATCGATATCGACGGCGGCGGCGGCGGCGTCAACTGCACCGCCAGCACTCTCTTCCCGTTTGGGGTCTCCAACGATATTGAGGACAATGTCATGGTCGGCCTGAGTGTCACGGGACTGCGGTCGTGCTGGTTCGGTGAGTTCCGCAACGTGATTACGGGCAACGACTATGTGGCGAAGAACATCTTCGCCGACCCGGACGCCACCGAAATCGGCAACAACGAGGTCTTCGGCAACTTGGCGTGCTTCAACAACGCGCCCGCTGCTCAATTCGGGGATTCGGGCGCTGGGCCGAACATCGTGATCGGCAAGGCTAAAGGAGAGTGCGCAGCTGTCAGCTAGACGCCGCCACTTCACGGCAGTGATCCGGAGGAGGCCCTCTGCGGGCCTCCTCCGGCGCGTGGCCACGACTCCGGGTGCCTGATGGCGAACGGGGTTCGCTCACAGGGGGTGACCTCTAGGCAGCGCCGGTCCCTCGTGGTTCGCCGCGTCCTTCAGTCGAACCAACTGCCGCTCGCCCATGTCTTCTGAGATCCAAGATCGCATTCGGGATGCACTTCATGGGCGGGCTAACGTCTCCTGATTTCCACCACCGTCCAGGATTCCCACGACGACCGTGAATCCCCGGGCTGCCAGAATGAATCATCGGTCGGGAGTGTGGGTGACGGGCCTAACCGGGCTGTTGCCGCGTGTACTAAACGTGAATGGAGGGAACCCGTCGCCGAACGGAGCGGTTCAGGTGGCCTGTGACCCCGTTGGACGCCGCGGAAAGCGTCGGGATTTGGACATAAGGGTCGTTCTCGGTTTTCGAGACTTACCTCTTCCCAAGGGAAGGCGCGCCTAGGAATTTCCTATCCGGGGCGCTTCGATGGGTGCGATTGTCCGTCACGCCTCGCAACAAGCAACACCGCCGCCGCCGTTCCACGTATTGAGCGTTCGCAGCAACCTCCGCTCCCGCGTCGCCTCCGCCGCAGGCCGTCCAGCGGCGCGCCTCAAGGGACATTCACGGATGCTGGCATGAGCCACGCTCACCTAACGCACTGCCTTCGTTAGGCACCGCGTCGACGGGACGCCGCAATCGTTGTCGCACTGCCACCACGGTTTCCTGCAGGGGCAACTCCCCGGACACGGTAGTCCCAGCACCGGGCCGAGAGAGCACCTGCACCGTACCGCCGAGCGCGTCCACCCGATCGTTTATGTTGGTGAGTCCGGCACCCTGGCGTGCGGTTGCGGTCTCGAACCCCGTGCCGTCATCCTCCACCTCGAACGTCAAAGTGGCGGGATCCATGCTGGCACGCAGGCGCACCACAACCTGGGACGCCCCAGCATATTTCTGCACGTTCTGGAGCGCCTCGAGCACGCAGAAGTAGACCGTCGCCTCGATGTCCTGCGCGTAGCGCCCGACCCCGGCGGAGTCCACGCGCACCGGCACCGTCGCCTTGCGCGCCTGCGACTCCAGGGCCACAGCTAGCCCTTTCTCAGCGAGCAGGGGCGGGTAGATCCCCCGCGCCAGGTCGCGGAGCGTCTCGAGGGCTTCGTCTGCATCGGACTTGAGCTGCTCAAGGATCGCCGCCGCCTTCGCCGGATCGCGTGCCAGGAGCATTTCCGCCAGTCCCAGTTTCACCTTCAAGGCGACCAGATGCTGCTGAGCGCCATCATGGAGGTTACGCTCCAGACGGCGCCGCTCCACGTCCTGGGCGCTCACCAATCGCTGTCGCGAGGCTCGCAATTCATCGAGCCGCGCGCGCAGGTCTGCGCTCAGCCCCACATTCTTGAGCACCAATCCTGCCTGGTGAGCCAGGTCGTCGACCAGCTTCTCCTCGATCGGAGTGAGGGCTTCGCCGCGGCGCTTGTTCACGCTCAACGCCCCGAGCACTTCGCCCTGATGGCGTACCTCCACCGCACGGGTCGCTTCCTCAAGTACCGGCAGCGATCCGGTGGGCATCGGTACGGCAATGTGCCTTCCCTCTCCGTTCGGAAATGTCGCCGCGGGCCGCAGTTCCTCCGCCCCGCGCAGCCATACCGTCGCCAACTCCGCGCCCGTCCCCTCCTGGAGCACCCTCGCCATGCGTGGCAGCACCTCGTCAGCCGCATACGTCTCCGCCACTCGTCCCGAGAATTCGCTCAACACTTCGTACGGAGTTGCGCGTTTGCCATACACCAACCGGTTGGCGACCTTCTGGACCCGCTCCCGTACCGGTTGGAAGCCGATCGCGACGATCGCCGTGGCGAGGATCGACAGCGCCAGATTGGGCTTGCCGCCGCTCCCCACCAGTGTCCCAATCCCCACCGCGATGCCCACGTACACCGCCGTGATGAACACCGCAAGTGACCCGTACACGAGCGTTCGGCTGATGAACACGTCCAGGTCGTACAACCCGTACCGCATCACCGCCAACCCGATGGTTGCGGGCACGAGCAGATAGAATCCGAAACCGAATCCGGCATTGCTGATGTTGTTGCCGAGCGCCTCGTTGGCACTGTTCACGACGAATCCGACAACAATGACGAGGATGGATGTCGCCGCGACATATGAAAACCAGCGCATTTGAATGCGTTCAACGCCCCGAGAGCGGCGGAGGCGCACCACCACCGCGGCCAGTACGGTAACGAGCGCCAAGAGGATGCCGACGTTGATCGGTCCGTTGCCGCTTGTGACGTTGTTGAGCGCGTCCACCTCCAGCGGGTTAGGAACGCTGGGGAGGCGTGGTGACAACTGCTGGGACGTTACGGCGATTGCTGACGCAAGGAGTGCTACGGCCGCCAGGGCTGACACCACCCAAACAGCCCACCGCCACCGCCGGTCCGGAAGCAGCCGGCCGTCGGGGAAGAGGAGGATAAGGAAAGCGATCAACAGCGCCCCGATCGCTCCGGTCTCGTTGTACACCCAGGCTGCCCACCCCACCCAGCTGTGGGGCGAGGCGCTGCTCAATATCCCGCGGATCGCGACAAAGTTGGCGGTCAGCGAGATCGCGTTGCTGGCGGCGATCGCCAGGAGCAACCAACCAATCGGATGTCTCGGTCGGCGGGTCGCGACCAACACACCCAGGACTCCGATGATCGGCGCTGCGAAGAAGTATGGGAGCTGTGCGGTCCCTGGCGAGTTCGATCGCTTTCCAGTCAAGCGCTAGTAGCGCGAGGCTAAGGATGAGAAGCACCAGACAGACGCCGCCGATCCCCCACGCCAGTCGCGTGGCAATGCGCGAGCTCATGGTCATCGAGGCCGGGCGCTCGCGCCGACCGATGGATGGAATTCCGACGCGTGAGCGAGGACGCTGGTTTTCAGATGCCGCGCACCGACCATCGACATGGCTGGGTGGCTTCGCCGGCCAATACGGGTCTGGGGTCGGTCTCGGTCATGCTGAACTCAGCGAAGGCGTGGCCGGTCCTTCAAACGATCTCGAGCTCGTCATCTCCGGGCGCGATTCCGATAGCGAACCCGAGGTGAGTGGTTCCCGTCGCATACCTCCAGTCTAGTCAGGCAGGCGGCGATCGAAATGGGGCTGCCACCACAACATTCGGGGTGTTCCCACCCTCGCTGAGGAGCGGATACCGCTCGGCCCGTTAGGTGGTCCGGCTCGTGATGTGCGACGGGTTGCTGCCGATGGCACACCTGACCTGTGGCAACTCGACAGTCGAAGACCTGCTCGCCGAGATCCGTGAGTACCCAGGCACTCGGCATCGAAAACGTCCTCGCTCTGCGCGGCGACCCACCCAATGGCGAGGGCGCATCGTCGCGCACGAGGGTGGGCTCCGCCACCGTAGCGAGCTGGTGCGCCCGCTGGCCGACAACGCCGACCTCTGCGTCGGCGCCGCATGCTCCCGGAGAAGCACTACGAGCCGGCGAGCCCTCCAGCAAAACGTCGCGGCGGCCATCGAGAATGTGGAGGCAGGCGCCGCCCTCCTGATCACTCAGCTCTTCCTCGACAACTCGGTGTACTTCGACTTCGTGTGGCGGCTGCGCAAGGCAGGCGTCGCCGTGCCGATCGTCCCGGGCATCATGCCGGTGACCAACGTCGACCAGGTGTCACGCTTCACCGCCAAGATCGGCGCATCCAGACCGGCGGCGCTTCGCGCCGCGCTGGAGTCGCACTCTGAGGACCCGGCGGCGGTGCTGCAACTGGGCGTGGCCTGGGCGACCCTGCAGCGCAGTGAGCTGCTCCGCGCCGGCGCACCGGGCGTTCACTTCATCACAGTGAACCGATCTCCGGCGACGCGCGCCATCCTCAGCGCCCTCCGCATCGCCCAACCCTGGCTGCGCGATTAGTGCGAGGAACTGCCTCAGCTCGACGGTCTGTTCGATCCGCTGCCGATGGCCCGCTCGAGGGAGATGCGCGCGTACTGACGCGCGCGAAGGTCGCTGTACGTGGTGATGCCAAGTCTGCAACCGTGTTGAATCCAATGGTTGAGCCCGCTGCAATCAGACTGACACGGATCATCAGCACACCAGGGCGCGCCCGTCGACATCAACAGACGACAGCATGGAGTACTGCCACCCTAGCGCTCGGGGGCGGCCGCACCATCGACAGGGAATTGACGTGTAGATATCGTGCGCTCGTGACTGCACGCGGCGAGCGATCGACCCACAAGGATGGCGCGTTAGCACCGCGGGGAAGCAGGGATGTGCGAACGACGTGACCTCCAGATGCGATTCAGACCCGACCGCCTAACCGGGGCCTCGGTCGCCGCGACGCGCACCTCAGGCGCTGAGTGCACGGCTCGGCGCTACGACCGCAATTGGTTCGCGTGAGCCACTCGCAGCCGGACGCCGTCGTGGTCGGCAGCGGGCCAAACGGGTTGGCGGCTGCGGTCGAGTTAGCACGCAACGGCGCATCGGTGCTGATGCTCGAGGCGGCCGAAACGATTGGAGGCGGCACTCGCACTGCTCAGCTGACGCTGCCCGGGTTCCACCACGACGTGTGCTCGTCGGCTCATCCGCTCGGCATTCTCTCGCCCTTCTTCTCGAAGCTCCCTCTCGACGACTACGGATTGAGCTGGATCCAACCCACCAACTCGGTCGCCCATCCCATGGAGAGCGCGCCGGCCGTCATCTTGGGGCCCTCGATCGAGGCAACTTCACGTGGACTCGAGCAAGACCAAGAGGCTTACTTACGCCTCGTGGGACCGCTGCTCCACCATCCTCAGGAATTGATCTGGGACGTGTTAGGCCCCGCCCGCTTCCCCAGACATCCGATTGTCATGGCTCGCTTCGGAGTGCCAGGACTGCTCCCCGCGTCGGTATTGGCACGAACATGGTTCCGCGGTCAACGGGCCCGCGCGCTTTTGGCTGGGTGCGCCGCCCATTCGGGCCTTCCGCTCTCGAGGCCGATGAGCGCGGCGGTCGGCATCCTATTCCTCTTCTCAGCGCACGTGGAGACCTGGCCCATCGCGCGAGGCGGCTCGGCGTCGATCACTAGCGCGCTTGCCGCGTACCTTCGGTCACTCGGTGGGACGATCGAGACCAAGCGGCCGGTGCGCAGTCTCGCCGACTTGCCAGCCGGCCGCGTCCACCTCTTCGATACGGACCCCGCCCAGGTCGCTAGGATCGCCTCCAGCGTGCTGCCAGGCCCGTATGTGCGCCAACTCCTCAGTTTCCGCTACGGGCCTGGCGTGTTCAAAATCGACTGGGCGCTCGACGGTCCTGTCCCGTGGAGCGACCCGGCGTGTTCTAGCGCCGCGACGGTCCATATTGGCGGTACCCTCGAGGAGATTGCGGAATCCGAAGCCGCCGTGTGGCGCGGCCAGCACCCCGATCGGCCGTTCGTGATCATGGTCCAGTCGAGCCTCTTCGACTCCAATCGCGCGCCAGCGAACAAGCACACGGCGTGGGCGTACTGCCACGTGCCGTCAGGATCGGCGGTTGACCGCACCGACGTCATCGAGCGCCAAGTCGAGCGTTTCGCCCCAGGATTTCGCGACCGCATCCTAGCTCGCCACATCATGCGGACCGCCGATCTCGAGATGTACAACGCAAACAACGTCGGTGGCGCGATCTCCGGGGGTATTACCGACCTCGGTCAGCTCTTTGCTCGTCCGGCGCTCCGGGTCAACCCCTACTCGACCCCCAATCGCCAACTGTACATCTGTTCGGCGTCAACGCCACCGGGTGGTGGCGTCCACGGCATGTGCGGCTATCACGCGGCTCGAAGTGTTCTTCGACGCATGCCACGGATCGCCGAAAGGCGGTCCTGCTGAAGTTGGTCTTCCGCGAGACCGCGCGCACGGAGTCGATCGATGCGGGCTCAGCCCGCGGTCGGGCTGTCGAGTTCGTCGAGACCGTCCCAACGACCGCACCGTCGACGACGGCCCGCTGACCCAAGAAGTTCCAACCAACGATTCAGTTTTGAGGACGATGGCTGCGACTGCAATCGCCCCCATCGTCAAGGCGGCCGGCCGCGCCCGTTTTCGACACCTCGCGTTGCCAGAGTGCCCTGCGCTGGCATAGCGGTTGCTCGCACCCTCGCGCTCACGATGAGATTGACGTCCGCGAGCCGCGTTTGCGTGCCCGCTCCGGTGGGCATGGCTGGATCGTGCGTGCAAATCGCCGAAGCTCAAATAAGGCGGGCACCCCTTCTTGGGTTTGCGCTGAAATAGTCGACAGCAGCCTCCGATGCGCCCAATCCGCAAATGCGGTTCGTTCAGGTCAGCGCTGCGATCCGCATGTGTGCCGGCACCGAGCCTCGAACGCAAGTCCCAGCCCCGGGTTCAGACCGGATCTCAACACTGCCGCCGAGTGCGTCTACACGATCGATCATGTTGTTGAGGCCCGCCCCCGTGCGCACCGTCGCCGCGTCGAACCCCGCGCCGTCGTCTTCGACGGCGAACGTCAGTGTGTCCTCGCTCGCGCTGAGATGTACCACCACCTGCGATGCGTACGCATACTTCTGCACGTTCTGCAACGCCTCGAGCACGCAGAAGTACACGGTCGCCTCCACGTCCTGCGGGTAGCGCCCCACCCGCTCGGCTTCCACACGCACCGGCGTTGTCGCCTTACGAGCCTGCGATCCCAGAGCGACCACCAGCCCCTGGTCGGCGAGCAGGGGCGGGTAGATCCCCCGGGCCAGGTCACGCAAGGTCTCGAGCGCCTCGTCCGCATCCCCTTTGAGCTGCTCCAGGGTCTCCGCCGCCTTCGCGGGATCCCGTCCGAGGAGCATCTCCGCCAGCCCCAGCTTCACCTTCAAGGCCACCAGGTGCTGCTGCGCGCCGTCGTGGAGGTTGCGCTCCAGGCGCCGCCGTTCGACGTCCTGGGCGCTCACCAGTCGCTGCCGGGAGGCGCGTAGCTCATCGAGGCGCGCCTGCAGGTCCGCGCTCAGCCCCACGTTCTTGAGCACCAACCCCGCCTGATGAGCCAGGTCGTCGACCAACTTCTCCTCAATCGGCGTCAGGGCTTCCCCGCGCCGCTTGCTCACGCTCAACGCTCCGAGCAGCTCCCCCTGGTGGCGCACCTCGACCGCCCGCGTCGCCTCTGGCACGACAGGCAGCGTCCCGTTGCTCATCCGCAGCGACTCGTGCACCGCCAGGTCCGCCGGGTACGTCGCCGCGGGACGTAGCTCTGTGTTGCCGCGCAGCCACACTGTCGCCAACTCCGCTCCCGTCCCCTCCTGAAGCACCCGCGCCATGCGGGGCAGCACCTCATCCGCCGCGTAGGTCTCCGCCACCCGTCCCGAGAACTCACTGAGCACCTCGTACGGCGTCGCCCGCTGCCCGTACACGAGCCGGTTGGCCACCCGCTGCACCCGCTCCCGAACCGGTTGGAATCCGATCGCCACGATCGCCGTTGCCAGGATCGACAGCCCCAGGTTGGGTTTCCCCCCATTTCCGACCAGCGTCCCGATCCCGACCGCGATGCTCACGTACACCGCCGTGATCAAGACCGCCAACGACCCGTACACCAGCGTCCGGCTAATGAATACGTCGATGTCGTAGAGCCGGAATCTCAGCACTGCCACCCCGATCGCGACCGGCAGCGCAACCCCGAACCCCGTGAGATTGATCAGCACGAGAGCGTCCGGGCTGTTAAGCGCCGACTGCGGAGCGACCAATGACCCGACGACGTCGACTGCGGTGACAGCCACTGTGACCACGATCACGAAGGCAATCCACTTCAACTGCGTCCGTTCCTCGCCTCGCGCACCACGGAGCCGCACGAGCGGAGCGGCAGCAGCCACGAGCAGGAACGCATATCCGCCGAACGACAGAAACCCGCCGGGACCCTGCGCTAGGGATTCCATTGCGGGGATAGCTGCGGGATTCGGTAGCTGCGGCTGGTTATCCGGACCTAGAAGCGGCGACGATCCGAGAGCTCCCAGACATACTGCGATGAACACCGTTGCAACCACGGCGAGCGGGACGACTGGCCGCCATCTTCGCGAAGGCAGGTGTCCGTCAGGTATTAGCAAGAGCGTGAGGGTCGCGGCCCCAGCCGGATACACAAGACCCTCCAGCCAGCTGTAAATCCATAGCGCCCAAGCCGCTCCCGGCAGGCCGGGGTGGGTGATCACTGCCAGGCGCGAGTACTGGGCACCCACCCCTCCGAGCCCCATTACGACAGCCATGAAAAGGAAGAGCCATCCGACCGGATTGCGCTGGCGCTGCGATGCGATCAAACCGCCCACCAACGCGAAAGTCAGGGACATCACCAGTTCCGTCGGAGTGACGGCCGCGAGGCTGTCTATGGAACCGCGGTTCGCGATCACGAGCGCGGTGATCCCTGCGGTGAGTAATACCCCGCATGCCGCGAGTGCCCACGCCAGTCTGCTCAGGGTCCGTGCGCTCACATCGCGCCAACCTTGCGCTCGTGAACAGCGCGCGTGCAGAGACGTGGCGGAGGGAGATTCCAGCCGGCCTGTCTCGCCGCACAGATCGCCCAGGTCAGAGCCACTATTCCCGTCGCAGGCTCGGACACCCGGTCACCCGCTCCCGCGAGCAACCTGGCTTGGATGCTGCCGCTGAGTGCGTCCACCAGGTCGTTCATGCTGGTCAGCCCGGCACCGTCCCGCACGGTCGCCACGTCGAAGCCAATCCGTCGTCCATGACCTCAGTTGCCAGACCGGGCGAGTCTGGTTGCCTTCCAGCGCGCGGTCCTCAGGTATGTACCCATGCCCGGCGCGCCCTCGGTTCACAGCGAGATGGTCTCGCGTGGGCGGCAGGCAGTCATGAAGCTGCATTCTTGCGATGTGCATGTAGCTGTGCTAGTCGATCAATACTCACTTCGTCGCCACTGACCGACGCCACCCTGCAGCGTGTGATCGCGCGCAGCGTGGCATTGCGACGCTTGCCGGTGACTATGGCACCCTCTCCGATGATGGCACCGGGTCCCAGCTGCGCCACGACATCGCCGTCGATCTCGACCGCGAGGACACCGTCGAGAAGGAGATAGATGTCGCCGCGGCCTCGATCACCCTGTTTAACGAGCGTACGCCCCTCGTTCAGCGCGTGGAAATGTGGCTGGGCATCGGGCCGCATGATATGGACAGAGAGATCACGCTCCAAAGCCGACTCGATCGCAGCTACAAGGATGGGCGAGTCCTCATCGCCCCAGGGAGTGTGCTTTCCGAATGCGCTGCGATACCACTGGTTGAAGTTCACCAGTCCCGATTTGAGCGCCAGATCGCCGTTCGCATCGAACACCCAGTGTCTCGGGAAGTGGCTGGCGCCACGCAGCTCATGCGTCACTCTGCCATCGGCGAACACGGTCAGTGTGAGCGTCGTCCAAGCCAGCGGAGCAGCGACCTGAACGAATGGCGGCCGACGTACGCGCCGAGGCGCGGGAACACCCGTACGACCGCCAGCGGTCTGCGCGAATGTGACCCAGCCATCGCCGACCAAGGGGGTGTGCTGGAGGTCTGGAAAGGCAACCGCGGCGAAAACCACCTCCTGCCCTGCGAGGCGTAGCGTCGTTGATCCGATCCGCCCGCCACCGCTGTAACCGTGCGATGTGATGCGCCCGTCCTCCACCTCAATCCAGGCGCTCAGGCGATTGGCGAATCGGAATCGGTCGTTGGCCTCTAGAGCATCGAGGTCATCGAGGTGATCGGGTGGTGGCTGGTCATAGTGAGCAACGCCCATTTCAAACGGCAGCTTGGTGACACCCTCGACCGCTTCCTGCGGAATCCATGAGATGGACGTGACTGAGGATTCGATACGCATGTGCTGTACCTCCGGGTCCATGGTTACCCACCCTGTGAGTGCCTGCGATGGTGCCGGCTCGACACTTCGCGAGGGTGTTCCCCACTGATCAGAGGGGTGGTCACCACCCTTGCCCTTCCTTCGCCCGTTCCCGAGAATGGCGGCGTGCCCGATGATTCCACGCTCCGCGTACTACTCGCTGACGACAACCTGATCGTCCGTGCGGGGGTGCGGGCGCTTCTGGAAGCCGCCGGCGACATCGAGGTCGTCGGTGTGGCAGCTTCTTACGACGAGCTGGTCGAGGCCGCTGTTGCACTGGAACCACAAGTGGTTGTGACCGACATCCGTATGCCCCCAACGTTCACAGATGAGGGAATCCGTGCCGCCCGGCTGATCCGCAAGCAGCACCCGGGCACCGGCATTGTGATTCTGTCCCAGTACGACGAGCCCGAATATGCGATCGCGCTGCTCGGCGAGGGCGCTGCCGGGTACGCCTACCTGCTCAAGGATCGCGTCGCCGAGGGCGACCAACTTTTTCGCGCGGTGCGGGCCGTCGGCAGCGGCGGTTCGATGCTCGATCCCCGCATCGTCGACGCTCTGGCGACACCGATTGCGGTGGGGAGCGGACTAACACAAGCTGAGTCGCAACTCCTGCGCATGGTCGCCGAGGGCCGGCCCATGAAGGCGATTGCGATCTCGCTAGGGTCGACACCTGCATCCGTCTCAGACGATATCGAGCGTGTCTTTCTCAAGCTAGCGCAGCAGGCAAGCGCCGGCGCCCATGGCGCCCTCCAGCAGCTGCAACTCCTGCACCTGGCAATCGTCGATCGCGAGGAGCAGGGCGAGACTCTGAGCCGCTTTCTTCCCCGCGGTGTCGCCGCCAAACTTCGCGATCAGGACGTGAGGGTCGGCGAGAGCGAGCGGCTCACAGTGACCGTGCTGACGTCCGACATCCGAGGCTATACGACCATCTCCGAAAATGCTGACCCCAGTGTGCTAGCGCACCAGCTCCACGAGCATCGGAGGGAGATGGACAGAGGGCTGCTCACCGAGGGCGGGACGGTTATGCAGTTCGTCGGCGACGCGGTTATGGCTGTCTTCGGAGCGCCAGTGGCCGAGCCGGACCACGCCGAACGAGCGCTCCGTGCCGCGCTACTCATGCACAGTGGGCAGGCGTCAATCAATGAGCGCTGGGAAGCGGAAGGGCTCCCCCCATTTCACCTCGGCATCGGTATCTCCACCGGCGAGGTGGCGGCGCTCCTGCTCGGTTCGGAGGAGCGCCTCGAATACACAGTGGTGGGCGACGCCGTAAATCTTTCTCAGCGCCTGCAGCAGTGGGCCGCACCGGGCGAGACGGTGTTGAGCGAGGCCACCCACGCAGCCCTGATCGCCCCGCCGCTCATGCAGCGCATCGAGCCTGCACGGGTGAAGGGCCGGAATGCAATGGTCGGCGGATACCAACTCGCTGCCACCGAGGAGACATACGCCCGACACTAACTCGCCGCAAACAATCTTGGCCTGGCGGCGTCGGCGGCGCGCCGGCCGTGCTCGTCAGCTGCAGGCTCTCCCTTTGTCAACAACGTCCGTTGGAACTACACCTAGGGCTGCGCGGCGAGGTACACCAGCGCTGCCTTGACGCGCCGATGCACGTCCGGCTCCTCCGAGAGATCGAGCTTGGAGAAAATCGCGTTGATGTGCTTCTCCACCGCCCGCTCGGTGAGGAACAGGGCAGCCGCGATGCCCGCGTTGTTGCGGCCCATCGCCACTTGCCGGAGCACGTCACGCTCGCGAGGAGTCAGCTGCGCCAGCGGGGAATCGCGAGCCGCGCCTCGTGCGGTGACAAGCACCTCCACGACACGCGGATCGATGACTGAGCCGCCACGCGCGACCTCGCGCACCGCGCCCACCAGCTGGTCGATATCCGACACGCGCTCCTTGAGAAGATACGCGCGACCGCTCGCCCCCCCTTCGAGCAGCGTCAACGCATATTCCGGCTCCGCGTACTGGCTGAGGACAACAACACCGACCTCCGGACGTTCAGCGCGAAGGCGCTCGGCGGCCTGGAGTCCCTCGTCGGTCCCGGTCGGTGGCATGCGGATGTCGGTGATCACAACCTCGGGTCGGTGCTCGTCGATGGCGCGCTCGAGGCTGGGCAGATCGACGCAGGCCGCCATGAGCTCGATCTCATCGGACATCTCGAGCAACTGTCGGATGCCCTCCCGCAGCAGGTAGTTGTCCTCGGCAAGCACAACTCGAATTGGCACGGGCTCAGAATAGGCGAGCGCAGGCACATCGGATGCCTGCCTCACCGTCGAAGTGGGGTGAGCACACTTGCCTCGGCGTCGAAACCCCGTTACGGTGGGGGCATGGGAGGCCTCGCGTGAGCGTTCGTGTGTTGATCGTGGACGATCAGCCGCCATTCCGAGACGTCGCTCGGACTGTGGTGGAGCTGACCGACGGATTCGAGGTGGTGGGCGAGGTGGAGACCGGCGAAGACTCGATCCGTTCAGCTCGCGAACTTCGTCCGGACCTCGTCCTCATGGACGTGAACCTACCGGGGATGAGTGGCCTCGAAGCGACTAGGGAGATCCTCGCGGGAGCCGACGATGGGACCCCCGTGGTCGTGCTGGTGCTGTCGACCTACGAAGCCGACGAGTATGCACCGCGAGCGACAGAGGCTGGCGCGGCAGGGTTCATCTCGAAGTCCGACTTCAGTCCCCACCGCCTCACCGAGGCGTGGGCCGCCGCGACCGCCGGACTGTAGGCGGAGGCCGCGCCCGAGCCGGAACCTCCACGAGGACCGTGTACAGGCACCACGTTAGGCAATCCGAATCTCTTCATCTGTCGCCCTGTCCAGCCACTTACACATTGTTGCGCTAGGTGGAGTTCCCAGACAGGTTGTTCACGCGGGCGATGGGAGGGAGCCCTCGCAAGGCGGTGAATGGCTTTGACGCTGGTGTTCGCAGCGCGCCACGAACGCACGTCCCAGCCCCGGGTTGCGAGCTGACTTGGATACTCCCGCCAAGCGCATCCATACGGTCGTTCATGTTGGTCAGCCCGGCGCCCTTGCGCACCGCCGCGGCGTCGAACCCCGCGCCGTCGTCTTCCACGGCGAACGTCAGTGTGTCCTCGCTCGCGCTGAGATGCACCACCACCTGCGACGCCTGCGCATACTTCTGCACGTTCTGGAGTGCTTCCAGCGTGCAGAAGTACACCGTTGCCTCCACGTCCTGCGCGTAGCGCCCAACACCCTCCGCCTCCACTCGCACCGGCAGAGTCGCCTTGCGCGCCTGCGATTCCAATGCCACGACCAATCCCTTGTCGGCGAGCAGTGGCGGGTAGATCCCCCGGGCCAGGTCGCGCAAGGTCTCCAGGGCCTCGTCCGCATCCCCCTTGAGCTGCTCCAGGGTCGCCGCCGCCTTCGCCGGGTCCCGGCTCAGAAGCATCTCCGCCAGTCCCAGCTTCACCTTCAGGGCCACCAGGTGCTGCTGGGCGCCGTCATGGAGGTTGCGCTCCAGGCGGCGCCGCTCCATGTCCTGGGCGCTCACCAGGCGCTGCCGGGAGGCGCGCAACTCGTCGAGCCGAGCCTGCAGGTCCGCGCTCAGCCCCACGTTCTTGAGCACCAGCCCCGCCTGATGGGCGAGGTCGTCGACCAACTTCTCCTCGATCGGCGTCAGCGTTTCACCCTTTCGTTTGCTGAGGCTCAGGGCGCCAAGCAGTTCGCCCTGATGGCGAACTTCGACTGCCTTGGTCGCGTCGGCGAGAGCCGGGAGCATCCCGTTTCTCATCGGTAACGGTTGGTGTGTCGCGGTGTCGTCCGGATACGTTGCCGCAGGACGCAACTCGGCGGTTCCACGCAACCACACCGTCGCCGACTCCGACCCTGTCCCCTCCTGGAGCACCCGCGCCATCCGGGGCAGGACCTGGTCGGCCGCATACGTCTCCGCCACCCGTCCCGAGAACTCGCTGAGCACCTCGTACGGCGTCGCCCGCTGCCCGTACACCAGCCGGTTGGCAATCCGCTGCACGTGCTCGCGCACCGGCTGGAACCCGATCGCCACGATCGCCGTGGCGAGAATCGACAACCCCAGGTTGGGCTTACCCCCGCTTCCTACCAGGGTCCCGATCCCCACCGCGATGCCCACATACACCGCCGTGATCAAGATCGCCAACGCCGCGTACACGAGTGTCCGGCTGATGATCACGTCGATGTCGTAAAGGTGGTACTTGAGCATCGCCACCGCCAGCGCCGTGGGGAGCGCCAGCCCACCGATTAGCCCGGCAGCTCCGATGATCGCCGGGACCAGCGCGTCGGTTGATGTCGGCGGCGGCAGGAAGTCGGGGATCACCGTGCAAACGACAATGGTTATGACGCCCGCGGCGAACCATTTGATCTGATGGCGCTGGTCGGCATCAGCGCCGCGCAGGCGAAGGAACACTGACACGAACGCGACCACCTCGATCACATAGGAAGCGAGGGTCGAGATCGTGAGGTACGCGTTCACGAACCCCATGAGTTCGGTGACGGCCAGCGGGCTAGTCGCGTTGACGGCGACGTCGCTGCTGTATCCAATGCCGTTGGCGCCGCGATCGGGGTCGACCAACCCAGCGATGACGGTGAGCGCCGCGAGCACGACAAGTGCTGCGACAGGCCATCGCCAGCGGCGGGAACGGAGTCGTCCGTCCGGGAACATGAGGACGGCGGCCACGAAGCAGGCCGTGCTCGGCGCCACCCCGCTCGACCACACGATGCCGCCAAGCGCCACCCACGGGCCCGCCCCAATATGCGCGTGGACTAGGAGCGACCCGACGAGGTCTGCGAAGGATCCGAAGGCGATGCCGCCGGCACCGCCGAGCACCAACCATCCCACGGCGTTCTCGGGCCGCCGCGCCGCGATGAGCCCGCCGACGCCGGCAAGCGCGGCGAACGGGAGCACGAAGAACACGGTGGTCAGGCCGCCCGCCTCCTTGAAAACAACGGCCGGGGTGATCGCTGTGATGTAAGTGGCCGTGAAGACTGCGAACACCACGATCTCAGCCGCAGCGATGCTTACTGCGTTGCGCGGCGTGCGCAGTCGCATGGTTCGCGGGCCGGCCCCCCTCACCCTGAGGCCGCCGGTGAGGCGTATGTCGACACCAGGACGTGAGCGCGTTGTCTGGTCGCTGTGCCGACCGTCGACACGGCCAGCATCGCCGTATGCATCCCTGCGAGCCGATCCGCCAGGGCCCTGCACCCACAGCACAGCTTGGTCGTGTCCAAATCGAAATGGTCGTCGTAGTCGATCACCTTTGGACACGGCTCATCCGCACAGGAGCGAGCTCGTCGTAGCCCCGACCACGCCGAAAACGTTGAAGTCGTTGGGAAAGAAGCGAGCGCCTCGACGCGCTGCGCGGCGGCTGTACGACTCCCATACGAGATCAGCGCGCGGGTCGTCGCCGCGGGAGGCATGGGTCAATCGTATCGGTGAAGCGTCACAGGTCAAATAAGGCGGGCACCCCTACCGCCGGGTGGCAGGCACCCCCTCCGGATCCTCCCGCGGAATCGTCGACAGCCCGACAGCGTCTGAATTCGATTGGTCGCGAACTCCATCGACCATGCGGTACGAATCGTCGGTCAACTCCATCTCGTGGACCCGTCCGAGGAGCTGCCGTGCCTGACACCTTCGTTCGTCCCGCCGGGCGCGAGACCGAGCGTTGGCCTAGTTGAAGTTCCCGGATACATATGAGACAGGTCGCAGCGGAGATCAAGCCACGCGCATGAGCTCATCCAACCAGGGCTGAAGGTGAGCCAACGCCGGGATATGAGCGAAACCCCGGTCGAGGAAGGGAGTGCTGTCGTAGCGCTCCGCGGGCGTGATCCAGCCCAGCGTGCCGCTCAGCCGGTGGTAGTTGTAGTAAGTCACGAAGCTGGTCAACGCGGCCTCCGCTTCGCCGACCGTGTTGAAGAACTGGCGATCGAGTACCTCAGTTTGCAAGACGAGCCAGAACGCCTCGATCTTGCCGTTGGTCCACGGGGAGTTGATCTGGGTGCGGAGGTGGTTGATGTGCAGTTCATGCAGGCGCTTGCCAAAGCTGGTGAGCACGTATGGCATCCAGGTGACAAAACGGAATGCCGTTGTCACTCATCAACTCGAGTGGCTGCCCGCAGAGTTCGAAGCAATCCTCCACCCAGCGCAGCATCGGCGCGGCCTGCGTGTCGGTGTGAATGCGAAGACCAATCACGAATCGAGAGTGGTCATCCACCAGGCCAACGATCCAGGTCTTGACCTAGCCACCGCTGGCCATGTGGATAAAGAACGGACCTTTGATGTCAATGTGCCAGAGCTCGTTGGGGCGACCCCGTTCGTAGCGGGGACCGCGCTCCCGAGTGACGCTCCCACGAGCGCATCCATTCGCCGCGAGCAGCCGGTCGATGTAGTCATGGCCAACGCAATAGATCTCGCGGCGCTCCATCTCCGCGGCGATCCGCTTCGAGTTCCAGTAGGTGAGGAGGCGGACGGTAATCACCACCCGCTCCACCCACGCCGGAACACACGGTTGCAGCCGGTGTGGCCGGCGTGACGCCTCTTGAAGCCCGGAGATGCCCTTGGCGCCATAGGCCGCACTCCAGCGGTACAGCGACGCCCGCGAGCATCCCGTCTGGTGACATGCAGCCGCAGTACCACTCTCCCGCGCCAGGCGCACGGCGCGCATCCGCTCGCGTACGCGCTTGAGGCTGGTCTCAGGCAGAGCTCGAGGCGGGCGTCCACCCTGGGTCGCTACGAAGAGAAACCCAGGCCCTTCCTGATAGTGATGGCGACGGATCCGGCGCTTCGGATCGTTGGCATGCGCTGCTTTTCGGGCCATCCGGGCACGGTAGCTGTGCGCGTCTCATCTCTATGCGGGAATCTCAACTAGTCGATCCGCATTCGGGTGCCGGTGTGATCTCGGGTCAGCCCATGTAACTACTGTACGTTGCGACGCTTCAGCAGCAGCCCCGCCGTCGCTGCGAAGAGGACAAGATAGACCGCGACAACGCCCAGTGCCTGCGCGCCGCCGACGATCGGCGCGATGCCGGTGCCGCCGGCGGTCGATACCGGGCCGCCCAATGCCGCCACCAGCGCCCCGGCGTTCACCCCGGGAAGGCCCTTCTCCACCGTGGCGATGACCGGCACGATGGCGGCCGTGGCACGGAGCAGGTTCTCAACGGCGAGCACCCAGACGACACCGAGCCCGATGGAGAGTGCGGTGCCGCGGAACAGCGTCGCGAGCGCGACCCCAAACGTGCACCACATGCAGAGGATCATCCAGCCGGCCGCCATCGACTTTGCCAGGTCGGACGCGGATGGGGCGACCAGTGGCGTATGGGTTGTGGCCCCAATGATGATGCTGGCCAGTCCGCCGCAACCGAATCCGACGATGACGAGTGCGGCAAGGATGGTGAACAGCGCCGCGATCTGTCCGAGGTACACGGTGAGCCGACCGGGGCCGTTACTCAAGAGCGCCTTCAGTGTTCCCCATCCATACTCAGAGCCGACGACGAGCGCCCCCAGGACAACGATGAGCGACCCGCCCCACACCGGATATCCGGTGAGCGCCTGGCCGGCGAGGTTCGCGGGCAACAGGCGGGAGAGCAGGGCGGTCGCCTCCAGTGCGTTCGTCGCGCCGCGATATCCCACGTAGGGAAAGACGTATGTGAACAGGAGCATCAGTGCCAGCCAGACCGACAGGATCACCCACAGCGCCGGCCGGCGCCGGACCTTGAAGAGCTCGCTTGCGTAACTGTTGATAAAACTCATGCCGTTCTCCCTTTTTCGCTTGGGCCACTCATCGCCAGGAACGCCTCCTCGAGACTTCGTTCCTCGCGGCGCACCTCGTGCAGATCGATACCCGCGCTCATGAGTGCGCGGCTGATCCGCGGCGCCTCCTCGGGAGCGATCGTCAGCCGAATCTCGTCATCGTCCCGACTCACGCGGCCCCGTCCCAGGAGCGAGACGAGTTGTGCCTCGGCATCTCCGATAGGTGTTGCGCGCACCACCAGGTGCGCAGCACCGCGTAGCTCGTCGACGGTCCCTTCGGCAACGACGCGTCCGCGAACGAGCACCGCGACCCGATCGCAGATCTGCTCGATCTCGCCGAGCTGATGGCTCGACAGCAGAACGGCCTTGTTCGCTTCTGCAGAGTCCGCGGATGAGCGAACGCATGTCGGCGATCCCCAGTGGATCGAGCCCGTTGGTCGGCTCGTCGAGGATCAGGATCTTCGGATCCTTGAGCAGCGCCGCGGCCACGCCGAGGCGCTGCTTCATTCCGAGCGAGTATCCCGAGAAGCGGTCGCCGCCACGCGCTGCAATGCCGGCGATCTCGAGTACCGACTCGATTCGCGCCCGCGGCAGGCCGACCTGCCGCGCAAGAGCACGCAGATTGTCGCGACCGGAGAGGTACGGATAGAACGCCGGGCTCTCCACCATCGCGCCGATCCCGGCGAGGCTTTCCGGGCTGCCGGCTGGCTGCCCAAACATTTCTGCTGTGCCGGCATCGGGGCTCACAAGACCGACCAGCATGCGCATCGTCGTGGTCTTTCCTGCGCCGTTGGGACCGAGGAACCCGAGCACCTCACCGCTGTGGACCGCGAGACTGACACCGTCCACTGCGGTGATATGCCCATAGCGTTTCGTCAGACCCCGCGCGTGCAACACGACGGCGGCGGAGGCGCGAAGCCCCGAGGCGACAGTACTCACTGTCCTTGCAGCACGCGGAGCCGGCGCTGATACTCGTCAGTGTCGATCTCGCCACGCGCGAAGCGTTCGCGCAGCACCGTCATGGCGTCCGGAGCGGCGCCACGCCCGCCTTTCCACCACCAGCGACAGCGCCAGACGACGAGACCGATCACGGCGAGCCACAGGCCGCCGAAAACCAGCGGAAAGATCCACCAAAGGCCGAAGCCGCCACCCCAATATCCCGGCATGTCGTGTTCCTCCAATCAGCCCGTTGAACGTCAACGACCTCATGGTTGGCGGCGTGGTGTGCTCATGTCGTCCGTCGGGAAGCGACACTTGTGGCTACGCTCCGCGGCGTAGCTGAATAACGCTCGCCTTACGCCAGTGCGTGGCCGGGCGATACGAGCCCGCTCTCATAGGCGAAGACCACGAGCTGCGCGCGGTCGCGGGCGCCGAGCTTCTGCATGGATCGGGACACGTGCGTGCGCGCGGTCGCCGGGCTGATCACGAGTTTCTCTGCGATCTCGTCGTTGGACAGACCGCAACCGGCCAGTGCCACCACCTCACGCTCGCGCTCAGTGAGGTCGGCCAACAGTTTGATCCGCGGTGCGACCGGCGCTGGCCGGGCGGCAAAGGCCTCGATGACGCGCCGCGTCACGGCCGGCGACAGCAGCGATTCACCTGCTGCCACAATGCGGATGGCGCGCAAAAGTTCGGTCGGCTCCGCATCCTTGAGGAGGAATCCGCCGGCCCCGGCGCGCAGGGCCTCGAACACGTACTCGTCGATCTCGAACGTCGTCAGAACGAGCACGCGAACACCGGAGAGCTGCGGATCGGCTGCGATGAGACGCGTCGCCCCCAATCCGTCGAGGACTGGCATACGAATGTCCATCACCACGACATCGGGTCTCAGCTCACGCACGACGCGCAACGCTTCCTGGCCGTCAGCGGCCTCTCCGACCACCTCAATATCAGGCTCCGCGTCAGCGAGCGCGCGCAGACCGACCCGGATCAGCGCCTGGTCGTCGGCGAGCACCACCCGGACGCTCATCGTCCCCCCACCGGCAGCGATGCCCACACCCGGAATCCGCCCTCCAGACGGCTGCCTGCGAAGAAGTCGCCCCCCAAGACTGCCACGCGCTCGCGCATCCCCTGGAGACCCCCACCTTCGAGAGGCGGCACGTGGACGCCGATGCCGTCGTCGAGAATCTCCAGCTCGAGCCGGTCGGTGGCGAGGACGGCGCGCACCGTCACCTTCGTGCCTGTCCCGGCATGGCGTGCCACGTTGGTCAACGACTCCTGCACGATTCGGTACGCGGCGGTCGAGACAATTTCCGGAACGTCATCGCTTTTCGGGAGGTCGAGATCGATGCGCAACCCGGCATCGCGCATCTGCGCGGCCAGCGCCGGTATCGACGAAAGCCCGGGCGTCGGCATGCGGTCACTCTCGGAGAGTCCCTCGCCCCGGAGCGCGGCCAGCTCGGTGCGTAGCTCGGCGAGCGCCTGCTTGCTCACGGCGCGGATCGCAGTAACGGCTTTGCGCGCCTCCTCAGGCCGGATCGCGAGGAGATGCTCGGCGACGCCGGCCTGGAGGGTGATGACCGCAAGGCTGTGTCCGATGACATCGTGCATTTCGCGAGCGATCCGCAGCCGTTCCTCGACCATCCGCCGGCGCGTTTCCTCTTCGCGACTTCGCCTCGTCCACTCAGCGCGCTCTCTCGATTCCCTGAGAAAGCGACGTCTCGCGTCGAGAGCGACGCCCGCACCGGCGGCAAGGCACAACCAGACACCAGAGAAGATCGCGACCGGCCAGGACCATCCATTGACGGCACCGTGGACCACCGACAGAAATGCGGCGCCACCAAGGGCCGACGCGATCCAGACAGGGAGCGATCTCGTTGCGCCGAATACGGCAACCAGTCCGAGAAACGGGGCAAGCAGGGTTGGTCCCGGCGGGTTGCCGATGATGAGGAAGGCGCCCGCGCATACGAGCGACCCGGCATACGCAATCACTGGTGTCCGCCGTCGGAGCGCCAGCGCCATGCCCGCGCCCACGATCAGCAGGTAACCACTGACCCCGATCCGATGCGCGTCGCCAGCGGCGTGCTGCTGCGCCGTGCTCGCAGCCAGAAGAAATCCGGTCAGGATCAGCGGCGGGATCACGTCGCCCAGCACGGGCGCACGCCGCTTCATCTCTGACCAGAGTGCGCGGACCGAGGTGGCTGGCGTGAAGTCCTCGGCGTGCGGCATTCCGGGTCTCGGGAGGTCGGTCATGCCTCGCCAAGGATGCGCCGACGACCTCCGGGCAAGGCGGCGCCGTTCATGCATCACACCGTAGCCGCCCACGCTGGCAGTGTCATCCGCCCGGCCGCGGCTCCTCAACTACGCTCGTCGACGTATCCGCGCTACGCGAGCGTCTTTAGCTTCATCGTCTGGAACGCCGCCCGCACTTCGTTGAAGCCATGCTTAGGCGGAAGTGAACGAGGCGTATTCAAAATGGTGGTGCCGAGGGACAGGATCGAACTGTCGACACCAGGTTTTTCAGACCTGTGCTCTACCAACTGAGCTACCTCGGCTTGCGTATTCACATCCGGTGTTTTCGGCCGTCGCGCTCAGACGCCGTGTGACTGTTGGTATGCCTGTTTCCCCGAATTCGGTGTAGGCCCGATCTTACCGGCCGGGTAGCCGGTCAGCGTCGGGCCGAGCTGGCGAGCACGCCGTCGATCACAACGTCGACGGCGAAGCGAAACCGCTCGTCGCGGTCGCCGGCGACCATCTCCGCGGCGTGCGCGACGATCAGGGGAAACCGGTCAGGCGGCAAGCCGGCAAAGGTCCTGGAGATCTCGTCGACCTGCTCGCGGCGATCGGCGTCGCCGCTGCGGCCGCGAGCGCGCCGCACATCGTCCTCACTGGCGATGGCCGTCACCAGCGACACAAAGATGTCGCAAGCCCACGCGGCGTCCTGGGCGTCAACCCCGCCGGCGAGCAGGATGCCCAGCAGGTTCTCCGTCAGACGGAGCACCACCTCGGTCGTGGGTGGATCCTCGAGGGTCAGCGCGGCGATTCCCGGATGAGCGACGAGCGCCTGGTGCATTCGCTGCAGGAGCGCGTGCACCTGAGCGCGCCAGCGTGACGGGTCCGGCGGTTCGAGCTCGATCGTCGCGGTGACACGATCCAGCATCGCCTGGAAGAGCCCCTCGCGGCCGGAGACGTACACATAGAGCGAGGCGGCTCCGGTGTCCAGGGCGGCTGCGACCCGGCGCATCGTGACCGCCTCGAGCCCCTCCGACTTCAGGATCGCCAGTGCCGCGTCGACGACGGCGTCCTCAGTCAGCGGCGCCTTTGCGGGACGGTCGCGAGTCGATCGATGACTGCTTCCAGTCTTCGTCGCTCTCGGGCGTTCGGTGGGCGACATCACGGATGCAACTCTACTTGACGCGAACGCTGTCCGTTACGTACACTGTTCGTAACGAACATCGTACGCCACTCGCATCTCGTCCGATTCGGTTCGCGAAGCCTTCACGAGGATCCCATTGGACACCGCTCCGGTCATCACCGCTGCTCCTCCGACAGCCAGCATGGGCGACCACCCCTTCCGCCTGCGCTGGGTCGTCGCGGCGGTCGTGCTGGCCTCCGCGGTCATGGACCTGCTCGACGCCACGATCGTCAACATCGCCGCACCAGCCATCCATCGCGATCTCGGAGGCGGCGCCAACACCATCCAGTGGCTGAGCGCGGGCTACACCCTCGCGTTTGCGGTGCTCCTGATCGCCGGCGCACGGCTCGGGGACATCCTCGGCCGGCGCCGCCTCTTTCTCGCCGGCTCGGCCGGATTCACCCTCTTCTCGGCCGCCTGCGCGGTGGCGCCGACCATCGGCGTGCTCATCGCCTTCCGAGCGCTCCAGGGCGCATCCGGCGCGCTCATGATCCCCCAGGGCTTCGGCCTGATGAAGCAGGTCTTCGCCGACGACGCGGAGCTCGGCAAGGCGCTCGGTCTGTTCGGCCCGGCAACAGGCGCGGCCATGCTCGCCGCGCCCATCCTCGCCGGCGCGCTCATCGATGCCAATCTCTGGGACACCGGGTGGCGTCTCGTGTTCCTGATCAACGTCCCGATCGGTGCGCTGACCCTGCCGCTCGCGATGCGATTTCTGCCCCGCGGCGCCACGCACCCCGAGATCAAGCTCGACATCAACGGCGTCTGGCTCGTCGGCCTGGCGCTCGTCGCGGTCATCTATCCGCTCATCCAGGGACAGACCGACGGCTGGCCCCTCTGGTCGTTCGCCATGCTCGCGGCCGGAGCGGTCCTGCTGCTTGCCTTCCTCCGGCACGAGCGACGCAGCGACAGCCCCCTGATTGAGCCGACCCTGCTCACGAACCGCACCTATCTGAGCGGCATCGCCGTCGCCCTGGCACTCTTCGGCGCCTTCGGCGGCCTGCTGCTCTGCGTCTCCCTTTTCGGCCAGCTCGGCGAAGGCTGGTCACCGATCCACGCCGCGCTGACGCTGACGCCGATGGTCGTGGGAATGATCCTCGGGATGGTCGGCTCCTCCGCGGCCGTCGGCCGCCTCGGGCGCCACCTGCTCCAGATCGGCATCGTGCTCATCGCCACCGGAGCGGCGGAGCTTGCCCTGAGCCTCACCGGCGCGCGCACCGCCTCGAGCTGGGATCTCGTCCCCGGCCTGTACTGTATCGGCGCAGGCGTCGGCGCCAGCATCGGGCAGCTGTTCCGCTTCATCCTCACCAGCGTGAACATGGACGAGGTTGGATCCGCCTCGGGTGTGATGGAAGCCGCTCAGCAGCTCTCGACGGCACTCGGAGTCGCCGTCCTGGGCACCATCTTCTTCGCAACCTTCGACCACAGCCTCCCGACCGACGCGCTGCGCGTCACCGCCTGGGCCTGCCTGATACCCCTCGCCGCCGCCTTTGTCCTCGTGTTCCGGCTCCCCATGCACCCGCGCGAAGAGCCGGCCCGCTCGACGAGCTAACGCTTCAGCGTGTCCTGCGGGTGGCTTCGCGGATCGGGAGGGCCGGTGCAACCCGCGCATGAAGATCGCCTGAAGCGTTTGCTGAGTTCAACCGCCCGTACAATCCACGGCATGGCTCGCGTGATCCACGTTCGCCTCCACGCCGTTGCTGCGGAGGACCGCGACGCCCTGCATGACCGTTTCACCGAACTGGTCACGTGCAGGGAATGGCGGGACCAGGTCCCATGGCTTGCCGACGCGTACTCGACCGACCTCTTCGGCCAGCTGTTCTTCGAGCAGGTCGTCGCTGACGACACGCGCGACCACCCCGAGGGGAGTGACCTGTCGGCAGCGGCCTTCATCCACGTCGCCGGCGACGAGACCGACGCGCTCGCCCTCGTCTTCGTGCTGCGCGACATCTCCGAGCAGTTCTCGTGCCGGGTCTGCGTCCGCGACCCCGACAACCCGATCGCGAAGCTCCGCTCCGTCGACCTCGTGAACGGCCGTCTGACCGACAAGCGGGCGCTCGAATCGATCCTCGTCCGCCGCCCGATCTTCAAACGGATGAGCAGCGGGGAGCGGATCGAGATGTACCCGCCGCGGGCGCTCGGCACCGCCTTCGGCACGACCGACGGGATCGACGGTGAGCGTCGCGCCTGGAGCTTTCTTGTGCACGGGATGCGTGACTCGCGGCCGAGCTTTCTCGAGGCAGAGGCGGAGGCCCTCCGGATCTGGCGGGGGCTCCGCTTCCTCGAGTGAGGGCGGTCGTCCAGCGGGTGAGCCGGGCGTCGGTCACCGTCGACGGCGAGAGCGTCGGGTCGATCTCCCGCGGACTGTGTGTGCTCCTCTCGATCGGTCCCGATGACGACGAAGCAGTCGCTCAGCGGCTTGCGGGACGGGTCGCGACGCTCCGGATCTTCCCGGACGGCGACGGCCGCATGAATCGCGACCTTGCCGCTGCGGCGGGCGCCGTCCTCGTGGTCAGTCAATTCACCCTCCACGCGGACACCTCGCATGGCCACCGTCCGTCCTTCATCCGAGCGGCTTCGCCCGATCAGGCGATGCGGCTCTGCGAGAGCTTCGTGACCGCGCTCCGTGACCTCGGGCACACGGTCGCTACCGGGAGGTTCGGCGCCCACATGGACGTCGAGCTCGTCAACGACGGTCCGGTGACCCTCGTCCTGACCAGCGGCGAGCCCGACTGGCCCGCCGACGCCGGGTAGTCCTCAGCCCGCGCGACGCGCCCGGAGTGCCGCGAGCTGCTCGTCCTCGCCCCCCGCGCCGGAGTAGCGGAGCAGCTCGGGCGGACGGCCTCCGGTGCCCGCCGGCGACCGGAAGCGCGGCACGCGGAGGCGGAGCGCCGCCACCTCGGTGTCGCGGACGGGACGGAGCACGCCGGAATCGCGGAGTTCCTGGATCCGGCGGCGGAACGTCCGCTCGCTGCCCTCCGGGCCTCCGTGGAGGGCCACATGCAGCCGGAGCAGGTCGTCCCCGGTGAAGACGTCGCCGACGAGGGCGGCAGCACCGGCAAGCTGGCGCGTGTCGGACCGGAGCCGGTCGAGCGCGCTGCGGAGCGCGGCGGTCCCCTGCGCGTCGAGATGGAGACCGCGACCGGTGGCCGACCAGGCGCCGGGACCGGCCAGCGGACCGAAGGGCGCGGCCGCGTAGTACCAGACGGTGACGCTCCGGGCACGGGCCGGATCGTCGTCGACCCCGACCAGGTGGAGGCGCTGCGGGCTCCGAGCACCGCGACGGGTTCCGAGATCGATGCCTGCCTCGGACGCGGCCCGCATGGCTGCCTCCGAGAACCGCTCCCTCGGGCCGAGATCGCCCGTCGGCAGCGTCTTCTTGATCGTGAGCACATGCAACGCCCGGCTCGCCGGGGTCCCGGGCTCAGGATCGAACCCGAAGACGGCAACCCCCGCGCTCAGCGCCGCCATAGCTCCCTTGGTCATGCTCCGGCCTCCTCCAAACTCGGCTTCGTTTCGGAAGATGATGGCACGAACTGACCAAAATGTGCCATCTGCGGCTCAGTTTTCCCCTTCCCCGATCTCGCCTGAGGTCGCTCCCCTACCTCGCGCCGGGGACGGGCGGCGGCCCCGAGACGGTGTAGCTGACGGCCGGATCGGCCTGTGACTGATCTCGGGAGCCGGCCAGGACGCGGGGCCAGCTCACCGCCATCCTAGCGCCGCCGAGCGCCGAGGTGCTCACCTCCCAGCGGCCGTGGGTGTGGCGCACGACCGCGTCCGCGATCGCCAGGCCGAGCCCGGAGCCGTACCCCTCGTCGATCGCGCGATGGAAGCGATCGAAGATCTTGGCGCGCTCCTCGACCGGGATCCCGGGGCCCGAATCCTCGACGACGAGGCGCACCCGGTTGTTCTCCGCCCCCACGCTGAGACCCACCGTGCCGCCTGGCGGCGCGTATTTGAACGCGTTGTCCAGGAGCACACCGAGCAGGCGGTCGAGCCACGTCGAGGACCCCATCACCGCCAGCGGCCCGAGGCCGACCGAGACCTGGAGCATGATCTTGCGGTTCTCCGCCACCGCCGCGAACCGCTCCGCAGCCGACTGGACGAGCACCCCCACCTCCACCGGCTCCGCGGACGGCCTCCCCGAGGGCGTGTCGACCCGGGCGAGCCAGAGCAGGTCGTCGACGAGGCGCCTGATCCTTCCGCTCTCCGATCCCACCCGCTGAAAGGCATGCCGGTACCAGGCCGGATCGCGGTCCTGGTTGAGCGCGAGGCTCGTCTGTGCCTCGATGACCGCAAGCGGGGTCCGGAGCTCGTGTGACGCGTCGGCGGTGAACTCGAGCTGGCGCTGGCGGGCGAGCTCGATTGGAGCGCCGACCCGGCGGCCGACGAACAGCGTGCCGAGGAAGACAATGATGAGGAGGACCAGCCCGGCGGCGAGCTCCGTGACGATGAGCGACGACTGGGCCTGCGAGACGGAATCGAAGTTGTAGCCGACGACGAGACGCTCCGCACCCACCGACGCACCGGCGATGCGGACGTCAACGCCCTCGAGCCGGGCGGTGACCGGATCGGTCACATCGACGTCCGAGCCGGGCAGCGGGATCAACTGCTCGATGTTGGTGTGCTGCTCCCCGCCAGGATCGATCAGCCACGCGAGCAGCGGGGCGCTCAAGCCACGCTGGCCGTCGTCGGTCACGCTCGCCGGCTGCGGCGGGAAGTTGGAGTGCTCGTAACGCGCGAGCGAGGTCGCAAGCCGCGCATCGACCTGGGCGGTGAGGTTGTTGGTCACCACCACCACGAGCACCATCGCGAGGATCGCGTAGGTGACGGCCACGACCCCCGTGCTGATCAGGGCCACCCGCAGTGAGGCGACATTGACCCGCTCGAGCCGCCGGTTCACGCCTCCTCCAGACGGTAGCCGGCCCCCCGGACGGTGACGATCTGAACGCCGCTGTTGGGGAGCTTGGCCCGGAGCCGGCTCATCTGGACGTCGATCGCGTTGGACCCGAGAGGCTGGGTCTCGTCGCGCCAGGCGTGTTCGGCGATGGACTTGCGATCGACCACCGCGGGCGATCGCCGCAGCAGCAGCTCCAGGATGTTGAACTCCGTGGACGTCAGATTCACCGCGGTGCCGTTGACGTCGATCTCCCGCCGCGCCGGGTCGAGCGTCAGCGAGCCGCGGGTGATCACGGGGCCGTCGACAGAGCGGGGGCGCCGTTGCAACGCGCGGATCCGGGCGACAAGCTCGCCGAAGTCGAACGGCTTGATCAGGTAGTCGTCGGCGCCTGCGTCGAGCCCCTCGATGCGGTCCGCCGGTGTGTCGCGCGCGGTGAGCATGAGCATCGCCGTCGGGCGATTGTTCCGTCGCGCCCAGGACACCACCTCGAGCCCGCTCACCCGGGGCATCCGCCAGTCGACCACGGCGACGTCGTACTCGTAGAAGCGCAGCTGGTCGATCGCCTCGTCGCCCGCCGCGACGGCGTCAACGAAGTAGCCCGCCTCCTCGAGGCCCTGGACCAGGACCTCCCGAAGCCCGCGATCGTCCTCTGCAACGAGCACTCGCATCAGGTGTGGATGGTGTCACGCACTGGTGGCGGTTCCACCCCCTCCTCCTCCACCGAAGCCACCGCCGCCGAAGCCGCCGCCCCCGAAGCCACCGCCGCCGAAGCCACCGAAGCTGGCCGTGCAGCCGTTTGCACCGGCCGGCGAGATCGTGAGCGTTCGAGCAGCGACCGCACCGGAGCTGCCCTTCGTGCCGAGCGCGGTGAGGCACTGGCCGGTCTGCAGCGCTGACGAGGTGACCACGGTGGACACGGAGACCTTGACGGTCGTCGGGATGGTGACGGTCGTCGTGGTTCCGGCGGTCACGCCGGCGCCGGCCGTCTCAGTGATCGTCACGGCGGTGCCCGAGACGGACTTCACCTGCCCGCGGGCGAAGGTCAGCCCTGACGCCCCGGCGGGCGGCGAGAAGCTCGGGCGCGGCGAGAAGCTCGGGCGCGGGCTGCCGCCCGTCCCCCCACCGAACCCGCCGCCGCCAAATCCCGTTGGTGCGCACGAGCCCTTGTTGGGCGCGCTCAGTGTCACCGAGGTCGCAGTGATGGTGCCGTCGGCTCCCTTGGCACCGGTTGCGGTGATGCAGTTGCCGGCGGTGATGTCGGCGACCGTCTCGCTGTCGGTCTGCGTGATCGTCGTCGTCGTCGCGTACGTGACCGTCGAGTCGCCGTTCGTGCCGCTGAGGATGAGCGTCGTCCCGTTGATCTGCACGAGCTGTCCGAAGGCGGCATTGGCGGCGAGGCCGCCGCGACGCCCTCCCGCCGATGGCGATGGGCGTGCGGTCGCCTGGTTTCCGCTCGCGGTGGCGTTGCCGCAGGCGACGACTGCGAGACACGCCACCAGGCCGGTGGCGCCGAGGATGGCTCGGTTCATGGGGTGGTTCCTCCCAACAGGGTGACGGTGGTGCGTGTCATTCGGCTCGAAGAGCCGCGATGGGCGCGAGTCGCGCGGCGCGCGCCGCGGGGTAGACGCCGAAGATCAGGCCAACTCCGGCCGCAACTGCAACCGCGATGATGACCGGTGTCGCGGTGATGGTCACCGCGATGTTCGCCAGGCGTGGCACGAGGAAACCGGCGAGCAACGCGGCGCCGACGCCGAGGACACCGCCGACGAAGCTCAGCGTGGCGGCCTCGATGAGGAACTGCCGCAGGAGATCCGTCGGGGTGGCGCCGAGTGCCTTCCGCAGGCCGATCTCCTGGGTTCGCTCCGTGACCGACACCAGCATGATGTTCATCACGCCGATGCCGCCGACGAGCAGGGAGATCGCCGCCACGCTGGCGAGCAGGATCGTCAGCGTCGTGGTGACCGATGCCGCGGTGGACGCCAGCGTTGATGCCGACGTGATGCTGAAGTCTGCGGCAGCGGCGTTCGTGATGTGGTGTGTCTGGAGGAGCAGCTGATCCGCCTCGTCATAGGCGGATCCGATGGTGCTCGAGCTGCTCGCGCTGAGCAGGATCCGTTGGACAGAGTTGGGACTGCCGCCGGTGACCTCGTCCTGGGCGGTGGTGATCGGAATCACCGCGAGGTCATCGCTGTTGACGAACCCGGTGCTGCCGCTTGCGGTCAGGATCCCGATCACCTGGAAGGGATTCCCGCCGATGGTCACCTCGTCACCGACGATTGCGTTGAGGTCGCCGGCGGTCGTCGCACCGAGGACGATGACCTGCGCGTGGTCCGTGACCTCTTTCGACGTGATGAAGATGCCCGACGACAACGTGCGCGCGTTGGTGGCCAGCCACGACGCCGTGCTGCCCTGGATGGTCGTCGTCTCGTTGGAGCTCGTGCTCACGATGGTCGCGCTGCCCGACACCACAGGCGCGACGGCGCCGATGTCCGGCGCGTCCTGCTTGTCCTCGAGCCCGGCCACGTCATCCATCGTCAGCGTGTTCGCGGAACCGGCGCCGCCGCGAACCCCGAAACTGACAGTGCTGCCCGGGGAAACCGTGAGCAGGTTGGTGCCGAGCGCGGCGATGCGGGCGTTCACGGAGTTCGCCGATGCGGTGCCGATACCGACGGTGCAGATGACGGCGGCGACACCGAAGAGGATGCCGAGGGTGGTCAGCACCGAGCGCAGCCGGTGCCCGAGCAGCCCGCGCATGCCGGTCTCGAACGTGCGCAGGAGGCTCATGCGGCCACCCGGTCCTGGAGCCGTCCGTCCGCCATCTCGACGATGCGCTCCGCGACACTCGCGACGTTGGGATCGTGCGTGATGAGCACGATCGTGTGCCCCGACTTGTTGAGCCCGGTGAGGATGTCGAGCACCTCGCGACTCGCTCTGGAGTCGAGGTTTCCGGTCGGCTCGTCGGCAAGGATCATGGTCGGGTCCGTGACCAGCGCCCTGGCGATCGCGACGCGCTGCTGCTGCCCTCCGGAGAGCTGATTGGGATGGTGCTGCACGCGGCTGGAGAGCCCGACCTGCGCGAGCGCGTTCAAGGCCGTCTGCTTGCGATCGCGCGCGCTGCGATACAGGAGTGGCAGCTCAACGTTGCGCCACGCCGACATCGACGAGAGCAGGTGAAACTGCTGGAACACGAACCCGATCCGTCGATTGCGGATGCTCGCGAGCTCGCGCTCGTTCATGCTGCTCACGTCCTCGCCGGCGAACCGGTACTCGCCGCTGGTTGGGATGTCCAGGCATCCGAGGATGTGCATGAGCGTCGACTTCCCGGACCCCGACGGGCCCATCACCGCAAGGAAGTCGCCCTCGTTGACCGAGAGCGAGACGCCGTCCACGGCTCGCACCTCCGCGTCCCCGTCGCCGTAGACCTTCGACACGTCGACGAGGCGGATGATCTCCGCGGCCACGTCAGCCGGCGCCGCGGCCTGCGCCGCCACCTCCGGTGAACCCGCCGGCGCCACCGAAGCCGCCGCCTCCACCGGTGAGGCTGCGGCCCGTGACCCCGCTGGTGCTCGACGGTATCGTGTTGCTGATCGTCGCGATGACGACAACGTCACCGACCTTGACGCCGGTGAGGATCTGGGTGCGCGTCGCGTCAGCGGCGCCGACCGTCACCGCCACCGGGTCGGGCTTCCCGTTGACAAACAGCGTCACCGTGGACCCGGTTCCGGTGGTGTGCACCGCGCTGGTCGGGACGGTCACCACCTGGACGACCTGGTTGATGATCACGCTCACCGATGCAGACATCCCCGGTCGGAGCGACGGGCTGGCGCCGCTCAGCACCACGGTGACCGGGAAGGTCGCGACCCCGGAGCTGACCGTCGCCTCCTCGGCGACCTCGGTCACCTTGCCCGCGACGGCGTCGCTCGAGCCCGCAGCCACCACCTCGGCCGTCTGCCCGACGGCGATCTCGTTGACCAGGGCATCGCTCACCGATCCGGTGACCTCGAACACGCCGGGCGTGATGATCACGATCGCGTGGGTCGACGATCCCGATGCTGAGGCCCCGCCGGTTCCGCCACTCGAGACCTCCTCACCCGAGGTGACGTTGACTTCCTCAACCAGGCCCGCGCTGGGCGCCTTGAGGGTCGTGGCTGCGACGGCGGCCTCAGCATTGGTGACGCCAACCTGCGCGATGGCGACCTGGCTCTCGTCGATGTCGATCTGCTGCGTGGTCGTCGAGCCGCTCTCGAGCGCGGCCAGGGACGACTTCGCGTTCTCCCACTGCACCTTGTCGGAGTTGACCTGCCCCTGCGCCTGGTCGTCGTTCTGCGCGGCCTTGACCTCGGCTGACTGCCAGGCCTGGAAGTCCTGGTTGAGCGTCTGCTCGTCCTGCGGGCAGGGCGGCGTCGTGGAGCTCGGAGTGCACCCGTCGGTCGTCGCCTGAGCCTGTGCCTGCGTATACGCGCTGTACGCCTCGGCAACGGTCTGCGCGTTCACGGCCTTGGTGTCGGCGAGGCTCGTGACCGCGGTCTGGTACTGCACGTCAGCACTGCTCACCTGTCCCTCAGCCTGCGCAAGGCTGGACCCGGTCGCCCCGCTCCGGTCGAGCGAGACCTTCGCCTGCGCGGACGACAGGGTCGCCTCCGCCTGCAGGAGGCTGGCGTTGAGGCTCGTCGGATCCTGGGTGGCCAGCACCTCGCCGGCGGTGACGGTCTGGCCGGGCTGGACGTTGACGGACGTCACCTTGCCGGCGCCCTCGAAGTCGAGGTCGGCCTCCCCGTCGGGCGCGAGGTTTCCGGAGAGCGATACGGTCTGCGTGACGGTGCCGAGGGTCGCGACCGCCGTCCGGTACGACACGCTCGCGGGATCGCCGCGCGTCAGCAGGAACGCTCCCGCGGCCACGAGGACGATCACGACGGCGCCGCCGATGATGAATGGAGCGCGCAGCAGGCGACGCCTCACCGTGTGCGACTCCCATAGCATTGAACGTGGCCGGCCATCGGCCTGATCGTCTACTCGGGATCCTTTCAGGAGAATGACGAGATGCAGATCCTGTTCGTCGCCGGCTTCGGCCCCATCGCTTCGGACGTTGCGGCATCGGGGAAGTTCTATCGCGACATCCTCGGCATCGCCTTCGAGGAAGACGGTGACTATCTGCACACCGGCGCCGTCGCCGGCGTCAGACACCTCGCGGTGTGGCCACTCGCTCAGGCCGCCGAGTCGTGCTTCGGCTCCACGGTCTGGCCGACCGGCGTGCCGGCCCCCCAGGCGTGGATCGAGTTCGACGTCGAGGACATCGAGGCGGCGACACGCGAACTGCAGGACCACGGGTACTCGCTGCTCGTTGCGTCGCGAACCGAGCCGTGGGGGCAGGTCGTCACGCGCCTGCTCGGACCCGAGGGGATGCTGGTCGGCCTGACCGTGACGCCGCAATTGCGCGATGGCGACGACTGACGTGCCAGACACCACCTGTCATATGTCGATCTCGCTTGACGGCTTCGTCGCGGGGCCGGACCAGAGCTTGGACAACCCGATGGGGAAGCGGGGCCGAGAGCTGCACGGTTGGCACATCGGCGACCCGCGAGCGACCGAGGCCGACAAGCTCGCGACCAAGTGGCTGATGCGCCCCCGCGGCGCGTATCTGATGGGGCGGAACATGTTCGGCCCGATCCGTGGGGACTGGGACGAGGAATGGACCGGCTGGTGGGGCCCCGAACCGCCGTATCACGCGCCGGTGTTCGTGCTGACCCATCATCGTCACGATCCGATCCGGATGGACGGGGGAACAACGTTCCACTTCGTCACCGCAGGGTTCGACGCGGCCTATTCCGCGGCATGTGAGACCGCCGGGGAAAGCGGCGTGGACATCGCCGGCGGGGCCTCGACCGTGCGGCAGGCGCTGCGAGCTGGGGTGATCGACGAGCTCACACTCGACATCGCGCCCGTCCTGCTCGGGTCTGGGGAGCGCATCTTCGACGGGATCGAGGATTTCGGCTTCGAGCCTGCGGAGGTCTTGCACTCGCCACTCATCACCCACATCCGCTACCGCCGGATCAACTCCGGACCGCATGCGGGCGCACCGAACCACTCCCCTCTTCCCGTTTGACGCACCTCTGGTGCGAAGAAGTCGAAAGGCAAGAAGTCACGTGGGCGGAGCAGGGCTCGAACCCGCGACCTCCTCGGTGTAAGCGAGGCGCTCTGACCAGCTGAGCTATCCGCCCGGAGCGACTGTATCTCCGGGCGCGCTCAGCGGTGTGCGTCGAGGCGCTCGACGCTCCCGTCGGCGTGTCCGATGAGCACGACGCCGGCCATGCCGAGAAAGAGCCCGTGACCGGCGCAGCCGGGAATCGCCTCGATGGTCGCGGCGAGGGCTGCCGGATCATCGATGTCGACGTCGTCGCTGTCGGCGATCAGGTTGCCGTTGTCGGTCGTCGCGGGGTGCACGCCGTCCGCGGCGCGCAGCGCGAACCCAAGGGACGTCCGCTCGTGCAACATCTGGAGCGTCCGCGCGTGTCCAAACGGGATCACCTCGACGGGCACGCGCCCGTGGAGGCGCGGCGCGTACTTGGAGTCGTCGACGATGACAACGAACTGCGCTGCGGACGTCGCGACGATCTTCTCGCGCACCATCGCGCCGCCCTTGCCTTTGATGAGTCGCAGGGCCGGATCGACCGAGTCGGCGCCGTCGACGGCGATGTCGAGCCCGTCAGCCCCCAACTCCTCCACCACGATGCCGTTCGCAACGGCAAGCGCGGCGCTCGCTTTTGACGTCGCGACGGCGCGGATTCTCAGCCCGGCGCGCACCCGCTCGGCGAGTCCGAGGATGAACCAGTGCGCCGTCGACCCGGTCCCGAGACCGACGCGCATCCCATCTTCGACAAACGGAACCGCGGCTTCCCCGGCCGCGCGCCGGGCGGCGTCGACATCCACCCGTGCAGGGTAGCGATCAGGAGGCCAGGCGTCCCCTCAGCTCGGCTGTCCCAGCCGGGAGCGCGTCGCTCCTCGGCAGCCCGTCGGGCTGGCGCATGAAGCGCTCCTGCACCGCAAAGACCGCTTCGATCAGCTCCGCTGCCGAGGTTCGTGGACGGAAGACCACGCCGCGGCGCCGGAGTGCGACGAGCACTCGAGTGGGGATTGGACCTCCACGGAGGTTGACTTCTTCGAGCTGGGTGAGCAGACCGTCAAGCTCGCACAGCGTTTCGCGTCGCTGCACCCGGAGTCGTTCTTCTTCTGCTGACCACACCAATTGATTGAGGACGCGGTTTCGGACGAAGGTGGCCATGACGCTCCCTCGGCGCGTCCACCGGGTTCGGGGGTTTGATGTGACGTAGGGTGAGTCGGACCGAACAGATGGACGTCCTGTGGTCGCGATCCTACAGATTTGTGTCCGGTTTGCATACGGAACACATGTTCGTGGCATGGCAAGGGCGGCCCCGCGATGGAGCCGCCCTCACGATCGAAAAGGGGAGGTTATTCGCCGAGGAGCTGCAGGATGTGGTTGACGTCGGCCCGCGCACCGGCGAGATCGGTGCGCGCCGTCTTGATGTTCTGACGCGCGCTCTGCAGGTCGACCTTGTTGCCGGGCCAGCCCGACGGAGTCAGGTTGATCACCGACGCGGTGACGCCGGAGATCGATGTGTGCGACGCCTCGACCTTGCTGGTCACGTCGTTGAGATCGCTCTGCGCCTGCGCCTTGATGGTCGCGGACACCGAGGAGTTGTTGATCAGTGTCTGCAGCTCGGGGATGAGAGTCTCGAACGAGGCGTTCACCTTACTGACACCGTCGGCCGCGATGACCTCATGGATCTTCGGGTCCTCCATCACGTACACGCGGTAGTTCGTCACGATGAGCTCGCAATCGCTGTGCGCCTGCGCGATGGTGGTGTCACCCTGGATCGTCTGATCCAGCGTGGTCAGACCCTGCTCGTCGGCGCTGATCTGTCCTTCCAGCGTTACCTGGTCGGCGCTCGAGAGCGCGGCCGAATCCTTGACAAAGGTATCGTCGGCGCCGAGCGTCCCGAGGCGTCGTTGCACGGCGCTGTTGCAACGCTCTTTCAGCGCCGCGAGCGCCACGGCGTGTGGCGCCGGTGTCGGCACCGAGGAGGGCGACGGCGCCGGTGTGCCGTCGGCGTCGACGGCAACCGATCCGGCAAGTCCGAGGCCGGCAGTCAGCGTGAGCGTTGCCACGCTGCGGACGAGAAAGCTGGCGTTCACTGGGATGGATCTCCTTCGCTGGTGCTCAACCCTGTGTTGGCGGCATTGAGCTGCCCGTCGATGGTGTTGAGCTGGTTGTCGATACTGCCGACCTGCTGATCGACAGCGCTGTAATCAGGCGACGCCGTCGCGGGTGCATCTCCCGTCGTGACAGTCACGGGGGCTGCGCTGCCCGAGCCGGTGTCGTTGCCTCGCAGGCTCGTGGCGCAGCCTGCGATCGCCATGACGGCGAGCAGCGACAGCACCATGTTCCTGTGGACCGACAGATGGGTCATTCGCGGTTCTCCTTGCGGTGATCGGGGGATGCATCCCATCCAACCATCGGCACGGCGGGCGGACCTGAGACCGCGCGGAGACGCCGCTGAGAATTCGCGGAGAGGTGTCAGTCGCCGAGCAACGTGAGAATGTCGCTCACATCGAGACGGGCACCGGCAAGATCGGTGCCGGCAGTGGAGATGCTCGCCGCGGCGTTCGTCTCTGTGGTCGCATCACCGGGCCAGCCCGATGGGACCAGCTTGATGACCGCCGCGCTCACGCCGGCAATCGCGGTGCGTGAGGCGGTGACCTTGCCGGCGAGGTCGGTGAGGTCGGCCTGCGCCTCCGTCTTGACGCTGCCGGAAACCGTCGAGATGTTGATGAGTGTCTGCAGCTCGGGAATGACCGTGCCGAACACGGCGTTCACCTTGGTGACCGCGTCGGCGGCGATGACCTCGTGGACCTTGGGATCCTCCATGACATACACGCGGTAGTCGGTGACGATCGACTCGCAGTCGGCGTATGCCTGCGCGTAATTCCCGTCGCCCTGGATCGTTTGATCCAGAGCGGTCAGGCCACGTTCGTCTGCGCCGGTCAGCCCCTCGAGGGCTGACTGGTCCGCGCCCGTCAATGCCACCGACGTCTTGACGAAGGTGTCGTCGGCGCCGAGGACCGCAAGGCGCCGTTGCACCGCGCCGTCGCAGAACCCTTTGAGGGTCGCGAGCGCGACGGGATGCGCGGGTGGTGTCGCCGCCGCTTCGACCGCGACGGAGCCGGTCATGCCGATTCCCGCCGTCAGCGTGATCGCGGCGAGGCTGCGCACGAGGAATCGACGGCTCATTGCGCCGGGTTCCCCTCGCTCGAGTTGAGGCCGGCGTTCGCCGCGCTGATCTGTCCGTTGATGGTGTTGAGCTGGTCGTCGATGTTGTTCAGCTGCTGATCGACGGCCGCGTCCGCCGACGCCGCAGGCGAGCTCGAGATGACGGGAGCTGTGCCGCTCGCCGTGGCCGCCGCGTGCCCACGGGGTGCGCATCCGGCGACGGCGAGGGTGCCGAGGAGGCACAGCACGCGCAGCCGGTGCGCGGATCGACGGGTCATCGGAAATCTCCTGCAGTCTGCTCGGGGTGCATCACGCATCCAACCATCGACCTGCCTGTCGATCTGCGACCGCGCGGTGACAATCCGGAGAAGGCCACGGTGCGGACGATGCCGCGCAGCGGCGCATGACCCCATCTCTGGTACACCTCGCGGAATGACGCGGGCACGCCAGAGCGCACCGACGGCACTGCTCTTCGGGGGTGCTGCCGCCTGTCTCATCGCCATCCGCCTCGCGACCAACGGCGTGCTCGGTTTCCACACCGACGAGCTCTACTACATGGCAAGCGGCCGCCACCCCGCGTTCGGCTACGTCGACTTCCCACCCATCGTTCCCCTCCTCTCGCGCGTCGAGACGGCGCTGCTCGGGGTGACTCCCTGGACGTTGCGCCTGCTCCCGGCACTGGCCGGCGGAGTCAACGTCATCCTCTGCGGGGCGTACGTCCGGAAGCTCGGGGGATCACTGCGCCTTCAGGCGCTCGGCCTCCTGATCGGCATCACCGAGCCGATCATTCTCGGGACGTGGCTCTTCCAGACCGTGGTCTTCGACCAGGTGACGTGGATGCTGTCCCTCTACTGGTTCCTGTCGCTGGTCATCGATCGCAAGCCGCGCACCTGGATCTATCTCGGCATCACGCTCGGCATCGGTCTCGAGGTCAAGTTCCTCATCCTCGCGCTCATCGCCGGCATGGTCATCGCGGTGTTCCTCACACCGACACTGCGCAACGACCTGCGGACGAGGTATCCATGGATCGGAGCCTTCCTGATGCTCGCGATCTGGGCGCCGAACGTCGTCTGGCAGGTCGCCAACGGGTTCCCCACCGTCGCCTACGTGCTCAACCATCAGGGGGACATCCAATCCGGCGGTGGAGTTCTGGACTTCCTTGTCCTTTTCCTGGTCTTGCTCGCCCTGCTTGTCCCGCTGTGGATCGCCGGCTTCATCTCGCTCTTCCGCACTCGCGACCTGCGGCCCGTCGGCATCGCCTGCGCGGTGCCGATGGTCGTCTATCTCTTCGTCGGGAAGTTCTACTACCCGGCACCGACCATCGCGATCGTCATGGCGGCGGGCCTCCTCGCACTCTCCCGTGTCAACCGTCCACGACTTCGCTCCGCACTCGCGATTGCCGTCGTCATTGCCGGCCTCCTCGACGGCGTCATCCTGGCGAAGGACATCCTCCCGATCACGCCCGCGAACCAGCTGCACGCCACGGGCCTCGACACCGCTGAGCCGGACCTCGCGGCCACGGTCGGATGGGTCTCCATCACGAAGCAGCTGACTGCGCTCTACGGATCACTGACCGTGTCGGAGCGCGCGACCACCGTCATCGTCTCGTCCGACTACGGCGTCACCGGCGCACTGCAGGTCTTCGGCAATCCCAAACTCTTGCCGCAGAGCTTCAGTCCACAGTTGAGCGACTTCTACTGGATGCCCGCGCATCTCGCCGCGACCGAAGCCCTGATGGTCGGCTACGCGCCATCGGACGTCGCGTTCATGTGCGTCGCCCCGACGATCGTCGGCCACCTGACGGTCCCGTATCACGTCGTCAACCTCGAATCGGGCTCGCCGATCACCATGTGCCACCTCAAGGCGCCGCTCCCCCAGGAGTGGCCGGGGTTGAAGGACTTCTCCTGACCTTCCCGCGCAGCAGCCGCCTCAGGCCGCCGAGGTCACCGGATCCGGGCGGCACGTGAGTACGACGAGCGGGCCCGCGTCTTCGAGCCGCAGCCCGAACGCGACGGCGAGGGCGGCGGCAAGCACCGGCGCGACCTCCTGCGGCGTGTGGCCGGGCGCGCCGAGGGTCTCGAGCGACGCGACTCCGGCGCCCTCGATGCCACAGGGCGTGATTCTGTCGAACCAGCGCAGATCGGTCGCGACATTGAGCGCCACGCCGTGGGAGGTCACCCCGCCGGCGAGCTTGACCCCGATGGCGCCGAGCTTGTGATCGCCGGCCCAGACGCCGGTCCAGGGGGCGCGTCGCGTGACCTCGACGCCATACGTCGCGGCGGTGGCGATGAGCGAGGCCTCGAGCGCGCGGAGGTAGCGATCCACGTCGCCGTGCGCGGGATGGCGGGGGATCGGGAAGACCCCGGCCAGCCGGACGATGGGATACGCGACCAGCTGGCCCGGCCCGTGGAAGGTGACCGACCCGCCTCTGTCGACCTCGAGGAACTCGGCCCCCGCCGCGCGAAGCGCGTCCGGTCCGGCTCCGAGGTGGCGCGCCTCACCCTGGCGGCCCATCGTGTAGACGGGCGGGTGCTCGAGCAGCAGGACCGCATCGTCGGGGAGCGCACCACTCCGCCGCGCCATCGCGACCTCGCGCTGCAGCGACCACGCAGCCTCGTAGCCGACGGTCCCGAGCCAGATCCAGCGCAGCGCAGGAGCGTCCACCACCTCGGTCATCCGGCGTGGGCAGCGACCGCCTGCTCGTGCGCGTGATAACTGGAGCGGACCAGCGGCCCCGACTCGACGTGTGCGAAGCCGAGCGCCTTCCCGAAGGACTTCAGCTCCGCAAACTCGTCCGGGTGCCAGTAGCGGATCAGCGGGTGGTGCTTGAGCGACGGGCGCAGGTACTGACCGATCGTGATGATCTCGATGTCGTGCTCGCGCATCTGCACGAGCAACTCCTTCACCTCGTCCATCTCCTCGCCGAGGCCCACCATGAGGCCCGACTTGGTCCGGCTTCGAGGCTCGATCCGCTTGGCCGCCTTGAGGAGGTCCAGGCTCCGATCGAGCTCGGACTTCGGCCGCACCCGGCGGTAGAGGCGGCCGACGGTCTCGACGTTGTGGTTGAAGATCTCGGGCTTCTCGGCCATCACGGTGCGCAGTGCCTCGTGGTCGCCCTGGAAGTCAGGGGTCAGCACCTCGATCGTGGTGCCCGGCGCCAGCGATCGGATGCTCCGCATCGTCGCAGCGAAGACCCCGGCGCCCCCGTCCGGGAGATCGTCACGGTCGACCGAGGTGACCACGGCGTGCCGAAGGCTCATCTTCGCCACCGCCTCGCCGACCCGCCGCGGCTCGTCCCAGTCGATGTCGCCACCCCGCTTGCCGCTGGTGACGGCGCAGAAGGCGCAGGCACGGGTGCAGACGTCGCCGAGGATCATGAACGTGGCGGTGCCGTGTCCCCAGCACTCGGCGATGTTGGGGCAGCGCGCCTCCTCACACACGGTGTTGAGGTGCAGCCCCCGCATGATCCCCTTGATCTGCGAGTAGCCGTCGCCCGCCGGAAGCTTCACGGTCAGCCATTCGGGTCGCCGGTCCACCCCCTCGGGGAGGAGTCGCTGGTGCAGCGGCCGGGTGTCGGCCACCGGAACGGGCCGCAAACGGATCTGGTCCATGGCTCCACATCACTCTACACACTCGCTGCGCCACAATCGCCCGGATGAGTTCACCGACACCGCGCAACGAGACCGTGCTGACGTACGCCTCCGGGTCTGCCGAGCGTGCCCGGCTCAAAGCCGCTCTCAACGAGATGCAGTCCTCGGCGCCGCATCAGGTGCAGCTCCACATCGGCGGTGAGTCGGTCGACGGCGAGGGAGACCCGATCTCGGTCCGCGCGCCGCACCGTCACTCGCTCGAGCTCGCCGAGGCGCGCATGGCGACCACCACCGACGTCGGCCACGCGGTCGATGCGGCGCTGGCCGCCCATCACGACTGGTCGAACGCGCCGTGGTCGACGCGCGCCTCGGTATTCCTCCGGGCCGCCGACCTGCTGAGCGGTCCGTACCGCGACCGGCTCAACGCGGCGACGATCCTCGGCCAGAGCAAGAGCGTGCACCAGGCGGAGATCGACGCCGCCTGCGAGCTCATCGATTTCTGGCGCTGGAACGTGTACTTCGGCGAGCAGCTCCAGGAGACGCAGCCGATCTCGCCGCCGGGCCAGTGGAACCGGATGGAGCACCGCTCGCTCGAGGGCTTCGTGCTCGCGATCAGCCCCTTCAACTTCACGTCGATCGGCGGCAACCTCGCCGGAGCGCCGGCGATCATGGGCAACTCGATCGTCTGGAAGCCGGCCACGACCGCCCTCCTCGCCGCGAAGGTGATCATGGAGATCTTCGAGGCTGCCGGCATGCCTCCCGGGGTCATCAACATGATCGCCGGCCCGGGGGCCGCCGTCTCCGAGGTTGCGGTGAAGCATCCCGCGCTCGCCGGCATCCACTTCACGGGATCGACCGAGACGTTCCAGCATCTCTGGACCACCGTCGCCGGCAACCTCGGTCAGTACCGGTCGTACCCGCGGCTGGTCGGCGAGACGGGCGGTAAGAACTTCGTCCTCGCCCATCCCTCGGCGAATGAGGAGGCGCTCCTCGTCGGACTGCTTCGTGGATCGTTCGAGTACCAGGGGCAGAAGTGCTCCGCGGCGTCCCGTGCGTACATCCCGCACTCGATCTGGGAGCGTCTGCGTGAGCCCCTCGCCGCCGCGACCGCGACGATCCCCGTCGGCGACCCCGCGGAGTTCAGCACCTTCATGGGCGCGGTCATCGACGAACCGAGCTTCCGCAAGCACGAGGCGGTGCTCACGTCGGCCCGGAACGACTCGGATCTCGAGCTCATCGCCGGCGGCGAGTGCGACTCCGATCTCGGCTGGTTCGTCCATCCCACGATCTACGCAACCCGAAACCCGCACCACGCCCTCCTGAAGCGCGAGCTGTTCGGTCCGATCCTCACCGTCTTCCCCTACCCGGACGGCGAGTGGAGATCGGTGCTCGACCTCGTCGACCACACCTCACCCTACGCGCTCACCGGCGCGATCTTCGCGGACGACCGGGGTGCCATCGAGCAGGCGACGAACCACCTGCGGTTCGCGGCGGGGAACTTCTACGTCAACGACAAACCGACCGGCGCGGTGATCGGGCAGCAGCCTTTCGGCGGGGCTCGCCTGAGCGGCACCAACGACAAGGCCGGATCGGCGCTCAACCTCATGCGGTGGGTGTCGCCGCGGACGCTCAAGGAGACGTTCGTCTCCCCGACCGACTGGCGCTACCCACACCAGGATCCGGACTGACCGCTCCGGCGTTAGCTAGGACACGCTGACCTCGAGGACTGGGCATGCCTCGTCGACATCAGGCAGTGACGGCGAGACTAGGCAGTACGCGCGCGTCATGACATTGGCAGTGCCTGGTCCGACCGCCACGAACAACTCGGTCGATCCTCCATCCGAGACCGAAGTGGCTTTGAGCACCGACGTGTCGTCGCTCGACGGCATCGGATACATGGGGACGAGTTGTGTGCCGCTCGACGCTGACTCGTCCTGGGCGATGTGCACGTCGACCTCGCTGCCCACGGCGACGATCACGTGGACGGGCGGGATCAGCAGGAGCCCCGCACAGTCGCCCGCCGTCTGCACAGACCCACCGTTGACCCGATACACCGCGGGATGACCGCACGCCGATACCCCGCCCGTTCCCTGCCACCAGGTGGTGGTTCCGTCGCTCGACGGTGACCCACCACACGACGCGACACCCGCGAGGATCCCTACCGCGAGGAAAGTCCGGACGAGACGCCGGCCCGTCCTCTTGACCCGACTTCCCGGGCTCAGGCCCGCCAGCGGGTGCAGGAGCGCGCCGGACGGCGCCGGCAGGAGCAACTCCCGGGATGGCGCGGCGTGCGTCTGGCGACCGAGTGCTCCTCGGCCGCGACCCGGATCAGAGCCTGAAAGCGACGCTCGTCGATGATGCCCTTCTCGAGAGCGCGTCGCGCCCAGGCGGGTGGGGTCCGAAGCCCCCATGCATCGAAAGTGCCGTGCTCGATCATCGTTCCTCCAGATGATAGCCAGGAGTGACTAAACGAGAGTCCCGGTCGGGTCCAATCCTTCGAGCAGCTTCTGAACGGCGGTGACGAATCGGGTGGCCTGGAGGCCGTCGTTGATCCGGTGATCGAACGAGAGCCCGAGGTTCATGATCGGGCGGATCGCGATCGCATCCCCCACGACGACCGGTCGCTTCACGACGAGGTCCATGGTCATGATCGCCGCCTGCGGCTGGTTGATGATCGCCTGCGTCATGACAGCACCGAGCGCGCCGGTGTTGTTGAGCGTGAACGTTCCGCCCTGAATCTCGTCGAGTTTGAGGTGGTTGCTGCGCGCCCGTGCACCAAGGTCTGCCATGGTTGTCGCGAGTCCCGCGATGCTCAGGCGATCCGCGTCGCGCACCACCGGCACGATCAGGTTGTCCTCGAGTGCCACCGCGATGCCGAGGTTGATGTTGCGCTTGAGCACGACTTCCGCGTCGCTCCACGACGCGTTGAGCGTCGGATGCCGTTGCAGGGCCTCAATAACCGCGCGCGCGACAAACGGCAGGAAGGTCAGCTTCACGCCGTGACGCTGCTCGAACGCAGCCTTCCCGCGATCACGGATGCGGGACACGTTCGACATGTCGACCTCGACCATGAGGTACGCGTGCGGCGACACCTGACGGCTGCGCGCCATGTGCTCGGCAATCGCCTTGCGACCCTGCGTCAGCGGCACAACGGTATCCCCTTCCCCACCGGTGAAGGAGGCCGGCGAAGGCGTCGAAGGCGTTGGCGCGGCCGCGGGCTGCGGGGGTGCCGTGACCGCGGCTGTCGGCGAGGCGGCAGCGGACGGGACAGCAGGGGTCACCGACGGCCGCGCCGCAAGTTGCCCCGAATCCCGTTGCTGCACGTACTCGAGAACGTCCTTCTTGGTGACCCGCCCACCAAGGCCACTTCCCGCGATCTCCGCGAGATCGACGCCGTGCTCCCGAACGAGCATCCGGACGGCAGGGGTCAGGTGATAGGAGACCTCGCCGTTCCCACCAGGATCCCCGGTCGCTGGAGCCTGCACCTGCTCCGCGGGCCTCCCCCGCCCAGTGAACGCAGCCTGAATCGACCCAACCACCCCCTCGTCAGCGGCCGGGGAGTTCGTCGCGGAGGAAGTCGCGGAGGAACTCGCGGGCGGAACTGAGGCAGCCGGGATCGACTGAGCTGGTTCGACGGCAGGGGCAGTCGGCGCCAGCGACGGTTGGGCTGTCTGCGTAGGCGACATAGCCTGGGGAGTCGCCGGAGCGGACTGCCCAACCGTCGCCGTTGCAGAGGGCACAGCCGCAACCTCCGGCTCAGACGCTGCGGAGACTGTCTCGATGGAGCAGATCGGCTGTCCGACGGGTACGACTGTTCCTTCGGGTGCGATGAGCTCCGACATCACGCCGTCGGCCGGCGCAGGGATCTCCGCGTTCACCTTGTCGGTGATGACCTCGGCGATCAACTCGTACTTGGCGATCGCGTCCCCCGGCTGCTTCAGCCAGCGCGCGATCGTTCCTTCGGTGACGCTCTCACCGAGTTGCGGCATCGTGACGGTCAATGGCATGCGCAGGACGTCCTCGTGTGTGGGTTCAGTACGCGGCGAGCTCGCGAAGCTTCGCCTCGACCTTGTTCGGCGTGACCAGATAGAACTGCTCGAGTGGCGGCGAGAACGGCATCGCTGGGATCTCCGGACCACCGAGCCGCATCACCGGGGCATCGAGGTCGGCAAAGCACTCCTCGGCGATGATCGCGGCGACCTCGGACGCGACGCTCACCGCGAGGTTCGCCTCCTGCACGACCAGCACCTTGCCGCACTTGCGCGCGCTGGTCACGATCGCCTCGCGGTCGAAGGGACGCAATGAGCGCAGGTCGGTGACTTCGCAGGAAAACCCATCTGCAGCAAGGCGATCGACCGCCTCGAGCGAGGTGTGCACCATCATCCCGTAGCTGAAGACAGCGATGTCCCTACCCTCGCGCACGACGCGCGCCCGGTCGAGTGGAACCGTGTACTCGCCCTCGGGAACCTCGCCCTTGATCGCCCGGTAGCAGCGCTTGTGCTCGAAATAGAGCACCGGGTCCGGGTCGCGCAGCGCCGAGATGATCATGCCCTTGGCGTCGTACGGCGTCGACGGCACCACCACGCGCAGACCGGGGATGTGGGCGAAGATCGCCTCGATGGACTGCGAGTGATACAGCGCGCCGTGCACTCCCCCACCGAAGGGTGAGCGCAACACCATCGGCACACCCCAGTCGCCGTTGCTCCGGTAGCGCATCTTCGCGGCTTCGCTGATGATCTGATCGACCGCGGGCATGATGAAGTCCTGGAATTGAATCTCGGCGATCGGTCGCAATCCGTTCATCGCCGCACCGATTGCGACGCCGACGATGAGCGATTCCGCAAGCGGGCTGTCGAGGACGCGCGCCTCACCGAACTCCTTCTGCAATCCCTCGGTGACGCCGAAGACGCCACCCTTGGCGCCGACGTCCTCGCCGAGGATCATCACGCGCTCGTCGCGCTGCATCTCCTCGCGAATGCCGTCGCGAATCGCCTCGATGTACGTCTTCTCAGCCACGCCAGTCACCCGGTTCCGCATACACGTGGAGCGTCGCGGTGTCGGCGGCGGGCAGCGGCGCTGCCTCGGCCTCCTCGGTGGCCGTGTTGAGCTCGATCACCAGCTCGGCGCGCATCTCCTCCGCGTCTCCCGCGCTGAGGACGCCGAGCTCCTCGAGGGTCGCCTTGAAGCGCAGCAACGAATCGCGCTCCTTGTCGGACTCGAGCTCCTCCGAGGTCCGGTAACGGCGCTGGTCATCGTCGGAGCTGTGCGAGGTCAGGCGGAGTACCTTCGCCTCGATCAGCGTTGGTCCGTCGCCGCGACGTGCGCGCTTCACCGCCTCGCGTGCCACTCGGTAGCACGCGATGGCGTCGCATCCGTCGACGATGACGCCCGGGATGCCGTATCCCTTGGCCCGGTCCGCGACGTCCGCCGTGGGCATCTGCTTCTGCCAGGGCACGCTGATCGCGAACCCGTTGTTCTCGACAAGGAAGATCACCGCGAGCTTGTGCGTGGCCGCGAAGTTGAGCGCCTCGTGGAAGTCGCCTTCACTGGTACCGCCTTCGCCGATCGATGTGAAGGTGACCGCGTCCTCACCGCGCATGCGCGATGCGAGCGCGATGCCGCACGCGTGGATCAGCTGCGTTCCCACCGATGAGCCGGTGCTGATGATGTTCAACCGTCTGCAGCCATAGTGCGCCGGCATCTGGCGGCCGCCGCTGTTGGGATCGGCCGCTCGCTGCAGCACGGACAGGACATGGTCCTGCGGGGTCATCCCGAGTACGAGCGTCAGGGCCAGATCCCGGTAGTACGGGGCAACCCAGTCGTACGTCGGCTTCAGGTTCATGCCGAAAGCGACTTGAACTGCCTCATGCCCCTCGGCGGAGATCCAGAACGGGGCGCGCCCCTGGCGGTTCAACACCCAGAGCCGCTCGTCGAGCAGCCGCGAACGCAGCATGTGCCGGTACATGAGTCGGAGCGTCTCGGCGTCGAGCCCGGCCCGCGCCTTCGTTTCCGTTTTGGTCATTGCCATTGGTGGCCCAACCCTCCGATCGAAGCTGTCAACCGCGACGGTGCCTCGAACGCTCCACAGCCGCTCAAATGTGGATTGCCTCACCACTGACGGCAAGGGCAGCTTCTGAGAGCACTTCACTGAGTGTAGGGTGTGGCGCGACCGCGTGTCCCATCTCGAATGCAGTGGTTTCGAGCAGGCCGCCGAGCGCCGGACCCCAGATGAGCTCGGTCACCTCGTGGCCGATGATGTGGACGCCGAGAACGTCGCCGGCAGTCTTGTCGGCGACGACCTTGCAGAAGCCCCCGGTCTCGCCCCAGATCACGGCCCGGCCGTTGCCGCGGAAGGGCATCATCCCGACCGCGACGTCGTGCCCTGCCGCACGCGCCTCAGCCTCGCTGAGCCCAAGCGACCCGATCTGCGGGGAGCAGTACGTCGTGCGGGTGACAAGCCGCGCATCCAGCGGATGCGGGTCGCGGCCCGCGATCGCCTCCACCGCGAGCACGCCTTCATGGAGCGCCTTGTGAGCGAGCTGGAACCCGCCCACCACGTCGCCGACCGCCCAGACCCCGGCCTCGCCGGTCCGGAGCATCGAGTCGACGGCGATGACGCCGCGCTCCACCGTGACCCCGGTTCCCTCGATGCCGATGCCCTCGACGTTGGCCGCCCGTCCGACGGCGACGAGGAGCATCTCCGCGTGGAGTTGCTGCGTGGTGCCGTCCTCGGCTGCGACCGTCACGGTGACGCCGCCGTCCGTGCGCTCCACGGATTTGAGGTCGAGCCGATGCCCCGTGAGGCAGACGATCCCGCGGGCCTCGAACTGGCGCCGGAGCTCCGCGCCGATGTCGGCATCCTCGAGCGGCACCAGGTTCGGCAGCATCTCGACCACGGTCACCTCGGCGCCGCAGCTGCGATAGAGGGATGCGAACTCCACGCCCACCGCACCCGCGCCGAGGACGATCGCCGACGCCGGCACCCGGTTGAGCTTCAGCGCCTCATCGCTCGTGAGCACGGTGACGCCGTCAGCCTCGATGCCCGGGAGCTGCTTGGGGCGTGACCCCGTCGCGATGATCACAGCGTCCGCCTCGACCTCGGTCTCCTCACCGCCGGCCGCCGTCACCGCCAGGCGACCTGCGCCGGCGAGCCGCCCGCGACCGCTCACGACGCTCACCTTGTTCTTGCGAAGGAGGAACTGCACGCCTTTGTGAAGCTGGCTGACCACCTGGTCGCGACGCCGGCCGGCCACCGCGTAGTCGAAGCGGATGTCGCCGGTGGTGACGCCGAAGGCATCGGCGTGGCGGAGCTCGTCGAGGAGCGCAGCGCTCTGCAGCAGCGCTTTCGCCGGGATGCAGCCGCGATGCAGGCAGGTCCCGCCGACCTTGTCCTCTTCGACGAGCACCGCGCGGAGCCCCAGTTGGGCCGCTCGGATCGCCGCCGGGTATCCGCCCATCCCCCCGCCGAGGATGGCGATGTCGAAACGTTCGGCCACAGCGGCTGAGTATATCGGCGGGGTACGCCCGCCCCTGACGGGGGATCAGCGCGACCAGGCCCGGGCGCGCACTCCGTACAGTGTCGGCGGCCGCATGGTGATCGACCCCTGAGAACACGGAGGTGAGAGGTGACGAGCTGGTCGGAGCGACCGAAACACATTGGTGCCATCACGCTCTTTGTCGAGGACCTTCCCGCGGCAAAGCGCTTCTATCAGGACGTGTTCGGGCTGCCTGTCCACTACGAGGACCAGAACTCGGCCGTCTTTCAGTTCGGAGACACGCTGATCAATCTGCTCGACGCGGTTGAGGCTCCCGGGCTCATCAGCCCGGCCACCGTTGCCGATCGCGACGCGGGGTCACGCTCGCAGTTCACGATCGGGGTCGATGATGTCGACGCCGTGTGCGCGGCTCTTGCCGAGCGCGGCGTGACGCTCCTGAACGGTCCGCAGGACCGGCCCTGGGGGATCCGGACGGCCAGCTTCACCGATCCGGGCGGCCACATCTGGGAGATCGCCCACGACCTGCCCTAGCACAGTCAACTCGCGGCGCAGCTCAAGGAGTGCCGAGAGACAGGGCTAAAGCTACGGGAGATACAGCCGAGGGTTGACCCACTGCCCGTTGTGGTTCACCCCGAAATGCAGGTGACACCCGGTCGAGTTGCCGGACGTCCCTTCGTAGCCGACCAACTGACCTCTCGCGACCGTCTGCCCGCTGTGGATCGCGAAACCCTCGAGGTGTCCGTAGAGCGTCTCCCAGCCGTTGCCGTTGACCATGATGATGTAGTTGCCATAGCCGTATCGCTCGAACGGTTCGATGTACGCGATGCCGGCATCCGCCGCGACGATGCGGTTGCCACATGCGCCGGCGATGTCGAGGCCATAGTGGAAGTGCTTCTGCGGACATGCCGGGTCGTACGGCTCGAACGGATACGGGGTGCACCCGAACCCCTGACTGATCGGGCCGATGTCGGGCCAGATGAAGCGCCCGCTGCCACCGCCGGCACGCTCGAGCCGCCGCCTCTTCCTTCTGGAGTTGCGCGATCTGCCCGTTGATCGTGTTCTCGGCAGCCTCCCATTCCTGCGCGCTCCGCTCGTCCTGCGCCTGGATCTGCGCGAGGTAGGCGACCGCCTCGGTGCGCGCGGACCTGTCGTCGTCGAGTGACTGCTCGGTGACGTAGAGCTGCCCCAGAACCTGCTGTTGCTGCTGTTGATCGTTGCTGATGTGTGCGACGTCCGCCTGCACCGCGTCGCGCTGCGCGCTGACGAGGTTCACCATCTGCAGCTCGCGGGCGCTGATGCGACCGCCGTTGATGACGTCGGTCCAGAACTGGTTGAAGCTGCCCGATGTGAGGAGGTTGCTCAGCGGGGTGGATTCGTTCTCGAACTCGTAGTAGACGACGAGCACCTGCGAGAGCTCGTGCTGCTCGGATCCGAGCAATTGCCGCGCCGTCGCGAGCTGCGACTGCGCATCGCTCAGCCGCTGGTTGATCGCGTCGAGCTGGAGTGTCGCCGAGGCGACCTGCCCCTGCGTGGCGGTGATCTGCGTGTCGAGGTGCGCGATGATCGCGGTCAGCGCGGATTCCTGGTTCTGCGCGGCGGCGATCTGCGCCTTCAGCGACGCGATCTCGGCTTTGGCGTTGTTGAGCTGGCGTTGCTCCTGGCTGATGTGCTCGGTGATCTGATCAGCCGACGTGGGCTGCGCGATGACGAACAGCGACGCTGCGATGGCCAGCGACGCGATGCCGCGGGCCAGACTCCGGCACCTCACGCCGAAAGAAATCGCCTGACGCCGAGGAAGCTCCCGAATGCCCCGACAGCAACGCCACCGATGAGCAGGAAGATGAGCAGGGTCACGGTGTATCGGCCGTCGAACGGCACACTCAAGAGGTGGCCCTGCGCTGCCTGTACGAAGATGCGATACGCGGCGTACACCACCGCGCCCGAGAAGACCGCGGCAAGTAAGCCGCCGAGCATGCCCTCGAGGATGAACGGCCATCGCACGAACCAGTCGGTGGCGCCGACCAGCTTCATGATCTCGATCTCCGTTCTCCGCGCGTAGACCGCGGTGCGGATCGTGTTCATGATGATCACGATGCTGATGGTCATCAGGATCACGGCGATGATCGCGCCGACCCATTCAATGATGGTGATCACGGCGTTGAGCTTGGAGATGACGTCGGAGTTGTAGTCGGTCGGTGTCGTCTTGTCGACGATCGGCGTCGCCGCGGCCATGGCATTGAACTGGCTCAACTCGGTGAGCTTGCGCACCACGAGGTTCAGCGACGCGGGGAGCGGATTGCTCCCGAGCACGTTGAGCGCGTCCTTGATGTCGGGGTTCTGCGATGCCTGCTGTGCCGCCTGGTCCTTGGTTTCGAACGTGACCGAGATGACTCGCGGGTCCCTCTTCAGCTGGCTTTCGAAGTTCGTGATCGCGGCCAGCGAGGCGTTGTCGGCAAGGTAGATCTTGAGATGGCTCGCGTTCTGCTCCTGGGCCTGGAGCACGCTGTCGACGGAGTGCGTGAAGAGCAGCCCGCCGCCGACGAGAAAGATGATGAGCCCCATGGTGAACACGCCCGCGAGTGAGACACCGAGGTTGCGTCGGAAGTTCTGTCCCGCGCTGTGCAACGCAAACCAGAGGGACGCCGCGATCTGCCTCACAGCGTCGCTGTCCCTTCGCGCAGATACTGTCCTTCAGCCTCGTCGCGCACCACGCGTCCACCCTCGATCGCGATGACGCGGCGGCGCACGAGGTCGACGACCTCGCGGTTGTGCGTCGCCATCAGCACGGTGGTGCCGCGGTGGTTGATCTGCAGCAGCAGCTGCACGATGCCCCACGACGTGTCGGGGTCGAGGTTGCCCGTGGGCTCGTCCGCAAGGAAGATGCGTGGCCTGTGCACGAGCGCGCGTGCGATGGCGACGCGCTGCTGCTCACCGCCGCTGAGCTCGTCGGGGAAGGTGTCGAGCTTGTCCTCGAGACCGACGATCCAGAGCACCTCCTCGACCTTCTCGCGCATGTGGCGCTGACCGGGGCGGGTCACCTGCAGCGCGAACGCGACGTTCTGCGCAACGGTGCGTCGTGTGAGCAGCTTGTAGTCCTGGAACACGATGCCGAACTTGCGACGCAGCTTCGGCAGCTTGCGACGCGACATCCGACTGATCTCCTGCCCTTCCACGAAGATGCGGCCTGTCGACGGCGCCTCGTCGCGGATGAGCAGCCGTACCAGTGTCGACTTGCCGGCGCCGCTCGCGCCGACCAGGAAGCAGAAGTCGCCCTGATGGATCGCCAGATCAACGTCGCGCAGGGCCTCCGTTCCGTTCGGGTAGACCTTGCTCACGCCGTGAAACGAGATGACTGGGCGTAGCGCGTGCTGAGGAGGGGCCGCAGATCGCTCGGCGACCGCCACGCTCACCAGGCTGCCCCCTGGGGCGATGTATTCATAAAAGGGTTTCTGGGATCGCTACTGCGTCGGGCGCCAGTATAGACCGGGGTTCCGGCTGACTCCCGCCGAATTTCACAGGACGGTGACTTTCGTACGGGGGCGCGGCGCGTTGGTGCGATCACGATGCCTTCGATTCCGCTTCCTCATCGGCCGCCCAGTGCAGGTATCCCTCGATGAAGGGATCGATGCCCCCCTCGAGCACGGCCTGGGCATTGCCGACCTCGACGTTCGTTCGGTGATCCTTGACCATCGTGTAGGGGTTGAGGACGTAGGAGCGGATCTGACTCCCCCATTCGGCTGCGATCAGCTCACCCTTGAGATCGGCGATCTTCTGGGCGTGGGCGGCCTGCTGGAGGGCCAGGAGCCGCGAGCGGAGCACCCGCCAGGCGACGTCTCGGTTCTGTTGCTGGGAGCGTTCGTTCTGGCAGGTCACCACGACCCCGGTCGGGATGTGGGTGAGCCTCACCGCCGACGAGGTCTTGTTCACGTGCTGGCCGCCGGCGCCGCTCGATCGGAACACGTCGGTGCGCACGTCGTCCGGGTCGATCTCGACGGTGACCGTGTCCTCGATCTCCGGGGTCACCTCAACGAGGACGAACGACGTGTGGCGCCGGTGGGCCGCGTCGAATGGGCTGATCCTGACGAGGCGGTGGACGCCGTGCTCCCCCTTGAGGAGGCCGTACGCGCGCGGCCCCGAGATCCGGATGGTCGCGGACTTGATCCCGGCCTCGTCGCCGACCGACTCCTCGAGGAACTCCACCGGCATGCGGTGCTCCTCTGCCCAGCGCAGGTACATCCGCAGGAGCATCTCCGCCCAGTCCTGTGAATCGGTCCCGCCTGCACCGGCATGGATGCCGAGGAGGGCGACGTGATCCGTGTACGGATCGCTGAAGAGCAGGTCGATCTCGCGGCGGGCGATCTCCTTCTCAAGGGCCTTGATCTCGCGTTCGAGGTCGTTGGCCATGGCCTCGTCGGGCTCCGCCTCGAGCATCGCCGCGAGCTCCTTGGCATCCGTGGCTCGCTGGGTCAGCGATTCCCAGGTTGAGAGATCCTCACGGATGCGCGACGCCTCCTGGTTGAGGGCGGCCGCGCGCCGCGGGTCGTCCCAGAGATCCGGCGCTGACGTCTCGCGATCGAGCTCGATCAGCCGGACGCGTTTCCCTTCGAGGTCAAAGATGCCCCTGAAGTTCGGCGATGCGGGCAGCTACATCGGTGGCGCGTTCAGCAAGCTCGCTCATTTGTCGAGTATTTCACAATGGTCTGATGCAATCCGCCACGGGAGTGGCCGCTGCCGCGATCGGCGAGCTGTTTCCCGACCTCCCTCGCGCGTTCGATTTCGACGACGTGTCGTTGGTCCCACGCGTGCGGTCGTCGCTGCCGCACCGGTCCGAAGCGGATCCATCGGTGGACTTTGGGCCGGTGCGGTTGAGTTTGCCGTTGATCGGGTCGCCGATGCCGGACGTGTGCGGGGTCGAGATGTGCCGTGCACTGCACGACCACGGGGCGCTGGGCATCCTGCCTCGGTTCCAGGCGATCGCCGATCAGGCCGCCGAGCTGCGGGAGGTCGGAAGCGGCGGCGGCGCCATCGCCGCCGCGGTTGGGGTCACGGGGGACTTCCGTGAGCGGTTCGCGCAGCTCGTCGACGCAGGGTGCCGGATGATCTGTCTCGACACCGCCAACGGCGCTCACGAGCAGGTCGCGCAGGCCGCGCGCTGGATCCGTCAGCAGGATGTGAGTGTCTTTCTCATCGCCGGGAACGTGGCCACCGCGGAGACGTTCCGCTGGCTCGAGGATCTCGGGGTGGACGCGATCCGAGTTGGAATCGCCGGCGGATCCGTCTGCGAGACGCGAACCGAGACGGGCGTGCACGCGCCGACTCCGTACAGCGTCTACGAGTGCGCTCAGGTTCGGCGTCGCGCGCTGATCATTGCCGACGGTGGCACGCGGAGCCCTGCCGACATGTGCAAGTTGCTCGCGTTGGGGGCGGACTGCGTGATGGTCGGCTCGGCGCTGGCCGGCACCTTCGAGGCGCCAGGGCGGGTGCTGGTCGTGGACGGGAAGAAGTTCAAGATCATGCGCGGCGCTGCCTCGTTTTCGGTGCAGCAGGAGTTCGCCGGCGAGGACCCGGAGTACATCGAGGGTGCCGAGTCCATCGTTGCCTACAAGGGGCATGTGGCCGACGTGGTGCAGCGGTATGTGGCCGGGTTGCGGAGTTCCATGTCGTACATGGACGCCCGGACGCTGGACGAATACCGGAGGAACGCGAGCTTCATCCGCATGCGCTAGGGGCGTCGGCTTCGGGAGTCGGTGGTAGCGAACATGTGTTCTATACTACAGGAATGTGTAGTGTGGTCGCGGCTGCCGCGGTGCTCGAGGTTCGCGATGAGCCGGTCAGTTCCCAGTGGGCGTGGCGCTGCCCTGGAGGGGCCGGAGCCCGACCCCGACGGGTTCGATCCCGAGCTGAGCAACGCGCTCGACCCGCTCGGCGCGCACGCGCGGGCTGAGGCTCACGCCGGCGGGGAGCCGGTCGCCGCCGAGGGGACCCCGCTCGCCACCCTCGTCCTTGCCATCGAGGCATTCCTCAACACGCCGTCCCTCGAGCTCACCCAGTACGAGCTCGGCGAGCACCTCATCTGCCTCCGCCACGGCATCGACCTCCTCGAGATGGGCTTCTCGGTCCTGGCCAGCTCCTTCGCCGGGACCAACGAGTACGACCTCCAGGGCTCGACCACCGCGATCGACTGGATCCGCCACCAGTGCCGCATGTCCGGCCATGCCGCCGCCCGTGCCGTGGCCGCCGGTGACCTGGTCCACCGCCTTCCCTTGAGCCTCGCCGCCCTCGATGCCGGGCAGATCGGCTTCGCCCACTTCTCCCTCTTGGCCGGGGTCGCCCGGCATCTCGAGGGGGTGCCGAACGTCGGCGTGGGTGTCGGTGCGTCCGAGGATCCCCAGCCCGACGATGCCGGCACGCCCGGCGAGGAGGGAGAAGTGGGCACCGGTGCGCCCAACGTAGCCGAGCCCCCTGGCTCGCCCGCCTTCGACGAGCGGGTGCTCCTCGACCTCGCCGTGGAGCACTCGGTGGGTCGCTTCAGCCACGACTGCACCCACGCCCGCCATGCCAGGGACGCTGCCACCGTCCTCGAGGAGCACGTCAGCGCGGCGGAGCGCAACGCCCTCCATCTCATTCCCTGCGAGGACGGCCGCACCGCCGTGCGCGCCAGCTTCGACCCCGTCGCCGGGGCGGTCATCCGCACCGCGATCATGGCCTGCGCCGCACCCACCGGCTTCGGCGACGACCGTCCTCGGGAGCGCCGCTTCGCCGATGCCCTGGTCGAGCTCCTCCACCGTGCCCTCGACCTCGGCGCCGTCGGAAAGCGATGCACCCATCTCCAGCTCACCGCCTCGGTGGAGACGGTGATGGGCCTGGAGGGCGCACCCGGGGGCGAGCTCGAGTTCGCGGGCGCCGTTCCCGCCGCCACCGTGCAGCGCCTCGCCTGCGACGCCCGCGTCCGGCGCATCCTGCTCGGTCCCCAGTCCGCGGTCATCGATGTCGGCCGCGCCCGGCGCCTCCCCACCCCCGCCACCCGAGCCGCGCTGCGCACCCGGGCGAGCGGTGGCTGCGAGTGGCCTCGCTGCGAGCGCAGCGTCGCCTTCACCAACGCCCACCACCTCGTCCACTGGGGCCACGGCGGCGGGACCGACCTGGCCAACCTGGTCTTGCTCTGCTACCGCCACCACTGGCTGATCCACGAGGGCGGCTGGAAACTCGCCCGCGTGGAGCGAGGCTTGCTCCTCGCCATCCCGCCCTCACGCACCCACCGCTCCTGGATCCGCCCTCCCGTCGAGGCGCGCGAGTAGCCGAAATCAGGGAGTGCCGGGCTGAGGACTAGCGCGGACCTTACCGGACGATACCGCCGATGCACTGGATCCACGTGGCGATCGCCATCGACGCTATTGGCCACCGATCCCCGACCGCATGGCGCAATGGGAGCCCGAGCGCGATACCTCGGCGCCTCAAATCGTTATGAAGTTCGTTGTTGAACCTTCATCCGACGAGGACTAGCCCTACGCGCTAACGCCCTCGATTTCGAAGCGGCGGAAGGAAGTTCGGAGGTATGGCGGCATGAAGAAATTCATTGCTTCTGGTATCGCCCTGGTGGCCGTTTTCTTCGGAGGGATGGCGGTTCGTGCTGCTGTCGACGGGCCCGGGATCGTCGGCCCTCCACTGATCGATCGAGCGAACGCCGGCATCAAGCTGAGCGGCAACCTTCAGTCGACGACCTGCGCCGGTGTCAGCAGTGTCAAGTACATCACCTACACCGGCGCCTGGAAGGGGACCGAGACGCAGATCCTCCCCGATCCAACGCCGAGGCCTCTGAGCGGGACACTCACCGTGACCGGCATCGACTGGACGATCAATCTGAGCACCGGCCGTGGTGTCCTCACCGGCGCCGTCAAGCTCAGCTCGCCCGCCGCCGGGCCTCTCTACACGGGTCGGATCACCCTGGTCTCGCAAGGTATCCCGGCTACAGGGGCACTGGTCCCGGCACGGGGTTGGATCGCCGCGAACGTGCTCCCAACGCCGAGCACCTACGCGCTCATCGCCAACGTCGAGTTCAGGCTCAGCCCAACCACCGCGGCCGGACAGTTCGGCGACGCGGCTGGCTCGCTTGGAATCCCTGACTTCTCGGTGGTTGAGAACCACGACATCTGCTGACGCGTCAGATATCACTGACAGAACCCCGGCGCCGGTGCAGTCCGGCGCCGGGGGCTGGGACGAACCACGCGCCGTTCCAGAGTCGCTGCCCATGTTCAGCGACCCGAAGATCAACTTCCACGTTCACGACCTGGAGGCGTCGGCCCGCTTCTACCGGGATTGTTTCGGCTTCGAGGGAACCTTCATGACGCCGAAACAGGGCCAACCAGCCCACATCGAGCTGCGCGTTGAGGGCCTTATCGTCGGTTTTGCGTCTCTCGATGCACTTCAAATGGTGCACGGAGTCGTGTCAGCAGACGCAGGCCCACGCGCCGAGATCGTCGTCTGGACCGACGACGTCGACGAGGCACACGGTGCACTCGTCATCCGAGGGGTTCACTCCCTCAGCGCGCCTCACGATTTCGATGACACATTGCGCGCCGCGTGGGTCCAGGACATCGACGGCAATCCGGTGCAGATCGTGCAGCGGAGGGCAATGCAGGAGTGAACCACCGCCAGGCCCACATCTAAGCAAGGCTGGCCACGTCCCCGGGGTGTGAACCACCGCCAGGATCACATCCAGTAAGGCCGCCCCCTACTTGCCGTGGCAGTACTTGTACTTCTTCCCTGACCCGCACGGGCACGCCTGATTGCGCCCGACCTTCGCGTTCTGTGCCCCGGGCACCGCACCCAAGGCCCTGCCGTTCCCCGCACCGGCCCCATTCCCGTTCGCGCGCTGCGTCCCCGCTCCCGACGACTCCACGATGTTGCGCACGATCGGATTGGACGTCACCGGCGCGGACACTCTCGTCCCGGTGGCGCGCGCCAGGGCACCGCTGGCGAGCGCCGCGGCAGGTCGAGCAGGCGGCACCTGAGCACCATCGACCGCGCCCCCAGGCCGGTCGGCACGGGGTGAAGCGGGAGCGGTCGCGTCAGCTGCACCGGCAGCCGGCGCCGCGGCGACGGCGGGCTCAGCGCCGTTCGCGCCGCCAGCGTCCTCGTCGCCCTCGGCCGCCTCGGTCGCCGCCGCAGCGGGGTCGACCCGGCGGATCTGCACGTTCAGCAGCGCCCGGACGATCTCGCGCTGGATGTCCTCGGTCAGGTCCTGGAATGCGGTGAAGGCTGCCGCCTTGTATTCGACGAGCGGGTCCATCTGGCCGTACGCCTGGAAGCCCATCCCCTCGCGCAGGTGGTCCATCTGCGTCAGGTACTGCAGCCACCTCGTGTCGATCACCTGGAGCATCACGCTCTGCTCGACCTCTCGCAGCAGCTCCGGCCCGTACTCGTGTTCCTTCTCCTCGTAGATGCCGATCAGCTCGCCGCTGAGGGTCTCTGACACTTCCTCGATGGAGTTGCCGAGGCTGTCGGTGTTGACCTCCGAGATCGGCGGCAGCATCGGCGCGTACTGATGCATGCGCTCCCAGAGACCTTCCATCTCCCAGGTCTCACGGTGACGGCCCTCGCAAAAGGTCGGGACCTCGGTCGCGACGACGTGCTCCACCATCGAGATGAAGTTGCCGCGCGTGTCGGTTCCCTCGAGGATCTTGCGCCGCTCGCCGTAGATGATCTCGCGCTGCTTGTTCATGACGTCGTCGTACTCGACGACGTGACGCCGGCTGTCGAAGTTCGAGCCCTCGACACGAGCCTGCGCGCCCTCGATCTGCCTCGACACCATCTTCGACTCGATCGGCGTGTCCTCATCGACACCGAGGCGACCCATGATCCCCTGCATCCGCTCGCCGCCGAACACGCGCATCAGGTCGTCCTCGAACGACAGGAAGAACCGTGACTCGCCGTTGTCACCCTGGCGTCCTGCGCGCCCGCGAAGCTGGTTGTCGATGCGGCGTAACTCGTGTCGCTCGGTCCCGATGATGTAGAGACCGCCGACATCCGCGACGCCGTCGCCGAGCACGATGTCGGTGCCGCGACCGGCCATGTTGGTCGCGATGGTCACGCTCCCCATCTGACCCGCCTTGGCGATGACATCGGCTTCCTTCTCGTGCAACTTCGCGTTGAGGACAGAGTGCTGGACGCCGAGCTTGTCGAGCATGCGACTGATTCGCTCGCTCTTCTCGATGCTCGTCGTGCCCACGAGGATCGGCTGCCCCTTCTTGTATCGCTCGCTGATCTCCTCGACCACCGCGCGGTATTTGCCGTCCTCCGTCTTGTAGATGAGGTCGGGCTCATCGAGGCGCACCATCGGTCGGTGGGTCGGGATCGGCACCACCTCGAGCTTGTAGATCTTGTGGAACTCCTCGGCCTCGGTGAGCGCGGTGCCGGTCATCCCGGCGAGCTTGTCGTAGATGCGGAAGAAGTTCTGGAATGTGATGGTCGCGAGCGTCACGGTCTCCTGCTGGACGCTCACGCCCTCCTTCGCCTCGATCGCCTGGTGCAGGCCGTCGGACCACCGGCGACCCGGCATGGTGCGCCCGGTGAACTCGTCGACGATGATCACCTCGCCGTCGCGAACGATGTAGTCCTTGTCGCGATGCCAGAGTGCGTGCGCGCGCAACGCCTGGTTGATCTGGTGGGCCTCGGCGACGTGCTCCATGTCGTAGACGTTGGAGATCCCCGTCCACATCTCGATCTTCTCGACGCCCTCCTCGGTGAGCGTCGCCGACTTCGTCTTCTCGTCGATCGTGTAGTCATCCTCGGCCACCAGCCGCGGGATGAGGCGCGCGTACATGTAGAACTTGTCGGTGGCCTCGCTCGCCTGACCGCTGATGATGAGCGGCGTGCGCGCTTCGTCGACGAGGATCGAGTCGACCTCGTCGACGATGGCGTAGTGCAACCGGCGCTGAACGCAACGATCGAGCTTCTGCGCCATGTTGTCGCGCAGGTAGTCGAAGCCGAGCTCGTTGTTGGTCGAGTACGTGATGTCGGTCGCGTACGCCTCGCGACGCGTGCACGGCCGGAGGTGTTGCAGCCGCACGTCCGGATGCGTGTCGTCGACGAACGCCGGGTCGTAGATGTAGGACAGGTCCTGCCCGGCGATGACGCCGACCGACATGCCGAGGAAGTCGTACAGCGCCGCGTTCCATCCGGCGTCACGACGCGCGAGGTAGTCGTTGACGGTGACCAGGTGTGCCCCGCGCCACTCCAGGGCGTTGAGATACAGCGCGAGGGTCGCGACGAGCGTCTTGCCTTCGCCGGTCTTCATCTCGGCGATGCGGCCCTGGTGCAGGACGATCCCACCGATCAGCTGCACGTCGAAGTGGCGCATGCCGAGCGTCCGTTTCGATGCCTCGCGAACCACCGCGAACGCCTCGGGCAGGAGGTCGTCGAGGGCTCGGGCGCGCTCGAGGTCGCGCTGATGCGCCTCCGCGCGCTCGAAGGCGGCCTCCTCACTCTCCTCGGTCAGGCCGGCCGCGAACGGCTGGCCATGGCTGATATCCGGTCCCTCGACGCCGAGGCGCTCGCGGAACTCACGCGTCTTGTCGCGCAGCGCATCGTCGGACAGCGCCACCATCTCGGCCTCGAGCTCGTTGATGAGCGCGACGACGCCCTCGTAGCGCTTGATCTCGCGCCGGACCGGGTCGCCGAGCACCTTCTGAAAGGGCTTCGTGAGGAAGGGCATGGTCCTCTTCATTCTGGCAGGGGATACCCGTCACGGCACTACGGCAATCACGACCACGTCGATCCGAGAGGCCCCGGAGCCGGCGAGGACCGTCGCGGCCGCCTCGACCGTGGCACCGGTCGTGAGCACGTCATCGACGAGCCAGACGGTGGCGGATGCGAGGGCGATGCCGTCCCACGTGAAGGCCCCGGTCACGTTCGCGCGTCGTGCATCCTCGTCTCGCGCCGTCTGCGGAGGGGTCTCGCGCGTGCGCTGGAGCCCGGACAGGAGCGGGATCCGGTGGGCGTCCGCAAGGGTCTCGGCGATGATCTGGGCCTGGTTGTAGCCACGGTGGCGCCGCCGCCGTGGTCCCAGTGGAATGGGCATGACGGCGTCCGGGCTGCCTGGTGCGTCGATCCAGGGCGGCGCCAAGGGTGAGGCGATGACGGCCGGGCTGCGCGGTGCAGCCAGCCGGCTCGCGGTCAGTGACCCGAGCGCTTCGAGGGCCCCTCGGTCACCGCCGTACTTGCCCCGGTGCAGGATGGTTCGGACCAGGTCCGTGAACTCGAATCCGGCCCAGGCACGGCCGTGTGGCATCTGTCGAGATCTCGGGACCGGCAGAGCGGCGAGCTGCCGCGCGCAGGTGGGACAGATCGGCTCGGCGGAGACGGAGTCGCACCCTGCGCATCGTCGTGGAGCGACCGCGTCGAGGAGCAGGCGGCCGATCCTTGCGAGCACAGGGATAGGTATGGGGCAGGGCCCGAGACGTCCCCCGGACTATCTGAGCGTCGGCTGTTGACGCGGTGGCGACGTGGCGTGGCGCGCTGGCCCATTCGCGCGGTGGCGACGTGGCTTGGGGCGCTGGGCCTTGACCGTGGCTGGGGCGCCGGCCGGTGGCGCCCTGGCGACTTGGCGTGGGGCTACGGCCCTTTTCAGCCGGCCTCCCCGAATGCGTCCAGTGCCGTCTGCATGCAGCTGATCAACTCCCGCGCCGAGGCGACGCTCAACTCCAACGCCACACGCTCGCTCACGGGACGTCCGGCGTTCACGAAATCGACGATCAGCGCGTGATCCAACGTCGCGTGCGATGGATGGTCCACGGATACGACGGCGTCCGTGATGGGCCGCCACTCGCCCGCTGCCTTCGCACTGCCCTCCAGAGCCGCCTTCTCAACGATGTACGAGCACATTGGCGTCTCCTAGCTCAGGTGCCGGCCGTAGAAGTCGAAGACGAGCCGCCATCCCTCGACCGCGGCTGCGACACGGTAGCTGGGTCGGTCGACCGCGAAAAACCCGTGACCCGCGTCGTCGAACGTGTGGAATTCGTGCTCCTTCCCGAGGCGCGTGAGCTCGGCGTCGATCTGGGCGACCTCGTCGGGCGCCGGGTTCCTGTCCTCCACACCGAAGAGGCCGAGGATCGGGCACGAGATCTTCGGCGCCCGATCGATGATGGGCTCCATCCGAAACGGCAGCTCGGGCGGCGCGCTCGAGACCACGAAGGCGCCGTAGCAGTCGACGGCGGCATCGATCGGCAGCTCACAGGCCGCAAGAAACGACTGCCGCCCGCCTGAGCAGTACCCGATCGTGCCGACCTTGCCGTTGCCGATCGGCAGCGCGCGCAGATGGCGAAGCGCACCCCCGGCATCACCGAGGAACTGCTCTGTGGTGATCCAGCCGCCGGCGCGCGCGGCAGCCGCCGCGTCGTCCGGGGCCAGCTCCGGGCCGAAACGGTGGTACAGATTCGGGCTGATCGCGAGGTAGCCGTGGTACGCGAACTTGCGCGCGATCTCCTTCGATCCCTCGTCCCAGCCGGGTGCGTGATGGATCACGATCACACCGGGGAACGGTCCGGCCCCGAGCGGCCGTGCGAGATACGCGCCGATCTCGTCGCCGCCGTTGCCCGTGATGCTCACCGTCTCCGCGATCAGTCCTTCGTACACGTCGATCCTCCACCGCGATTGATGCGATGGGCGACGGTAGCGGATCAGGACATCGTCAGGAGGTCACCCACGTTGACGCCGGCCTTTGCGAGCGTGCCGCTGCGCAGCTCGATCGCCGCCTTGGCGCGCCGTACGATGCGCGACATCCGCCACGGACGGAGCCCGTGGTACAGGCGAACAACCCGGCCATCGCCGTCGATGAACGCGATGTCGAGCGGGAACCGCATGAAGAACATGTGGATGGAGCTGCACGGCTTCAGGTAGAGGCCGGTGCCGTCAGCGAGCTCGCGCTTGCCCATGAGTCCCATGAAGCGGCTCCATGGGTTGTCGGCCATGGTGACGTCCCGGGCGACAGTCGCTCCGCCGGCGGTCACCAGGCGGTAGCTGCGTGGTGTCGAGGCCATGCGCAGGATCCTATCGACGCGGATTTGTCTGTGGGACGTTGTCGCCAGGTCGTCGCGCGGCTGTCGGCGATGGTGACGCCTGGATGCGGACTGGGCGTTTACGTGGTCGCGCGGCTGTCGGGGATGGTGATCCGAACCTCGGTCCCGAGGCCAAGCCCGCTTCGCACCTGCACGCGCCCGCCGACGAGCGCGGCCCGCTCCCGCATCTGGATCATTCCGAGACCATCGGTACGGCCCAGGCGGGCGTCCGTGGCGCCGACGTCGAACCCGTCGCCATCGTCCTTGACCACCGCGACCACCATCGTCGGCAGGAAGGAGATGATCGTGTCGACCCGCTGCGGACGCCCATGGCTGAGGGCGTTGTCGATCGCCTGCTCGAGGATCCGGTAGGTCGTGATCTCGGCGAGCGCGGGCATCCGGCGCTCACTGCCGAGGATGTGCAGCATGACCGTGCCGCGAGCGGTCCAGCCGGCAAGCAGCTCCCGAATCGCGCCCACGAGGCCACGGTCGGGGTTGAGCGGCAACAGGGCCGAGATCACCTCGCCGAGCCGCTCTGACGCGTCCGCCGCAGCAGTCCGGCACCGGGTGCTCGCTCCGACCGCGGTCGCAGGCTCGCGGACGATGCTCCGGCCGATCAGCTCTGCCTCGAGTGCGGCGTCGGCCAGGCGCTGCATGGGGCCCTCGAGAATGAGCCTCGCCGTCTCGGCGTGCTCGATGTCGGCGATCTCGTAGATCTGACGCGCCGCCTGGCTGTAGCGGCTGGCGCGCTGATCCGGGTCCGCCACGGCCTGACCGGGGACCTGCGCGAGCTCGTGGCTGACCTTGCGGAGCACTCCCTGCTCGGCTGTGATCTCGGTCAGGCGCATCCGGATCCCGGCGGCCCGCGCCTCGAGGCGCGTCACCTCGGTGCTCACCTCGAGGTCCTCGTTGAAGGTTGCCGCGATCTCCGCCAGGAGCCCAGGCGGCCGCGACGACAGCGCGGGAAGGACCCCGAGCGCCGTCAGCCGGGCATCCTCAACCCGGCGGAGGCGGACCAGGAGGTTGGCGCGCCGAGCCCCGATCTCGATCAGCTGACGCTCGAGTTCGGCCGAAAGCTCCTCGAGATCGGCCGCGCGGCTGTCCATGTGGTACCGCAACCCGACCAGCGGAGCCCCCGCAACCCGGACATCGATGTGCCCTGCGGCCGTGGTTCGCTGCGCGGTTCTCACCCGACGATTATCGCCGGACTATGAACCGAAGACGCATCAAGTCGTAAAGAGTTCCAAAGGAGTCACGCAGCGCGCTGACCCGGGAGTCCTCCTTGTGCTGCCACCGGACCGGGACCTCGGCCACGGTCCAGCCCAGCCGCCGAGCACGGAGCAGGACCTCGGCGTCGAAGCCGAAACGGAGCGTTCGCAACGGCTCGAAACAGGCGACCGCGCATTCGGCGGTGAACGCCTTGAAGCCGCACTGGGTGTCGTGCAGCCCGCGAAGCGCGGCGAGCTGGAGCATCCGGTTGTAGGTCCGCCCCATGACCTCGCGACGTCCCGGCTGGTGCACGTCGATCTGCGATCCGGGGAGCGCCCGCGACGCGATGGCGACGGCGCACGACCCGTGCAGCTCGGCACGAAGCCGCTCCACCTCCTCGATGGGCGTGCTGAGATCGGCATCGCTGAAGACGCGATGCTCGCCCTTGGCGGTGAGCATCCCGAGCCGGACGGCGGCACCCTTGCCGGTGTTCGTCGCGAGCGCGAGGACCTGCATCTGCGGCCAGTCCTTGGCGATGTTTCGCGCGAGCTCGAGGGTGCCGTCGGCGCTCCCGTCGTCGACGACGATCAACTCGTAGGGCTCGTCCCGCCCGTCGAGATACTCACGCATCCGGACGAGGCTCGCGGGAAGGCGCTGTTCCTCGTTGTATGCGGGAACGATGATGCTCAGCACCGCGCGATCATGCCCGAGGAAGGCCGGCCGCTCTCGCTGCTTCACGACGTTCGAGCCACCAGTACACGGGAAGCACGGCTTGTCGACGAAGTCGCCACGGTTGAATCGCGAGCCGCCACGCCCATTCGAGCCCGGCTCGACGCACCAGGGAGGGTGCGCGACGGACCCGCCCGGCGAGGAAGTCGAGCGAGCCACCGACGCCGATACCCACGCCGGCGCCGATCCGGATCAGGTTGCGCTCGAGGAACTGCTCCTGACGGCCCGCACCGAAGGCAGCGAGCACCACGTCGGGACGCGCCTCGTAGAGCCGCACCGCCGTGGCCGAGTCGGGGGCCCCGGCGCTCGCCGCGACGACGCGAAGCCGCGGGTGCGCGGCGACCATGCGGTCGCGTGCCGCGCGCGCCACTCCCGGGGCGCCGCCGACCAGGGCGACACGGTGACCACGGCGCTCCGCCTCCGGCAGATACGCGTTGATGAGGTCCGCCCCACCGACCCGGTCCGCGCCGGGGTGGCCGCGCCGCCGGAGCGCCCGAACGATCCCGATCCCGTCCGGAACGATGAGCGTGGCTGACTCGAGCACGGTGCGGAAGTCGTCGTCACGCCGCGCGAGCATCAGGATCTCGGGGTTGAGCGTGACCACCAGCGCGGGACGCGTCGAGGGGTCGCGCCGGTGGCGCTCGACGATGTCGACAAGCCTGCGAACCGCCTCGGGCATGGTCACGACGTCGACGGGACACCCGAGCACACGAGCCCTCGCCGTCACGCCGGCGACAGGCGAGGAAGCCACTACCGCTTGGTGTACTGCGGCGCCTTCCGAGCTCGCTTGAGGCCGTATTTCTTGCGCTCTTTCTCACGCGAGTCGCGAGTGAGCAGACCCGCCGCCTTCAGTACCCCGCGCAACTCGGGATCCGCGGCGATCAGCGCACGCGCGATCCCGTGACACACCGCGCCGGCCTGCCCGGCGATCCCGCCTCCGTAGACCTTCACCGAGACCTCGAAACGTCCGGTGGTCTCCGTGAGGCGGAGCGGTTGCGTGACCACGGTCTCGAGGTCGCGCCGTCCGAAGTACTCACTCGGAGGGCGGTTGTTGACGATGATGACGCCGTCGCCGGGGACGATGCGCACACGTGCGACAGCCGTCTTGCGCCGGCCGGTCGCCTGCTTGTACGGCTCAGCTGCTGCGGGCAACGATGATCTCCCCTAGCTCGCCGAAGGTAATCGGCTGCGGTCGCTGGGCCTCGTGTTTGTGCTCCGAGCCCGCGTAGACGCGAAGGTGTGTGAGCTGCTCGGCACCGAGGGTGTTGTGCTGCAGCATGCCACGCACGGCGTGCGTGATCGGCGCCGTCGGGTCGACCGCCATCGCCTCGTCGTACGTCCGCACGTGACGGCCACTCGGATACCCCGAGTATCGGTCGTACGTCTTGAGGGTCCGCTTGCGTCCCGTGACGACGATGTCCCGGGCGTTGATGACGATGACGTGCTCGCCGGTGTTGATGTGCTGCGTGAACTGAGGGCGATGCTTTCCGCGCAGGATACGCGCGATGTTCACCGCGAGGCGACCGAGCGTCTGCCCGCGTGCGTCGACGAGATACCAGTTCTGCTCGAGCTCGCCCGGTTTCGCCTGATAGGTCAAGGTGCCACTCATGCCGCGCGATCCTGTTCGGCGGGACTGTTCCGGGGATACCGGACCGCCCATTGGTGCAGCCCCCGCGCGGGAGCGATGGTGATGCGGGGGTCGCGACCGATCGCATTGTCGAGCAGCGATTCGAGCCACTCGGGGGTTGCGCGTCCACGACCGATCTTCACCAGCGCGCCGGTGAAGGAACGCATCATGCCGCGCAGGAACGCGTCGGCACGCACGGTGATGATGATCGTGTCGAGGATCGGCGTCTCGGTATCGGTGTCGGACATGGTCGCGTGCTCGACGCTCACGGCGCTGACGGTGCGGACCGTGCTGCCACCTTCGCGAGGCGAGCTGCCAAAGGCCGCAAAGTCGTGCCTGCCGACGAGCGACGCGGCTGCGGCACGCATCGCGTCGACGTCGAGCGGCCGCCGAACCGTCCACGCGTTGCGCCGGGTCACGGGGGCATGTCCGTCGCGGCAGACGATGAGGTAGCGATAGGTGCGCTCCACCGCGTCGCGACGGGCGTTGAACGTCTCCGGCTGCAGCGCGGCATCGCGAACCGCGAGGTCCTGCGGAAGCGCGGCGTTCAGCGCGTGACGCAGGTCGTCGGGCGCCCAGGCGCGTGTCAGCGTGCAGCCGGCGACCTGACCGTGGGCGTGCGCGCCGGCATCGGTCCGTCCCGCCGCGGTGAGCTCAGGTGTTTCGCCGGTCACGGTGCGCAGCGCGTCCTTGAGGACGCCCATCGCGGTGCGGACGTGCGGCTGGATCTGCCATCCGGCAAAATCGGTTCCGTCGTACTCGAGCGTGAGGCTGTAAGTGGGCACTGTCTCGAGGTCCTAGTCCACCAGCTCGATGATGGCCATCGGCGAGGCATCGCTCTTGCGCGGCGGGAGCTTGACGACTCGCGTGTAGCCACCGGGGCGTTCCTTGTAGCGCTCGAGATACGTCGAGAAGAGCTTGTTGGAGACCTCGCGGTCGTTGACGTACAGCGCCACCTTGCGGCGGGCGTTCAGGTCGTCCGGCTTGGCGTCGGTGATCACCCGCTCCACCCAGCGGCGCAGCTCCTTGGCCTTTGCCTCGGTGGTCGTGATCCGCCCATAGCGCAGCAGCGACGTCACCTGGTTGCGCGTCATCGACTGGCGATGCGCCGCGCTGCGCCCGAACTTCCGACCGGCGATCCGATGTCGCATGAGCGGGTCTCGTTACCTCGCCATCGGCTGGAACAGCGTGTCCAGCTCTTCGGGAGTGACGAGCTCGCGCTGCACCAGCTTCTCGCGGATCTCGTCGAGTGACTTCTGACCGAAGTTGCGCAGCGTGAGCAGCTCCTCCTGCTTCATCGCGACCAGCTGACCCACCTTGGTGATGTCGTTGGCCTTGAGGCAGTTGAGTGCGCGAACGCTGAGCTCGAGATCCTCGATCGGCACGTCGGCGAGCCTGCTCGGGAGGTCGTTGCCGCGCGGCGACGCGTGCGCCGGTGCGGCGAGGTTGTCGCCGAAGCGGACGAAGAGTCCGAGATGCTCGGTGAAGAGACCGGCTGCGCGGCTCACCGCCTCGACCGGGGCGAGCGTGCCGTCGGTCCAGACCTCGACGACGAGCTTGTCCCACTCGGTCTCCTGACCGACACGCGTCTTCTCGACGAAGAAGTTGGCCTTGCGGACCGGGGTGAAGATCGCGTCGATCGGGATCACGCCGATCGCCTGGCCCTCTTTCTTGTTGCGCTCGGCGGTGACGTAGCCCTTGCCGCGCTCGACCATGAGGTCCATGCGCAGCTGCGCCTTCGGCGAGTTGAGCGTCGCGATGTGCTGACCGGGATTGCGGATCTCGACGTCACTCGGCAGTTCGATATCGGCCGCGGTGACCTCTTTCGGGCCGTGCTGATCGAGGCTGATGCGCACCGGGTCCGCACTGTGCGAGAGGACGTTGATCTCCTTGATGTTGAGCAGGATCTCGGTGACGTCTTCCTTGACATTCTCGATCGAGCTGAACTCGTGCGCGATCCCCTCGATCGACACGGACGTGATCGCCGCGCCAGGCAGGGAGGACAGGAGCACACGGCGGAGCGAGTTGCCGAGCGTGACACCGAATCCCGGCTCGAGGGGCTCGATCTCGAACTTGCCGTAATCGGCGCTGCTCTCGATCTCTTTGACTGCGGGGGACGTGATCATGTCAAGTGCCATTCAGGACTCCTCTACGGGGACGGTAAACGAGGCGCCGGATCCGGCGCGGAGCATGGTCATCTCGAGTAGTACTCAACGATGAGCTGCTCTTCGACCTGGGTTTCCATCTCGTGGCGCTCGGGCAGGCGCACCATCGTGCCCTTGAGCGCGGCTGCGTCGAGCGTCAGCCAGTCCGGGACGGCGCGCCCCGTGACCAGTTGCTGCGCATTCTCGATCACGAGCATCTTGCGGCTGCGGTCGCGCACCTCGACGATGTCGCCGGGGCGCAGCTGCGCGGAGGCGATGTTGAGCGCACGGCCGTTGACCTTGAAGTGGCGGTGGCTCACGAGCTGGCGGGCTTCACGACGGGAGCTGGCGAGCCCGAGCCGGTACACGACGTTGTCGAGACGGCGCTCGAGCTGCTGGAGCAGCACGGTGCCGGTCACGCCGTCGGCGCTCTCCGCGCGCTCGAAGTAGTGGCGGAACTGCGTCTCGAGCACACCGTACAGACGGCGCGCCTTCTGCTTGGCCCGAAGCTGGATGCCGTAGTCGCTCGCCTTGCGACGGCGCGCCAGACCGTGCTGACCCGGCAGCAGGCCGCTGCGCTTGTCGAAGGTGCAGTTCGTGAGGCACTTGGCGCCCTTGAGATAGAGCTTCGCTCCCTCACGGCGGCAGAGCCTGCAGACCGGACCGGCTTGATTGGCCATCGAGGCTCCCTACACCCGCCGCCGCTTCGGCGGACGGCAGCCGTTGTGCGGGATCGGGGTCACGTCGGAGATGGCGCTGACGTCGAGGCCACTCGCCTGGAGGCTCCGGATCGCGGCCTCGCGGCCGGCGCCCGGGCCTTTCACGAAGATCTCGATCGACTTGAGCCCGTGCTCCATCGCGCGACGGGCGGCCGCCTCGGCGGTCACCTGGGCCGCGAAGGGCGTGCTCTTGCGCGACCCCTTGAAGCCCTGCGCTCCGGCCGATCCCCAGGCGATGACGTTGCCGTCGGGGTCGGTGAGGCTGACGATGGTGTTGTTGAACGTCGCGAGCACGTGGGCATGGCCCACCGCGATGTTCTTGCGCTCGCGGCGCCGGGTTCGGACGACTTTCTTCTTCTTGGCCATGACTTACTTGGTTGCCTTCTTGCGGCGAACGCCCACGGTCTTCTTCGGTCCGCGACGGGTGCGCGCGTTGGTGCGGGTGCGCTGCCCGCGTACCGGCAGTCCGCGGCGATGCCGCAATCCGCGGTAGGTGCCGATCTCGGTGAGACGCTTGATGTTGAGCGCGATCTGGCGGCGGAGATCGCCTTCTACGCGGCCCTGCAGTTGCTTTGCGATGACATCGCGCAATTTGCCGACCTGCGCATCGCTCAAATCCTTGGTACGGGTGTCCGGGGCAACCCCGGCCAGCGACAGCATTCGCTTTGCGGTGGTCGGTCCAATCCCGTAGATGTAGGTGAGCGCGATCTCGATGCGCTTGTCACGAGGGACGTCGATACCGGCGATACGTGCCATTGCTCCGCTACCCCTGCCGCTGCTTGTGCTTGGGGTTCTCGCAGATCACCCTGACCGCCCCGTGGCGTTTGATGATCTTGCAGCGCTCACACAGGCGCTTGACTGATGCTCTGACCTTCATTCCGGTGACGCGTTCCTCGTGGTTGGCGGCGTAGGGCGCCGATGGCATGGTGCTCGGTGCGCCCCGGGGCGATCCGTGACGCTGGTGCCGGCGGTACCCCGATGCGTGCGCGCCGAACCAGGCTCCTGCGAGAGCCCGAGGTGTTGAGTATAAACCGCGGCTCGAGTCCCAGGCAAACCGGTCGATCCCACCTAGACGTCCGCCATGACCGGATCGGGCCTGAGGGTCAGCACTTCCGGGCCGTGCTCCGTGATGGCAATGGTGTGCTCGAAGTAGCAGGAGAGCTTCCCGTCGGTGGTGACGACGGTCCAGTCATCGTCGAGGACCCGGGTGTCCGGGCGCCCCGCGTTGACCATCGGCTCGATCGCGATGACGTATCCGGGCTTGATCAGGTTGCCGGTGCCCGGCTTGCCGTAGTTCGGCACCTGCGGCAGCTCGTGCATGTCGCGGCCGATCCCGTGGCCGACGTACTGGCGCACCACCGAGAAGCCGTTGGCCTCCACGAACGTCTGGACCGCGGCTCCGATGTCGCCGATGTGGTTGCCCGGACGGGCCGCGTCGATGCCACGGTCGAGCGCCTCACGGGTGACGTCGATGAGGCGGCGCACCAGCGGGGAGGGCTCGCCGCAGGCGACGGACAGGCCGCTGTCCGCCCACCAGCCGTCGAGGATGAGGCCGCAGTCGAGGGAGACGAGATCGCCGTCCTTGATCACCTGCGCTCCGGGGATGCCGTGCACCACCTGCTCGTTGATGGAGACGCACAGCGAGTTCGGGTAGCCCTCGAAGCCGAGGAAGCCCGGAATGCAGTGGTGGTCGCGGATGAAGGTCTCGGCGATGCGGTCGAGGTCGAGCGTCGTCATGCCCGCCCGGACCGAGGCGGCGAGCTGGGAGAGGCAGGCGCCCAGGATCTGCCCCGAGACGCGCATCTTCTCGATCTCGTCCGGCCGCTTGAGGCGGAAGCCGATCACGGCGTGCGAGCTCATGCCGATCCCACCGGCGTGCCGTTGTGCTTCAGCGAAGCCATGATCCGGTCGGTGATCGTGTCGATATCGCCGACGCCGTCGATCAACTCGATACGGGTCCCATGCGCTTGGTAGTAGTCGAGCACCGGCCAGGTGTCCTGGCGATACACGACGAGGCGGTTGGCAAACCCTTCGGCGGTGTCATCGCTCCGACCCTCGATGTCGGCTCGCTTGAGGATCCTCGTCTTGAGCTCGTCGTCCGGGACCTCGAGGGAGATGACCTCGGCCACGTAGTCGTCGCGGGTCTTGAGCATGCGGTCCAGCGTCACCGCCTGCGGGACGGTGCGGGGGAATCCGTCGAGCAGCACGCCCTTGCCGGCATCCGCCTGGTTCAGGCGCGCTTCGATCATCCGCACGACGAGGTCGTCGGGCACGAGGCCGCCGGCGTCCATGATCGGCTTCGCCTCGCGGCCGAGGTCGGTGCCGCGTGCCACCTCATTGCGCAGCATGTCACCCGCCGCGACGTGCGGGATCCCGAGCCGGAGCGCGACCCGGGACGCCTGCGTGCCCTTGCCGCTCCCGGGCGGTCCGAACATCACCGCGATCACTTGATGAATCCCTTGTACTGGCGCATCAGCAGCTGTGTCTCGATCTGCTTCATGGTGTCGAGCGCGACGCCGACCACGATGAGGATCGCCGTACCGCCGAGGTAGAGGCTCGTCGAGGGGACACCGGTGAGCACCGCGGTGAGGAGCGGCAGCACCACGGTGATCAGCGCGAGAAAGAGCGCGCCCGCGAGCGTGATGCGACCCATCACCTTGCCGAGGTACTCGGCCGTACTTCGGCCGGGCCTGATCCCCGGGATGAACGTCGACTGCTTCTTCAGGTTGTCGGCGACGTCGACGGGGTCGAAGACGATGGCCGTGTAGAAGTACGTGAAGCCCATGACGAGCAGGAAGTAGATGCCGTTGTAGAGGAAGTTGAGCGGGATGAAGCCGCCCGTCGCCTGCCAGTTCGTCGTGATCCACGTCGCAACGGTGAGCGTCCACCCGGTGCTGCTCTGGAACAGGTTGGCGAAGATCGTCGGGAAGGTCATGATCGAGATCGCGAAGATGATCGGGATGACTCCCGCGGCATTGACTCGCAGTGGTAAGAAGTTGCGCCGCCCCTGCGACGCCATCCCGGTGCGCACGTTGAGGACGCGTTGCGCGGATTGCACCGGCACTTTTCGTTGTGCCTGCTGCACTTCGATGACCGCCGCGGTGACCGCGACGGCGATGATCGTCATGACCGCGAGCTGCACGATGTGCGCGGTGCCCCCGGTGCCGCCGTAGCCCACGATCGCCGCCGGCAACCGCCCGATGATGCCGACGAAGATGATCAGCGAGACGCCGTTGCCGACGCCGTATTCGGTGATCAGCTCACCGAGCCACATCGCGATGATCGTGCCCGCGGTGAGCGTCAGGATGATGCTGATCTCCGTCGCGGCAGTGGGGTTGGCGATGATCGCGCCCGCGCCGTTGGTGACGTTGGGATTGGTGAACAGCGCGAGGTAGCCGAACGCCTGCAGCATCGCGAGCGGCACGGTGAGCCAGCGCGTGTAGCGCGTGATCTTCTTGCGACCGACGTCGCCTTCCTTGCTCAACTCCTTGAGCCGGACGGAGACGACCGTCATGAGCTGCATGATGATCGTGGCGTTGATGTAGGGATTCAGACCGAGCGCGACGAGCGTGAAGCGCTGCAGGCCGCCGCCGCTGAAGAGGTTCAGCAACCCGAGCAGCGTGTTGCTGTTGAAGAGCGCGTTGAGCGCCACCGGGTTGGTGCCGGGGATCGCGATTGCCGCGAGGATGCGGAACGCGAGCAGCAGGCCGAGCGTGAAGAGGATCTTCCGCCGCAGCTCCGGAATCCGGAGGGCCTGACCCAGCGCCTGGAGGAGGTTCACTCCGTGTCCTCGGTCTCCGCCTCGTCGTCAGGTGCGCCGTCCGCGTCAGTCTCTGCTGCGGCGGCCTCGGGTGCGGCCTTGCCGCGTCTGCCGGAGCGCGGAGCCTCGGCGGCCTGCGCGGTGCTGGCCCCGGCCGGCGCGTTCTTCGCCTCGGCTGCAGCGGCTGCCTTCGCGGCGCGCTTGCCCTCGGCTTTCGACGGCGCCACCTCGCCCGCCTCGGCTGCGACAGCCCTCGCGGCGGCGGCATCGTTCTTCTCGGCCTTCTTGGTCGCGCGGATCGCCGCCCGGCCCCGGGTCACGACCTCGGATTCCGGCTGCGGTCCCACCAGCTCGACGCTCCCGCCCGCGGCCTCGACGGCGGTGCGTGCGGCGACCGAGATGCGATCGACCCGCAGCGTCAAGGCGTGCGTGAGGTGACCGGCGGCGAGCACCTTGACGGGCGACGACGCCCGCGGGATCAGACCCGCCTCGGTGAGCGCGTCCGCGTCGACCACGGTGTCCTTCTCGAAGCGCCCGAGCTTGCCGAGGTTGACGACGACGAACTCCTTGCGCCAGCGGTTGTGGAAACCGCGCAGCTTGGGAAGGCGCTGCTTGAGCGGCATCTGGCCGCCCTCGAACCCGGTGGGGAGCCCGACGCTCGAGCGCGAGCCCTGGCCCTTCTGGCCACGACCGCTGGTCTTGCCCTGCCCGGCGCCATGGCCGCGGCCGACCCGCTTGCGGGTCTTGCGGCTGCCCTTTGCCGGGCTCAGCTCGTGCAGCTTCATGCCGCGTTCTCCGATTCGGAGGCGAGGCTGCGCAAAAGCTCGGCGCCCGCCGGCGAGTTCGCCGGCTCGCCGTTGACGGCGACCAGGTGGCGAACCTTGTGGACCATGCCGCGAATCGAGGGCGTGGCCTCGTGCTCGACGGTGTGATTCAGCTTCTTGAGGCCCAGCGCGGCGAGCGTCGCCTTCTGGTCCCAGGCGTAACCGATGGCGCTCTTGCGATAGGTGACCTTCACCGTGCTCACGGCGCCACCTCGGCGGCGGGTGCGGCCTCGGCGAGCGCCGGGGTCCGGCCGAGCATCCTGTCGGCCATCTTGCGGCTCCCCACGATCTGCTCGGGGGTGCGCCCGCGCAGCTCCGCCACGGCGGCGAGGGTGCGGAGGCTCGCGAGCGCCGACACGGTGGCGCGCACGACGTTGATGGGGTTGTCCGTCCCGAGGCTCTTGGTGAGGATGTCCTTGATGCCCGCGGCCTCGACGACGGCGCGCATCGAGCTGCCGCTGATGACGCCCGTTCCGGGCACGCCCGGCTTGAGCATCACCTTGGCGGCGCCGAGCTTGTAGCGCACCTCATGGGGGATCGTGGTCCCGACCATCGGCACGGTGATCATGTGTTTCTTGGCGTCGTCGACACCCTTGCGGATGGCGTCCGGGACCTCGCCGGCCTTGCCGAGCCCGGCGCCGACGCGACCCTTGCCGTCACCGACGACGACAAGCGCGCTGAACGAGAAGCGACGGCCGCCCTTGACGACCTTCGCGACCCGGTTGAGAGAGACGATCTTCTCCTGAAACTCGCTGCCGCGATCATCGCGGCGATCCATGCGCATGCCCATGTCAGAACTTCAGGCCGCCCTCGCGGGCTGCCTCCGCAAGCGCCTTGACGCGACCGTGGAAGAGATAGCCGGCGCGGTCGAACACCACGGTGTCCACACCTGCCGCCCTGGCGCGCTCCGAGATGGTCTTGCCGATGGCCGCAGCGCCGGCTGTCGTGCACGCGTTGGCATCGCCGAGGACGGCGCGCAGCGCGGGCTCCGTGGTCGACGCGGCGACCAGCGTCCGTCCATTGGCGTCGTCGACGAGCTGCGCGCCGATGTGGCGGAGGCTGCGGAACACCGCAAGACGCGGGCGCGCAGCGGTGCCGGACACGTGCTTGCGGACACGGCGGTGGCGCCGTGCTCGAGCAGCGCGTCGATCGTGCTTCGTGAACATCCTGATCAGCCTCTACTTTCTACGTGTTCTCGTTACTTGGTCTTGCCGGCCTTGCCCGACTTTCCGGCCTTCCGTCTCAATTTCTCGCCGCGATACAGGATGCCCTTGCCCTTGTACGGCTCAGGCTTGCGGAAGGACCGGATCTTCGCGGCCACCTGGCCGACGACCTCCTTGTCCGACCCGCTGATCGAGATCTGCGTCGGGGCAGGCACGTCGATGGTGATGCCCTCGGGCGGGGTGTACCGAATCGGATGCGAGTAGCCGAGCGTCAGCACGAGGTCGCCACCCTGCCGTGCGGCGCGGAAGCCGACGCCGACCAGGTCGAGCTCGCGGGTGAAGCCGCCGCTGACGCCCTGCACCATGTTCGCGACAAGCGTCCGCGTGAGCCCGTGCAGCGAGCGATGGATGCGCGCGTTCGACGGGCGGTCGACGGTGATCGTCCCCGTCTCCACGTTGATCTGCATCGACGGCGCGAAGGTGCGCTGCAGCGTTCCGCGCGTGCCGGTGACGCTGAGACGGTTGCCCGTCTCGAGGGCGACCTCGACCCCGGCGGGAACGGGGATCGGGAGCTTGCCGATGCGAGACATCAGGAGATCCTCACCACACGAAGGCGACGACTTCGCCCCCGAGCCCGGCGCGCTGCGCCGCGCGTCCGGTCATGAGTCCGCGCGAGGTGGAGATGATCGCAACCCCGAGCCCGCCGAGAACGCGCGGGATCTCGGACTTGCGCGCGTAGACGCGCAGCCCGGGCCGGCTGATCCGGCGCAGGCCGGAGAGCGCGCGTCCGCGCGGGCTTCCCGGCTTGAGGGTGACCGTGAGGAGTTGCATCGGCGCCTCGCCCGAGACCTCGTAGCCGTCGACGAAGCCCTCCTCGGTGAGAACGCGCGCAATCTCGACCTTCATCTTCGACACCGGGATCTCCACGGTGCGGTGATGGGCCTGGTTGGCGTTGCGGATGCGGGTGAGCATATCCGCGATGCTGTCACTGGTCATGGGTCACCACGAACTCTTCTGGACGCCAGGAATCTGACCGATGCTGGCGAGTTGACGGAAACAGATCCGGCACATGCCGAACTTGCGCATGTAGGCACGCGGGCGACCGCACACACCGCACCGGTGATGCGCCTGCGTGGAGTAACGGGCCGGTCGATTCGCCTTGGCGATCAACGACTTCTTTGCCATGCCTAGCTCTTCCTGAAGGGCATGCCGAGCCCCGTGAGGAGAGCTCTGCCCTCCGCGTCGGTGCGGGCCGTCGTCACGATGCACACCTCCAACCCGCGCAGTTTGTCGATCTTGTCGTAGTCGATCTCGGGGAACACGAGCTGCTCACGCAGCCCGAGCGTGTAGTTGCCGTGGCCGTCGAATGCTTTCGGGTCGACGCCGCGGAAGTCGCGGATTCGGGGAAGCGCGACGTTGAGCAGCTTGTCGAGAAAGTCATACATGCGCCGGCCGCGCAGCGTCACCTTGATGCCGATCGGCATCCCCTCGCGCAACTTGAACGCGGCGACCGACTTGCGCGCGCGGATCACGATCGGCGCCTGGCCGGTGATCTGCTTGAGATCGGCGATCGCGGCGTCGATCGCTCGCGCGTTGGTGATCGCCTCGCCCATGCCGATGTTCACGACGACCTTCTCGATCGACGGCACCTGCATGGCGTTGAGGTAGCGGAACTCGGCGACCAGCGACGGCACGATCTCGTCGACATAGCGACGGCGGAGACGGGGCAGCTCTGCGACTTCGACTGCCATCAGACCTGTGCCCTGTCGTAGTGCTCGCCGCACTTCTTGCAGACGATCACGCTGCGGCCGAGCTCGTCGAGCCCGTGCGCGATCCGCGTCCGCTTGTCGCAGCGGTTGCAGACCAGCATCACGTTGCTGTAGCTGATCGGCCCGTCGAAGTCGACGATGCCGCCCTGGATGTTGCCTTTCACGCCGGACTTGGTGTGGCGCTTGAGCACGTTGACGCCGCGCACCGCGACGCGCTGCTGCTCCGGGAGCAGGCGCTCGACGATGCCGCGCTTGCCCTTGTCCTTGCCGCTGAGGATCTCGACGTTGTCACCCCTGCGGATGTCGAGTGCGCGCACATGCCCACCGGCCCAGCCCTCGTGGCGGAGAGTGGCCCGGCGCTTGCGTTCGACGCGTGGCGTCGGCATGTCAGATGACCTCCGGCGCGAGGCTGACGATCTTCATGAAGTTGCGCTCGCGAAGCTCGCGCGCGACGGGTCCGAAGATGCGCGAGCCACGGGGGTTGTTCTGCGGGGTGATCAGCACTGCCGCGTTCTCGTCGAAGCGGATGTTGCTGCCGTCGGGCCGCTTGTACTCCTTGGTGGTGCGCACCACGACCGCGCGCACGACGTCGCCCTTCTTCACCTGCGCGTTCGGTGTCGCCACCTTCACCGCGCCGATGATCACATCGCCGACCGAGGCGTACTTGCGATAGCTGCCGCCGAGCACGCGGATGCAGAGCAACTCGCGGGCGCCGCTGTTGTCTGCCACTTTGAGCACGGATTCCTGCTGGATCATGTCAGCGAGCCTTCTCCAGCACTTCCGCGACGCGCCAGCGAATCTCCTTGGAGATCGGGTCGCGTCTCGATGATCCGGACGCGATCGCCGACGCTGCAGCTCTCGTCGTCGTGCACCTTGAAGCGCGTGCTGTGCCGGACGACCTTCTTGTAGAGAGGATGCGGCTTGCTGATCTGGACCAGCACGATCACCGTCTTCTCCATCTTGTCGCTCACGACGACGCCGTCACGCACCTTGCGGCGCGGGCGCGGTGCCGGAGTCGCGTCACTCATCGACATCCTCCTCGACGCCGGTGGTGTCGGCGATCTGCTCCTCGGGCTCCGGGGATTCGGCGGCGGGCACGGCTGCGGGAACGACCGCCGGGACCTGCAGGCGCGGTGTCGCCGGCTTTGCCTTGGGCTTGGGTTTGGCTGGCGCCTTCGCGGGCGTGGCCGCGGGAGTGGACGCGGCGAGGACGAGCTCGGGACGGAGCCCGCGCTCGATCTCGATCTTCACGGTCATCGCACGCGCGATCTCGTGCCGGATCTCACGCACCTGCCGGTGGTTCTCGACCTGCCCCGTCGCCTGCTGGAAGCGCACCTCGAAGAGACGCCTGCGCTGCTTGCTCAGGTAGTCGTCGAGCTCGGGCATGGTGAGGCGGCGCAACTCGATCAGCGACTCGGTCTGCTTGGTCATACCGTCGTCGCCTCGAGATCGGCGCCGGTCTCCTCGCGCTGCAGGAAGCGGGTCTTGATCGGCAGCTTGAACGCGGCGAGGCGCATCGCCTCCTGGGCGGTCTCGCGCGTGACGCCGGCCATCTCGAAGAGCACCCGTCCGGGAAGCACGACGGCGACCCAGCCCTCGGGCTGGCCCTTGCCGCTTCCCATCCGGGTCTCGGCCGGCTTCTTCGTGAAGGCGTGGTCGGGGAAGATCCGGATCCAGATCTTGCCGCCGCGCTTGACGTGACGGGTCATCGCGCGCCGGGCTGCCTCGATCTGGCGGTTGGTCATCCAGCACTGCTCGACCGCCTGCAACCCGTAGGTGCCGAAGTCGAGCTTGTTGCCACGCTGCGCGGCGCCGGTCCGGCGTCCGCGATGGAGCTTGCGATGCTTGGTTCGCTTGGGCATCAGCATCGCTACTCCTCCTCTTCCTCGACGGTCTCGGCGGGGACGTCGGTCTTCTTGATCGCCTTCTTGGGCGCGCGAGCCACCGACGTGGGCTTCTTGGCGACGACCGGCTTGCGCCGGGCGGGCGCCCGCTTGGGCGTGAGCTTCTCGACCTTCTCGCCGTCCGCGGCGGGGTCGACGCCTGCCGCCGCGATGATCTCCGCGTCCTCATCGATCTCGACGACGTCCTCGGCCGGGGTCTCGACCTCGACCTCCGCCTCGGGCTCGGCGACCTCGAGCGACACCTCCGCGGTCTCCACCTGCGCCTCGGTCGCGATGCGCGGCGCGGCTGCCGGCACGCGGTCCTCGAGGCCGCGGTCCTCCGTGCGGTCCTTGCCCGCCGCGATCGGCTCACCGGTCGCGGTCACGAAGTCACCGAGATACAGCCAGCACTGGACGCCGATGCGGCCGAACGTGGTGCGCGCCTCTGCCTTGCCGTAGTCGATGTTGGCGCGCAGGGTGTGGAGCGGCACGCGACCGTCGCGGTCCCACTCGCGGCGGGACATCTCCGAGCCGCCGAGCCTGCCGCTGACCTGGATCTTCACGCCCTTGGCGCCGGCACGCATGCTCCGCATCAGTGTCTGCTTGAGCGCGCGGCGGAACGCGATGCGCTTCTCGAGCTGCGAGGCGACGTTCTCGGCGACGAGCGTCGCGTCCAGCTCCGGCGTCTTGATCTCGTGGATGGTGACGCGCACCTTCTTGCCGGAGATCCGCTCGAGCTCGTCACGGAGCGCGTCGACGGACGCACCCTGCTTGCCGATGACGATGCCGGGCTTCGCGGTCTGGATGATCACCGTGAGCTGGTTGGCGCTGCGCTCGGTCTCGATACGCGCGAGGCCGGCGTTGCGCAGACGGCTGCTGATCAGCCGGCGCATCGCGATGTCCTCGTGCAGCAGCTTCGTGTAGTCCTTGTCGGCGTACCAGCGCGCATCCCAGTTGCGGTAGATGCCGAGCCGGAAACCGATCGGATTGACTTTCTGACCCATCTACTCGGCCTCTTCCTTGGGTGGCTTGGGTGCGCGGCGGCGCGCGGGTCGCGGAGTCGCGGGAGCGGCGGCGCCCGCTGCGGGGGTTGCGGCTGCCGCGGGCGCGACCACCGGCGTCGGCACGACGGTGCGCGGCAACTTCACGGCGCTGCGACGCCGCACGTTGTCGGGCATCTCGTCATCGGTGACGAATGCGCGCAGATGGCTGGTCCGCTTGAAGATGCTGCCCGCCATGCCACGCGGCTTGGCGCGCCAGCGCTTGATGATCATCGCGCCGTCAACCTCGACACGCGCGACGCGCAGCGACGATGCGTCGAGGTTGTAGTTGTGCTCGGCATTCGCGGCCGCGGACTTGATCACCTTCGCGATGTCCACCGCGGCGGAACGCGGCGAGTAGCGCAGCACGACGAGCGCCTCGGCGACGGGCAGCCCGGTGACCATCGCGGAGACGAGGCGAGCCTTGCGAGCAGTGGTGCGAACCCATTTCGCGGTTGCGACGACTTCCATCCCAACCCCTACTTCAGCGCCGTGCTGCGTTCGGTGTGGTGCCCGTGCCCGCGATACCTGCGGGTGTGGGCGAACTCGCCGAGCTTGTGGCCGACCATCGTCTCGGTGATGAGCACGGGCACGTGCTTGCGTCCGTCGTGCACGGCGATCGTGTGGCCGACCATCTCCGGGAAGATGTCGCTGCGTCGCGACCACGTCTTGATGATTCGCTTCTCACGCGACATGTTGAGCTGCTGCACCTTCTTGAGAAGGTGGTCGTCGCAGAACGGTCCTTTCTTGAGCGAGCGGCCCATGGCTACTTGTCCCGCCGGCGCACGATCAGGCGATCAGTGCTCTTGTTGTGACGTGTCCGGAAGCCGAGCGCCGGCTTGCCCCAGGGCGTCTGAGGATGGCCACCGGCACCGCTGCGTCCCTCACCACCACCGTGGGGATGGTCGAACGGGTTCATGGTCATGCCGCGCACGGAGGGACGGATGCCCCGCCAGCGCGACTTGCCGGCCTTGCCGATGACTTCGTTCTCGTGGTCGACGTTGCCGACCTGGCCGATCGTCGCCCGGCAGCGCACGTCGACGAGACGCACCTCGCCACTGGGCATGCGCACCTGCGCATACGAGCCCTCCTTGGCGAGCAGCTGTGCTGCCGTCCCCGCACTGCGCACCAGCTGGCCGCCGCGCCCGAGCTTGACCTCGAGGTTGTGGATCGTGGTGCCGAGCGGGATGTTGGCGATGGGCAGCGCGCACCCGGGACGGATCTCGGCGGCGTCGCCCGAGCTGACCACATCACCGACGCTCAGCCCGTGCGGCGAGAGGATGTAGCGCTTGTCGCCGTCCGCGTAGACGACGAGCGCGATGCGCGCGCTGCGGTTCGGATCGTATTCGATGGTCTTCACCTTGGCCGGGACGCCGTCCTTGAGGCGCTTGAAATCGATGATCCGGTAGGTCTTCTTGTGACCACCGCCCTGATGTCGCACCGTGATGCGGCCGGACGCGTTGCGCCCGCTGTGCTTCTTGAGGTGCTCGACGAGTCCTCGTTGCGGTGCCTCCTTGGTGACACCTTCGAAGCTGCTCACCGACATGAAGCGGCGGCCCGGGCTGGTTGGCTTGTATTTCTTCGTTGGCATTACTGACTAGACGCCTTCAAACAGGCCTTCGATCTTCTGGCCCGCGCCGAGAGTCACGATTGCCTTCTTCCACTTGGGGCTCGCTCCGATGACGCGCGTCTGACCGCGTGACCGGCGACGCGTCTTGCCGCGCACGTTGACGGTGTTGACGTCGACGACGGTGATCTTCTGGTCGGCGAACGCCTCTTCGAGCGCCCGCCGGATCTGGATCTTCGTGGCCGACGGATGGCAGCGGAACACGTAGCGTCCCGACGCCATCGATGCGTATGACTTCTCGCTGATCACCGGGAGCACGAGCACCTGCTCGAAGCTGCGCTCGCCACTCATGCGAAGGCCTCCTCGATGTGCTCGATGGCGTCGCGGGTGACGATCACGGTTTCCGCCATGAGCAGGTCGCGCACCGAGAGGTTGCCGGCGAGCGTCACCTGGACCTCGGCGATGTTGCGGGCGCTCTTCTCGAGCATCTCGTTGTGCGAGCCGAGGACGACGAGCACGCGCCTGCCCGCCTCGACGCTGCGGAGGAGATCGGTCACGGCGCGGGTGTGCGGCACCTCGAGCGTGAACGCGTCGAGGACGACCACCCCCCCGTCCTGAGCCTTGGACGACAGCGCGCTGCGCAACGCGAGGCGCCGCTGCTTGCGCGGCATCTCCATGCGGTAGGAGCGTGGATGCGGACCGAAGACGACGCCGCCACCCTCCCAGTGCGGAGCACGGCTCGAGCCCTGACGAGCGCGACCGGTGCCCTTCTGGCGCCACGGCTTGCGACCGCCGCCACGCACATCGCTGCGGGTCTTGGTCGATGCGGTGCCCTGGCGTCCGTTGGCGAGCTGGCGGAGCAGCGCCTGGTGCATCACGGGCTCGTTCGGCTCGATGCCGAAGATCGACTCGGGGAGCTCGACGTTGCCGGTCACAGCGCCGGCCTGGTCGACGACGCGCGCGCTGCTCATTGTGCGTCACCGAGCGTTGCGGAGCGGTCGGAGTCGCGCACCATCACCACCGCGTTCTTGTGCCCGGGCACGGATCCGTGCACGAGGAGCAGATTGCGCTCGCCGTCGACGCGGACCACCTCGAGGTTGCGCACGGTCACCTGCGACGCGCCGTGATGGCCCGCCATCTTCAATCCCTTGAAGACGCGCGCGGCATCGGTCGACCCGATCGAGCCCGCCTGCTTGATGTTGTGCGAGCCGTGCGAGACCGGGCCGCGATGAAAGTTGTGGCGCTTGTGCTGGCCCGAGAATCCCTTGCCCTGGCTCACACCGGTGACATCGATGCGCTGCCCGGCGCTGAACATCTCGACCGTGAGGCGGGTGCCGACCGCGACGTCGCCGGCGTCGCGCAGCTCCTGGAGCGTGTTCTGCGGCTGAAGCCCGGCGCGCTTGTAGTGACCGCGCATGGGCTTGGGTGTGCGCTTGAGCGTCTTCTCGCCGAAGCCGAGCTGCACCGCCTCGTACCCGTCGACGGGCACGGTCTTGCGCTGCACCACGTTGCACGTGTCGGCCTCGAGCACCGTCACGGGAACCGACGTTCCCTGCGGCGTGAAGATCTGGGTCATGCCCACCTTGCGGGCGAGAATCCCTTTGCTCACAGCTTGATCTCGATGTTGACGCCACTCGGCAGGTTCAGGCGCATGAGCGCGTCGACCACCTTCGGGTTCGCGTCGAGGATGTCGAGGATCCGCTTGTGCGTGCGCATCTCGAACTGCTCGCGCGAGTCCTTGTCGATGAACGGCGACCGCACGACCGTGTACTTGTTGATGGTCGTCGGCAGCGGCACCGGTCCCGCCACACGCGTGCCCGTCCGGGTGGCCGTCTCCACGATCTTGGACGCGGCCTGATCGAGGACGCGGTGATCGTATGCCTTGAGGCGGATGCGGATCTTCTGGGGCACGGCGGTTCTGGTGTTCCTCTGCTCTCTGTCTGGTCTTGCCTATTTCTCGATGCTGGTCACGGCGCCGGCACCCACGGTGCGACCGCCTTCGCGGATCGCGAAGCGCATGCCGTCCTCGACCGCGATCGGGGTGATCAGCTCGATGCCCATCTCGACGTTGTCACCGGGCATGCACATCTCCTGGCCGTCCGGGAGCGCGATGGTACCGGTCACGTCGGTGGTCCTGATGTAGAACTGCGGACGGTATCCGGTGAAGAACGGCGTGTGCCGTCCACCCTCGTCCTTGCTCAGCACGTACACCTGGGCCTTGAACTTCGTGTGCGGCGTGATGGTTCCCGCCTTGGCGAGCACCTGGCCACGCTCGACGTCCTCGCGCTTGACGCCGCGCAGCAGGCAGCCGACGTTCATGCCCGCCTCACCCGCGTCGAGCAGCTTGTGGAACATCTCCACGCCGGTGACCGTCGACTTGGTGGTGTCCTTGATCCCGACGATCTCGACCTGCTCGTTCACCTTGACGATCCCGCGCTCGATGCGGCCGGTGACGACGGTCCCGCGACCTTCGATCGAGAACACGTCCTCGATCGGCATCATGAACGGCTTGTCGACCGGCCGGGTCGGCACGGGGATGTAGGTGTCGACTGCGTCCATGAGCTTGAGGACGCCCTCGACGGCTTCCTTGTCGCCTTCGAGCGCCTTGAGAGCGGAGACGCGCACGACGGGGATGTCGTCGCCGGGGAAGTCGTACTTGCTGAGCAGCTCGCGGATCTCGAGCTCGACCAGCTCGAGCAGCTCCTCGTCATCGACCGCGTCGCACTTGTTCAGCGCGACGACGATGTACGGCACGCCGACCTGCCGCGCCAGCACGATGTGCTCGCGTGTCTGCGGCATGGGACCGTCGGTCGCCGCGACCACGAGGATCGCGCCGTCCATCTGGGCTGCGCCGGTGATCATGTTCTTGATGTAGTCGGCATGTCCGGGGCAGTCGACGTGCGCGTAGTGGCGCGTCTTCGTCTCGTACTCGACGTGCGCGGTCGCGATCGTGATACCGCGCGCCTTCTCTTCCGGAGCGTTGTCGATCTTGTCGAACGACACGAAGGCGTTGTCGCCACCGACGCTCTCCTGGAGGGCCTTGGTGATGGCAGCAGTCAGCGTGGTCTTCCCATGGTCGATGTGACCGATGGTTCCGACGTTCACGTGCGGCTTGGTGCTTGCGTATTTCTTCTTGCCCATTTCGTGCCTCTACTGAACTCCTGCTCTCTCCGTTGTCTCAGTTAAACCTTGGCCTTCGCGACGAGCTCTTCGGCAAGGCTCGACGGAAGCTGCTGATAGTGATGAAACTCCATGCTGTAGTTGGCTCTGCCCTGGGTCATGCTGCGCAGATCGCCGACGTATCCGAACATCGTTGCGAGCGGCACCTCAGCATGCACGATGTGCGATGCCGCGCGTCCTTCCATGCCGAGGATCTGACCGCGGCGCGCGGCGAGATCGCCCATGACGTCGCCCATGAACTCCTCGGGCATGAACACGTCGACGCGCATGATCGGCTCCAGCAGCACGGGCTTGGACTTGCGCATGCCGTCCTTGAACCCCATGGAGCCGGCGATGTTGAACGCCTGCTCCGACGAGTCGACGTCGTGGTACGAACCGTCGACCAGGGTGACCTTGAGGTCGACAACCGGGTACCCCGCGAGCACGCCGTTGGACAGCGAGTCGGCGATGCCTCGTCCGACCGGCGCGATGTATTCCTTCGGGATCGTCCCGCCGACGATCTTGCTCACGAACTCGAACCCCTTGCCCGGATTGGGCTCGAGCTCGAGCTCGACGTGGCCGTACTGGCCGTGGCCGCCCGACTGCCGGACGAACCGGCCGGTGCCGTGGCCCTTCGAGGTGATCGTCTCGCGATAGGACACCTGGGGACGGCCGACGCTCGCGTCGACCTTGAACTCGCGGAGCATCCGGTCGACGATGATCTCGAGGTGCAGCTCGCCCATCCCTGAGATGACCGTCTGACCGGTCTCCTCATCGGTCCGGACGCGGAACGTGGGATCTTCCTCGGCGAGCTTCTGCAGCGCGATGCCCATCTTGTCCTGCTCCGCCTTGCTCTTCGGCTCGACGGCGACGGAGATGACCGGCTCCGGGAACGTGATCTGCTCGAGGACGATCGGGTACTTCTCGTCGCAGAGCGTGTCGCCGGTCGTGGTCTTGCGCAGGCCGATGGCGGCGGCGATGTCGCCGGCGCGGACCTCCTCGATCTCTTCGCGGTGGTTCGCGTGCATCTGCAGCAGGCGGCCGACGCGCTCGCGCTCGCCCTTGGTCGCGTTGTAGACGTAGGAGCCGCTCCGCAGCACCCCGCTGTACACGCGGAAGAAGGTGAGCTTGCCGACAAACGGGTCGGTGGCGATCTTGAAGGCGAGCGCGGCGAAGGGCTCGCTGTCGCTCGCGTTGCGGACGACGGCGGTCTCGCCCTCGACGGCCGCGCCCTCGACCGACGGGCGGTCGAGCGGCGACGGGAGGAAGTCGACGACCGCGTCGAGCATGGGCTGGACGCCCTTGTTCTTCAGTGCGGAGCCGCAGAGCACGGGCACGAGGCGGGTCTTGACCGTCCCGGCGCGCAGGCCGCGGAGGATCTCCTCGGTGCTGAGCGTCGCGCCGTCCAGGTACTTGATCATCAGCTCGTCGTCGGCGTCGGCGACGGCCTCGAGGAGCTCGTGGCGGTACTGGGCGACCAGCTCGAGCATCAACTCCGGGATCTCGGAACGGCGAAGACTGGTGCCGAGGTCGTCGGTGTAGATGATCGCCTCCTCGGTGACGAGGTCGATCATTCCCTTGAATTCGGATTCGGCGCCGATCGGGAGCTGGATCGGGACAGCATGGGCGCCGAGACGGTCCTTGATCGACTGGACGGCCGCGTAGAAGTTCGCGCCGATCCGGTCCATCTTGTTGATGAAGCAGATTCGCGGAACCTCGTAGCGATCGGCCTGGCGCCAGACCGTCTCCGACTGCGGCTCGACACCCGCCACGGCGTCGAACACCGCGACGGCGCCGTCGAGGACGCGGAGGCTCCGCTCGACTTCGACAGTGAAGTCCACGTGCCCGGGCGTATCGATAATGTTGATGCGATGGCCGCGCCACTCGGCAGCCGTCGCCGCCGACGTGATCGTGATCCCGCGCTCCTGCTCCTGGACCATCCAGTCCATGGTCGCGGCGCCCTCGTGGACCTCGCCCATCTTGTGGATGCGCCCCGTATAGAAAAGGACGCGCTCGGTCGTCGTGGTCTTGCCCGCGTCGATGTGGGCCATGATCCCGATGTTCCGGGTCTTCTCGAGGGGGAATGCGCGCGCCGCGACTGCCACAGCCATCTCAGTACCGGAAATGCGAGAAGGCCTTGTTCGACTCGGCCATCTTGTGGGTGTCTTCCTTGCGCTTGATCGACGCGCCGACGCCGTTCGCGGCATCCATCAGCTCGCCGGCGAGCTTCTCGGACATGCTCTTGCCACCGCGGCCACGGGCGTAGCGGATGATCCAGCGCCGGGCGAGCGCCTGACGGCGGTCGTGGCGGATCTCAACAGGGACCTGATACGTCGCGCCGCCGACCCGCTTGGGCTTGACCTCGAGGATCGGGGTGACGTTGCGGATGGCCTGGTCGAAGACGTCGAGCGGCTCCTTGCGCGACGACTTGCGGATCTTCTCGAAGGAGTCGTAGACGATCTTCTCGGCGATGCTCTTCTTGCCCGCGAGCATGATGCAGTTCACGAATTTCGCCAGTCCAACGCTCCCGTAGATCGGGTCGGGCAGGATGACGCGTTTCTGGACGCGGGCGCGGCGTGGCATGAGGTGTCCTAGCTCGCTTTCTTCTCGCGCTTGGCGCCGTACTTGCTCCGGCCCTGCTTGCGGTTCTTGGTACCCGCGGCGTCGAGCGTGCCGCGGATCACGTGATAGCGAACACCGGGCAGGTCACGGACACGGCCGCCGCGGATGAGCACGACCGAGTGCTCCTGCAGGTTGTGGCCGATGCCCGGGATGTACGCGGTCACCTCGACCTTGGTGGTCAGACGGACACGGGCCACCTTGCGGAGCGCCGAGTTGGGCTTCTTGGGCGTGGTCGTGTACACGCGGACGCAGACCCCGCGCCGCTGGGGGCAGCCCCGGAGCGCTCTGGCCTTCGTCTTGTGCGTCGGCTTGGTTCGGCCCTTGCGGACCAACTGCTGAAAGGTAGGCACGACCCGTCCGTTTATGAGAATTGCGCGAAGCCACGAATCAGCGCGCGCGAATACGAGGAACGCTCGTGGAGCGAAGCGACAGCCTACCAGAGGTTGAGTTCACACGTCAAACCGGAATTGGCGGCTCCGCTCAGAGGATCCGCCGGTCGCGGCACACGGCACCAACCGGGCGACCCTGCTACGATTTCGGCCTTCCAGCAGACGACATGCCGTCGTCCGTTCGCCGAAGACCGCAGGCGCGGAACTCGCTCCGCTCAATCTCCTGCGCAGGTGGGCAAGGCTGCCGGATCGTGCCCTCGGGCGCGGCCCAGCGCCGTACTCCCGCCGTCGGCGGAGGCACGGCACCCGACGGAGGCAGCCGATGGCGTCCAGCACCGACAAGGCTCAGGTGACCCGAGCAGGCGCGCGCAAGGTCGCGTCGGTCACGCACCTGACCGAGTTGCTCTCGAAAGCGACCTCCGCGGTGGTCACCGACTATCGAGGGCTCACCGTTCGACAGCTCGAGGACCTCCGCGGCAAGCTCCGCAACGAGGGCATCGACTACGTCGTCGTCAAGAACACCCTCGCCCGCCGCGCCGCGGTGGACTCGGGCTCCGCGGATTTCGCCACCGTGCTCACCGGCCCGTGGGCCTGGCGATCGGGTACGGCGATCTCTCGGCGCCGGCCCGCATCCTGTTCGAGCACTTCCGCTCGACGCGAACCCTGCCGCTCGTCGCCGGGCTTGCCGAAGGGCAGGTCCTCGACGCCAACGAGGTTCGCACCCTCGCCGAGCTGCCGTCTCGCGACGTGCTCCTCGCCCGTCTCGCCGCCGCCCTGCTCGGGCCGCTCTCCGCGCTGGCCGCGGCACTCGACTCACCTCAATCCACGCTCGCGGCGACCCTCGAGGCCTACCGCGACAAGCTCGCCGCCTAGTCCGGCACCAGCCCTCACGCACAGTAATCAAGGAGAAGCAATGGCAACCAAGACCCTGACCCCCGAGGAGTTCGTCGACGCGCTGCAGACCTGGACGGTTCTCGACGTCGTCAACGCCGTGAAACTCATGGAAGACAAGCTCGGCATCAAGGCCGCAGCCCCGGTCGCCGCGGCTGCCGCACCGGCCGCCGCCGCAGAGGCCGCCGCCGAGGAGCAGACCGAGTTCTCGGTCATCCTGCTCGGACCCGGCGACGCCAAGATCAACGTGATCAAAGCCGTTCGCGAGATCACCGGCCTCGGCCTGAAGGAGGCCAAGGACCTGGTCGACGCCGCCCCGAAGGCGATCCGCGAGGCGATCCCGCGCGCCGAGGCGGACGCGCACAAGGCGAAGCTCGAGGAGGCCGGCGCCAGCGTCGAGATCAAGTAGTCGAATGCAAGGGCTGCAGGCGTCCGGGTGGGCGGGCGCCTGCACGCCGCGTGCCGTTTGAAGACACGCTGCCGGTGGTAAAGACCATCGGCAACATGTTCTTCGGATCCGTCAGCATGCCCCGGAGCCAGAGCGCGCCAATCAGGCCGAACGAACTCTGAAGGCTTCCCAGCGCAGGTTTTTGCTACGATACGGGATTGTGCCCGTCGCCGCGCATGCCCGCGCGCATTCCTTCTCGGGGGAACTCTAGCATATGGTGCTTTCTCTTTCCACTACTGGCGCCCGCAAGTCGTACGGCCAGATTGCAGACAAGCTCGAGGTCGGAAACCTTATCCAGACCCAGCTTGAACTCGTTCGAGTGGTTCAAGAAAGAGGGACTGAAGGAGCTCTTCAGCGAGCTCAACCCGATCACGGATTACACCGGCAAGAACTACGAGCTGCGCTTTCTCGATTACGAGTTCGGCGAGCCCAAATACGACGAGGAGGACTGCCGCCAGCGCGACATGACCTTCTCGGCGCCGCTGCGCGTCAACACCCGGCTGCACATCAAGACTGGCGAGAACGCCGGCGAGATCAAGGAAGCCGAGGTCTTCATGGGCGACTTCGCGATGATGACCGGCGCCGGAACGTTCGTCGTGAACGGCACCGAGCGGGTGGTCGTGTCGCAGCTCGTGCGCTCGCCCGGCGTGTACTTCACGAGCAGTGAGGACCGGACGACCGGGCGGCTGCTCTTCGCCGCCAAGCTCATCCCCAACCGCGGGGCCTGGCTCGAGGTCGAGACGTCGAGCAAGGACATCCTCACGGTCAAGATCGACCGCAAGCGCAAGGTGCCGGTCACCACGCTGGTCCGCGCGATCGGCTATGCGAGCAACGACGACATCCGCGCCTTCTTCGCTGACGTCGACGACGACCCCGAGCACCAGTACATCAACGCGACGCTCGAGAAGGACAGCAGCACGAGCGTCGAGGAGGCGCTCGTCGAGCTCTACCGCAAGATCCGGCCGGGCGATCCGCCAACCGTCGACAACGCGCGCACCTTGCTGAACTCGCTGTTCTTCAACGCCCGCCGCTTCGACCTCTCCAAGGTGGGCCGGTTCAAGCTCGACAAGAACCTCGGCATCAGCGAGGAAGAGGCACGCGAGCGCGCCTGGGACAAGGACCGCCGCGTCCTCGACAACCAGGACTTCGTCTCGATCATCCGCAAGGTCATCCAGCTCAACAACGGCCACGGTGAGGCGGACGACATCGACCACCTCGGCAACCGTCGCGTGCGCGCCGTCGGCGAGCTCCTGCAGAACCAGTTCCGCATGGGCCTGATCCGCATGGAGCGGATCATCAAGGAGCGCATGACCATCAGCAACTCGGGGACGATCACGTCCGCGAGCCTGATCAATGCGCGTCCGGTGGTCGCGGCGATCAAGGAGTTCTTCGGGTCCAGCCAGCTCTCGCAGTTCATGGACCAGACCAACCCGCTCGCGGAGCTGACTCACAAGCGCCGCCTCTCGGCCCTTGGTCCAGGCGGGTTGTCCCGCGAGCGCGCAGGGTTCGACGTGCGCGACGTGCACCAGAGCCATTACGGCCGGATCTGCCCGATCGAGACCCCGGAAGGTCCGAACATCGGGCTCATCGGCTCGCTCGCGACGTTCGCGCGTGTCAACGAGTTCGGCTTCATCGAGACCCCGTTCCGTCGCGTCATCAAGGAGGCGAACGGCACGCCCTGGGTCAGCGACGAGATCGTGTTCCTGTCCGCCGATGAGGAGGACAAGTACACCGTCGCGCAGGCCAACGCGCCCGTCGACGACAAGGGTCACTTCGCGGTGCAGCACGTCGCGTGCCGCACGCGTCACACGTTCAAGGATCTGCCGATCATCGACGTCGATTTCATGGACGTCTCACCGAAGCAGATCGTCAGCGTGGCGACGGCACTCATCCCGTTCCTCGAGCACGACGACGCGAACCGCGCGCTGATGGGCTCGAACATGCAGAAGCAGGCGGTCCCGCTGCTCGTGGCCGAGTCGCCGATCGTCGGCACCGGAATGGAGGGACACGCCGCGCGAAACTCGGGCGAGATGGTGCTGGCACGCAAGGCCGGCACGGTGGTCGGCGTCGGCTGGCCGGAGCCCGCGGACAACGACCGCTCGGTCGAGAAGATCCTCAGCGGGCAGGACAGCGGCATCGGCATCCTGGTGCGTCCCGACGACGGTGGGCCCGACCAGTGGTACGGCGTGCACAAGTTCGTGCGCAGCAACCAGGGCACCTGCCTCTCGCAGCGCATGACCGTGTTCAGCGGCGCCCGCGTCAACGCCGGCGACGTCCTCGCTGACGGCCCGTCGACCGACGACGGCGAGCTCGCGCTCGGACGCAACCTGCTCGTGGCATTCATGCCCTGGGAGGGCTACAACTTCGAGGACGCGATCCTCATCAGCGAGTCGGTCGTGCGTGAGGACAAGTTCACCTCGATCCACATCGAGGAGTTCGAGATCGAGGCGCGCGACACCAAGCTCGGCGCCGAGGAGATCACGCGCGACCTCCCCAACATCAATGAGGAGTCGCTGAAGAACCTCAACGAGCGCGGCATCATCTATGTCGGCGCGGAGGTCAACCCGGGCGACATCCTGGTCGGCAAGATCACCCCCAAGGGCGAGTCGGAGCTGTCGGCGGAAGAGCGTCTGCTGCGCGCCATCTTCGGTGAGAAGGCGCGCGAGGTCCGCGACTCATCGCTGCGCGTCCCGCACGGAGAGCGCGGCATCGTCGTCGACGTCAAGGTGTTCAGCCGCGAGAGCAATCACGAGCTCCCGCCGGGCGTCAACGAGCTGGTCCGCGTCTACGTTGCCCAGAAGCGAAAGATCGCCCAGGGCGACAAGATGGCCGGACGTCACGGCAACAAGGGCGTTGTCGCTCGAATCATGCCGATCGAGGACATGCCGTACCTGCCGGACGGCACCCCCGTCGAGATCGTGCTCAACCCGCTGGGTGTGCCGAGCCGCATGAACCTCGGCCAGGTGCTCGAAACGCATCTCGGATACGCCGCGCATGCGCTCGGCCTCAAGGTCGCGTCGCCGGTCTTCGACGGCGCGTCGGAAGAGCTCATCGAAAGTGAGCTCGCGCGAGCCGGGCTCCCCAGCAGCGGCAAGGAGCGTCTCCGCGATGGACGCACCGGCGAGTACTTCGACCGCGAGGTCACCGTCGGCTACATCTACATGCTCAAGCTCCATCACCTCGTCGAGGACAAGATCCACGCGCGCAGCACGGGTCCCTACTCGCTCGTCACCCAGCAGCCGCTCGGTGGCAAGGCGCAGTTCGGTGGACAGCGTTTCGGCGAGATGGAGGTGTGGGCGCTCGAAGCCTACGGCGCGAGCCACATCCTGCAGGAGATCCTCACCGTCAAGAGCGACGACATCGTCGGCCGCGTCAAGGCGTACGAGGCGATCGTCAAGGGCGAGAACACGCTCGAGGCCGGCATCCCGGAGTCGTTCCGGGTGCTCGTCAAGGAGCTCGAGGGCCTCGCGCTCGGCGTGGAGATCCAGTCCGACGACGAGCACCAGATCCTCCTCGGTGAGGAGGACATCCCCGACATTCCACTCGATCTCGGGATCCACCTCGAGCGCGACGAGCGCGACGACGTGGACGACATTCGATAGCAGCAATCGGTAGTTAGGAATCACATGCTGAAACTCGAGAACTTCGATGCGCTGAGACTGTCGATCGCCAGTCCGGAGATGATCCTGTCCTGGTCCCACGGTGAGGTCACCAAGCCGGAGACCATCAACTACAGGACGCTGAAGCCGGAACGCGACGGCCTGTTCTGCGAGAAGATCTTCGGTCCCACGAAGGACTGGGAATGCCACTGCGGCAAGTACAAGCGCTATCGGTACAAGGGAATCATCTGCGACAAGTGCGGCGTCGAGGTGACTCGCGCGAAGGTGCGCCGCGAGCGCATGGGTCACATCAAGCTCGCGTCGCCGGTGTCGCACGTCTGGTACTTCAAGGGCATCCCCTCTCGCATGGGGCTGCTGCTCGACATGAGCCCGCGCAACCTCGAGAAGGTGCTGTACTTCGCCAACTACATCGTCACGTCGATCGATGAGAAGGCGCGCACCGAGCTGCTCGCAAAGCTCGACCCGAACACGGACGAGCGCGTGATCGCACTCAGGGAGCGCATGAGCTCCGGAGCCGCCGACGAGCGTCCCGAGATCGAGGCACGGATCCTCGAGCGCGAGCAGGAGCTTGCCGCGCAGAAGACCCGTCTCGAGGAGGAGCGCGAACGCCGTCTCGTCGCGCTGCGCGAGTCCGCCGCGGACCTCGACGAGCGCATCCAGGAGGCCAAGGGTCGCAAGGCTCCGGCCAACTTCACGCTCAACGACTCGGTGATCACCGAGGTGGTCGCCAAGAAGGGCACCCTGCTCGAGGAGGACCTCGCGATCGAGGTGCAGAACCGGGCGCAAGCGCGCGCCGAGGAGCTCAACGCGAGCATCTCGCAGCGCATCCAGGAAGCCGAGGACGCAGCCGGGGCCGAGATCGCCGGCTTCAGGGCTGAGCTGCAGGGCTCGCGCGCCGAGCGCGAGGTCAGCGCCCAGGAGGAGCTCGACGCCCTCAAGGCGGACGTGCAGAAGCAGCGCGAGAAGCTCGAGTCGCTCACCGTCCGCGACCTGCTCACCGACACCGACTACCGCGAGTACGTCGAGAAGTTCGGCAAGGTGTTCAAGGCGGGCATCGGCGCCGCCTCGATCCGCGAGCTGCTCCAGCAGATCAACCTCGCCGACGAGGGCCTGCGCCTCCGCGACGAGTCCAAGTCGACGAGCGGGCAGCGCCGTCAGAAGGCCATCAAGCGCCTGCGTGTCGTCGAGGCATTCCGCAAGTCGTCGACCTCACCCGCGTGGATGATCCTCGACGTCCTGCCGGTCATCCCGCCGGAGCTGCGCCCGATGGTGCAACTCGACGGCGGTCGTTTCGCGACCAGCGACCTCAACGACCTCTATCGCCGCGTGATCAACCGCAACAACCGGCTGAAGCGGCTCCTCGAGCTCGGCGCGCCGGAGATCATCGTCCGCAACGAGAAGCGGATGCTGCAGGAGGCGGTCGACGCTCTCATCGACAACGGCCGCCGCGGCCGCGCGATCACGGGCACCGGCAACCGCAAGCTGAAGTCGCTCTCCGACATGCTCAAGGGCAAGCAGGGTCGCTTCCGGCAGAACCTGCTCGGCAAGCGCGTCGACTACAGCGGACGCTCGGTCATCGTCGTCGGCCCTGAGCTCCGCCTCCACGAGTGCGGACTGCCCAAGAAGATGGCGCTCGAGCTCTTCAAGCCGTTCGTGATGCGCGAGCTCGTCTCCCAGAACAGCACGCAGAACATCAAGAGTGCCAAGCGAATGGTCGAGCGGGTTCGGCCCGAGGTGTGGGACGTCCTCGACGGTGTGATCAAGGAGCACCCCGTGCTCCTGAACCGCGCCCCGACCCTCCACCGACTCGGCATCCAGGCGTTCATGCCCGTGCTCGTCGAGGGCCAGGCGATCCAGATCCATCCACTGGTCTGCAAGGCGTTCAACGCCGACTTCGACGGTGACCAGATGGCGGTGCACGTGCCGCTGTTCAGCGGCGCCGTCGCCGAGGCGAAGAACCTGATGATGTCGTCGAACAACATCCTCAGCGCCAGCAACGGCAGCCCGGTGGTCGCACCGCACCAGGACATCGTCCTCGGCGCGTACTACCTGACCCAGCGCGGCGCCGACGACGACCGGCCCGAGACCGACCTGCGCATCTTCTCGTCGGCGGGCGAGGCGCTCCTCGCCTTCGAGCACCACGTCGTCAACCTGCACGAGCGGGTTCGCGTCCGCCTCCCCGCGCGCAACGTGCACTCGCACCGCAAGTCCGAAGAGGACCCGACCGGGACCGAGATCATCACCACGACCATCGGCCGGATCATCTTCAACGAGGTGCTGCCGCTCGGTGACGCGGGAACGGACAACGACCTTCCGTCGATGGCCTTCCGCAACGAGTTCCTCGACCTTGGAAAGCTGTCCCACCTGGTCAAGGAGTGCTACGACCTGCACGGAGCCGAGACCACCGCGCTGCTCGTCAACAGCATCAAGCGGCTCGGCTTCCACTACGCGACCGTCGCCGGCGTCACGGTCGCGGCGATGGACATCAAGACTCCGCCGGCGAAGGCGGGCATCATCGCGAAGGCCGAGGACGAGGTCGAGCAGGTCGACCTGCAGTTCCGTCGCGGTCTCATCACCGACGACGAGCGCTACCTCAAGACCGTCGACATCTGGACGAACGCGACCGACAAGGTGACCGAGGTCACCATGAGCTCGTTCGACCGCTTCCACTCGGTGTTGATGATGTCCCAGTCGGGAGCGCGAGGCAGCAAGCAGCAGATCCGGCAGCTCGCCGGTATGCGCGGGTTGATGGCCGACCCGACGGGCCGGATCATCGACCTGCCGATCAAGGCCAACTTCTCCGAGGGCCTCACCGTCCTCGAGTACTTCATCTCCACCCACGGTGCCCGCAAGGGCCTCGCGGACACGGCGCTCCGCACCGCTGACTTCGGGATACCTCACCCGCCGGCTCGTCGACGTCGCCCAGGACGTCATCGTCCGGATCGAGGATTGCGAGACGACCGCGGGCATCTGGATCGAGCTTGCCGACGACGAGCTCAAGGATCGCGTCATCGACCGGTACCAGGGCCGGATCGCCGCCCAGGACATCGTCATCGGCGACGAGACCGTCAAGCGCGCGGGCGAGGACATCGACGACGAGACCGCTCGTCACATCCTCCGCGAACGGGAGTCCGTCGGACGCGTGAAGGTGCGCAGCATCATGACCTGCAAGGCCCGCGAGGGTGTCTGCAGGATGTGCTACGGGCGCAACCTCGCAACCGGTCGCCTGGTGGAGATCGGCGAGGCGGTCGGCGTCATAGCGGCGCAGTCCATCGGCGAGCCGGGAACCCAGCTCACCATGCGGACGTTCCACACCGGTGGTGTGGCCACGGGCGGTTCGGACATCACCCAGGGTCTGCCACGCGTCGAGGAGCTCTTCGAGGCCCGTGTCCCGAAGGGCAAGGCGCTCATCAGCGAGATCGACGGCGTGGTCGAGGTGATCCGCGGCGAGAACCGCTCGCAGAAGGTGAAGGTCACCTCGCGGGACGTGTTCGACACCACGTACCCCGTGCCGTCCAAGCATGCTGTCACGGTCGCCGACGGCGCCCTGGTGGCCGAGGGGACCGAGCTCATCCGCGGCATCGACGAGCACGGCAACGAGGTCGCGATCCGGGCGCGCTACGCCGGCCACGTCAAGGTCGACGGTGCGCAGCTCACCGTGCGCAGCACCGACGACGATTCGCGCGAGTACCCGATCCCGGTCTCGGCACAGATCAAGGTTCGCGACGGCGACCATGTGAGCGCCGGCGACAAGATCAGCGAAGGGTCGATCAGCCCGCAGGAGCTGCTGCTCGTGCGCGGTCGCGACGACGTGCAGAACTACCTCGTCCGCGAGGTCCAGCGCGTGTACCGGACCCAGGGCGTCGACATCAACGACAAGCACATCGAGGTCATCGTCCGGCAGATGATGCGGAAGGTTCGCATCGACAACGCCGGCGACACCGACCTGCTCCCCGGTGAGATCGTCTCGCAGCTCGAGTGGGAGGAATCCAACGCCAAGGCGCTCAGCGAGGGCGGCGAGCCCGCCATCGCGCAGACGGTGCTGCTCGGCCTCATCAAGGCCGCGCTCAACACCGCGTCCTGGCTTTCCGCGGCGTCGTTCCAGGAGACCACGCGAGTGCTCACCGAAGCGGCGATCTCGGGCAAGATCGACCGGCTGCGCGGCCTCAAGGAGAACGTCATCATCGGCAAGCTCATCCCCGCCGGGACCGGGCCTCGACTACTACCAGAAGCTTCGTGACGAGGCGTTGCGCCTCTACGAGGAAGAGGCGGCAGCCGCCGGCGGTGGCGACCCGGACTATGTCGGGCTCGGCGTGGACGCCGACCCGGCGCTGGCGCTCGAGCCGGAGCCCCAACCAGAACCGATCGCGTAAGCGAGCACGCGGAGCGCAAACAGCACTCACGATCCGGTGACGGCGTCATGGCTGTTACCGGATCGTGAACTGTTGCGTCGCAACCCCGGGATAGGCTTTGCCCGATGCTCCTTCTCCTCGCAGCGGCTGCGCACGCCTCGAAGTCCTCAGGCTCGATTCCCGGAGACGTCTACCTCGCAGCGACCGGCGCGCTGGTCTGCTGGGTTGTGGTCTACCTCGTCTACAAGGTCGTCATGACCGGACGCAAGGACTTCGGGATGCCGGTGAAGCGCAGGCTGCTCTGCAAGCGTCTTCGCGTCGACCACGACCAGAGCGCCGAGGTCCCCATCTGGTGGACCGACCTCCAGGTCCAGCGAGCCGTCAAGGCGCACTGGCGGCACACCCTGCGGCTCCCGTTCGGTTCAGCGCCCGAGCCGAGGCCCCAGTTGTAGCGTTCCCGCACAGTCATGTGACGGGCAGGGCCATTTCGGGAGCATCGGCGACCATATCCGGGTCACGCGACCGATCGCATAGTCGGGAGCGGTGACGGCGGAGGAACCCCCCACTTGGCTCGAGTCCTGGTCGTGGAAGATGACGTGCTGACGCGGCGCTTCATCCAGCAGACCCTTGAATCCGCGGGGCACGACGTGATCACCGCGACCAACGGGGTGGCGGCGGTGGTCACCGTCGATGCGCCAGGCTGCTTCGATGCGGTGATCACCGACTTCGCGATCCCGCATGTCAACGGTGTCGACCTCGTCGCGCATGCGCAGCGCGTCGATCCGATGATCGTGTGCATCGTCGTCACCGCATTTCGCGACCTCGACCTCGCCATGCAGGCGATGCAGGCCGGGGCGGTGGCCTTCATTCCCAAGCCGTTCAAGTCGTCGCACCTGCTCACCGTGCTCAACGGCGCGCTGCAGCGCCGCGAGCTCGCCGACGAGGCGCTGCGGCTGCGCTTTCTCGCACCCATGCTCGAGCGCTTCACGATGGTGCTCGCCAACGCCCTCGAGTCAAAGGACTACGAGACCCAGGAGCACTCGACGCGGCTCGTCGGCATGTCGGACGCGATCGCCCGGCACATCGGGCTCGATGACGGCGAGCGCAGCGTGGTCAGGTTCGGCGCGTGCCTCCACGACATCGGCAAGGTCGCGATCCCGGAGGCTTTGCTGCGCAAGCCGTCAGCGCTGACACTCGAGGAGCGCGACATCGTGCGAACGCATCCCGAGGTCGGCGCGAGCATCCTCGCGGACATCGACACCTGGGAGGACGTGCGCCTCATCGTCCGCCACCATCACGAGCATTTCAACGGCGCCGGGTATCCGGACGGCCTCCACGGGGGACGCATCCCGATCGGCGCCCGCATCGTGTCCGTGGTCGACGCCTTCGACGTGATGCGGACGGGCCGCCCCTATCAGTCGGCGCGCTCGATCGACTGGGCGCTCGCGGAGCTGCACCGCGAGAGTGGGCGCCAGTTCGACCCCGAGCTGGTCCGTGCGCTGATCGCCGTCCTCCCGACCGACGGGAGCTCGATCGAGCCGGCTCCGCTCGATCTCGACCTGCTGCCGGATCGCCGGGCGGCCGTCGGACGCAGACAGACGGACGTCGCGATCGCGGCATGGCTGCGCGGTGAGCCGGGGTCGATGGTCCGGATGCCGCTGACCCGCAACTGAGACGAGGTTCAGCCGGCGAGCGGGCTGAGCGCCGTCAGCGCTCCCAGGTCCCCGGCCAGGAGGGCGTCGGCGAGATCCGCGACACCCTTGCCGTTGGGCCTCGTGAGCACCACGTCGGCCCGGACCTTCAGGACGTCGACGGCGTTGGCGACGGCGACCGAGACACCGGCGATGGCGAACAGCGCCACGTCATTCTCTCCGTCGCCGACGGCGACCGTGGCAGACGGGAGCTCGCCGATCGCGCGGAGCGCCACCTCGAGCCCGGTCCGTTTGCTGATCCCCGGAGGCAGGACCATCGCGGAATTGCGGTTGCGGACCACCTGGCGGTCGATCCCGAGCTTGGCGATCGCGGCGAGGAGCTTGGGCTGCTGGCTGACGGCCGTCGAGCAGAGCACGCGCCCGATGATCAGCGGGTCGACGCCCTGCCGGCGCAGCTCGTCGACGAGCGATCGCGGCAGGCGTGGCGCGAGCAACGTCTCCTCTCCCCCGGCCGTCTCGATCACCACTGCCCCGTTCTCGACGATCATCGCCGCGAACAGGTTCCCGGGGTCGAAGACCTCGTAGAGCTCCTCGCGGGTCCTGCCCGTGACCAGGATCAGGCGGATCCCCGAGTGCGAGATCCGCTCCAGGGACTGGACCACGGACTGCGAGACGACGCCGTCGGTGGCGAGCGTCCCGTCGTAGTCGCAAGCCAGAACCCGGTGACGCATCGCCTCCATTGTCCCGGGCACGTACCGGATGGGGCTCCCCGGCTCAGCGACCGCCCGTCTCACCGGTCGCGCGACAACCGCTTTCAAAGGTCGAACGTCGCCCGGACCTCGGTCCCCTTGCCGATCTGGGAGCGGATCTCGAGCTTGCCCTGGTCCCCGTCGGCGCGCTCGCGCATCGTGAGCAGCCCGAAGTGACGGGTGCGATCAACTGTCGCCTCGGTCGCCTCGACGTCCATGCCGACGCCGTCATCCCGGATCACCGCGCTGATCTGAGTCGGCAGGAAGGTCACCACAACCTCAACATTGCTCGCCTTTGCGTGTTTGCGCGCGTTGTTGAGGGACTCCTGGATGATCCGGAAAAGGGTCTGCTCGAGCCCGCCGCCGATGCGGATCTCCTCGCCGACGACGCGGAGGTGGGCATTGATCTTGTTCTGCTCGCCGAACTCGGCGACGAACTTCCGCAACGTGGGCACGAGGCCGAGATCGTCGAGGGTCATGGGGCGAAGGTCGAAGATCAGCCGCCGGGTGTCGTCGAGGACCGCGCGAACGCCGTTCTTGAAGTCGGCGAGCTCGCTCACGACCATCTGCGGGTCCCTGGCGATGAGCCGCTCGATGATCTCGGCCTGGAGCACGAGGTTCGCCATCGACTGCGCCGGCCCGTCGTGCATGTCGCGAGCGATGCGCATCCGCTCTTCCTCGATGATCTGGAACACCTGCCGCGATGCGTCGCGCAGACGGGCGGTCCCGTTCGAGGGCCCCGCGCTCGAGGCGCTCAGGTCGTCGAGGCTCCGGTAGACGGCGCGGAGCACCTCCTGCTCGGCGCGGATGCTCGTCAGACGCGTCCCCAGCTCCACCTGGCGTTCCTCGGTCGCGGCGAGGTCGGCGCGCACCTTCGCAAGGGCCCGGAATGCGCCGTCGATCTCGTCAACGTCGCCGGCCGGGAGCACGCTCAGCAGCGCTCCCCAGCGGGCTTCAGCCGCACTCTGCTCGGTGCGAAGCTCCTGCAGGCGCGTGGCCACCGCGGCAAGCTCATCGTCGAGCGCGCTCGCGGAGGAGTCGAGCTCTTCGATGCGCTTGGTCACCAGGAATCGCACGCCGGACAGGGCCGACGGGTTCATGGTGGGGACAGCTTCGACTTCGCTCACCAGCTTCATCATGTCACCGCAGAGTCGCACCCTGCCGTCAGTTCACAAATGGCTGTGACAGGCCTGTTGCACGACGAGCCGCCAGTTGCGGCCAGCGTATAACCAGATCGAAGTTGAATCGCCTCACCAGGAATCGGACACGCATATGACACACGGCGAACCCCCTCGGATTCTCATCGCGGAGGATGACGACTCTCTGCGACGACTCCTCGAGCTGCGCCTCGCCGCAGATGGGTTCGACGTCCGGTGTGCCGAGGACGGCATGGAGGCTCTCGAGATCGTCATCAAGGGCTGGCTGCCCGACGCAGTCGTCTGCGACGTGATGATGCCGCGATTGAGCGGACTGTCGGTGTGCCGCGAGCTGCGCGCGCAGACGAAGACGGCCGACACACCGATCATCCTGCTCACGGCGCGGTGCTTCGACGAAGACATTCAAGCGGTAATGGGTCTCGGCGGGATCACATACATGGGCAAGCCCTTCGAGTTTGCGCATCTGCTCAAGATGCTCTGGTCGTCGGTCGGGCTCGAACAACCGGGTGATGCGAACGCAGCCCGCGTGATCTCGGGAGCATCACAGATCTGACAGCAGGCGGCGGGCACATCGTATGAGCAGCGTGGCGGCGGCGGTCGACGAGCGACCACGGGGATTTCGCGAGCGTCTTGATTCGCTCACTGCACCGAGCGGGCTCTTCCTCGCAGCGGTGCTGATCATCGTCGCGCTGCCGGTCACGCGCACCATTCAGGACCCTGACTTCTGGTGGCATCTTCGCGCCGGTCAGCTGATCATCCAGCACGGTGGACTGCTCGGCAACGACCCGTTCACCTACACGGTCGCGAACCATCACTGGACGATGCACGAGTGGCTGAACGAAGTGCTGTTCGCGATCGAGTACGCCGTCGGCGGACTCGGCTTGATCGTGCTCATCCTCTCCGCGATCACGTGGCTCGGTGTCATGGCGGTGATGCAGAAGGCACGCATGCGGAACCCGGGACGGGGCGTGCTCGGATTCGGCATCCTCATCGCGGTGGTCGCGGGCTACCCGATCTGGGGACCACGGGTGCAGATGTTCACGTTCGCCTTCGTGGCACTCACGCTCTGGCTCGTCGAGCGCCACCTGGTCCGCGGGGGAAAGGCCATATGGGTGCTCGTTCCGTTGTTCGTGTTCTGGAGCAACGTGCACGGCGAGTTCGCCGTCGGGCTCGCGTTCATCGCGCTGATCCTGGTCGCCGAGCTGGTCGGTGGATGGCTCCACATGCCCGAGCAGGCGCCGCGCGAGCGACTGCGCCCACTGCTCTACCTGTTGATCGCCTGCACGCTCGTCAGCATGATCAACCTCAACGGGCCGTCGATCCTGTTCTACGCGATCGGAACGCAGGCGTCTGCCGCGCAGCAGTCGTTGATCGAGGAATGGTTCTCGCCGAGCTTCCATGACTGGGAAGTGGTCGCGTACGGGGTGATGCTGCTCGTGCTCGCGATGCTGGTCGTGTCCAACCGCCGCATCCGCGCCCGCGACGCCGCCCTGGTGCTCGCCACCACGGCGCTGTCCCTGCAGTCCGCGCGCCACATCGCGCTGTTCGTCGCGGCGTCGACGCCGGTGTTCATCGATCAGCTTTCGATGGCGATGCCGCGCATCCGCGCGGCGGTGCGTCGCGCGCGTCGCGGACGCGACCGAGCACGCGTCCGCACCCAACCGCCGCTGTTCTTCCGGGCGGTGGCGTCGGGAATCGTGCTCGTCCTGCTCGGCGGTGTGGCACTGGCATGGCTGATTCCGAAGATGCAGGTGCAGGCGTACTCACTCGTGTACGCACAGGAGTTCCCGGTGTGCGCCGCCCAGTGGTTGAAGGGCGCGCCGGAGCCACTCAAGATCTTCAACCAGTACGGCGAGGGCGGCTACCTCTCCTACGAGCTGTCCTCGCGCGGCGACAAGGTCTACATCTTCGGCGACGCGGCCCTGATGGGCGACGCGCTCCTCCTCCAGTACGCGAAGGTCGAGACCGCCGAGCCGCAGTGGGACTCCATCATCCGCAACGCCGGAACCGACATCGTCCTCTACGACGTCAACACGCCCCTCGCCGACGTGATGGAGCACAGCGCGGGCTGGGTGAAGGTCTACCAGGACAAGCTCAGCGTCGCCTTCGTCCCGACGGACAAGCTCGCGTCCCTGCACCTGCCGCCGCAGCCGGCGTCCTACCCGGCGAACAGCGTCTGCGGCGAGCTCGCGAAGCAGCCCGCGGGCGCAGGGTCGAGCTCGTGACGCCGACGGAACTCGTCGTGATCGACGCCGAGCGCGAGCGCCGCGCGACCCAGGCGGGCCGGCTCGCGTGGATCGGCGCCGCGGCCATCGTCGTCCTGGTGCTCGCCGTGCAGCCCTTCCGGGACACGGACGTCTGGTGGAACCTCGCGCTCGGACGGCTGATCACCACGAGCGGCATCCCTGCCCACGAGCCGTTCAGCTTCCTCTCCGCCGCGCACGCCTGGATCGGCCAGCAGTGGCTGTACGAGGTCACGCTCGCGGGACTGGTCGGAGCGGGCGGCGCCGGTCTGGCCTCGCTGGTGATGGGCCTGGTCGCCACCGCCGCCGTGGTGATTGCCGCACTCTCGGTCCCCACCGCCGCACGCGTCACCGGGCCCTGGCTGGCCCTGGCGATGGTCATCACCGGGGTCGTCCTCACCGCGGTGGTCGGCGTCAGCAGCACGGAGATCACCGTGCTCGGCGTTGCGATCGTCCTCTTCGTCCTCTGCCGGTGGCGCGAGGGCCGCACCGCCGCTGTCTGGAGCCTGCCCCCGCTCTTCCTCCTCTGGGCCAACATGGACACCGGTTTCGCCGCGGGGCTCCTCATCCTCGTTGCGGGGCTGCTGCTGATCAAGCCCGCAGCCGGCGGCAGCCGCCGCCAGCTCGCGATCGCAGTCGCAGTCAGCGCGGTTGCGGCGCTTGCCAACCCGCTCGGCCTCGGGATCTACGCCTCGGTGATCGCCGGCGTGATCAGCCCCGGCGCCGCGCAGAACCTCACAGGCTGGGCCTCGCCGAATTTCCATGAGTGGTCGGATCGCATCTTCGAAGCCGAGATCGTGCTCGTGATCATCCTCTGGACGGTCTCCGGAGGCCCCGACCGCTTCAGCGCGATCGCCGGCTTCTCGCTCCTGATCGCGACTCTGTTCGCGCAGGAGAACCTCGGGATCCTCGCCATCTTCCTGGCGCCGGAGCTGGCGGTCCATGCGTCGCGCGCCTGGAGGCACCACGTCGCGCCGCGGATCGCGACCCACCGGTGGAGCACGCGCCGGCACCTGCATCCGATCGCGACGAGCGCCGTCCTCGTGGCGATGACCGCCGCGATGGCTGTGGTGCTCATCCCGCAGCTGACCCCATCGGCCGCGGCCTCATATCAGGCAAGCACGTATCCCGAGGCTGCGGCGAGCTACGTCGCCGCCCATTTCCCGGGACAGCGGATCTACACGGTCGACACCTGGGGCGGGTACCTCGCCTACCGGTTTCCCGATTCGCGGGTCGTGTTCCTCTACGACGAGCCCGCGGTGTTCAGCACCAGCGCGCTGCAGCAGTACCTCGCGATCGATCAGCTGCAGCCCAACTGGGTCCATGTGCTGACGACCGAGCACATCGAGCACGCGATCCTTCCTTCTGACGCGCGCGAGGCGTCGGCCATGCATGTGCTCGGCTGGACGATCGACTGCTACGACCCGGCCAGCAGCAGCATGGTGATGTCGGCGCCGCCTCCCGGGACTCCGGCGTCGACGGCGGGACTCACCATCCCGCCGCCCGGCGTTCCCGACTGCTGAGCTGAGACCCCGCGCGCGAGAGCGCGCTCAGGCTCCGGTCGGATTCACCACCGAACGCGCCGCCTCGAGACCCGCCTCGAGCCGTGTGGTGCTCGCCTTGGTGCGATCGGGTGCCGTCTTCGACGCCGGCCCCGAACCCGGCGAGACCACTTCCGCCAGGTCGTCGCGCTCGAGAAGCCGGTAGATCTCCGCGGCCCCCTCGTTCGCGGGTCGGGCGACATCCTCGAGTCCGGCCCGCCCCGCCTCCGCGCCGACCAGGAGCAGGGTCGACGGCGCAGGCCTCGAGATCGTCCTGGCCCATCGACAGCGTCACCGCCTGCTCCGCATAGCCGAGCGCGCGCAGCAGCGCGCCACGGCGCAGCGCGACCTCGGCGAGCGCTCGCGACCCGGAGGCGGCGAGCGGGTCGAGGCCGAGGCTCCGGGAGATGACGACGCTCTCGGTGAGCCGTGACGCCGCGTCGTCGTAGGCGCCGCCGTTCATCGCGATACGGCCGAGGTCGTGGAGCGTCTCCGCGGCAAGCGTCAGGTCATTCGATCTCCGAGCACTCTCGAGCAGCTCCTCGCCGTACCGGGCGGACGCGGCGAGATCGTTGCGCGAACGGGCGAGGCCGCTGAGCGCGGCGAGCGTGCGCTCGCGGATCTGGCGGTCGGCGCTGCCGCTCAGCGAGAGCGCCTGCTCGAGGCACAGCTCGGCGTGCGCGGTGTCGCCGTTGTGGAATGCCTCCGCGGCAACGTCGATGAGCAGACCCGCGGTTGCTCCGCGAAGATCTCCGCGCTGATCGCGCGCGAGCGCCTCGCCGATGTTGCGCATGGCGTGACCGCCGCGGCCGGCGTCGAGCTCCACGCGCGCCAGGTTGACGAGCGCCTTGGCGACGATGGGGTCGTCGCCGGCGCGGCGCCCGAGCTCCGCCGACTTCTCGAGCAGCGCCACGGCGGTCACGGCGTCACCTGCCCGGGCAGAGTGCCGGCCCCACTCACCGGCGACAGCCGCCTGGAGGACGACATCCCCGCTGCGTTCCGCAAGCCGGAGCGCGGCCTGCCAGTACGAGTCGGCGGCGCCGTTGTTCGCCCCCGACAGCGCCGCCGCGAGATCTGACATCGCGCTCGACGCCCAGTCCGCCCGAGCGAGCGACCAGACGTTCAGTGCGCCGAGAACGTCTGCCGTCGCAGCCGAGAGATCCCCGAGCAACTGGTGCGCGAGACCCCGGGCGAGGAGCGCGGCCCCACGCTGCTCCGGATGTCCCTCCGCCGAAAGGCGGTCGAGCGCACGGTCGTACGCGGAGACCGCGTCGGCCAGGCGTCCGTCCCGAAGGGCGGCGGCGCCTGCGGCGAGATCATCAGGCCGATCCGGCTGCACTGAGGCGTTTGGTTGAAGAGACACGGCTGACCTGAAGTTTCCAGGACTGAGGCATGCATGCGTTCGCCTGTAACAGTGGGTGGTGCGGCATCGTTACGAGACCTTCGTCTGCCGACCGGGATTGGCCGCTTAGGCTCACCAGAGTGAGCGAGGCCATCCGCGACCGATCGCGCGCATCTGACTGTCGTGGCTGAGGCTGTGAGCCGGGAGCTCACGCAGCCCGCGACGACGCGCACCCCCGGGAGCTCCGACCGACCCGCCGGCCGCCTGCCGATGCGCAGACCGCGCGCGGAAGCCACGGCCATGCCGACCCGCGATCGCAGGATGGGCATCGAGCGGACGATCGAGCTCAGCCGCTGGATGGTGCTCATCTTCGCCGCAGTCGCCAACAACTTTCCCGGAACTCGCGACCGGACAATCCACCGCGGCCGTCAACCTGGTCCTCGGCAGCTGGGGCGTCTTCAACCTCGCGGCGACGGTGATGCTCCTCGCGCACCGCGTCCCGGGCCGCAGCCTGCAGCTTGCGACGATCGCGCTCGACCTCGCAGTGTCGAGCGGGCTCGTGTACCTCACCGGGGGATACAACTCGGACCTCGCCATCACGTTCTTCATCGTGGTGATCGCGAGCAGCCTGCGGTTCGGACTCGCCGGCAGCATGGCGTGCGCGCTCGTCGCCGGGTTGTCGTACTTCATCGTCGGATTCAACGTCGCCAATCACCATCTCAACACGCCGCTCGTCGATGCGCTCGTGTCGCGTCTGTTCCTGCTGTTCGTCGTTGCGTTGAGCAGCAACCTGCTTGCCCGCGAGTTGGTTGGCGAGCGCGATCGTCAGGTGCGCCGATCCATCGAGCTCGAGCACGCCGCGTTCGCGGAGCTGCGCGAGGTTGACCGGATCAAGAGCGAATTCATGATGCTGGCATCACACGAGCTGCGCACGCCGCTCACAAAGATCAAGGCGTGGCTCACGCTGATGCACGACGCGGGCGATCGTCTCCCGCAGGATGCGCGCGACGAAGGACTGCACGAGCTGCGACTGGAGGCCGAGCACCTCGCGCGCCTCACCGACAACCTGTTGTGCATCGCGCAGCTCGAGTCAGGTGAGATCCGTCTCAAAACAGCCGCGGTCGACCTCGAGAATGTCTTCCGTGAGGTGATCGCGCGGTTCGTCGAATCCGCCGACCACGATCGCTTCGCGATCACCGTCGCGCCGGATGCGCAGCGCGTGCTCGCAGACCACGAGCGCCTCGCGCTGGTCGTCGCCTGCCTCATCGACAATGCATTGAAGTTCTCACCCGAGTCGGAGCCCGTGCGCGTCACGACGTACCGCGCCGTGAACAAGGTGCACGTCGAGGTGCGCGACAACGGACGGCGCATCCCGGACAGCGATGTCGACCGCGTGTTCGCATCGTTCTATCAGGTGGAGTCGCCGCTGTTGCGTCAGCGCGGTGGCTTCGGTGTGGGCCTCTATCTCGCCCGGCAGCTCATCGAGCGCATGGGCGGCAGGATCTGGATCGACAACTCGCGCGCCAGGGGCAACACGTTCGTGGTTGCGCTGCCGGTGCACGTGTGATCACCACGACACCGCGAGACGTCGACGGCTCGCTTGTGATCCGGTTGCAGACGCGTAAAGACGGGCAACGCCTGCGTAACCACCGCAGAGGCATCCGCGCTGCGGTGCTACCTTGCGGCGGTGGGCACGTTTGGTGCGCTCGACCCGAAGTGAAGGACAGATGACGACGTTCACCGAATCCATCCTGGCTCCGCTCGGACACGGCGTGGTCCGGGCCCCCGCGGAAGCGACGGTGCTGGTCATCGACGATGACCCGGCGATGCGCGACATCCTCTCGACGGTTGCACAGCAGCACGGGTTCGGCCTGCAGTTCGCCGAGGACGGCGCCGAAGGGCTCCGCCTTGCCGAGCAGAGCGACGTCGACCTCATCCTCCTCGACCTCAGCCTGCCGGGCATGCCCGGCCTGGACGTATGCAGGCGGCTGCGCGGGGCCGGCGTCGAGGTGCCGATCATCATCCTGTCGGCAAGCACCGACACCGTCGATGTCGTCGTCGCGCTCGAGATCGGGGCCGACGACTACATCGCGAAACCCTTCGAGATCCGCGAGCTGGCGGCGCGAGTCAACGCGAAGCTGCGCCGGCAACGGACCACGCAGTCGCAGGTGCGTCCTGGGCGTCTCAAGTTCCCCGGCCTCATCGTCGACATCGGCAGGCACGAGGTCCTCCGTGACGGTGAGTCGGTGAACCTCACCCCCACCGAGTTCGATCTCCTCGCGCTGCTCTCCGCGTCACCGGGCCGGGTGATCTCGCGCTCCGAGATGATCCAGAAGGTCTGGGGCCAGGGCGCCGACCTGGACCTGCGCAGCGTCGACGCGCACGTCTACCGCCTGCGCAGGAAGATCGAGCCGATCGGCCCGAGGCCAACCTACATCCACGCGGTCCCCGGGATCGGCTACCGCTTCGAGCGCCGGGGCCTCAACGAGCGGCTGTCGCGGAGCGCGACGGAGTCCGAGGAGACCGGTCTAGCCAGCTGACGGTGGCGGCACGCTCAACCTGGCGCGGTTCGTCAGGCTGCGCGGCAGCGGCCGGCGGGGCTCGGCGTCCTCGACGAGGACCAGTTGCCCGCGTTCGTTCAGTGTCGCCGGGCGGGCTTCAACGATCTGACCACGGAGGAGCGAGAGCGGGCGGCCGTGCGGTCGCTGGAACTCGAAGCACACGGCTTCGTGTCCGTCCCAGAGCCGGCGTCTCGAGGAGCCGGTGAAGACGGCAAGGCTCCGCGTCACCCGACGCTGCTGCGGGGTACGCAGGCTGTACGAGATCCGGTACATCTCACCACGTCGCAGCTGGACGCCCTCCACCTCTCCGTGATGGTCTGCACTTTGTGCATTCATCATTACTTTGGAAGTATTGACGCGTTCTGTGCTCCGGCCTCCGACCCCGAGTGACGCTCGAGTGACAGAGCGCCATCGTGTCGCCCGCCGTCCATCTCAGGGCGACCTGCCTTGGCTATCGAGTTGCGGTGCAAACTATCGTGCAGGGGACAAGTGACCACATCCATCGCATGCGTGTCCGGAAAGGGCGGGGTGGGCAAGACCACGACCGTCATCAACCTCGGCGCCGCGCTCGCCGAGCAGGGCAAACACGTCCTGCTCGTCGACTGTGATCCGCAGTCGAACCTGACGAGCGGCGTCGGGCTCGACCCGTACGACGAGCGCCCCGGGATTGCAGCGGTCATGGCCGGCAGCGTCGATGCCGCCGCCGCGATCGTCGAGACGGGCTGGGCGAACCTCTCGGTGCTCCCCGCGTCACCCGACCTCTCGGCCGTCGAGGGCGAGCTTGCCTCCTCCATCGACAAGGAGCTGGTCCTCCGTGACGCGCTGCGCCGCGACGGCACTCGCGCCACCTTCGACTACGTCCTGTTCGACACGCCGCCGAGCTTCGGCTTTCACACCATCAGCGCGCTGGCGGCTGCCAGCGAGGTCCTCATCCCGGTGCAGATGTCCGGGTTCGCCATCCGCGGGCTCAAGGAGGTGCTGCGGACCGTCCACCTGGTGCGCAGCCGCCTCAATCCGGACCTCGCGATCCTCGGGATCGTGCCGACCTTCGTGAACCTCCGCACCAAGTTCAGCCGTCAGCTGCTCGACGGGCTCTGCGAGCTCGCCAACATCCGCGTCTTCGCGACCGTGATCACGCCGACCGTCAAGCTCCAGGAAACGTCGCTCGCCGGGGTCCCGATCACCGCGTACGCATCGTCCTCGAAGGCCGCGGCCGCGTATCGTGAGCTTGCCGGCGAGGTCGTGGGCGGCGAGGTGGAAGCCGGTGTCTGAGATCGAGGAGCGATCGGCGCAGGGGATCAACGGTCCGCCGCTGTCGGGCCCGATGGCACGCTGGCTCGCACCCACCTCGGAGTCGCGCGTCGAGCGGATCCCGATCGATGCCGTGCACGACCGGCCGTGGTGGCCGGGCAGTGACGTCGATGCGGCGACGCTCGGGGCCCTGAAAGCGAGCATCGCGTCCCGCGGGATCATCGAGCCCCTCCTGCTCCGCCGCCGCGGGAGTGACAGCTTCGAGGTCGTCTGCGGTTCGCGCAGGCTGCGCGCCGCGCGCGAGCTCGGTCAGGCGCATATCCCGGCGATCGTTCGCGAGCTCTCGGAGCGCGAGGCCCTGCTGGTCGCCGCATGGACCACCGTCGAGCGAAGGCAGCACACCGGTGATCGCACCGCGCTCAGCGAGCGCCTCCTCGCAGCCGGGTTCACCCAGGACGAGACGCGAGTGCTCGCCGACCAGCCGTCGCTCGCCGCCGGGCAGCCGGTGGTCCACCGTCCCGCCCCGTCCTTCGTGCTCCGCCCCGAGCCGCTCTCGCGTCCACGACGGTTCGCCGCCGACATCGCGTTCGAGCTTCCCCATGCCGAGGTCCTGCCACTCATGGCGCCGGAGGCGCTGGCCGCCGCGCTCGCTGCCCTTGACGGAGTGAGCCCGGTCGCCCTCGTGCGGTGAGCACTGTCCCGCGCCACTCCGAGGAAGAGCTCCGCCAGCAGTGGGCGTTCCTCGACGCGCTCGTCGAGCGTCAGGCCAGCAGCTTGAAGTCGGGAGTCCAGGATCCCGAGGAGGAGGATCTCCCGGTGGCGGCGGTGCAGATCGACGGCCACTACCAGGAGGAGATCTCCGCGCTTACGCAGCGGGTGACCAGCCTCGAGAGCGAGCGCACCTCGCTGCTGCGCCGCATCGATCTTTCGGAGCAGGCGCGCATGGCGGCCGAGACCGCCCGGATGGCCGCCGAGGCAGCGCGGGTCTCGGCCGAGCGCGCCCTCGCGCAGGAGCGGCTCGGTGCCGGACTGGCCGCAGCGCCGCTCGCCTCGGTCGCCAGTCCGCCGGCCCCGGTGACGCCGCGGGTCCCTCAGCCTCCAGCCGCCACTTCCCAGCCGCTGCCGGCGCGACCCGTCGCCACCGCCCCGCGTGCCCGGCGCCGGAGCTGGTGGCAGCGATTCAGGGAGTAGCCGCCCCCGCGGGCTTCGGCCGGCGTCCCTGCGCCATGCCGACGAACTGGCGCAGCGCCTCCGTCGGCGAGGGGCGCGTCGCAACCTCGCGAAGCAGCATCTTGCTCTCGGTGAGGAGCTCGGCGTCGGGCAGCTCGCCGCGGCCGGAGGTCGCGACGACCCACCCCGGCGAGTACCAGAGCACGGTCTCGAATGCGAGGCCGCTCAGGGTCAGGCCGTTGAGGAGCGAGTTGGTGATTCGTGACAGCGGCCGTTTCGCGTTGGTGACAACGATGCCTCGGATCCGGTCGAGCACCTCGAGCTGCTGAGCCAGTCCGACGGTCAGCGCCGCCGCGCGCAGCGAGAGGATGTCGAGCGCGGTCGGGACCACGATCCGGTCGGCGGCGCCCATCGGCCCGATGAGCGACGGCTCGTGGGGGTGGGTGTCGAGCAGGATGATGTCGCAATCGTCACGAACGTCAGCGAGCATCTCATCGAGCTGCTCCTTTGACGGTGATTCGTCATTCAGGCTTCGATGTGACGCCACCGTTCGGATCCCGAGTGGGTGATCGATGAGCGCGTCGCGGAGGCTGACCCTTCCGTGCAGCACGTCGATGACCGTGATATTGCGCTTCGCGCGTTCCAGCGCATTGCTCAATCCGCCTGTCGGATCGAGGTCGATGGCGATGACTCGGAGACCACCGGCCGCCGCGGCGGCGCACAGCGCATAGCTGCTGGTCGTCTTTCCGACACCACCTTTTAGCGACGCTATCGTGATGACTTCTGCGGGCACGTCGGTAGAATATCCGCACATGGCCACTGCGGCGCCCCATGTCAAGCTACTGCGACAGCTTGCCAGCGCCAAAGATGATTATTTGAGTGGCGCGTTCGACATTTCCTGGGACGGCGCCAAAGCAACGCTCTACCTGGTCTTCGGACGGCCAAGCCACGCTGTCTTCGATACGGACCAGGCGCAGATCGAAGGGGAAGCAGCGATCGACGCGCTGCTCGCCGAGCTGCCGAGAACGTTCGTGGTTTCGGACTGGCGTCGCGCGATGTCACCGCAGGAAACGCTTTCGATCTCCATCGACGAGCTTGCAGGCCCGTTTGTGCGGCTTGCGGGCTCCTACGCAGACGATCCCGTCAGCGATGAGAACCCCGAATGGTGGAGCTCCGATGACAGCTCGCCGGACCTCGCGTTCGGACTCGCGGACTTTCCGCTGCTGCCCGGCGGACGTCCGCTCTGGGCGGAAACCTCCCCGGAAAACGTCAACCTCGCCGAACGTCTCGCAGAGCTGCCTCCGTCCATCCTGATCCTCACCGGCGCGAAGTTGCGCGCGGCGGCGGTCGTGAGCGGCGGCGACATCATCGATGCGGTCTGGATCGACGATGAGGACCAGGCTCGCGGTGAAGCCGCCGGCATGGCGATTCTCGGCGCCAGCAAGGGGACGCTCGCCGGGTACGCACTCGACGACCCGCGCGTTGCGGAGGCGCTCACCATGCTCTGGCGCCTGCCGCGCGCCGTCGACGGCATCGAGATGGCATGGCTCGACCCCGCGTCGATGCTGGCGGCATTTCGGGCGGACGGGCTTGACCGTGTGCTCGTCATCGATGCGCCAGTGCGCGGCATCGCCCTCTTCAGTCGTGGTGGCCTCGTGGCGGTGTACTCGGAGACCCAGCGTTCGGCGGTCGCGTCGCCGGAACGGCTGCGGTCGCTCCTGTCGCAGGCGAGAGGACGGCTCACCGTCATGGAGCGCAAGCCGCGGCCGGTCGCCGCGGGTGCGGCGCACACGATCCCGAGCGCGGTCGACTTCTTCTCCGTGGTCGCGGAACCCGAGCCTGAGGCCGAGGCTGCAAGCGCTGCAGAGCCTGAGGCGGCCAGCGAACACGCGGCGCCCGCTGTGGCGGATGCGACGGCGGTGCCTGCCGTCGCGGATGAAGTGGCGACCGCTGTCGCCGAGCCCGAATCCGCCGAGGCGACCGTCAGCGAGCCTGCCGGTCGGACCGGGCCGGCTCAGGGCTCGGTGGCAGAGGAAGCGGCTGAGACTGAGCCCGGCGCTGAGGCACCCGCCCAGGCCTTTGCAGCTGCGGAGCCCGCCGCCGGTACGACGGACACCGAGCCGGAATCTGCGACGACCGAGCCGGAATCTGCGACGACCGAGCCGGAATCTGCGACGACCGAGCCGGCCGTGGAGCACGCGACCGAGGCTGTGGCGACTGGCCCCGAAAGCGAAGCGGACGCTCTCCCGCCGCCTCCTCCAGGAGACGCCGGCGTCGCAGCCGCCGAACACGCACCTCCCCCGCCCGCGCCGGAAGGCGTCGCGGAGCCCGCGCGCAAGGCCAAGCGACATTGGTGGGCGTTTGGCACGCGGCGCAAGAGCTCGACACAGGCACCATCAGAGGCAGACAGGGCGGCCGCCGAAGCGGCCGCGGCCCGGGAGGCGGCCGAGGCCGCGTCGTCCGCGGGCTGGGGAATTCGCCAGCTCGATGCCGGTGCTCCGCCGCCCTGGACGCGCCCACGCGACTACGTCCTCGGCGACACCGAGACTGCTGACGACGGCACGGAGGCTCCGCCGCCGGCGCCCGAAGCCGCAGCCGAGGAGACGGCCACCCAGGAGCCGGCCTCGACGTGGTCGGTGATCGAACCGGGAGCGACCCACACTCACTGGCCTGTCAGCGCCACCACCGAGGCGAGCGGCGACGCGCAGCAAACCGAGCCGGCGGCGGCGAGCCCCGCCGACGAGGTCTCGGCACCGCCCGCGACCGAGCCTGCCGAAGGCGAGGCGGCGCCCAGCGGTGAACCCGATGAGAGCGACGCCGCATCCACCGGCGAACCGGCCGCAGCAGCAGGCGCCCCCGAAGTCGAAGCGGTTGCTGCGCATGCAGAGGACACGGGCAGCACGGAACCCGCTTCGGTGGCAGCCCCAGCGTGGTCCGCGCGAGAGGTGATCGCCGATTCAGTCAGCTGGTACCAGCCGCCGCAGCACCCCGATGCCTCGTCCGAGGCTCCCGCCGATGCAGCGCAGGACGCTGCAGAGGACAGTGGGGCCGGCGATGCCGTTGCCGGGGTTGACCACGAGCTTCCTGCGCCCGGCGACGACGAGCAGGAGACGCTCGCCGCGGCCGAGCACGAACCCGCTGCCGAAGACGACCAGAAGGCCCCTGCGGAAGCCGACCACGACGTCGCCGCGGCCGAGCACGAACCCGCTGCCGAAGCCGACCACGACGTCGCCGCGGCCGAGCACGAACCCGCTGCCGAAGCCGACCACGAGGCCTCGACGGAAGCCGACCACGACGTCGCCGCAGAGAGTGCCGACATCCCTGCAGCAGAAGCCTCGCCCGACACAACTGGCGAGCAGCATGAGCACGACGAAGGCGAGGAAGAGATCGAGCCTGTCGCTGATGCGCATCCCGAGACGGACACGGCACGTGATTTCTGGGCCGAGTTTGCGACGCCCGATCACGACGCTTCAGCCGAGGATCAGGAGCAGGAGCCCGAACCGCTGGCGGTCACCGAGACGACGGCCGGCACCGACGAACATATAGAAGATGAGTCCGAGGCGGCAGTCGAGCCTGATTCGGAAGCTGAGCACGCGCCCGTCGCCGCCGACGATGCCGAGCCTCTGAAGCGCAAGTCGTCGGGAAGGACCTTCGCACCGTGGAACTGGCCGCTTGCCGAGGCGGAGACGCCGGTCGCTCCCGCTTCCGTCGGGAGGCCGGCCCCGGTCGTCGACGAGGAGCCCGCGCTCGTCACGGCAGAGGCCGCGACTGAGCCGGCGCCACATGACGCGGAACCGGACGACCATTCCGCCGCGGATCAGAGCTTCTTCCAGCGCGACGAGCCGGTCGGTTCACAGTTCGTCGACTTCGACGAGGTTCGCAAGGAACTGGTGCAGATCGGCGTCGTGTGGCTGGGTGAGCGCAACGCCATCCCGGTGACCGCGCTCCTCGTGAAGACACGTTCCACCATCGACGACTTCGTCGCGACCATCGACACGATCCGAGGCCTGCACGTGGACGGACAGGACCCCGCATCGATTCAGGCGATGGCGCGCGAGATGCACCAGCAGGCTGCAGAGCGGCTCTGCGGAGCATGATCCGGTGAGCAGCCAGGTGGTGAGCTGGATCCAGGATCACTCGGTGCTGATCCTGGCGGCGCTCGCCGTGGTCGAGGGGATCATCTGTGCCTCGCTGCTCCGCATGGCCCGGCACGCGCGCCACGAGATGAAGGCCGCCCAGGCCGCCGCCATCGAGGCGGCACGAGCCGCGGCGCTCGCGGCTCCCGGGGCCATCGACCCCGAAGCGGTGCTCGCGCTGCTGCGGCAGGGGCATGCCCCGACGCTCGACAATGTGTACGCGATGATGCGCCGGCGCGAGGCCGAGTCCGAGGCGGCGGTGCCGGCGCCCGTGGCGAAGCCAACCGGATCCGGGAAGGCACAGTCAGGGGGCCGGGGAGCTCAGGCCGTGGCACCGGCGACGGCGCCCGCGAGCACATCGCTGACCAGTTCCGAAGTCGAGGAGCGCCTGCGCCAGTACGAGCGCTGACGGCCGGGCTACCTCGGGTGCTTTCTCCGCTCGAGCGAAGCGGGGCGACCCCGGCCACAGGCCTCGGCAGCGGCAAGGAACGCCATGGCGACAGCATCCTCGCGCAGACGCGCGATCGCATCCTCTGTTCTGTGGAGGACGGCGACGCTGTTTCGAATCGTCCACCCGGAGCGTCCGGACATGGTGGGCGGCAGGAGCGCCTCGCCCGGGGAACGGACCGACCAGCTCCTGGGCTGCGCCGACGTCGAGGTCGATTCGCCGCGTGAGGAATACGGTCGCGACGCCTCGGCGGAGGCACCCGGGCGCTGCACCTCCTCGAAGACGTTGTCGGCCTCGGGGATCGCGATGATCGGCCAGCTGACCTCCGCCACCTCGGGCGCGATCTCGGTGTGCGCGACGCCCGCGAGGGCGAACAGTGCCGCGGCGAGGTCTTCGCCCGAATCGAAGGCGCTCCCCTCTCCGAACCACTCGTCGTCCGGAACCTGGGCCACCCCATTGCCGGCCACGGTCACGGTACTCATCACAGCCACCTGATCGTACCTGTCGGAGTTAACAACTCGTGGATGTCTCGAACGCTCGCGGAATCGAAGCTGTATCGAACCGGTTGCTCCCGTCAGATCGTCAAGCGCCACCGGCCACAATCGGCGCGGAACCGCTATCTGACCGAATTCCAAGGAGCACCCTCACGTGAGCATGGCAGCCGTCCCGCACAAGCTCGACAGCCGGTATCTCGAGGCTCTCGGCCCACTGCGCCCGCTGGTCGATGACGACAGCCTCACCGAGATCATGGTCAACGGACCGGAGATGGTCTACGTCGAGCGCAAGGGCAAGATCCTTCTCACCGACATCCGTTTCGACGACGAGGCTCACCTCATGCGGGTGATCGACACGATCGGCGCCGCCGTCGGCCGCCGCATCGACTCCCGCACGCCGCTCATGGATGCGCGCCTCCTTGACGGATCCCGCGTGAACGCGGCAATTCCGCCGGTCGCACTCGACGGTCCCATCCTCACCATTCGTAAGTTCAGCAAGGATCCATACCAGGTCTCCGACCTGATCGGATTCGGCACACTGACGCAGGAAGCCGCGGCCTTCATCCAGGCATGCGTGCTCGCCCGCGCGAACATCCTCGTGTCGGGTGGAACCGGCACCGGTAAGACAACGCTCCTCAACGTCTGCTCGGGATTCATTCCCATCGATGAGCGCATCGTGACCATCGAAGACGCAGCCGAGCTCCAGCTGCACCAGGAACACGTCTGCCGTCTTGAGTCACGTCCCCCGGACGTCAACGGCGAAGGACGCATCGCGATCCGCGAGCTCGTCATCAACTCCCTGCGCATGCGGCCTGACCGCATCGTTGTTGGAGAGTGCCGTGGCGGTGAAGCCCTCGACATGCTCCAGGCGATGAACACCGGCCACGACGGGTCGCTCACCACGATCCATGCGAACAGCCCACGCGAGACCCTGTCGAGGCTCGAGACACTGGTCCTCATGGCCGGACTCGACTTGCCCCTCAAGGCAATTCGCCAGCAGATCGCCGGCGCGATCAACCTGATCATCCAGCTGAACCGTCTCAAGGACGGATCGCGCAAGGTCGTCTCCATCACCGAGGTCATCGGCATGGAGGGCGAGATGATCACCGTGCAGGAGATCTTCAAGTTCGAGTCCCGCGGCGCGGATCCGTCGACCGGAAAGATCATCGGCGACTTCGAGCCGACGGGCATCCGGCCGCGCATCATCGACAGGCTGTTCGACATGGGCATCCCGTTGCCGCCGCGCCTCGCGCAGATCTTCCCGGACCGCCGCCAGGTCGGTGTCGCCACCGAGAAGAACGGCCACCTCAGCGGAGTCGCGTAGCCACCTCCGACCGGGCATGTCTCGGAAGGGTGCGCGCGATCGAGTGCTCGTGCCACGGCGTAGCGCACTCGTGCCGTGCCTCGCACTGCCGTTGCTCGCCGCGTGCGGCAGTGGCGCCACACCCACGGCGACGGTGACCGCGGCGCCGGTGAGCATCGCGTCGACGCCGACGCCGGCGCCGACCGCAACTCCGATCCCCGAACCGCCGATCGGTGACGCGTGCGTCGTCGGCACCTGGACCGTCACCACCGGAACGATCGTGGTCGCGTTCCAGACGCAGAAGGGCGCGGTCATCGCCGTCTCAGTCACGGGCGGAGCCGGCATGTTGGAGCATCTCTTCAGCAACGGGTCGCTCGTGGAAGAGCTGACCGGTACGCCGTTCACGGGCACCGCCAAGGGGTATCGCGTGGTCGTGCGTATGCGGGGCGAGATGCGCTCGCCGATCACCTTTCTGAGTGGGTCCGCGGCACTCGAGCCCATCGACCTGTCGCAGGCGCACGCGACCATCTCGGTCGACGGCGGGGAGACGAAGAATCTGCCGCTCGCGAACTACGAAATCCTCACGTACACGTGCACCGGAACGTCACTGACGGAGTCCGACGGCAACGGCAACAGCTATACGTACCAGCGGGTTTCGACGACTCCCTGACCTGGTGGGACGGGTGCCACGTGGGCGCGCAGCGGACCCTCAAGCGCAGTCACAGCGTGCCGGTTGTCGTCAGGGAGGCGGTTCCACAACGGGAAGGCCGTCAGCCATGTGGATGCGCCAGCCCTGCTCGTGCACCGCACGGTGGTGTCGCCGGCACAGCGAGACCAGGTTGGTCGTCATCTACTGGCACTGACCGGCGGGCGCGGGGGATGTCATGTAGATAGCCCGCGTGCGCCTCTTCATAGGCAGCGGACGCGTTATCCCGGAACGCAGCTTCCGCGAACCAGACCGGCTCCACTTTAAGGGATGGTGCGATGGAGCGAGACCAGATAGGTCGACATGAGCATATCGACACCGTCATAGCGCGTCAGGCGCGATGCAACACGGGCCTGCTTCCACATCGGCGCCATTTACCGTTCCGGTGGCGACGGTCGCAGGTCACGTGGCCAGGCATCGCCACGCCACTGGTGGCAAGCCTCGTGCTGGCGGCCTGTGGCGCGAGCGCCACGTCACCGGCCGCGGCGACCCCATCGGTCACGACCCCATCGGTCAACCCAACACCCTCAGCCGTTGCGCCCGCCGCAGAGCTGCAGCACCTCTGGATCGGCGCGCCACGCGTGGTCGCCCAGATCGGGACGGACCCGGTGCTCCCGGTGCTATCGATCGCCGGCAGCGCGATCTCGCTGAACATCGACCTCGGGCCGGTGGTCCTGGCATCGGACGCCGCAGCCAGCGGCCCGGGCACGCTGTCGCTCACGCTGCGCTCGCCCATGTACGGCTGCGCCACGGGCGCCGCAGGGACGTACGCGTGGTCCCTCGCGCCGGGCGGGGGCACCCTCACCTTGACCGCGAGCAACGATGCCTGCGCCGCGCGCGCGGCGGCCTTCGTCGGTACGTGGACCCGCTCGGATTGTCGCAACACCGCCGACGACTGCCTCGGGACGCTCCAGGCCGGGACACACGCGTCCACCTTCTTCGACGGACGCGACGCGTCGGCCGCCGTCCCCACCGACGGGGCCTATGGCCAACTGCGATACACGGTGCCGGCCGGCTGGGCCAACAGCGAGGACTTCCCAATCGACTACGACCTCATGCCGGCGGCCGACTATGCCGGCGCGGCCGGCGTGACCGATGGCTCGGCCTACCACGGGATCTACATCTTCGCCCGGCCAGCGGCCCAAGCCGACAACGCGAGCTGTGCCAACCAGCTCGCGCCAGGCGTCGGCCAGACGCCGGCCGCCCTCGCCGCCTGGGTCGCCAACCGGCCCGGCGTTATCGCTACGAAGCCAACGGCCATCACGATCGGCGGCGACCCGGGCTTCATGCTCGACCTCCACCTCGCGCCGAACCGCACGAAGCGGTGTCCCGGTGACAGCTTCCCCTCGCAAGGGCTCCTCGTCGACGCCGGTGGTGCGACCGACGGCTGGAACTGGGGCATCGGCGGCACCGAACAGCAGCGCCTCATCCTCTTGGCGATCGGCGGTGGCCACACCGTGGCCATCTTCGTCGACGACAACTCCAGCCCGTCACGCTTTGGCGAACTCGTCGCCCAGGCGATGCCCATCATCACCACGTTCCAGTTCCCGCAATGATCGACGGCCAGGGCGGCGGTGGACCGACGTTGGCCCCGCATCGGCGGCCGACGCCCAGGCCAGAGATCCGTCCGTCGATCCGCTCAGCCTTCCTTATTGCCGATGGGCGCAATGGCCGGACGTGACGACGTGGGGAATATCCGGTGTGGGTCGGGATCATGATGCGGGCAGCAATGGCTGGCGAGCAGCGGGCGCTGAGAGACGAGGGAGACGCGAGTTTCGAAGCGTGTTTCACTGCCGAGGAGCACCGTCTTTTTGCGATCGCCATGTCGATCCTACGCGACCCGGCAGAGGCTCAGGACGCGACCCAGGAGACGGCATTGATCGGATGGCGGCGGTGGAGTTCACTCCGGGATCCCGCGCGCTCAGGGGCGTGGCTGGCAAAGATCTGCGTGCACCACTGCGTGCGGCGCAAACGCTCGCTCGTCCGGTGGCTCAGTTTCGACCCATCCGTCCAGCAAGTTCGTGCGGAGGCAGATTTCCATATGCAGGATGGGGGGCGATTTGCCGATATGGACCGAGCCTACACACGGCTTTCGGCGCGCCAGCGCGCCGTCGTCAGCCTGCACTATCACCACGGCTACACGCTCGTCGAATGCGCGGATCTCATGGGGTGCAGCCCCGGATCCGTGTCGCAGCACCTCGCGAGAGCGCTCCGGTCGTTGCGAAGGGACCTCAGCGATGAATGACAATCTTCAGAACTCGGCTCGACGCCTATCTCAACCGCTTCGAGACTTTTACGTCGCCACCGCTCGCCGTCAGGATCCCCGGGAGGCGCGCCAGACGACTGAACTTCCTGGCCGCCGCCGCTCTCGTTGCGGTCGTTGCCGTGGTTCTGGCCGCTCCAATCCTACTGTGGAGATTGGACGTCCGACACACGGCGCCAGCGGTGCCGCCGCTCCACCACAACGGGCAGATCGTGACGGGGCTCGGGAGCACCTTGGTCGCGTTGAACCTCGCCACCGGCGAGCAGCATGTGATCTTCTCCGACCCCGCGGGCGACGCAGTCCTCGATCCCGCGTACTCGCCGGATGGCACGAAGATCGCGTACCTCGAGGGTACCCTGCTCGACCACGGCATCGTGACAAACCCCACTTCGATTTGGGTCCTCGACACAACGACCGGGCACACCCGGCTCCTCACGAGGTGTAGCGGGTGCGACATCTCCGACTACATCAGCTGGTCACCTGACGGTTCGCGTCTGGCCTTCTCTCAGGCTGATCAGCGGGGAAGCCTGCAGCTCTATCTCATCGACGCCGACGGCAGCCACCTGACCCAGCTGACCCACTTCCCGGCTGCTCAGAACGCGGCGCAACCGACGTGGTCCCCCGACGGCACGCGCCTTGCGTTCACTCTTTTCGGTATTGGAAACATCCCCAACCAGGGGGTGGTCTACACATCGGTCGACCTCGATGTCATCCGGGCCGATGGCACTGGGCTTGCCACGCTCCTCGCCAGTGGTCAGAACAGCAGCAACTTCACCATCTCCCAATACCTATTCCCGGCGTGGTCGCCAAACGGCTCTCGGATCGCGTACGTCCTCCTTGACCCGCCAGTGGCGGGCGGAGTCCCCCAGGCCCAGGTGTGGCTCATGAATCCCGACGGCTCGCATCGCACCGCGATCTTTTGGCAGAACGGCTGCTGCAGCGGCCTGGTGTGGTCACCCGATGGGACGCGGATGGTTGCCGCGACATTTGGTGGCGCTGGTTCTGGCGCGAACCAGTCCGGGCTCTGGGTGATGAACGCCGACGGGTTTGCGGAAAAGGACACGAGCGAGATCAGCGACTACCTCGGCCGCCCGGCCTGGCAGCCAGTGCCGTGACAAACCGTCAGGGCTATCCCAGCGGCAGCACCAGGGGGAACTGGTGGGCGATGACGCCTCGACGGTATCGATCATTCACGAGTGATGGGACTTCGTTGGGCTCATGATGATGCGCGCCGACGGCTCCGACCGCATGGTGACCTGGCATCCCACGCCACACACAGACAGATCCACACGCGGCCGGGTCTGGGGTAGCGCCCCATGATGGAACGCCTGGGAACATCTGGCCCTCACACCCGGCGGAGGGCGATGCTGCGCCTCGCGGTTGTCGTCGTGATCGTTGGCGTTGCGTCATGGCTTGCCACTGGGCAGATCGGGCGCGCCGGGCAGCATTCAACGTCCGCGTCCTCGATCACCAGGTCTTCAGCGTCACCATCCTCGATCACCGGGTTCACAGCGTCACCATCCTCGATCACCGGGTCTTCAGCGTCACCATCCCTGACGTTGCCGGAGATCGGCCTTCTGTCCGGCGTGACCTGCGTGAGTGCACGAGATTGTTGGGCAGATGGTTCCAACGGATCATCAACACTGATGGTCCATTACGCCGGGAGTGGCTGGGCCTTCGTCACCGCTCCTTACCCGGCAGGGTCCACTGCTGCGTTGAACGGGGTGACCTGCGTGAGCGCTGACGATTGTTGGGCGGTTGGGAGTTCTGGCCCGGCGGGGCAGCCCGGTGATGCACCGCTGATCGAGCGCTACACCGGGAGCAGCTGGACGATCGCCTCCGCCCCCGACCCTCGCCTCGGTCCGAACGTCGTGCTGAATGCAGTGGCCTGCATGAGCGCTGGGGAATGTTGGGCGGTTGGCGACTCCGGAAACGCCAGCGCCACCAGCCCACTGGTCGAGCGCTACACGGGGGGCCGCTGGGTGATCGTCGGCATCTCCAACCCGAGCCCGGACCCGTTTGCTGTCTTGAATGGGGTGGCCTGCATGAGTAATGGGGAGTGTTGGGCGGTCGGCTACTCAGGCAATGTCAGCATCACCCGCCCATTGATCGAGCAGTACACGGGAAGCCGCTGGATCATCGTCGACGCGCGGAACCCCAGCGCAGCCCCCTTCGTCGCGCTGAATGCGATCGCCTGTGTTGGCCAACAGTGTTGGGCGGTTGGCTCGTCCGGCATCGGCGAGCCGGCGCTGCTCGAACACTTCACCGGAAGCACGTGGGTCATCGGCGCCCAATCCAGCGGGGGGGTCGCGATCGGGGTGAGCTGTCCAAGCGTCGAGGACTGCTGGGCGGTTGGTCAGACCCAGCAACCAGCGATCGCCCAAGGTCCGCCGATGATCGAGCACTACAACGGGATCAGCTTGACAGCCGATCACACTCCAAACCAGATTGCGGGCGAAACCGGGGCCGTCTTAACTGGGGTGTCCTGCGTGAGTGTCTCGGACTGCTGGGCGGTGGGCTTTGGTGGGGGGGAGGGCAACCAGGGAACAATCATCGAGCAGTACACGGGGAGTGACTGGCGCGTGATTCGTGCTCTGAGCCACGGGCCGTGACCGACGGCTCCCACACGTCGAGATCTGGCATCGCAACCCGAGCATGAACCTCGTTCATTCAGGCTAAGCTTGGGCCACTGCACCATGATGCAGCGGGCTGAGACGTCAGCATCGTATGGCCGGCGGAGTGCCGCGGATGCACGCGAGGCTTCGTCGTGAGCGTGGGGTGGTGTCCGGTGGGATTACGGAGGGGTTGTATTAACGACGGACGAGGTTGATCAATACCCTCTGCCGGGTCTAGATGCCTCCCTTGTCGCGGAGCGCCTGCAGCGCCTTCAGCGCAGCCAGTCGGCTTCGGAATTGGGCTTCATCCGAACGAGAACGTCTCGAGCACGGAGGCAGTAACCGCACGTAGCACACTTCGAGCTCGGGCGGGCTGCAGGTAGATCACGTATCCCGACGCTGGACTTCTGATATGTGAGCGGAACGAGTCGGGTCGAGTGACATCGCGGACATAGCAGCAAGGTTCCGTGGAGCATGCAGAATTTCGCAGGAGTGGGCCGTTGGCCGTTTTCGGTCGAGAATGGAGGCGGTATTAGTAGATGTGGGCGGTCCGGACCATCCTCACCAAGTCCGTGAGGCGTGAATCGACGGCAATTCTCGTTGCACGACCCGCCAAGTCGCTGAGTTCACGATCAATATGATCGAGAATCGCGCTCACTTCGTCGTCGTTGAGCGAGAAGCCGACCACCGCGGCGGCGGCATCGATGTCCTGACTTCGGATGGTGACCGGGATCCGCACCTCGCGCGTCATTGCAGTGCTAACCATGGCGAGTATCATCGTCCTCCAGGGCGGGGCGGGAGGTGTAGTGGGCTTGTACGCCCGTTCCGTCTGGCATCCATCGTTTCCGAACGAGCGCCGATGCACAAGAGCCGAAGGTCCCGTTTGGCAGAACGGGAGGAGAGCCGATTGTCACATCGAAAACCGTCCGAACGACGAGGAGGAGCGTGCTGGCTGATCCCACTGTCGATGAGGACCGTCACCGCACCTGCTCAGAAGTCACGTCGCAGCGAGTTCTGCCGACCAGCGACGTCATGCGACGGAAGGGCCAATTACGATCGGCGAGTGAAGCTACCGCCTCTCGGCGTTACCCCCTGAACATTCGAAAGACGGCAAGCACCGGTGACGACCTTGGCTCGCCGACAAGTGACTGCACCCCAGCGTCCTTTCTCACAAAACAGACATCCGGCGCCATGTTCGCGATGATCTTCACCGACTGCCGGAAGTCACTTGACGACACCCGCGCCTGCCGCGTTGACGACTTCCCAGCGAGCTCCGAAGGCGTCGATCCCCTCGCCGTTCGCCACGCCCGGCGCCGAATCGGCGATGAAGTAATAGAGCGGATGACCGTCATAGGTAACTTGGGTCGTCCCGTTCTGGCGCTTGGTCGTGCCGAGCTGACTCTGCAAGACGCCGCTCGTCGCTCGTGGGGCACCAATCGTGGTCAAAGGGGGCCAGTTCTGCGCGCACGCCCCTTACAGGTGGACGTCGTGCCTGCGTCACCCAGGAAGAGATATAGGGTTCTGCCGTTGCCTCCGACGAGGATCTGCCCCAGGTCACCGACGCTGCGCAAGGCCATTGCCGTGCCCGTCGCCGGAGCGGACGGTGCGGGCGTCGACGTCGGCTTGGCCGTGGCGTCGGCGTGGTTACAGTTGTCGGCGTCGGTGGCGGCGTTGTGGAAGATGGGGCAGTCGGGGTTGGAGATGTTCCGCCGATTGTGCCGGTGGTTGCAGACCCGCAGGCGGCGAGGATAAGCAGACTAAAGGTACCGCCCAACATCACGAGGTTCCGTGTCATCTGTCCGTGCTCCGCGGTCATGGCCGCATATCCCGTTGACTCCTGAGTGGGTCACGAACCTCAATACGAGCGGCAGTTACGGATTACGGGAAACGACATCGGCGCCGCTACATTTCGCCGTCTGGCCCTGTAACTCAGCGCCGTACGAGGAGCGTTTCTGAGCGGTCGACTCCTCACGGTGCCCCCGTCGTCTCGCTACCCTTCTCGTGATGGTCGATCCTCTTCCTAAATCCGAGAGTGCCACCCAAGTGATCACGTGGAATGTGATCCCCGGCCGGGAGGCTGCCTTCGAGAACTGGGCACATGACATGACAACCCTCGCAACGCGCCAGGAGGGTCACATGGGCGCCGCGTGGTTGCGTCCGGAGGCTCGCGGTGGGGCCTACCACGTGGTCTTCCGGTTCACCACCACCGAGCTACTGCAACAGTGGATGGGCTCGGATGAACGGGCCGGAATGGTGGCGAACCTCAAAGGAATCGCAACCCAACAAGGCCACCAACAGACGGGCTTGGAGACCTGGTTCAGCCTCCGTGGTCAGACCAACTTGCCTCCTCCAAAATGGAAAATGGCTCTCGTGACCTTCGGTGCGGTGTATCCGCTCAGCATCCTGTTCACCTGGCTCGTGGTGCCCTCGGTGCAAAGCTGGTCCATCGTTTGGCGCGCCGCGTTATTCCCCCTCGCTCTCGTTCCCCTGTTGACGTTCGTGATCATGCCGCGATTGAGTGGGCTGCTCAGACACTGGCTCTACGGAACAAGGTGATGTTGATAAGGGCCGGGGACGATTCGTTTAACAGCCCGAGGGACTGCCGATACGGGCACTACGAGAAATCAGTCGCATCGACAGCGCCACACCGAGCGAGTACTCGCGCGTTGTCGTCGTTGGCGTCGTCGCTTGCCGCAATGAGGTCGTAGGAAGGAGCGAGCATGGAACCCAGGGCGATCAACCCGATCGACTTCCGCGAGGCGCAGCACAAGCACTGGGACTCGGCTGCGGTCGGATGGATGGAGTGGAGCGAGTTCAATGACAACGCCGACAGGCACATCAGCGAACGGCTCGTAGAGCTCGCTGATGTGCAGTCGGGAAGCCGGGTGCTGGACGTCGCCGCCGGCTACGGCGAACCGGCCCTCACCGCAGCGCGTAGGGCGGGCCCGGGTGGCCGCGTTGTGGCCACGGACATCTCCGCCGAGATGCTCGCGTTTGGGCGTGTACGCGCGGCCAAGGCCGGGTTGCGCAACATCGAGTTCTTGGAGTCCGACGCCTACAGCCTCGATTTTCCCGACGCGAGCTTCGACGCTGCCGTCTCGCGCTGGGGAATCATCTTCGAGCCTGACGCGGAGGCCGCCGCGCGGCACATCCGAGGCTTCCTCAAGCCGGGCGCACGGTTGGCGATCAGCTCCTGGGGCGAGCCCGCTCGGGTCCCCTTTCTCTCGATTCCTTTGAGGACCACGATGGAGCGGCTGGGCGTGCCTACGTCCCCAGCCGGAACGCCTGGGCCTCTCTCCCGGCCCACCCCCGCTGCCATCGGTGCGTTGCTCGAAGGAGGTGGGTTCTCGAAGGTCGCCGTGGAGCAGGACGAGGTCACCTTCGAGTTCAACTCCCCGGAGCACTTCACCGCCTACATCAGGGCGATCTCCGCGCCGATTCGGGCGATGATCGAGCAGTACGCGGGCGAGGCCCAGGAAGAGGCTTGGGACGCGATCACGCACGCTGCAGCCAATGTGGGGGGTGGCTCGAACCCGCTTAGCTTCTCGAACGTGGTGCTGCTGGCCTCGGCAACCGCATAGCCTCCCCTCGCGCTAAGAACCGCCTCGGGAATCCGGGAGAACTCAGGGGTGGCATCGTTGAGCGCGGGGTGGCATGGCTCGGTTCAGGTACGCCGTCGGGGCGTCAGGTGACGAGCCCGTTCCTCAGCCGTGGCTGATCTCACTCGGTGGGCTCCGCCAGGGGATGTACTAAGGATGGACGAGGTTGTCGAGCTCGGTGGGACCGCCATCTGCCCAGTGGATGATGTGGTGGCCGTCGGTCCATTCAATCGGCCGGTCGCATCCCGGGAAACGGCAGCCCCGTTGATTCCAGTCACCGAAGCCGCGGTTACTGGTGAGCACGATCGAGGCCTTCTCGTAGCGCCGGCTGACCATCTGAAAGATCCAGTTCGCCGACGCCTGATCGAGGGGCAGGTAGCCGAGTTCGTCGACCACCAGCACTGACGGACCGGTGTAGGTGCGCATCTTGTAGCTGGCCGTGCCCTCGAGGTGCGCCGACTGGAGGTTGGCCACCAGGTCGGCGGCGGATGTGAAGTAGGTGCGATAGCCGGCCTCGGTGGCGGCGATGCCGAGTGCAATGGCGAGATGCGATTTGCCCACACCGGGTGGCCCGAGCAGGATGACGTTGCGGCGCTCCTCGACGAAGCGCAGCGTGGAGAGTTCGGCGAGCACCGTGCGGTCGAGCGAGGGCTGGAAGTCGAGGTCAAACTCGGCGAGCGTCTTGTGAATCGGGTAGCGCGCAAAGCGCAGCCGTCCGCGCAGCCGACGTGCCCGGGTTGCATCCGCTTCGATCGCCATGAGGCGTTCCAACACCTGCGTCGCCGAGGCCTGCTCGCGCGTGCCGCGGTCGAGCTCGTCGGCAAGATGCTCTGCGGCGGCGCTCATTTCGAGGTACGCAAGATGTTCGCGCAGGCGCTGATACGCGCTGGGGTCCGAGCTGCTGGCACGCGGGCTCACAACGCCACCTCGTAGGCGCTGAGCGGACGCACCTCAACCTGCTCGCCGAGCTGACGTTGCGCGGCATCGACCACGTGCAGAACGGGGCGCGCAGCGTCGTCGCCGGCAAAGCGTTCGAGCAGATGGCGGGGCACGGCGCTGAGCAGACGGCGTTCCTCGGCCCAGGCCTCGCCGATGATCCGCTGGGTGGTGCGGTGGCGGCGCGGCAGGATGCGCTCCCGGATCCAGCGCAGCGCGAAGGCGTCGTAGTCGGCGATGCTCGGCCGAGGCGGCAGCACCTGGCCGGTGAGCCAGCAGCGAAAGCTCTGCTCGACCTCACGGTTCTCGCGTTCGACCTTGCCTTTGGTTTTGGCGCGGTATGGCCGGCACGCACGGGGCACCGTGCCCAGCAGTGCGCAGAGGTCGATCCACTCGGGGACGAACAGTGGGCCGTCGGCGGCGTGGTTGCAGAACACCGTATCGCGGTCGGTGAGCAGCTCCCGCGTGACCCCACCGAGGTCGTCGAGGCAGCGCACCAGGCGCTCGAAGCTCACCTCCCGCGTGCAGCTGGCAGCGATCCGGATCGCGGGCATGCGGCTGTGCCCGAGGATCGCCACCATGGCGTGGAGCTCGACCAGCTCCTCGCCGAGCGGCCAGCTCCCGATGTGCTTCCAGTCCGCCTGGGTCTGCACACCGGGCAACGTCTCGAAGCGCACCTCGGGGTCATGTGGCAGGGCGGGCCGGAGCGGACGGACCTGACGCAGGAAGGTCCAATAGCTGCCCGCATAGCCGTATTCGGTGCGCAGCTCGTGGTGCAGGTCGGTGCTGCGCAGCACCGGACAGACCAGCAGCCGGCATTCGATGTGGGCCAGCTGCGCTTCGTTGAGCGGGTGGCGCGGGGCGCGCTGCGGGTACCGAGACGGGCGCTCGGCGTCGAGCTCCCTGCGCACCGTGCGCCGGTTCAGCTTGAAGTGGCGGGCGAGCGCACTGACGCTCCATCCGTGTTGGTGCAGGACATGCAGTTCCATCCAGAGTTCCTCAAACTCCACGGCGGTCCCTCTTGGTGCTGGTGGCGTTGAACACCGTCCAGCTTGCCCGGAGGGACTGCCTTTTTTCCGATCACGATCAGGTCCGATCCACCCCTGAGGACCTGTGCACTATTGTGTCAGAACTGCGCATATTCTGTAAAGAGGTCGCGCACCACCAGCGCAGTGCGGATGTGCACCGGGATGGTGCGCGCGGCGCGACCCACCGAGAGCGGCACCACCGGCGTCGTGACTGCCGAGAGCCACGCATCGGTACCATCCGCACTATCCGAAGACAGCGGCACGGTCACCTCGGTCTTGACTGCGTCGCAGGCGATACGGCGTGCGGTCTCAGGATGGATCGGCCCCGCACCCTGGAGCGTCGCGGCCTCCGCATCCGCATCATTGCGCAGCGCTGGAGCACTCACCGTGACGGTGAGATGCGGCCGCTGCCCGTGCATCTCGGGAAGCGCAGCAGAGCGCAACTGCGAGGCAGCATGGTCGACCAGCGCATCCGCACGACGCTGCGACGCACTGCGCGTGTCCCCAGGACGGGGCATCTCGGTGATCGCATCGAGCCAGGTCTTGACCAGGGCGCCGCTTTCGGTGTCGAACTGCCCCTGGGAGAACCACTCACCGCCGTACGACTGATCGAGGTTGAACCAGCGGCGCTCGTGGGCACGGTTGTCAGCGGCAAGGACCCCGTCGGGATCGACCCGGAGCCGGGTTGCCTGGATGACGGTGCGCATCGGCCCGGCCTCGAGGGTCTCCGCCGCTCCCACCAGGATCATCTCCAGTGGAGCGATCTCCGCCACCCCGACCTCCTTGGCGAGGGAGGCAATCTGGGTCACGTTGCTCAACGAGGCACGGCCGGCACGAGCGCTGTCGAGCGTGGCCGGCAGTTCGCTCAGGGTCCGCGCCAGATGCACGCGTTCGGCAGCCGCCTTCCCGGTCATGGCGCAGTGATGGCGCACCCAGGAGGTCGTGCTCACGCCTCCATCGGCGAGCGCACCGTGGGCGCGGTCGAAACGTCCCAGGCGACGCAGGCACTCAGCCTCGAGCCGGTCGATCAGCAGCCGGATGTCGATCACGTCCGCGCCCAGTGCGTGCGTCGAAAACCCCTCGATGGGCTCGGCGACGAGAGCATCAACCGCGCTCGTGAGACGGTCTCGGGCATCGGGAATTGCGAACGCTTCCATTCACGGAAGTATAGCAAACATGTGTTCGCCAATGCCTGGACTCAACACGGACAATGTGTGTCCGTGTCGACTTATTGCCATCTTCGGCAATAACAACCTCCCGCGTAGCTGGGACCATCGCCGACGACGACAACTCCCGCCTGCTTGTGCGCGAAGAAGCCCTGCACGGGAGGCGTCGCCGCCGAGTAGAACGGCCAACTCAGCGGAGTCGCGAAGCCCTTTCCGCGGCCGGCGTCAGTGACGATGCGCGCCTGCGCGCGCGCCGATCGGACTACCGCTCTTCTCGAGATGGTTCGTGGCGCGCGCGGTGGTATGCGACCAGGCAGAGAACGGCCGCGTATTCCAGGGAGGGCATCCCCGCACCGGAGCCGCGACTACGCGGAGCCGACCCCGTCCATCACGTGGATGGGCTGGAAGATGTCCTCGGAGATCTCCTCACCGGAGGTCGTCAGATGCTCGAGGAACGTGGGCAGCACGCCGGTCGGCATGTACGAGCCGACGACCTTCCCTTCCTCGTCGACGCCCACCTGCTTGTACGTGAAGATGTCCTGGAGCTGCACCTCGTTGTTCGTGCAGCCGAGCACCTCGGTGATGCTCACGATCTTGCGTGTGCCGTCGCGAAGACGCGACTGCTGCACGACGACGTTGACCGCGGAGCCGATCTGCTCGCGAATCGCTCGCGAGGGCAGCTCCGCGCCGGCCATGAGGACGAGCGTTTCGAGACGGCTGATGCAGTCGTGGGCGTTGTTCGCATGGAGCGTCGTCAGCGACCCGTCGTGGCCGGTGTTCATCGCCTGGAGCATGTCCAGCGCCTCACCGCCACGACACTCTCCGACGACGATGCGGTCGGGCCGCATGCGCAGCGAGTTGATCACGAGGTCTCGGATCGACACGCGGCCACGACCTTCGACGTTTGCCGGTCGCGTTTCGAGCGTCACGACATGGTCCTGGCGGAGCTGGAGCTCGGCGGCGTCCTCGATCGTGACGATGCGCTCATCCTCGGGGATGAAGCTGCTGAGGATGTTGAGCGTCGTCGTCTTCCCGGAGCCGGTGCCACCACTCACCACCACGTTGAGCTTGCCGCGCACGCACGCGCGCAGGAACCTGACCATGTCCTCGGTGATCGACCCGTACTTGACGAGATCCTCGATGGTCAGCGCTTCCTTGGCGAACTTCCGAATGGTCATGGTCGGCCCGCGCAGCGCGAGCGGAGGGATGATCACGTTGACACGGGATCCGTCCTTGAGCCGTGCATCGACCATCGGCGACAACTCGTCGACACGTCGGCCGATGCTGCTGACGATCCGGTCGATCACCTGCATCAGCTGCTGATCGCTCTCGAATGTCACCGGGCTCAGGGTCAACTTGCCATGCTGCTCAACATAGATCTGCTTGTAGCTGTTGATCATGATTTCGGTGATGTCCTCGCTCGCGAGCAGCTCCTCGAGCGGGCCGAGTCCGAGCACATCGTTGGTGAGGATCTCGACGAGACGCAACCGGTCCGGCCTGCTCATCGTGATGTTCTGCTCGGTGATCACATCGTTGAGCAGCTCCGCGATGCGCTGTCGAACGGTCTCCGGCGGCACCGAGTCGGTGCCCTGCGCCAGCTCCTCGACGAGACGCTGATGCACCTTGGCGCGGAGCGCGACATGCGTGTTGGTGTGCCCGCCCATCTTGCTGAGCCCCGGACGGCTGAGACCGCTCGCGCCGCTCGAGCGGTTCAGGAGCGAGGGTGCACGCTGCGGTTCCGCGGCGGCGGGCCGCTCAGCCTCGAACGGCCGTGGAGCCGGCGCCGCGGGCCGCACCGGTGCTGGTGCGGGTGCAGGTGCCGGCGCGGGGGCGGGCTGCTGCTGCTGTGGCGGGGACGCCGGCCCGGGGCCCTGGCGTTGCTGCCAGCCAGCTGGACGGTACCGATCGTTCTCGACGTCCGGGGTACGCTCGGGCGACGGGGCCGGGCCCGCCGGAGCGGCTGGGGTGGAGGGCGCGGGACCTCCCTCTGCCTTGCGCTGAACTCGGTCGAGCAACGACATGTGGGCTCAAACCACCTCATGTGATCGCGTTCGGATACCTGCCCGGAGGCTGGAATCAAGCATCCCCGGGATGCAGGGTCAGCGGTGCAACGATCCTGTCGAAGCAGAGTCCCAGGGGCTCTGAGGGGATTAGATAGGGGCCGGCCGGAAAGGGTCGGTCCTATTCAGTTGAGGAATATCCGTATGGAGTGTCGGCCGGAGCCGTCGGCGTGGGATGAGCTGCGGCGAACCGCGGACGCGGTGCGCGCAGAGCCGGCGGTCGCGATAGCGCCACGCCAGGGCATGCGCCTCCGTCACGCGTTACGCCCGTCGCTCACGAGCGCCGGGGTGCTCGCCGCGTGCGCGCTTGCCGCCCTCCACCTGGCCGGCACGACCAGGGTGGCCGACGCAAACTCCAGTGCCAACTCGTCGCTCTTCTCGTTCACGAACAGCGACCGGACGAGCAACGGGGTGCACGCGCTCACCTTCAGCGGCACGCTCGAGGCGATCGGCGAGAACGCGCGATACGACTGCAACGGGATCACCGTCGACGGCCGTTCCTACGACATGATCCACCGCGATTACTTCGCGCACCCGATCCTGGGCTGCGGGCAGTACGTGTTCTCGATGATGCAGGCGTTCGGCATCCACTACCAGTCGGCCGGTGAGAACATCGGCTGGGTGAGCGGCAACCTGAGCACCGGCGCTGCCGCGAGCTACATCAACGGCGCGTTCATGGGCAGCCCCGACCACCGCTCCAACATCCTCGACTCCCGCTACACGGAGATGGGCGTCGGGTCCGACGAGAGCGCCCCAGGGGTCGTCTGGACGGGCGTCTCCCCCGGCCAGACAGGCGTCTGGATGTTCAGCGAGGAGTTCGCCCAGGTGGGTTCCTCGTCGCCTCCCCCAAAGAGGACGCCGAAACCCGGGCCGTCGGGCGGCGGGCAGAACTCGCCGCATCCCGCAACGCCGGGCGTGCCTGCGGCAACGACCGCGCCAACTCCAGTTGCCACCGCCGTCCCAACCCCCACACCCTTCGCGTTCCCGGCCGGCAGCCTGCCGGAGAACCTCGCGGTTCCTCCCGTCGCCGAGTACGAGGGCCTCCTGCCCAACAGCATCGAATCCGTTCTCGAAGCATTCCTGACTCTCTAAGAGGGCCCCAACCCTGACTCAGCTCAGCACCGTCGCGCCGTCCACCGACGCTCCCGACGGCCGCATCGTCGTCGCCTCGGGTCTCCACAAGGTCTACCGGGTGAGCCGGCCGCCGCGTGAGGCCATCCGGGATGTCTCCCTGACCGTCGGCTCGGGGGACTTCGTTGCGATCATGGGACCGAGCGGCTGCGGGAAGAGCACGCTCCTGCACATCCTCGGCGGCCTCGAGCCACCGGACCAGGGGACGGTCGAGATCCAGGGGATCGACGTCTACGCGCTCGCCGACGAGCAGCGCTCGGCGTTCCGCCGCGATCACATCGGCGTTGTCTTTCAGTTCTTCAACCTCCTGCCCACGCTCACCGCCGCGGAGAACGTAGCCCTGCCGCTTCGCCTCCGCAACGAGGCGCCGGCGAGGCACGGGCAGAAGCTTTCCCGGCAGGCGATCCGCGATCGCGTCGACGCCCTCATGGCGCAGCTGAACCTCCATGGTCTTCAGGGGCACGGCCCCGAGGAGATCTCCGGAGGAGAGCAGCAGCGCGTGGCGCTGGCGCGCGCCCTCGCGGCCTCACCCTCGCTCCTGCTCGCCGACGAGCCCACCGGCAACCTCGACTGGACGAGCGGCCACGAGGTGATGGCGCTGCTCACCCGCCTCTGCCGTCAGGAGCACCAGACCGCCGTGCTCGTGACCCACGACGCACGCGTCGCCGCGTACGCCGACCGCGTCCTCATCATGCGCGACGGTGCGGTGATCGACGACGTCACCCTGAGCCACGACGGCCGGGCGCCGGATGCCATCCCCGATCCGGGAGTGCTCGTCGCCAGGCTGGCCAAGCTCGACCTGTGAGCGGGATCTGGCTGCTGGCGGTCCGGGCCGTCCGCGCGCGGCCGCTCCGCAACGCGCTCACCGCCACGGCGGTCGCGATCGGCATCGCGGTGGTGCTCGCCGTGCAGATCGCGATCCAGGGGCTCACCGTCCAGGCGCAGGAGGCGCAGGCGCAGCTGGCAGGCGCCTCCTCCCTCGACGTCCGAGTCGATGCCGGGTCGGGCCTGACCCCTGCGGACGTCACCACCCTCGCGGAGCTCCCCGGCGTGGTCCAGGCGATCCCGTTGCACGAGAAGCAGGTCGCGGCCGGTCCTGCCGGCGGCACCCTCGAGGGTGATGCGGTCACGCTGGTCGGCCTCCAGGACTCGACCGCGGCCCTGCGGAGCGTCGCAGTGGTCGAAGGAAGGCTCCCCCTTCCGGGCAACACCACCGAGGTCGCGATCGACCAGGGGCTCAGCTCGTCGCTGACCGGTGGGGCCGCCGCGATCCAGATCGGCCAGAAGATCCAGATGATCACCGCCACCGGTCCCGACGTCTTCACGGTCGTCGGATTCACGGCGGGGACGAGCGGTGGTCCGTCCTTCACCCGCAACGCCGTGTTCATCGACGACGCGGCGATGACCGGCACGTTCTCGCTGGGGCTCCGCACCCCGCTGGCGGCGCTTCGCTTCGGCCCGGGCGCGACGGTCGCTGAGGTGTCCAGCGAGGTCCATGCGAAGCTCGGTGCGAGCGTCACCACGTACGACCCGCGCGCCGGCTCGAGCTCTCCGTTGCAGGACCTCGAGCCCCTCCTCCTGCTCGTCACGGTCCTGAGCCTCATCGTCGGCGCGGGCGTGACCGCCAACAGCGCCGCCCTCGCGGCGTTCGAGCGCCGCCGCGAGATCGGTCTGCTGCGCGCCGCCGGTGCGTCGTCGCGTCAGGTCTTCCGGCTCTTCGCGGCCGAGGTGGGAGTGGTGGCCCTCGCCGGCGTCCCCATCGGGATTCTCGGGGGCTTCGCGCTCGGCGCGATCTTCCAGGCGAGCATCGCCCCGGGAGACCTTGCCGCGCCGTCGCTGATGCCGAGCGCTCTCCAGGTGCTCGCGGCAGTCGTCGCGGGGCTCGGCGCTGCGCTGGCCGGGGGTCTCCTGCCGCTCTTCGCCGCGGCGCGACTGCCCATCCTCGACGCGTTGCGACCCCATCCGATCAGTGACCACCAGCGGTCGGGGCCACTCGTGATGGTCGCCGCCCCGGCGCTGTTGATCATCGCCGCGTTCTGCTTCATCAGCACCGACAGCGGCGTCGTGGCGCTCGGCGTGGTGTCGTTCCTGCTCGGGGTGGTCATGGCCCTCCCGGTGGTCGCGCCGCTCATCATCGGCCTGATGGCGAAGGCCCTGTCCCCCTTCGTCGCCGGCGCGGAGCCGGGGGCGGCTCACCTCGCGCGCGCCAGGAACCGGACGGCGATGACCGCGGCGGGGCTGGCCGTGAGCGTCGCCACCGCTGTCGGTGTCAGCGCCCTGAGCGCGGGGGCCCTGACGGCGAGCGACAGCTGGATCTCGCACCTGTTCGCGGGCAACGTGTTGATCACCAGCCCGGTGACCCAGGAGGACCAGGTGGCCTCGGCGATCCAGAGCAGCCCAGGTGTTGCCCGGGCCACACCCCTTCGCCTCCTCTCGGAAACCGTCGCCGGAGCCTCCGAGGGCGTCGCGGCCATCGACCCCGCGGCATACGCGTCGCTGGGCGGCTTTGACTTCGTCACACCCAGCCGCGCGACAGCGCTCGCCGAGCTGGAGGACGGGCCGAGCTTCATCGAGCCCGCCGGGCTCGCCGCCGCGACCGGGTGGACCGTCGGCTCCCAGGTGCCGGTGGAGACCCAGAAGGGCATCGTGTACTTCACGATCGTCGGCGTCGTGAGCCACTCCTTCCCTGCCGGCGACGGCAGCGAGAGCCTCGTGATGGCGGATGACCTGGCCCGCACGTACTTCGGACTCGCGGCGGACGGGTTTGACGATCTGGTGGTGACCACGCAGGGATCCGACTCGACGGTCGTGGCGACTGCCGCCACCTACGGGATGCAGGCGGTGCCCGTCGCCGTCATCGCCGCCGACGCGCGCGACGCCGTCGGGCACTCGATCGGTTTGGTGCTCGCAGTCGCGGTCATCGCCGTCGTCATCGCGATGCTCGCCGTGGTGAACACCCTGCTCGTGAACGTGCGGCAGGGAACGCGTGAGCTCGCCCTGCTCCGCGCGGTCGGACTCGGCAGCCGGCAGGCGATGCGTCGGGTCCTCACCGAGTTCGGGTCTTCTGGCCGCAACGGCCACGCTGATCGGCGTCGGCGCCGGCTGCATCATGGCGCTGCCGATGCTGCGCGCCAGCACCACCCCCGCCTTCATCCCCGGGTTCGTGTTCCCGATCGAGACCGTGGTCGTCCTTATCACGGTCGTGGTCCTCGGCGCCGTTGTCGCCACCATCGGTCCAGCTCGCAGAGCCGTGCGAACCTCAGTGCTCAGCGCGCTGCGACACGAGTAGCCCGCGGTGCGCCCCGTCGGCGGGTGGGGGCTTGCCGTGCTTGCGCTCGTTGTCGCGATCTCCGGGTGCGGCAACGCCGACTCGGGCCTTGCCACCGGCGATCCTCTCCACTACCTGATCACGATCGACCAGCTGACCGTGTCCGACTTCAGCGTGTTCAGCGCAGCGAAACACGTCGACGCCGCAACGCTCGCAGGCGGTGACGCGACCATCGGAGCGGCATTGACCAAGGACGGCCTGCAGGCGGCAGCGAGCGTCGAGTACCAGCGCGCAGTCGACTTCTCCACCTCCAACGGACCGCTCGACATCGTCGCCACGATCGCGCGTTTCGCGACCGTCGCCGGCGCAACGAGCGCGTTCAACACCGGCGTCGGTCAGCTCGGTGCCGTGCCCGGCGCGGTCGCCGCGTCAACCGGACCGCTCGGCGACGAGGCCCATTCCATCAGCGTCGTCAAGCCGACGCCGGGCGGAATCTCGGCGGTCGAGATCACCGTCGAATGGCGGGTCGGCAACCTGCTCAACATCATCGTCGCCCGCGGCCGGTACGGCGGGACGCGTCTCGATGACGCCCTGGTGCTGGCCGGCGTGCAGACCCAGAACGAGCCCGGATCCGGCTGACGCCGCTCAGCTCTTGCGCGGCTCCCAGCGAAAGCGCAACGCGGCGAGGATCACCGCGCCGGCGCCCCACGCGGCCATGATCAGCAGATCGGTGCCGTTGAAACCGGTGCTCGACTGATGCCCGGGGTCGAACGCGGTGAACATCCCATCGATGAAGTGACGCACCGGGAACCACTCGGCGATCTGCGCGAGGATCGATGACGAGGGAACGGGGAAGAACGTTCCGGAGATGAACACGATCGGCAGGAACACCCCGTTGACGATCGCCGGCGCCGCTTCCGCATTGGGAATCGCGATCGTCATCGCCATGCCGAGTGCGCAGAACGACAATGCGCCGACGCCGATCGTCGCCGCAGCCGCGCCGATGTGCAGGGGCACGTCGATGCCGTAGACGACGATGCCGAATCCGGTGGTCAGCAGCGCGAGAACGATGCTGACGATGATCGACGAGCCGACGACGCCAGTGATGAACGCCCACGGTGGAAGCGGGGTGCCGCGCAGCCGCTTCAGGATGCCGTTGTCCCGTCGCAGTGACAGTCCGATCGAGATGTTCGTGAAGCACGCACCCATCACTCCGAACGCCACCAGCGCCGGGATGTAGTAGTTGTCATACGTCGTGCTGACCGTGGCGATCTGGACGTGCTGACCCTTGAACAGCGTGGCGAACACCACCAGGAAGATGATCGGGAACAGGAACGCGAAGAACGCGCTTGCGGGGTTGCGCCAGAACGATTTCTGCTCGAAGACGACCTGGCGTGCCGCGATGCCGCTGCTACTCATTCTTGGTCAACTCCAGGTACACGTCTTCGAGTGACGGTCGGGCGACCTCGAGGTTCTCGAGCTCGAGTCCGTGTGCAACCGCCCACGTGGTCAGATCGTTGAGAGTCCGCGTCGGAGTCTTCGTCTCGATGATCGCCGTGCCCTCCGTCAGGCGCACCTGGAGCGGCAGTGCCGCAACGTCGACGCCGCTCGGCAGCTCGAAGCGGATGTGGGTCAGCTGGTCGGTGCCGGCGCGGAGCGTCTCCGGTCTGCCCTGGGCGACCACCTGACCGGCTGCGATGACGCAGATGCGATCGGCGAGATACTGCGCCTCATCCATGTAGTGCGTCGTCAGCACGATCGTCTTGCCGAGGGTCCGCATGTTGCGCACGACCTCCCAGGCAGCTCGCCGAGCGGACGGGTCGAAGCCCGTGGTCGGCTCGTCGAGGAAGATGAGCTCCGGGTCGCCGACCAGGCCGAGTGCGACGTCGAGACGGCGCTGCTGGCCACCGGACAGCTTGCGGACCCGCTCCCCCGCTTTCTCGGTCAGCCCGACCAGTTCGATGATCTCGGCGGCCGGACGGGGTGACGGATAGTAGCCGCGATAGAGCTCGACGAGCTCGGTGACCGAGAGCATCGGAGGGACGGCCGCCTCCTGGAGCACGAGACCCACACGCTCCCGGAGCTTCCTCCCACCGCCGTGCGGATCGATCCCGAGGACCGTGACGTGACCGGCGTCGCGAGTCCTGTAGCCCTCGAGAATCTCGATGGTCGTGGTCTTGCCTGCACCGTTGGGCCCGAGGAGTCCGAAGACCTCTCCCTCCTGCACCGTGAAGGAGATCCCGCGCACGGCTTCGACGGCGCCGTACGACTTGCGCAGGCCCTCCACGACGATGGCTGTCACTGGAACTGACTCCCCTGTATGACGAGCGGTCACAGATTCGTTGCGCCATGGTGCCAGAGACTGGCGTCGGCGCCGACCACAATTGGCCGCAGCGCATGACCATGACCACAACAAACGTGGAGATCCTGCGCCAGGGCTGGCTCGATGCTGCCTCCGCCCTGGCGCCTGGCCTCGAGAACCTTCCCGAATCTCTTGAGAACGGCCTCGACGCAGCCGTCGTCGACGAACGCCTGGACGAGCAGTCGCTGCTCAGGGTCGTCACCGACGTCACGTCGGCGGCCGCCAACTCGCTGCCCGCCGAGGAGCTGTACTTCCTGACCAGGCGCCTCCAGCGCGCCGTGTATGAGTACCTGCTGTCGCTCGACGCGCTCCCCGAGCCTCCGCTCCGGCGGGACACCAACGGTCATGGGCCTGCCGACACCACGCTGATCGGCGCGGAGGAGGTCGCGGCGCTCGGCCGCAACGGCGCCACCAAGACCAAGGCCGACCCCAACCATGTGCTCCAGACCGTCGCCCGGCCCGAGCCCAAGCCCGAACCGCACCACGAAGCCGAGCCGCAGCCGGAGCTGAAGGCCGCTCCGAGCCCGGAGGACATGGAGGCGGGGCTCGCCGAGCTCGACGCCCAGCTCACCCCGGACGACTCCTTCTATGAGACCGAGGCGGCCGAGGTCGAGGCCGAAGCGGCCACGGCGACCGAGGCGGCGCCCGCGGAGCCTGTCGCCGAGAAGGATCCGGCGCCGGTCGAACCCAAGGCGACGCGTCCCGCGTTCACCCTCTTCCGCCGCACGGGCGCCAAGGCAACGCAACCCGCGCCCGAGTCCAACGGCCACGCGACCGTCGACGCGGAGGCATCCCCTTCGCCGGAGCCGGTCGCGGAGTCAAACGGCCATGCCACGGCGGCCACAGAGGAACCCGTGGCGACCGACGCCGACGCGCCAGAGGCCGTGGTCGAGCCGGACGGCGAGGAGTCCTTCGTCGCGCCGCGCGACGGCTTCCATCTCAGCGATCTCGCCGACTTTGCAGTCGTGCAACGGGCGCCGGCGCCGGCCACTCCGGTGGAAGCCGCCGTCGAGGAGCTGGTCGCGACCGTCGCCGAGGACGAGCCGGCGCAACCCGAGGCCGTCGCGGATGCCCAGACGGCACCCGCCGCACAGGAGGGACCGAGTGGCGCTGCGGCGCGTGGATGGAGGCTTCGTGATGACGAGGTCGACCAACAGGACGCAGCGTCCGACCGGTCTGCCGAGGACGATCGATTCGAGACGGACCCCGAGGTCGTCGAGGCGCGCCTCGAGATCAATGACCGGCTCCGGCGCCGGCGCTGCGACGAGGCAGCGGCACTGCTCCAGCGCCTTGCCAACGACGTCGGGGGCCGCGCGCTCGCCGAGCTCGCACTCGACGCCGGCGACCGCTGCCGTGCACTCGGCAAGGGCAACGCCGCGTTGAGCTGCTACCTGGCCGCATCCCGCGCGGACCCGGTGCACGAGACGCCACTGCTTCGTCTCGCGGACATTTGCATCGACGATCACGACATCGACCTTGCAGTCTCCTACCTCGAGCGCGTCACGCGACTGCGCCGTCTGCGCAATGACGACAAGGGCGCATTGAAGCTGTACCGGAAGATCGTGACGATCGCGCCGTACCGCGACGACATCCTCGCGATGTTGATGCGCGCGCAGGCCAACGGTCGCTTCGACGAATAGCGCGCGCATGTCCATCTCCGGTGACACGTTGCGTGTGCAAGCTCGTCCGCTGTGCGATGCGTTTGTTACCGAAAGGCGATGAACCGCAGGGCAGATTCGCTCCACACTCGATTGCGGCCGTCATCCGGTACAGAACGCTGTGCTGGGCGAGCGCAGCCGTAACGGCGTAAACCGACACAAATTGAGACAACCGAGGAGAACAGGTGGCCATCCAGGCGAATAAACCGAACAGCCGAGTCTTCTTGCTTCTTGGCATCGTGCTGGCGGCGGCGGCGGCGGTGGCCGTGCTGCTCCTGGTCCGCTCGAATGCGCCAGCGAATCAAGTCAGCGTTGTCGTGTCTGACGCGAGCATCCCCGCGGGGACCACGTTGACTCCCGCGATGGTCATCGTGACCCAGGTTCCCGCTGCTGCAAAGCCGGGTGACGCTTACACCGATCCGGTCGCCGTCGTCGGCAAGACCACCACGGTTGCGCTCGCCGACAACACGCCGCTCGTGCCCGCGTTCTTCTCAACTCCGTCGCTTGCGGTCACCTCGAGTGGCAGCGGATCGACCGCGCTCTCCGTCGAGACGCAGATCACCAAGGGATACGTCGCGCTCGCCATCCCCGCGTCCGCAACACTGCCTCCGACGTACACCGCCGCGCAGCAGAACAACTTCACCGGTGAGCTCGTCTCTGACGCCGGCTACATCCTGCCCGGCGACCACATCGACATCCTCGTGACGTCGATCGCGAACGGCTCGATCAAGTTCAGCTTCCAGGACGTCATCGTGCTCCGCGTGGGTACCTCCGGAACCACGACCACCGGCGCGCCGTCCGTGCTGCTCGTCGAGGTCCCGCGTGCGCAGGCTGCGCTGCTCACCGGTCTCATGATCGGCGACGGCGACCACGAGATCGTTGTCAAGTACGTGCTGCGCCCGGAGTCCGAGTGGGGCAAGCTTGCTCCTGACGGCTCGAGCTACAAGCCGAACTACGAATCGTCCGGTTCGCCCGCGCTCCCGACCGTGTCGCAGACCACCGTGACGCCCAGCATGCTGGACAGTCTCTTCGGCGGCTGATAAGTCATGACGCCAGCCGCCGTCGTCGCAGCGGCCTTGGCCGCGTCGGCAGTCCTCTCGATCTTCGCCTTCCTCCTCAGCCGGGGTCAAAACCAGGCTGGGGAGATGGCTCGCCGCCTGAACCAGTACGGCGGCGAGACCGTTGCGGTCACCACACCGCAGCGCGTGAAGACCGGCAACGCGCTGCGGGACGCGCTCGAAGCGGTCACCAATGGCCTGAACCCGCTCCTCTCGCGCACGTCGCACACCGGCAAGCTCGCGGACGACCTGCAGAAGGCCGACCTCAAGCTGAAGTCGTCGGAGTGGCTGCTCATGGTGGTGGGCCTCGGCATCCTTGTCGGCCTGCTCGTTGCGCTCCGCTTCTCCTCGCCGATCGCCTTCATCCCGTGCCCGATCATCGTGTACGTGCTCAGCGGCTTCTTCCTGAAGTTCCGCCAGAAGCGCCGGACGCGCGCGTTCAACAACCAGCTCGGCGACACGTTGATGTTGCTCAGCAACGCGTTGAAAGCAGGACACTCGTTCGCGCAGGCGCTCGCATCGGTTGCGAAGAATGCGAACCCGCCGATCTCTGAGGAATTCAGCCGCGCGACGCGTGAGATCGCCCTCGGCATCAACGTCGACGAGGCGCTCAACCACATGGTCACGCGCAACAAGTCCGAGGACTTCGACCTCATGGTCACCGCAGTCCAGATTCAGCGCGTGGTCGGTGGTAACCTCGCCGAGATCCTCGACACCATCGCGTTCACCATTCGTGAGCGCGTGCGCATCCAGGGTGAGATTCGCACCCTGACAGCGCAGGCCCGCGCGTCGGGCTGGATCATCACGATCCTGCCGATCGCACTCGCGGGATTCCTGGCGCTCATCTCTCCCTCGTACTTCGATCCGATGATCACCGACCCGCTTGGACACATCATGCTGGGCATGGCGATCTTCTCCATTGCGGTCGGCGCCGTCGCGATCCAGAAGATCGTGAAGATCGAGGTCTGACGTGAGCATTCTCGCCATCGCAGCCGCCGCGGCAGCCGCCGGCGGCATCCTCCTCATCGCCTTCGGCCTCGCCATGGCCGTGTCCCCTCGCCAGGGCGACCTGCTCGAGGCTCGCCTCGCGCAGTTTGCCGAGGCCGGACGCGCGCCCGCGACCCTCGCCGAAGTCGAGATGTCGCTGCCGCTCTTCGACCGCGTCATGCGGCCGTTCCTCGACAAGATCGGCAACCGCCTGAATCGCAATGCGGGTCAGGGCAGCACCGACGCGCTCCAGGAGAAGTTGAACCTCGCCGGTCGTCCCTGGGGGCTCACCGCGTCGGGCTTCCTCGCGCTCCGGCTGCTGTCGATGGTGCTCTTCACCGCCATCGGCTTCGCACTGGCACTCTTCGGAGCGCTGACGATGCCGCTGCTCGTCGTCGTGCCTGCCGGCGGTCTGATCCTCGGGTACCTCGGTCCTCAGATGGTGGTCGCGCGGCGCATCAAGAAGCGCCAGAAGGAGATTCTCCTCGCGCTGCCGAGCGCGCTCGACCTGCTGACCATCTCAGTCGAGGCCGGCCTCAGCTTCAACTCTGCGCTCACGCGGGTCGTCGACAAGTACAACAACGAGTTCTCCAGAGAGCTGACGATCATGCTCAACGAGGTTCGCCTCGGCCGCCCGCGTCTCGAGGCGCTCGATGATGTCGGCCGGCGTTGCAAGGTCGAGGAGCTGAGCAACTTCATCCAGGCGATCATCCAGTCGGAGCAACTCGGCGTCGGCGTCGCGAACGTCCTTCGCATCCAGTCCGAGGAGATCCGTCGCAAGCGCCGTCAGCGCGCCGAGGAACAGGGCCAGAAGGCCCCGCTGAAGATGCTCTTCCCGATGGTCGGGTGCATCTTCCCCACGCTCTTCATCGTGCTGCTCGGACCCGCGGTGATCGAGGTCGCCCACCAGTTCGGCGCCGGCGGCTGATCGACCCTCAGGACAGCTGGCGGAGCACGCGCTCCAGCTGACGGCGGTGCGCGATGCGCCAGCGTGAGCGCAGCGCGGGCACCGACCGGTACACCTCAGGGACGGGAGCGTCCTCGCCGACGGCGACGCGCAGCAGCGTGGCGATCGTCTCGCGCAGCTCGACGAGCTGCATCGATCGCGCCACCTCGAGTGCCGCGGAGACTCGCGCCTCCTCACCCGAGTGCAACCAGTCCTCGAGCGCGTCGACGAGCCCCTGGCGACCGTCGGCGATCACGATGTGCGCGTACTCCGTCAGCTGCTCGGTGAGCGTCGTCACGTTGGTCTCGAAACGCCGCTCCATGTAGGCGAGGATCGCGTCTCGCGCGCTCTGGTGCGCGAGCACCGCCACCAGGCCTGGAGCCGTGCGCCCGATCAACAGCTTCTCGAACGGTGAGACCTCGAGATACCCGATGTGCGCGCCTGCGCTCGAGACGAGCCACGGGCTGCCGTCGCCCCGGTACAGGCAGAGGTTGTCCGGAAGACCCGGGTGCTGCCACCCGTAGAGGCCGCCTGTCGCCTCCTGGAGGACCGTGACGCTCTCCCGGCTCAGGGCGTACCGGACGAGGCTTCCGGCCGCCGTGGTGGTCTTCGCCTGCTGGAATCGCGCCAGGCTGTCAACGGTCGCCTGCCCCTCGGGGTCCATCTCGCCCTGGCGCACGGTGAGCACCGCCGTCGTGCACTGGACCAGGGCGCACTCGAGCAGGCCGGCGTAATCCGGGCCGGTCGGCTCGTCGAGCAGATCGTAGGTCTTGCGCGCCGAGACGTCGCTGTGCGAGGTGCGGAGGAACGGTTGCACAGCGCAATTCTGTAACGAAATCCCCCGTTCCAGCGAGACGAACGCGTGGTACCTTCCTCTCGTGGTCGCGATAGTCGCATCTATCGACAGCACCCCGGGCCAGGTTTTCGCAGACGCGCTGCTGGTCATCGCAGTGGCCGTGAACGCTTATCTGGGCTGGAGTCACGGGTTGGTTCGCCGCCTCTTCTCGGCGGTCGGCGTCTTCCTCGCCGTCTTCGCCGCGACCAACCTCGGCAACGCCGTTGCCGCCGTGATCCACGCGCACAACCTCGACGCCAACGCGTGGTCGTTCGTGGCGATCTTCGTGTTTGTGGTCATCGTCGTCGAAGTCCTCGGCGCGCTGATGGACGAGCGGCTTCAGAAGATCGTCGTCGCTGCGTTCGACCGGATCGGCGGCGTGCTGGTGGGTGCGGTCGTGGGTGTCGCCGAAGTGCTGATCCTCTTCCTGGTGGCGATCGCCGTCAGCGGCTCCGCGTCGGCGACGCATACCACGATGTCGCAGGACATTCACGCCGCAACGCTGAGCGGTCAGGCCGTACGGCTCGAGCCGCAGATGCGTGTCCTCTTCGGACCCGTGCTCCCGGGCAACCTGACCAGCCACCTGCAGCAGAACGCCGTGGTGGTCACCCCGCCCGTCTGAGCGGAGGGCCGGACCTCAGCGGGCGGAGCTGACGTCCGCGGGGAAGAAGGTCTTGACGACCGAGCCGAGCCCGACGAGGTTGAACGGCTTCGTGATCAGGTGATTGGCGCCGGCAAGGCGTGCGCGCTCGATGTCGTCGTCGCTGGAGAGTGCGCTGAACATGACGATCGGCGTCTCCGCCGTGGGGGCGTTGCCCCGAATCCGGCGGCAGGTCTCGATCCCGTCCATGCCGGGCATCATGATGTCGAGGATCACGAGGTCCGGCGCACGCGCCTCGACCTTGGCAAGCCCGTCCTCGCCGTTCTCGGCGGTGGTCACCTCGTAGCCCTCGATGCCGAGGTACATGGCAACGATGTGCAAGAGCCTCGGATCATCATCGACGATGAGGATTCGACCCCGGGTCACCGCTATGCCCCCGCTCCACCCTGCGGCACGCTGTGACGCCCCTCTGCCATGTAATGGGAGAGGTCACGCTCGTGCCCGAGGCCGCGCTCGATGGAGTCCAGAACGCGCTGGTAGAACTCCTCGCGTTCCTTGCGGTCCTCCTCCGCGCCGACCGTCTCGCCGCGAACGCGATGCTGGATCCACGGTGGGACGATCTGCTCGACGGGGTTGCCGCCGACCTTGACGGTAATCATGGTGTCGTCAGCCTCCTCGACCACGATGCTCACGCGGTGGGCGATGCCGACGTGGCTGTCGAGGCGCCAGGCGCGCTCCCAGGCGCGCTGACGGCCGATCCCGACGAAGATGAGCGTGACCGGGTCGGCGACGAGCTGACCGCCGCTGCCCGAGGAGAGCTCCTTGAGCAACAGGCGCCAGACGTCACCGTCGATCTGCCGCGAGACCCAGCCCACGAGCGAGGGCGCGCGATTGTCGAGGTCCGGCAGGGACACCGCGAGCGAGCTGTCGAGGCTCGGGAGAGCGCTGACGACGCCGGCATGCCGGCGGCAGTACACGTGGTCCTCGATCGTGACCCGATGCTCCGGGCACCAGGCGGTCCGGCACTCGCGACCGCGGCGGTCGACGTATTCGCACGGCTTGCCTTCCTCGGAGGTGCAGCCCAGCTGGGTGCACGGGTGCAACGGGTTCTCGCTCATCACGCTGGGCACCTTAGCATCGGTCGACGCAACACGAACCTCCCTCGCCTACCACACCAGCGGGACGAGCCTTCGCGTGTGGGCGGCGTAAGGCTTGTATTCGGGGAATGCACGGGTGAGAAGGCCCTCCTCGAAATGCGCCCGGAGCATCTGCACCGCGACGAAGGGCACGAGTGCCAGCGTCGCCCAGAGGCCGGGCCGCGCGAGCACGAGCGCAAACGCGGCCAGGATCTCCGCGGCATAGAGAGGATGGCGGACGAAGCGATACGGTCCGCCGGTCACGAGGCGCCGTGCCTCGGGGATGATGCTCAGGCTCCGGCGCAGGTAGAGCAGGCCGTAGACGCCGAGCACGAAGGCTCCGAGAGTCAGCGGGACGGCGGCGTCGCGGATGAAGAGCGGTGGCGTGAAGAGCACCGGGCTCGAGAATGCCCCGACCACGAGCAGCATGGTGGTGCCGACCAGGCCGGCGGCGCGGGCGACGATGCGTCCGTCACGTGCGCGGGGGCGCGGACGGACCAGGTAGATGCCCACCGGGATGACACAGAAGAGGAGATACACTCCGGTGGTCAACGGGCCTGCGAGGAAGTCTCCGAAGTTCGCGTGCACGGGGAGCGCGCGCACCTGTGACAGGAGGTTCAGCAGCACCCGATACCCGAGCAGTGCGAACAGCACCGCCGGAAGCGAGCGACCGAACACGAGGAAACGGATCTCTTCGACGCGACGTTCCAAGTCGCCACGGCGTGCTGGAATCGCGACCGCCTGGGCCATTGCCCAACTCTAGGTCAGCTGTATTCAGGGCGACGCTTCCGTATCGCGGTTGTCATCGAATCACCACGGTTTCTCGTTGTCCCAGCAGCGTCCGTTGGCGTGTCCGATTCTTCGTTACCAATCTTTAGCACGCAGGCCATTCCGTTGCCGCAGCAGGGGTACACACTCGCAGCAGTCGGATCCAGAGCACCAGCCCTGGCCCGAAAATAAAACCCGAAAGGAGGTGAAACCGGAATGGATATGCTGAGCACCCTGTACCTTCGCGCAACTGAGTTTATCGCTCGCAAGCGTGAGGAGGCTGAGGAAGGCCAGGGCATGGTTGAGTATGCGCTCATCCTCGTCCTTATCGCCATCGTCGTTATCGTTATCCTGCAAGTCGTTGGCAAGCAGGTCAACAACGTGTTCTCGAACATCAGCAACGGCCTGGCCCAGTAGCTCTCGTAAGCAACCAGGACAGTCAAGAGGAGCCGGCCCACGGGACGGCTCCTCTTTTTATTTGCCGTGAACATCGCGCAGCGTTGCTGTAGCACGGCATTCCACGTCGGCGCGAATCGCCGTACCATGCGCACGATGCACGGCGGATGCGAGGTGCGGCGATGATCCGCGTCCTGATAGCGGACCAGCTGACGCGAATCGTCGGAGACCTCGAGAAGCTCGAGCCCTACGGTGAGGCGATCGATGTCTGCGGTGTCGCCCACCAACCGGCCGCGGTTATCGAGGAAGCGTGGCTCCGGCAGCCCGATGTGCTCCTCCTCCACGAGACGTTTGCCGACCCCGCGGGGGGTGACTTCGCTGCTCAGCTCGGCTCCGTGTCGCCGGCGACGCGCGTGCTCCTCATGACCTCGAGTGCGCGTCAGGCCGCGGGCACCTGGATTGCCGGTGTGATCCAGGACGATGCGGACGGCACCGCCCTGTCCGAGGCAATCCGTGTCACGGCCGGGGCCATCCCGCCCGGCGGCGGCACCGAGACCGAGGCACGCGAAGGTGATGCGGAGGCGCCGCCCGCGCTCCTCCCACGCCGCGAGCACCACGGGCGCGCGACGCTCGTCGTGGTCTTCTCCGGCAAGGGCGGGACCGGGACCTCGATGGTTGCCACCAACCTCGCAGTCGCGCTGGCCGGCGGCGCCGACGGTCGCGCCGTCCTCATCGACTCGGACCTCCAGTTCGGGGATGCGGCGGCGATGCTCCATGTGGAGAGCCATCTGCTCACGATCGCCGACCTCGCGGCCGCCGGCGAGGACATAAAGCCTTCGCTCCTGGATGATGTGCTCGCCACCGGGCCCGGAGAGGTCCGCGTGCTCCGCTCTGCTGCAAGCCCCGAGCTCGCCGACATCGTGACCGCGTCGCGCCTGCGCGCGATGATCCGTGCGATCTCGAAGATGTACGAGTTCGTGGTCGTCGACACTCCCTCGCATCTCGACGAGCGCATGGTCGAAGCGTTCGACCTCGCCGACAGGGTCCTCGTCGTGAGCAGCTACAACATGACCGCGGTGCGCAGTGCCAAGGCGTCGATCGCGCTGCTCGAGGCGCTCGGCGTCAGCCGCGACCGGATCGGGGTTGTCCTCAACCACACCCGTCCGCGCGTGAGCTACCGCCGCGAGGACGTCGAGGAGATCCTCGCGTGCCGAGCGCTCGCCGACCTCCCCTATGACCCGCGTGTCGACCAGTCGCTCGACTCGGGATCGCCGATCGTGCTCGCTCAGCCACGCGCCGAGCTGAGCCGGCGGCTCGTCCTGCTCGCCTCCGGCGTGTCCTCGCCGTCACCGGCTCCCGGCGCGACCGCCACCGAGGAGCCGACGCCCGCGCCGGCGCCCACCTACCGCCGGCGATTCAGCCTGGGCCGGAGGTAAGGTGACGCCGTGATTCGCGTCCTGATCGCCGATGGCAGCGAACGCATCCGCGCGAACCTCCAGCGCCGCCTCTCCGCCGAGGACGACATCACCGTCTGTGGCACGGCGGCAGACGGCGAGCACGCGCTCCAGGAGGCGCTCCACCTCGTCCCCGACATCGCGGTGCTCGACGCCGGGCTCACCGGGCTCGACGGCGTGCAGACCACGGAGATGCTCGCCGAGTACGCGCCCCAGGCCGGGGTCATTCTCATGTCGATGGAGAGCGGGAGCGAGCTCTTCCGCCGGGCGATGCTCGCCGGCGCGCGCGAGGTGCTGCAGAAGCCGTTCACCGGCGACGACCTGGTTGCGGCGATCCACCGCGTCCATGCCTTCCAGGCGCGCAAGCGCGCTGCCCAGTCTGCCCGTCAGCCCGCCAACGGCGGTGCGCCGCCCGCCGAGGGGGCCCGGCGTCGCGACGGCCGGATGATCACGATCGTCTCGGGCAAGGGCGGGGTCGGCAAGTCGATCATCGCGACGAACCTCGCGCTGATCCTCAACCGGCCGAACCCGGGGAGCGTGGTCCTCGTCGATCTTTCCCTCCAGTTCGGCGACATCGCCGCCCTCCTGGCGATGACCCCGGACGGGACCATCGCCGAGTTCGCCGCAAGCGACGCCTCGATCGCCGATCGCCACGTGATCCAGCAGGCGCTGTCGCTCGGCCCCCAGGGGCTGACGGTGGTCGCCGCCCCGCCGAGCCCGGAGCTGGCTGACTACGTCACCACCGCCCACCTGCGCTCGCTCGTCGCCGAGCTCCGGTCGAGCTACGAGATGGTGGTCGCGGACACGACCTCTCAGCTCTCTGAGATCACGCTCGAGGCGCTCGAGAACTCCGACCACATCGTGCTGGTCACCGACTTCAGCGTCACCTCCGTGAAGAACACCCGGATGATCATGTCCGTGATCGGGGTCCTCCAGGTCGACCCTGAACGCATCCTGGTCGTGGCAAACCACCGTGACGCCCCGCTCGCCGGCGGGATGGACCGGGCCCGCATCGAGGACTTTCTCCGGCACCCGGTCGCTGCGGAGATCCCCCACGACGCGGTGGCGATCGGCTCCTCGGTCAGCCTGGGCGTCCCCGTCGTGATCAGTGGCCACTCATCGCCGACGACAGCCGCGTTCGAACGCCTCGCCGCGGTGGTGATGGGCAACGCCGGCCCCGCCGACGCCGCCGAGCCGCAACCCGGCAAGAAGCGCAGCCGCAGACGGCTGGGGTTTGCCTCTCGCGACTAGTCGACCGCGGACGCGCCGCCCCGACTACCGTCCGAAGATCCGGCGCTTCCTCTTGTCGTCTGCCTTTCCTGCGCCCACTCCCGCGGCCACCGGCTGAGCGCCGCCCGGGACGAGTGCCCCGGCCAGCTCGCGGATGGAGCGGCTGATGTCGGATTCGGGATTGGCGGTCACGAACGGGGTGCCGCGGTTGATCGAGTCGCCGACCACCCTCGGGTCGTAGGGGATCTGCGCGCCGACGCTGTGCCGGAGGTTCTGCTCGATCGAATCCTTGTTGAAGTCCGAGTGCGCATCGCTGCGGTCCACAACGAGCAGGATCGACTCCGGGTCGACCGTCAGCGACTCGAGCACCTTGAGCGCGAGCTTCGCGTCCTTGATCGCGGGGATCGTGAGTGCGGTCACCACGAGGATGTGCTGCGCCGACTCGATCACCTCGAGATTGAAGTCCGCGAGGTGGCACGACGTGTCGACGATCACGTAGTCGTAGGTTTTGCGCAACTCGGTCATGACCATGCGCACGTGGTCGTTGGTTATGAGATCGGCGAGCTCCGGGCTGATCGGCGCGAGCAGCACGCGGACGCCGCCCGGACCGTGCGCCATGATCTCGTTCAGCATCTCCGGCTCGAGCGTCTCCGAGTCGACCACGTCGGTGATGCTGCGGCTGTGGTCCAGGTTGAGCATCACGCCGATGTCGCCGAACTGCAGGTCGAGGTCGACGAGCGCAACGCGTGACTGCGTCTCGACGGCGAGCGCGACCGAGAGGTTGGTGGCCAGCATCGTCTTGCCGACGCCCCCCTTGCCCGAGAACAGCACGATCACCTCGCCGAGCGCCGCGGCCCGTGGACCGCCCGATCCATCCGGGATCGCCGCCCGCGCGAAGGTGCCCTTCTTCTCCTCGAGCTGATGGACGCGGCGGATTGCGGCAACCAGCTCGTCATGGCTGAAGGGCTTGATGAGGTACTCGCGTGCTCCTGCCTGCATCGCGCGCCGGAGATAGTCGCGCTCGCCCTGGACCGACATGATGATCACCGGCGACGCCGGCAGCTCCTGGGCGAGGCGCTCGGTGAGCTGGATCCCGTCCATGATCGGCATGTTCACGTCCGTGAGGACGATGTCCGGCAGCAGCCGGTGCGCTTCCTCGAGGCCCTGCTTGCCGTCGCCGGCAGTGCCGATGACCTCGATGTCCTCTTCGAACCCGAGGAGCTTGCGCAGGTTGTCCCGGGTGCTCGCGATGTCGTCGACGATGAGGAGCCGGATCAAATCAGGGGCGTCCTCAGCCCACCGTCAGCCGTGCTGCCTGAACGGGGTCGACCGGGATGCCCGGCCCCATGGTCGAGGCGATGGTCACGGTCTTCACGTAGGTGCCCTTGGCACCCGACGGCTTCGCGCGAACGATTGCATCCATCAAAGCAGCGAAATTGTCGCGCAGTTTGTCGTCATCGAACGAGGCTTTACCAATCGCGGCATGAATGATGCCAGTCCTGTCATTTCGGAACTCGACGCGGCCGCCCTGAACGTCCTGGATCGCCTTGGCGATGTCGAACGTGACCGTGCCGGCCTTGGGGTTGGGCATCAGGCCGCGCGGACCCAGGATCTTGCCGAGGCGCCCGACCATGCCCATGACCTCTGGGGTCGCGAGGGCGACGTCGAAGTCGATGACCCCCTCCTGGACCTTCTTGACGAGATCCTCGCCGCCCACGACGTCGGCGCCGGCCTCGATTGCCTCGCGCAGCTTCTCACCGGTCGCGAAGACGGCGATCCGGCGGACCTTGCCGGTGCCGTGCGGGAGGGTGACCGTGCTCCGCACGACCTGGTCGGCATGCCGCGGGTCGATCCCGAGACGAACGTGCGCCTCGATGGATGAATCGAACTTGGTGGTCGCGGTCTGACGGACCAGGCTCATGGCCTCGGCGGGCGGGTAGAACTTGCCGTCCTCGATCGCCCCCGCGGCCTCGCGGTACTTCTTGCCGTGTTGTGCGGGCATGTGACTTCTCCGTGGTGTTGGCGGGCGCAGAGCGCCCTCCCACTCAGTGGCTCAGTTGACGTTCAGACCCATTGATCGCGCCGTCCCCTCGATGATCTTCATCGCCTGCTCGAGGTCGTGCGCGTTGAGGTCGGCCTGCTTCACCTCGGCGATCTCTCGAACCTGCTGCCGCGACAGAGTGCCAACCTTCGTGCGGTTCGGAACGCCCGAGCCCTTCTCCACGCCGGCGGCCTTCTTGAGCATCTCGGCGGCGGGCGGCGTCTTGGTGATGAAGGTGAACGTCCGGTCCTCGTAGACCGTGATCTGCGCGGGAATGACGCCGGACTGGTTCGCGGTGCGCTCGTTGTAGGCCTTGCAGAACTCCATGATGTTGAGTCCGTGCGGCCCGAGCGCGGTGCCCACCGGCGGTGCGGGGGTCGCCTTGCCCGCCTGCAGCTGCAGCTTGATGACCGTCTTGATCTTCTTCTTGCTCATCTCTTCGCTCTATCGCAACCGCTCGACCTGGAGCAGGTCGAGCTCGACGGGTGTCTCGCGACCGAACATGTTCACGAGCACCTTGAGCTTGCCCTTTTCCACGTTGATCTCGGTCACCTTGCCATGGAAGTCGGTGAACGGGCCGTCGATGACGCGCACGTTCTCCCCCACCTCGTATTCGACGTTGACCTTGGTTGGAGCCTCGGCCTTCACCTGCTTCTGGATGCCCCGAATCTCGTGCTCCTGCAACGGAACGGGCTTGTTGCCCGAGCCGACGAACGACGTGACTCCGGGCGTGTTGCGAACCACGTACCACAACTCGTCGGACATGACCATGTTGACGAGGATGTAACCGGGGAAGATCCGCTTGCTCACCTTGCGGCGCTGACCGTCCTTGATCTCCATGACCTCTTCGGTCGGCACGAGCACGTCGAAGATCTGGTCATGCATGTCCATCAACTCGACACGCTTGAGAAGGTTGGCGCGGACCTTCTCCTCGTGTCCCGAGTAAGCGTGGACGACGTACCAGCGAGCGTCCTTGGCGGAAACGGCGTTAGTGACCACGATGCTCATTCTCCCACGGCGGCTACGGCGACACAGTTGGCAGGGGTACCTCGGTCGGGATGCTGGTCGGGAGCGGCGCCGCCGTCACCGGCGCGGTGGCCGCGGTCGGCGACGGGACCGCGGTGGCGGAGGCCGCCTGCTGCGTGACCGCTTGTTTGACCCCGAGACTGAGGATGTAGTCCGCACCACCGACGAGCGCGGCAAAGATGATCACCGTCGCAATGACGATCCCGGTCATCCGGAGCAGTTCGTCCCGCGTCGGCCAGACGACCTTCTTGAGCTCCTCCCAGACGCCCCGGAAGTAGCCCGCGAGCCCGACGCGTCCCGATCCGCCGGATCCGGCGCCGGGCAGGGCCGGCCGAGGTGGCCGCGAGCTTCCCGGTGCGATACGAGCCTTGGCCATTGACGCTGATGTCTCCTGGTGGTGATCCCGGGGCGAGGACCGCTGGTTGCGTGATGGCAGGGGCGGCACGACTCGAACGCGCGACCCTCGGTTTTGGAGACCGATGCTCTACCAGCTGAGCTACGCCCCTTCGGTTACTTGGTCTCGCGGTGCTGCCTGTGCACGCGGCAACGTCTGCAGAACTTGCGCAACTCCAGGCGGTCCGGGTCGTTGCGCTTGTTCTTGACCGTCGTGTAATTGCGTTCCTTGCACTCGTTGCACTGCAACGTGATGATCGAGGAACCGCCCTTGGCTGTGGCCACGTGTCAACGCCTCAACACAAAAGAGACCTAGCGGCGCTAGGTCGGGAAGCAGTTTACCACAGATCCTGAGAGGCGCCCAATGCCCCTCGGCAAGCGAATCGTCACCGGGACGCCAAGCCCCCGTCCGGCGATTCGGACTACGCTAGGAGCAAGCAAACGCTCAATCCGGGGGACCGTCATCATGCACCCGCTGCTCAGTCCGAAGAACCTTCTCATCGCCGGGCTCGGCGCCGCCGTCATCGGACTTGGCGCCGTCGTGGCCATTGACCACACCGCGGGCGCCTCCGCCTCGACGCAGTCGGCTTCTCTCTCCTCCTCGACATCGAACACGCCCAAGCTTCCGAGCTTCGGGGCCGGCCAATTCGCGGGGGTGACCCAGTTGAAGAACGAGGCGTCCCAGGTCTTCGGCTTCGTGACCACGGACACCAAGCTCACCTGGCAGCAGATCGGCTCCGAGCTGCTCGCGGGCAAGACCCTCGATCAGATCGCGGGCGCGAACGCGGCCAAGGTCGCGAGTGATGCGCTTGCGGAGGTCAGGACCGGGCTGAACGAGGGCGTCTCCAAGGGCGTGATCACGCCGGCCGAGGAGACCCGCCTGGTGGCCGACGCCCGGGACGCTATCTCCGTGCTGATGGCTGCAAAGTTGAGCGCGCTGGCCCCGACGGGACACTGACCGGCCTGCCGGGCAGGTCCGCCATCGCCGCCACCTCGAGCGGCGGATGGAGCAGGCACTCCTTGTCCGAGTTCCCCTCCCACCACCAGCGTCCCGCACGCTCCTGCTCCCCCGGCGCCGTCGCCCGTGTGCACGGCGCGCACCCGATCGACGTGTACCCACGCTCGTACAGCGGGTGCGCCTCGATCCCCTGCGCCGCCAGGTACTCCCACACCTCCTCCCGCGTCCAGCCCGCCAGCGGCACCACCTTGGTGATCTCCCCGTGGCCTCGGTCCGACGCCACCACCGGCGTCGCCGCTCGGGTCGGCGTCTGCTCCCGGCGCAAACCCGTGATCCAGGCGTCGTACCCCTCCAGCGCCCGCCCCAGCGGGTTCACCTTGCGCACCGCGCAGCACTCGTTGCGCAGCTCGATCGAGCGCCGGAACTGCATCGTCCCGTGCTCCCCGGTCATCGTCTCCAGCTCCTCCGCGTCCGGCGACAGGATCCGCAGCCGGATCGGGTAGCGCTCCCGCACCGCCTCCATGTACTCCAGCGTCTCCTCGTGGAGCCGTCCCGTGTCCAGGGTCAGCACCTCCGGATTCGCCTCGATCCGGCACGCCAGGTCGATCAGCACCAGCAACTCCGCCTGGAAGCTCGCCACCAGCGCCACCCGACGGAACCGCTTGTACGTCCACGCCAGGATCTCCTCCGCCGTCCCCTCCGGCGCCGCCATGCGCGTCATCACCGTGACGTCGTCTCGACCGGCGATGGAACCGCGGTCGCGGCCCAGGCAGGGCTGAGATCGGAAGGGCGCGGAGACATGGAGCACATGATCAGGCAATCTCCTCGATTGCGAACGGATGAGCGTGAAACTCGGGCCGGGGGCTACCCGCTACGGTAGCTCGACATCACGCCTGGCTGAGCCAGAGGTGGATCGCCGCCTGGGCGCGCCACGGCCGCCAGCCTTCGGCGATCCCCGAGACGGCAGCCGGCGGGACCGTCGTGCCCGTCAGGTGCTCGATCCCTCTGCGGATGCCGAGGTCCCCGGCGGGAAACGCGTCGGGCTCGCCCATCCGCAGCGCGAGGTAGTTCGCGGTCCACGGACCGAGGCCCGGCACCTTGACGACGCCGGCGACGAGGTCGTCGAGGCGCTGACTCCGGTCGAGCGGGAGCGTCCCGTCGGCGATCGCACGAGAGAAGCTGTGGATCGCTGCCATCCGTGCACCGGTGAGCCCGATCCCGTCGAGATCGGCGCTCGCGAGCATGCCTGCCGTGGGGAACAGGTGGGTCAGCCCCATCTGCCCGAGGCCGGGAACCGCGATCCCGTGGCGCTCGACCAGGCGGCCGATGATCGTGCCCGCCCCGGCGACCGACACCTGCTGCCCGACGATGGCGCGCACACCGACCTCGAAGGGATCCCAGACCCCCGGCACCCGCATGCCGTCATGTGCTCGGATCGATCGGCCCAGGATCGGATCGCGGCGCAGCGCCTCATTGGCGGCGCCGAGGTCGGCATCGAGGTTGAACAGCCGGCGCACCTGCTGGACGACGTGGATGAGGCCGTTCCAGTGCGGGAGGTGGGCGGTGAGCACGAGGTGCCCCGGACCGCCCAGGGCGACCTCGATGGCGCCCGGGTCACCGTCGACGGCGATGGTGCGCCGGTAGACGCCGCCGGAGACGTGCTCGACACCCCTGATCGCGCGGGCGGCCAGGTAGCCGAGCATCGAGTCCCAGTCGAGCGGCCCGTTGAACCCGAGGCGGAGTGGGAGTCCACCGTCCGCGACGAGCCGATCGGCGTCGCGCCGCCGTGCCCGAAGCTCCTTGGGAGCTGCACGAAAGATCTGGCCGACCGTCCGGTTGAACTGGCGCAGGCTGCCGAATCCAGAGGCAAATGCGATGTCCGTCACCGAGAGATCGGTGTCATCGAGCAGGCGGCGCGCGAAGTGCGCGCGGCTGGAGCGCGCCAGCTGCACGGGGGTGACCCCGACCTCGTCCTGAAAGAGACGCCGCAGATGCCGGGACGAGACGCCCAGGCGGGCGGCCACGACCTGCTCGGTGCGGCCCTCATCGAGACCGCCCTCGACGACGAGACGCACGCCGCGGCACACCAGCTCGGAGGCAGCTCCCGTGACCGGCGCCGCGTCGCGATACGGGCGGCAGCGCATGCACGCTCGGTAGCCAGCCGCCTCCGCGGCCGCCGCGAGATCGAAATGGCGGACGTTGCCCGGGTTCGGCCGTCCGGCACATCCCGGCCGGCAGTAGATACCGGTGGTGACCACCGCGTTGAATCCGTTCACAGCATCACTTGTAGCGCGATCGGCCTCGCGGCACCGGCCGGATCCGGACGCAATTGCGAGTTGTCCGGATATGACCGGAGGATGTCCGCGTGGACGGGGGATGCTTGGCGCGTGCCATCCCCCATCCCGTCCTCGGCAGGCTACGCGCCAACCCCCCTCGGCCGGCTCCTCATCGTCATCACAGACGATCACCTCGCGGGCATCTACTTCGACGCCCACGAGCGGACACCGGCGCTCGAGGGCGTCCCTCACCTCGAGACCGACACGCTGACGCTCGTCCGGGCGCAGCTTGCCGAGTACTTCGCGGGCACCCGCGACACCTTCGACCTTCCCCTGCAGCCCCAGGGAACATCGTTCCAGCGCGAGGTCTGGGCTGCCCTCGTCGCAATCCCCCCGGGGACCACGGCGACCTACGGAGAGGTTGCGCAGCGCATCGGCCGGCCGCGGGCCTCACGGGCGGTGGGCGCGGCCAACGGCAGCAATCCCATCTCGATCGTGATTCCCTGTCACCGGCTCGTCGGCGCCGGTGGTGCGCTGACCGGCTATGGCTGGGGGATCGAGCGCAAGGAGTGGCTCATCGCGCACGAGCGATCGATGTCGGCGGCACGCGCCGCGTCAACGTCGCCGGCCACGTCAGATCCGGGAGATCGTGACCTCGACAGTGTCGCGAAGGCTCGGCGCCGCCGCACCTGAGGCACCGTCCGCACCGTTGCCGTTGTGACCGTTGCCGGCGTGATGGCCGTTGCCGGCGGTGTGGCCGTTGGTCCCGTTGCTCTCAGCGCCGTTGAGGAAGTCCTGCAACACCTGGAGCTGGCGGTGCACCGCGGCCTCGTTCCAGCCGTGGCCCTGGTCGCTGTCGGTGAAGATGTTGAGGTCGGGGAGCTTCGCGATCAGGCACTTGAGGCGCTCGACGTCCACAAGGCGATCGTGCCGGGCGACGATGATCAACGTGGCGGCGGCACGCGCTGCCACGACGTCGACGTCGTCGCGCCGGAGGCAGTCGTTGAGCCATTCACGGGCGGCGCGTGGGTCGGCCCGCCGCTGGTTCTCGTAGTTCACGTCGGCGGTCCGGTTGTCGACATCACCCTCGACGATCACGAAGCGTTTGTACAGATCGCTGATCCAGCGCTGACGGCTGAGCCAGACCACTCCATCCCACATCGGACGCCGGCTCAGCAGACGCACCTGCTCGCGATAACGGCGGCGCATGAGATCCGGCGAGAGCAGTGGTGTGTGCAGCACGAGCCGATCGACCCGGTCACCGGCGCGTTTTGCGAGTGCGCAGGCCACAGTCGCCCCGAGGCAGAGCCCTCCGACGTCGAACCGGTCGATCTCGAGATGGGTCAGGAGGTCGTACACGAGGTCGGCCATCGCGGCCGAGCTGTGCCTTCCGCGGAGTGGCGGCGAGGCGCCGTTGCCCGGCAGATCGGGAATGATCAGCGTCCGGTGCGCGCCAAGGTCGCTGAATCGCCCGCCGAACTCCTCGGCCGAGCTGAGGAAGCCATGGCACAGGACGAGCGGCTTGCCTTCGCCGCAGACCAGGTAGCGGAGTGTCTGGCCACGGATCTTGACGAATCGCTCATCGAGCACCTGCGGGTTCATGGGAGAGCTGGACGAGACCCGGGCGGCCAGGGTGCGCGTCAAGACCGGTCGCCGTGCATCAATGTGGCCATTAAAGGCGCACTTGGACGCCGTGCGTCGTCCGGTGGCGTACAGACCGAGGCAGTTGACGCTCGCCGCCGGCCCGTTTCACCGGCTCGCGACGCTGAATTGATCTCGAAATCCCAGATGTGGAGGCATCCCGAAACTGACTGACATCGCACTCGCCACCTGCTCGTTCCTCCCCGACCTCGACGAGGACGAGCGTCTGCTCATCCCGGCGCTCGAGACGCTTGGGCTGGTCGCCGAACCCAGGATCTGGGATGACCCCTCCGTGGACTGGGGCGAGTTTCGCGCGGTGGTCGTGCGTTCGACCTGGGATTACGCCGATCGCCGCGATGCGTTCCTCGAGTGGGGTGCGCGGCCCCGGCACCTGATGAATACGGTTGCTGTCATCGCGTGGAACACCGACAAGCGGTATCTTCGCGAGCTCGCCGCCGCGGGGATCCCCGTCGTGCCGACGACCTGGATCGATCCCGATACCACCGGCACCGACATTCGGCTCCCCGTGGGGCCGGTTGTCGTAAAACCGTCGATCTCAGCGGGCGCCCGGAACACGTCGCGGTATGGCCGCGCTGCGGCAGTCGCCGCCCGTGCCCACGTCGACCGGCTGCTTGCCGAGGGCCGCACGGTCATGGTTCAGCCGTATCTACCGTCGGTGGACACCGCGGGCGAGACGGGGCTCATCTTCATCGACGGCGTCTTCTCGCATGCCGTTCGCAAGGGTCCGGTGCTGCATGCCTCCGGAGTCGCCACCGATGACCTCTGGGCACCGGAGGACATCTCCGCACGCGAGCCGGGACCGGCTGAACGAGCGGTTGCCGAGGCCACGCTCGACCGCCTCCCATGGGCGCGCCAAGAGCTCGTATACGCACGAGTGGACATCGTCCGCGGCGACGGCGGCGCTCCGATGCTGCTCGAGCTGGAGCTTGCCGAGCCCTCGTTGTTCCTTCACTTCGGCGCCGGTTCCGCGGACCGGCTTGCCAGGGCAATCGCCCGCCGTCTCGGCGTCGAACAGACCTGAATCCTCGCGGTCACCCGGAGATGGGCGCGCATCCTCATGTTGGCGGCCCGTCAGATGGCTCCGAGCTCGACGGCTCCACGTGATGCAGGGTCGGACCTTTCTTGCTGGCCGTCTCCCGCATCGCGCGCTCGGCGCGATTGGTTGTGATCAGCCGCGTGATGAGCGCGCTGAAAGTCTCGTCCGGTCCGAGCGGTTCCTGTCGCGTCTTCGCGACACGGGCGGTCATCCGGAATATCGCGCGAATCGCATCGAGTGACTCCCCACAATTACGATGGCGTCAACAAGGATCACGTCATGCCTCAACGCGCCTGGGGCTTGCCACCCAGTTATCGCCAGACATGGCTGGAATCGGAGCGTCAGCTCGTTCGAGGAGCCGGCGCCCACGGTCGGGGCTCAAGAGGACTGCTCCCATGACGACAACCTCTCCTGTGCTTTTGGTGGGCCTCCCTTTCACCTCTTGCGGTTCCGTAGCGTCATAATCTGGTCGCGGCATTCGCAAAGTCTGTCCGTGATCGCACATACGACCGGCATTCACCTCCGAGGCATGATCTCCACCGCAGGAAGCAAGGGATTCCCGTTCGGTGAGAACCGAATTCTTGCCGCGTTACCCCCCTCGGAACGGCAGCAACTGTTCGAAGTTGTTCGGACCGTCACTCTGCCGGTCAAAACGGTTCTCTTCGAACCGGGAGCAGCCGTGGAAGCGGTGCATTTCCCGACCGATGGCGTCATCTCCCTGGTCACCCCGTTGCACGACGGCGCCATCGTCGAGGTGGCCACCATCGGCAACGAGGGGATCGTGGGAGTCCCGCTGGTCCCCGCCGGTGGGCTCGCCGTCCGCGCGATCTCGCAGGTCGCCGGTCATTCCCTTCGAATGGACGCCGTGACGTTTCTCGAATGGGAGGACCGGAGCCACGCGTTCCAGATGCTCGTCGAGAGCTACACGCAGGCGCTGTTTGGACAGATCTCGCAGGCAGCCGCGTGCAACCGCCTCCACTCGAGTGAGGAGCGCCTCAGCCGCTGGCTCCTCATGAGTCACGACCGCGTCGGGTCGGACGAGTTCATGATCACCCAGGAATTCCTGGGCCAGATGCTGGCCGCACGGCGATCGACGGTGTCGGTGTCGGCCGGCATCCTGCAACGCGCTGGGCTGATCCGCTACGTGCGCGGCCACGTGACCATCGTCGATCGTCATGGGCTCGAGGCGGTCGCATGCGAGTGCTACGCGGTGATCAAGGTGGAACTGGAACGCGTCGTGCACCGGGCGCCCCAACCCGGCGAAGGGGCGAACTCCTAGAGTCCCGGTCTCGTGATGATCCGGGCGCTGCCGTGAGCCGCTCACCCTCCGGGAACCAGTACGAGCTGAGGAGTGGAGATCAGCATGCGGTCGTCGTCGAGATGGGCGCCGGCCTGCGCTCGTACCGCGCCGGCACGACCGACATCGTCGACGGTTACCGGCGCGACGAGGCCTGCACCGGCAGCCGCGGAGAGCTGCTCCTTCCCTGGCCGAACCGGATCGCCGGCGGACGGTACGCATTCGAAGGGCGCGAGCTGCAACTTCCCGTCAACGAGCCCCGAACCGGCAGCGCGATCCACGGGCTGACCAGGGATCTGCCCTGGCGCCCCGTCGACGTCTCACAGGAGTCGGTCTCGCTCACGCTCGATCTGCGTCCGGTGGCGGGCTATCCGTTCGCGCTCGGCCTCACGGTCACGTACGCACTGAGCATGCCTGGGTTGAGCGTGCGCGTCACGGCGACAAACCAGGGGGACGCGCCCTGTCCGTACGGAGCGGGTGCACATCCGTACGTGCGCGCCGGCAACGACGGGCTCATCGATGATGCGCTGCTGACGATCCCCGCGCGGGTGACGCTCGACGCTGATGCTCGTGGCATTCCGACCGGCGTCGCACTCCCCGTGGACGGCACTCCGTTCGACTTCCGTTCACCGCGACGTGTTGGAGCGACCATGTTCGACACCGCGTACACGGACTTCATTGCGGATGCGGACGGCATCACGCGCGTCTCGCTCCGGAACCCGGACACGGGACGTGAGGTGACCGTCTGGGTGGACGCGGCGCACACCTTCGCGATGATCTACAGCGGTGACACGCTTGCGGACGCGTCCCGGCGGCGCACCGGGCTCGCCATCGAGCCGATGACGTGCGCTCCCGACGCGTTCAACTCCGGCGCGGGACTGGTCGTGCTGCAGCCCGGCGAATCCCATACCGGCTCGTGGGGGATCAGCGCTCGCTGACGATCCTGCTCAGCCGGTGCCGATCATCCGGGCGAGCGACACGGGGTTGAACACGTGCAGCCGTCGCGGCGCCGCCGACAGGACGACGGAGTCACCGACCTTCAGCGTGTTGTCGACATCCACGATCGCGACGACGTCGCGGCCGCCCGAGCTTCCATGGATCAGCACGTCGTTGCCGAGGAACTCGATGACGTCGATGGTCACCGTGACGTTGAGGCCTGGCCCCGATATCGCGCCGATGTCGAGGTGCTCAGGTCGGAAGCCGACGGTCACCGAGTTCGAGGCCGCTGTCGCGTAGCAACGCCGCCTGACCGTCGTCCGGCTGCATCGTGCTCCCGTCACCCTTCAGCGTCACAACCCCGCCATCGCGCGAGAGCGTGAGGTCGATGAAGTTCATCGATGGCGAGCCGATGAACCCGGCCACGAAGCGGTTCTGCGGCGCCTCGTAGAGCTCCTTCGGTGTTCCCACCTGCTGGAGGACGCCCTCGTTGATGACCGCGATCCGGTCGCCCATGGTCATCGCCTCGACCTGGTCGTGCGTCACGTAGATCATCGTGGCCTCGAGACGCGTGTGCATGCGCGCGATCTCGGCGCGCGTCTGCACGCGCAACTTGGCGTCGAGGTTCGACAGTGGCTCGTCCATGAGGAACACCGCCGGCTCGCGCACGATGGCGCGACCGAGCGCAACGCGCTGGCGCTGGCCGCCGGAGAGCTGTCCCGGCTTGCGGTCGAGGAAGCGCTCGAGGTCGAGGATCTTCGCCGCCGCGACGACCGCCGTGTCGATGTCTCCCTTCGGTGTCTTGCGGAGCTGCAGCCCGAAGGCCATGTTGTCGCGCACGCTCATGTGCGGGTAGAGCGCGTAGCTCTGAAACACCATGGCGATGTCACGGTCACGAGGTGGCAGGTTGTTCACCACACGATCGCCGATGCGAATCTCGCCGCTCGTGACATCCTCGAGCCCGGCGATCATCCGAAGCGCGGTCGTCTTGCCGCATCCGGACGGGCCGACGAGGCAGATGAACTCGCCATCCTTGATGTCGAGGTTGAGCTTGTTCACGGCGAGCGCGCCGCCGCCGTCGTATCGCTTGGTCAGATCGTCGAGGACTACGCCGGCCATGACACGCTCCTCATTTGACCGCCCCGGCGAGCACGCCTCGGACGAAGTATCGCTGGAAGGAAAAGAACACGATCAGCGGGACGATGATGGAGATGATCCCGCCCGTGGCGATGATGTAGTAGTTGTTCGACAGCTCGCGAGTCTGACTGAACAGGAACAACGTGAGCGTCTGATGGACGTTGCCGCTCAGGAAGATGAGCGCGACCAGCAGGTCGTTCCAGACCCAGATGAACTGGAAGATCGCGAGCGACGCGGCGGCCGGCAGTCCGAGCGGCAGCACGACCCTGCGGAAGAGCGTCCATTCACCGGCGCCATCGATCCGCCCCGCCTCGAGGAGGTCGTGCGGGATGCCCGTGTAGAAGTTGCGCATGAGGAAGATGCCGAATGGCAGCCCGAACGCGACGTGGAAGATGATGGTGCCGATCACGCTGCCGAAGAGGCCCAGCCCGGTTGCGTTGTCGAAGGTGCGGTAGAGGCTCGAGACCGGGATCAACGCCATCTGCAGCGGCAGCACCAGCATCGCGACGATGAGCAGGAACACGACGGTGCGCCCGCGCCAGCGTCCGAACACGAGCGAGTACGCGCTGAGGCTCGAGATCACCGTGACGAGGATCGTCACCGGGACGGTGATCGCCAGCGACGTGAGCAGCGAGTTGAGGACACCACCGGCCTTGAACCCCTGACCGAACAGCGCCTGATAGTTCGAGAACGTCAGTTGCGCGGGCGCCGTGATTACCGTCCACCACCCGGACTGCTCAAATGTGCTTTCCGGGCGCAATGAGATGATCGCGAGTCCGACCGCCGGCACCAGCCAGAAGATCGCGATGACCGCGAGCACGACGTTGACGATGATCCGCGACGGACGCACGCGGAAGCGGCGCTTCTGCGACGAGGGCGCCGTCGGCAACGTTGCGGTGGCGACACTCATCCTCGGATCCTCTTGAGGTTCAACAGCATGGCGGGAATGACGAGCACGAAGAGCAGGACGGCGAGCGCCGCCGCGAGCCCCTGACCGTTCGGGCTTCCGAAGAAGTTGTACATCTCCAGCGCGATCGTGCTCGCCCCGCTCTGCGAGGATCCCGCGGCCATGTTGATGACGATGTCGAAGATCTTGAGCACGTTGATGAGCATGGTCACGAAGACCACGACCAGCACTGGTTGCAACATCGGGATCGTGACACGCCGCAACGTCTGCCATTCGGTGGCGCCGTCGATCTGCGCCGCTTCGAGCACCTCGCGATTCAGTGCCGCGAGGCCGGCGCCGATGACCACCATCGCGAAGCCCGCCCAGATCCAGAGGTACGCGATGATCATCGCGATGTCGACGATCGGCAGGCTGAGGATGGCCTGCAGAGTCGGGTTCAGGCTGCTGGTCGGCGTGAGCGACTGAGTGCCGAGGAAGAAGATGCCGTCAAACCCGGACTGGAAGTTCTGCGCGGTGATCTGCACGTGAAAGCTTCCGGAGCCGACATTGCTGAACTTGAAGCTGCCATCCGACGCCGTCGTGGCCGTCGCAGCCGAGGAACCGTTGCTGCCGATGAGACTCGACGTGCAGACCTGCGATGCCGTCCTCGTCTGGGAACACCTGGCCGCGCAGCGTCGGGTGCGACGGCGAGAAGTCGCGCCACACCAGACCGGTGATGGATCCGGACGCGGCCACCGGCTCCCTCGCCGTCGTCGCACCGTTTTGCTGCAAGGTGACGGTGCTGATGCCGGTGAGACCCATCTCGATCGTCCCACCCGACGTGACCGTCGACTTGCTCTGGAGTGAGCCCGCGGGACCCGCCTCGACGCCGGTGGCGGCGAGCCCGCTGACGGTCTCACCCGCCGTTGTGTCGACCGGGTACAGGCCCGGCGGGTTGATCGCGTTGCTCACCCCCTGGATCGAGGCGTTGACCATCCCGGTGTGCGGGTCGCTGAAGAAGATCGAAACCCAGGTCAACCCCGCAGCCGTCGCGCTGAAGACGAGCGGCATGAACACGATCGTCTTGAAGGCCGTCGACCAGCGGATGCGTTCGGTCAGGACTGCGAAGACGAGCCCGAGAAACGTCACCAGGAACGGAAAGACCACCACCCACACGACGTTGTTCTTGAGGGAGACGATGATGTCGTTCGTGGAGAAGATCGCCTTGTAGTTGCCAAGGCCGATGAAGCTGGTTCCCGACGCGTCGAAGAGGCTGCGCCAGATGGTCGCGATGAACGGGTACACGACGATGAGCAGCAGCCAGACGATCCCGGGAAGGAGGAAGAGGAGTGAGCCGAGATGACTCTTGAAACCACCGCCACCCACGGGCGCCGCCGTTGTCGGGAGCACCTCCTGCTTGGGCGCGGACGGAAGCTCGGCAACGGTCGGGTCGGCAACAGTCACGCGTTCGCCCTCACCACAGTTGGCCGGAGATGCTAGTCCGGTGGGACGTCGATGGCAACCGGGGATATTCCCGACAAACCCCTCTTCCCTCGGACGGCAGATATCACCCATCAGGATGAGACGGGTCTGAGTAGGTTGCGTTTCGAGTACAGGTGGAGTACACAGAGGTCCGACAAATTGCGTCGAGCGAGGGCGGGTGCGGAGTTCGCCTTCTTGAGGAGAGCCATATGACAAGGGTCGGTACGCTGGGAAAGCTGGCGGTGGTCACTGCAGGGGTCCTGGGGGTGGCGACCGCATGCGGGTCGTCGAGCACTCCCGCGACCTCTTCGAGTGGCTCGAGCTCCACGAAGATCAACGGGTCGGTCACCGTCTGGGCCGAATGGACGGCACAGGAACAGAAGGATTTCCTCGCTGCACTGGTCCCCTTCACGACCGCGACTGGGATCACGGTCAACTACGCGGGCAAGGGCAGCAACATGGATACCGCTCTGAACGCAGCAGTCTCGGGCGGTTCGCCGCCTGACGTCGCGCTCGTGCCTGATCCCGGAACGCTCGACAGCCTTGCCAAAGCCGGCTCGATCAAGGACCTCACGAGCATCCTCGGGAGCCTGACCTCCAACTTCGGCACGGCGTGGAACACGCTCGCCAGCTACAACGGGAAGCAGTACGGCGTGTGGTTCAAGGGTGCGAACAAGAACACCATCTGGTACAACCCGGCGCTCTTCACCGCGGCGGGCATCAGCTCGGCGCCGGCGACCTGGGAGGACGTCCTCACGGACGCCGCTCAGCTCAAGGCGGCGGGCATCACGCCGTTCTCCCTCTGCACCGACGTCGGCTGGCCGGTGGCGGACTTCTGGCAGAACGTCTACCTGAAGACAGCAGGCGCGTCGGACTACGACAAGCTTGCCGCGCACGATCTCAAGTGGATCGATCCCACTGTGACGACGGCGTTCACCACGCTGGGTCAGCTCTTCAGCAATCCGTCGTACCTCGCGGGTGGTCTGCAGGGATCGCTTGCCAATGCGTATCCGACGTGCGTCGACAAGGTCTTCCCCAAGGCGGGCTCGCAGCCGCAGGCCGCGATGGTGTTCGAGGGTGACTTCGTGATCAGCGAGATCACGGGCAACTCGTCGAACTACAACCCCGGGACGATGGGGACCGGCGGCGCAGCGTGCACCACGGACGCGAGCAAGACCCCGTGCTACAACTTCTTCCCGTTCCCGGCGCCGGCGGCTGACAGCGCCAACCAGAACGCGGTCCAGGGCGCAGGCGATGTCGCGATGATGCTCAAGGACACGCCGCAGGCGGAAGCGCTGATCAAGTACCTCGCAGGACCCGAGCCGGGCAGCATCTGGGCAAGTGCCGGCGGGTTCGCCTCGCCGAACAAGACGGTCCCTTCGAGCGCCTACCCGGACCCGGTCGCGCAGGCAGATGCGCAGGCACTCGTCAACGCGAGCGGCTTCGTGTTCAGCCTCGACGACCTCCAGGGAAGCTGGGAGCAGATGATGTGGGCCGACCTCATCAACTTCCTGAAGAACCCCACCGCCTCCAACATCTCAGCGATCGAGGCGACGATGGACACGCAGGCGACGACTGCCCTCGGGCACTAGTCACACAGACGCAGAATCAGCAGCCGGCCCGGCCCTTCGGGGTCGGGCCGGCTCGCGTTAAGGCGCCGCGCGTGCGGCCATGGGGGTCACGATCACGATGCTCACCGTCATCGCTCACTATCGAGCGCAGCCGGACCGGGGCGACGACGTTGCCGCCATGCTTGCGCGGCATCTGACGCTCGCCCGCGCCGAGCCCGGCTGCATCGAGTTCACCGTCTACCGTTCGACAGACGACCCTGACGTCTTCGCGTTGTACGAGCAGTACGTCGACGAGGATGCATTCCAGCAGCACCGCCACACGGCGCACTTCCGCGAGTACATCGAGAACGGCGTCGTACCGCTGCTGGCTGAACGCGCCTGGCAGCGGTACGCGACCGTCGAACCTGCGCTCGCGTGAGCTGATCCCGTCAGGCACGCCGCCGTGGTGACGGGAAGACAGGCGGGATCAAACTCGGTCGTGCATTCGATATCCCATCGATTGGCGACCGTCTGCGTGCTGCTCTTCAGCGCGGCATGCGTCAGCGCATGCGGGAACACCTCGGCTGGACCGGCGACGAACCTTCCTGCGACCCCGTGCAGCGGCAAGGCATCGCCGGGGAGTTACACGGTGCGGATCACCTCCGGTGGCATCCAGCGAACAGTCCTGCTGCACGTCCCGTCCGGGTACACCGACACCAGGCGGGTGGCGCTCGTGCTCAACCTGCACGGTTCCGGATCGACTGCTGCAGCGCAGGCGGGTTTCAGCGGCATGGACACCGTCTCCGATGCGGACGGGTTCGTCGTCGCATACCCGCAGGGAGCGATCACGTCCGGAACCGGGTACGACTGGAACGTTCCCGGGCAACCGCTGTTCGGTGGCGCAGCCGTGCCCGCCGGAGCCGCGAACGACGTGACCTTTCTGGGCACCGCCATCACCACGCTTGAAGCAGATCTCTGCATCGATTCGAAACGGGTGTACGCAACGGGATTCTCAGGCGGCTCGAGGATGACGAGTTCAGCTCGCGTGCGATCTGTCCGGAGTCATCGCGGCGATCGCTCCAGTCAGCGGTCTCCGCCTGCCGGCGCCGTGCGACTCGACACGCCCCGTGCCGGTGATCACCTTCCACGGCACGGCGGATCGGGTGGATCCCTACAGCGGCGACGGTCAGGCGTACTGGACGTACAGCGTGCCGGTCGCCGTGCAGCGGTGGGCGGCGCACGATGGCTGCGACGCGACACCGCAGGACACCGAGGCCGAGACCGGAGTCGAGCTGACCGCATATGGCGGATGCGAGGACGGTGCGGTGGTCGACCTGTACACGATCGTCGGGGAGGGACACGAGTGGCCGGGCGGACCGCCTCTTCCCGCTCGTGACACCGGGGTGCTCGGCGCCCAGTCGAACGCGATCAACGCGGACGCGACCATGTGGGCGTTCTTCGAGGCTCACCCACTCCCGTAGGTCGTGCGCTCGCTGCGTTCAGCCGGCCTTCCAGGAGGCGACGACCTGGCGGAGGCCGGAACGGTAGTCGGGGTGCACGGGTGCGAATCCACGCGGGCGAGGCCGGTCCGGCGCTTCGGCTGACGCGAGATCCACCTGCTGCACGTGCTCCTCCGCGATGAGCACTCGCGTCAGCGGGCGCATGACTCCGGGTATGTGCAGCGGGACACGGTTGCCCACAAGACGCGAGAAATGGTCCATGAACGTCGCGAACGACGCCGGCGTGTCGTCGGCGGCACAGAGTGTCTTTCCGACCGGGCGCTGACGGGCCGCCGCAAGGAGGGCCGACGCAGCGTCGTCGCTGTGCAGATGGCGCTGCTTGACGCCTCTCGAGCCTGCCCAGTAGGGCCGTCCGATGCGAAAGGCCAGCTGGTAGCTGCGCAGGTCGCGCGACTCGGGGCCGTAGCGATACCCGAGCCGCACGACACACGACGGGACCCTCCCGCGCAACACCAGGTCCTCGGCTTCGAGCGCGGCATCGGCGATATCACCGAGCGGTGGCGCAACCTCCTCCAGTTCCGGCGTGCCGAGAAAGAGATAGCTCGCGTGGACGACAAAGTCGGCGCCGGCAGCGTCTCGCAGCGCCGCCCGCGTGTCGCCGAGCAGCCGGGCCGGGCGGTACCGCTTCCACCTATGCCCGTCGTGGAGCAGCGTGTTCGGTGACTGCAACGCGAGGTTCACGACGACGCGCGCCGAGCCGCTCGACGATCGGCTGCGAGCGAGCGCACGTCCCATCGCGGCACCGAGCTCGCCGCGAGGGGCGGTGAGGAAAATCTCCACGCTGGCAGCAAGTATCATCGAGCCGATCGGGCGCATGTGCGCGACCCGCAGATGGGTGACTGCGCCGTGATTTCACGGCATGGAGGCTGAGGTGCTCGGGAGGAAGGCAGTGGTCATCTCAGGCATGTGCTGCGCCGTGCTCGCGGCTTGCGGCGGCCTGACAGCGGTGAACACGACAGCGACACCGTCTCCGACTCCACACCCAGGCGCGACGCCGACTCCGACGCCGGGTGGCGGCGGCGGGCCGACTGCGACGCCGGGAACGATCGACCCGTGCTCACTGTTGACCCAGCAGGAGGCATCCACGTTGGAGGGCGGTGTCGCCGTCGGCCCCGGCACGCCCGGAGGCGCGGGGGTTGCCAGGCTGTGCGTGTACTCCGACGAGAGCACACACACGTCGGTGACCGTCGGGGTCGCTCAGACTCCGAGCGCCGCCGACGCCGAGGCCGCGCTGGCGGATGAACAGCACGATCTCACCGGATTCGTGATCACACAGCTGCCAAAGTTCGCCGATGGTGGCTTACTGGCGCGCAAGAGTGAGGCGACGCTGGACGCCGCCGGTCAATACGCGCGTGATGGAGCGACATTCTTCTTCGTCACCGGCTCAAATCCGGCTCCCAGCGACGGGGCGTTGAATGTGGCAGCGCTGCTCGTGCTCGGTTCTTTGCCCTGACGCCATATCCAGAACCCACGTCCGCGTGGTATGACGCGTCTATGACGTCTGCGAAGCGTCCGTCGCTGGCGCTCTTCATGAGCGAGCCGGGTCGCGCCGTCGCGGACTATGCGGCAATGCTCGCAACGTCACCGGTGCTCTTCTGGGCTCCGCGCGGCGACGGGCACCCGGTCCTCGTGATGCCGGGGTTGCTCGCCGAGGACGCCTCGACCGCGATCCTGCGGTTCTACCTTCGCTCCATCGGCTACGAGGTCAACGGCTGGCGCCTCGGCAGGAACCTGGGACCGACGCCGGAGATCATGCAGGGCATGAGATCGCGCCTCGAGGAGCTCTATGCCACCGAAGGGAGGAAGGTCAGCCTCGTCGGCTGGAGCCTCGGCGGGATCTTCGCGCGCGAGCTGGCCCGGTCGCGACCGAAGCTTGTCCGTCAGGTGGTCACGCTCGGCAGCCCGTTCGGGCTTGACGACCTACGGCACAGTCGCGTCGACGCGGTGTACCAACGGCTGACCGGTCTGCACATGAGTCCGAGCTCGCTGCCGCTTCGCGAGCACCTGCGACGTCCGATCCCGGTGCCGACCACGGCCGTCTACTCCCGGCTCGACGGGGTGGTGCCGTGGGAGGCGTGCATCAACACGCCAGGGCCGCGCTCCGAGAACGTCGCGGTCTACGGGAGCCACCTGGGGCTGGGCCACAACCCCGCCGTCCTCTGGGTCGTCGCCGACCGTCTAGCCCAGGCCGAACGCGCCTGGCACCCCTTCGGTCCGCCGTCCATCGCCCGTCATCTCTTTCCGGAGCGCGGAGCGGCCGAAGCGGCCTGACCGCGCGCGCCGGCGCGAGGACGCGCGGCCCGAGGCTTCGACCGCGCTCGCCTGCGCGGCGCTGGACGTGAGGCGCCACCGGCAGCGGCGACCAGCTCCCGTATCCCCGCCTCGATGCCGTCCCGGAGCACGTCGATATCCGACACCGTGTCGTAGTCGCCGGTGATGCCGAAGAACAGACGCCCGCAGTACGAGAAGATCGCGATGCTGATCCGGACGCTGCCCATGATCGGGACGTACGGGTACGAGTAGACCATCGGACGCCCGGCCACGTAGAGCGGGTACTGCGGCCCGGGAACGTTGGTGGTCACGGTCTGCAGCGCTCGCTGCGGCGTCCGCGCAGCGAGCCGCGCCCCCATGGCGAGCAGCATCGGCGGTGCGAATCCGGCGAGGCGCGCCAGTGCGTCACCCGCCACCGCCTGCTTGGAGCTCTTGAGCATCGCGAGCTGCTCGGAGATCGCCGCCAGACGTTCGGCAGGGTCGTCGATCGAGACCGGGAGGCCGGGGAACATCCCGGACACGCGATTGTTGAGCGTGCCCCGCTCGTGGTCGGCGCGGACGGAGACCGGCACGAGCGTACGAACGACGCGGTTCGAGAGATCCTCACCGCGATGCTCGAGCAGCGCACGGAATCCGGCGGTGATCGATGCGAGCACGACGTCGTTCACCGTCCCTCCGAGCGCCTCGCGCACGACCTTGACGTCATCAAGGCTCGCCTCGGCCCAGCTCCAGCGCCGGTGCGGTCCGATCGGGCCGTTCAGTGACGTCGCTGAGCGCTTCCCCCACTCCGTGAGGGAGCGCACGAGCACTGCGGCGTCGGCGAGCCGGGTCATCGGGCCGGCGGCGAGCTGTACGACGCCGGAGACGTGGCGCAGGCTGCCGATCGGATCGGCCACGGTCCGGTATGCGCCGCGGGCGGCGAGGGTCAATGCTCGCGGCTCGGGGTCCGGAACCCATTCCTCGGGCGGCTCGGCGTCCGCGGGCGAATCGGTGGTGTCGAACATCACCGTGAGCAGATCCGTGGCCGCGACGCCGTCGACCATGCAGTGATGGACCTTCGAGATGATCGCCCAGCGTCCGTCCTCGAGCCCTTCGACCATCCAGAGCTCCCAGAGCGGTTTGCTGCGGTCGAGCAGCTGCGCGAACACACGCCCCGCGAGGTTCCGGAGCTCGTCGCGGCCACCGGGAGGCGGGATTGCCGTGTGCCGGATGTGGTACAGGATCTGGAAGTGCGGGTCGTCGACCCAGACGGGCCGTCCGATGCTGCCCAGCGCGAACCGCACCTTCTGGCGATACCGCGGCACCTGTGGCAGCTTCGCGGCGATGAGGCGCACGACATCGCCGTACGCGGGCACCGGACCGTCGAGCACGGCGACCGACCCGATGTGCATCGGGTTGTTGCCGTTCTCCACGTCGAGGAACATCGCGTCCTGCACGCTCATCACGTCCACGTCGTGTCCCTCCTCGGCAGCCCGACAGGCTGCAGTTGCTCGCGGAGCGGCCCCCGCGCTAGGGTTCGATCATCACCGATTACAGCAGAGAAAGCCACGCGCCTCGTGCGGCGAGGCGTGCCGCGACGGTGGTCACCGTCATCGCGTCGCTCGCCATGGTGGCATGCGGGCAACCCCGGGCACCGGCCGGCACGACCGCCTCGGAGCTGCGCGCGTACCTCGCCGCCGTGGAGCCGATACGGCTCGGCGTCAACCAGCTGCTCAACGACGCCGACCCGGTGCTCGACGCGTACCGCGCGCACACCCTGACGGGTGACGAGGCGTCGGCGGAGATGGGCAGCCTCGAGACAACCTTCGCGATGTACACCGTCGAGGTCAACGCGCTGCAGCCGTCCAACCCCACGCTCGCCGGCATCGCGGGCCGGTACGCCCACACGTTCATCCTCGAGGACTCCTACCTGAACGCGCTGGTCAACGGACTTGCGGAGGGAGACTTCGACAGCCTTCCCGACACGCAGAACGATCAGCGAGCGGCGATCATCGAGTGGCGCGTGCAGCTCGAGATCCTCGCGCAGCATCTGCACGTGTCATTGCCGGCGGATCTGCAGCAGGCAGGACGCGGCGAGATCGCACCGTCCATCTCCGACAACAGCTGAAATTCCCGCCGGTCCGCGGCTAGCGCACCGCGGCCGATTTTCCGCGCTTCGCGCTGCAGGGCACGCAGAGGGCCGCCCATGGCACGGCACGAAGACGCTCCTCCGGAATATCGCTGCCGCACATCACGCAGCGCCCATACGTCCCCGCATCAAGCCGTTCCAGCGCCTGGTCGATCTCGTTTACCGTCGCGTAGATCGTGCGCGCCTGGTAGGCATCGGTCAGCCGGTCCACCGCGTACGACGTTGCGTCGCCGATCCGTTTGCCGAAACCCAGGTTCGCGACCTCAGCGGGATCGTGCTCGCCCAGCTGCGCAACCCTGGCGATGATCTCCGCGCGTTTCTCCGACAGCACCGCTCGAACATCGCCGGCATCGGATTCCGCAGTCATCGGATCCGTATGCGCGCCGCGCTATGCCGACGCGGAGAGCAGTGCCTCTCCCACGCGAATGTAGCGAGTTCGCACCGACCGCCCGATAAAACGCGAGCGCGCGCTGCAACTCGACGTCCGCCTCGGCGCGGCGACCGCGTCCAATGAGTGACTCGGCGAGGAGAAGTCGGTCTCGCGCTTCGTCGGTGACGGCTCCCATCGCTGCGTGGATGCCGGCCGCGCCTCCGAGGTCGCCCGATGCGAACGCCCGCGCGGCGCGCACCCATGGGATGTCGCTCTCGTCAGTGACGGCGAGCAACTCCGCGCCGCGCCCGAGCTTGAACAGCGTCCACCCCAGCGCGTGCAGGGCGTCATCGACGATCAGGCTGCTCCGGGGGGCCTGCAGATTCTCGAGCAACTCGTCCGCGAGCGCAGCAGCGCGTTCGGAGTCGCCGCTGTCGATGAGGATCTGCCCTGCGACCGCCAACGCCGGGTAGAGGATCTGGCGATCCTTCGCCAGCCGTGCGAGTTCGAGCGATCGCTCCGCGTCACGCACCGCACCCGGCGTGTCGTCGCGGCCGAGCCGTATTCCCGCCCGGATCATGTAGCAGTCGGCGGCGAGGTAGTGGGGCGAGCCTGCTTCAACCTGCGCAAGAAAGCTCTCGGCGCCTGTGTAGGCGGCATCCCAGTCACCCAGTGCGTACCAGTCGTGCACCATGCTTTCCTGCAACCACTTGACGAACCGGCTGTAGCCGTATCGAGTCGCGATCACCATTGCTTCGCCGGCGACCACCACGGTGCGCTCGAGATTGCCATGGGTCCAGAGAACGGACGCGAGGTTCGCACGCGCGCGGCTGCCTTCCTGCACAAGCTTGCTCCGCTCAGCGATGCGCACGGCCAGCTCGAGATCTGCGATTCCGCTGAGGTCGCCGTTGTTACCGCGCGCCGCTCCGATGTTGTTGAGCGCGTCTGCGCGTACGGCGTCCAGCCCCAGCAGGTCGGCCATCTCGAGCGCAGACCTGCCGATGCGGATCGCTTCGCTGTCCTCACCGGCGAGCATGAGGTATCGCGAGACGCTGCTTGTAACATGCGCCTTGACCCGGGTTGTCTCGCTTCCCTCGACCAGCTCTCGCGCGCGGGTGAGATGCGCGAATGCCCGTCCAGCGTCACCCTTCACCCAAATGAGCTCGGTCAGCAGGACCTCAGCCTCCGCCGCGGTCGCGTCGTCGCCCGCCTCGACAAGCGCTTCGCTCGCCCCATTGAGCATCTCCTCGTCTTGGTCGCCAGCCTGATACCGCGACCGGCCGAGGTCGAACAGGAGACGAGCATGATCCGATGATCCGGGCACGGCGAGGTCGAGAGCCGATGCGTAGAAGCTGCTCGCCTTCGACCATGCGTTGAGCGAGTACGCACGGTCCCCCGCGTCCCGCATGCTGTCGAGCGCGCGCGCGGCGAAGCTCTGGTCGACCACGCGGCCGGTTGCCCGGTCCAGCTCGAGTGCGCTCATGTAGTGGTGCGCCAGCATCTCGGCGTGGTCCTCGGTCCGTCCGAGCGACCCGATCCATACAGCCGCACGACGGTGTTTCTCGGCGCGATCGCCGCGCGGGATCTGCCCGTACGCAACGTCTCGCACCAGCACGTGGAGGAAGGAATACTCCGCCTCGTCGGCCACCGAGGAACGGCGCGCGCGTTGCACGAAATCCTTGCGTTCGAGCGCGTGCAGGAGGAGCTCGGCGCTGCGGCGATCGAGCCCGCCGGCCACGGCGCCCAGCCAGAACACCTTGCCGAGCACCGATGCGTCCTGGAGCAGACGCTTCTCGTCGACGGACAGCGCATCGAGACGTGCGGCGATGATGCCTTGCACCGTCTCCGGCAGAGGAAGGTCCTCGACATCCCCGCGCTCTGCGAGCATGCGAACGTACTGCTCCGCATACAGCGGGTTGCCGCCCGCACGAACCAGGAGCGCGTGCTGCGCATCCGCGGCCATGACTGGACGCTCGCTCAGGCTGCTGATCAGCTGCGAGGTCTCGTCGTCCGTGAGCGGTACGAGTGAGATCTTGATCGCGTTGCGTGTGGCAGCTGCCCAACCGGGGCGTCGTTCCAGAAGCTCGGGTCGGGTGCTGCAGACGACCAGCATCGGCACACCACCAGCCCAGTCGACGAGGTGTTCGACGAAGTCGAGCAGATTGTCGTCAGCCCAGTGCAGATCCTCGAACACCAGGACCAGCGGATTCTGCTCCGCCAGTGCCTCGAAGAAGCGGCGCCAGGCGGTGAAGGCCTCGTCGCGCCGGTCGCCGGCCGGCTCGACTCCGGTGCTGACGCCGGCCAGCGGGCGAAGGTGTCCGGCGATCCACTCGGCGTCGGGGCGGTCGGCGATGAGAGCGGCAACGGCTTCGTCGAGCCGTTGCTCCGCCTCGGCCTCCGTGTGGGTTTCGAGGATGCCGGCCTGCGCCTTGACCATCTCCGCCAGCGCCCAGAAGGTGATGCCATCCCCGTATGGGAGCGACCGCCCCTGCCTCCAGATGACGAACATCTCCGGATTCGCGTCCACCATCTGGAACAGCTCGGCGATCAGACGGCTCTTGCCGATACCGGGAACCCCGACCAGGGTCACGAGTTGCGGCGACCGCTCGCGCTGCACGCGGTCGAGGGCGTCGGTGAGCACGCGCGTCTCCTGATTCCTGCCCACGAGCGGTGAGCGATTGGCAGGAGCCACGTCCACACCCATGCGGGAACGCGCCTCGACAGCCTCCCACGCCCTGACCGGCTCGGCCTTGCCCTTGGCGACAACCGGCTCCACCTCCCGATAGGTGATGACGTGCGCCGTCGCCCGGTACGTCGACTCCCCCACCAGGATCCCGTTGACCGGCGCGGCCGTCTGCAGCCTGGCTGTGGTGTTGACGACGTCGCCGGAAGCCATGCCCTCTCCCTGAGCCGGATGCGCCGAGAGCGCCACCAGGGCTTCGCCGGTGTTGACCGCGATGCGCAGCTGCAGGTCCGCGTCCTGCTCCTGCACCCAGTCGCGAATGGCGAGTGCGGCGCGGACCGCTCGCTCGGGGTCGTCCTCGTGCGCGACCGGCGCGCCGAAGAGCGCCATCACCGCATCGCCGATGAACTTCTCGACGGTCCCGCCGAAGTGCTCCAGCTCGGTGCGGAGCCGTGCGTAATACGGCGAGAGGAGCGCTCGGACGTCCTCGGGATCGAGACGCTCGGACTTCGAGGTGAACCCCACCAGGTCCGCGAAGAGCACGGTGAGCACCTTTCGCTCCTCGCGCGGTCTGGTGGCGGCCTCCGCCATCACCGCGCCGCAATCGGAGCAGAACTTGGCCTGCGCTTGGTTCTCGTGTCCGCAGGCTGGACAGCGACTCACCACGCGAAGCGTACGCCCGAAGCGGACCGGTGGCCGGCCGGCCCGGATGCGGCGCGGTTACCGAGCCGCGACTGCGACGAAGGCCTCGAGGATCGAGCCCCAGCCCCCATCGGCGGAGACATCCCTCAGGATGTTCTCCCACGCGGCGCCGAGCCTGTCGAGGTCGGCGTGCTCGAACTCGACGCGCGTGGTTCCGTCGCCGGCGGCAACGAAGCGGACTTCCACCCTGGCTGCATCCACGAGATCCGCGTCGTACTCCCAGTCCGAGTTGATCTGCCACGAGAGCGTGATCTGGTGCGGCGGGTCCCAGGTGAGCACCCGTCCCCAGTCGCACTCCGAGCCGTCGACCCGTCGCTCGAACCAGCGCCCGCCGACACCTTCCTCGATCGTGACCGAAGCCAGTTCGCCCGGGCCGATGTGGTGGGCACGCGGCCACCACTCGTCGAATCCCGCGGTGAAGACGGTGAAGGCGCGGTCGATCGGCGCCCGCACCGTGAATGCGGTGCGGAACGCCGCCTTCGTGTTGGTGGTCATGTCGTCTCCTCCTGTTGCTCCGCCGCTGCCGCAAATGCTGCCAGTGCTGTGGTCCAGAGTCCGTCGACCCAGGTGCGGATCTCCCCCACCCCGGCCGGATCGATCTCGTAGAGGCGACGCGTCCCCGACGGACGATCGACGACGAGCCCTGCCGCCTTGAGGACGCGAAGGTGCTGCGAGACCGCCGGCCTGCTGATCGGCAGACGCGCCGCGATCTTGCCGACGGGCATCGGGCCTTTGGCAAGCGCTTCGAAGATCCCACGCCGAGTCGGATCCCCGAGCGCATCGAGAACGGTGGATCGGTTCGTTATCACTTACCGTAAGTTAGTACTTACGGTACGTCCTGTCAATACCGCCGCCCCAGATCGACGCCCGAACCGCCCAACTCGGACCATGTGATGTTGCGAATCTCCGCCAGATAGCGACCATTCCGTTGTCAGCGTCCCGCCCAGGACACAGCACACTCATCCCGTGCGTGCCCTCGCCGCCGATCCGCGCCTTGACGTCCTGACGCAACTCGGACACCGCCTGCCGCGCACGCGCAGCCCCGAGGAGGCGGCGCACGAGGTCACCAGCGCGCTTGCTGCGCTCGAGGTGGCCGCCATCGTGAGTGCGGTCGAGTCCGACATTGCGGTCGTGATCTCGATGCGCGTGCCGCCAAGCCTCAACGCGCGACTGTCGCCCCAGATGTCCGCGAGCATGGTGGGCATGCGGATCCCCCTGGAGGGCGTTGAATCGCTGCGCCAGCCGGTCCGCCTTCGCCGGCCCTACTACGGGTCCGCAGCAGCCTCGGAGACCCTCAGGCGCCTCACCACCGACTCGGCACTCGCGAAGTCGCTCCCGAACGCAGCCGATGAGCGTGACGTGCTCGCCGTTCCGGTCACCTGCCGCGACCGTGTCGTTGCGGTCGTCACGGTCTGGGGCACGGGATGCAGTCCCGAGCTCGGCCCGACGCTCGAAGTCGTGGCGGCGATGCTCGCGGCAGCATGGTCGAGCGATGCGCAGCCCGTCCTCGGTCGTTTCGACTCACCGGCATCCAGACCTCCCGACACCGATCTGCGGGCGAGCATCGACGAGCTCCTCTCCGGCGGCCGGATCGTCTCGGCACTCCAGCCGATCGTCCGTCTCAACAACGAGACGGTCATCGCCTACGAAGCGCTCGCCCGCTATCCACCGCTCGCGCGGATCGGGACGCCCGATGAGCTCTTCGCGTCGGCTGCAACACTCGGAATGCAGTCCGCAGTCGACCTCGCGTGCGTGAGCGCGGCCCTGCACGTCGCATCCAACGTCGGCGAGGCCGATCTCTTCGTCAACGTCCTGATCGGCACGCTGGTCGACGAGCGCGGGGTCGCTGCCCTTGACAAGGCGGTCCATGACGCCCGTGTCGACCCGGCGTCGATCGTCCTCGAGTTCAGCGAGCGTGAGCCTGTGCCCGACCTCGCGCGGCTGCAGCGGATCGCCGCGGAGTTGCGGGCTCGCGGCTTCCGCATCGCGGTCGACGACGCCGGTGCCGGTCACGCGAGCATGCGCGTCATCGCCGAGCTCCGTCCGGAGTTCATCAAGATCGATCGGTCGCTGATCCAGGCAGTCGAACTCGGACCGCGCCCGCAGGGCACTCGTGGTCGCGATGCTCTCGTTCAGCGGACACATCGGCGCTCGCGTCATCGCCGAGGGCATCGAGACGGTGCGCGAGCGCGAGACGCTCCAGTCGCTTGGCGTCCAGTTCGGACAGGGATGGCTGCTCGGGCGCCCCGTTCTCATGCACGCGCTCGAGGGCAACACGGAACAGGTCGTCGATCCGACGTGGTTCGCACGCCGCCAGGTTTCGCCGACGCGGGTCGGCACCACCACCTCGGAAGCGTCCGAGCCCGATGTGCTGCACTCCGAGCCCACCCATGGCAAATCCGCGCGGCGCGGCCTCGCCCGCGCTCTGAGCGACGCGGCTCTCGCGCTCCAGAGCGAGCACGATCCGATGCGCATTCTCGGCGTGATGGCCGATCAGATGAGCCGGGTCATCCAGGTCACCGAGATGGCGATCTTCGTTGCGGACTATGAGACATTCCGCCTGGTGCCGGTGCTCGCCACCGGACCGGACCGCGACGAGATCCTTGCCGACAGCATGTCGCTCGATGCCGGCATCACGGGCTGGGCGTTCGCGAAAGGGACGCCACAGAACATCCCGGACACGTCGAAGCATCCCCTTGCGCGGCAGATCCCGGGCACCGCCTACGTCGAGGAGTCGCTGCTGCTCGTGCCGCTCGTGGCAACGGAGCACAAGCTCGGCATCATCAACTGCTGGCGTCTCGGAGTCGGACAGTTCAGCGACCGCGAGCTCGAGGCCGCGTCACTCTTCGCGCACGTCGCCGCATCGGCCTGGCGCAACGCGCAGCTCTACGTCGAGCTCGTCAACGCGGCCATGACCGATCCGCTCACGCGCCTGTACAACAGCCGCTGGCTCCGCGACACGGGGGAGCGCGACCTGGCGCGAGCGGAGCGCGACGGCAAGCCGCTCTCGCTCCTCCTCGTCGACCTCGATCACTTCAAGGCGGTGAACGACAGCAGCGGGCACGCAATCGGCGACCTGCTGCTCCAGCGAGTCGCGACCCAATTGCGGACCGCGGTGCGCGGCGCCGACGCGGTCGTTCGCCTCGGCGGTGAGGAGTTCGTCGTGCTGCTCCACGAGTGCACGAGCGAGTCGGCGATGGCCGTGTCCGAGGCGGTGCGCGCGGCGGTTCGCGACGTCACGATGCCGGAGGGATGCAGCCTCGGAGAGCTCACCGCGTCCGTCGGCATCGCCACCTACCCCGACCACGGCCGCGACCTCGACCAGCTGCTCGGCGCAGCCGACCGGGCCATGTACGCGGCGAAGCACGATGGCCGGGACCGGACCGTTCGCGCGCTGCCGCTGACAGGTGCCGGGAAGATCATCCCGCTGCCCAGACGGCGTGCTCCTCGAGGGAGCCCGAAGCTCGTCTCCGGGAGCTGACCGCTAGGGGATGTCCCGGCGGATCGTGAAGATCCATCCGGAGATCGCGAACAGCACACCCCAGCCGACCAGCACCACGCCGCCGACCCAGGGGTCGAGCAGTGTCGAACCCGCTCTTCCACCACCTGTGATCGCACTCGCGGCTGCGCCGGGCAGGTACGGATAGGCGTTCTTGATGACGGGGATGATCTGGATCAGCGGCTCGATGACGAAGAGATATGCGAGCGCCGCGATCACGGCGGCGATCTGATTGCGGACGAGCACCCCGATCCCGATGCCGACGATCGCGAAGATGGCGATGACGATGATCGCGCTGAGCAGCGATTCGAGGACGCCCCCGTCGATCCACTGAATCGTGATGCCCTTTGCGCCCAGCCACGGCACCATGATCGCCACAGCGGTCGCGGCGCAGACGATGCCGTAGATGATGCCCACCAGAGCGGCGACGATCATCTTGGCGACGATCACGTGTCCGCGCCTCGGCTCGATGAGGAACGTCGGGCGCGACGTGAAATGCCGGAATTCGATCGTGATCAGAATGATCCCGACGACGATCGAGAAGAGGTACGCGCTGGCGGCCGATGCCGCGATGGATTTCTGGGTCGACGCCGCGCTCAGCGGCAGCGCGAGGCTGCCACGCACGCCGTTGCTCGCGATGAGTGCGACCACGCCCAACGACGTCAGCGCCATGGCGCCGAGCAACATGCCCCACCAGAGCTTCGTCGTCATCACCTTGCGCCACTCGGCGCGCAGCAGGTTGATCACGTGGGTGGCCCGGGCGGCGCAGGTGGCTCGGGCTCATCGGAGGTCAGACGGAGGAAGGTCTCCTCGAGGCTCGAGCTGCCGGCGCGCAGCTCGTGGATCTCGACGTGTGCCGCCCACGCCGCGTGGCCGACTGCGGCGGGAGTGGCCCCGACGACCGCCACCGATCCGTCCGGACGCGACGTGATCTTCGCGTCGAGCGACGCGAGTGCCGTTCCGAGGGCGTCCGGGGTCGGGGTCCGCACGACGACACCGGCGCTCGCGCCCTCGAGGTCGGCGAGCCGCCCCTCGTAGATCAGGTGGCCCTTGGCCACGATCACCACCCGGTCGACCGTCTGCTCGACCTCGGACAGGATGTGGCTGGACACCAGCACGGTCCGTCCCTCGACGTCGGCGAAATGCCGGAGCATCGCTCGGAGCCATGCGATCCCCTCCGGGTCGAGGCCGTTGGCGGGTTCGTCGAGCAGAAGGACCTTGGGATCGCCGATGAGCGCCGTCGCAAGTCCGAGGCGCTGGCGCATGCCGAGCGAGAAGCCGCGCACCGCGTACCTCGCCGCCGGCGTGAGACCGACCAACTCGAGCACGGCGTCAGCACGTGTGTCGGGAACGCCGGCTGCCGCGCAGAACACACGGAGGTGGTTGCGCGCCGACCGCCCCGGATGGAAGCTCGTCGCCTCGAGCACTGCGCCGACGGTCCGGCCCGGCGCCGGGAGGTGCGCGTACGCGACCCCGTTGATGGTGCTGCTCCCGGCGGTCGGCGTCGCGAGCCCGAGGAGCATCCGCAGGGTCGTCGTCTTCCCAGCACCGTTGGGTCCGAGGAAACCCGTGACCGAACCAGGCTCCACGCTGAAGCTGAGGTTGTCCACCGCCTTGACCGGTCCGAACACCTTGGTCAGGCCGGACGCGACGATGCGACCTTCTCCAGCCGGTCCCACGACGCTCATGCCGTGACGCTCGATCGCGGCTTCAGCGCGGGGTGACCTCGGCGCCGAGATGCGCGTGGGCCCACTCGCCGAGTGCCATCAGCGCCGGGCGCAGCGCCTCGCCGCTCGACGTGAGCCGGTACAGCGACGCGATGGGCGGCCCTTCGAGGACCTCGCGGGTCACGAGCCCGGCTTCCTTCAACTCGGCGAGACGGGTCGACAGCATGCTCTCGGTGATGCCCGGGATCGCGCGCGCGATCTCCGCGAACCTCGCGGGACGCTCGAGGAGCACACCGATCACCAGGCCGGTCCAGCGCTTGCCGAGGACACCGAACACCGACGTCAGCGCGACGTCGCATTGAATCGCAACCGTTTGGCAGCCCTCGTCCACGGACGTATCGTACCGCCTCGAACGCGTTCGGCCTAGTGACTTGTTGCCTACGAGCGACCATGAAAACACAAGCTTGATCTCACGCACAAGCTGTTCCGGACCCCAGAGGATTGCTTTCCCGCAACGGGATTGCGCAGTGGAGGACTGCGTCACCACGAACCGAGCGTTGGATTGCACGACTGCGACTGCAGGACACAATGCTGTCGCGTTCCCCGTATACGTGCGGTTGCGAACAGACCCCACGTTCGGACTGCAGCACGCTCTGCACCAGCGGAACCGCTCTCTCATCCGTCTTGAAGGTGACCACCACCGTGTCCGTGCCGCTCCCTGACCCGTCACGTGCAGAGGCGCTGCCCGCGCGCGCCCTCCGCAGCCCGTCCGACCGCCATCACGTCGTCGTCGGGCGCCCGGCGCATTCAGCGCCCGCGGCTGGGCTGACCGGGGATGCGCTGCTGCTCGGAACCCTGACGCTGTTCAACGAATCGGACGACATCGACTCGACGCTGCAGCAGTGCCTCTCCATGGTCGCGGTCGCGCTCGGAGCCCGCGTCGCCGAGATCTGGTTGCGCAACGGAGATGCCCGGCAGGTCGCGTTGCAGTACGCGTCCTCGGACGGATCGGCGGGAGTCGAGGCGTTCGAGGCGGAGGGCAGGGCACTCGGGCTCGGCTCCGGACCGGCGCTCATCGGTCGCGTCGTCCGCACCGGGCGTGGATCGACGGCGACCACGGGCGTCACCGAAGGCTGGGGTGGCCGTGCTCCCGAGGCGGCCGCAGCCGACATCCACAGCGCGATGACCTTTCCGATCAGGGCACGGAGCGGCCTCATCGGCGTGCTCGTCGTCTTTCGCGAGTCCACGGAGCGGCCGCCGGGTGCCGCGCTCGACGTCGTGCCGACCGTCTGTCACCATATGGGCCGGTTCCTCGAGCGCGTTCGCGCTGAGGGAGCCATCCACGAGGCGGCGATGGAGCTTTCCGCGCTCGCCTCGACCGACTCGCTCACCGGTCTGAAGAACCGGCGCGAATTCGACCGAGCCCTGCGCACCATCCCGCGCCTGCCCTTCGCGATCCTCTCCCTCGACGTCGATCGCCTCAAGGAGACCAACGACACCGAGGGGCATTCCGCCGGGGACGCGCTCCTGCGCATCGTCGGCCACACGCTGGGACTGCTCGTGCGCGGCTGGGACGTGATGGCCCGGGTCGGCGGCGACGAGTTCGCCGCGCTGCTCCCCGAAGTCGGTGTCTTCGGAGCCAACCTGGTCGCCGAGCGCATGCGCGTCGCGATGCACTCACTCGTGCTGCCGAGCGGACCGGTGCGGGTGACCGTCGGGTGGAGTGCGGCCCCGGCCGGCGCCGACCCGGTCTCGGTGTGGCAGCGCGCCGACGAGTCGCTCTACAAGGCCAAGCGCGCCGGCGGCGACCGCGTCATCGGCGCCTCGTACGAGGGCGGCGAAGCCGGCGACATCGCCGAGCGCTCGTACTCCGATGTGGTCACGCGCATCCTGGACGGCGGATCCCTGACGACCATGTTCCAGCCGATCGTCGACCTTGCCGATGGGGCGGTGATGGGCTACGAGGCGCTGGCGCGCCCCGAGGGGTTCGCCGCCATGGATTCGGTGGAAGCCGTGTTCGAGTCGGCACGGACCGGCGGCCAGATCCGTGACCTGGACTGGGTCTGCCGCAAGCGGGCGGTCGACGACGCGAAGCTGCTGCCCCCGAATGTCCCGCTGTTCCTGAACATCAGCGCGGCAGCGCTGCTCGATCCGGTGCACGGCGTCGACCAGCTGCTCCTGCTCCTCAATGCGGCGCAGCGTCCGCCGAACACGGTCGTCCTCGAGATCACCGAGCACGAGCGCATTCGTGACTACGACGCGCTGGCGCAAGTCCTCGCCTCCTACCGCGCCGAGGGCATCCGCTTCGCGCTCGACGATGTCGGGGAGGGCCACTCGACGCTCGAGCTGCTTGCCGCGTCGTCGAGCGAGTACCTCAAGCTCGGCCGGAGCCTGACGATGACGTCGACCCGCGTGGGCTCACGCGCCGCGATGGACGCCACCATGGCGTTTGCCCGCGTCAGCGGTGCAGTCGTGATCGCGGAGGGCGTCGAGAACGAGTTCGTCGCCGACCTCATGAAGGCGGGCGGCATCAGGCTCGGACAGGGCTTCGGACTGGGCAAGCCCACGGTCGCGAGCGACGTCGAGGATGTCGCCTCGGCGCTGGCGGACCGGGCTGCGCTCAGCTGCCTGCGGCCGCGAGCCGCCGCCGTTCGCCTGTAGCGCCGGCCTCCTGACGGCGTCCGGAGGGTTACGCCTTTCCAGCCCGGGTGCCATTCTTCTGCGCCGGTGCCGGCCTGGGTTCGAGCTCCCGCAGCAGCGCCGCGCTTGCGAGTGCGAACTCCGCGTCCACGCTGTCGATGAGCCGAGCGTCCTCCGCCGCATCAGCCGACGTCGCCCGGGCCTGGAGCTCACCGCACCTGGCGGCCAGCGTTCCCGCGCCGAAGCTGCTCGCACTGCCCTTCAAGCTGTGGGCCAGCTTGACCATCGCCTTGGTGTCGTTGACCGTCTGGGCGGTGCGCAGTCCCATGACCCTGGCCGCGCCATCCTTGAGGAAGAGCCTGATCAGCTTGTCGAACTCGTCGGCGCCGAGCTCGCGCAAGCCGGACACGTAGGTCTGGTCGAGCAAGCCGAGGATGAGCGGGTTCGGCTCGGGGGCGGGCAGCGATGCGGCCGTCCATCTCGTGACCATCGCGGCCAGCGCATCCGCCTTCACCGGCTTGCTGAGGTACGCGTCCATCCCCGCTTCGAGGCACTTCTCCTCGTCGCCGGACATGGCGCCGGCCGTCATCGCGATGATCGGAGTGTGCCGTTCCGAGCCCTCACGGCGGCGGATCTCACGGGTCGCCTCGAATCCGTCCATCTCCGGCATCTGGCAGTCCATGAGGACCGCGTCGTACCGGACGCGTCCAAGGGCCGCAAGGGCTCCGACGCCGTTGTCGGCAACGTCCACGGAGTGCCCGATCTTCTCGAGCATGCGCAACGACACACGCTGGTTGACGGGGTTGTCGTCCACCACCAGCACGCGCGCACGCTCGCCCGGCGCAGCCTCGCTGAAGGAGTACCGAAGGTTCTCGGTCATGACCGCCGCGGAGATGTCGTCGTCGGTTGGGGCGAGCAACGTGGCGAGGCAGTCGTAGAGGTCGGCGATCCGCGCCGGCTTCGTCAGGAAGGCGCCGATCCCCGCCTCCTGCGCCGCTCTCGTGTCTCCCGGACTCGCGGATGAGGTGAGCAGCACGAGGCGCGTGCCGCTCAGCTTCGGGTCGCTGCGGATTGCGCGTGCGAGGCCGATCCCGTCCATCTCCGGCATCTGGTAGTCGAGGATCGCGAGCTCGAACGGATCGCCGCCGGCGACGCCGTTGGACAGGCCGGCGAGCGCTTCCCTGCCGCTCTCGAAGCTCGCCGAGCGTGCTCCCCACACCTTGAGGTTCTGTTCGAGGATGACCCGGTTGGTCTTGTTGTCATCGACGACCAGAACGCGCACGCCTTGGAGTGCCATCCGTGACGGTGTGCTGTGCACGCGATTCGACGCGTTCTTCTCGAGCGTCAGGGTGAACCAGAAGGTGCTTCCCTTGCCGGGATCGCTCTGCACGCCGACCTCGCCACCCATGCGCTCAACCAGCTTCTTGCAGATGGCGAGGCCGAGTCCGGTTCCACCGAACCGCCGCGTCGTCGACGCATCCGCCTGGACGAAGCTCTCGAAGAGGCGCGACTGCTGCTCGGCGCTGATCCCGATGCCGGTGTCGGTGACCTCGAAGCGAAGCCCGACGCTGGTGTCGCGCTCGATCTCCCTGCGAACGCGGAGGATCACCTCGCCCTTGTCGGTGAACTTCACCGCGTTGCCGAGCATGTTGATGAGGATTTGCCGCAGCCGCCCCGGATCTCCACGCACCATCATCGACATCTGCGGATCGATCATCACGGCAAGCTCGATGTCCTTCTCGTCGGCGCGTGGGGCGATCAGCTTTGCAGCCTCCTCCACCACGTAGCGGAGGTCGAAGTCGATGACCTCGATGTCGATCTTGCCCGCCTCGATCTTCGAGAAGTCGAGGATGTCGTTGATGACGGTCAGCAGCGCGTCAGCAGACTGGCTGATCGCATCGGCGTACTCGCGCTGCTCGGCATTGAGCGTTGTCGTGAAGAGCAACCCGGTCATGCCGATGACGCCGTTCATCGGCGTCCTGATCTCGTGGCTCATGTTGGCGAGAAACTCGGACTTCAGACGTGAGGCCTCCATCGCCTGGGCGTGGGCGATCGCGAGGTCGTTCTCGATCCGCTTGCGCTCGGTGATGTCGTTGAAGGTGACCACCGCCCCGGTCACGACCTTTCCGTCGTCAACGATGGGAAACGCGGAGAACTCCACGGGGAACGACGTGCCGTCAGTGCGCCACATCACCTCGGTTGCCACACGCCGGCTCTCACCGCCGTGGAGCACCTTGGTGATCGGACTGTCCGCCAGCAGTGAAGGCGAGCCGTCCGCACGCGTGTGGTGAAAGAGCGGCTGCGTCAGCTTGCCCATCACCTGGGTGACGTCCACCTGCAGTGCCGCAGCACCGGCGGTGTTCATGAAGGTGCAGCGGCCGTCGGCGTCGATGCCGTAGATCCCCTCGCCGGCGGACTCCAGCAACATCCTGAGGCTGTTCGCGAGCCGGATCCGCTCCACGTCGGCGGCGGTGTTGTCGCTGCGCAGCTGATCGGAGAGGCTGCTGAGCCGGACCGCTCCGGCGAGCGGCGGCACGAGGATGCGCGCTCGATCCGACTCGACGCGCGTGAACTGCACCTCGCCGGCGCTCCGCACGACCAGGACGGCGCCGATCAACTCCCCCCCGCTCACCATCGGGATGGCCATCACGGGACCGAGACCGCCCTGCTCCGCCCATGCACGCGTCGACTCGCCCCAGTGCTGCTTGCTCAGGTCACCGATGAAGATCTGGCCGGTGAGCACGGCGCGCTCACCGGGAGAGTCGCCGATGACGACGGCCTCCTCGACCGCGGGGTGTCCGTCGACGACCCGCAATCCGCTCGGGTCGACGAGGCTGACGACGATCCGTTCGGCGCCGAGCAGCTTGGCGACGTGGGCGAGCAGTCCCTTGTCGAGGACCTCGGACTGCTCGACGCGGCCACTGAGGCGATCGACCGTGACGCGTTGCCACGCGGCGAGGAACTGCGCGAGCTCGTCGACCTCATCGCGAAGCGTGATTCCCTGGCCCTGGTCATTCCGCTCGGGCTGGAGCGGCGGCGTCGTCGACCGGACGATCTTGAAACGGCCACCAAGCCGGCCGAACAGGAACTGGAACCCCACGACGCCGACGAGAAGAACCACGACGACGGCCAGGATCACGTCAAGCAAGGGAGACCTCCACGATGTTGAACGTTGTCGGGCACCGCCTTCCGGTCGATGCAGTCATTCGTGCGTGTGCGCGAGCATCTCGCTGCGCCTGCGCATCGCGGCGTTGACGCGGCTCACGAGGTCGCGCGGGCTGAAGGGCTTCACCATGTAGTCGTCCGCCTTCAGCGAAAAGGCCATGACCTTCTCGCTGGCCTCGGCGTCTCCGGTGAGGATGACGATCGTCGTGTGCTTGTTCTCGGGATCCTCACGGAGGATGCGGCAGACGTCGAAGCCGCTGATCCCCGGCAGGTTGACGTCGAGCACGACGCAATCGGGCCGGAAATGCCTCGTCACGGTGATCGCGTCCTCGCCGCTGGACGCTTCCTGAACCTCCATGCCCACTGCGGCAAGGCTCGAACGCGCAAGCATGCGAACGTCCTCGGCGTCGTCGACCACGAGGATCCGCCGGATGTGCGTGCTCGTGTTCGTTCGCGAGCCGGATGCCAGGTGGCCGTCGGCGCTGGCAGCCTTCTCAGCGGTGAGTCGCGCATCGATGTCGTCGGCAGAACCAGGACGCGCGAAGTAGAACCCCTGCGCCTCGTCGCATCCCTGCGTGCGCAGCAGCGTGACCTGATCCGCCGTCTCGACTCCTTCGGCGACGACCTTCAGGTTGAGCCCGTGCGCCATGCCCATGACTGCTGCCACGATCGCGGTCGCCTCGGGGTCACGACCGAGCCCGTCGACAAAGGACTTGTCGATCTTCAGCTCGTTGAGCGGGAACCGCTTGAGGTACGCCAGCGATGAGAAACCGGTGCCGAAATCGTCCACTGAGATTCGCAGGCCGAGCGCCTTCAGCTCGCGGAGGGTCGTGATCGCGAGCTCGGCATCCTGCATGACCATGCTCTCGGTCACCTCCAGGCACACCATCGTCGGATCGATGCCCGCGTCCTCGATGATCTTGCCGAACCCCTGGGCGAGTCCCGATTCGAACTGTCGTGGCGACACGTTCACGGCAACCATGAGCGGCCGGCCGCCGGCGAGCGCGGTGGTCCAGCGCTTGGCGTCGCGGCACACCTGGGCGAGCACCCACGCACCGATCGGCACGATGAGTCCCGACTCCTCGGCGAGCGGGATGAAGTCCAGCGGTGAGACCAACCCCCGTTCGGGATGGTTCCACCGGAGCAGCGCCTCAACGCCGACGGTGAGCTCGCTCATCAGGTCCACCTTCGGCTGGTACGCCACGTAGAACTCTTCGCGGGCGAGCGCCTTGCGGAGCGCATCCTCATCCTTGCCACGCGCGCGCAACTCGGCGCGCATCTCGGGATCGAAGGGCTGGTGACGGCCGGATCCGCGTGTCCTCGATCGACGCATCGCGGTCTCCGCTTCGAGGATGAGCGTCTCCGGGTCGTGATCGGGGTCGCGGGTGAGCGTGATCCCGATCGCGGCGCTGAGACGCACCACGTCGTCACCGATGGTGATGGGCTCGAGCAGGATCGCCTCGATGCGGTTTGCGACCGCTGCCGCAGCGTTTGCATCCGCCATGTCCTCGCACATCAGCAGAAACCGGTCGCCGCCGAGGCGAGCGAGCGTGTCGACGGGCCGAGCCACGATGTCATACGGGCGCAGCGTCACCTCGAGGCGCTGCGCCACCTCGAGGAGGAGCTTGTCTGCAGAACCTTCCCCGAGCCGGATCGCAACGTCGGCGAAGTGATCGAGATTGATTGCCAGGACTGCAGTCGACCAGCCGTATCGCGGCGCGCGGACGAGCGCGGACCGCACTCGGTCGATGAACAGCGCGCGGTTCGGGAGCCCGGTCAGCGAGTCGTGGAGCGCGGCGAACGCGAGCAGCTCTTCAGCGTCGCGTTGATCCGTGACATCGCGCCAGACCACGAGTGCGCCGAGCAGCGTGCCGTCTGTGTCAAACAATGGTTCGCCGTCGGCGATCATCCTGCGTCGCGTGCCGGACTTCGCGACCAGCAGCATCTCGATGCCCTGCACCGGCTCACCTCGAAGCGCCATGCCGAGGGGCGCCCCCTCCACGGTCGGCGCCGTCCCATCAGGTCGCAGCATCACGCCGTATTCCGACGGCAGCTCAGGCAGGACACCCGCCGGCTCGAGGCCACAGAACATCTCCATGGCGTGGTTGATGAGGATGACCCGCCCCTGCGGGTCACAGACCATCACGAGGTCGCGCATGTAGCCGAACGCGGCGCGGACGAATCGCTGCTCACGCCGCAGCAGGTCTCCCGCAAGATGCTGGGCAGTCGGCATGTGGACGGTCGCCGGCAGACGCTCAGGCCTGTCCGGGCTGGTCAGTGTCGCGCGGGAGGTCGTCAGCAGCGTCCCTGCCGCGGTGCACGAGCGGCCTCCAGGTGAGATCGGATCCGACCGTGGAGAGCGACGTCGCGTGGCTGGTCAGAAACCATTCTCTACACCTCGGGGAACACCGGCTGCAGCGGCGGCGCGTGCCGACGGACCGAGCATAGGCGGCTCGCTCGAGATGCCATGGCCTGTAACCGAACGCAAACATTCGGCGAGCGATGTCGAAGCAACGGCAGGTGTGCGATTGCCGCCTGGCGCGGGATTGGCTGCAATCGCACTCGACACGTGAACGCGACGAAACATCCCCTTGCGCGCGCGGCCAGACAGGTGATTCATTCCTCTTCCGCCGATGACAACGTGCTGTCTGTTGCAGCACCCGTCTGTACCGCAGCGGACATACGGGCGTGGCGTTCGGCATCGTCACAACCTGTACAGCGCCAAGGCGGCGGGCAAGGGAACGTACGCGGTGTACGACCGGACCATGCAACGCCGAGCCGGCAGGCTTCAGCTGGCATCGGATGTCGCTCTGGGATTCGACTGAGCGGTCTCGGTCCTCTCGCCTTACCCGGCCGTGATACAGACGACGGCGGCAATCGCCGCACCAACCCCGGCAACCTGCCGAGCTCGCAGCCGTTCGCCGAGAAAGCTCATCGAGCACAGCACCGTGGACACCGGATACAGCGAGACGAGCACCGCGATGATGCTGAGCAGCCCGCCGTGCACTGCGAGGAGGTACAGCGCGTTCGCCGTCACATCGAACACGCCGGCACCGATGATCACGAGAGGATTCGCGGCGCCGAAGCGTGGCACGCTCCGCACCGCCGCCGAGACCACGAGCAGCGCGGCGACCGACGCGGCGCGTGCCGCGACGAGCGGCCAGAGATTCGCGTCGGGCGAGGTCTTCGCGAGCGCCACATAGAAGAGTCCGAAGCCGATCCCGGCACCCACCGCGAGCAGGAGAATGCCGCGGCTCAGGCGGGCGGCACGGGATCCACCCGCGCTCAACAGCGCGACCGCTCCCACCGCAAGCACGATCCCCGCGTACTGCAGGAGGGCCGGACGTTCACCGCCCCCGACTCCGACCACCACCGGGACGATCACCGCCACCACCCCGGTGATGGGAGCGACGAGCGACATCGCCCCCGAGGCGAGGCCCCGATAGAGCATGGCGACGCCCGCCGCGCCGGCGAGCCCGCCGGCCGCTCCATACAGCAGATCGCCCGCACCGGCATGACCGCCGACCGGGATGGCGACGATGAACATTCCGACAAGTCCGACTCCCTGGGAGATCACGAGCACCGACAGCAGCGATGTCGCGCGGTTTGCGACCCCGCCGAGAAAATCGCCGCTGCCCCACAGGGCCGCGGCAGCGAGCGCCAGTGCGATGCTCAGGCTGTCGTCACCGCGGCCGCGGCCTGCAACCCGAGCTCCTCCACGGCAGCCTGGCGCATCAGGTACTTCTGCACCTTGCCGGTGACCGTCATCGGAAACGAGTCGACGAACTTCCAGTAGCGCGGGATCTTGTTGGTCGCGATCTGATTGCGGCAGTAAGCCTCGAGCATTTCGCCGGTGAGGATCGCGCCCTCTCTCGGCTTGACCCAGGCCATGACCTCCTCTCCGTAGCGTTCAGAGGGAACACCGATCACCTGCACATCGCTCACGTCGGGATGACGGTAGAGGAACTCCTCGATCTCCCGGGGATAGATGTTGTCGCCGCCGCGGATGATCATGTCCTTGATCCGGCCGACGATGTTGACGTAGCCGTCGCCGTCCATGGTCGCGAGGTCACCGGTGTGCATCCACCGCGCCGCGTCGATCGCCTCTGCCGTCGCCCCGGGGTTGGCCCAGTACCCGAGCATGACGCTGTAGCCGCGAGTGCACAGCTCACCCGCCGACCCGCGTGGCACGCAGCGGTTCGTCTCCGGGTCGACGACCTTGACCTCGACGTGGGGATGCACGCGACCGACGGTGCCGACCCGCTTCTCGAGCGGATCATCGAGAGCGCTCTGCGTCGACACCGGCGAGGTTTCGGTCATGCCGTAGCAGATGGTCACCTCGCGCATGTTCATGCGTGACTGCACCTTGCGCATCACCTCGACAGGGCAGGGTGACCCGGCCATGATGCCGGTGCGCAGGTGCGCGAAATCGAACGTGTCGAAATCCGCGTGATCGAGCTCGGCGATGAACATCGTGGGGACGCCGTAGAGCGACGTGCAGCGTTCGTCCTGCGTGATCCGCATCGTCGCGGCGGCATCGAACGCCTCGCCGGGGACGACGATGCAGGCGCCATGCGTGGTGCACGCGAGGTTCCCGAGCACCATCCCGAAGCAGTGATAGAACGGCACGGGGATGCACACGCGATCAGCGACCGTGTACCCGACCGTCTCGCCGATGAAGAACCCGTTGTTCAGGATGTTGTGGTGCGAGAGGGTCGCGCCCTTTGGGAATCCGGTGGTCCCCGACGTGTACTGGATGTTGATCGGGTCGTCGCACTGCAACGTGCTCTCCACCTCGGCGAGCGCGTCGCGAGAGGTGCGCTCCCCATCGCGGAGCAGCGACTCCCACCCGTCCTCGAGCACGAGCGCCTCACGCAGTGCCGGGCACGAAGCCCTGACATCCTCGAGCATCCCAAGGTAGTCCGCCTGCCGGAAGGCGCGAGCGAGGATGAGGAAGGACACACCGGATTGCTGCAACGCGTACTGCAGCTCGGTGGTGCGATAGGCCGGGTTGATGTTGACGAGAATCGCGCCGACTCTCGCCGTGGCGAACTGCACGACCACCCACTCGAAGCGGTTGGGCGCCCAGATGCCGACTCGGTCTCCCTTGTGCACACCGCGCGCGAGCAGGCCGCGCGCAGTGAGTCCCACCTGCTCCCAGAACTGACGGTACGTCGCCCGATACCCCTGGTGGGGAACGACCAGTGCCTCCGCATCGCCGTGTTCGTCCACGGTGCGCTTGAGGTTGTCGCCGATGGTCTCGCCAAGCAACGGGAGGGCGCTGGCGCCCGATGCATAGGACAGCATGCCGGTGTCGACCTCCTCGTTCAGGACCGCGTCCGCACCGCACTACGATACCCGGCGCTGTCGGCGTCCGAGGAGGCTCCGGCGGTCAGGCCACTCGTGTCACTGGATCGCCAGCGACGGGATCTCACCGGCGTCGACGGCAACCTCGGTGACCGGAAGACCTGCAGGGCCCCGCTTCCCGGCGGCGCGGAGCTTTCCCAGCCTGCTCACCGCAAGGAGGCCGATTCCCGCGGCAGTCAGGCAGGAGAGCCCGCCGACGGCGAGCCCGACCCGCGCGCTGGCGAGTGCGACGATCCACCCGATGAGCGGACCGCCGATCGGGGTTGACCCCATGAAGGCCACAGCCCACAGCGCCATGACACGGCCGCGCATCGACGGCGCGGCCTGGAGTTGCAGCGTCGAATTGCCGGTCGCAAGGCAGGTGACGCTGGTCCAGCCGACCGCGGCCATGGCGACGAACGCGATCGCGATCACGGGCGAGACTGCTGCGCAGAGCATGGCCACACCGAAGGCGGCGGCGGCGAAGACCAGCGGCCGGAGACCGGTGCGCCCACGCGTTGCGGTCATCAGTCCGCCGAACACGGCCCCCACTCCCATCGAGGCGGTGAGGAAGCCGTATGTCGTGGCGTTGCCGCCGAACGTCTGCTTTGCGAGCACCGGCAGAGTCACCTGGAACTCATAGGCGAGCGTGCCGATGATCGCCATCATGAGAAGCGGGACCCAGAGACGTGGATCCCCGGCGATATAGCGGAACCCTTCGCGCAGTTGCCCCTTGCCACGATGGGTCGGCGGGCTCGGGCGCAGCGCGGCGGTGTTCATCGAGACGAGCGAGTACACGACGGCGCCGAAGCTCGCGGCGTTGACGAGGAAGCACACGCCGGTGCCGACTGTCGCGATGAGCAGGCCGGCAACAGCCGGGCCGACGGCCCGTGCGGCGTTGACCATCGTCGAGTTGAGGCTCACGGCATTGCGGACCTCCTCGGCGCCGACCATCTCGAGCACGAACGACTGCCGTGCCGGATTCTCGAAGCAATTGTTGAGCCCGAGCACGACCGCCAGGACGCAGATCTCCCAGAACACGACGGCGTGCGTCACAACGAGGATGCCGAGCACGAGAGCCTGCATCCCCATCAGCGACTGAAGCAGGATCATGAGGCGGCGTTTGTCGATGCGGTCCGCGATGACGCCGCCGTATGGGCCCAGCAGCAGCACGGGCAGCGTCTGCAGCGCGAGCACGAAGCCGATCGCGGTCGCCGAGTGCGTCAGCGTGAACACGAGCCACGACTGCGCAACCGACTGCATCCAGGTCCCGATCAGGGACGTGCTCTGGCCGAAGAAGTAGCGCCGGTAGTTGGGGATCGCCAAAGCCGAGAACGTCCGCCGGCTGATGGCGAGGAGGCGGCTCACCCGCGTCCCGAGGCGACCGCCGTGGGCGCGCGCGCGAACAGCCGCTCGGCCAGCTCCTCGAGCACCGGGAGCGCACCAAGCACGGCCTCGCGGTCACGATCATCGAGCTCTCGCAGCAGTCGCGACAGCGCGTCGTTCCTCTCGGACCGGATCCGTTCGAGCAGGCGACGGCCTTTCGGGGTCACGTCGACGCGGCACACGCGCCGGTCCCCTTCGACCACGAGACGGCGCAACAGACCTCCCGCCTCCAGTCGCGGGACCAGCCTCGAGAGCATGGTCGGGTTGAGCCCGGCGAAGCCCGCGAGATCCGAGAGGCGGAGGGGTCCGCGGCGGTCCGCTGCAAAGAGGACGTCCACCTCGGTCGGAGTCAGCGCACCCGCGGCGGCCGTGGGACGGAGACGCTTCGAGAGGCGCGTGACCGCGAGGCGCAGCCGCGCCGCACTCCCGTCCGACACCATCTCCGCGCCAGGGCTTGTCATCGCACCGTCCACTCCAATACTTGCCTGCTGGCAAGCATTATAGCTCCGCGGCGGGCCCGGAGCCGCTACAGGGTGTCGCGGATCACGTCTCCCAGTCTGTGCACCGCACCGGCGATCGCGCACGCGTCCAGCCCACCGAACCCGATGATGAGCCCCGGTCGGGGCGCTTCACGTGCGTAGCAGGTGGACAGCGCCGTTGGAAACATCCCGAGCCGCATGGCCGCACGGACCACAGCCTTGTCGTCGGCGCCGTCAGGGAGAAACGCCACGAGGTGCAGTCCCGCGTCCGCGTTGCCGACGGTGAGCACATCGCCCGCGTGCTGCTCGATCGCATCGATCATTGCGTCACGGCGCGCGAGATAGACGGCGCGCATCCGGCGCAGATGACGCGCGAAGTGCCCTTCTTTCAGGAAATCAGTCAGCACCAGCTGATAGAGCGTCGGAGAGAACAGATCGAACGTCTCCCTCATGCGCACGAACCGCGCGACCAGCTCGTGCGGCACGACCACATATCCCAGCCGTATGGCCGGAAACAGGACCTTGCTGAAGGTGCCGAGGTAGATGACGCGCCCTCTGGTGTCCATCCCCTGCAGCGCGCCGAGCGGGCGGCTCGAGTAGCGGTACTCGCTGTCGTAGTCGTCCTCGAGGATCCACCCGTTGTTGCGCTCTGCCCACCCGAGCAGCTCGAGGCGGCGTGACACCGCCATCGACACCCCGAGCGGGTACTGGTGCGACGGGGTGACGTACGCCAGCTTCACCCGAGGCCCGAGGCGGTTGATGGCCGAGACATCGATGCCGTCACGATCGACGGGGATCGGAACCACGCTTGCGGCCGACGTCGCGAGCGCATGACGCGCCCCGCGGTAGCCCGGTTCCTCCATGCAGACAACCGAGTCCGGCGTTGTCAGCGACATCGCGGCCACCCGCAATCCCATCTGCGAGCCGGAGAGGACGATGACCTGGCTCGCGTCGCAGTCGACCGCACGGGCGGTCCGCAGGTATGCGGCGATGGCCTCGCGAAGCGGCGCATATCCCGCTGCATCACCGTACGCCAGCAGGTCGGGGGTGAGGTGCGCCGCGTGCTTGCGCGTCAGTCGCGCGAAGGTCTCGTGCGGAAAGCGGTCGAGCGCGGGGATGCTCCGAAACGTTCCCGTGCCTTCATCGCGCGGGGCGGCGTCGATCTCCGGCGGCACGACCGGAGATCGCACGGACAGCGGCGGCGACATCGGCCGGCGCAGACGCATCGGTCTCGCCACCTCATCCGGGATGCAGTCACGGACGTACGTACCGGATCCCACCTTGCCCTCGAGGTATCCCTCGTGCAGGAGTTGCTCGAACGCGTTGAGCACCGGAAGCCGAGAGATCTGTAACTCGGCGGCGAGCGTTCGTGTCGATGGGAGGCGCTGGCCCGGGCCGAGGCGCCCGGAGAGAATGGCCATCCGGTAGCCATCGTAGATCTGCGTGTAGAACGGCACGCCGGACCCACGGTCGAAGGCGATGTACGGGGAGAGACCGGCGCTCGGTGCCGTCTTCACCGCCATGGGCTCGAAGAGTGCTTGGTCGCCGGGTCACAAGGAGGCGGCGCATGAAACGCCGTGGGACAGAGACTCGCGCAGCCCGAACGACCAAGCGAACCTAGCGTGACGCACGCGTCGTGAAAACGCGAGTACCAATTCCGATCACGTGACACCAGCCATTCCGGCGTACCAATCCGCGTCGAACGCATGGCGCCATTCTGTGGTTTTCGACGAACTGGCTCATCACCCAGAAGGATGAATTTTGCGCATCGAGCCGACCGGTCGTCATGCAGCACGGCGCGCGCGAGCCGTACGACGTCACGGTCATTCGAGGCGCGATACCTGTTCTGCCGTACCACTTTCTCGAAATGGCCTCGTGCCATTTTGCACCTTTGCTCGAAGCAACTCATCACCCGTTGGAATGAATTTCTCGACGAATCATGTCGGCGTTGGAAGACGTTTCGTATCGTGAATGCGCGAATCAATCGACTTGCTGAGGAGGCGCATATGACGTCGCAACGCGCATGCCGGCGGCGGAGTCTCATCACGTCCGCCGGACTGGCCGCAGCGCTGCTCGTCGCGGCATGCGGCAGCAGCAGCACCGGGAGTGGTCCCACGGTGAACAAGACCACCGCCACGTTCGCCGAGGGCCCGGGCGCGCAACCGAACTACATCCTCCCGCTCGCCGCGCTGCAGTACTTCAGCGTTTCGAACCTGAGCCAGTTCCAGGAGCTGATGTACCGGCCGCTGTACTGGTTCGGCACAAACGGACAGGTCCTCCTCAACAACAGCATGAGCCTCGCCGATCCGCCCGTGTACTCGGCGGACGGCAAGACAGTCACGATCACCCTCAAGGGCTGGAAGTGGTCGGACGGCACTCAGATCACGGCGCGTGACATCCAGTTCTGGCAGAACCTCGTCACCGCCAACAAGGACGACTGGGCCGGCTACTCGCCCGGCGAGTATCCCGACAACGTCCTGAGCACCACGATCAACCCGACCAACCCGCTGCAGATCACCTTCAACCTCAGCCAGGCATACGGCTCGTACTTCTTCACCTACAACGAGCTGAGCCAGATCACCCCGCTCCCCCAGCACGTCTGGGACAAGGAGTCGGCGACCGGCGCGGTCGGTGACTACGACACCACCCCTGCCGGTGCGCAGGCGGTCTACAAGTTCCTGGACGCCCAGTCGAAGAGCATCTCGACCTACGACACCAACCCGCTCTGGCAGGTGGTCTCGGGGCCGTGGAAGCTGAAGTCGATGGACACCGCGGGCAACGTCTCGATGGTCCCGAACACCGCGTACGGCGGACCCGTCAAGCCGACTCTCACCCAGTTCAACGAGGTCCCGTACACGCAGGCTTCTGCGGAGTTCAACGTGTTGAAGTCGGCGACCTCGGCGGCCAATACCACGGTCGATTACGGCTACCTCCCGCCCAGCGACGTTCCCGAGAAGTCCACGCTCAACGACGTCTACAACTTCGAGCCGTGGACGGGCTGGCAGATCACCTACTTCCCGGAGAACTTCACGAACCCGACGAGTGGGCCGATCTTCAGCCAGCTCTACTTCAGACAGGCGATGCAGGACCTGGTCGACCAGAACACCTTCATCAGCAAGGCGTACTTCGGGTATGCCTACCCGACCTACGGGCCGGTCCCGACCAAGCCGACCTCGACCTTCGTCAACTCGTTCGAGAAGTCGAACCCGTATCCGTACAGCCCGAGTGCGGCGGTCGCCCTCCTCAAGGCAAACGGATGGACCGTCAATTCGGGCGGGACGAGCACCTGCACCAGCCCAGGCACGGGCACCGGCCAGTGCGGCGCGGGCGTGCCCTCCGGCGCGAAGGCGTCCTTCAACCTCCAGTACGAGAGCGGGCAGGCGGCACTCGACGAGGAGATGGCGCAACTCAAGTCTGACTACGCGCTTGCGGGGATCAACATCAACCTCACAACCGCGCCGTTCGACACCGTCATCGGGAACGCCGTTCCCTGCAAGTCGGGCTCGCCGTGCACCTGGGACATGGAGTTCTGGGGCGGTGGCTGGATCTACGCCCCTGACTACTACCCCACCGGCGACGAGCTGTGGTCATGCACCGGATCCGGCGCCGGCGTCCAGTACGCGGGCTCGAACTCCGGGGGTTACTGCGACCCGCAAGCCCAATCCGACATCGTCGGGACCGAGACCAGCAACAGCGTCTCGGCAATGAACACCTACGAGGACTACCTCTCGAAGCAGTTGCCGGTCATCTGGATGCCGGTCGCCTACGCGCAGCTGTCCGAGATCAACAAGGATCTCAAGGGCACCGGCCCGCAGGATCCGCTCCTCCAGATCTACCCCGAGAACTGGCGCTGGTCCTGATCGGGTCAGATCAGCGCAACGCGCGTGACTCACGGGGATGCCGGCGCAAGCCGGCATCCCTGTTGACGTCTGACGCCCCCGCGCTCAGCGGTCGCGCGCGGCGCGGCACGCGGCGGCAAAGTCCGCCATCGACGCGAACGTCCAGTCAGGTGTCACCGCGGACTCCGGGGCGGGAGTCGCTCCCCACCCGGACCGTCCCGCACGACGGTCGATCCACACAGTGCGGAGCCCGAGGGCCCTCGCGGGAACATGGTCGTGGAACAGGCTCTGCGCCACATGCAGGAGGCGGCCGCGCTCGATGCCCATGGCGTCGACGGCCTCCAGCAGCGCCGCAAAATTCCGTGGCGAGGGCTTGTACGAGCCGACGTCCTCAGCCGTGATGATCGCGTCGAAACGGACGCCCAGACGAGCGTTGCTGCCGGCGAACGATGCGCGATCGACATTGGAAAGAATGATCAGCCTGTACTCGGACGCGAGCGTTGCGAGCGCCCGCGGGGCATCCGCAAACGCCGGCCACTGTGGCACCGAGCGTGCGAGCCGCTCGGCATCGGCGTCCTCGATCGTGACGCCCAACGTCCCGGCGAGCGACCGCATCGTCGCGGCCAGGATGTCCGGATAGCGCGCCCCGGGCGAGCGCGCCTCCTCCGTTGCCTCGGCGGTCGCGTACCGCTCGAGCAGCTGCTCCGAGCTCAACGCGACCCCCTGCCGTGCAGCCCACGGAGCAAGCGAGGTCGCGATCCCCGACTCCCAGTCGATCAGCGTGCCGAAGCAGTCGAAGCTCAGGGCGTCGAAGTCGGTGAGCCGCACGTCCTCGGGTTGCACGGTCGCGATCATCCGCTTTGGCTGCTCCGTGACAGGGCCGGCATGCGGAGGGCACCCCTGTTGCGGCCGCGTGGGGCTAGGCTTCGCCACCGTGGAGCGTTACGCCGACGGACCCGCGTACCTGGGACCGACGACGTTCTGCCGCGTGCCGTCTCTGGCGACGCCCGAACAGCTCGACGAGGTTCGCCCCGACATCGCCGTCGTCGGTGCGCCCTGGGACGACGGCGTCACGTATCGCCCGGGCGCGCGCTTCGGGCCGCGCAGCGTGCGCACCGCGTCATACCAGTCAGCTGAATGGCATCTCGAGCTCGAGATCGCGCCACTCGACGTCCTCCGAGTCATCGACTACGGCGACGCGATGTGCCTCCCGGGCATGGCCGAGGCGTCGCACGCCGCGATCCGCACGCGCGTTGGCGAGGTTGCGCAGCGCCGCATCATCCCGATGGTCATCGGGGGTGACCACTCGATCACCTGGCCTTCGGCGACCGCCGTCGCGGCCGCGTATCCGCCGGGCAGCCTCGGCGTCGTGCACTTCGACGCTCATGCCGACACAGGCGACAACCAATGGGGAAACCTGTACTCGCATGGCTCTCCGATGCGCCGCCTCATCGAGTCGGGCGTGGTCCCGGGTCGCAACTTCGTGCAGGTCGGCCTGCGCGGCTACTGGCCCCCGAAAGACGTGTTCGACTGGATGCGCGAGCAGGGCATGCGCTGGCATCTCATGGGGGAGCTCCGCGACCGTGGCGTGGTCCCGGTGATCGAGGATGCGATCGCGGAGGCGCTCGACGGGCCGACCCATATCTATCTCTCGGTCGACATCGACGTCCTCGATCCGGGCTTTGCACCGGGTACGGGAACACCTGAGCCGGGAGGCATGCAGCCGGTGGACCTCCTGCGCGCCATCCGGCAGATCGCGCTCCGCACCGACGTCGTCGCGATGGACGTCGTCGAGGTCTCGCCGCCTTACGACTGGGCGGAGCTGACCTCGCAGAACGCACATCGATGCCTGCTCGAGGCGATCACCGCGCTTGCGGTCAAACGTCGTGACGCGAGGACGGCGAGCGCCTGACGGTCAGTCGGGGACCGCTTGACCGACCGCTCCGACCGTGGCGCGGCCGGGCAGCCCCAGGGCGAGCGGAATCCCGAGCGCACCCACGACGGCCAGTGCGGCGAGCGGCACGTAGGCGTTGCCCATCAACGCCTGGATGATCAGCACGAGCACCACGCCACCGAGGTTCCCGGACATCAACAGGAACCCCGCCGCGGCGCCCTCGCGTGCTCTGCCCGCATACACCGCGGACCAGTCGAGCACGACCGGCAGGCAGGCCATGATCAGGAAGCCCGTGGCGAAGAGCCAGATGCTCAGCCACACCACGTCGTGCCGGAGGTCGGTCGCAGCGAACGCGACGGCACTGAAGGCGAGCGCGACCACGAGCATCGAGCGACGCTGATCGCGTCCCGCGACGAACGGCGGGAGCACCGCGGCGCCGACGATGCCGCCGGCCGTGAGCACAGCGATGAGGTTCCCGGCGGCGCCGCCCTGGCCGAAGTTCGCGAGCACCGGTTGCAGCCACGTCGCGACCGCGTTGTACACACCCATGCCGATGAAGATGAGTCCCGCGAGCAGCCACATGAAGCGGTCGCGGACGAGCCACCGGAGGCTCACCGCCGTTGACGCGTCGTCGGGGTACGTCGCCGGGGCGCGGAGCAGCACGAGCATCAGGAGTGCCCCGATCACCGACGGGACCGCTTCGACGCCGAGGACGAGTCCAAGCCCGCCGGCGTTGAAGAGCGGCTCGGCGATGAGCACCGACGCGAGAATCCCGATGAACAGCGCGACGCTGCCGATCGCGATCGCAGTCGCACGCTCCGGTTGCGGGAAGTACCGCGCGGCGACCTTGGTGATGCTGTTGAGCACGAACGGCTGACCTGCCGCGATGACGAACTGGCCGGTGAGCTGAACCGCGAATGACGATGGGGCGATGAGACGAAGGATCGCGCCGCCACCGGTGAGCACCGCGCCGATGGCGAGCGCCTGCGAGAAGCGAGTGTCCAGCCAGCGCCCGACCGGAAGCGCGAGGACGACGTAGACAAATGGAAAGATCGCGGCGAGGTCGCCGACGGTTCCAACGTCGGTGTGCAGGACCTTGGCGCTGTCGGTGTCGATGGCCGCGAAGCTGAGCCAGAGCAACTGGGTGCACGCGGCGAGCAGCGCGTAGACGGCGAGGATCAGCCACCGTCGCGCGGGGGCACGTCCCCCATCTGCGCTCATCCGTTCAACCTCGCATACACCCCGTGGAGGCGATGGTACAGGCGCCGGTACTCCGCATACATCGGTGCGTACACCTGCTTCGCGGCCGGGTCGGGCTCGAAGGTTCGCGTGATGCGCACGCGCTCGGCGACGTCGCCGAGCTGCATCCTGCCGAGCGACATCGCCGCGAAGAATCCAGCACCACGAATGTTCGCGTACATCGGTTCGGCGACCTGTTCGATGCGCCGGTCGAGGATGTCGGCGTGGATCTGGCACCACAGATCCGAGACGGCGCCGCCACCGAGAATCCGCAGCGCCGGCATCGGTCGCTTGATGAAGCGCTCCACCGAGTCGAGCAGCCAGCGCGCGTTGAACGCAACGCCCTCGAGCACCGCGCGCACGAGATGCGCGCGCTCGGTCGTCATGGAGATGTTGAGGAACGCCGCACGGAGATTTCGGTCCTCGACAGGGCTTCGCTCGCCGTTGAGCCAGGGCGTGAACAGGACACCGCCGGCTCCCGGCGGCGCCGTGCCGGCGATGGCGGTGAGCGTTGTGTAATCGGCGTCCGCGCTTCCGGGGTTCTCGCCTGTCCCCACGGCCGCGCGCAACCACGCAAGGCAGACCCCCGCAGTCTCGTGGTTGTTGGCGATCAGATACGAGCCGGGTCGCACGCCTGGGACGGACGCGATCTGGTGCAGGACGTCGGTGCGCTTGAACGGCACCGCGCAACCGATCCAGGCCGTCGTGCTGATCGTGATGTGGCCCGCGTACGGAGCGACCGCGCCGGAGCCGATGTAGCCCGTGTGCAGGTCCGGAATGCCCGCCACCACGGGGATCCCGGCAGGCAGCCCCAATTCCGCCGCGACCGAGGGCTCGATGTCGCCGAGCACGCTTCCAGTCGGCAGCAACTCCGGGAGCTTTGCCGCGTCCCGTCCCGACCTCCGAAGCAGGGCGGGGTGATAGCCGGTCGCACGGTTCGGGCGGTTGTCGGTCAGCCAGGACAGGATCATCGACGCCTGCGTGGCCGCCCGCCGTCCGGTGAAGCGCATCCCGAGGTAGTCGAGCGGCTCGAGCAGCGTCTCCACCCTGGCGTAGACCTCAGGCTGGCGATCGCGCAGATGGAGGTGGTGACCGAGTGGGTCGGCGCCGTGAGGTGAGGGCGCCCCGCCGGTGAGCCGCAACCAGCTCATGAGGTTGCCCGGCGAGTACCCGACGATGCTGATCGGACCGCCCATGCGCTTGGCGGATAGCGGCCGGCCTCGGGTGTCGGCCCAGAGCAGGCAGGGCGCAACCGGCTCACCACCCGCGCCGACGGGTACCGTCGATCCCCACTGACCGGTGAGGCCCACGCCGATCGCGCCGTCCGCTGCGACACCGCCGGCGAGCATCTCCGCAACTCCGTCGCGAATGCCCTGCCACCAGGCTCGTGGATCCTGCACCGCGCCGCCATCGCCGGTGTACGTCGTGGGAACGGACCGGATCGCGACCCCGAGGAGCTCGCCGTCCAGGGACACGGCCCCGATCTTCGGGCCTCCGGTCCCGAGATCGACGGCCAGGATCCAGGGCGCCGTCATGGCTTCAGGGGACCACGTCGTACATCGCGTCCAGGGCGGCGGCAAACAGGAGATCGAGCGCCTCGTTGCCCTCGGGCGATCCGCCGAGCCCGTAGAGCGCGCCGCTCTTTGCGGGTCCGAGGCCGGGCGTCTGCGCGTAGGCGACCGCGGCGCGCAGGTCGTCGCAGAATGCCTCGGCGATGCCGTCCGCCGTGTTGGGTCGCGTGACGCAGAAGTGGAGCCCGGGGGGCAGCTGCAGGGCGTTGAGCCGCCAGCCCTTGCCGATGAGGAAATCGTTGACGTGATAGATGTCGATGCCCTTGCCGCGGAACGCGATGATGAAGGTCGGGTCGCCGAAGACCTCGAGCTCCGGTATCCCGGCGATGCCTTCGAGGATCGTCGCCGCCGTCTCGAAGATGCGCTCCGCGATCTCGAGATATCCCTCTTCGCCGAGGCTCAGCATCGCCGCCCATGTCGCGGCGACGACGCCGCCCGAGCGGCTCCCGGAGAGTCCTGGTGACATGTAGATGCCGCCCGGCCAATCCGGGTAGCTGAAGTACTGGTAGCGGCGGAGCGTGGCGTTGCGATAGAGGAGCACGGACGTGCCCTTGAGCGCGTAGCCGAACTTGTGCGTGTCCGCCGAGATGCTCGTGACCCCCGGCAGCCGGAAGTCGAAGACGGGGATCGGGTAGCCGAGGCGCTCCGCCCAGGGCAGGATGAAGCCACCCATGCACCCGTCGACGTGGAGTCCGAGGTCGTACTCGAGCGCGAGCGCGGACATCTCATCGATGGGGTCGATGAGACCGTGGGGGTAGTTGCCGGCAGAGCCGACGATGGCGATCGTGTTGCCCGTCACGTGCTCGCGCATCCACGCGACGTCGGCGCGCCAGTCGTCACCGACCGGCGCCTGGACGAGCCGGATGTCGAGCATGTGCGCGGCCTTCTGCAGCGCGACGTGCGCGGTGACCGGGAGAATCACCTCGGGCTCGCTGATGCCCTTCTCGACGCGGCCCCGCTCGCGATACACGAGCATCGGGTCGATCAGGCTCTCGGTGCCACCGAACGTGATCACCCCGCTGACCTCCTCGCCCGGGTGGTGCCCGGCGATCGCCTCGCCGTGGAGCAGCGACGCGGTCATGGCGACGATCTCCCCCTCCAGCTTGGTCGCACTCGGGTACATGTCCCGCTGCAGGACGTTGGCGTGTGCGAAGAGCCCGTACGCCTCGGTGAGGAAGCGGTAGTGATCGTGCCCGCCGTGGTAGATCGAACCGGAGACCCGCCCCGCGTTGGCGATGCGGTCCTCCTCCTCCGCCATCGCGCTGAGCTCGGCGAGGATGCTCTCCCGCGATCGCGGCTGTGCCGGGATGCGGTGGTGGGTCTCGAACCGGTCGCGGTACGGGTGGAAGTCGATGAGACTCCCGAAGTCCTGGGATTCGTCGGCCATGTGTTGATCTTCCATCGAGGCCTGGATTGTGGCGCTCCAACGCATCGCGGGGCGTCTATGCTCGGCCGCGATGGCTGACGACGTCGTGATGATCGAGGCGTCGGGACGCGAGGTGCCGATCACCAACCCGGCCAAGGTCTACTTCAATGAGCGCGGCGAGACCAAGCTCGACCTCGTCCGCTACTACCAGGCCGTCGAGGAGCCGCTGCTGCGCGCGATGGGCGGCCGGCCGGTCCTGCTCCAGCGGTTCCCGAACGGCGCGAGTGGTCCCTCGTTCTTTCAAAAGCGGGTCCCGGACACGCGACCCGCCTGGCTGGAGACGACGATCGTCAGCACGCCCAACGGGACCACGTCGCGCGCGCTCGTGGCGGCAGATCTCGCCCACGTCCTCTGGGCCGTCAACCTCGGGTGCCTCGGGTTCCACGTGTGGCCGTCGCTGGCGTCCGACCCGGAGCACGCCGACGAGCTGCGCATCGACCTCGACCCAGGCCCCGGGGTGACCTTCGCAATGGTCCAGGAGGCGGCGCGCGAGGTCCGTGCCCTCTTCGACGAGCTCGGTGTCGTGTGTCTTCCCAAGACGACCGGCAACCGCGGCATCCATGTGTACGCGCGTCTGCAGCGGCGCTGGACCTCCTACGAGGTCCGATCGTCGGCGGTCGCCGTCGCCCGCGAGCTCGAGCGCCGCCGGCCCGACCTCATCACGGCCGCGTGGTGGAAGGAGGAGCGCGGCCGTCGAGTTTTTGTCGACTTCAACCAGAACGCGCCGCACAAGACGATCTTCGGAGCCTGGTCGGTGCGCGCCCGCCCGGGTGCGCAGGTGTCGACCCCCTTCATGTGGGATGAGCTGGACGCGATCGTTCCCGACACGCTGACCGTGGTCACCGTGCCGCCGCGGGTCGCGCGCGACGGTGACCCCTGGCTGCCGATGTCGACGGCGCCGCAATCACTCGAGCCCATGTTGGCCCTGCACGAACGCGACACCGCCGCGGGGTTGGTCGACGCGCCATGGCCGCCGCAGTACCCGAAGATGCCGGACGAGCCGTCCAGGGTGGCGCCGAGCCGGGCGAAGAAGCCTGAGGCCTGAGCGGGCCCCGAGCGCTTTCACGCGGGACGGGCAACGGCGCATGCCGCGGTCTCGCCGCCGTCGACGAACCATACGGACGTCGCCTCGCCCATGCGCTCGACGGCGAGGGTGAGCTCCGAGGTGAGATCGACGGGGCGGCGGTACTCGAGGACCGCACGCAACGTTCCCGCGCCGCCGCGGTCGCTCAGCGCGAGCGCCGACTCGATCGCCTCCCAGTACACCGCGTTGTTCGCGTGGCCGAGCGCATCGAGGTCGGCGAGGCGCAGCGGCCAGGGCAGCGACCGTGCATCCGACGGCGGCTTCGGCGGCAGCTCCAGCTTTGCCGACACGGTTCTGCCCAGCGTCGACGGCCCGTAGATCGCATCAAATGCCGCCGGAAGGCGGGTGAGGCGGCCACCGGCCCTGTCGATGAGCACCCAGATGCTCTCCGCCTCCGCGCGTCCGCCCTCGTTGCCCGCGATCGCGGTGCGTCTCGCCGCCCAGTGCGACCCCGAGCCGCTCGCCCAGGTGGCAAGCGAGACCGTGGTGTCAGCGCCGAAGGCGCTCGTGACGGCGATCACCGTCCGGCGCACCACCCAGGTGAGCGCTGGATCCTCCGCATGCGCATCGGCCACGTCGTCAGACGCGACATCCTGCATGTACCGCGCCATGGCGTCGAGCCGGAGCCGGCCGTCGGGAGCCGCGTCGGAGAGGCGGATCGGCCGGTGCGATCGAAAGATGCGACCGATCCCGGGCTCCGGTGCCAGCATGAAATGCAGCGCGGTTTGATCTCCCATGGATGCGGATTGTGGGCACACAGCGCTCCGGCGATGCTCCGATCGGGTTTGGTTTCGTCGCGATGAGGTACCGTAGTGACATCGCCTCGAAGGTTGAGGTGCATCGCTCGTGGTCGTCATTCCTTCTCGAACGGACGCGCTGCGTCTGTTTTACGTTCGAGAAGGAATTGGAGAGACCAGAGTGACTGGTACCGTCAAGAAGGTCGTCGCCGAACGCGGCTTCGGCTTCATCAGCGCTGAGGATGGGCAGGAGTATTTCTTCCATCGCAGCGGACTCGACAGCTCGTTGAGCTTCGAGAACCTCGCCACCGACGAGCGCGTGAGCTTCGAAGTGGAGAACAGCGACAAGGGCCCGCGCGCCCGCCAGGTCCGCGCGGCCTAATTTCGCTGACGGAGGTCGTGCCGTCATTGCCGGCTTCGGCGGTGGCGGCACACCTTCACCGTTCTGCAAGGGTGCTCTGCGTACCCTGCGAACATGGCACGACAAACGCAGCTCGAAGCGGCACGACTCCGTCGTGACCTTGGACTTGCTCTTGCGCGCCGGCTCACGATCACGGCGGCCGTCGGCGCGACCGGCCTCACCGCACTCATCGCGTTCGTCGCTGCGACGACCCTCCCGGGTCGGGCGGCGAGCACCTCGCAGCAGACGCAGAACCCCCCATCCGGCGGTGACCAGGCCGGTGTCTCGCAGCCAGGGCTGACCGGCCCCGTTCAGCTGCCGCAGCCCGCCAACGGCGGGGTCCCGATCGCGATCTCCGGCGGCTCCTGAGCTTCGGCCGACAGCGTGCTCGCCGCCGCACTCGGCCCTACCCCCATGTGGTACGCGACACGCGCGAGCGGCTACACCGCGCTGGTCCTGCTCAGCGCAACAGTCGTCGTCGGGCTGATCGCATCGCTGCGTCAGAGCACGCGCAACTGGCCGAGGTTCGTCGTGCAGTCAGTGCATCGCAACCTGTCACTGCTCGTCGTCGTGTTCCTCGCGATCCACATCGCAACGTCCGTGCTCGACCCGTTCGCGAAGCTCACCATCGCAGACGCCCTTGTTCCGTTCGTCGCGACGTACCGACCACTGTGGCTCGGTCTGGGAGTCGTTGGTTGTGAGCTCCTCGTTGCAATCACCGTCACGAGCCTCGCGCGCGGTCGTCTTGGATGGCGTGCGTGGCGTGTGGTTCACATGCTGGCGTACGTGAGCTGGCCGATCGCGGTCGTGCATGGGGTCGGCACCGGGACCGACACGAAGTCGATCTGGGCGCTCTTCCTCGTCACTGTCTGCACGGTTGTCGTGGTTGCGGCCGTGGTCTGGCGCCTTTCCGTCGCCGGGCCCAGGTACGCGTTGCTCCGAGGCTCCGGCATGGCCGTTGCCCTTGGGGGCATCGCGGCCCTCATGGTCTGGATGGTTGCGGGACCATTGCAACCGGGCTGGGCGAAGACAGCGGGCACGCCCGCAAACCTCCTCGCGGGCACAACGACTCAGGTGAGTCCCGCAGGCACGGGGCCATGACTCCGGCGACGCTGACGCCCCGGGTGCTCCCATCAGATGGAAGGCGTGAGGATCTGACAGCACACGAGGCCGTGTTCGGTTCGCGGCCGACTCTCGACGCGGACAGCGTCGTTGCGGCACTGGACGCGAGCGGTTTGCGCGGCCGCGGTGGCGCCGCATTCCCGACCGGCACCAAGTGGCGCGCGGTACGGGCGAATGCCCTGCGCAACGGTGCGGTCGTTGTCGCGAACGCAGCGGAAAGCGAGCCGGCCAGTTGGAAGGACCGTACCCTGATCGGACTGCGTCCTCACCTCGTGCTTGACGGGCTCGAGTACGCGGCCCAGACGGTGGGCGCGCGCCGTGCGATCGTCTACACGTCGCGAGCACGCGGCGCGCTTCGCGACGCCCTTGCTCACGCTACCGCCGAGCGGCGACGTCACGGTGGCAGCGATCTGTTCATCGAGATCCTGAGCGGGCCGAACCGTTACGTTGCGGGCGAGGAGACCGCGCTGATGGCACGCGTGTCCGGCCGCCTCGCCAAGCCGCACGTCGTTCCCCCACGGCCCTTTCAGAGCGGCATCGACGGTCTCCCCACGCTCGTCCAGAACGTCGAGACCCTTGCGCACGCCGCGCTCATCGCCCGCCTCGGACCGGATTGGTTCCGAGGGGCCGGCACGGCGCGCGCTCCGGGGACGATGCTCCTCACCGTCTCTGGTGCCGTTCACGCCGCGGGCGTGATCGAGGCCGACTCCCGAATGACCGTCGCGGATGTGATCGATGCTGTGGGTGGAGCCGTCGAAGACCCAGCCGCGATCCTGATCGGAGGGTACTTCGGCCGGTGGTTGCACGCGGGCAGCGTCATGACCATGCAGATCGACCCCGACTCACTCCGTGGCACCGGCGCCAGCATCGGTGCGGGAGTTGTCGCGGTGCTTCCTTCCACGACATGCGGCGTCATGGAAACGGACCGCGTGCTTACGTATCTCGCCGCTCAGACGGCCGGCCAGTGCGGCCCGTGCCACGTCGGACTCCCTGCGATTGCGAGGCTGTTCCACGACGTCGCGATCGGCGCAGCGCGCCCATCGGCGCTCGAGATCCTGGAGCGCTGGTCTGGGGAGGTCCCCGGCCGGGGAGCATGCCGGCATCCGGACGGCGCGATGTTCCTCCTGTCGAGCGCGCTGCGCGTTTTCGCAGCCGATCTTCGACATCATCTGCGCCACGGCGCATGCCGGTTCAGCGCGCGCCCGCCCCTGCTCCCGGTGCCGGCTCTCGAGAGGGGATGGTGGTGAAGCAGCGGCTGCGTGTGAATCCCATCAAATGCAAGGCGCATGGCATGTGTGCCGAGCTCATCCCGGAGCGCATCCGCCTCGACGACTGGGGCTACCCGATTCTCGATCCGCGAGCGCTGACGCAGAACCTAGCGGGTCACGCCCGCCGTGCCGTCTCCGAATGCCCGCGCACTGCCCTCGCCACCGTCAGCGTCGACCAGCCGGGAGCGCGAGGCGGGCCACACGACGCAGATTGAGATACCGCCGCCGGCGTTATCCGCGATCTGCCAGTGCCCACGCGTTGCGCCGACGATGGCGTTGCCGATAGCGAGGCCAAGACCGGCGCCGTCTCCCTCGCTGGTGCCTCGGTGGAACCGATCGAAGATTCGGTCTCGTCGCTCCGGGCTGATCCCCGGCCCGTCATCGCTCACCGTGAGCCGAACGTGATGACGGTCCCGTATCGCGGAGATCTGGACGTGACCACCGGGCGGCGTGTAGCGACAGGCATTGTCGAGCAGGACTCCGACCAGCCGATCGATCCATTCCGCGGGTGCGTCGATCAGCACCGGCGCCGACGCGCCCGAGACGACAGCGAGGGCGAGTTCTCTCCGCTCGGCGATTGATGCGAACCGCTCCGCTCCAAGCGCGACCACTGTCACAACATCGACCGGCTCGGTGAGCGGATCGGGCGGCATCGCGTCGAAGCGCGCGAGCCAGAGGAGGTCCTCCACGATGGCGCGCATCCTGGTCGTCTCTCCTGCAACACGACGCAGGGTGGCCATGTCGGCGGCGCCGTCGCGGGCACCGCTGAGTGCGAGCGACGTCTCGGCCTCGATGACCGCGAGCGGAGTTCGCAGCTCGTGCGAAGCGTCGGCCGTGAACTCCAGCTGACGCTGACGAGCACGCTCGACAGGGCCGGCCGCTTTCCGCCCGACGACCACCGCACCAGCGAAGACGGCCGCAAGCAGGATCGGCCCCACGATTGCCTCGGTCACAAGCAGGGTCGTGACCGAGCTCGACTCTCCGGCGAGGCTGACAGCGCCGACGAGCCGGCCGCCGCCGAATGAGGTGCCCGCGATGAGCACGTCATCGCCCGCAACCGACAGCTCGACGGGCGACGTCGCGTGACGTGCAGTGCGCGGCAGCGCCGGCGCGCCGGCGGTTGACGCGACCACGTTTCCGGACGAGTCGAGCTGCCAGACGAGGAAGGGATCATCGAGGTCCGGCTCGTCCAGCACCGGACCACCATGCTGCCGCGACAGCTGCTGGAGCTCCGTCGTGAGTCGCGCCGCGGCAGACGAACGCAACGTGTGAGCCACGACAAGGTCGACCGCCAGGCAGAGCACGACGATCAGGACCGCGACCGCGACCGTTGTGACCACCGCGACGCGCACCGCGTTTCTGGAGAACCGGGTCGCTGAGATCATTGTTCGACGAGGCGGTATCCGACACGCCGAACTGCCTCGAAGCGCACGCCGGCGGTCGCGAGCTTCGCCCGAATCCGGGCGACGTGAACATCGATGGCGTTGGACGCGATGGGATCCAGCGAGTCCGGCCACGCGTGGTTGGCAATCGTGTCACGCCGCACGACGGCGGGACTCCGCCGGGCGAGAAGCTCGACGATCGCGTACTCGGTCGGCGTCAACCCGACCACATGACCATTCGCGGTCACGGTGCGCGACGCGGGATCGATAATGACCGCACCGGTGCGAAGCTGAACACCAAGACTTGACGCAGGCCGGCGCATCAGGGCGCGAACGCGAGCCAGCAACTCCTCGAAGTCGAAGGGCTTGACGAGGTAGTCGTCGCATCCCGCGTCGAGACCGCGGATCCTGTCCGGCGGAGTGTCGCGGGCCGTCAGCATCAGCACCGGGACCGACACGCCGTGGCGTCGCGCGGCGATGACGACGTCGATCCCCTCCATCGCCGGCATGCGCCAGTCCACGACCGCGGCGTCGTAGATGTTTGCGTTGAGGAGACGCAGCGCATCGTCACCGCGCGACACGACGTCGACGCTGTATCCGGCCCCTCGCAACCCGCGCATCAGAACATCGCACAACTTGGCGTCATCCTCCGCGACGAGCAGCCGGATGGGACCATCGGGGTTTCCCATATTCGCCACCCAGCCTACTCCCAGGGCTCACCTTCACCGTCCCGCAAGGAAGGGCCCGGTACGCTGCAGGCATGTCGCTCCGTGACTCACCCACGTCATGACCTCGAACCTCCCGGCAATCGATCGTGCTCTGAAGCTCGCGCGCGTCGACTGGTCGCCGTCGCGGCGTCAACCCGCGCTCGAATGGGTTGTGGTTGCAACGCTGATCGCCATCGCTGCGTCCCTGCTCGCCGACGCCGCACTCGTCGCCGCCGGAACGCGACTGTTTCCGTCGACGGTCGGGTACGAGCACTTCCGGTTCGACGACTACGCCAAGCTGACCGTCATCGGAGTTGTGATCGGCTGCGCCGGGTGGCCGATCGTCACACGCATCAGCTCCGCTCCCCGTTGGCTGTTCTGCCGGCTTGCAGTGCTCATCACCCTCGTGCTGTTCCTCCCGGATGCCTGGCTGCTCCTGCGGCACCAGCCACTCGACGCGGTTGCCGTCCTCATGACCATGCACGCGGCAGTTGCGCTGATCACCTACCACGTCGTCATCCGCGCAGCACCCGCGAAGAGTCGCGGACGCCGGGGTGCCGCGCCCTACGTGCGAGCCGACGAGGAGGGGTAAAGTCAGCGCCGATGCATTCGGCGGCAATCGGCTTCGGTCTTGGCTTCTTCGTCGCCCTCCAGCTTGGCCCGATGTCCCTCTTTCTGATTCGCACGACTCTCCGAAGCGGCTGGAGAGTCGGCATCGCAATCGGCGCAGGCATCGCGGTGATCGACGGCCTGTACGCCGCGGCGGGCGCGGGTGGAGCGACCCCGCTGCTCAACATTCAGCCCGTGCGACTCGCGCTCGGGCTTGCCGGCGCCGCCGTGCTCATCTGGCTCGGTGCGCGAACGCTGTACGCCGCAGTGCGCGTCCGGGTGGGAAGTGAGACGTCGTCTGACATTGCGACGCCGAAGCGAGCGTTCCTGACCGCCCTCGGCGGCACCGCCTCGAATCCGTCCACGATCGCCTCCTGGGGAGCGATCTTCGCCGCCGCGAGCACCGCCGGTCTCGTGCACTCCACCGGCGCGGCCGTGCTCCTGGTCGCCGGTGTCGGTGTTGGGAGCCTGACATGGGTCAGCATCCTCGCCACGGGCGTTGCGCTGGCGGGACGCTCGATGAGCAGTCGTGCCGTGCATATCACCGACGGTGTTGCGGGCGCCGGGTTACTCGGCTTTGGCGCCGCGCTCGCGTACACCACGACGCACGACCACTGATCGAAGGTGCTGCTGAGCGCGGGCTACGCCCCCGAGCCCGTCCACTCCGCGCGACGCTGTGGCTGCACCGCAAAGGCCTCGCGCACCCGCTGACGGATCTCGGCGTCGAGGATCACATCCGCGCCGATCCGCGCGAGGACCTCGGCAGCCTGCAACATCGCGGCCTCGCCGCGGGGCGAGAGTGCCGCATCGCGAAACCCATGCGTGTGCGGACCGGTGCCCTCGTCGGCGATCGCGAACTCGGGGTGCAATGTCGGCGCCGCGTACGAGACGTCACCGACGTCGGTGGAGCCGGTGCGCGCCCACGGAACGACAGGATCCTCCGCAAGACCGACACCGGCGAGATGCACGCCGGCGCGCTCGGCAAGCACCGCGTTCGAACGCAGGTCCAGGTACGTCTCCTTCTCGTCGAGCTGCAGCTCGCACCCGGTCGCGCGCGCGGCGGCCTCGAAGATCGCCTTGAAACGAACGTTCATCTCGCGCAGGTACGCGCCGTCACGCGCTCGCGTCAGGTATTCACCGCGCGTGAGCTCCGGGATGATGTTGGGAGCGGTTCCCCCTTCGATGATGAACCCGTGCACGCGCGCATCGTCACGCAGCTGCTGACGCCAGAGCGAGATCCCGTTGTATGCGTGGACGAACGCATCGAGCGCGTTGATACCGCGATCCGGGTTGCCCGCCGCGTGCGCGGCCCTGCCGCGAAACGTCCACTCCCAGTGCGTGCACGCCAGCGCGTACTGCACCGACGCGGTGCGGTCGGAGGGATGGAAGATGAGCACCGCGTCGCAGTCGTCGAAGAGACCGTCGGCACAGAGCGGGATCTTGCCTCCCCCGCCCTCCTCCGCCGGCGTGCCGACGATGGTCACGCGCGCCGGGATGTCCCGGCCGCGCAGCGACTGCGCGAGCGCGATGCCCGCGCCCGCCGACGAGGTCGCGATGAGGTTGTGCCCGCAGGCATGGCCCAGGCCGCGCAGCGCGTCGTACTCGCAGAGAAACGCAACGTGCGGTCCGACGCTGCCGTGACGGGCGACGAACGCCGTCGGCATCCCCGAGATGCCACGCTCGACGCTGAACCCGTGCTGCTCGATCAGGTTGCTGAGCAGACGCGACGACTCGACCTCCTCGAACCCGATCTCGGCGAGCTCGTGGATGGCGCGCGACGCCCTCAGCAGCTCATCGGCACTCGCAGTCGAGGCGTCGTGGATGGAGGTGTGGATGTCGACATCCGACGTCGTGGTCATGAGGCTCTCCTGGTGCTGTGGCTCCGACGGCCGGGAACCCTCCCATGATCGCGCCAACGCCACTGCTCAGGCGCACCCGTCTTCGTGCCGCTCGCCTATCCTGCCCGCGTGACCACGGTGAACGACCCGACGATCGACCGGCTGTACTCGGGGGCCGAAGCGTCATTCGCGGACTGGGAGGTCGTCAAGGACGTCGTGGACGAGTTCATCGACCTCGCCCTCAACTACCGTCAGAGCGGACATCCCGGAGGGTCGCGATCGAAGGTCCACCTCCTGCTCGCGACGATGCTGTCCGGGGCGATGCGCTGGGACATCCGCCGACCGTGGCTTCGATACGCCGACCGCTTCGTGCTCTCTGCCGGACACACCGCGCCGGTCGTGTACGCGACGCTGGCGGCGCTCAACGAGACGCTCCGGATTCGGGCGGCACGCGACAACGACCCGGCCTTCGCGTTCCCGGATGACGGGCGATGGGCCCTCACGTTCGAGGACCTGCTCGCGCTCCGCCACCGCGGCGGACTCCCGGGCCATCCGGAGATGGCGGGGAAGACGCTGTTCTTCAAGTTCAACACCGGACCGTCCGGGCACGGCATGCCGCCATCGGCCGGCGAGGCGCTGGCGCTGAAGCTCGCCGGCGCCGGCGACGTCCGCGTTTTCGTGGTCGAGGGTGAGGGCGGGCTCACCGCCGGCGCAAGCCACGAGACGCGGAACGCCGCCTGGGGTCTCGGTCTCTCGAACCTCGTGTTCCTGGTCGACTGGAACGACTACGGCATCGACGACTTCGCGGCGTCGTCCGTCGTGCCGGGGACGCCGGCGACCTGGTTCGGGGCCTATGCCTGGCGCGTCACGGGCACGATGGACGGCAGCGAGTGGGGTCCGGTCACGAGAGCCGTCCTCGACGCGGCGCGGGGCGACAACCCCGAGCGCGTCCCCTCGATCGCGTGGTTCCGCACCAGGAAGGGTCGCGGATACCTCAAGTACGACAACAAGAGTCACGGCTCACCGCACGCCATGAACAGCGCACCCTTCTGGGAGTTGCGCAAGGCGTTTATGGCCAAGTACGGCCTGAACTACTCCGGTGTGGACGAGCCCGCGCCGTCGGATCCCGCCGCGCTCCACGCGCAGGCGCTCGACAACCTCCGCAGCGCGGCGACCGTGCTCGCCCGTCACCCGGCGGTCGTCGATGCCGTCTCGGACCGGCTGATGAGCCTTGCTACCGAGGTTCCCACCGACATTGAGAGCGTGACCATCGAGGGCCGCGGTGCCGAGGTCTTCTCGGACAGCTGCTTCACCGATGCGAGCAGCTACCCCGCCGAGCTGTTCCGCAAGCCCGGCGAGAAGCAGCCGAACCGAGCTGCGTTCGGCGCGTGGGCGTCATGGGTGAACGCCACCGCGAAACGCGACTACGGCCGGCCGCTCTTCATCGCGGCGTCCGCGGACCTCGCCGACTCGACGGCGCTCGCCGGCTTCGGGAAGGATTTCGGGGACCTCCCCGGGTACGGCTGGTACGAGCGCGACACGAACCCGGGTGGCGCGCTCCTCCCCACGGAGATCACCGAGTTCACCAATGCCGGGATGATCGTCGGCCTCGCGACGGTGAACCTCGCGTCCGATCCCTTCACGTCGTTCAACGGGTTCTGGGGCGCGTGCTCCACCTACGGATCCTTCAGCTATCTGAAATACGGCGAGATGCGCCTCTTCAGCCAGCTCGCGCAGGACTGCGAGCTCAAGGTGGGCAAGGTGCTCTGGGTCGCCGGCCATTCCGGGCCCGAGACCGCTGAAGACTCGCGCACCCACTTCGGGATCTACGAGCCCGGCGTGACGCAGCTCTTCCCCGAGGGCAAGGTCATCGACCTGCATCCGTGGGAGTTCAACGAGGTGCCCGTGGTCCTCGCTGCCGCGCTCGCCACTGACGTGCCGATCGTCGCCCTCCACCTCACTCGGCCGGCCATCGAGCTCCCGGATCGCGAGCAGCTCGGGATGCCGAGCCACTTCGAGGCGGCACGCGGCGCGTACGTGCTCCGGCCATTCCGCACCGATCAGCCGGCGATGGGAACCGTCTTCGTGCAGGGCACCACCTCCACCGCGAACCTCGTCAAGGCGCTCTCGGAGCTCGACGCTCGCGGTCTCAACGTGAAGATCGTGGCCGCGATCAGCCCGCAACTGTTCCGCATGCAGCCCACTGCCTATCGCGAGCGCGTGATCGCCCCGGGGGACCGCCTCGATGCGATGGCGATCACGAACCGCACGGTGAAGCTCATGCGCGACTGGGTCGATGGCCCGCTCAGCGCCGACTACTCGATGGGCGCCGACTGGGACAACCGATGGCGCACGGGCGGGTCCGTCGACGAGGTGATGGACGAGGCGCATCTGACCACGCCGTACATCCTGGAGGGCGTCGAGCGCTTCGTCCGCGATCGCGACACCCGGCTCCGCCGGCTGCACGAGCTGGTCGATGCGGCCGACCGTCACCCCTAGCCGGAGCGCGGATCGTCAGATATCGGCCCTGCGCAGCGTGTGGGGCCCGTACCTCAGGGCGGTGCACTTGCCGGCGGCGTTGAGCGTGAAGCTGACCTCCTCGCCGTAGTGCCCGTAGTCGTCGCCCTCGACGATGGTGAAACGCCGCGCGCCGTCTGGCAGCAACCGCGCAGCTGACGCGAGCGGCCAGGTCTCGAGCGGGTCGATCAGGTACAGCGACCGGTTGATCCGCACGACCGTCTTCTCGCCCGAGTCTCCGCGGTACTGCCCGGTGAAGCGCCCGAGCCCGGCCCGCGTGTGGCCATAGGCCGTCTCCGACGCCGATTCCCACCGCCGTGCCACCCACGCAACGGTGTGGAAGATCACGTCCAGCGAGACATGCGCAGTCGGGGCGTTCGTGTTGGTGAGCACCGCGGCGGCCATGTGCAGGTCGGTAGAGAAACCGATCTTGGTCACGAATCCCGGGTATCCACCGCTGTGTCCGCAGATCGGGATTCCCTCGACCTGCCAGAGCATCCAGCCCAGCCCGTGGTTCGGCTCCTCGGAGCGCTGCCACTGCGTCCGCTGCATCTCGCGCCGCGAGAGGTCGGAGACCAGGCCGCCTGCGCTCGGGAAGTGCGCCTGCTGATACCGGAGCAGGTCCGGGACCGTGGAGACCAGGCCGCCGGCCGCGGCGAACGATCTCGCCTCCGTGTGTCGCGCGGCGCGGGGCTCCTCGCCGCGGCGCCGGTAGTAGTAGCCGGTCGCAAGCGTCTTGCGGACCCGCGGCAGCAGCGACGGTGCGCTGCCGCTCAGCCCGAGCGGCCGGAGCACATCGCGCTGCAGCAGCGCTTCGAACGGCGTCGACGTGACCGCCTCGAGTGCCTCCCCGAGCAGCGCGTATGCCACGTTCGAGTAGCGGAACCCGGTCGCGGGGTCCGCATATGTCAGCTGCTGGCGAACCTCGTGGCGGAGGGTCTCGCGATCCGGGAAGTCGTCGTCGCCCCAGTGATTCGAGCCGTCACGGATGACGCCGGCGCCATGGATGAGCAGATGACGGATGTCGATGTCCTTCGCGTGCGGAAGGCGCCGTGTCCACTCGAGGTAGGTCGAGATCGGCTCGTCGAGCCGCAACCTGCCGGCCTCCACCTGCTGCATCACCAGCGTCGCCGTCATCGTCTTGGTGATCGACGCGCACCGGAAGCTGGTCTGCGCAGCGGAGACACTCCGCCCGGTCGCGAGATCGGCAGTCCCCATGCCGTCGAGCAGCGTGACCCTGCCGTGGTGGCTGATGCCGATGGCGATCGCCGGCACCCCGTCGGCAAGCGCCCGGTAGCGGATCCAGAACCGCGAGATCTCCGCCGCATCCGCGAATTGCTGGGCGGTGACCTTCACAGCGACAGCGTAGCCTGTGGCCGGGGCGCGCGCCTCAGACCTTGAGGTCGGCCGCCTCGAGTGCCGCGAGCGCATCGGCCGGGCCACCGAGGGTGACGTTGGCGGTGGCGCGGCGTCCACCCGTGTACAGGATGATCTCGGTGGCCGGTCCGCTGATGGTCGCAAGCGGCGCCGACCCGAAGGTGCGGCGAGCACCGCCCTGGTTCACGAGCTCGACCCCGAAGGGCCGCATGGCGCGTGCGAGTCGCCGGCCGTTGTAGCCGGCCATCCGCCACGCGAGTGCCTCGAGGTCGGGCTGCTCGGGCCGCGGACCCCGACCGTTGGCACGGCGCGCGTCCTCATGGTGGATGAAGAACTCGAGGCCGTTGAACACATTGCGAATGCGCGGCAGGCGCCACGGGATGAGCGGCGCGCCCGCGCGAAGGCGGGCAACCACAACGGTGAATCCCCTGGCCTTCTCCGTCGCACGCTTTGCGTCGCCCCATCGTTGGTAGTGCTCGCGCAGCACCATGTGCGCCGCCAGATCCGCCGTCGTCCATCCCTCGCAGAGAGTCGGCGCATCGGGGCCGAGCTCGAGGAAGAGATCGCAGATCGCGCGACGTTCGCGAACGTCGATGAGCTCGGTCACATGCGGGGCGCCTGGACATGCTCGGCGAAGAATGCCAGCGTTCGCCGCCATGCGTCGGTGGCCGCAGCTTCGTTGTACGCCCGTCCCCGGTCGTTGAAGAATGAGTGCCGCGCGTCCGGATACGTCTTCATATCGCGATCGACGCCGAGCCTGGCGAGCTGCGCGTCGAGCTTGCGTCCGGATCGTGCGGTGAAGTCCTTGCCCGGGTAGCTTCCGACGACGGGGCACATCCGCCGCACGGCCGAGAGCGGGCGCGGGTTGGTGCCGTAGAACGGGGCGATGGCGCGGAGCCGCTCGTCGCGCCGTGCCCAGGCGATTGCGTAGCCACCGCCCATGCAGAAACCGATCGCCCCGACGCGCTCCGGGTCCACCTCGGGCTGGGCCACCAGGTAATCCAGCGCCGCGGCCAGCTCGGGGATCGCCGAGGGCTCGCGCCCGGTGATCAACCCACCGATCATCCGCGCCATGCAGAGGGCGCGGCTGCGGCCGGTGAAGAGATCGACCGCAAGGGCGGCGTAGCCTTCGGCAGCGAAACGCCCGGTGATGGCCCGGATGTTGTCGTTGAGCCCGAAGGCCTCGTGGATGACGACGACCCCGGGGTGCGGTCCCTCGCCATCCGGGACCGCGAAGTAGCCGTCGAGCCTTGTCGCCGGCGTCGGGAAGACGATCGTGCGTGCGGGCATCCTGCTTGCCGAGACTCCGGAATCCTGGACGGCCTCCCGGATCGATTATCGGTGACCGGGTCGCGGTCATGACTCGGGCGGATGCGACCCGGCGCCTCATTCCTGACACCAGGTCACTCGCATGTAACGGCTCTTCGCAAGCCGTCGCACACGCCTTCGGGAGCGCTCGTCGATGCGTTCCCATTGACGCCAGAGAGGCGTGCAGGGGTACGCACCGAAACCGATTCGTTGGGGGTATCCGCAGTGGCGACCATGGAGACTCGCGTGGCCGAGATGGGAAGGCGATGGCATCAGGGCGTTCCCAGCGTCAGCAGCCTGTTCCATCGCGGCAAGGACACGGGCGGCACTCCCGAGACGCCGGCGCCGGCCGGAAAGCTCGCATGCTCCATGCGCCGTTGCACCAACGACAGGGCGCAACCCTGCGCCTACCGCGACCGCCGCGAGCGCACGTGTCCGACCGCATTCTGCCCGGCACACAGCGTCACCGTCGCGGGCGTCACGTACTGCAGGCGGCATGCCGGCACCGTGCAGGCGATCGGCGAGCTTGCGAAAAACCCGAGCGGGCTGCCGGACATCACGGACCGCGGCCCCGGGCTCATCAACTGGATCGCACGCGACCTCGACAAGGACATCCGCAAACTGCTCGCCAGGACGGTTCGCCCCGGCGAGAGCCTCATCGTCGATGACTCCGTGCGTCTCGCGCACGACCACTGGCGCAAGGCGCGCTGGGAAAGGAGTTGGAGGATCGTCGAGCACACCGGGCCGGTGCTCGCTGTGACCGTGCAGATGTCCGAGGACGATCAGTCGCGCGTCTTCGTGCGTGTCGGCGCCGAGATGGTGGCGGACAGCGTGCCGCCATGGATCGCTCGCCGCTCGCAGGGCGTCGAGGTCGAGGCCGCCATCGACATCTCGCAGCGCCAGCTGTTCTACCAGCTGCTCGAGGAGAACATCACCGCGGCGGTCATCCGGTTCCGCGCTCGCGAGGACAGCGTCGCCGCGTAAGCGTCAGCCGCCCGGACGATGCCGCGGCAGTGCGCGTGCCTACTCCTGTGCGGTGGCTGTGCCGATGGCCTGGCGACCCGACACACCGCGCGGGCGATGCAGGCTCTTCCTGACGCCCTCGCGCCAGAGCAGCTTCACCATGCTCGGTTTCACCTCGACGGTGGCGACTGCGAGCATCGTGCGCAGCTTGCCTGCACCGGTCGCCTGCTGAAGCATGCAGTCGGCGAGATCCGCACGTGACGTGAAGCGCACGTTGAGATGCCCTTCGGCCGTCTGGTAGCGCGTGACCGACGGCGTGTCGAAGAGCCCGGAGGGCCTGACGATCACCCAGTCGAGGGTGCTCGCCTCCACCAGCGTCTCCATGCGTCGGAGATCCTCGTAGAGCGTCCGTCCGACAACGCCGATGAAGAACGGTTGCAGCACCTTTTCGAACACGACGCCGTTCTCCGGGTTCGGCACCGGGTAGGTGGCGCTCGAGCTCACGCACACGAGCCGGCGCACGCCCGACTCCTGCATGGCGGCGACGATGTTGGCGGTGCCCTGCGAGTAGAGCGAGATCGGTTTGCGCGAGTACGGCGTGCCGAGGGTCGACAGCACCGCATCCTTGCCTGTGACCGCCTCGCGCACGGACGCCGGTTCCAGCACGTCGCCGAGCACGACGTGCAGGCGCGCGTCGCGGAACGGGAATGCAGAGGGATGCCGGGTCACCGTGGTGACCTCGTGGCCAGAGTCGAGTGCCTGCTTGGTGAGCAGCCGTCCGGTGGGTCCGTTGGCGCCGAAAACGACGAGATGCATCCTGTCTCCTCCGCGCAGTGCGCTTGGGTCGTCTCCGTCAATCACTTGATTGAGGGAGCCTAGCATGACCACCACCCTGTGTCAATCAACTGATTGAGGGGTAGAATCAGCCGCATCGTCATGACTCGGGTTACTGCACCGCCTCCCCTCCCGCCCGACCGCCGGCAGGCGCTGGTGGCGGCCGCCTACCGCCAGATCGCCGACCGCGGTTTCGAGGGGCTCCGCACGCGCGAGGTGGCGGCTGCCGTTGGCGTCAACGTCGCCACGCTCCACTACTACTTTCCGACCAAGGAGTCATTGATCGGCGATGTGCTGAAGCACGCGATGCAGCGCTTCCGTTCGACGATGCCCGCGGCCGGTGCCACGACCGATCAACTGCGCGCTCACTTCGCCGGCATCCGCAAACTCGCCCGCGAGGAGCCGGAGCTGTTTGCGGTCATGGGTGAGCTCGCGTTGCGCTCCACGCGTGACCCGGTCATCCGCGACCTGTATCAGGCGACCACAACGATCTGGCGATCGACGATACGCGGCCTCATCGCGAGGGCCGCCGCCGACGGCACGCTCACCGGTCATCGAAATATCGATGCGCAGGCGTCGCTCGTGGTTGCAGCACTCATGGGCGCCTGCATGGTCCCTCCGTTCCAGCCGGAGCGTCTCCGTGAGACTGTTGCGGAGCTCGAACGGTCGATCGGTCTGACATGACTCGCGCACCGGGCATGTCGAGCTCGGGCCCTTCTCTTGTCAGAGCCCGCCCGCGACCCTCAGTACCGCTCCGGTGACGTACGACGCGTCTGCGCCGAGGAGCCATGCGATCGCAGCCGCGATCTCGTTCGGGTCGCCAGGGCGCCCGAGTGGGAGACGATCGGCGAGCCGGTCGGGGCGCTCGGGATCGCCTGCAGCCGCGTGGATGCCGGTGCGAACGATGCCCGGGGCGACCGCATTCACGCGGATGCCATCGCCGGCGAGCTCCTTGGAGAGCCCGACCGTCAGCGCGTCGATGCCCGCCTTGGCTGCAGCGTAATGCACGTACTCGTGCGCGCTGCCGATGGTCGCCGCCGCGGAGGAGACGTTGACGATCACTCCGCCGGGACCGCCACGCTTCGTTGACATCACCTGAGCAGCTCGACGCGCGCAGAGGATCGCCCCGAGGAGGTTGACGTCGAGCACCTCCCGGATGATTGCCACCGGGGTATCTGCCAGATCGCCGATATGGATCGTCGCGCCCGCGTTGTTCACCAGGCCGGTGATCGGGCCGAGGGCGTCCTCGGCGGCGGCGAAGAGAAGCGCCACGTCATCCTCGAGTGCGACATTCGCCTGCACGGCAACGGCCCGTCCACCCGCCACTTCGGCGAGACGAACAACCTCCTCCGCGGCCTCACGGTTGTGGCGGTAGTTCACGACGACATCGTGACCCATCGTCGCGAGGTATACGGCGGTTGCAGCGCCGATGCCCCGCCCACCGCCCGTGACGATGGTGACCGGTCGCGGACGTTCGTTCACTGCGCGATCATTGCGCACCGGGAAAACGAAAGGGGCGCCGGTTTCCCGGCGCCCCTCGTGATACCACGAGTTGCTTCGCTCAGCCCTTCGAGACTCGAGCGATGAACTGTGCACCTACGGTGCCGATGCCGGTGATGCTGTCGAAGCCCGTCGCAGTGTTCAGGGTGACGAGCCGCGAGGTGCAGTTGCCTGTGCCGTCGCAGTAGGTCTCAGTGCCCTGGTAGTCGAGGACCCGAAGGCTCACGAGGTAGCCATCAGCCGAATTCACCGTGTTGGCGTAGTCCACTCGGATGACCGCGGAGGTCGCCGGGTTCGCCGGAGGCACGATGTCGTCGAAGGCCGCGGGGTGCGAGACGTCGACAGCGTAGATCGTCGGGTTCAGGAACCCAACCGATCCTTTGGCTGCCTGGTCGGTATCGGCGATGACACCAGCCAGCAGCGGGGATGCGAGGCTGGTTCCGCCTTCCTTGAACTGCCCGTACCGAACGCCGCTCGGGAATGTCTCGGTCAGACCGATGAGCATGCCGCTCTGTGCGTCAGCGTCCATCGAGATGTCCGGCTCGACGCGCAGCGGCACGGGTCCGAACAGGTTCTCGTTCCGGAGGGCGAGTGCCGCCGGCACCACCCCTGCCTGGTAGGAAGGCTGAAGGTACGTGTAGCTGGTTCCGCCGCCGGCACCTGCGTTGAAGCCCATGGAGCCTTCTGGCGTGGTTGCCGATCCGCAGTTCTTTGCAGCAACAGGCCCGCAGAGGATCTGCTTGCCGGTGGACCAACCGACTTCTGCTGCTCGGTTGCCGCTGCCGCTGACTTCGAGCGTCGTGCCGCCGACTGCTGTGATGAACGGGCTGGTCGGCGGGTAATCCGGAACGGCCAGCCCGGAGATTGCGAAGTTGTCGCCAGAATCGCCGCTCGAGAAGAGGACGCTGACTCCGGTTCCGTCGGCCATCTCGAAGGTGTTGTCGAACGCGGTCTTGGCAGCCTGGTCCTCGAGGAGATCACCGAGGGTGTCACCCCAGGAATCGCTCACGACGGAGGCGCCGCTGGTGATCGCGGTGTTGACTGCGGCCAACAGGCTGTTGTCGAAGCAGTCGTTTGCACCGACGAAGATGATGTGGGCTCCAGGAGCCATCGTGTGAGAGGACTCGACGTCGAGTGCCTGCTCCGGGTACCAGCCACTCGCGCCGCAGACGTCTTCGTTACCGATCGCCGACGGCTTGATGTTCGTGAACTGGCTCTTGGTGAGCGGGATCGACGGGTCGTTGGTGTTGAAGTACTCCTGCGCGTCCTTGAGCAACGTGGGCGAGTCGTAGGCGTCGACGATGGCGATCTTCACGCCACTACCGTTGTTGCCCGCTGCGATGCTCCCGGACAGTCCGTAGGCGCTCTCCAACTGCTGCGGCTTGTAACCGCAGATGTCGTAGTTGAGCGGCGCGGTGAACCCGGAGTACAGCGCTCCATTGTCAGCGGTATCGCTCCTCGCGTTGAAAGCGCTCGAGCATGGCTGAGGGTTCTGGAAGGCCGCGGGTGGCGGCGGCTCCGCGGTCGCGTTCGCGCTGGGCGCGCTTGCGAGCTGGTCCGAGAGAGTGTTGGTTGCCACCTCCTCGTTCACGCCGATGACACCGGCGACGGAGCCGGAAATCGAGGCAGGAATCGATAGTGGGGTGCTGGCGAGGCGGACGTGCTGGCCCTTGACGACGTACTCACCGAGGGTCGTGTTGAAGGCACTCGCAACCTGAGCGGCGCTGCCCGAGGCGGGGACGAAGAGACGGTCCGCGGGGACCTTCCCGACCTCGAAGCCCTGGGAGCGAAGCCAGTTCTCAGCGGCCGTGACCGATGCCTGGGTCGGCGCGTAGCGCGCGATCCACTGGGCGTCCGTCAGATAGTGGCGATACTGCGCGGATCCAGGCGTGGAAACCGCGGTGATGATTGCCGACGCGCCGGCGGCGTCGCGAAGGGTGAGCGAGAGGTCGAAGCTGACCTGGCTCCCCGCGGCGACGTGGCCCGCAGGCTTGGCGCGCTCGCTTGCCGGGGTGAACGACCCCGCAAGCGTCGTACGGCCGGATGTGCTTGCCGAAGCCGGCACGCCGGAGGCCACGGTCGCGGCGGAAACCGCGAGACCAACCGATGCCAGCGCGGCCCACGATCGAACAGACGTCATTGACTTCCTCCTGGACGGCGCGAGATAGCGCCATGAACCCTTGCTACACGTCGTTGTTGCACTCGGTGCCCCCCTGCTCATTCCACCCGGTCTCTGTGGTCGAGCATTGTGGCGCGGTTTGTGCGTGGGATGCAATAGAAACGATCAAAACGAGCAATTAGCGCTCTCGTGCGTGAACCGGTTGCGCCATTTGACGCTTTTACTGGACGGAAACCTGGGCCCCCACGGTTGCCGCGACAAATGCGACGAGCAGCGGATGCGGGGCGTCCGGCGTGCTCGACGTCTGCGGCACGAACAGCGTCCCCATGAAGAATCGGTGCCCCGGGGCCTCGAGGATGCGCACCGCGCCGTCCTGGTCCGTGCCGCTCACGACCAGGCCCCCGTCGACCAGGGCATCCACGTAGTCCGGGTTGAGCCCGAAGTTGCAGTAATAGCGCTCGGTCGTTCGCGGGCGGCGGTATGCCGCGAACGCGACGGTCTCCGGGCGGACGTCCACGTCCATGCGCTGACCGAACAACGAGCAGGTCAGGGGTGTGATGACGCGCGTCGCGGCGTCAGGGCTGGACTCCGCATGCTCGGCGTCGCGTACGCCGAGCACATTGCGCGCGTACTCCACCACCATGTGTTGAAACCCGCCGCACGTCCCGAGCAGCACAACGTCATGCACGCGGGCGTGGGTGATGGCGAACAGCGCGCCGTCCATGCTGCGATACGGGCTTCCGGGAGCGATGAGCAGCGCGTCGGCGTCACGCAGCATCCGTGCGTCAGCCGACGTGATGTCGACCGTCGGTATCCACACGACATCGACATCCGCACCGAGATGGCGGGCCGCATGCTCGACGGCCTCCGTGCTGGCGAGGTGCGTCTCGTTGAACGGGTCGTAGTCACCGACGATGCCGATCTCGAGCATCGGGGGATTCTCGCAGATGCCCCCCGGCGGGAGGCTCTCGTCCAGGTGGCGGCGGCTCGAAAGACGTCGCCCATACTGGGATCGTGCGACGCTCACTCGGCACCCTGGTCGTGGCGATGACGATGGTCGTGGTCGCAGGCTGCGCCGTCAATCCTCCCGCAGCTTCGCCGGTCAGCACCCCCACCGCGTCGTCCACCGCGCTCACTCCGACGACACCTTCGACCGCGGTTGCGACCGCCGCACCCGTCGCACTGTCGCTCGTGCTGGAACCGAACCAGGGTATGAACGCGATCTATTCGCTGCTGACGTCGGCGCGCCACACCATTGATCTCACCATGTACGAGCTCGAGGACACGCACGCCGAGCAGCTGCTCGCAGCCGACGCGGCACGTGGCGTCGACGTTCGGGTCGTCCTCGATCGCGCGTACATCGGTTCGGCGAACAACGCCGCGTACACGTACCTGCTCGCGCGTGGCGTTCACGTCCGCTGGGCAAGCTCGCTCTACGATCTCACGCACCAGAAGACGCTGACGGTCGACAGTGCCGTGAGCGTGATCATGTCGTTGAACTGGACGAGTCGCTACTACTCCGACACGCGCGACGTGGCGGTGATCGACCGCACGCCTGCCGACGTCGCCGCCGTTGTTGCGACCTTCAACGCCGACTTCGACGGCTCGCGTGTGACTCCCGGATCTGGCGCCGACCTCGTCTGGTCACCGACCACCTCACAACCCGATCTGCTGCAACTGATCAACGGAGCGCACCACCTGCTGCTCGTCGAGAACGAGGAGATGGACAGCACGACCATCACCGATGCACTCATCGCCGCCGCGCGCCGCGGTGTCGACGTCGAGGTGTGCATGACCAACTCCAGCAGCTGGTCGGCCGCGTTTCACGAGCTCACCGCCGCAGGTGTGCACGTCCGGGTCTACTCGCCGAGCGCTGCCTTGTACATCCACGCCAAGGTGTTGGTCGGCGACCCGGGGACGAGTGCGCAGGTGGCGTTCGCCGGCTCTCAGAACTTCTCGACGGCGTCGCTCCGCTACAACCGCGAGCTCGGCATCCTGATGCACGGTTCCGCACTCGTCGGTCAGCTGAGTGCGATGGTGCAGCAGGATTTCAACGGCGCGGAGCCCTGGAGCTAGAATGCGGGACGTGCCCGGGCGTGCGCCGCTGGTGATCCTGGTCGCGGCACTCGCGGTGGCATGCGGGTCGTCCAGCGTGCACAGCCCCACGACGTCGCCATCCCCAGATTCCTCGGCTTCTGCATCCGCGACGCCGAGCCCCGCTCCCACATCGACACCGTCACCAAGCCCCGCGCTCGACGTCACGCCGCTCATCCCCGTCCTCGCAGGCGATGGAACGCTGAACCTGCTCCATGAGGACGGGAGCACCGCCGGCTCGTTCCCTCCGTCGACAACTCTGCAGTTGTTCTCGCCGCTGGGCGACGCCTTCCTCGGCGGGTCACAGAGCAACGGTGAGACCAGCGCGCTCGTGTCGATCCAGGCTGGAGGGAGTCTCGACACGCTGCAGCCGATCGGCAACCCGTCGACCTTCGCCGGCGCGGTCGGCGCACTCGACGGGCACGCCTGGGCGTGGCTCGAGGGACCTCTGTACTCCAGCCAGTGCAATCAAGGGCTCAGCAGCGGAGCCCTCGAGGTCGGCGGCCCGGGCGTGCCGGCGCGCGCGATCACCGAGCTGCCGAACGGTGGTGCCACCGCCGGCTGGTCGCTCGGCGGCTGGGTCGGCGACGACATCTGGCTCGTGCGGGCCTCGGGCTGCCCGTACACAGCCGGGAGCTCCACTGCTGCATACATCGCGCACGAGGACGAGGGCGCGCTGACCCCGGTGCAGTCCGCGCTCGGCCCCGGGTGTTCGCTCGACGGCGTCGCGCTCGACGGTTCGATGCTCTGCGCCACGCAACCGGCGACCGCCGCCGCCACCACCTGGCGATTCGTGGGAGCCGACGGCACGGTGCGCAACTTCAGCGTCTCCTCGTTTCCGGGACTGTGCGCCGGGCATGGGACGCTCCACGACTTCGAGGGCATCGCGCTCTCGCTTGACGGCGGGTACATCAGTGTCGATGCGGGGTGCTTCGGGACCGCACGGTTCGACCAGCTGTTCCTCATCAACACCGCAACGGGCGCGGTCACGCTCGTCAGCACGCCCACCTACCTGGCGGCGAACTCGTGGCTGCCGGACGGGACACTGCTGTGCACGGACCTGAGCAACGCGATGTCACCGCAGTCGTATCTCGTGACCACTGCCGGAACGGTCACTCGTTTCGCGCCGGGAGACGCAGTCTGGTCGACCACCGAGGTGTCGTGGTAATTGCGTTTTTGCGGCTGCACCCGATGCTACCCTCGAAACAACTCGCGCATGGCGCACATCATTCGAGAGGACCTCTTTTGCGATGGTAATCGTCATCGACCAGGCCGGAGACAAGCACCAGTACCAGACTGGTCGGCACATCGAGGTGAATGACGGTCACCTGGTCATCCGGGACCGAGCCGACGGCGAGGCGATCGGGATCTTCGCTCCGAACCGCTGGCACAGCGCCCACGTCGATGCCCTCCCGGGTCGCCCGGCGGGCGGTGCGGGTGGTGGCGCAGGCATCCGCACCCGGCTGGGGCAGTCACTCTGACCTGATCGCGGCCACCCTGCCAATGTCAGGTATAGTTGACATATGGCATACCTGGCGTCGACCGGCGGCGCGGATCTCGCGGTAGCGGCCGTCCAGGACGCGCTCAACTCCCTGGAGACCGGCGAGCGGCTCATCGCGCTCCGCTCGATCGCGGTGCTGGTCGGCGCGAAGCGCGCGTCGACGGTGCTCGCCGCCCGCGCCGAGGGAATGAGCTGGGCGAACATCGCCGACAGGCTTGGGATGTCGCGGCAATCGGTCTGGGACCGATACGCAGCGGAGGATCACGATCCCCCGCCCCCGGCCCGAGGGCGTTCCGCGCGCGCTCGCGCGGCCACCCACACCTTCTCGAGCTGCGCCGCCTACAAAGCCGTCACGACCCGCCAGTAACAGGAGAGGCCATGGTCAGTCCCGTCGACGACCGCACGTTCGACACCGAGGTCCTGGAGTCGGAGCTCCCGGTGCTCGTGGAGTTCGGAGCATCGTGGTGCCCGCCCTGCAGGATGATCGCGCCCGTGCTCGAGGACATCGCCGCCGAACGCGCCGGCACGCTCCGGATCGCGAGCATCGACGTGGACGCGAATCCCATCATGCAGGCTCGCTACGGCGTGATGTCGCTCCCGACGATGCTGCTGTTCGTGCGCGGTACGCCGGTACGCCAGGTGATCGGCTTCATGTCGAAGGGCCGCCTGCTCGCCTTCGTCGACGAGACGCTGGCAACCGCCGCAGCCTGACCGCACTCCGGCTGAGTCACCGCGCCGCTGTCAGATGACGATCGCGATCTTGACTCCGAGAAGGATCAGCGGCCAGAGGATCACCGCGAGGATGGCCGACAGGATCGCCCCGATCGTCCCGAGGTGGGCGAAGAAATGGTGCGTCGCCGCGACGATCACCCCGATCACGATCCAGATGAGCGGCAGCAGCGAATAGCTCGATCTCCTCACGATGGATCACCTCCTGTGATGGTGGATAGGACATCGCTTTGTTCGTGATGGGTCCCGGCTAGCACGGGCGGTCGCGGATCGCCGCGGACCGCGCCTCCCAGTACCTCAGGCGCCGCTCCAGCCGCTCCGCCTCGGCGAGGAGGACCTTCAAATCGGTCTCCTCAACCTCCGTGCGGGCGGCTCCCTCCATCGTGACGAGCCGCACCTCCGTCACGGTGAGGAGGCTCCGCTTGAACTCGAGCAGCTCCGCGTACACCTTCCTCCAGTGGAGCGCGTCGTCAGGATGGACCGAGCGTTCGTCTTCCCCCGGAAGCAGGCGATCCGGCTCGACGGCATCCAGGGCGGCATCTGCTGCTTCCTCCGGATCGGAGCCTCTGGTGCCCGGAGCGCCCGGGTCTTTCGTGTCGTCCATAGAACCTCATAGCGTTACCGATGCGAAATATGATATCGTAGGTATCAAGATAGCAGGCCGACCCCAATCAGGAGGTTCCGATGGCACGCAAGTACACCCCGGTCACGCTTGATCTCAAGCCAGTACTGGAGGCACATCTCGAGGAAGCGGCCACCTGTCCTCAGTGCGGCTCTCGCATCACCCAGGTTCTCGGCCGCATGGGCCTGCGCCTGGTCTTCCGCTGCGACAAGTGCCTCGTCCGATTCTTCAGGCAGCGCCCGACGACCAGCGCCAGCTTCCTCTAGCCCGGCGCAACTCCGGGAGATCGCCCCTGATTCACGCGGCGGTCCACTGCTCGGATCGCAGCGCCCAGCGCTCATGATCCCGCCAGGCCCCGTCAACGCTGAGATAGCGCGGTGAGAATCCCTCCCTCGTGAACCCGAGCCGCTGGACAAGCGCGAGAGACCGCTCGTTTCCCGGCTGGATGTTGGCCTCGAGCCTGTGTAACCCGAGGTCACCGAACGCGGTGTCGATGACCGCACGCAAGCCCTGCGTCATCAGGCCGCGTCCGGCGTGCGAGGCGAAGGCTCCGTAGCCCATATAGGCCGACTGGAACGCGCCTCGGACCATGTTGCTGACCGTGACGTACCCGACGAGATCGCCACACGAGGCATGGCGTATCAGGAACGCTGCGTGGTCTTCCCTGGCCGCCTGCTGCAGGTATGCGGCAAAGCGTTCGTGCGTATCCGGCGGTGCGATCCAGGGGTAATGCAGTGACCGGCTCGAGCGCACGGCCGCGATGAAGGCATCGGCGTCTTCGGCCGACGGGCTCAACAGGATCACGTCCATGGGCCGATTCTCCCTGCCACCAGTGTCCCCGTGGATGGATCGAGCCCCTGCCCTCGACGGTACGGTGGCGTAGTGTTGAACCCGAGTCGATGAGTGACCAGGCGCGCGTGACCGACGTGATCCGGACTGACCACGCGTGGTTTCGCGCACAGTTCGCCGCGGTCAGGGAGGCGCGCGACGACACCGATGCGCTGACGCGCCTGTGGTCGGAGCTGTCGGAGCGACTGGAGGTGCACGCGGCCGCCGAGGAGGCGCTCTTCTATCCGCGACTGCTCAAGGACGACAGGGACGCCGTGGATGACACGGAGGACGCGATCGGGGATCACAACGACATCCGCGACGGCATCAAGGAGGCCTCGAAGCATCCCATCGGCGATGCCGGCTGGTGGAAGGGGGTCGACGCAACCGACAAGGCCAACACCGAGCATATGGAAGAAGAGGAAGAGGGGCCGCTGCGGGAATTCGACACGTTCGCGTCGGACGGCGAGCAGGCGGAGCTGGCCGCCTCGTTCGCGGCATTCGAACGGGACCACGCGGGGGCGCGGGGCATCACCGTCCAGGACAGGGATCCCAAGGAGTACATCGAGGAGAACCTGCCCGCGCCCTCCTGAGTGACGCGGCTCAGGGGATGGTCGAGCTTCCGCAGGTCGACTGCCCGCTCACGTGGATGGTCACGGCGGTTGTGCCCGCCGCAACCAACTCTGTCGCATCGCCGTTGAGCGTCGCCCCGGTGGAGGTCGCGGTGACGGACGCGGTTGCCGTCGAAGTGAAGAACTCGGCAGGGCCGCTCGGCGGGACGAGGTCCATGGTGAAGCGGCCGGGAAACGCGAAGACGACGGTCAAGCTCGGAGCACCACCGACCTGGGTGAGGCCGGACGTGACCACGCTGTTGGTTGCGGGTGTGCAGACCACGTGGACCGAGGTCATGCCGCCACTCACCGCGCCCTGGGCGACGGTTCCCGAGATGGCCAGGGTCGAGGATCCCGGAGTCTGTCCGGCGCAGTCAACGCTCCCGGTCAGGTGCGTTGCCGCGCCGATCAGGCCGCCGCTCCCGTTCGCCGGGGTCGTCTCAGTCAGCGGCCCGCTGAGCTGGACCCCGCTCGCCGCGTCGAACCCGGTGACACCCGTTCCCGAGAAGTCGCGCGCATGGAAGCTGGTCCCCGACCCGGTGTCGAGCAGCACGGTCACGTTCGATGCGGTCACGGTGAGACGGATCGAGATGGAAGGGGTGACGGACGACGTCCCGTTGACGACGATCTCCTCGCCGTCGACGCTTGGCGTTGAGCACTCGATCGAGCTGATGGTCATGCCACCGGCGAGTGAGGCGTCCCCGGTTAACGTGGCTCCGGCCTTCGGAGGACCTGCCGGGCCGCTCGTCGATGCGGTCGGAGTGGCTGTGGCCGCGGGCGCCGACGTTGCACTGCTCGTGGATCCACAGGCCGTCACCGCGATTGCCGCCACCGCGATACCCGATCTCAGGATCCTCATGCTCGCGCCGATTCTCCCACGGTCCGAGCCGGCGCCACGCTCAGTGCAGGGGGAAGGCTGGTTTGACGGACACCCGGCCATCCGTCTCGCGAACGGTGAGCTGCGGCTGATCGAACGTTGCCGGGCCGCGTTTCACCGCTCCGGTGCACACGTCGAAGATCGAGCCGTGCCATGGGCAGGTGACGCGCCCGTTCGCCAGCGTCCCCTCCTCGAGCGGACCGCCCGCGTGCGAGCACACCGCTCCGATCGCACACAGCTTGCCCTGCTGACGGGTCACCAGCACCGGCAGGTCCTCCACCATCACGCGCCGCAACTCGTTCTCCGGAAACGCGTCGGCGGCTCCGACGTCGACGAAGTCCTCAGCTCCGTTGTAGAAGGCGTTGCGATTGACGGCGGTGCCCATCGAGAAGACGACGTGGCCGCCTATGTAGGCACCGAGCACCGCGAGGACCAGGCCGGCCGATGCGAGCCCGACCGCCACCGGATGCGCCCCCGCTCCGCCGAGCCAGCGCAGGAAGACCGAGACGATCTCCACGACCGCGACGAGTGACATCGTCAATCCATGGGTGAGCGCCAGGCGGCGCTCGTGGCCGAAGGTGTCGTGGAAGTCCGTGTATCCGGTCGCGACTGCAAGCAACGCCGCGATGACTCCGACCAGAAGTGCGATGTCGCCCGCCTCGGCCGGAACGAAGTGACCGAAGATGGCGAGGTAGTCGAGGACGACCCCGACGGTCCAGGCGCCGATCGGGAGGTCGGTGACGGCGGGGTGCAGGGGATGACCGAGCACGGTCGTTCCGTGCAGGAGGTTCTGCAGCAACCGCCCCGGTGCGCCGAGGCCCTTGTAGACGGCCCCGGTGACCTTCTGGATGAAATCCGCGAGCCGCTCCATCCAGTTTTGGCGGCGGACCAGACGATCGATGAAGCTTTCGGACACGCTGACCTCCTTGGGCTCGCCGGGGATCACGAACGACAAAACTGAACCATATGCTCGCCTTCGCGCGGAGCCGGCCGGACAAGCGTCGGTGTTGGTTCCAGTCGACATGACGTTTATTCGGGTCAACGGTCGGTGTGCGTGCGCACCCGCGCGAGCCGGGGTCGATCGGGTGAAAGCGTAGGCTGATCACCCGATGCCCTCGGAGATCCCTCACGGCGACGACCAGGCGATCGCCGGAGACGCGCACGGTCGGCTCAGCCACGCGATCGATGTGCTCGAGGAAGGGCCGCATCCGAAACGCTCGGTCCCGGTCGCGGGCAACCTCATCCTGACGTCGCACGCGGGCCTCGTGATCCTGTTCTTCCTTATCCTTCTCTACTTCACGGGACTGGAGTTCGCGCCGTTGCGCGGCGTGCATTTCGGCCTCGGATTCGCGCTGATACCGATCCTGCTGGTCAAGCTCGGGAGCACGGGATGGCGTGCGGTGAACTACTACTTCGACCGCGATCCATATCGGGCCGCGGGCCCACCCTGGCTCCTGCCGCGGATCATGGCCCTGCCGCTCACCGCATGTGCGCTGTCCGCGACGGTCAGCGGCGTCGTGCTGTGGGCGACCGGCACCGACCGCGGCACGTGGGCCACCATCCACATCTACTCGGTCATCTCACTCGCGGTCGTCGTGGTGGTGCACCTCGCGATCTACACCCGCAAGGCCTTTCGCGCATCGTCGAAGAGCCTCGAGGAGCCGAAGACCACGCAACAGGAACGGATCATGGTGTGGGCCTTGCTCGTCGCGCTCGTCGTCGGTTCAGCCGCAGTTGGGTTGGAGCCCACGTGGAATCCGTCAGCCACTCCGCCCAGCACGAGCACCAATCACGGATAACCCGGCTTGCACCGCGACCGCCGCTCGCGACACGCCGTGCGTCTTTCCGTTGGTCTTCTTCGTGCTCACGAGCAGGTGCGCCATCTCCACCCACCCAGCCGCGTCAATCACCGCCGCAGCGGTGGTGGGCCGTCGCCCGCAAGCGCCGCGACGTCCGATCGACTCGCGCCGGGAGCGATGGCCTGAAGGATCCACGTCACCCCCGCATCCTCGAGCGCGGCGACCGTGTCGCGCATTTTCGGCGCGTCGAGCGCGGAGAACCCAAAACGCACGACCATCTCCATGTCGGGGCGCGCGCCGAGCGCGCTGAGCGCGTTGCGGATTGCGACGATGTCACCGGGCTCCGGGGGCTGCGGCGGTCCGGAGCCGTCGAAGATCGGGAAACACCCCTGCAGCGTCGCGATGCGCGGCAGCGGTTTCCGCCTCGGCCAGCGCACGGCGCCCCAGATCGGGAGCGGGTCCTGGCGGGGTGTCGGGAGGAACGGGCCGCTGTTGACGGTGAAATGACGACCCTCGAAATGGACGTCCGTTCCAGAGAGGAACCGGCGGAGCACCTCGAGCGACTCGTCGAGCACCTCGCCGCGCACGACCGGGTCAACCTCCTCACCAAACGAGCTGAACTCGGTCCAGCCGTCATCACCAAGACCGATCCCACCGATGAGACGTCCATCGGAGAGCTGGTCGAGCGTTGCCATCTGACGCGCGAGCACCCACGGTCGACGTCGCGGCAGCGGTGTGACCAGCGCGCCGAACCGCAGGCGGCTCGTTCCAGTGGCGATCGCCGCCATCGTGACCCAGGCATCAGCCACCGCCATGCCCGGTCGGGCGAGCATGTGGTCCCACAGAAAGAAGCCGTCCCAGCCTGACTCCTCGGCCTGAGTCGCCAGTGACGCGACGAGCCTCGCATCGGCGAGGTCTGCGAAGGGTGGGAGGAACAGGCCGAAGCGCACGGCGCGCTCAGCGCCCGTACACGGAGACATGGTTGCGGCTCAGCGACGTCAGCGCCTCGCGGTTCCATCCTCCATATCGGTTCAACAATCGCAGGCCCGCGATGCGGGCCATGAGGTCGAGCTCGCTCGGCCACGCATAGCGCGTCACGATCGGGAAGAGCTGCACGCCACCCGCGGACAGCACCACGTGACTCTCATCGAGTCGCTGCGCGATCGGATCGTGCCGGCCGACGTCGAACGTGACATGGTGCACATCGACCTGCTCCGCATCGACGTACTGGTCGTCGCGAAGACGGTTCAGATACGACGGAACGAACGCCTCGACAATGAAGAGCCCGTCGTCGGTGAGATGTCGCGCCACGTTCTCGAAGCAGCGGACCTGGTCCTCCTGCGTCAGGAGATTGAAGAGTGTGTTGAACACGATGTAGATCAGACGGTACGTACCCTCGACGGGAACCGCGGAGAAGTCGCCCATCGTGACGGACAGGTCCGCACCGCCCGGCTTGGCACGAAGTTTCGCCACCATCGCCGTCGAGAGGTCGATGCCGTCCACCCGGACGCCGTGCGCAGCGAGTGGCAGCGCGATGCGCCCCGTCCCGATCGCAAGCTCGAGTGCCGGACCACCCCGCGCGTGATCCGCGAGAAACGCGACCGTCGACTCCTCATCGCCGCGCAGCTCGTCGTCGTAGATCTCCGCTGCGGGCCCGTCGAAGCTGTCCATCGGGTGATAGTCCTTCACGGCCGCCAGTTATCCCACAGACCGCAACGGGCACACCGTCACGGGGCGGTGTGGCCGACAAGCTCGAACGCCTCCCACATCGACGCATAGCGTCCGTGTCGTGCGAGCAGCTCGTCGTGCGTTCCCTCCTCGGCAACCGCGCCGCTGTGCAGGACGATGATGCGATCGGCGGCGCGCGCGGTCTGGAGCCGGTGCGCGATGACAACTGTGGTCCGGCCCTGCGAGACCTCCTGCATCGCCGCAGCCACATGGGCCTCGGTGACGAGATCGAGGTTCGACGTCGCCTCATCGAGGAGGAGCAACGCAGGATCGACAAGCTCGGCGCGTGCGAGCGCGATGAGCTGACGCTGGCCCGAGGAGAGCGATCTGCCGCGCTCCGACAGCTCGTGGTGATACCCACCCGACAGCCGCGCGATGAAGTCGTGCGCACCGACAGCTCGCGCCGCCGCCTCGACCCGCGCGTCACCGGCGTCGGGACGGCCGTAGGCGATGTTGTCGCGGATGGTTCCCGAGAAGAGGAACGCCTCCTGTGGCACGTACCCGAGCTGACGCCGGAACGAGCGCAATTCGAGCGCTCGGAGATCGTGCCCGTCCACCCGGACGCTCCCCGAATCCGGGTCGTAGAAACGCGCGAGCAGCTTCATGACGGTCGACTTCCCGGCGCCCGTCTCACCGACGAGCGCGACCGTCTCCCCCGCTGCAACACGCAGATCGATGCCGCGGAGCGCTTCCTGCGGCTTGCGCCACTCCGCATCCTTCGACCGCGGCGTGCGGGCGTCGGCGGGACCGCGCCGCCGGATGCGCTCGACAAACGGTGCGTCGCCGCCGACGCCGATCGGATACGAAAAGCGCACGTCGGAGAGCGCCAGATCGCCGCGCAGCCTGCCGACCTGCTCCGGCGCCGCGGGGTTCGGCGTGATGGTGTCGAGCTGCATCAGCTCGGCGATGCGGCCGACGGAGACGCGCGTCTGCTGCCAGGCGTCGAACACCTGCGAGAGCTGCTGGATCGGTGAGAAGAACAGGTCGATGTAGAGCAGGAACGCGATCAACGCTCCAGCGGTCAGGTGACCGCCCGCGATCAGCTGCGCGCCGACGCCGAGCACGATCGCATCCGCGACGGCGGACATGAACTGCACGAACGGGAAGTACACCGCCACCAGCCGCTGCGCCGCGACGCGCGCATCGAGATAGCGTCGCCCGAGCCTGTGGAACTGCTCATTGGCAGCGTGCTCGTGCACGAACGCCTGCGCCTCTCGCACGCCGGAGAGGCCCTCCTGAAAGTCGGCGTTCACGATGGCGATCCGCTCTCTCGACATGCTGTACAGGCGCGCCGCCCTCCTGCGGAACAGGACGGTCGCGATGGCGAGCGGGATCGCGACGGACAGCGTGCACAGCCCGAGGTCGGTGTTGATGACGACGAGCGCTACTCCGACGCCGACGAACGTCACCATCGACACGAGCGCGGAGAGGAGCCCGTTCTCGATCAATGACTCGAACTGGTCGACGTCCGTGGTCATCCGCGTCATGATCCGGCCGGCCATCTCGCGCTCGTAGTAGTCGAGGGACAGGCGCTGGAGCTGCGCCCAGATGCGGATGCGCAGCGACAGCATGATGCGCTGCGCCGCGCGTCCGGTCACAAAGGTCTCCCCTATCTCGTCGACGAGGTCGACCAGTGTCGCCACCAGGAAGACGCCGGCGGCGACGAACAGCACGGTCGACGATCCTGTCGACACGCCGTTGTCAATGCCGACGCGCACCATGATCGGGCCGGCGAGCGTCATCAGCCCGTCGATGACGACGAGCACCAACCCGAAGAGCAGCGGGCGCCGGAACTCGCGCAGCAACCGTGTGAGGCTGAAGTCCTTGTCGCGTCGGGACTCCCGTTCGAGGTCGACATGAGCGACGTCGCGGACGGGACGCAGGCGCGCGACCCGGGCGAGCAGCTCCGGCGTCGGCGCCAGGTTGAGCCGCCATCCTCCGCCGCTTCCGGCGAGTCCCGGTCCGATGCTCGGCGCCCCCACGGAGTGCGCGGCGACGGCGGACTTCGAGACCCGAGCGAGGTCGCCCCACGCCGACGCGGTGGTCCCGTCCGCGCCCGGTGGCGTGGTGATGCGCGCCAGCGCCTCGATCGAGCCACAGATCTCTTCGGCCTCCTCCTCGGCGAGGCCTGACATCAGGGTGCGGTAGGTCGGGCTGCGGGCCATGAGCTCGTCATGCGTTCCCTGCTCGACGACCCGGCCGTCGTCGAGCAGCACGATCCGGTCGGCGAGGTGCAGCGTCGAGCGCCGGTGCGCGATGAGCAGTGTCGTGCGACCCGCCATGACTCCGCGGAGGGCGTCGTGCACCTCGGCCTCGATCCGCGCGTCGATGGCGCTCGTGGCGTCGTCGAGGATGAGGATGCGCGGGTCATAGAGGATCGCGCGCGCGAGCGCGATCCGCTGCCGCTGCCCGCCAGAGAGTGACAGCCCGCGCTCGCCGACGGTGGTGTCGTAGCCGCGCGGCAGCTCGGTGATGAAAGCGTGCGCCTGCGCCGCGCGCGCGGCGGCCTCGACCTGCTCGTCGGTCGCGTCGGGCCGTCCGTAGGCGATGTTCGCGCGCACCGAGTCGGAGAAGAGAAAGCTCTCCTCGAACACGACTCCAACCTGCCGGCGAAGTGAATGCAGCGTGACATCGCGGAGGTCGTGCCCATCCACGGAGACCGTTCCCTGCGTGGGGTCGTAGAAGCGCGATACCAGCATCGCGAGCGTCGACTTGCCGCTGCCACTCGGCCCGACGAGGGCGACTCGCTCGCCGGGCTCGAAGCGCAGGTCGACACCGCGCAGGACCGACTCGCCGTCGCTGTAGTGGAAGTGCACGCCGGAGAACGTGATCGCCCCCCGAGCCGTGGGCAGGTCGATGGCATCCGGCGCGTCGGCGATCACCGACGGCATGTCGAGCAGCTGGAAGATGCGCTCCAGACCGGCTCGCGCCTGCTGCCCCACGGTCAGGATCCCGGCAAGCTGTCGCGCGGGTGCGATCAGCTGCGTGACGTACGTCGAGAACGCGAGAAAGGTGCCGAGCGTGATCTGGTGGCGCAGCGCCAGCCATCCACCGAGTGCGAGGATCGCCACCTGCGCGAGAGTCGGAATCGCCTCGAGCAGCGGTTGATATCGCGACTGCAGGCGCACCGCGCGCATCTGCGATCCGTAGAGCACCTTGGCGGCATCCGCGACGCGTTCGAGCTCGCGGTCCTCCTGCCCGAACGCCTTGACAACACGGACGCCGTTCAGGTCCTCGTCGACGATCTGCACGAGGTCCCCTTCGCGCTGCTGCCCATCCCACGTGGCGGGAAAGATGCGCCAGCGCATGCGATACGACACCACGAGCACGCACGGCACGATGACCACGCTCACCAGCGCGAGCAGCGGCGAGAGGTACAGCATGACCGCCAGCGACAGCACGGTCAGGAGCACGTTGCTGCTCATGATCGGGAAGAACCCGAGCAGGCCTTGGATCAGAGTCGAGTCCGAGTTGGCGCGCGCCACCAGCTGCCCGGTCGGCATCCTGTTGAGGTTGTCGAAGTCCAGCGCCTGCAGGTGGTCGTGCATCGCGTTGCGCAGGTCGTACTGCACCGCGAGCGCCATCCTTCCGCCCCGGTAACGGCGCACGTACGCAAACCCGAAGCTCGCGGCCGCGAGCGAGACGAGGAGCACCAACCACGGCCAGAGCGGCGACGTGTGCTCCAGAATCACGCCGTCGACGATCTGGCGGGCGACCAGCGGGACCGCCGTCTGCGAGATGCTGCCGAGCATCGCCGCGCCGAGCGACAGGAGCACGTCGCTTCGATGTCGCAGGGTGTAGCCGGCGAGGCGCCGGATCCAGCCGGGCTTCGCGGCGGCCTCAGTCAACGGGACTCAGATTCTTGCTATCCACTCACAACGCTTCAGACGACTGTCTCAAGGATACCGATCGTGCCGTGACGGACGGCTCGTGCGGCTGTGCGAGGATGGAGGCGTGGTGGACGCGCTCCTGAACCGGCTGCTGGAGGCGCGAAGCGCCGTCCTCGCCGATGTCGACGGTGACGGCTCCGAGGCCCTCGTTCGTGGCGACGACACGGGGAGCATGCAGGTCTACCGTCTCCGGCTTCGGGATGGCGACCTCAGCCCGGTCACATCGCTGATCGAGCCGGTCGCTGCCGCGCGTTACATCCCCGGCACCAACGACGCGGTCGTCGCCGTCGACACCGGCGGCGACGAGAACTACCAGCTCTGGCGCGTCGACCTCGGCGGTGGAGCGCTCCGCCCGCTCGTGGTCGAACCCGGCGTGAAGCACGATCTCGGCGACGTGAGCCGCGACGGGCGTCTCGTCGCCTTCACATCGACGCGCCGCAACGGCGTCGATTTCGACGTCCACGTGCTCGGCCTCGACGACGGCACCAGCCGGATCGTGCTCGAGGGTGGCGCGAACATGGTCGAGTCGTTCTCCCCGGACAGCCGGTGGCTCACGGTGTTCCGGCTCGACGGCGAGGTCGCGCTGAGCGGCGACCTGGTGCTCGTCGATCTGACAAACGGAGCCGTTCGCACGGTGGTCGCACGCGCCGGCGCCGGCACCGCACACGCGTCGTCGTGGTACCCGGATTCGGCGGGGTTTCTGTTCAGCACGGACTCCGGACGTGACACGGCGGCAATCGCGCACTACGACATCGAGGGCGCGTCGTGGCGGTACGTGATCGAGAGTGACTGGGACAGCGAGGCCAGCCTCAGCGCCGATGGCACAGCGGCACTGGTGGTGCATGCGGAGGACGCGATCACCCGGCTCCACCTCTACGACACAGACGGCTTCATCCGCACGGGAGAGCTGCATCTGCCCGATGTCGGCGCGGGCTTTGCCATCCCGCTCGTGCCGCGGCCGCGGCTGTCGCCCGACGGTTCGAGTGCCTTGCTGACCTTCACCTCGGCCGCGAATCCGCTGTCGCCGATTCGCATCGACACGGCCGGAGCTCGCACCGCGGCACGTCTCCTGCCCGAATCGGATGCGGTGCCTGCGGAGCTGGCCGTCACGCCGGAGCTCCACCGGATCGCATCCTTCGACGGCGAGGAGATCACGTATTTCCTGTATCGCCCCAGCGTCACCAACCCGCCGGCCGTCGTGGTGGTGCACGGCGGTCCGGAGGCGCGGTTCGTGCCGCGCTACGACCCCTTCATCCTGCGCATGGTCGCCGCTGGGATCGCCGTCGTCGCGCCCAACGTGCGCGGATCTGCCGGCTGGGGGCGACGCTTCACGTCACTCGACGATCGCCGCCTCCGGCTCAACTCCGTTCGAGACCTGAGCTCGCTGCACGAATCGCTGGGCGATCGCGCAATCGATGCGAGCCGCGTCGCCGTGATGGGCGCCTCATACGGAGGCTACATGACGCTGGCCGCGCTCGCGTTCTCCCCGGCGCTCTGGGCGGCGGGGATCGCGACGGTCGGCATCAGCAGCCTGCTCACCTTCCTCGAGAACACCTCGCCGTACCGGCGCCGGTTCCGCGAGGTCGAGTACGGGTTTCTCGACACCGACCGCGACTTTCTCATCGAGGCGTCACCGATCACCAGGGTCGACGACATGCGCGCACCGCTCATGCTGATCCACGGCGCCAACGACCCGCGGGTTCCCGTCGGCGAGGCGCGCCAGCTGCATGAGCTGCTGCGAGCACGAGGGATCGAAACCGAGTTGCTCATCTACGACGACGAGGGCCATGGGCTCGCGAAGCGCGTGAACCGCCTCGACGCGTATCCGCGGATGTTCGACTTCCTGCGCCGGCACCTCGCCCTCTAGCGAGGCTCTCGTCTCAGGCGGGAAACTCGCGCGCCAGGAAGGCTTTCGTCTCCTCCCACGCGCGCGCCGCAGCCTCGGGGTGGTGGAACATCGCCGCGTTGTGGTTGTCGAACGCATGGTTGGCGCCGCTGTGCACGTGAAACTCGGTGCGGGGGCGTCCCTCGAACGCCGCGCGGATCGACTCCCGCTGCTCGGCGGTGATGTATCCGTCCGCGTCGCCGAACTCGAAGAGCACAGGGCAGCGCACGCTTTCCGCCTTGTCGAGCGCGCTCGAGATTGCCGATCCGTAGTAGCAGACCGCCACGTCGGGGTCCGAGTCCGCCGCGACGAAGTACGCGATGCCACCGCCGAGACAGAACCCCATGATCCCCGCGCGCCCGTCGCGCACCCCCGGCACCGTGCGCAGATGCGCGAGCGCAGCGGCGGCGTCTCGAACGGCCCGGGGCACGTCAAGTCGCTGCATGGTCGCGAACGCCTGCGGCAGCGAGTCGGGCTGACGCTCGTCGAGCGCGAGGTCGGGTTCGATGCGTGAGTACAGAGCAGGGGCAAGCGCGACGTATCCCAGCTCGCTGAGGCGCGTGCACACACCTTTGATGTAGTCGGTCAGGCCGAAGATCTCCTGGATGACGATGATCCCCGCGCCGGTTCCGGCGTCGGGCACCACGAGATGGCCGGCGAACTCGTGTCCGTCATCGGCCCGGATGCGCTCCTCACGAATCTGCGCCACGCGCGGAGCATACAACGCGGACGCGATGGGGCTCGGCTCCGGTGTCAGGCGTGCGGCGGGCGCAGCGGGAGAACGCTTCGCGCGCCGACGAGCAGCGAATCGCAGACCAGCGCGACGCACCGGGATCGCTGCGCCGGATCCATGAACGCGGGATCAGCGTGTCCGAGACCCATCATCATCGCGGAGACATCGGCGATCGTCGCGTCGGGGCGAACGCGTCCGGCCTGCTGTGCTCGCTGGAAGAGGGCGCCGACCAACTCCATCAGCTCTCCGGAGATCTCACGTTTCGCGGCATCGAGGTCCACACCGGACTCGGCCATCGCGTCGGCGAGCGCCTTGAAGTCCGCAAACTCGTCGCTCATGCGGCGCACGAAGCTGACGAAAGCTTCGCCGGGATCGTCGGCCTCAGCAGCCTGGCGCGCGATGACGACGAGCGGGGCGATGCGCGCAGCGAGCAGCGCCTCGAGCAGCGCGCCCTTGGTCGGGAAGTTCCGATACACGGTGCCCACGCCGACCTGCGCCAGGTGCGCGATCTCGTCCACGGACACATCGACGCCGCGGGTTGCGAAGAGCGTGTTCGCAGCCTCGAGCACGCGCTCGCGGTTGCGCTGCGCGTCGGCACGCAGATGACGCTCGGAATCAGCCGGTACGGCGTCGTGCCGCTCCGCCCCTGCACTCACGGTTGTCATCGGTCGTCCTGCCCTGGATTGACAAACGGAACCATCGTTCCGTATAGTACTCCATAACCGGAGCCCACGCTCCGATTCTACCCCCAAGTGAGGCCGAAAAGCATGGAAACGCGCCGCTACAACCCCTGGCTCGTCCTCGTGATCGTCGGGCTCGCGCAGTTCATGGTCATTCTCGACGCGACGATCGTGAACGTCGCGCTGCCGTCGATCCAGCGCAGTCTCCACTTCTCGGTCGACAGCCTGCAGTGGATCGTCAACGCGTACACGCTCGCGTTCGGTGGCTTCCTCATGCTTGGCGGCCGTGCCGCGGACCTCATCGGCCGGCGCCGGCTGTTCCTCCTCGGCATCGTGCTGTTCACCGGCGCCTCGCTGATGAACGGACTCGCGGGATCAGCGGGCATCCTCGTCGCGGGCCGTGCGTTGCAGGGGCTCGGCGGAGCGCTCGTCTCCCCCGCCGCACTGTCGGTGCTCACCACCACCTTCGCCGAGGGCAAGGAGCGCACGACGGCACTCGGTGTCTGGAGCGCGGTCGCGGTCGGTGGCGGCGCCATCGGCCTCCTGCTCGGCGGTGTCCTCACCAGCGCGTTCTCCTGGCAGTGGGTCTTCTTCGTGAACGTGCCGGTCGGAGTGGTCGCGATCCTGCTCGCGCTCCGCTTCGTGCCCGAGAGCCGGGTCGAGAACGCGCGCGGCGGCGTTGACGTCGCCGGCGCGGCGACGGTCACGGGCGGCCTCGTCCTGCTCGTGTATGCGCTCGTCAACGCCCAGACCGCCGGCTGGGTGTCGGTGACCACGCTCGGGCTCAGCGCCATTGCCGTCGCACTCCTCGCTGCCTTCGTCATGCTCGAGCTCCGGCTGCGTCATCCTCTCGTGCGCCTCGGCATCTTCCGGATGCGGTCGATCACCGGCGCCAACCTCGCGATGCTCCTGGTCGCCGCGGGCATGTTCGCGCTCTTCTACTTCGCATCGATCTACGTGCAGGAGGTGCTCGGGTACAGCGCGCTGCGCGCCGGTCTCGCGTTCCTGCCGGTGACGGGCGGGATCATCGTCGGTGCGGGATTGTCGCAGCAGCTCATCCGTCGAGTTGGCGTGCGCCGGGTCGGGTTCGCGGGAATGGCGATCGCCGCAACCGGGCTCATCATCCTGAGCCGGATCCCCGTGCACGGCACCTACCTCGGCGATCTGCTGCCCGGGCTCATGGTCATGGCGATCGGCATGGGCCTCACCTTTGTGCCGATCACCCTCATCGCCACGACCAACGTCGAAGAGCATGACGCCGGTCTCGCATCGGGGTTGCTCAACACCTCGCAGCAGCTCGGCGGTGCCATCGGACTCGCGGTCCTGTCGACGCTCGCGGCGAACACGACCACGAACACGCTGGCCGGTCTCGGCCATGTGCCCAGCCTTGCCGACAGCGTGTCGGCGCTCGTCTCCGGCTTCCACGTCGCGTTCCTGGTCGGCGCCTTCCTGATGCTGGGCGGCGCGGTGATTCTCGCGGTCACCGTGCGCCGTCGCGACGTCAGCAGGATCGACGAGGAGGTCCCGGCAGCATCGGCGCTCGCCGCATAGCCGGTGGGGACCCCGGTGCTACGCTCGAAGGGTCCCACGCAAGCGCCCTCAGGAGTGGACTCGCCGATGTCTGTGTACGACGCCCCGGTCAAGACCCTGCATGGCGAGCCCGCGTCGCTTGCCGACCACAGAGGTGAGACCCTGCTCATCGTCAACGTCGCCTCGCAGTGCGGCAACACGCCGCAGTACACACAGCTCGAGGAGCTGCAGCATCGATACGAGGGCCGCGGATTCACGGTGCTCGGATTCCCCTGCAACCAGTTCGGCGGTCAGGAGCCGGGAACCGCGGACGAGATCGAGACCTTCTGCTCGGAGACCTACGGCGTCACGTTTCCCATCTACGAGAAGATCGAGGTGAACGGCCCGAACCGCAACCCGCTGTACGCTGAGCTGACCGAGATTCCCGATGCGCAGGGCACCGCCGGTGACGTGAAGTGGAACTTCGAGAAGTTCCTCGTTTCCCCCACCGGTGAGGTGGTTGGCCGGTTCCGACCCAAGGTGCTCCCCGACGCACCCGAGGTGGTCGACGCGATCGAGACGCTGCTGGCGTCCCGGTAACCTCGAGGCATGTGACCGTGGCGAAGACACACACGTACGAGGTGGCGCTGACCTGGACCGGCAACACCGGTACCGGCACCAGCGCCTACGGGGCGTTCGAGCGTTCCGTCGATGCGTCGGCGGTAGGAAAGCCCGTGATTCCCGGCTCCGCGGATCCCGCGTACCGCGGCGCGGGGGACCGGTGGAATCCGGAGGAGCTCCTCGTGGTGTCCCTCTCGCAGTGCCACATGCTCTGGTACCTCGTGCTCTGCGCGAAGGAGGGCATCGTCGTCACCGACTATGTGGACCATGCGTCCGGCACGCTCGTCGAGACGCCGGACGGCGGCGGTCATTTCGAGGAGGTGATGCTCCGACCGCAGGTGACCATCACCTCCGCGGATCGAATCGAGCGGGCGATCGCCCTGCATGAGCGCGCGCACGACCTCTGCTTCGTCGCCCGCTCCGTCAACTTCGCGGTGCGCGCCGAGCCGGCGGTGGTCAGCGCCGGCTGACGTTTCGGAACCGGACGGGTTCCCGGTGCGTTCTCCACGCGACGTGACGCAATCACTCCTTCCACGTGCTCTCAGACTCTGGGTGCCGATGTCGGCAGCCGTCACGGTGGTCTGTGGGCTCGTGTACGTCGAGAGTCAGCAGCAACTCCGGGAGGCTGCGGATGATCCACAGGTCCAGATGGCGGAGGATGCCGCGTCGCGGCTGGGCGGCGGAGCACCGTCGACGTCACTGATCCCCACGGTGACGGTGGACATGACGTCGTCGCTCGCACCCTTCGTGATCGTCTACGACGCCCACGACATGGTGATCGCGTCGTCGACAACCCTCGGCGGGAGAACTCCCCAGCTCCCGGCCGGCGTCCTTTCGTCCGCTCGGGCATCCGGTGAGGATCGTGTTACCTGGCAACCGAGCCCAGGGGTCCGGATCGCTGCTGTTGTCGTGGCGAATCAGTATGGTGCTGTCCTCGCCGGCAGGTCGTTGCGAGACGTTGAGGTTCGTGAAGCGAATGCACTCGACATCGCGGTCGCGGGATGGGTCGCCGCCGAGGTGGCACTCGCCCTGGTGATCCTCGTGGTCGAATGGGCTTTCGAACGCCGGCGGATGTGAGCTGCCCGAGCCCTTGCGCGTGCAGGGAGCCGCACGGCTCTTTGCGGGATCAGCTCGCCGCGATCGCTCCCGCAATGAACACGAGCGCCAGGTAGGCAAGCGAGAAGTGGAAGAGCAGCGCCGCGGCGCGTGACGTCGCGTTCACCCGCGCCCAGCCGGCTAGGGCGAGGTAGCAGGCGCCGAGGACCCCGACCGCGATGGCGTACCCACCGCCGAAGACCAGACCCGGGAGCAGGCTCGCAACCACGAGCGCCATCGTGTACAGGATGATCCGCCGGTAGGTGCTCGCGGTGCTGATGAGCCCGGGGAGCATCGGCACGTTCGCCGCGCGGTAGTCCTTGCGCAGCAGCAGCGCGAGCGACCAGAAGTGCGGCGGCGTCCAGAGAAACACGACAGCGAACAGTGCCAGCGCGGGCCATCCGAGGTCGCCGCGCACGGCCGCCCAGCCGACGAGCGGTGGGAAGGCGCCGGCGGCGCCCCCGATGACGATGTTGAGCGGAGTCGTGCGCTTCAGGACCATCGTGTAGATGAAGACGTAGAAGACGGCGCCGCCGAGAGCGAGCGCTGCCGCCAGCGCGTTCACCGCGAGGACGAAGACGATCACCGACGCCGTGATCAATGAACCGCCGAAGGTGAGCGCCTGCCAGGGAAGCAGCCGCCCGGATGGGAGCGGACGCGTGCAGGTTCGCGCCATGACACGGTCGATGTCGCGGTCGTACCAGCAGTTGATGGCGCCCGATCCGCCCGATGCCAGCGCGCCACCGAGCGCCGCCCAGAGCACGAGGGGCAGCGAGGGGATCCCTCGCGCGGCCATGACCATGGTCGCGACCTCGGTGAGGACGAGGAGCACGATGATGCGAGGCTTGGTGAGGCTGAGGTAGTCGCGAGCGAGCGACCGGATGTGCACGAGCGAGCGCGATGCGACCGCCGGTCCGTCGAGCGCCGTGACGGCGTCCGCGGGGGTCATGATCTCGGCGCTCGACTGCATCTCTCTCCTACGCGCTCGCGCTCTGCCCACCGAGCAGCGATGTCAGCTCGGCGTTGAAGTCCGCGACGCTCATCGTCCCGAGCGCCCCGAGGACCACGTCCGCCACCTTACCCCGCGCGTCCAGGAAGACGAGGGCCGGGGCCGACGGGATCCGGTAGTCGACGGCCAGCGTCGCCTGGGTGTCGGCGATGCTGGGGTACGGCACCTTGAGCTGTGACTGGAAGGAGAGCGCGTCCTTCGTGCCGTCGCGGAGGTCGACACCGAGAAACTCGACACCCCGGGCAGACCACTGCGTGTAGGCGGTGTTGAGCGCGGGCTGCTCGTCGTGGCACGGGCCGCACCAGGATGCCCAGAAGATCAACACGACCGGGTGCCCGTGAAACGACGTGATACTCACGTCCTTCCCACTCAGCGTTGGCCCTCCGGATGCGGTCACCGTCAGCGGAGTGGCCGCCGGCCGGGCGCTGCCGCACGCGACCATGCAGAGGCCCAGTGCGCAGAGCGCCACAGATGCTCGCGTCATCGTGGCGCCGCGGCGATTGAGGTCGCGCCTCGGTCGGTGACATCGAACCAGCGAATGCCCAGATACAGCAAGGCAATCACAAACGGGGTGCTTCCTGGCACCCACATGACACCTGCCGCGATCTGTTGATCGGAGAGGAGGCTGAGCCCGTCGATCGGCGTCGGGTAGGCGTACAGGGGCTGGCTCGCGTATGCGATGACGACGGCCAGCGCCCAGCTGACACCCATGCCGATGAGAACAACCCCCGCTTGTCCCATCAGCGACAGCCGCCCCGGCACTCCGAGCGGACTTATCACCTGGTCCCAGAACAGCAAGCCGAGCACGAGGAAGGACAGGTGCTCCAGGTCGTGGATGGACGCGATGCGCAGTGTGTCGTTGTAGACGGACGGTATGTGCCAGAAGAGCAGGTTCGCGCTGAACAGAGCAACCACCACTGTTGCAGCCCTGGACCCGGAGTGGAGGCGTCGCATGATGTGTGCGACGCGGGTGTCCGCGATCGCAATCGGGCGCCCCTGGGCGGCGAGATACCCCGCCCAAGCAGTCCGGAAGGGGTCGCCCATGAGGATCAGCGGGGGTGCGACCAGGAGAAGCAGCACGTGCTGGAGCATGTGGTCCCACTGCAGCGTGATGTCGAAGTACGCAATGGGTGATACCAGCGCCACCGCGAGAGCGCTCAGTCCGAGCGCGAAGTAGGTGTCCCCTCGGTCCCAACTCGCCGTCCGTCCCAGCGCCGGTGATGCCGTTCTCCGCCCGCGCCAGTACAGATACGCCGCTGTCGCGGCGCCGACGATGGGTACTGGTTCGAAACTCCAGTCGAAGAGTGGGGACCAGAGCATGCTGGTCGGCTACGTAACGAACTCGACGAGCGCGTACACCGCAAAGCTGACAACAGTGATGTACGACCATTGTTCGACCACGGCACGCGCCTGCATGGCGGTGATCGGGGCAGTCCCCCTGATGTGTCCCATGACCAGGCTCAGCACCCAGAGGCCGACGATGATGAACTCAGCCAGCATCACGCCATACCAGACCGTCGAGATGTCGATGTATGTGCCGTTCTGGAGATCCCACCCGAACTGATACATCATCAAGATGCGAACTGCCCCGGTGAGAACGACGAAGGCGAGCGCCAGCCAGAGCAGTCCGTTGAGGTTCGCGCTCCCTCGCACAATGGCCCTCGATACGGCCCACAGCGCAAGGAGCGCAACGATCGGGATCAGAAGCGATACGAGCGCGAGCACTTCGGGCGGTGCGCTGACGCCGCTCGGATGCCACATGCCACCGAAGTTGTTCGCGCGCAGGTAGAGAAAGGTGAAGAGGAAGGTCAGCTGAAGGGTGGTGTTCGCGCCCATCATGAGGCGGGAGGTCACGATCAGCGTCTGGTCACCTCCAGCGACGTCCTCAACGACGGTGAGACCGGTTGGGCTTGCAGCGTCACTCATGCTCATGCTCCGCTCAATGCAGGTGCGGCCGATCCAAGGTCTGTGGCCGGCTTACCCGTGTCGTAGTCGTAAGGGAGCGACCAGGATGTCGGCACCCGGTCGAAGTTGAACACCGGGACCGGGGTCGGTACCTGCCATTCGACCCCGAGGGACTCCCAGGGATTCTCGACAGCGCGCGTCCTCTTGATGACCGCTTCCCAGATCAGGATCCCGAGGAAGAGAGCCATCGAGGCACCCAGCCCGAACGCGAACACCGATGCGGACACGTTGAGCGGTTGCAGGTACGAGGCGTAGCTGATGGTCCGGCGCGTCATGCCGAGTATGCCCACCGCAATCAGGGAGATGAACGTTCCGTTGAATGTCAGGAACACCGCCCAGAACTGGAATTTGAGCAGCTTTGTATCCATGGTGAATCCCGTCATCTTCGGCAGGAAATACACGATCGCGCCCATAAGCGCGAAGACCTCGGCGCCCATGATCGTGTAGTGGAAGTGCGCCTGGACAAAGTAGCTGGCATGCAGGGTGAAGTCACTCGGCACGTCGGAGAGGAAGACTCCCGTGAACCCTCCGATGAGGAAGTTGAAGAAGAAGGCACCGATGAACAGCATCGGCGTGCTGAAGCGCGTCCGTGCCCGCCACATCGAGCCCAGCGCGATCAGGTAGATGATGCCGGTCGGCACCGAGATCAGCTCGGTCGAGAACATGTAGAACGGACGCAGTGACGGAGCCAGACCGCTCACAAACAGGTGGTGCTGCCATACCGTGAAGCTCAGCAGCCCGACGCCGACCATTCCGGCGATCGAAACGCGATAGCCCCAGAGCGGCTTACGCGTGAAGACCGGCAGCATCTCCATGATGATGCCGAACGCCGGGATGATGAAGATGTAGACCTCGGGATGCCCGAAGAACCAGAACAGGTTCTCCCAGAGGAACGGAGACCCGCCTCCCGCCGGGACGTAGAACGTCGTCTGGAAGGAGCGATCGATCGTCTCCATCAGCACCGCCCCGATGAGCGCCGGCGCAGCCAGCAACCCCAGGAACGAGGTGACGAAGACTCCCCACACAAAGATCGGCATCCGGGTCAAGGGCATTCCCGGAGCGCGCTTGGTGATGACCGTCGCGATCATGTTCAACCCCGACAGTCCGATCGAAAGACCGATCAGCGCGAACGCCATCAAGTATGAATCCATTCCGGCAACGTTCTGGTCGGACAGCGGCGCGTACCCGGTCCAACCGGTTGTGAACCCGCCAAGAAAGACCGTGGAGAGGAGGATGAGCCCTGCGGGGGGAAGCAGCCAGAACGTGAGTGCCTCGAGCCGGGGGAACGCCATATTCCTCGACCCGATCATGATCGGGACGAAGTAGTTTCCGAACGGTCCGATGATCGCGGCGGATGCCATGAAGATCATGAGCGTGCTGTGCAGCCCGACCAGGGTGAGATACGACTGAGGGGTGGCAACGGTGGGCGAGGGCGTGAGCAACTCGGCGCGGATGAACATCGCCCCGAGACCACCGATGAACAGGAATGCCAGGATCATGACCAGGTATTGCAGCCCGATGACCTTGTGGTCGGTCGTCATACGGAAGTAGCGGGAGAGGCCGCCACCCTCGCCGTGAAGGTATGCGTTGTCCTCCTCGGTCGCTTTTGGCCTTCCAAGGAGACGGCCGATCGGATAGTTCAAGAACCCCATTCCCGCAAGGAACCCGACGACGCTCAGGCTGTACCCGAGCAGAATTCCCGAGTCGGACCCGAGCGAGTTGTCCTCTCCGAATGAGTACGCGATCGCGACGCTGCCGATTGCCCACCCCACAACGAATCCGACCACCGCGCCGATGACGCCGAGCAGCAGTCCCCACTCGTGCAAACGGCGCGACAGTGTCGGCCGCGATTCGATCGGTTGGCGGGCCGGGGCTACAGCGTCCACATCAACTCCCTCACGTGCGAATTAGGCATGATCACGACCCGTAGATCTGTGGCTGGGGCTCGTACGTATGGCTGTACGGCGGCAAATACTTCATGATCGGCGCGTCAAGCGTCGTCTGCTGCTGAATCCACGCGGCGAAGTCCGATTGACTGACAACCATCGCTGTGTTGTCGGCCATGTAGCCGTGCCACAGGCCGCACAACTCAGTGCATTGGATCCGGTACGTCCCGATCAGCGTTGGGATAACCGTAACTTGATTGTCGTTCAGAGGAACGGCATCTGCCTTCACTCCGAGCGCATAGAAGTTGAAGGAGTGAACCACGTCGAGCGAGGTGACGTTGAACTGGATCTTCTGCCCGACCGGAAGAACGAGCTGTGCAGTCTCGATGCCCCCATACGACGGATATCGGAAGGTGAACCACCACTGCTGCGCGATGACCTGCACCTCGAGGGGCTGGTCAGCCGAAGCCGGTGCCGGTAGTGGTGCCGAAACGGTCGCGATCCCTCCCCCGGCTCTTCGACAGCGAGCTCAACGGTGCCGTAGGTCGCGAGGATGAGCACGAGGACGACGGTGGTAACGATCCACGTCGCCTGGAGCCGGCTGTTGCCGCGAAGCTCGACCGCGGTGGGCTCGTACTGGGATGGCGCGAGCTTGTTGATCACGAGAGTGAAGAAGAGCCCGGCCAGGACGCCGGAGAAGATCGGCCACGCGGCCATCGAGAGAACCCTGATGACCGTGCTTTCGTCAGACGCCAGGTTGGATGCCAGGCCGGGGGGCATCGGCGCCAGGCCGAGACCGATATCACCTCCCACCGCGAGGATGACCCACGTTCCGATGAGCACGCGGATGGCTGTCGCTCTGTTCTTCATCGGTCAGCCCACCTGCAACTCGCCGGCCATGTAGCCGAGCGTCTGCATGGGTCCGCCATTGCCGTAGAGCGTCCCTGCCGCGCATGGGACGAAGCACTGCCACCGGTAGAGGCCCTTGGTGTCCGGCACCACGAAGTCGAATTGCACGACGATCTGGGCGTTCGCGGGCGCGTTGTCGGCGACACCTTCCAGCGGAACGCTGACGCCGAGATCCGGGATGGTGAACGTGTGTGCCGCAAGCGTTGGATCAATCGCCGACATCACCTTGCCGTTGACCGTCATCTGATTGTTGATCGTCCCCCTGACCAGCCCGAAGTACTCGTTTCGCAGCCCGGTCTGGCCGTCCTGCTGATCGATCGTCATGTGGACCACCGCACCTTCCGGGACCTGCAGGTAGGTGGTCGGCAGGTAGCCGACCCAGTTCGGGTGCTCGCCGTTGCCCTGGCCCGCGTCGCCCACGGCGGCGACGGTCGTGAGGTTGATGTCGACCACCGGGCGGCCCTGGAGCACGTTGGACGTCGTGGTCGCGACGATGGTGGGCGGCCTCGGGTTGAGGAAGCGTGTGACGAAGAACCCGACCAGCAGGCCTGCGACGACCAGACTGCCGACGAGGATCCAGAATCTCATCCGCATGCTTGATCCACCTCTATGAACGGGCTACTGGTCTCGTACGTCGGGTAAACCGACCGGCCGGTCGGTTTAGTCTGAGGGCTTGAACGAACACGGCAACACCGAGACGACCGCGCGCAGGTGCACTCGCTCCGCCTGCCGGGAATACCGCCCTATTGAATGTGCGCACCCGGTCCTCCGCCAACTGGAATGCACTCCGCAGCGCGAATGATCGTCGGAGCCACAGAGGTTAGTCAAGACTTTGCGCCAACGAAGTTGTGCTCAACTTTGCGCAGAACGTGCGCGGCAGCGAGTTAGTCTTCACTAATCGTGCCGCGAGCGGGGACTATTCGCTGGCGACTGTCTTGATTGCGGAGACCACGTCGCTGACGAACAGCGGCGCCGGATAGGACACCCGGAGATACCCCTGCGGGTCGATGACGTCGAGGTAGTTCGTTTTCGGCGGCTCGAGCGGCTCACCCCACGCAAGCCACGTCAGTTTGAGCGCGGCGTCGCTCGGCCCGATCAGCCAGTGCCAGCCCGGGTCCCACTGCGTCGACAAGTTGGTCTTGATGAACTCCCGCACGTCGGCCGGCGTCCGCCCGGACGTCACGCTGACGATCAGCAGCACCGGTTTGATGCTCTTCGGCAGCGCCTGTTCCACCGCCACGATGTCCCGCCCGAGCACCGGGCACAAATCGACACAGAGCGGGTCCATGAAAGCGACGAGGACGAGTTTTCCCTTTTCCTGGCTCAGTGAGATCGCCGTTCCGTTCTGATCGGTGAGCCCGGCGAGCGGCGGGGTCGTCTGCCTTGTGAGCGGCGCTCCGATCACATTTGTCGACGGCGAGAGATCGGGCGCAATCACCGTGGTCGTTGCGCGTGCGCGCATCGTCAGCGAGACAGCAGTGCCGATGCCGACGCTTGCCGCGAGCGCGACGATCGCGATCAGCGCCTGGCCCCGCTTCGATCGCGTCGTGAAGCCCAGGGCTCCAAGCGGATTCAACCACCACCTCCGCGCGTTCCAGCCGGCCGCCGCACCCGCGGCGATTATCGGACCGTGTCAGCGCTACGGTCAAGCCGGAGCCATCGAGTGACCGACTATTCAGGCGCGTCCGCCCGAGCCTCACTTTCGGGGTCAGCGTGACCGAAGGCGTCAGCCGCTCGCAATTCCTGGACCCGCTCGGGCGCGTAGCCGAGCAGCTCGCGGAGCACCCGGTCCTGGTGCTCGCCTCGTGCTGGTGCCCGTCGGTAGTCAGCCTCCTCCGTGCCGATCCGGACCGGCCCGCGAACCTGCCGGAGGCGCCCGAAGCGTGGGTGATCGGTCTCGACCACCATGCCCCGCGCCGTGGTGAGATCGCTGCGGAGCGCCTGTGCGACCGAGTTGACCGGGGCACACGGCACCCCAGCCCGCCTGAGCGCCTCGAGCCAGTCCGGCGCGGTACGCCTCAAGAAGATGGGCTCGAGGATGGCGAGCAGCGCCTGCGCGTTGGTGCGGCGATCCGCGAACGTCGCGAAGCGAGGGTCGCTCGCGAGGTCCGAGCGCTCGATCACGTCAGCGAGCCGCCGCCAGAACTTCTCCTTCGGGCACGCGACGACGATCCATGCGTCGCGGGTCTGAAAGGCCTGGAACGGAACCAGCGACGGATGCGCCGAATGATGGGTGCGCTGCGGCTCGAAATCACCGTTCAGGTTCCAGATCGCCGGGTAGGTGAGCATCGAGATGGCGGTGTCGAAGAGGCTGATGTCGCAATCCATGCCGCTGCCGTCGCGCCGCGCGGCGTGGATGCCCGCGAGCATCGCGATGGCGGCGACGAGGCCGGCCGAATAGTCGACGAGCGAGAGGCCTGACTTCGTCGGCGGCCCAGAGGGTTCACCGGTGAGGTCCATCCATCCCGCGACCCCCTGCAGCAGGTAGTCGTATCCCGGCTCGCCCGCACTCGGGCCGGACGTTCCGTATCCGGTCAGTGGGCAGCACACGATGCGTGGGTTGAGGTGCTTCAGGTCGTCGTAGGTGATGCGGAGCGTTGCCGGGACGTCGCCGCGGAGGTTCGAATAGACGACGTCGCTGATGCGCACGAGGTCCTCGAGAACCGCGCGCCCCCCGGCGGTCATCAGGTCGAGGCTCAGGCTCAGCTTGTTGCGATTGAACGCCTCGAAGAAGAGGCTGTCCTCACCCTCCTGGTGGGGCGGGACGTAGCGCCCGACATCTCCCCCCGTCGAAGGGTCCTCGATCTTGATGACCTCGGCGCCGAGGTCGGCGAGCTGGACGCTGCCGAACGGGCCCGCGCCGTACTGCTCGATCGCGACGATGCGCACATCGGCGAGCGGCTTCACCGGGCGACCTTCCGCGATCCGATCAACGCCGCGACCCGCGCCATCTCGTTGCCGACAACCATCATCCCCTCGTCGACTCCCATGCCCGGCTTCGCGAGCACCTGCGCGGCACCGCACGCCATCGCGACCTGCGCGGAGACCTGAGCCGATCGGTCCGTTTCGTTGCACGTCCCGCCGCAGTACGCGGCGAGCCCGCTTCGCGCGACCAGGAGCAGGGCGTCGATCGTGTTGTTGATGCCGCCGAGGTCGGGCGTCTTCACGTGAATCATGTCGGCTGCTCCGGCGGCGACAAACAGCTGGATATCCTCGACCGTGTTGCACCACTCGTCGACCGCGATGCGCACGTCGCTGCCCCGGCGTCGCACGGCCGCGCGGAGCGCGCCCGAGACCTCGATCTGCGCAGCGCGGCTCCCCGCGTCGATGACGTGCTCCACGCACACGCGAAACGGCCGCGCCGCGTCACCGAGCGCGACCAGATAGTCGGCAACCCGTTCGACGTCACCGCCGAACGCCAAACCGATGGTGCCGTACACATCGAAATGGAGGCTCGGCTGGTAGCTCTCACGTGCTCTGAGCGCAAGGATCCGGTCCCGGACCCACGTGACGTACGCGATGAGCAACCGGCCGTCGCTGCCGAGCTTTGAGTCGACATCGTTGATGAGACCGTGCGGGAGGACGTCCGCCTCCTTGAGCACCATCTTGTCGACGTTGACGTATCGGTCGTCGCCGGACTGTACGAACATCGGCACGGGCCGGATGTCGACACCGGTTCGATACTCGTCGCGCACGACCTCCGCCATCGTCACACCGCGCGCTCGCGCCACCGCGTCGAGCAGCGCTTGCGTCACGCCGTATCTGATCGCCGCATGCAGGCGCTGTCCTTCCACCTCGAGCGTGTCGATCGCGACGGCAGTATCACGAAACGTGAGGACCTCGGTTCCGCGAAGCACAGGGGCAACATGGCGCTCGATCATCGCCGCTGCACTCGTGGCATCGAACACCGGCTCGCGCCCGCCGACCCCGGAGTACTGCACCGCGGCGCAATCACCGTGAGCGACCTGACCGTCATCGAGGACGAGCAGGACTGACACCGCCTCCCCTGGTTGCCGGACCGAACGAAAGCCAGGGGTGACGGGCGATCCGGCGTAGAGAAAGCCATCGTGGGACAGGCCGGCGCGAATCGCGGCCTGGTCATCCGCGAAGAATCCGGACCGCACCGGAACGGCGAGGACATCCTTGATGAACATGGAACTCCTGTCAGATGTCACGGCGGTGAGACCGCGGTCGGCGTCAGCTCCTCGCCGCCTCCGGTGCGCGCGGCGCCTGCCACACCGCGCTGATGTCGGCGGCTGTGGCCATGTCGAAGCGATGGCGCATGAGGAGCATCGAGGCATCATGCTGCGCGCGGTCATCGCTCGCAACGCAGTCGGAGGCGATGACCACGTACAGGTCGTTGAACATGGCATCGCGTGCGGTCGAACTCGACGCATCCCTCAGTGGTGCACCCGCCGACGACGACCGTCTTGATCCCATTGCTGCGCAACAGCATCTCCAGGTTGGTTCCCCAGAAGGCACTCGACCGGTATTTGGGCACGACGAGCTCGCCCTCGCTCGGCGTGAGCTCACGGGTGAACGCATGGCCCGGGGTGCCCGGCACCGAGTACCGCAGCGGTGGACCGTCACCCCGATGGCCCGCGTGCATGCGCAGGTTGAAACGGATCTGAGCGGGCGAATCGCTCATGCGATCGGGGAGCGCTGTGTTCTGAACATGGACCACCAGCACCGACGCGTGGCGTGCCTCATCGAGCAGGCCTGCGAGCGTTGGGACGGACGCACGGTACATGGACACATCGACACCGAGCGTTGCGAACAGTCCGCCGGCATCGACGAAATCGTGCTGCATGTCGATGAGCAACAGTGCCGTGTGCGCCGGATCGACCAGCTCCCAAAGCTCCGTGAAGATATCTTTGCCTTCAACCTTGATCAAGTTGTTCCCTCGTGCCCCGGACCGTGAGCCCGGGAGGTCATGGTCCGCGATCGTAGCCCAGACCGTCATTCGATCTCCTCAAGCCGACCGCCGGCGTGCTCGGGCGCTCCATGGCACAGGGCACGATCCTCGGTGACGGCCAGACGACGACGGCGCCGACGCTGTACATCGGAGATATCTCCGTGGTGTGCGGCGCCTCGGGCAACCAGGTCGCCGAGTTCACGGTGGTCCTGTCCTCGCCGCAGACCGGGGCGGTCACGTTCTCCTACGCGACCCAGGACGGGAGCGCCGTCAGCGGCACCTAATACATGGGCATCTCGGGGACGGCCACGATAGCGGCGGGGCAGACTGGCACCCACCTGGCGGTCACGATCCTGCGCAACGCCGTAGCCGGGGCGACCAAGACGTTCGTGCTCAACATCACGAGTCCCTCGAGCGCCAACATCGAGCGCGCGACCGGTGTCGGCCCCGTGCTCAACTGGACCGCTCAGTAACGCTCGTCAGTCGCAGGCCAATGCTGGATCGAGCGATTACTGTCGCCTGCGAGTCGGTGAGCGCGCCAGTCTCCACGAGGCGCCCCAGGACGTAGTCCATCCGCCGGAGCGCGGCTGCGAGATGATGCACGGGGTCGAGCGCGCTCGGCGCCTGCACCATCCCGGCGAGCAACGCCGCCTGCGCCCAGGTCAACGCCGACGGTGCAACGCCGAAATATCCCTCGCTTGCGGCGTGTATCCCGAAGTAGCCGTGGCCGAAGTACACAGCGCTCAGGTACATCGAGAGAATCGCGGCCTTCGTGAAATGTGTGTCGAACTGCAAGGCAAGCGAGACGCGACGCACGTGGCCCCAGAACCCCTGGGTCTCGGCTGGGAAGACCAGATGCGTCAGCTGCATCTCGATCGTGCTGCCGCCGGTATCGGTGCCGGTGACATAGCCCCAGAAGGCACGAACGAGGGCGAGCATGTCGACACCATCGTTCGAGTAGAACGTCGCGTCCTCCGATGCCACGAGCGCGATCGCGATCCGCTCCTGCGGCGTGATCATCTCCGGCCTGGCGTGATGAGCATGGTCGATCGCCTCGACGATCCCGGGCGCTGACGCGACGCTCGGGTTCGTTGCGACGTTCACCGCGAACGTTCCAGCTCCGCCAATCATGCCGACCAGCACGATGCGGGCCACGAGCCTTCCGAGCCTCCGAGGCCGTCTGGATGCCGCATCGGCGTTTGACCGCGCATCGCCAATCGGGGGCGCCGGAGTCGTCGCGAGCGACTCGCGAATCGAATTCTCGTGGGTTGTGCTGGCCGGCATTCGTAGTGCTTCCGTCGTCGATGGTGATGCGGACCCGTTGTACAGAGAACGCGGCGGCGATCGGTGCCGTTTCGGCCGGACCCGACCGGCGCTACTCGCTGACCAGCTCGTAGTCCGGATTCAGCATCGCGAGCCGGCGCGACCAGGACCCGACCATTCCCTCGACGATCAGACGCGCTCCCGGCTCGATGCCGGGAATCCTCGGCCGCCCCTGAAAGACGAGCAGGAGGTTCCCGGTGTCGTCGGTGATCTCGCACTCGAGGTTCGTCGTGCCCTTGGCGGTCTGCACACGCAGCGAGCGAATCCGTCCTGCAACACGCGCACGCGAGCGGAAGCTCACATCGTGGATCGGCATCGTCCCAGTCGCCCTGCGAGCAAGCGCTCGATCCACCCCGAGGCTGCGGTCGGACTCTCGCCCCGGCGCGGCAGCCCGCGCAGCCCGGCGCCGGAATCCCCGCGCCGCGTTGGCCTCGAAGTTGAAGGGCGCGATGGTTGCCGCGACGTGCGGAATGGTCCCGACCGCGTCGGCAATGCGGTCCGCGGTGCGGTCCTGCAGGAGTCGTTGCACTCGAGTGCGATACGCCCGGCGCGGCAGGAGCACCGTGCATTCCGTCCTGCCGTCGGCCGCGATGTCGGTGACGTATTCCAGTGACGCTCGTTCGAGACGTCGGTCCCTGCACTCCACGACATCGAGCGGCAGATGCGACAGGCCGAGCCGCGCCCACTCAGCCTTCAACCGCTCAGTGTCCGTATTGTCGATGTTGAAGTGGACGAAGCGCAACACGTCGGGACGCAGCGTGCGTGCGTACTGCACGGCGCGCGCGGTGGCCATGTCGAGGCTACCGACGACCACGATGACGGCATGGCGCTGCAACAGGGCCGCCTCGGTGGTTGCAACGGCGCCGGTTTCGAGTTGCTGCTCCTCCCCCGCATACTGGCGGTGCAGTCGGAGCAGTGCGAAGTACATCGGCGGTCCGACCACGGCCACAATCCACGCGCCTTCGACAAACTTGGTCACCAGCAGGATCCCGACCACGGAAAGCGAGAGCGCACCGGCGAAGCCGTTGATCCACGCGCCGATCCGCCATCGCCGTCCGCGAATCGTGAGGTGATGTTTCAGCATCCCAAAGCCGGCGAATGAGAATCCCGTGAAAACCCCGATCGCGTACAGACCGACGAGCGCGTTGAGCTGGGCCCCGAACACGATGATCAGGAGAATCGCGACGCCGGCGAGGACGAAGATGCCGTTGGAAAAGGCAAGGCGGTGGCCGCGTTTGGTGAGCTGCCTCGGCAGGAACGAGTCCCCGGCGACGAAGCTCGCGAGATACGGGAAGCCGTTGAAGCTCGTGTTCCCACCGGTGAACAGGATGAGCACCGTTGCCGCCTGAACAATGAAGAACATGGCCGTGCCAACCCATGAGGATCCGAGTACGGCCTGCACCTCCTGCGACACCACGGTCGGCGTCCCGGCCGCGTAAGGAATCGCGTGGGTCCAGTGCGCGAGCAGTGACGTGCCGAGCACGAGGAATCCGAGGATCGAGCACATCACGGCGAGCGCGATGCGCCCATTGCGCGCTTCGGGCCTGCGGAAGCTGGAGATGCCGTTGGACACTGCCTCGAGCCCGGTGAGCGATGCACCCCCGTTGGCGAACGCGCGAAGGCAGTAGAAGATGCCGAGCCCCATGAGGAACCCGGTCTGGTGGCCGGGGGTGTATCCGAGCATCCTCGCTGTCGGCAGCGCATGCGTCTCGAGACCACCGAGCACGCCTCTGACCAGACCGATGATCACCACCAGCGAGAGCGAGCTCACATAGAAGTACGTGGGGATGGCAAAGATGGAACCTGCCTCACGGATCCCGCGCAGGTTGCCGAACAGCATCAAGAGCGTGACGCCGACGGTGATCGGCACCGTGTACGGAATCAGCGTCTTGAACGCGGAGGTGAGTGCGGCCGTGCCCGCCGATGTCTGCACAGCCACTGTCACCGTGTAATCAATCAGCAGCGCCACGGCCGCCACCTGCGCAATACGAGGCCCGAAGTTGTCTCGCGCGACGACGTACGATCCGCCACTTCGTGTGTACACGCCGATGACCTGCATGTACGAGGACATCACGAAGAGCATCACCAGGAGGATCGCGATCGTGATCGGGATCACCATCGTGAACGCCGCCACGCCGATGATCGGAACCATGATCAGGAGCATCTCCTCGGTTCCGTAGGCGGACGACGAGATCATGTCCGGCGCGATCACGCCGATGGCGATGGGAGTGGACAGTCGCTCCTGGGTGAGCTGCTCCGACACCATCGGTTTCCCGAGGAGCAGGTTCTTCAGCCGGTACCCCAGTGACTCCGGGACGGTCTCACCGAGTGACGGTCGCTCGAGCTCGGGTGCCAGGCGCCGGGACTGCGGGAGGTTCGGCTCCCCAGCGTCGCTCACGGCCGCAGTATGCCGTGTGAAGCGCGCGAATCAGAACTCGCTGCGTGCGGGGCCTGCGACGGGTGAGGTAGACGCCGGCGAGGCAGAGGACACCACCGACCAGCGCCAGGACGGAAGGCTGTTCACCGAGGAGCAGCCAGCCGAGGATCACCGCCACGGCCGGCACGAGATACGTGGTCGCGCCCATCTTCCCGGCCGTCGTCCGACGAAGGGCATACGCCCAGGTCGTGAATCCAACGGCGGTCGGAAAGATCCCGAGGTAGGCGACCAGCAGCAGGCTTCCGGGCCCCGCCCGTCCAACGTCGTGCACGAGTGAGGGCGCGAACGGCACGCAGACCAGCACCCCGACGGTGCAGCCGAGCCACGTCACCGTCAATCCCGAGAGGTGGCCGAGCAACGGTTTCTGGCTCACCACACCGATCGAGTAGGCGACGGATGCCAGAACGCAGAGCGCGATCCCGAGGAGATCCGCGTGGGTGCCCGTCGACGCCGACAGTGCGATGACCGCCACGCCCGCGAAGGCGAGCAGGCTGCCCGCCAGCAGCCCGCGAGCAAAGCCCTCCTTGAGCAACCACCCCGCCAGGAGTGCGATGAGGATCGGCCCGACGTTGACGGCCATCGCTGCGATGCCCGCGTCGACATGGCGCTCCGCCTCGTTGAGCGCGAGGTTGTAGATGCCGAACCATGCTGTGCCGAGGACGAGGATGCGCAGCCAGTCGCGCCCGCTCGGGTGCACGCGCTCGCGTCGCACGAGCACGAGGATCCCCAGGACCGTGCTGCCGATCGCCAGCCGTCCGAGCGACAGCGGCCCCGGCGAAAGCTGCTCCCCGGCCTTCCGAATCGCCACGAACGCCGACGCCCAGAGCAGCACCGTGACACCACATGCCGCCACCGTAAGCCAGGTCTGGACGGCCGGGCTCCGTGTCGCGGGGGGACGCAGCTCGGTGATCACCGTGCGCACATCATCGTCATGTTGTACGTCGCTTCCATCCGTCTGCGCGAGCCACATTCGGACATGTGCTGCGCGCGGTCGCCTCGCCTCAGGGCGCGGCGTCGGGAACGATCGTCAGCACGACGTTCCCCATCTTCTCCTTCGATTCGACATATCGGGATGCAGCGACCACCTGCTCGAGCGGGTAGCGGCGATCGATGACCGCTCGGTACCTCCCCGCCTCGATGATCGAGCTGAGGAACACCACGTCCTGCTTCGTGAACTTCGGTGGGATTGGGAACCGCACGCGCTTGTCGCCGACGCGCGCCGTCCACACGCTGAGGGGAAGGTTTCGCAACCCGTCGGTCGCGAGGTACATGCCACCGGACTTCAATGAGCCCCGGCACATGTTGAACGTCAGGTTGCCGACGGCATCAAGGATGGCGTCATAGGTCCTGCCGCTCTTCGTGAAGTCTTCCTGCATGGAGTCGATGACGTCATCCGCGCCAAGCGATCGCACGAGGTGGGCGGCATTCGGACGGCACACCCCTGTGACGTCGGCCCCGAAGAACCTGGCCAGCTGCGTTGCCGCGGTGCCGATGGATCCGGAGGCGCCGTAGATCAAGATCCGTTGTCCCCTGTGAAGGTGCGCGGGTCTGATGGCGTTCAGGGCGAGGATCGCCCCGTCGCAGACCGCCGCCGCGTCTTCAAACGACATCCCGGCCGGCATGCGTGCGACCGCCCCGCGCGCCTTCATGCACACGAACTCCGCGTGAGTGCCGAACTTCCAGGGATTGATACCGAACACGCGGTCCCCGACGGAGAAATCGCTCACGGCCGAACCGACGGACGTCACGTCTCCCGCGAGGTCACTGCCGAGGATCCTGCGTCTGGGTCGGCGGACTCCAGTGATGAAGCGCGAGATGAAGGGCGCTCCGGCGCGAAGCGCGACATCGGTCCGGCTGAGGGTGGCCGCATGGACCCTGACGAGAATCTCGTCGTCCTTCGGCACCGGCTTCGCGACACCTGCGACGCGCAGCACGTCAGGCGGACCGTACGTGTCGTGGATCGCTGCGCGCACGCGACCATTCTGTGCCGAGCGACCCCTCACCATCCGGGCGCCGACGGGGGATCAGCAGAATGACCGGGAATGACTGAGCGCGAGTCCACTGCACCCGCGGTGACCGTCGCCGGGTTCGGGATCTTCATCCTCGTCGGCGCCACGCAGGCTTCCTATGGCCCTTCAGTCCCCCACATCGCCGCGCGGTTCGGCATCCATGTCGCCGCTGCAGGGCTCGTCGTCACGGCGCACTTCGTCGGCGAATGCCTCGGGGTTGGTCTGCTCGGGCTCGCCGAACGGCGGTGGGGACTGCGCGTGTGCCTCCTCTGCAGCGGTTCGCTCTTCAGCGTCGGGGTGCTGGCGGCTGCTGCCGCGCCCTCGTGGCCGCTCCTGCTCGTCGCGGTCGGGGTGCTCGGCTGCGGCGCGGGTGGGCTCGTGATCCTTGTCAACCTCTATTTCGCGACGGCGTTCGGCAGGCGGAGCCCGGCGATGCTCGGCTTGGTCAACTCCGTCTACGGGGCCGGCTCGTTTCTCGGCCCGGCGTTGATCGCCCTCGCAGGGACCTACCCACCGGTCTTCGCAGTCGTCGGCGTGATCGGGCTGCTGACCACCACCGGATTCGTGCAAACGCCGAGGTCGGCCCCGGCGGCTGTGGTGCCGTCGTACGTCGTCGGCAACCGGAGACTCGGACTGGTCATCGCATTCGCGGCTCTCCTGTTCGTGTACGAGGGGCTGGAGGCCGGCATCGGGACCTGGGAGGCGACCGACCTGATCTCCCTGGGCAACTCCGCTCAATTCGCCGCAGCGGCGACCTCCCTGTTCTGGATCGCCTTCACGCTGGGTCGCGCCGTCTGCGCACCACTGGCGGTGCGCATGACTCCACCCCGACTGCTCCTTGGCTCACTCGCCGCGGCGACCGTCTTGCTCGTGGGCATCCGGGTGCACGTGAACGCGCCGATCAGCTATGCGTTGCTCGGCTTCTGCGCAGCACCGATCTTCCCGGTGGTGCTGCCCTGGCTGTCGAAGGTCGTCCCCAACGCGACGACGGCGTTGACCTACGCAATCCTTGGCGCGATCATCGGTAGTGCCGTCATTCCCGCACTGCTCGGCGGCCTCATCAGCGTTGCGGGCATTCAGTCGCTCCCCCTGGGGATCGCCGCGTGCGCGCTGGTCTCCTTCGGTTTCGTGGCGGTCATCGCGCGCCGCTTGAGTGGCTGAGGCAGGTCCTACGCGGCGTAGCCCCGCATGACGCTGTCGACGACGCGTTTCGCGAAGGCGAGGTCGAGGACGCCGCCGAACATCAAACGGAAGTAGACGGGCCCGACCAGCAGTTCGGTCGCCAGCTCCGGGTCGGCATCAGGGCGCAGGTCGCCACGCGCGATCCCTCGCTCGATCACCCGGGCGATCTCAGCGCGGCGGGCTGCAACGACTGTTGCCCGAAACGGGTCACCGATCGACGGGTCGCTCGCGATCTCCGACAGCAGCGCTCGGATGACCGGTCCGAAGTCCGTCTCGGTCACCGCCCGCATGGGATTGGTGACCGCAGCGAGCAACTCGTCCCGCGTGTCCCCGGACTCCGGGATCTCGATGTGTGGCGATGCCAGCTGCGCCAGCAGGCCCTGGGCAAGCGCCTCCTTCGAGGACCAGCGCCGGTAGATGGTCGCCTTTCCCACACCGGCCCTTGCGGCGACATGCTCGAGGCGCATCGCGGCGAAGCCCTTCTCGATCAGGAGCTGGCGGGCCGCGTTGAGGATGGCCTGATGGGCTGCGTCGCTTCGCGGCCGGCCCGGCCGCGCGGAAGTCGCGTGTGGTCGATCCTGCAGCGAATGGGCGGATCGGCGCGATTTCATCTTGATGCTATAATACGAAACGCATCGTATCGGTGCAAGGAGATCAAGACATGAACAAGAGAGACAACGTCCGCATCGTCACGGCCATCGAGCGCGCAGAACGCGAGACCCCCTTCTGCGATTGCGGCGAGCCGATGGCCGCGATCGCCCGGGGCCGGCAGATCTGGCTTGACTGCACAGCGCATCAGCGCCCATCCGGCGGACTCATCCGCCGCCTCGTTGCAGCGGTCGCATCCGGGGAGCACACCCGCAGGCTCATCGTCGACCCGGTCTAGGCCAGACGGCCTGCCAAGGCGCGCTGTCCCCCGCGCTCGTCGCTGAGGCCACGCTACCGTGCACGGCGATGAGCGAACCCGAGACCGTCGCCGACTACATCGCTGCCGCTCCCCCGGCGTTGCAGCCGATGCTGCACTCACTCCGCACGACCATCCGTGAGGCGGCGCCGGAGGCACAGGAACGCATCAGCTACGGCATGCCGTACTACCACCTCCACGGTCGCCTCGTGTACTTCCGGGTGCATCCACACCACTTCGGTCTGTATCCGTGCGGCGAGGATGAGGCGCGCGCGGTCGGGCTCGGGGGCTTCTGGGTCGCGAAGTCAACGCTGCACTTCCCCCTGGATCAGCCGTTGCCCCTCGCGGCGATAGGAAAGCTCGTCCGTCATCGAGCCGAGGAACGAGAGAGAAGCGCGAGGACGCAGGACCCACGCGGCCCATCAGGCCGCAACCCCGCACGTTGACGCGCGCGCCGGCGGCGGTAGGCTCAGCGTGACCCTGGCAGACGGGGCGGGGCACGATCGCATCGGCCGGAGCCGGCGACGGCGCCGAAAGCAGTCGACGTCATCACACCGGGCGGGCGTGTCCCCGGCCATGGAACTCCATCCCACCCTCGGCGCCGTCATCATCCAGCCCGTGACCGTCCCGTGAGAAGGAGTACTCGATGACCACGCCCATGCCGCAGATCGTGTCTGCCGAACAGTGGCAGGTCGCCCGCGACGAGTTGCTCAAAAGTGAGAAGGAGGCCACCCGCGCCCTCGACGCGATCGCCGCGCGCCGGCGCCGTCTCCCGATGGTCCGGTTCGACAACGCCAAGTACGTCTTCGACACGCCGGACGGGCCGAAGCACCTGCTCGACCTGTTCGGGGATCAACAACAGCTCGTCGTCTATCAGTTCATGGACCGCGGGCCGGACGAGTACTGCCCGGGCTGCACGCACTTCACGAACAACGTCACGGCTCTTGAAACGCTCAGAGCCAACGGCGTCAGTTGGGTGACGGTGTCGGACATGCCGCTCGCGCAGATCCGCGCGTATGCGGCGAGAAAAGGCTGGACCGTGCCGTTCGTGTCGTCGCACGGCACGACCTTCGCCGAGGATTGCGGCTCGGTGGGTGGTGGCTTCCTGCTCAGCGTGTTTCTCCGCAACGGTGATGAGGTCTATCGGACCTACAGCACCACAGCCCGCGGGGTTGACCGGCTGCTCTTCGTCAACAACATCCTCGACCTCGCTCCGTATGGGCGCCAGGAGGACTGGGAGGATTCGCCGCCCGGGTGGCCACAGCAGCCCACGTACGGGTAGCGTTCAAGCCGTCGACGGAGCCCGCCACAGGTCGATATCGCTCTCGACCGCGTGCTGATCGATCTCGGCGAGCTCGTCGGGGGAGAAGTCGAGGTTCGCGAGGGCTGCGACGTTCTGCTCCAGCTGGGCAACGCTGCTCGCTCCCATGAGCACCGATGTGACGCGCGGATCGCGGAGCGCCCACGCCAGCGACATCTGAGCCAGGGTCTGGCCGCGCCGCTCTGCAATGGCGTTCAGCACCCGCACGTGGGCCAGGTTGTGCTCACTCAGCATGTCCTGGCTGAGCGAGCTGTTCTCCCGAGCGCGTGAGCCCTCAGGGATGCCGTGCAGGTAGCGGTCGGTGAGCAGCCCCTGGGCGTGCGGTGAGAACGCGATGCACCCGATCCCCTCGGAGCCGAGGACGTCGAGCAGCCCGTGTTCGATCCAGCGGTTGAGCATCGAATACGAGGGTTGATGAATGAGCAGCGGGGTGCCGAGCCGCCGCAGGATGGCGACCGCGTCAGCGGTCCGCCGGTCCGAGTACGAGGATATCCCGACGTAGAGGGCCTTGCCCTGCTGGACGGCCGTGTGGAGCGCCCCGAGCGACTCCTCGAGCGGGGTGCTCGGGTCGAAGTGATGGTGATAGAAGATGTCGACGTAGTCGACACCGAGGCGCCGCAGGCTCTGGTCCAGGCTCGCGAGGAGGTGCTTGCGCGAACCGAGGTCGCCGTACGGGCCGGCCCACATGTCCCACCCGGCTTTCGTGGAGATCACCAGCTCATCGCGGTAGCCCCGAAAGTCTGTCTTCAGAATGCGGCCGAAGTTGGTCTCAGCACGGCCGTACGGCGGACCGTAGTTGTTCGCCAGGTCGAAGTGGGTGATGCCCAGATCGAACGCGCGGCGCAGGATGGCGCGCTGACCATCGAGAGGTCGGTCGTCGCCGAAGTTGTGCCACAGGCCGAGCGACAGCGCGGGAAGCTCGAGGCCGCTGCGCCCGCAGCGGCGGTAGCTCATCGACGCGTAACGGTCCGCGGCGGGCGTGTAGCCGGAGGTGTCGGTCACTCGTGGGATTGTGGCGGATCGCCTCTCCTGCGCACTCTGCGATCGACCTGCGATCGGACGCGTGTTGACTGATCGCCGACGGGCTCGCCGAGCCCATGGGAGGACATCTCAATGGCTGTTCGCACGTCGATGCGCCTCGCGGTGCTCATGCCCGCGGTATGCGCCGCAACCCTTCTTGCAGCCTGTGGATCGTCCGGCGGAGGCACGCCGGCGACTGGTGGAGGCGGCGGCTCGCAGCCGGCGGCGAGCTCCTCCGGTGGCGGCTCCCAGCCCGGCTCCGGCACCTCGAGCGGCAGCAATGCCAAGTGCACCGACCTGACGCCGGCCGCAGCCAGCGCCGCCGTGGGTAAGCCGGTCACGGTGACGCTCGACTCGTCGATCACGCCCCTTGCCGGTTTGACCATCTGCGACGTGACCGTGGCGGACGAGGTCTATCCGATCCAACTCGCCGTCATGACCAGTGGCGCCCAGGCACTCTATAGCGCCGACAAGCAGGTTTCGCAGGGAGTCGACCTCAGCGGCGTCGGAGACGAGGCATTCACCAGCTCCATCGGTGTCGAGGTCCTGAGCGGCGGCGTTGACATCAAGGTCACCGGACCAGCCGGACCGGTGCTCAGCGGGGATTACGCGGTCCCGACGGCAATCGCAAAGGCGATGGTGGCCGCCGCGTAGTCCTCGCTCGCATCGCTGGTTGCCGGCGGCTCGACGCGCAGGTTTCCATCACCCATTGGGGTGATGTCTGCGTCGACACCTCGCTGCTAGCATGCCGAGCGTGCCCAGTCGGCCGCGCCATGTCCTGCGCCGGTTGGGGATCGGACGCGTCGCCATGCGCATGTTGCGGTCGCGCCCGGCACCTGCGATTGCGGAGGGATTGATCCTCGCCGCGGCTGCGACGCTCGTCGTGAGCGTGGTGCTGATCCAGACCAACATCACGGACCAGGGGCTCCGGAGCACGATCGTGGCGGCGGGCACCGGTGCCAACGTGATCATCGAGCAGGACGGCATCTCGCAACCGGCTGCGTTCGATGCCTTTCAGCAGCTTGCCGCCGAGCGCGTGCGCGCACAGCTCGGAAACACGGTGACCCCTGGGGCGCAGTTCGGTGTGTCGCTCACGCTTTCGGCCGAAACGCTCGACTGCACCGTTGAGGGCCCGCCGGTCACGTGCAAGCTGTCGGTGGCGACCTATGCCGGGATCAGCAATCACGCGCACATCGTCACCGGGCGGTGGGCGACCGACGCACGCGACGGCTCCGACTGGGAGTTCACAGCGTCAGCACAGGCCACGGATCAAACCGGCATCACGCTGCATCTGTCCGTCGGCACCGAATACTGCTTCCAGAACCTCGCGATCAAACGCAACGCACCGGAGATCTGGTGCGGGCGACTCGTCGGCCTCTGGCTGCCGAACAGCCTCTCCGATCCGTACTGGGCCGGCAATGTTCCCGACAGTGATGTCGTCGTCACGCACAACAGCTTCTTTCAGATCCTCACTCAGATCCCGGACGCCATCGGAGCGTCCGACCAGCAGTACAGCCCCAAAACGGCAAGCATCCACGCGTCGGATGCCGACGAGATCGTCTCCGGAGTCAACCGGCTGCGCGGCTACAGCCTTTCGAACAACGGCGTGTTCGTGTCAGCGCTGGACTCCACGGTCAGCGGTTTTCTCGCCCGCCAGGATGCCTCGTCGGGCCCGATCCTTGTGACGACGCTCGGCCTGCTGGTGATCGCCTTGGCCGCCATGGGCTTTGCGGCCATTCAGCTGCTGCAGAGTCACGTCCCGCAGGTTGCACTCTGGCGGGCGCGCGGCTGGTCCCGATCGCGCGTCTTCGGCCTGTACTGCACGGAGTTCGCGCTGCTCGCGGTGGTTGCGACGCCGATTGCTGTCATCGCGTCTGCTGCCATCGCCTCGGGAGCGGCCGGTGCGTCGACGGGGCCTTCGACGGGCATCTGGCAACGCCTCGCCGGCGCGGCGATTCCCACCGTCATCGCGGAGAGCGCGTTCCTCATTGTGCTGATCGTCGTTGCCGCAGTGCTGAGCAGCCCGGAGCTGTCCGCGCGACGTCAGGCTCGTTCCGCCACACGAAGCCGCAGCGCGCAACGTCGTGCGCTCGACATCGCGTTCCTGGTCGCCGGCGTCGCGATCCTCTGGTTTGTCCACCAGGGTGGTGTTGGAACCGATGAAGCGCAGAGCAGCGTCCTCGCGTTCGTGCTCTCAGCGATCGGGGTCGGGTTGATCGCCTCCCCATCGCTGCGCCTCGTGCCACTTGTCGGCCGCCTGCTCACGGTCACCCGCGCCGTGGGTGGACGGCTCGCCCGGTGGGAGATCGAACGCGATCCCCGGCAGTACTCGCGACTGAGCCTCCTCGTGATGCTCGCGGTCGCGGTGAGCGTGTTCGCCACCACGTACATCAGCAGCGACAACGCCGGCGCCATCGACCGTGCCGACTACCAGGTGGGTGCGACCATGCGCGCAACCTTCGCCACCACCGCGGGACCGCCACAGGTGGCCCCGCTTGCTGCATCGCTGCCCCCCGGGGTTCGGACCGCGCAGGCTTTTCGCGATGACGGCCGTCCGGGACAGACGGGACTCGAGGCAACCGTGCTCGGGATCCAGGGTGCGAGCTTCTGGAACGTCGCGTACTCGCGCTCGGACTTCGCGTCGCAACCACTGGCGTCCCTCACCGCCAGGATGAATGCCGCGGATCCGGACGGAGTCGCGGTACCCGGCTCGCCACATGCGCTCGTGCTGTCGGTCGACAGCTCCGGGGTGAGCGTGCGCTTCGATGTGCAGATCAGCGACTCGACGGGTGACATACGAGACGTGTCGCTCGGCACCATCGCAAGCCCCGGGTGGACCGACCTGAGCGCGTCGCTGACCGGTGTGTCCTTTCCCATTCGCGTGCGCGCGATCACGATCTCGCCGACCGACATCGGCGTCGCCGGCGACGTCGCGTTCAGGAATCTGCGCACGGACTCCGGCACGACGATCGAGTCGTTCGACATCGCGGACGGATGGTGGGACGAGGCGTTCGCGCCCAATCCGGCGGCGCTCGCGGTCAGCCCAACCTTCCTGCGCACCGACCAGGGCCAGCCCTCCGTGGACATCGCCGTCGACAACGAGGAGATGCTGCTCATGCCGCCCGCGTCGTCGCGGCCGTTGCCGGTGCTGCTCGCCAGCCAGTCGCTCGCAGATCTCGGCCTCACCATCGGTCAGCCGTTTCCGGTTCATATCGAAACGGTGAACGTGGAGTTGGTGGCTGTCGGATCGTTCGACGAGTTCCCGACGTACTACCCGGGCAGTGAGGACTTTCTTGTCGTGCCGATGTCCTCGCTGCTCGCGCGGATGGGGAGGCTCGGCGTCGTGAGCCCCTGGCCCAACGAGCTCTGGATGAACGTCCCGAGCGGTGATGCCGCCGCCGTCACCTCGAAGGTGAGCTCCGACCTGACCCTGTTGAACACGCAACTGCTGACCGAAAGCCAGGCTCGTGCCACTGCACTGAACGACCCGCTGCGGAGCGGGTTCGCCCAGGAGCTCGGCATCGGCGCCCTCATCGCGCTGCTGGTCGTGGTCATCAACTTCGCGATGCACTTTCTCGCAGCCGCCCGGAACCGGACGACGCAGTACGCGATCATGCGCGCCAACGGAGTCCCCCAGTCGACGTTGCGAAACGCGCTCATCGGGGAGCAGATCGCGGTGCTCATCAGTGGCATGATCGCCGGGACCGCGATCGGACTCGCGGTCTGCTGGGCGGTGCTGCCCGTGTTCCATCTGGGCAATGCACCGACCGATCTCATTCCCCCATCGCTCTTCCACATCGATCCACACACGCTGGTCGGAGTGGTCCTGGGCACCGGTGCGCTGTCGCTGTTGACGGGTGTCGTGGTCGCGGGTCGCGGCGCACACGTGCACGTCATGACCGCAATTCGGGCACTCACATGACTCCTTACATCGTCGACTGTGAAGGCGTCGTCCACATCTACAAGAGCGCGGACCTTGAGGTCGTGGCACTGCAGGGCCTCGACCTGCAGGTCGCGCCGGGCGAGATGGTGGCGATCGCGGGGCGCAGCGGCAGCGGCAAGACCACGCTGATGAACATCCTCGCCGGGCTGGAGCGGCCAAGCGCAGGTTCAGTTCATGTCGCGGGCCACGACCTGACCCGGCTCGAGCGAGGTGAAGAGGAAGCGTACCGGCGCGAGGTCGTCGGCTACGTGCTGCAGCGCGCTCTCGGCAACCTTGCCCCATATCTGAGCGCACTCGAGAACGTGCAGGCAGCCACGGTGACCGGACCGGCGAAGGTTCGCGCAACCGCGGCGGCGGATCTTCTCGACCGTTTCGGCCTCGGCGACCATCTCTCCCGACGGCCGTCGGAGCTCGCCGGACACCAGAACCAGCGGCTGGCGCTTGCGACCGCTCTGGCCAACCGACCGCGACTCCTGCTCGCCGATGAGCCGACGGCCGAGCTCGACACCGCCGGAACCGTCGCGTTGCTCGGCGACCTCACCGACGTGCTCAGGGAGTCGGGCACCGCCGCGGTCATCGTGACGCATGACCTGCTGGTCGAGAAGTACGTCGACCGCGTGGTGATGATCCGCGACGGAAGGACGAGCAGCGAGCGGCGCTGGATCGAGCGCGGCGGCGAGCTCGTCGACGACGAGCTGGCGATCATGGATCGCGCCGGACGCATACAGGTGCCGCAGGCGTACATCGCGCGCCTCGGGCTGACCGGGCGGGTGCGCCTCCACCTCGAGGACGACCGCATCGTCATCCTTCCGGCCACGGGCGACGACGGTGACTGAAGAGCTCGTCGTCGCGAGGGGCCTCGTCCGCGAGTTCGTTGTCGGAGGCGAGCGGATTCGCCCGGTGAACGGGGTCGATCTCACGGTGCGGCCGGGCGAGGTGGTGATGATTCTTGGACGCTCCGGTGCGGGAAAGACAACCCTGCTGAGCCTGATCGGCGCGCTCGACGTTCCCGACAGCGGCAGCATCACGGTGGCCGATGTGCAGGTGGAAGCGCTGGTCGGTCGTCATCGCGACCGTTTCCTGCAGTTGTCGGTCGGCTGGGTGTTTCAGACCGCGGGACTGGTTCCGATGCTGACGGCGCAGGAGAACGTCGAGCTGTCCCTTCGTGTTGCCGGGGTCGACCCTCCGACGATCGCCGGACGTGCCTACGAAGCCCTTGTCACGGTTGGACTCGAGGACCGGCGCGCGCACACCGCTGCTGAACTCTCCGGCGGTGAGCAGCATCGCGTCGCGCTTGCTCGAGCGGTTGCCAAGCGGCCCGTGATCGTGATCGCCGATGAACCGACTGCCCAGCTCGACAGTGAGACCGCGGCAGGGATCATGCGTCTGCTCCGCACGGTCGCGGCAACGGGCACCGCGGTCCTCATGGCCACCCACGACACCGCTGCGGTGGAGTCCGCGGATCGTGTGATGCTCATGGAGGACGGCCGCCTGACCGCCGCGCCTTCGACACAAGCGCCGAGCGCTGACGCACCGATCACGTGATGTCAGCGGCTGGCAGCTTGTGTTCCCGCCTCCTCCGGAGTTGCGCGACCGCGACCACCAGCGCCAGCAGCACGGTTGCGGCTCCCGATCCGAACAGGGTCACCTGAGCGCCGACAAGCGCGACGATTGGACCACCGACGCCTGTCCCTGCGACGCTCATGCCGCCGGATGCCGCCGAGAAGGCGGTCGCAACCGACGGCAGCATCACTGGATCCACCGTCCGCTGCTGCACGGTTGTCAGCATCGAGGGGTACGGCGCATATGCGGCACCCCCGATGGCGATGCTCGCGAGCAGAACAGCGGCCACTGGGAACAAGGCGATCACCAGCACCGCCAATCCCCAGAGCGCAACCACGACAAGGCTGAAGCGCACCAGCGTTGCACGGTCGCGCAGGCTGAGCAGCGCTCCGCCTGCAATGCCCCCGATGAGCGCGCCCACTCCGAACGCGGCCCACGCAAAACCGAAGAGCTCAGGTCCGGCATGCAGATTCCCCCGAACGAACAGCGGAAGTGCGACCTCAAAAGGACCGTACAGCGCGTAGAAGCCGATGGTGAGTGCGAGCAGGTACGCGAGCTGGCCTTGAAGCAGATACGAGCGCACCCGTGCTCTCACGTGTTCGACGAGCGACACCTGCGCCACCGGAAGACGGAGCGACGCGAGCGCGGCGAACAACGCCAGAAACGTTGCTGCGTCGATCGCAATCGCCTGCGCGCCGCCGACTCGCGCAACGATGAGACCACCTGCGGCCGGGCCGACGATCGTCAGCGCGGCGTTCACCGATGTGAACAGAAAGGAGTTGGCGACCAGGAGATCCTCTTCGGGAACAACGAGTGGCACCAGTCCCGCGCGTCCGCCCTGCCCCCACGGGTGCAGCAACGATGAGACGGCCAGCAGCACCACGAACTCGGTGAGCGTGAGTCTCCCTGCCAGGGCGAGCGCTGCGATGGCGGACAGACCGAGGAAACGCGTGACGGTGTCCGCAAACACCAGGCGCACCGAGCCCCAGTCGCGAAAGAGACGCGCGACCGGCGCCGCGGCGAGCGCGCCGGGCAGCGAGTACGAAGCAACCGAAAGCCCCACGGCGACTGCGCCAAGGTGAGGAGGCGCGAGCGCAAGTGCAATCCACGGAACCGCGGTGAGCCCGATGCCGTCTCCGATCGCGGACGCGACCTCGCCGATCGCAAACCGTCGATAGCGCGGAACACCGAGCACAGTGCGGTACCGGCCGGAACTGCGCCCCTGTGACGTCGGATCAGCGGACATCACACGATCGTGATCAACTCATGCCACCGGGGCTTCTCGATTCCTGATGGTTCTGGTCCCAGCTCCGATGGAGCCCAAGGTGAGGATTGAACTCACGGCCTACGCCTTACCAAGGCGTTGCTCTACCACTGAGCTACTTGGGCACGCCGGGCGATGGTACCAAGGCGCTCCGTCGGGATCAGGTGGGGAGCGACGCCAGCCACGCAACCGCGAACACGGCGGTGGCTACCGCCAGGACGGGAAAGGGTCGCGCTGATCGGCTCACGAGGGCCACGACGACGCCGGCGGCAAGCACGACGGCCGCTCCCACCACCACGATCAAGCGCTGGCCGGTCGGTATCGCAAGAACCACGGAGAGCAGCCCGGCGAGGGCCAGAGCAGCGGGACCCGCCCATCGAGCCGCATCCACGCCGACCACAACGGGAAGGCTCCGTCCCCCCGCGAGCCGGTCGGCGTCGATGTCCGGCAGCGCGTTGGCGAGATGCAGCCCGATCGCGATGAGCGCTGCGAGCGGGACCAGGACGAGCAGTCTCGAGGGGATCGACCCTGCTGATGCGTAGGCCATGAGCGGCAGCACCCCCATCCCACCCCACCAGGGAACCCAGGACAGGACTGTCCGCCGGAGTCCGAGGTCGTAGGAGAGGCCGGCGCCGAGGGCCGCCACGCCGAGGCCGAGCGTGGCGAGGTTGATCGTCGCCGCGACGCACAGGCCGATCCCTCCGAGGATCGCACCGATCCACGCGGCCGTCGATCGACGCAGGACGCCACGGACGAGCGGCTTGTACGGCTGGGCGGCCGTGTCCGCTGGAAGATCCATGACGTCGTTGATGACCCCGATGCACACCTGGATCGGGAGCATCGTGCCGACGAGCTGCAGAATCCGCGTGGCGTCAGGGACTCCCCTGCAGGCCAGCCCGGCGATCGCGATGAACACGATCGTGACCAGGATCGACGGTCCGGGATGGCCGAGGAAGACGAGCGAACGGAACCGGCCTCCTGGCGAGCGCTCGTCCCACCACACGGGGCGGGGTGCCCTATTCCTTTGGTGGCTCAGGCGTGGCCGCGGGGGGCTCAGGCTCCTCGTCCGTGCCGAGCTCGTGCGCCGGGTTGACGGCCGTCTCCGCAGCCTCGACCGCCGCGGTCACCGAACCATACCCCGCGGATTCCTCGGCAGCGACCTCGGCTGCGAGGAACCGATCGTGCACGGCCTCCTCGAAGCGGCGGAGTTGCCCCTTTTGATGCTCCTCCGGTTCTTCCGGCGCGGGTGTCTCGGTCACGTGCCGATCAATACTGCCATGCCGTCGAGCATGCGCTGCAATCCGAACTCGAAGAACTGCTCGAGATTGAAGTCGATGTCCCGCTCGATGACCCGAGCGAGCGTCGGCACTCTTCCCGATGCGGTGATGGCGGCTATCCGCTCAGTCTGCGACTGCATCCATTCATCGTCGCTCAGGCCGGTGTCGCGAACGGCTTCGGCCTCGGTCTCGAGGTTGATCGCAGTCCCGCGCACATATCCGAAGAGCGTGACGACGAGGTAGAGCATCGTGGATGCATCAAGGCCGAGCCCATCAATGGCGCTCAGCGCCCATTCGGTGTTCGGAATCGCATTCGGCGTCGGCTCCGGCCGGGTGAACGAGATGACCTGCGCAAGCCATGGATGGATGCGATACATGGCCCACTGCCGTCGAGCCATGAGCTCGAACCGCGCACGCCATCCGGGAGGTGCGTCCTCAGGTGGCGGGCACTCGGCGAAGACGGCGTCCGCCATCATGACGACGAGCTCGTACTTGCCCGGTACGTAGCGGTACAAGGTCATGGTCGCGATGTCGAGGGCGCTTGCGACACGGCGCATCGACAGCACCGGGAGCCCCTCGGTGTCAGCGATGTGTACCGCCGCCTGCACGACCCGATCGGATGTCAGCCCCTGGTCCGACTCACGGACGTGGCGTCGAGCGGAGCTTGGCACGGCTGCCGCCCGCACGCCCGGCGTGGCGACAACGGTCCCGACGCCGAGCCTGGCCGTGACCAGGCCCTCGTCGCGAAGCTCTCCGAGTGCCCAACTCGCGGTCGCCATCGCCACGCCCCAGGTTCTCGTGATCTCCCGCGTCGACGGGACGCGCGAACCGGCCCGGAGTTCCCCGTCGGTGATCCGGCGTCGAAGGTCCGCAGCGATGCGCTCGGAAGGCGTGAGCGGTGGGGTCATGCGACAACGATACGCATCGGAGCGGCGAGCGCACTAGTGCACTGACGCGTCGCGGGGTCGGCAGGCGCTGGCGTGAGCTGCGACTCAGCACCGGCGAACGAAGCAGGGAATTGGTCTTGCGCGGTACGGGTGTGCACTAGTACACCGAGCAGTGCGTCTCGACCTCGAATCGCCATTGACATAGTTATATCGATGTGCTGTACAGTGTCATCTATACAGCGTACACGAACGCTCTGGCACATCCGGAATCGGAGTATGACTATGGACAGTAATCTGGCCGTGGAGGTGGCCGGCCTCGAGAAGCGGTATGGCGCGGACACCGTCCTGAACGGGGTCGCGTTGGCGGTTGAACGCGGCAGCGTGTTCGCCCTCCTCGGGCCGAACGGCGCCGGCAAGACGACCATGGTGCGCATCCTCACGACGTTGACTCGCGCGGACGCCGGCGAGGTCCGCGTCGCTGGGTTCGACGTGCGCCGCGACGTCCATCGGGTCCGTCGCGCCATCAGCCTCACCGGCCAGTTCACCGCTGTGGACGCGGCGCAGACAGGCGAGGAGAACCTGGCGATGATGGGTCGGCTGTCCGGTCTCTCTCGCATCGACGCTCGACGGCGCGCGCGCCAGTTGCTCGACCAGTTCGAACTTGCCGACGCCGGTCGTCGGAGGGTTGCGACGTATTCGGGAGGGATGCGCCGCCGCCTCGACCTGGCCGCAAGCTTGGTCGGCAGCCCATTGGTGATCTTCCTCGATGAACCGACGACCGGTCTCGACCCACGCGGCCGGGTCGCCACCTGGGACCTCATCGCTGCGCTCGCGGGATCCGGGACCACGATCTTCCTGACAACGCAATACCTGGAGGAAGCCGACCGGCTGGCGGGACACATCGCGGTGCTCGATCGCGGGCGTGTCGTCGCCGACGGGACCTCGAGCCAGTTGAAATCGCGATTCGCCGAGCAGCGGCTCGACCTCACATGCGCTGACCGCTCGTCGTTCGCTGCGATCGCGGCCACGCTCGGTACGCGCGCGGCGAGCGTCGACAGCGACCGTCTTGTTCTTCGCGTCGCCACCGATGGGAGCGCGATGCATGTGCGCGTGCTGCTTGATGAAGTCGACCCGGAGCGCTGCCGAGTTCGAACTCATTCGCAGTGCACGAGGCAACGCTCGATGACGTGTTCATGACACTCACGGGCCATGCCGCTATTGCGGTCGAAGGGGAACGTGATGTTGCTTGACACGACCGCGCTCGCGGCACCGGTCGGCTCGCGTGCGAATCGTCGATCGACGGTTGGCGACTGGCTCACGATGTCGGGACGCTGTCTTCGTCTGTCGCGGCGAAACATCGAGGGGATGCTGACATCGGTCCTCCTGCCGATCATCCTGATGCTGATCTTCGTCTACCTCTTCGGCGGAGCAATCAACACGGGCACGGCGTACGTGACGTATGTCGTTCCCGGGGTCCTCGTGCTCTGCGCCGGATTCGGGTCGTCAACCACCGCGGTGAGCGTCTCCAGCGACATGGCCACCGGCATCATCGATCGGTTCCGTTCGTCGGACGTCGGTGGCGCGGCGTTGCTCGGCGGTCATGCCGTGGCGAGCGTGGTGCGTAACGCCGTGTCCACCGTGCTGGTGCTCGGAGTCGCGGTCCTCATCGGCTTCCGCCCCCACGGGACGCCCCTGGCGTGGCTCGCGGCTGGCGGGATCCTGCTCATGTTCATCCTTGCCATCTCGTGGCTCTCCGCCGCGGTCGGCCTTTTGGCAAAGACTCCGGAAGGCGCCAACGGATTCACCTTTCTCCTCACGTTCCTCCCCTATCCCAGCAGCGCGTTCGTCCCGATCAAGACGATGCCTGTCTGGCTCCACGGCTTCGCGTCGACGCAGCCGGTGACGCCAGTCATCGAGTCCATCCGAGGCCTGATGCTCGGGCAGCCCGTCGGCTCGACCCCGTGGCTCGCGCTAGCCTGGACGTCCGGGATCATCGTGGCGTCGATCGTGCTGTGCGCCGTGAGCTTTCGGCGCCGCGTCGGATGACCTTCCTGCGACCATCGGGGGGATGAGCCGGAACGAATAGCCGCCATGCTGGTGCGAGCAGTCGTCGCGGATCTCGACGGCACCATCGTCCGGTCCGATTTCTCCATATCGCCCGCGACGCTCGAGGCCTTGGACACGCTTCGCGCAGCAGGCATCCGCTTCGTTGTCGCAACCGCGCGCACGCCGCAGGGGCTGGAGTACCTTCGCGTCCCCGGGCACCGAACCGACATTGCCGTCTGCTGCTCCGGCTCGATCGGATGGTCACCCGCGCAGAGAGCAGCCACCTGGATGGACATGATGGTTCCCGCGTCGATCGCTCGGATTGTCGAGATCGCGGTGACGGAGGGCGCCGGCGTCGCGAGTTTCGACGGCTCGCTCTGGCGCATGACCCCCGAATACGCGCGACTCAGTCCCACGCAACCGCACGGCACCACACGCGTCGTCGTCGATGCGCCCGACCTTGCACGCGCAGCGTGCTGCACGATGGCGGTTCGTCATGCGAGCGGTGATCTCAATCGCATCGCCGCGCTCGTGGCAACCGAGGCTGACACCGGAGCGCTGAGCCACGTTGGGCGCTCGACGGTGCTAGACGTGACCCGTGCTGGCGTCGACAAGGGCACCGGCACCGTTCGCGCGCTCGCCCACCTCGGGCTTGCGCCTGAGGACGCGATCAGCTTCGGCGACATGCCCAATGACACACCGCTGTTCCGCGTGACCGGTCGCAGCTACTCTGTCGGCGAGGTGCACCCCGACGTGACGAGCGCTGCCGACGAGGTGGTCGCCGACGTCGAGAACGACGGGTTCGCCCGAACGATCACCACGCTTGCCGCGGCCGGCTGGGAAACGGGCTGACCTACCTGCCGAGAGACTGACACTCGCCCTCTGTCGCAAGGTATGTAACGTTTGACGCCCCTGGGAGCGTAGCCATCACGTGATCAGAGCTTCAACGCTGGCCTCAGTGGCGGCCGAGCACTCCGCTCCGGCGGAGCAGGCCGCGACTCTCACACCTGACGCCCTCTGCGAGCTCTATGCGAGCCGTGTCTTCCAGTTCGCAACCATGACTGCAGGCACCGATGCGGAGGCCGAGGACATCGCGCAGTCCGCTCTTGAGCGGGCGCTCCGCGCACTCCCTCGCTTCGATCCGAACAAGGGTCAGATTGAGGCGTGGCTCTGGCGCATCGTCGTCAACGTCGCGCGGGATGCCGGGCGGACCGCGACGCGACGGCGGCTCCTCTTTGAACGGCTGGTTCATTTTCGCGCAGGCGCCGATGCGGCGCAGGACGACATTCCTCTCGGAATCGAGAACGCCGAGCTGCTGGCCGCAGTGCGCACGCTCACGCCACTGCAGCGTTCCGTTATCGCCCTGCGGTATGGCGCCGACCTGGAGTTCGCCGATGTCGCGAAAGCACTCGGCGTGTCACGTACAGCTGCCGCTGTTACCGGGCATCGAGCACTGAAGTCACTGCGGCGGACGCTTCTGGAGGAGCACCCATGATCGGGTTCACAGATCGCGAATCGTTGACGGCGCGTCTCACAGGGTGGCGCACTCGGGTTCCGGCGGGTCTCGTGGACGCCGCGATGCACGCGTCAACCGCTCGCGTCGCCACGAACATCGAGCGCTCGAAGCGTCGCACGCATGGGAACCGTCGGTGGCTCGTTGTCGCGATTATCGCGATCGCCGTATTTGCCGCCAACGGCGCCGCGACGTACTTTGTGCCCCTATATGCCAACGCTCTCGGGCATGTGCCCGGGGCGGGCACGCTGCTCCAGTGGACAGGTCTCAGCGCCAATGACGTCACGGTGCTCTATGCATCATCTGAGCACGATGGTATTCGGCTCACAGTCAGCGCAGGCTACACGGACGAGAATCGCACCCTTCTCACCGTTGAGGTGTACGGCCCCGGGAACCGCCCCGGCGTATTCGAAACCTGGTCGCTGACCGACCAGTTTGGGCGAGCGTATACGGACGGCGGCGGCGACTTTGCGGTTGCGAATCAGCCGGATGGTGGAACGCCGGACTACCTGGACTACGCGCCGATCACGGGGCCTGCGGCTGTCGTCGGCGCGCGTCTGACACTTCGCGCAGAAACGTGGAGCACGATTTGCGCGTGCAACTCTGCCACGGATCCCGACACGATCCGGGTGCCGGGGGTGTGGCAGGTGACATTCGTCCTCCAGCGGCACTCTGCTGCTCGCATCAGACTGACGCCGGGTTCGGTCGCCGGCCTCCGTTACACATTCCCAAGCGTCACCATCACCAACTCCAAGCTTGTCGAGATTCACGTGGAGGGCGATGGACCTGCGGTCACCGCGATGTACTTCTCGGGCGCGGCCGACCTCGCGATCCCAGCGCCAATACTCCTCGATTCGCAGGGGCGGACTGTTGCTCGCACGCTCCTGCCGGGGAGGCTCTCAACGGCGAACGAGGAGGCCGCGAGCTCGTATCAAGTGCTCGACTACATCCTGAATCCTGGCCACTATCGTCTCGTGCTCGCCGGTGAGAGCGGGTCGAAGCTCGTGCGCGATCTCGTTGTCCCATGAGGTCGTCGCGCCGCGGCGCGAAATCGCTCGGCCATCCTGCGCATCTCCGCCCGCAGCTCGGGCGGCTGCAACACGACGAAATCGCACTCCAGACGCACGAGGTACGAGGACGCCCACTCGAGATCGTCGGCGCCAAACCGGAGCAGCGTGCCGCCGTCAACCTTCTCGACCGTCCCGTCGGTGGGCGAGACTCTCGCCTGCGCGTCCGACAGCGTGAGGTCGAGCAGCGCCTCGCAATGGATGACGTACACCAGCTCGCGAATCGCACGCTGAATCTCGCCGATCACATCGAAGCGCTCCGGGCGTTGAAACGTCTCGGACGTCACCTCGGTGGCGAGGACGCGGTCGAGCCGGAACGTCCTGATCGCTCCTCGGAGATGGTCCCAGCTGGGGACGTACCAGTGACCGCTTTGAAAGCCGACCCCGTACGGATCCACGACCCGCACGGTGACGTCCCCGGCTGCCGACCGGTACGTCAGGCGGATCGAGGTTCGGTCGCGCGCCGCGGATGACATCAGGAGGATCGTCTCGGCGTCGGCGTGGTCGCGCGACACCGACGCAAGGCCGAGACTGACGAAATCGGTCATCGCCTGGATCTGCTCGCGCTGCGGATCCGGCAACAGCCGGTGCAGTTTCGCGAGCGCGCCCTGTATCGCGGGCGACGACGCGGAGAGCCCGAGCCGCTGCGCCGCGAGCAGTCCGATGACGGTGACCAGCGCCTCATCGTTGGTGAGCATCAACGGGGGGAGCTTGAACCCGCGACGAAGACGGTAGCCGCCGGCCGGGCCGCGGTCCGCCTCGACCGGGATGCCCATGTCCTGCAGGCCGGTGATGTAGCGGCGGACGGTTCTCGGGCTGACCTCGAGCCGGTCCGCGATGTCGGCGGCGCTCAACTGTCGGTACACCTGGAGCAGCTCGAGCAGGGTCAGGAGCCGACCGAAAGAGAGATCCACGCCATGCACTATATAGGACGGATACTGTCCATATTGCCCTGTAGGATCGAGCCCATGATGAATCCAAGTGCGATCCTGGACCTCGCCCGTGAACGACGTCGTGAATTGCTCGAAGATGCCTCGCGTGGCCACCAGTGGACGCGCAGGGACGACGAGCCGCAGGCCTCCGCAGAGGTGCTGGTTGCGGGCCGCTCCGCCCATGTCATCGACGCTCGCGTCAGGGCGGAGGCTCGCCGGACCTTCCGGGCCTCCTCGACCTTCGACCTGCCGGTGGGGGCTCGGTAGCCCGCGCGTCCGGGAGCCTCGCAGAGCGCCCGCTGGCCGAACGCGCGCTAGGGCCGGCCGGCGTGGGGCGCCGGCTGGTTGGGCGCCGCCAGCAGCTGCCCAGTCAACCCTGGCCCTTCAGTCATCGCCGCCTCCATCCCTCGCCATTGCGCTGCGGCGATGAACAGGATCCGGCCGTCGTCGCCGCCAAGCATGCAGGCAAAACAGCCGCGATCGACGGCGATCGTGTCCAGCACCTCGCCACCCTCTCCGACGCGCACACAGTGCTGGCCGGGGACGCTTGCAACCCATACGGCACCGTCGGCGTCCGCACAGATCCCGTCGGGCGCATGCTCAAGTTCAGCCCACACGCGGCGGCCGGACAACGTCCCGTCGTCCGCCACCGCGAACGCAACGAGCTGCCTGGCGTGAGAGTCAGCCACCACGAGGGTGCGGCCGTCGTCGATCAGCGCCATGCCGTTGGGCCACTTCAGTCCGTCGGCGACCTCGCGCAGGCCGCCGTCCGGCCGAATCAATACGATGCTTCCCGCTCCGCCGTTCACGTAGGCGTTGCCGGCGGCGTCAACGACGAGCTCGTTGAACGGTGCGGAACTCAAGCCGCTGAGGTCCGCGACGGTGGCGAGCGCTCCATCCGGGTCCTGACGCAGTAAGAGCCGCCGTGGCCCGTCGATCACGAGCAGCCGCCCGTCGGGGAGCCAATCGATGCTGAACGGCAGCGCCTGCGGGGCGAGGCGAGCGACCACCTCGCGCTCGCCGTCGGTCGTCACGGCCAGAACTTCCCCGGCGCCCCAGTTGCACAGCCAGACACGCCCGTCGTGCCACCGCGTCAACTCGGGAAACCCGAGGCTCTCGACGATCAACCGTGTCTCGTTCATCCAACTAGCTCCGCCACAGGACTACAGGCGATGCGCGACCGACCGCAATGGAACGTAGGGCGCGGATTATGAAGCGAGTCGATTCTCGCGCGGAATCGGCCACTGTCTCGCGCGCGTGACGGATGACTTCGCGCGTCGCCGACATGCATCGTTGACGTCGGATCGATACCATGGCGCTGTGTATCGAGCGGTGCTGGTGACCATCGTCGCGCTGTTCCTGCTGCTCGTCGATGCCGCGGCAGTCTATGCCGCCGCGACCGGCGGAGCGCTTGTTCTCGCGCTGCTCCTGTGCATCCCTGGGCTGGCGATCATCGTCGCGATGTTTCTGGTGCGCTTCGACGCGCAACGTCGGACCAAGCGGAGATGGCCGCACCGCGGCGCGACGCGGGACGACTACAACCCATGGGTCGGAGGCGGTCTCGGGCCCCGTCAGTAGTGCGTCGAATCGAGCGTGAGACGCGTACGCTCAGTCGAGCGGCGGCGTCATGCCTCCAGGCTCTCACGGAATCTCCGTGCGCCACATCTAGCAGACGATTGCGCCAGTGATCGTGACAGCACCCTTCATTGCACCCTGTCGAGGCTCGAGTGTCACGTCAATAGACGCTCCACGATGGATATCCCACCGAGTGATGCTGCTGGTGCTGCCCGTGCTCCAGACCACCTCACTGCTCGGGCCCTGGGACGGTATCTCGTTAGGGCCGACATCCCTCATGTCGTGACGTCTTGGCTACGCCAGGTGGTCCTCCGAAGGCGGGGCGCGATGATGCTCCGGTGCGTGCTCGAGCGACATGGGGCGCCATCGTGCCGGCGACGGTCTGTCTGCTCGCGGTCGCGGTGATGAGTTGGGCGGCCTTCCAGCCTTTTGTCGCGATCACCTGGGGTGACTGTCTGGCGTGCGGCCCACCTGCGCCGCCCCTCACGGAAAGTCTCGTTGAGAGTGCCGGCGGTCGTGGTCAGCTTGTCCTCGTGCTTCTCGTCGTCTTGGGGATCGCCTCAGCAACTCATCTCGCCAGGATTTGCCGACGGGTCACCGCCGTCGTCGCCTTGGGAAGTTCCCTGCTAGCCGTGGATGCGGCTATTACCTGGCCAGGGAGCTTTACCGGCGTCGGAACGCCACCGCCGATCAGCTATGGCTTTTATCCCTTTGTCGGTGGCGGAATCGTAGCGGCGATCGTTGCGCTGGTGATGGTGGTGGTGAGCTTTCGCAGCACGCGAGTCGGGATGAATGCGACCCTGCATCTCCTCCGACACTGACGCACGCCTCGTTGCGAGAAAAGGCTAACCCTCTCCATGTTCGCCACAACCTGCTCGCGACGAGCCCGCCAGCCGGGCGCCACTATCCCTTGACCAGGCCGCGTAGCGCGGCGGCGAGCTCGCACGGCGGCGTATCCAGCAACACGTAGTCCACCGCCCCGCTCTGGTGGGCCATAACCCAGCGTTCGGGGTCACCCGAAGTGCCGATCAGGAGTATCCGCGTATCGCTCTTGATCGCGAGGAGGCGGCGCGTCGCCTCGATTCCGCCCATCGTCGGCGTTGAGTATCCGATGAGCACGAGATCTGGCTGCAACTCGGCGGCCACGTCTAGGGCGTTCTCGCAGTTATCCGATATTCCTACCAACTGCATCTGCGGCACATGGCTGATCCAACGTACCAGCCCTTTGAGTACAACGGGGTGCCAATGAACAACCAAGATCCGGCTCGTTGCCTCGGCGATGCGCTTGGTCACGAAACCCCTTCTTACGGGGCGAGCGTACCACCAGGCTGGGTGCCGCGAGTGACGCGTTCTGAACCGCGCTGAACTCCAGCCGCCCGGGATTCACGGTCGTCGTGGGAATCTCAGGTGATTAACTGGTTGAGCAGGCCACTGTCGTTTCTCCTGGCACCGACGGGATCCAACGACCCTGCCGGGTTCAGGCACCCGACCACCGCCCCTGGATCTCGCAACGAGGGACGGGCACGAAGTCCTGAGGAGTCACAAATGAGCCGATGGGGAGATTCGAACTCCCGGCCAACCGCTTACAAGGCGGTTGCTCTACCCCTGAGCTACATCGGCTGGGCCTCGATTCTCCCATGGGCCTCGGCCGGCCAGTGGGGCGACCGGACGCCATTTGCCGCGAGCGGCGACCCTGCGATATCCTCCCAGGGGATCGATGGGTAGCAACGGCACCACGCAAGCAGCATTGGCGGGGAACCACCTGCTCGATTCCCTGCCAGCCCCGGAGCGCGAAGCGCTGATGGCCCATATGCGGCCTGCGCATCTCACGGTCAAGACCGTCCTGTTCGACCCCGGCCAGGTCATCGGCGCCGTCCACTTCCCGATCGACGGGGTCATCTCGCTCGTGACGCCGCTTGCAGACGGCAACATCGTCGAGGTCGCGACGATCGGCAACGAAGGCATCGTCGGGGTCCCGCTCGTCGCTGGCGGATCGCTGGCGGTGCGAGCCATCTCGCAGGTCGGCGGGCGCACGCTGCGGATGGACGCGAACACATTTGTCTCCGAGCTCGAACGCCTGACCGGTTTCCGCCGCCTCGTGCAGCGATACGTCCAGGCGCTGTTTGGACAGATCTCGCAGGCGGCGGCGTGCAACCGGCTGCATTCGAATGAAGAGCGGCTGAGCCGCTGGCTCCTCATGAGTCACGACCGAGTCGGGATGGACGCCTTCCCGATCACGCACGAGTTTCTCGGACAGATGCTCGGGTCGCGCCGCGCGACCGTCACCCTCTCTGCCGGGCTCCTGCAGGCCGCCGGCCTCATCAAGTACCACCGCGGTCGCGTGACGATCGTCGACCGCGAAGGGCTCGAGGGCGTGTCGTGCGAGTGCTACGGCATCATCAAGGCCGCGCTCGACCGCGTGGTGGCGACTGCAGCCTGACGCGGTCGTCGCGCTTGCAGCACTCGTCGTCTTTCACCTCTCGGTCTTCGGTGCCGGCGCGGCGATCCAGCGTTCGCGCCACGGCCTGACAGGTTTCGCGCCGCACCTCGGCATCAACGCGAGCGAGCGGCTTGCGAACGCGCTCTACGCGGCGTGGGTGCTCGTTGACATCGTCGCCTCGGTCACCCAGCGCACGAGCAACACCGGCGCAACCCTGCGCATCATCATCGGAGACGTCGGTCTGGCCCTCGCCCTGATCGCGATCGTCCTCGGCATGGTGGCGCGGATCGCGATGGGCGCCGCGTGGCGAACGAGTGCCGACGGCGCGGACGCCGGCGCGCTGGTGACGTCGGGTCTGTTCGCCCTGGTGCGCAACCCGGTGTATCTGTCGATGCTGACGCTCGCACTCGCGGTTGCGTTTCTGGTTCCGTCCGTCTGGACCGCAACCGCGTTCGTGCTCGCCGCCCTCGGCCTCGAGGTGCAGGTTCGCGCGGTCGAGGAGCCGCATCTGCGCGCACGCTACGGCGATGCCTATCTCCGATACGCGGCGGCCACCGGCCGGTTCATCCCCCTACTGGGGCGGCTCCGCTAGCTCCTCACGCAACTCGCCGGCTGTCGCGCGGCCGGCGTCGAACATGCGGGCAACCGCCTGCTGCACGCCGACCGACAAGGACGGGTACGCGTGGATCGCCTGTGCGAGCCTGCCGCTGAAGGCATGGAGTTGCATGCCGATCACGAACTCGTGGATCACCTCGCCGGCACCGGGACCGACGATGTGCGCGCCCACGATGCTCCCGCCTCCCGCCCGGCCGAGCACCGGTTTCCCCGCAGTGATGACCTTGATGAGCCCACGCGGCCGCCGCGCGATCACCGCGCGATCCACCGCCGAGAAGGGCAGCGTCACCACGTCGACGCTGTCTCCGTGCGCGCGTCGCGCCTCCGGTTCGGTGAGCCCCACGTGTGCGAGCTCAGGGTCCGTGAAGATGACCGTCGGGACCACCCGGTACGACGCGCTGTGCTGGCGCCTGCCGATGGCGTTCCCGGCGGCGAGCCTGCCCTGGTACGCGGCGACATGGGTGAACGGCATCGTGCCGGTGACATCACCCGCCGCGAAAATGCCCGCGACACTCGTGCGCAGGTGCGCGTCCACGGTCACGCCGCGCTGCTCCACGTTCACGCCGATCGTCTCGAGACCGAGGCCGGCGACGTTCGCCCGCCGTCCCGTTGCGACGAGCAGCGCATCGCCGCGGAGCACGCGCTCGCCGTCCGCATCGTTGATGGTCAGCACCACGCCGTTGCGGTCGCGCGCCGCCCTCACCGGCTGCGCACCGAGATGCAGATGCATCCCCTCCGCTTCCAGCAGCCCGCGCAGGGCCCCGGCGATCTCCGGGTCCTCGCGAGGCAGGAACGTTGCGGCCAGGTCGACGACATCGACGTCGGTGCCGAGCCGCAGGAACGCCTGGGCGAGTTCCAGACCGACGGCTCCCGCACCGAGCACGAGCATGTGCCGCGGTTGCGCGCGGAGCTCGAAGATCGTCTCGTTGGTCAGGTACTGGACGTCGTCGAGGCCGTCGATGGACGGCACTTCAGCTCGGCTTCCGGTGCACACGACGACGCGCGTCGCGCTGAACCGCTCGTCGCCGACCAGCAGCGTTCGCGCGTCGATGAACACCGCGCGTCCACGCCGCACCGTCACGCCCGCGGCCTCGAGGTGCGCCGCATCCTCATAGCGCGCGATCTGGTCGATGACGTCGTGCACGTGGTCCATCACCGCGGGGAAGTCCACGCGCAGCTCGCCAACACGGATGCCGAACATGCCGGCCGTCGCCGCCGCATGGTGCACCGCCGCGGCTTCGATGAGAGCCTTCGACGGCACGCATCCGTTCCACGTGCACTCGCCGCCGAGGGGACCCTCGCTGATCAACAGCACCCGCTTGTGGGCGTGCGCGGCGGTCTGCGCAGCCGTGAGCCCCGCGGTCCCTCCTCCGATCACGGCGAGATCGAAGGTCTCGGTCACCGCGTCGCCGGTTCCCCCGCGAAGACGAGGCAGGCGTTGTGACCGCCGAACCCGAAGGACGTCGTCATCGCGAGGCGCACGTCGGCCGCGCGTCCCACCAGCGGGACGTAGTCGAGGTCGCACTCGGGATCGGGATGCTCGAGGTTGATCGTCGGGGGGATGAAGCTGTCGCGCATCGTCATCAGCGTCACCATCAACTCGAAGGCGCCAGCGGCGCCGAGCATGTGCCCGGTCATCGACTTGCTCGAGGAGATCGGGACCGTGTACGCATCGGCGCCGAACACCGCTTTGATCGCGCCGGTTTCGGCAAGGTCGTTGAGCCCGGTCCCGGTCCCGTGGGCGTTGATGTACTGGATCTCGCTCGGTTGCACGCCGGCGCGTTCGAGGGCGCGTGCGACGCACCGGATGGCACCCTGACCGCTCGGGTCCGGCGCCGTGATGTGGTACGCGTCCGCCGCGGCCGCATAGCCGAGGAGCTCGCCGTGGATGGTCGCGCCTCGCGCGATCGCATGCTCGCGTTCCTCGAGCACCAGCACCGCCGAGCCCTCCGCCGCCACGAAGCCGTCTCGATCCCGGTCGAACGGCCGTGACGCGCGCTCGGGCTCATCGTTGCGCTGCGAGAGCGCACGAGCCGCAGCGAACATGGCGATGCCGGTCGTGGTGATGCCGGCCTCGGTCCCACCGGCGAGCACCGCGACAACGTCGCCCTGCCGGATCCAGTTCGCTGCCTGACCGATCGCATCCGCGCCGGACGCGCAGGCGCTCACGACCGCCATGTTCGGACCACGCGCACCGAGATCGATCGCGACCATCCCCGGCGCCATGTCGACCAGCGCCATCGCCGCCGCAAACGGCGAGACGCGACGCGGCCCCTCCGCGTCGAGCGTGCGCGTCGCCTTCTCGATGACCTCGAGACCGCCGATGCCGGACGCGATGAGCACCCCGACGTCGGCCAACTCGGCGGCGACGTCGAGGCCCGAGTCGGCGACGGCCTCGCGCGCGGCGGCCATCGCGAAGAGAACGTGCGGCGTGCCTCGCCGTGCTTCCTTGTTCCCGAAGATCGCCGCTGCGTCGAATCCCTTGACCTCGCCGGCGATCTGCACGGGCAGCGGGCTCGAGTCGAAGTGCGTGATCCGTGCGATGCCGCCACGGCCGGACCGGATGGAGCTCCAGCTCTCGGGCGCGCTGTTGCCGACGGGGCTCACCGCGCCCATGCCCGTGACGACGACCCGGCGCTGCGGCGTCTCAGCCATGGCGGCCTCGCCGGGCGCGAGCGTCCCACGCGCCCGACCGTCCCGCCTCGCGAACGGCGAGACGCCGGATTCGCGTCGTGGCCGTCTTCGGGAGCGCCGTCTCGATCCTGATGAAGCGCGGAACCATGAACTTGGGGAGGCCACGCGCCAGGAAGGCGTACAGCCCGGACGGGGTCAGCTCGGAGGTCGGACGGAGCACCACGCAGAGCAGGATCGCATCCTCGACGCCGTCGTCCGCCGGAACGCCGACCGCCGCCGCTTCCAGGACGTCCGGATGCTGGAGCGCGACCGCCTCGATCTCGGCGGGCGCGATCGTCTCGCCCCGCCGGCGGATCGCCTCCCGGAGGCGTCCATGAAACGTCAGCGTCCCGGCTCGATCTCGCGAGAGCAGGTCTCCCGTCCGGTACCAGCCGTCGACGGCCTCGTCCGCGACGGCACCGGCCGCGGTCGCATAGCCCTCGAAGATCACGTGCCGCGCTGACGGCCGGATCCAGAGCTCGCCGATCTCGCGCTCCTGCGCCTCGGTGCCCGGGACACGCTCGATCCGAGCCTCGAACCGGGCACAGGGCACCCCGACGGTCCCGGGCACCGGACCGTCCGGGCCGGCACGGGTCCAGCACGACGCCGTCTCCGTCTGCCCCCAGACGTCCTCGAGGATCAGGTGGAAGCGTTGCTCGAAGGCCCGCCAGAGCCCTGCCGGCGTCGCGCTGCCCATGGCGCGGCGCACCGGGTTCTCCGCGTCGCCGCGACGCGGCGCGCGCGACATCAGCGTGCTGATGATCGTGCCGACATACGGGAAGAACACCGCGTCGACTGCGCGCGCCCGAGCCCAGAAGCGCAGCGGCTCGAAGCGGCGGTCCACCACCACGCGTCCGCCGTGCAGCATGGTCCCGAGCAGCGTGCCCTGCGCGGTCACGTGGAAGAGCGGCAGGCATATGTACACGGTTTCTCCGGGTGCCGTGCGCACGAGCTCATCGCCGTAGTGGATCGCGTGCAGTGTCTCCGCATTGCGACTCCAGAGCACGCCTTTGGATTCCCCGGTGGTGCCCGACGTGAACATCAGGCGTGCCGCTGCCTCAGGTTGTGTTGCCGGTCGAGGTGGGCGTTGCGTCCCTGCCGTCTCGATCGCTCGTTCGAACGACTCCCACCCGCGGGGAGCCGCGCCGCCCGCAACGAGGACATGCCCGAGGCCACTGCGTTCGCGACTCGCAGCGAGAGCGGCGGCGACGAGTGCGTGGTCGCACACGAGCACCGAGCCCGAAGCGCCGGCCATCACGTGCGCGAGTGGATCGCCGCTCAGCGATGCGTTGAGCGGTGCGAAGACCGCGCCGATCTTGAGACAGGCGAACCACGTGGCGACGATGGCGGCGCCGTTCCCGCAGAGGGTCATCACCACGCTGCCCTCGCGCACGCCTCGGTCGAGCAGCGCATTCGCGGTGGCATCCGCGAGGCGGTCGGCCTCGCCGTACGTGAGCGCGGCGTCCGGCAGGACCAGGCACTCATCGTCGCGGTAGTCGGCGACGACGTCCTCGATGCGATCGCGCAGCGTCATCGGCAGCGCGGGTGCGATGGGCACGTCCCGGCTCAGTCGGCCGCGGCTGCGGTGAGGAGCCGCGAGCGCGACAGGTTGCCCCGGAGTCGCGGCAGGGCGAGGCACGCGAGCCCGGCGAGGATCGTGATCCCCGCGGCGTACATGCACAGGTCGAACGGCGACTCCGGAATCGGGTACACCGTGCCCTTGATGATGAAGGCCATCACAGCGATCGCGGCCAGGAGTCCCACCACCCTGCCCGCGCTTGCGCGCCCGCGACGGAGGGACCACACGAGCGCGGCGATCGACGTGAGCAGGTACGCGACGATGATGAGGTCGGCGCCGTACGTGGCCAGGTAGAAGAACGCGTCGATGGGCGACGTTCCGTTGAGCATGAACGGAATCGTCGCGACGATGCTCACCACTCCCACGACTCCGAGCGCACCCACCGGCGAGCGCTGACGCCGGCCCACCACGCTGAGCCAGCGAGGCCCGAACCCGTCACGGCCGAGTGAGAACAGCAGGCGATTCGCTCCGTTCACCGTTGCGAGCTGCGCGCCGATGCCGCTGGTCAGTGCGGCGACATTGATCAGCGTGCCCATCGCCGGCGACACATAGGTCTTCGCGATGTCGACGAGCGGGACCGATTGACCCGCGAGGACGCTCGCGCTGGGATACGCGATCGTCTCGACCCACGACAGCACCACATAGATGCCACCGGAGACGAGCAGCGCGGCGAGCATCGACGCGGGGATGACGCGGCGCGCGCGCCGCGTCTCCTCGCCGAGCGTCGCGGACACCTCGAAGCCGGAGAATCCCGTGAACGCGAAGATCACCCCGAGCCCGATGGTCGAGAGCGGCACCGTGCCAGCCGTGAACGGTGCAGCCGAGATGCCGTGTCCGGCGACCCCGCCCTTGGCGATCACGGCGACAGCGACCACCGCGACGAGCACGATCGCAACGCCCTCGAGGGCGAAGACGAGCAACGTCGACACGGAGATGCGCCGGTACGCCAGGGTGAGCGCGAGCGCCCAGAAGAGCACGGCGAACACCGGCCACGGGATGGACGCGCGCGCTCCGAACAGGCTCTCGAGAAAGTTCGCGTTGCTCGCATAGATCGACGCGGAATACGCGATGTACACGCCGAGCAGCAGCCAGGCCGAGATGAACCCATATCCCGCTCCGAGCGCTCGACCGTTGAACGCGAACACCGAGCCTGCCGATGCGAAATCGGCCGCGAACACGATGAACGCGTACGACACGAGCAGCATCGCGACGAGCGCGAGCAGGAACGCGAGCGGACCCGCCTGACCGACGATCGCGGCCATCAGCGCGGGGAGAAACGTGACCCCCGCCGTGGGCGCCTGGATTCCGACCGCGCTTGCCGTGGCCCCGATGAGGCGAACGCTGTTGGCACGCAGCGTCGCCGGCTCGAGCATCGAAGACTAGGGTAGCGAACGCTTCCGGCGGGGCAGCCTCAGCGCTCCTCGCCGCGCCGGATGCGTTCGAGGCGCCGCCGCACCTCGGGATCGAGCCCGTCCTCCACCCTCGTCGCGCGGCGGCTGTCATCGCGCATGCGCTTCGTCTCGGTGTCGACGCCGCCGGCGACGCGGGCGACCTCCGCCTCAAGCGCACGCGCCCCCATCGTCGCGACCCCCATGCCGCCGACCACATCGCGCTCGAGACGGTCATCGGTCGCCACCACGACGTCGGCTCCCTCGCCGCGCTGCGAGGCCTGGTACGCGGCACGCTCGATGACGTGGTCCGCGCTGGCGCGCTTGGTGCCGAAGCGCACGGTGACGCCGTCGCTCTTTTCGACGGTCGGCAGTCCCCCTGAGCGCGACTGACCGTCGAACACAACCGTCACCGCGACCCCCGTCTGCGCCGCGTACTCGGCGAGCGCGGTCACCAGCTGCCGGCGCGCATCCTCGAGGCCGCGCGTGCGCATGGTGACGTTGAGCGCCGGCCAGGCGTGGATGATGTTGTACCCGTCGACGATCAGCGTGCGCATCGCAGGGGACCTCGCCGCCTCAGCGCCGGGCGAACCCGCGCTGACGCTGCACCTCGAAGAGGAGCACCGCTGCCGCGGCGCCGGCGTTGAGCGACTCGACGTGTCCCATCATGGGAATCGACACGAGCAGGTCGCAGTGCTCGCGGGTCAGCCGGCGCATCCCGGCGCCCTCGGCGCCGACGACGACCGCCACCGGCCCGGAGAGATCGACCGAGTCGTAGCGCGCGCCGGCGTCCGCATCGAGCCCGATCCGCCAGATGCCCGCGGCGCCGATGACGTCGAGTGCCTGCGAGAGGTTGGGCACCGTCACGAGGGGCAGGTGCTCGGTCGCACCCGCGGATGCCTTGGCCGCGGCGGCGGTGAGCGGCGCCGCGTTGTGGCGGGGCACGACGATGCCGTCCGCACCGCACGCCTCGGCGCTGCGCGCGATCGCGCCGACATTCTGAGGATCCTGGATCCCGTCGAGGACCACGAGCAGGGCCGGCGGCCGCACCTCGTCGAGGAGGTCGTGCAACGTCAGCGCCGCCCGCGCGTGGAAGTACCCGGCGACGCCCTGGTGATGCTCGGTGTGCGCGATGTCGTCGAGACGCTGTCGCGAAGCCTCCTCGACGAGGATCTCGCGTGCCTCGGCGAGCTCGAGGATCTCGGTGAGCCGCGCCTCGGGGCGAACCGCCGTCTGGACAACGATCTTCCGCGCGCGACGGCCGGCGCGGAGCGCCTCGAGCACCGGGTTGCGCCCGTAGAGGATGTCCACGCCGTCAGTCGCGTCGCGTCGCGATCCGCTTCCAGCGCTGACCCTGCGGCGTGTCCTCGACCTCGATGCCGCGCGCCGCGAGCTGCGTGCGCAGGTGATCGGACTTCGCGAAGTCGCGCGCCGCGCGCGCTGCGACGCGCTCGTCGAGCATCCGCTGCCCCTCCGCGTCGGGCGCCGCCAGCTGGTCGCGCTCGACAAGGCTCAGCACGCCGAGCACGCTGTCCACCTCCTCGAGCAGATGCTGCAGCGTCCGCTTCGTCTCCGCGGTGACGGGTCCACTGTCGAGCATCCGGTTGACGTCGCGGAGACCGGAGAACACGATGCCCATCGCCTCCGGGAGGTTGAGGTCGTCGTCCATCGACTCGTCGAAACCGATGCGCATGCCGCGCACGGAGGCGAGCACCGCCTCGTCCCGATCGCCGGCCTCGTCAATGGTGTGCAGACCCGCAACGCGCGTCTGGAACGCCACCAGCCGTTGCACCGCCTCGTTGCTGTCGGCAAGCAGCTCGTCCGAGTAGTCGAGCGCCTTGCGGTAGTGGGTGCGCGCGGCGAGCAGGTACCGCAATGCTGCCGGTGTCGCGCCCTCCTCGAGGACGTCGCGGACGGTCTCGAAGTTGCCGAGACGCTTGGCCATCTTCTCGCCGCTGACACGCAGGTGCTGGCTGTGGCACCAGATGCGCACGAACTGCTTCCCGGTTGCGGCCTCCGACTGCGCGATCTCGTTCTCGTGGTGCGGAAAGATGTTGTCGACGCCGCCGCAGTGGATGTCGAAGCTCTCACCGAGGAGCGCCATGCTCATCGCGGAGCACTCGATGTGCCAGCCGGGATGACCGCGACCGATGCGCGTGTCCCACCCGATCTCGTCGGGCCCGACTGCCTTCCAGAGCGCGAAGTCGCGTACGTCCTCCTTCGTGTAGTCGTCCGCGTCGATGCGGCCACTCGCACCCGCGACCAGGCCTTCGGCACTCGCGCCGCTCAGCTTCCCGTACGCGGGAAACGCGGCGATGTGGAAGTAGTAGCTGCCGTCGGTCCGATACGCGGCTCCGGCGCGCTCGAGGCGTTCGATGAGATCGACCATCTCGTCGATGTAGGCGGTGGCGCGCGGGTAGTGATGCGCGGGCCGGATGCCGAGCGTGTCGCGATCCTCCTCGAACGCGGCGATCCACTGAGCGGTCTCCGCATCGAGCGTATTGCCGTGCTCGACCGCGTTCTTGATGATCCGATCGTCGACGTCGGTGAGGTTCATGACGTGGGTCACCTTGGAGAAGCTGCGATCGAGCCACCGTCGCAGCACGTCCTCGAAGATGAACGTGCGGAAGTTCCCGATGTGGACGCGGTTCCAGACGGTGGGCCCGCAGGTGTAGAGGCGCACGTGACCCGGCACGATCGGTTCCACCGCGACGAGCTCCCGGCTCATCGTGTCGTGCAGGTGGAGGGTCACCCCTTTTCCAGCAGCACCGTCGCCGACGCGGCGATTCCCTCGCTCCGGCCGGAGAATCCCATGCCGTCGGTGGTGGTCGCGCCGACGGCAATCGTCCCGGGTTCGAGACCGAGCGCTGCGGACATCGCGTCGGACATCGCCTTGAGGTGCGGCGACAGCCTCGGCTCCTCGGCGATCGCGATGACGTGGGCGCTGGTGACCGTCCAGCCCTCGTCCTTCAGCTTCGCAGCGACAACCTTGAGGAATTCGACGCCGGACGTGTCCTTCCAGTGGGGATCGCTCGACGGGAAATGCCGGCCCATGTCGCCGAGCCCGGAGGCGCCGAGGATCGCGTCGACGAGGGCGTGCACCACGGCGTCGCCGTCGGAGTGACCGAGCAGGCCTCGGCTGTACGGGATGAGGATGCCGCCCAGCATCAGGTGCCTGCCCGGGATGAACCGGTGCGCGTCGATGCCGTGGCCGATACGTGGGGTCATCGGGACTCCTCGAGCAGTGAACGGAGCAGAACGAGATCCTGCGGGAATGTGACCTTGAAGTTGCGCGGATCCCCGGGGACGACCACCACCGGCTCGCCGAGCGCCTCGACCAGGGCGGCGTCATCGGGTGCGTCGATGCTGTTCGCGGCCGCATGCACGTGGGCACGGCGCAGCAGATCGGCTCCGAATGCCTGTGGGGTCTGCGTCGCGATGAGCGACGAGCGGTCGAGGGTGGCCGAGACCCGGCCGTTGCGCACCTGCTTCACAGTGTCCACGCAGGGTACCCCGGCAGTCGCCGCTCCTTCAGCCCGCGCGGCGTCGAGCACGGCTCGGAACAGCCCCGGCGGGGTCAGCGGGCGCGCGGCGTCGTGGACGGAGATCCAGTCGTGGCCGTCGCATCGATCCAGGGCGGCGGCAACGCTGTCCTGGCGGCGCTCGCCACCCTCGAGGAGGATCACCGGCGGCAGTTGATGCTCGGTGGCGAGGTCGCGGATCGCCGGCCACCTCGCGGCGGGGGCGGCCACCACGATGAGGTCGAAACAGCCCGCGGCCCCGATCGCCTCGAAGGTGACCGCGAACACTGGGCGCCCGCCCGCGTCAGCCCAGAGCTTGTCCTCCCCCGTCCGCACCCCGCGCCCGAAGGCGGGCACGATGAGCGCGCTGCTCAGCGCTGAGCGACCTTGGCGCGCATCGGCTTCAGCACTCGCGGCGTGACGGGCTCATCCGGGTTGAGCGACGCGAAGATCATCCGGCCCGCAGTGGTCTGGAGCACGGTGGTGACGGTGACGGTGACGGTCTCATCCACGTGGTCGCGCCCATTCTCCACCACGACCATGGTGCCGTCCTCGAAGTACCCGACGCCCTGGTGAGGCTCCTTGCCCTCCTTGACGATCGAGATGGCCATGCTCTCGCCGGCCGAGACGATCGGCTTGACCGCATTGGCGAGATCGTTGAGGTTGAGGACGCGGACGCCCTCGATCTGGGCGAGCCGGTTGAGGTTGTAGTCCTGGGTCATGAGCGCCGCCCCGCGAGCCCTGGCCAGCTTGACGAGGCGGGCGTCGACCTCGGGCGTGCCGGGGAAGTCGAGGTCGACGATCTCGCAGATGACGTCCTCACCCTTCTGGAGGGCTTCGACGACGCCGAGCCCGCGGCGGCCCTTCTGGCGGCGGAACGGATCGGCGGAGTCCGCGACGCGTTGGAGCTCCTCGAGCACGAACGCGGGGATGAGCAGCCGCCCGGGGACGAACCCTGCGGCCGCGACGTCGACGATGCGTCCGTCGATGAGCACGCTCGTGTCGACGATCACCGGCTGCCCGTCCAGCGGCGCAAGGCCCTCGTCAATGTCGACCTCGTTGCTGCTCGAACCCCGGCCGAACACGACGGCGAGCGCATCCCGGCGGCGCGTACCGGTGCGCACGCCGACGTAGACGAGGGCGGAGGCGGCGCTCAGCGAGATCATCACGCCGAGCCCCCACGGAAGCGGGTTGAGGAGCACCGCGAGCAGCGCGGCGATGAGCAGCGCGGCGATGAGGCCGATCAGGCCACCGATGATCTGGCTCGGGGGCGCCTCGTCAAGCGTCCGCTCCAGCCAGAGGTACGGGTCGACGCTGAGCAGCGGCGCGGCGAGTGCCAGCGACGCGGCGCCGGCGGCGCCGGCCGCGAGGAGCGCCGCACCCGCGATCGTGGTGCTCTGGGTGAGCACGCTCTGCGAGTTCGAGAGGATGAAGACCCCGTACAGCACTCCGAAGACAAACCCGAACCCCGCCCCGATCACTCGTGAGAGGGTTCGCGCCCGACGGATCGACCGATCGGCGTGCGTGTGCATCGCGATCGATTGAAACACAGGATCTCCGCGCCGAAAGACGGCGCGACACGACGGTCACCCGAGTAGCGCAACTGCCTCACGCAAGTTGCGGACCCGATGGCACCGAATGCCGTTCGGCACCGCCCCACGGTAGCTCTCGGGAACGACCACCGCCTCCATGCCGACCGCCGCCGCCTCTGCCAGCCGCACCTCGGTCCGGGAGACGCGGCGAAGCTCGCCCCCGAGGCCGAGCTCCCCGAGGACCGCCCAGTGCGGCGAGATGGCGTGATTGGAGGCGGAACCGGCCACCGCGAGCGCGACGGCGAGGTCGGTGCCGGGATCGTCCAGACGCACCCCTCCCGCCACGTTGACAAAGACATCGAGCTCCCCGAACTTGCCGCCGGTCCGCTTGGTGAGGACGGCCAGCATGAGGTGGAGCCGGTTGAGATCGAAACCGGACGCCGTCCGGCGTGGGAACCCAAACGAGGTCTTCACCGTGAGCGCCTGTACCTCGACCGCCATCGGCCGCAGCCCGTCGCACGTGACGGTGAGGACGCTGCCCGATTCGCCGAGGGAGGCGGAATCGAGCATCCCCCGACCCGGCGCCGCAACGTCGCGCATCCCGTCGCGCTCCATGCTGAGGAGGCCGACCTCGCCGGTGGCGCCGAAGCGGTTCTTGATCCCGCGCAGCATCCGGTGCTCACCGAGGCGCTCGCCCTCCAGGTAGAGCACGACATCGACCATGTGTTCGAGCGTGCGGGGCCCGGCGATCGCCCCTTCCTTGGTGACGTGGCCGACGAGGAGCACCGGCACTCCGGTCGCCTTCGCGACATCACTCATCCGGAGCACCGCCGCCCGAACCTGCGAGACGCTGCCGGGCGGGCCCGGCGTCGATGCATCGCGAAGCGTCTGCACCGAGTTCGACCACCACCAGCGAGGGACGCTCGGCCTCGATGGTTGCGATGACCGTTTCGACGTCCAACTCGACGAGCAACCGCACCCTCGTCCCGGTGCATCCCAGCCGTCGTGCTCGGAGTGCGAGCTGTTCCAGCAACTCCTCGCCCGTGCAGTACAGCGCAGGCGAGGACTGGGTCCCGAGGTTGTGCGAGACCTGCAGCGCAAGGGTGGACTTGCCGATGCCGGGGTCACCGCCTAGGAGGACGACACTGCCGGGGACGATCCCACCACCGAGGACACGGTCGAACTCGCGCGATCCGCTGGCGTGGAGGCGGGCCGGCGCCGCCATGACCTCCTCCATCGGCGTGCTCGCACCCGCGAGGACGCGGACCGGTGCGCGGCCGGTGAAGAGCACGGCGGTCTCGGTCAGGCTGTTCCACGCCTCACACGAGGGGCAGCGTCCCTGCCACTTCGGGGCTTCAGCGCCACACGCCGAGCACACGAACTGGACGCGGGGGGCAGCGCGTCGGAGTTCGGTGACCATGGACGACGAATCCTACCGAACAGATGTACGATCGGTCAAGTGAGCACCGTCGTTGAGCGCCCCGCCGTGGAGGTGATGTTCCTGCGCTGCGCCGATGACATCGAGGTGTTCCGTCCGCTCTGGGCACGGTTCGAAGCGCAGGTCGGGCTTCGCGGTCGCAAGTTCTACGGTGCGTTCTATGCGGAGCCGAACGAGTACCACGTCTGCGCCCAGATCAAGGAGGGTGATGACCCGAAGGCGCAGGGGTTCGAAGTCGGATCACTGCCTGCCGGTCGATACCTGCGCGCTCAGCTGCGGGGTGAGCCTCCGGCCATCTACGACAGCATCGGACCGACGTTCGAATCCCTCACGGCTCTCGCAGTTCCTGATCGCGCGCGACCGTACATCGAGTTCTACCGACGCCACGACGAGATCGACCTGTTCCTCCCCGTCGGGGAAAGTGCGGCGAGCATCGCTCGAGCGCGCTCGAACCTCTGACGAGCCGGCTCACCTCGAGCGCGGGCGGTACCTGCCTCTCGGGCTCTGCGCGCCGACGGGCTCGGGCTCGTCCTTGCCCTCGAGGCGGCGTCGTAGCTCGACGAGACGGTCGCGCAGCTCGGCGGCGCGCTCGAACTCGAGGTCGCGGGCGGCCCGCAGCATCTCCTTCTCGACGTCCTTGGCGAGGCGGAGCACCTCGTCGGGCGGCAGCCCGGACGCCTCCTGGAACGCCGCAGCTCGCAGCGACTGCTGATCGCGATGCGACTCCATCTGGTAGACGGCCTTGACGATCGAGAGCGGCGTGATGCCGTGCTCGATGTTGTGGGCGACCTGGATGGCGCGGCGGCGGTCGGTCTCGGCGATCGCCCGCTCCATCGCATCCGAGGTCCGGTCGCCGTACATGACCACGTGCCCGAAGACGTTGCGGGCCGCGCGCCCGACCGTCTGGATCAGCGAGCGGTAGCCGCGCAGGTAGCCCTCCTTGTCCGCGTCGAGGATGCCGATGAACGACACCTCGGGGAGGTCGAGGCCCTCGCGCAGCAGGTTGATCCCCACGAGCACGTCGAAGACACCGAGGCGGAGATCGCGGATGATCTCGACTCGCTCGAGCGTGTCGATGTCGCTGTGCAGGTAGCGAACCTTGATGCCCGCCTCGCGCAGATAGTCGGTGAGATCCTCGGCCATCTTCTTTGTGAGGGTGGTGATGAGACAGCGCTCGTGGCGTTCGATGCGCCGGCGCAACTGCGCGATGAGGTCGTCGATCTGACCGTGTGACTCCTTCACCTCGATCGTCGGATCGACGAGGCCGGTCGGTCGGATGATCTGCTCCACGACCTGCGTGGCGCGGCCCTCCTCGTACGGACCGGGCGTCGCGCTGACGTAGATGATCTGGCCGATCATCGAGTCCCACTCGGCGAAGGTCAGGGGGCGGTTGTCGAGCGCGGACGGCAGCCGAAACCCATATTCCACAAGGGGAATCTTGCGAGCGCGATCCCCCTTGTTCATGCCGTCGATCTGCGGCACCGCGACGTGGGACTCGTCGACGATGAGCAGCGCGTCCTCGGGGAGGAAATCGAGCAGGCAGTGCGGCCGCTGGCCTTCCGATCGATTGCTGAGGTGACGCGAGTAGTTCTCGATGCCGGCGCACGTGCCGGTCTCGCGCATCATCTCCATGTCGAAGTTGGTGCGCTGGCGGAGACGCTGCGCCTCGAGCAGCCGCCCGCGCGTCTCGAGGCTCTTCACGCGCTCCTCGAGCTCCGCCTCGATGTCCACGAGGGCGCGGTTCATCTGCTCCTGCGGCGTCACGTAGTGAGTCGCGGGAAAGACCGTGAGCTCCTCACGCATCGTGAGGATTTCGCCGGTCAGCGGATCGAAGTCCTTGATCGACTCGATGGTGTCGCCCATGAACTCCACGCGCGTCGCGATCTCCTCGTATGCGGGCTGGACATCCACCACGTCGCCCCGGACCCGGAAGCGTGTGCGCCCGAAGTCCATGTCGTTGCGCGCGTACTGCAGGTCGGAGAGCTTGCGCAGGAGGATGTCGCGGCGCCACGACTCCCCCCGCTTGACGGTGATCGAACTCACCGAGGTAGTTCTCCGGCGAGCCGATGCCGTAGATGCAGGAGATCGAGGCCACAACGACCACGTCGCGGCGCGTCAGCAGCGCGCGCGTCGCGCTGTTGCGGAGCCGGTCGATCTCGTCGTTGCGCGACGAGTCCTTCTCGATGTACGTGTCGGTGCGAGGGATGTACGCCTCGGGCTGGTAGAAATCGTAGTACGAGACGAAGTACTCGACCGCGTTGTTCGGGAAGAACTCACGGAACTCGGCCCAAAGTTGCGCCGCGAGCGTCTTGTTCGGCGAGAGCACGAGGGTCGGCCGCTGCTGCTTCGCGATGACGTTGGCGATCGTGAAGGTCTTGCCCGAACCGGTCACGCCGAGCAGGATCTGCTCACGCTGCCCCTCGGTCAGCCCCCGGTTGAGCGCCTCGATCGCGGCAGGCTGATCACCCGCGGGCTCGAAGGGCGCAAGCAGTTCCAGCGCAGGCATGTCCTCAGTCTAGCGAGGCGCGCTCCGCGACCTTCAGGCGGCGACGGCGGCCGCGTAGATCTCCTCGAGGCGTACGGCGATCGTGTCCCAGGAATGCTGGGCGAGCACGGCCTGGCGCCCGCGACTCCCCGCCTCGATGCGCCGGTCGTGGTCGCCGAGGAGCGCCGCCACCGCACCGCGCATCGCCGCGACGTTGCCCGGCGGGACGAGCACCCCGCCCTCCCCGACCGCGTCACGCAGACCGTCCACGTCGTACCCCACCACCGGTGTGCCTGCAGCCTGGGCCTCGAGCGCCACCATGCCCAGTCCCTCGAATCGCGACGGCATGATCACGACCGCGGCTCGCGCGTACTCGTGGTTCAACGCGTCGCGATCCAGGCTGCCCAGGTACTGGATGCGACCGAGGCTCTCCGCCGCCGCCTCGCGCACCTCGGCCTCGAGACTGCCCGCCCCGACGATGACGCCTCGCACCCCGTTGGCGGAGCGCGTCAGCGACTGGAGCACCGAGATCGCCTCGAGCACTCCCTTCTCGCGTTCGAGGCGGCTCACGAAGAGCACCCGGCCGTCCTCGTGCTCGACGCCGGGCAGGTCGACGGGATCCACCCCGTTGGGCAGCACCTCGATCCGTGACGCGGGTACGCCGAGCTCGAGCAGCGCATTCGCGGTGGAGCGCGACACGGGGAGCACCATCGCGGCCTGCCGGTAGGAGCGCGCCTCGACGCCCGACAGCGTCCGCTTCACCGAGCCGCGGGCGTGCGCCTGCCGGTACGTGTGATGCGCGGTGTAGATGAGCGGCACCTTGGTGCGCTTCCAGATGAGCACGCCACCCGGGCCGCCGTGAGCATGCAGCACGTCCGGCGCGGCGCGGGTGAGGATCTGCGGATACCTGTTGATCTGCAACGAGAGATCGAGCGGGGGGCGACCCGTGCGCCGCGAGATCGGGATGGCGTGCTCGCCGCGCCCCGAGATCGTGTGCACGGACATCCCGTGGCGGACCAGGGCTTCGCGCATGCCGTGCACGACGACACCCTGACCGCCGAGCGGCGGGTCGTCGTCGTAGCTGACCATCGTGACCCGCATCATCGCTGGCAGTTCGCGCAGTACACCGTCGTGCGGCCCGCGTTCTGCGTGCGACGGAGCGGCGCGCCGCAGACGAAGCACGGCTGCCCGCCGCGGCCGTAGACCTGGAGGCGCTCCTGGTTGCTGCCGCGCGCGTTCCACACGTCGCGATAGTCGTCGACGCTGCTCCCGCGATTGGCCACCGCGGCCGTGAGCACGCGGCGGATCGCGTCGAGCAGGGCCGCGCGCTCCTTGCGCGTGAGTCGATGGCAGCGGCGAGTGGGACGGACGCCGGCCATGAAACACGCCTCGTCGATGTAGATGTTGCCGAGCCCCGCAACGCCTCGCTGATCGAGCAGCGCCGCCTTGACCGTTCGTGTGGTCTTGCGCAGCACAGCGTCGAGGCGCTCCTGCGTGAAGGCGTCCGACAGCGGTTCGACGCCGAGTCGCGGCATCACGCGCGCATCGGCGAGCGCCTGCCGCGAGCCGTAGGCGACTCGGCCGAAGCGCCGCGCATCGTCGAAGCGAAGCTCGCGGCCATCGTCGAGCACCGCGCGAATGTGCGTGTGCTTCGGGACCGGGGCGTCGGCGTCGACGACGAGGAGGTGACCGGTCATGCCGAGGTGGACCATCAGGTCGTCACCGGAGTCGAGGCCCAGGAGCAGGTATTTTCCATGCCGCTCCACGTTGCCGAAGCGCTGGCCGATGAGCAGCGCCGGAAGCATCGCGCCGTCGGGATAGCGAACGATGTCCGGGCGCGCGACCGTGACATCGTCGATGCGCCGCCCGCTGACCGCGCCTCGCAAGCCCTCCGCAACCGTCTCAACCTCGGGAAGCTCGGGCACGTCAGCTCCTCGCTACGGGCGTCATGTCCCCCCAGTTGTCGCCGATCTTGACGTCAACTTCCAGCGGCACCTTCAGCGCCTCGGCGGCGCCCATCCGTTCGCGGAGCAGCGGGACCAGCACGTCGATCTCCCCCACCGGGGCTTCGAGCAGGAGCTCGTCGTGCACCTGCAGGAGCATGCGGCTGCGCAGGCCAGCCTCGCGGAGCGCTGCGTCGACGAGGATCATCGCCTGTTTCATGATGTCCGCAGCCCCACCCTGGATCGGCATGTTCACCGCCATGCGCTCCGCCGCGAAGCGCAGCTGGCGGTTCGCGGCGCGGATGTCGGCGATGTAGCGGCGCCGTCCGATGAAGGTCTCGACCCAGCCGTACTCGCGGGCGTGGTTGCGCACCTGCTCGAGGTAGCTGGTGACCCCGGGGAAGTTGTGGAAGTACGCATCGATGAAGGTGTGGGCATCCTCGCGGCTCATGCCGGTGTCGCGGGCGAGACCGAAGTCGCTCAAGCCGTACACGACACCGAAGTTGACGACCTTGGCGATGCGGCGCATGTCCGGCGTGACGTCCTCCGGCGCGACCGAGTAGACCTCCGCGGCGGTGCGGCGGTGGATGTCCTCACCGCGCTGGAACGCGGCGATGAGCTCCGGCTCACCGGTGACGTGCGCGAGCACGCGCAACTCCACCTGCGAGTAGTCGGCGCTCACCAGGCGCTGTCCGGTGTCCGCATGGAATGCACGGCGGATTCGCTGTCCCCACCGGGTTCGCACGGGGATGTTCTGCAGGTTCGGATCCGACGACGGAGAGTCGCCCGGTGGTGGCGACCGCCTGGTTGAACGAGGTGTGCACGCGCGAGTCGGCGCTGCACAGCAACGGGAGCGCGTCAACGTAGGTGCTCTTCAGCTTCGTGAGCTGGCGCCATTCGAGGATGAGCTCGACGACGGGGTGCTCGCCACGCAGCGCCTCGAGGCTGTCCGCATCGGTGCTTCGACCGGTCTTCGTCTTGCGCCCGCTGGCCAGGCCGAGGTCGTCGTAGAGGAATCGCGCCAGCTGCTGTGTGCTGCCCGGGTTGAACGTGTAGCCGGCCGTGTCCTGCAGCTCGCTCTCGATCTCCGTGATGCGCGTGTGCATCTCCGCGCTGATCGAACCGAGCAGATCGCAGTCGACGGCGACACCGTCGACCTCCATGGCGGCGAGGATCGGCACCAGGGGGAGCTCCATCTCGTCATGGAGTCGGGTCACGTTGGCGCGCTCCATATCCTTGACGAGCACAGCGCCGACCGGATCGAGCAGCCCGATCCACGCGCCGTAATACGCCGCCGCCTCGTCGATGGGAATGTCGGCGACACCGCGCTTGGCTCGACCGGAGCCGAGCAGCGACTCCTCGGGCTCGACCTGGAGCGCGCAGAGGTCGTGCGCAAGGACGGGGAGGGCCGGCACCTTGAGCCTCGAGTTGGTCAGGTACGCGGCGAGGAGCGCGTCGAACCTGAGGCCCGCGATCGTGATGCCGCGCCGCCGCCAGGCGAGCACCTCGCGCTTGAGGTCGTAGCCCCGCTTGGGCAGCGTGGCGTCGGCGAGCAGCTCCTCCACCGCCGACACGGCCGCCGGGTCTGCGTTGCGCTCGACAAGGCTCGCGTGCCACATCGGCACGTAGTAGGCGATGTCCCCGCCGGTCGGGGAAAGCGCGACGCCGATCAGGTCGCCGGTGCGCGGGTTGCCCTCCACCACCGTCCGCAACGCGAAGGACCCGGCGGCGCGAAGACGCTCCACGGCGTCCGCCGCCTCATGCGCGTCGAGCACCGTGATCACCTCGGTTGTCGGTGCCTGCAGATCCCCCACGGGGACCACGTCCGCTGCGGCCAGGAAGGGCGCCGGCGGCGCATCATCGTCGACGGTCTTGCCGGGGAGTCGTGTGAGCAGTGTTCGGAATTCGAGCCGGTCGAACAGCTCGCGCACCTCGTCCTCGTCGTAGTGGAAGAGTCGGGCGGCGTCGAGGTCGAGGTCGACGTCGACATCCACGACGATGGTTGCGGTCCACTTGCTGAGCACCGCCTGCCCCACGTGCTCCTCGAGCGCGCGCCGCACGCGGCCGGGTGGCATGGTCGGCACCGCCTCGAGCACCTTCTCGAGCGGTCCGTACTGTTGCACCAGCGACATCGCCGTCTTCTCGCCGATGCCGGGAACCCCCGGGATGTTGTCGCTCGTATCGCCTTGCAGCGCCTTGAAATCGACGACCAGCGGCGGCTCGAAACCGTAGCGTTCGCGCACCTTGTCGAGGTCGTAGATGATGGTGTCGGAGATGCCGCGGCGGCTCGCGAAGACTCGCACGTGCTCGGTGACAAGCTGCAGCGCGTCCAGGTCGCCGGTCAGGATGATGACGTCGAGTTCCGGCGGCTTCTCCTTTCTGTGCCAGCGTTCCGATGACATCGTCGGCCTCAAATCCCGGGATCTCCAGGATCGGGAATGCCGAGGACCTCGACGACCTCGCGTGCCCAGGGAAACTGCTTGCGCAGCTCGTCGGGTGCGCGCGACCGCGTCGCCTTGTAGTCGGCGAACTTCTCGTGCCGGAACGTGGGACCGGGAGGGTCGAAGGCCGCGATCGCATACGTCGGCGTGGTGTCGTTGAGCGCCTTGAAGAGCATCGAGGTGAAGCCGTATGCGGCGTTGGTCATCTCGCCCCGGCTGTTGCTCAACGCGGGCATCGCGAAGAACGCGCGGTACACGAGGTTGTGACCGTCCACCAGCAACAGGGTCTCGCGTGCCACAGCGGACCATGGTAGCGGCGCGACCGGTATGGCCTCGGTTGCTCACCTTCGGGGTTATGATCGGGCGATGGCAGACCTGGTTGAGATGACCGTCGATAGCATCAGGGTGCACATGCCGACGGGGCAGCACGTCGTCATCCTCAAGGAGAAGACGGCGGATCGCTACCTCCCCATCTGGATCGGCATCAACGAGGCCAACGCGATCGCGTTGAAGATCACCGGGATCACCCCGGAACGGCCCATCACACACGACCTCCTCGCCAATCTCCTGAGCGCCGTCGAGGTGACCGTCGAGCGAATCGTGGTGACGTCGCTGAGCAACGAGGTGTTCTACGCGCGGATCCTTGCCCAGGTAGACGGACGCCGCCTGGAGATCGACTCACGCCCGTCCGATGCGATCGCGGTCGCGGTGCGGGTCGGCGCCGGCATCTTTGTCGCCGACGAGGTGCTGGACAAGGCGGGCGTCTTGCCCGAGGCCGACAAGGACGGCGACCTCCTGCCCGCCGACCCGGAGAGCGAGGAACGGCTGGCAAAGATCCGGGACTGGGTCAACACGCTCAACCTCCCCGACCTGGGCACCGGCGCCTCCGAGAGCTGACCTACCCGCTGAACAGCGACCAGAACTGGGGATCCTCGAACCCGAGGCGCCAGGCGGCGATCCCCGCAAGGCCATAGGTGTGGACCAGCGCGATCTTTCGCGCCAGGCTATCGGCGTCGTCGAAGTAGCTCGTCAGCGACCCGTTCGGGGAGACGATGAACGGCGTCTGCGTCTGGAAGTCGTAATCCACGCGAGCGCCGGGCATATGGAGCGCGTTGTAGAGGACGTTCCCGTAGGCGGACGCGCCGCCGATGCTCCCCCATTCGCGCCCGTAGAGGGGAACGCCGAGGAGGACGTGCGACGGAACGAGGTCGGGCAGGGTCGCCTCCAGGATCGAGGTGTCCCAGTCAAGGCCGGCCACGGGTCCGGGCGTGCCGCCGTCGCCGTGCTCGTCGTAGGCCATGAGGTCGACGAGGTCGGCCGCCTTGCCGATCGCTGCGACGTCGTAGGCGGCGGAGTAGGCGTTGGTGCCCGCGAAGTCATGCGGGACGATGTCGACGATGAGCTTCGCGTTGTGGGCGTGCAGCGCCGTCGCCAGCTGCTGCACGAAGGCGGTGAAGGGGTCCTTGTCGGCGGCGAGCATTCCTTCGAAATCGACGTTGATGCCCTTGTAGCCCTCGAACTTGACGGCGGCGAGCATCTCGTTGATGAGCACGTTGACCGCCTTGGGGTTGGTCAGGAGCTGATCGGTCGCCTTCGGGTCCGGGTTGTTGGTGAGCGAGGGCCAGATCGGAATTCCAGCCGCCGCGGCGCGGTTGACCGCGGCCTGGTCGGGGGTCCCGAGGACGGTACCGTCGGCCTGCGCCTGCCAGCCGGTCGGGCTCATCTCCGCGACCGCACCGAGGTGGAACGCGAACGAGCTGTTCGACAGGGCCGTGTTGATGACGAAGGCATCGACCGCGATTCCCTTGACGCTCGGCGCCGGTGGGACGGTCACCCGGCGGATGGCGTTGCGCGGGATGCCGACGAGCGAGAGGGTGATGCCGGGGTCGAGATGTGCATCGCCGGCCGTCGGGATCGTCGCCGCCAGCGAGATCGACGGGGGCGTCTTGCCCCGCCAGGTGAACCGCGCGTGGTCTCCGTCGACCCAGGTCACGGTCGCGCCGGGAAGCGCTGTGGCAATCGCCGTCTGGTCAGGGGCGTCGGCGAAGACCGCATCGACCACGAGACCGCTCACGGGGTCGATGTGCGCCGCGAGCATCGCCGCGGTCGGCGGGATGACCGAAAAGGTGATGTACTGGGTCTTCATCCCCGCAACGGCGACGGCGAGACGATGCGTGGAGCTGAGCGCCAGCAGCGGTTTGACGGTGGCGACCAGGTCGGACCCGGCCTTAGCGAGCGCCAGCTTGCCGCCGTCGAGGGTCGCGGTCACGTCACTCGACTGCAGGGGCGCGCCGGTGGCGTGCAGCTTGAGGTCGAGGTTCGGAGGAACGTTCGAGTCGCCGGTGTGCAGCCCGACACCGCCCGCCGTGATCACAACGTACTGGTAGTTGGGTGGTGGGCTGAACCCCGGGAAGCTGCAGCCAGAGACCAGCAGCGCCACTGCGAGGCACGCCAAGCGGCGATGCATTGCCGTTAAGTCTAGTCAGGTTGGACGGCCCTGACGGCGCGGGAGCTAGCGCGTGGTGATCGTGAGCGTGGCGGTCAGGGCCGGGCTGCCGATGCTCTCGTAGCCGGCGGGCACCGACGCGACCACGTGGAGGACGGTGCCCGGCGCTGTCCCGGCCGGGACGGTGAACACGAAGAGCGGTGCCGATCCTGACGATCCGGGCGGCGGCCCGCCCGGTGTGGGTGACATGGGCGTCGGCTCATACCCGGCGCCCGTGTTGCTCCCATAGTTCCCGGGAACAGCGGTCACACCGAGCTGCGTGGCGGAATTGCCGACCGTGACCGTCACGCATGGCCGCAGCGATCGGGTCGCCGTGGTGAGGCTCGTGCTGCCGGGCACGCCGGCAGAGACCTGGGGAAGCGAGAACTGCGCATAGAGGCCGACGTTCTGGCCGGCAGTGACCGAAAGAGCAGACGCCGACAGGACGAGGCGCGCACCCGGCAGGCTGGGCGCCGAGACCACCTGGGGATCGCTGAAATTCGCCGGAGGCGACGACCCGGTGACGGCGGTCACCTGCGACGCGCAGGCAGCCTCCTGCGTCGTCGTTCCCGGCGCGATCGCGGGAGCTCCGGCGCCACCGTTGTCGCTGCCGGCCGCGGGCTGGCCGATGATCGTGCTGGTGTTCCCGCCGCCGTGCGCGAGGGCAACGACGATCAGCACGACGGCCGCAGCTCCAGCGAGTGCGGTGGCCGGGAACCGGCGAAGCAGGCCGCCCGGATTGAGCCAGCCGATGCTGATGCGCCGGCGCGCGGCTTCCTCGGCGACGGGCGGCGTCGACGGCAGGTGCACGACGCGCGCCATACGAGCCTTGGGCAGTTCCCGAAGGGCCTCGACCGTCGCCGTGAACTCGGCGTAGGCCGCCGCGCAGTCCTTGCATGATTGGATGTGAGCGTAGAAGCGTGCGTCGTCGATCGGCGACAGCTCGTCGTCGAGCGCTGCCGTGAAGAGATCGTCGACGTGGCGTCGCTGGGTCACGCGTTCTCCTCGGCGAATCCCGGGAATGCCGCGGTGCCGCGGAGCGCTTTGGCGAGCATCGAGCGGGCGCGGTTGAGCCGGGACTTCACGGTGCCGATGGGGACGCGAAGCGCCGCCGACATCTCCTCGTAGCTGAGCTCGTTGACATCCCTGAGGACGACGACCGCCCGGAAATCGGGCTGCAGCCCCAGCAGCGCCTCGCGGACTGCGGCGACGCGCTCGCGCGCCAGTGCCGTGGCCTCCGGGCCGAGCGCCGGGTCAGGGAGCTCGACGATGTTGCCGCGCTCGTCCTCGAGCGGATCCGCAGGGCGGCGGACGGTCCGGCGCTGCACGTCGTGACTGCAGTTGATGGCGACGCGGAAGAGCCAGGCGCGGATGGTCTGACCGCGAAGCACGGGGATCCTCACATAGGCGCGAAGGAATGTCTCCTGGACGACGTCGGCGGCATCCGACGGGGTGCCGGTGATCCTGAGGGCCATCGTGTATAGCTCGTCCTGGTGACGGGTGACAATTGCTGCAAAGGCGTCGCGGTCCCCGCGGCGTGCCCGCTCGAGGAGCGCCTCGTCGTCCATGCACTTGAGAGTACGCGCGGGGTGCGCTTCAGGTTCCCGGTGTGGCGGAATTGCCATCACCCCGGAAGATCCGGGGAGCCGGTACGCTGTGGTTCTGGCCGGGGTGGCGGAATGGTAGACGCAGCGGTCTCAAAAACCGCCGAGGGTTACCTCGTGAGGGTTCGAACTCCCTCTCCCGGCAGTCGGAATCCGTTACGGGGTAGGGGATTTCGGAATCGCTGCCCCTTAGTTGCCCCTTACGGATCGGCGGAAGGACGCGCAGACGCGGCCCGTAACGGGCGTCGATCGCGTCGGCGAGGGCGTCAGTCGAGAGGTCGGTCACGTGGGCGTAGAGGCGAGCCGTGGTCGCAGGACTCCGGTGCGGCGGCGCTAATCCTCGAAGGGCGAGTCGTCGAACGCGAGATGGTGCAGCGGATCGCGGAGTCGTTCCGCTAACTGCGCGGGCGGGTCACGACCGGATGATATCGACGGTCTCAGGTGGCACTGACACGGTGCCCGCGCGGTCGGCGACAACCTCAACTCGCACCGTGAAGTGCTCAGCTTTCAGTGGCGGATTGATCGCCGCGAATAGGGGTTTGATGGTTGCGTTCCATCCCGGGTGAATGATGGCGTCTGCCCCACCGTCCCACTGCGCAACTCGGTCCGCGAGTATCCGCCACTCAACGCTTGCCTGCTCGAATACTGCACCGTCGATGGTCACACGGACAGCGATGAATCGGGCCGCAACCGTACCTCTGTTGCTCAGGACAACACTCAACTGGAAACGATAATAGCCGCCCTGATACCGCGCCGACGATGGCTCGACTCCGATACCCAGCACCGGTCTTTGCGTTGACCCGTCATACGCGATCACGGCAACGAACGTCGCGGTGAACGCAAAGGCTAGCGCACCCACTCCACTGACCGCCGCGATTGCGGTCCAGTGGTTGTGCTGCGCGCCGTAATGAACCGCGACGGGGAGTGCCGCGACGGTGATGACCGCGCCGATGATGAGTGCGATGGCGAGCAACCGCACACCGCCGCGCCTTACGTATGCTAGGAATCGTCCGACCATCAGATGGTCTTTGGGTCGGAGAGGCTCCACACAACATCCCACCGTACGACCGACCATGAGTCCTCGCTTTCGTAAGCATCGGGCGGCTGCCCTCGGTCGAGAAACCGGTACCTGTTGCCGAACTGATCCAGGCAGAAGATGCCCCAGTCCGCGTCATCCGGGATCACGCCCCCTGGGTCCTCGACTCCTACGAGAGGCGGGATCGTGTTGTGACTCTGCGCTCCGACAAGGAAGGGCGGACGGGAGACCGCTAGGCCGTGTATCGCCTGCACGACCAGGACGGTGCGATATGCGTGACCGCGTCCGGTGTTCCAGATCGTCCCTTTCCCCTCGTTATTCAACAACGGCTGCCACTCGATACCGCGCGTGCGTTGCTGTTCTTCCACTAGTTTCTCCGTCGCCTCGGCTTGACGCGCACTCGCGGCGGCGAGTTTCTCGGACGCCTCAGCCTGTCGCGTTGCCGCGACAGTCGCCGCCGTCGCCGCTTTGACTGCCTTGCCGCTGCCGACCGCCTGCACGACGTTGACCACAAGCGCGGCGACGGCGACGACAACAAGGCACCCGGTCACGATGACCAGGGCGATTGTCGCGTTAGTGAGGTCGGTGTTCATCGCGTCGGAACCACTGCCGCGACTCCCTCGTCGCCCGCCCGGACTCGTGCCTCACAGTCGGCACACAGAACCACGTCGCGGAAGGCCCCGTCGCGACGTGCAGACGCCACCACGGGCACGGCGCCACACGAGGCGCATCCGAGGCCACTCCGACCCGGCGCCGGGGTACCGGGACACGTGCACGCCCTCCATCGACCAGATGTTCGCACCGGTCGGGTCGGGGTCGCAACCGCGCTGCCCCTTATTTGCCCCTTACAGATCGATTCCGGGGGCGGGTCATGGCACCTCGTGGCGGGTAATCTGAATACAAATCGCCGGTCTGAGTTCAGTCCTTGCGCCGCTTGGACAGGGTTCGACTCCCTCTCCCGGCACACCTTTGTGGCCTTACCGCTGCAACGCTACCCGGTAAGGATCTGACTATCAAAGAGCCACGAGTTGGTTGCAGGAAGGATTTCGCTTACTGCCTTGCCCTGCAAGGTGTAGATCCACAAGCTCGCATTGGTGGATACGACGATGTCGTTGTTATCCCACCAGCCTGCAATTCCCAGGTTTTGGAGATCGACATGGCTGTGGTTGGCCACGGTCACCATCGCGATGGAGCTTTGGGGAACCTGGCCGCCCCCACAGGGATTGAAACTTTCGCGGCCGACGGCAACGTGGGCTCCATCGGGGCTGATGAAGGCGCCCCCGACAATCGATTTACTCTCCGAGTAACTCACTCCATCTATGAGGACGGTGTGGGCATCGCTTAGGAGGCCGGCGACGGTCACGCCGCTGCTGGCGTCTATATATTGGTCATTACCGGTAAAGAGTTCGTGCAGCGTTCCAGTGGTGGGGTTGATCGCAAACCACGCGAAGTCAGCGCTCTCGTAGCCGCCGCAAGGAAAGGGGCCCCCTTCAGGGGTCCGCTGCATGATGATGCCGCTATTGGTCCAACCGCTCAAGAGTTCGGTAAATCCGACCGGCGCGACCCAGCGGTAGACAATTCGATTCGCTTCCCCGAGGCCACCAACTTCAACGACTCCGTGGTGCTGGCCCGCTGAGTTGGGGGTCTGATCGACGGGCCACGCCCACTCGGTCCCAGTGGGCGAGACGACAAATGCCCAGGAATAGCTGGCGTCTCCGGGGCTGGAGAGAGCAGGAGCAGTCCCCACACCAAGCAGCTTGCCGCTTCGTGAGATGACGGCCACTTTGATGACACTGGTGGGTGAGGCTTGATACGAGAAGAAGACGTTGGAATTGCCACTTTGGGGTCCGAAGTTGTATTTGCCGGCTTGTGCAGCGGTGAGGCCAAACAACTGCCCCTCTTGGGCGTTGGTCAAACCCCACTGCTCCACCCCTTGGGCGTTCACCACTTCCATCGCGCCGTTGCCCGCGTAGAACAGAGCCAAAGGAGGTTCGGGAGCTGGGGTGGGAACCGCTGTCGGGCTGGGGGTCGGGACCAGGGTTGGGCTCGGAGTCGGGGTCGGGGTGGAGTGCGAAGCGGAGCTTGGCGATGCGCCGGCACCACACGCGGCCAGAAGTAAGGCTAAGGGCAAGGTGGCGATCAACCCATGACGGTGGTTGTGGCTTCGGGGTCCCATCTCACCTGCATCAACGCCACCGATCACCGGGGGGTTCAACGAGATCGTCACATCAGGCACCTCCTGATAGCAGTGTTCGCCTTGTCCACCACTGCGAACAGAGCCGGAAGCCACCTCTTGTGCCGCCAAAGGTCCCGCGATTTGTGGGGCGAGCAACGAGCGCAAGCGATCACGCGCGAGCACCGCCCGACGTTGTCAATCGCCCCGATTCGCTACCAGTCCGTTGAGGGGCTTGGAGCTCAGAGCGCTCCCGGTATCACGCCTAAGAACTGCCACTGGACACTGGAGGGATTGGGACTTGTCGCCAGCGAAACGGGGATCCTCTTGCCGGTCACGATGTTTTCCACCGCCAGCCCACCAAATTCGCCACCCCGGGCAATGCTGCCACCCGTGGTGACCACGACGTCATTCCCATCCAACCAACCCATGAGTTGGAAGTCGAGAGGATTGGGGATCTTCTGGACCACCCCGCCGGCGCGGAAGGCTTGGGCTGGATCGTTGTGCTGCCCGGTTGCGTCCTCGACAAGGTCGGAAGGACACGCGATGACGGCTCCGTGGGGCGAGAGCATGCACCCACCGTTTGGAGGGATGTCCGAACCAAAGGATGTGATCACCCCAGCCCAGGAAACTGCTGTCAATTCCGGGGGAGTGACCTCCCAGGGCTTGCCGTTGCCTGAACAGGCTATTCCGGCTGCGGTCGGGCTTCCGTCCATTGACTCCGTATCAAACGGACACAGCGGGGAACCGAATGTCCGATCGACTGGGTTGAACACGCGCAGCTGTGACGCACAAAACACTGCTGGCGAGGGGGAACCCAACCAAGTTGAGCAAGGACCTGTCCCGGGGTGATAGCCGGAAAAGTAGGCCTGGAGAGACTGGGCCACCACCAGATTGTCGCCATCCCAGCCCACCGGCCAGGTCAAGGGAGCCGTGCCGCTTTTGCTATTCCCATCGAAGAGGGTTTGCTGGATCCCCCCGCCCATGGCCATCAGGTACATGTGGGAGGTGTAGGGCGGATCTCCGTTGAAGTTGGTGAGCACCGCCACCGCCACTCTGGAATCGTCGGGGCTCACCGCAAACGCAACCACCGCTCCGTTGGGTCTGCTGACGGTGAAAGCGACCCCGTGCTGTCCGGTCGAGGTCAGATAGTCGATGTTGGTGTTCCCATCTTCGTAATAGAGGCGGCTGTCGGAAGTACTGGTGATGTTCGGATCACCAGTTGAGTAGTAATCGGAAGGGGCGTTCGCAGTCACCGCTGCTACCTCGATCCCCTGGGCGTTCACCAATCCGAGCGTGTACGGCCCGATATCGGCGTTTTGGGATCCGATCACCGCGAGTGGATTCGCAACGACAGATGCCGAGGGGGTGGGACTGGGCGTGGGAGTGGTCGCAGGCACGCTGGGCGTTGGGACAGGAGTGGGAGTTGGGGTGGAGCGGGCAGGCGAACTCGGCGATGCGCCCGCACCACAAGCGGCCAGAAGTAGGGCCAAGGGCAAGATGGCGATCAACCCATGACGGTGGTTGTGGCTTCGGGGTTGCATCACACGTGTATCCGCCCCACCCTTGATCACCCGAGGTTTCATCAAGGTCGCCACAGCCGCACCTCCCTATCACAGTCGGTCTGATCGAAGTCTTCGCCTTTTCCGCAACGACGAACAGGGCCAGAGGGCACCACTTATGCTGCCGAAGGGCACTCCGGCGTCGGTCATTGGGCACCAAGGGCGCGGCGGACGTTCGACTCCCCGCTCCCGGCACGTTGATACTCGAGAACAGAGGTGGGATATGAGTTCGTTAGATCGGTCAGACGAGTCGGTTCCCGAACGTTGGACCGCGGCAACGGTGCGTCCGGACATGTGGACTGATCCGGATGACGATCCTCGGGATACCGGCGCCGAGCTGGTTGACGAGCGCGCGACGCTCGTCGATTACCTGCGCGCCTACCGATTGACCCTGCGACTGAAGTGCGCGGAACTCGACGCTACGCAGATGGCGCGCCGGTCGGTGCCGCCGTCCACGATGTCATTGCTCGGACTGGTCCGGCACATGGCGGACGTCGAACGCTCCTGGTTCCGGCGCGTCATGGCGGGCGAGGATGCACCGCGCTTGTTCTCGTTCGACGATGACCGCGAGGGTGCGTGGACCGGTGCGGTGGGCGATCCCGTCGTGGTCGCCCAGGCGTGGGCTGCTTGGGAGGCCGAGGTCGCAAACGCCGAGCGGTTTGTCTCGGACACCGGTGATCTCTCCACGCCTGGCCGTCTGTCTGACGGGAAACCGATTCAGCTGCGCGAGATCCTTATCCACATGATCGAGGAATACGCGCGGCATTGCGGACACGCCGACCTGATCCGTGAGCGGATCGACGGCCGCGTCGGGCAATAGTGGCGTGTATCCATTCGAGCGATTCACCAAGACGAGCAAACGAGTATTGACCTTCGCGCAGGAGGAGGCCGAGCTCAGTCACCACAGCTACATCGGGACCGAGCACATCCTCCTCGCGTTCTTTCGCGTTGGCGAGTCGGTTGCGGCCGTGGTGCTGGACCGGCTCAACGTTGAGGTGGCGGACGTCCGCCGCATCATCGACACGACACTCGGGGCCAACGAGCGCATCGTCATCCAGCAGATCGTTCCGACGGCGCGTGTGAAGAAGGTCATCGACCTCTCGTTCAGTGAGGCGCGGCGGATGGGTGTTAATTTCGTCGGGACCGAGCACATGCTTCTCGGTATCCTCATCGAGGCCGAGGGTGTCGCCGCCCATGTGCTCAACGACCTCGGAGCCAACCTCGCAAATGTCACTGCCGAGATCGCGGCGGTGCGCAGTGAAGGCACGATCGTCGAAGCGATGTCACCTGCGGGGCCCGCGAACCCCCGAGGCGCCAGTCGGTACACCGCGACGCAGGCGTCGAGCGGACTTCGCCTCGTGCTCTTCGATCGCCCCGGCGAGGGAGCCGAGGGTGGCGAGCCGTTGTATGTCAACCCGGTGGACGTTGTTCGTCTCGATCCGGTCGGTGAGGACACGACGTCGATCACGCTCGGGCACGACGCCGCGTCGACACTCGTCGTCAAGGGATCACTGCACGAGGTGGCACGCCGTCTGACGGAGGCTTAGACTGGCGAGAGAGTGGCTGACCGTCGGAAGGTGTTGCGAGCGCTGGCGTTTGTCGTGCTGGTTGCGGCCGGCGTGATGTTCGCTGCGCTGTTCATGCCGTTTGTGCGACAGGGGTGCATCTTCTGTCCCATAGCGCTCCCCGGGTCGACATTTCAGTTGCCGACCTTCAGCCTCATGCAGGGACTCGATGGCTGGATCGTCCTGTGCGTTGTGCTTGCGCTGGGCATCGAGGCTGCCGCATACGTGAAGACCCGGATGCGACTGGCTGCGATCGCCGCCTTCCTCCTGTCCGTGACCGCGCTAGGCCTCTGCATCTTCGAGGGTGTCAACTCCGCCGGCCGCGTGGTCGGCCTGGACGCAACGTCGCAACCGGTCCCGCCCGGCGGTCACTCGCTGACTCCTCCTGCGTACTGGAACTTCGGGCTCTACGTCTTCTTCAGCGCAGCCGTTGTGGCAGTCTTCGCATCGCTTGCCGCCGTGCTGCTGTCTCCTCGCACCACGCTGCGATCGCCGGACCAGTCGGCGGTGCCGATCCCGGCCCCCTAGCTCAACAAGCAGCCGGGGCAGGGCATCATTTCCCGTATGGAAGTTGTCTCGCCGCGAGGTGGTCAGAACGCGGACGCGCCGGCTCCGTCGATGTCGCCGCTGATTCGATGGGTTCTGCCGGCCGGCGTTCTGGCGCTGGCGATTGCGCTTGTCGGCGGCTACGAGTTCGGGTGGTCGTGGACCGGCATCACCCCGAGCGATCAGCTGTGGGATCTCCTCCATGTGATCGTGCTGCCGGTGGTGCTCGCCACACTTCCCATCTGGTATCGGACGCGACGCCGCTGGAAGATGGAGTGGCACGTTGTGTTCGGCGCTTGCGCAGTCGCGTTTGCCGTACTCGTGGTCGGCGGCTACGCGTTGAACTGGAAATGGACCGGGTTCCAGGGCAACACGTTGTGGGACTGGCTGGAGCTACTCGCTCTCCCGATGGTCGTGGCGTCGTTACCGCTCTGGTTCGCGACGCACAAGCGTTTCGAGGGGCGGTGGCGCCTCGTCGGGCTGTCGTTGCTTGTGGTGTTCGTCGTCGTGGTTGTCGGCGGCTACGGGCTCAGTTGGGGATGGACCGGGTTCCAGGGAAACACGCTCTGGGACTGGCTGCGCTTGCTCCTGGTGCCGTTCGTGTTGCCGGCGACGCTTGCCTGGTTCTCGGCGCGGTCGGAGTCCGAGCGCGTTTCGGTGGCGCAGGGCTCAGCCTGACCCGTCGCTGAGGGGTTGCCGTCGCTCGCACCTTCAGGTGCGAGCAAGACAAAGGCCGTGCCGAAGTCGCAGGATTCCACCGTTGATCCTTTGCGGCCACTGTGGGGGAGGCCGATTGATTCCGCTGAGCCATACCGGACATCAGCGCGATGACGCACAGGCTGGAGGATGGCCGACGCCACCCGGCCGGCCGGTCTTCAAGTGCCTTGACTGCGGGCGTGCTCTCTATGTCGGGGAGTTCCTCCGCAATCGGTCGCGGAACCCCAAGGATCGGCGACCGCAGGACACGAACGAACCGGACTCCAGCTGACGCTGGCGCCCTGGTCCGTGGGGTTCACGCCGCGCGTCTGCGGACCAGCCAGACGGCGGTGGCCAACACCAGCAGGGAGAGCGCGAGCAGCCAGCTGCCTTCGATCCATTGGAACGGCCAGAACCGGCCAGCCGGCTGGTAGGTGGTCAATTGCGTGTACCCGTGATGGATGAGGTACTGCACGGGATCGCCGAGATTGGCCGGCGTCGCCGGTCCGGGTTGGAACAGTTCAGGCGTCACCGCTCGCACGTCGACGCGCGCAAGCGTGGCGTTGAGCATGTCCAGGCTCGCCGGACTGCCACCTCGGAACCAACCCTGCGAGATCACCCAGGCCTGGGCGGGAACGTCGGGATTGCTGGTGACCACAGGCGCGACATAGTGCTGGCGCAGGAATACCCCGGTCGCGAGGGCGAGCCCAGACCACGCGGCGAGGGCGGCGAATATCGCGGGGATGACTCGACGGATCAGAAAGCCGGCGAGGACGCCGATCGCGAACGCGGTCAGCGTCCATGCGCCGAGCGCAACCCCGAGAAAGTCGAACAGGGTGGGAGAGAGCGGGCCGTTGTTGTCGCCGGCGCCGAAGATCGGCTGGACGTACCAGGAGACCAGCATGCTGAATGCTCCGGTGACGACCGTGACCGAGACTCCGAGCAGGACGAGCTTGCCGACAGTCCAGCGCGCTCGCCCGAACCCCTGAGTCCACGCGTAGCGGTACGTGCCCGTCTCCAGTTCCCGGGCCAGCACGGGCGCACCCGCAAACGCCCCGATGAGCGCCGGGATCACCTGCATCAGCCCGAGGACCCATCCAACGCCGGGCGCGTACGTGCTGAGGAACTCGGTCGCAACCTGCCCGCAGAGAGCCGAACCTGCCGGACGGCACGCGGTTACCGCGGCATACGCGCCGCGCATCTGCAGGCCAGTGACCAGGAGGTACACCGCCGCCACGCCAAGCAGCGCGACGACGCCGGCCAGGGTGAGGCGGTGCTGACGCCAGGTAACCCAGACCATCCGCCGCCACGGCAGCGGACGCACGCTCGCGTCGTGTCCTGTTCGCACAGTCAGGGTCGCCGCGCTCAATGCGCTGTCTCCACCGTTTGAGAAACCACAGCGCGCTCTGGGCCGGGGAGCGACGCGGCGCGAGGATCGCGCATGTACGCGAGCGTCAGCTCCTCGAGGCTCACGGGATGCGCCTCCCAGCCCGGCGGCAGCGGATCGGTCATTCCGCTGGTCCGCACCAGCAGGTGTGCCTGTGCCTCACCGCGCCGCGCGTACACGACGTTCAGCCGCGTGGCGTATGCGCTCTCTTCGCGGGCAGGGCCGGTCAGCAGGTGGTGGGAGGCAAGCAGGTCGTCGACCTCGCCGGCCACCTGGACGCTGCCATCCGACATGAGGACGAGGTAGTCGGCCACGCGCTCGAGCTCTGCGAGCACGTGCGACGACAGCAGCACCGACACGCCGTCGTCGGCCATCGCGGTCATCACCGTGGCCATGAAGTCATGACGGGCGAGCGGGTCGAGCATCGCCATCGGCTCATCGAGCACCAGCAGCCGGGGATGTCTGGCGAGCGCCAGGGTCAGGGCTAGCTGTGCCTGCTGACCGCCGGACATCCTGCCCGCCTTGCGCTCCAGCGCGATGCCCAGCTCGCCGAGCCGAGCCCTGGCGTAGCGCTCGTCGAAGCGGCGGTTCAGGTTATGGGTCATATGCAGCATGTCCGCCGCGGAGTGGCTCCTGTACAGCGGGGTGTCCTGAGCGACAAACGCGATGCCGTCCAGCGCCGCTGCCGATCCGGGGGACATCCCGCCGAGGACGGTGACGCTCCCGGTGGTCTGCGCCGCCAGGCCGACCGTCAGGTTCAGCAGCGTCGTCTTGCCGGCGCCGTTCGGTCCGACGAGGGCAACCACGTGCCCGTCCGGGATCGCGAGGTTGCAGTCGCGGAGCGCCCAGGTGCTCCCGTAGCGCTTGCCGAGGCCGTTGGATTCGAGGACGTTCATGCCACGCCCTCCGAGTCGTCGCCCGCGCCGCGCTGTGTGCGGAAGTCGCGCAGGGCGCTGGTGAAGAGCGCCACGATCCCGTCCTCGTCCAGTCCCACGGTGTCGGCCGTGGCGAGCCAGGTGAGCAACGAGCTGCGAAGACGCGTCAACTCGGGCAGCGTCGCCTGGCTGAGTGAGGCCTTGACGAACGTCCCCTGCCCGGGATGCCCGGCCGCAAGACCCTTGATCTCGAGCTCGCGATACGCCTTGAGCACGGTGTTCGGGTTGATCGCCAGCGAGGCGACGACGTCCCTGACCTTGGGCAGCTGGTCGCCGGTGTTCAGGTACCCGATCCTCAGTGCGTACTCGACCTGCTGGACCAGCTGCAGGTAGGTCGGGATGCCCGAGGCGTGGTCGAGGCGGAATTCGATCGGGGACGTCGAACCGGCTGTCCCCGGCTCGCTTACCTCTTTACCTACTGTCATAGGACAAGGATACAGCGGCGGTTCGAGCGTTGTCCATCCCTCCGCACGTGGAAACCGCTTGTCCCCCCGCGCAAGCCTGAAACTGCCCTCGGTGGGGTATGAACACCTCACGTTTCATCCACGCCCCGGACACATCTCGGAGGACCAGCAATGCTCATCAGCACCGCCAACGATCTCCCCGGTTACCAGATCACCGAAGTGCTCGGTGAGGTCTTCGGGCTCACCGTTCGGGCGCGAAACATCGGCTCGCAGTTCGGTGCGGGACTCAAGTCCATCATGGGTGGCGAGCTCAAGGGCATGACCATCAACCTGGCGAACAGCCGAAACGAGGTCATCCAGCGGATGGTCGAGGAGGCGCAGGCCAAGGGCGGGAATGCGGTCGTCGCCATGCGCTTCGACACGTCGGAGATGGGCGGCACCTGGACCGAGATCTGCGCGTACGGCACGGCCGTGATCGCGAACCGGGTCAGCGCGCCGACACCGCCTCCCGTCTAACCGGCCGGTCGAAACTCCGCGAATCGACCGATCTGGAACGGCGTGAGATCCACGTCCGAGGTTCCGGTGGTCACCAGCTGCGCGATCGCCTCGCCCAGCCCGGCGGAATGCTTGAACCCGTGCCCGGAGCACGGGGACACGAGCAGAACGCCGGGCAGGTCGGGGTGCTCATCGACCACGAAATTGGAATCCGGCGTGACCGTGTAGAGGCATCGGACTGCACGCTCGCAGTTCGGGGAAACCCCCGGAAGGCGCCGCCCGATCAGCTCGTCGTAGGTCGACCGCGTCTCTGACGCCTCGACGTCCAGCGATGCCGACTCCGCGGTGGTCGCGACATCGAGCTGCTCCGTCGCGACCTTGATGCTGTGGGCGCCGTCAACTGCGGGAAAGCCGTAGAAGGCGTCGCCGGCGCTGAGCCCCCAGATGAAGACCGGCATGACGCTGGGGCTGTGGTCGATGAAGTCGGGACGCAGGGTGAACCAGTTCAACACCTGCCGGTAGACCCTGAAGAGCACGAGCTCCCGCTCGTCGACGAAGTCCTGGATCCAGGGACCGACCGCCAGGACAACTCGTGGAGCCTCGTACACATCGCGATCGGTGCGGACGCGCACCACGCCGGTGTTCGAACTCGATCGCAAGGACGCGCTCGTTCCGACGGATCTCGGCGCCGAGCCGTTCCGCGACCGTCAGCTGCGCATCGACGCATCGCTCCGCGCGAACGAAACCCGCCCCGGGCTCGTAGTACGCGAACTCGTCACCGTTCAACGTGAACTGGGGAAAGCGAGCGGTCACCTCTGCCGCATCGAGGCGCTCGTGAGGAATCCCGTAGTGGTTCGCGGAGGCGACCGTCGCTGAAAGGAAATCGTGTCGGTGATGGCCCGCAGCCCCGCCGCCGGGCGCCTCGATGACGAGTCCGCCGCACTGCGTGAGCAGGTCCTGGCCGGTGTCCGCCTCGAGCTCACGCCAGATCGCATGGGAGCGCCGGACGAGCGGCGTGTACTGCATTCCCTCGCCGATCGCCTCACGTGTGATGCGGGTGTCCCCGTGGGTCGACCCATAGACGTGCGGCGGTGAGTGACTGTCGACGCCGAGTGCCGCCGTGCCCCGCCGCGCGAGCTGGTAGAGGGTCGCCGCGCCGGCCGCGCCCAGGCCGACCACGATGACGTCCGGTGTACGCACGGCCGCAGCCTACTACCCTGCGACGGTGACCCAGGACCACTACTTCACGGCCGACCCGAAGGTCCCCTCGCGACCGCGGACGATCCAGGTCACCCTCCCCGATCGCAGCTTCGAGATCGAGACCGATCGCGGGGTCTTCGCGCACGGACACCTCGACTTCGGGACCGACCTCCTGCTGCGCACCGCCCCGACACCGCCTGTGGGCGACCTGGTCGACGTCGGCTGTGGATACGGGGCGATCGCGATCACCATGGCGCTCCGGCAACCCGATGCCAGGGTCTGGGCGGTCGACGTGAACCGCCGGGCCCTCGACCTCTGCGCGCGCAACGCGGAGCGGGCTGGCGCAGCCAACGTTGTGATCGCCGAGCCCGATGCGGTCCCTGAGGCGCTGCGGTTCGCGGCCGTGTACTCGAATCCGCCGGTACGGCTGGGGAAGGCCGGGCTGCACGACCTCCTCCTCCACTGGATCGACCGGCTCGAGACCGGCGGGTCGGCGATGCTCGTGGTCCAGCGCCACCTGGGCGCCGACTCGCTCGCCGCATGGCTCGCCGGCCGGGGACATCGGGTCGTTCGGATTCGATCTCGGGGCGGGTATCGCGTTCTCGAGGTGCATCCGCCCGCCGAGACCACGCATCATGGCAGTCGTGCTCGATAGCCCCGGCCCGCTCGGGTTCATCACGATCAACGTCGATCCGGTGCTGCATCTCGGCCCGCTGCCGATCCACTGGTACGGAATCATGTACGCAATCGCGTTTCTGGTCGGGTACCAGTTCGGCGTGCTGCCGTACGCGACGCGCCGGGGGATCCCCAAGGTGATTGCCGAGAAGATCACGGTCTGGACGATCGTCTTCGGACTGCTCGGCGGACGCCTGTACTACGTGGTTCAGCAGCCGAATCTCTGGCAGAACTACGTGCTCCACCCCATCAACATCATCGCCTTCTGGCAGGGCGGCATGGCGTTCTTCGGAGCGATCATCGTCGGGTTCATCACGCTCGCCGTCTGCGCGTGGCGGTACGGCTACAACCCCTGGATCGCACTTGACGGCGGCGTGCTGTTCGCTGTCGTGGGTCAGCCGATCGGCCGCATCGGCAACATCATCAACGGGGACATCCTCGGCACGGCGAGCACCCTTCCGTGGGCAACCGCGTACGCGAACAAGAACGCGATCCTCCAGGCCGGATTCAGTCTCTGCACTCCCTCGCAGTGCATCGCGTACCAGCCGGCCGCGGCGTACGAGGCAATCGGCACGATCCTCATCGGCGTGATCCTGTACCTGCTGCTCCGCCGCAATCCGCGCGCGGGTGCGCTCGCCATCGTGTACGTCGGGCTGTACTCGGTCAGTCAGTTGATCCTCTTCGAGTTTCGAGCGAGCGAAACGCCCGGACCGCTTGGGTTGCGCGAGGCGCAGTGGACGTCGATCGTCGTGCTCGTGATTGGCGTACCTGGGCTCTACTACCTGTGGCGGAGAACACGCACGCGTTGCGAAGCACGGAAACCTGACGAGACGCCGGTCCCCAAGGAGCCCGCTCCAGTTCGGTGATCGGCGACAACGCAGCCGTCACCATCGTCGGCATCATCGGCACCGTCCTCACGGTGCTCATCGTTGCGCGCATCGCCGTGTCCTGGATCGGGCTCAGCCCCTGGCATCCCGTGGTCCGCTGGTTGCGCATCATCGTCGACCCGATTCTCAAACCGTTCCGGCGCATCCTCCCGAGCTTCAGCGGCATCGACTTCTCGCCGATCCTGGCGATCGTCGTCATCTACTTCGTCGTGCAGATCCTGCAGGCGCTGCTGTCGGGCGTGGGCGTCGATCCGACGTTCACGGCGGTCGCGCTCATTGAGCAGCTCGTGGTCGACATCGCCATCGCGATCGCGGTGCTCGTGCTCATCCGATTGCTGCTGAGTCTGTTCCACGCGGACCCCTGGCATCCACTGGTGCAGATGGTGCGCACCATGACCAACCCACTGGTCGCGCCCTTCGGAGGTCTCCGCCGCGGACACGGCGCCGCGAGCTTCGACTACCCCGCCGTTGCCGCCCTCGTGCTCTACGTCGTGCTGATCTTCGTCGTCAGGATTCTCTTCGGGTTTCTGCTCAACGCGGTCTGAACGCCGAGTTCAGCGACGCGCGCCTGCGCGCTCCCGTTGTGGGGCCCGCACCCGGTGCATCTCCACCCAGTACGAGTTCTCACCGACGAGAATCTCCACGGCACGCTCGAGCGCGGGCCCCGGGTCCACGGAGAAGTCGATCGCCAGCGAGATCTCGTCGACGCTCGTGCCCGAGTCCACGTGGAGGACGACCGGGCAATCGCCACGATGCTCCTCGAGTGCGTGCCGGAGCGCACCGAGTGTCGCGATCTGTGCCGCGCTGACGCTGACGTGCACGGTGCTGTCGCGCCGCCATGCGGCGAGGCGCGGGTCGTCGTACGCAAAGACCGCCTCCGCCAGAATCTGCGGTGGCTCGATGTCCACGCGGTCGTCGTCCTCCGCGAGTGGCGCGACGACGGTCCCGTTGGCGCTCCGCCCAGCCTCCACCTTGCCACGCACCACGATCACCGCGTCGGGTCGAAGCGCGCTTGCGCACTCCTCGAAGACTCGTGCGAAGACGACCACCTCGACGCTCCCGGTCAGGTCCTCGATCTGCAGCGCCGCCATCCGCTGACCGGTGGTGCTGCGTCGTGGGATGAACGTGCGCATGTCACGGATCGCTCCGCCCACCTGCACCATCAGGCCGTCGAGATGCGCACCCAGTTCATTGATCGTCGTGTCGACCCGCTGCTGCAACTCACCGGCGATGCGGCGCAGCGGATGGTCGCTCAGGTACATCCCCAGAAACTCTCGCTCCCAGCTGAGACGTTCGTCGGCTGCGATGGCGAACGGTCCGTTCGCATCACGGCTGTCGAGGTCGTCCACCACCGGGGCGACGGGTTCCATGAGGACGACGGTGTCACCGAAGAGCGACGTCTGGCCAGACTCGCGTTCACGACGAATCGCGTTGGCCCTGTCGATGGCTCGATCGAGCGCGGCGAGCATCGCGCCTCGCTCCCCGAGCGAATCACAGGCGCCGCTGCGGATCAGCGCCTCGACGACACGTCGGTTCAGATCGCGGCTGGCGACGCGCAGGCAGAGATCGAACAGCGACACGAACGGACCGGAGGCCTCACGCTCGGCGACGATCTCGGCAGCCACACGCTCGCCGACGTTCTTGATGTGGCGCAGCCCGTAGAGGATCTCGCCCTGCTCCTCCGCCCCGAGGCTGAAGGCTGAAGCGCTGCGATTCACGTCCGGCGGGCGCACGACAAGCCCTCGGGCGTGGGAGTCGAGGATCGACTGCTTCAGCTTGTCGAAGTTGTCGGCGCGGCTGTTGAGCAGCGCGCACATGTACTCGCGGGGGTAGTTCGCCTTGAGATACGCGGTCTGATACGCGATCAGCCCGTACGAGATGCTGTGCGCCCCGTTGAACCCGTAGCCGGCGAAGAGCGCGATGAGCTCGAAGAGTTGCAGCGCAAGATCCGGGTCAACGCCCCGCGCCGCGGCGCCGCTCAGGAACTGCTCGCGCTGCTTGGACATCTTTGCCTTGTCCTTCTTGCCCATCGCGGCACGAAGGATGTCCGCCTCACCGAGGGTGAACCCCGCCACTGCCGAGGCGATCTTCATCACCTGGTCCTGGTAGAGGATCGCGCCGTAGGTCTCCTTCAGGATCGGCTCGAGCTCGGGGAGCATGTACGTCACCGGCTCCTCGCCACGCTTGCGGCGCATCCATGCCGCCGTAGCGCCACCCTCGATCGGACCCGGACGGTTGAGCGCAACCGCAGCACCCATATCCTCGAGGGTCTTCGGCTGCATGTCGATGAGGATTCGCTTGGCGAACGTCGCCTCGAGCTGAAAGATGCCGTGCGTGTCGGCTTTGCAGAGGAGCTCGTAGGTCTTGACGTCGTCGAGCGGCAGCCGGTCGATATCGATGTCGATGCCCCGGTGCACGCGCACCAGCTCGACGGCGTCCGCGATGACGGTGAGGTTGGACAGCCCGAGGAAGTCGATCTTCAGCAGACCAATCTGCGACACACCGTTCATGTCGTACTGCGTTACGGCAGTGCCGTCACCAGCCGTCGAGCGCTGCAACGGCACGATATTGACGAGCGGTTCGGAGCCGATCACAACGCCCGCCGCATGCGTCGACGCGTTGCGACAGATGCCCTCGAGGCGGCGCGCGATGTCGATGACGTTGCGCGCCCAGTCCTCGTGCTCGTACAACTCGCGCAATTCGCGGCTCTCGGACAGTGCACGCTCGAGCGTGATGCTCACCACCTGGGGCACCAGTTTCGCGAGCCTGTCGACATCCGGCAGCGGCACATTGAGCACGCGGCCGACGTCGCGGATCGCAGCTCTCGCCGCCATGGTCCCGAAGGTGATGATCTGCGCAACTCGGTCGCGTCCGTACTTCTCCTGCACGTAGGTGAGCACACGGTCGCGGCCGCGGTCGTCGAAGTCGATGTCGATGTCCGGCATCTGCACGCGCTCGCGGTTGAGGAAGCGCTCGAAGATGAGTCCATAGCGGAGCGGCTCGATGTCGGTGATGCGGAGCACGTAGCTCACGACGGATCCCGCCGCACTGCCGCGGCCGGGACCGACACGAACGCCGTCGAGTCGCGCAGCCCTGATCAGGTCCCAGACGATGAGGAAGTACGCGGAGAATCCGGCTCCGCGTATCACGTCGAGCTCCATCTCCAGTCGCTCGCGCACGTCGGTGGTCACCGCGTCCGTATATCGCTCGCGCACCCCCATCTCACAGAGCTCGCGCAAATACGTATCGGCGTCGAGACCGTCGGGGATGGGCGAATACGTCGGCAGGAGGTTGCGCCCCAACGGGATCTCAATGTGGCAGCGAGCTGCGACAGCGACGGTGTTGGACACCGCCTCGCCGTACGCGGCGAAACGCTCGCGCATCTGTGCCGTGCTCGCAACGTAATACTCGGGCCCGGACAACCGGAAACGCTTCTCGTCCTCCAGCCTCGCACCAGTCTGCAGGCACAGCAGGATGTCGTGCGCCTCGGCGTCCTCGGGCTTGATGTAGTGCGAGTCGTTCGTCGCCACGAGCGGCAACCCTGTCCGCCGTGCAATCTCGACGAGACCGGCGCGAACCGTCTCCTCCTCGGGGATGCCGTGGTTCTGCAGCTCGAGGAAGTAGTTGTCGTGGCCGAAGATCTCCGCGTGCTGGCGTGCGATCAACTCCGCCGCGTCAAGGTCGCCGCGCACGATCGTCTGGGGCAGCTCACCGCCGAGGCAGGCCGAGAGGCAGATCAGACCCTCGGCATGCTCCGCGAGCAACTCCTTGTCGATGCGGGGCTTGTAGTAGTAGCCCTCGAGATGCGCCGTGGTCACCAGCTTGATCAGGTTGCGATACCCGGTGTCGTTGCGCGCTAGAAGGATGAGGTGGTTCGGGTCGCGGTCGACGCGTCCCTCGCGATCGGTGCGCGAGCGCGGCGCCATGTACATCTCGCACCCGAGGATCGGGTTGATCTTCGCAGCGCGTGCCGCCGAGTAGAAATCGACCGCCCCATAGAGGACGCCATGGTCCGTGATCGCCATCGCAGTCTGGCCCATGGCCTTCGCCGTCTCGATGAGCTCGGGGATGCGCGACATGCCATCCAGCAACGAGAACTCGCTGTGCGTGTGGAGGTGCACGAAGCCGCCGCTTTCGATCTCCTCGCCGGTCGCGGATGAACCCTGCACTCTGCCTCCTGGCTGCGGTCGGCTGACGGCGAACAGACGTACGCTACCACTCCGCGGCGACCCGCCGCGGCACCTCTGAGGGTAGCGCTCGCGGGGTGCCGGGCTACTCCCCCGGCGCGTCCTCGGAACGCAGCAGCGTGACCACGCTCTCGACGTGATAGGTCTGCGGAAACATGTCGACGATGTCGATCGCGTCGACCCGGTACGGTCCCGCGGCGACCAGGATGTGGAGATCGCGGGCCAGCGTCGCGGGATCGCACGAGACGTAGACGACGCGCTGGGGCCCGGCCATCGCCAGCCAGCCGGTCACGCGGCCCGAACATCCCGCTCGCGGTGGGTCGAGGATGACGAGGTCCGCCATGTCTCCCGCTGCGGCCGCCGGCAGTGCGTCCTCCACCGGCGAGAGCACGTAGTGCACGCGATCGTCGACATCGTTGACGCGCGCATTGAGGACGCCGAGCTGCGCGGCGCCGCGGTTGCTCTCGATGCAGACGACCTCGCGCGCATCGATGGCGAGGTGACACGCCAGCACACCGATCCCCGCGTAGGCGTCGACGACCCGCAATCCCCCATGACCGCCGAGCGCGTCGATGACGCGCTGGTAGAGCACGTCCATCTGCGCCCAGTTGACCTGGATGAAGGCATCGGCGGTGACCCGAAAGGTGAGCCCACGCCACCGCAACGTGGTCGAGGTCGTGCTGACGCGCCCTCCGTCGGGAAGGTCGAGACCCTCGTCGAGAGCACCCGCGTCGAGACCGCGCGGCGGCTTGGGGCGCACCAGCAGCTCCTGGCCGTCCTCGCCGGCGGTGAGGTGGATCGTCCCGAGCTCCCTGTTCCCGTGCGCGGCGATGAGCGTACGCAGCGCGGGAAGGGCTGTGGTGATGCGCGGATGATGGATGAGGCAGTCGTCGACTGCGATGGGACGCCAGCTTCTCGCCCGGTTGAAGCCGAGTGCGGGCGGCGCCGATCCGGTTCCCGGGATGACGTGGAACTCACCCCGCAAGCGGTACCGCCAGGCGTCCCCCGCACCGTGGACGCGTGGCGCCGGATGCTCGATGCGCTGGCGGTGCAGCGCATCGAGCACGATCTCGCGCTTCAGCTCCACCTGGTGCGCGTAGTCGATGTGCTGCAGCTGACAGCCGCCGCATGCGGGGACGTACGGGCATGGTGGCGCCGTGCGATGTGGCGACGCCTCGATGACACGAACCACCTCGGCAAAGCTCGTCGCGCCCTTCTTGTACCGGACCGACACCTCGACCTCCTCGCCCGGGATGCCGCCCTCGACGAGCATGGTCGCGCCCTCCTCGTCGTGGGCAAGGCACAGTCCACCGTGAACCATGCGCCCGAGGCGCACCGTGCCTACTGCTCCGAGAGCCGGTCGCGCAACAGGCGGTTGACGAGCGGCATGTCGGCCTTGCCCCCGGTCGCATCCTTCACGGATCGCATGAGCTGGCCGAGCGCCTGCTGCTTGCCGGCACGGTAATCGGCTGCCGCTGCAGGGTTCTCGGCAATCGCCTGCTCGACGAGTGCCGCCAGCGCATCCGTGTCGCTGACCTGGCCGAGCCCGCGCTCGCGCACCAGGGCGTCGGGGTCGCCGCCGGTCACATACAGCTCCACGAGCAGCTCCTTCGCGGTCGGACCATTGATGGTGCCAGCGTCGACGAGGCGGAGGAGCCGTGCGAGCCCATCGATGCCGAGCCCGCTGTGCTGCACCTGCAGCTTGTGCTCGTTGGCGAGCGCGGCCACATCGCCGCTCTGCCAGTTCGCGGCAAGCTTGGCGGGAACACCGGCGCCGACCAGCGACTCATAGGCGTCGGCGGCCTCGCGCGTGTCGGTGAGGACCGCCGCGTCGTACTCGGAAAGCCCGTACTGCGACTGAAAGCGCGCTGCGCGCGCCTCGGGGAGCTCCGGCAGCGTCGCGCGAACGCGTTCCACGAACGCGTCGTCGAGGCGAAGCGGCGGCAGATCGGGTTCCGGGAAGTAGCGGTAGTCGTGCGCCTGCTCCTTGCTTCGCTGCGAGATGGTGCGACCCTGCGCCTCCACCCATCCGCGCGTCTCCTGCACCAGGGTGCCGCCCGCCTCGAGCACCGCGGTCTGCCGCTCGATCTCGGACTCGAGCGCACGCTGCACCGCGCGGAAGGAGTTCATGTTCTTGACCTCGACCTTGACACCGAGCTCGGTCGCGCCTCGAGGACGCAGCGAGACGTTGGCGTCGCAGCGGAACGATCCCTGCTCGAGGTTGCCGTCGTTGACACCGATGTAGGTGAGGATCTGACGCAGCCGCACGAGGTACTCGCGCGCCGCCTCCGGCGTACGCAGGTCCGGTTCGCCGACGATCTCCATGAGCGGGACGCCACACCGGTTGAGGTCGATGAGCGAGGACGTGGCGCTCTGCAGCACATCGCCGGCGTGGTGCATCGTGCCCGTGTCCTCCTCGAGGTGGACGCGCGTGACGCCGCAGCGAACGGTCTTGCCGTTGACCGGGAACTCGAGGTGGCCGTTCACCGAGAGCGGGAGATCGTACTGCGAGATCTGATACCCCTTCGGGAGGTCCGGATAGAAGTAGTTCTTGCGGTCGAACTTTGTGAAGTCGGGGATGTCGCAATGCAGGGCCAGGGCGGTCCGAACCGTGAAGTCCACCGCCTGCTCGTTGATGGTCGGCAGCACCCCGGGAAGTCCAAGGCACACGGGACAGGTGTTCGCGTTCGGCTCCGCGCCAAGGTAGTCGGCAGGGCAGCCGCAGAACATCTTGCTGCGCGTGAGCAGCTGGGCGTGGACCTCGAGTCCGATCACCACCTCGTACTCGCTCATGCGGCCCCGGTGGCATACGGCGAGCGCGAGCGGTGCCAGGCAGTGGCCTGCTCGTACGCATGCGCCACGCGGAAGACGCGTGAGTCCGCAAAGCGCGGTGCGATGACCTGCAGGCCGACCGGCAGTCCATCGACGAAGCCGCACGGCACGGAGATCCCCGGCACACCCGCGAGGTTCGCCGGCAGCGTCACGACGTCGCACATGTACATGGAGAGCGGGTCGTCGCGTGATCCCATCGGGAAGGCGACGCTCGGCGATGTGGGGCACACGATCGCATCAACCTCGCCGAAGACCGAGTCGAACTCCTGCCCGACGAGCGTGCGCACCTTCTGCGCCTGGCGGTAATACGCGTCGTAATACCCGCTCGAGAGCGCATACGTGCCGAGCATGACGCGCCGTTTGACCTCGGCGCCGAAGCCCGCATCGCGCGTCTCGAGATACATGTCGGTGAGCGACGGACGCTCGACGCGCTGGCCGAAGCGCACGCCGTCGTACCTTGCGAGGTTCGACGAGCACTCCGCGGGGGCGATCACGTAGTACACGCTGAGCGCGACGTCCGTGCTCGGCAGCGAGACCTCGTACAGCGTCGCGCCCTGCGCCTCCAGTACCTTGAACGCCGCCTCCACCGCCCCGCGCACACCGGGTTCGGTGCCCTCGCCGAGATACTCGCGCGGAATCCCGAGACGCATCCCCGCAACACCCTGGCGCAGCGACTCCATGGGGTCGTCGACCGCGCGAGGATCACTCGTGCTGTCGCGAGGGTCGTGGCCCGCGATCGCCGAGTACACGAGCGCGCAATCCTCGACGGTGCGCGTGAAGGGCCCGATCTGGTCGAGCGACGAGGCGAATGCGATGAGCCCGAACCGCGAGACGCGTCCGTAGGTCGGCTTGAAACCGACGACGCCGGTGAGCGCCGCGGGCTGACGGATCGAGCCGCCCGTGTCGCTGCCGAGCGAATACGGCACCGTGCCCGCGGCGACGGTCGCCGCGCTGCCGCCGCTGCTGCCACCGGGCACGCGCTCGACATCCCAGGGGTTGCCGACCGGCCCGTACGCGGAGTTCTCCGTGGAGGAGCCCATCGCGAACTCGTCGCAGTTGGTCTTCCCGACACACACCGCGCCGGCATCGAAGAGCCGCTGCACCGCGGTGCCGGTGTACGGCGGTTTGAACCCCTTCAGAATCCTCGACGCGGCGGTCGTCTCGATCCCGTCGACGCAGAGCACGTCCTTCAATGCCATGGGAATGCCGCACAACGGCGATGCGGTGCCCGGCGATTGCTCGAGCACCTTCGCGGCGGCATCGGCCTGCTCGATAGCGAGGTCGCGCGTGACGCTGAGGTACGCGTTCAGGTCCTTGTCGGTGCGATCGATGTGCGCGAGCGCGGCGTCGAGCAGTGCGCGAGGCGTGGTGCTCCCATCGCGCAATGCGGCGGCAAGCTCGGTGATCGTGCTAGCTGTCGGGTTCACTGACCTGGATGGCTCCGACGATGAAGTGGCTGCCGTCGGCCGCAGGCGCGTTGCGCAGCGCGGCAACGGTGCCGAGCGTTGGGCACGGCTCATCAGCGCGCATCACATTGACGAGGTCACCGACCTGCGCGGTCTCCGCGAGCATCGATGTGTCCACCCGCTGGAGGCGCGCGATGTGTCCGAGAATCTTCTCGAGCTCGCCGAGCAGGCGGGTCTTCTCCTCATCGGAGAGGCCGAGCCTGGCAAGCATTGCAACGTGATCGACGTCGTCGCGGGAAAGTGTCATGGAGCGGCTATTATCCCGGCCGCCCGACTCAGGCGAGCGGGAGCCACGTGAGCACGGTCTGCTCGGTGGCTGCGAAACCGGCCGCCTGATATGCGGCGAGCGCCGCCGGGTTGTCGCCGCGAGTCCACACGCACGCGAAGGTGACCTCGCGCTTGCGCAGCACGTCCATGGCCTCGGCCATGAGGCGGTTGGCGACGCCCTGACCCCGCCCCTCGGGCCGGACGTAGAGCTCGGCGACCTCTGCCTCGAGACCGGTGCCGGGATCGAAGAGGACGATCCAGCAGAGCCCGACCGCGCGACCGTCCGCCGCGCGCGCAACCAGGATGTGGTTGTCACCGGTGAAATGCGGCGACGGCCGGAGACGCTCTGTCAGCTGCTCGGGGAACTCGACCGGGTGGTCGAAGTGCCTCTGCTCGCCCAGCGCGAGGTCGACGAGCATCGCCCGGACCTCGGCGTCCTCGTGCTCCTCGAGGATTTCGATCCGGAGTTCATCGGGGTCTCCCATTGACCGCCATTGTGGCGGCTCAGAGCCCGACGGCCCCGCTGTCCACCGGCGGCACCGCCGCGCCAGTCGAGGCGCCTCCCGTGCTCCCCGGCGCGGCGCCGGACCCGCCCACAGGGGCACCGCTGTTCCCCGATCCGCCGCCGGAGCACGCGATCTGCGGCTCTGGAGCGCCGGGCGGCACTGCCGGGGGCACGGTCTTGCACGGCAGCGACGGCGGCACGCTCACCGGGGACGGCACCGGGATGGTCACGGACGGCGACGTGCTCCCGCCGCGAAGCGCCCAGTCGCTGCCGTCCCAGACCCACGTCTGGTCGTACAGACCGCTCCCGCGGCTGGTGGTGCCGATGCCGCCGAAGAGCAGCGCCTGCCCCGAGTGCGCGTCGTACACCGCTGTGGTCGCCTGCAGGGTCGTGGGTGTCGTCCCGGTGTGCTTCCGCGTCCAGACTCCGTTCCAGATCCAGGTCTGACCATCCGCCGTCAGGTACACGTCGGTCTGCGTCGCGGCATCGCCGACGAGCGTTCCGCCGGACATGACCGGACCGTTCTTGTAGCTCGCGGGCTTCGTCCAGCCGCTGCCGTTCCAGTAGGTGACCGTCCCGGCGCAGCACGCGCCCGTGTCGATCGGCGTCGGGGTCCCTCCCGTGCAGGTCGGGCACTCCACCGGCGTCGCCGGGATCAGCCCCTCATCGCTGAAGGCGGCGAGGCGGCCGGTGACCGCGTCGACGATCACGGACGACCCGATGAAACCGGTCAGCGTCGCGCTCGTCCCCACCGTCATCGCCTTCCACCCGTGGCCAGTAAACGAGTAGCTCTGCCTCACGAACGGGTACACCGGGCACGCGGGCTGCGTGTCGCCGTTGGTCACCGTGGTCTGCATGGGGCAGGCGATGGCAGGCTGCGCGATCGGCGAATCGGGTTCGGCCACCCAGGGCTCGGTCGCGAGGAGCAGCGCCCGACCCGACACCGGATCGGTCACGAGGCTCCAGCCGCCGGAGTTGACAGCCGGCGTCGAGCCGCTCGCCTTGCTCCAGTCGGCGCCGTTCCAGAGCCAGGTTGCTGCGTTCTGGGAGTCGGTGAAGCCGCACCCGGTGTCGAGGAGTGGGGTGCTGAGCTTTCCATCCGGGATGGGCGCCTCCGCGGGCGTGGCGTTGGCCGGCGGGATCCACTTCGTCCCCGAACCAGTCGAGCCACCCGACCCTGCCGATCCCGAGGCCGACCCCGACCCGGTGGAGCCGGGCGAGGTGCAGACGTTGCCTTCGATCGGGCCGACCGTCAGGCGGTCACCGCCCACCAGCACGACGTCATGGCTGACGGGGTCGTAGGTCATCTCCGCGCCGGAGAGTGCGGGCGGCGAGGTGGCGGGATGCTGCTGCGTCCACGAGCTTCCGTCCCAGGTCCACGTGTCGCCGAGGCTGGCGGACTTCCCCTGCCCGCCGAACATCACGACGGTGCCGTCGGCGGCGTCGTACGCGATGGCGGCGTCGGTCCGGGCCGGCGGCTGACCCGCGGCCGGGGCCGAGCCGGCTCCGGCGATGGCGCTGATGCCGAGGTACGCGCCGAGGCCGGCGCCGACGATCGCAACGAGGCCGACGCCGACGATGGCCCGAGGCCAGTGGCGACGGCGCCGCGAGGTCGGAGTCGCTTCTTCAGTGCTCACGGTATTGAGACGCGCGGGTCAGCCCCAAGGTTCCGAGATCCGACGCTATCACTAGAACTCGATGCTGAATGACCGAGGTGACCGCCCAGCCCAAGAACCCCGAACGTTTCGAGCTCGAGCAGCTGACAGCCCTCCAGCCCGGGCTGGCGCGGCTGATGCCCGAGATCGGCGCTCGATTCTGGAAGGCCTTCTACGCGGCGCGGGCGACCAACTGGCCGCTCGCCACCTGGCAGCTCAGAGAGATGCTCAAGCTGCTCCGCCTCTGCGAGGTGACCCGTCCGAAGTACACGGACGACATCGAGGAGTGGATCCACGACGACCTCGACCCGCTCATGGCGGCGCTCGCAGCGCACGACTTCCCGGCTTTCGAGCGCCGCTATCACGAGTCGGTTGACGCGGCGAACGAGCTCCACCGGCGCTGGCAGAAGGAGTGGATCGTCTGGAAGCTCCCGGACACCCCGCCGCCGGATCTCGACCTCACTCCCCGAGGCTGACTCCGACGTCGGCGCACGACCGGATGATGGCCCTGCTCATCGAGCACGGCATCCGGTCGCCCGCGGTGCTCAACGCGATGGCGCAGGTGCCCCGCGAGGAGTTCGTGCTTGCGGCGGACCGGGGTCACGCCTATGCCGATCGTCCGCTGCCCATCGACGCCGCGGGGCAGACGATCAGCCAGCCGCTCATGGTGGCGGTGGTCGTCGAGGCGCTCGAGCTGCACGCCGGCGACCGGGCGCTCGACGTGGGCACGGGGTCGGGGTACCAGGCCGCCGTGATGGCCGCATGCGGCGCGCACGTGGTCAGCATCGAGCGGATCGAGTCCCTTGCGAGGGCCGCCACCGAACGGTTGCACCGGCTCGGGTACGACGTCGAGGTCATCGCCGGCGACGGCACGCTCGGCGCCCCGGAACACGCCCCGTTCGACGCGATCGCCGTCGGCGCGGCGGCTCCGCGTCTGCCGGTTGCCCTCGCCCGCCAGCTGGCCGAGGGCGGGCGGCTCGTGCTCCCGATCTCCGACGGACCCAACGCGGAGGAGCTGACGCGCCTTCGGCTTGTGGGAGGCCGCTGGGAGACGGAATCGCTCGGGCCGTGCCGGTTCGTCCCGTTGATCGGCGCGGACGGCTACCCGGAGGCCGAGCCCTCAGCCTGAGCGGGCACGCGGAACATCCGCACCCGCGAGGCGCCCGTCGACCGCTCGACCGTCAGGGTCGACGCGTCGCCGAAGGTCGACGACAGCACCAGGCCGACCTCCTCCGCGCTGGGCGGCCGGGCGAGATCCGGTCGCGAGATGGTCACCGCGTACTGGTCGACGCCGTCGGGGCGGTTCGGATACCTCGACCGGGTGACGCTCACCCGAAGGCCGAGCTCGCTGAGATCGAGCTGGTGCCGGCCCGGCTCGCGCAGGGCATCCGGATGGAGAAAGTCCTCGTCGGCGCGCCGCCGGAGATCGAGCAGCCGCGCCTCGATCGGCCGGGAATCATCCATCGCCGGTACGTTTAGCATGTCCGTCGCGCGAGGTATTCGATAGGGAGCGTTTCACACGACGCATATCGAATCCTGAGATATCAGTCCCGGAGGACACCCCATGGCAAAGACAGTCGGCATCGATCTCGGCACCACCAACAGTGTGGTCGCAGTGATGGAGGGCGGTGAGCCCGTCGTCATCGCAAATGCCGAGGGCGGCCGCACCACCCCGTCAGTCGTCGCGTTCACCCGCAGCGGCGAGCGCCTCGTCGGGCAGCTGGCCCGCCGGCAGGCGGCCGTCAACCCCGAAAACACCGTGTACTCGATCAAGCGCTTCATGGGCCGCCTGCTCAGCGAGGTCAGCACCGAGGCGAAACAGGTCCCCTACAAGGTCGTCGCCGGCAAGGACGGTCGCGCCGAGGTCGAGGTGAGCGGCGAGAACTTCACGCCCGAGCAGATCTCCGCGATGATCTTGCAGAAGCTCAAGACCGACGCCGAGACCTACCTCGGCGAGAAGGTGACCGACGCGGTCATCACCGTTCCGGCGTACTTCAACGACGCCCAGCGCCAGGCGACCAAGAACGCCGGCCAGATCGCGGGGCTCAACGTCCTTCGCATCATCAACGAGCCCACCGCCGCGGCGCTTGCGTACGGGCTCGAGAAGAAGGAGAACGAGAAGATCCTCGTCTTCGACCTCGGTGGCGGAACGTTCGACGTCTCGATTCTCGAGGTGGGAGAAGGCGTTTTCGAGGTGAAGTCCACCAACGGCGACACCCATCTCGGTGGTGACGACTACGACCGCCGGATCGTCGACTGGCTCGCCGACGAGTTCAAGAAGGACCAGGGCATCGACCTGCGCTCCGATCGCCAGGCGTTGCAGCGGCTGACCGAGGCCGCCGAGAAGGCGAAGATCGAGCTGTCCCAGCGCCCGGAGACCGAGGTGAACCTGCCGTTCATCACAGCCGATGCATCGGGCCCGAAGCACCTCGCGATCACACTCTCGCGCAGCAAGTTCGAGCAGCTCACCGACGACCTGACGGCCCGGTGCCGCGGACCGTTCGAGGCAGCGCTCAAGGATGCGGGCATGACCGCGCACGAGCTCGATGAGGTCATCCTCGTCGGTGGCTCGACACGCATGCCGGTGATCCAGGAGCTCGTCAAGAGCTTCACCGACAAGGATCCGCACCGTGGTGTCAACCCGGACGAGGTGGTCGCGATCGGCGCCGCCATCCAGGCCGGCGTGCTCAAGGGCGAGGTCAAGGACGTCCTGCTCCTCGACGTGACGCCGCTCTCGCTCGGCCTCATGACCGAGGGCGAGGTGAACACGAAGCTCATCGAGCGCAACACCACGATCCCGACCGCCAAGACGCAGGTGTTCTCGACCGCGTCGGACAGCCAGCCGTCGGTGGAAATCGTTGTCCTGCAAGGCGAACGGCCGATGGCGCGCGACAACCGCATCCTCGGAACGTTCACGCTCGACGGGATCCCACCCGCACCGCGCGGGATGCCGCAGATCGAGGTCGGCTTCGACATCGATGCAAACGGCATCCTCAACGTCAGCGCCAAGGATCGCGGCACCGGCAAGGAGAACAAGGTGACCATCACCGGTTCGACGACGCTCCAGAAGGACGAGGTCGAGCGCATGGTGAAGGAAGCCGAGGTGCACGCCGACGAGGACCGCAAGCGGGCCGAGGGCGTCGAGACCAAGAACCGCGCGGATCAGCTCGCCTATCAGGCTGAGAAGGCGCTCGCAGACGCGGGCGACAAGATTCCCGCGGAGCTGCGCACCGACATCGAGACCAAGGTCAAGGCAGTTCGTGACGCTATTGCCAGTAACGACTCGGATGCGATCAAGAAGGCGCACGACGACCTGGCGGCATCGATCCAGAAGATCGGTGAAGCCGTGTATGCGCAGACGCAGCAGGCGCCGGCCGGTGCGGGTGGACCGCACGAGGGCAACGGCGACGGTGGCGCCCCGGATGCCGGCGCGGGCGACGGTGCCGGCTCGGACGACGTCGTCGACGCCGAGTTCAAAGAGGTCTGAGCCTCGACCGATGACTCAGCAGGAGTCCGGGCGCATCGCCGTGATGCACCCGGACTTCATTCGTTTGTGGGGTGATGCCGGGCCGCTCAGCTCGAGCAGATCGGCTTCGACCGCGTGATCTTCTGCGCGATCGACCGCTCCTCGCCCTGGTTGGGCATGAGCAGCCAGCCGGCGATGTAGAGGGCGATCCCGGCACCGCCGAACACGGCGAGCACCGCGATGGTGATCCGCACGATGGTCACGTCGATGCTGAGGTACTCCGCGAGGCCGGCAGCGACGCCGGCGATCATCCGGTTGTTGGTGGGGCGGTAGAGCGAGCGGGCGGTGTGGTCTCCGTCGGTCGGGGTCGAGGTTGGTGTGTTCATGACATCACCGTAGGGCCGCCACGTCCCCAAAACAATCCGGAATGACCCGGGTTCGACCCTGAGATCCGGCGATCGCAGTCAGGGTTCTCCCCAATGGCGGGGCGCGCGTCGTGGCCCCATCATGGAATTCGTGAACGTGGAACAACAACGCTGGCTCAGGGGACGCGGGCCGTGGCGGCGCGACCTGGAGCACCGACTCATCGGTGGCGTTGCGTCCGGTGTCGCCACCCGGACCAACGTCGACGTCCAGTACGTGCGCCTCGCGTTCATCATCCTGGCGCTGTTCAGCGGGTTCGGCATCGCCGCCTACGTCGTCGCCTGGCTGCTGATTCCCGCCGGGAGCGAGACGACGACCATCGCGACGCGAGCGCTCGATGACAGGCAGGGCATCGCGGTGGCGGCCGCGCTCGGGTCGCTGCTGATCGCGGTGCTCGTTGTGGTGTCCTTCGCCGGCGCGGGATGGATCGGCACGCTGGCCTGGCCCTTGGTCGTGACGGTTGTGTGCATCGTCCTGCTCTGGCGGAACGCCCCTCCAGACGAGCAGGCGACACTCCGTGGCCTGGTCGACCCGCTGCTCGGATTCACGGGAGACACCTCGCGCGGCAGGACGGCGATCAGAACCTCGATCGCCGTCGTCCTCCTGGCCGGCGGCCTGGCCATGCTGCTGTTCGGTCACGCCAGGGTGGCGTTGCTGCTGCCGCTCGCGGGCGTGATTCTCGTGATCGCGGCAATCGCGCTGGTGTTCGGACCCTGGTGGCTGCGCATCACCCGCGACCTCGTGACGGAACGCCAGGCACGCATCCGTGCTGAGGAGCGCGCCGACATGGCGGCTCGCGTCCACGACTCGGTCCTCCAGACCCTCGCGCTCATCCAGCGGCGCGCCGGCGACCCGCAGCAGGTCATCCAGCTGGCTCGAGCACAGGAGCGCGAGCTCCGATCGTGGCTCTTCGACGGACGGCCGCCCGGCTCGCTCGGCGACGAGTTCGACGACGCTGGCGGGCGGCGTGCGCCTCATCCAGGCCGAGGTCGAGGCCCAGCACCACGTCAGCGTCGAGACGGTCATCGTCGGCGACTGCGCGCTCGACGACGACCTCGTCGCATTGGTCGGCGCGGCCCGGGAGGCGACTGTCAATGGGGCGAAGTGGTCGGGGGCTCCGATCATCTCGATCTTCTGTGAGGTCGAGCCGGCAAGCGTCACCCTGTTCGTTCGTGACCGCGGACGCGGCTTCGACCCAGGCGCTGTCCCCACGGATCGCAAAGGGCTCGCCGAATCGATCCGCGGTCGTGTCGCACGCCACGGTGGGACCGCGAGTGTTCGCAGCGCTCGCGGTGAGGGTACCGAGATCAGCCTGACGATGCCCCGCAGGGCGGGCGTCGACCAGCCGGCACCGGTGTGACCGGCCCGAACACGGCGCCACGGCCGCGAGTTGTCATCGTCGACGACCACGGCGTCTTTCGCTCCGGGGTCCGATCCGAGCTCGGGCAGTCCGTGGAGGTGATTGGGGAGGCTGATGACGTCCAACCGGCGATCACCCTCATCGCCGAGTCCGTGCCCGACGTCGTGCTCCTCGACGTGCATCTTCCGGGCGGTGGCGGGCAGGCGGTCGTCGCGGCGCTGCGTGCAACGCATCCACAGGTGCGCTTTCTCGCACTGTCAGCGTCGGATGCACCCGAGGACGTCATCGCCATCATCCGGGCAGGTGCGCGTGGCTATGTCACGAAGACGATCTCCGGCCCCGACCTTGTCGACGCGGTCCTCCGCGTGGCCGGTGGCGAGGCGGTCTTCTCCCCGCGCCTTGCGGGATTCGTGCTCGATGCCTTCGCGGCGCTCGGCCCTGTCGACGAGGCTCCGTCGTTCGACCCGGAGCTTGACCAGCTGACCCCGCGCGAACGCGACGTCCTCCGCCTCATCGCGCGCGGCTTCACGTACAAGGAGATTGCCAAGGAGCTCTTCATCTCGAGCAAGACTGTCGAGAATCACGTGTCCTCGGTCCTGCGCAAGCTGCAGATGTCGACGCGACATCAGCTCGCGAAGTGGGCGGCCGATCGCCGTCTGACCTGACCGGCTGCGGGCTAGCTGTAATGCCCACAGAGGTTATTGACAAATAGAGAGCCCCCGAGCTGAGTTTGGGTTGTTGAAATCCACCCAGACGGAGGCTCTCCAGTGTCCCATCCTAAGGCGGTACTCGCTCCGATTGGCAGACTGACGCTGGTTGAACGGATAGCCGGCGGGCGGCCAGCCGCGCACGTGGCACACGAGATGGGCGTGTCGCGGGCGACGGCGTACAAGTGGTGGCATCGGTACCTCGACGAGGGGGAGGCCGGTCTCGTCGATCGGAGCTCGCGGCCGATGCGCAGTCCGCGCCGGACTCCCGCAGGCGTGGAGAGACAGATCGAGGTGCTGCGGCGGCAGACCAAGCTCGGTCCGATCCGGATTGCCGCCCGGTTGCACATGCCCGCGTCGACGGTGCACCGCGTGTTGGTGCGCCAGCGGTTGAACCGGCTCGCGTGGATTGACCGACCGACCGGCCGCGTGATCCGCCGCTACGAACACGAACACCCGGGCGACATGGTCCACGTCGATGTCAAGAAGCTGGGGCGGATTCCACCAGGTGGTGGCTGGCGCGTGCGTGGTCGCGCCGAGCGCCCACGGATCCTCCGCGGGCTCGGCTTTGACTTCGTCCACTCGGCCGTCGATGACCACTCACGGCTCGCCTATTCGGAGATCTGCAGCGATGAACGCGGACCCACCGCAGCTGCCTTCTGGACCCGCGCCACGGCGTTCTTCGCGGCTCACGGCATCGTGGTGCAGCGTGTCCTCACCGACAACGCCTTCGCCTACCGCAAGTCCATCGCCTTCCGGACCGCCGTCCACGACAGCGGCGCTGTGCAGCGGTTCATCCAGCCGTACAGGCCCCAAACCAACGGCAAGGTGGAGCGCTTCAACCGCACCCTGCTCGAGGAATGGGCGTACGTCCGCCCCTACGCCTCAAACGAGCGCCGAAACCAGGCCTTGACGACCTGGCTCCACATCTACAACCATCACCGCGCCCACACAAGTCTCGGTCTGCTCCCGCCCGTCTCACGCCTCAACAACGTATCTGGGCATTACAGCTAGCGCCTCGGGACGGTGTGGCGCTCCGACGCCGAGGTCGGCGGTGACAGGTTCCCGCCGGGCGGCAGCCCGGCGACGGTGGTGATCGACGGCTGACCGCCGCGTCCGCGCGGCACCCCGCGATGGAAAGCGGCGCGCAGCAGGATCGGGACCGCGGCGGCGAAGACTCCGGTGAGGAACGTGAGGCCGTTCGGGAGGTTGTTGTAGCTCGAGAGGCCGAGATAGCAGAAGAGCGCGGTCAGAAAGGCGGCGATGATGACGACCAGCATCCCGGCGACGAGCACGACCTCCTGGTTCCGCTCGTGGACCAGTGAGTGGTCCGGCCGGCGCTGCTGGAGCATCCGGTAGATGTTCAGTCCCGCCCACGAGTTGAGCATCAGCCCGCTCACGAACGCGAGGATGGCGATCGTCCAGCGGAACTCGGACAGGTTCTTGACGATGAAGACCGAGATGTTCACGACGATCAGCGCCAGCGGGGTGATTGCCCCGATGATCGGGATGGTCCAGCGCTTGAGAAAGCTCCCGAAGCCCCGGCGCTCGGGCTCCGCGTCGATCCGGTCCTGGGAGCGACGGCGTCCAAACGGCATGGCATAAGCGTACGGGTCACAGCCCCCTGGGGAACGCCCGATGCTGAGGCGAGCGGCGATCCTTCGTCACCGCCCCGTTGCCGGACTGCGAGCGGTCACTCGACTCGATGCCGCCACGCCGCCCATAGGCTCGATCAAATGGGTGCGCGTGGATCGGGCGGCAAGTTCGTCGTCCGCAGGTTCGGGCTGCGAACCAGCCTCGCCGGCCGGCTGCTCGCCGGCGGGATCGTCTTCACCGCGCTCGTCATCGCGGGAGTCAGCGGCTTCCTCCTGGTGAGCCGCGCCCAGCAGACCGACGCCGGCGCACTCTCCAACGCGGACAATCGCGCGGGTGTCGCCGGGCAGCTGATCTCACGGGTGATCCAGCCCCAGGCACAGTACGCGGCCAGCAACACCGCGTCTCTCACCTCGATGCAACTCGCGCTCAGCGGTACGAACCCGACGGCGCTCGTCGCCGACGAGTTCACCCAGAAGCGCGTCGTGGACGTCCCCGGCCTCGATGTCGTGATCCTGGACTCCCACGGCACGATCCTCTACACGAGCGAATGCGATACCACGGCGCCCGGCGGCGCCGTCACGCATCCCGCGACCGCCGCCTGCGAGGGAGGGACCGAACCGCACGTCTCCGGCACGCAGCCCTCTGTCGCGGATGCGATGAAGGTGGCGGGGACACCGGCGTGCGAGCAGTCACCGTCGGTGATCGCCGCTAGCCCGAGCGCGACGGCACTCTGCCCCTCCGGAGTGGAGGGAGTCGAAGTACTGGCCGGCGGGCTGCCCGCGCTCGACGTCGCGGTCCCGGTGTTCAACGTCCAGGGCGGCACGTACGCGCCGCTCGGCGTCGTCGTGTACAGCGCCCCGCTCCAGGCCGAGTTCGCCCGCTACGGCCCGGTCATCGGCTACACCCCCGTCTTCCTGGCCGCGGGCCACGCCCTCAAGGTGGTCAGGTTCACCGGCGCCAACGACAATCCCACGGCTTCCTCCGTTCCTGCCGCGATCGCGCAGCAGATCGCGGGACACGCCAAGTCGACCTCAACCGCCATCGCGGCGCGTGCCATCTACAGCGTTTCCGGTGTCGGTTCCGTCGCCGGCAGCTTCGTCCCGCTGACGGCGCCCGGCGGCACGACCGTCGCGGGCTACATCGGCGTCGAGGTGCCGCTGTCGCTCTTCGCCGCCGGCACGGCGCACGATGAGGGAACGATCGCCGGGATCGCCGTCACCGCGTTGATCGTCGTCTGCGTGCTCGTCCTGCTCTTCGTGGATCGATTCGTGCGCCGGCCTGTGGCGCGACTCGAGCGAGGCGTGCAGCGGATCGCCGCAGGCGACTACACGACCGACATCCCGGTCACGTCACGCGACGAGCTCGGCCGTCTTGCCGCGGGCGTCAACACCATGCGCGAGCAGATCTCCGGCTACATCCGGCACATCGACGGTTCCGTCGGACGGCTGCAGGAGGTGTCGCGCGCGCTCACCACAACCACGGGCGGCATCGAGCAGCTGCAGGACGCGGTGCTCGGCGCCGCGGACGCGATCGCCGGGGGATCGGCGAGCGCGACGCTGTACACCAAGCGCGGCAGTGAGATCCTGCGCATGCGCAGCCGCGGCCCGGAGATGCCCGACATGGTCGACCTCATGTCGGCGGACGAGCTTGGTGCGGGGCGCACGTTCCGGTTCGAGGCAGGCGGACGGCCGGCGATCGCCGTGCCGATGCTGTTCCAGGAACAGCTCACCGGCGTGCTCGTCGTCGCCGCCGAACGGCCCGTCGCCGACAGTGACGAGCGCGCACTCATCACGCTCGCCAACAACGCGGCCGTTGCGATCGAGAACACCCGGACCCTCGAACAGGAGCGCGAGGCGGTGCGCCGGCTCAGCGAGATCAACCAGTTGAAGAGCGACTTCCTCGACACGGCGCAGCACGAGCTGCGCACCCCGGTGCTCGCGATCCAGGGACAGATCGAGCTGCTCAACGTTGCATGGGACAAGTGGGATGACGCGACGAAGCTCGACATCGTGCGCGACATCGACATCTCCGTGAAGCTGCTCGGCGAGACCGTCGAGAACGTCGTCGACTTCGCGCTCGTGAACTCCGACACCATCGATGTGCGCATGGCGCCGGTCGATGTGCAGGGTGCGATCCGCGACGCGGCCAACGATGTGCGCCGCCACTTCAAGGACGGTCTGCCCGTCGAGCTCGTGATCGATGTACGCGGCACCCCGGTGGTCAACGCCGATCCGTTCCGGCTCCGCCAGGTGCTCCGCGCGTTGATCGACAACGCGGTGAAGTTCACGCCCGAAGGCGGCCATGTCAAGGTCACTGCGCGTCGCGAGAAAGGCGCCGGTGCCTGCCGTATCGAGGTGATCGACGACGGCATCGGCATCAGCGCCGAGGCGCTCCCGCGGTTGTTCGATCGCTTCTACCAGGAGGACAACAGCCGGACGCGCCGCCACGGCGGCATGGGCATGGGCCTCGCGCTCGTCCGCCGTCTGTGCGACGCGCACACCGCGACGGTGAAGGCGCACAGCGACGAGAACGGCGGGAGCACGTTCACGATCCTCTGGCCCCTCGCCGACGCGCAACCCGAGCCCGCGCCCGCGGCATTGATTTTCGAGCCGATTCCAACCGCAATCTGAGGCGGACGAGCGTCAGCGCACCGCGAACGCTGCGAAGGCGCTGCCGGCGCCCAGCGCGGGCAACCCATCCTCGAACACGACGTTGTTGGCTCGTATCGAGGTGATTCGCGGACCGGGGAGCAGGATGCCCGCGAGATTCAGCGGATCGGTCGCGGAGACGTGGACCGTCTCGCCCGTGCGCTCGCGTCTGCGGACGCTGCGCAGCTGGTCGACGGCCTCCGGGAGCGCGAACTGCTCACCCGCGAACCCGGTGACGAAGCGTCCTCCACGAGCGGTGCCGCGCGCCTCCATGCGGCGCAGGGCCCAGATGACATCGCGCCACGGGAGCGCGATCGTCTCGCGCGCAACGACATCACGGAAGACCACGCCCCAGCGCACCAGCAGCTGTTCGGCGATCGCCTCCGCGAGCGCGTCGTGCTCCTCGATCGATGACACGCGCGGCACGAGCGACCATCTGCCCTCGCCGGACGAGTACCCGCTCACGCCGTGTCGCAGCCCGCGACGATACGTCTGCGCCCGGCCGAGCCGCCGGCTCACCAGGAGTCGTCGCACGGCGCTGAACCCGTCCGCGGTGAACAGACCTCGCGCGACACCGTCCCACAAAGCCGTCTCGACCTCGCTCGGCAGCCTGCGGGCCAGCGTGACGATGTCGCTCGTGAACAGCGCTCCGTGCTCACGCAGCGCGTCGAGCACATCGAGGGTCGCGCCGGACACCGGTTCCAGTGGTTGCGCCTCACCGCGCACCGATTGCAGGAGCCACGGGAGATCCGACCGCATCACCAGCGTCACCGGGGTCGCGCGAGATGGGGAGGCGCTGCTGCGCTGCGGAGCCGCGGCGTCGGCGTCATCGCGAACCTTCAACCGTGCCCACGCGACCTCGCCGGACATACACAGCTCGTCGAGCCAGGCGCTGCGATACCCGGAGACACGGCTCGGCAGGACAAACTCCTCCCAGACGCTCGCTGGGATCTCGAAGCCCTGCAACTGAGCGATCGTGGCGGCGACACCGGCACGGCCCTCGCGCTGCGTCCCCGGCGCGACGCGCTGCCAGCGAAGCAGGAACCGCATGAAGTCCCGCGCGGTGACCGGCTCGATCTCCTGACGCAGGCGCTGCTGCGTGTACGAGTGGATGCGCACGAGCAGACGCCGCGCACACCACTGCTCGCCCTCGACGCCGGGATCGAAATGCCCGCGGATGGCCGATCCCTCCGCCTCGAGCATGGCGAGCCCGACGGCGACCTCGAGAGCACTGAGCCCAGTCAGCGTCGCGAGCCCGCCGGCGGTCATCGGCCCGCTCACCTCAAGATGTCCACGGAGCATCGCCGTGACCACCGCGTCGCGATCGAGCGCGGCCTCTGCGAGTCCAGGTGGCACGGCCACGCTGCTCGGGTGCAGCACCGCGTCCGGCCAGACGAGCGAAACGCTGGGAAGACGCTCTGTCGCACACCAGAATGCGTCGGCGTACGGCTTCACCGTCAGGGAACGACCGCGCTCGACAAGCTCGTCGAACCACCGGCTCCAACGTTCTACCGGTCGCGTCGCGACGAGCGAGATCAGGAGATCGTGCAGCTCGTCTGCATCACGAGGATCCGGCGATGCCTCGCCGCGAACGCGCGCGATGGCGTCCGGATCGAGCGCGGCAAGATCGCGCGCTTCAACGGGAAGACCGCGCCGCAGCGTGATCGCGCGACTGCGGCGTTCCTCCAGCGGCGCGTCGTCGAGGAACGTGTACGGCCGCCCGTTGACGATCTCGTGCGCGAGCGGCGACGGCTCGACGGTGTCTCGGTAGCTGATCTCCACCTGCTTGCGTTCGATGCGCAGCACCAGCTCACGGAGGGAGTCGACGTCCATCACCTCATGCAGGCAGTCGTACATCGTCTGGTTCACGAGCGGATGGTCCGGCGCCTCGACCGGGCCGGTCGGGTTCTCGTTCTGGCACGCGACGAGCTGCGGGAAGACCGCCCCCATGATGTCGTCGGACTCGAGTCGCTGGATTGGCGCGGGGTTCTTACGACCGCCCTTGAACCGGAGCACAGTGAGTGAGCGATTGAGGTTCCAGCGCCAGCGCACCGCCCACATCGGCGCGAAGATGGCCGCCTTGTGGAGCACCTCCTCCACCGTGTTCGACGACAGGAACTTTGGGATGTCCTCGAGCGGGAAGCTGTGCTGCGGGCCGAGCGAGAGCAGCACGCAGTCGTCACTCGCGGCAGCCTGCAGCTCGAAGTCGAAGGTGGCGCAGAAGCGTTTGCGCAACGCCAGCCCAAGCGCGCGGTTCACTCGCCCGCCGAACGGTGCGTGCACCACGAGCTGCATGCCACCGCTGTCGTCGAAGAAGCGCTCGAGGACGATGTGCTCGAGCGTCGGCACCACACCCAGCGCGGTTCGGCCGGCGGCGAGATAGCGAACGACCATCGCCGCGACGTCGTTGTCGACCCCGGTGCGTTGCTCGACCCAGGTGATCGCCTCGTCCGCCCCACCCTCCGCAAGCAGCGCGTCGACGCCGCTCCGGAGGTCCGACACCTCTCGCGAGAGCTCCTCAGTTCGCGCGGGAGCCTCGCCGAGCCAGAACGGCACCGACGGCGGCGCACCGTGCGCATCGACGACGCGAACGGTCCCGGCGACGACTCGCCGGATCTTCCAGGAGGTGCTCCCCAGCAGGAAGATGTCGCCCGCCGACGACTCGATCGCCCAGTCCTCGTTCACCGTTCCGATGAAGGTGTCGTCCGGCTCCGCGAGGACTCGATAGTCACCGGTCTCCGGAATCGCACCACCGGACGTCAGCGCAGCGAGCCGTGCGCCGCGCCGCGCGCGCACCTCACCGTTGATGCGATCGCGATGCAGATACGCGGCGACCCGGCCGCGGCCGGTCGGGATCCCTTCGGACACAAGGTCGACGATGCGATCGAAGTCCTCGCGTGTCAGATCCTCGAAGGGAGCCGCCTTGCGCATGAGCTCGTAGAGATCGTCCTCGCGCCAGTTCTCCGCGGCGCACTCGGCGACGATCTGCTGCGCGAGGATGTCCATCGGGAGGCGTGGTGGATGCACCGCGTCGAGCGCCCCGCTGCGCACCCCGGCGAGCAGCGCTGTGCACTCGACGAGCTCGTCGCGCGTCATCGGATACAGGCGTCCTTTCGGCGTCCCGCCGCGGCTGTGCCCCGAACGGCCCACCCGCTGCAGGAACGTTGCGATGCTGCGAGGCGACGCGATCTGGCAGACCATCTCGATCGGCCCGATGTCGATGCCGAGCTCCAGTGATGCCGTTGCCACCAGCGCGCGCAGCTCCCCCGCTCGCAGTTGCGACTCGACTCGCTGGCGGCGCTCCTTCGAAAGGCTGCCATGGTGCGCGGCGACCGCGTCATCGCCGAGCCGTTCCGCGAGCAGATGGGCGACGCGCTCCGCCATACGGCGCGTGTTGACGAACACCAGCGTCGTGCGGTGCGCTTTCACGTGCGTGGCGATCGCGTCGAGCACCTCGCCGAGCTGTTCGCGCGACGCGACGGCCTCGAGCTCGCCCGATGGCAGCTCGATGGCGACATCGAGCGCGCGCCGATGACCGACGTCGACGATCGAGCAGCGCGGGCTCGAGTCGGCGTTGCTCCGCGACGGGCCTGCACCCACGAGCAACCTCGCGACGGTCTCAACGGGACGCTGCGTCGCGGAGAGGCCGATCCGCACCGGACGCTGCGTGCACAGCCGCTCGAGCCGCTCGAGGGTGATCGCGAGGTGCGAGCCGCGCTTGTCCCGTGCGACGGCGTGAATCTCGTCGACGATGATCGTGGTCACCGTGGTCAGTGCGGCGCGGCTGCGCTGCGACGTGACGAGCAGGTACAGCGACTCGGGCGTGGTGACGAGGAAGTTCGGCGGCCGCTTGATCATCGCGGCGCGCGTCGATGCGGGCGTATCGCCGGTGCGAACCTCGGCACGGAGCGTCGGCAATGTCATCCCCAACTCGATGCCGATCTCGGCAATCTCCGCAAGCGGTGTCTCGAGGTTCTGGTGCACGTCAACTGCGAGCGCCTTGAGCGGTGAGACGTAGACGACCTGGGTCGCGCCCTCGACCACCTCGCCGCGCTCCGCGGCCCGGTACAGCGCATCGATGCAGACGAGGAAGCCGGCGAGGGTCTTGCCCGAACCGGTGGGCGCCGCGATGAGCGTGTCATGCCCTGCCGCAATCTGCGGCCAGCCCTGGAGTTGCGCGGGCGTCGGCCCCTCAGGAAACCGGCGCTCGAACCAGGCCCGCACCGCGGGGTGGAACGCACTCATGTCGCTCATCTGGGACCTGCAATCGTATCATCGCAGGCAGAACAGATGTTCTGTCAGAGCGGCCCTTTCAGCAGGTCGCCGAGGCCACCCGCGAGTCCGCCGCCGAGGCCTCCGAGCCCTCCGAGCGGACCCTCGTCGTCATCGCGATGCTCGGCACGATCCTGCTCCGCCTCCAGTGCGAGGACGCCACAGAGGATCAGGAGATCGTTCTGGCCATCCGCGACGTCGACCCCGTACGAGTCGGCGAGGCTGATCCATTGCTTCGAGACGGTGGCGACGGGCTGCCCGTTCGCGGTCAGCGTGAAGTCGTGCCCGGAGAAGTTGCCGCTCATCTCCATCTCCTCGCCACCCGAGACGGAAAAGTTCCATTTCGGGTGGAACGGGCCGGTGAACCGCTGGTGCAGTTCCGCGGTGGCGCCGCCCGTCAGCGCGATCTCGTACGTCGCGCGCAACGAGACGAGCTTTCGACTCACGCGCGCCACCTCGGTGCCCGCGAGGTCGTTCACCAGCATCAGCCCGTGGATGCTGAGGACCTTGCCGTCGACCTTGAGGACCGGCTGTCCGGCATCGTTGAGGATGTCGTTGTCCTCGCCCAGCCGGAACAGCTTCTCGCGAACCTGATATCGCATCCGTGACCTCCAGTTAGGGATCTCCCTCCCTGACTGTGCGTCCGAAGTCTAGCCGAGCAATTGCGAGGCGAACGCCTCGAGTTGCGACTCGCTCACGGCCGGAACCACGGTGATGATGATTCCCGAGCTCGACGACTGCGCGAGGATCCCGTCCTCGGTCGCACCGCCAGCCTTCGAGAAGCTGACGTAGTCGGCCTTGTCGCCGACGCCGGAGACAGCGGTCGCGCTGTACGTCAGCCCCTGCTTTGCGGCGGCCGCGCGTTCGCCGGCCTCGGTGGGCGTGAAGAAGTCCTCCCTGACTGGGCCCGTGCCGAGCACGAGGATGACCACATCCTTGAAGTCGGTGGAGGTGTACTCGCACGAGACCCCACTGTCGCCAGCCGGATTGCCGGTCGTGGGCGTCTGCTTGGGCGCGCTCACCGTCAGCCCCAGACCCGCGTTGAGGACGGCGGCGGTCGGGCACGTCAGGCTGACCGGCCCGGCAGTTGCCGCGGGCGCGGTCGTCGGAGCCGTGGTCGGAGCTGAGGTCGCCGGTCCGCTGGTTCCGGTGCCGGTCGTCGAACCTCCGCACGCGGCAAGTGCAATCGCCGCGAACGAGACCAGGACCACGGGAGGCGCCTGAAGAAGCTTCTGCATGGCGGAAGTGTATCTGCAGCCATAGCGATTGATGCGCTTGGGTTTTCCAAGCGCCTGGCTCCTCAGATCATCCAGAGCCAGACCATCCTGATTCCGCGCCGCACCATGGGAATCGACAACACGACGACCACCGCGAGGAGCACCAGACCGGTGATCCCGGTTCGCAGCCCGTTCGCCTCATTCGCTGCGCCCACCACTGCATCCTCACCGCCCTTGGCGACGTCCTGCGCTGCCCAGACGAACTGCAGAAGACCCCAGGTCATGAGGAAGGCCGCGATGAGCACGAGCGGCCTCCGCCAGCGCAGGGCAGCAGGAGTCTCGCTGTCCCAGTCCGAGACAGGCTCGGGCTCCGGCCCCCGCCGCGGACGCTGACGGTATATGGCACTCATCGAACTGGTTTCAGAGTATGAACCCCGGCAGTCGTGCAAGTCGCGAAGCAGCCTCGTGTCCGCTGCCTTCGTGAGGACGGCGACACCCTGGAACTTGCCGGCGCCAACGCCGTCTATTGGAACCAGCCGGCCACGTCGAGGATTGCGTTGATCGACCCCACGGCGTTGTAGAGCGACACGTCTCCACTGTCGAGGCCGGTCTGCGCGATGCCCACGATCGAGAGATTCGCGATGGTTTCACCGGCCACAGGGTTCAAATCCGAAGCGCGCGGACGCGATGCGACGTCGCTCGGATAGAGCGTGAAGAACGTCGATGCGCTCCCGTCGATTGCCGTGAGGTTGGCGACGACCGCAACCGGTGGCGTTCCGCCCATGCCGGGCACTTCGCCAACGCCTGCCGCGACGACCGCGAGCGCGGCGTTGGCCCCCAGCGCCCTGCCCGAGCACTCGCGTGTGCGTCGCGCTGCGGGTGTCGCAGATGCGCGTCGGGGCGATCGAGTTGAAGAGCGCGCCAGTGGTTGTTTCAGCGCCGGTGCCGAACCAGCCGTCGACGTCGATGATGAAGTCGATGCGGCCGACGGCGTTGAACACGCACACGTCGTGTCGCGGACCAAGCGGCGAGATGACTCGATTCGGCAGCGTTGTCCCTGCCGCGGGATTCACATTCGAGGCGAGCGGGCGACTCGGACATTGGTCGCTGCTGTTGGGTGGCGCCACCGCGAGATAGGTCCCGACCGTCCCACCCGTGGCGGTCAGGTTGAACACCGCTGCCGCCGCAGTGCCGTCCGCGGGGATGGACGCGGTTCCGCCCGGCGCCCCAGCCGGCAGTCCGGAGAGGACGACGTCGCGCCAGGTGCCACCCGCGAGTGGGTTGCTCGTCGCTCCGGCGCACTCGGTCTCCTGCGCGGCGCGTGTATCGCAGATACGCAGCGGCGGGATGCTGTGGAACTCACCCGGGACGATGCCGGATCCGGTCGGCGTTGCGAAATACCCTTCGACGTCCACGATCACATCGACATGCCCGAGCGCGTTGTAGATCGTGATCGCACCACCGGCGCTGAGCTGTACGATCGCGAGGTTGGTCGAGACGCCGGCCCCGGCAAGATTTACGTTCGAGGCGCGTGGCAGGGCGTGCCCGGCCGGGTAAGCGGTCACATAGGTGCCGCCGGCGTTGTTGTTGATCGCGGTGAGGTTGACGACGACGGATCGCGCGCCGGTCGGGACCGCCCCGGGGGTGATCTGCACGGTCACCGTCCCGCCGGCGCCGAGCGTCTTGCCCTTGCACTGCGTCGCCGGGATGGTCGGGGCTGAGCGCGTGTCGCACGTCCGGAACGGCGTCAGCGAGTGGTAGCCGGTCGGATCGAGATATGTGTACGCGGAAGGGTCCACGGCGGTGCTCCCGTCCGGATTCCGAATCGTCAAGGACACGGCGCCCGGCTCCGTGCTCGCAGGCACCGTCGCTGAGAACGCGTTGGTGCCGGTGCTCGTCAGTGTCAGCGGCTGTCCACCAAGTGACATGGTCATGCCCGGCTGCAGGTCGACGCCGGTGATGTGGATCGTGGTGCCGCCCACGAGCGGTCCCTCCGCGGGCGTGATTGCGAGCACGCCCGGCCCCACCAACAGCTTGCCCGCTCCATATGTGGTCACCGCGCCGCCCGCAGTCAGCGCCGATGTTTCCGCGGATTGCGCGAGGAGCGATTTCGCCTGGGCAACATCGATGGTGGGCACCTGTTCCAGGAGGAGCGCGAGCGCGCCTGCAACGTGCGGCGAAGCCATGCTGGTTCCCTGCAGGAACATGTGGTTGCCGTCCGGACTGGTGCATCCCTCGGTTGTACCCGCCGGGCACTCGGTCGTGATCGTGCCCGCGTTCGCCGACAGCGACGAGCCGATCTCCTCGCCCGGCGCAACGATGTCGATGCCGTTGCGTCCGTCCAGCGTGGGTCCGTGCCCGCTGAAGTCGCTGATGGCGCCGATCGTTGCATCGTCCGTTTCGGTGCCGGCCTCACTCGGCCACGAGTTCCGGCTGACGTAGCTCCCCACACTGATGACGTCGTGCGCGCTCGCCGGCTCGTCCAGCGTGGAGTTGTCGTTGCCGTCGCCGTCGTAGAAGAAGTAGTCGCCCTGGTCGAACGTCCAGGTGTTGTATTGACCCGTCGGCGTGCTGTTCCCGCGCAGCAGCAGCTTGAACTCGTCGAAGCACGCGTCGCTGTCCGAGCACGGCTGTCCGTCGACCGGGGAGAGCAGACTGCCGCCCGCGGTACCCTGATTGAAGAGACCGAGCTGTATCTCGTTCATGCCATTGCTGGGCATGTGCGTACAGGAGAGGATCCCGATGGTGTTGTCGACCTGGTCCGTGAACTGATCGCCGCCACTCGGCGGTGCGCAGGTGCCGTCCTCGCCCGACACACCGGTCGTATCCGGTGACACCCACGGCGTCTGGTAGCCGCCCGCCTCGGCGATCGCGGCCGAGATGGAGTTGGCGCCCGGATACCAGAGATCGAGGAAGACCTGCATCGACTGCACCACGAGACCGTCGGTGCGCACCTGGCCTTTGGCGACGGTCCCGCTCGCGTGATAGTGGTAGTACGGACTGCCCGTCGAACTCGTTCCCCCCGGCGACGCTCACCAGCTTCCCCGGACCGGTGAGCGCGTCGAGCATGGTCTCGAACATGTCGCTGCCGTCGTGCGGCCCTTCGTTGGTTCCGAGGCTGATGTTCACCGATGCCGGCTCGCCTCGCGCTGCCGCGACCTTGAAGATGTAGGCGACTCCATCGACGATGTGTGCCAGGTCGAAGTCACTCTTGACGATCACCAGATCCGCCTGCGGCGCAACGCCGATATATGTGCCGAACGGAGCCGCGCGTCCATTCCCCGCCGCGATACCGGTGACATGCGTGCCGTGGCCGTCACAGTCCATCTCGGCCAGAGAGACCGTCGTCGAATCGGGGACGCCGACCGGCGTGTTGCACGTATCGGCACCGCCGGCATCGCTGTACGAGAACGGCCCGCACGTGGCGGCGTTGATCGCCGCGCTCGCGCACTCGGCGCCGTAGTTGAAACCCTGGGAGTTCGGAGGCTGGGTCGGACAGGTGTTGCCGGACGGGTTAGGGCATGCGGCCTGGTCCCAGAGATCGACGATGCGTGTTCCGCTGTTGGTCTGAAAGTCGGCGTTCGCCAGGTCGATGCCGGTATCGACCACGCCGACGACGGTGCCCTGGCCGGTGTCTCCGCTGAAGGTCGGTGGCGCCGCGACGGGGTTGACGCTGGTAGCGGCGAAATCGACAAACACCTCGTCGCCGACGGAGTAGACCCCCGTGTCATCGACCGCCGGTGATGCGACGTCGTCCGTGGAGAAAGGGTCCGTCTGAACCACGGCGCCGGTGAACTCGTTGAAACCGATGGTTTCCGCCTGGCCCCCGCCATCGGCTGCATCGATATAGACGACGCCGTTCAAGGCAACCGGTGTCGCCGGCATATAAATCCCGAGCGGGGTGAGAGACCAGTCGAGACCTCCGGTCGCCGCATCGTAGGCGTTGACTTTCGTACCCGTGCTTCCGTCTTCCGGCAGGAAGGTCGTGAAGATGCGGCCCTGGTCGTAGGCAATCCCGACGATCGCCGGGTTCCCCAATGAGACCTGCCACGCAACTGATCCGTCGGACTCGTTGAGCGCGTACAACGTCGCGACGCCGTTGAATTGCGGCGGAACCGGTGCGGCCTGGGCGATCACGTAGACCAGGCCGTTCGCGATCATGGCGTTGGAAACGCTGGCTCCGAGCGTGACACTCCACTTCGGCGCCGCCGCGAGTGGGGCCGTAAGACTGTCGTCGGGCTGATCGCCGTCGTGGGCCGGATCAATCTGATACGCCGTGTCGGTATCCGTCGATCGGATCACGGTGGTGTCGCCGAAGGCGGTGAGCGTGCCTGTTGCAGGGACGATCAACATGCCGCCCCCCACCGCGAGACCCCCGGTCAGCCTTGCGTTGGGTGAGTAGGCGACCGTGTCTTCGACTGGCGGAAGGATCGGGGCACCCGCGTTTCCGACCCAGACGGCCGCGTTCACTCCGCTGACGGCCTCTGGGAGCGCATACACCTCTCCTGATGCCGCGCCGACGTAGACCGTCCCGTTGACGACGATCGGTGCCGTGCTGGGTTCACCGTTTGGGGTCCCATCACCGGAGTAGGTCCAGTCATTCGTGCCGGTCGCGGTCAGAACGCCACCGCTGACCGTGAACATCTCATTCGAATCGAAGGCCGGCGCAGGCGTCGAGGTGAACGTACCGGTCACCTGGCCGTCGGTGGCGCCGAGCGTTTGGTTGCCCTCGTACGTGTTCCGTGAATAGACCACGCTCCCTTCCAGCACCGGCGTACGCGCATCGCCCGCGCAACAACGCGAACCGCCACCACCGTTCTGCCAAACGAGGGCGCCGCCCTGGCTGGAGACGTACGGGCCATCCGATCCACCCGTGCCGGACCACAGATGCGGGACACCGGCAGTGCTCGCGTGACCAGGTTCCGAGGCGTGAATCTCGGGCACGCTGACGTCGAGCTGCCGGGTCGCCTCCCCGGCGAGGTCCACCTCAGTGATCCCGGGCAACTCCGCCAGCAAAGCCAGTTGTCCGAGGGTCGCGTCGGCGGTTGCGCCGACGGAGAGGACCGTGCCAGGGGTTGCGCCCGTTTCAGCGATTGCCGTCGCGGTGGTCGATCCCCGAAGGAAGACGCCGTACGTCGTGCCCCGCGTTGTCGCCCGCCCCTTCACCCACGCGACGGGAAGATGCCGGCCGTGCGCTGCGGCTGAGAGCGCTGACTGCGCTAGAGGTCCCAGCATCGCGTGGTGCGCGACCGCCGGGGGCGGCGACGCGGCTGCGGTCAAGGGCGGCGTCCAGAACGCGCTCACGAGTGCCGCGGCACAGAGAACGGTCACGCCGCGTCGCAGACCAACGCGATGACCAGGCTCGGAGGTGCCCGAGCGGCGGACTACCAGCCCGATCGAGCGACCGCGAATACCTGTACGCACTTCGCTATCCTCACTGCGTTCCGAGCTCCTGGGTCAGCTCCGCAAGCGCCCGGAGCGTCGCGGTGCCAGCCGCAGCATCGGCCCGCGGCTCTCCATCGCCGCCGGTTCCGCAACGGGTACCACAGATCAGTATGCAGTGAGGCCGCGCATTCCTGCGACCGGCCCCGCAAGAACCCTGGTGGAGGCGCCGGGGATCGAACCCGGGTCCGAAGCCGCGTTCCATGCGACATCTACGAGCGTAGTCCCGGTATTGATCTCACCAGAGCCGCGCCCTGGGACCAGGCTCGGCTTCGGCCAGCCTCGGTGTATGTCCCGCCCGGCGCCGAGGCGCCACCGGGCGGCGAGGCTGCTTGCATTAACGTCGGATCCGGCTCCCACAGCCGAGAAGCCGGTCGACGTCAGGCCGAAGCCTGAGCATTTTCGCTTTTGCTACTTACGCAGCGAGAGCGAGGGGTGCGTTATTCGCACGTATATTTTTCCCGGTTTTACGAGCCCGGGGCTCGAACTCGCATTCGCACGACCCACGACCCCGTCGAAACCAGTACGCCCCCATGGGAACGCAGCGATCCGAGATCAGCGTGCACTGCAATCATACATCGGCGGAGGGACCGCCGCGACGGGCGATCACGACGTCATCGCGAAGAAAGTGGTGATACGTAACCGCTGAGCGTCGATGACCGCCCCGTTTGATCGGTCGTTGTTAGGCTACTGACGTGGTTTCCGCTTCTCCGGTTTCGCGCGCCCTCGCGCGTGTCAGGCCATGACACCCGTCTCTGCCGACGTCAAGGTGACGGCGACGCAGCCTGCTGTCGCGTCTCCGGCCACGTACGGCCGGCTCCTGCGCACGCCGGGACTGCGCTCACTGCTGGTCAGCTCGCTTCTGACACGCACCGCGTCGCAGATGTGGACGGTCGGTCTGGTGCTGTTCGCGCTCCAGCGATATCACTCCGCGGGCGTCGCCGGCGTGTCCATCTTCCTGCTCATTTTTCCGGGGCTGCTCCTGAGCCCCATCGCCGGGGCGCTGCTCGACCGCCACGGGCGAAAGCGCTTGATGCGTCTTGACTTCGCCGTCGCGGCGCTCTGTCTGGCCGCGATCGTGACCCTCGCGGCCACCAACCACCTGCCGGTGTGGGGTCTGTACGTCCTGCTCGTCGCAGGGTCGTTGACGAGCACCCTCAGCATCGCGGGCGCGCGTTCGTTCTTCCCATTGATCGTCCCCCGCGACCTGTGGGACCGCGGCAACGCCGCCGACAGCATCTGCTTCGGGGTGTCGGCGATCCTCGGGCCCGGGCTTGCCGGGTTCCTCATTGCGGCGCTCGGCAGTGAGGCGGCACTCGCGGGCGCCGCCGTCGGCTATGTTGTCGGCGCGATCGCTTTGCAGGGCGTCATCGAGCCGGCGAGCTCGGGCGGTGTGTCGAGCAGGATCCTGTACGAGGCCCTGCGGGGCCTGCGCTACGTGATCGCCAATCGCACTCTGCGCTGGATCGCGATCTCGATGTCGATCCTGAATGTCGGCTGGGGCATGGTCATCGTCGCGCTCCCCGTGATCGTGTTCCGCCTCCACGGCACCGCCGCACTTGTCGGCGTCCTGCTGGCACTGAATGGCGCCGTCGGGATTCCGGCCGCATTGTTCGCCGGCCGGGTGCGAACGGACGGGCGCGAGCGGCAGTTCATGGCGATCCTGGGCTCGACGATGGGACTGGCTACCCTCCTGCTCCTGGTCCCGTCGGTGGCACTGATCGCTGTCGGGATCGCGATCATCGGCGCGGCTGACGGGCCGTTCAACATCTGCACCTTCTCCCTCCGGCAGCGCCGGACCGCACGGGCGTGGTTCGGCCGGGCGTTCGCCGTCTCGATGGCCCTCAACTTCGCGGGCGTGCCGATCGGATCCGCCCTCTCCGGCCCGATGCTCGGCTTCTCGATCCCGTTCACGATCGTGCTGGCCGCGTTGCTCATGGTGAGCGGCGGCGTCCTGATGCTCCTCCGGATCCCCGCGATCGAGGAGCCCGCGTAGCCCGCACGTCTCAGCCGCGAGAGGGTCGCCCTCGATGCCGGAAATCGGAGACCTTCTTCGCTCCGACGAGCGCGTTGAACTCCTCACCGTGCGGCCAGTCGATTCGACCGAATTGCTCCACGGCGTCGGCCATGGTGCGTTCGCCCTTGGCGAGCGGTCCGCCGGCGAAGCAGCCGCCGAACCGCGTCCCCGCCCACCGGCTGACGCTCTCCAGGTGCCGGTCGCAGCAGAGCATGAACGCGACGCCGTCCCGATGCGGGAAGAAGAGAAACTTCAGCGCAGGCTCACCGCACGTCTCGGCCGGGAGGTTCGTTGCGGGGTCGATCGGGCCGATGCACCTGTCGTTCATCGCCGTGCAGCGTACCGGCACCCGCCGCCGGCGTCCTGGTCAGCCGACCTTCTCCAGCAGCGGCACGGTCTCCTCCGCTCCGGGGAGCGCGTTGAACTCGTCGCGCAGGTGTTCGGCAGCACGCCGGTAGCGATCGTCCCAGAGCACGGCGTCAACCGTCGCCCGAATCTCTTCGGGGGTCGCGGTGACCGGCTCGAGCTCGAGCCCGACCCCGAGGGCGACGCATCGACGCACGTTGTACGGCTGGTCGGCGCCGAGCGGCATGAATACCGAAGGCAGGCCATGCGCCAGAGCGCCCAGCACACTCCCTGATCCGCCATGCGAGACAACGAGATCGCAGCGTCGCAGCACCTCGCTCTGCGGGATGTACTGCACGATCCGAATGTGCTCCGGCTGCGGCCCGAGCACCGCGGGGTCGATCTGCTCGCCCACCGTCGCCACCACGTCGACCGGCAGCCCTCGAAGCGCGTCGAGGACGCGACGATAGAGTTCCGGAGCGTTGAAGACGGTGCCGAGCGTGAAGTACACGGCCGGCCGGGTCGCCTCGCGCTTCGACTCCGTCGCGGCTGCCGGCCGGAAGCAGAACGCCTGCCGCGGCAGCGGAGCGGCGGGGCTCCGGAAGCTCGGCGGGAACGGGGCGAGCACGAGTCCGCTCTCGAGCATGGCGAGAACCGGGTCTGCGGGGAGACCGTATTCGTCGCGCAGCGCATGCAGCGGCTCGGCGACAACGCTCCGGCGCAGGAATCCTCCGGCAGCAAGCACGACGACGCTGACGCATGGAAGTCCGAGCCGCTCAGCCGCGATGGCCGCGCCGAAATCGACTTCGTCGCGGACCACGAGGTCGGGCTGCCACGTCCGGGCGAGCTCGAGGATCGCCGCAGCGTGTCGCCGGGCGCCACGACGCGCGAAGTTCTCGCGGAGATCCTGGTCCTCCCGGTCCGGGTCAACCCTGTCCAGCGTCGTCGGGGTCGCCGGCCTGGGGCGCGGCTCACTCGTGGGGAACGGTGTGAAACCGGCGGCGCTGATTGCAGCCTGGAGATTGCCCGAACCGGCAACTGCGACGGTGTGGCCGGCGCCCTGCGCGGCGATGGCGACGGGGACCAGCGGATGGAAATGACCGACGCCACCGGTGAACGTGAAGAGCATTCGCACCATTCGAGTGTATGGGCATGAGGCGGCGGGGCCGGCAGCGGCACAGCAGAGCGCGCCCCCCGTTGGTAGGCTGACCGGATGCCACATTTCGACGCGCCGTCCGGGGCTGATCCCGCGGTCGGCCGCCAGCTGAAGCGCGTCATCGTCATCGGGACGAGCGCGCGGACCGACGAGCGCGAGCAGCGCGATATCGAGCTCGACGAGCTCGAGGAGCTGGCACGCACCCTCGGGACCGAGGTGATCGAGCGGAGCCTGATCTCGCTCCGCGAGCCGCACCCTGCGACGTTCTTCCGCTCCGGCGTCGTCGCGGCCTTCGCGTCGCATCTCGCCGAGCTCGGCAGTCCAGCAGTTCTCTGCAACGACCAGCTCACCCCGCGCCAGCAGCGGAATCTCCAGGAGGAGTGGGGCGTCCCCGTGCTCGACCGAACCGAGGTGATCCTCGCCATCTTCGCCCGGCGCGCGATCACCGCCGAGGGCCGCGTCCAGGTGGAGATGGCGCAGCTGGAACACCTGCTCCCCCGTCTTGCCGGTGGGTGGTCGCATCTCGAGCGGCAGCGCGGCGGCGTCGGGCTCCGCGGCGGACCGGGCGAGAAGCAGATCGAGGTGGACCGGCGGCTCATCCGCCAGCAGCTCAAACGGCTTCGCCAGCGCCTGGTGGTCATCGAGCGGCAGCGGCAGACTCGGCGGACGGCGCGCACCAACGTGCCGCTCGCGTCGTGCGCGCTGGTCGGGTACACGAACGCCGGGAAATCGACGCTCCTGAACGTCCTCACCCACAGTGAAGTGCTCGCCGACGACCTGCTCTTCGCGACCCTCGACCCCACGTCCCGCCGGCTCGAGCTGCCCTCGGGCAAGCTCGTGATCCTCACCGACACGGTCGGATTCATCCAGAAGCTGCCGACGGAGCTGGTTGAGGCGTTTGCCGCAACACTCGAGGAGGTGCGGCAGGCCCACATGCTCTGCGTGGTCGTCGACGCCTCGCACCCTGATGCCGAGCAGCAGCTGGAGACGGTGCTCGAAACCCTCCGCTCGATGGAGTGCGACCAGCCGATGATCCTCGTCGTCAGCAAGGTCGATCGCCTGACCGCATCCGAGGTGCGAGCGGCGCGTCTCCGGCTCGGCGATGTCGCCGGCGTGTCGGCGCTCGCGGTGAGCGCGACCCGTGGCGTCGGACTCCGCGAGCTGCGTCAGCGCATCGACGGCCTTGCCGCGCAACTCGTCCCGGACATCAAGGCGAACCGTCCGAGCGCGGCATCACAGCAGGTGCCGGACGCGGAGTTCCACGCCGCAGCGGGCTGACCTAACGCTTCAGCGCGCGTTCCATGTCGCGCTGCGCGTCGCGCTTCGCGAGATCCTCGCGCTTGTCCCAGAGCTTCTTGCCTCGTGCGAGGCCGATCTCGACCTTGACGCGGTTGCGCACGAGGTAGAGCCGCAGCGGAATGATCGTCAGCCCCTGCGTGTGCACACGAGCATCGAGATACTCGATCTCGCGCTTGTGGAGCAGCAACCTGCGGCGCCGTTCCGGTTCGGCATTGTGGCGATTCCCCTGCTGGTACGACGCGATGTTCACCTGCATCAACCATGCCTGGCCGCCCTCGATGCGCACGTACCCCTCGCGCAGGCCAATGCGCCCGCTTCGCAGCGACTTGACCTCGGTCCCCGTGAGCTCGATACCGGCCTCGAGGCTCTCGACGATGCTGTACTCGTGCGTCGCGCTCCGGTTGCGCGCGAGCAGGTTGTCACCGGGTTTGCGTGCCGGCGTCGTCATGACCGGCGACCGCGCAGAAATGCCGCCGGCGTCATCGCACGTTTCCCCGGCGGTGTGATCAGGTCGATCCGGTAACCGCCTTCGCGCGCCTGGACCACCACCGATTCGCCTTCGTGGCGGACGATGTCACCGGCGAAACCGAAGACGCTGTCGGTCACCGCGCCTTGCTGCAGCTGCACATCGACGCCTGCAAGCGGCGCCGCCACGCCGGGCCAGGGTTGCAACGCACGCACCATTCGATCGACGACCACAGCGCTCAGCGCCGACCAGTCGACGCGTCCGTCGTCGCGTCCGAGGCGGGGAGCGTACGTCACCCCGATCGTCGGTTGCGGTTGTGCCACCGCGTCTCCGTGCGCGAGACGGTCGAGCACTGCAAGCAACTCTCTGGCGCCCAGGTCGGCAAGCACGCGCGTCAGCGCCGGCGTTGTCGCGGCGTCGCCGGTGGCGACACGCGCGGAGGCGTACACCGGGCCGGTGTCGAGGCCTGCATCCACGCGCATGATCGAAACGCCAGTCTCGGCGTCGCCGGCGAGAATCGCATGCGCGATCGGGGAAGCGCCGCGCCAGCGCGGCAGCAACGACGCATGAACGTTCACCGACCCATACGGCGGGGCATTGATGAGCGTCGAAGGCAGGATCTGCCCGTATGCCGCGACGACCAGACACTCCGGTCGCAACGCGAGGAGTTCGGCGACAAATCCGGGGAATCCGATCTTCAGGGGCATCAGCACCGGAAGTCCCATCTCGCGCGCAGCTTCGGCGACCGGGCGCGGAGCGGGCCGTCCTCGGCTCCCCGGGCGATCCACCCGGGTGACCACCGCGGCAACGTCGTGGTGCTCCGCGCACGCCCGCAGCGACGGCACCGCGAATGCCGCGGTGCCACAGAACACGAGCCTCACACAGCGCTGACGACGCCGGGCTCCTCAGCCTCCTGTGCAGGTTCGATCTCGCGCAGCGTGCCCTCGTTGACCCTGCTCGTGAACAGGATGCCGTCGAGATGATCGATCTCGTGCTGGATGGCGCGCGCCAGCAGTCCGTCACCCTTGACCCGGATCTCCTTGCCGTGGCGGTTCAGGCCCTTGGCGACCACGCGTTGACAGCGCGTGACCTCGCCGACCCACCCGGGCACCGACAGGCAGCCTTCGAGCCCGGTCTGGTCGCCCTCGCAGCGAACCATCTCGGGGTTGGCGACCTGGTAGATCTGGTTGTCCACTCGGAGCACGATCACCCGCAGCGAGACACCGACCTGGGGTGCCGCGAGACCGACGCCGTTCGCCTCGAACATCAACTCCACCATGTCGTCCATCAACTTGCGCACCGCGTCGTCGACGCGCGGCACGCGTGTTGCCTTGGTGGTGAGGACGTCGTTGTGATCTGACGTCAGGATGATGGGAAGGACTGCCACGATCGGTCTCCGTTCACGGCCCAGGATCGACGTCGATGCTCCAGCCTCGACCCCTGGGAAGATGTGGAAACGCCCTCTCGATGTCGGTGCCCCGCACCGTGATCTGCCAGCGGTACTCGCCGCGCAGGCGGTGCAGAAATGCCGGCGTCGGACCGAGGACGTCGAGCCCGGCGCCAATTCCGAGTGTATCAGACAGTCGCCGGGCCTCCCGGCGAACCTCGATCTCCGCCTCGTGGTCGTCGCGATGCGTGAACGTGCAGACGCAGAGGCGCGCATAGGGAGGGAAGCGCAGCGCCTTGCGCACGCGGATCTCGTCGCGAGCGAATCCGAGGTAGTCGTGCGTGGTGGCGTGGCGCACCGCGTAGTGGTCCGGACTGTATGTCTGCAGCACCACCTGCGCGGGCTCATCGCCACGGCCGGCGCGCCCCGCGACCTGCGTGAGCAGCGAGAACGTCAACTCGCCGCTGCGGTAGTCCGGGAAATGCAGGGACGTGTCGGCGTTCACGATGCCGACCAAGCGCACGTTGCCGAGGTCCCAGCCCTTCGCCACCATCTGCGTTCCGATGAGGCAGTCCGCCTCGTGCCGGCGGAACTTGTCGTAGATGTCGAAGTACGCGTCGCGCGAGCGCGTCGTGTCGCGGTCCATCCGGATGAGGCGCAGCGCCGGGAATCGCTCGCGCACCTCGCGCTCGAGCCGCTCGGTGCCCATGCCGAGCGCGCGGATCGAGCGTGAGCCGCACGCGGGACATTCGCCGGGCAGCGGGATCGACGCGCCGCAGTAGTGACAGTCACAGCTCGCCCGATCGACGTGGTGCACGAGCGAGACGCTGCAGTTCCTGCAGGTCAGCGCCTCACCGCACGTGCGACAGAGGACGACCGTCGCGGTACCGCGGCGATTGAGGAAGAGGATCGACTGACCGCCCTCCTCGTGGCATGCCTGCATGGCGCGGTCGAGCGTCAGCGAGAGCGGACCGGTGTTGCCGGCGCGCAGCTCGTCGCGCAGGTCGACAACCTCGATCGGCGGCAATGCACGTCCGCTCACCCGCTCCGGGAGCGTGACCAGCTCCAGCTCGCCGGTGTGCGCGCGGAAGAAGCTTTCCACGCGTGGCGTGGCGCTCCCCATCACCACCGGTGCGTTGCAGAGCGCGCCGAGCATGAGCGCGACGTCGACCGCGTGATAACGCGGCACCCTGTCCTGCTTGTACGCGGGCGCGTCCTCCTCGTCGACGACGACGACGCCGAGCTCGGCGACCGGCGCGAAGACGGCGCTCCGCGAGCCGATCACGACGCTGTGCACACCGCTGCGGATGCGCCGCCACTCCGCGGCGCGCTCGGCGTCGGTGAGCGCGGAGTGCACCACCGCGATCCGGCCTGGAAACCGCGCGGTGAACCGGCGAATCATCTGCGGGGTCAACGCGATCTCGGGCACGAGCACGATGGCTCCCCGCCCTGCGGCAAGCGCCGCATCGATGGCGGCGAGGTACACCTCGGTCTTGCCGCTGCCGGTCACACCGTGGAGCAGCACGCGCCGGTGGCGGCGATCGGCGATCGCCTCGAGGAGTGGCGCGACCGCGACACGTTGCGCGTCGGTGAGGACCGGTGCCGGCTCGGGCGGTCCCGCCGCACCCGCCTCGGCGACCGCGCGCGACATCGATCGTGGCCCCGCTCGCCGCGATGGGCGCGTGCGCACGCCCTTGGGGAGCATCGCGCGGAGCACCTCACCGAGCGGTGCGCAGTATCGATCCGCAACCTGACGCGCGAGGGCCAGATGATGGTCGAGGAGCAGCCGCGGCTCGTCGATGACCGTCTCGATGGCGCGCACGTCCGCGTGATCGGTCACATCCGATCGGTCGACGACGTATCCGAGGATCGAACGCTTGCCGAACGGTATCTCGACGCGCACGCCCGGGAGCACCAGCTCGATGAGCTCGTCGGGGATCGAGTACGTGTACGAGTCGCGCGGCAGCAGTGAGCGCGTCTCGGGGACGACCGATGCGAAGGTCACCGCAGCCGCTCCCCGATGATCCGCACGATCGCGCGGGCGACGACGTCCTTGTGGGCGCGCGCGATCGTCAGCGAGCCACCGTCGCGGTCGATCACGGTCACCTCGTTGTCGTCCGCACCCATGCCGATCCCGGCCTGCGAGACGTCGTTGACGATGATGAGGTCGAGCTTCTTGCTCGCGAGCTTCGCCTGCGCGTGCTCGATCACGTGCTCCGTCTCCGCGGCGAACCCGACGCGGAACACACCGGCCGCGACGGGGTCACCGGCGAGCGAGCGCAGGATGTCGACGGTCGGGACGAGGTCGAGCGTGAGCGTGGTCGCGCCCTTCTTGAGCTTTTGCGGCGCGACGTCGCGCGGACGCCAGTCCGCAACCGCGGCAGCCATGACGAGGACCCGAGCGCCCGGCAGCGCGGCCCGCACCGCGGCGTGCATCTGGTCAGCGGTCTCCACGGGCACCACCTCGAGCCCGGGCTGCGGCGCCGGCTCGGCAGCGGCGGTGATGAGCGTGACGGTCGCGCCCTCGGCGAGGGCCGCCGCCGCGAGCGCGTTGCCCATCTTGCCGCTCGACCGGTTACCGACATAGCGCACCGGGTCGATCGGTTCGCGGGTGCCCCCCGCGGTGATCACGAAGCGAAGGCCGGCCAGGGAGGGGTCAGGCGCCGCCGCCAAGGAGCTCCCCCGCCGCAGCGACGATCGCTTCGGGCTCGGCCATGCGACCAGTGCTCTCGTGGCCGCTCGCGAGACGCCCTTTCACCGGGCCGATGATGCGCACCCCTCGTGTCTCCAGCGTGGCGGCGTGCCCCTGGGTCGCCGGGTGCTCCCACATCGCAGCCTCCATCGCGGGGGCGACCAGCATCGGCGCCCGGCAGGCGAGGGCGGTCGCGGTCACCGGGTCACCGGCGAGGCCCAGTGCTAGCCGAGCGATGAGGTCCGCGGAGGCTGCGACCACGACCTGGACCTCGCACCACTCCGCAAGGGTGAGGTGGCTCATGCCGTGACCCTCGCCGGCGGCGGCGTCCTCCCACATGCTTGCGGCAACCGGGTTCCCGCTCAGCGCGCGCAGCAGGGTGGGGGTCACAAAGTGCGCAGCCGCCTCGGTCATCGCGACCCGGACCTCGGCGCCCCCGCGGCGCAGGTCGGTGATCACCTCACATGCCTTGAAGGCGGCGACGCTGCCGCCGACGCAGACAAGGACCCGCCGTCCCTCGAAGCCCGCCGTCACGATGCGCTTCCGCGCGCGGCTCGACGCGCCTCCATGATGGCGTGGATCTCCCGGGCGGCTCGAGCGGCGTCGTCGTTCACAACCTGATGATCGTACGTGTCCTTGAGGGCGAGCTCCGAGACGGCCAGCTCGCGGCGTGTCCGCAGGCTCGCCGGATCCTCCGTCGCCCGGTCGGCGAGGCGTTGCTCGAGCACCTCCATGCTCGGAGGCACGAGGTAGATGTAGGTCGTGGTCTCGCCGAGCCGGCCGCGGATCTTCTCGGCACCCTGGACGTCGATCTTGATCACCGTGTCCTTCCCCGACTCGATGGCCCGGTTGACGCTCTCGTAGGTCCGGCCCTTGAGCTCGCCGTACACCGTCGACCACTCGAAGAACTCGTCACGATCGATCATCGCCCGGAAGGTCGGCTCATCGACGAACCAGTACGAGACACCGTGGATCTCCCCGGGTCGCGGCGGGCGGGTGGTGTACGAGACGCTGTACGCGAGCGTGGGATCGAGAGCGAAGAGCTCGCGGAGCACGGTGTCCTTGCCCACGGCGCTCGGGCCGGTCAGCACGATGAGCATTCCCTGGCCGGCCACCGTCACTCGCTCCGGAGCGCCGCTGCCGCAGTGACGAGCTCCGCGGAGAGCGGCAACTCGAAGGTGCGCTCGGTGCCGTCGGTGGGGTGCACCAGTCGCAGGCGCATCGCATGGAGGGCGGGGCGACCGAGCAAGGCGTCGGCTCGCCCGTAGACCGTGTCCCCGATGATCGGGTGGCCGATCGATGCGAGATGCACACGGATCTGATGGGTCCGTCCGGTGCGCAACGACAGCTCGAGGACGGTCGCGCCGTTGAGCCGTTCGACAACGCGGAAGTCGGTGACCGCCTCACGGCCACCCTCCACGATCGCCATGCGGCGGCGGTCGCGCGGATGGCGCGCGATCGGTGCGTCGATCGTCCCTGTCTCCTCGCGAAACCCGCCGTGGACGAGTGCCCAGTACGTGCGCCCGAGGGTGCGGTCGCTCAGCTGGCGGGCGAGGCTCCGGTGCGCCGCCTCGGTCTTGGCGACGACGAGCAGCCCGCTCGTATCGCGATCCAGGCGATGGACGATCCCGGCGCGCTCGGCGCCACCGAGCAGCGACCAGGTCGTTCCGCGCTGCTTCAGGCCGTCGGCAAGCGTACCGGTGGGATGGCCCGGCGCGGGGTGGACGACCAGCCCCGACGGCTTGTCGATCACCGCGAGCGCCTCGTCCTCGTACACCACGACGAGGTCGACGTCCGGATCCGCGCGTCTCGCGAGCGATCCTCCGGCCCCGGTCTCCACGGGCGCGACGGGAGCGACTGCCACCACCGCCGCCTCGCGAACGCGCTGGCCGGGTCGGCCCACGCGCCCGTCGACGGTGACCAGTCCGGCCTCGATCATGGTGCGCGCGGCATGACGCGTCACGTGCCGCGTCTCCGCGAGCCACACGTCGAGGCGCGGCAACGCGACTGCGGCGCTGCCCTCGCTCATGACGACGTCGCGGGCGGCGCGGGATGCCGGGACGGTATGAAGCTGAGCACCAGGAACACGACGATCGCGATGACGATGCAGCTGTCGGCGACGTTGAACACCGGCCAGAAGTGGAAGTCGATGAAGTCGACGACGTATCCCTGCACGAGGCGGTCGACGCCGTTGGAGAGCGCTCCGCCGAGGATCATCCCGATGAGCACCTGCCGGTACCAGGTCGTGCCGTACCGATATCCGAAGAACACGATGTACAGGCTCACGACCAGCGCCACGGCCAGGTAGAGCCAGTGGAGTTGCGGCAGCACGCTGAACGCTGCGCCGCTGTTCTCCACGTGGTCGATCGACACAATGGCGTTCGGCCACACCTGCTGGCCAACCGCCAGGTGCGTCGTGATGAGCCACTTCGTCAGGTGATCAAACGCGGCGACGAATGCGGCGGTGCCGAGCATGACGGCATAGATCCGTCCTCGTGAGAGACCGCTCCCGACCGCTACCGCTTGACTCCCAGCCAGCATCTGGCGCCTCCCAGCTCGCCTTCCCACTGCGCGAGCTCGTCCCCACGCTGGTCGACGATCGCCACAGCGAGTGTCTCCCCCTGCAGCCAGTCACGATGCGCGTCGACGGCACGGCGTGCGTCACCGTCGGCGTCGACCATCAAGGTGATCCGGTCCTCGACGCGCAGCCCCGCCTGCTTGCGCAGGTCATTGACCTTACGGCTCACCTCTCGCGCGAGCCACTCGAGGCGGAGGTCGTCGGTGATGGTGAGGTCGAACACGACCGCCGCCTGCCCGTCGGCCGGCTCCACGTAGCGCACGGATTTGACGTTGAGCTCCTCGGCGAAGATCGCTTCGACCTCCGTGCTGAGTGGCTCGCTCGCGAGCGTGGCGGACGCGAGGGGCTGGCGCACGCGGACCCCCGCGGTGGTGCGCGCCGCGAGCCCTTCCTCGACAAGCCTGCGCAGCCGGCTCATCTCGGTGAGCACGTCGGGGTCGCGCCACGCTCCGACGACCTTCGGGTAGTCGGTGAGGTGCACCGAGTCCGGCGTCCCCGAGGTGGGTGGCGGATCGCCGTTGAATCCCGTGAGATTGCGGTACATGCGCTCGGCCATGAAGGGCATGAACGGCGCGACAAGACCTGAGAGCGTGATCAACACCGTGTGCAACGTCGCGAACGCGCATTCCGCATCGGTGCTGGTCCCGGCGCTCTTCCAGAAACGGCGCCGCGATCGGCGCACGTACCACTTGGAGAGATCCTCGACGAACGCCTCGACGGCGTGACAGGCGTCGGCGGCGTCGTAGCGCTCCATCCCCTCGCGGACGGCGTCGACCGTCTCCGCGAGACGCGACAGGCACCAGCGGTCGAGCACGGGTCGCTCGGTCACCGGCGGCCCCGCGGTGGCGGGGTCGAACTCCTCGGTGAGCGCGTACGTCACAAAGAAGGAGTAGACGTTCCAGAGCGTCAGCATGAAGAGGCGCACGACATCCTGGAACGACGCCGGGCTGATCCGAAGCTCGGCGTTCTCGACGCCCTGTGCGAAGAAGTACCAGCGCGCGGCATCGGCGCCGAACTGATCGAAGATGGTGGCCGGCTCGATGGCGTTGCCTCGAGACTTCGACATCTTCTTTCCCTGCTTGTCGAGCAGGGTTCCGACCACGACGCAGTTCTTGTACGCCGGGGAGTCGAAGAGCAGCGTCGACTCGGCGAGCAGCGAGAAGAACCACCCGCGGGTCTGATCCACACCCTCGCAGATGAAGTCCGCGGGATGCGTGTGCTCGAAGAGCTCCTTGTTCTCGAACGGATAGTGCTTCTGCGCAAAGGGCATCGCGCCGAAGTCGTACCAGCAGTCGATGACGTCGGTGACGCGACGCATCACACCCTTGCAGGCCTTGCACTCGACGGTCACCTCGTCGATGAACGGACGGTGCAGATCGTCATCCGCGGTCAGCCCGACGTCGGCGGCGCTGCCCGCGCAGAACTTCTCGTCGCACGCCTCACACACCCAGATCGGCAGTGGCGTGCCCCAGTACCGGCTTCGCGAGAGGTTCCAGTCGATGAGGCTCTCGAGCCAGTTGCCCATGCGGCCGTCACGGATGTGCGCGGGCTGCCAGTGCACGCTGCGGTTGTGGGCGAGCAGACGGTCCTTCACCGCGGTGGTGCGGATGAACCAGGACGTCACCGCGTAGTAGAGCAGCGGCGTGTCGCAGCGCCAGCAGAACGGATAGGTGTGCAGGATCCGCTCGGATCGATAGAGGCTGCCCTGCTCGCGCAGGTCGTCGATGATCTTCGGATCCGCGTCCTTGACGAACATGCCGTGGTATCGCGTCTGACCGTCGAGGAAGCGGCCGTCGAGACCGACGACGTGGCGTATCGCGACACCCTTGCGCTGGCAGAGCTCGAGGTCGGCGACGCCGTACGCGGCGGCGGTGTGCACGATCCCGGTGCCCTCGTCCATGCTCACCAGCTCAGGCGCATCGAGCACGATGAAGGCGACGCCTTCGGGGAGCATTTCGGTGAACAGCGGCTCGTAGGTGAGATCGACGAGATCCGCGCCGTCCATCTCGTCGAGGATCTCGTAGTCACCGTCGAGGATCTCGAGGCGCTGCTTCGCGAGGATGTACAACTCGCCGTTCTGCGAGACGCGCACGTAGCGTTTGCCGGAGTGCACCGCGAGTGCGACGTTGCCGGGAAGAGTCCACGGCGTCGTCGTCCATGCCAGCAGGAACGTCGTGCCGTCGGAGTCGTTCACACGGAACTTGACGTACACGGAGGGATCCGGCGTGTCCTCCTTGTATCCCTGGCTCAGCTCGTGTGAGGAGAGTGTCGTCTGGCAGCGCGGGCAGTACGGCGCGACCTTGTATCCCTGATAGAGCAGGTCGTCCTTCCAGAGCTCCTTGAGGCTCCACCAGACCGACTCGATGTAGGTCCCGTCATAGGTGCGATACGGATGGTCGAAGTCGAGCCAGAACCCAAGCCGTTCGCTCATGTCGCGCCACTGGTCGATGTACTCGTTCACCGACGCCTTGCAGAGCGCGTTGAACTCCGCGATCCCGTACGCCTCGATCTGCTTCTTGCCGCTGATCTTCAGCGAACGTTCGATCTCCAGCTCGACGGGAAGACCGTGCGTGTCCCAGCCTGCCTTTCTCGCGACGGAGAAGCCGGTCATCTGCTTGTATCGCGCGAAGACATCCTTGTACGAGCGGGCCAGGACGTGATGCAGACCGGGCAGTCCGTTGGCGGTCGGCGGTCCCTCGTAGAACACGTACGGCGGCGCATCGCGACGCAGTGCCAGGCTGCGCTCGAAGACGCGCGTGCGGTTCCAGAGGTCGAGGATCTCGACCTCGGCCTCGGGGAAACCCGCGCGGGCGCTGACGGACGAATACCTGGGCATCAGCCAAGGATACCGGCAGACCGTTCGCAGCCGGACACGTGCGCGGTGCCCTCAGCCGCCGGGATTGCCGAAGATGGCCCGCCCGACGCGGATCATGGTTGCCCCCTCCTCGATGGCGACATCGAAATCGTCGCTCATCCCCATGCTCAGCTCGGGAAGCGCCCATCCCGTCACGTGCTGCATGTGGTCGCGCAGATGGCGCAGGCGAGTGAAGTAGGGCCGCGCAGCTTCGGGATCCTCCGAATGGGGCGCGATCGTCATCAGCCCCATCAGATGTATCGCGGGCACATTCACGAGCTGCTCGATGACGCCCTCGACATCGCCTTCCGCGACACCGAACCGTGTTGGGATTCCCGTGAGCTCCACCTCGAGCAGCACGATGAGGGGGTCGCGTCCGGCGGGGCGGCTCATGGACAGCACATCCGCCACGCGCTTGCTGTCGACCGAGTGCACCACGTCGAAGAGCCGCGCGGCCCGTGCCGCCTTGTTGGTCTGGAGATGACCGACCAGGTGCCAGCGCGCGTCCCTGGTCACCAGGGACTGCTTGTCCGACGCCTCCTGCACGCGGTTCTCACCGACATCCTCGACGCCGGCCGCGATCGCCGCGTCGACGAGTGCCGCCGCCGTTCCCTTGGTGATCGCGACGAGCAGCACGTCCGCCGGGTCGCGACCGGCGCGCTCGGCGGCGGCGACCATGCGACCACGCACCCGTTTCAGCCGGACCGTCACCGGCGTTGTCGCGCTGTCCCCCATGTCACTTCCCAAGGTCGAGCGGGAGCTCACGGCCCTCCGTGTCGCGGCGCTTCCGCCGGCGGGCTGTATCGGGACGCGTCCCCGGAGGATGCGCCAGCACGTCCTCGATGGTCGCGCGCATCTCCTGCGCGTCCTTGAACGATCGATACACCGATGCGAATCGAATGTACGCGATCTCGTCGATCTCGCGCAGCCGCGTCATCACCATGGCGCCGACCTCGCGGCTCGGCACCTCGGAGATGTTCTGACTGCGCAGCGCATTCTCGATCTCGGCCACCATCAACTCGAGATTGGCAGGCGCCAGCTTGGTCTTCTTCGCGGCCATGACCAGGCCGGAGAGCAGCTTGGGGCGGCTGAACTCCTCGCGCCGGCCGTCCTTCTTGACGACATAGAGCGGCGGAACCTCGACTCGCTCGTAGGTGGTGAAACGCTTGCCGCAGACGAGACATTCGCGGCGCCGGCGAATCGCCTCACCCGTCTCGGAGTCGCGCAAGTCGACGACCTTGATGTCCGTCTCGCCGCAGAACGGGCATTTCAACAGCAGTGGCCCTCAAGGTGAGGAAACGTGCCGCTCATCGGGTTGAGCGGCGCCGTCCCTTATCTACGGTCCCTCAGAAAGGCCGGGATATCCAGGTCGTCGACGTTGTACGGACCGGTTGGCCGGCCACCGACGGTGAAGGCGGGCTGCCGCTGATCGGACGCCACCGGACGAGCGGACGGCTCGTAGCTGAGCGTGCCGATGACGTCGATCTGCCCGGTGAAGCCGGTGGCGATCACGGTGATCTTCACCTCGCCCTTCATGTGCTCGTCGATGACGGTCCCGAAGATGATCTGCGCGTCCGGGTCCGCCGAACTCGGCAACCAGGTTGGCTGCCTCGTTGACCTCGTAGAGGGTGAGGTCCGGACCGCCCGTGACGTTGAGCAGGATCCCCTTGGCGCCGGCGATGGTCGTCTCGAGCAGTGGGCTCGCGACCGCGTCCTTGGCCGCGTCGGCCGCGCGCGTGTCGCCGCTGCCGAAGCCGATGCCCATGAGCGCCTGACCCTGTCCTTGCATGATCGTCTTCACGTCGGCGAAGTCGAGGTTGATGAGCCCGGGGAAGACGATGAGATCGCTGATGCCCTGCACGCCCTGACGGAGCACGTCATCGGCGACCTTGAACGCGTCACCGATCGGGGTCTTCTTGTCGACCACCTGCATGAGGCGCTCGTTGGGGATGGTGATGAGCGTGTCGACGCGGCCCGAGAGGTTCGCGATCCCCTCCTCCGCCGACTTCTGGCGTCGCAACCCTTCGAAACGGAACGGCTTGGTGACGACGCCGATGGTCAGCGCTCCGGATTCCCGGGCGATCTCCGCGATGATCGGCGCTGCGCCGGTGCCGGTGCCACCGCCCATACCGGCGGTGATGAAGACCATGTCGCTGTCCGCGAGCGCCCTGGTCAGCTCGTCGCGCAACTCCTCGGCGGCCTCCATCCCCTTCTGGGGATCGCCGCCCGCGCCGAGACCGCGGGTGAGCTTGCCGCCGATGCGGATCTTGACGTTGGCGCTCGACGCGCTGAGCGCCTGGTGGTCGGTGTTGATCGCGATGAACTCAACGCCCTTGAGATTGCTCCGGATCATGCGATTCACGGCGTTGCTGCCGCCGCCGCCGACCCCCACGACGCGGATGCGGGCGTTGCCTTCGAGTGTCCGGTCGAGGTCTGCCATGACTATCTCCTCGCGTTGTCTGAGCGTTGCTTGGGATGGGGGGTGAATGTGGTGCCGGCTTCCGGCGTGCAAGTGCGTCGCCGGGCTGGTCGAGTCCGTGTGTGCGCAGATGATCAAAAGAGCTCACGGAACCACCTCGAGAACTTCGCCCCGGCGGCGGGGGCGCCGTCCGAGCTCTTGCCGTTGGAGCGCGAGGGTCTGCGGCCGAGGTTGCTCCGGGCTCCCCAGCGCAGCAGACCGACCACGGTGGCGTGGCTCGGTCCGCTGATCTCGTCGTTCATGCCGTGCAATCCCTGCGGCGCGGCGACCCGCGCGGGCAGGTTGGTCTGCTGCTGCACCACCTCGGCGAATCCGCGCAACAGCGCGCCGCCGCCGGTGATGACGATGCCGCCCGGGAACATCCCGAGCGGGCCGGCGCGCTCCACCTCGGCGGCGATGAGCGACGCCATCTCGCGTGCGCGCGGACCGATGATCTCGGCGAGATAGCGTTGCGGGACGACGACGGGCTCGTCGTACCCCATCGGCGTCAGGGTCACCTCCGCGTCGGCGGGAAGCGTCAGCTGCAGGCAGTGCCCGTAGTTGCGCTTCACCATCTCCGCGGTCTCGAGGTCGCAGCGCAGCCCGACCGCGAGGTCCGCGGTCACGTGGTTGCCACCGACCGGGATGACGCTCGTGTGCACGATGCTGCCCCGCGCGAACACCGCGATATCGCTGGTGCCACCACCGACATCGATGACGACGACGCCGCGCTCGATCTCGTCCTCGGTGACCACCGCCTCGGCGGACGCAAGCACCTGCAACACCATGTCGTCGACGTTGAGCCCTGCCTTGTGCACGACCTTGACGACGTTCTGGATCGCGGTGTTCGCGCCGGTGATGATGTGCGCGTCGACCTCGAGCCGGTTGCCCGCCATGCCGATCGCGTCGCGCACGCCCTCCTGACCGTCGATCGTGAACTGCTGCGGGAGCACGTGGACGATGCGCCGCTCGGAGGGGACGCTCACCGCGCGCGCCGCGTCGATCGCGCGGTGCACGTCCTGGTCGCGCACCTCGCGATGCCCGGCCGCCACCGCGACCACGCCGCGGCTGTTCTGGGAGGTGATGTGCCCCCCCGCGATGCCGACCACGGCGGAGTCGATGGGGACCCCCGACATCTGCTCGGCCATGTCGACCGCCTCGGCGACGGCCTCGGCCGCGCGATCGATCTCCACGACCGCGCCCTTGCGAACTCCACGCGAGGCCACAACTCCGACGCCCAGGAACTCGGAGACCGGTGCTTTCCAGGTCTGCGGCGGCGCAGCAGACCTTGGTCGTTCCGATATCGAGTGCGAAAACGCGGCGAGGACGGGTCACAGGTTCGGTCTCCGAGTGTAGCCGTCGCGGGTGCGCCCTACAAGGGTTTTTGGGCGCAAAACCGCAAGATGCTGGGTTCGCGCGTCCAGTATGCCACAACATGTTGGTTGTCCTGGAGAGATGACCGGCCTGTCTTCCCACCGCTTTGGCGTGCGGCGCGCGGTCTCCCTGAAATGACAACAGGGTCCCGCCACTGCACCTGGAAGACGAGACCCTGTATCGCCGCGGTCTCGTTGGACCGGCGAGGCTGCGCAACCGTAGCACCGGCCGCCTGCGGCGTCTAGGCTTCGCGCGACGCCGTCTCCGCCGATCCCATTTCCAGGACGATCTTGCCTCGGAGCTCGCCGCGCGCCATCTCGCCGAACGCCATCGCCGCGTCCGCGAGGCTGTGCGTCGCTCCGATCAACGGGCGCAGCGCGCCCGTGGCGCAGAGATCGACAAGACGGCGCAACTCGCCGCGCGTGCCCATCGTGGTTCCCGCGACGGTGAGGCTCCGAAAGAAGATGCGGTTCAGCTGCGCCGGCGGGTTGAATCCGCCCGTCGCTCCCGGGACGACGACGACGCCACCCGGCTTCACGGCCTTGAGGCTCAGGTCCCAGGTCGGCTCACCGACCGTGTCGATCACGGCGTCGACACCGACGCCGCCAGTCGCACCGATGAGTGCCCGGGTGGTCTCGCGCTCGAGCGGGAAGGCAGCCTCGGCGCCGAGGTCCACCGCCAGCGCGCGCTTCGCCTCGTCGCGAGAGGTCGCGAAGACGGTGATCCCGGCGAGCCGTGACAGGAGGATGCAGGCGGTCGCGACACCGCCGCTCGCCCCCTGGACGAGCACGCTCATCCCGGGCCTGAGCCCCGCGCGGGTGAAGAGCGCGCGATACGCCGTGAGGTACGCGGTCGGGAGGCACGCCGCGTCGGCGAAGCTCACCTGGTCGGGCAGCGGCACGAGGTTCTCGCCCGGGATCTCCACGTACTCGGCGAACGCGCCGGACAGCGGCGGTTCGCTGAGCATCCGGAAGGATCGGCACCCGAGCGGCTCGTCGCTGAGGCACGCGGCGCAGTGACCGCAGGTGGTGATGGGATAGACGGCGACCCGGGTGCCCACCGCCGGTGCTCCGGGAGGCGCATCGCCGCCGTATCCCACCACCTCCCCGGCGGCGTCGCAGCCGAGGATCTGCGGCGGGGTCACCGGCGCGGACGAGACGCCGCGCAGCGTCCAGATGTCGTGGTGGTTGAGCGACGCGGCCCGCACCCTCACGAGCGCCCACCCGGGGCGCGGCGCCGGCGCGGGCAGGTCTCCGACGGTCAGATTCGCAAGAGGATCGTCGCCGCCGACCGCCGATGCGTATGCCGCAAGCACCGAGTGACCGTAGCATGGTGCTCGCAATGCGTCTCGACACCGTCCTCGAAGGGCGCCGGCAGCCCGTCTTCTCGTTCGAGTTCTTCCCGCCGAAGACCGACGAAGGCGTCGACCAGCTCTTCGAAACCATCTCCCACCTCCGTGAGCTGGAACCGACCTTCGTTTCCGTGACGTACGGCGCGGGAGGCTCGGTGCGCACGCGCACCGTGGAGCTGGTCGCGCGCATCCGCCGCGAGCTCGATATCGAGCCGGTCGCGCATCTGACCTGCGTGAACGCAACCGTGGACGAGCTGCGCGGGATCCTCGACGGGCTCCGCAGCGAGGACATCGACAACGTGCTCGCCCTGCGCGGCGATCCACCTGATGGCGCGGGACGTTTCGTGGCCACCGACGGAGGTCTGGCGCACAGCAGCGACCTCATTGAGGTGATCACCGCCGCGTACCCGTTCTGCGTCGGCGGCGCCTGCTTTCCGGAGAAGCATCCTGAGTCGGCGAGCACCGACGACGATGTTCGTTCCGCCAAGCGCAAGCAGGACGCCGGCGCGAGCTACCTGATCACGCAGCTCTTCTTCGACAACAGCTCGTACTTCGATTTCGTCGCCAGAGCCCGTGCCGCGGGTGTGACCGTGCCGATCATCCCGGGGATCATGCCCGTGACCAACGTCGGCCAGATCACGCGTTTCACGCAGAAGATCGGGGCGACGATTCCCGAACCGCTCCTGCTTGCACTGCGTGCGCGCGAGGCCGATCCGGACGCTGTCCTGCAACTCGGCGTCGCCTGGGCGACGCTCCAGTGCGCCGAATTGCTTGCGGGCGGCGTCCCCGGGGTGCACTTCATCACGATGAATCGTTCACCCGCGACGCGCGCGATCCTCTCAGCACTGCGCGCCGCCCGGCCCTGGGAACGGGTCCGCTAGCGCGTCACGACCTCAGGGAGGCGGCGAGGGCGAGGGTGACGGCGAGGCTTTCGGACTGACGGTCACCGATGCGGCCGTCGGGCTCGCGCTTGGTGATGGCGACGGACTGGGCGTCGGCTGAGGGGTCGGTGGCGCCACGGCGGACTGCGCAGGCGGCGGCTGCGCCGACGGAGCCACCGGCAGCAGCGCGGCCCGCACCTCCGCGGGGAGCCCTGGCGTCCCACCGCTCACCGGCTCGGCCGGGGACTCCACGTCGAGGTATCCGAAGGCAGGCCGTGCGTAGTTGAGCTGCCGCTTGAGCGCCGCCATCGTCTCGATCTGCTGTGGCAGCAGCTGGAGCGCGGCCTCGGTGTCGAGCGGGCCGAGCACGGCGCGCCAGCCACTGCTCGCCCAGAGGCTGACGACATCGTCCGCGCCCCAGAGATAGGCGGCGACCGAGCAGCCGAAGACCGACGGGAATCGCTGCGCGATCGTGCTCAGCAGTTGCACCAGCTGCGGGGTGAGCGGCTGCGGCGATCCGGCCCGGTCGTCGATGAGGACGGGGATGTCGCTGCCCGCGGCGGGCGTTGCGTCGATTCCGGGAAGCGTCGCGCCGTTGGCCGCGACGAGCGTGTCAGCACCGTCGCGGCGGACGCGAAGCATCGGTGCGCGCTCGACGATGTTGATGCGCACGGTCGCCGGGAGTTGCGTGGTGACGATGGCGCTCTCCACCCAGGGCAGTGCCAGCACCCGGCTCTGGATCGCCGCGCCGTTGATCGTGAAGATGCTCTCCTCCGGCACCTCGGCCGCGGCGACGACGGCGCTCGTCGTCACCAGGTGCGCGCCGACGACAGTGACCTGGCGCACCTGGAAGGTGGGGAGCGTCAGCACCAGCCCGAGCGCGGTCATCTGCACCGCGAGCGCGGCGCCCGCGATGGCGCGTCGCTTCCAGGAGGTCCTCCGACGGGCCACGGGCGGCGACGGGGCCTGCCCGCGCCGCGAGTGGCGGCGCTTCCGAGGCGACGACTGCAGCTTCGTGCCCGGGTTGGTCGCGAAGCGTCGCACCGGGCGGGCGGCATCGACGATGAGGGACGCCTGGGCCCGGACGAGGGCGACGTGGCGCGCCTGCTCGTCGAGCACGTCGGTGCTCACGAGGCGCGCTCGGTACTGGAGGGGCAGTGCATCAACGCAAGGTGAGACGTGAGGTGGGACGTTGCGGCCACACGAGGCCCGGCCGATTATCCCCCAGGCGAAGCCGGTGTGACCGGTCTGACGCGTATTCCCGAGCCAGGGAGATACGTGTCGGGGAGATCGTTGGCGAAGAGGACGACATCGCCCGGTTTCGAGAGCTGCTGGAGCAGCGCGGTCGCGTCCTGCAGGGAGTCGACGACGTGGATCCGCTCCTCCGGCATGCCGCCGGCGCGAAGCCCGGCGCACAGCGCCTCGCTCGTCTTCGCGGACATCACGATCACGTGGTCGCACATCTTCGCGGCGTGCTCGCCGTACCGGCGGTTCTCGTCCTCCTCCACGCTGCCGAGCTCCACGAGCCCGGGCGTGACCAGGAACTTCGCGCCGCCGGTCATCGCGGCGAGCACCTCGAGCCCGTTGTGCACCCCCACCGGGTTTGCGTTGTAGGAGTCGTCGATCACAGTCATCGGGCCCGTGGTCGCCATCAACTCGAGGCGGTGCTCGATCTGTTGCAGCCGCGCGGCGCCGGCGATCGCGGCATCGACCGAATAGCCCAGGACGTGCACTGCGGCGAGTGCCGCGCTGACGTTCGCGACCTGGTGGCGGCCGAGCAGCGGGATGGCGACCGCGCGATCGAGGTTCTCGGCGGCCCAGCGCCACTGGAATGTCGCGCCGTGCGCATCGATGGCGATCGCCGACGCCACAACCTCCGCCTCCTGTGCGGACGCGTCCCCTTCAAGTGCGTAGCGAATGCAGCGCCGTTGTGCCTGCGAGGCGCGCTGTGCGAGCGCCACACCCGAGTCATCGCCCGTGTAGACGATCGACGTCCCGTCGCTCGGGAGCGCGTCGACCACCTCGTACATCGCATCAGCGATGCGCTCCAGCGTCCCGAAGCGCTCCATGTGCTGCGGTCCGATCGCGGTGACGATCGCGAGCTGTGGGTGCACGAGGTCGCTGATCGCGGCGATCTCGCCCTCGGCGTATGCGTCCATCTCCACGACGAAGACGCGATGCTCCGGCATCAGGTCCTCGTTGATCGCCCGGCTCACGCCCATCAGCGTGTTGAAGCTCTTGCGCGTGGGGAGCGTATTGACGCTCGGCTGGAGGAGCTGCGCGAGGATGTGCTTGGTGCTCGTCTTCCCGAAGCTCCCGACGACCGCGACGACGGTCGGATCCACCCGCGAGAGCCTGGCTCGCGCGAGCGACAGATAGTGCTTGCGGATCTGCGCCTCCGCAGGCTTCGTGACGACATTGGCAGCAACCAGCACGACCTCGCTGAGGCTGGTGACCAGGCCCGCGGCGACGAGCACGAGCACGACGGAGACGATCGGGTTCGCCGCGACGATGCCGAGCGCGACCCCCGCGGCAAGCACAACGGCGAGGAATCCGCCGGCGATCAGGAGACGGCGCATGCGCGCGGTCATGACCAGCGGTCGCTTCGGGGCTGTCCACCGCCACGTCAGTTGCGCCGCCGCTCCCGACGCGAGCCATGCGACGGCGATGGCGATGTCGCGTGCCGGAGGGAGCACCGCCGCGACGCTCAGCGCGATGACGCCGACTCCGAGCCCGAGCCAGACCGCGCGGTGGGCAAGCCAGTCGCGGGTGAGCCCCCAGCGCAGGAACCGGATCAACTCGTACTCCTCGATCTGGAACATGCGCGCGGCGACCAGGATGATGCGCGCGACCAGCACGAGCCAGACGATCGCCGCGACGGCGACGAGCGGCCCCAGCAGCGGGTTCATGCGCCTCCCTCGCTCGGGGGGTCACGCAGGAAGACATCGACGATCCGGCAGAAACGGACCGGCTGCTCGAGGTAGGCGAAGTGCCCGGCGCCCTCGAAGACGACGAGGCCGGAGTCGGGGATCAGTCGCTCCATGAGGCGGCCGTCGTCAATCGGCGTCTCCGTGTCCTGATCGCCCCAGATCAACAGCACGGGCATGCGGAGTGTGGGAAGCAGATTCCGCAGATCCTCGTTGACGATTCGGACAAGGGTTCCTCGCATCGTCCCGGAGACTGCGCGATAGTCGGCCGAGCCCCGTTGATCGGCTCTGCGTCCGGCACTGCGACGCACGGTTGCGGGCACCACCGAGGATCGCTCGACCGCACGCAGCGCTTTGTACGAGCGGACCCGGACCGCAGCGCGCACCGTGCGCCGCGGCCGTATGCCCGCACTCGCGGTGAGCACCATCCTCCCAACCCTCTCCGGATGTTCAGCGGCCATGACGATCCCGATCCGCCCACCATTGGAATGTCCGACGATGTCGCACGTCTCGACGCCGAGGCGGTCGAGCAGTGCGAAGCACCAGTCCGCGTACTCGTGGACCGACCACGGAACGTCGGGTGCCGGGGTCGCGCCGAATCCGGGGAGATCTGGAACGATCAGCTGTCTCCCGCGCTCCAGACCATCGAGGATCGGATCCCAGAGGTCGGAATGCACGCCCCAGCCGTGGAGCAGCAGCACCGCCGGGCCGTGCCCGTGGACCGCCGCGATCGAGCGCAGCGGCGCACCCGTGCTCGCCCGCTCCCCGCTCGCTTCGCCGTTCAGCCCGGCCTACCGGTGAGCAGCCACGTGTCGATTGATGACGTGGTTGCCTGCTGCTCGCGATGACGCGCGATCGCCATGTCGACGAGGCGGTTGAGGAGCGCGTCGAAATGCATCCCCGACGCCTCCCAGAGATAGAAGGACAGTGACCCGGGCAGCGTGTTCAGCTCGTTGACGAGGAAGGTGTCGCGGTCCGGCGCCACGAGGAAGTCGACACGCGCCACGCCCGCCGCGCCGATCGCCCGGAACGCGGATTTCGCAGCCTCCTGGATGCGGTTCGTGAGCGTGTCGGAGATCGGCGCCGGGATGACACGCTGCGAGCTCTTCATGCCGGTCGCCGGCGCCTTGGCGCCGCCCTTTCCCTTGGCGCCGCTCAGGTATTTGTCCGCGTAGCTGAGCGTCCCGGTGCTCACCGGCTGCTCGCAGACGGAGACCTGGACATCGTCGCCCTGCCCGAGCACCGAGCAGTTGATCTCGATGATCCCCTCCTGCGCAGGTTCGGCGAGCACCGACGTGTCGTAACGGAACGCGACGTCGAGCGCATCGCGAAGCTGGTCGCGTGTGTCGACACGCGCGACACCGATGCTCGATCCGAGGCGTCGCGGCTTCACGTACATCGGGAATCCTGGTGCGTGCTCGAGGTCCGCGCACACCAAGTCCGGCAACTCCGTCCAGCGTCCGCGCGCGACGGCGACGTCGTCGAGCACGGGAAGTCCGGCGCCGCGAAGAGTGGTTCGCGCCAGCCGCTTGTCCATGCTCACGGCTGCCGACGCCACGTCGCACCCGCAGTACGGAATGCCCGCGAGCTCGAACAGCCCCTGGAGGGTCCCGTCCTCGCCGTTGGAGCCGTGCACGAGCGGCATCGCCACGTCGAAGGTCGAGAAGGACCGTGGCGCGCCGCCGAGCAACCCGCGCCGCGCCTCGACCTCGAAGAGCTCTCCCGCGCCTGCGGGCTCGGGGCGCATCGTGACTCGCGTCGACGAGGCGATCAACCGGTCGATGTCCTTGTAGCGTTCGAGCTGGAGGAGCGCATCACCGGTGTACCAGGCGCCGGACTTTGCGATGTAGACGGGGACCGGGATCATCCGGTCGGCGGGCATCGCCGCCATCGCCTGCTGCGCGGTGATCACCGACACCTCGTGCTCGACCGAACGGCTCCCGAAGAAGACTCCGATGCGGAAGCGATCAGCCACGTGCGACATCCGCGTCGACGGTGCCGAGCATGATGATCTCGCGCTCGAGGTCGACACCGAACTGCTGCCGCACGGCGTCGTGCGCCGCGGCCACAAGGGTCAGCACATCCGCCGCGCTCGCGTGATCGACGTTCACGATGAAGTTCGCGTGCTTCGGTGAGATCTGCGCGCCACCGGCCCTTCGCCCTTTCAGACCGGCCGCCTCGACAAGCCTGCCGGCCTTGTCGCCCGGCGGGTTCTTGAAGACGCTGCCGAGGCTGCGAACGCCATACGGCTGCGACGCCTTGCGCTGCGTCTGCACAGCATCGGTCCGCTCCCGGACGAGCGCCGGGTCATCCGCGTGCACGCGGAGCCGCGCGCTGACGACAACGTGATCACGCAGGTCGTCCTTGAAGCGCGAGTGGCGGTAGGAGAACCCGCACGCCGCCACGTCCAGCGTCAGGCGCTGTCCACCGGGGTCCAGGGCGGTGCAGTCGATGAGCACGTCGACCATCTCGGTCCCGAACGCGCCGGCGTTGCCGTACACGCTGGCCCCACAGGTGCCGGGCACGCCGATGCCGAATTCGAGCCCTGCCAGCCCGCGCTTCGCGCAGTCGAGTGCCACGCGCGGCATCATGCAACCACTGCCGAGCTGGACCGCGTGCTCATTCTCGACGCGCAGCGTTCGGTCGTCGTGCCGGATCACGAGCCCGCGAATGCCGGCGTCGCTGATGAGCGCGTTGCTGCCCGCGCCGAGCATGGTCACCGCGACTCCCGACTCGCTGCACAACCGGAGCAGCGCGGCGAGCGACTCGGTGTCGCGTGTCGTCGTGAACCAGTCCGCTGGACCGCCGACCCCGAACTGGCTGTGTCGAGCAAGTGACTCGTGCGCCCGCACACCGGGATACGTGTCGAGCCAGTCACCCGCGGACACCCTGAACCTCCAGCGCGCCGAGGAGCCGCGGCGCCAGCTTGTCGAAGCCGCCGAGGGAGAGAACGAGCAGCACGTCGCCCGCGCGCGTGATGCGCGTCAGCAGGCCGATCGCCTCCTCACTCGACGCGACGACGTGGACGTCCGCGCCGGCGCCGGCGCGCGCGGCGACGTCCGCGCTGGAGACCGTCTTGGGCATGCCGCGCTCGCGCGCCTCCTCGATGGGTCCGATGATCACGACGTCGGCACCGGTGAAGCTCCGGCGGTAGTCCTCGAGGAGCCGGCTGACGCGCGAGTACGTGTGGGGCGTGTGAATCGCGATGAGCCGGCGCCCGGGGAAGCGCTGGCGGGCGGCGTCGATCGCGGCGCCGACCTCGGTGGGGTGATGCGCGTAGTCGTCGACGACGGTCACGCCGTCCCGCTCACCGAGGATCTCGAAACGGCGGGCCGGACCGCGAAAGTCGGCGCAGGCGCTCACGGCGACCTCGAGATCGACGCCGGCGAACTCGGCGAGGATGAGCGCGGAGCACGCGTTCTGCGCGTTGTGGATGCCCGGAAAGGTGAGCCGGACGTCCAGAGGTGGCGCGGCATCGCGCTCCACCTCGAAATGCTGCAGACCGGCATCCTCGCGAGCGTTGAGGATGCGCCAGTCACTCGCCTGGTTCGTGCCATATGTGACGACAACCGCGCCCGTCGCCGCGCGGAGCGCGAGGCACTCCGGGTCGTCGGCGCAGAGCGCGAGCACCCCGGAGGCCGGCATCGCCCCGGCCAGCTCGATGAAGGGCGCGCGGTATGCGTCCAGGTCCGCATACACGTCGGGGTGATCCAGCTCGAGGCGGGTCACGCAGGCACCGTCCGGGTCGGTGTGGAGGAACTTCGGGCGCGGGTCCCATGGCGCCGACGTGTACTCGTCGCCCTCGAAGACGAACGGCCCGGTCCCCAGGCGCGAGGTGCCGCCGAGGTCGAGCGAGGTCGACCCGAGCCGGAACCCGGGATCCTGCCCCGCGCGATCGAGGATGTGCACCAGCAACGCCGACGTCGTCGTCTTCCCGTGCGTCCCGCACACGGTGAGCCGGGTTCGTCCGGCGGCGAGGCCGGCGTAGAACTCGATCTCGCTGACGCAGGGGATCCCGCGCTCGCGGACCGCCGCAAGCTCGAGGTTGGCAGGCCGCGTCTGGTTGCCGACCACCACGAGGTCGGGCGTGCCCCACCGGTCGAGGTTGCCGGGGTCGCTTCGGTTCTCCCACTCGATGCCGGCCGCGGTGACGGCGTCGCTCATCGGTGGATACGCGTGGTCGTCCGAGCCGGTCACGCGATCGCCGAGGTCGCGGGCGAGCACCGCCGCGCCGAAGGTCGCGTACCCGCAGATGCCGAGGACGTGCACGTGCCTGGTCATGCGGCGTTGCTCCGGCTTCCCGGTCCCGCGGCCTCGACGATGAGGCGCACCACCGAGTCCGTCGCGTCCGGAAGACCGAGCGCCGCGCTCGCAGCCGCCATGCGGCGCCAGCGCTCGGGGTCGGCGACGAGCGCTGAGATCTCAGCGCCGAGGCGCGCCGGCGTGCAGTCGGCGTCGTCGATGAGCATCGCCGCGCCCGCCTCGACGTACGGGGAAGCGTTGTGGCGCTGGTGGCCACCCGCATGCGGATACGGCACGACGATCATCGGACGCCCGAGCGCGGCGCACTCGGCGAGCGACGACCCGCCCGCGCGCATCACGACGAGATCGCTCTCTGCCATGCGCGACGCCATGTCGTCGAAGAACGCGGACACCGTGTAGCGCGAGGCGAGCTCCGCGGGCAGCGCCGCCGCGGCCCGCGAGACGGTGTCGAAGTCGAGGCTCCCGCACTGATGGACGACGCTGAGCTCCGCGTCGCCGGCGAGCAGGCCGGCGATGCAGCCCGTGACCGCGCGGTTGACGCGGCGCGCTCCCTGCGAGCCCCCGGTCACGAGGATCGAGCGGAGCCGGTCGCCGGATTCCCGCGTCGTGATCGCGCGCACCTCGGCGCGGACCGGGTTACCCGTGTGCACGACGTGCGCGCTCGGCAGATGGCGCGCCGTCTCGGCGAAGGACGCGGCAACCACGCGTGCTCGGCGCGCCAGCAGACGGGTGGCGCGCCCCGGCACCGCGTTCTGCTCCAGCAGCACCACCGGGATCCGCCGGGCGAGCGCCGCGGCGACAACAGGCACGGAGACGTAGCCGCCCACCCCGACGACGACATCGGGACGGAGACGCCGGACCAGCCGCCGGGCTGCGATCGTGGCGCGCGTCAGCTGGGTCGTCGCCCGCGCGATGCCGGCGGGGCTCCCGACATCGACGCCACTGACGTCGAGGGTCTCGAGGTGAAGTCCCGCGGCAACCACCAGGCGTTCGGCCACACCGTCGCGGCGGCCGACCACGGTCACCTCGTCGTCAGGACGAGCGTCTCGCAACGCCAGCGCGACCGCCAGCGCCGGGGTCAGGTGGCCCCCAGTTCCCCCCCCAGCTATCAACGTGCGCACGATTCGTCGTCCCTTGCCGTCGACCCTGGGCGGAGATGTTGAGCAGAATGCCCATGCCCACGAGGGTGGTCGCCAGCGAGGTGCCACCGTAGCTGATGAATGGCAGCGGGATGCCCGTTGTGGGGATGACGCCGGTCACGGCCATCACGTTGATGAAGGCCTGCATGCAGATCCACGAGGTGATGCCTCCCGCGAGCAGCGCGCCAAACCGGTCGGGCGCGCGAAGCGAGGCGCGTACTCCGCGCCACGCCAGGAAGAGAAACGCCGCAAGCACGGCGACGGTTCCGATCAGCCCGAGCTCCTCGCCGATGATCGCGAAGATGAAGTCCGTGTGGGCCTCCGGCAGCCACTCGTACTTCTGCACCGAGTTGCCGAGGCCGACCCCGAAGATCCCGCCGGATCCGAAGGCGTAGAGCGCCTGGCAGTTCTGGAACCCGGAGCCGAGCGCGTCAGCGCACGGGTTCAGGAAGTGAGCGAGCCGGTCGGCGCGGTACGAGACGAGGCCGACGAGCGCGACGCCGCCCGCACCGAACATCGCGACGATCAGCACCAGGTGCCGCTTGCGCGCCCCGGCGAGGGCGAGAAGGATGAGCGCCGTGGTCGCGATGACGATCGAGCTGCCCAGGTCGCGCTCGGCGAGCACGAGCGCGAGGAGCGCGGCGAGCACGATCAGGTAGTCGCGCACGCCGCGGAGGCTCCTGACCGAGCCCTCCCGGTCGGTGAGCCAACGCGCGAAGAAGACCACCGCCACCCCGACCGCGATCGCGGAGGGCTGCACCGAGAGCGGACCGATCTGAAACCAGCGTTGGGCGCCGAAGTGCTGGGAGCCGACGTGCGGGATCAGGACAACGACGAGGAGGACGAGGACCAGGAACATGACCGGCCGCGCGAGGGCTGACAGGCGGTGGTAGTCCAGCCGGGCCGCGACCACGAGCCCGACGCCGCCCATGGTCGCGCCGATCAGCTGGTGGGCGAAGAAGTAGTTCGGGTCGTTGTACCAGAGGAATCCGAGTGCCTCGGACGCGCTGTAGACCATCACGAGCCCGAAGCCGACCAGCCCGACCACGATGATCATCAGCCAGCCGTCGACCCCGGCTGCCGCCGCGGCGCGATCGGCATTCGCGAAAGCCCCGGCAACGCGCGAGCCGCCACGCCACCGTCCGGTGAGCCCGGTCAGCTTGCCGGCACGCGCCGCCATCAGCCCCTGCCCACAGCGGGTCGGGCCAGCTCCCCGACGAGTGCCGCGAACACCTCGCCGCGCTCCTCGAAGTCTTGGAACTGGTCGAAGCTCTTGTAGCCCGGCGCCAGGAGGACGACGTCACCGGCGCGAGCGATCCCCTCCGCGGCGCTCACTGCTTCGGCAAGCGTCGCGACGACGGTCCTTTCCTCGAAGCCGCGCTCGGCGAGCGCAGCACCCAGCTCGCCGGCGCTGGCGCCGTTCAGGATCGCGAACCGCGCACGCCGCGTCACCTCGTCGGCAAGGCCGTCGATCACGGTGCCGGCGCCCTTGCCCCCGCCGATCCACACGATCGACCTCCCGGGGAAGCTGCGCAGCGCAGCGATCGCCGATTCGACGTTGGTCGCCTTGCTGTCGTTCACCCAGAGCACGCCGTCCTCGTCGCGGACGGTCTGGAGCCGGTGCGGCACCGCCGTGAAATCGCGCACCGCCCCGGCGATCGGCGAGGTTTCGACGCCGGCGGCACGGGCGACCGCCACGGCGGCGAGGACGTTCAGCAGGTTGTGCTCCCCGAAGAGCGGGATGTCCGCAACCGGCAGCACCGTCGTGGGCATCCCCGCCACGAGGCTCACGACGTCGCTCCCGCTGCGCGTGGCGCCATCGGTGATGCCGGGAAGCACGCCGAATTCGTGCACCCGGCAGCGCGCGACGGTGCGCATCTCGCGGGTGACCGGGTCGTCGAAGCCGAGCACAGCGTCCTCGAGCGCGAACCGCACCAGGCGCCGCTTCGTCTCCGCGTAGGCGGCGAAGTCGCCGTGGCGGTCGAGGTGGTCGGGGGTCACGTTGAGAACGCAGGCGATCGCGCAGCGTGGCTCGCGCACCAACTCGATCTGGAACGACGAGAGCTCGAGGACGACCCAGTCGGTGTCGACGACCTCATCGAGCCGGTCGAGCATGGTCACGCCGATGTTGCCGCCGAGGTGCACGCGCTCACCGGCGCGCTCGAGGATGGCCGCGACGAGTGCCGTGGTCGTGGTCTTGCCGTTGGTGCCGGTGATGCCGCAGATCCGGGCGCGGCACCGCTCGAACACGAGGTCCATCTCGCTGCGGACCGGCACGCCGTGCGCGCGCGCCACCTCGAGCTCTGGAGCGTTCCAGGGAACCCCCGGGCTCGGGCAGACCATGAGCGCGTCGGCGGCGACGTCATCCGGGTAGCCGCCGAGGCGCACCTCGACGCCCGACGGCAGGTCCGCGGCGCGCTCGCGAATCGCAGGAGTATCCGATCGGTCGACGAGCACCACGCGATGCCCCTCCCGTTCGAGGGTGCGGGCACAGGCGAGCCCGCTCCGCCCTGCGCCGATCACGACAACGGTCCCTTCGCTCACGAGACCGCGCCGGCCACATGCGCGTAGAGCACGGTGATCGCAGTGCCCACCGCCGCGATGGCTGCGAAGCTCAGGACCAGGCGCTGCTCGCGCAGGCCCATCTCCTCGAAGTGGTGATGGATCGGGCTCGCGCGGAACACGCGCCGCCCGAACCGGCGGATCGCGGTCACGTTCACGACGACGCTCGCCGCCTCGATCACGAAGACGATCCCCAGCACCGGCAGGAGCCAGATCAGGTGCAGCTCCGCGGTGAGCGCGACGATGGCGCTGCCGAGCGCGAGCGAGCCGGCGTCGCCCATGAAGACGCGCGCCGGAAACCAGTTGAACACCAGGAACGAGGCGACGACACCCGCCAGCGACGCCGCGATCGCCGCGACCGGGACATCGGAGCGGGTGACGGCGATGATCGTGATGCCGATGAGCACGAGCGCCGTGCATGACGCGGCGAGCCCGTCGACGCCATCGGTGAGGTTGACCGCGTTGCTCATCGCAACAACGGCAACGGCCGCGACGACCGCGAGCCCCCAGCCGAGATTCGGCGCGCCGAGGCCCGGAAAGAACTGGTGCGTGAAGCCGGCGATCGTGAGCCCGATGCCCACCAGGATCCCGGTGATCCCCTGCAGGCCCAGCTTCTGCCAGACGGTGAAGCCCAGCCGCTGGACCTGACTGATGTTGATGACATCGTCGAGGCCCCCCGCGATCGCCCCGGCGACGAGCGCGAAGATCGGGATGAACCCCTGACGCGACCGGTCGACCGCGAGCCAGACGACCACCGCGACCACGCAGAAGAGGGCTCCGCCGAGAGTCGGCGTCCCCTCCTTGGCGCGGTGGCTCGCGGGGCTGTACGAGGCGACATGCTGGCGGGCTCCGTAGCGGACCAGGAGGCCGATGAAGGCCGGATACAGCAGCACGCCGACGACCAGCGCGAGCACGCCGACGATGATCGCCTCCCTCACGGGGCGATCCGCCAGTCGTTGATCATCATCTCGGCCATCTGCTTCCAGATCGGCGCGGCAAGCAGCGACCCGAACCGGCCCGTGTGCCGTTCCTGCGGCTCGTTGAGGATGACCATCATCGTGAACTGCGGATTCTGCACGGGCATGAAGCCCACGAAGGATGCCACCACGTCAGGGCCGTAGCCGCCGCCGTTCGGCAGCGCGACGCTCGCGGTCCCGGTCTTCCCGGCGATCTCCGCGGAGTAGCCGGGGATCTTCGCCTTGAACCCCTCGGCGCCTGGGTCGTTCACAACGCCGACCATCATGTGCGCCAGCGTATGGGCCGCGGTCGCGGAGATCACCCGGCGCGTCACCGGCACGACCTGCGTGGTCGTTCCCGTGTTGGGGTTGACGATCGCGTCGACGACGTGGGGCTGCACCCACACGCCGCCGTTGGCAACGGCGTTGATGGCGGCGAGCATCTCGACCGGCGTCGCGACGACGCCTTGACCGAACGAGGCCTCGGCGTACTTCAACTCGTTCCACGACGACTGCGCGGGCAGTGGATCGTTGACCTCACCGGCCAGGTCGATCCCGGTCGGGGCGCCGATCCCGAAGGCGAGGAGGTTCGAGTAGAAGTCGTTCTGGCCCTCCATCTTCCCGGCGTCGATGGCTCCGTTGTTCAGCGAGTCGTCGAGGACCCACTGCATGGTGATGTGACCGTGTGACCGGTCGTCCCAGTCGTGGATCAGGTAACCGTCGATGCGCGTCTGGCGCTCGTCGATCACCGTGCTCGGCGTGAAGGCGTTGTTGTTGAGGCCACCCGCGAAGGTGATGACCTTCATCGTCGAGCCCGGTTCGTACGGTTGCGACACCGCGAGGTCACGGAAGTCCTGGATCTTGGCGGCGCCGTAATCGTTCGCGTTGTAGGACGGGTACTGCGCCCACGCGCGGATCGCCCCCGTCTTGGTGTCCATGATCATGAGCGTCCCGGACGCCAACTCGGTCGAGATCACCCCATCCGCGAGCGCGATCTCCGCGTCGTACTGGATCTGCGAGTCGAGGCCGAGCTCCAGGTTATCGCCATTTGCGGCAGGAACCTTCTGCTGGCGTCCGAGGACGATCGCGGTGCCGTTGACGTCGGTGAGCGTCGAACTCGTGTCCGTTGGTCCCGGCGAGGAGCGAGTTGTAGTACCCCTCGAGGCCGTACTGACCGACACCGTTCCCGTTGACAAAGCCGAGGAGGTTGGCGGCGAACGAGAGCCCCGGCACGGGGGACGGCTCATACACGCTCTCCTCCGAGGGCACCGTGCCGATGCCGCTCAGACGGAGCGCCTGGAGCTTCTCGTTGATGTCCTGGGAGACGCCCTTGGCGAGGTAGTCGAACTGGTTGTTCTGCTGGAGCGCGTTGAGGATCTGCGCAGTGCCCACCTGCAGGATCGGTGCCAGCATGCCGGCGACCGAGTCGCGATCGCTCGCGCTGATCAGCGCGGGATCGGCGAAGACGTCGAAGACCTGCACGTCGCTGACGAGCACGCGGCCGTCACGGTCGAGGATCTCGCCTCTCGTGGCCTGGAGCGTGATCGAGGTGGTGTGCGTCTGGGCCGCCTCCGCAGCGAGCGCCTTGCCCTGGATGACCTGGATCTGCACGAGCCGCCCGAACACGGCGGTCGCCATCGAGAGAAAGGCAAGGATGAGCCAGAGCCCGCGGCGGCGGACGTCGGGGCCGTCGTTGAAGACACGCGTGTCACCGGTCCGCCCTGCCCGCCCAGAGCGGCGCCGGATGTTCATCGACCGGACGCGCTCCCGCCGAAGTCACCTGCGAGCGCCGCCACCAGCTGCTGCAACGTGCTATTGCTCTCGCTCGACGTCAGCTGCTCCGCGGGCGGCGAGCCGATCACCGGCGACGGGGACGCCTCGACGTTCGCCCAGCGGGCAGCGGGATGCATGCCGAGGTTCTGCGCCGCCGTGATGATGCGTTCGGACGATTGCAGACGCCCGAGCTCGCTGGCAAGCTGCAAGTCCTGCGCGACGAGCTGCTCCTGCACGGCGGCGAGATGGGTTGCCTGGTACGTCGCGGTCGTGACGTGGGCGGTCTGGTTGACATACGCGATCCCGATGCCCGCCGCGATGGCGATCACAGGCAGCAACGGCAACGGCGTGCGAGGTCCGCCTCGACGGATGCGCAGGCGGCGCACCAGCGGTTCGAAGGGGACATCGTCGACGCCGCGGTTGCCCGGAGCCGGCTCACGATCGGCGCCGCGCGGGGGACGGAAGTTGGGCACTGCCCTGATCTCCAGTGGTGGGACGTTTGAGAGGGACGGAGGAGACCGCGGGCAGCGCCCGGGTCGACGTTGAGAAGGTGGCGGGCGGAGCCGCTGCGAGCTGCGGCTCCGCCCTGGGGGGAGAGCGAAATGAGGTTCTGTGGAGTCGGTCAGCCGGGTGCGGCGAGCTTCTCCGCAACTCGGAGCCGCGCCGAGCGCGAGCGCGGATTGGAAGCCAGCTCGGCCGCGTCGGGCCGGATGACCTTTCGAGTCAGCAGAAAAAGAGTGGCCCGGTGGACGCAGGTGCAATTGGGCTGTTGGGGTGGACATACACAGTTCTGTGCTGCGACGTGGAGTGCGTTCTTGACAATGGTGTCCTCGAGAGAGTGGAAGGAGATGACCCCAAGACGCCCACCGGGCCGGAGGATGCTGATTGCTGCCTGCAGGCCTCGTTCGAGGCTTTCGAGCTCGTGGTTCACGGCGATGCGAAGCGCCTGGAAGGTGCGGGTCGCGGGATGGATCCGCTTCGGCCAGAACCGTCGCGGGACGACGTGCTCGACGAGTTCGCGAAGCTGGGTCGTGGTGGTGAGTGGCACGAGCTCTCGGGTCCTCGCGATGCGGTTCGCGATGGGCCGTGCAAAGCGCTCGTCGCCGTACTCACGGATGAGTGACGCCAGCTCGTCAGCCGTCAATGAGTCCACGAGCTGTGCGGCTGTGGTTCCGGAGCTCGGGTTCATGCGCATGTCGAGCGGCCCGTCGAGACGGAAGCTGAATCCTCGGGCCGGGTCGTCGAGCTGGAGGGACGAGATGCCGAGGTCGAACACCACGGCATCGACGGCCGTCACACCAAGCCCGTGAACGATGGTCTCGAGGTCCGCGAAATCGCCCTGTGCGATCTGGACCGCGTCGCCGCTGTCCTTGAACCGGATCCGTCCGGCGTCGGCAGCAGTCTTGTCGCGATCGATCGCGAGGACTCGGCCGCCGGGGAGGACGCGCTCGAGGAGCGCGGCCGTGAAGCCGCCGGCGCCGAGCGTGGCGTCGACGACGGTCTGCCCCGGCCGGGGCTGCAGGCTCTCTATGAGGGGTGTGAGAAGGACCGGCCGGTGACCCGCGCCGTCAGGCTGAGGCGCACCGGGTGTGGCTGCGTCGGTTGGCTCCATGCCGGCCACAATCGGCAAAGGGATGGTCATATGTCGAGTCGAATCCGTCTGGGGCGCTCACGCCGGCGTCGGGGGGGCGGACGGTCCGCGCTGGTGGACGAGATCCCAGACCTGGGTGAACTCGTCGGGGCTCAGGTCGGCCTGCTCGGCTTGCCAGAGCTCCTCGGCGGTGACCTCGACGCTCGTGTCGAGGCCGACGAAGACGACCATGTCGACGATCTGGGCGAACTCCCGCTGGCGCGCTGACAGCAGCAGACGGCCCTGGGCGTCGAGCTCGAAGAGGTAGGTGTTGCCGGTGAGGCGGCGCATGAAGCGGCGCTCCTGGGCCGGGGTCTCGGCGGTGCGGATGAACAGCTCCTTCTGGCGAGCCCACTCGTCGGGCGGCAGGATCATGAGGCGGTTGTCGGGGCCGGGAGCGACCACGCTCCCCTCGGGCAGCCAGCGACGCAGCTGGGCGGGGATCGCGACCCGTCCCTTGTCATCGATGCGGTGCCGGTACGTTCCAACGAACGTCACGGGAACGCGTACATCGACCTGCGCCTGCTCGGCCATCACCGTAGGTACCTCGAAACCCCCACTACTCACCACTTTTCTCCACCAGCGGGCCGAACCCTAACAGGTGTGTGTGGTGGCGTCAACGCAAACAAATGTACGCTTCACCTGCGTGCCGGCCTCCGGTCAGACGTCGTAGCGAGGCAACTCCAGCAGGAGTGGCGAGAGATCGGCACCCCCGGCGATCGGTTCGGGCTCCGCCCCCCGGCGGAAGAGGAGCGCGCCACCCGTGCCGTGGAGCGTCATCGAGGCGCCGCGGACGACCAGCCAGCTCTCCTCGCGCAGCGCCACGACGGTGACCTGGTTCTCCTCGAGGAACTCCCTGAGCCGCTCCTCGCGCGTTTCACCGATGCGCGCCTCGGGAGGAGGTGGATCGATGTAGTGCGGGTTGATCTGGAACGGGACCAGGCCGAATGCGGCGAGGGTCGGCGGCTGCACGATCGGCATGTCGTTCGTGGTGCGGATGGTCGGGCACGCCACGTTGGCCCCGGCGCTGGCGCCGAAGTACGGGACTCCACCGACGATGGCCGATCGAACCGCGTCGATGAGATGGAACGTGTGCAGCGCGTTCACGAGCCGAAAGCTGTTGCCCCCGCTCACCACGATCGCGTCGGCCTCCGCCAATGAGGCTGCCGGGTTGGGCACGGTGTGCAGGCCGGTGACCTCGAGGCCCCGTGCTGCGAAGCGGTCGTTGAAACGAGCGACCGCCCGGTCACCGTCCTTGATCGCGTAGGGAATCATCACGGCGCGCCGGGCGCCGTGAAAGTGCTCGAGGATCTCGTCGCCGGCAGAGGAGATGTCGCCGCCCGCGTGCAGCATCAGACGTCGGTCCACGTGCGCATTGCCTCCGGCTGAACGGGTGACCTGTGGGAGCAGCCCAGAGGATAGACTCGTCGGGCAAGCCGGCCAGACGGTCGCGGGCGTATGCCGTCCGAGGAAAGTCCGGGCTCCGCAGAGCAGGGCGCTGGGTAACGCCCAGTCGGGGTGACCCGAAGGAGAGTGCCACAGAAAAGACACAGCCCCGGACCTGTTCGGGGCAATGGTGAAATGGTGGGGTAAGAGCCCACCGGCGGCCGGGTGACCGGCCGGCCAGGTAAACCCCGCCCGGAGCAAGGCCGAACAGAGAACGAGCGCCTCGGCGCTCGGGAGTTGCTCGCTCCCCGTGTCTCAGGTGGGCCGCACGAGGCGCCGGGCAACCGGCGTCCTAGATGGATGACCGTCCCTCGCCTGCCGCGCGGACGGGGACAGAACCCGGCTTATCGGCCGGCTTGCACTTCTTCCTCAGTCGCCGAGCAGTGCGGTGACGGTCGCCTCCCCGTTGCGCAGCAGGCCGGCGGCGGGCAGGCGCCGGAGGAGTTCGGTCCATCCGGGCTCACGAGTCGAGATCTCGGTGAGCAGCGCTCTCCCCTCCTCCACATGGCCGGCGTCCGCCATGAGGATGGCTGCCCAGAACGACGCCTCGTCGTTGGTGTCGAGCAGCGTCCGTGCTCGCTCGTACTCGGCGAGCGATCCCTCGATATCGCCGGCCACCTCATGCGTCTCCGCCGCGTCGATGTGCTGGTACCCACGGTGCATCGTGATCAGACGCCGAAGCTCGCCGAGCGGGTCGGGAGCATCCTCGACGCGCAGGTCGACCAGACGTTCTCGCCATGGTTGGCCGGTACTCGCGGCGGCGACGATGAGCATCGCTGCCGACTGACGGCCGCGGATGTCGCCGCCCGCGGCTTCGGCCGCGTCGAGTGCCGCCATCAACCGCTCCGCCAGGTCGCCGCTGCTCGTCTGATACGCGTCGAGCATCGCCGGCCAGACGGTGCTGCCACGCATCATGTTCGCCTGCACCGAGACGCCGTCGCCGGTCGCGTGTCCGGCCGCCTCGATGCAGAGCGCGCCGGTGTGGACGGCGAGGCGCCCGGTCGCGTCGACGAACGCGACCTGGCGTCTCGCCTGCTCCGCGTCTGCGCTGGTGAGCGCCTGCAGCGCGGTGACCGGATCGACACCGAGCCGCATCAGCGTCAGTCCGCGAGGTCCGTACGCGGGCTCGGCGAAGGACTGTGTGGCGATGGCGCCGACACCCGCCTCAGCCCACGTCACCACCGAGCCGACGGAGAAGTAGTGCGACTGCACGGCGACCCCCAGCTGTCGCGTCTCGGGATCCCGCGCGACGATCGAGTACGTCATCGCGAACCGCCGCCCGCGATGGCGGCGAGGACGCGCATCGTCTCCTCCACCGCAAGGGCGTCGACGCGCTCGTTGCCGGGAATGCCGCTGTGGCCACGCACATGCTCGAAACGGACCCTGGAGTCGACGAGTGGGTCGATGCCCGGGTAGAGGTCGAGATTCTTCCGCCGCTTCCACTGGCGCGTGAGCCAGTTGATGACTCCGAGGCTGTCGGTGCGCACCACGATGCGCCAGCTCGGATCATTCCCGATGCGCATGCGAACGCGCAGCAACGCCTCGCGCACGGCTTTCAACTCCTCGCGGTTGTTGGTGGTGTCGAGGTCGCCGCCCGCCGCCTCCTCGATCTCGCCGTCCGGCCACTCGAGCCGGTAAGCCCACGCCCCGGCGCCCGGGTTGCCGGAGCACGCGCCGTCGGTGAAGGCGATCACGGTCGCGGTCACGGCGCAAGGATCCTGTCGCAGTTCGCGCATTGCGTGAGGCCGGTGCCGGTGCGAACCGCGCGACGCTCCTCGTTCGACACGGGCATACGGCACCCACCGCACAACTCGCCGACCAGGCTGGTCACGGCGGGCCGGCGGTGCGACGCGATGCGCTCGTAGAGAGAGAGGTCACCAGGTTCTGCTTCAGCTCGGAGCGCATCGCGTTCCGTGTTGGTGGTCTCGAGCTGCGCGGTCAGTGCGGCAAGCCGCTCGCGCAGCGGTTCCATCGCGGTGCTCCGCGCCGCCTCACGAACCGCCACCAGCTTTGACATCGACCGCACGGTTTCGACGGCTGTTTCCACCTGCTCCATGCGCTCGAGCGCGTCGTCCTCGGCGCCCGAGAGCTTGACGCGCAGCGCGTCGAGCTCGCGCTGCATCTCCATGAGCTCGGCCGGATTGCGGATCGTCCCGCCGTACAGCTTGCGATCCATCTCGCGGATGCGCGTCTGCAACGACGTTGCCTCGAGCTCCGAAAGTCGGGCTCCGGTGGCGAGCTCGCGGTGTTCTTCCTGCGCGGCCCTCTCCGCCGCGCGGAGGCGCTCGAGCTCCGGATCGCCGCTGATCGACGCCTGAACCGATGCGATCTCGGAGCGCAGCTGCGTGATGCGGTCATCGATCTGCTGCAACCGCAGCAGCACCGATGCGCGGCTCACGCGGCCACCTCGTGGGAGACGCGGACGAACTGTGCGAGTGTCCGTCGGGCATCGCCCGAGTCGATCGCCGACGCGGCCACGGCGATCCCGTCGCTCAGGGTGGCCACGCGGTCTGCGGCAAGCAGCACCGCAGCGCTGTTGAGCAGCACCACGTCGCGCCGCGGACCGCGCTCGCCTTCCAGGACGTCGACGATGATCGCTGCGTTGGTCTCCGCGTCACCACCGCGAACAGCATCGAGCGACGCCACCTCGAGGCCGACATCAGCGGGGTCGATGACGAACTCGCGCACACCGTCCGGAATGACCTCGAAGCAGCGCGCGGTTCCGTCCACTCCGAGCTCGTCGATGCCGTCAGGCCCGCTGAACACAATCGCGTGCACGTGTCCGAGGCGGTGCAGCACCTCGGCCATCAGCGGAGCAAGGCGCGAGTTGGAAACGCCGATGAGTTGGTTGCGCACGCGCGCGGGGTTTGCGAGCGGCCCGAGAACGTTGAACACCGTGCGGATTCCCAGCTCGCGCCGCACCGGGATCACGTGACGCAGCGCCGGGTGAAAGTCGGGCGCGTAGAGAAACCCGATCCCGGCCTCCTCGACGCAGCGACGAACGCCCTCCGGGGAAAGGGAGATGACGACGCCGAGCGCCTCGAGGACGTCGGCGCTGCCGCACCGGGATGACGCCGCGCGATTGCCGTGCTTTGCGACCGGACATCCGGCGCCGGCGGTCACGAGCGCCGCCGCCGTCGAGATGTTGAAGGTCCCTGCGCCGTCACCGCCGGTGCCGCAGGTGTCGACGGCGTCGACCGAGAGCGTCACGACGGTCGCGTGCGCGCGCATCGACTCGACCATGCCCGCGAGCTCGTCGACCGTCTCGCCCTTGGTGCGCAGCGCCGCCACGAGTGCCCCTACCTGAGCGGGTGTCGCCTCGCCGTCCATGATCGTGTCCATCACGGCGCGCGCCGTCGGCGTGTCGAGGGCACGACAGGAGACGACCGCCTCGAGCGCCTGTCGCATCACCTCCTCGCGCATCTCGGGCGACGGTACCACCGAGCGTGACGAGGGCGATCCATATACTCGAGAGGTGACCGCGAGGACGCTGGACCCGTTCGACCCGAATGTCGTCGCCGCCTGGCACCTGGGCGACGGGAGCAGAGGCGCGCTCCTCATCCACGGGTTTGCGGGGACCCCTCCGGAGCTGCGACGGCTTGGCGAGGTGCTCGCCGAGCGCGGCTTCAGGTGCCACGCACCTTCGCTCCCCGGGCACGGGACCACGCCGCAGGAGCTCGCACGCACGCGCTGGCAGGACTGGGCGGCGTGCGTCAGCGATGCGTTCAACGACCTCGCCGAGAAGTGCTCGGATGTCGTCGTGGCAGGGCAGTCGATGGGCGGGACGCTCGCGCTCCACCTCGCGGCGCACGACCACCGGGTCCGCGCGGTGGCCAGCCTGGCCGCGCCCATCTGGCTGAGCGGACCGCTGCCGCCGCTCCTGCCCGTCATCAAGCGCGTCGTCCGCTGGCATCGTGCCGGTGATGACGTGGACCTCTGGAACCCGGATGGCGTCGAGGAGTTGCACAGCTACGGGCTGCGTCCCACGCGCAGCATCGACGAGCTCCGGAAGCTGTGCGCGGTCGTGCGCAACGAGCTTGCGGAGATCCGCGCGCCGGTGATGGTGCTCCACGGCGAGCGCGATCGGACCATCGACCCACGGTGTGGGCGGGAGATCGCACGGCGGCTCGTCGGCAGCCAGGCGGTGCACCTGCAGATGCTGCCGCGCAGCGGGCATGCCATCTCGGTGGATGTCGACCGCGACGCCGCCAACGCGGACATCGTGCAGTGGTTCGAACGATTCGCCCCCGCGGCCGCAGGAGTGGGTTGAGGGGTCAGTCCGAGTCGCGCGTGGATTCCAGAAGCCGGGCCGCAATCGACGGGTCGATCACAGGGTTCTCGAGGGGACCTGCGTCGAGGTCGCGATGATGCTTGGACCTGTGGCGCTGCGCCGCCTGCGGCGCTTCGCGCGCCGAGTCGCGCACGACGTCGCCGCATCCGGTGCAGCGCAGCACCGCCGCGGAGGTGCCGCGTCCGGCGTACTCGCGATGCGAGAACTTGAGGTCACCGCCGCATCGCGCACAGCGGCGTCGTGGCCTGGCCTCGCCTGTGGTCTCGGTCATCGCTTCAAGAGTACGACCCCGAGCGCACCAACCTCGTGCGCGACCTCGTGATGGCATCGTCGACGCCGATCGTGGAACGTCTCCGCGCGATCGTTCGGCCCGTGCGCGACGCGACGCCGTCACCGCCGGGCGGAGGCCGTCCCGCTTCGGTGCTGCTGCTCTGCGATCCGTCAACGGCGGGCGTGCCGCTGCTCTTCGTCCTCCGCTCCGCCGAACTTCGCGCACATCCGGGCCAGATCGCATTCCCCGGCGGTAGCGCCGAACCTGCCGACGTCGACGTCGTCGCCACCGCACTGCGGGAGGCCGACGAGGAGCTTGGGGTGGATCCCCAGAACGTCGAGGTCCTCGGGCTGCTCTCGCCTTTCGCGACAGTGGTCTCGGACCGCTGGCTGACGCCGGTGGTCGCCCTCGAACGCGCTCCGTCGACACTTCGCGGGGACGGCTTCGAGGTTGCGGAGTGGTTTCGTGTCGACATCGCGGACCTGATGGTCGCGCCACACAGCGTCCGCGAATTGCAGCGTGACGGCGTCGCGCGACAGGTGCACTTCTACGAGGTGTCCCATCGCGTCATCTGGGGCGTCACCGGTGTCATCGTGCACGAGCTCCTGACCCTGCTCGGCAGGACCGACTGAGGTCAGTCCGAGGCGGTCGCGATCTTCTGATCCTGGGCAAGGGCCACGGCTTCGGCATATGAGGTGTCGACCGCCCCCGTCGAATCAACGATCAACACGATTGCGATCACGCTGCCGTCCTGGAACGTGATCCCCACCTCGCTGTAGCCGGCTGCAGTCTTGCCGATGTACTCGTCGGCCTGCGCGCCGAGACCGCTCGGTGACGACGAGCTCGACAGCGTCGCGAGCTGAACTCTTCGCAGCGTCGCGCAACTGCGGGTAGTCGGCAGCGGCTGCCTGCGACGATGTGTCGAGCAGCACGTCGTCCTCGATGCGATACGTATTGCCGGTATTGGCGAATCCGCGCTGGTCGGTGTTCGCCGTGTTGTTCATCTCACCGTCGCTGATCTGCGTGAGTGACGGGCCGCCGGACGGCAGATCGGCGACCGTGAGTGCGAGCGCGGAAGGGGTCAGCGATTGCGTGCCCGGGGTCGCAGAGGTCGCGACGCTGCTCGAAGGTGCGGCGGAAGCGCTCGATGACGGAGACGCCGTGGTTGACGAGCTTCCGCACGCGACGAGCCCGGCGGTGGCGCACACTCCGATCGCAGTTGCGGCGCGCGTGAATCTGGTCATCCTCACATCCCCCGTGCGCCCACCGTAGCACACGCGTTCCGCGTCAGCGATACCTCGGATGCACGACAAACGGGTTCTCGCGCATCTCCTCGTCGACCGTGGTGCGGGCGCCGTGCCCGGGGTACACCACCGTCTCAGGCGGCAGTGTGTAGATCCGGTGCTCGATTGAGAAGATGAGCGCCTGCCACGATCCGCCGAGAAGATCGCTCCTCCCGATGCCGCGGTGGAACAGCGTGTCACCGGAGAGGAGATCCGGTCCGACGCGGAAGCACACCGAGCCGCGAGTGTGGCCCGGCGTGTGCACGACCTCGATGTCGAGGTCGTGCCAGCGAAGCATCTCGCCGTCGTGCAGCTCCTGTTCACACACGACGTCCGGCTGGTCGTCGGGCACGCCGGGAAGGTAGCGGACCGCCTCGAGCTGTTCATGGTCGTCAGGGTGGATCGCTGCTTCGCAGCCGAATGCGGCCTTCAGCGCGGGCACACCGTTGACGTGGTCCGGATGTCCGTGCGTGAGGAGGATGCGATCGCAGCGCAGCCCGCGCTTCTCGAGCAACGCGATCGTCTGCGGATGCTGCAATCCCGGGTCGACCACCAACGCATCGGTGGTGTCGCGGCGGCGGAGCACGTAGCAGTTCTGATCGAATGTCGGGTCGACGACGATCGCAAGCTCGACGAGGTCCCGCAGCGTGTCGGTCACGAGCCGCAGGTTACCTGGGTTCGGCGTTGATCGGCCCGATGACGTCGGACGACGTGATCGGGAGCACGAACCCGGCGCCACGACGCTCGCGACGGCGGGGGGCGTCGGACTCGAGCAGGGCCCGGTCGAGGACCTCTCCGACGTTGTCGACGGGGACGACGTCGATGGCGTCGAGGATCTCCTTGTCCACCTCGTAGAGATCACGCACGTTCTTCGCGGGCAGGATGAAGGTCTTCAGTCCCGAGCGGTGTGCCGCGAGCAGCTTGTCCTTCACGCCACCGATGGGAAGGACCTTGCCGCGCAACGTCACCTCGCCGGTCATGGCGAGGTCGCGGCGCACTCTGCGCCCGGTTGCGACCGACACCATCGCAGTCGCCATCGTGACTCCGGCGGACGGGCCGTCCTTCGGAATCGCGCCCGCCGGCACGTGCACGTGGATCGCGTGCGTGTCGAAGAAGTCGCGCGGCGCACCGTATTCGACCGCGTGGACTTTCGCCCACGACAGCGCGGCCTTCACGGACTCCTCCATGACGCTGCCGAGCTGACCGGTGAGCACCAGGTCCGGCTTGGTCTCGATGGCCAGCGCTTCGACGGTGATGATGTCGCCCCCGACCTCGCTGACCACGACCCCGGTCACAGCGCCGACCTCGTCAAGCTCCTGCGCCTCACCGTAGTCATGGCGACGCGGGCCGAGCAGATCCGTGAGGTCGTCGGGTGTGATGACCACAGGGGGGACGGCACCGGCTGCGAGCTTGCGCGGCACCTTGCGCGCCACCTCGGCGATGGTCCGGTCGAGCTGGCGGACGCCTGCCTCACGTGTGTATCCATGCAGCATCGCGACCACCGTCTCGCGCGGGATCTCGAGCTCTCCGGCGTCGAGCGAGTGCTGGTCCAGCTGCCGTGGCACGAGGTGCCGCAGCGCGATCTGCACCTTCTCCTGCTCGGTGTATCCGGTGATGCGGATGATCTCCATTCGATCGCGCAGCGGTGGACTGATCGTCTCGGCGATGTTCGCCGTCGTGATGAAGAGCACCTGCGAGAGGTCGTACGGAACCTCGAGGTAATGGTCGCTGAACTCCCAGTTCTGCTCGGGATCGAGCACCTCGAGCAGCGCAGCCGACGGATCACCTCGGAAATCAGCGCCGACCTTGTCGATCTCGTCGAGCATGATCACCGCGTTGCGCGTGCCCGCGGTGCGCATCGACTGGATGATTCGTCCAGGCAGCGCACCGATGTACGTGCGGCGATGCCCACGAATCTCCGCCTCATCACGGATGCCGCCAAGGGACATCCGCACGAACTTCCGGTCGAGAGCTCTTGCGATGCTGCGGCCGAGCGAAGTCTTGCCGAACTCCAGGTGGACCGACGAAGCACAGGATGGGCGTCTGCAAAGTCCGGCGCTTCGCGAGAGTGAGCGGGGCGGACGCGGGTTCGTCATGCGAACTCAGGAGCGGGTGGCGACGCGGGGGGCAGCACAGGCCGGAGGGCGGGCGGCGAGATGTCCGTCCCAGGATCGGACGACACAGGAGACCCGACCGCAGGACTGGGATGGGTCCCCGCGTCGACAGGACCCGCGCTCTCCGACGCTGTCTTAACCCGGATCCGCTCGCGAACGGCCAACCATTCGAGGATCCGGTCCTTCACCTTGGTGAGGCCGTAGTGGTCCTCGTCAAGGATCGCGGCGGCGCGTTCGATGTCCAATGTCTCTGCCGGTGGGTCGACCCACGGCAGGTCCAAAAGCCAGTCGACCCAGGTGCGAACCATGCCCATCTCGGGGGAAGCACTCGGGATCTGCTCCAGGCGGTGCACCTCCTTGAGAACGCGCGTCTTGACGTTCTCGGGCATGCCCGCGTTCTCGACGCGCGTCGCGAGATCCTCGTCGTCCTCGCCCGCGTCGTCGAGCTCGATGAGCTCCTTGCGAATGGCGCGCAACTGCTCGCGCAGGATGTGCTCGCGCTGCGAGTTGTTGATCGTCTTCTGGACGTCCTCGTGGATCTTCGTGCGCAGCTGCGCCACCTCGACCTCGCGCGCCAGCAGTGGAACGAGCGTGCGCAACCGTGCCACGGTGTCGGTCTCCTGCAGGAGCGCCACGCGGTCGTCGAACCCGAAGTCGGGGCAGGTGCTGGCGATGTCGGCGATCAGCTCCGGATCCGACGCGCGTGCCATCGCGACGGCGGTGTCCGCGCCAACCTGAGCACCTGCGTTCACGTAGTCCGCGAAGAGTGTCCGGACCGAGCCGAACAGCGCGTCCACCTCGGTGCCGTCGGTCACGTCGACGGCCACCGGCGTCACGGTTGCGATCCACGCGTCACCCGAGGCGTCGAAGGCTTCGATGCGCACCCGCTCCTTGCCCTCGACGAGCGCATGCGCTCCGCCGCCGGGAAGACGTCTGAAGGCGCCGACATGCGCGATCACCGCGATCGGATGCACGTCATCGAGTGACGCCTCGTCGCGTGCCGCGTCCCGCTGAATCGCGAGCACGACCCTGCCGTCGCCGTTCACGGCAGCCTCGAGGGCGGCGACCGAGCGGGGTCTTCCTGCCGCAAGCGGGGCGAGTTGCGAGGGGAACACGACGTTGTCCCGGAGCGGCACCGCGGGCAGGGTGAACGAGGCGCGCTTCGCGGCCGGCTCGGCCGGCTGATCGGGCGCGGGCGGCTCGACTTCGGGCATTGATCGAGCATAGCCGGGCCTCCGCGCGCTCAAACGTCGATCGGGACGGCCGTCTCCCAGTCGCGACGCCATGCGGCGGCGTAGTACGAGGCCGCTGCCGGGTGTCTGATGTGGAGCGCCGCCTCCCAGTTCCTGCCGAGGCCGGCCGCACTCCAGTTCGCCGATGACACGAGCACGGCGCCGTCGGCGACGGCTCCCTTGGCGTGGCCGGAGGTCGAGCGCGACGGGTCCATGGATCTGACAGGAAACGGCAGGCCGGCGAGGCGCTTCGCATCGCTCCGTACTGGTGGGCCGCCGAGGAGCAGCCCGCAGTCGACGCCACGACCGGCGACGTTCACCATGAGATCAAGGAGATCGCGCACCTGCGCTGCCGCCGGATGCACGTACGGGACGGTCACGAGCACACGGCGCTGCGCGGCGCCGAGCATCGACTGCAGGACCGACGCCACCGATCCACCTCCGGTCACGAGTTGCAGCGCATGCGCCCTGACCGATGCGGAGAGAGGCGGGACCTGCGGCAGCGGGATGCCGACCCGCGGTGCGGTCGCGTCGGGCGTTCCCGACCAACCCGGCGGGGGCGGCGTGGCGGACTTCCAGTGCTCCTCGAAAGCACCGAGCGCGGAGCGGGTGAGCGCCCTGGAGCCCGAGGCAACGACCCACCACTCGCGAGTGCCCGCAAGCGGTATCGCTGCGGGTGGGAAGCGCAGGCGCCGGTCGCGCGGCGCATCCCGCCAGATCAGGTTGCCGGTGCCGACGGCAGCACCGCCGTCGCACACGAGCAACTTGCCGTGCGCTTTATCGGCCCCTCCGCCCGCCACACGGCACGTCCCGCCCGCCGCGGTCAGATCCCGCGCTGTCGCGGCGTTGCCGTCCGAGCGGTGCGCGTCGAGCACCAGGCGCACGCGAACCCCACGCTTCGCCGCGCGGATGAGCTCCCAGCGATACGACGGTCCGACCTCATAGATCGCGGCGTCAATGTGCGCGTGCGCGTCTCGCAGCAGCCGCGAGAGCAGCGTTCCCGCAGCGTCCGGACCGAGCGCGCACGTCAGCAACGTCACGCCGGCGACCGCGTGCAGAGATCCACTCCCCGATCGTGGATGCGGTGCGCGCCCTCATCGCGGACCGTGACCTCCGTCGAGCCGGCGGTTACGCGGTTGCGGGGCCCTGCTGCTGCGCCGCCAGCTTCTGCAGCGCCTGCAGTGCGTCTCGATGCGCCTTCACGCGTTCGACGACGTCGTCGAGGATCGTGTCCTGTGCCTGCAGATGCTGCTGCAGCTGCAGACATTCGCTGAGGATTGCCTCCGCATCGTTGTAGGTCTGCTCGGAGCGCTTGTCAGCGGCCTTGCCCTGGATGTTCTGGCCGACGATGATGATCGGCAGCAGGACCAACTGGAGGAAGTACCCAGACACCGCGCCCGACGATCAGCACCACCGTGACACTGTTCGTGACAGCGGCCGCGATGCCCGTCACCCCGATGACGGCGAAGACGTACGCGGCCCACATCGTTCCGACGACGGAGGTGATGATCAGTGCGACCTTGCCATTGACGCCGACGCGTTCGTCATCGACCTTGACCGGCTTTTCGTGCTTGCGCTCGGCGATGCGTGGATGCGGAATGTGCTTGAACAGCTCTTCCACTTTCGGGATCGACTTCACCGGTGCCGGTTGGGCGGGTTGGTCCGTCATCGCACTTCTCCTGACACTGGGCGCTCGGAGGTGGCACCCAATCGCGCGGTATCGTGAACGATGCGAACTGGTTTGAGTGCGCTCCGGGTCAGGCGCGACGGCGCAGCATCGCCGGAGGACGTGACCTGCGCAGGTTCCATGCGGGTTGACGCTCGACGAATTCGTACATCGCCGCAGGACGTCCCGGGCCGCCCTTTGCGAGCGCCCCGGTGGCACGGACGAGACCCGACTGCTCGAGCTCCCGCCGGAAGTTCGACGGCTCGTGCGTCACGCCGCTGATCGACTCGAAGACGCGGCGCGCCTGCGGCATCGTGAAGCGCTCCGGCAGCAATCCCACCGCGATGTTCGACCACCACAGCTTGCCTCGCAGCCTGTCGACAGCGTCGACGACGATGCGGGCATGGTCGAACCCGAGCGGGGGCAGCGCATCGACCGGTTCCCACCGGGCACTCAACTCGTCTGCCCGGAGGACCGCCGCGTCGATGAGCGCGAGGTACGCGACCGTGGGGATCCAGCCGCGCGGGTCACGCTCCGGGTCCGCGTAGGTCTCCAGCTGCTCGAGGTAGACGGCGCCGACGCCGGTCTTCTCGGTGAGCTTTCGCTGCGCGGTCTCCTCGGGACGCTCACTCGGGCTCATGAACCCACCGGGCAGCACCCAGGTGCCCGCGAACGGCGCTTCGACCCGCTGCACGAGCAGCACGTGGAGCTTTCCCGACAACGGAGCGAGCACGACCGGGACCGCGTACATCCCGGCCGGAGCCGGGAAGCCCGATGAGTTGACCGCCGACATGGCCGCTGCCGGGCCGGCCGCCGAGCGTTGTGGCATCGCGATCGATTGTGGCGACGCGTTAGGCTGCAATGCCATGGGGAGCGGCAACATCACGACTGCAGAGGGCTTCCGACAGGCGCATGCGGAGGTGTTCACCGACGTCTACGCGTTGACGAGCGACCTCGACGACGTTCGGGCGAACGGGATCACGGGCTGCCCCGGCTGGTCGGTGCGCGACCACGTGGCCCACATCGTCGACCTTGAGAGCCTGCTGATCGGGCGACCCCGAGCGGAGCATGCCGTCCCCGAGGGGCTCCCCTACATCCGCAACCCACCCGGCGAGTTCATGGAGATCGGCGTCGACGCCCGCCGCGGCATGCCGTACCACGACCTCGTCGCGGAGTACCGCGACGTCACCAAGGAGCGGCTCTCGCGCCTCGCGGACCTCGAGGACTCGGACCTCGACGAGATGGGGCCGGGATTCTTCGGCCAGTCGAAGGTCCGCTCGTTTCTCGCGATCCGTGTCTTCGATCTCTGGGCCCACGAGCAGGACCTCCGGAGGGCGCTCGGTCACCCTGGCGGCTTCGACGGCATTCCGGCCGCGCACAGTCGCGAGCGGATGCTCATGGGCGCCGGGAACACCATCCAGGAACGGCTCAGCCCGGAGGCGGGCACGAGCCTGCTCTTCGACATCACCGGGCCGGGTGGGGCGCAGCGGAGCATCCTCTTCGACGGGGAGCGTGGGCGCGCCGGCGCGGACGTTCCCTACCTTCCGACAGCAACGTTGCACCTCGACCTGAACACGCTCACCGTCCTCGCGTGCGGCCGCTCCGACGACCCGATGGCACCCTCGCGCGTTGTTGTCGAAGGTGTCCAGAACCTTGGGCGGCGCGTGCTCGAGGAGATGACCGTCACGCCATGAGACGCCACGTCCTGCGGCTTGCGCCGGTCGTGGCACTCGCGGCGACGCTGATCCTCGCCGGGTGCGGTCTGCAGCAGTCGGACTCGAACGTCCCGAACGGTGGGCTCCCCACCATCAAAGGGCCGGCGACGCCGATCAGCGCTCCGACGTTGTCCGGGACGAAGTTCGACTGGTCGTCGACACACGGACACGTCGTCGTCCTCGACTTCTGGGGCTCCTGGTGCGGTCCGTGCAACGGCGAGCAGCCCCAGCTCAACCAGCTGGCCTCGCAATGGTTGCCGAAAGGCGTGATCTTCCTGGGCGTGGATGTGCAGGACACCAACGCCAACGGCGCCGCGTTCGAGCGGAGCTACAAGGTTCCGTACCCGAGTGTCAGTGACGCGAGCGAGGTCATCATGTCCGAGTACAACGTCCCGGCACCGCCGACGGTGATCATCATCGACGCCAAGGGCAACATCGTCGATCACTTCCTTGGCACACTCACCGGCGTGAGCACCGACCTGAGCAAGCTGATCGCATGACCCAGATCACCGTCTACGGGGCACCGTGGTGCCCCGACTGCAAGCGCGCGAAGAAATTCCTCGCCGAGCAGCGCGTTCCGTACGACTGGGTCGACATCGACCAGAACCCCGACGGCCTCGCACATGTCGAGGAGCTGCAGCAGGGCGGCAGGTCGATCCCGACGATCGTCTTCGACGGCAAGGACGTGCTCATCGAGCCCACCAACGAGGAGCTGGCTCGCAAGCTGGGCCTGACCCTCGAAGCCAAGCGTGAGTGTTACGACCTCGCGATCATCGGTGGCGGCCCGGCGGGCCTGGCGGCAGCGATCTACGCCGCGCGCGAAGGCATCGACGCGGTGGTGGTGGAGCGGAGCGGGCTCGGCGGCCAGGCCGGCGTCACCGAGCGGATCGACAACTACCCGGGGTTTCCCGACGGCGTCGGCGGTGCGGACCTGGCCGAGCGGTTCATCGCGCAGGCTCGGCGCTACGAGGTCGAGCTGCTCAGCGCGGTCAGCGTCGAGACCGTCAGCGCGGAAGGTTCGGAGGCCGGCGACGTGTGCCTCCGACTGGCAAGCGGTCAGGAGATCGAGGCCCACGCGGCGCTCATCGCGACGGGGTCCTCGTACCGGCGACTTGGGATCCCCGGCGAGGACGACCTCATCGGTGCGGGCGTGCATTTCTGCGCCACCTGCGACGGACCGTTCTATCGCGGCGCAGACGAGCTGATGGTGATCGGCGGCGGCAACTCCGCCCTCGAGGAGGGACTGTTTCTGACCCGATTCGCGCAGCGCGTGCGCATCGTGCAGCGAGAACCGGAGCTCACCGCCTCGCGTCTGCTCCAGGACAAGATCAACAACGATCATCGGTTCGTCGCGCACCGCAACACGGAGGTGGTCGAGTTCACCGGCAAGGGCAAGCTCGAGTCCGTCCGCCTCCGTGATCGCGCCACCGGCGAGGAGCAGGTCGTGCACCCGCGGGCCGCCTTCGTGTTCATCGGCCTCGACCCCAACACGGCCTTCCTCAAGGGCAGCGTCGACCTCGACGCTCGCGGGTTCGTCGATGACAAGGGTGGCTTCAGGACGTCGATGCCCGGGGTCTTCGTCGCAGGCGATGTCCGCCGCGGCTCGACGAAGCAGCTGGGATCGGCGGTCGGCGACGGCATCGCCGCGCTCATCGCGATCCGCGAGTACCTCCAGGAGCACCACGAGGTGGCCCGGCACCCGGAGGATTGACGCCGGGGGATTGCGGGCTGCTATAGTGCAAAATGCAATATGGAAATCCGCACTCGCACCAAGGACATGGTCGCGCTGACCACCCTCGCCCTGCTCAGCGAACAGCCGTGCCATCCCTACGAGATCCAGCGGATGCTCCGGGAGCGCCACAAGGCCTACGCGGTCGGGAAGACCCGCGCGCTGTACCGCGCGATCGACGAGCTGGAGCATGCCGGTTATATCGAACCCGTCGAGACGAGCCGCGAAGGCCGGCGCCCGGAGCGCACCGTGTACCGGATCACCGGCGAGGGTCGCGAGGAGCTCGAGAACTGGCTTGCCGACCTCCTCGCCACCCCGATCGCGGAGACCCCGGTCTTCAGCGTCGCCGTGGGTCTGCTCGCGTACATCACCCAGGAGCGCGCGGCAGCGGCCCTCGCGAGCCGTCAGGTCGCCCTGCGCGCGAGGCTCATCGCGCTCGAGGCAACGCTGCGGCTCGCCCAGGACGATCTCGGGCTCCCGCGACTCGTCCTCCTCGAGCTCGAACACGCGATGGCGCTCGCGTCCGCGGAGCTGGATTGGGTCCACCGCATCAGCGGCGATATGCAGTCCGGCGAGCTCGTCTGGAATGAGGAGCTGATCAGGGCTCGCTTCGCGGCGATGCACGCCGAAGAGGAGCGTCGCAAACACCGCCAGCACGACCATCCCGCTACGCTGCCGCGTTCGGCAGACGAGCCCCATGAGACACCGCACATCGTTCGGGAGGAGACGCGATGATCGAGACACACAACCTGCGACGGGTGTTCAAGTCGCGCAAGGGCACAGTGGAAGCTGTCGCCGGCGTCGACCTCGACGTGAAGAAGGGCGAGATCTTCGGCTTTCTCGGACCCAACGGCGCCGGGAAGACGACGACACTCCGGATGCTGTCGACGCTGTTGCCCCTGAGCAGCGGCGATGCGACTGTCGCGGGCTTTGACCTCAGGCGCGACCCCGCCAAGATTCGCTTCGAGATCGGCTACGTCAGCCAGGAGGGAAGCAGCGCCCCGGAGGTGCCGGGTCGAACGGAGCTGATCATCCAGGGACGCCTGTACGGCATGACCAAGTCCGAGGCGCTCGCGCGCGCCGCGGAGATCATCACATCGCTCGAGCTCGAAGACTGCGCCGACCGCGCGACCAAGACCTACTCCGGCGGGCAGAAGCGCAGGCTCGACATCGGCATCGGACTCATGCACCGGCCGCAGCTGCTCTTCCTGGATGAGCCGACCACCGGGCTCGATCCACAGAGTCGGGCGCGGATGTGGGACGAGGTACGCAAGCTCCGCGACACGGGTACGACCGTGTTCCTGACGACGCACTACCTGGAGGAGGCGGACGCGCTCTCCGATCGCATCGCGATCATCGACCACGGCAAGATCGTGGCGCTCGGAACGCCCGATGAGCTGAAGCGGCAGGTCGCCGGCGACGTCGTGGTCGTCGGCACCGATGATGCGAGCGATCGCGTGCTCGACCTGCTCAAGGGAGAGTCCTTCGTACGCGAGGCGACGAGTGCTGACGGGATCGTGCGCCTCTACGTCGACCGCGGCGAGACTGCGATGCCGCAGATCATTCGCGTGCTCAACTCCGCGGGCATCGCGCTCTCATCGCTGTCATTGAATCGACCGAGCCTCGACGACGTGTTCCTGCGTCAGACCGGGCGTTCGCTGCGCGAAGCGGCATAGGAGACACGCACATGAAGTTGCTGAAGGACACGTGGTTGATGTTCCAGCGGTATCTCATCGTCTTTCTGCGCAACCCGGCGTGGGTTGCGATCGGCGTGATCCAGCCGCTGCTCTACCTGGTGCTGTTCGCACCGCTGCTGAAGTCGCTCGTCAACGTCCAGGGATTTCCCGCCGGCGGCGCGTACAACGTGTTCGTGCCCGGGCTGCTCATCCAGCTCGGGCTGTTCGGCGCGAGCGGAGTCGGGTTCGGACTCATCGCAGAGCTCCGCGCAGGCGTCATCGAGCGATTCCGCGTGACTCCCGTGAGCCGTTTCGCCCTGCTGCTCGGTCGCGCGCTTCGCGACATCCTCACGCTCGTCGTGCAGTCGTTGATCCTGCTGCTGCTCGCGATCCCGTTCGGGTTGAAGCCCACCTTCCTCGGAGTCATCGTGATGCTCGGTCTCGTCGCGCTCATCGGACTCGGGATGTCGTCGCTCGCGTATGCGGCAGCGCTCGCGCTCAAGAGCGAGGACTCATACGCACCGCTCATCTTCACGCTGTCGCTGCCGCTCCTCCTGCTCAGCGGGGTGCTGCTGCCGCTCAACCTTGCGCCGCAATGGTTGCAGGACATCGGCAAGGCCAACCCGCTGTCCTACGCCGTGAATGCCGCGCGTGACCTCTTCAACGGGAAGGGCTTCGACCAGGCGGTGCTCGAGGGGCTGGTGATCATGGCGGCACTGGCGGTTGTCGGCGTCCTGATCGGTGCGCGCAGGTTCACCAGGGCGATCGCGTAAAGGTCAGAACCCCGAGGCGATCTCCTCGCGGCCGAGGAAGGCTTCGACCGAGCGTGCGAGCGCGGCGTTGAAAGCGCGGCGTGATGCCGGGTCGTCGTCGCTCGCCGCTTCGCCGGCCGTCGCGCGACGCTCGATCCACGGTGGCACGGAGCGGCCGATCAGGTCGTTGTCGATGCGCACGGCGACAACCTCCTGTGCGTTCTCCTCCACCTCGATCGACACCTGGTGCACGACTCCGAGGTGGTCGACGAGCTTCCACGCCCGTGCCCAGCAGCGCGGCAGTGCAGTGCCGGCGGTGATGAGCCGCACGGGATCGGCGACCACCGTGGCGTCCGCGCTCGGAACCGAACGGCGCAACGCGCCACGGATGGGCTCATCCAGCTCCTGGCTCATCCATCCGACGAGCGACGGCGCCCGATTCTCGAGGTCGGGCAACGCCAGTTGATAGAAGCCGTTGGACAGCGCCGCGACCGTCCCCGCATGCCGCCGGCAGTACTCGTCGTCATGGAACATCGCGCCGTGCCGGATGCACCACGTCGTGCCACAGACATGCTGGCGGCGATCGGCGTAGACGCAGCGGATCGCGACGGGCTGGGTGCATCCCTGCTCCGTGCAGCGAACGCGACCGGACGGCCGCCGCCATGCCTGTCGCAGTTTCCACACGCGGTCAAATGGCGCCATCTGGACCCCCTCCTCGGGTGCCGGATCGTATCAAACCCAACGCGCCGAACGGGGCGAGCGCGTGGCATCCGTCAACTGGCGAGCGCCGGCGAGTCCTCGAAACAGGATCGGACCACCGCGCCGAGGCCCGGGAGGCTGAACGGCTTGGTGATCAGGTGGTTGGCGCCGGCCAGGCGGGCGCGCTCGACATCCGCATCGGCGGAGAGCGACGTGAAGACCAGCACGGGCATCGATTGCGTCTGCGGCTGCGCGCGGATGTGCCTGCACACCTCGATCCCGTCGACGCCCGGCATCATCACATCCAGGATCGCGAGGTCGAACTGCTCCGTGTCGAGAATGGACAGCGCCTCGGTGCCGTCCTGGGCTTCTCTGACTTCGAATCCTTCCATGCTGAGATACAAACCGACCACATGCAGCAGTCGCGGTTCGTCATCGACGAGAAGGATGCGCTGCTGGGTCAACGAGTGCGACCTCCCGGGCGCGTGGACAGGTGGTTCGCCCCAGTATCGAGCGGGAATCGACCCCGAATTGGGCGACCATCGTTCCGTCACCGGGCAGCGACATCCACCGTCGCATCCGCGCCCGCGGAGACCGTGTCCGATGATGTGCGACATGGTGGCCACACAAACGCCCGGCTCCGGCAGCGTGAACCCGGGGGCGTGACACCTCGTGTCTGAGCCCCAGCCACCGCGCCGGGCCACTCCGCGGATCCTCACCGAGCCGCGCCGTCCCGCGTGGATCCGTGAGCGACCCTCGGCACCCTGGCTTGCCGTCGGGACCGTGTGCGTCGGGGCGTTCATGGGACAGCTCGACGCGAGCATCGTCTCAACCGCTCTGCCCTTTCTCCGCGACAACTTCCACGCCTCGATCGCCTCTGTCGAGTGGGTGGTCCTGGTCTACGTGCTGGTCCTCGCCGGCACCGTCGCCGCGGTCGGCAAGGTCGCCGACCGGATTGGACGCAAGCTCCTGTACACGTACGGGTTCGGCATCTTCGTCGTGGGATCCGCCGCGTGCGCGCTCGCGCCGACCCTCGGTTTGCTGGTCGTCGCTCGGATCGTCCAGGCGATCGGCGCGGTCATGCTCCAGGCCAACTCCTATGCGCTGATTCGCGACGTCCTCCCGTCCGAGCGCCTCGGGACCGGACTCGGATTCCAGGGAGCAGCGCAGGCGGTCGGGCTGAGCGTTGGACCGGTGCTCGGCGGCGTCCTCACGGCGCTCGGGGGATGGCGGTTGATCTTCGTCGTCAACGTGCCGATCGGCCTCGTCGGTCTCGCGCTCGGGTGGTTTCTCCTCCCGCGGAGCACGCATCTCGACCCCGCGAGCCGGATCGACGTCCGTGGCACGGTGCTGCTCGCAGCGATCCCATCGGCGGGCCTCGCAGCCCTGTCGCTGGCGGCGCAGCCGGGGACGCCCGCCTGGGCCGTTCCATCGCTCGTGTTCCTCACCTGCCTGCTCCTGGTCGTCGCGTTCGTGCGCCAGCGGCTCGCCCCCGGGGCGGTCGTCGACTCCCTGCTCATCCGGGTGCCGGCGTTCATCGCGGGCATCAGCGCGGCGCTCCTCTCGTACATCGTGCTGTTCAGCTGTCTGGTCGCCGTGCCGTTCTTCCTCTCGAAGGAGGAGCACCTGGGGCCGGCGACGATCGGCCTCGAGCTCTTCGCACTCCCGCTGGCGCTCGCGGTGATCGCCCCGCTCGGCGGGCTCATTCGCGATCGTGTCGGCCCGCGTCTCCCCTCAGGCATCGGGATGGCGATCACCGCCGCCGGCATGGGCATGCTCGCGATCGCCGCCGGTCACCCGGACCTCACGGCCCCCGCGCTCGCCGTCGCCGGGGCCGGGCTCGGCCTCTTCATCCCTTCGAACAACGCGGCGACGATGAGCGCGGCGCCTCCCGAGCGCGGTGGCGCCGCGGGCGGCCTGCTCAACATGTCCCGTGGTCTTGGCACCGCGGTCGGCGTCTCGGCGACGTCGATCGCCTTCGCGGCGGGTCGCGGCCTGACCACGGTCGCGCTGCTGATGGTTGCCGTGTCGATCGCTGCCGGGATCATCGGGGTTGCCTGGAGCGCGACCGCGACACGGCTTGCCCGCGTGGGCTAGGAGTTCGGCGAGACCCCGGATCCGGAGGCCGGCGTGAGAAACCAGCGCGCCGGTCCCGCTCCCACCCGCTTCGCCCTCCCGGACCGCTCGAGCAGGACCAGGTGCGCAAGCGTCTCGCCGACCGCGGCGCGGCGCATGAAGCCCTTGATCTCGGTCCAATCGCGCGACCAGCGCAATCGGAGGGTGACGTCCCAGCAGGTCGCTCCCGGCGATGCGGCTAGGACGGCCTCGGTCTCCTCGAGCCGGTGACGGTGGTGATCGCGCAGCTCGTCGACCCGGGCGTCAAGGCCGCGGAACCGCCATTCGTGCGCCGGCAGCACCTCGTCGATGTCGAGGTCGCGGACCTTGCCGAGTGAATCGAGAAAGTCCGCCAGCGGGTTGTCGGGTTGCTGCACGTGCACCGCGACACTCGGGCTGATGCGCGGGAGGACGTGATCGCCGCTGAAGAGCAGATGGCGTCCGGCCTCGAGGAAGCAGACGTGCCCGGGCGAGTGACCGGGCGTGTGCAGCGTCACCAGGTCCCAGCCGGGGAGCGCCACCGCGACCCGGTCCTCGAGCAGGACGTCCGGCTGCGCGGCGGCAACGAACTCGCGAATCCCCATCGAGGCGCCCGTCAGCTCGTCGCGCATCTCCTCGGGCACGCCCGAGTCGACGAGCATCGCGGCCATCCCGGCGAGCAGCTCCTCGATGCCGTGGCCGTATCGAGCCGGGATCAGTGCCGCGTCGGCGGGATGGAGCGCGATCCACGCCCCGGACGCGTCACGCAGCCGTCCGGCGAGCCCGTAGTGGTCCGGGTGGATGTGCGTGATGAGAATCGCGCGCACGTCTGACGGTGCGTACCCGGCGACCTTCATCCCTGCGACGAGAGCGGCCCACGCCTCGTCGGTGCTCCATCCGGTGTCGATCACCGCAAGACCGTTCTCCAGCTCGAGCAGGTACACGAGCACGTACCGGAGGGGGTTGTTCGGCAGCGGCACGGGCACCGACCAGAGACCCGGCCTGACGCGTTCGACGAGCGGGAGGCCCGGCGTCTCCCACGAGCGACGTTGCGCGGTCCCGGTGACCTCGATCCCTGCCATGCGGCGGTCTCAGTCGCCGATCGGATTGGCGGCGAGGTGCTCGAGCACGACGTCCGAGACATCGTCCCAGTGCTCGTCCGGGATCCAGTGCGAGCCGCCCTCGAGCTCGAGCAGGTGGTAGCCGCCGGTGCAGTACTGGGCGGTCAGCTCCGTGGACTCTCGCGTGAACGCGGGATCGCGGTCGCCCCAGATGTGCAGCACCGGAATCGACACCGGCTCCGCGCTCGCCGGCTCGGTCCCGAGCGCCCGGTACCAGTTGAGTGCGCCGGTCGGTCCCAGCTCGCGCAGTGCCGCAACATCGCGATGGGCGTGTGCCGGGCTCAGGCCGGTGACGGTCAGCAGCGACTCGACGGGCACACCGCGAGCGGCGTCGAAGATCGCTTCGGCGACCAGCGGCAGCCGCAGGATCGGGATGTACGCCATCTGCATTCTCTGGCGCGGACCTTGCAGCGCCTCCCGCAGCGCGGCGGTATGCGCGGTCGACACCGCGATGAGCGACATCACCCTCTCGGGGTGCTCGCCCGCAAGCGCCCAGGCGACGGTGCCTCCCCAGTCGTGCCCCGCCAGGTGGAAGCGCTCACGTCCGAGCGCCGACGCGATCAAGAGCACGTCGTCGCAGAGCTCGCTGACTCGGTACGAGCCGATACCGTCGGGCATCGCACCTGCCGAGTATCCGCGTTGGTTTGGCGCGACCGCGCGGTATCCGGCGGCCCCGAGCGTCGTGAGCGCGTCACGCCAGCACGTGCCCATCTGCGGGAATCCGTGCAGCAGGAGCACCAGTTCGCCGTCCGCGGGACCTGCTGTCAGCGCGTCGAAACGCATTCCGTTCGCCGCGATCGTCGTGTGTCTCACTGCCACGTGCATTGAGCCTAGCAGGGAGTGGGATCGTGACCCCGGAGCACCCTGCCCGCGGAGGCCAGAGGACATGCGCAATCCCGGCTTCCCCCGGGCTGAATCAAGCCTGCCGTCGGTTTCGGCACCATGCGCGTATGACCGAGGCACTCTTCACGCCGGACGGCGACCGTTTCGTACCGAGCGACCACACACGTGGCCCGTGGGATCCCGGCGCGATGCACGGAGGTGCGCCGTCAGCGCTCCTCGGCGGCGTCTTGGAGTCATTGCCGAGCGAAGCACCGATGGCGGTCGTGCGCACGACGGTCGAGATCTTCCGGCCGGTGCCGGTGCGCCCTGTCACCGTCTCCGCCCGCATCGAACGCAGTGGACGGCGCGTGCAATTGTTGAGCGCGGTGCTGTCCGACGGTGACACCGAATTGTGCCGTGCGAGTGCTTGGCGGATGCGCGTCACCGACCTCGACGTCGGAGTGCAGCACGTTCCCGTCATGGCGTTCGCAGGACCGGAAGCGTCCACGCCACATGTCCCCGAGAGTGACGAGCCCGCGTTCCACCGTACGGGAGTCGTGATGCGCTACGCCGTCGGCACCTTTCTCGAGCAGGGCCCGGCCACGGTGTGGATGCGGCTCGCGAGGCCCGTCGTTGCAGGCCAGGTTCCGTCGCCGCTGCAGCGAACGCTTGCGGCGGCGGACTTCGGCAACGGCGTCAGCTCAGCGGTGCCGTGGGGTGAATTCCTGTTCATCAACACCGACCTGACCGTGTATCTGCATCGCCAGCCGGAGGGCGAGTGGGTCTGCCTCGAGGCGACCACCGATGTGGACAGCAGGGGCATCGGACTCGCGCACAGCCGCCTGTATGACGAGCGCGGCCCGGTCGGTCACTCGCTGCAGGCTCTGTTCATCGACCGGCTGACGGCGCCGCCGCCAGGGATGTGATCGGCACAGACCGGGCTGCTGCCCTGTACATTGCGTGGCACGATGAGCGAGGAAGGCGAACGGGTCTTGCATGATCCAGAGGATCGATGGTGCGTCGAGTGTCAGCGCAACGTGTTCCCTCAAAAGGGCGGGGGGCCGCTGGTGATCACTGTGTCGACGGTTCTGCTCTTCGTATTGGGTGGGATCATCGGCATCGGAATCGCTGTGTTGATCAGCGCTGACTTCAGAACTGGGATGTTCACCGGCGCCTTCCTGGGGATCCTTGCTGCCGTGGTCGTGCTCGCAGCGGAAGACCGGAGGTGTCCCATCTGCAAGTCCAAGAATCTCAAGGACGCGCGCTGAAGCAGCCCCGGGCTGTGCACTGCCAGCACTGAGATGTGGGGACCATCACCCCGCTGGTCACCCGAGAGGTGCCGGCGAGCCGGTTGCCGGCCCGGGCCACGGGGACTCCAGTCGCCTCGACACCGCGGCAAGCGGACGTGTCGCGTCAGCTGCCGAGCAGGCTCTGCACGCGGGGATCGTCGCGTATGGGCTCGAGGTCCGGATCGATTGCCGCCCACGCGCGCAGGTCGGGCTGGGCGCGCAATGCGCTGCTGATGAGCGGCAGTGCCTCATCGACGTGGCGGTTGCGCGCGTAGAAGCACGCGAGGTTGAAGTCGGCGACCACGCGATCCTCCACGTCCGGGAAGAGATCGATCTCGAGCGTGTGTGCCCAGATCGCCGCGGCCTCCGCAGCGGGCGCATCACCGTGCTCGACGTACCAGTACGAGAGGTGCTGCGCGACGTGGGCGTGACCGTTGCCCGGAACGATGCGCCATACCGCGCCTCCATTTCCGGGCCGCTCGCGGCGGAGCTCCTCGTCCGTGAATGCGGCCACGGCCGCGATCAAGGCGGCGTACGTGGCGTCGTGCGCCGCGCGGACCGATGCGGTCGAATCCGCCCGATGCGCCTCGTAGATCTCCGCGTTGCTCTCGTCGATGTCGCGATCCTGCAATGGACCCTCGAGCGGCGTGCCGGCGCGCATCGCGTCGAGGATTCGCACCGCATGCTCGCGCCACGTGTTGAGATGCGCGACGTTGTCCTTTGCGGTCCATCGGCCCGGCTCGGACGGCGGCGCGTCGTCGCAGAGATTGAGCAGCGCCTGCTCACGCGCGCGCGCAGCCTCGAGCGTCGTCAGCAGCCGGTCGCGCAGCGTGGAGTCGGTCACGCGGTCAGCATAACCACGTTCGGCGGCGCGACGGCCCACGGCTCCGCCATGGCCACGTACCGGCACAGTGCGTTGACCAGCCGCATCTGCTCGGGGGCGTGGCAGCGCGCGCGCAGCAGCTCTGGCGAGCACACCAGGATGGACATGGCGCGCGCGCGGGAGACAGCCACGTTCAAACGGTTGAGGCTGAAGAGGAACTCGAGGTTTCGCGGGAGATCCTCGACGCTCGATGTCGCCATCGAGAAGATGCTCACGGCGGCCTCCTGCCCCTGAAAACGATCGACCGTCCCGATACGCGCATCGGGTGGGAGTGCCTCGACGAGGCACGCTACGTGCGCGTTGTACGGAGCCACGACCACGATGTCGTCGAGCGTCAAGCGACGCTCCTCGCCGCGATCCGAGCGCCAGGTGCCACGCGTCAGCTGATCGATGATCTCGCGGACCCGGAGCGCCTCGTCCTCGGAGCGGACGCGGTCGCCGGCATGCTCGACGAACGCATGACGAAGTCCGGTCAGCGCGAGACCGTCCTCGAGCACGGCCTGCAGCGCGCACTGCGGTTCGGAGCCGAGCCGGTTCTCGTAGAAGGAGCGCGAGATGAACGCGCTCACCGCCGGGTGCATGCGCCATGTGAGATCGAGCAGCACGCCACGGTCAGGCGCGATGGTGACGTCGCCACCGAGCAGATGGTCGAGCGCCGACACGCCGACTCCGGGTGGATGGCTGCCCTGCAACGGCTGCGCGAGCTGCCGCGGGTCGCCGACGAGGACCAGGTTGCGAGCCGCACGTGAGACCGCGAGCGCGTCGGAGAGCGACAGCTGGCCGGCTTCGTCGACGACAAGCGTGTCGAACATCCCCTCGAGCTCGGGACGGGAGAACACCCACGATGTGCCGCCGACGACGTCGACGGCATCCTCGGCAAGGGCTTTCTCGACGTCGAGGGGTGAACGCGCCATGTGGATGACGTCAGTTCCGGCCGTCGATGAGCGCTGGTGGATCATCCGCGGCATCCGGCCGGGCGGCGCGAGCTCTTCGATCTTCCCCATCAACGTTCGGATCGCACTGTGCGAGAGGGCGGTGATCCCGACGGGACCGCGCCCCTGGTCGAGCAGCGCGAGGATCGCCTCCGCCGCGGTGTGGGTCTTGCCCGCTCCCGGCGGTCCCTGGATCGGCAGGCATCCCGCGTTGAGGTCGAGGATCAGCCGCGTCGCGGTTTGCGGGGCTGTCTCACCGGCGATGCGCAGCTCACCTTCGCGCGCCGTCGACAGGCGCGGCGGGAGCCGCATCAGCAGATCCCGCCCCGCGCGCCGCAACCCCGGCGCATCGATGCCGTTGGCGACCACCCAGCGCGCGAGATCGAGCAGCGACTCCTCCTGCACGTCGGTCTGAATCGGCGTCGTCGGGATGAGGAAACGCGGAGCTCCCCATGCCAACTGCGATGGTGTGCGGGACAGCGTGATCTCTCCTCGAGCGGAGTCGAGGTCCGTCACCTCACCGGCCGTGACGGCCCATCCTCGATCGTTCCGCGTGTGGGGATTGAGCGGGGTGTCGTCCTTGCCGATTCGATGTTCCTGCGGCTCGAAGCTGTACCGCTCGATGACGCGCCGGCCGTCCTCGTGCGAGCCGATCTCCACCAGGGGCCCCAGCGCGTACGTGTCGCGCTCGAGCTCCTCGGGAGTCATCGCGATCTGATCGAAATGACGCCACCAGCCCACCTTGTTCTCGCGGCGGTGATACGAAAGCACCGGGGCGAGCAGCCATCTCGCCTGCTCGGCAGGGGTTCGTTGCTCTGGGACTTCGGGGACGCCGGCGACCAGCGCGGCCGCAAACTCCTGCGTGGCCACGACCTTGTCGTGGACGGCTTCCGGGGCGCCGCGCTCCACAGGTTCAGGGCGTTCCACGGGAGCGCCGCGGAGTCGCTCCTCCTCGGCCCGGCGTGCCTCGAGCCACGAACGGAGCAGCACAGTCGACGCGCAGTCGCGCTCGTTGTAGAGAGCGATCTCGTCGAGCAGGCCGCCGTCGCCGTCGCCGCCGTCCTCGCGACTGGTCAACCAGCGCTCGTACATGACCATGCTGCCCGCCGCGTCGGCAATCAACTCCTCGCGCGCCGGCATGTAGAGGCGCTCGACCTTCTTGAGCGAGTACGAGTCGGTGGAAAGCCGGATTCCCTGGCGCACCACGCGATACAGGTCGACGAGCACCTCGTTGCGGAGCAGGCGATCGACCTCCTCCTCTCGCGTGCCGTGACGGCTCATGAGACGGCGCAGCGCGGTCTTCTCGTACGCCGCGTAGTGGTAGATGTGCATGTCCGGATACTGGTCAAGCCGCGCGATGGCGAAGTCAACGAACTCCTCGAACGCCTGCTTCTCACCGGCGTCATCGTGTCCCCACCATGCGTGGTACATGCCGTCCGTGTCGACGGCGCCGAACAGGTACTCGAGCGTCTCGTCTCGCGCCAGTCCGTCGCCTTCCATGTCGAAGAACAGGTCACCCGCTGACGGGCGCGGCAGGGCGCAGAGACCATGGCCGACCTCCCACGCGTCGAGCAGCTCGTATCGCGGCGTGCCGTCCGGGTTCGGCCCCTGATGCTGCAGCGCCGCCTGCGCGCGCAACGATCTGAACGTGTCCGCCTGCATGCGACCGGGCGGGTCGGTGTCGGGACTCGCCATGGCGAGGTCGGTCATGGTTCCGATCCCGGCCAGCTTCAGTGCCTGCACCTGGCTGGACCGCATGCGCGCGACCTGCGAGAGGTGGTCGTCATGCCTGCGCTGTGCTGCGCATCGCTTGGCGAAGCCGCAGGTGTTGCAGTGGTCGACCGGGTCGGGGTAGGTCTCGTCAAGACCTTCGAGCAGCGCCGCGTCGAAGTCACGTTTGACGGTCGCGTGGTACGCGGAGAACTCGTCGAGACGGTAGGAGTGCTCGGTGCCGTCGCCGAGGATCACGTGCATCGATTGCGGCGCGGTGCCCTGCAGGCGCTCGAGGTGGGTCGAGTACTCGCACAGCTGCAGGAGCGCCTCGGAGCGAACACGACGCGCGAGCTTCGCATCCGCCGCCTCGTACGAAAAGTCCCACCACGCGCTCGGCGTGTCGACGCGCATGAGGAAGTCGGCACGGCCGAGCCACCGGCCGTCGAAGAACGTCGGCTGGTAGATGACATCAAAGCCATCTCGCATGGCCTCGACGGTCTCCGCCTCGAGCGCGCGGAGGTCAGCCGCCGAGCTCGCGTTCCGGTCGCGGCCGTCGTCGAACGCCTTGATGCGGAGCCCGCGGGCGACCAGGGCATCGAGGTGGTGCTGTTCGTGCCCCGCGCCGAGATTCGCGAGCACCTCGCTGAGCGCGGACGGATCGCGAGGGATCTGCTCGCCGGCGGCAACACGACGCTTCAGGGTGACCAGGTGCCCGCACGCGAGGTAGTCGCAGAGGTCGGTGGCCGTGTAGACGGGAGTCCCGTCCTGGAGGAACCGCATCAGCGAAGCATCCTCGCTCTGCGGCGCCCCCGCTCGCGCGGGAGCGGCAGGCGGAGCTGGCGACTCGCCGGCTGCCCGGGCCCGGGACCGCGATCCCGCACCTGTGCGACGACGGTGCCTGGAGAGGACGTCGACGGCCCTGGCGACCCGAAGAGATCGCGTCGCGCGGCGATCAGCGCCTCCGCGCGCCGGAGGTAGGAGCCGTGACCCGGGAGCTCTGTGTCCATGGCCACAGGATGCGAAGCGCCCACGACAGGTGCATGTCGCGGCGCGAAAGGACGGTCACGGTCTGATAACCGAGCGGATCCGGTACCTCCCGAGAACCCACACTCCAATCTCGATGGCGGAAGTGTTCAAGAGGCTCCAGACCACGCCGGTCAGCGCGGGCAGCGCTTCGTCGCGCCGGTGGTTCCGCCCGGATGACCGCTCGCGCCGGCTTGGGCTCCTGGTGCTCCGAGCGGCGGCCCTGGCCTCGGTGGCCGCGGGCTTCCTCACCTTCGTGGTGGCACCGATTCGCGGGACGTTCACCGGCGAGTTCGAGGATTTCGGCGCCTACATCGCCGCCGCCCACGCCGTCGCGAGCCACGCCGACATCTACTCGCAGTTCATCCATCAGCCGCCGAACGTCGCGCTCAGCGGCTTCGACTACCCGCCGGTCGTCGCCTTCCTCCTGCAACCGCTCGGCTGGGTCCCGGCGAGCGTCGCGGCGACGTTCTGGCTCTGGCTCACGATCGCCTGCACGACGGCCGCCGCCGCCATCGCCGCCTTCGAGCTGCTGCCGCGGGCGTGGCCGCGCCTCGAGCTCACCGCGCTGGCGAGCTTCCTGTACTCCGCCGCGACCTACAACTACTGGCACGGGCAGATGAACCCGGTGATCTTTCTCCTGCTCGCGCTCGCGCTGCGCTCGTGGCTCCACGGGCAGCAGACGCGGTTCGGCATCCTGATCGGCATCGCGGCCTCGATCAAGCTGGCTCCGATCATCCTCGTCGTGCTCATGGTCCGCCGCGGTTGGTGGCGCGCGGCGATCGCGTGCGCCGCGACGGTCATCGCCGGCCTCGCTCTGGGCATCGCAATCCTGGGAGTGTCGACGCTCCACGAGTACGTCACCGGAGTCCTGCCCGTGCTGTCCGCCCAGGACGGGTGGCTCTACAACCAGTCGGTGAGTGGCGTGCTCAACCGGCTTGCCGGCCACGCCGTCCTCGTGCCGCAGCCCGCTTCACTCGTCATCAGCCTGGCGACGTACGCGGTCCTTGCCGTGATGCTCGTCCTGCTGTTCCTCGCCGTGCGTCCCGGCACGCGGAGCATCCAACTGCGCGGCGCGGAGTTTGCCGCCGCCACGCTCCTCATGCTCCTTGCCGGCACGGTCACCTGGTATCCGCACTACGTCAGCGCGATCATCGCCGTGTTCGCGGCGGTGGCGATCCTCGCCATGCATCCGGCGCGCAGCTCGCGCGCGCTCCTCTGGTCGACCGTTGTGTTCGTCGCATCGACGGCACTGCTTGCCCCGGTGCTCATCGCGAACGTCACGTCGTGGACGCAGCTCGCCTCGCTGAGCCACTCGTCCTGGTGGTGGTTGCTCACGCAGGTCGCATCGCTCCCCGCGCTCGGCGCCGCCGCGATGTTCGTGGCATTCACCGTCACCCTGCGCGGCCCGGTTTCCGCGCCGGTCCCGCAGCCGGTGACACGCGCTGAGGTTGCCTCGGTCACGTAGGGTGCGCGGATGCCCGACGACGTCGACATCCACCCCGTCCGTGACGGCGAGCACGCTCGCGCCGGTGAGGTGACCGCCGGCGCGTATAGGGAGTTCGCCGTCTCGCGACCTCCAGCATGGGAGGCGTACCTGGCCAGAATCGCCGATGTTGCGGGGCGCTCCGAGCGCGCCGTGGTGCTGGTCGCGACGATCGGAGGCGAGATGGCCGGCTCGGCGACACTCGAGATCGGCGACCGGATGAACCCCGAGTCGACCGAACCCCTCGCCCACGACGAAGCCCACCTGCGCATGCTCGGGGTCGACCCCGGCTTTCGCGGCCGCGGCATCGGCCGGAGCCTCGTGCTCGCCTGCATCGCGCTCGCCCGCGAGCGCGGCAAACGCCGGCTCACGCTCGACACCGCTCCCGCGATGACGGCGGCGCAGCAGCTCTACACAGCGCTCGGCTTCGTCTTCGAGGGTGAGCGCGACACCCCGGACGGCGTGCATCTCCTGCGCTACACGCTCGACATCGGCGCAGACCCGAAGGCGAAACGCTAGGCTCGTCGCGTGCCAGGCCTCTACGAGAAGGGTGAGAAAGAGCTTCGGGTCATCAAGCTCTTCGCGCGCCTGTGCGAGACCGAGGTCGGACTGACGACGCACCAGCTCGCCGACGAGCTCGAGGTGCATCCGCGCACCGTGCAGCGCTACGTCAAGACGCTTCGCGACCGGGCCGGCATCGACGTCGAGGAGACGGACGGGCGGTGGCGCATCGGGAAGCGCAGCCTCCTCCCGCCGCTGCAGCTCGACCACTATCAGGCGACCCTGGTGCTCGTCGCACTCCGCCTGCTGCAACAGATGCGCACCGAGCAGGACCCGGCGCTGATCGGCGCGCTGGCACACCTCTCTCGCGCGTTGAGCGTTCCGATCGTCAGCGAATACCTGCGCCGCACCCTCGCCGCCGCCGAGCGCCGCGCGCCGGCGACCGACCGCATCGCCGTGGAGCGCGCCGTCATCGACGGTTTCGTGCTGCACCGCGAGGTCGAGGTGCGCTACGTCGATGCGAGAGGCAACGAGACCAGGCGCGACCTGCGTCCGTACTTCATCGAGCCTCTCGCCGAGGGCAGGCACATCTATGTCTTCGCTCGCGACTCCGTGTCGCATGAGGTTCGTTCGTTTCGGCTCGACCGGATCCGCACCGCGCGCACCCTGCCGACGTCGTTCACCGTCCCGGACGATTTCGACATCGACGCCGTCCTCGGCGCCGCATGGGCCATCTGGCAGGGCGCCGGCGATGACCACGTCGTGCTGCGCTTTCCGGCCGCAGCGCGTCAGTGGGTCGACGAGGCGCTCTGGCCGTCCGGCATGCGGCGCACCGACCTCAAGGATGGCGGGATCGAGGTGCAGCTCGACGTCGCCAGCGAGGTGGAGATGCGGCCCTGGCTGCTGCGCTGGGGCTCGAACGTCGAGGTGCTGGAGCCGCCCTCGCTGCGCGCGCACATGGCGGAGACCCTTGCCGCAGCGGCTGCACTGTACGCGTCGAAAACGGGCAAACGGGGTAGAACATGAGCACGATGGACGAGAAGATCACCCTCACCGACGACGAGTGGCGTCAGCGCCTGACGCCTGAGCAGTACGCGGTCCTCCGCAAGTCGAGCACCGAGCGCCCCTTCACCGGACAGTACGTCCACGTGGACGACAAGGGCGTCTACCGCTGCGCGGGCTGCGGCGCGGAGCTGTTCAGCTCCGACACGAAGTTCGACTCCGGCACCGGCTGGCCCAGCTTCTACGAGCCGTTGAAGGCGGGCGTCGTCGAGGAGCACCGCGACTGGAGCATGCTCATCCCGCGCACGGAGATCCGCTGCGCGAAGTGCGGCGGCCACCTCGGCCACGTCTTCCCCGACGGACCGGCGCCCACGGGTCAGCGGTACTGCATGAACTCCTGCGCCCTCTCCCTCGACAAGCGCAAGGACTGAACCGCGATCGAGCCCTCGGCGCGGGCTCGCGCAGTGCTCGAGCAGACCTTCGGCTTCGCGGACTTCCGTCCGGGTCAGGCCGACATCGTCGCAGCGTCCGAGGCGAGCGCTGACGTTCTCTTCGTGGCACCGACCGGATCGGGCAAGAGCATCGGGTACTGGATCCCGGGGATCGTCGGCGGCGGGCTCACGATCGTGGTCTCCCCGCTGATCGCCCTCATGGTCGACCAGGTCGCGCGCCTGAACGAGCTCGGAATCCCCGCGGCCTGCCTGCACAGCCAGGTGAGCGCGGCCACGCGCGCCGAGGCGCTGCGCGCGGCCGGGTCCGGCGAGCTGCGCTTTCTCTATCTCGCTCCGGAGCGCATCGGCGCCCCCGGGTTTCTCGACAGCCTCGCGCGGCTCGCCGTCGATCGATTCGTCGTCGACGAGGCGCACTGCATCTCCAGCTGGGGTCACGACTTTCGTCCCGACTACCGAAGGCTCGGCGACGCCATCACCGCGTGCGGTCGCCCCCCGGTCGGTGCCTTCACCGCGACAGCGACCCCGCGCGTGCGCGCCGACATCTCGGCGAGCCTCGGTTTGCGAGCGCCGGTCGAGCGCGTGACCGGGTTCGTGCGCGAAAACCTCACGATGTCGGTGATCCGCTGCCGCGGGGTCGCTGACAAGCGCGACGCGTTGCTGGAGCTCGTGCGTCACGGTGACGGCCGCGCCCTCGTGTACTGCGGCAGCAGGCGGACGACGGACAGCGTCACCGAGCTGCTCGCGGGAGCGGGCGTCGCGGTTGCGTCCTATAACGGCGCGCTCGACGGCGACGCGCGCCAGATCGTGCATTCCGGTTTCGGCGCAGGACGGCTGCAGGTGATCGTCGCGACGTCCGCGTTCGGGATGGGCGTCGACTTTCCCGACATCCGCCGCGTCATCCATCACGACTTCCCCGGCAGCATCGAGGAGTACTACCAGCAGGCCGGCCGCGCCGGCCGTGACGGCGAGCCCTCGACCTGCACGCTGCTCTACAACGCGGCGGACCGGCAGTTGCAGGAGTTCTTCATCGAGCAGGCGTACCCGGAGCGCGACACCGTGCGTGCCGTGTATCGCGAGCTGCTGCGCGAGGGTTCCGACTCGATCGACGACTGGACGAAGCGCGGCGTCGGCGCCAACGAGGCGCGCGCCGCGCTCGACCTGCTGCGCCGAGCCGATGTCATCCAACCCGACGGCAGCATCCGGCGCCTCACGGGCGCGCCCGTCGACTTCGCCGAGCAGGCGTTGCTGAAATCGAACGCGTACGCGCGGGTGAACCAGGTGATGGAGTACGCGACCTCGCGCGGCTGCCGGCACGCGCGCATCGCCGACTACTTCGGTGAGGAGGGCGTTGCGCGCACCTGCAACGCCTGCGACAACTGCCTCGATCATGACCGGGCGCCGATCGCGACCGTCGATCCCGCTGATGTCGCCGCGGCGCTCGCGTGCGTTGCGCGTTTCGACGGCCATCTCGGCGGTGTCCGCATCGCGTCGATCCTCCGCGGTGCGACCGACGCCTGGACGGCGTCGCGCCAGTGGGTCACGGAATTGCCGTTCTTCGGCGCGCTGCGCAGCTGGGACGTCGACCGCATCCGCGACCTGCTCGAGCGTCTCGTGGAGCTGGGCTGCGTGAGCCGCGGCCACGGCGAGAAGCCGACGCTCGGCATCACTGCAACAGGATCGGCCGTACTCCGCGGCGACACCACGGTCGAAGTCGACGTGCAGGCGAGCCGCGCCCGAGCAGGCTCACGTCGCATCCGCACACGCTCGACAGAACCACTCGCGCTCGGCGCGACAACTCCCGAGGTAGCAGCCCGATTCGAGGCGTTGCGACGCTGGCGCCTCGAGGTCGCCAGGCGCACGGAGATGCCACCGTTCGTCGTCTTCCACGACAAGACACTGCTCGAGATTGCGCACCGGAATCCCACTTCGGTCAACGCTCTGGCATCGATTCCAGGAGTGGGTCCCGCCAAGCTCGAGCGGTACGGAGCGCAGGTAATAACAGCCCTGCAAAAAGGATCGACCAACTAGGCCACCGACATGATGGCTGGGGGATGCGCAGCTATGACACAACGCGCACTACCGATCGATGGGGGAGGCCGACGATCAGCGAATTTGGGAGCGAGCGAGGGCGTGCGAAAATTCTGTCGCACGAAGGAGCGAGCGGACAAGCTGAGCAGAGCGCCCGCCTCCCCCATCCGTCCGCACCACCGTCGGGCTGTAAGGCGGTAGGCTCAAGCAGACAGCGTCACAAACCAGGTCCCTCTCTTCCCGTCGGCGATGTCCGTGTAGGTGCCGGACAGGGTGCTGCCGGACAGCGTCCCGCTGAACGTGACCACGCCGACGTCTCCGAAGCGGATCGTGCTGCCGTTCAGGTTGCCGCTGATGTGGATGGTGTCGTGCGGAGACAGCGTGAACGTTCCGTCGTACGCGTCAGCGCCCGTCCGCGTCCACGTGATCCAGCAGCCATCGGTGAACGTACCGGTGCACAGTCCCGTCCAGGTTCCGCTCAGGTCGGGTGGAGCCAGGGGAGCGGTTGGCGTCGGCGTGGGAATGGAGGTTGGATTCGGAGTCGGTTGTACCGGCGCCTGGGGAGCGGGACGATGCAACACGGCGATGAGCACGCCCGCGGCTGCGATGATCGCGATCAGCGCTGCGAGCGCGGCGGCCGGCCTCCATCGCCGACCGGGTGCCTGATCTCCCATGACCTCGACGATGATGCGCTCGCGGAGCGCGGAGCGTCGGTGCTCTCAGCTTTCCGCGAGGAGTCGACGAATCAGGCCGGGATGTTGCAGGTGGCGGCGATGCCCCGACGGGAGAAGTACTTCTGGTGGTACTCCTCGGCGTCCCAGAACTTCGCTGCGGGAACGATCTCGGTGACGATCGGACGGCGGTAGCGTCCGGACTGCTCGAGCTTCGCCTTCGACGCAAGCGCGGCGGCCTCCTGCTCCGGCGAGCGGAAGAAGATCACCGACCGGTAGTTGTCGCCGATGTCGGGGCCTTGGCGGTTCAGCTGCGTCGGATCGTGGTTCATCCAGAAGATGTCGAGCAGCGAGTCGTAGCTCACCGTTGCGGGGTCGTACGTGACCTCGACCGCTTCGGCATGGCCGGTGCGATGCGAGCACACATCCTCGTAGCTCGGCGCTTCGGTGAAGCCGCCTGTGTAGCCGACCTTGGTCGCGGTGACCCCGTCGACCTGCTCGAATACCGATTCCACGCCCCAGAAGCACCCGGCGCCGAATGTCGCTGTTTCCATGCGTCGAGTATGGCTCGCCGCGACGTCAGCTAATCACGACGCGTGCAGATTGAGCTTGACCTGGCCGGTCGCGTAGACGGGCGGCCAGACCACGACGCTGACCCGCGACGCCTGCCACTGCCAGACCACCGCAGCTGCCCGGATGTTCTGGCCGAGCTGGTCCGGCGCCGTCGAGAACAGCACACCGCCGCCGTTGGGAAGGCTGCCGTTCGCCAGGTTGAGCGACCGCGCCGCGGCGGCGATGCTGGTTGCGCCGTCGTCCCCGGCCTGACGGAGCACGTCGGCGAAGAGCACCCACGCGGCACTGAAGCCGGAGATCCCCTCCTCGCTCGGCACCTGGCCGGTGCGCTGCTTCCAGAGCGCCGCGAACCGGTCGTAGAGCGCCCGCGCCTGCGGGACGAGCGCGTCCGGGTTGAAGTTGGCCTGCGGGCGGTCCGACGCGAAGACTCCGACCGCGCCCGAACCGAGGACGTTGCCGAAGTCCTGGTCGCACTGCGCCATGGTCGTGCCCATGAACACCTTCACCTGCAGCCCCGCGGCGAGGAATGCGCGCCGGAAGGCGATGCCGTCCTGGATGTGCGACGAGAGCACGAGGATGTCCGGCTTCGCCGCGGCGATCGCCTGCATGACCGGAGCCCAGTTCGGCGTGTACGGGTTGTAGACGGACTCGCCGGAGATGTGGACGCCGCCCGCCTCCAGTGACACGCGGGTTGCGTCGGCGACCGAGTGCCCGTACTCGTCGTCCGCCGTCACGAAGTAGACGCGAATCCTCGAGACCGGCCCGAGCCTCGGGACGAGCTGCGTGAGCATGAACTGCCCGGAGTTGGCGCCGAGCTCGGCGCCGTTGACACCGACTCGGAACACCAGTGGCGACCCCTGTCCGGTGACACGGTCAGCGACGGCGCCGGTCTCCCAGTAGACCATCCCGTCCGACGCGACCGCGGCCGCCGCGGGGATCGACAGCTGCGACGAGTATGCGCCAATCACGACCGGAACTCCGTCGGCGTTGAGACTCGACACCGCAGCGGGAATCTGGCTCTGATCCTCGACGTCACGCAGATCGAGCGAGATCGACCGGCCGTTGATCCCGCCCGAGGCGTTGACCATCTGAGCCGCAAGGGTGACGCCGAGATACTCGTCGGTCGAGTCGGGCGCGTCGCTCCCCGCCAGGGGGAAGATCGCGCCGATGCGGAGCGGCACCGGGCCGGCTGCGGCGACCGTCGCGCAGGCCGCGGCAAGGACCGAGAGGGTCAGCGCGCCGATCAGCCCAACCGGGCGGGAACGCCTGTCGCGGAGCCGCGGGAGCACCGGCCGATCTTACCCGCGCCGTGCCGCGGCCGGGTCCGAGCTAGGGAACCTCCAGGCCGATCGGTCTCCGTCCGGTCGCCCCGGCGGCCGGTGACGATCGCGGATCTCGCTTTCGAGCCGCCCATCCCCTTCCCGCCGCGTAGGTTCCAGCGCCGATCGACCCGACGAAGAATCCGATGGGGAGATTGGACATGTACGCCAGCGCGATCGCGGCCCAGACCGTGCCCAACGCGATCAGGACCGACAGTCCGATCGCCGTGAACGGCCTGTTGGTGAATGAGCGGGCGGCCGCCGCAGGGCTGATCAGGAGGCTGAAGATGAGCAGGGCGCCGACGACCGGCACCGCCATCGTCGTGGTGAGCGCGACCACCAGAAGGAACACGACCTCCATGCGCCCGCGGCCGACGCCTCGCGCCTCGGCAACATCCGGCATGACCGAGGAGAACATCAGCGGGCGGAATACAAGCAGTACGGCGGCGATGCAGACCACCCCGATCGCCGCGATGGGAATGAGCTCACTGCTGCTGACCCCGAGCACCTCACCAAAGAGCAGCGAGAAGATCACCGGAGCGTATTCGGTGGTCATCGAGAGAAAGAGAGATCCCAGACCCAGCATCACGACGATCACGAGCGCCGTCGCGACATCGTGTCGGGCTCGCAGTCCGAGGGCTGCAATGGTCAGCGCGCCAAGGATCGAGAAGACCGCGAGGCCGACGATCGCGTCGACACCGATCAGGCTGGCACCCGCGGCGCCGGCGAACGCCCCGTTGGGAAGTGCATGCGCGGCGAAAGCGGATCCCCGCAGCACGATGAAGAACCCAACCACGCCGGCCACGACGGCGACGATCGACGCCGACTCCCATGCGTTGAGCATGAGACTCGAAAACATCACCCGGCCTCAGTCGCGCTCGCTCGGCTGTTGCCGCGCGGGCCGCCTCGAAACCGAAGCTGCGATGCAAGATAGCCGAGGAAGATCAGCGTCACGACGAAGAAGCTCACCGGCCAACCCCCACGGGTCGGGAACCAGTAATAGCTGTCGTACGCGAGCACCACGCCGAGCCAGGTCGCCAGGACGCCGATGACCGCCGCGATCAGCGCCGCTCGACCCGGCCGGTTGGTGACGCGGAGCGCAGTTGCCGCAGGGCCGATCAGCAGGGCCGTCGAGAGAATCGCGCCGATGGTCACCGCGGAGAGCGACACCGCCAGCGCGAGTGCAGTGAGATATCCGACCCCCACCAGGCGTACGCGCACCGCTTTTGCCGTGGCGAGATCGGTGCTGACCGAGCTGAGGATCAACGGCCGGTACATCGAGAGCACAATCCCTGCTGCGACAACGCTGAAGATCACGATGACCGGGACCATCGACGACGGCAGCGTGAAGATCGATCCAAAGAGGACGTTGACCGTCGCACCCGTTGTGCTCGACGCCGTCGTGTCCAGGTAGAGGAACAGGGCCGCAAGCCCGAGTGCCGCGCCGAGGACGATGCCGGTTGCGAGGTCTCGGCCACGCGGACGCCGGATCCCGATCCACTCCATGACTCCTGCGGCCATCAGATTCATCGCAACGAACCCGAAGAGGGGACTGATTCCGAGCAGAAACGACGCTGATCCACCGGCAGTGCCGATGTCGGCCAGCGAGTGGCCGGCGAAGGATTGGCCCCGCATCACGGTGAACGTCCCCACGATGCCGGAAACCACGGCCACAACACCGCCCACCACCAGCGCCGTCTGCACAGGGAGGTTGGAGAAGAAGCCTGGCTCGAAGAGTGGTGAGAGGAAACCGGCCATCCCTACACCAGCTCGATGATCGCTTCAGTGTCACCGTGCTGGAGCGCCTCTTCGCGACGTCCCGCCACCACGAGAACACGGTTGTGGACGTGGATGACGTCGACGTGGACCCCGTAGAGTTGGGTGAGCGATTCGCTCGTGACAACCTCGGCAGTCGTTCCAGTCGCGATCCGTCCGTTGGCGATATACACAATGCGATCCATGACCGGCAGCAGCGGGTTCATGTCGTGCGTGGAGATGAGCACCGCGATGCGCTGTTCCCGTGCGATTCGCGCCACGAGATCGACGATCTCCTGCTCACTGGCGATGTCGAGGTTCGCGAGGGGTTCGTCGAGGAGCAGCAGCCGTGGATGGCTGATCAATGCGTGGGCGATGAGGACCCGTTGCTGCTCACCACCTGACAGGTTGCCGACGCGCGAGTCTGCGAAACGCACGGCGTCGACGGCTTCGAGCATCTCGTCGACCTGCCTGCGACGCGCTGCCGACGGCAACGGCAGACCGAATCGCTGCCCGTCAATGCCGAGACCGACGAGGTCACGGGCGCGCAGAGGCATGTCCGGATCGAGCGTGATCCGCTGGGGCACGTAGCCGATGAGCGACTGACGCCGCGAGCCACTTTCGACACGCACAGTCCCGGCGCTGGGGGCGATGAGCCCCAGGATGACCCGCAGCAGCGTCGTCTTGCCGGCGCCGTTCGAGCCGATCAGGCCAGTGAATTCTCCCGCGTTGACGTGAAACGTGACGTCTCGAAGAATCTCGCGACCGGACAACGTGACGCTGACGCCGTCAACGGCAAGAATCTCGTTCGAGCCGTTGACGGCGCGCTCCTGCACAACAAGTACTACTACAGGCTTTGTGTCGAGATGCCGTCTGCAACCGCTTTCTGCAGTGCGGTGACCTCTGCGAGCATCCAGGACTGGTAGGTGAAGCCCGGCGTGGGCATGGTTTCGTACACGCCGATCACCGGGATATTCGCGGACTGCGCTGCGCTGATGAAGGTCTGCGTCAGCGCATCGGTCACCTGCTGGTTGTAGACGAACACCTTGACCTTGTGGTCGGTGAACAAACTCGTCTGGAGTGAAATGTCCTGGGGGGACGGATCGACGCCGTTCATGATGTCGGCCTGAAACCTGAACGGCGTGAGGTTGTCGGCACCTGCTGCCTCGAGCATGTAGTCCGCGACGGGTTCCGTCGTGGCCACCGGCGTCCCCGCGTATTGCGCTTTGAAAGCGGCGATCGCCCGCAACCACGGATTGAGTGACGCGATGAAGTTCGTGGCGTTATTCATGAAGTACGCAGCGTCAGCCGGCTTCAGCGCCGCGTAATCGGCAGCCAGGGCGTTGGCCACCTTCGGCATCGTCGTCGGGTCATACCACAGATGGGGATTCGGTGTGCTGTCGGGAAGGCCAAGGAGCTGCTGCGCGTCGATAACCTTACGGGCCTGATTGGGCGACGCCGATTCTATCTTGGCCATGAAGTCGTCGTAGCCGACGCCGTTCTGGATCACAATTTGGGCTCCCGCGACCTCCTCGGCGACGTTCGGGCTCACCTCGTACGTGTGAGGATCGGTGTTCGGGTTGCTCTCAATGGAGATAACCGAGACATCCTTCCCGCCGATCTGCGCAGCCACGTTGCCGTACTGATTCTCGGCGGCCACGACCGCGATCGTGCCGGGGAGCGCCGAATTGGACGTGGCACCGCATGCTCCGGCGAGCGCCGTAAAACCGAGCCAGGCCGCCCCCATCCCGGCTACGCGTGAAGCTCGGCGGAGACGTCGACGGTTCATGAGACGGGAGTCTACATGAAACTCAGTCTCGTCTAGCCTCGGTCGCCGAACCGTCTCAGGAGGGGTTCGTGAAGGTCTGCACCGCGCTGGCGAGATCGACCCTCCCCTCGTGGAGGGCGCGTCCGACAAGCACGCCGGCGGCACCCGCCGCGGCACACGCGGCGATGTCCTCGAGGCTCCCGATCCCGCCCGCGACGATCACCGGTCCCCCGTACAGGTCGCGACAGATCTGGAGGCCGTCGAGGTTTGGGCCGTTGAGCATCCCGTCTCGCGTCGTGTCGGTGTAGACGAGGGCTTCGGCACGCCAGCCCTTCCAGCGCCGCAGCAGCTCGGTCGCCGCCTGGCCGTCCTCCGTCCATCCCTGGACGCGCGCGACGCCGGCGCGGACGTCGAGGCCGAGGAGCACGCGGCCATCGGCAGCCGCGCAGATCTCCACCGCGAGGTCCGGCTCTCGTGCGGCGACGCTCCCGAGGACGACGAGCGACGCGCCATTCTCGAGCCAGCGCAAGGCGTTGTCGACGCTGCGAATCCCCCCGCCCACCTGCACGGCACAGCCCGACGCAACGCTGACGTTCACGATCCGCGCGACCGCCGCAGCGCTCTCCGCCGCAGGGATGCCGCGAGCGGCGTCGAGGTCGACGACGTGCAGCCGCGTCGCGCCCTTGTCGATGAAGGTCTGGGCGAGGATGGCGGGGTCGCCCGCGTAGACGGTGGGCTGCGCGTACTCCCCCTGTGCAGCCCGAACGCACCGGCCCCCCTGCACCTCGATCGTCGGGATCACGACCATCGGCTCAGGATTCCGGTCGACTGTCAACCCCGCGGCGCACCACGCCGAGGCCCGTCATGCTGGGATTCTACGGGTCGCGGAGCGATTTATCGGTCCGGTGCGCTCATCAACGCGACGAGTTCGGCGTGGAGCAGACCGTTGGTGGTGATGACGTTGCCCGAGTCGATGCGAACCTCGCCGTCGAAGTCGCTGAAACGGCCGCCCGCCTCGGTGATGATGACCTGGGCTGCAGCCACGTCCCAGGGGTGCACCGTTGCCTCGACGGCGATGTCGATGACCCCCTCGGCGACGAGCATGTGCGACCAGAAATCGCCGAACGCGCGCACCACGCGAACGCGCTCGAGCAGCTGACGGAAGCCGGCTTCGCCGCGATGCCTCGCGAAGTCACGGACGTCGGTGCACGAGACGTAGGCGTCCTCGAGCGAGGCCGTCCGCGACACCTGCATCCGCCGCCCTGTGCCGGTGAATGCGCCCTGGCCTGTGGCAGCCCACCAGCGTCTGCTCAGCGCCGGTGCGGAGACGACGCCGCAGACGGCGCGATCGCCACGCATGAGCGCGATGAGCGTCGCCCACACCGGGACACCGTTGGCATAGCTGAGCGTGCCGTCGATGGGGTCGAGCAGCCAGCGCCACTCCGCGGTCTGGTCGCCGCCGTATTCCTCGCCGACGATCTGCTGATTGGGGCGCAATCGCGCCAGCGCTTGGCGGAGCGCCTCCTCGGCCGCCCTGTCGGCGTCGGTCACCGGCGTGTTGTCGGACTTCACGTCGACGCGGAGGTCGGGGGCGCGGAAGCGCTCCAGGGTGATGACATCTGCGATGTCCGCCAGTTCGAGAGCGACTTCGAGGTGCGACTGCATGCCGACCACGTAGTTTCGCGATCGACAGGCTCGCCCTGCTCGCCCTTCTCCATACCATGGGCGACGATGGGTGACCTCGACGTCCAGGAACCGGTTCCGGCCAGCACCGTCGCGCTGCTGCGCGATGTCGAGGGCGGCGTCGAGGTGTGCATGGTGCGGCGTCCCGGTCGCAGCAGCTTCGCTGCGGGCGCGTTTGTCTTTCCTGGCGGCGCCGTCGATCACGCGGACGGGATCGGTCCCGGCGCCTACCAGTTCGCCGGGGTCCGCGAGGTGCTCGAGGAGGTGGGACTGCTCATCGGGGGTCCCGCACCCGGCGCGGGCGACGACGATCTCGAAAGGCGAATCGACGCGGCGCGTGCAGTGACCCTCGCCGGCGGGGACTTCATGGACGCGCTGCGCGACCACGGGCTCGCCGTGACCCCGGAACGGCTCGTCTACATCGCGCACTTCATCACGCCGCCGCGTGAGGGCCGCCGCTATGACACGCGATTCTTCGGATTCCGCGTAGGTCCGCTGCAGGACATCCGCGTGCATGCGGCCGAGGCCGTCGAGGGTGGCTGGCACCGTCCCGAGGCAATGCTGCCGCTGCGATTCCCAGCGATCATGCCGCCCACCCGGATGATGTGCCATGAGTTCGCCCGGCTGGGATCGGTCGACGCGATCCTCGACACCCTTTCCGCACAGCCGATCGAGGTGACCGACATCACCCCGGAGATCATCGCGGCATGGATGGCGCTCGGGCACGAGCCTGGGGATCAGCCGTGACCGCGACGACGACGCGCGTACTGGCCCCGAATCCGTCCGTGTTCACGGGACCGGGCACCAACACGTATCTCGTTGGTGGCGACAGGTCGGTCATCTGCATCGATCCGGGACCTGACGACGACGCGCATCTGGAGGCGATCCTCGTCACCGCCGCAGCGCGCGGCGCGCGCATCAACGACATCGTCCTGACGCACTCGCATCCCGACCACCGGCCGCTGGCCGCACGACTTGCTGCGGCGACCGGCGCATCGGTCCATTGCTTCGACCCATCCGCGGGCGCGGAACACGCGCAGTTGATGATGGACGGCGACGCCGTGCGCGCCGACGGTGTGTCGCTCATCGCCGTGCACACGCCGGGCCACACGCACGACCATCTCTGCTTCCACGACTCGGATTCGCGAACGCTGTACACCGGCGACCACATCCTCAGCGGGACCACCACCGTCATCCACCCGGGCGAAGGCGACATGGCGGACTACATGGACTCCCTGCGCCGCGTGCGCGATCTCTACCCGACAACGATCTACCCGGGTCACGGTGAGCGTATCGACGACGCAGCCGCCGTGATCGCCGAGTACATCAACCATCGCGTCGCGCGCGAGCGGCAGGTCCTCGACGCCGCGCGGGACCGCGGCGAACCCTTCGTCCCGATGGACCTCGTGCCCACGCTCTACGAGGGCTACCCGGTCGAGGTGTACCCACTTGCGGCCTGGACGGTCCAGGCGCACCTGGACAAGCTCGTCGCCGAACGGCGCGTCGACCGCATCGGTCACAACTCCGACGACGGCGGCCCGCGCTACGTCGCGCGACCGGCGTAGCCCGCGTCAGCGCCGCTGGAGCTTCCCCAATACGGTGCGGTCGAGTTCCTCGACGATGATCGCCTCGCGCGGCAACTTGTGACGCGCGATCGTCTCTGCAGCGAAGGCGTTCAGCAACTCGAGTGACGGTGGTGCGCTCTGCTTTCGCGGCACGACGCGCGCGACGACCCGCTGCCCCCACTCCCGGTCCGGGCTCGCCACAACCATCACCGCGGCGACGTCGGGATGGCCCGAGAGGGCAGCTTCGACCTCGGCCGGCCAGATCTTCTCGCCGCCGCTGACGATCACGTCGGCGAGCTTGCCTCTGACGTGGACGGTCCCGTCGGAGCCGACATCGCCACCGTCGCCGGTTCGGAGCCAGCCCTGCGCGTCAAACGCGGCCGCGGTCGCCTCGGGATCGAGGCGGTACCCGCGCATCAGCGTCGGTCCGCGAACCAGCAGCTCCCCATCTGGCGAGGCCCGAACCTCGACACCGCCAAGGGGGCGCCCCGCGTACACGACACCGCCGCAGGTCTCGGTCATCCCGTAGGTCGGTACGACCGGGGCACCGGCTGCAGCGGCCGCGCGCGCCAGCGCCCCGTCCATCCCCGAGCCGCCGACGAGGATCGCGCGAAAGTGGCGCAGGTCCGCTCCCCCGTCGAGGAGGCGGACGAGCTGCGTGGGGACGATCGACGTGAACCTCGCGTCGGGGATCGCCGCAACGACCGAGGGTGTGAGGCGGCGGCGGAAGGTCAGTGGAGCGCCGAGGATCAGATGCCGGTACACGACGAGAATGCCGCCGATGTGCGCGAGCGGGAGCGATGAGATCCATCGTCGCCGTGAGTCGGCGCCGATGACCGAGGACGACGCCCGGATCGCCGCCGCCACAGCGCTGTGCGGCAGCTCGGCGAGCGCGGGACGTCCGGAGGTGCCCGAGGTTGCGATCACGAGCGTGATGCCGGATTCGACGGGGACGCCGTCGACACGCCGCAGGCCGTCCGCGTCGAGCACGGCCGTCGGCTTCGCGCGCGCCAGCAGCTGATCGCGCTCGGGACCGGTCAGACCGAGGTGGATCGGCAGCACCGCGAAACCGACGTCGCGTGCCGCACGCAGGATCGGAATCCATGCTCTGCCCGGCGCCATCGTCACGGCGACCAGGTCTCCGGAACGAAGCTGGCCGCTCAGGCCGGCGGTCTTCACGGACCCGAGCGTACCGCCCGCATGAAGCCCGTGGGGCTACCATCGGAACGAGCTTGCGAGCGCAAACGGATCGAGATCAATGTGAGGTACATCGCATCGTGGAATGGGTCGCGACCGGGGAGTGGAAGGACATTCGCTACCAGACCGCGGGCGGCATCGCAAAGCTGACCATCAACCGCCCCGAGGTCCGCAACGCGTTTCGCCCGACGACGCTCTTCGAGCTCACGCGGGCTTTCGAGATGGCGCGCGACGACCCCGAGGTCGGGGTGATCATCCTCACCGGCGAAGGCCCGGACGCGTTCTGCTCCGGTGGCGATCAGCGCATCCGGGGCGATGACGGATACCGGGACTCGGCGGGTGTCGGCAGGCTCAACGTCCTCGACCTCCAGGTCCAGATCCGGCGGCTGCCGAAGCCGGTCGTCGCGATGGTCGCGGGCTACGCGATCGGCGGCGGCCACGTGCTGCACCTCGTGTGCGACCTGACGATCGCGGCTGACAACGCGCGATTCGGCCAGACCGGGCCGAAGGTCGGATCGTTCGACGCCGGCTACGGGTCAGGGCTGCTCGCACGGACGATCGGGCTCAAGCGCGCCAAGGAGATCTGGTTCCTCTGCGAGCAGTACGACGCGACGACCGCCGAGCGCTGGGGTCTCGTCAACCGCGTGGTCGCGCTCGACCGCCTCGAGGAGGAGACGGTTGCGGTGTGCAATCGCATGCTCGAGATGAGCCCGCTGGCACTGCGACTCCTCAAAGCCGGATTCAACGCGGACCAGGACGGACTGGCCGGCGTCCAGCAGCTCGCCGGCGATGCGACCCTCCTGTACTACATGAGCGAGGAGGCCCAGGAAGGGCGCGACGCGTACGTGCAGAAACGGAAGCCGGACTTCGCGAAGTTCCCGCACCGGCCGTGATCGCGCAGGCGGCACCCCGACCGGGTCCGCTCGCCGTCTGGTGGATCGGAGCCCGGCCGCGAACGCTGGTCGCGGCGGTGGTGCCGGTGCTGGTTGGCGCATCGTGGGCCGGTCGCGACGCGGTCTCCATCCCACGCTCGCTCCTCGCGCTGCTCGTCGCCGTTGCCTTCCAGATCGGCGTCAACTACGCCAACGACTACTTCGACGGGGTCGGCGGCGTGGACACCGCAGCGCGGATCGGCCCTCGTCGCCTGGTCGCCTCAGGTCTCGCGCCGGCTCGCGCGGTCGCGACCGCGGCGATCGTCATGGTGGCGATCGGCGCTGTCGCCGGCCTCGTGCTCTCGCTGCTCACCACACCGTGGCTCATCGCTGCCGGTGCCGCCGCGGTGCTCGGACTGCTCCTCTACTCGGGCGGTCCCAAACCGTACGCGTCGAGCGGGCTCGGGGAGATCTCCGTCTTCGCATTCTTCGGCCTGGTCGCGACCTGCGGCACCGCCTATGTACAGCAGGATCGCCTCGATTTCGGCGTGCTCTGGCTTGCGGTTCCGGTGGGACTGCTCGCCTGCGCGCTCCTCATGGTCAACAACCTCCGCGACATCCCGACCGACACCGTCGCGGGCAAACGGACGCTCGCGGCGCGCATCGGCGCCGAGCGCAGCCGCACGCTGCTGATCGCGACCGTCGCGGTCGCGCTCGTGCTCCCCGCCCTCGGAGCACTGTTCCGTTCGCTGCCACCGCTCGCGGCGTTGACGCTGATCACCGTCCCGCTCGCGGTGCCGCCGCTGCGCACCGCGCGCGTCGCCGAAGGACGCGCGCTCGTCCCCGCGCTGCTCGGGATCACGCGCCTGGAGCTGGTCTTCGGTGTGGTCCTCGCCGGAGCGTTGCTCGCATCGTGAGACGCCTCCAGTTCAGCGTCGACCTGCTCCATCCCGTCATGGGCGTGACCCGTCGAACCGGCTACCTGCTCGAGGGTCCGGCGGGATGGGGCGAATGCTCGCCGCTCGCGAGCTGGAACAACTCGGAGCGAGCGGCCGCGGAACGTTCGGCTCTCGAGGCGGCGATGCTGCCGTTTCCAGCGCAGGCGCGCGACCGCGTGGCCGTCAACGCGATGGTGCCGCGGCTTGCGCCCGACGTCGCGGCGGACCTTGCCCTGCGCTCCGGGTGCGGCACCATCAAGGTGAAGGTCGGAGACGCTGAGTCGATCGACCGTGTCGCCGCAGTCCGTTCCGCGTGTGGCCCGCGAACGCGCCTCCGGCTCGACGTCAACGGCTCGTGGGATGTGGACACCGCGTTGCGAATGCTCGGGTTGTTGCGCGTGTACGACATCGAGCTGGTCGAGGATCCGGTGGCATCGCTCGAGGACCTCGCGTCACTGCGTGGACGCGTGCCGATGCCGGTTGCCGCCGAGTCGTCGATCCGCACAACGGCCGACGCGCGGCGACTCCACGACCTGGAAGCCGCCGACGCGATCGTCCTCAAGCCGCAGCGAATCGGTGGCGTGCGCGAGGCATTGCGCGCCGCGGAGGCGGCGGGCGTGCCCGTGATCGCCTCGAGTGCCCTCGAGACGTCGGTCGGCCTTGCCGCGGTCGTCGCGCTTGCGGCGTCGCTGCCGGAATCGCCGTTCGCCCACGGCGTGGGGACGGCACTGCTCCTCGCGACTGACGTCGTGAGTGACCCGCTGGTGCCGCTCGATGGCTGGCTCACGCCGCGGCGTCCGCACGTCGACGCGCGCGTCCTCACGCCCGCATGACCGACCGCGGCGAGGGCGATATCGCGCTGGCGTGCGTGAGCGTGCTGCTCGACGAGCTCGTCCTGGGCGGCGTCGAGCACATGTGCATGACGCCGGGCTCACGCTCGACGCCGATCGCGCTTGCCGCCGCGCGTCATCCGGGCATCACGCTGCATGTGCACGTCGACGAGCGCTCGTCCGCATTCTTCGGGCTCGGCATCGCCGCCGCGAGCGGCGCGCCGGTCGCGATGTTCTGCACGTCCGGGACAGCCGCTGCGAACCACTATCCGGCGGTCGTCGAGGCGTTCATGGCGCGCATCCCGATCATCGTCCTCACCGCCGACCGACCTCCCGAGTTGCACGGCGTCGGCGCCAATCAGACCATCGACCAGCAGGAGCTGTTCGGGAAGTTCGTCAAATGGTTCTGCGACAGCGGGCCGCCCGACGATGGAGCGAGGGCATTCCATCACTGGAGCAGCCTCGGAGCGCGTGCGATCTTTCACGCTGCCGGTGATCCGCCAGGACCCGTGCACCTGAACCTTCCGTTTCGAGAGCCGTTGCTCCCCACCGGTGAGCCGATCGCCACGGGGTCGCCGTTCGCGCGCTCGACCTATGCCGTCACGCAAGAGTCCCCGGATCGGATGCCCGCCTTCGCGCGCGAAGTGGCGACCGGCCACAGGGTGGTCGTCGTCGCGGGACGTCTCCGAGTGCCGCCCACCGGCCTCGTCGAACTCTGCGCCGAACGTGGATGGCCGTTGCTGGCTGAGCCGCTCTCAGGCTTGCGCGGCGATGCCCCGCAGGCTGACGCCGGCGGCCCGCTGACAGCCGGCGCGCTCATGGCCGCGGACGCCGGATTCCGCGAGCGTCACCATCCGGACCTCGTCATTCAGGTCGGTGCGGCGGCGACCTCGCGCGGCGTGCAGGAGCTGGTGCGAAGCGCGGATCGGCTGTTGATCATCGATCCCGACGGGCTCGTCGCGGATCCGGATCGGCGGTCGACACTCACCCTGGACCGTGACCCGGCGCCGGTGATCGCGGCCCTGCGAGCAACACGCACGTCGCTCCCGCCGACCAGTCCGGAGTGGTCGGGCGACTGGCGGCACGCGGACCGGGCGGTGCGCGTCGCCGTCGATGCGCTGCTCGAACTCGTGGGAGGAGCCCTTCGAAGGACGTGTTGCGCGCGATCTGTGCGCGGCCATTCCGGTCGGCGGCGGCCTCTTCGCAGGGTCGAGCATGCCGATACGCGACATCGATCAGTACATGGCGCCGCGAGACGGCGTCCGGGTGCTCGCCAACCGCGGGGCGAGCGGCATCGACGGGTCGGTTTCGACAGTGCTCGGGATCGCCGCGGCCGGAGTACCCACGTACGCCCTGCTGGGCGACCTCGCACTGCTGCACGATGCTGCGGGTTTGCTCTGGGGTGCACGGCGCGGCGCCGGTGCGGTGCTCGTCGTCGTGGACAACGACGGTGGCGGCATCTTCGAGCTGCTCTCGCAATCGTCCCTCCAGCGCGATGAGTTCGAGCTGCTCTTCGGCACTCCGCACGGCCTCGACCTCGAGGCGATCGCCCGGGCCGCGGGCGCAGGCGTTCGTTCCCTCGACCGCGCGCAGGTGCTCATTCCCGCGATCCGCGAGGCCGAGGCGTCAGGTGGCGTGCAGATCGTCCGCGTCCGGGTCGACCGCTCACGCTCGGCAGCGCTGCGTGCCGAGGTCGCGCTCACGGTCGCGACGGCGCTCGACGGCTGAGGGGCTCAGCCCTCGCCGGGCTCCACCCCGAGGGCCCGGAGCATGACGCCGAACTTCGCCTCCGTCTCCAGGTCTTCGGCCGCGGGATCCGAGCCCGCGACGATCCCCGCACCCGCGTGCAGGCGCGCGGTCGCTCCCGAGATCTCCGCGCATCGGAGCGCGATCGCCCACTCACCGTCACCCCGGGCGTCGACCCAGCCCACGAGCCCCGCATAGAAGCGGCGGTCGAAGCCCTCGAGGCGGTGGAGCAGCCGCCCTGCCGCTGCCTGGGGCGTCCCGCACACGGCGGGCGTGGGATGCAGCACGGCGGCGAGCGAGAGCGCGTCGGGTGCGTCGGGTTTGAGCGTCCCCCGCACGGCGGTGTGCAGATGCCAGAGCGTCGCGGTCGGGCTCAGGGACGGCTCGCGATCGACGACCAGGTCAGTGCAGAGCGGGGCGAGCGCGTCGGCCACGGCCTCGGCGATGAAGCGATGCTCCCGCTGCTCCTTCACCGTCGCCAGGAGCTGGCGGGCGATCTCAGCGTCCCGAACCGGGTCGGTGCTCCGGCGCGCGGTCCCGGCCAGCGGATCGCTCGAGACGGTCATGCCCTCGCGTCGCACGAGCAGCTCCGGTGACGCGCCGACCAGGCTGCTCGAGCCTCCCGGGAGCGCGACGAGAAAGACGATCGAGCCTGGCTCGGCCGCGTTGAGGCGGCGGGCAACCACTCGCGGGTCGATCGCGGTGTCGGTCGACACCACGAGCGCTCGCGCCAGCACGACCTTCTCGACCTCGCCGGCTTCGATCGCCGCGAGCGCTGTCGCGACGGCCGCCTCGTAGTCGACGGGCAGCGGGTCCGGGATGAGGCTCGTCACGGCCCACGTCGCCTCGGGAGCACGGTCATCCCCGGCGGGCTCTCCCCGGATCGCGCGGTCCGGCACGCGCAGGATCGCCTCGCAAGACCCGTCATAGGGAAGCGCCCCCATCGCGATGCCATTGCCGGGCTCGCCCGCCAACGCCTGCCGGGTCAACGACGCGGCTCGAGCGACATGGTCCGGACCGGGTGGAACAACGATGCTGCGCGAACGACCGATCGCCGACACCACCGATCCGGCGCGCTGGATCACGACCTTCGTCCGCTCACCGAAGAGCTCGAACGGATTGGGGCCGCCGGCCGTGGCAACTTCCGGCGCGGGTCGCGCGACACTCACCGGCGCGTACCTATCAGCAGCTGGGCGGCCCCCGCGCCGAGCGCCACCCGGCGGCAGTGCGCGAACCCCGCCTCCGTGAGCAGGCGGATCAGCGCTGGAGGTGACGGCAGGTAGGCGGTCGATGCCGGCAGGTACCGGTAGGCCCGCCGGTCCGAGATCAGGCCACCGACGATGGGGACGACCTTCCGGAAGTACAGCGCGTGCAGACGTCGGACGATCGGGTTCGGTGGCTCGGACACCTCCAGAAAGACGGCCCTGCCGCCGCGGCGGATCACTCGCGCGGCCTCCTCGAAGCAGGCGACGATGTCGGTGACGTTGCGGAGGGCGAACCCGCTGATCGCCCCGTCGACGGAGCCGTCGCCAAGCGGCAGCCGGAGCGCGTCGGCACGAACGAGCGGCGCGGAGGTGTGCGCGTTGGCGAGCATGCCGGCCGCCATGTCGATGCCGACCGCGCGGAGCCCGGCCCGCTCGAGAGCTCTGCACAGATCGCCCGTGCCGCATCCGAGGTCGACGACACGCGACCCGTCGGTGAGGCGGAGCTCACGCACCGCGCGCCGCCGCCAGCCTGAGTCGAGACCCAAGGTCATGATCCGGTTGACCAGGTCGTACCGAGGTGCGATCCGGTCGAACATCTCCTCGACGGCCTGCGCCTTGCGCTCGCCGATGGGAAGCTCGGCCGCGGTCACAAATCCACTCTAGCAAGGCACCCGCGATGCGCCGGGTTTCGACCGGCGTCGATCACGCCGTGCCGGACCGATGCGTCCGCAACAGCGTCTCGCCGGCGAAGACGACGCAGGCAGTCGCGAGTGCGGCGACGAGCAGCAAGGCTCCGAGGCGTGCCGGGCTGCCGCCATCGCTCCCGACCACCCACCACAGCCACTCCCGAAACCCGAGGGCCGCAGGCACGGCCGCGCATCCGATCACCGCCGCATCGAGGGCACGGCGCCGCGCACCGGTTGCAGGGCGCCCGCCTCGAACGAGCCCGACATACGCTCCCGCGACGACGAGGAAGGCGAACATCCCGGTCGACCCGACCACGACGTCGATCCAGAGCGCCGGACCGGCTCCCTCGCGGAGCAACGTGTTGAGCGCGAGCAGCACCCCGAAGGCCAGCGCGGCGCCGGCTGCGGCCGCGATGGGGAACCGCCGGATCGCGGCGACGACCCACCGATTGAGCCAGCGGATCGAGACGCGCGCGAGCCTCGCCATCGGGCCAAGCCACGCGGCGATGTCCTCGGCGAGCGTCACCACGTCGCTGAACCAGTCCGGACCAGGCGATGCGCCTTCCGCGTCGCGCGGCATCCGGATGGCGGCGCGGCGGAGCAGCACCCCGGCGGGTGCCACAACCACGGTGACGACCGCGAGAAGGACCACGAGCCAGGGGGTGATGCCGTTCCAGTTGGCTCGATTCGCCTGGAGGCCCACGCTGACCCAGTCTGCGAGCACCGTGACCGCCATGGTCGCGAGCGCGACCCGGGTGGAGCGGAGGAGGCCGCGCGCCCGCGACAGTGGCAGCGGCCGGGCGCGGCGGCAGAGCGCGACCCTGACCAGTGCCACGAGGATCACGAGTGGCACGAAGAACACGGCGAAGGACGTCACCGCGTCGTACGGGTCGTTGCTCCACGGCGCATGGTCGTATGCCCCGAGGAACTGCTTCACCGGGAGCTCGACGGCCATGAACACGACTGCCGCGACCAGCACGGCCGCCACCGCCCGCCCCAGGTCGCGCCGGCTCGGATCGCCGACGCGCAGGTCGGACGCCGAGGTGGACATGGTCACCGCAAGATCGTACGGCGACGGTCGGCGCGCGACCGCGCTTCGTCTACCCTGAAACCCATGGCGGTGAGTACAACGACGGCGCCGGACGCGGTGTTACAGACGCTCCCGGTGGCGGCGAGAGCCACCGACGCGGTGAAGATCTACGGACGCGGCGACGCGATGGTTCGCGCGCTGGACGGAGTCACGGTCTCGTTTGCACAGGAGAAGTTCAGCGCGATCATGGGTCCGTCGGGATCAGGCAAATCGACGCTGCTGCACTGCCTCGCGGGACTGGATCGTCTGACATCGGGGACCGTGCACATCGGTGATGTCGAGCTCGGCAGTCTCGGCGACCGGCAGCTCACGCTCCTTCGACGCGAGCGCGTCGGCTTCATCTTCCAGTCGTTCAACCTGGTGCCGACGCTCTCCGCATACGACAACATCGTGCTGCCGCTGACGATCGCGGGACGCAAACCGGATGCCGCGGCGCTCACCGAGGTGGTGCGGATCACGGGCCTCGGAGACCGGCTGAAGCACCGGCCCAATCAGCTCTCCGGCGGCCAGCAGCAACGTGTTGCCGCGGCGCGGGCGCTCGCAAGTCAGCCGGCGATCATCTTCGCCGATGAGCCGACAGGGAACCTCGACTCCCGCGCCAGCAGCGACCTGCTGGAGTTCCTCCGTCATGCCGTCTCGGAGCTGGGGCAGACGATCATCATGGTGACGCACGATCCGATCGCCGCCGCGCATGCCGACCGCGTCGTGTTTCTCGCCGACGGGAAGGTCGTCAGCGAGATGCTCGATCCCACTGCCGGCACTGTGCTCGACGTCATGCGTCATCTCGGTGGCTGACCACATCACGAGGCGCTGACCGGTGCTCGGCGTCAGCCTGAGAAGCCTGCTTTCCCACAAGCTCCGGCTTGCGCTCACCACCATCGCGGTCATCCTCGGCGTGTCGTTCGTCGCCGGCACCTTCATCCTCACTGACACGATCAACGCGACGTTCACCGGCATCTTCAACACAGCGAACGCCGGCGTCGCGGTCACCGTGCACGGGCACCCGATCGCCGGTGAAGGCGGTGGCATCGGCGGCGGTCAGAACCACCCCGTCCCCACGTCGCTGCTCGCCACGGTGCGCGCGGTTCCGGGTGTCAAGGACGCCGTCGGCAACATCTTCCGGAACGGCGCGACCTTGATCGGAAGCAACGGAAAACCCATCGGTGGCAATGGCCCGCCGACATTCGGCGCCAGCTGGATCACCGACAGCGGCATCTCCCCGTATCACCTGCGCAGCGGGAGGGCTCCCGTGCAGTCGACCGATGTGGTCGTTGACGCGGGGACGGCCGCAAAGAATGGTCTCGCGGTCGGGCAGTCGATCGCGGTCGTCTTCCAGGGTGGTGTCGAGCAGCACTTCACCATCTCCGGGATCGCGGGATACGGCAGCTCGGACAACCTCGGCGGCGCGACGATCGTGCTCTTCAGCGAGGCGACGGCGGGGCAGGTGATGAACACCCAGGGCAAGTACGACAGCATTCTCGTGAGCGCCGAGAGCGGTGTCAGCGATGTCGTGCTGCGTGAGCGCATCGCGCGCGTCCTGCCGGGCTACGCCGAGGCGGAGACCGGGCAGCAGGCTGCGCAGGCCGCGGAGCAGAGCACCGAGGACACGATCAGCACCTTCATCGGCACGCCACTGCTCGTCTTCGCGTTCATCTCGCTCTTCGTCGGCTCGTTCCTGATCATCAACACCTTCAACATCCTCGTCGCGCAGCGCACCCGCGAGCTGGCGCTGCTCCGCGCGCTCGGTGCCACGCGGGCGCAGGTGCTCCGGTCGGTGCTCATCGAGGCGGCGTTGACCGGGCTCATCGCCTCGATTCTCGGGTTCGGCGTCGGCATACTCATCGCCAAAGGGTTGCTCTCCGTCTTCGGCTCCGCGGCCACGGCGGGCATCACGCTGCTGCCGCGCACCTTCATCGTCGCCGTCCTCGTCGGCACGATCGTCACGGTGATCGCCGCGTCGCTTCCCGCCCGCCGCGCAACGCGGATCTCGCCGGTCGAGGCGCTCGCCGAGGCGTTGCCGGAGACGCAGCCGTTGCCGCGGCGGCGCATCGCCATCGGGCTGGTGACCTTCGTGCTCGGGGCAGCGGCGCTCGGTGTCGGTCTCTTCACCTCGAGCGGCGCAAAGCTGCAGTTCATCGGTGCGGGATTCCTTGCGGTGTTCGTCGGTGTCGCGCTGCTCGCCCCACTCCTGGTGGTGCCGGTGGCGATCGTGCTCGGCTGGCCGGTACGACACCTTCGCGGCGCAGCCGGCATGCTCGCCGGCGAGAACGCGCGACGCAACCCACGACGCACGGCCCTCACGGCCGCGGCGCTCATGATCGGCCTGGCGCTGGTCACCTGCGTCGCCGTGCTCACCGACTCGCTGCGAGTTTCGACCAACGACGCCATCGAAGGGGCGTTCCGTGCCAACTTCATCGTCTTCACCGAAGGCCCGGACTTCAGCACGCAGGCCGCGCAGACGCTGGCGGCGGACCCGGCACTGAGCGACGTCACCGAGGTGCGCGGCACATCGGTGCTCATCGGTGGCAGCTCCCAGGGCATCGCGGCGATCGACCCGGCGAACCTGGGTCGCGTGCTGTCGCTGAACATGGTGTCCGGTGACGCGTCGTCGATCGCATCGACCGACACCGCGATCGTCGATGCAACCGAGGCGACGGCATCGAATGTGCACGTCGGCCAGATGGTGACATTCAACTTCCCGCAGGGCTCGGCCGTGCGCATCCGGGTGGGAGGCATCTACACGGCCAACGCGCTCGTCAGCGGCTACATCGTGTCAGTCGCGACCATGGCCCCGCAGGTGCCGACGCAGCTCGACGACATCCTGCTCGCGAACGCCGCACCCGGCGTGTCGGAGCATCAAGCAGAGCAGGCGCTCGACCACGACGTCAGCGCGTTTCCGCTGCTCAAGGCGATGAGCCGATCCGAGTACCGCGCGTTTGTCGGCACATCGCTCGACAACTTCCTCAACCTCATCTACGTGCTGCTCGCGTTCGCGATCATCATCGCCGTCCTCGGCATCGCCAACACGCTCATCCTGAGCGTGCTCGAGCGCACGCGGGAGATCGGCGTGTTGCGCGCTCTCGGCATGACCCGGTCGCAGACCCGCTCGATGGTGCGCTGGGAATCGGTGATCATCTCGCTGCTCGGGGCGGTGCTCGGTCTGAGCGTCGGCCTCGGACTCGGCGTCGCGGTGACGGGCTCGCTGCACGACCTCGGGATCACGGAGATCTCCGTGCCGGGGCAGAACCTGGTGATCTATGCGGTAGCGGCAGGCCTCTTCGGGGTGATCGCCGCCATCTTCCCGACGATCCGCGCGTCACGCGTCGACATACTCCAGGCGATCACCACGGAGTAACCGACCGTCAGTCGTTCCAGTTGATGCGGCGTTGCGCCGCAGCTCGCTCCCATCGCTGCTCAATGCGTCCGAATCGCCAGATCGCGAGGGCCGCGGCCCACGTGATGACGAACAGGCCGACGATGATGAAACCGGCTTCATTGATGTTGAAGCTCGACATGAAATCCCAGAAGCCGCCGGAGAACTTGAGCTGCGCGGCGAGCAGTCCGAAGATCTCGATGGTGCCGATCAGCATCGCGACGACGACCGAGAGCCCGGTGATGGTGATGTTGTAGTAGACCTTGCGCACCGGCTTGGAGAACGCCCATCCGTAGGCGAAGTTCATGAAGGAGCCGTCGAGCGTGTCGAGCGTGGCCATGCCGGCTGCGAAGAGGATCGGGAGGCTCAACACCGCGTACCAGGGAAGGCCGGCGGTGGCGACCCCCGCAGTCGCGGCGAGCAGCGCCACCTCGGTCGCCGTGTCGAACCCGAGCCCGAAGAGAACGCCCACCGGGTACATCTGCCAGGGCCTTCGGATCGAGCGCATCAGCTTGCCGAAGAACCGCGTCATCAGGCCGCGCGCGTTCAACTGCTGTTCGAGCTCCTCGTCGTTGTAGCGACCGCGGCGCATCTCGAGAAACACCTTGACGATGCCGACCAGGATCACCAGATTGAGGGCGGCGATCAGGTACAGGAACGAGCCCGACACCGCGGTGCCGATGATGCCGCCGAACGTCTCAACCGTCGAGTTCGAGTTGCTGACCTGGGTCACGATCGCTCGGGCAGCGAAGGTCAGGCCTATGCCGAGTACGAAGACAACGCTCGAGTGACCGAGCGAGAACCAGAAGCCCACCGACATCGGCCGCTTGCCCTCTGACATCAGCTTCCGCGTCGTGTTGTCGATCGCCGAGATGTGGTCGGCGTCGAAGGCGTGGCGCAGGCCGAGGGTGTATGCGGTCACGGCGACGCCGATGCCGAGGAACTTCGAGTGCTCGGGAAGGATCGCGACGATGAACACGCCCCAGCCCACGACGTACAGGCCGATGATGAAACCGACCATGCCGCCGACGCGACCCCACTCCCGGGGGGTCAGTGAGCCGCGGATGCGGGTCCAGCGAGACGGCGTCGCGGCCATGGGCAACCTCCTCATGTTCCCTCAACGTCAGGAGCCTGCTCAATGTATCAAAACGCGACCAGCTCGCAACAGCGTCCAGGAGCCAGATGCACTGTCCGGGCCACGGCGATCAGGCGGCGATTATCCTTTGGTTATGGCTCCCACCACGGTCGACGAGCTCGTCGCCCAGCTGCGCGACGGCGGCTCGAGGGTCACGACGGCCCGCCGGCTGGTGCTCACGGCCCTGGTCCAGGGTGCCAGCCACCCCACCGCTGAGGAGCTGCTCGCCGCGGTTCGAACCCTGGCGCCGGACGTCCACGCGTCGACCGTCTACCGCAACCTCGAGGAGCTCGAGCGCCTCGGCGTCGTGATCCACAACCACCTCGGGCACGGTGCCGCGACCTACCACCTCGCGACTGAGGCCCACGGCCACCTGGTCTGCGAGGTCTGCGGGGACACGATCGAGGCGCCGGAGGATCTCTTCGACGCGATGGCGGAGGGCGCCAAGCGCCGGCTGGGGTTCGAGCTGCGCCCGTACCACTTCGCGGTGCTCGGCGTGTGCGCTGTATGCGCGAAGTCCACGCAGAGCTCCTGAGCGGCTCGCGCTACTCGCGCACTCGATCCCTGTCCGGCACGAGCCGCTCGACCTTCAGGAACTCCGGCGGTGCGTGATCGACCTGGAGGGTCGTGTGCTCCACGTGAAAGCGCTCCTCGAGAAAGTGCTCGAGGTCGAGCCGGATCGCGTGGCAGTCGTCCCTCGGATGCACGAGCACGTGGGCGGAGAGCGACGGAAACCCCGAGGTGAGCTCCCAGACGTGGAGGTCGTGGACGTTCACGACGTGTGGATGCGCCGCGAGCGCACTGCCGATCTCCTCGGGATCGAGGTCGGCCGGCGCTGCCTCGAGGAGCACGCGGCCCGCCTTGCCAAGCAGACGGACGCCCGCGTAGACCATCAGGCCGGCGATCACCAGCGATGCGAGGGCGTCCGCCCGCTCGAACCCGCTGATCAGGATCACGACGCCGGCGACAAGCGTTCCGATGAACGCGTAGAGGTCGGTGAGGATGTGGCGGACGCTCGCCTCGACGTTGAGGCTTCGCCGGTTCGCGCGCGACAGCTGCCAGGTCACGCCGACGTTCACCACGATGCCGGCGGCGGCGGTCGCGATCATGGCGCTCGCGGTGACGGTCGGTGGCGACGCGATCCGCAGGATCGCCTCGAAGATCAGCACCGCTGCGAGGACGAGGAGCGTCGCTCCGCTCACCAGGGCGGCGAGGATTTCCGCGCGCTTGAGGCCGAATGTCAGGCCGCCCTTCGGCGGACGCTGGGCGAGCCGAAGCGCAACGATCGAGACGCCGATTGCCGCGACGTCGGTGAGCATGTGCGCGGCATCGGAGAGCAGCGCGAGCGAGCGACTGACGACGCCCACCACCACCTCCGCCACCATGAACGCCGCGATGAGGCAGAGCGCGGCGATCAGTGGTCCCTGGTCGGGGTTCGCCTCGACTGCATGCGTGTGCGTCGCGCCGGCATGTGGTGTCGCTGACACAGCTTCACCCTACTCCGCCGCCGCGATTCCGTTGCTGCCATGGGGCTCTGCGTCCCACCAGATCGTGACGACCGGCTCTGCGGGCGGCCTCGCCGACCAGAGGCCGTCCTCGTTCACGAGACGCGCGCCGAGCGCCTCGGCGACCTCGTCATCACGCCCCGCGTCGAGACAGAGACGGCGGCGGATCCAGGCAACAGCATCCTCGCGACGTTCAAACCCGCCTGCGCCGCGAGATTGGAACGCAGCGTGCCGGCGCACGGGCAGTCCGAGGCCACGCAGGAGTGACACGGCGTCGCGAGCGTCCGGCCGGGTTGGGCGCTCCAGCCCGTGAAAGCGCAGCCAGAGGTCTGCCATCCAGGCGGTGGGGTGGCGGATCGTCATCTCCATGACGACGCGATGCCGCGCGTGCTCGGTCAGCGCCATCGCAAACGGAGCGAGGTCGGCGACGTTGTAGGCGACGTGGTTGCAGACGACCACGTCGGCGACCGGCGCTCGTCGCGCGACTGCGGGCCATGACCCACCGACGGTTCGGACGTTGACTCCCACCCGTCGCGCCTGGCGACGGAACTCGGCGAGCAACGCCGGTGACGAATCGACGCCGGTGATGCGTCCGCATCGCGGATGCAGCGGCAACGACGCCGCGCCCGTGCCGACGCCGACGTCGAGCACGGTTCCCCCCGGCGGCAGCGCCTCGAGCGCGCGGCGGTTGCTGTAGCTGAGATCGCCGGGCTTCGCCAGCTCCACCCTCGACCGGAACGGCTCGATCGGGAATCCCCAGGGCGACTCGGGCGCGGCGAGGAGGATCGATTCAGGCAGCGCCCAGGCTTGCATCGCCTCGCGCCACTGCTGCGCATTCACCGGTCGATCATGCGACGTTCGCTGCTACGGTCACGCGGATGGCCCTGGTGATCACCATGCGCGATGCTCAGTTGCACGAGATCCCGCTGCTGGAATCGCTCCAGCTGCGCGCGTCGCTGGTTGCGCCCGATTATCGGGAGGCGCTCGCCGCACACCCCGAGGTGATCCACCTGCCGGCTGCCGACGTGAGCGAAGGCAGGACCCGCGTCGCGGTCGTCTCCGAGCGGATCGCCGGCTTCTCGGTAATGCTCCCCGTCCACGAGATATCACAGGAGCTCGACGGCCTCTTCGTCGAGCCGGATCTCATGGGCAAGGGAGTCGGCCGCGCGCTCATCGCTGACGTGGTCACACGCGCTCGTTCCTCCGGAGTGCGCATCATCGACGTCATCGCGAATCCCACCGCGGCCGGCTTCTACGGCAAGCTCGGGTTCACGCGCGGCAAGGACGTGATGACACAGTTTGGCCCTGCCTTCTGGATGCACCTCGCGGTCGATCCACCATCCGACGACTAGGAAGCGGCACGGCGTTCCCGACACGCACGCGCAAGATCAAATAGGTCTCCGGTAGGGATCTCTCCCGCACTGGCCGAGCGCCGCGCTCAGCCAGTGCGTTTCTTGCGTGCCCGGAAGTGCCATGATCGTCAGACAACGGTCGGCCGTCGGAACGGCCGCCGGGGAGGCGAACCAAATGACTGTGGACACGCTCGGGATCTGGTTCCGGGACCGGCTCAACGCCAGGGACGCGCGCCGCTTGTCACACAGTGCCAAACGCCCGGAGACAGTCGAAAAGGCGTACTGGCACGACACCGAGTTCACGCGGGACTCAGCACGGCTCGCGGCGCTGGGGTATGTGGTCGCGTCGGAGGTCGACAACGATCCCTACGTCAGCTCCACCCTGCCGGCGGATACCGGCGGGGTCATGGGCCATCTGAGCCGGACTGTCCGGCGGCGCGTCCCGAGCATCCACGTGATCTATCAGCACGAGGCCGTGGCGACCGCACCCTCGAGCGCCGTCGCGTCGTAGCCGGGTCAGGCAGTGGGGCTCACTGCCACAGAGCGTGCACTCCGGCGGCCGTGGCGCACGCGCCGACCACCACGACGAGAAAGGGCGCCCGCACGGCCACGAGAACAAGCGCGACCGCGAGTCCGGCGGCCCGCGAGTTGAGCAGCAGGTGACTGCCGGTGGCGAACGTCGACAGCGCGATGAGCGCGCTCAGCAGCGCGACAGGCAGCGCCTCGAGCACACGCCGGGCGATCGGCGAACTCGAGGAGACGCGACGGCACCACGTAGCCGGAGAGCTTGAGGGCCGCGCATCCGAGCGACGCGACGATGACGGAGATCCACAGCCTCATCGCTCGAACACCAGGAGCAGCGCGACCGCGCCGAGCCCACCGATCAGGATCGGCGCACCCACTGGAACGAGCGGCACCGTCAGCAGCGCGATCGCGCCCGCCGCCAGCGCCACCAGACGAATCCGAGCGCTGATGAGACGCGGTCCGAGCAGCGCGGTGAATGCCGCCGGCCCGGCAACATCCAGCCCGGTGGTCGCGGGTGACCCGAGCGCATTCCCGACGAGTGCTCCCACCACGGTCGATGCGTTCCAGAGAACGTAGACGCTCAGCGCGGTGGCCCAGAACGCCCAGGCGGCGTACCCCGCCGATGCTTCCGTCACCGCCATCGCGGTGCTCTCGTCGATGGTCGTCTCCGCCATCGCGAAGCGACGCCAGCCGCGCGGCCGCAGCATGGTGTTCAGGCGCGCCCCGTACAGGCCGTTGCGCGCACCGAGCAGCAGCGCGGTTCCGACGGCGGATAACAGCGAACCGCCGCCGCTGATGATGCTCACGAGCGCGAACTGCGATGCGCCCGAGAACAGGACCAGAGACAGGACGCAGACCTGAGCGAGGTTGAGGTGCGCCTGCACCGAGAGCGCCCCGAACGACAGCCCGAATGGCACGACGCTCACCCCGATCGTCAGCGCGCGGTTGCGAATCCGGCGGTGCGCCGCCCTCCGCAGGTCTATCGGCGGGTCGGCGGCGGGTTCGGACATCGCCGGCCAAGCCTAGAGAACGCGCCGCATTTCTCGCGGCCGTCACATCGTTTACAGTCGATTCGCTGCATCGGTACGCTGGCCCCCGGTTGCCTGGGGATGCAGCCGGGCGCGGACTGATCCGGTGCTGTCCATGGTGTCCAGAGGAGAACGAGCGCATGAGCCGCGAGCACGTCATCGATGCGAGGCGCATCCACCATGACTGGGACGAGACGCTGGAACCGATCCTCGCGATCGAGTCCGGCGACGTCGTGCATTTCGACCTGCTCGAGGCGGGGAACCGGCAGGTCAAGCTCGGCGACAGCTTCGCGGATGTGACGTTCGACTTCGACACGCTGTACAACCTGAGCGGTCCCATCACGATCACCGGCGCGGAGCCGGGCGACACGCTCGCCGTCGACGTCCTCGACCTGACACACGGCTCCTGGGGATGGACCGCGATCCTCCCGGGATTCGGTCTCCTCCCCGACGACTTCCCGAACGGCCATGTGCGCACCTTCGACCTCGCCGGCAAGGACGCCGCCGTCTTCAGCGCGGAGATCTCGATCCCGTTGCGGCCGTTCATGGGCGTGATGGGGGTGCAACCCGGTGGTGGTGCGCGGCTGTCTCCGTTCCCGCCGCACGCGGGGGGCGGCAACATCGACAACCGTCATCTGATAGCGGGCTCGCGCCTCTATCTGCCCGTGTTCCTCGCGGGCGCGCTCTTCTCGTGCGGCGATCCCCATGCCGTTCAGGGCGACGGCGAGGTGTGCGTCTCGGCACTCGAGGGCCCGCTGCAGGGCACCCTGCGCTTCACGCTCCTCAAGCGCAGCATCCCGACGCCGGCGTTTGTCACCGCACCTCGTGAGCCCGAAGGACTCGGTTCCGAGTACTGCACGATGGGCATCGCATCGGACCTCATGGAGGGCGCCCGGATGGCAACTCGCGCGATGATCGCGTGGCTCGGCGATGAGCACGGACTTGCGCCCGTGGACGCGTACATGCTCTGCAGCCTTGCGGGAAAGCTGAAGATCCTGGAGATCGTCGACGCGGGGATGTGGAACGTCGGGATGTGCATGCCGCTTGCGCTCTTTCCCGGTTCCGCTGCCAGAGCCTGACATCGCTCGAGGGGAATCGTCATGACACGACGCACCGAGCCGCCGTTTCGCGCCGACCACGTGGGCAGCCTGCTGCGCCCCGCCGCGCTGATGCAGGCGCGCGCCCGGCGCGCGGTCGGTGACATCACGGCGGAGGCTCTGCGCGAGGCTGAGGACGCGGCCATCCGCGACGTCGTCGCGATGCAGCGCGAGGTCGGGTTGCAGTCCGCGACTGACGGGGAATTCCGGCGATCCGCCTGGCACATGGACTTCATCTATCAGCTCGGCGGCGTCACGCAGGCCGACGAGAAGTTGCACGTGCAGTTCTTCAACGAATCCGGCACGCTCGACTTCGCTCCCGCGGCGTTGCGCATCAACGACAGGATCCGGCTCGGTGACACGATCTTCGCCGACCACTTCCTCTTCCTGAAGGCGCAGGTCGGTGATGGTGTCACGCCGAAGCTGACGATCCCGTCGCCGAGCATGGTCCACTATCGCGGCGGCCGGGCGGCGATCGATGCATCCGTCTATCCGGACCTCGATGCGTTCTGGGACGACCTCACCGCGGCGTACGCGGAGGAGGTGCGACGGCTCGGCGGCCTTGGTTGCACGTATCTCCAGCTCGACGACACGAGCCTCGCGTACCTCAACGATCCACGTCAGCGCGAGTTGATCGCCTCGCTCGGCGGTGATCGCGAGCACCAGCATGAGCTGTACATCCGCAACATCAACCGCGTGCTCGCCGCGAAACCGGCGACGATGCGCGTCACGACGCACATGTGTCGCGGCAACTTCCGATCATCGTGGGCGGCCGAGGGGAGCTACGACTTCGTCGCCGAGGCGCTCTTCGGTGAGCTCGGCGTCGACGGCTTCTTCCTCGAGTACGACGACGCGCGCTCCGGTGGTTTCGAGCCGCTTCGCTATGTGCCGGAAGGGAAATACGTGGTGCTGGGCCTCGTAACGACCAAGCGCGGTGCGCTCGAGAGCAAGGACGATCTCAAGCGCCGCATCGACGAGGCGTCGAAGTACGTCCCACTCGAGCAGCTCTGCCTGTCACCGCAATGCGGGTTCTCATCCACCGTCGAGGGGAACACGCTCACCTACGACGAGGAGGTCGCGAAGCTCCGTTTGATCGTCGAGACCGCGACGGAGGTCTGGGGATAGCGGGCACGCGCCGCGTCGTCCGGCGCGCGGATGCGCGGCGGCTGGCGGTGCTTCGTCAGCACCTGAGCGGCCCGCGGCCGGCGCCGGTGACGTCCGGCGCGATCCACGACCTGGTGCGCGACATCGGGTGCCTGCAGCTCGACCCGACCGCGATCGTCGCCCCCAATCACCTGCTCGTCGCCTTCAGCCGCCTCGGTCCGTACGACCCGGCGCTCCTCGGCTCGCTGCTGTGGGACCAGCGCCTCCTCTACGAGCACTGGGCACACCAGGCATCGATCGTGCTGACGGAGGACCGTGGGCTGCACGCGGCGCTCCCACCGTTTCTCGGTGAGCCGAAGAGCACCGAGGGCTGGATGACACGTCGGGCGACCGCGGCCGAGCAGGTGCTCAAACGCCTCGCCTCCACCGACACGGTCAGCGCCGCGGATTTCGAGGAACATGCGACCAAGTACGAATCCGGTTGGGGTGCGCGGAGCGAGATCGCCGACACGCTGGGTCTCCTCTGGCTCACCGGACAGATCGTCCCTGCGGGGCGCGGTCGCCGTGGCCGCAGCTGGGCGCTCGCGGACCGATGGTTCGGCGGTCAGATCGGTCAGGTCCCCGACCAGGGAGCCGCTGTCCGCGAGGCTGCGCTCCGGTCGCTTCGGATGCTCGGCGTCGCGACGCAACAGCAGGTGAGCGCGCACTTCCTGCGCCGCCGCTACCCCGGGCTCAGCGACATCTGGACGCAGCTGGAGGCCGAGGGGCTCATCGTGCCGGTCGACATCGGCGTCAGAGGTGCGTGGTACGTCCACGCGGAGGACCTCGATCCCCTCGAACGCATCGAGGCAGGCGCGTTCGAGCCGCGAACGACCCTGCTCTCGCCGTTCGACAACCTCATCTGTGACCGCAGACGCACCCTGGCTCTCTGGGACTTCTTCTTCAGGCTCGAGATCTACGTTCCGAAGGCGCAGCGCTGGGGATACTTCGTGATGCCGCTGCTCCACGGAGACGAGCTGATCGCAAGATTCGATCTCGCGGTGGATCGCGGCGCCGGGCGTCTGGTCGTGGTCGGCGAGCGATGGGAGCCCGGGTGGGAAGGTCGCAGGAAGCCCGTGCGCGCGGCTCGGAGTGCCCTGAACGACCTCGGGGGCTTCGTCGTGCCCAAGCGCCGCACACCCCGCAAGCCTCACAATCCTGTCTACAAGACCAGCGCTTGACGCGGGAGCCGGGAACCCGCAAAGTAGTGCAAGGGCGTCAAACGGGGCAGCGGCAGAGGAGGAGATCGGGGGGTGCACATCGACCTGTATGTCGCGCTGGCCGGACTCATCGTCGGGTGCGCAGTCGGTCTCACCGGGATGGGAGGCGGGGCGCTCATGACCCCGATCCTGGTTCTGCTCTTCGGCGTCGCGCCGCTCGCCGCGGTCTCGAGCGACCTCGTCGCGTCGCTGATCATGAAGCCGGTCGGCGCAGCCGTTCATGCAGGACGCGGCACCGTTCGCTGGAATCTGGCCGGATGGCTGGCACTCGGCTCTGTGCCGTTCGCCTTCCTCGGGGTGATATTCCTCAAGTCGCTCGGCAATGCGACCCGCGTGCAGGCAATCGTCAGCGTCGCGCTCGGCGCGGTCCTGCTCGTCGCGGTCGCGGCATTGCTGTTCAAGATGTACCTGGATCACCGCACCCGCGGCACCCGGGGTGTCGATGACCAGCTCGTCATCAAGAAGCTCCCGACCCTCGCGATCGGAGCCTCCATCGGGTTCATCGTCGGGATCACGTCAGTCGGCTCGGGGACGCTCGTGATCGTCCTGCTCCTCTTCCTGTACCCCCGCCTTCGCGGTTCGCAGATGGTGGGCACGGACCTGGCGCAGGCAATCCCGATGGTCGGCTCGGCCGCGCTCGCGCACATCATCTTCGGTGACTTCAAGCTCGGCCTCACCGCGTCGATTCTCATCGGCAGCATCCCGGGCGTTCTGCTCGGAGCCGCGGTCTCCTCGTATGCGCCGACGGCGTTCCTGCGCGGCGCGCTGACGGCGGTGCTGCTCGTCTCCGGCCTCAAGCTGGTGAACGTGCCGACCCTTGCGATCGGCATCGTCCTGCTCGCGTCGGTGATCGTGCTGATCGCGATCTGGCTCTGGGTCCGCGCAAGCGGGCGCACCCTCAGCGAGGTGTCCGGCGAGACCTCGCGGCGAGTGGCTGACGCCGCCTGACGACGGGTCAGGCTGAGGGAGGTCCGGCCTCCAGTCGCGCGCGGATGTCGGCCATCCGCTCCTCGGAGTGGTGCGGCAACTCCCAGCGCGTCTCGAGCCACCAGGTGCACCCGGCGTCGGCCCACTGCGACACGTGCGCTGCCGCCGCCTCGGGATCATCAGCCGGCGTCTCGCCGTCGACGACCACGTCGATCTCGGAGTTGCCACGCTCCGCGAGCCAGACGCGAAGGTCGCGCACGTCGTCGGGAACGGCCTCGCGACCCGGCACCGCCCACTGCGGGATGACCCCGTCGCAGCGAAGCGCGCGCTGCATCGATTTCGGCCGCGGCCAGACGCCGACCACCCAGATGGGAAGGCGCTCCTGGACCGGCTGCGCGACCTCCACGAGATCGGCTCGCCGGCTGTCGAAGTGGTAGTGGCGCCCGTTGTAGCTCCCTCCGCCGTCCCAGAGCGTTCGGATGAGGTCGATCCCCTCGTCGAGATACTCGGCGCGCATCGGCAGATCGAGGACCTCAGCGGTCAGAGGCAGATCGGTCTCGACGGCGCCGAGCCCGACGGTGAGGATTGCGCGCCCGCCCGAGATCTGGTCGAGCGTGACCATCTGGCTGGCCACCTTCCAGGGACGCCGCCACGGCAGCGGCGTGAGCATCGTCCCGAGCATCACGCGCTCGGTCCTGACCGCCATCGCCGCCAGGAGCGTCCACGCGTCGACGCCGTACGCCGCTTCCCAGACAAAGACGCCGTCCCAGCCCGCCTGCTCCGCGACGATCGCAAGCTCGACCTGTTGCGGAGCGGTCCCGCCGGGCAGCACGACCCCGTAGCGCATGGCGTTCAGCTCGCGACCGTGTGATTCCAGATCTCAACCCCATCCCCAGGAACGCAGCGCTTGAGCCGGACCACGGGTGTGTTGCCGATCTGATCGACCATGCCGGTCATGCGGACGAGGATAGCGTCCGTCCAGGATTCCCGAATGCGTCCGGCACCTCAGTCGCGACACCTTTCACGGCGTCCACCCGTATTGATCCTGTGCGCCGCATCCCCTTCACGCTGCTTCCGGTCCTGATCGTCCTCGGCGCACTCACCGGGTGTGCCTCCTCGGGGGCGACCCCGACCGCCTCGACGACAGTCTCTGCGACCGCCTCCGCAACCGCTTCGGCATCCGCCCCGAGCGGGTGCACGAACGCGAGCGTGCTCGCAACCTGGAGCCTGACCGCGCTCGCCGAGCAGACGATCGTGATCCCGGTGAGCGAGACCGACGTGGCGTCGATCACGTCCGAGGTCGCCGCAGGGGCCGGCGGCGTGATCCTCTTCGGAGCCACCGCACCGGCGAATCTCGGTGCCGCGCTGCAGGCCCTCGACGCGTCGGCTCCGAACGGCATCGCTCCGCTCGTCATGACCGACGAGGAGGGTGGGGTCGTGCAGCGGATGGCCAACCTGGTCGGCTCCATCCCCTCGGCACGCGAGATGGGCGCGACGATGACGCCTGATCAGATCCGGGAGCTCGCGACCAGCGTTGCCCGACGGATGCGATCCGCCGGCATCACGATGGACCTCGCGCCGGTCATGGATGTCGACGACGGCCAGGGGCCGAACGACCGTGATCCCGACGGCACCCGGTCGTTCAGCCTCAATCCGGCGATCGCCTCGGCCGACGCGAATGCCTTCTCGGCCGGGCTGCTGGCAGGCGGCATCATCCCCGTGGCCAAGCACTTCCCCGGGCTCGGCCAGGCGACCGCGAACACCGATGTCAAGCCCGCCACGACACTGCCATGGACGACGCTCGAAGGAGCCGGGCTCGTGCCGTTCAAGGCTGCGATCGCCGCGGGCGCCACCGCGATGATGATCGCCAACGCGAGCGTGCCAGGCCTGACAACGCTTCCGGCGAGCATCTCCCCCGTGCTCATCACCGATGTGCTCCGCGAGCAACTCGGCTTTCAGGGACTGGTGATGACCAACTCGCTCTCTGCGGGAGCACTCGTCGACGTCGGGTACACGGTGCCGAAGGCCGTGCTGGCCGCGATCACCGCGGGCGCGGACATGGTGCTGTTCACCGCGCCGGCCGCGAACGTCGCGTCGCTCACCGCGACCATCGTCGCCACGCTCGATTCGGCAGTCGCTGATGGAACCCTCGGTCGGACCCGGCTCGAGAGCGCGGCATCACACGTGCTTGCGGCAAAGCATGTCGACCTCTGCGCCACTCGATGAGTGACGGATCAGGAGTTGGTCTCGTCGGTGGGGAACAGCGCCGGATCCGGGAATTCCGCAGCCGGCGCATCGACATCCTGAGGCTCCGGGCAGGTGGCGTCGAGTGTGTACGACGTCATCGAGAGCGACCCGTACGTGTAGCCGTCGACCAGCACGTCGAGTGTGTGTCCGCTCGCACCCGCGGCGCCGGCGAGATACAGCAACGGAAGGAAATGGTCGGGCGTCGGCACAGCGAGTCGAAACTCCGGGCGCGCGTCGACGGTGAGCACGTCGGTGGGCGCCTCGAGCATCTGCGCGCGCACCGCGTCATCGAATCGCTCCGCCCAGTCGTAGGCGCCCTCCGGGTTGCCCCAGTCCATACCGCCGAGGTTGTGCACCACATTGCCACTGCTCACGATGAGCACGCCCGAGTCACGCAGTGGCGCGAGCCTCGCGCCGATATCCAGGTGATAGTCGAAGGGTTTTGCGGCATTGATCGACAGTTGCACCACCGGGATGTCGGCCTTGGGAAACGCATGCGCGAGCACTGACCAGGTGCCGTGGTCGATCCCCCAGCTGTCGTGATCGAGACCGACCCACACGGGCTTGACGATCTCCGACACCTCTTCGGCGAACGACGTCGAGCCGGGCGCGGGATACTGGAAGTCGAACAGCGCCTGCGGGAAGCCATAGAAGTCGTGGATGGTGCGCGGCGTCGGCATCGCGGTGACCGCCGTCGAGCCGATGTACCAGTGTGCCGAGACGACGAGGATCGCTCGCGGGCGTGGCACGGACTCGCCGAACGCGGCCCACGCGGCGGTGTACCTGTTGTGTTCGAGCGCGTTCATCGGACTCCCGTGCCCGAGGAACACGGCGGGCATCGGAGCGGCAGACATGCACCGCATCCTACCGGCTGCGCCGCGATGTCAGGTCACGGGGAGGTATTGGGTCGCGAGGCCTCCGGAGCTCAGGGTCAGATGTCCTGGCACGCAGGTGTATCCGGCAGAGGACGTGCTCGACGCCGCCTCACTGGAGATGACGCTCCCGTCCACGCGCTCGGTGACGGTGAGGGTCGTCTGCGTGTCGGACAGCGTCAACTCCCCGGCGGCGGCCGTGAACGACCCGGCGACCATCCCGGTTGCGAGGACGGAGAGCTTGTGGCCGTCGGAGGTCGTCGCCGTGTACGGCTGCGCCTTCGAGAAGTCGCCCGTGTAGGAGCCGTCGGCGTCGTACCGCAGCACCACACCACCTCCACCGGTCACGGTGACCGGACCGCCGTGATACAGCTCGGGCAGCATCCCGACGGTCGAACGCCACGCGCCGACGACGCAGGGATCCGGGGTGATCGGGGTGGGGGTCGACGCCGCGCTGACGGCCGGCGTCGATGTCGGGGTGGGAGTCGACCCGCAGGCGCTCACCGCCACGCCCGCGGCGAAGATCGCGACGGCGGCCCTCGCACCTGTGACTCTCATACCAGCTATACGCGCCCACACAAGCGGAAGCGGTCACGAGACCGCATGACCGGTTTCGCATCGCCCGCCCGTATATGTCGTGTGGCTCCCGCAGCGGCGCACCAGGACCACGCGGCCTCGGTCGCGACCATCGAGCGCGTTCGCGATGACGAGCGCGCCGTGTTCGAGGCGGAGCTGCAACCGCTCATGGGCGTGGCGATGCGCCTCGCCGCCGGCATGCGGCTCGATCGGGGCGACGCCGAGGATGCGGTGCAGGAGGCTGCCTTCCGCGCGTGGCGGCGCCGTGGCAACCGGCGACCGGGGACCGACCTCCGTCCGTGGTTTCTCGCGATCGTCGCCAACCAGTGCCGTGAGACCCGGCGCGGGCGATGGGCGTCCGTGCTCCGCCTCGCGGATCCACCGGTCCGTGACACGTCGATCGGCGACGACCCGGCGGGAGCTCTCGACATATCCGCGGCGCTGCAGCGTCTTTCCCACGACGTGCGCCTCGCGGTCGTCCTTCGCTACTACCTCGACCTGCCCTTCGAGGAGGTGGCCGCGGCCAGCGGGTGCGCCGTCGAGGCGGCACGATCGCGTGTCCGGCGCGGCCTGACCGCGCTTGCCGCGACGCTCGCAGCACCGGAGGAGTTCGCATGAGCACGAACGATCTCGAGGCGACACTGCGCGCCCGGCTCCGCACCACGATCGACCCGCACGTTCCCGGTGTCGCTGCGGAACGTCGCGCGCTCGCGGCAATGGTCGATCAACCGCGCCGGTACGCCGGGCATCGCACCCGACGTGGTTTCGCAGCGGTGCTGGCCGCGGCGATCGTGATCCTCGTGGTCGGTGGTGCGCTCACGATCGGACTCGCGCTGCGCAACCACACAGCGACACCCACGGGTCAGGCACCTGCCGGGAACGGGCCGCCCCATCCGGTCATCTCTGCGCCGCCCGTGGCGCAACGATGCACCGGCGATGCGCTCACCGCGCGTGTGTTCGACACGGCGACCGCTTCGGGTGCATCCGGCGGCGACATCGCCCTGCGCAACAACGGAAACGCCCCCTGCACCTTGCAGGGCTACGTCACGCTGCAGGCGATCGTCGGCGACACGACCGTGCAACCGTCGGTCACGCGCAGCGTCACTGCGACGTTGCTCAACAACGCCGCGCGGTCACTCCCCGACGTCAGCGTGGTCACCGTCATGCCCGGTCAGGATGCCTACGTCGCGTACGAGACCTCGAGCATCGCGTCGGGAGCCACCGCATGCGCGCACGCGACCACCCTGTTGATCACACCGCCACAGACAACCCGGTACACGACACTGGCGGGTCTGTCGCTGACCTTGTGCGGGGCATTCGGCGAAGCCATGTGGATCGACGAGGCGCCGGTCAGCGCGGCCCCGTACTTCCCGCAAAACGCTCGCTGACCGTCAGCCGGTGCGCTGGAAGGCGAGCCCCATCCCGCCCTCCGAGATCGTGAGCGTGGTGCCGGAGACCCAGGCCTCTCCGACGTTGTCGTGCCCGGCGATGGTCGCGTGCAGGTGTCCCTGCGCATCCACCGACCATCGCCCGCTCGTCTGGCGGCCATTGGGCGCCGTCGAGGTCGCGGTGCCGTCCGCGGCAAACGTGACGCTCATGAAGGGACTGCTCCACGAGCCGATGATCGCCTCGGCAAGAGGCCGCGTATCGAGCTGGCCGCTCGGCGGCTGCACCGCAGCCTGCTGCATCTGCGTCTTGAACTGGGTCGCCATGGCAGCCATCTGCGCCCGTGCCTCCGCCGCCGCCACCTCGTCGTGCTTGTGGAACGCCGCGGCGACGCCCTTTTCCATCGTCTGGGCGGTTGCCGGCGTGATCTCCCCCACCGGCGGATCGGGCAGGCGCTCGAGGTTGACGACGCGATGCGCCTTCGGCAGGTAGTAGACGCGGACGTAGCCCGCTTCCGGAGCCGCGTCGTACTGGGATCGCCACGCCTCCATCCGCAGGTGATTGACGTCGATGAAGAAGCTGGTGCTGCTGCTGCCACGCCCCGAGTCACTCGTGCGCGAGAACTTCGTGATCGCTCCCTCGACCGAATCGACGCGGCCGGCTCGAACGTCTCCGGTCAGCCGGTCTCCCCCGGTGAACGCCCGCACGACGAGGAGCGCGGCGATGACGAAGCAGACGATGCCGATGATGGGCTTGACCGTCGCGTACTTGGCTGGACCTGGAGCGAACGCGACGAGCGCTCCGATCACGATGGCGAGGACCGCGAAGCTCAGCTCCGCCTTACGGTACCCCCGTGACTGCGAGCGCCACGCTCGCCGCTGCTCGTCGGTCAACCGCCCGCTCGCGTTGGTCGCGAGCGCACTCTGCGAGAACGGCCCGTCACCAGAAATGGATGTGGTCATCTCCCACCTCGTCGATGTGGACCGCTTCGTCGCAGCGCCGCTGCGCGCAACATATCAGCCGTTTGCGGGGCCCGACAACCTCACGACGCCAGGTGATCGACAGCTGTCCCACGTGCCGGCGACCGCAGCGTCTCGAGTGCGCGCTCGAGGATGCTGCGCGGATCCACGCCGGCGTGCGCGGCCTGCGTCGCGAAGGCGCTCGCCGCCTCGATGAGCGCGCGCTCGCGGTCCTCCGGCGACTGGACCGGACGGTCTGCCACGAAGCTGCCGTGCCGGCCGCGCGAAACCAGGAGCCCCGCCAGCTCGAGCTCCCGGTACGCACGCGCGACGGTGCCGCCGGCAAGTCCGAGGTCACCGGCGAGCTGGCGGATCGTGGGCAGGCGCCGTCCGGCTGGGAGCGCACCGCCATCGATCATCGATGCGAGCTGGCTCCGGATCTGCTCGAACGGCGGCACCGCGGACCCGGGATCGACGCGAAGGATCATCCGGCGCCGTCCGGCGACTCGTGCCGCACCCGCCAGGTCCGCGGATGCGTGAGCCCCACCCAGGCAAGGACCGCAACGATGTCGGCGATCGCGCCGATCAACGTGAGCACGTTCCGGAGTGACGCAACCGACGTGGCCATCCCGAGAGAGGTGAGCCCCCACCCGGCACAGAGGAGCAGCAGCGCGATCGCGCCGGCGGAGAGGGCGTGCAGCGAGCTCGCCCTGATGGCATCGTCGGCCGCGACCGTGTCCGGGCTCGCCACCCGCTGCGGCCGCAGGACGATCGCTCGGAGCGTCCACTCGACCGCAACCGCGAACGCCACGAGCAGGACGGACATCGCGGCGAAGAAGGCGACTGAAGGGTCGACGATCTCAGAAGGGTCCTTCGGCACAGCTGCGTAGGCGACGGCCACCCCGATGATCGCGAGCGGCAGGATCCGCAGAGCCCACAGCGACGCCGCCGGGAAGTAGTCGGACAGCAACCGGGGAGTCAGCGCGGCGGCGCGGTCGCCGCCGGCGGCACGCCCACGCCCTGTCAGCGCCTCGGCGATGACGGCGCCGAGCAGAAACCCGCCGACCGAGAGCGCGACCCAGTTGGCACCGAGCGGAAAGGGGCGGCCGGTGATGGCGGCGTACAGGGGCGAAGCCACCCACCCCACGCCCGCCCCGGCGATCTGCCAACCCCGGGTCCGACGCAGGTAGCCGACGACGACCGATCGGTTGGCTTCCGTTACCTGGACGCCGTAGCGGTGCGCCCAGCTCGACGTCCACCCGCGCGGGGTCGTCCAGACAGCGAGGATGAGCGCTCCCAAGACGCCGGCGGCACCAAGGACCAGAAAGGCCCATCCCACCTGGGTCAGCTGCTCAGTCTCGACCATGCTCTCACCTTCGCGCGGAGTTCATCCGTGTGTATCGATGTATCAGTACATTGATACAATAACCACAATCCCGCGTGAAGTCAAGGGAAGCGGTCCTCACCACCGGATGGCGTATCGCACCTCGGCGATGGCAAAGCCACTGCGGTTGTCACACTGCTCCTCGCCGGTGAGCGACCAGCCGCGAGCCTTGTAGAAGGCGCGGGCGTTGGCATTGTCACGGAGCACCCAGAGCACGGCACTGCTGAACCCGCGCGATGCGAGTCGCGCGACCGCGTCGTCGAGAAGCAGACGGCCGATGCCCTGGCGCCACGATGCCGGGCCGACGTGGAGCGAGTAGATCTCACCCACCCCGCTCGCCTTCGGCGTCCTCCGCGGCCCGAAGCTGCAGATCCCCAGGACACCGCTTCCGTCTACGGCGACCGTGGTCTCGGTGGTGCGAGATGCGGGGCCCGTGAACGCACCTTCCCAGCGCACGAGGCGGCTCTCGATCGTGACCGTGTTCATGAAGCCGGCCGGGGTGATGTCGGCGTACGCCACGCGCCAGCTCGCGAGGTGCACCGCCGCAATCGCGGGCACGTCGGCCGTCGTGGCAAGGCGAATCGCGACATGGGAGTCCTGCGGCGGCACGGCCCGATCGTATCCAGTCAGGACGATCGGCCGGCGCTGGTAGGATGGCCGCCGGTTCGAGACCGTTTCATACCCGAAGGAGGGCGACGCATGAGTGCTCGACCGATGCGCAGCGTCGCGATCGCCGCGTCGACGGTGCTCTCGCTCCTCGCGGCGCACCAGGTGCAGGCGTCGACGAATGCGCCCACCGCGACTCGGCACGCGCTCTGGGGTATCGACACCACCGACAACGTTCAGACGGCGAACACGATCGCGCAGACCACGTCGGAGCTCGGAGCTCCGCAGTTCGTCGGCCGCTACCTCGTGTACAGCACCAGGCTCTCGACGGCCGAGGCGCAGTACATCCACAACCAGGGTCTGCCGATCCTGCTCATCGACGACCCGAATCACGTGTTCACGTCGGGTACGGTCGATGCGCAGGACGCGCTCGCGCAGGCCGCGGCGCTCGGGGTGCCGCAGGGGGTCGCGATCTTCCGCGATGTGGAGACCAACGATCCCATCACTGCGACCTACATCGCGGCGTACTACACGGCATTCCACGGCTCGGGATACGTCCCGGGGTTCTACGAGAATGCCATCAACGGACCGTTCGCCGCCGCGTACTGCGCAGCGGTCGCGGCGAAGCCCGCGATCGCAAACGGGTCCGTGCTCTATGCCAGCGAGCCGGAGCACACCGGCAGCAACCCTCGTCGTGCCGCCAAGCCCGTCTACAAACCGAACGTCCCCGCGTGTGCCAATCGCACCGCGAGCTGGCAGTACCTCGAGCGGGGCCTTTTCCCATCGGGGACATGGCCGAACGTCGATGTCGATGAGCTTGCGGCGCGTTTCCTCGACATGCTCTGGGCCTGACGTGACGACCGACACTTCCGCCGGCGTGCCGGAACCGACGACGCCCGCAGCACACGCCGCGCTCGAGGTGGCGACCGAGTACTGCTCACCCGCGCTGCTCAACCATTGCCTGCGCTCGTACATCTGGGCCGTGTCGCATGCGGAGCGTAAGGGCATCGAGTTCGATGCGGAGCTGCTCTACGTGTCGGCGATGCTGCACGACATCGGGCTCGTGCCCGCATTCGACAGTCACACCGTCCCTTTCGAATTCGCGGGCGGTGACGTCGCGTGGGTCTTCGGGGCCGGCGCCGGATGGCCGCCAGAGCGCCGACTGCGCGCGAGCGAGATCATCGTCCGGCATATGTGGAACGAGGTCGATGTGACCACCGATCCGGAGGGTCATCTGCTGGAGCTCGCCACCGGCCTCGACATCTCCGGACGTCATCCGGAGTGGTGGCCCCAGGAGTTCCGCGACGAGGTGGTCCGCGCTCTTCCTCGAACTCGGGCTCCGCGCGGAGTTCCTCAGGTGCTTTCAGGAGCAAGCGACGAGGAAGCCGGGGAGCACGGCCGCCGCAGCGGTGGCGAGTGGGATCGCCGACCGCCTTGCGGCGAACGTCCTGGACCGGGGTCCGTCAGCTTCCACGGACTAGCAGTCCGTGCAGGGGGTCAGGTCGGCCGAGCCGGCGTCGCCCGCCGATGCGCGGCGCACGAGCACGAAGTCGCGGGGGGCCCAGAAGGCGGCCCACGCCCGTGCGAACCGTCCGGGTCCGCGAAGCGCTCGCGCCGCATGACGCTCCTCGGCACGTGCCCTCGCCATCATCGCGGCCCGCATGTGCTCCTGCTCGGCGACCTGGGCCATCTCGATCAGTTGAGGTCCGTACATTGTTCTTTCCTCCAGGGTTGAATCACCACCCAACGTGGTTTACTAGTGACAGCTTACCGTATCCCACATCACTTGTCAAATGCGTATACTGGTGACGATGACGACCATGAAGCTGGCTGCGTGAGATGACTGAGATGGCAACCCGCGAGCCTGCGCCGGGGTCGCTCCACCTTGTCCAGCAGTTCATCAACAGCAACGAGATGCCGGACGGCATCGACGAGCTGCGGACCGCCCCACTGGCGGCCGCCTGGCTCGAGCGGACCATCGGCGCCAGGCTCACGGTCACCGAGAAGGAACGCGACCGGCTCGTCGCGACCCGGGAGGCGTTGCGCGATCTGCTCGAGGCACACACTGGAGAGAACGTCGATCCGGCGGTGGCTGTGAGATTGCAGAAGCTGCTGAGCCACGCGCCGCTCGTGCCGTTCTTCACCCCCGAAGGCGCCACGCTCGCGGTGGACTGCGCCGGGGTCAACAGCTTCCTCGGCATGATCTCGACGTCGATCGTCGAGGCCACCCTGATGGGGACCTGGGACCGCCTCAAGATCTGCGGGCGCGACGCCTGCCGCTGGGCGTTCTACGACCGGAGCAAGAACGGCTGCAGCTGCTGGTGCTCGATGCGCGGCTGCGGCGCGCGCGAGAAGGCGCGTGCCTATCGTGCGCGGCGCAAGCCCGCGGCAGCGGCTCCCCCGGCCGGCTGAACCCGTCAGACCTGCGCTGCGATCTCCTTCGCGGCGCGCACGCCGGTCTCGACCGCGCCGTCGAGGAAGCCCTGGTTGTTGATCGATGTGTGCTCGCCGGCGAAGTGGACGCGGCCCTGTGTCGCCGCCGCGATCTCGCCGAAGTCCGAGTATTGCCCCACCTTGTAGAACGAGTACGCGCCCTTCACCCACGGGTCTCTCGCCCAGTGGTCCTCGTACGACGCGCCCGTGAACGCGGCCCGCGTACCCGGGAAGATGGGCTCGATGTGGTCGAGGAACCAGTTCGTGTCCACTGCCGGTGACGGCCCGTGCGGTCCGCCCGTCAGCGTGTCGCGGCCGGTGCTGGCTCCCGGGAACGCGAGCAGCAGCGCCGGGGCTCCGTCGGGACCGAGCGGCACCGAGTCGTCCCAGCACACGTCGAAGCTGTGCCAGTCGGTGTACGCGACGCCGTTGAAGCCGTGGCGCGCCCAGGTCTTCTCGGAGACCTCGATGTGGATCTTCGCGTTCGTGCCCATGCCGAACGTGTTGATGACCCGCAGCTTTGCCGGCGAGAACCCCGAACGACTGAGGTCGACGTCACGCAGCAACGTGAAGGGCAGCGCGAGCGCGACGTAGTCGGCGGTGACGTCGGTCGTGCGTCCGCCGGCTTCGAAGGTGACCGTGTGTGACCCGTTGCCGTTCGCGCGGAGCGCGACGAGCCGGTGGCCGACCTTGATGGAGCCCTGCGGGAGCTGCGCGGCCACGCCGTCCACCAACTGGTCGTTGCCGCCGACGATGTGCCACTTCTCGTCGTAGCCGGGCAGCGGATCGAGTGAGCTGCGCGGGTTGACGCCGGTGAGACCGATGAGGTCGAGCGACGATTGCTCCCCCGGGTCGCCGCCGTTCTCCGACACGGTGTTGGCGAGCATCAACCGGCCGAACTTGGAGGTGCTGCCGATCGGTGTCTGATCGAGCCACTCGGGCGCCGAGAGGCGATCGAGACGGGCGAGACCCGCATCGGTGTTCGACTCCTTCACCGCCGCGTGGAATGCCGCGAAGCCGAACGCCTCCCAGTCGGCGCTGGCCTGCGCGTACGTGTAGTAGCCGCCGTCGAACCAGTACACCTCCGGAAGCCCGATCAGCTCGCCGCCGTTGTAGTCCTCGAGCTGCAGGCCGAGCTCGCGCGCGAGGTCGAGCGCCGCGAACTGGTCGGAGTCGATGAACGCGCCGCCGTGCTCGGTGATGAGGCCGTTCGAGAAGTAGTCGCGCAGCGACCAGCAGCGCCCGCCGATCCGCTCGTCATGCCCTTCGTAGATCGTCGATCGCAGCCCGTGGCGGGTCCAGAGCATGTGGCCGCACCGCAGGCCGGCGAGCCCGGCACCGACGATCGCGATTCGCGGTTGACGGCTCGACGGTCTCGCTGCCGCAAGTGCGCGCGTCGCGGTGGGACCGAGCGCCACGCCGGCGCCGGCGATGGCGGCTCCGGTGAGGAAGCGGCGCCGTGAGACAGGGCGGCTTGCCGCCGTGCGCTGTTCGAGCTCCTCGAGGACGGCGTCGACAGGCAGCCCGCGCGCTGCGGCCGAAGCGTGCACGGCGAACATGCGACGGAGACCGGCTGTGAGCGGCGTGCGCGCGGACCGCCGTCCGTGAATGGGTCCCTCGATTTGATCGCTCACGATCACACCCCTCTCTGTCGGCAAGCTGCGACCGCCACAGAATAGCCAACCGCGGATGGCTGGAGAAAGTACCCGCCGGCTGAGCGCATCGCCCAGCCGGCGGGTCTTGAAATCCGTTGTCAGTGGGTCAGCAGGAGCTGCCTACCCTCAGCAGGTCGTGGGATGCAACGGCCCTTCGAACTCCGGATACCCCAAGGTCAAAAACTTGTTGGTGCCGTACTGCGCGTCCTTGCCGAAGGTGCGGACGCCCGACGACACATTCCCGAACTCGAAGACGCACTGTCCGCCGCTGTTGGTCTGGCTCCAGTACGGATAGAAATGACCAGGACCCGGCGGGGGCACGGTGCAACCACTCAGGGTCGAGCTCGTGCACGTCGATTCGCTCAACGCAATGTCCGTCTGAATGAAGAATTGCGAGTACTGGTTGCCGCGGGTTGTCGGCATCCATTCCACGAAACTCCCGGGGTACGTACCGGCCGTCGTGCTGGTCGGCCATTCGGACCAGTACGGCGATCCGTCGAAGTCCAGGTCGCCGTTCTGGAACACGTTGTCCTGGCAGCCGGTGGCCTCATCCGGAGCGGTTGATGTTCCGGCCCCTGCATAACCGGAATGTGTGTCTCCCTTGTAGTAACAGAGCGCATCACCCGACTCCGCGCCCTCGGGGCCGCCAGCAGTCTCGTACGGTCCTTTGCAACCGTTGTAGGTGCCACCGGTGTCCGACGGGTCGAAGGGGTTGGTGATGGCGTCGGTCAGTTTCGTGCAGGACTCCCAATGGCCCGTCTCGAACTCGGTGCTGATGTTCGTCTGCAGCGCGGCCCAGGGAATGATGTTGCCGACCTTGGCCGTGTTGTACTCGGGCTGGAAGTTGAACGGCGTTCCCGAGCAGTCGACAATCGACGTGTTCGCGAAACCGTTGGCCGCCGATGCCTGCATGAATCCCGACTTGCCGGTGGTCAGGTCGTCAATGACGACCTTTAACGCTTTACCGCCTCCTGGCGCCGGGGCGTCGTAGATGTGCGTCACCACCTTGTCGCCCGGGTTCATGAGCAGGGTGTGGGAATTGGGGAGGTCGGTGGCCAGCGTGGCGTTCTGCGGTGCCGGCGCGCCGGTGGGCTTGCCGTCGGTCTGGATCCACGCGAAGTTGACGGGCTCCTCGCAGTTCGCATTGCACTGGGCGAACCCGTACGTGCATTCGAGACTGTCGATGGTGAGCGCCGCGCACCAGTGCGTCGTGTCACAGCTCTCGCTGTCGACCCACGGGGGGTTGCCCGGCGGGTAGAACTGCATCTCGAGGAACGCTGATCCGCCGCCCGGATAGGTGTTCGGGTCGCACCCGAACGCATTGGGGCAGGCGGGCGCGTTGGCGTCCGACTCCGGCGTGCACGGCAGCTGCGGGTACGAGTTGCCATCGCAGATGGCCATGGAGAGCCACGGCGCAGGAGTCAACTGGAACCAGTGCGAGACGTCGCTCCCGGGGGTCTTGACGGTCGGAGCTGCGCTCGGGTCGGTGCCCAGCGTCTCGGTCCAGGTGACGTTGTCGCCCGACCCGCCCTTGGATGAGACGAACGTGGCGTCCGGCTCGTCGTGGCCGATGTAGTTCCCGTTGTCGTAGAACTTGCCGCCCCAGGTGTTCTGGTTGTCGACGCCGAGGACGCCCTTGATGTCGGTGCAGTTCATTGCCCTCACCGACTTCTGCACAGGGCTGAAGCCGTTGCAGTCGAGCTCACCAACCTTCGCGGGTTTGATCGAGCCGGTCTTCGCCGCAGCCTGTGCCGGACCCGGTGCGGCGCCGAGGAGCACCGCGCCGAGCGCGAGCGTCATTCCCGCGCCGACCAGCCGGCGACGCCGGCCCGTCCATCCACTCAGGAGACCGCCTCCGCGGCCGCGACCATCAAATGACTGTGGTGTCCCTGCCATGACAGCCCTCCTCTGACCGAATGACGCGATCGGGCTCAACCGAGCGAACCGCACTATCGTCCTCATGTCCCGCGGCTGTCAAGCGCATGTGCAAATGCTGTGACCGCCGGCGGCCCCGCCTGGGTTCAGACCTCCTTGCGGCGGAAGTTCCAGACGGCGAGTCCCACGATGAGCGCCACCCAGCACACGGTCCAGATCATGAAGGCGATTGATGGCGGCGACTGCACGAAGAACGGGTTTCCCGCCCGTTCGGTGGTCGCGCCGAGGACGTCGCGGTAGAGCACGGGTTCGAGCTCGTACACCGATCCGCGCCAGAGCGCGTCGGTGGGAAGGAGCAGTTGACTGACGGTGCCCGCATTGGTGATGCCGGCGTTGCCGAACACCTCGCCGATCGCACCGGCGATGCCGCCGATCCAGGCGACGAAGAAGAGCACCAGCGCGATGACACCGGCGGTCATCCCGGAGAGCCAGGTGCTGAGCAGCAGCGCAAGCGACATGACGACGATCCCCTCGGCGGCGAGGTAGCCGGCGAGCGGCACCGGCCCGGGCGGCACGTAGTTAGTGGTGAACGCGACCACGAGGAGCTCGAGTGCGGTCGTGGCGCCGACGTACACGACGATGAGTGCCGCGAAGCCGAGCCACTTGCCCACCACGACCTGGTACCGGCTGACGGGGCGCGCGAGGATCGAGAGCGCAACACCCGACTCCACCTCACTCGAGATCGACGGCGATGCGACGACGACGGCGCTCAACGCGAGCACGCCGCTGAACATGAACTCCACGAGCACCAGCACCTGCGACGTTGCGAGCCGGAGCTCGCTGGCCGGGATCGGGGTCCCGTCGGCCATCGTCAGCGTCGTGAGGTGCTGAAACCCCCACCCCGTGAGGCCGATGACGATGACGGTCAGCACCGCGAGCGCGAGGAGCAGTCTCCGGCGTGAGGCCTCCCGGACAGTGAGGCGCGCGATGGTCAGCGCTGCCATCGAGCCTCCTCGGCGCCGAGCAGCGCAAGAAACCGCTCCTCGAGCGTCTGCCGAACCGGTTCGACGGCGTACACGCGCGCACCCCCCGCCACCAACTCCGCGACGAGGTCGGGCACCGTCTCGGTCGCGACGCGATCGACGATGACCCATCCGTCGTGCTCGGACACGGTCCCGCGGCGTCGGAGCGCCTCGCGCGTCGCGTCGTCGAGGCCGGTGACCCGCACCCGCACGCCGCCGGTGCCGAGCAGCTCGTCGAGGCCGCCGGTGGCGAGCACCCTGCCGTTGGACACGACCGCGAACTCGATCGCAGACCTGCTCGACCTCGCCCAGCAGGTGCGAGTTGAGAAAGACCGCGCACCCCCGGTCGCGGAGCCCGCGGATGATCGTGCGGGTGTCGGCCCGGCCGACCGGATCGAGGGCGGACGTCGGCTCGTCGAGGATGACGAGGATCGGGTCACCGAGGAGAGCGACGCCGAGGCCGAGGCGTTGCTGCATGCCCTTGGAGAACGTCTCGACCTTGGCACCGGCGTGCCCCGTCAGCCCGACCGTCGACAGCGCTCCCGATATCTGCGTGAGCCACGCCGAGCTCGGGAGTCCCGCGAGGCGGCAGTGCAACGCGAGCACCTCCGACGCCCGGAGCCAGCCCTGGTAGCGGAAGAGCTCGGGCAGATACCCGATGCGGGCTCGTGTCTCGCGATCGCCGGCGCGGTGTCCGAGCACCCACGCGTCACCACCCGTCGGCCGGGTGAGCCCGAGCAGGAGCTTGACGGCGGTCGTCTTCCCACTGCCGTTGGGACCGAGGAACCCGAACACCTCGCCGCGCGGGACCACCATGGTCAGCCCGGAGAGCGCGACCTCATCGCCGTAGTGCTTGGTGAGCTCGAGCGTCCGCACGGCGGGCTCCTCGGCCTCGGCTGCCATCAATGCATCGAGCGGGCAATTCCGAGCGCCGTGTCGGAGGAGATCGTCCCTGCGACTGCGTACACAACGTGATTGTGTTGCCAGAGCACCACGGTGCCGAGCCCCGTCGAGTCGCCGATCAGCAGCCCGCGGGATCCGTTGATGTCGGCGACTGTCGCGCTTGCGAAGTCGATCGGGATCGGGATCGGGACGGTCTGCCCCGGGTTGCCGATCGCGCGGATCTCCGAGACGACGCCCGCGGGAACCCCGGGGACGGACAGGAGGTAGTTCTCGAGTGTCTGCACGGTCACGCCCGTCGACGAGACCGTCGGTGTCCGTGATGCGATCACCACGAACGCGGAGCTGCTTGTCGGCAGCGACGACCCCGAGTAGAGCGCGCCCGGGTCGAGGCCGTAGGCGATGACGACCGCGGGCGCGATCGTGACCGTGAGGGTGCTCCCGTCGAGGCCCGCGGGCAAGGGCGGCAGCTGCCCTCCCGCACGCGCCGCCGCCGCCTCAGCCAGGGCGGCATTGAACGTGAACGACACGACGGTGCCGCCGATCACGGCATATCTCGGAGTGGAGGTCGTCCCGGCCGGCGCGGTCACGACCGGGACCGCGATCCCCGCCGCCAGCGCGGCGGCGGCGGCATCGGGCTCCGGCTCGACGCTGAGCGGCGACGAGGCGCCGTTGACAGTGCCGTAGCTCGTCAGCCCCGCGAGCGAGCGGATGTCGGAGGCGCTGACCGGAACGGCGGCGAACTGCGTGGGCTGGAACAGGCTCAGGAAGTCCTGAGCTCCCCCGCTCACGACGAGGGCGGTGCTGGCAACGGCAGCGACCGCGAGCCCGGCCAGGACCCGGCGTGCGCGCGACCGCCGCAGAGGGCGTGTGCTGAGCCGCCCGGCGCTCCGCACGCCCGCTGTCACCGAAGTGGCCGCCCCGGTCGAGGCAAGGCGCGCACGCGCCGCGTCGAGATCGACGGGCGCGTCGGCGACGGCGAGGGCGGTCGATACGGACGCCGCATCGGATCCCAGCTGCGTGAGGCGCTCGGCACACCGTCCGCACGTGGCGAGGTGGTCGCGCGCGCCCGTGTCGATCGCGAAGGGCTCATCAAGGCTCCGACGGAGCGTGCCGTCAGACGGATGCATCATCGACCTCCTTGCGCAGGCGCGCTTCCGCGCGCCGCAACCGTGTTCCCACCCCGTTCACGCCGATCCCCATCGCCGTCGCGATCTCCGCGTAGCTCAACCCGCTGTATCGAAGCACCAGCACCGTCGCCTGCCGTCTCGGGATGCGCGAGAGCAACGCACGCACGGCGCGCCGCGTCTCCGCAGCCTCGAGCACGTATGCCGGGTCAGCGGCCTCGCCCGCCTCCGCACGGGCGCGCTCCTCGCGAGCGATACGCCGGCGATCGCCGCGCAGCACGTTGAGCGCCGCATGCGCGGCAGCCGCATGCAGCCAACCAGGTGCAGCTGCCCCAGGGTCAGCGCCGAACCGCCGGTGCAGCGCCAGGAACACGTCCTGGGCCACGTCCTCCGCGGCGACCGGGTCGCCGACGACGCGGCGGGCGATCGCCGCCACCCGCGTGTATTCCTCCTCGAACAGCCGGTCGAAGCCGGTCGCGACCCCACTCGTCGCTCGCGAGCTGCTCGATGCGCCGGTCACGAACGGCATCGGGAGGGCCGGGGCTGTACGGGAATCGACCACATCAGTGAAGCACCGCGGCGCTCGGGTTTGTGACGGTGGGCCGGTCCGGATCGCTTTGGAGCGGGCACTGAGTACCCTTCCCGGCGATGTCCGCCGAGATCAGCAGCCGAATCCGACGCATCACCCCGGGTCAGCTCGTCGCGGTCGCGGCATTCATCGTCATCCTCTGTGTGATCGTCCGCAGAGGTGGTGATCCCGACATCTTCTGGCACCTGGTCACCGGGCAGTGGATGGTCGACAACCACCAGGTGGTGTCACAGGACATCTTCACGTTCACCGTCGCGGGCAAGTCGTGGATCGATCCCGAGTACACCACGGAGATCATCGCCTACCTCCTCTACAAGGTCGGCGGCCTGACGCTCGTGTCCCTCGGATTCGCGGCCGTGACCTTCACCGGCTTCCTGCTGATCTGGCGTCGCGTCCGCCTCGAGCCCTCGAACCTGGTGATCGCCGCCGTCATCATCGGGATCGCCGGCCTTGCGGGCGCCGAGGTCTGGGGGCCGCGCCCACAGATGATCACCTTCGCCTTCTCGTGCCTCGAATTGCTCTGGCTCGACCGCTATCTGCGCGGCAGGTCGCGCGCCATCTACTGGTTGCCGCTGGTCATGGTGGCCTGGGCAAACCTGCACGGCGGGTTCCTCTTCGGGCTCGTCCCGGTGGGTGTTGCCGGGTTCGTCGAGGCGATCCACTGGATCCGGCGTGTCGACGGTGACGTCCACAAGCGGCGGACACGCAATCTCATCCTCATCTTCATCGGTTGTGTCGCCGCTGCGGTGATCAACCCGCACGGCATCAACCTCTACGGATACGTGATCCAGCCGCAGTTCTCGTCGGTGCAGCAGAGCTTCATCGCGGAGTGGCAGTCGCCGAACTTCCACGTGCTCGAGGAACGCGGCCTCGAGCTGATGCTGTTGCTGATTCCTCTCGCCTTCGCGCTGCGGCGCCCGTCGCTGTGGGATGTGTGCCTCACGCTCGTGGTGACGTACGCGGCGCTGTCCGCCGTGCGTCACTCGGCGCTGTTCGTCGCCGCCGAGACACCGATGCTCATCTGGTCGTTCACCGCAGGGTGGGAGCGGATGTCACTCGCGCGGCGCGTGCCCGAGTGGCTGGTGCCGAGAGCGAGGCTAGTGCTGGGCGGTGCGGTCGCGGTGCTCCTGATCGCCGTGGTCGGGACCGGCATCTTCGTGCGCTCGACGCTGTCGGGTCAGACGAAGGCGACGAATGCGAACTTCCCTGTCGGTGCGGCCGACTGGCTCGCGGCCCATCCGACCGTCGGCACGCACATGTTCAACCAGTACGGTTGGGGCGGCTATCTCATCTATCGTTTCTACCCGGACCCCGACCGGCGGGTCTTCTCCTTCGGCGAGGCAACCCTGCTCGGCAACAAGGTGATGCAGCAGGTGAGCGACGTCGAGCTCGGCAACCCGGACTGGCAGCAGATCTTCGCGGAGTACGACATCGATTACGTGATCGACGTTCCCGGTGCTCCGGAGGTGCTCGCGCTCGAGGTCGATCCGCAGTGGACGAAGGTGTACGACGACGGGCTCGCCGTGATCATGGTGAAGAACACAGCCTTGAACACCGCGGCCCAGAGCGCCACGGGCTGACCCGTCACCGCCCGGGGGCGTGCGGCAGGACCTCCTCGGCAACGAAGCGCAGATGGTCGAGGTCGGTGACGTCGAACACCTGCAGGTAGAAGCGCTCGACACCGGCCTCACTGTAGCGGCCAAGCTTGTCGAGAACTTCGTCCGGCGTGCCGGCAAGTCCGTGCTCTCGCAGCTCGCCGACGTCGCGCCTGATCGCGGCAGCGCGCCGGGCGATCTCCGGCTCGGTGCGTCCACAGCACAGCACGAGTCCGGCGGAGAGGACCATCGTCGCCGGGTCGCGGCCCGCCGTCTCGCATGCGCTGCGCATCGAGTCGAGGATCTCCCGCGTCCTGTCGATGGGTTTGAACGACGTGTTGTACTCGTCCGCGTACGCGACCGCCAGTCCCGATGCGCGCGGACCTGCGATGCCGCCCATGACGATCGGTGGGTGCGGCCGCTGTGCAGGCCGCAGGAGGTCGGGCTCCAGGCTCACCGTGCAGGTCTTCCCCGTGTACTCGAACATCGCGCCTTCCGGCGCCGACCAGGCGCCGTGCAGGATTGCCAGCTGGTCCTCGAGCAGGTCGTAGCGGGCGCCGAGCGCGGGGAACGCCAGGCCGTAGGCGGCGTGCTCGTCGGCGTTCCAGCCGGCACCGAGGCCGACTTCGAGGCGCCCTCCGCTCATCTGGTCAACCTCAGACGCTGTCACGATGAAGCTGCCGACCGCCCGGAAGGTGACCGGGGTCACCAGAGTCCCGAGCCGGATGGTGCTGGTCTCGCGCGCGATCCCGGCGAGCGTGATCCACGCGTCGGTGTATCCGGGTCTGCCGGTCGCCGAGCCCATCTTGAGGTAGTGGTCGGACCGGAAGAACGCGTCGAAACCGCACTCCTCCGCGGTTCGCGCGACGGCGACGAGCTGGTCGTATGAGGCGCCCATCTGCGGTTCGGTGAAGATGCGAAGCCCCATCGCTATTCGCCGGTCCGCGACTCCGTCTTGACCTCCTGCACCAGCCACCCGTTGCCGTCGGGGTCGCTGAAGCTCATGAAGGTGCCGTAATCACTTCGGTTGGGATCCGGACCCGGCACCTGCCCACCGGCATCGAAGTGAAAGAGGTCGGATGTCTCTGCACCTCGTTGCTCCAACTCGGCTTTCGCGGCGTCGATGTCGCGCACGACGAGATGCAGTCCCTGCAGCGAGCCGGCTGCGTCGGCATTCTTCATCAGCGCGATCGAGCATGCGGACCCGGGCGGGGTCAGCTGCACGACGCGAAAATCGCCGGCCTGATGATCGACGTTGAGGCCGAATCCGGCGCGCTCCATGTAGAAGGTCTTGGCTCGGTCAACATCCGAGACCGGGACCACGACAAGCTCGAACTTCCAGTCCACCGTTCGTCCTCCTTAGTGCTGCATCCGAGTCGTGGATTGTCGATGACGAGGGCCGATCTCTGCCCAGCCGCCGCCGTGTTCTCGCGTGCCACTCGGCACGGATGCGCTCTGGGAAGATATCGCCCGTGAGCGCATCGCCGCAGCACCCTGCCCTCCGCGATGCCGCTCCCCAGGTGTACTGGCTCGATGACCCCGAAGCTCCGCCGCCCGCACCGCGACTTGAGGGCCACACGCTCGGCGATCTCGCGGTCGTCGGCGCCGGGTTCACCGGGCTCTGGACCGCACTGCTCGCCAAGCGGCGCGACCCCGCACTCGACGTCGTGGTGCTCGAGGCACGGCGCACCGCCGCAGCCGCCACCGGACGCAACGGCGGCTTCTGTGACGCGAGCCTCACGCACGGCTTTTCGAATGGGATGAGCCGGTTCGCCGGCGAGCTCGACACGCTGGACCGGCTCGGGCTCGAGAACCTGGACGCGATCGAAGCGACTGTCGCCGAATACGCGATCGACTGCGCGCTGGAGCGCACCGGGATGCTCGATGTGGCGACCGAACCGTGGCAGTTCGACGAGCTCACGGAGCTTGCCGAATCGATGCGCGAGCACGGTCACACGGTCGAACTCCTCGACGCCGGTGCGGTGCGCGGCGAGGTCGCGTCGCCGACGTATCACGGTGGCCTCTGGGTGCACGGCAGCACGGCGATCGTGAACCCGGCGCGACTCGCGTGGGGGCTGCGTCGCGCCTGCATCGAAGCCGGCGTCAGGATCCACGAGGGCTCGGGTGTGCAGTCGCTGCACCGAGAGGGTGATCGGGTGCGCCTCTCCACCGCGATGGGCAGCGTCGCCGCGCGGCAGGTGGCGCTCGCGACCAACGCAGACCGGCCGCTGCTCGCGCGCCTCCGGCCGTTCATCCTCCCGGTGTACGACTACGTGCTCGTCACCGAGCCGCTGACCACCGTCCAGCTGGACTCGATCGGATGGAAGCATCGGCAGGGGATCGGCGACAGCGGCAACCAGTTCCACTACTACCGTCTGACCGCCGACTCGCGAATCCTGTGGGGCGGATACGACGCCATCTACCACTTCGGCAATCGCGTGTCCGTCGAGCTCCAGCAGCGCTTCGCAACGTTCGACAAGCTTGCCTGCCACTTCTTCGCGACCTTTCCGCAGCTCGATGGGATCCGGTTCACGCACCGCTGGGGTGGCGCCATCGACACGTGCAGCCGCTTCTGCGCGTTCTGGGGGACGAGCCACGGCGGGCGTGTCGCCTATGCGCTCGGGTACACAGGACTCGGCGTCGGCGCGTCGCGCTTCGGCGCCCAGGTGATGCTCGACCTGCTCGAGGGTAGGCCCACGGAGCGCACCACCCTGCGCATGGTGCGAACGCGTCCGCTGCCATTTCCGCCGGAGCCGCTTCGCTATGGCGTGGTTCAGGCGACCCGGTGGTCGCTCGACCGCGCCGATCGCAGGGGTGGCCGCCGAAATCTCTGGCTGCGCGGGCTCGACGCGGCGGGGCTGGGCTTCGACTCCTGATCCGGCTGTTCTGCGTCGGAGGCGCCTGACCGCCCAGGTCCGGGTATTCGTCACACTCGCGAGTTGGCGAAAAGCTTCATGGCGTGTACTATCCGGGGCATGAAGCAACACGGCCTCCGTCCGCGCCGATGACCAGCCGCGTCTTCAGCTCGATCGGCAACTTCTCGGTCCGGTTCCGCTGGCCGATCGTGATCGCCTGGGTCGTCATCACGATCTTCTCGGTGAAGGTCTTCCCCGGCCTCTCCGACGTTGCGAAGGATTCACAGAGCAGCTTCCTCCCCGCCAACTCGCCGTCGGTCCAGGCGGAGAACCTCGCGCAGCCCTTCCAGGATTCGCAGCACGGCATCGCCACGCTGATCGTCGCGCGTCAGAACGCCACGCTGAGCGCCGCCGACACGCACCAGATCGCCACGGAGGAGGCCACGATTCGCTCGCTGCCGGGCGTGCTCCGCGTGCAGGACTTCGGCCTTTCGCCCGACAAGCATGCGGAGCAGGCGCAGGTGGTCACCGACCTCCCGCCCTTCAGCGCGGGCAGCGACGCGATCTCCCTCGTCGCCGCAATCCGCCACACCTTTCCGAGTGACGCTGGAGGCCTGCAGTTCCATCTGACCGGGACGATTCCGGGATTCGTCGACCAGCAGAGTCAGTCGAAGAGCTCGATGGGCGACATTCAGAAGTTCTCGCTGCTCTTCATCATCGTGTTGCTGCTCATCGCGTTTCGCGCGTTGCTCGCTCCGCTCGTGACGTTGGTCCCCGCCGCACTCGTGCTCGCGCTCGCGAGCCCGGTGATCGCCGGCGCGACGCACCTCGGCGTGCAGGTATCGGCGATCACGCAGTTCATCCTCATCGTGCTCGTCCTCGGCGCCGGGACTGACTATGGACTCTTCCTCGTGTTCCGAACACGCGAGGAACTCCGCCGCGGGCTGGAACCGAAGGACGCGGTGCGCCGCGCCGTCGCGACCGTCGGTGAGTTCGATCACCTTCAGCGCGCTCATCGTCATCGCCGCGCTGATGTCGCTGATCATCGCGCAGTTCGATTTCTATCAGAGCCTTGGACCCGCGCTCGCGATCGGGATAGCGCTCATGCTCATCGCCGGGCTCACGCTCCTCCCCGCGCTGCTCGCGATCTTCGGACGCGCGGTGTTCTGGCCGTCTCGCGCTCGCCTCGTCGAGAATCAACGCCCCAACATCTACGGCCGCATCGCGGCCGGGGTGGTGCGGCGTCCGCTCCCCGTCGCCATCGTGGGCGCGATCATCTTCGGTGCGATCGCGCTCGGGCAGATCGGCACCACGACCGCGGGCTTCGCCGACCAGTCGACGCCGACCGGCACCGACTCCGCGGCGGGTGACACGCTCATCTCGCAGCACTACGGCAGCGCAAATCTCAACGCGACCGAGTTCCTCTTCAAGTTCTCGTCCCCCATCTGGTCACATGCGGACGATCTGCAGAGCATCCAGACGGCGCTCGCGTCACGGGGCGGGTTCGCGACTGTGGAAGGGCCGCTCACCTTCTCCGGCCAGGCGCTGACACCCGCACAACTGGTTGCGGTGCATGAGGGTGGCAACGCGCAGGCCGCCGCGGCACTCGCGCGATTTGTCAGCGCCGACGGGCGCACGGTGCAGTACATCGCGGTCGAACCGGGTGGCAGCGCGCTGCCGATCACCGACATCCCCAAGGTGCGCACCCTCGCATCCCAGACCGGTGAGAGTGTCAACGCGTCGGCGAGCGGTGTGTTCGGGATCCAGCCGTTCGCGTACGACGTCGATCAACTCTCGTCGTCGGATCTCTGGCACATCATCCCCGTCGTGGCGATCCTCATCGCCATCCTGCTCGCGATCGTGATGCGCAGCCTCGTTGCGCCGCTCTACCTGGTGACGAGCGTCCTCCTCTCGTACCTCGCGGCGCTCGGTCTCACGGCACTGATCTTCGTGCACTTCGGCGGACAGGACGGCATCAACTTCGTGCTGCCGTTCCTCATGTTCGTGTTCCTCATGGCACTCGGGTCCGACTACAACGTGCTCGTGATGACACGCATACGTGAGGAGTCCCATAACCTGTCGACGCGCGACGCGGTGCGGCGCGCCATCGGCGCGACCGGGACGACGGTGACGACCGCCGGGTTGATCCTCGGCGGCACGTTCGCAGTGCTCGCGTTCGCCGGCGGTGGCGCATCGGGCGGCTCGCAGATCCAGCAGATCGGCTACGGCGTCGCGTTCGGCGTCGTGATGGACACGTTCGTCGTCCGGACGATCCTTGTGCCCGCGATCGTGGTCCTGCTCGGACGCCGGAACTGGTGGCCGTCCAGCCTGTGGCGGGAGGGCGAGCCGGTAGCACCGGACGCCGGTTCCTCGACACCCATGGTCGAGAGCGCTGTGACCGTCGCGCAGGATTGATACCTGCCCGACAGGCGCAACGTGAGGGTGGGGTCGTCAGGTGCTCCGCGTGTGACTTGGGGCCAACCGGCGCGTGGAACGGATGCGCCGCTGCTTGGACGGACTCGTTTCTCGGTGGCCGGCCGTCGCTGACGGGTGGATGCATCCACGAGCGATGGGTGCGCGGGGACGGGGTGTGGCCAGGAGCAGCCCTTGGGCTAGTCGCGCGCCTCGACGGGAGGGCGGATCCAGGAGCGGTGGGTGCGTGAGGGCGGGATGGCGAGGAGCAAGCCTCGCTCCACGCGGGCGAGCTGCCAGCCGCCCTCGTGGATCAGCCAGTGGTGGCGGTAGCAGAGCAAGACCAGGTTGGCCAGGTCGGTCCCGCCACCGTGGCCCCAGTGGACGAGGTGGTGGGCGTTGGTGAAGGCGACGCTGCGCTCGCAGCGAGGCCACTCGCAGCCACCGCTCGCCCGGGTGCGCAGCGCATCCCGAGTGGCGGGGCCGGGGAGGCGCCGGGCGCGGCCGACATCGATGACCGCGGACTGGGGACCGAGCAGGATGCGCCGGACGCGGGCGTCGCAGGCGAGGCGCTGCACGGTGGCGGCGGGAACGGCGCCCGCGAACTCGAGCTCGCCCCCGGGTGCGCCCTCCAAGCCCATCACCGTCTCCACCGAGGCGGTGAGCTGGAGATGGGTGCATCGCTTTCCGACGGCGCCGAGGTCGAGGGCACGGTGGAGGAGCTCGACCAGGGCATCGGCGAAGCGGCGCTCCCGAGGACGGTCGTCGCCGAAGCCGGTGGGAGCGGCGCAGGCCATGATCGCGGTGCGGATGACCGCCCCGGCGACGGGGTCGAAGCTGGCGCGCACGGCGGTGCGGCCGTCCTCGCAGGGAATGAGATGGAGGGCGTTGCGCTCCGCCGCGCTGACGTGCTCCTCGAGGACGGTGGCAGCGTCCCTGGCATGGCGGGCGTGGGTGCAGTCGTGGCTGAAGCGACCCACCGAGTGCTCCACGGCGAGGTCGAGGAGCACCCGCTCGTCGAAGGCGGGCGAGCCAGGGGGCTCGGCTACGTTGGGCGCACCGGTGCCCACTTCTCCCTCCTCGCCGGGCGTGCCGGCATCGTCGGGCTGGGGATCCTCGGACGCACCGACACCCACGCCGACGTTCGGCACCCCCTCGAGATGCCGGGCGACCCCGGCCAAGAGGGAGAAGTGGGCGAAGCCGATCTGCCCGGCATCGAGGGCGGCGAGGCTCAAGGGAAGGCGGTGGACCAGGTCACCGGCGGCCACGGCACGGGCGGCGGCATGGCCGGACATGCGGCACTGGTGGCGGATCCAGTCGATCGCGGTGGTCGAGCCCTGGAGGTCGTACTCGTTGGTCCCGGCGAAGAGAGCTGGCCAGGACCGAGAAGCCCATCTCGAGGAGGTCGATGCCGTGGCGGAGGCAGATGAGGTGCTCGCCGAGCTCGTACTGGGTGAGCTCGAGGGACGGCGTGTTGAGGAATGCCTCGATGGCAAGGACGAGGGTGGCGAGCGGGGTCCCCTCGGCGGCGACCGGCTCCCCGCCGGCGTGAGCCTCAGCCCGCGCGTGCGCGCCGAGCGGGTCGAGCGCGTTGCTCAGCTCGGGATCGAACCCGTCGGGGTCGGGCTCCGGCCCCTCCAGGGCAGCGCCACGCCCACTGGGCACGACCGGCTCATCGCGAACCTCGAGCACCGCGGCAGCCGCGACCACACTACACATTCCTGTAGTATAGAACACATGTTCGCACAAGCGGACACCCACCCAACCCCAAGGAGCAAAGACCGCAGCCCGGGACGCCTCAGAACGCAACCCTCGACCCGTTTCCCACCGCGCTCCCGTATGACAGACAGGCGTGTCGACATTGATGCCAGCGCAGAGCCAACCGAGAAGCGGGACGATCCGCGGCGTGCGTGACGAGGCCCAGGCCGAGAGCTTCGAGGCCGAGTTGCGGCCACTTATTCCCACGGCGCTGCGCCTCGCAGCGGGCATGCGCCTCGATCCGGCGGACGCCGAGGACGCTGTCCAGAGCGCTGCGCTCCGCGCCTGGAGCAAGCGCGGCAACCGGCAGCCGGGCACCGAGCTCCGCCCGTGGTTCCTCGCGATCGTGGCGAACCAGTGCCGGGAGACGCACCGATCCCGCTGGGCGTCGGTGCTCCGGTTCGCGGATCCGCCCGAAACATCAACGCTGACACAGGACACGGCCGGTGCGATCGACCTCGTCAACGCACTCCGTACCGTCCCACCGGATGTCCGCCTGGCGCTCGTCCTCCGCTTCTACCTCGACCTTCCCTTCGAGGAAGTCGCTGCAATCAGCCGCTGCTCCGTCGAGGCCGCCAAGTCCCGGGTGCGCCGTGGCATCGACAGCCTGAAGGCAGCCCTTGCGTGGCAGGAATCGTGAGATGAGCGACGACTTCGAGCACAGGCTTCGCGACGGGATGCACGGCGCCATCGACCCGATCGTCCCCGGCGCGAACGCCGAGAACCGCGTCATGGATGCCGTCAGTACGTCCGCGTCCGCGCCGCGTCGACGGTTTGCAGGGTTGCGGATCGGGCAGGGGCTCGGGGCCGCGCTCATGGCCTCGGTCGTGGTGATCCTTGTCGGCGGAGCACTTGGCGTCAGCCTCGCGCTGCGGGCGAATCAGGGCACTGGCCATCCACAGCCGAGCGGTCCGGCTGCGACGGCCGGAGCGACCAGCACGCCGGTCCCAACTCCAAGCCCGTCACCGACCCCCACACCGGAGGCGGCTCACCCATCGAACTGCGAAGGAGGGATGCTCACCGCGACCTTCATCGACTTCGACGGCGCCGCCGGTTCGGAGGGCGGCGATATCGCGCTGAAGAACACGAGCGGCAACGGCTGCACCATGGATGGCTATACGAACCTCCAGGGCCTGCTTCACGGACACGTGACGCAACTCGGCGTCACCCACGTGCAGGCCACGCTCATCAACAACAGCAACGGCACCATGCCCACGGTGCAGTCCTTCGTCCTGGCGGGGGGGGAGACCGCGTACGTCGCCGTGGAATGGACGGATGTTCAGAGCAGCTCGACCGAGTGCTCCGCCTTCGGGACGCTGTTGATCACACCGCCATACGGGCCGCCACCGCAGGAGAACGCCGCTGCGACCGTGGTCATGAACCCACCGGTCATGTTGTGCCCGTCACACGGCGCCGCGATCTGGATCAACGAAGCACCGGTCAGCCTGACGCGGTACTTCTATCAGCAGTAGTCGCGCGTGACGGCGCGAGCAGCGCGAGATACGCGACGACACCGACGATGATGATCGACGTCCCGATGCTCACGGCGCCGGTTCCCCAGTCGAGGCCGCCGCGCGCGTGCGAGACGCCGAGCCAGTCCGCGAACGATGCCCCGAGCGGACGGGTCACGATGTACGCGAACCAGAAGGCGACGATCGCGTTGAGCCCGAACCACCGGTGCGCAACCGCTGGCACCGCGATCAAGACCGTGAAGAGCACCCCGGACACGAGATACCCGAGGTGCAGCGTCGTCGCGGTCATGTCGCCGGCGGCGGTCCCAAGCGCGAACGTGGTCATGACCGTCAGCCAGTAGAAGGTCTCCCGGCGCGGGTTGTCGATCGTGTGAATGGACAGCGTCTTCTCGACCGAGTACCAGACGGCGAAGACCACCACGAGCGCCACGGAGAAGAATGCGGTGGAGACCACGTACGGGATCCCCAGCTCCACGTGGAGGAAGTCCGCGGCCATCGTGCCGAAGATGGCCACCATCGCCACCGCGAGCCAGTAGATCCACGCGTTGTACCGGCGCGCGGCGAACTGCAGCCCGAGCGCCACGGCAAGTCCCGCGCCACCGATCGCAACCGCGATGATCGGCGCGAGCTGGTGCACGAGGAAGTCCGAGGTTGCCTCCCCCATGCCCGTGGTCAGCACCTTCGCGATCCAGAAGACCGCCGTGACCTCGGGCACCTTCCGGAGCAGGGCTTGGGCTTGGCCGAGGGCCGATGGGCGAGAATCCATGACCATGCTGCAACTCGACAGCCTCACAAAGCGCTACGGAGAGCTCGAGGCGCTGCATGAGCTGAGCCTCACCGTCCAGGACGGTGAGATCTTCGGATTCGTCGGCGCCAACGGGGCCGGCAAGACCACCACGATGCGGGTCGTGCTGGGTGTCCTCGAAGCCAACTCCGGCAGCGTCCTGTGGAACGGCGACGAGATCACCTTCGGATTGCGGCGTCGCATCGGCTACATCCCCGAGGACCGGGGCCTGTACCCGAAGATGCCCGTGCTGTCGCAGCTGACCTACTTCGCGCGGTTGCATGGGCTGACCCGTCATGACGCCCGCGCCGCGTCCACCGAATGGCTCGAGCGCCTCGGGCTCGGAGACCGCGGGAGCAGCCAGCTCCAGGCACTGAGCCACGGCAATCAGCAGCGCGTCCAGCTCGCCGCCGCGCTCGTCTTCTCGCCCGAGCTGCTCGTGCTCGACGAGCCGTTCGCCGGGCTGGATCCCGTCGCCGTCGATGCGATCTCAGACGTCCTGCGCTCGCAGGCGCGCGCGGGACGACCGGTGGTGGTCTCGAGCCATCAGCTCGACATCGTGGAGCGGCTCTGCGATCGCGTCGGGATCATCAATCACGGACACATGGTCGCCACCGGGACCGTGACCGAGCTGACCGACCGCGGGCCGCTGCGCTTCTGGGTGGACGTTCCCGGCGCCCTCGCCGGCTGGTACGACGCCATCCCGGGAGTGACGCTCGTCGAGCAGGACGGCTCGAGGTGGCTGTTGCAGTTCGCCGACGACTCCAGCGAGCAGACGGTGCTGCGCGCAGCGCTCGCGATCGGCCCGGTGCACGAATTCAAGCGCGACCGGCCGGCGTTGACCCAACTGTTCAGGGACGTCATGAGTGGCAAGGTGGTCGATGAATAGTCAGGGGTTGATCCGGGTGATCGCGGAGCGCGAGTTGATAGCCCGGGTTCGATCGCGGGTCTTTGCGATCACGACCGTGCTGATCGTCCTCGGGATCGGCGGCTACATCCTGTTGCAGGCGTTCGTGTTCAACAAGACGACGACATCACTCGAGGTCGGCTTTTTCGGCCCGGCACAGTCGATCGCCGCGCCGGTCCGCGCCGAGGCGGCGGGCTTCGGCGTCGGGATCACGGTCCATCCGTACACATCCGCTGCGGCCGGAAAGGCGGACGTTCAAAGCGGCGCGCTGGACGCCCTGGTCAGCGGCTCGGGCGGCTCCACCACGGTGACCGTGCAATCGGGCGTCGATCCGTCGCTGCAAACGGCGCTCAACGACGTCGCGCGCGAGCAGGTGCTGACGGAATACCTGGCACAGCACGGCCTTCCCCCGAGCGACGTCGAGAACCAGCTCAACTTCTCGGTGAACGTCGACGAGCTGTCGCCTGTCGATGCCGCACGTGTCGAGCAGATCGTCATCGGCCTGCTCGTCGCTGGAGTTCCTCTACACCACGATGATCGTCTACGGGCAGCTCGTCGCGGCCGGAGTGATCGAGGAGAAGTCCAACCGCATCGTGGAGATCCTGCTTGCGACGGTGCGACCGTGGCAGCTCATGATGGGCAAGATCATCGGCATCGGCCTGGTCGCGCTGGTGCAGGTCGTGCTCGTCGCCGGGGTCGCGCTCGTGCTCGCCAGTGCCACCAAGCTGGTGTCGATCCCGACACTCGGTGTGGACGTGGTGATCAGCGGCGTGGTGTGGTTCGTGCTCGGCTACCTGGTCTACGCCTTGCTGTTTGCGGCGGCAGGGTCGATGGTCTCGCGTCAGGAGGACGTGTCGAGCGTGGCGATGCCGGTGATCCTCGTGCTCGTCGCCGCGTGGATCATCGCGCTCACCGTCGCCGCACCCGATCCGGGGAGCACCGCGACCACGGTCTTCTCGTTCATCCCAGTGTTTTCGCCGGTCATCATGCCGGTGCGCATCGCGGCAGGGGTGGCCCCCTTCTGGCAGGTGGCGATCAGCGTGGTCCTGACGATCGGCACCATCTACGGCTTCGCCGCCCTGGCCGGTCGCATCTATCGAAACTCGGTGCTGCACGTCGGTGGCCGGGTGAAGCTCGGCGAGGCGCTCGGACTTCCGCCCGTGGACCGGGCGCCGGGAACCCGCACAGAAACGATGTGACGAGCCGGCGCCCGTCGGGTCAGCTCGGTGGTATGGGCGCGATGGCGATGCGGTCCCTGCCGTCGCGCTTGGCCTGGTACATCGCGAGGTCCGCGGCGGCGACGACGTCGTCCATCTCCTGGCCGTGATCGGGGAAGACGGCGACGCCGATCGACGCGGTGACCCGCTTCATCTCGGAGGTCGGCGCACGCAGCTCGGCGACGGCCGCCTGTAACGCCTGCGCCACACGCATCGCACCCTCGACCGTCGAGTTGGTGAGGACGATCAGGAACTCCTCGCCTCCGTAGCGGACCGCATAGTCGCTGTCGCGGACCACCCTGCGCATGGCGCGCGCCACCGCCCGCAGCACCGAGTCGCCGGCCGCGTGTCCGGCGCCGTCGTTGATCAGCTTGAAATGGTCGATGTCCATGAGCAGCACGCCGACGCCGGCACCGGTGCGCAGGCTCTGGGCCGTCACGCGTGGGCCCATGTCGCGCCACCAGCGGATGTTGAAGAGCCCGGTGAGGGCATCCGTGAGCGCGCGGCGCTCGAGCTCGCCGTACATCTGGGCGTTGCTCAAGGCCGCCGCGGTGATGAACCCCAGCAGGGCGCAGCGCTCCAGATCCTCCTCGCTGAAGGCATCGAGGTCGTTGCGCCAGGCGTCGATCATGCCGAGGCGCTGGTCGCCGGCAATGAGCGGGATGGCGAGCATCGACTCGGGCTCGCGCTGGGTCCCCCGGATTGTCGACGCGGCCGGATGCGAATCGGTGTCGCCGCAGCGGTACGGCTGGCCGCGGGCAAACGTCCAGCCGGTGATGCCCTCGTTCAGCGAGATGTCCGCGTCGATGAGGCCCTCGGTGCCCGACCCTGACAGGACGCGCGGGCGGAAGCGGTGACGCTCCCAGTCGGCTTCGAAGATGGCGAGTCGGTCCACAGCGATGACCTGGGCAAGGCGGGTTGCGGCCACCTGCAGGATCCGCTCGGGATCGTGCTCCGCCTGCAGCGTACGAGCCGCCTCCACCAGGAACCGCGCGAAGCTCCGGTCGTCGAGACCGCCCACGCCCTCCTGCAGGATCGGCGTCATCTCGATCGGCGCACGGAGTGTGCCGCCACGCTCGCGGAGCACGCGCACCTCGCGCCGCTGGAACCACGCGACCGGGACGACCTCGTCCGAGGGCTGCGCCAGGGCCGCGTCGACAACGAGGGGGTGGGCGAGGTGCGGGCCGACCCCGTACTGGACTCCCACCTCGGCGACCAGCGAGGCGGTTGCCTTGCTGTCGATCCCGCGGGCCACGATCCGCCCGCCGAGGCGCGCGACGAAGACGACCGCAGCAGCGAGATCCGCCCGGGCCACCTCGCTGTCCGCGAGACGACCCGGAACATTGCCGTCGAGGAAGACGAAGTCGGCGCGCAGGTCCGCGATCAACCGGCCGTCGAGCGTCGGGTGGACGACCCCGTCGACCGCGAGCAGGTAGCCGAGCTTCCGGAGCTCGCGCAGATGCGCCATCGCGAGCTCGTCGAGCTCACCGTCGATCTCGGTGCGAACGATCCATGCGAGCTCCCCGGGATTCACCGCCATCGCCTGTGCGACGGACGCGACCGAGAAGTCCGGCGCCGAGAGCACCTCGCGCGGCAGTGGCACCAGGAGCACGGCCGGGCCGGTGTGCTGGGCGAGCGCGAACGCCGAGACGATCACCGTATCGGGTGCGACTCCTTCCGGGCGCGGCAGCGCCTCGTACCCCAGATCGACACCGTCGATGAGGTCGATGACCGGCTGCAACGCGACCCCGGGACGCGGAGCCTCGGCGGCACGGCCGGAGTACGGATTGTCCATCGCTGCTGCTTTCAAGCTACCTGTAGATTCCTTCTTGGACCGGCACGCTTCCCCTGTGGACCACGTCACACATTGGAACCGGGCGGCAAACAAAACCGTCTCATCGGGAGATCAAACCAACCCTCCCGCCATCGCGTCACACCCGGGGTCCCGGGCGCTCAGCCTGCTCATCGCCATTCCCGCGGAGGAGTGGGACGCCGGCGTGTGCGGTGGTGTGCCGCCGGCGTCCCCGACTCTCTCCTTTCTACCCGGGGCGCGCGCGGTTCAGCGGCGACACCCCGTCAAGCAAGTCCTCTCTAGTGCACCCGCGCCAACCCGGCTCCCGCGCTCGTCCAGCCTCTGCGTATCCCCACGTTTTCCTCCTCGGAAGGTGCCGCGTTTTGACGTGGTCCGATTGTCTTAAGACCACTGCGACGCAGCGCACCCCCAACCGATGACGAGGCCGTTACGCGAACAACTGAGCGGCGTGGCGGCGATCGGACACGAGGCCCTTCCGCAATACGAACGCCCGATGTGACGTCGGCTTCGACCGAACCTCGCTAGGCGATCTTCGCCTGCTCGACCGGCTTCTCGATCCGCCGCGCCGGGTGCGCGATGACCGTGTAGACCGCGCCGATGAGGACGATGACCACGACGACGATGAGCGTGATCCAGTCGTAGTTGAAGAGCGCCCCTCTCGGGCTCGCGACCCCGGACGGGATGAGGATGTTGATGAGCATCGCGGTGAGCCACACGACTCCCGCGATCATCACCGGGAGTGCCCAGGCGCCGAGCTTGAACGCTCCCTGCGGCTGCCACCCCCGGAGCCGCGCGATCAGCGCGGCGAGCACGACAAGCAGGAACGAGAGGTAGATCCCGGAGACCGCGAAGGACACGAGCAGGAACAGCGCGTTGACGTGGGCGGGGATCGTGATGAACCCGATCGAGATGTTCGACGACGGCGTGAACCGCGCGAGGATCGCGAACAGCGCGGGGATGACCGCCGCGACGATCAGCGCGTTGGCCGGCGTGCGGAACCGCGGTGACACACGCGCGAACGTCGCGCTCGCGGGGAGCGCGTGGTCGCGGCTGTACGAGTAGATGACGCGCGCGGCTGCAGCCTGGATCGCGAGCCCGCAGCTGAAGAACGCGAAGCAGACGACGAAGAGCGCGAGGTCCTGGATGAACTCACCCGAGACGTTGGACCCGATGAGGAACGGCACGCCGCCGGCGATGGTCTGCGCAAGGCCGTTCTTGCCGGCGGGGATGGTGAGGAGCAGGGCGGCGACGAGCACGAAGCTCGTGATCCCCGCGGTGAGGAGCGAGCTGATGATGGCGCGCGGCACGCGCCGCGACGCCTGCACGACTTCCTCGGCCACGTCACCCGCGGATTCGAAGCCGTAGAAGATGTAGACGTGCGCGAGGATCGCGACGAAGGCCGCGCCGAGCCACCAGTTGCCGCCGAAGTCGACACCGAGCGGGTTGCTCGCGACGTTCTCCGCGCCCTGAGAGCTGAACAGATAGTCCAGCCCGTGGTGGAAACCCGTGACCGCGAGCAGGATCGCGATGCCGAAGGTCCCGATGATCTCGAAGTACACGCCGATCTGCGAGATGCGGCCGAGGAAGTTGACACCGCCGACGTTGAACGCGAGCTGAATGAGGATCAGGACGATCGTGAAGATGAGGATCTGGTTCGGGTCGGTGGAGTCGAATGTCGTGTGGAACAGGTTGTTCAGCAACGGCCCCGCATAGATCACGAGCCCGGTGTCGACCGACGCGACGGTGATGATCAGCGCCCACCCGTAGATCCAGCCGACCCACCAGCCGTAGCTCGGGCCCATCAGGTTCTTGCCCCACTGGAAGAGCGCGCCGGCGATGGGATAGTGGCTGCCGAGCTCGGCGAAGACCAACGCGACGAAGAGCTGACCGACGACGACGATCGGCATGAGCCAGATGTATCGCGGCCCGGCGGTGCCGACGCCGAGCACGAACAGCGAGTAGATACCGACGACCGGCGAGATGTAGCAGAACGCGACCGCGAAGTTCTCGAAGAGGTTGAGGACCCGCTTCAGCTCCTGGCCGTACCCGAAGCGCGCGAGTTGCGCGGCATCCGCGTCTCCCTGATCAGCGACGACCGGCGCACCGCTCATGCGCTCCTCCTCCGTTCTGTGGCGCCGCTCCCGCCGGGCGGCGCGCGCGCGAAGTATCGAACACCGTATGTGGCGAGCGCAATAGGTCAGCCGGCCAGATATCGCTGCAGTGTCGGCGCGATCCATGCTGCGACCGTTTCCGCATCCGCCGATGCCAGGGGCTCGACCCGCACCAGGTATCGCACCAGGGCAAGCCCGACGAGCTGGCTGCCCACCAGGGTGGCGCGGAGCTCGGCGTCGGGAGCGGCGAGGGTTGCGGCCACGCGCCCCACGAGCGCCTCGGTGATGAAGCCGCGGAGCATCTCCGCCGCGGCGTCATGGGTGAGCGCGGAACGCAGCATGGTCAGCAGCGATGCCCGGGTCGTCTCACGCTCCCAGAGATCCAGGAAGTACATCGTCAGGCGCACACCGAGCCCCTCCCTGTCCGGGTTCTCGATCAGCGCCGCAATCGCCGACGGGTCGATCGGGAACTGCATGGCACGCCCGAACAGCGCTTCCTTCGACCCGAAATGATGGAGGATGAGCGCGGGGTCGACGCCCGCCTCGCGTCCGATCGCGCGAAGCGTGGTCGCGCTGTATCCAGTCTCGGCAAACAGCTTCCGCGCCGCATCGAGGATGGTGGCGCGCGTATCGCCGCCGGCGACGCGCCGGCCGCGACGCGGCGTCACGCCGTCTGACGCTGCAGGGTGAGCGCCCCCAGGGCCAGGGCGAGCGGAATGCACAGGGCAACCACGGCGACGTCGATGACGAGGCTGCCGCTCCACGCACTCGAGGCCGCGGCACGCGTGACCCCGTCGACCGCGTACGTGAGGGGGAAGACGTCGGCGATGCCCTGCAGAACGCCGGCCATCGAGTCGCGAGGTGAGAACAGCCCGCAGAGCAGCAGCTGAGGGAACACGACCGCGGGAAGCAGCTGCACAGCCTGGAACTCGGTTCGGGCGAGCACGCTCAGGCAGAGACCGAGCGCCATGCCGAGCAGCGCGTCGAGGACCGCGAACATGCAGAGGACCGGGATCGATCCCGTGATGCTCACGCCGAGTGCTCCGAGCACGAATGCGAGCACCAGCGCCACCTGAACGATCGCGACAGCGCCAAACGCGAGCGCGTAGCCGGCGAGCAGATCGAGCCGCGCGATCGGCATCACCAGCAGCCGTTCGAGTGTCCCGGTCGTCCGCTCGCGCAGCATCGCCACCGACGTGACCACGAACATGAGGACGAAGGGAAAGATCGCGATGAGGATCGGCGCGATGTGGTCGAAGATCGCGACGTCGCTGTCGAATGCGTAGCGCAGCAGGAGCATGAGGACCGGCGGCACGACCAGCAGCATCGCGAGGGTGCGCGGGTCGCGACGGAGCTGCGTCAACACGCGCAAAGCGGTGGCGGCGGTGCGGCCAGCGGTCACGACGGCACTCCGGGTCCCTGGACGAGGCGCAGGAACGCCGTGTCCAGGTCCGCCGCGCCAGTCTGTCGCAGAAGGTCATCGGGCGTCTCGTCGGCGAGCAGGCGTCCGTCTCGCAGCAGAAGCAGGCGCTGGCAGCGGGTCGCCTCCTCCATCACGTGACTCGACACGAGCAGCGTCACCCCGGTGCGCGCAAGCCGGTGGAACAACGACCACAGGTCCTCGCGGAGCACCGGGTCAAGCCCGACCGTCGGCTCGTCAAGCAGCAGGACCTTCGGTTCGCCGAGCAGTGCGGTTGCGAGCGAGACCCGCGACTGCTGTCCTCCCGACAAGCGGTCGAACTCGAGCGTCCGCCTCACCACCGAGCGCCACCAGGGAGATCACGTCATCGACGCGACGCCCGGTGACGCCGATGACTGAAGCGAAGTACCGGAGGTTCTCGCGGACCGTCAGATCCCGATAGACGGACGCAGCCTGGGTCACATACCCGACGGTGTGCCGAAGGGCCGGAGAGCCGGCGGCGAGCCCGAGGACGCGCACCTCGCCGCGCGTGATGCGCTGCACCCCCACCATCGCGCGGATGAGCGTCGTCTTTCCCGATCCGCTCGGCCCCAGCAGCCCGGTGACGGTCCCCTCGCCCACGGTGAGCGAGACGTCGCGCAAGGCGTGCTGGCGGCCGCGAACGACGTCGAGCCCCTCCACCTGGATCGAATTCACCACGCGTTGAATTATGGGCATCGCTCACGCGGATCCGCAAGGGGCGGAGGGCAGCGAAGGTGCGCTGCCCTCCCTTGAGTCAATTGCCCGGAGCGCGGTAGTCCAGAGTCTTCCCGGCAGCGGCGTCGATCTCCTCGGGGGTCAGCAGCACGCGCACCGAGGGGGTGGCAGCGCCCGTCGCCGTGACCCCGAGGCTCACGCCCGCCACCGTCGCGTTGTCCGGCAGGTCGCAGATGATGACGACGTCGCTCTGTCCGAACACGAAGTACATCAACTCGACGCTCCCGCCGGCTCCCTCGATCAGGCGCTGGACGGCGGCGCGGCGCCCTGACCCGCCTTCCTTGAGAAGCCCCTTGACGCCGTCGAGGGTGTACGAGACCTCGATCAGATACTTGGCCATGTCGCCTTCTCCCATATGCCGGCCGCGAGGGCGGCCGGTCCGCGCCGCCAGTCTGTCAGGAGTTCCCCGCGCTCCGCCGGTGTGACGCGCGAAGGCCGACGACCCGCACCATCAGCCGGTCATGGCGTCCCTCTCCCCCTATGCCGCGATGGCGGCGGCCGTCACCCTCGGCGTCGCCGACTTCACCGGGGGTCACGCGGGGAAGCGGACCAGCGCGCCGAGCGTCGCCGTCGGCGTCGAGCTCGTCGGACTCGTCGCCGCGCCGGTCGCGTTTCTCGTGCTGCCGCACGGCTGGGATGCGCTCGCGGCGCTCCAGGCCTTTGCGGGTGGCGCTGTCGGCGGCTTGGGCCTCATCGCCTTCTACCGCGCGATGTCGCTCAACCTCATCGGTGTCGTCGCGCCGATCACCGGCTTCGTGGCGGCGGCGATCCCCGTCGCGGTCGGGCTCATCGGTGGCGACCACCTGAGTGTCTGGCAGCTCATGGGGATCGCGATCGGGCTCGTCGCGCTCGTCCTCGTGACCGGGGCGGGCAGCGAGAGCGCGGCCAATCCACGCACGGCCGTCGTGCTCGCGCTGTTCGCGGGGATCACCTTCGGGCTCTTCTTCATCCTCTTTCATGCCGCGAGCCATGCCGGGTTCACCGCGTTCGTCAGCGGCAGGCTTGGGTCGAGCCTCGCCGCGATCGGCGCCGGGCTGACAAGCGGCGCGTCGCTGGCCATCAAGCGGCCTGCTCGCCGCCTGGTCGCGTTCGGCGGTGCGGTCGACGGTTGTGGCGTCACCCTCTACCTCTACGCGACCCACGCCGGGCTGCTGTCGATCACCGCGGTCCTGACGTCGTTCTACCCCGCGTTCACCGTGCTCTGCGCGAGATTCTTCACACACGAGCGACTGACGAGACTGCAGGCGCTCGGTGCGGTGATGGCACTCGTCGCCATCGCGTTGATCGCCGTCACCTGACCGGCAGGCGCGCGCTCACGTGGCGGCGGGCGCCGCTGCCAGCTCGAAGCGCGTTCCCACGCTGCTCTGGATGAACGCCTCCGGGAGCCGGTCCGCAAGAGCACGGACGGCGCGCAATCCCGTGCAGTGCGCGGGGACGATCACGTCAGGGGCGATGGCTGCGAGCGCATCGCACGTCGCTCCGATGATCGGTGCAAACAACGCGCCGTTCAGATGAAAGCCGCCGATCACGGCGTGCACCGCGCTCACGCCGGTCAGGCGTTGCGCGTACCGGACGATGTTGACGATGCCGGCGTGGCCGCATCCCGTGAGCACCACGAGTCCCCGGTCGCGAACATGAACGATCAGCGCCTGGTCGTCGAGGATGAGCGGATCGGGTTCCCAGCGGTCGTCGCGATATGCCTGGTGCACCGCGAAACCCTTCTCGAACGATGTGGTGCGATCGACCTCGCCGGTGATGAGCACCGACCCGCCGAGCAGGAACGAGGGTCGACGGTCCTCGATGATGTCGAAGCCGGCATCGACCATCGCGCGCCGGCTCGTCGTGGGCATCTCGAACGGCTCGCGACCCGGAAGGGCGAGGCGGCGACGGGACCAGAACTCCGGATGGATGACGACCGGGACATTCCGCCGTCCGACCGCCTGCACGAACCCGTCGAGTCCCGTCGTGTGGTCGAAGTGACCGTGGCTGAGGACCACGGTCTCCGCGTCGCCGGGATCGATGCCCAGGCGCCGCATGTTCTCGACCATGCCGTCAGGGCTCAGGCCGGTGTCGAAGATGATGTTGCGACGGCTCATTCCATGCACCACGGTCACGAACGCCGAGAATCCATGCTCGGCCCGCAACGGGTCGACGACGCGGCCCCCGTCGATGAACGCGGCGGGCATCGTCGGCGCGTTGTCGGGCGGTGAGGCGAGCCCGACACGCCGCGCGGGCCCTTGGGTCACGAGCAGCATGTCGCTGGTGTTGTCCATGAGGATCGTGATGTGCACCGCGTCAACCGGTTCCAGGTGGATGGGGTGATCGACCGGGCCCGCCGTGTCGAGCGACGGGACTGCGCTCTCCTCGACGGGTCCGGAATCACCAGCGCACATATGCCGTTTCCCTCAGTCGCGACCGGTCGGGATACCGAGCTCACGACGGATGAACTCAAGCTCGAGGAGCAGCAGATTCTCTGCGATCGCCGGGTCGTTTGCCATGTGGGTCGCGCCTGTCAGGGGGAGCACGGTGTGCATGCGCCCGGCGGCGAGCAACGCGGCCGACAGGCGCAGCGTGTGCGCCACCACGACGTTGTCATCGCTGAGCCCATGGATGAGCATCAACGGCCTGCGCAGGTTGGCAGCGTCCTTGAGCAGCGACACCTGTTCGTAGTTGGCGGGCTCCTCGTCCGGCGTGCCGAGGTAGCGCTCCGTGTAGTGGGTGTCGTACAGCGCGTCGTCGCTCACCGGCGCACCGGCCACCGCCACATGGAAGACGTCCGGCTGGCGGAGCACCGCGAGCGCCGCGAGGTAGCCACCGTATGACCATCCGCGAATCGCAACTCGCGAGAGATCGAAGTCCGGAAACAGCGTCGCAGCGGCAGTGAGTGCATCGACCTGGTCCTCGAGCACCGGGGTCGCGACGTCGCCCCGGATCGAACGCTCCCACGCGTGTCCGCCGCCTGGCGTGCCGCGGCCGTCGACGACGAGCACCGCGAAGCCCTGGTCGGCGAACCACTGCGACTCGAGGAATCCGCCGGACGAGGCCATCACCTTCTGATGCCCCGGCCCACCGTACGGATCGAGCAGCACCGGCAACGGTCCGCTGCCGGGCGTGTGCCCATGCGGAAAGAGCACGGCCGCGCGCAATGAGCGGTCCCCCACCGTCACGAGACGAACATTGAGCGAGATGGACGGGGTCTCGGCATACAACTCGATCGTCGCGACCTCGCGATCCTCGCGATGGACTGTCACGCGAATGCCGGCGAAATCGAGCCCGCGACGCACGAGCACGGTCGTCCCACCGGCGCGACGCGCTCGGCAGACGCCGCCGGTCGTGAGATCGGGATAGGCACGCCGGACTCCCTCGGCGCGTGACCACGTGTAGACGCGGATCTCGGTCCGCTCCACCGACGCGCCGAACACCACCACGTCGCCGTCGACGTCCATGACATCGCGGACCTCGATGGTCACGGGCGTCACGGCCTCCCCGCCGACGACGAGCCGCTTCGCGCCGTCGCGGTCCACCGTCCAGACAAGCGTTCCGTCCGAGAGATGCGCAGGGACGCCGTGCACGATATCCACCCAATCGTCGTCGTGATCCTCGCGCAGCACCGACGTCTGGCCGGTGTCGGGGTTCACCTCGAGGATCCGCATGGTGCGCTGATCGCGGCTCTGCACGACGACGAGCAGGCCATGCTCGGACCAGTCACAGGTCGTCACGTACTCGAACGCAGCTGCATCCCACCGCACCGGTGTCGACGTGCCGTCGAGACGGATGACGTGCAGCGAGACCTCCGCGTTGTCGGTGCCGGCCTGGGGATACGCGACATCGACCGGACGCCGCTCGGGATTGGCCGGGTCCGAGATGTACCAACGACGAACGCGCGACACGTCGACTCGTGCCACGAGCAGGCGTGACCCGTCGGGCGACCACCAGCATCCTTTCTGCCGCCCCATCTCCTCAGCTGCGACGAACTCCGCGGAGCCGTACGTGACGTGCTCGCTCTCCGGACTGGCGAGGATGCGCTCGGCCGAACCATCGACGCCGATCACGTGCAGCTCGCCTCGCTCCACGTACGCGACGTGAGCGCCGGTCGGGTCCATCTGCGGGTCGATGGCGACGCCGGTCGCCAGCTCTGTGACGTCGTCGGTGCCGAGGTCGACGACGAACAGGCGGCCGGTGAGGTCGAACGCAACGCGTCGCAGCGCGAGGTCAGCAGAGAATCGGACGATCCCGCTCGAGGCTTCGCGGGCGCGCTCACGCCGCGCGCGCTCCTCCGGGGGAACCTCGCCGCTGCCGTCGCCGATCAGTCCGGGATTGACCACGAGCCGTTCCGCCCCATCCGCGACATCGAGCGCCCAGAGGCAGGTGGACGGATCATCGCCACCACGTGAGCGCAGGAACGCGACCCGGCTCCCATCGCCTGCGATGACGAAGTTTCTGGGTGTCCCCAGGGAGAAGTGTCGCGTCCGTGCCTGCTGCCTGGGAAAGCTCGTCTCGCTCATGCCCGAGATGGTGGCGCAGCGGGCCGCGCCTCCGCTCTCGGCCGGCTACGCCGTCACCACCGCGTAGGCGACGAACAGCACGTATGCCGCGAGCAACACGATGGCCCCCACCCTCGTCAGCCGCCGGACGACGAGCGCGACCGCGAGAGCGCTCATCCCGAGCAGCCAGGCGATGTATCCGGGGGGAACCGCCGCGCCGAGCTTCGGGACAAGGACCAGTGGAACGGCGATACCCGCGACCAGGTTGAGCGTGTTGCTGTTGAACGTCGCGCTCACGAGGGCGGCGCCGTGGCCACCCACGGCGAGACGGATCGCCGCGTAGGCATTCGGCAGGCTCGTCGCGGCCGCAAGCGCAGTGACACCGATCAGAACCGTGGGGACACCCCATCGCCCCCCGAGGACGAGTGAGCTCTGCACCACGAGCGTCGCACCGAGCACGATGATCGCGAGGCTCGGCGCCATGAGCAGCACCGGCCGCCAGGAGTGTGGTGGGGCGATGACACCCCCGAATTCCTCCAGCTCGGCCTCGATCGCGTCTCCCTCCATACTCGCCTCGCTCGACGCCGCAGCGAGCAGCTCATGGACACGCGGCGGGAGGGGGAGCCGCGCGACGGTGTGCGGGCGGAGCATGAGAAACAGGACATACGGGACGAAGGCCACCAGCATCAGGAGCCATCCCAGGAACACCGGAATCCATCCGAGGACCGCGCCGCCGACGGCCAGGGTCACCGCGATCGCGGCGCCGGCGTCGAGCATCACCACCGATCGATGGATGCGCACCTCACCTCGCGCGAGCGCCGCTCCGCCGAGCAGCACGGCGAGGTTGAAGATGTTGGAGCCGAAGACCACGCCGGCGGCCGTCGCCCCGGATCCGTTGGCGATCGCCGCCACCGATGACGAGATCTCCGGTGAGTCCGCGCAGAGGGCAACGATCAATCCGACGAGACCGCCCAACAGTCCGAGGTTGCGTGCCAGACGACCGACACCACGGACCAGGACCTCGCTGGCGCCCAACGTCGCGAGGAGCGCGACAATCGCGATGCCGAGGACAACCGGCGTCGACAGACTCCCCACCCGTCAACCGCCGAAGTCTGTGTCGGTGCTCATGGCGGCCAGTCGCGCCACGATCACGCCGTTGCGCCGGGTTGCGCCACCTCCAGCCAGGCGAGGCCCTGCAACGCGAATCGAAGATGACTCCGCGTGCGCACCACGACCATCAGGACGCTCTCGCATCCGGCGCAGCGAAGCACCGCTCCCGGCGAGTGCGGGTACATGTAGACGTGCTCCTCGCCGATGTCCGCCACGGATCCGCAGGATGCGCATGCGCCGCGAGCATCGGTGATGTCGTCGACAAAGAGTTCCGCGAGCAGACCGGCCATGGCGTTGCCGTCGAGCTTCAACTCCGTCCCGTCCATGCTCATCTCAACCTCCCGTGGGTCCGAATCGCTCGGTCTTGATCCGCGCCGCATCGTGGCCGAGTTGCACGAGCGCCTCCGCGGCCAACTCGACGAGCGGGGTCGGTCCGCAGATGAAGGTCAACGGCTGCTGCTCCGGCGTCCACGCGAACTCGCCGAGCATCGGCGAGTCGATTCGCCGGCGATATCCCGGCCAGCCGGGTGGCCGGGATCGCGTGAGCGTGTATCCGACCTCGAGCCCCGAGCCCGCGGCCGCGAGACGATCGATCTCGTCTCGGTAGATCACGTCGTCGAGCGATCGAGCCGAGTAGAGCAGACGCGACGGGACCGTGCTGCGCTGTGCGGCCCGGTGCCGCAGCATCGCCATGAGCGGGCACACACCCGAACCACCGGCGATCAGCAGCAACGGCCCGCCGTCGGCGACCTCCCACACGAAGTAGCCGCCGATCGGCCCGCGGAGCTCGATCCGGTCACCGACCCGGAGCTCGCCGGTGAGAAACGGCGAAACCTCACCGTCGTCGATGCGCTCGACGGTCACGGTGACCCGGTCGACGGCATCGGGAGGCGATGCGATCGAGTAGCTCCGCTGCGCCTGGTAGCCGTCGTCCGCCGTCAGGCGCACGTCAACGTGCTGGCCGGCGCGATGCCCCGGCCAGTCGGGCACGGTCATGACGATGCTGCGGACGCGCGCGGTCTCGTCGTTGAGCTCCGCGACGACACCGGTGCGCCAGCTCAGTCGCCGCTGTAGCGCTGCTCCAGCCAAGGATCACCATACATGTGGTAGCCGTATGTCTCCCAGAATCCCGGGGCGTCGTCGTTCATGAGCTGCAGGCCGCGCACCCACTTCGCGCTCTTCCAGAAGTACAGGTGCGGCACGAGGAGTCGCGCGGGACCACCGTGCTCGGGGTCGAGCGGTTGTCCGTCGAACGCGAATGCCACCCACGCCCTGCCGCCGGTCAGGTCCTCGAGGGGCAGGTTCGTCGTGTATCCCCCGTCGCAGAACGCCATCGCGTAGTCGGCAGCGGAGTCGACGTGCTCCAGCAATGTGTCGACGGAGACACCCTGCCACGTCGTGTCGAACTTCGACCACTTGGTCACGCAGTGGATGTCACGCGTGATCGACTCGCTCGGCAGATCCAGGAACTCCTTCCACGTCCAGCGCTTCGTGTCGTCCACCTCGCCGGTGATCGAGAACGTCCACTCGGAAAGGGGCGTGTGCGGTGTCGGGCCGGTCGAGAGCACCGGGAACCCGCGCTCCAGGTACTGACCCGGAGGGAGGCGATCGCTCACCGTGCGATCGCGCGGCCGCCCCTTGAATCCTCGCGTCACGAACGACATCGCTGCACCTCCAGATCCGGAGCCGTCAGAGTAGCGGGAGCGCGGTCTGGAGGACACGAAAATGCCGGAGCAAGTGCTCCGGCATCTGTGAGGTTCGCGAACGGCCGGTCGTCCCGACCGCGGGGATCAGGCGGCCTGCTTGGCGCCTGTCTTGGCCGGGGTCACGCCGGCGGCCTTGATCAGCCGAAGGGTCACGTCCTTCTGGGTGTCGAGGACCTGGGTGACGAAGTCGAAGGACTTCTCGACGAACTCGGAGGGGTTCGGACGGCCGATCTCCGGCGTCGGCACGGCGCGGACTGCCTCGATCAGCTTGGCCTGGGTCTCGCCGAGGGTGTGCATGGCGGTGAGAAACTGCTTCTGCAGCTGGTTGATGTAGCTCTCGTAGTCGGTCATGGTGTGGTCTCCTTGGGTGACCGGTTGTCTGTCGCTGTGCTTAGTTTACCAAGCGCTCGCTGCTTTTGTCAACCATGCTGCCACTTGGTCTGCCAAGCAGTACGATTCCGACCATGCCGGCACCCGCTCCCCCGTTCAGGTCCGTGGGCGACTTCATCCGCTCTCAGCGCGAGCTGATGTCACTCTCGATGCGCCAGCTTGCGGGGATGGCCAAAGTCTCCAATCCCTACCTGAGCCAGATCGAGCGCGGCGTCTACAAACCATCCGCGCACGTGCTCAAAGGGATCGCGGATGCACTCGACATGTCAGCGGAGACCCTCTATCGCGAGGCCGGCCTGCTGGACGATTCGCTCGAGCGTCCACAGTTGAGCGTCGAGGATGCGATCCGCGTGGATCCACGCCTCACCCCGGAGGGCAAGCAGGCGTTGATCCAGGTCTACCAGGGTCTCGTCGGGGCCCAGCCGGCGCCGTCGCGTCCGCGACCGAAGTCCACGCGGCCTGCCCGGAGCCCGAAGGCGAGATCGCCGAAGCGCTAGGTGCGCGACCTCCCTGCCCGGGTCGCCGGCCGCGCGCCGTTGGACCCGTTCGAGTGGGCCGTCGCCCGCGTGCCCTTTGCTCGACCCTCCGGCGCATGGGATCCGAACGGCCGGCCCTCCTCGCCGACCACGTACTTCCCCGGCCCGGGCTCTCCACGCGGCATCTTCGGCGGCGCCACCATGGCGCCCGAACGCGCACCGGCCCAGGCAACCCAGTCATCCCACCAGCTGCCCTGGACACGCTCCGCCGCCTGACGCCAGGTGTCCGGATCGACATTCCGCTCCACCCGCGGCTGCGTCCAGTACGCCGCCTTGGCATTGCCCGGAGGATTGACGATGCCGGCGACGTGCCCGCTCGTCGTCAGGGTGTAGCGAACCTCGCCGCCAACATGCCGGCTCAACAGAAAAGAGCCCTTCCACGGCGCGATGTGGTCGTTCTCCGCGCCGAGCACGTACAGCGGCTGCTTGATCTTTCGCAGATCGATCGCCGTCCCGCCGATATGGAACTCGCCGGGGCGAATGAGCAGGTTGTCGACGTAGCAGGCGCGCAGATACTGCGTGTGCATCGCGGCCGGCATGTTCGTGCTGTCGCCGTTCCAGGCGAGTAGATCGAACGGAGGCGGCGTCTTGCCCAGGTACCAGTTGTTGACGACGTACGACCAGACCAGGTCGTTGCCGCGCAGCCAGTCGAAGGTCTGCGCCATCGTCGACGCCTCCAGGAAGCCGCGCTTCTGGATGCTCTTCTCGAGCCGGGCCACGCTCGCCCGGTCCGCGAACACGCCGAGCGTGCCGGGAACGCTGAAGTCGACCAAAGTATTGGTGACGGTCATCCAGCCGACGCGCTTGGACTCGCCCTTCGCCGCGAGATGCGCGAGGCCGATCGTCGACATGGTCCCGCCGAGGCACAACCCGACGATGTTCACCACCGGGGAGCCTGTGATCGCACTGACCTCATCGAGCGCGGCCATCAATCCCAGGCGCAGGTAGTCATCCCAGCTGACCGCGCGCATCAACTCATCGGGATTTCGGTAGCTGATGCAGAACACGGTGAAACCGTGCTGCACCGCGTACTCGATGAAGGACCGCCCCGGCGCGAGATCCATGATGTAGTACTTGTTGATCCAGGGCGGGCTGCAGATGATCGGCTGCGCATGCACACGCTCGGTCTGCGGCTCGTACATGAGGAGCTCGATGAGCTCGTTGCGCATCACGACGCGGCACGGCGTTGCCGCGAGGTTCTTGCCAACGGTGAAGTGCGTCGTGTCCACCTGACGCGGCCGGCCCCCGTTGTGCATCACGTCATCGACGAAATTCCCGGTCCCTGCAACGAGGCTTTGACCGCCGGTGTCGAACGCCTCCTTCCACACAGCGGGGTTCGCCCACGGAAGGTTCGTCGGCGATGCGGCGTCGAGCATCATCCCCACCGCGAATCGCGCCTTGTTGCGCTGGAGCGAGGAGACGTGCGCAGTCTCGATGAGCTCGTCGACCCAGCGAACCGTCTCGAGATAGCTCTCGGCCGCCGCCCGGAACAGGGGGTTCAGCTGCCAGGCACGGTCAGCGAACCGGGCGTCGCCCGGCGCGAGCTTGTCATCGCCGGCGCGGCCGAACAGTCGGCCCATCGTGCGCAGTCCGATCCCGGCGTGCTGCAGCGAGAGATCCAGGGCGGCCCGTGCGTAGTGCAGCGGCCGGCGCATCGCGTCGTTGACGAAGACGGCGCGCAGCGCACCCGTGAAATCGCTCTGATCGACGGCGGCGAGCAGCGCCGTATATGCCTGGTCCTCGGTGGCGTCCTCGATCACCGGAGGATCACGTGAACATGCCGCCGTTCACCGTGTAGATCGCGCCGGTGATGTAGGACGACTCATCTTCGAGGAGAAACCTGACGACGCGAGCGACCTCGTCGGGTCTGCCCAGGCGGCGCAACGGGACCCTCTCGATGATGCCGTCGAGAATCGGCTGCGGGATCGCCGCGACCATCTCCGTCTCGATGAATCCCGGCGCGACGCAGTTCACCGTGATGCCCTTGCGCGCCGTCTCCAGCGCGAGGCTCTGAGTCAATCCGAGCATGGCTGCCTTCGATGCCGCGTAGTTGGCCTGCCCGATGTTGCCGGTCTGCCCGATGACCGAGCTGACGTTGATGATGCGTCCGCTTCCGCGCTCGAGCATGTGGTCGAGCACGGCCTTCACCATGAAGAACGCGCCCGAGACGTTGATGCGCATCACATCCTGCCAGTCGTGAATGCTCATCTTGCGCACGGTCTTGTCAATGGTGATGCCCGCGTTGTTCACGAGGAAGTCGACGCGGCCCTGGTCCGCGAGCACCTCGGCGACAACCCGATTGCAATCCTCAGGCTCGCCGACGTTGCCCTGATGGATGGAGATCGAATCGCCCTGCGCCATGAGCTCGTCACGCACCCTGGTCGCGGACTCGCCGTCGCGATTGAAGCCCGCCGCCACGTGTGCGCCAAGACGCGCAAGCTCAACAGTGATCGCTGCGCCAATGCCTCTGGTGCCGCCGGTGACGATCGCCACCTTTCCTGCGAATGGGCGCGACACCGCCGCACCAGTGGCGGCGGATTCCACCACAGCCATAGTCGGCCCATCGTAGTGCACGCGTCCTGTGCTCCGCTAGGCTTGAGCGATGGTCACCGATCCACGCGCCGGGCAGCAGCAGCCCGCGCGTCCCGGGCAGCCTGCCCGGCCTGGGCAGAAGGGTCCCGGCGTTCCGGGCTACAACCCGATCCGCTGGGGCCGCTTCTGGCTGATCTTCGGCGGACTGCTGCTGGTGAACATCATCATCTCGGCGATCATCCAGGCGGCGAGCACGCCGGCGTCGGTGACGATCCCCTACGACGTCTTCATCGCGCAGGTCGACGCCGGCAACGTGGTGAACATCACCGCGACCGGCAACTCGATCACGGGGGTGACGAGAACGGCGATCAACGCCGGGGCGGGGCAACCGAAGGCAACGAACTTCGCCACCGAGCGGCCGTCATTCGCCAACGACAATCTCGAGGCGGAGCTCATCAAGCAGAAGGTCAGCATCCTCGCGGAGCCGACCAACCCGCCGACGCCGCTCTGGGAGACGCTGCTCTTCAGCTTCGGGCCGACGCTGCTCCTGGTGTTCGGCTTCATCTACCTGATGCGGCGGAGTGCGTCGGCGCTCGCCGGCGGCGGGGCGGGCGGCCTCCTCGGGCGCTTCGGGCAGAGCGGTGCGCGCCTTTACAACGCAGACCAGAGCGCGAACCAGCCGAAGGTCACCTTCGCCGACGTCGCCGGCATCGACGAGGTGAAGGCAGAATTGGTCGAGATTGTCGATTTCCTGAAGCAGCCGGCGAAGTACGAGAAGCTCGGCGGGACGGTGCCAAAAGGTGTGCTGCTCATCGGCGCGCCCGGCACCGGCAAGACGCTTCTCGCGCGCGCCGTGGCCGGCGAGGCGGGCGTGCCGTTCTTCTCGATCTCGGCATCCGAGTTCATCGAGGCGATCGTCGGCGTCGGGGCCTCGCGTGTGCGCGATCTCTTTCAGAAGGCGCGCGCGGCGGAACCGGCGATCATCTTCATCGATGAGCTCGATGCCATCGGCCGGTCGCGCTCGGCCGGGCTGCGACTCGGTGGCAACGAGGAGCAGGAGCAGACGCTCAATCAGATCCTCACGGAGATGGACGGCTTCGATCCCCATGAGGGCGTGATCGTGCTTGCGGCCACCAACCGAGCCGACGTGCTCGACGCGGCGCTGCTGCGGCCCGGGCGGTTCGACAGGCGCGTGACCGTGCCGTTCCCCGACCGGCGAGGCCGTGCCGAGATTCTGCGCATCCATACCCGGCATATTCCCCTTGCGACTGATGTCGATCTCAACGCCATCGCGTCGCAGACCGCGGGGATGGTGGGCGCCGATCTGCGCAACCTGGCGAACGAGGCGGCGCTCGCCGCGGCCCGTCGCGACGCGTCGACAGTGACCCAGGGCGATTTCGCCAACGCGCTCGAGAAGGTGGAGCTGGGATCGGAGCGCAAGCTGTCGTTGAGCCAGTTGGACCGCGAGCGGATCGCGTACCACGAGTCCGGACACGCGTTGCTGGGGTTGTTGATGCCGGGTGCCGACCCGGTGCGCCGGGTGTCGATCATTCCGCGCGGTCAGGCGCTCGGGGTGACCGTGCAGACGCCGGTCGATGATCGTTTCAACTACGGCGAGGATTACCTCCGGGGTCGGATCACCGGCGCGCTGGGCGGGCGCGCTGCGGAGCAGCTCGTGTACGGCGTCATCACCACGGGCGCGGAGAGCGACCTTCGCACGGTCACCGCGATCGCGCGCCAGATGGTGACGCGGTGGGGCATGAGTCCCAAGGTCGGCACCCTCAATTTCACCGACGACGGCGAGGGGACCGGGCAATCGCTCACGGTGACCAAGCCGTACAGCGAGGAGACGGGCGCGCTCATCGACGAGGAGGTGAAGCGCATCGCCGACGAGTGTCTCGCGCAGGCGATGTCGATGCTGACCACGCATCGGGACAAGCTCGATGCACTCGCGCACGCGCTGCTCGAGCACGACACGCTTGGCGAGGACGCGATCCTGGAGGTGACAGGGCTGGAAGCCGCACCGAAGGCGCTGGCGGACGGGGCGCCTGTTGACTCGAACGGGGCCGCGGCGGTGCCCAAGCCGGAGGGAACGCCGGTCGCGTGAGATCGGCCGCTCCGCACCGACCTCGGATCAGAAGCTGGGGATCTGCCGTCCGGAGATCGAGTCGATCGTGATCCGAACCCAGTGCTGGGCTTTGGTGATCGCCCACGACTTCAAGGGTCCGCGCCGCAGGCGTTCGAGCTCGTCCGGATCGGTGACCTCGTGCGCGGTGCCGTTCACGAGGACGCTCCACCCGCTGTGGTACATGGGCTGGCTGGCGTCGACCTCGAAGGCGACCGCCGCTCCGCCGCTCAACACGCTGAGCTTGGTTCCATCTGCGGTGCAGAAGAAGATCGCGTCGTCCTCGGCCAGGTAGTTCACGGGCAGGACCACGATCTGTCCCGCGCTCATGAATCCCACGCGTCCCACGAAGGACTTGTCCTGCAGCAGGTGGATGGACTCCTCGCGGGTGAGCTCGGTGACTCGGGTTTGCGCGTCCGCCATGCACACCATGGTAGTGGCATGCCGGCTGGTTTCAGCCGCCGGCTCCTCTATCCCGGCGGCTCCTCGCTCATCGATGAGCTGAGCAGGCGGATGAGCAGGGTGTCGAACGTCTGCAGCTCGGCAGGCGTGAGCGCGGCAAACGAGCGCGCGACCACGCTCTCCACGATCTCGTCCCCCGCCCGCCGCAGAGCGAGACCCTTCTCGGTGAGCCGGTGGTGCACGGCGCGGCCGGGGCCGGGGACCCGTTCGATGAGCCCGCGCTCGATCAGGCGGCCGGCCAGTGCGCCGAACGACTGGTCGGTCTGAAACGTCAGCTGCGCGAGGTCGTGCAGCGAGGCCGTGGGGTTCTCGTCGAGGTGCCGCAGCGCGTCCCACTGGACCAGCGTGATGTCGAGCGAGGCAAGCTCGGCGTTGAGCGCTCGGTGATGCCGCATCTGGAGCCGTTTGACCGACAGGCCCACCTGCTGGAGAGGTCGCGTCACGGCCTCAGTCTACCAGTGGAGATCAGCCTCTTTGTATAAGCTTGCTTTTCTCAGTATGCTTGTATAAACTGACTGACCACCAGTCGTCATCAACGGGCGCCGCCCCCATGGAGCACGGATCGCATGAGTACCACCACCATCCAGCACCTCACGGTCGAGGGCATCGGCCAGGTTGATGTCACCGTCACGGAACGTGGCGGGGGGCGGCCGTTCCTGCTCCTCCATGGCGGCGCGGGCCCGCTGTCGGTCGCCGGGTTTGCCGACCTCCTCGTGGAGACGGCCCACCTCCGGGTGATCACCCCGACGCATCCGGGCTTCGGCGGTACCCCGCATCCCGAGGCGCTCCGCTCCCCGGGCGGACTGGCCGCGGTCTACAACGCATTGCTCGATGCGCTCGACCTGCACGACGTCATCCTGATCGGCAACTCGGTCGGCGGGTGGATCACCGCCGAGATGGCGATCGCCGGGTCGCCGCGGGTGAGCAGGGTCGTGCTCGTCGACGCGGTCGGCATCGAGGTGCCGGGCCACCCGGTCGCCGATTTCTTCTCGCTGACGATGGATCAGGTGGCAGAGCTGAGCTATCACGACCCCGATTCGTTCCGGATCGACGCCTCGGCGATGCCCGCCGCCCAACGCGAGGCCATGGCCGGGAACCGCGCCGCGCTCGCCGTGTACGCGGGCACCGCAATGCTCGACCCGACGCTCAGTGACCGCCTCGACGCAGTGACGGCGCCGACCCTGGTGCTCTGGGGAGACAGCGATCGGATCGTCGACACGGAGTACGGACGAGCCTTTGCGGCGGCGATCCCGGGCGCTCGGTTCGAGGTGCTGCCGGATACGGGCCATGTCCCGCAGATCGAGACGCCCCAGCAACTCCTCGAGGCGATCCGCGCCTTCGTCGAGACGACGGTGGTGGGTCACGCCTCGTCCTGACACCGTTGGCGGCACGTGTGCTCGTGAACCGAGCCCGACCGACCGGCAAGGCTCAGGGAGCCGTGCGGTACGCTCGGCGAGATGGATCTATCAGGAGGATCGACCATGACCGGAGTCGTGGACCCTGAGAGCGGTCGTCGGTTCAGTGACGATGAGCTGGAGTGGATGGGTGCCCATCTCACCGACCTGCGCAAGAGTGTCGTCGACCGGCGCTTCCGGAACCGGATCCTGTGGTCTGGCCTTGTGGTCGGCCTGGCCGCGCACGTCACCGGATTCCTGCTCAAGACGTCGGTGACCGGGGAGCCGATCGGAGTGCTGGCGGATTTGCTGTACACGCTCGGGTGGGCGCTCTGGACCGGCATCGTCATCGTGGTGCTGGTCGAGGTCATCCCTGCGGCGAAGGAGCGCCAGATCAGCCATGCGCTCGATGTCTACGAGGCCGCAATGCGGTCGCGGAATCGCGCGAACGACGATCCGCCGCAGACTTAGGCAACGCCGCTCTCCGGCGCTGCACGGATCGTGATGGTGCAGGGCGGCAAGCACGTCTCGACCTCGTCGAATCCGAGCACGGCGGGGAACGGATTCGAGGTCGCCTACGGAGCGAAGAAGCCGGCACCGCCGAGCTGACCCTCAGAGGGACCGGGGTGACCCGGTTCGACGTTTTGTGACGCAATCGGGCGGCGAACGTGCGATCGCGCGCCGTCGTTCCGAGCGACGATCGAGTCCTTCCGAGAAACCCATATCCCTTCCTGACGGCGACGCCCTCGTGCGTGACCCCCGCGCTGGGCGTCGCCGTCCCCCTTTTCGCCTCTTCGGGCCGCCTATGGATACTTCGGACATCTCGAGCCGGTCGAAGATGAGCCGCGCGGCCATCGAGCCCCTCGTGAGGCTCCTTGCTATGCTTGTGCTGCAACGTTAGATATTTCGTAGTGGTACAAACGATCATGTTCGATGATCTCAGTCAGGCTCTGAAGATTCAGCGCCATCCCGAGCGCACGACGCCGGACCGCGACACGGCCTTTGCCATCCTTGACGAGGGGCTGATCTGCCACGTCGGGTTCGTTGCCGATGGGCGTCCCTGGGTCATCCCGACGATGTACGCACGCGACGGCGAGCTCCTCTATCTGCACGGCTCGCCGGCGAGCCGGATGCTGCGCGGTCTTGCCGGCGGCATCGACGTGTCGGTGACGGTCACGCTGCTCGACGGCCTTGTGCTCGCCCGCTCCGTGTTCTCGCATTCCATGAACTACCGATCGGTCGTGATCGCCGGGCGGGCCACGGAGATCGTCGACCCGGAGGGCAAGCTCGAAGCCATGCGCTGCCTCGTGGAGCACGTGCTCCCCGGGCGCTGGGCGGAGGCGCGCCGGCCCAACCGCAAGGAGATGGCCACGACGCTAGTGCTGCAACTGCCCCTCGACCACCTCTCGACCAAGGTCCGCACCGGCCCACCGAGCGACAGCGCACCGGACCGGAAGCTGCCCGTGTGGGCGGGCGAGATGCCGCTGACGCTGACGTTCGGAACACCGCACGCCGACGCCATCGCCGCGGACTCCGCGCCGCCTGCAAGCGTCATCGCGCAGACTGCCAGAGGCACGCGCCGCTAAGCCTTCCCACGCGACGGACCAGCCCTGCGGAACACCTCAGACAAGCGAAGTTGACGAGCCGCCAAAACGCCATCGCTGCGCTCGAGCGCATCGCATACATCCTCGAACGCGAGCTCGAACCCACATACCGCGTGCGCGCCTTTCGCAATGCAGCCGCCGTCGTTCGCGGCCTTTCCGATGCGGAGCTCGAGGCGCGGAGCAGGCGCCGCACGCTGAGCGGTCTCCCCGGGATCGGACCCGTGACGGCGCAGGTCATCGAGGAGGCGGTCGCGGGGGTGACACCCGAGTACCTGCAGCATCTCGAGACCGAAGCGGCGCCGATTCCGGACAGCGCGCTTGCGCTGCGTCGAGCGCTGCGCGGTGACTGCCACGTGCACTCGGACTGGTCGGACGGTGGCAGTCCCATCCAGGAGATGGCCCGGGCCGCCATCGACCTCGGTCACGACTACATGGTCCTCACGGATCACTCGCCGCGGCTCACGGTGGCGCGCGGTCTGAGCGTGGAGCGGCTCCGTGAGCAACTCGAGGTGGTGCGTGGCATCAACGAACGCCTCACGCCGTTTCGCATCCTCACCGGCATCGAGGTCGACATCCTCGAGGACGGCTCCCTCGACCAGGAGCCGGACCTGCTCGCGCAACTCGATGTCGTGGTGGCAAGCGTGCATTCCAAGCTGCGCATGCCGAAAGCGGACATGACGCCGCGGATGCTCACCGCCATCGGCAACCCGCACATGGACGTCCTCGGTCACTGCACCGGGCGGATGGTCGTCGGGCGTGGGCGGCCCGAGTCGGAGTTCGACGCGGTTGCCGTGTTCGCCGCATGCCGCGACCACCGCGTCGCGGTCGAGGTCAACGCACGACCGGAGCGGCTCGATCCCCCGCGACGCCTGCTGAAACTCGCCGTCGAGACCGGATGCCGGGTTGCCATCGATACCGACGCTCATGCGCCGGGTCAGCTCGAATGGCAGCTCCGTGGGTGCGAGCGGGCTGTCGAGTGCGGTGTTTCGGCCGAAATGGTCATCAACACCATGCCGGCCGACGACCTTGTTGCATGGACGAGGTTGGCGTAGCTCAGGCGGGCGTGAGGCCGCTGAGCAACGGCTCCCAGTCTGCGTCGTTCGCGCTCACGGTCCGTCGAGGCGGCAGCGCCGGCAGCGTTGACTTGAACCCGGCACCGGTGTCGAACGCGACCACCGTGTCGCCCGGCCCGATGGCGCCCCGATCGCGCAGCTCCGGCAACGCCGCGAAGACCGCGGCCAACTCGAGGCTCGGGAATCCGGCGCCGTGACGCGCCGCGAACTCCTGCGTCGTCGCAAGGGCGGTCTCGGGCACAGCGATCGCGGTGCCAGCCGATGCATGGATCGCGTCGAGGATGAGGAAGTCGCCGACGGTGCTCGGCACGCGCAACCCCGCTGCCTCCGTCGACGCGTCCTCCCACGGCTCGGCGAACTGCTTGCCCTCGAGGAAGGCGCGCACCAACGGCGCGCATCCCTCGACCTGCACACCGACCATCCGCGGTCGTGCATTCCCGATGAGGCCCATCGTCTCGAGCTCGGCGAAGGCCTTCCACATGCCGATGAGCCCGGTTCCACCGCCCATCGGGTAGACGATCACATCGGGGAGCGACCAGCCGAGATCCTCCGCGAGCTCGATCCCCATCGTCTTCTTCCCCTCGACGCGGTATGGCTCTTTCAGCGTGCTGAGATTGAAAGCCCCGGTGCGCTCGGCGATCCGCGCCGTCAACCGCCCGCAGTCCGAGATGAGACCGTCCACGAGGATGAGATCGGCGCCGCAGGCCGCGACCTCGACCTGGTTCACCACCGGTGCGTCACTCGGCATCACCACGGTGGCCTGCAGGCCCGCCACGCTCGCGTAGGCAGCGAGCGCGCCACCGGCATTCCCCGCCGACGGCATCACGAAGCGTGTGGCGCCAAGCTCCTTCGCGCAACTCGCGGCGACCGTCATGCCGCGTGCCTTGAACGACCCGGTCGGATTCAGGCTCTCAGCCTTCACGAGGAGCCGTGCGATCCCGTACGCGCGCCCCAGTCGCGACGCCTCCAGCAACGGTGTCGAGCCCTCGCCGAGCGTCACGACGTTCGACCAGTCACGCACCGGAAGGATTTCGTGCCATCGCCACAACCCGCGTGCAGGTCTGCTGTCGTCGCGCTGCGCGGGGTTCAGAGTCCTCGCAGCGTGCTCGAGGTCGTAGCGGGCGAGCAGCGGACGGCCGTCGACCGGATCCGTGGTCACAAGCTCGTCGGCGGGATAGGTGACGCGACTGAGCCCGCCTTCGAGATGGGTCAGCGTGGACCCGGTCGCCCCGGAAGGCTCAGCGCCCATGCGCATCAGGCGCGGTCATCCCTGTCGTGGCCGATTACCGATACATGGGCCATGTCGGTGTCACTCTACGCGACGCTCACGCCGTCATCGGTGTTCGCACAGGGCGCCCCATTGGCCTGCCGCACGCATTCGAAAGCAAGGCGCGGGCTGGCGCGACGTCAGCGCTTGATGAGCTGGCGCAACTCCTCGGTGATGCCGTGTGTCACCTCGAGCGGATCCGGCACGAGGCCGGCGTCGGCAATCACCCCCATCTCGATCTGTCCGGCGTAGGTCATGATGCTGACGCCGATGCCGAGCATCGCGGACTGGGGCACGAAGAAGGTCATGCGGCGCAGCTTCCTGCCGGCGAGATAGAGCTCCTGCTCGGGTCCGCGTACGTTGGTGACCACCGCCGTGGCCTTGGAGCCGAAGAACTGCACGACGAGGCGCCGAACCGCCTGCGGCACGATACCGAGCACTCCGAGCACCTCGAACGTCACCGACGGCTGCGGCGAGTGGCGCGCGGCATCCATCCGATCGTGCACCGCTTGCAGACGCTCCGTGCGGTGGACAAGCCCGACCGGGAGGTCGATGAACACGAGCCCGAACTGATTCCCTGCCGTGCCATCACTGGTGCCTGGGCGCATGTCGACTGGAACGAGGGCCCGGATGTTCGGAGGCACGTCGGCGTCGTGCTTGCGGATGTACGTCCTCAGCGCACCGGTCACGGCCGTCACGAGGACGTCGTTCACCGTGCAGCCCGACGTCTCCCGGAGCGTTCGCAGGCTCTCCAGCGGGAAGGGTTCGGTCCACCCCACCTGCTTGGTGCGGACCAGATCGCCGCGCAGCGGCGTCGAGGCATCGGGCCAGATGGCTGTCAGCCTCGCGAGCTCAAATGCGTGGGCACCGAGTTCCACCAGCCCATCCATCGCATGCCTCGGGTCGAGCGATGGGAGGTGAAGACCGGTCTCGACTTCGGTTGACGGGCTCGGATGACGAGGCGCGCGCAGCGACACAGCGGCACTCGTCGCCGTGAGACCCAGGAGCACGTGGACGAGCGCGGTGCCGTCGGCGATGCAGTGGTGGATGCGGGTGAGCATCACTGCGCCGTCGCGGTAGTTCTCGATGAGGTGAGCGTCCCAGAGCGGACGTGACATGTCGAGGGGGCTGCTCATGAGATCACCGACGAGCGTGCGCAACTCAGCGTCCCCGCCCGGGGCCGGCAGCGCGACGCTGTGCACGTGCGCGTTCAGGTCGAACATGCTGTCGGGCACCCAGCGCGGCGGGCCGAGCGGCGACGCTTCGATGCGCTGCACGAAACGAGGGTGGTTCAGCAGACGGGTGCGGAGCGTCGCAAGCAGTTGCTCGCGGTCGAACGGAGCATCGAAGAAGACGAGGCTCCCAACCATCATCAGGTTGGTGGGCATCTCCATGTGGAGCCACGCGTTGTCGACCATCGACATCCGCTTCGGCTTGTACCGATCAAGGGTGGACGCGTTCATGGCCGTACCTCCGCGATAAGGATGCCCTGGCAGCCGGCTCCCCACCAGGGTCCTATGGCATCGAATCCCCGGCCAACATCCCCTTCATGGTTGCGCCGACGCGCGTTGCCCCCTCGCCCCATCCGCGTCCAGACCCATTCGCCGGCTTGCGGCACAGCGGACCGTGCACGCCGACACCCGCTGTCCGAGGAGGTGCCGCCCAACGACCTGCGCGGTTGGTGACGTTCTCCTCTGGCTCACGCCATCGAGCTCGGATGATGATCAAGTCACGCGGATGCATGGAAGGCATCCGGGATTCCGGGGGTGATGGGTTTCCCCCGTCGCTTTGAGTGGAGAACTCGAAATGGCCATCGCGAGCGGTGCGCAGACAACAGCACGGGAGAATCGGATCCTTCGCGCGCTGCCCGCGAAGGAACGTGATGGGCTGGCAGCCGACCTCCGGTTGGTCGCACTTCCCGCGAAGACCGTGATCTTTGAGCCAGGCGAGGTGATTCGATCGGTGTACTTCCCTCTCGACGGCGTCATCTCGCTCGTCACACCGCTGGCCGACGGTGCCATCGTCGAGGTCGCGACCATAGGGAACGAGGGGATCGTTGGGGTGCCGCTCGTGCCGGGAGGCTCACTCGCCGTGCGAGCGATCTCTCAGGTGGGCGGGCATGCTCTGCGTATGGACGCCACGGTGTTCACGGCGGACCTGGAAAGACGATTTCCGGTCTTCCGGGGACTCGTCCGCCGATATATTACGGCGCTGTTCGGTCAGATTTCCCAGGCGGCGGCGTGCAACCGGCTTCACTCCAACGAGGAGCGCCTCAGCCGCTGGTTGCTGATAAGTCATGACCGAGTGGGTAAGGACACCTTCCCGATCACTCACGAGTTTCTCGGGCAGATGCTCGGCTCACGACGGGCGACGGTGACACTGTGCGCGGGACTCCTCCAGTCAGCCGGCGTGATCCGATATGAACGAGGTCGGGTGACCATCGTCGACCGTAGCGGCCTGGAGGCCGTAGCCTGCGAATGCTACTTCGTCATCAGGACGAAGCTCGACGAGGTATTCGCAAGCTCTGTGGATGAAGGGCGGGACCGCCTTGCCGCCGATGCCGACGTTGCATCACGTTGACGCAGCGCTACGCGCCGCGCACGCAACGCTCGCAATACCAGATCGGCTGACCTGATCCCTGCCCGCGTTCACGCACATCGCCGCCGGACAACCCCGTAAAGGCGAAGTGCTCGAGCCGGGCACCGCACCGTGAGCACGTCGCGTGCCCGCCGGCCCATCGCAACACGAAAGGTTGTCCGCCGACAAACACAGTCCTCTGGGGCCAGGGACGGAAGTCAGCGGCATCGACCACGCGACACACGGCGTTCGCTGGAATGTCACCAACGGCCAGGCTGCTGTCATGGATCTCCGCAACTTCGAGCTGTCCCGTTGTCGCGTCGCCCCGGAGTGCGAGCACGTTGAGCGTGGAACCGCCAACGTGCCCGGGAACGGGGGTTTCAAGTGCCTTCAAAGACATGTGATCGAGCTGCGATCCGGAGAGGTGGCTTCTCATTGCCGACGAGCGGCAGTCAAGACAGTGATGATAGGGCGCGACGTCGGCCGTCGACTACGACACTATCGACTGACTTCGGGCGCGATCGCGGCGACCTGGTCGAGGTGGTCTCCCGTTCGATGCGACAACGTCTGCATCGGCGTGGTGGTGGCCCGTTGATCTCGACCGATGGCGTCGATGCCTTCGACATGCATCGCGTACGGAATCAACGCGAAGGGACGACGTGCCTTGTGGCTCAACTCGTGCGCGACACTGCCGAGGAACAGATCTTCCATCGTGCTGTGCAATCCATTACCGACCACGATGAGGTCTGCATCCTCCGTGTCGGCGACGTGCAGGATCGCTGCTGCCGGGTGTCCTTCAACAACGACGATCCGATGCTTGATGTCCGTCCTGGCCAGGGGCCTGAACAGCTCGTTCTCGACATGAGATCGCATGTCGTCGCCCAGGTAGTGGAGCTCACGAAGCCGGACGTCTCTGACCGTCGTGGCGTCGTGGGCGCCGACGGGCTTCAGCACATGCACGGCGATGATCTCGGCGCCGGTGGGCGCGGCCTCCCCGATTGCCCAGTCGAGTGCGGCATCCGATGCCGCCGATCCGTTCACTCCCACCACGATCTTGCGCGCGTTCATCAGGTTTGCCTTATGCATCCGATGGCTGGTCTGCTTCAGGCTCATCAAACAGCGAGGTCGTGGCCCAGACCAGAGGCTTTGGTCCCGACTTTCGGCCCGCGCGGGTCCCGGAGGACCTGGTTGCAAAGGGTTGCCGGACAGCGTAATGTCACGGATGCGGGCCCACCAAGCCAGCGATGGCGGGGTGGACGGCCCGGAATGATGGTGGCCCATCAGTCCGGACGAGGGTCGAGCCTGAGGGCCACCGAAAGGCACCGCCTCCCGTACCCAGAGCCTCGCGTCAAGAGATGCGAGGCTTTTCGTTGTCATGGTGGGGTGACGTGGCGCTTCAGAGGCGCAGCCTCCTGCTCGTCAAACGGGAGCAACATGCCGGCTTTCATGGTCCTTCGCCTCTGGCGGAGGCCGGCGCAAGCCTGGACGATGAGTCCAGCACAGCCGTTGCCGCAGCTCTACGAGAAAAGGAGTACGACGTGTCGAAGGAGATGCACACCATTCGGGTCTGGGCCTGGCGAGGGAGCGAGCGTGAGCTTGCGTTCTCAGCCGACACCCCGGACGCTCGGCATGACGGGTTGTCGCACGTGCGAAAGCTACAGAACGACCTCACTGTCAATCGCATCGAGATGCGCGAACACGTGGTCGTCGACGGTGTCGATGCGGAGGGTCCCAGCGGCATCCGAGGCAGTCTGGAGTGGATACGTACCGATGGTCGTTGGCTCAGCGTGCGCGGCAGCGACGCACGCCTCGAACACAGCCGCCGCTGAGGACTCTCGACGGACGACCCGGTAGAAGCGATCCCTGATTGCCGGAGTTGATCCGCGCGGCGACGCCAGCCTCACCGGCTCGTGACGTCGAGTCAGGCATCAATCGACTTCAGCCAGGGCATCGGCGTGATCGTCACCCTCGTCGAGCATCGACGCAATTCTCATGTTCACCGCTGTTGGAGGGCACCCTCCGATGCGACCCTCGCCATCATGGTGGAAACAGAGCGGGCCGCCCCGAAGGGCGACCCGCTGTCTCATTGAGTGGCGCCGCTTCGGCACCTTCAGACGATTACGAGATTCCGGCCGCGGAGCAGGCGCTGGCGCCGGCGATGGCGCAGATCGCGGATGCCTGATCGAAGCCGTCCTTGACCACGGTGCTCTCCATGTTCGTCGCGTCCACCCACGTCGCGGAGAGGAGCGACGCCGGCTCAGTGATGCTCGAGTTCGCCGGGTCGACGGTCGTGCCGTTCAGCAGCGCCGTCGGGACCGGGTTCCCGGAGAGCAGGATGTCGGCCAGCGCGACCGCGTCCTGGGCCTCCTTGTACACCGGCTTGTACACCGAACCGCACTGGTATCCCTCGAGGATCCACGCCATGCCCTGCGCCGTCGCGTCCTGACCCGTCGTCGGGACCGTCTTCGCGGGCACGCCATCCGACTTCAGGTCGGTGATCACCGCGTTGGCCAGGCCGTCGTTGGCCTCGATCGTCGCGTTGATCGTGGGATGCGAGGTGTACTCCTGCTGGAAGATCGTCCCGCCTTCCGTGTTCGACCACCCCGGCGCGAAGTTCTCGCCCACCAGGGTCATCCCCTGGCTGTTGGTCGCCCCGGCGTTGACCGTCTTCGCCGACTGGCTCCAGACCACCTTGTTGTACCCACTCGCGAACGAGATCGCGTTCGGGTCGGTGTCCTCACCGCCGTTCAGGACGAACACCTGCGGGCTCTTCACGCCCCACGAGGAGACGCACGCCAGGAAGCCGTTGCCGATCGCCTCGCCGACTGCCTCGTTGTCGAAGCTGACGTAGTAGGTCTTCGAGCCCTGGAACGTCGCCCGGTCGTAGCTGATCATGGTCACGCCCTTGGACTCGGCCAGCTGCGCGATCGCCAGCCCGGTCGGACCGTCCAGCGGGCACATGATCAGGACCTTGGCGCCGAGGTTGATGTCCGCGGTGGCATCGTCGAGCTCGGTGGTGTCGCTGCCCTGGGCGTTGTCGATCCGGAACTGGTTCTGCGTGAACCCTGCATCCGCAAGCGCGTCCGTCAGGTACGGCGCATCGAAGTCAACCCAGCGCACCGACGACGTCGTGTCGGGGAGGATGACTCCGATCAGGAGGCTGTTCTCGCCCTTGGTCGCGTACGTCGTCAGCGACTTGAGCTGCCCCATGGTCGACGCGATGTCGGTGGTAAAGGCGCTGACCGTGATGCCCGAGGGCACACCCGGGTTCGTCGCGCCGCCACCCCCACCGCCGGTGGACGAGCTACCGCAGGCCGCAGCCACCAGTGCTGCCGCGCTGACGAGTGTCAGTCGACTTACCGTTGAGACCCGTCGGGACATGGAAGGCACCTCGATGCAAGTGGATGGATTGTTCCCATGCTCGACTCCACCGCAACGATCGACCAGTGCCGAAGGTCACTAAAAAGCAACTGGTTGTGCTCGAGACGTAGCCCACAGCGGCTCAAGGCACCAGGGACGCCGTGACCCGGTACGCAACGCACCACGTGCAGCAAGCCGTGGAGCGGGAGACGGGGCTCGAACCCGCAACTTCAACCTTGGGAAGGTTGCACTCTACCGTTGAGTTACTCCCGCGAGGACGGGCTATGTTAGAGCACCCGGCCTGCGGCGTCGCGCATCTGCGCCGCTCACCCCGGGATCACATCGACAACGGACCACGTGTGCCCGCCGTCGCGTGTCATGAGGAGCTGCAGGCTCTCCGGGTACTGCGCCTGTCCGTGGATGACGACGCCCTGCATGGGTGTGGTGAAGCCGAGATCCGACAACCCGAGTCCCCCGTCGCCGAACGACGCCGTCGTGGTCCACGTCGCGCCGCCGTTGAAGCTGGAGTACACGTAGGTGGCTCCCGACGAGGCCGCGACTGCGACAGTGTTCGGTGAGGCTGCGACGGTTTCGAAATCGCCGCTCAACGGCGGATCCGTCATCTGACGGTAGGTCGCACCGCCATTGTCGGAGACGTACAACGATTTCTCCTGCGATCCGGCAGCAAGACCGCCGCCGCAGACGACGTAGTCGAGCAGCGATGTCGCGCCGGCCACAGTCGCGACCGAGTCCGACGGACACGGCTGCGGCTCACTGCGCCACGTGACTCCGTCCGAGCTGCGATAGAGCGTCGACAGCGACTGGCTTCCCTGAGCGGTGACAACGGCCGGATGCAACGACACCCAGAGCACCCCCTGCGCGAGCGAGATGTTCCCCGCGAATCCGGCCGATCCCGTCGCGACCCCGGAGACGGGATGCCATGAGTCGGCGGTGACCGGGCTCTCAAAAAGGACGACCGGGCCATACGTGTTGGGGTCGGTCGCCTCCGGGATCTCAGCGAACACGCGGCCGTCGCGCGCCTCGAGGGCCCCGACACTGCTGTTCGGTCCATCGAGCCCCGGGAACACGACCCGCGTCCACGTGAGGCCGGCATTGTGAGTCGAGTACAGCTGCGGCCCGGAGATCCATCCGTCCCCACCGTCCGCGAAGCGAACCTCCCACTAACTCACCGTCGACAGAGCCGACACGTTCCCGCCGCGGATCCAGCTCCATGACCTTCCAGCGTCGAGCGTCTTCGCGAGCCTCAGGCAGGGCTTCGAGCCGCAGAGTGAGAGACCGAGCACCCACCCGGCATCGGGTGAGATGAACGTGACGGATTCCGGGTGGATCGAGGTTGCGGTCAACCCCAGAGTCGACGGCGACGCGGAGGGAGGTGCGGTTGGCACAGGAGTCGGCGACGGGGTCGGCGTCGGCGTGAACTGGGGTATCACCGTCGGCGACGAGCGCGGTGTCAACGACGTCGGACCCGGACTGCACCCCGCCAGCACCAGCACGGCGACGACCCAGAGTGCGCGGGCGGTGACCATCGTGCCTGTGGAACGCAGGCGGCGAGATTCCCGTTCCGATGCAACCGCTCGTCACGGGGTCGTCACGGGGAAGGCCAGACCCCGGGGCATGATGCAGCCATGTACAGGCTCCGATCAGGCGCACCCGGTCTCCGGTTCGGCATCGCCCTGGCGTCCTCGCTCCTCGTCCTCACCGCGTGCAGCGGCCCGGTGGCACAGTCCGTCCCCACCCCGGCGGGTGGCGGTCTCATCGGTGGCGACCTCCCCCACGTCCTCGGCTCCCCGATGCCCACCGCGTCGACGACTGCCGTGAAACCAGAGTCGACGATCCCGGTCAAGCACCTCAACACCCCGTCGCCGACGAGGAAACCGGCGCCCCCGCCGGCAACCTCGCTCACCAAGATCGGCGGCTGCCAGGTCTTCCCGCCCAGCAATCCGTGGAACGAGAACGTCTCCACCCTGCCGGTGAATCCGAACTCGGCTGCGTACATCGCGAGCATCGATCTCACGAAGCAGTTCCTGCATCCCGATTTCGGCTCGAACCCGACGTACGGCATCCCCTACACGGTCGTGAACAAATCGCAGCCGTTTGTGCCGATCACATTCGACGCCTACGGCGACGAGAGTGACCCGGGGCCGTATCCGGTCCCGCTCAACGCTCCGGTCGAGTCCGGGAGCGATCGCCACGTGCTTGTCGTCGACACCGGCAACTGCCATCTCTACGAGATGTACGACGCGCACCAGGTGGGCACCGGCTGGACGTGCGCGTCCGGCGCCGTGTTCAACCTCAACAGCAACGCCCTGCGCCCGATCGACTGGACGTCTGCCGATGCTGCGGGGCTGCCGATCCTCCCCGGCCTCGCCCTCTACTCGGAAGTCGCCGCGGGCGTCATCAACCACGCCCTGCGCTTCACAGTCGATGCGACCCAGAACGGGTTCATCAGCCCCGCGCGGCACGACGCGGGGTCGAACAATCCCGCGCTGCCGCCGATGGGACTCCGCCTGCGACTCAAGGCGTCATTCAGTCTCGCCGGCTTTCACGGCGAGGCGCTGGTCATCCTGACCGCGCTCAAGAAGTACGGGATGATCGTTGCCGACAACGGCAGCAGCTGGTACATCAGCGGCGACACCGACCCACGCTGGAACGACAACGACCTCGATCAGTTGAAGTCGGTGCCGGGCAGCGCATTCGAGGCGGTCGATACCGGACCGATCCAGCACTGACCCCGCGTTACTGCGACGCGGACGCCACGTCCACCACCGCGTACGTCCCCTTCGCGTAGTCGGCGCGAATCACCTTCTTGTCGAGCTTGCCGACGCTCGTCTTCGGCAGCTCGTCCACGAAAGCCCAGCGCTCCGGCAGCCACCAGCGCGCCACCTTCGGGGCGAGAAACTCGCGCAGCTCCTCGGGAGTCGCCGACATGCCCGGCCTGAGCACGACCGTCGCGAGCGGCCTTTCCGCCCACCGGTCGTCGGGCACACCGACCACTGCGGCATCCAGCACCGCGGGATGGCCGACGAGCAACGTCTCCAGCTCCACCGAGGAAATCCACTCGCCGCCGGACTTGATCACGTCCTTGGAACGATCGGTGATCTGCACGTAGCCACGCGAATCGATGTTGCCGACATCACCGGTGCGCAACCACCCGTCGTGGAACTTCTCGGGAGCGTCGGCGTTGTAGTACGAGCCCGTGATCCAGGGCCCGCGCACCTCGATCTCGCCAACAGCCTCACCGTCGTGCGCGACCACCTCACCGGTGTCGTCGACGATGCGCAGCTCGACACCCGGCACCACGCGGCCGGTCTTCGCGCGGTAGAGCATCTCGTCCTCGGGCGCGCATCCCTTGGGAGGAAACGCAATTGCGGCGATGGGGCTCGTCTCGGTCATGCCCCACGCCTGCCACAGCTCGATCCCGAGCACGTCGCGATACGCGGCAATCAGCGTCGCCGGCACCGCCGACCCACCGCACACAGCGGTCTTGATGCTCGACACGTCCCCGCCGTTGGCCTCCACATGGTGCAGCAGCGCCGTGAGGATCGTCGGCACGCCACCCGTGAAGGTCGGCCGCTCCTGCGTGATGAAGTCGCACAGCCCCTGCGGGTGCAGGAATCGTCCCGGCAGCAACAGGTCGCTGCCCACCATCCACCCCGCGTAGGGCGTGCCCCACGCATTGACGTGGAACATCGGCACGATGATGAGCAGCCGCCCGGTGTCGTCAAGGCGGAACGTCGCCCACACCGCAAACGAGTGCAGGAAGACGGACCGGTGGCTGTATGCGACGCCCTTGGGATCGCCCGTGGTGCCGGTCGTGTAGCACATGGATGCCGCACTGCGTTCGTCAATCTCGGGCCACGCAAAGGTCGGCGACAACTCTGCGAGCAACGTCTCGTACGCAAGAGTCTCGCCGAGCCCGGTCACCGCGCCGGAGCCCACGACGATCACCTTCTCAACGGTCGGGCACTGCCCGATCACGGACGCCAGCAAGGGCGCCAGCGAGTCGTCGGCGATGACGATCCGGTCCTGCGCGTGGTTGATGATCTGCGCGAGCTGCTGCGGTGGGAGACGCAGGTTGAGCGTGTGCAGCACGGCACCCATGCACGGGACGGCGAAGTACGCCTCGATGTGCTCCTGGTGGTTCCAGCAGAGCGTCCCGACGCGGTCGCCGGGGACGATCCCGAGCTTGTGCAGCGCGCCCGCAAGGCGGTTCACCCGCTCGGCGACCTTCGCGTAGCTCGTGTGCCGGGCCCGCTCGCCCTCGAACGTGATCACCTCGCTGTCCGGGAACACCTCGGCCCCATGGCGGAAGAGCTCGCTGATGCTCAGCGGCGCATCCTGCATCGTCGAATTCATGGGCTCCACTCTCCTCTGCGCTAACCCTCGGCTCCCGCTCTTCGAGATCGTACTTGGCATTTGGCCGTCTGTGCAGCATCCGCGCCGGAAGCTCGCTTCGCTACCCTCGATGTCATGACGGTGACCCGAGCAGGCTCGATGACCGGCGCCGAGCGGATGCTGGCGACGGCACGCAGCGAGCCCTCCGACCGCACCCCGATCTGGTTCATGCGCCAAGCGGGCCGCTGCCTCGCCGGGTACCGCGCGCTCCGCGAGACCTACGACATCCTCACGATCACGCGCACCCCGGAGCTGTGCGCGCAGGTCACGCTCATGCCCGTCGAGGAATTCGGCGTCGACGCCGCGGTGATGTACGCCGACATCATGTTGCCCCTGACCGGGATGGGTGTCCCCTTCTCGATCGACCCCGGCATCGGCCCGATCATTCATGCCCCGGTGCGCTCCGCAGCCGACGTCGCGGCGCTGCGAATCGTCGACCCGCGCGAGTCCACGCCGGAGCTCTACGACGCGATTCGCCTGGTGCGCAAGGAGCTCGACGGCACCACGGCGCTCGTCGGCTTCGCCGGAGGCCCGTTCACCGTCGCCTCCTACATGATCGAAGGCAAGCCCACCAAGGAGTTCTCGCGAACCAAGGCGATGCTGCACGGCGAGCCCGAGCTGTGGCGCCAGCTCATGTCGACTCTCACCGACGTGACCATCAGCTACCTCGAAGCCCAGGTCGAGGCGGGCGCGCAGATGATCCAGCTCTTCGACTCGTGGGCGGGCGCGCTGTCGGTTGCCGCGTACACGGAGTTGGTCCTTCCGTACAGCCGCCGCATCCTCCAGGCGGTCGCGAAGACCGGCGTCCCCACCATCCACTTTGGGACGACGACCTCGCATCTCCTCGAGGCAATGGCCAGCTGCGGCTCCGATGTCATCAGCGTCGACTGGCGCCTGCCGCTCGACGAAGCCTGGCGGAGGATCGGCGACCGCGCGATCCAGGGCAACCTCGATCCGGGCGTGCTGCTCGCCCCCTTCGACGTCGTCGCCCGCGAGGCGCGGCTGATCCTCGCGCTGGCGGGCGGCCGGCCGGGGCACATCTTCAACCTCGGCCACGGCGTGCTCCCGGAGACCTCGAGCGACCATCTCAAGCGGCTCGCCGAACTCGTCCACGAGGAAACCGCCCGGGCCTGACCGCGCTATACCCTTGCCGCATGGCCCAGCTCGGCGTCGTGCTCGCGACCTTCGGCTCAGCGGTCACCGCCGACGACGTCCCCGCCTATCTGACCTCGGTCCGCGGCGGTCGCGAGGTGCCGGCTGACCTCATCGACGAGTTCCGGCGCCGGTACGACCTCATCGGGCGGTCGCCCCTCATCGACATCACCGCGGAGCAGGGACGCGAGCTCCAGGCCGCGCTCGACGCCGAGAGCGGGAGCCGCGATGCGGTGGTCGTGCCGGGCATGCTGCACTCGGAGCCGACCCTCGCCGCGGCGCTCGACACGGTGCATGCCGAAGGCGCACGACGTATCGTCGTCGTCGTCCTCGCACCGCAGTATTCGCCGATCATCCTTGCCGGCTACGAGCGCGCCGTCACCGCGTGGAGCGCGGCGCACCCCGACGCCGACGTGCACATCGCCGGCGCCTGGCATCTCATCCCGGAGTGGATCGGCGCCCTCGCAGAGCGTGTTTCCGAGGCGCTCGCGCGGCTCGACCCCGCGGTGCGTGACAGCATTCCGGTCATCTTCACGGCGCACAGCCTGCCGCGCCCGGTCGTCGATCGCGACCCGGGCTACATCACGCAGTTGCGCGACACCGCGAACGCGGTCGCGAGGGCATTGCGCCTCGACGCGACACGCTGGAGCTTCGCGTACCAGAGCGCCGGGCACACACCCGAGGAGTGGCTCACACCCGACGTGAAGGATCTCTTTCCGGGGTTTCGCGATGCGGGAGTGACGGAGGTGCTCATCGTTCCGCTGCAATTCCTCGCAGACCACCTCGAGATCCTCTACGACATCGACATCGCGGCTCGCGAGGAGGCGGAGGAAGCCGGTATCACCATGCACCGCATCGCGTTGCCGAACACACAGCCGGCGTTCATCAGGGCGCTGGCCGCCGTGGTCGAACGCGAGCGTGTGGGAGCCGTGTCCACCGCGGCCTCCTGATCACGTCGGTGAGCGTCGACCCGCAGGGCGCGGTCGCACCGGGGTTCGAGCCGGTTCGCGAGGCGTTCACGGCGGTGCTGCGGGAACAACGTGGCACCGGCGCTGCGCTGGCCGTGTGGCGCGACGGGCAATGGATCATCGATCTCTGGGGTGGCACTGCATCCACCGACGGTTCGCGGCTCTGGACACGCGACAGCATCGTGCAGCCGTACTCGGTGTCGAAACCATTCGCCGCGATGTGTGCGCTCGTGCTCGTCGACCGAGGACAACTTGACCTGGATGCGCCGGTGCAGCGGTACTGGCCCGAGTTCACCGCGCCGGCGACGGTCCGGCACGTGCTGTCGCACCAGGCAGGCGTGGTGGCGATCGACGCGCCAACGGACACGGACGCCTTCTACGACTGGGACCGGATGTGCGCGTTGCTCGCCGCGCAGCAACCGGAATGGCCGCCCGGCACGGCGCACGGTGAGTCGGCGCTGTTCTACGGACACCTCGTCGGCGAGATCGTGCGGCGTGTCGATGGACGGCACATCGGCGCCTTCCTGCGCGACGAGATCTGCGGCCCCGCCGGCCTTAACTTCATGTCCGGACTCTCGCGAGCAGAACAGACACGCGCAGTGGACCTCACCTGCCTCGACAACATCGTCCCAGCGAGCACGAGCGACCTCTACCGCCGCGCCACCACAAACCCTCCCGGCACGCGTGACCCCGCAATCGTCAACAGCGCAGCCTGGCGCGCCGCGGAAGTCCCCGCGATCAATGGACACGGCACCGCCCGCGGCGTCGCCGGCCTCTATGCCTTACTGCTCAGCGGCGACCTGCTCTCACCCGACCTCCTTCGCGAAGCTGTCTCGACACAGTGCTCCGGCGTCGACCGGGTCTTCGGTCACGAGAACGCCTGGGAACTCGGCTTCGGTGTCGACGACGAGGGCTACGGCATGGGCGGCCTCGGCGGCAGTTACGGCGGCGCGTGCACGCGCGACGGCGGCTACGCGATCGCCTTCGTCACCGGAACCATGGGCGGCCACGAGCGCGGCGAACGGGTTGAGAACGCGCTGCGCGAGTGCCTCGGGATGCCACCACTCTGAGGAATCCGCGGCGCAACAACCTAGGCGGGGCGCGCGACTCCGACCGGGTTCGGATACATGATGCCGTCGGGATCCTCGAGCTTCGTCGACAACCGGAGCAGCGTCGTGAACAGGCGCGCCCGCTCGGGCACCTCCAGCCTCTCCCACACGTCCGACGCAAGATTGTCGGTCGTGTCCTCAATCGAGCCTTTGAGTGCGCGTCCCTCGACCGTCAGCGCATTGTCCCTGTCGAGGATCCCGCGCCGCCGCAGCCGCTCCGTGGCGGCGCCGATCTCCTCCTCGGTCCACCCGCGCAACCGCTGAATCGTCGCCGGGTCCATGCCCGAACCCGCCGCGTTCGCGATCACGAGCGAGTCGAGACCATCAACTCCGCTCACCACGAGCGTCGCGATATGGCTGTCGAAGCGATGCTCGCGCAACAGCGTGCAGGCGTGCCACAGCGCCAGGTGCGGCGCCTCGGGAACAGGCAGCGTCGCATGCGCCGAGTACAGAGGACGTCCGTTGGCCTCCAGACCGTCAGCGATCGCGACCATCGCCTCAGCAGCATGGCCGAGTTCGGCCGATCTGATCTCGTCGCCCCAGAGACGCCGCAGCGCGGTGTCGACGATGGCGAGACGCGCCTCGAGGACCCGCTCGGGCGTTGCGAAGCCCCATGCGTCGGGCAGCGCTCGCGACACCATCGACGGCCGGAAGTTGTGGAAGACGGCCGTCACCACCTCCGGGCCGACCGCGCCCATCGCCGCCGAACGGGATGCGAAATACCCCATCCAGTAGCCGCGCAGGCCGGCGGCCTTGTACACATCGGGCGCCTCGGGCGCGAAGTACACGAGCATGTGGATGGGCTCGAAGAGGGTCCAGGCACGGCGAGCGACCCGTTGGGACACGACGACATCGTACGTGCTGCCCCATGGGTACCATCGCGCCACATGGTTGAGCCCGCAACGGGGGCGCGCGAACGACGGCCGCTGCGACTGACCCCTGAGTGGCTCGCGTTCCTCTCGATCGCTGTCGTGTTCATCGCGCTTCGCGTGCCGAGCCTTGTCGAGCCGCCGACCTTCAACGACGAGGGCACGTACTCCGACATCGGGTGGGCGCTGGACCACGGCGCCGTCCTCTACCGGGACGTCTGGGGCCACTACACGCCCGGCGTGTACTGGCTCGGCGCGGCGATCAACCTGGTCAACACGTCGGTGCTCGCCTTCCACCTGGTCCTGGCGGCGGCGGTCGCGCTGACCGCCTTCGGGATCTGGATCCTCTGCCGGCGCTTTGCCACCACACCGGTCGCCTGGGCCGCGGCGCTCGGGTTCGTGATCCTCGCGTCGCTGCCGACACTCGAGGGTGACGTCCTCTACGTCGAGGTCATCGGCGCGCTGATCGTGATGGCGGCGGTGCTCCTCGTCGCCCGCCCGTCGCGCCCCTCGGCGCCGGCGGCGATCGGGGCCGGCGTGCTCGTCGCGGGGGCGATGCTCTTCAAACCCACCTTCGGAGCGGATGCCGTGGCCGTCGCCACGATCCCTGGGGTGATCGCGCTCGCGTCAGGACGGCGCCCGGGTCGAGTTGAGGTGGTCGCCCTGCTCCGGGTGGCAGCCGGGGCGATCGGGCTCCTGGCGGTCGTTGCGGTCGCGCTCTGGCTCGGCGGGTCGCTGCCCGGGCTGGTCGACGTCCTCGTGCACCAGGATGAGACCTACCTCCAGTCGGCAAGCGGCGGCGGTGGCCAGGGTGTCGCCCCCGCAGGTGGCACCGGGCTCGTTCTTCTCGTCATGACCGCGACCCGCATCGGCGCCGTCCTCGTCGCCGGCACGCTCGTGACGTTGTGGCTGGCGCGCCACCGGAGGGTCGGCGCGAGCATCGCCGCGTGGTGGCTGACCTGGTCGCTCGCGGCGGTCGTCGTGAGCGCGCTTGGCCTCGCGCATTACGCGCAGCAGATGGAGCCGGCACTCTGTGTCTGCGCCGCGTTGCTCGCCTCGCGGCTGGTGCGCCGGCTGCCCTGGCGGCAGCTCGCGCTCGCAGTGGCGACGACGGTGATCGCATGGGTGGTCTGCGTCGTCGGGCTCATCGCACCGACCGCTGAGGCGTCGCTCGTCGTCCCACAGCAGCTGTCGACCTTCGTGACGTCGATCGTGTCGCCGCACGTCATCACGCACTATCTTGGTGGCGGCTGGGAACGCGTCCTCGGCTTGACGACCGACGCGAAGTACGAGGCGGGTTTCGGCCCGCAACCGGCGCTCGTGCGCGCCACGGTCGCGATCATCGATACGCACACGCGGCCGGGTGATCGCGTGTTCGTCTGGGGACGCGTGCCGTGGGCGTACTCGTTGAGCCGCAGGCTGCCGGCGGGTCGCTACACGTCGCTCAACTCGTCGTACACGCTCGATCCCAAGGCGCAGCCGCTGCTCATCAGCGAGTTGCGGGCACATCCGCCCTCGGTGCTCGTGCAGCTGCAGGAGCTGCCGTCGGAGGTCACGATGCTGCTGCAGCAGATGGACTACATACGGCTGACATCGCAGCCGGGTGGCGCGATCGTCTGGGTCGCGCGGGACAGGGCCTGAGGTCAGTCCGGGCTTCGCTTCGACGGGCGCAGCGTGCCGTGGAAGATCCCGGAGTGCGTGAACGTCGGTGACGTCCCCGGGCTGAAGGGATTGCCGGTCAGCTCCGACGACGGCATGAACTGCAGAAAGTGAGGATCGGCCCGCGACGCATCGACAATCGACTTCTCCAGCACGCACGAGTTGTACTGCCGCGCCGTGTCCTCGAGCGTGTTCGCGTTGAGCACCACCTCCTGCTCCCACGTGCGTGTGAAACGGCGCATGCCGGGAATGCGGCTGTGCTCCGGTGTCAGGCATTCCGCCGCGATGACGTTCTCACTGCTTGCCCAGATTCCCGTTTCCGTGTTCACGACGAGCGTGTGATTGCCGATTGTGTGCCCGGGTGTCGCAAGCAGCGCAACGCCCGGGCCGATGAGCACGTCGCCGTCCACGGCGGTGATGGCCTCGGGGTTCAGGCTCTTGTAGGTGAGCGGTTGGTACCACGGCACCTGCAGCGGGTGCAGCGTCTCGAGCGACTCGAGCTCCGTCCGTTGCACGATGAGCTTCGCCTTCGGCAGCCTGGCGGCCACCGGCGCCGCCGGTGAGATGTCGCTCGCCGGCTCGGTCGTGCCGATCCAGCGACGCACATCCTGGGTGTGGAGATGATCGAACGTGATCCAGTCGACGTCGCTCGCCTCGATGCTGACGCTGCGCAGATGCGTGAGCACATCGCCGAGCGGGCGTGAGAATGCGCGCTCGAACGCGTTTGGTGTCGACTCGCTGAGCCGCGCGAAATACGGGGTCCGTCGCGCGAGCTCCACGTCGGTCGGCTCGAAGAGCAGTGTCTTCGGCTTGCCCTCGCCGTCATGCCAGCGAACGACGACGAGCCGGTGCGTCAGCGAGAGAAACGGCGCCGGGCTGATGGCGGCCCGGAAGAGCCCGAAGCGGGTGGGATAGGGCAGCGAGACGAGGTCGAAGGTGCCGATCCAGTCGGGCATCCCGGTCGTCCGGAACCACTCCCGAAACGCGGCCGCCGCCTGGCGGATCAACTCGAGCTGGCGTCCTGACTGGTGCTCCCGGCCCACGGCCACGAAATGCGAGATCGCGCTGATCTCCCCGTTCGGAGGTGGTGCGTGTGCTGTCATCGGGGGCGCTGCGGAGTCTACGCGGTGTTCAAAGCTTCGGTCGATATACTCGAACGAAGTGGTCGCCGGAGTGTCACCGTGAGCCGTTGGGGGCGCTTCGTGTACCGCCGCCGCAAGGCGGTGCTGGTGGCTTCACTCGCATGTTTTGTGCTCTCGATCGTCGCGCTGTTGACCGGCGGACAGCCGATCAATGCGAGTGATTACAACGTCGAATCGGTGCAGGCCGCAAACCTCGAGTCCAAGCAGCTGCCGTCGACCGTCGGCTCGTCGTTCACGCTGATTCTCACCGACCCGCAGTCGACGTTCGGCGACTCGGCATTCGAGACCGCGGTCAACACAGCCATCGCGCCGCTGCAGCGCAACTCGCGAGTCAGCGCGATCACGACTCCGTTCACCGCTCCCGCGGCGGAGACTCCGCTGCTGGTATCGACCGACAAGCACAGCGTGCTCGTGCAGGTCGGCATGCACATCGACTTCGCCGAGGCACGTTCGCAGTACGGCGACATCCGCGGCGAGGTGCACTCGAGCACGCTGCAGATCACCGCGACCGGTGACGTCCCGCTCGCCTACGACTTCGACACCTATCTCGCGAGCGACCTCCGCCGGTCGGAGGTGGTCTCGCTGCCGCTGGCACTGATCCTGCTCGTCATCGTGTTCACGACCGGCATCGCGGCATTGCTCTGCCTCGGTGTCGGCATCTTTGCGGTGCTCGGCGGTGTCGGCGCTGCGCTCGCACTTGCGCACTTGATCGACGTCTCGACGTATGCCGTCAACGTGGTCACTCTGGTCGGCCTCGGCATCGCGATCGACTATTCGCTCTTCATCGTCACGCGGTTTCGAGAAGAGCTCGGGTCCGGGAACAGCGTGGAGGTCGCGCTTGCGACCACCATGGCGACGGCCGGGCGCGCGATCCTGTTCAGCGGCCTCACCGTGGCGATCGGCCTCGCGGGGTTGCTCTTCTACACCGGGACCGCGCTCGTCTCGATGGGCATTGCCGGCGCGATCGTCGTCGCCGTCTCGGTGCTCTACGGGGTGACGCTCCTGCCCGCGATGCTCGCGATACTCGGGCCTCGCATCAACAGCATCCGGGTCCCAATCCTGCAACCCAAGCCGTTCGGCGAGGGCGCGTGGCACCGGCTCGCAACGTGGGTCATGCGCAGACCCTGGTTGGTGCTCATCCCCACCGTCGCGATCCTGCTGATCGCAGGCTCGCCCTTCCTCGACCTGCAGCTCGCCAACAGTGACGTCAACCAGCTGCCGACGACGGCGGAGGCCCGCCAGGGCGCCGACCTCCTGCAGCGGCAGTTCCCGCAGGTCGGCACCAACACCATCGCGGTCGTCATCGACTTCGACCATGGCGCCCCGACCAGTCCCGCCAACATCGCGACCGCGTACGCGTTGAGTCAGAAGCTGTCCGCGCTGCAGGGAGTCACGTCGATCCGGAGCTACGTCAATGTGGACACGACATCGACGCTTGCGTCGTATCAGGCCCTCTACGCGCAGCCGAAATCCGCGCTGCCGTCGGCCGTGCAGGCCCTGCTCACCGGTCTCACGGGACGAAGCATCGCGGTGCTTGACGTGGCGAATCCGTACTTCGTCACGAGTGACCAGGCGCACGCGCTCGTCAAGCAGATCCGCGCCATCAACTCCACGCCGGGGGCGACGGTCAAGGTCACCGGCGATACCGCGTTCGACATCGACCTCGTCAACTACATGATCAACCACACGCCGCTCGCGATCGGCTTCGTGCTCATCACCACACTGGTCGTGCTCACCGTGCTCCTGCGCTCGGTGATCTTGCCGTTCAAGGCGGTGTTGATGAACGCGCTCTCGCTCAGCGCCGCATTCGGCGCGCTGGTGTGGATCTTCGACCAGGGGCATCTCTCTGGATTCCTCGGCTTCACCCCCGGACCGCTCGATCCAACGATTCCCGTGCTGCTGTTCTGCGTGGTGTTCGGCCTGTCGATGGACTATGAGGTGTTCCTGCTCACGCGCATGCAGGAAGCGTGGCTCCGGACGGGCGACAACCGCACCGCGGTTGCGGACGGGCTCGAACGCAGCGGACGGCTCGTCACCGGCGCTGCCGCGATCATGGCGTGCGTCTTCCTTGCGTTCGCGCTGGCGAGCGTCGTGACCATCAAGTCGATCGGCATCGGCATGGCGGTCGCCGTGATCGCGGACGCATCGCTCGTTCGCGCGCTCGTGGTGCCGGCGTTGATGCGCCTGCTCGGGAAGGCGAACTGGTGGGCGCCACGATGGCTGCAGCGACGACAACCCGAGCGGCACGAGATCGCGCCCGCAGCCTGATGACCACCGCGGCAGCCCCCCGTCCGATCCTGCGTGGCTGGAGTCATGTAGCCACCGTTCCCGTCGCCATCGCGGGCGCCGTCACGCTCGTGGTGATCAGCGGCGGTGACATCGCGCGACACATCTCCCTTGCTGTGTATGGGCTTGCGCTCGTCCTGCTTTTCGCGGTGAGTGCGACGTATCACTGCGGACCGTGGTCGGTGCGGACACGGCGCGTGTGGGGGCGCCTCGACCACGCGACGATCTTCGTGGCCATCGCCGGGACCTACACGCCGGTGGTCGTCAACGTCCTGCACGGCTGGCAGTCGATCGTGCTGCTGACGCTGATCTGGGTGCTAGCGGGGTCCGGAGTGATCGTCGCCACCACCGGCATCCCGTTGCCGCGAGGCGTGGTGGTCGGCCTCTACATCGCCGTTGGTTGGACGGTCGTGTTCTTCCTGCCCGCGCTGGCCGAGAAAATTCACTGGAGCGGGCTCCTCGTCATTGCGCTCGGCGGAGCGCTCTACTCGGCAGGAGCGCTCGTGTATGCGCTGCGGTGGCCGAAGTTATGGCCGCGCGTTTTCGGGTTTCACGAGGTGTTCCACGTTCTCGTGATCGCGGCGAGCGCGGTGTATTTCGTGTTCATCGCGGCCACGATCGCCGCACCGCGCTGAGGCGAGGCGGGAGGCGCGTCAGGACGCGGTAGCCCCCTCGGCATCCGGGCTTTCGGCGAGCATTGCTCTCAGATTCTCCAGCAAGGGTGAAACGCTGGCGTCTTTGTGGTGACGCAGCATCCGCTCTGCCTCGACCGCATCGCGATGAGCACCATCGACGTCGCCACGCGTATACCTGCACACGCCGCGGAGCAAGAGCGTGCGCGGCACCAGCAAGTGAGCATGGGCGAAGCCCGCCGCCAAACGGAGCGATGCGTCGGCCAGTTCCTCGGCCTCATCGATGTGCTCGGTTCCATACGTGATGACGAGCCACTCGCCCAACTGTCGCTGCGCGACGCACAACCACATCGAATCCAGGGCGCCGGATTCCTCGATGATCGACGCCAAGTCGGTGATGGCACCCTCGCATTCGCCGGCACCGAAGCGGCATCGCGCAAGACCGAGTCGTGCCAATGCCGAGTGTCGCCGATCATGTCGACGCTCCGCGACGGCGAATCGCTGCTCGTAGAAGCTCCGCGCATCGGGGTTCGCCGTGTCGGGGCTCCATTGAAAGAGCCGCCACGCCAGATTCCACCCAATGGTCCTGTGCACCCAGCCCCGGAAGTACAGCAGGAGCAGTGGGGCGACGGTGACCGTGAACAGCACCGGCCCTGCGACGCGACCTGACGCGCCGGCAACATCGGCGATACCCACCGCAAGCAGCACCGCCATGATCAGTCCCGCCACGCAGAGTGCGAAGTCTCTCACTCGCACTTCCATGACCACGAGCCACAGCAGATTGAGACCGGCCCACGCGATCGTTGCCGTTCCCCAGGGATGAACATACAGAGGAATCGCATAGATCGCCACGTACAGACCCGACGCGGCGAGTGTGGTTGCCACCGAGAACACGACGTACGAGCGCACGATGCGCCGCGGGACAGCGTTTCCCCACGCGATCACGAGAACGAGAGCGAGCACCCCGACCGCTGAGTCCTCGAGGAGGCCGAACCCCGGGACTGGCAGAGTGAAGGCGATCGGTGGGGGCATGCTGGAGCGATCATGACAATCCGGCCGGACCGGCACGGGATGCGAGCGGGCGCCGTCGCGTCGTTCTGGGAGGGCTGCAGTGATGATCTTCGGTTGGGTCCGACGGACGCTCCACAATCCGGGAGCGGTTCTGTTTCAGCGCTAGCCGGCAGGCACACGCAACCTCGATCAGGCGGCCGCGTTGTGCCAGTGGGATCCGTCCCATATCCACGTGTCGGCGTTCTGGGGTCCGCTCGGCTGCGTCACGCCGCCGAACAGCACCACATGTCCGAGTGCGTCGACGCTGAGCGCGCTGTCGGTCGTCATCAGCGGGCGGCCGCCGCCACTCGACCCTGACATCTCGGTCCATCGACTGCCGTTCCACGACCAGAGCGATTCGTCGCTCTCGAGCTCAACCGTCGTCGCGCCGGCCACCGGGTCCAGGCCCACCGCGTAGCTGGTCGGAGTGTTCCCGAGGCTCGCACCTCCGGGCTCGGTCCCTGTGCTCACCTGACTCCAGGTCGATCCGTCCCATCGCCACGTGCTCGATTCGGGTAAGGCACGCCCGGCGGCGCTCCCAGGTTGACAGTCGGCGGAGAGAAATCCCTCGGGGGTGACTGCAGGTCTCGGCCCGAGTACGGCCACGACATGACCCGTCTGGGGGTCGTCGATGACCGCCGCGACCATGGCCGGCAATGGTGTCTGAGGATGCGCCAGGCGCCAATCGGTGCCGTCGAATGTCCACGTCTGCGTGGAGCACGCCTCGAAGTGGATGCCCATCTGTGTCGTGACCATCACGACGCGACCGGTCGCGGCGTCGTAGGCGAGCTGGCCGAAGAGCCAGACGTCCGGGGCCTCATTCGCTGCCGGGATGTGCGCGGTCTGGCGACGCCCCCAGCGAGTTCCTGTCCAGATCCAGGTTGCGTCGAGGTCCGGCTGGACTTCAGGACCGGTGGCGTTGGATCTCCCGCCCACGAGGACGAGTGCGTGAAGCCTGGGGTCGAAGATCATCGACGCGTCCTCACGCGTGACCGGTGCAACGGCCAGATGTGGTTTGAGCCAGTACGAGCCATTCCAGACCCAGGTGTCGCCGCGGCTACCGGTGACGCCGAGACCTCCAAACATGACCACCTGCTTGGTCTCGGGATCGAACCCGATTGCGGTACAGCACCGCGCCGGCGGTGTGCCCACTGTGCCCGTGAGCGTTGGTGGCGCTGCACTGGGTTGTGACACCGCGACAGACGAGGGGACAGCGACACCGGTTGTCGGCGCGCACCCCGCAAGAGCGACCAGCGTGCCGGCTGCGATCACCGTAGTCAACCATCTCCGCATACAACGTAAGCGACGGGCCGAGGGGATGCAGCGCGTTCGCACCCTGTGTGGCTTTCGCGCTTTCCCGGAAAGAGGCACGTCACGTAGTGTCCATCAGAACGTCGGTCGTGAACGGGCGCCGTCGCGACGGTCCGGTGGCGGGGTGCCACGAAGGGCAGTTGGTTAACAGTCGACAACCATCGCTGCTGCTACGGAATGTCAGATCCGGACGCCCGAGTCTTGCGGCTTGGTAACCGATGACGAGGATCCTTGCGTCGCACGGGGCGCATTGATACGTTGGTGCGTACGGCAGGCGATCCGCTGCGAAGGATCGACCGAGCCGCAGGGAGGGTTTCGTCGCGAGCGGTGAGCGCCGCGTCGTACTGGGAGGGCAGCAGTGATCATCTTCGGTTGGGGTCGTCGGACGTTCCACCATGCGGGCGCAGTTCTCTTTCAGCGCTGCCCGCATTGCAGCAACACGAACTGGTTCTACCTGGTCACGGTGCGCCGCTGGCTGACGCTCTTCTTCATTCCGGTCATCCCCTACGAACACCATCACATGCTCCTCTGCCCGACGTGCAACCGCGGCGTTCGTCTGGCCGGCGCAGAGCTCAAGCGAGCGAGATCGCTGATCCAGCTCGCGGCGCTGTACACCAGCAACGCGATCAGCGGACCGGAGTACCTGCGACGGCTCCAGGAGAGTGGGGTTGCACCCTCGGCCGCCGCGGAACCCGCGCCGCTGTCGCTCGCGGCCGCTCCGGCTGCAGCGTCGGATGGCTTCGGTGGCGTCCAGGTCGCCACGCAACCGGCGGCGCCCCCGCCGCCGTCAACGCCTCCTCCTTTTCGTGGCACGCGCATGAGTCGAACGGCCCAGGTCGTCAGAGTCCTCGTGCCCGTCGCGGTCATCGCGTTGGCAGCGGGGCTGTGGATCTACACCAGTCAGAACAGCAGCGGCAGCACGCAGACCACAACGTCCAGCTTCCAGACGGGAGACTGCGTCACCACGCCCACAGGCGGCACCGAGATCATCAGCGTCAGCTGTACCGGCGCTCACGACGGCCGGATCGACGAAGTCCTCAGCGGGGGCGCGACGTTCTGTCCGCCCGGCGATACGGAGCTGGCCGTGCTGCCGCCGAATCCCGACCTCTGCGTGGACTTCAACGACCACACGCCGTAGAGCCCGATCTCTCCGATGAATCCAAGCGCAACCGCGACCACACCGTAGAACCGCGGGCTCTTGGTCCAGAGACTCATGGCGCGACTCTCTCGGGGGTCGTAGCGCTGAGCGCGAAGACGAACCAGCCGAGCACAACAAGCGGTGCCATGAACACCCCGACGGAAAACAACCCAAGCACCGCCAGGGCGGTGAGCGGAACCAGCACGACCGGAAGTGCCGTACGCGCCGCGTACGACCCAAGCCACGCGGTGAGGAGGGAGAGGACAAGCGCCACGACCGCCAGCGCCACGATCCCCGTCCACACCGTGAACGCCTGCGGGTTGGACGCGAAGAGCGTCGCGCTCCCCGACCCCTCGGTTGTCACCCCAGTTTGGCTGCTGTACGAAGCTCCGCTGGTCGTGTACACCGGGACGACGAAGATCGTCAGCAGGAGCGCCGCCGTGCCGAACATGTCCACCACGCTCAGGATCCGCGCCCGCTTGCTCACCTTCACTTGACTTGGCATAGCCGGTGACGATATACTGATCGAGTGATCAAGTCAAGTGATCAGGATATCGCCCCTTTCAGGCGAACCGAGCCGCAGCGAAGGCGGCAGCGACGCAACGGGGCCGGCGATCTCATGCGCGGCCGGATCGTCGACGCCGCATTGACGACCCTTATCAGCAGCGGGTACGCGAACACGTCGGTCCGTGCCATCGCCTCCACCGGCGGTTTCAGCCCCGCTCTCGTCTTCTATCACTTCGGCAGCGTCGATGCGCTGCTCCTCGCCGTGCTTGACCGCGTGAGCGGCGAGCGTCTCGCCCGCTACGAGTCGCGTCTCGCGGACGTCTCCACCCTGCAGGCGCTCGGGGTCGCGATGGAAGAGCTGTACGCCGAGGATCTGCACCTCGGGCAGTTGACCGCTGTGCAGGAGATCGTCGGGGCGATGGCTTTCGACCCCGAGCTTGGTGTCGAGATCGTCGCCCGCATGCAGGCGTGGATGACCTTCGCCGAGGAACTGGCCGCGCGCCTCCTCGCGGGCTCACCACTCGCCGGCTTCATCGATCCGTCGGTCATCGGTTCCGCGGTGATCGCCCTCTACATGGGTCTCGAAATCGTCGCGCGGATGCGCGGTGGCGACAGCACCGGATCCAGTGCGCTGATGACCACCCTGGTGCAGGCGGCACCGTGGATCGACCAACTCCTCGGCAAGAGCGCTCCCGCGCCCCGCAGAGCGGCAACCACGGTGGCGATCGAATGACCAGGGTTGCCGTGACAGGGGCGAGTGGCTTCGTCGGTGGCCACACAGCCCTTGCCTTGCTGGCACACGGAGACGACGTCGTGCTCATCGCTCGCCACCCCGACGTTGCGGCGATTCCGGCCGGTGAGCATGTGACGTGGGTGGCTGCCGATATCGATGATGAGGCGACGCTGGCGCGCGCCTTCTCGGGGTGCGACTCCGTCATCCACTGCGCCGGGATCAACCTCGAGCGCGTCTCGCAGACGTACGCAAAGGTGCACGTTGGCGGCACCGAGACGGTCGTCCGCGCCGCGCAAATCGCACGAGTGCCCCGGATGGCTCTGGTGAGCTTCCTTCGCGCCCGCCCCGCGTGCGGGTCCGCGTATCACGAGTCCAAATGGGCGGCCGAAGAAATCGTCCGACGTTCGGGACTCGCGTACACGATCCTCAAAGCCGGGGTGATCTACGGCCGGGGAGACCACATGCTCGATCACCTCAGCCGCTCGCTCAACAGCTTCCCCCTGTTCCTGCTCGTCGGCTTCGGGTCCCATCGGAAGCTCCGACCGGTGGCTGTGGATGATGTGGCTCGTATCCTCGTCGCTTCGGTTCGTGGCGACCGGCTCAACAACGTCACGGTCCCGGTGCTCGGGCCTGATGAGCTCACGCTCGCGCAGGTCGTGGCTCGTGTCGCAGCCGAGGTGGGGCATAAACCTCGTTCGCTCCCCGCTCCCGTCGCCATGCATCGCGCCCTCGCGTGGGTACTGGAGCGTGTGATGACGGTGCCCCTTGTCTCCACCGCTCAGGTGCGCATCCTCTCGGAGGGGGTCGTCGAGCCGGTGCGAGCACCCGACCAGCTGCCGGACGGGCTGACACCCGCCACACCGTTTTCACCGTCCTCGATTCGCAACGGCCTTCCCGCACGGCGACGCTTCACCTGCGCCGACCTCCAAGTATTCCGGCACACGGCCTGAGATGCCACGCATCGATCTCATCACCGACATCGCCGCGGAACCGGAGGTGTGCTTTGACACATCGATCGATGTCGGCGTTCACCTGGCCGCATCACCGACCGAGCGCATCGTCGGGGGCGTGCGTTCAGGTCGAATGCGCCTCGGTGAGTACGTGACCTGGAGCGCGCGACACTTCGGTATTCGCTGGAGGATGACCTCGAAGATCGTCGAATACGAGCGACCGCACACCTTCGTCGATGAGATGCAACGCGGACCGTTCGGGCGCTGGCGCCATCAGCACGTCCTCGAGAAGACGAGCTATGGGACGCGAATGATCGACCACGTTTCGTTCGCCTCGCCGTTCGGTCCGGTCGGTCGTATCGTTGACGTGCTGGTGCTCGAGCGCTATATGACCAGGCTACTGCGAGAACACAACGGCCACGTGCGCGCTGTGGCGGAAGGAATCGCACCTGCCTATCGTGTTCCGCCGCATGACGCGTCTCGCAGACACGGTCAGCATGGACGGGACGCGGTCCACATCACCGGTACCGGAACCACCACCATGCGATGCGATCCGTCAGCCGTTATGGACTTCGTGCTCGATGTCAAGCGTTACCGCCAGGCGGACCACAAGATCGGACGCCTCCACTACATGCTCCGCGACGGCGACCGCGGTAGGGTGCGCCACGGCGGCAGGTTTCTCGGTCTTCCGGCACCGGCTGCGACGCTCGACTTTGAACTGACGTCGACCTCGCGCCTGGACTTCCTAGGCGTCCGAATGCCCTGGCCCATACGCGGATTCCACGGCTCATTCACGTGCGAGCCTGCGCCCGGCGGCACACAGGTGACGCACTCCGAGTGCTTCATCTTCGGACCTGTAAGCGGCCGGGTCTTCCGGGTGCTTATCGGGCACTGGCTCGCGCGCGACACCCAGGCCGAGGTGGTCCGGATGCAGCGCCTGATGGAACTCAGCGCTGGATAGGCATCGTCTGACGCGTTGCTCTGCCTGCCTCATGATGCATGCTTCCCAGAGACGCGTCCATCGGATTCGGCTGTGTGGATCGGCGCCGCATCGGCGTTCAGGGTGAACCGGAGGTGGTGTGCATGCGCAAGGTCGTCGCATACGAGCTGTTGTCCCTCGACGGTGTCGCCGAGGATCCAGATGCGTTCATCACCGCATGGGACGATGCGATGAGCTCCAACCTTGCCGCCGTCATCGGGACGCAGGACGCGGTCATCCTCGGCCGTCGCAGCTACGACGAGTGGGCTGCGTTCTGGCCGAACACCGAGATCCAGCCCTTCGCGACGTTCATCAATGCGGTCGCGAAACATGTCGCGACTTCGACACCCCTCGGGCGGGAGTGGGCCAATGCGACCGCGATCGACGGCGACCTGGTCGACTTCGTGCGAGATTTGAAGGATCAGCCCGGGGGTGACATCGGCATCCACGCCAGCATCTCGGTGACTCAGGCGCTGCTGACTGCAGGCGTCGTCGACGAACTCAGGCTGGTGATCGCACCGATGATCGCGGGCCGCGGACGGAGGCTCCTCGAGGGATTGCCGCCGATTCGGCTCGAATTGATCCGAAGTCTGACTTCGCCCAGCGGTTACCTGCTCGTCGACTATCGGGTCATTCGCTAGCAGCACCTCATTTGATCTGGCACGCCACCACCGTCCTCACGGTCGCGCCGACGGCCACGCTCACAGGTTCGACAACGGCGTCGCACGCCCCACCGCCTCCAAGAAGCGGGCTGGTTGCAGTCACGGTGTAGGCACCGGGCGGAACCCTCACGGAGAACATGCCGTTCGATCCCGCGGTTGCGGTGACTACGGTGCCGGCCGAGTTACGCAGCGTGATGCGTCCCGGGATTGGCCGCGGCGTGCCCGGAGCAACGCCGCCGGTTGTCTCGAGCGTGCCAGTGACGGTACCGGTTTCGCTGCGCGTAAACGTCGGCGTGATGAGGGTCCAACTGGACCCTGCGTCGCTGGTCTGCCAGAGAGTGAAGGGGGTGGAGCTTGGTGTCGGGGTGCCGGTGTAGAGCCCAGTGCTGATGTCTACCGGAACGGCCCAACCGAGCGTCGCGGTGACAAAGTCGAGCTGGTCGATATCCGAATCAGGGCCTTGCGCATTCGCGTTTGAGTGCGTACTCCGAGTGGCCGCTTGCCACGAGCGCCCACCGTCGTGAGTTGACCACACCACCGCTGGCGGCTGGTCGTTTCCGTTCAGCCCAAGCGTGAACCCGTCATCGGCGTTAGTGAAGTGCACAGAGCTCGCCGGAAGGTCGGCGCGCTGCGTCCACGTTCGTCCGCCGTCGGTCGTCGTGAACAAGAACGGAATGCTGACCGCTGCCACCAAGACGCCATCGAGTGGGGAGGTGAACTGGGGTGGGTTGAGCGTGCATCCCATCGGGCAGTCGAACGGCTGCTGAGTCCAGGTCGTCCCCCCATTGTGCGTGACGGCAAGGAATCCGCCGGTTACGCAGTTACCGGTCACCCACCCTGTCATGGCGTCCAGGAACGACATGCCGCTCATGACGCACTCCCCAGGGATTGCTCCCCGAGCCGCGGCCCCTGATGCCGGAGTCATCTCCACCTGCGACCAATGTAGGCCGCCGTCGACTGTCCGAAAGATGAAGATCGGCGATCCTTGGGTGCCGGTCTGCGTGTCGAAGAACCAGCCATGCGTCTTGTCGACAAAGTCGACGTCTGGGGCGGAGTAGATGTCCTGGGCCGTTTCGTCAAGCGCGGTGAACGGCTGTCCTTCAGTCCAGGTGATGCCCCCGTTATCGGTCAACCAGGCAACCAACTGATACGTACCGACCAGGTCCGCGGGGCCGGAGGACGCGAGCACTCGAGCCGACTGCGCGTCAACCCACGCGACTTCGATGATGTGAAAGCGACCAACCGGCGGTGGCACAACGGTCCATCGCCGGACACCGGCATCGGTGTGCAGGATCTCAGTTCCCCCGCCCCACGCCCACCCCGTCGTGGGCGTGAACATCTGCAGATTGCCGAGGTACTGCGGTCCTGCTCCGAGGCCAGCGGTGGAATTGGGACCGCCGGAGCGCAGCAGCAGGGTTACTCCCACGGGCACGGCGATGACCAACGCCACGACAGCGGCGATTGCGGCAGTCATGAGTGGACGGTTGCGTCGTGGTCGGGCGGAGTCGTGTCCCGGCTGGGTTCCCCGGTGCTCGGTGCGCGGGTATGTGGCGTATCCCGCAAGGTACCCGGAAAGCGCAGATTCGAGCTCGTCGTCGCGATCACTCACGCTGCAACTCCGTCCTGAGCTTTGCCAGCGCACGAGAGAGGTGGCTTGCCGCCGCGCCGGGGCTGCAGCCCATGAGGTCCGCGCACTCGGTCACCGTGAAGCCGCTCATGTAGTGCAGCGACACCACGGCCTTCTGCTGGCGACTAAGTCTCGAGAATGCGCGGTGGAGATCAATGTATCTGCCGTCTGCCTCGAGGTGCAGATCCGCCTGGCTCCGCTCTGCCTTGCGCAGAAGTGCCGCGAGCGACCGGCCGAGCCAGCGACGCCGGCGCAGCGCCTGATGGACACAGATCGCGGTCAGCCAGGCCCGGGTGCGGTCCGGATCCTTGCGGGTTGTCCAACCTCGCCACGCGGCCGACGCGGTCTCCTGCACCGCGTCCTCGGCGTACCCCGGATCCCCGAGGATCGAGAACGCAATCGCAAAGAGGTGCCCTCGCTCGGCGGTGAGCAACTCCTCGAACTCGGCGGCATCGGGCGCCGATTGGTCGTGGATCACCCCGGAGCATTCTGCCGGAGGTTCCGAGCGTTGGCCATGCCCTTAAGTGCCCGCTCGACGCCAAACGCATTACAAGATCCGCGGGCTCAGTCCGTTGGATCCGCCGTCATGAACCGTCCGACCTCGCCGCTGCCGAACTCACTGAACCACATGGTGCCGTCCGGCGCCGCGATCAGATCCTCGGGCTCTGCAGTCGGCGTGTCGACGGTGTAGCGCACCACACCACCCTGCGACGTCACGCGATCGATGGCGCCCGCCCCCTGCTCGGCGATCCACACGGTGCCGCTGCTGTCGAGCGCGATACCGGTCGGCTGATTGAAGGTGGTCGACAGCAGCGTGATGTGCCCGCTGGTATCGATGCGTCCAACCCGGCCGCCCTGCTCCTCCACGAACCACATGTCGTTGCCGGTTCCGTCGACGATGCGGAGCCCACCGACGCCGGGAGACAGCGGGTATTGCGTCACGACTCCGGACGGCGTGACCCGCGCGATGCCGTTGCTCTCCGCAACCCACAGATTGCCGTCAGGCCCTTCGACGATGCCGACGGGCGCCGTGCCACCGCCGAGATCGGCCGCCTTCGTCACGGTGCCGGTGGTGGAGATGCGGTCGACGACGTCGCCCCCGTTCTCCGTCACCCACAACGAGTTGAGCGGTCCTGTGCAGATGCCGAGCGGGGTGCTGCCGGGCTCGAGCGGCACTCTGAGCAACGCACCGTCGGTCGCGATGCGATCGACCTCGTTGGCCTCACGATCGCTGAACCACATCGATCCGTCACTTGCGAGCACGATGCCGAGCCCAGGCGCACCCGGCCTCGGCAGTTTCGTCTCGGCTACCTGACCGCTCGCGGACACCCGGGCGATCGCATCGCCGCCCTCCTCGGTGGTCCACAGCGTGCCTTGGGCATCGAGCGCCACGCCGGTCGGAGACGCGTTCTTGGTGGGCAGGGTGACATACGTCGCATGCAGAGGCTGCGGGGCTGCCGTCGCAGCTGGGCTCGACGTCGCCGACGTGGACGACGATCCGCACGCCGCGAGCACGCCGGTCGCAATCATCGCTGTGGAGAGGGCCTCGAGGCGTGGAGCTCTTCGCGGATTCGACCGAATCGGACGTGGCGGGTCCGTCTGCGTCGCGGGAAGGTTCGAATTCGGCACCCGCGAGCCGGATGTGGGCAGGACGATTCGGTCGCGCCGGGACTCGTCCGCCCGTCGGATGAGGCTGCCACTCGTCATAGCTGGGAACTATGGTGGATTGCCGGGTACCAGCGCGCGCGAACGCAAGGCCAGCCTGAGTGCCAGTACCAATTCCTCGGAGGAGTGTGAGCCGGCGACATGTTATTGCCAGGAATGGCAGTAGCTGTTCACGCGGACAACGTTTGTCCGTGCTGATTTTCATGCGCATGCGAACAGGTGTTTGGTACAATCTGTGCATGGAAGCGTTCGCGATCCCGGACACGAAAGACGCCGTGCATGCGGCGGTTGATGCACTCGTCGAGGAGTCCATCGACGGGTTCTCGACGCACGCACTCGGCGCGGACGTGGTCGACATCCGCCGGGCGATCGATCGCCTTGAAGCCGAGTGCCTGCGTCGTCTGGGCCGCTTCGATCGCGCCTACGGAGCCCTTGCTGATGGCGGGGTGAACACCACCTCCTGGGTGCGCGATCACTGCGCCATGACCGGAAAAGCCGCTGCCGACCGCGTGCACCTTGCACGGACGTTGGGCGAGCTTCCGGCAACGCTCGACAGCGCCCGTGCAGGTCGTGCCTCCTTGAGCAACGTGACCCAGATTGCCTACCTCGCCAAGGACGTCGGCGTCGAGCATGTGGCGCCGCTCGAGCGCATCCTCGTGAGCGCGGCGGAGACGCTCGACGCCGTGCCGATGCGCACCGTCATCCAGGCCACCCGGCTGCACGTCGATCCCGACGGCGTCCTCGCGGCCGACAACCGCGCTCACGAGCGCCGCTGGTTCACTCTCGACCAGTCATATCGGCGGCGAGTGGTTCGCGCAGGGGCAGTTCGATGCCGAAGGCGGCGCGCTCGTCAAGACCCTGCTCGATGCGATCACCGAGATGCCGCGTCCTGGCGATCCGCGCTCGGGGTCGCAGCGCCGTGCCGATGCGCTGGTGGATCTTGCCGCCGCGCAGCTGCGCTCCGGTGCGCTTCCCGCAGTGCACGGGCAGCGGCCCCATCTCACCGTCACCGTGAGCGCGCCGGCGCTGCGCACTGGTGGCGATGCGGAGGCAGCCGTGCTCCAGGGCGTGGGGCCGATCCATCCGGCAACCGCACGCCGCATCGCCTGCGATGCGGTGAAGACGGAGGTCACCGTGTCTCCGCCGACCGATGGTGCGGATTCGTGGCTCTCGGCGGTCACCACGCCGGTGGTGCCGCTGTCGGTGGGGCGGGCGACGCGCACGATCCCGGTCCACATCCGCACCGCGCTCTGCATCCGCGACAACGGCTGTCGCTTCCCGGGGTGCGACCGGCCGCCGGCGTGGACCGACGGCCACCACATCATGCACTGGGCGGACGGCGGCCCCACCGAGCTCGACAACCTGGTGTCGTTATGCCGGCGGCATCACCGTGCTGTGCACGAGCAGGGCTGGCGCATTCACCTGACTGATGGCATTCCGGTCGTCGAACCGCCACCGTGACGAGCGTTGCTGCGCGCACGGGCATGTTCCCGGATAGCAGTACGCGGTAGTCACGAATTTCGTGTTGCTTCCCACTTTGGCGTGCCTTGCGAGCGCTCTAGAATCGCGTCGTATGAAGACCGACCCGCGCGCTGTGCTTGTCCGTGAGCACTAGGAACTTCAACCGCGTAATCCTGCTCGCCCTCGCTGCGGCCGCGGCCACCGCGGCGTGCGGCAGTTCCAGCGCGCCGGCCGAGACCAGCGTGCCCACGAGCATCACCGCGACACCAACCGCGACCAGTCAGCCGGTGCCCAGCACCCCCACGCCCGCCCCGGGTGAAACGGCGAACCCTGCCGGGATGAGCAGGTTGTCGTCGTGCACGCTGCTCACGCTGTCGGAGGCAGCAAGCATCACGGGTGTCCCCGGTGTCAGGCGCGTCTCCACCTCAAACCGCAGCGACTGCGCGTACTACGATCCCGCGATGACCGGGAATGTCGCTGAGCTGTATATCGATATGCCGCTTGGCCCGCAACTCAGCCTCGTCAGGACATCGCTTGCGGCGCAGGTCAACGGAACCCCCGACGTCATCGCGGTGCCCGGCATCGGTGACGCCGCCTACGACTACTCCGACGCCTCCACCGCGGGGCTCGCCTTCGAAAAGAAGGGCATCGTGGTGGTGATCCTGTCCAACTCGCCAGGCCTGAGGCCGCGGAGCGGGTCCGCCCAGCTCTCGGACATCCAGAAGCTGGCGACGTCGATCGCCGCCCAAATCTGAGCCCGATTCCGCCACGCGGTCGCGCGGTGATCGGCGACCGCCGGAACCGTGCGTTTCAGAGCCGTCCGCCGAACTCCCAGTTGTGGAACTCGATGTCGGAGAACGCACCAAGCCCCGTCCGCTCGTCCTTGATGAGCGCATCGACAGCTTCGCGATCCGGCGCCTGAACCGCAAGCGCGACTCCGACCGGCTCGGCACCATCGAGTGTCGTGAGTGCTCCATACAGGATCAGCCGACCGAGCAAATCCGCTGGCAGCGCCTCCACCGGCACGGGCCGGCCACGCTGCGAACGGCCGATGATGAGGAACCGCGGCTCTGCCGGTTCACCCGAGAACTCCCACATGGAGCGTCCGAGCAGGTTCTCGAACCGCCAGAGCAGATGCTCCGCGTAGACGCCTGCGCGGCTGTTCGGCTCGAGCGCAACGAACTCACGAGCCGCATCGACGCTGGGCAACGCAAGGACATGAAGGCTGCCGGTCGCGGTCTTCCGGTCTGCGTCGAGCGTCGGCCCACGGGCGATCATCGACTGCGCGAACCTGTCCATGTACGACCAGTGTTCTTCGAGCAGCTCCTGGTCGTCACGCAGACCTGCGGTGTCAGGAGCATCCCGGCTGTAGACGAAGAAGTTCAAGTGCAGCTGCCGTCTGGGTCGACGTCGGAGGGCCGCCAGCGAGCGACGCGCGTCACGGCGCCGATGTCAGCCAAAAGGTCCTCGCAAGGCCTTGATGTTGGCTGCTCGCACGTCCTTGAAGAACCGCCAGTTCACCCAGGCAGTCTCCGGTCCCAGTCGAATCTTGGTCCAGGGCCCGCCCATCATGCCGAAGTACGTCGTCCGAGGCAGCGTGCGCAACAAACGCTTGGGACGCCATTTGAACAAGAAGGTGGATTCAAGCACGTACATGGCGTCGTCACATACCGCAACGACACGCCAACCCATGAGCGGCGTGACGATCGCATTGATGAACGAAATTGGGATTGGAACGGCCCGCTGCACGCCAAACACCTGCCGTATCACCGTTCCCGGTGGCAGAAATGGCTGGAACCTTTCGGCAACGTAAACCCGCTGCCTGGGCATTGGAGAGTCCCAACCCTCGGTGGCGGGTTCAGGTGATGGGCGCGGCGCCTTTCGCGGTACCGGCGACGCGGATTCCGGGCTGTTGTCCACGGCAGCCGGAGTCCTCGCCGCTTGACTTGACCGCCGTCGCGTCAGCAACTCGTGCTCGACAAGTCGGCGCTGTGCTTCGGCCTCATCCTCTTCGGGGCTCGGAGCGTGTGTCCATCGTTGCCAGAACCCCATCCTGCTCACTCTCCTACGGTACATCGCACGGGTTCGATTGACTTTGCCCCCGACCAACACCGCGAGCACCAAACTCTCCAGGCCGGCGAGCGCGCGGAGAGGTCGGCGCCGGCGGTGTTGCGTGGGCTGTTTGGGGCGCCGAAGCAAACAACACGGGCGGACTCGATTCGGGCTCAGGCATGCTCGGTTGAGTAGTGGCCGTGGAGCATCACTTCCCCGAAATGACCGCCGCCGTTCGGCGTCTCGACGAACTCGTCACGCACAAGCAGCCCGGCTTGGACCTCCTGGTTCGCGACTTTGATCCCCGTTCCAAGAGGACTGCCGGGCTCGGCTACTATCGGGTGTCCCATGGCTGATGACGAGGCGATCCCGAATCTCGACGCCGCGGACATCGCGCTGTTCGAGGCGGCCGGCACCAGGCGGTCGGTGGTGGCCGGCGACTATCTGTACCGCGAGGGTGATTCCGCGTACGACTTCTACGTCCTCGTCTCCGCGGAGGTGGAGATCGTTCTCCGGACAGACGGCGGTGAGGAGCTCATCGCCCGGCACGGCCCCGGGAGGTTCCTCGGCGAGCTCAACATGCTCACCGGGCAGCGAGTGTTCGCGTCGGCTCGCGTCGTCGAGGCTGGTGACATCATCGCGGTGCCGAAGGCCGAACTTCGGCGGGTTCTGACGACGAATCCGAGACTCGGCGACTCGATTCTCGCCGCGTTTCTCGCCCGCAGAGCGCGGCTCATCAGCGGCGCCGGCAGCAGCAGCATTCGTGTGATCGGCTCCCGCTTCTCGCCGGAGACGATGCGGCTGCGCGAGTTTCTCAGCCGGAGTGGGATCCCACACGAATTCCTGGACCCGGAGCGCGATGCTGCTGTGGAGGCAGTCCTCACAACCCGAGGCCTCATGCCTGCGGATCTCCCCGTGGTCATCGTCACGGGAGCCGTGCTGCGCCGCCCAACACCCGGCAGTCTCGCCGACTACCTCGGCGTGTCCGTCGGCAATCTTCCGGAGCGACGCTTCGACCTGATCGTCGTCGGCGGAGGTCCCGCCGGACTGGCCGCGTCTGTCTACGGTGCATCGGAGGGGTTGCAGACGCTGGTTGTGGAGATGGTCGCCGTCGGCGGTCAGGCCGGTACCAGTTCGCGTATCGAGAACTACCTCGGATTCCCCCTGGGGATCTCGGGCGGCGATCTCACGCAGCGCGCCCACGCACAGGCGCAGAAGTTCGGCGCATCACTCGTCAGTCCGGTCGCCATCGCGTCGTTGCACGAGAGGGCCGGACACCTCGTCGTCGGACTCATGGACGGGAGCGAGGTGGCGGGTCGCGCCGTGATCGCGGCGACCGGTGCGCGCTACAAGCGTCTCGATGCCTTGCGCCTCGACGAGTTCGAAGGCAACGGCGTGTACTACGCCGCTACGGAGACGGAGGCGCGCGCGAGCGGTATCGCTCCGGTCGTGGTCGCCGGTGGCGGCAACTCGGCGGGCCAGGCAGCACTGTTCCTCGCAGGGGGCGGTTGTCCCGTCACCATCGTCATCCGCGGTACCGACCTGGCGAAGAGCATGTCGCGGTACCTCACCGACCGCATCGATGCCGACCCCCGCATCCACGTCAGGACCAACGCGCGGATCATCGCCCTGGACGGAGACGAGACACTGCGCTCGATCACGATCGCGACACCCGGCGAGACGACGACAGTGGAGTGCGCCGGCCTGTTCTCGTTCATCGGCGCCGAACCGTCATCGGAGTGGCTGTCCGGCTGCGCCGTGCTCGACAAGCGCGGCTTCGTGCTGACGGACCGCTCGATCGGCGACGAGGATCTCGACCGGCGATGGCACACGCTCGGCCGGCGGCCCCTGCCGTTCGAGACGAGCCTCCCCGGGCTGTTCGCGGTCGGAGATGTCAGGTCCGGGTCCACGAAGCGCGTGGCCACCGCGGTCGGTGAGGGGTCAGCCGCCGTCGGCTCGGTGCATGAATGGCTCGCCTTCGCGCATTAGCGGAGTTGAACTTCCTGCACGAACCACACAGCGATCCCAACCGCCGGCGCGGCGATAAGTATCGCGACCTCCAGCCCCTTCCCCATATCCGCCGCTACTCCGCGGTGGTCGCAGCCTCGACCACGGGATGCACGCCGTTGGTCTCCTCCGCCTCACGCACCTGGGCGAGATACTCCTCGACCAGCTGCCGGCCGCGCTCCGGATCGGTGACGCTCGCGACGACGTGGTAGGACGGCTCGTCGGGATCCGGTCGCACAAGCACGAACCCGTCGTCGACGTACACCTTGATCCCATCCACGAGGTCCACCGAGTCGGTGCGATGCCTGTCGAGCAGGATGCGCATCACACGACCCTTCACCTCCCACGGGCAGAACTCCGTCGCCGTGATATAGGCGAGGTGCGGCAGGGCGGCCCGCGCCTCGCTGAGCGGGATGCCGACCTTCGCGCGAAGCTCGAGCAGCTTCACGAGCGTGTACATGGCATCGAACGCCCCGAGATGTCCCGGCCACACAAAGCCGCCGTCACCGTCTGACGCGAGGATGGTGCCGCTGTTCGCCGACGCACGAAGCACCGACGCGGGGTCACCCGGCGTCGCTGTGAAGGTCCCACCACCCTGGTTGACCATCTCGCTGATCCACATCGGCGTTGCAGCCGGTGCGAGGACTGAGCCGACACCTGAGCGCAGCCACCAGGACGCGAGAATGCCGAAGCTCTCGTGCACATCCATGACGACACCCGTGTCGTCGATGAGCGTGATGCGCTCGCCGGTTGGATTGATCATGCAGCCGATGTCGGCGCGCACCGTCCTGCTGATCAACGCTGTCTCGTCGGGCACCGCGCGATGGTGCGAACCCTCGCGCAACCCGGCGTTCAGTGGGATCGTGGTGACGCCGAGCTGGTTGAGGATCGCGGGCAGCACGACCGACGCGTCGCTGTAGTCGTAATCGATGAGCACGCGGAACCCCGCGTTCCGGATCAGGTCCGCGTCGACCGACTTGAGCAGATGCGCCGTGTACTCCTCTATGGGCTCGCCGTACTCGATATCACCCATCTCGTAGAACGCCGCGCGCCGGAAGTCCTCACGGAACAGCAGGTTCTCGAGCTTTCGCTCGTCGCGCTTGTCGATCTGCAATCCGTCGCCGTCGAAAAAACGGATGTCGGCGCTGCGCTGGTCGAGCGGCGATGAGAGCACGTGGATTCCCGCCGCACAGTCGGCGTCGAGCGTCGCGAACTGCGTCACGGGGACGGGCAGCTCGCGCACGTCGCGAGCCTTCGCGCCGGCGCTGACGATGCCGGAAACGATCGCGCGCTTGATCATCCGCGACGACCGCGCGTGGTCCTGACCGACGACGACGCACGCACCCTTCGGCAGCGTCGCACCGAAGGCGGCGCCGAGCCGCGCGCAGAACTCGGGTGTCAGCTCCACGTTGATCAAACCCCCGAGCCCGTACGACGAGAACAATCCCTGCCGCCACTCGCCTGCCCAGATGATCAACTCGTTGACGGTCGAGCCCGGCTCGATGTTCTTGCTCGGCCAGACCTTGACTCCCGCGCGGATCTGCGAGCCCTTACCGAGCACGCACTCGTCGGCGACCACCGAGTTCTCCTCGAGGAGCGAGTCGTTCTTGATCGTCACGTTGCGGCAGACGATCGCCTGACGCAGCCGGCAGCGCTCGCCGATGTACGAGTGCGGCCACACGATGCTGTTGCTGATCTTCGTGTTGTCGTCGATGACGCTGTACTTGTCGATCACGACGTGCTCGTTGAGGATCGCGCCGGCCTTGAGCTTGACCTCGTCGCCGATGAACGCAGGCCCGTCGAGCTGCACCCCGATGCCGATCTCGACGCCCTCCCCCATCCAGACGTTGCCCTCGCGACGCCCGGGGATGTGGCAGCGCACCTTGCCGTCGAGCGCGTCCCAGTTGGCCTGCAGGTACGACTGGATCGAGCCGATGTCCGTCCAGTAGTCGTCGACGACGATGCCGTGCAGCGGCTCGTGGCGACGCAGCATCGTCGGGAAGACGTCCTGCGACCAGTCCGCCGCCGCGTCCTGCTTGATGTGGTCGAGCACCTTCGGCTCGATCACGTAGATCCCGGTGTTGGCATGGTCGCTGAAGACCTCGCCCCAGGACGGCTTCTCGAGGAAACGCTTGATGTTGCCCTCGTCGTCGGTGACCACGACCCCGTACTCGAGCGGGTTCGGCACGGAGTGCAGGACGATCGTCGCGTGGGACCCGCGGTCCTTGTGCGACTTCATCACAGCCGTGAGGTCGATGTCGGTGAGCGCGTCACCGCTGATGACGAGGAACGTGTCGTCGAGCAGGTGCGCGGCGTTGCGCACGCTGCCCGCGGTGCCGAGCGGGCGATCCTCGACGACGTACTCGATCTGCATGTCGAGGTCGGCGCCGTCGCCGAGCCGGTTGCGGATCTCGGCGCCCAGGTAGGCGAGCGTCACGACCACCTCGGTGATCCCGTGCTCGCGCAGCAGGCGAAGGATGTGCTCGAGGACCGGCGTGCCGAGCACGGGGACGAGCGGCTTCGGCATGCGGCTCGTCAGCGGGCGCAGTCGTGCCCCTTCGCCTCCCGCCATGACCACTGCCTTCACTCGGCCACCTCCTCCGGCACCGGTCTGTTGGTCAGATCATATGGCGCCCTGGCGATCTTTACCTGCGCGGCGCCGTTCCCGCGACCGGTGGCACCACCCGCTGGTGCTGGCACATGAAGCGCAAACGCTCGAGCAATCCGGCGATGACGAGCGGCCAGGCGAAGTCGGCGGCGTCGCGGCGGGCCGCAACTCGCAGCCGTTTCCCGAGCGCCGGCTGCTCGACGAGGCCCCGCAGTGCGCTTGCGATCTCCGCCGGGTCATCAGTCTCCACCACGATCGCGTTGCCGTACGGCCTCGCATACTCCTCGCCGGTCGCCCCGACCATGGCGATGCCACCGGCCGCCATCGCCTCGAGGCCGACGAGACCGAAGGGCTCGTGCCCGGAGTTGGCAAGCACCGCCATGGCCCCGACGCTGACCTCCGTGATCACCTGGTCGGGGAGGAAGCGCCTCAGGTGGATGATCGGCGCCCCGTCGGTCTCCGTGAGCGCGCGCACGATGCCGCCCGCATCCTCGACCGGCTCGTGCCAGTCCGTGACCGCGAGCCCGCACTGCTGCGCGAACGCGAGGACGGTCGCGCCGTAGGGCTCCATGCCGCCCCGCATGAGCATCCGCGCCGGCAAGCCCTCGGACCGCAGCTGCGCGATGGCGGCGACCGCCTGATTCCATCGCTTGTCGGGGTCGAAGCGGCCGATCTTGAAGACGAGGCACGGGGTCCCCGCCGCAGCACGGATCGCCTTGGCAGCACCGGCGTTCACCGGAACAAGTGCTCCTTCGGGGATGCCGTTGGGAATCACCACGGGATTCACGTCATACGGCCACATGAGGTGCTTCATGTACTTGCTGACCGTCGTGATCGTCGCCACGAAGTCGAGGACCGGCCAGTCGATCGCCCCGAATCCGAAGGTGTTGTTGGCGTTCCAGAGCAGCACCGCGTGCTGCCGGAGGCCGGCGACGAAGAGACGATCGCTCAATGATTTGCAGAACCACGCGGTGTGCCATTCCTCGCAGAGCACGGCGACGGTGCGGCCCGCCTCGGCTGCCGGCCGGATCACCTCATCGATCAGCTTGTCCGGGAGCGTCGCCGTCAGATCGCGAATCTTGGCGAGCTCGCCCTCGTAGACGCCGTTGCGATAGCGAGCGCTGATCTGCTGGCACCAGCGCACCAGGTGCACACCCTGGTCCATCTCCTCGCCCGGCTTGTCCGGGTCACCGACGAAGACGAGCGTGGTGCGAAACCCGAGCGCCGCAAAGGCGCGGCAGAGCTCGCGGGCGCGCACGCCGAGGCCACCGGCCTGGCTGTACTGATCGGGTCCTTCGAAGGACACCATGACGACGTCGAGGGTTTCAGGGGTGAACATCGCCGCACAGTGTGCAAAACCACGATGCCACGTGCGGATTCGTATTCAATTTCGTTGCCAACGGTGCCACCTCGACACCCTGGCGTGACCGCATGGTTGGACGGCTAGGCGACCGGCGGCGGGAAGGGCGGTGGAACGGCGGCGAACTGCGGCGGCGCCGTCGCGGCCGGGAGATATCGGTCCCAGAGCACGTTGAGATGGCTCTGGTAGTACAGCGGGTACAGGTAGAAGATGAAGGCGAGCAGGACGCCGATGCCGCCAGAGGCGCGACTGGGGATGCCTGCGGCTTCCTCCATTCGCGCGATGCGCTTGCCGGTTCTGTAGATCGTCACGAACGGCGGGATGATCAGGATGAAGCCCGGAAACAGTGCCAGCACCGACAGCCCGGGCTTGATGGAGTCGTCCCGGAGAAACCGGCGCGCTTCATCGTTCACCTTGTAGATCCAGACGTACGTGTAGATGCCGAGGGTGATGAACGGCAGTCCGAGCCAGACCGCGATGATGTTGCGCCGCTTGAATGTCTGATTCCCGACAACGACGGTCTGCGACATCAGAATCTCCCTTGCCCGTTCGAGCGGTTCCGGTCAGGCTGACCTTCCTCTCGACACTCTAACGAGATCGGGAATTTCCTGCCCGCGCGAATGCGTGTCGAGCAAACGCCTCCGGACGATCGTGAGGCGCAGCGCGAAACCGGCCCAACGAGGTGCCGGTCCCGACGTGATCCGCCCGGTCCCTCATCGGAGCGTCACTGCGACCACGGACGGGGGCCGAAGCCCCCAATCCTGGTCACGAAAAGAGGCGAAGGACCGGCTGGCGGGCGCCGGTTTCTCCGCCCAGGGAAAGTGTGCCAAACGGCCCGAACGCAGCCTCGGATGCTGGGACACAGATGTGTAACGGGAGGGGCACGGTGTCACAGAGCAAGGAGACGCATCGCGTTCTCGCCCATCACGAGCGCCCGCTCCGCCACGGTGAGGTCCGCCTGCGCGAACGCATCGATGTACCGCCGCGCGGGCAGCAGCGGATGGTCGGAGCCGAAGAGCAGGCGGTCGGCGCCGCACAGGTCGGCGACGGCGCGATAGGCGCTCGGCGCATAGAGAAACGGCCCGGCGGCGGTGTCGAACCACAGACGCCGGCACAGTTCCCGGACCTCCGGCATGTGCGCGAAGAGCGGCAGCCCGCCGCCGAGGTGGGCGCAGACGAGATGCAGGTCGGGATTGCGCAACGCGAATGGCGCGACACGGCCCGGCGCCGCGGTGCCTTTGCCCGGATAGTCATGCCCAACCGGCTCGCTGCAGTGCAGGACGATCGGAATGCCGAGCTCCGTGCATGCAGCGGCGACATCATCGATCGCCGCGCCCCCCAGGTCGAATCCCTGCGCGTCGGCGTTCAACTCGCCGACGCCGCGCAGACCCCGGTCCGCGCAGCGCTGCACCTCCTCCACCGCGCCCGGTCGCGCCGGGTTCACCGTCGAGAAGCAGGTCAACCGATCCGGGTGCGCGCGCTGGACCTCGATGAGGTGGTCGTTCACCTCCGCGCAGCGCGCCGGATCCGCGAACGGCCAGCCGAAGCACACCGAGCGATCGATCCCGGTTGCATCCATGGTGGCGAGCAGCTCCTCCGCCGTGAGGATCACGCGACCGCCGCGATGACAGAGGTCGAACCACGGGTCCTCCGACGCGAGCTGGTCGCGAGCGTCACGCATGCTCGCCGGAAGGATGTGGACGTGGCTGTCGACGATCATCCGAGCCACCTGCCCTGCGCGAAGACCCACGTTCCCGCGCACATGAGCACGCCGCTCGCCGCGAGGATCGCGGGGCGCGCACGACGGAATCGCGCCGTGAGGTCGGACACGAGCAGCACCGCGGGGAAGAGCGCGAGGATGTAGCGGGGCTGCGAGCGCCAGAACGGCAGGGAAGCGGTCATCACCCACGCGATGGTGCAGTACAGGGCGAACGAACGGGGAATTCGTGACGAAGCCCACATGCCGACGCAGAGCAGGGCTCCGAGCAGGCCGAAGGCCACCTCGCGAGCGAAGATCGACCGTGTCTCGCCGTCGGTCGCGTTCATCATGGTGTGCCAGGTCGCGATGAATCCCGTCCACGGCGGCGTCGGCTGGAGGCCGAACGAGGGCAGCTTGTCGGCGTCGAGCAGCGCCACGGCATCGCCGATGTGGATCTGCATGTACGCGGCGTAGAGCGCGAGCGGCAGCACCAACGCGAGGACGAGGAGCAGATCCGGGCGCGGACGCCACCCGCTCCGCCGCAGTTGCTCGAGGGCGAGCGCGGGGATCAGCGCAAGACCGGTGAGCCGGAAGGCGCACGCGAGGGCGCCGGCGACGATCGCCTTGCGCGACTCGCCGGCGCGCGCGTAGTACAGGCTCGCCGCCGCCGCCGCGATGAACGAGCTCTCGCTGAACGGCGCGATAAGGAACAGCGCGGTGGGCGCGAGCGCGAGGAGCCACACGGAGAACGTCGCCGAGGCCTGGTCGCGCTCTGCGAGGACAAGGCGCGCCAGATACCAGAGCGCGACGGTCTCCGCGACCGCGTTGACGAGCCAGGCCGCGGTGACGTCATCGCGCGTGATCACCATGACGGCGCGGATGAGCAGCGGGAAGCCGGGCAGGAACGCATCGATGTAGCTGAGATGCGAGGGATATCCGTTGGCGGCGATCGAGAGATAGCTGATCGCGTCCCACGCGGCGAGGTGATCGTGGATCCCGGTGATCAGCGGTGTCGACGGGAAGTCGATGACGAGCACGATCACGAAGACACCGAGCCAGAGCAGGCGCGAGAGCGCGATCGCCGCCAGCGGCGTGCCCCACGACGACGCTGCCGGCCGGCTGCTCACGAGGGCGGATCGAGCCCGTCGAGCAACGCCGGATTGGTGCGCAGCTGCCAGAGCTCTCGAAACGCGCGCAGCACGACGCGCACGTTGGCGCCGGTCGCGCGGCCGGTGGTCCGGGGATAGTGATGAACGCCGACGTCCATGAGCTGGTAGCCGCTGCGCCGCGCGCGCACGAGCAGTTCGGTGCAGACGAGTGCTCCCTCGGCGTGCAGACCCTGGCCGACCTTGCGGGGGAACAGCTTGAAGGCGCAGTTGACATCGCGAACCGTTGTGCCGAAAAGCAGACGGACCAGGCTGAAGAACGCGAAGTGGTACAGGCGGCGCAGCAGCGTGTCGTTGCGCCGGATGCGGTATCCGGAGACGACCTTGTCCGGCCCGTACAGTGCGAGCAGTCGCGAGACCTCGGTCGGGTCGAACTGCCCGTCGCTGTCCATGTGGAACACCGCCTCGCACGTCGCCGCGTCGAACCCGGTGCGCAGCGCCGCGCCGTAGCCGCGGTTGCGCGGATGCGAGATCACCCGCACACGTCTGCCCGGCGCCGCCGCGCTCGCCGCGCGCGAAGCGGTGGCGTCGGCGCTCCCGTCGTCAACGACGATCACCTCGAAATCGTCAATGCCGAGCGCGGCGAGTGCGTCGCCGGTGCGCTGGACGGTCTGCGCGATCACCGCCTCCTCGTTGTAGGCGGGGAGCACCGCGCTGATCGACGGCTTCGCTCGCGCGGGTGTCACGCCGCCCGCCACGTCAGGTTCTTCCACGCACGTCGTAGATGATGATGTGATCGCTGTGCGCCACGACCGGGAATCCCTGGTCGGCCCACCACGTGGGATCGGCCCGTGAGTCGACGGCGCCCGGGTCACTCAGACGATCGTCGATCTCCACATAGCTGATCCCGTACCTGCGGAGCAGAGCGGGGATCGGGCAGGTCGCCGCATCGTTCGCGCAGCCCGAGTACATCGTCTGCACGTCCGCGTATCGCTCACCGATGTCGATCCCGTAGCTCCAGAGCCATCCGCCGTAGCCCATGACGCCGATCCGACCGGCCACGGCGAGAACCGGGTCGTTGGGGCGGCCGAAGGTGAGGAAGACCGATCCCTTCGGTGTGGTCCGGTCGAGCGTCGCAGCGAGTTGCAGCTCCTGCGTGTCCGCGATCGTGTACGGACCGGTCATCGAGTCCGCCTGGGGCGTCCAGGGGAGGAGCCGCAGCACCACGAGCAGGCCGGTGAGGAGCACCGGACCCACCAGCACCACCGCCGCGACACGGGGCCAGACCCGGTGCCACCAGTGTCCGGCGAGAGCCCCGATCAGCAGCGCGATCACCAGGTACCAGTAGACGAGGAGCTTCGTGTTGTCCCAGTTCCACGTCTGGAAGACGACCAGGTTGCAGGCGGCGAAGATGATCAGCGCGCCGATCGCGAGCTCGAGGAGAGGCAACGGGAAGGCGGCGGTGAGCGCGCGCCCCACCCGCGCCGTCGCCTCGGCTCGGCGTGCGAGGGCGGCGAGCAGGATGAAGGCCAGGAGCGGGACGGCGATCCCGAGGTTGGCAAGCCAGAATCCCCACCACTGCGGGGTGCCGAGCATGCCGATCGCCTGGAAGGCGCCGCCGACGAGATTGCCCAGGGAAAGATCGAGGCGTCCGCTCGGATCGGCGGCGGTCCCCGAGTTGGCGAGCCACCCCGGCTCGATCCACGGGTACACGTTGGTGCCATAGGGCCCGACCGCCGAGCCGTGCGCCGTGAGCGCGAGCTGAGCCAGCCGCACCCCGCCGATCCCCACCGCGACCGCCGCGAGCGCGATCCACTCGCGCCGTCGCCGCCGCCAGAACAGGACGAAGAGCAGGATCGCGAGTGCGATCAAGGTCTGCACGTGCACGATCGGCAGCAGGCCGACGAGCACGCCGGCGAGGATGAACGCCTCCCAGCTCCGCCCGCCCGAGGACGCCCCTGAGAGAACGAGGATCAGCACGCTCACCGCGGCGGCAAAGCCGAAGAGCAGCGTGCGCTGCGGCAGCCACCAGGCCATGAGCGGCGTGTACCACGCCATGTCGGGCAGCGGCGCGGTCCCGCCGTCGGAGGGGAGGCCGTCGTACGCGCGCGGTTGCGCCGTGATCGTCCCGGGGAGGTCGTGGAGCGTCCAGCCGATGATCGAGAGGCCCTGACCCGGGTGGGTCACGACGTACTGGAAGGTGCACTGGGTCGCCGTGTAGCCGTGGTTCGTGCAGGCATCGGCGAAAACGCCGATGAAGCCGAGGCCCCCGCCGATGAAGCAGATGAGCACCGCGATCACGCCGGCCCCGACGCCCAGGCCGATTCGGCGCCCCAGCGCGACCACGAGCATCCCGATGACCACGACCAGGATGCCGCCCGGGATGGCGAGCGCAAGACCCGGAGCGAGGCCGAGGGTGATCAGGGTTGCGGCGTGGAAGTCGGGCAGGAATGGATAGAGCAGCGTCGTGCCGCTGAAGAGCGGGTTGATCGGCGGGATGTTGCCGCCGACCGCGAAGCTCTCCGCGGTGGTGAGGTGCTGGGACCAGTCCGCCCAGACGGTCGGGTAGCCGGCCTCGAGGCCGCCCGCATCGGAGTAGACGGTATGCGCGAAAATGAAGATGACCGCGACGGTCCCCAGGGCCACCATCGCCATCGATCCCCAGGGGATGCGTTGAGCCCAGCGGTCACGCGATTCGACCCAGGAGGCGTACCAGGTCGCCCGAGGATCGACTGTCAACAATGACGCGCCGAGGGCTCCGGCGAGGACCACGAGCGGCCCGATCAGGACCGTCTCCGTGGTCAATCCAAAGACCAGGGAGAGCCCGTAGGTCGCCGATGTGCTCACCAGAAGGCCGAGGACGACCCCGATGAGAGCACGCTCGACGACGGTGAGGTGCGTCCGTATCAGCCCTGTCAACGCCGCCCCTGCCAGGAGCGTCAGCGCGGCATCGAGGATGACGAGCAAGGCGGTCACCCGACGTCGACCCAGGTCCTCATCTGCTGGTCGGCAGCGCTCTGCGGCATCGCCGTCCAGATCGGGTAGAAGAAGATGAATGCCGCGAGGACGGCGCCGATCACCGCGTAGGAGACCGGCGCGAGTGACACCTCTCTACCGCCGATCGGGACTCGCAGCCGCCGGAGCGCCGTGAGCAGGTAGGCGAGCGCGAGCGCGGTGAAGAGCAGCATGCCGAGCGCGTGATAGAAGAACAGCACACGGCGCTCATTTCCGGGCACCCACATCATCCAGGACGCGATGTAGCCGAGCACGATGAACGCGGGCACGAAGCGCCGCGAGATCACCGCCGAAAGCGTGACCAGACCGGCGAAGATGATCACGCCCACAAAGGCGACGGCGAACCACGTCCCGGGAAGCGTTCGCGCGATCTCGTACTGCGACGACGGTTGCATGTTGAACTTGGCGACGAACTGCGCCGCCGTGTACGAGGTGTTGAAGTTGTGCGGGTCGTGGAAGCGAACCGCGTTCTGGTAGATGATCATCATCGCGGCGAGCGATCCGAGCCCGATGAGCGGGACGAGCAGACGCCACCAGTTCGGTCCGCGGGTCATGCGCCACACGCAGAAGAGCAGCGCGGCAATGCCGAGCCACCAGATCGCCGGATTGCCCATGTCGGTGATCTCGGTCACCGCGCCGCTCGACGTCGATGATGCGTAGAAGAGCACCGGGTGCTCCATGATCGGCCACGTCAGCCAGAGCGACGAGTACGGATGGCTGTGACATTCCTCGGCGTGGTACCGCAGTGATGCGGCGTTGATCTGAATGATGTTCTCGATGGCTTCGACGGGGTTGGGTACCGTGAGCGGTCCGACGCGCATGACCGGTACGTCCAGCGTTTTCGGCGTTCCCGGCAACCCCGCGACCGCCGGGTTGCAGCCGTTGAAGAAATACACGTCCTCGTGCTGGATCGTCTCGTAGCGCGAGAAGCAGGCGCAGAAGATGGCGAGCGCGACGACGCCGGCGACGAAGTAGTGGAGGATCGCGCGCGGCCCCGCCGCGTTGCGCCACATGATCGTCTCCGCGCGACCGGGACCTGCGATGCGACGCAGCCAGGGTACGAAGCCCGCGATGTACGGCGACAGGCCACGCGCGAGGATGAGGCCGCCCGCGACCACAAGCGGTGCCAGCGCCGTGAGCTTGGCGCCGAAGGCGAGACCGGCCACACCGGCCATGACGTAGAGCGTTGTGCGCCACTGCGCCCGCGTTCGCGCCTGCCAGTGCAGTAAGAAGACGTAGTAGAAGAGCGCGACGAAGAAGATCGCGATGATGTCGATCACACCGGTCCGCGATTCGACGAACGCCAGGCCGTCGAAGCAGATGAAGAGCGCCGTGACGATCGCGAAGAAGCGATCGCGACGAAGGCGCAGCGCGACCAGGTACATGATCCCGACCAGCAGGCTGCCGAACAGCGTGGTGCTGAGCCGCCAGCTCCAGCTGTTGAAGCCGAAGGCGGCGATCGGCGGCGTCATCAACAGCTTCGCGAGCGGCGGTTCCGGATCGAAGTAGGACTCGGCCGGCTGGCGCAGGTCCTTCGCGGCGTCAACGGGGAAGTACACCTCGTCGAAGACATAGCCGCAGACGCTGACGTCGATGTGACTGACCTTGACCCCGCCGACGACTCCCGGAGGTCCGACGGGGACGGGGGTGCACTCGGCGCCCGAGCCCGTGGTGATCGGGTAGCCGACGCCCTGCGCGCTCACCGTGCCGGTCCCGCTCAGGAAATCGGGGTAGATGGGGCTCGCGAAGCGGACCACGAAAGCGAGGATCACCAGAGCGATCACTGCGATCACGTCGAAGCGACCGAGGTCGAGGAAGCCTCGGAGACCGGCGCGGACGAGCGGCGGGCCGCCGTCCGACACGGGCTCTATATAGTCAGTAGTCAATACTTCGGTTGACATCTATTTACAAGATTTGAAGGTTCCTTTACTGCTATCCTGAGAGCCGAGCAGTACAGTCAAGGCCGCAACCGGAAGGTGGCTCATACCTAGAAACTCATTCCCTTCCTGAAAGGCCGGAGGGTTCCCCCTCCGGTCTTTTTTTTGCCCTTCGACGGTCACGGCACACCCACCGGGCGGCTGCGCACGCGGTCGATGGCGTCGAGCCAGGCCGCATAGCCCTGCGCGGGTCGGACCCCCCGAGTCGCCGGTTCGAAGCGCCGGCCCGGTCGCCACGTGGCCGCCGTCTCCTCCGGACCGCCGGCGAGGCCCTCCCCGACCGCGGCGAGCATCGCAGCCCCGAGCCCGGTCGCCTCGGCCGAGGCCGCACGAGCCACCGGAACGCCGAGGACATCCGACTGGAACTGGCACAGCGCGTCCATGACGCTCGCGCCGCCGTCGACACGCAGCTCCCTCAATGACTGTCCCGACGCGCTCTCCATCGCCTCCACCACGTCCCGGGTCCGGTAGGCCATCGATTCAACGACGGCGCGGACCACGTGGGCACGCGTCACTCCGGCGGTGAGCCCGAGCAGCGCGCCCCGCGCCTCAGGATCCCACCACGGGGCGCCGAGGCCCGCGAGCGCCGGTACGAAGATGCATCCCCGGGTGTCCGGCACCGATTCGAACAGCGGGCCGGCGTCGGCCGCCGACTCGATGAGGCCGAGCCCGTCGCGCAACCACTGGAGCGCGGCGCCGGTCACGAAGATGCTCCCCTCGAGCGCGAAGACGTCGCGCCCGCCGATGCGCCAGGCGACCGTCGCCAGGAGCCCGTTGCCGGGGTCTGGGACGGTGTCGCCGACGTTGACGAGCAGGAACGAGCCGGTCCCGTAGGTGTTCTTGGACATGCCCGGCTCGACGCAGGCCTGTCCGAAGAGTGCCGCCTGCTGATCGCCGGCGACCCCGCTGACCGGAACGCGCAAGCCGAGGAATGAAGCCGGGTCGGTGGTGCCGAACCGCCCGGCGCTCGGCCGCACGTCGGGAAGCACGGCGGGCGGGACGCCGAAGAGGTCGCAGAGCTCCGGATCGAACCCACCGCGAGCCAGGTCGTAGAGGAGCGTACGGCTCGCGTTGCCCGGGTCGGTGGCGACCACGGCGCCGGCCGTGAGCCGCGCGACGAGCCAGGTGTCGACAGTCGACGCGCACACCTCGCCACGCGCCGCGCGAGCCGCCAGCGCCGGGTCCTCGCGGAGCAGCCACTCGAGCTTGGTGGCGGTGAAGTACGGGTCGAGCAGCAGCCCGGTGCGCCGCCGGACCTCCGCCTCCTCGCCGCGCGCCCGGTGCTCGGCGCAGATGCCCGCGCTGCGCCGGCACTGCCACACGATGGCCGGGGCCAGCGGCTCCAGCGTCCGCCGGTCGAAGACGACGAGCGTCTCACGCTGGTTCGTGATGCCGATCGCCACCGGGCTGCCGCCGGCCTCGCGCAGGAGGCTTTCGGAGGTCGCGACCACCGACCCCCACAGCTCCGACGCGTCCTGCTCGACCCATCCCTCGTGCGGATGCGTCACCCGCACCTCGCGATGCGCGCGTGCCGTGATGCGGCCGTCGGGGGAGACGAGCAGGCAGGTCGTGCCGGAGGTCCCCTGATCGATGGCAAGCACCAGGGGTTCGCTCACGACCGGGGATGCTGACATAGGCGTCAGCCCCACGGACGTCTCTGCGGGTCAGGCGGCGGAGGTCACCCGAGCTGCGGCGGTGGGGACGATCGCGAGCATGCGGTCGATCGCGCCCCGCGCCTGGGCGGCGATGGCCGGATCGACGGTGACGCGGGGCGCCATGCGCTCGAGCGACAGCGCCACCTTCTCGAGCGTGATCTTCTTCATGTAGGGGCAGACCGCGGCCTCGGACGCGGCGAGGAACCGCTTGCCCGGGGAGTCCTGCTCCATGCGGTGGATGATCCCGACCTCGGTCGCGACGATGAACGTGCTCGCCGCGGATGCGGCGGCGCGCCGGACCATCCCCTCGGTGGAGGTGACCACGGTCGCGGGGCCGCGCAGGTCGCCGGACGACATCCGGTACAGCGTCGACGAGGTGCACCCGCACTCGGGGTGGATGAGCAGCTCCGCATCCGGGTGCTCGCGCCGCATGGCGTCGAGCCGCTCGGGACGGATGCCCGCATGCACGTGGCACTCACCCATCCAGACATGCATCTTCCGGCCGGTGACGCGCTCGAGGTGGGCGCCGAGGAACATGTCCGGGCAGAAGAGGATCTCGCGATCGGCCGGGATCGAGCGGATCACCGCCTCGGCGTTCGACGAGGTGCAGCAGTAGTCGGACAGCGCCTTCACCTCGGCAGTCGTGTTCACGTACGAGACCACGACCGCGCCGGGATGCTCGGCCTTCCAGGCGCGCAACTGACCGGCGTCGATCGTCGCGGCGAGCGAGCACCCGGCCTCGAGGTCGGGCAGGAGCACCGTCTTCCGAGGCGAGAGGATCGCCGCCGTCTCGGCCATGAAGTGGACGCCGCAGAACACGATCACCGATGCGTTCGTCGCGGCTGCCTGCTGCGAGAGGCCGAGCGAGTCACCGACGAAGTCGGCGATGTCCTGGACCTCGGGACGCTGGTAGTTGTGGGCGAGGATCACCGCGTTGCGCTCGTGCCGCAGCCGATCGATGCGATCCAGAAGCTGGATCCGCTCCCCTTTCGCTGCGTTCCGCTCTGCTGTGATCACGCGGCAACCTGCCCCTGACGTTGTGGTTCCTATGACTTTAGGTCAGATTGACCTAAGCAAAGTATAGCAGGGTGCACCGCGAGAACCGGACCGTCTGCGGCGTCGGTGTGGCACCCGGTTGGGTGAGGTCGGAGAACGCCGTTTCCTTCCAGACGCCGCCCGACCGGACGTATTCCAGGAGGAGGTTCAGGTTCTGTCCCACCGACGCGTCGTGATGGTCGACCTGGCCGGCGACGTTCAGATAGTCGTCCTGGACCAGCGTCATCGTCACGTTGAGGATCAGGAGGCCGCCGTTGCAGCCGGCCTGGACCACGGTGAGCTGGTCCAGGTGGTCCACCTCACGCTCGGTCAACCCCTGCCCCACGAGCTGCTGCTGCAGGTACGTGGTGATCGCCGTGAGCGCGGCACCGGTGGTCACCGCCGAGATGCCGGTGTGATGCGGATCGAGCTCGATCGCGTCGATGCGATCGTTGACGGTCGTCCAGACCTGGGTCGCCTGAGCCTTCGTGAGACAACCGGTCTTCGCCGGCGACGGCGTCGCCTTCGGCGGCGACGGCGCGCACCCGACGACGAGCACCGCGACCAACGCGAAGAGCGCTCGAGGGACGGACCGGGTCGACGTCATGCGCTCGATTGTCGCGCCGGACGTCTCAACGCCCACGTGACGGCGCGGTCGGAATGCGCTTCCGTGGTCTACCGTGTTGCCGTGTCGGTGATCGGGGTTCTGGTGCGCCCGCGCAGCACGTTCGCCGGACTGGCGGCCTCGCCACGGGTTGCACTCGGCTTTCTTGTGGTGCTCGGCAGCGGCGTGGTCGCCCTGCTGCTCGGGCTCCTTGCCAACGCGATCGACAAGGGCGGCTCGACAGGCGCCTTCGCATCGCTGGTGCTGCCGCTGCTGTTCCTGCTGTACTGGGCCGCGGCGGCGCTGATCGTCGATGCGGGCGCGGGCCTCGCCGCGCGCGCCGGCCGGTGGCGTCAGTACCTCGGCGTGAGCGGGTTCACGCTGATCCCCTGGATCGCGTACGGGGTGCTCTCGGTGATCGAGGCGCTGGCGGGATCCGGAAGCGTTGCGCAGTCGATCGTCGCGTGGCTCACGCTCCCGCTCCTGGTCTGGTTCCTCTACCTGACCACGCTCGCAGTCCAGGCCGTGTACGACGTCACTCCGTACGTCGCCGTCGCGCTCGCGATGCTGCCCGATGCGGCACTTCTCTTCGTGCTCATCGCGCTCCTCGTGGCGACCAACCTCTGACGTGAGCGATCGGCGCCGGGGGCTGCTGACCGTTGCCGCGGTCGCGGGCATCTACGTGGTGCTCTCGGTCCTCCTGACTCTGCCCGCGTGGACGGCACCGGCGTCCACGTACATCGGCGAGGGCCCGGATCCGTTGCAGGCGATCTGGGCGATGGGATGGGTGCCCTTCGCCATCGGGCACGGACTCAATCCACTCGTCTCGTACTCCATGAACGCCCCGACCGGCTTCGACCTGCTCTGGACGCAGCCGAGCGCGATACCGGTCGCCGTGCTCTGGCCGGTCACCGCGCTCTTCGGCCCGATGGTCACGTACAACGTCGTGATGACGCTGAGCCTCGCGCTCGCGTCCCTCTTCGCGTTTCTCGCGATCCGGCGCTGGGTCTCCGGCGTTGTCGCCGCCGCGATCGGCGGCCTGGTGTACGGCTTTTCGCCGTACATGACCGGGCAGCTGCTCGGCCACGTCAACCTCGTCCTTGCGGGGGTGACTCCGCCGCTCGCGCTGATGCTCCTCGACGAGATCGTGGTGCGCCAGCGCCTCCGCCCGCGGACGCTCGGCGTGCTCACGGCGCTGCTCGCCATCCTGCAGTTCTTCATCGCGCAGGAGGTGCTGCTCACGGAGATCATCGCCGCGGGCGTCGTCACCGTCGTGCTCGCGGTGACGCACTGGAGCGAGGTGCGCGCGCGAATCCGGTACGTGGCGCAATCCCTTGCGTACGCAGTCGTTCCCGCGGTTGTGGTGCTCGCGTACCCGGTGTGGCTGCAGTTCTTCGGCGTGGACCACGTCGTCAACTCCGGCGCGATCCACGGCACCGACGTCTACGTCACCGACCCCGCCAACTTCGTTGTCCCGACGGTTGCACAGCTGATCTCCCCACCGGTGGCAACGGCGATCTCATCGCACTTCACGGGCAACGCTTCGGAGTGGGACGCGTATCTCGGCATCCCGCTGATCCTGCTGCTCATCGTCGCAACCGTGCGCTTCTGGCGTGTGCCACTTGTGCGCACCGTCGCGATCGTCGCCGTCATCTTCGCGGTGTTCTCGCTCGGACCGCACCTCAACGTGCAGCGCCAGCCGATGCTCGCGTTCCCGCTGCCGTGGTGGATTCCCGCACACCTGCCACTGCTCGACGACATCCTGCCGAACCGCTTGATGGTCTACGTGGACCTCGCGGCGGCCATCCTCGTCGCGTTCATGTTGCGGGCGCTGTGGCTCATGAAGTCGCGTCCCGCGCTCAACGTCGCGGTGGCGGTCGTCGCGCTGTTCCCGCTCGTGCCGACGCTCCCGGCGCAGACGACCCACGTGACAGTGCCGCCGCCGTTCACCTCAGCGCAGACCGCAGCGATGTTCCAGGGCGCCATGGTGCTCTTCGAACCGTTTCCGAGCGAGGACTACCCGGACGCGATGATCTGGCAGTGGAGCGCCGGATACTCGTTCAGCATCGTCGGCGGCTACACGGTCGGCGAGCCGTCGAAGGTGGCCCAGGACCTGCAGCGCCGCATCTACGACCTGACCGCCACCAGGTCGGTGGTCACCGTCACCACAGCCGACCAGTTCGCGCTGGCGGGCGACTTCCGAGCCCTGGGGTCGGGGATGGCGGTCGTGGGGAGCGGTGCCACTCCGGGCATCGTCTCGCTCTTCACCCAGGTGCTCGGATCACCGCCAACCCATATCGACGGTTTCCTCGTCTGGAACTTCACGTTTCACTAGCCTGCCGGCGCAACTCTGATCGATGACGACCGGCCACCCGCCTCGCGGTCACGCCTATCCTTTGGCCGTGACTCCTGAACAGTCGCGTGCGGCTCCGCCCGTGGTCAGCGTGGTGGTCCCAACCCGCAACGAGTCGGACAACATCCTGCCTCTGGTCGATCGCATCAGCGCGGCCATGGCGGACACGCCGTTCGAGGTCTGCTTCGTCGACGACAGCGACGACGCGACCGGCGATCTGCTCCTCGGGCTGGCTCGCGCCAATCCCGCCGTGCGCTGCGTCCTCCGCCAGGGGGCCGATCGCAAGGGCGGCCTGAGCACCGCGGTGGTCGCGGGACTGCGCATGGCCAGGGGCCGCTACGTGTGCGTCATGGACGCCGACCTCCAGCATCCGCCCGAGTTGCTGCCTGCGCTCCTCGCCGAAGCCGAGAAGGGCGCCGACCTCGTCGTCGCGAGCCGGTATGCGCCGGGTGGCAGCCACGAGGGTCTCTCGGGCGCGGTGCGTCGCCTGGTGAGTCGCGAGGCCACGGTGGTGGCGCGGATGCTCTTCAGCGAGGCCCGGGAAAGCTCCGACCCGCTCTCCGGGTTCTTCCTCTGCCGCCGCGCCCTCATCGATGGCATCGAATTCCGTCCGGTCGGGTTCAAGATCCTCCTGGAGCTCCTGGTCTGCGTCCCCGAGCTGCGGGTCGTCGACGTCCCGATGACCATGGCCCCCAGGAGCACCGGGGACAGCAAGGCGACAGTCCGCCAGGGCCTCCTCTACCTCCGCCATCTCTGGTCGCTGTTCTTCGACGTCCCCGGATCGGCGCGCGTCTGGAAATTCGGTCTCGTGGGGCTGAGCGGCCTCTGCGTCTTCATCCCGGTGCTCGCGGTGATGATCGGCGTGCTCAGTGTCACCCCACTCCTCGCGTTCGTCCCCGCCTTCGTGCTGAGCGCCGCCTGGAACACAGCCATGAACTGGCGTCTCACCTTCGGCGACCAGCGGCGCGGCGGCCACGGACCGCGCCACTACCTCGAGTTCGCGTTGCTGAGCGGCTGCGTGATGTTCGTCGTCTTCGCGCTGCTCATCGACGCGAAGGTCGCGAGTGTCGTCGCCGGACTCGCCGCCGCCGTTGTCGCCATGGTGATCAACGGCCTCGTCAACCGCGCGCTGATCCATCGGAGCCCGACCGTCTGGGCGGCGATCGCGATCGACCAGGGCGTGCAGGGTGGACTGACCCGTCTCGCCGCCGACGTCGACGCGGACCGCGCGTACGTGCTGCCCGCCCGCGCCGACGCCTCCTCCGGTCTTCCCGCCGGCCTGCTCGCCCATGTGATCGCGTACAAACGGCCGGTGCTCATCACCGAGGCGGCCTCGCACCGCGCGCAGCGGCGAACCAACATCGAGACCGCGTCGCGGATGCTGCTGCCCGTGGTGCGCGATGACGTCGTCCTGGCGGTCGTCGTCTGCGAGCGCTTCGCGCCGGGAGGGTTCGATCCCGCCGCGCTCGAGATCGCGACCGTCGCCGTGGAGGCGATCGAGCCCGCGCTCATCGCCGCGGCGGCCGAGCAGCCCCAACGCACCGAGGTGGTTCCGGCTCGGGCCGCGCCCGGACCGGCGAGGTAGTCCGACGGCGGCGGGGGTGGTCGCGCGGGGGCGCGTTCAGGGGAGATCCGGCTACCAGGCGCTGCGCCCGCTCGTCCTGGTTGCGGGCGTCGCGGTCGCGGTCGGCCTCCGCGTCGCCATCGGAGGGCCGAGCACCGCTGCGTCGATGCCGGCCGGGCTGGTGTTTGCTCTTGCGCTGCTCGCCCTCGCGATCGGCGCCGGTTGGCGACCCGGACGCCCGCAGCTTGCGGCGGTGATGCTTGGGATCGCAGGCGGCGCTTGGCTCGTCATCGCATGGCTGACCGGGCATCGCGGCATGCCGGTCGACATCGCGTCGGTCAACGCCGCGATCGCGCTCTGGACCCCGGTCGTTGCCGTCGTGGCGATTGCCGAGGAGGTGCTGCTCCGAGGGGTCCTGTTCAACGCGGTTCGCGACTGGGGCGGTGACGGCTGGGCGCTGGTCGCGACGACGGCCCTCTTCGCGCTCATCCACCTGCCGCTCTACGGCGTCGGGTCGTTGCCGCTCGATCTTGCGGTGGGACTGCTGCTCGGCGGGCTTCGCATCGTCAGCGGCGGTGTGCTCGCTCCCTCGATCGCCCATGTGATCGCCGATCTCGCCGGCGGCTGGCTGCTGTGACCCGCCGCGGCGGCTGGGTCGTGATCGTCGTGGCGATCGTCGCGCTCGCCGGCGTCTGGCGCGTCCTCCCCACAGGATCGCCCGCGATCTACGACGGGAACTGCATCGCCGACCCGTACGAGACGCTCGGGCGGCAGCCCTGCCGCGCAGCCGACCTCGAGCGCGTTCCCCGCGAGCAGCCAGTTCCCGACCTCGGAGGTCTACACCGGCGAGATCGCCGCCCCAGGCGCAGATCCTCATGGAGCCCGGCACCTTCGACAACGCGACGGCGCTGACGATCAGCATCACGCCGATCCCCGCGCCTGCGGTGAAGCCCCCGAACGGGACGATCGAGGGCAACGTCTACAAGTTCGCGGCGGTCAACGCGGCCGGAGCGGCGGTCGAGCCCAAAGCAGGCATCCCGGTGACCATCGTCCTGCGCGCCACCGCCTCGATCCCCGCTCCGGTGATCGACCGCTTCAACGGGACGACATGGACGCCGCTGCCCACATTCAACTCGGGATGCGGCAACACGTTCGAGCTGACGTCGACGCAGCTCGGCGAGTTCGCCGCGATGTTGCCGGGCGGGAGCAAGCCGTCCGACGCCGGCCGCACCGAGCGGCGGGTTTCCCGTCGTGGCGATCGTGGGAGCGCTCGTGGTCCTGCTGGTGATCGCGATCGTCGTGCTCTTCAGCCTCGACCGCGGACGCAAGCAGGCTCGCTAGGCGCGGAGCCTCGGCGTTCCCATCCAGCTCTCCATCTCGATCAGCCAGCGCTCGCCGGGCGGACCCATCCCGGCGCCGGGAACGCCGAGGCGCTGAAAGATCGTCCTGCGGCCACCAAGGCGGACGGTCAGGTGATGCGGCAGCCCGGCGAGATCGGCTCGCAGCCTCGAGTGCCGTCTCCTCATCGTCCGCGAGGCCGTCGATGAGCCCGAGCTCCACGGCGCGCGTGCCGAGCCAGACCTCGCCCGTGGTCACGCGCGCGAGTGCCTCGTCGTCGTAGCCGCGCGCCATCCGGACCGCGCCGGTGAAGCGCTGGAAGATCGCGTCGACGAGCTCGCGCTCGTGCGCCTCGTCCTCCTCGGTGGGCTCGCGCCAGGGTGCGCCGAGATCCTTGAAGGGACCGGTCTTCGTGACCACCATCCGCGCGCCGACCCGGCGAAGCGCGTCGACCACCACAGGTCGAACGCTGATGACGCCGATCGAGCCGACGATCGCGCTCGGAAACGCAAGAACGCGCGTCGCCCCGCAGGCGAGGAAGTACGCACCCGAGGCGCCGGTGCCCTTGATCCAGGCGACGACCGGCTTGCGTGCGGCGAGGCGTCGCACGGCGACGAAGAGCTGCTCCGACGCGATCGCGGTGCCGCCCGGCGAGTCGATCGAGAGCAGCACGGCCCGGATGCGGGCGTTGCGCCGCGCCTGCCCGATCGTGCGGATGAGCTCGTCGGTGCGCACCGCACCGCCGATCGCGCCGCGGATCTGCAGCACCGCGATGCGCCGGCGGTCCGTGAGACGCGCAAGCCGGTCAGGGGTGTTGCGCTCGGCGATCACCCCTGCATGCTAGTCGGGTCGCGCACATCGCCCGTGGCGAGCGTGTCCGACCACACCACCGGGCCGTCCCGCACACTACGCAGTCATGGAACGAGGGAGGCGCGTGGAGCGCCGTCTTCATGGCGCCCGCCGGGGCGAGCGCGGCACCCATCCGGTGCTGATCGCGATCGCCGCGGTGATCGTTCTCGTCATCGCGGTCGTGATCTTCCTGCTGCTTCAGAAGCCGAAGCAGGTGACACCCGTCGCCATCATCGGGACGAGTCCATCGGCATCCGCCGCGGTCACCCCGACGGCGGTTCCGGTGACGGTCCCGCCGACGGTGGCGCCGACGCCAACACCGGTGGGGACGTCACCGGCTTTCCAGAGCTTCAACGCGCCGCACAAGGTCGCGTGCAACGGCCAGTCCGTGATCTACCCGCACATGACGTGGTCGGTGGTGAACGCCACCGGGATCACGATCTCGATCGACACGCCCGACGGCCTCTACGACAGCTACGGCACGTCGGGAGCGACCGACCAGCAGAGCGACATGGTGCCGTTCGCCTGCTCGAAGACGCCGCTCGTCCACATGTACTTCTTCACGACCACCGGCGGCACCGGTCCCGAGGTGACCAAAGAGGTGACGATCACCGGCACTCCCTGACCGGGAGGCTCAGTGCTCGCCGGCGCTTCGTGCCTGCTCGGCCTCGGTCAGGGTGGTGTTCACCGGCTGGCCGCTGACATCCATCACGAGCCCGATCGTGGTGCCGTCGTCCCAGCCGCAGAGTGAGACGGCGCTGAGCGGCGCGGGACGCGTCGCCGGCGAGCAGACGAACTGACTTCCATTCGTCGTCGCCTGCACGGTCTTGCTGCGGTTGACGGTCACGCCGTCGGACTTGAGACCGTTCGTGAAATCGTTGAAGAACTGCGTGCTGCTCGTCTGAATGTTCGGGCCCTGCGCCAGCAGGACGACGAGCGTCGGATGGCCGCCGACGCCGTACACGCCGCTGACGACGCGGGTTGCGCCGTACGCGAGCATCACCTTCTCCATCTGCGCGGTCACGGTCGCGGTCGCCAGCGTGTTGATCGCGTCGAGGCTGCCGATGGCCTTTGGCGTTGCGATCGTCACCGTCGAGTGGTCACGACCGGAGGCCCACTCGAATGCGGCGAACCCGAGGATGCCGACCAGGATGATCGTGAGCACGATCCCGACAACCGCGCGTCCGCTGAGATGGCGGCGGTGCGGAGCGGCGGGAACGTCCCAGGCGGAGTGATCCGCACGCATCTTCTCGGTCGTCCGGGTCGACCATGCCTGCTCGGAAGGCTCGGCCTGACCACGCTGCGCATCAGCCTCGTCGCGACGCCGGATGTTCCATCCCTGGCCGCCGGGAACGCTCACGCCCCCGACCGCGGCAACCTCGGGCCGGAACCCGATCGTCGCGGTGGACATCCGCTGCTGCGCGACGCCCACCGAGGCGGGAACGGCATGGAATGACGACGGCGCAGGCGACGCGGGTGCGGGCGCCGGCGCCGGTCTGGGAGTGGCCTGGAACGATGTCCCCGCGGCGGGCGCCGCCGCTACCGGGGGGGCTGCTCTGGGAGCCGCCTCGAACGTCGGCGCCGGTCTCGGCCCGGGATCCGGGGTGCCCTCGAGCGCGGAGGCAACCAGGGCGCGGGTGGCATTCGACGCTGTCGGAGGCGGGGGCGCGGGTGTCCGCGGCGTCGCCTCGAAGTCGAGTGCGGCGGCGTGCTCCGCTTCGGGGTCGCTCGGTTTCGGGGCGCGGTCAGGTCGCGCGAGGTCGTGGACCTTCTCGAACGAGAGTCCGCCGTCCTCAGGCGCGTGATCGGTCATCGTGTGCCATCCGCATGGCTCGCCCTTTCCATCGAGATACGGGCAGCCTATGCGGAGTGCGGCCGTCACCCGCCGATGTCAGGGCACTGCTGCCGGAGTGTCACGGATGTGTCACGCCGGATCAACGCCGTGTGGTGATAGCGGGAGGTGGGTCAGCGGTAGTCGTGCGACCCGTGAAAACCACGCTCGTCGGGTGGCGTGTCCGGGCGCGTGATGCGCTCGCCGTCGGGGGTCAGCGCGGTCACCTGCTCGACGAGCACGTTGACCCTGCCGTGCTCGACCTGGAGGCGTCCGTCGACCATGAGCAACGGGTGGCGGGCCACCTCGAGCGTGCGCTGCACGACCGCGGGACGGAACACGAGGTCGCAGTTCGCGTCCTCGTCCGCGAGCGTGAAGAAGCGGAACCCGCGCGCCGTCGAGGGCTGCTGGCGCGTGATGACCAGGCCCGCCACGCGGATCCGTGTTCCGTCGGCCCGGTCGCGCACCTGTGCGAGCGGGACGCAGCCGAGGGCGTCGAGCGCAGCGCGCATGAACGACACCAGGTGCGGCCCGGTGCTCACCTCCGTGAGCGCGTACTCGGTATTGACGCGGGTGCGCTCGTCCATCTCGGGGAGTTGCGGTGGCGGGGCCGGAAGCGTCACGAGCGGCGGCACCGGGTCGGCGCTCGGGTCCCTGGGGACGTGCGGCGCATCGCCGAGGCGGTTGCCGGCGAGAGCGCCGCTGCCACGGGGCGGCCCGGTCACGACCGCCGGCGCGGCCTCGCCCGGCGCGAGTGTCGCCCGGCGGCGCGTGCGAGGCGGCAGCAACTCCTCGATCTCCTTGAGGCCCCAGAGCAGCTGCCGCCGCGACCGGCCGGCGGCGACGCCGTCGAACGCGCCGACGCGGATCAGGTTCTCCATGGCGACGCGCGGCAGGAGCGTGTGCCGCCAGAACGCGGCCACCGAGGTGTTGGCGCCGGCGGCGATCGCGTCGTCGCACGCGGCACGCGCCGCCGGACCCAGCCCGTGCACGTACGCGAACCCGAGCCTGATCCCGAAGCCGTGCTTGCCGTCCTCGACCGCCTCGACAAGGCAGCGTGCCCTGCTCCTGGTCACGTCGACGGGCAGGACGCGCACGCCGTGGCGCTTGACGTCGTCGACGAGGACCGACGGATGGTAGAAACCCATCGGCTGCGCGTTGAGCAGCGCGCAGGTGTAGTGCGCCGGGTGGGTCATGCGCAGCCACGCCGTCTCGTACGCGGTGCGCGCGAAGGCGGCGGCGTGTGACTTGCAGAAGCCGAACTCCGCAAAGCCCGCGACGCTCTTGAAGATCTGCTGCGCGACCTCCTCGCTGAGGTCGTGCTCGATGCAGCGGCGGATGAAGCCGTCGCGCAGCTCCTCCATCTCGACGCGCGAGCGGTGCCGGTTCATCGCGCGGCGGAAGCGGTCGGCCTCGCCGGCGGTGTACGCGGCGATCTCCATGACGATGCGGAGGATCTGCTCCTGGTAGAGCACCACCCCGCAGGTTTCTGCCAGGATCGGCTCCAACTTGGGGTGCAGGTAGGTCACCGGCTCGAGACCCTGTCGGCGGCGCAGGTAGGGATGCACCGCGTCTCCCTGGATCGGACCCGGCCGGATGATCGCCACCTGCACGATGAGGTCGTTGAAGCAGCGCGGCTGGGACTGCCAGAGCGATTGCTGCTGCGCGCGCAACTCGATCTGGAAGAGCCCGATGGTGTCGACCTTGCAGATGACGTCGTAGACACGCGGGTCGTCGAGCGGCAGTGCGTCGAGGTCGGGGCGAGCTCCCGTGGTCTGCTCGACGAGGTCGAGGCACTCCGCGATGGCCGAGAGCGTGCGCAGACCGAGCAGGTCCATCTTGATGAGGCCGAGATCCTCGACGTCGTCCTTGTCGAACTGCACGACGACGCGCCCCGGCATGGTGGCGCGCTCCACGGGCACGACGTCGACGAGCGGTTCGCCGGTCACGAGCATGCCGCCGACGTGGATGCTCAGGTGGCGCGGCGTGCCCTCGATGCGACGCAGGATGTCGACGTACTGCAGCCACTGCGGGTTGGGGATGTCGCTGCTCGGTGAGGCGGCGGCGGAGCCGAGCGTGGTGTCGATATCGGCCATGTACCAGCCGTGCGTGTGCGTGCCGAGCTTGTCGATGAGCGTCTCCGGAAACCCCATCGCAGCACCAACCTGACGGATCGCCATGCGCGGCCGGAAGGTGACCACGTTGGCAACCATCCCGGTGCGGTCCGCGCCGTATTTCTCGTACACGTACTGCAGCACCTGCTCGCGATGGTCGGTCGAGAAGTCGATGTCGATGTCGGGCGTTCCCTGATGGTCCTCGTGCAGGAATCGCTCGAAGAGCAGGTCGTGCGCAACGGGATCGACGCGCGTGATGCCGAGCAGGTACGCGACGATCGAGTCGGCCGCGCTGCCGCGTCCCTGTCCCGGGATGCCGTGCTCGCGGGCGAATCGCATGATGTCCCAGGTGATCAGGAAGAACTCTGCGAGGTGCGTCTTCTCGATGACGTCGAGCTCCCGCTGCAGCCGCGCGGCGACGACGCTCGTCATGGGGTGGTACTTGCGCTGCACCGAGTCCTGACAGAGGCTGTACAGCACCGAGAACGGCGTCTCCCCGGCGGGCACCGGGTAGCCCGGGAAGCGCACATCGCTGAAGTCGAGCGACACCGCGCACGAGGCTGCGATGCGCGCCGCGTTGTCGAATGCCTGCGGGAGGCTGGGGAGCAGGACTCGCAGCTCGGCCTCGCTGTGGAGCCGGTGCTCGCTGTTGGGCAGGAGGAGCCCGTGCGCGGCCGCCTGGTCGAGGGTGGTGCGATGCCGGATCGCGGTGAGCACATCGAGGAGCGGCTTGTCGGCGGCGGTGGCATGGTCCGGGGTTGCGCTCGCGATGAGCGGGATGTCCGCGGCATCCGCGATCGCCGCGCACTCCGCGACGAGCCAGCGATCGGCCGGATGACGGTGGTTGCTGACCAGCAGCGCCGTGCGCTCGCGCCCGAAGCATTCCCGTACAAGGTGCGCGTGGCGGAGCGCCTCGCGGCGGTCGCCGTGCACCAGGGCGTCGATCACCGCGCTGCGAGGCCCGCCGATGATCGCGATGCAGTCGTCGAGGTCGGCGGGATCGACCTGGGCCGGGTCGGTCTCCACCAGCAGCGTCGTCGAGGGCAGCCCGGGCCAGCCCTCCGGGAACGGGCCGGCGGTGGGGCGCAGCGCCGCAGGTCGCTCCGGAGGCGGGAGCGTGGGGCGCGTCCGGGGCCGTGCGCGGCGGGAGGCGACGGCGGGTGCGAGCCCGTCGATCACGAGCGGCTGCTGCCCGGTGACGGCGGGGCACGGGTCGAGGCCGTTGATCACGAGCCGTGGCTGACCCTTGATCCCGGCGAGCTGCGCGGCGCTCACCGCCCGGCAGAGCTGGCGGTACCCGGTGCGGCTGCGCGCGAGCAGGCGGAGCCGCGAGCCGCCCGCGAGCTCGAGCTCGGTCCCGATGATCGGGTGAATCCCCTCGGCCTTCGCCGACTGGATCAGCTCGACTGCCCCGTACAGGCCGTTGCGATCGCAGAGACCGAGGGCGGCGATCCCGAGGCCGGCCGCCGTCTGCACCATGTGCCGGGGCGAGGTGGACCCTTCCAGGAAGGAATAGTGGGAACGGGCGGCGAGCTCTGCGAACGGTGGCACCGGCTTGACAACTACTACAAATCTGTGTAACTATCGAGCAGGTCGGCCACCCACACCACCACAGGCCTTCTCCCCTTTCCCGGCCGCCGGTCCCCCTCGACCGGCGGCCACCAGGGAGGGGCGGGTAGCTCAGTCATAGCGGCGTTCCCGATGCCACTCACCGGTCTCCAGGTCCCGGTAGAGATCGACGCAGTCCCCGTCCGCGAGCAGGCAGCGCACGTAGTCGCGACCCACCGGCGCCCGCCACCAGTCGGTTTCCACGCGCCAGGTGTTGACCACCTCGGCCACACGCCCCCAGGTCTGTCCGGTCCGGATCGCGGCCGGCTGCCCGTCCGCGCCGGTGCGTACCTCGACGGTGCCCTCGAGCAGCTCGGTCATCGGGTCGTCAGCGCGGCGGACACTGAATCAGGCATCGCTCCTCACTGGTGAAGACCGCCGTCTACTGGGACGGAAGGGCGGGAGCGCTGAGGCGGGAGGTCAGTGTAACGAACAGATGTTTGGGTTCGCAAGCTCCTGTGTCAGACAGGCACGCTCAGCTCTGCGCGCCGGCCAGTGGCAACGCAGAGGCCGCGGCGATCAGTGGTCGAACCCGTTCCAGCCACGGTTGCGCCCCGAGTCGTTCAAACAACGTGCGCGCCTCCAGTGCCACGGTCGCTGCCTCGTCCGAACGTCCCTGCCCATCGAGCGATTCAGCGAGCTCGTAGAGAGATTTCCCCTGTTCGAACGGCATACCGAGATCGCGGAACATGGCGATCGCTGTCTCGAATCCCGCTTCGGCGGCGTCGTGGTTGCCGCGGAGCGCCGACAGGCGGGCGTCCAGGTGTGCAACGTGCCCGCGCAGCTCGCGACTCACCAGCCCGGGCCTGGCCTGCCGAACGATCGCCAGCATGGCGTCGGCGGCCTCGAGCTCACCGAGCTCGAGGGCAGCGGCAACGCCATGCGCGATCACGCGCTTGACGCCGACGTCGGGCAGGCCCAGCTTCGGGAGAGCGTCGAGGAGCTGCTGTGCCACCGCCAGTGCCTCGGCGTGCCTGCCTTCGGCGCTGAGCAGCTCGACCTCGATGGAGCCGAGGCGGGTGCGGGTCTCGTAGTTGCGCGAATCGGCACGCTCCTTCGCGACGTCGAACGCATGGCGAGCCCCCTGGACGTCGCCGCGCCGGACCTGGATCGGAACCACCTCGATGACGCGAATGGCTGCCCATTTCATGGCTTCGAGCTCTTCGGCAGCCTGTGCCTCCTCGACGTACCGGACGGCCTCATCCCAGCGTCCAAGCGACGCGAGCGGTGTGCACATTCCGAGCAGCGCCGTGAGCTCGCTGCTGCGGTCTCCCTTCCGCCGTGCCCGCTCCAACATCAACTCGGTCAGCTCGACGAGGCCTCCTGGATCAGCCGCCGCTCCGGTGCGGACAGGCCGTCCAGCCGTGCGGCGATGAGCGCGTGCAGCGTTTCGGGAACTTCCAGATCCTCGATCGGGCCGGTCGGGCGATATGCGGACCCTTCCGCGATGAGCAGGTCGCGGTCCAGCAGCATGCGAACCGTTTCGACGGCGTAGAGCGGCACTCCTTCGGCTCGCTCGAGGATCTTCGCGGTGAGCTCCGCGGGCAGTCCGGGAACCAAACCGGTCATGAGGAGTTCCATCGCGCGCGCCGGCAGTGGTTCCAGGGAGATCGACGTCGCATTGCGCTTGAGTCCCGCGCCGGCTTCGTGCCCTGGGCGGGCGAGCGTCATGACGAAGATCGGAAAGGAGCGCGACCAGTTCAGGAGATATTCGATGAAGTCGAGCAGCGACGGGTCGGCCCACTGCAGGTCCTCGAAGACCATGATCACCGGGTCGCTCGCAGCGAGGCGCTCGAAGAAGAGACGCCAGCCCGCGAACAGGTCAGATTTATCGGACGAGGCGTGCTCCTCGAGCCCAAGGAGATGCGCGAGCCGCGGCTCGACGAAACTCCGGTCGGCCGGATCCGGAACGGTGCGCTCGACCGTCTCGCGGAGCTTGTTCATCGCCGACGTCCGATCCTCGCCTTCGAGAATGCCCGCGCGGCCACGCACCATCTCGGCGAGTGCCCAGTAGGTGACGCCGTCCCCATACGAGAGGCAGCGACCGCGGTGCCAGCGAAACGTCCGCCGGAGACCGTCCATGTATTTGAAGAACTCCCAGCTCAGGCGGGACTTGCCGATCCCCGCGATGCCGGTGACCTGGACCAGGTGGGCCTTGCCGTCATCTGCGCTGGCGAGAAAGAGGTCCTTGACCAGCTTGAGCTCGCGCTCGCGACCGACGAACGGGGGCTCCAGGCCCTCCGCTTTCATCAGACCGCCGACCCCTGCAACGACCCGGGCAGCCTGCCAGAGGCGCATCGGCTCGGCCTTGCCTTCAGCGACCGGCACCTCCCAGGTGAAGCGCCGCTCCGGGAGGTCGCCGGGATCGAGCGCGAGCCGGGGGCGGCGGACCGTCGCCGCGCCGAAGCGCGCCCGGAGGCGCTCCGCCGTGGCAACCACCGCTTCCCGGGCGCCGTCGCCGGGCCGGAGCAGATCTGCCTGCCGTCCCGCGGCCGGGGCCAACCGGGTCACCCCCACCCGCACCGCGGCCACCGGAGCCTGCGGCTGGAGTTCGCCGAGCAGCCCGAGCACGGCCGTCCAGAGCTCGCCGGCGTTGCCCGGCAGCGCGGCGGGCACTCCCGAGGTGGAGATCGCCTCGGTCTCCTCGAGCTCGAAGGTCACGCTCACCTCACCGGCAGCGAGTGCCTCCGCCGTGAGCCGGCCGCCGAGCGTCATGGCGCACTGCCGGGCGCCCCGGAGCAGGATCTCGAGGTCGCCGGTCGCGCCTTCGAGGACGAGGCGTTCGCTCCAGGTCCGCTGCGCCGCCGCCGGGAGGATCCCCGCGCTGTCCTCGCCGCGAGCCAGGCGGTGGATCCGGATCCCGTCCGGACCGAACTGGCGCTGCAGGTCGGCCGGTCCCAGCCCGGCCACCGCGCCGAGGCAGTCGAGCCCGAAGGCGGCGAGCCGTGCGGTGACGGCCGGGTCGACGGGAAGCACGTCGAGCGGCAGCGGCGCCAGGAAGGCAGCCTCCTCGCCGGAGCGGACCCGGCGGATCCGGCCGGGATGGCTCACCCGTGCCGCCAGGCGGGCGACGAACCGCGATCCCGCCACGCCCACGGCGATCTCCACATCGAGGACACCGCGCAGGCCGCGAGCCAGTGCCGATGCCCAGGACGCCTCGTCGGGATACTCCGCATGCCGTCCGGAGAGATCGCCGAACGCCTCCTCGTCGCCGGCCTCCACCGTGGGCGAGAGACGGTGGAGCTCGGCACAGACGGCGGCGCGCAGCCTGCCGATGCCGGCGGGATCGAGCGGGACGAACACCGCGGCCGGGCAGGACTGCTGCGCCTGGCGCAGCGGTTGCCCCACCCGCACCCCCGCAGCCAGCGCCGCCGCCGAGGCGGCCACGACCGGGAGGCGCAGCTCGGGAGCGCCGCCCAGGATCACCGGCTCCTCGCGCAACTCGGGATAGCGGCGCAGAGCAGCGATCAGGCCGAGATGCGGGTGGCGGGCACAGAGGACGCGCACCTCAACCCCGAGCCGCCACGGCCGCCTCGTCCAGCCCCGGCACGACGACCGGCTGCACGCGCGGCACGATCACGCTCGGCAGCCCGAGCACCTCGGCGGTGGCGTACGGGCGCGGATAGCGGAGCAGCACGGTCGCCTCGGCACCGGGGGCGCCGAGCTTGCTCTTGCCGGTCACGAGCCGCACCCGGAGCCCCGACACGTCGCCGTTGGCACGCTGCCAGCCGGCGGTCCTGCAGACGAGCGTCAGCGAGGAGGCATGACGAATCGGGAGCGCGACCGGGGCCGGCGTGGCGATGACACAGATCGCCCCACGCTTGGCCACCGCCTCGGCGAGCGCCGCGAGCGCGTGGTCCCAGAGGGCCGGCCGTGGCTGCTCCCAGCCCAGCGCGATGCCCACCCAGGGCATCCCCGCGGTCACCAGGGAGCGCGCCATGACCAGCCCCCGTTCCCATCTCTCGGGGCCGGGCGAGATCACCAGGCATGCGGAAAGATCGGCCCCGAGGTCGGCGAGAAAGCCGGGATCGAGGCTGCCGGCGAGATCGACATAGCCGGTGTCGTGCGAGCGGCTGGCCAGCGCGACCAGCGACTGCAGCAGCGTCAGGCGGCCGGACGGGCCGCGCCCGGCGGCGGCGAGCACGGTGATCCGGCCGCGAGGCAGCCCGCCCGGGGTGAGCACGCCGTCGAGGACCGGCACCAGAGTCGGCCAGGTGCCGGGCTCCTCCGGCGATCCACCCTGGCGCAGAGCCTGGGGACCGTACCGGGATCGAAGTGTCGCCAGAGCGGCGGACAGGGAATCGGGCATCGCTCCTCACTGGGGATTTGCCATCGCCTACTGGGACGGAGAGCAGGAGCGCCGAGGCGGGGACGCCAGTGTAGCGAACAGATGTTCGACTCGCAAGCGCCGGGAGGGGTGTGACGCCTACCCCATGTCGGGTGCGGCCGGCCAGGGCCGCAACTGCTGCACCTGCTCGGCGAGCGACAGCAGCAGCCGCTCAGACCCGGCCGGCCCGATGAGTTGCACCGACAGCGGTAGCCCGTCGCCGCTCACGCCTGCGGGCACGGCGATGGCCGCCGCGCCGGCGACATTCCAAAGGCTGGTGTACCCCATCCACCGCGCGATGCCGAGCATCGTCGACACCCAGCCGCGACCCGCCCATGTACCGATCGGCACCGGCGTTGATGCCAATACTGGCGTAATCAGGACATCGCAGCGTGGGAACCACCCGCGCATGGCGTTCGCGAAACGGCTCTCCGACGCGGGCTGCACCTTGCGCTGCACCTTGATTCCACGCCGCACCATCGCACGGGTGCGCGGTTCGACCTTGCTGAGGTCAAGCCCATCGGCGTCCTGCGCGATTCCCGCAAGCCAGCGGTCGGTGAACTGTGTGGGAGTCAGCGGGTACGGTGGCCGCTCGCGACGGATGACATGGCCTGCCTGCTCGAGCGTTGTCGCGACGGTATCGAGCGCCGCGCGACAGTCCTTCGAGAGGCGTGCGCCAACAACCGGATGGCGCGCTGCGACAGCGATGCGCATGCGCTCCTGCGGCGCCACGGGATCGCGATACTCCGCAGTGCCGGCCATCACGTCGAGCACGAGTCCGGCGTCGGCGACGTCGCGCGCGATTGGACCGAACGCGGTCATCCCGTACCAGTGATCGCCGTCATGTCCGCCCGCCACCGGCACCACGCCCGGTGACGGCTTCACGCCGACGAGGCCGCAGCACGCCGCCGGCACGCGGATCGAGCCACCCCCGTCGGAACCCACGGCGATCGCGGCCATCCTTGCTGCAACGGCAACTGCCGACCCACCGCTCGAGCCGCCGGGCGTCCGGGTCGGATCCCATGGGTTGCGGGGCGCCGGGTACGCGGCGGGCTCGGTGAACGGCCAGATCGCAAGTTCCGGCATCACGGTCCGGCCGATGACGATCGCGCCGGCATCGCGCAGCCGGCGCACGATCACGTGGTCGGCTGCTGCGGGAGTTCTGGGCGTCGCGGCCGAGCCGAGCGTCGTCGGCTCGCCGGCGATGTCGACGTTGTCCTTGATCGCGACAGGGACGCCCGCAAGGGGCAGTGACGCGAGGTCGGCGCGGCTGCGCAACTTCACAGCCTCGCTTCGTGCCGATGTCGCCAGCACTGCCACGAACGCATGGAGCTCGGGCTCGTGTGCTTCGATGCGCCGGAGGTGAGCCTCCACCAGGTCGAGAGGATCCAGCTCTCGGTCGCGCACCAGGCGGGCCATCTCGGTTGCGGTGAGACTGGTCAGCGCGTCATCGGTGGGGTCGGGATTCGTGGTCGGGGTAGCGGGGAGTGCTGTCATGCCTGCACCGTAGGCCGCGCCTCCGTACGGCACCATCCTCTGTTCTGTCGATCTTTTCGAGAGGCGTCTCCACTTCAGGGCTCGAGGAGGCCGTGTTCCATCGCGAACACCGCGGCAGCAGCGCGCGTGGACACGCCTGTCTTTTCGTAGATGTGAGCCACGTGGGTGTGCGCGGTTGTCTCCGCGATGAAGAGGCGTTTCCCGACATCGCGGAGCGAGAGGCCGGAGACGATGAGTCTCAGGACCTCGACCTCGCGCTCGGTGAGCCCGACCGGCCGTTCCGGACGGCGGCGGACGTGTCCGGCCGCCTCGAGGACTGCCTCGACGGCCTCCGGGTCGAGTGACGAGGTGCGGAGGATGCGTGCTGCCGCGTCGACGCCGTGCGCTGGCCGGTGCGGCCGGGCCTCGACGAGCGCGTGATATACATCCGCGGCAGCGAGGATCCGGCATGGCCGGTCCTGGTCCGCAGCGGTTGAGCCCCGGTGGTAGCCGCTGCCGTCGAGACGTTCGTGATGACTGCCCGCGATCCGAGCCAGCGGAGCAAGAGCATGCGATCGTGAAAGGATTCGCTCGCCGTGGTAGGCGTGCAGACGCACCGCCTCCCATTCGCCACTGCTCAGTGGCCCGGGACGTTCCCACACACCGGTCGGGACCGCGGCGCGCCCGATGTCATGCAGCAACGCGGCACGGCGAATGGCGCTGCGCGTCGTGGCGTCGAGACCGCAGATCTCGGCGGCACGATCCGCCAGCGAGGCGACCCCGTGGGAGTGGCCCTGAAGGTGCACGGCCTTGAGGTCGGCAACGCACGCGAACGCTTCGGCGACTGCATCGAGGCGTGCCTCGGGAACCTCCAGGCGTGGCGAGGGTTCTGAGTTGAGCAGCGCGACCAGCGGGTCGCCGGCATCAGCGATCGCTGGGGAAATGTCGAGCACTGCTGTCACGAGCTCGGGATCCAGGGCTCGGCCTGCCCAGCGGCGCAGAGTCAGCGCGGCGGCTTCGGCGCCGAGCAGTTGCTGGAACAGCACCATGGCTGAGCTGGCCGCGGCGATGCGAGCGCTCAGGTGTATCGCGTCACCTCGAAGTCCCACCGGGTGGCCCTGCCCGTCCCAGCGCTCAAAGCCCTGGTACAGGGCGTCGGCAATGCCATCGCCGATACCCAGGCTTTGAGCCAGTTGCCGCGCGACTTCGCAGTCGGCTGCGGCCGCATCCACCGCCACCTTCTTGCCCTTGGCAACGCCCGCAATGGCGACGCCGACTTTGCCGCTCCATGGCTGCGCAGACGCAACCTTGCGCACGAATCGCATCGCCTCGCGAGGCACTGTGGGATCGATGACATCGCCCTGGCGGCGGACTTCGATGTCGTCACCACCAAGAGCCGTCGCGTACTCGTGTGAGGTCGCGGTGCACCCAAGGGATCGAAGCAGGGTCACATAGAGCGCGTGGCGAGTGGCGTTGGCGTCCTCGCCCATGCTGCCCGCAACCCGTACTGCCAGCAATGAAGCGCGCAACGCCTGCTCCGGCGCTCGGCCGTGCGCGAGGTCAGTGACCAGCGAGAGGGCTGCCAGAGGTTCCAGGATGCGGAGACCCGGTGCCTCCTCGCGGGCTCGAAGACCACTGGATGCGCGTGACGACCCGACCATGTGCCCTCCGCGGTTGCTCGAGATTGCCTGCGGACGATAGCGCGGGACGACCGAACTATTCTGCCGGTGACATCAATGTCTCCCCATCGACCACGATGACCTCCCCGTCGCGCAGCGCTTTGAAGGGGATGTCCTGAGCGATGTAGTGAGCGACGAGACCGCCGATGGCCGCCGACTCGGGGTGATCGGATTCGTAGTGCGGCGCAACGGCATACGGCAACACGTCCAACCCCTCCCAGATGATGGTTGCGTCGTAACCCAGCGGTACCACGTTCGGATCATCGACCAGCTCGATCCCGTGCAACGACGGCGCAAGCACGCATACCCCGGCGCTGTAGCCGCCGTAGACGATGCTGTCCGACTCAAGCATCGTGAGGAGCGCAGAGTCAGCACCACTCTGATGGAGTGCGCGACGGAGGACAAAGGAGTTCCCACCGCGCAGCCAGACCAGGTCGAAGCGCGACATCACTGCGACCAGCGCAGACGGTGCAGCGCCGAAGTAGGCGCGCAGGTCCACTTCCACCGGCTCGAGCCCGATCACTGCCAGGCGATCCATCTCCTGCTGCGTACTCTCAATGCGGTCCTCCGTCGGAAGCGAATCACACGCATTCGCGATGAGGGCAGTGCGCCGGCCATCTCCGAGCAGTCGCAGCAAAGCGCGCGGACTGTCGCCAACTCTGAACGAAGAGAGATAGAGGCGCATCGAGTGATTGTCAGCGGATGGTGATCAGACGTCGACTCGCTGCGCACGCAGGGTCATCCCCGCAGCGCGCAGGCGCTCGACGAGCCGCATTCCCAGTGCTGTTGCGGGGGTGAGCACCCCGACGCGATCACTGAGCTCGTCGCGCGCCAGGCACAACGCCGCCTCGCCGAGCATCACCGACGTCGCCGCGTAGCCAGGATCACCCTTGGCCGCCACGCGGCTGACGTATCGCGCCCCGCTGGACGTCCGCGCGTGGATGTCCACCCGGAAATGCCCCGCGCGGCGCGACTTCTCGCTCGGACCTTCTCCGGGCGCCGGCAGCACGCGTCCGAGGAGCGCACGCGACGGACCGAAGCTGAGGCCGGCAGCCAGGCCGACGACCATTCCCGCCATGCCGGCTCCCTTGAGCGGGGCGGTCGGGCCGCTGCCGAAGCTCGTCACCTCGCGGTATCGGAAGCGGCGCCCGTACGCCCATCCCTGGAGCGCGTTGCTGCGACGCACGACTCGCGTGTTCGATCCCGCGAGGAGAAACGGACCGATCCACAGTCCCAGATCCTTGTCGCGACGGACGGTCATGAGGTCGCGTTCGTCTCCAAGGGCGGGCTCCTCGGCCCGGTCGGGGCTCAGCGCGTAGGGATCGGCGATGAGATGTCGAATGCTCGGATCGGCCCGGGCCTCCTGAAGTTGCACCTTCATGGAGTCGATGGTGCCGCCGCTCATGCTCCCCTTCAGCGAGGACACGACGAGTGTCGTGTCCTCGAGATCGCCTGCGCCGTCGCGGTGCACGGCGTCATGGAGCAGCAGGACGCCGAGGTCGGACGGGATGGAGTTCGAACCCGCATGCGTGCACGATGCGGACCCCGCGCTGCATGGCCTCGTCGTGGCAGGTGTCGATGGTCTCGCGCATGAACGCGACTTCGCCGGTGAGGTCCGCGTAGTGCGTGCGCGCCTCGATGCACGCGAGCACCAATGGCATCCCGAGCCTGCGGTACGGGCCGACGGTCGTCGCGACCACACTGGTGCGCGCTGCGAGCGCGTCGAGTGACGCGCGGTCGTCGGAGCGCGCCTCGATGAGCGGCCAGGATGCAGCCACCGGCCCGAGGGTCGTGCGGATCGCGGCAATCCGGTCCGTCGACCTTCCGGCGAGCCCGATGCGGGCTCCTTGCGGCGCGTGACGCGCCAGGTAGTCGGCGACGAGACGGCCCACGAAGCCGGTTGCGCCGAACACGACAACGTCGAGGTCGCGCTGTTCGGTCACGGCGGGCCAGCATAGAGCCGAGACGGTCCGTGGCGGGGACAATCGTCGAAGACGTGGATGCGGAGACCCCGAACGCGAGACGCCGCGCTGCCCTGGGACTGGTCGCAGTCGCCGGGATCGTCGCCGCCACCGGTCTGGCGTTCTGGCTCGCACACCCACCGGCGAGAAGCCTGGCGCCGTCAGCTTCCAATAGGCCGGTCACCGGGCTCGGCTTCAGCGTCGCGTACGACGCGGCGGCAAACCAGGTCGTGCTCTTCGGCGGCCTCAACAGCGCCGACAACACGTGGGTGTGGGACGGGCAACACTGGACGCTCGCAAAGCCGCGCACCAGCCCGGCGGGTCGGTCGGGAGCCGCGGCAGCGTATGACCCGGTGACGCAGGCCGTCATGCTCTTCGGCGGCAGTCTCGGACCCGGCAAGAGCGCCAACGACACCTGGGCGTGGGACGGGCGGACTTGGGTCGAACTCAACAGTGGCGTGAACGGCCCTCCGCCTGGTGAAGGGGCCGACATGGCCTGGGACACCGCGACGAACCAGATGGTCCTGGTCACCGTCGCGGCGACAGCGAACGCCGCGGAGACCTGGACATGGGACGGGACCGGCTGGCTTCGTCAGCCGCGTGGGGGCCTGACGGCCAGCGCGTTCGGGGATGTCATGGCATACGACCCGACATCTCGCTCGCTCTTGCTCGTGAGTAACCAGTCAGAGGACACCGCCGACAGCATTGCTCTGAGCTGGAACGGGTCGATGTGGCAGATGGTCAACGGAAACGGTCCTTCGATCACGGGAATGGCCGTGAATCCGCAGCTCAACCTGCTCCTGGGATGCGGCGTCGCCACCTATTCCCCGGCGCTTGTCGTGCAGAACAGTTGCTGGGAATGGCAGACGTCCGAATGGGTCGCGCTGGAAGAGGCCGTGCCGCCCGCGGACTCCCTGCAGGTGATGGTCGAGGACGAGATCACCGACACCCGCAACGCCCGGATTCTGATGTTCGGGTGGCTGACTCGCGCCATCCCCGGACAGCCACAGCCGCTGCACATCTGGTCCTGGAACGGCGCGGCGGAGGTGTGGAAGCCGCTCGCGTAGCGCGACGCGCAATCGGCAGCCGCGGTCGCCGGATTCTCTCCCCCGATGCACATGCTGCTGCGCGCCGGCTACCTGCACGCCTGAACGTCATCCTCGATGCGGGGCGCGGAGAATCGTGGTGCACGTGGAAGCAGATACCCCGACCCCGGACCGCCGGCGCGCCGCGCTCGGACTGTTTGCAGTCGTGGGGCTTGTTGCCGCAGGCGGGCTCGCGGTCGCGCTGGCGCAGCATCCCGCGTCCATCGGCCCGACAGCGCCGTTGACGATCCCTGAACCCGACCCCGTGATCGGGCTCGGGTTCAGCGTTGCGTACGACGCCGCGGCCCAGGAGGCGGTCGTCTTCGGCGGTCTCGACGGCGACGCCCGCACGTGGCTCTTTGACGGGCACGAGTGGACGACGGTGCACCCTGCCACCAGTCCCGCCAGCAGATCCGGCGCCGTGGAGGCTTATGACCCCCAGTCGCGGCAGGTGATGCTCTTCGGTGGCAGCCTTGCGCCCGTCAAGAGCGCCGATGACACGTGGGCATGGGACGGCTCGACGTGGGAGGAACTGGACAGTGGTGTTGGTGGGCCACCGTTCGGACAGGGCGCGCAGATGGCATGGGACACCGCGATCGGTCAGATGGTCCTGGTCACGGACGCGGACACGGCAGGCGGTGCGGAAACGTGGACCTGGACTCAGAGCACCGGGAGCCACTGGATTCGCGAGGAGAACGGCGACCTGTCGGTGACCGTGGCCGGCGACGTCATGGCGTACGACCCGACGACACAATCAATCCTGTTGGTCAGTCCCGTCTCACCGGACAACGGCGACAGCGTTGCGCTGAGCTGGGACGGCCTGCGATGGCGACAACTCGTCGACAACGGACCCGACATCGAGGGACTGGCGCTCAACCCGCAGACCCACACGCTGCTCGGCTGCGCGCCCGCGACCTATGCCGTGGCCTTCGATGTGCAGGACAGCTGCTGGGAGTGGACGGGCTTCGATTGGGCCCCCCTCCAGGTTGAGGTTCCACCGGCAGACTCGAGACTACAGCTGGTGGTCGAGGACGAGATCTCCGACCCGGACACCGCGCGAGTCCTGATGTTCGCGTGGCTGACGCGCGCGATCCCGGGACAGCCACAGCCATTGGATGTCTGGGCGTGGGACGGCCAGGTGTGGACGCTGCTTGCGTGAGCACCCGGCGACAGTCACGTCCCACCATGAGCGCGTGAACCGGCGGGAGTTCCTCAAGCGCTCCGGGCAGGCCGGGCTCGCGCTCGCGGCGCTGACGATCCCCGGTTGCGGACCGGTGATCAAGGCCATATCGCCCCGGGCGTCACCGACGGCTTCACCGACATCGACGCCGATCGGCCCGCCGACTGCTGCCGACTGGGCGGCACTGGCAAGCCAGATCAACGGCAGCGTTGTGCTGCCGGGCAACGCCTCATATGTCCGCGACGCGCAGCTCTTCAATCCGCGATTCGACTCGATCCTGCCCGCGGGCATCGTCTACTGCGCATCGGTCAGCGACGTGCAACGCACGCTCACGTTCGCGCAGGCGCACGGCATCCCGATCACCGCGCGGTCGGGTGGCCACAGCTACGCGGGGTACTCGACGGGATCCGGAGTTGTCTGCGACCTCTCGCGCATCGCCGGTGTGACCGTGCAAGGCGGCAGTGCGGTGATCGGCGCAGGGACACATCTCGTCGACGTCTATGCCGCGCTGGCGCCGCACGGCGTCGGGATTCCCGCCGGCTCATGTCCGACGGTCGGTCTCGCGGGACTCGCGCTCGGCGGCGGACTCGGCGTGGTGGGACGCAAGTTCGGGCTCACGTGCGACAACGTCAGCGAGCTGCAGATCGTGACGCCCGCCGGTGATGCGCTCACGTGCAACGCATCGAGCAATGCCGACCTGTACTGGGCGTGCCGCGGTGGTGGCGGTGGCAATTTCGGGATCGTGACGTCGATGACGCTGACCACGCATGCGATTCCGACCGTGACGCTGTTCACGCTGCAGTGGCCATGGGCCGCGGCGGCCGAGTTGATCGCTGCGTGGCAGCACTGGATCACCACGATCCCCGACGAGCTCTGGTCGATCTGCCACGTGCTCAACACCAGGAGCGGACCGACGCCATCGATCACCGTCGACGGCGCGTACGTCGGCAGCGCTTCCGCGCTCACGCCGTGGCTCAACACACTTCGCAGTGCAATGGGCGGCACGTCCCCGTCGGTGTCCGTCGGCACCTATGGATACATGGACGCGATGCTCACGGAGGCGGGCTGCTCCGGCCTGAGTGTCGCGGCGTGTCATCTCCCGACCGAGACGCCGCAGGGCACGGTCGCGCGCGAACCGTCGCTTGCCCACTCCGACATCGCGCTCGAACCGCTCAGCGCAGCGGCGATCAACACGATCATCGCGGGGGTTCAGCAGCGCCAGGCGAACCCGAACGCCACGACACGAGCCGGCGTTGCGCTCGACGCGCTCGGTGGCGCCATCAATCGCGTCCCTGCTGCGGCGACCGCGTTCGTGCATCGCAACGGGCTCTTCAGCACCCAGTACAACGCCACCTGGCCGGTGGGCGCGAGCGCGGCGGTGGTGCAGAGCAACATCGATGGCGTCAACGCGCTGTATGCAGCGATGCGGCCATTCGCGAGCGGGTTCGCGTATCAGAACTACATCGATCCCAGCCTGACCAACTGGGCGCAGGCGTACTACGGCAGCAACCTCGCGCAGCTCACGGCGGTGCAGGCGAAGTACGACCCGACCGGCGTCCTCCAGTTCGCCCAGAGCATTCCCAGAGCTTGAAACGCCTCGGTGATCAATGCGACGCAACGGAATCCGAAGCGTGATAATTACTTCCTCGCCGATTGCGCGTCAGGAGGTTGACATGGTCCGCACCACACTCGCTGCTCTGACAGTGCTCACCATCGGGGCGCTCGCGGCATGCGGCTCGTCGACGACCAGCGGATCGCCCACGCCCGGTGCGACCGCGGCTGCGACTCCGACCCCTACGCCCATCCCCACGCCGGCGCCGACGCCGACTCCCGCTCCGGCGACTGTCCAGGTAACCGGAAGCTGGTCGGGCCAGTACAGCGGCCCGTTCAATGGCACGTTTACCTTGACCTGGACGCAGACCGGATCGGCCGTCGATGGCACGATCAAGCTGTCGTCACCGGCCGACACCCTGAACATCAGCGGCAATCTGACAGGCAACGCGATCAGCTTTGGAGCGGTCGGAGTGGTCAGGTACAACGGAACGATCTCCGGCAACAGCATGACCGGCTCCTATATCGACCTGGCGAACAACCAGACGGGCTCCTGGAGCGCTACCAAGTCCTGACGCGACCCCGCTGACCTATGTGGGCCGCCGGACGCGGGTGAGCGGAGCCGATCGGCTGCGTCGCGGTCCTCGCACGGTAGGCTGAGGCCATGCCCGAGATGCTGGCCAGCTACGTCGCCGGAGCCTGGTATACCGCGCCCGACGATGGGGTCGTGGTGACCGACGCGGCGACCGGCGAGGCTGTCGCCCGCGTGTCCAGCACCGGTCTCGACACGCGAGCTGCTGTTGCTCACGCCCGCAGGGTGGGTGGCCCGGCGCTCAAAGCGCTGACGTTCCAGGAGCGTGCTGCGGGACTGAAGGCGCTCGCGACCCACCTCGACGCCAACAAGGCCGCATACCACGAGCTGTCGCTAGCGACCGGCGCGACACGTCGCGACGGAACCGGCGACGTCGACGGCGGCATCGGCACGCTGTTCGTGTACAGCAGCCGCGCCAGGCGCGAGCTTCCGGACGGGCTCGTCCTCGTCGACGGTGACGTCGAGCCGATCGGCAAGGGCGGGACGTTCGTTGGCAGGCATGTGTACGTGCCCCTGCCGGGCGTCGCGTTCCAGATCAACGCGTTCAACTTCCCGGTGTGGGGCATGCTCGAGAAGCTCGCGCCGGCGGTGCTCGCAGGCGTTCCGTCGATCGTGAAACCCGCGACGCAGACGGCGTATCTCACCGCCCTCGTGGTCCGCGACATCGTCGCCTCGGGGGCGCTTCCAGAAGGCGCCGTCCAGCTCATCTGCGGCAGCGCCGGTGACCTGCTCGACCATCTCGGTGGTGAGGACATCATCGCCTTCACGGGCAGCGCGAACACCGCGGCGACACTCCGCGCGCACGACGCGGTGACCGCGCGCGCCGCGCGCTTCACTGCCGAGACGGACTCGCTCAACTGCTGCATCCTCGGGCCAGATGCTGTTGCCGGGACACAGGAATTCGACCTCTTCGTCAAGGAGGTCGCAAGAGAGATCACCACCAAGGCCGGGCAGCGATGCACGTGCATCCGCCGCGCGATCGTTCCGGAAGCCGCGGTTGACGACGTGCTTTCCGGGCTGCGCGGACGCCTCGACAAGGTCATCGTCGGCAACCCGCGCAACGAGACGGTCACCATGGGCTCGCTCGTCAGCCTGCACCAGCGCGACGAGGTTCGTGCAGCCGTCAGTGCGCTGGCGCGCGCCGCCGACGTCGTGTACGGCGACCCACTGTCGGTCGACCCGGTCGACGGCGACGCGATGCGCGGCGCCTTCATGGCACCGGTGGTGCTGCTCTGCAATGACGGCGACCGCTCGGAGCCCCACGAGGTCGAGGCCTTCGGCCCGGTGACCACGCTCATCCCCTATCGGACACCCGGCGAGGTGGGCTCGCTCGCGGCTCGGGGTGGTGGCAGCCTTGTCGGCTCGGTCGTCTCGTACGACTCCGACTTCGTCCGCGACGTGGTGACCGCGGCAGCGCCGCACCACGGCCGGCTGCTCGTGCTCGACCGAGACTGCGCCGGGGAGTTCGACGGGGCACGGGACGCCGATGCCGCAGATGGTCCACGGCGGTCCCGGTCGCGCCGGCGGCGGAGAGGAGCTCGGCGGAATGCGCGCCGTCAGGCACTTCATGCAGCGCACCGCGCTCCAGGGCTCACCCGCGGTGATCGCCGCGCTTGCGGGTGATTCCTGAAACGCGTCCGGCGCTCCTGACCGTAAACTCGCGAGCGAGCGTCCCAACCGGGCGAGGAGGAAGTGCGTGCGCGTTGCGGTGACCGGCGGATCCGGCTTTGTCGGCATCCACACGGTGCGTGCACTCAAGAATGCCGGCCACGAGGTCGTGGTCGTCGCCCGAGGTACGGTCCGCCAGCCGAAGGGCGAACGGGTCAGCTTCGTTCGCGCGGACGTCACCGATTCCCCCGCCCTCGCCCAGGCATTCGCGGGCTGCGACGCGGTCGTCCATCTGGTCGCCGTCATCCGCGAGAAGGGCCGCCAGACGTTCGACCGGGTCAATCGCGAGGCGACGGTACGCGTTGCCGCGGCGGCGAAGCAGGCGAACGTCGGTCACCTCGTGTACCAGGGTGCGCTCGGCGCCGACCCCGACCCGCGGTATCCATACCTCTTGAGCAAGTGGTCCGCGGAGCAGGCGGTGCGTGCGAGCGGGGTGCCCTACACAGTCCTGCGTCCCGGCCTCATCTTCGGTGTCGGCGACGGATTCTTCACGCTGCTCACCCGGATGATGCGCATCCAACCGGTCATCCCCATCGCCGGCACCGGCCGGACTCTGTTCCAGCCGGTCTCCGTCGGTGACGTGACCCGGTGCATCACACTCGCCGTCGAACGCGGCCCGTCTGACAAGGTCCACGAGCTCGGCGGTCCCGATCAGATGAGCTACGAGGAGATCGTCCTCACCATCAAGAACTCGCTCGGCATGCACCGCAAGCTCGTGCACGTCCCGGTCCCGATGATGCTGCCGCTGGCGTTCATGATGGAGAAGGTGCTGCCGAACCCGCCGGTGACGCGCGACCAGCTGCGGATGCTCGGGAAGAACAACATCACGCGCATCGACTCGGTACGCGTCGCATTCGGTTTCGACGCCGAGCGCTTCGCCGACAACTGCGACTACCTGCAGGACTACTGAGCGCATGAGCGTCGACGACCGCCTCGCCAAGCTCGGGATCGTGCTCCCACCGAGCACGCCGCCCGTCGCCAACTACGTGAGCACGCGGCGCGTGGGGAACCTGATGTTCGTGTCGGGTCACGTGTCCAAGCGTGACGGTGCAGTCGTTGCCGGCAAGGTCGGTGATGACGTCGACACGAAGGCGGCGTACGAGCTCGCGCGTCTGGTCGCGATCGACATCCTCGGCACATTGCACGCGGCCCTCGGCTCGCTCGACGAGGTGATCTTTGTGAAGATCACCGGGTTCGTCAACAGCGCGCCCGGGTTCACGGAGCAGCCGGCGGTCGTCAACGGAGCGTCCGACCTCTTTGTCCAGGTGCTCGGTTCGGAACGCGGCGCCCACTCTCGGAGCGCGATCGGGGTCGCGCAGCTGCCGCTTGGCGCTGCCGTCGAGGTCGAGGCGATCGTCGAGGTCGGGACAGCGTGAGACCGTACAAGAAGCTCGGCGACGTCCCGCGCAAGCGGCACATGCGCTTCTCCGACAACGGGAAGATGGTGTACGAGGAGCTCTTCGGGCGCGAGGGTTTCAGCGGGCCGTCATCGCTCATCTACCACCGCAACCTTCCCGAGGGCGCGCAGGACGTCAGCGAGGGCCCGGCGGATCTCATGACACCGGAGCACGAGCAGGTGCACACCAACGCGCACCTCAAGGGTTTCGACCTTCCGGCCCAGGGCGACATGATCACGGGCCGGCGATGGCTGCTCGTCAACGACGACGTGCACATCGGGCTCGTCGCGCCGGTGACTGCGCAGCAGGTGCTCTACGTCAACGGCTCCGCGGACGAGATTCTCTTCGTGCACTCGGGAAGTGGCGCGCTGCTCAGCCAGTTCGGACGCCTCGCGTTCAAGCGCCACGACTATGTCGTCATCCCGCGCGGCACCATCTATCGCATCGATCTCGACACGCTGGCGGATGTGCGGATCCTCTGCATGGAGGTCACGGGGCTCGTCGACGTCCCCGATCGCTATCGCGCGCGCAACGGACAGCTGACCGAGATCGCCCCGTACAGCGAGCGGGACTTCCACGGTCCGGACTCGCTCGCGAGCGGAGAAGGGCCTGCCGAGATCTGGCTCAAGCGCGCGAACCATGTGAGCCGCTACGTGCTCGACCATCATCCGTGGGACGTGATCGGCTGGGACGGAACGATCTACCCGGTGACCTTCAACATCCACGATTTCGAGCCGCGCGCGGGACGGTTCCACGTGCCGCCGCCGATCCATCAGACGTTCCAGGCCAACAACGTCGTGTTCTGCTCGTTCGTGCCGCGCAAGCTCGACTGGGATCCCGAGGCGATCATGCTCCCGTACCACCACAGCAACCTCGATTCCGACGAGGTCCTGTACTACGTCGAGGGCAACTATGCGGCGCGGCGCGGCATCAGCCAGGGCTCGTTCACGCACCATGTCGGCGGTCTGCCCCACGGGCCGCAACCCGGGGCGCTCGAAGCGTCGCTCGACCGTGCGCGCGAGACCGATGAGCTCGCTGTCATGGTGGACACGTTCCGGCCGCTGCACCGCACCGCCATCGCACGGCAGATCTTCGACCGCGACTACCCGTTCTCCTGGCACACCGGTGGCGTCAGCGGCACGACCAGCATCGCGTGAGGCCGACGCCATCGCTGGTGTGACATGACGATCTCCAGGTGGTCGCGCGCGCAGCTCCAGGACGGCGGATGGATCCGGCGCATGTTCATGGAGGGCGAGCGCCTGCGCGCCGAGTTCGGCGAGAGCACCGTCTCCGACCTCTCGATCGGTCAGCCGCTCGAAGCGCCGGCGGCGATCGTCGAGGCGTTCGCAGCGGCAAGTCGTGAGCGCTTTCGCGGCCGCTTCGGATACATGCCGAACCTCGGGTATCCGGACGTGCGCGAGCGTGCGGCCGAGGACGTGGACTTCCCAGGCGTCACGAGCGACTCGATCGCGATGACCGCGGGCGCGGCGTGCGCCATCACGACCTCGATCCGAACGTTCGTCGATCCCGGGGACGATGTGATCGGCGTCGCGCCGTACTTCCCCGAGTTCCGCCTGTACTGTGAGACGGCGTCGGCCCGGTTCGTGCCGGTGCAGACGGGACCCGACCTTCGGCTCGACCTCGACGGCATCAGCGCCGCACTATCCCCGCACACCGCCGCCGTGATCGTGAACTCGCCGTGCAACCCGAGCGGCCATGTGCTCGACGGCGGGGAGCTGTCGGGGCTCGCCGCGGTGCTCGAGGCACACAACCGCAAGCACGATCGCAGGGTGCTGCTCATCGTGGATGAGGTGTACCGGAAGCTCACCTACGCTCCGCACCGGCGCGTGGAGCCGTTTGCGGTGTACGAGACCACCGTGCTCGCGCGTTCGTTCTCGAAGGATCTCGGCGTTGCGGGCGAGCGCATCGGCTACCTCGTGCTGCATCCCTCACTCGCCAACGCGGAGAGTCATCGTGGTCTTGCGCAGGCGCTGCGAGCGCTCGGGTTCGTGAATGCGCCCGCGACGGCACAGCGAGCCCTGCTCCACCTCAACTCGTGGGAGATCAACGCCACCCCGTACCTCGAGCGCCGCGACCTTGTGATGGATCGCGTCAGGGCTGACGGGCTCGACGCCGCCGAGCCGCAGGGCGGCCTCTACCTGTGGCTGCGCAGCCCCTGGGCCGACACGCTCCAGCTCATCGACGCGCTCGCGGCGCGGCGTGTCCTGCTCACGCCCGGCATTGCCTTTGGCGTGCCGTCGCACATCCGCCTCTGCTTCAGCGCCCCACGCGCGAAGCTGACGATGGCGATGGACGCGCTCGCCGAGCTTGCGGTGGAGCCTCTCTCGGCCTGACGGCGCCGGTGTAGGTGCCCGACTCGGAGGCGCCGAACACGCGAACGAGCGACCCCTCCGGCGGGGAACCCTCCCCTTGGAGGCGGCTCAGTTCCGCGCTGAGGTCCTGATCCCACTCGACGATCGTGCAGCACGGCATGCCCTGTCCCTCATGAACGTGTTGGTGTGCGGGACATTGTGCCGTGCACCAACGGTGGCGCCGCCGGCGCCTCAGTCGTGCGCGAACAGCGCCGTCGTGATGTATCGCTCGCCGGTGTCGGGGATGATCGTCGCGACCACCGCGCCGTCGGACTCGGGGCGAGCCGCGATGCGAAGTGCTGCGTGAGCCCGCGTCACTGCATCTGAGGATCGAGCTGTGGCGTTGCCAGGGGAACGCGGCGCTGCCCGAACCGTGCGCGCTGCGCGACCAGGAGACAGCCGAGGACAACGGCGGCCGCAACGTACGTCAGAGGAGACGGACGCTCGCCCAGAACCAGTGCGGCGATGCCGATTGTGAGGAACGGCTGCGCGAGCTGCAGTTGACTCGCCCTGGCGATGCCGGCGCGGGCGAGCCCGCTGTACCAGGCGAAGAACCCCACAAACATCGTCACCGCGGCGAGATACAGGAGTGCAGCGCCACTCGCGATGTCCGGGTGCGGCGGGCTGATGATGCCCGCCACGACCGTGACCGGCAGCGAGACCGGAAGCGCCAGGATGACCACCCAGCAGATGACGCGCCATCCCGGCATTTCGCGCGCGAGGCGTCCGCCCTCCGCATACCCGACGGCGCCGACGAGGAGCGCGACGAGGAGCAGCAGATCGGCTGCATGCACGCTCCCGACGTTGCTGCTCAGCGCGAAGGCCACAACCGCGCATGCGCCGGTGAGACTTGCGGCCCAGAAGAGGCGTCCCGGTTGCTCGCCGGCCCGCCACGTGGCGACTGCTGCTGTTGCAGCAGGAAGCAGCCCGGTCACCACGGCCGCGTGGGATGCGGTCACCGTGTCGAGCGCCACCGCGGTGAGCACGCCGTACCCGATGCCAACGCCCGGGACGCACGCGAGCAGCACCATGACCTGGCGACGGGTGGGTCGCGGGGAGTGGGTCGCCCACAGCGTCACCGTAGCCAGAACTGCCGCGCCGACCGACCTGGCCGCGCCGATGAACACCGCATCGAAGCCGCGCAGCGCGATTGCGGTGGCCGGGAATGTCGCGGAGAACAGCACGACACCGACTCCTGCGAGTGCCATGCCCGACAGCGCTGCACGGTTGCCACGGGCGCGGAGCATGGCAACCATCGTTCCAGAATTGGCTCCTGTTGCAAAGAGCCAATTCCTCGGGATTGGCTCCTACCTCGTCCTGGGCGCTCCCGGGATCGGTGCCAGGTCCGGCGCGATCCATGTGGCTCGTGCCAGCGCGCTCGAGAGGAGGTCCGGCGAGTAGTACTCGAGCAGCAGTCGCTTGTCGAGCAGTCGGGGATTGTGCGCCAGGAATTCGTCGAAGCCGGCGGACGGTGTCCGCGTGATCGCGTCGGCCACGAGGTACACCCATGCGCGCGTCAGAGTGTCGTGATAGAGGTTCGGCTTTCCGTTCGCCTTGGCCAGGTTGCGGATGCCTCCGGCGGCTCGATCGATGGCGGCCTCGGCTCCGAGACGCGTGACGTACAGCCATGCCATCCGAAGGTGCGCCGTGTGCGGGAAGGCGTCGCCCCCGAACTCACCTCGCTCGAAGGTCGCGAGGAACGCATCGTCGTCGAGAGCGAGGCTCGAAGTGCCGCCGCTGTGGTGGGACACGTGACATTTCCTGCACTAGTACGAATCCGAACTTTCCAGAATCGTACTGCTTTGGCAGCGCATGAGTCAAACTCTTCTCTTCCGAAGTATCCTGTCCCGCTGTGGCGGCCAGAGTGAGATCGAAGAGTTCGCCGGAGCCTGACGCCGAGTCCGGGACGCTCGTGATCATCCAGCTGCAGCGTGCGACGCACGCTGCGGGGGTGCGGGTCGAGGAGCTCTTGACCGGCGTCGGTATGTCTCAGGGTGAGGCGCATGTGGTTGCGCTGCTCGCCGACGGCGCCGAGCACACGGTCGGCGAGTTGCAGCGTGACCTGGGCCATCGACCCTCGACCCTGAGTGGCATCCTCGATCGTCTCGAGAGCCGTGGACTGATTCGCCGCGCCGTCAACCAGGCAGATCGGCGATCATTTCTCATCAGCCTGACGCGTTCAGGTCGCGCCGGAGCGCGCGCCGTCATCGACGTCCTGACGACCATCGAGCAGACAGCGCTGGAGCAGGTCTCCGCCCGTGACGTTGCCGGCTTCCGTGCCGTCGCGCAGGCTTTCGTCGAGTGATCTAGTCGGTTCAGCCGGTACAGCCAACCCGATGTGGTCCTGTTCGCGGGTGAGCCTGCGGCCGAGGATCACGCCGATGCCGATGGTGCCAAGACAGACGACGCACAGCAGACCGATCCATGCCGCTGCTGCACCGGCTGCGATGAAGCCGGTCACGATGGCGGGAGACGCGATGAGCGCAAGCGACGTCGAGAGACCCGAAATTGAATTCGCTCGGCCGCGGATCCGATCATCGGTGAGGCTGTTGATCAGGGGGCCCAGCGTTGGTGCCAGGAACGTCTCACCGAGGCCGAACACGCCGGTGAACACAAGCACGCAGGCGATCCTCGCTGCCGGTGGGATCGGGAGCGCTGACAACCCCAACACCGCCCATGCGAACGCCCAGATCAAACCCGTCAACGACACGGCGACGCTTCGGCGGAGCCTCCGGATGAGTTGCAGCACCAGCAGCTGTGCCGCGACGATCAACGCCGTGTTCACGGTGAACGACAACGCGACAACGTGGATCGATACCTGCGCAACCACCGTCGAGAAGGCGGGAAGGCCCGAGTTCGAACGCAGCGTAGCCGGTGAATGCGAGGAGCAGCGAGGCAACGATCACCAGTCGGAGTCCCGGATGAGCAAGCACTGCGCGATATCCAACCTGCGGTTCGCTGTCCTGCCGTCGGCGGCGGGGATTGGGAACGAACGGGAGCACGGCGATGAACAGCAGACATGACGCCGCGTTGGCAAGGAAGAGCGCCGCAAAGGATGTGGGATTCTGCACGCTGGCGACGGCTGCGCCCACGGCCGCGCCGATCCCGAGCGCCGCATTCTGGGCGGTGAAGTTGATCGCGAATGCGCGCTGCTGCATCACCGGATGCGGAGTGAGCCCGGCGAGCATCGCTGCGAGCGTCGGGAACATCGGAGACCACGCCGCGCCATACAGCAGCATCGCCGGCAGCGCGGTGGGAATGTTGTGCGCGAGTGCAAGCAACACACCGGCGGTCGACTGTCCGACCATGATCGCGACGAGGGCCCAGCGAGCACCCAGACGATCGATGACGACGCCGGAGATCGGGACCACGATCAAACCCGCCACGGCCGCCGTGGCGAGCAACACCCCGACCACCGGGAGGGCGATCCCCCGAACCTGATGCAGGTAGATGAGGATGAACGGCAGCACCAACCCGTTTCCGACCATCGCCACCGTGTTGCCGGCAAGGAACAGTCGTGTGGTGCGGGGCAGTCGAGCGGCCTCTACCATCGCCGGCAACGCTGCGATGATTGGCTCTTGATGAAAAGTGCCAATTGGCGATAATTGGCCCGTGGTCACCCTCGATCCGGAACGGATCGTCACCCTGCTCGGCTGGGAACACAAGGCGGACGGTCCCCTCTTCCGGCAGCTGGCCGATGGGTTGCGCCGGCTCGCGGAAGAGGGATACCTCGCCGACGGGACCCATCTCCCGCCCGAACGGCGGCTGGCAGCGGCGCTGACCGTCAGCCGCAACACCGTGACCGCTGCCTACGCGTTGCTGCGCACCGAAGGCTGGGTCGAAGCACGGCAGGGGTCCGCCACCCGTGTCGCGACCTCTCGCACGTCGGAAGCCGCGGTGCATCGTGCGGATTCCGTGATGGCAACCCTGCTCCGCGATCTCGGGAGCACGACGATCGACCTGACCGTGGCCGCGCCGCACGCAGCACCGATCGTTGCTCGATCCATCGCGGATCCGAGCTCGCTGATCGGAGACCCGAGCGTGCTCACGCAGGGCCACGGCTACTCCGCCGGCGGGCATCCGCAGCTGCGCACCGCGGTCGCCGCGATGCTGAGCACCCAGGGGCTGTCGACGCGTCCGGATCAGGTGATGATCACCAACGGCGCACATCAGGCCCTCTCGCTGCTCACCGCGGAGCTGACGCGCCCGGGGATGGGGCTCGCAATCGAGGAGGTTGCGTATCCGGGGGTGATCGACCTCGCCATGCGCTCCGGCGCGCTCGTGCACCTGCTTCCGGTCGGGAACCACGGCGCGGATGTGAACGCGCTGCACGCCGTGTGTCAAAGAGGCCGGGTCGACGCGGCAATCCTCGCGCCGGACTTTCAGAACCCGACCGGCACGCTGATGCCGGTGGAGACACGTCGCCAGCTCATCCGGGTCGCGCAGGACGAGGATGTCGTGCTCATTGATGACCGGACTCATGCCGATCTCGATCACGGGTCCGATCCGTTGCCTCCGCTCGCCTCGTTCGACGACCAGTCACGCGTCGTCACGATCGGCAGCATGTCGAAGCTGTACTGGGGTGGTTTCCGCCTCGGATGGATCCGGGCCCGGTCGTCACTGATCAACCGCCTCATCGAGCAGAAGTCCGCCAGCGACCTCGGGACATCGGCACCGATGCAGATCATCGGCGCAGAGCTCCTGCACCACCATCACGAGGCCACGCGCGCGTGGCGCAACGAGCAGCTGCGGCGTTCACTCGATGCGCTCGAATCAGCGCTGAAAGCGAAGATGCCCGCTGCGGAGTGGGATCGACCCCCGGGCGGCCCCACGCTCTGGATCCGCCTTCCCGGCACGGACGCCCTCGCATTCAGTCATCGGGCGCTGCGCGACGGCGTCGCCATCATCGCGGGGCCACTGCTCGCCGGCCGGGCCGGTCGCGCGACGGATCGAATCCGAGTGCCGTTCTATGCCGAGCCGGAAACCCTGACGGAGGCGATCACGCGCCTGGCGCGGTGTTGGTCGCAGATGACCGGCCGCTGACGCGGGACTGATTCGATCTCCCGACGCAGTGCGATCGCGAGGTCGCTCGCCGAGCCCCTACGAATGAATCAGGCGTCGCACCGTCGTGGCGATTTCCGAGGGCGACGCGTCCAGCGGCAGGTAGCCGCTCGCTCCACTTTCGATTGCCTCGGCTGCAAGGTCCGGACCCGCTGTGCCGCTGAGGATCACCACCAGCAGCTCCGGTCGATTGTTGACAAGCCGGTGTGCTGCGTCGATGCCGCCGCTCCATGGGGTGGAGCGCCCGATGAGCACGAGATCCGGGCGCAACGCGGCTGCCATGTCCAGAGCAATGCCACATGTGAACGCGGTGCCCACCACCTCGATGTCTCGCTCAAAACCGAGACACACAGCCAACGCATCACACACTCGCTGATGGCCGTGAACGACCATCACCCGAATCGGAGCCGAGCCCATGAGCGGCATCACAACTGTCCCTCGCTGATCGATGAGTTAGTCTAGGGGCTTTGGAGGGCAGCGACCCGAGCCGGCCCGGACTTGACCGTGCGCGCACGCTGATGGAAGACTCCGGTTGTGAGCCATGGCTACAGGATCGCGGCTCTCGACGAGTTGACCTGGCCGGCATTCGCAGCGCTTGTCGAACGCAACAACGGCGTGTTCGGCGGATGCTGGTGCATCGGTTTCCACCCCGAGGGCGTTGCCTGGGGCGCACCGGCTGTCAATCGAGAGCGCAAGCACGACCGCGTGCGCGCGGGAACCGCCCATGCGGCGCTGGTGTTTGACGGAGCGGACTGCGTCGGCTGGTGCCAGTTCGGAAGACCGGACGAAGTGCCAAGAATCAAGAACCGAGCCGCGTACGAGAAGAGCGCGGTCGCGTTGCCTGATTGGCGAATCGCCTGTTGCTTTGTGGGCAAGGGTCACCGGCGCCAGGGTGTCTGGGCAGCGGAACTCTCCGGGGCCCTCGACCTCATCGCAGACCTCGGCGGTGGAAGCGTCGAGGGCTATCCCGAAGACGCCGGTTCGGTACCCGCCGGCTTTCTCTTCCACGGCGCACTCTCGACGTATGAGCAGCTCGGCTTCACGCGTGATCGCCAGATCGGCAAGCATCGCTGGGTCGTCTCGAAGGTCGTGGAAGCCGCATAGCTGCGTGCGAGGACCACGCACGGCACAAACCGGCCTGACGGGGGTCGCTCAGCGAACCCCCTTCACTCGCACGATGCCGACCGCACCGAGGATGGCGCAAACACCGGCCACTGCGTACAGCACGCCATAGCTGCCGCCGCCGATCGCCAGGATGGCCGGTGCCAGCGCCGGCGCCAGGGAAAAGGGGAGAGCGCCGGCGATGTTGAAGACGCCGAGATCCTTCCCGTTGTTCCAGGGATGCGGAAGCACGTCAGCGACGAGTGCGAGGTCGACTGCCGCAAACACGCCGAATCCGAGTCCGCTGATGGCCATGCCGACCAGGAACCCGTTGAAGTTGCTGGCCATCGCGAGCGCGAACATCGCCAGTCCGTAGACGATCGCAGCGGTGAAGACGAAGATCTTTCGACGGCCCGTCCGGTCAGACAGGTGGCCACCGATCAGGGAGGCGGTGACGATGACGACTCCCTGCACGAGCGTGCCGAGAAAGATCTGTTGCGGCACGGCAGCCACGGCGGTGCCGATCTTCTGAAGCAGGTAGTAGGCCTCATACGTCGCCAGGAGTGCGTAGGCCATGAGGAACATGAAGCGGCTTGCGAACGCCCAGGCAAAGTCAGGGCTTGTCCGCGGTTTCACATAGAAGGTATTGGCGAATTCGCGCAGGGACCACGGCGGCCTGTCCGCCTTGGCAAGGTGCCGATCCTTCAGCACAACCGCGAACAGCAGGATGAGGAACCCCCCCGTTGCGCACGGGACAAGGAAGGTGGCGATCTGCTGGCCGCTGAACAGCTTCACGATGTACGTGCCGCTCACCGCAGCGATCGGCAGGCAGATGCCGAGCACCCCGGACACCGTCCCACGTTGGGCGACTGGGATCTGGTCGGGCAGCACCGCCGCGAGCGACGCCAGCATGGCGTTGAAGAACAGCTGGGCGATGCACCACCCGAGAAGCACGACCTGGATGCTGGGTGCGAAGGACACGATGGTCACGCCGAGGGTGCCGCCGAGCACGCCGATGATCATCCATGGCCGTCGCATACCCAGCCGTGACGAGGTGCGGTCGCTCAACCGTCCGAAGAACGGATTGCCGAACATCGCCACGAAAGCGCCGACCCCGGCGACGAGCGCCAGGTTGCCGGGCGCTTGTTTGATGCCAACCAACGAGCTGACCTTCAGGGGAAGCGTCACGAGTATCGGCGCCTGGAACACCAGGTTGGCGCTCATGTACGCCAACGTGAAGAGCGAGATGAACCTCCATCCGACTCTTGCTGTGGGCAGCTCCCGGCGCAACGCAGGCTCGGCCGCCAGTTCGTAGGTGACGTCGGTCATGGCGCCGCAGTCTGGCCCTTTTGGAGGAACTATGTAAGGGCAGATGCAATCCAGCCGCCTGCCAGGTGCGCGGCGCCATGAAGACCGCGATCTTGGCCGACCAGGCTCACGAGGCGCGCGGTCGCGAGCTTCTTACTGATCTCCCCAAGCTCGCGCCGGCGGTCGACAAAGGTCGTGGCCTCCGCCGGCAGATTGCCCGACTGCCTAGGTCTGGCCATCCCGGGGGCGAGTCGTCATATCAGCTTGTCCCCGGTTCGACTACGCATCGAATCATCAATCCTGACGATGTGGCGCTCCCGGGTGCTCCCTCACGCTCGGGAGCATGAACAAGGAACTCCCAACCCGACGCGTCGAGATCACCTTCATCGTCCCGCCTTCAGCCCGACAGGTGGCGCGGGCGTCAGGGGTCAGCGAGGTGGAGGTCGACGGCACCCGGATGCGCTGCGTCGTATGCGGAAGCTTTCAGCCACTGCTCGAGGCATTGCGCGGCTATGAGGTCATCGGCCTCACGTCCATCCCGACTTCGGACGGAGGTAGTTGATGGCCGCAGGGCGAACCACGTCTCTCGATCCGACCGGCTTCACCCATCCGCATCGCACCTCGATCGGTGCTCACTCATCAACCACAAGGAGAACGACATGACCGTCACACCGAACACACTCTTCCGAGCGACCGGCGTTGCCGCCGCGGTGGCAGGACTGATCTTCATCGGCGTGCAGATTGGGAGTCCGCATTTCGACGGCACCAACATCACCACGACCAACGCGGTCGTCCGCGAAAGCCTGAAGGTGCTCATGGCCGCACTGGCCCTCGCCGGGATCAGCGGTATGTACCTGCTTCAGGTCAAGAGGATCGGCGTGCTCGGCCTGATCGGGTACCTCGTCTTCGCCACCGGTTATCTCACGATGTTCGGCATTGAATTCGTCGGCGCCTTCGTCCTTCCCTCCATCGCGCACAGCTCGCCCGCCTACGTCAGCAATGTCATCGCCGCGGCCACAAACGGCACCGTCACCGGCAGCATCGGGCTGATCAAGGTCGCCATCCTGGTCAACGGGATCACCTACCTCGCCGGCGGCTTCGTCTTCGGCATCGCACTCTTCCGCGCCAACGTCCTCGCACGGTGGGCGGCGGTGCTTCTTGCCTGCGGCAGCGTGGCAACCGTCTTGACCGGTGTCATGCCGCAGTACGAAAGGCTCTTCGCGTTTCCGACCGCCATCGCACTGATCGGCCTCGGGTACTCCGTATGGCAGGTGCAGCGCGCCCCCGCCGCTCGGTCGATCACCAGCGCCGTGACCTCGCAGCTCGAGCCCGCCGGCGCCAAGTGACCGTCTCCGTGGTAGCGAGCCCACCCGATCGACCGAGTCGATCGGGTGGGTGTGGCACTGGTACGCCGTTGTGAGTCGTGTCTGGTGGCGCCCCCGGCGCCGCTTCGATTGACCGAATGAAACACAAGGAACTGCACATGAATCCCAAGGCCATGGCGACAACGTCCCCTTCACAGGCAGGAGTGCCAGCGAGTTCAACAAGGAAGATCGCGCTCGTGGTCGGCTTGCTGTTCCTCGCCACGTTCGTCACGTCGATTGCGGCATTCTTCGCCTACGGACCTGTTCTGACCGACGCCCACTACGTCATCGGTGCAGGCTCCGACACGCGCGTGTTCCTGGGTGCGTTTCTCGAGCTGCTTCTCATCATGAGCAACATCGGCTGCGCGCTCGTGTTGTTCCCGCTGCTGAAGCGGCAGAACGAAGCCATCGCTCTCGGCTACGTGGCGGCTCGTCTTGTTGAGGGCACGTTCATCCTGATCGGCATCCTCAGCGTCCTTGCGATCGTCACCCTGCGGCAAGGCGCTTCCGGCGCGGATGCGGGCTCGCTCGTGACGGTCAACAAGTTGCTCATCGCCATCAAGAACTGGACGGCCCTGCTCGGGCCCGGCTTCATGGACGGAATCGGGACGGGGCTGATGCTCGGCTGGCTCATGTACCGGTCGGGCCTGGTATCACGGCGCGTGGCGCTGTTCGGGGTCGTCGGAGGGCCGATGCTCGCCGCGTCGGGCGCTGCCGTGCTGTTCGGCCTCTTCAAGGCAGGATCCCCCGCGCAGGGCATCGCGACAATCCCGGAGGTCATCTGGGAGGGCTACCTCGCCCTTTGGCTGACCTTCAAAGGCTTCAGTTCCTCTGCGTACCGCGCCGGCGAGACAGTCGGTGCGCACGCGGGTGCGGTCCCGGCGGTCGATGCGGTGGTTGTCGCGTGATTCGCACGTCGAAAAGCACAACGGGGAGTCCGGTGGCAGCACGCCCCGACGCAACAGGCCGACAGGGCCTGGCGGGAAGGGGGGGATTCGAACCCCCGGAGGGACTTAACATCCCTCACCCGCTTAGCAGGCGGGCGCTTTCGGCCGCTCAGCCACCTCCCCAGGCCGCGGCCAGTATATGTCGTGTCCGTCGCGCGACAACCAGAATCCGAGGCGCGCCTAGAGTCGTGGCGTGGCCTATGGACGCAAGGGGGCCGCAGCGATCGTCGCCCTCGTCATCGGGTCTGCCGCGTTGGCGGCGTCCCCTCTGAGGGCCGATGCCGCCATGGTGCGGCTGCCGGTCGGCACCCAGCGCATGCAGATGCCCCTCGACTGTGAGGCGACGTCCCTCACGATCGCGCTGGCATCGGTTGGAGTCCACACCACCCAGCAGTACGTCCAGGACCACTTCCCCACCGATGTGCGCGCACCGGTCCTCGGCGCCAACGGTCTGCCCAGCGAGTGGGGTGACCCGTACGTGGACTTCGTCGGACACGTGATGGGCTCGGAGCCGGGGAGCAACCCGCACTGGACAACCTACGCGGGCTGGGGCGCCTACGCGCCGGTGGTCGCGAAGGTCGCGGAGACGCTCGGGGTGCCGGTGGCTGCGCAGCTCAGCGGGTGGAATCCGCAGGCTCTCTACGCCGCGGTCGAGGCCGGTCACCCGGTGCTCGTGTGGTCGACCGTCAACTACGTGTCGGAGACGGCCCGCACCTGGGTGGGCTGGGACCGCCGCGTCGTGCCCTGGACCGAGGCCGGCCATGTCGTCGTGCTCATGGGCGTCGACCCGACCGCGGGAACGCTCGAGTTCAGCGATCCGCTCACGGGTTCGTACAACGGCACGACCATGGCGCAGTTCGCCAAGACGTTCAGCATCTACGGCGACATGGCGATCGTGATCGAACGTATCGCGACCTCGCCGAAGCAGGTGGCGGTCACCCGGACGGCGCCCGTCAAGACCCATCCGGTCAGCCGGGTGACGGTGCGTCCGACCGCGCCGGCATTCGTGTCCATCCATCACGTTCGAGAGATCACGAGCTTCAGCACGGCAACTGCGGCGGGGTTCGCCGCCGTGACGCTCGGCTTGCTCACCGACGTGGCGGCGGCGCAGCCCGCCGCGGGGCCTGGGGCGTGGCCCTTCGTGGCCACGGGTCTCGCAGCCGGTATCGTTGCCATGGCACTGCTGGGTCTGTTCATGCGGAGGCGACGGCGGATCGATGCGCTGGGTGACCTTCACGCGCGCCGAGGATCCGGCTGAGCGCACCGGCCTCCTCGTCGACGGTTGCATCCACGCCTGTGCACCGGGGACGACGTTGCTCAGCCTGCTCGGTGACGACGGCGAGCGGCTCGCCGCAGCCGCGGAGATGGTGCGGAAGGATCCTCACGATGTGATCGACCTCGACGTCCCGCAACTGCGCGCGCCTGTCGCGCATCTGCTTGCGCCGGTGCCGCATCCACCCACCGTGCGCGACTTCTACGCGTTCGAGCAGCACGTGCGCACCGCTCGCCAGCGGCGCGGGCTCGAGATGGACCCCGACTGGTACGAGCTGCCGGTCTTCTACTTCAGCAACCCCTACGCCATCTGCGGGCCCGACGACGTCGTGCCGATCCCGCCCGGTTGTGCGGAGACGGATTACGAGCTCGAGGTTGCCGCGATCGTCGGGATGGGCGGAGCGGACCTCGCGCCCGAGGATGCGCGCCGCCACATCGCGGGATATTGCGTGATGAACGACTGGAGTGCCCGCGACGTGCAGCGGCGCGAGATGAAGTTGAGCATGGGACCCGTGAAGGGCAAGGATTTCGCAACGTCGATCGGACCGATGCTCGTCACACCCGACGAGCTCGAGGACACGCGGCGCGACCGCAGCTTCGACCTGGCCATGATCGCGACGGTCAACGGCGTCGAGTATTCGCGCGCGTCACTCGCCGACATCTACTGGAGCTTCGAGGAGATGCTCGCGTATGCATCGCGTGGCACGCGCGTCGAGACGGGAGACGTCATCGGTTCGGGCACCTGCGGGACCGGATGCATCCTCGAGCTCTCGATGGTGCACGGTCACGAGCGGTATCCGTGGCTGCAGCCCGGGGATGTCGTCGAGCTCGCCGTCGACCGCCTGGGAACGCTGCGCAATCGCGTGGTCGCCGGCGCACCGCTCCGGCCCCTGCGATGAGCACGCGAGACGAGTATCTCGCGCGCCTCGACGCCGTGGAGGCGCGTCTCGCGGCAGCTGCGGCTGCCGAGCCGCATCCGGACGCGCTGACCGATGCGGATCCCACGAGTGGGGAGCGCTGGGATCGCGGCCAGGTGTGGGCGCACCTCGCGGAGTTCATCCCGTACTGGATCCGCCAGACCCGGCCGGTGATCAGCGGCCAGCCGTCCGGTGAGCCGGTGCCCTTCGGACGGACGAAGAGCGATCCGGAGCGGATCGGGGCCATCGAGCGTGACCGGCACGAGGCGGTCTCGACGCTCTGGGCCTCGACAAGAGCGGACATCGCCCTCCTGCGCACCTTCCTGATCGGGTTGGAGCCGGAGCAATGGCTCGCCGTCGGTCTGCATCCGACTCGTGGACCGATGTCCCTGGCGCAGATCAACGAGGAGTTCCTGGTGGGACACCTCGAACAGCACGCCGATCAACTCGAGAGCCTGGGTTCGAACCGAGACTGAACCGTCACGCACCACGCCGGAGGGAAGGTGCCAGACTCACCGCGCCCGGCAGTGACCGAGGCCGGCAATGACAGATATGGCGGTGCGGTGCGCTGCGCGTCGGACAAGCGTTGAGCAGCGACTTTCGAACGGAGTGGAGGAGTGGCGATGGCTGGAATGAACGATCCCGGGCAGATGGGTCCACCGCCGGTGCCGCCGAGCTGGCCGCCGGCAACGCCTCCCGCCGCGCCACCGCCATCGCCTCCAGGCTCGGTCCCTCCGACCGGTGCGCCACCGCCATCGCAGGGCTGGACTCCACCCGCGACGCCCGCAGGTGGCACGCCGGCGCCCAAGGGAGGCGGCGGCAAGATGTGGCTGGGCATCGGCGCTGTGGTGGTGGTGCTGCTCATCGCCGGAGCGGCGGTCTTCCTGCTGACGAGGTCGTCAAAGCCGACCGTGGCGGCGAACGTACCCGGCAAGACGACAGCGACGCCATCCGTCGCGCCGAGCGCCGAGCCGACCGCGACCCCAACCGAGTCGACACCGAGCACGCCGACGGCGGATACGTCGGGCGATGCCACCGGTGGGTTTGGCGACACCGATGCGAACCCGGATTCGACCTTCATCTGCGGGGCTTCCGCGAGCACCGGCGGCACGGTGATCGCGTACACCACCGTGGCAGGGAGTGATTCCGACACAGGGAATTCACTCTGCTCGGCGCTCGAGGCGGACGGCTCGTGGACGGACGTCTCGACGATCGCCGCGTCGTCGTACGAGGCAGTTCCGGAGTGCTTCCTGACCACGCCCGGCGGCAGTGTCACCGCGCGTATTTACACGGCCGTGCCCGGCGGCAGCGACGATGCGACGGCAACACTCTGCAACACCGTCTTCGAATCCGCGGGCGTCACCCCGTCACCCGGGCCAAGTCCGACGCCGGGCACGTAGGGCTGGGCCGCACGCGTTCGGCATCCTCAGACGCCCGACACCGAGGCAACCCGGCCGCTCGCGATGGCGTCGACGAGCGCAGCGTGGTCGCGCTCGTTCTGGGCGGCGTACGCTCGTGCAAACCGCCCGATCGCCTGGTCGAAGCTCGGTGAATCACCGAGGTACCCTGCGATCGCCGGCGCGTCTCCAGAGCGCGCATGCGATCGCGCGAGCGTCCAAGCACACAGTGCTCCGTACGCCGCGAGCTCGGTGGCGTCCATGTCCAGAACGTTGAACGAGCCCTTCATGTCCTCGAGCTGACGAACGTAGTAGTGACGACCGGAGTCGGGCGCCGTCGTCCAGCCGAGGAAGAGATCGGGAAAGGCTTGCATCAGCCGTTGTCCCGCAACAACGCGCCGCCCCTCGTGGCGCTGTCGCCGGGTCCGCAACGGTCCCTCGAGCACTGAAGCTCGCGCCTCCTTGACCTGCAGAAACAAGGGGATCCCCTGCCTGTCGTGCAGAAGTCCGATCCAGCAATGGGTGCCGACGCTGCCGACGCCGACGATCTTCATTGCGACGTCGGCGAGTCGATAGTGATCGAAGAGCACGCGGCGTTCCTCGGCAAGGGTCGTCCGATAGCCCGCAATGAGACCGTCGATCTGCGCGAGTACCGCGGGTTCGTCGTCCAGGCGAACCACCAGCGGTGGGTCATGACGGATGCGCCGCGTACCGCCAAAGTCCTCGGTCAGCTTGCCGTGTGCCCGCACGTGGCCGCGTTCGACAGCAAGCGCCGCACTGTGTTCCGCGTGCGAGCGAATCGCCCGCATGAGGCGAACCACACTGGGCACGTCCACGGTTGAGTACCAGACGTCCAGCGCCGCCATCGCCGCGTACATCTGGATGTGCTGACGGTATGAGGCGGCCACGGCGACGGCGGCGCGCTCACCTTCGCGTGGCGTCAGCCCGATATCACCCGCAGCGACCACGAGGCTCGCGGCAAGGCGTTTGACATCCCACTCCCACGGTCCCCGAAGGGTCTCGTCAAAGTCGTTGATGCCGAAGACGAGGCGCCGCTCTGGCGTGGCATAGAGCCCGAAGTTGCTCAGGTGCGCATCGCCGCAGATCTGCGTGGTGATGCCGCTCACGGGAGTCTCGGCGAGGTCGCGAGCCATGATCGCTGCCGCGCCACGGTAGAAAGCGAGTGGCGAGGAAGCCATGCGCCCGAATCTGATCGGAATCAGATCGGACACGCGCCCGTCGTTCCCCACCTCGAGCACCGCGATCGGATCTTCGCGATGAGCCGACGGCGTGAAGTCCGCGTGCTCGCGACGAGGGACGAGAGCGCGCAGCCCTCTCCCCCACGCACGTCCGCCGGGTTGCTCAGGAAACGCGTGCCCGATCATGCGGCCGATATCCCGGTACTTCTGGTCAGCGACTGGGCATCAGCTTAGCGGCGGCCGGCCATCCGGTCTCGAAGCCGTCGCTGCGGGCTGACCGCGGCCGGTATCCTTGAACTCTCCCGCGGAGGGATGCCGGAGCGGTTGATCGGAGCGGTCTTGAAAACCGCAGTGGTGTCAAGCCACCGGGGGTTCGAATCCCTCTCCCTCCGCCAAATACCCCTTAGTGAATAAGGGTTTTGGCCCGTCGCGAGGCTCGCAGGCCAGCAATCCGCCGAGACCAGTTCACCTCAGCTTGACACCTTAGTTGACCCCATATCCGGTCTGCTCGCGGACGATGGGTGCCAGGGAGACGAGGCAAGGGTGAAGGGAGCATCCGCCAGCGGTCCACGGGGCTCTGGGCGGCGCGCGACGTCGGGATGAATCGGACGGGACCAACCGGCGCCGTACTTCTACGGGAAGACCCGCAGGGAGGTCGCTGAAAAGCTTCAGGAGCAGCTGACTCGCAGCACGCAGCGGCCTGCCGCTGCCCAGCGGCCAGGAGACCGTTGCCTGCGTTCCTTGCGACTGGCTCGAGGTGGAGCGATCGCTCGCGCCCGGACCTGTCGTCGTAGCGAGGAATACGTCAGCATCCACATCGTGCCCGAGATCGGGCGCATCAAGGTCGGCAGGCTCACGCCGCAACACCTGACGATGATGATGCGGCGCCACCGTGCCTGGGCCTCAGCACCACCACAGTGCATCACATGCGCGCCGTCCTACGGCGCGCTCTCAAGTGGGCATACGACTGGGAACTCTGCCCCGCAACGCTGCCGGTCTCGCTGACCGGTAAAGGTCGCGGATCTCGACGTCGCGCTAATGCCTCCAGGTGAGGCCCAGGACCTGCTCGCGGCGCGCAAGCAACCCCTCGAGGCGATCGTCGCGGTCGCGGTGAGTACCGGCATGAGGCGCGGCGAGCTTCTCGCGCTGCGATGGCGCGATGTCGATCTCGAACCGCGGCACCATCCACGTCGTCGGCACACTCCAGCGCGGGTTCGACCGTCAGCTTGTCATCGCCGAGACGAAGACACCCGCTCGCGCGCGAACTCTCCGATTGCCAGTGATGCCTTGCGCCGGCATCGCGCCAGAACCAGACTGAGGTGCGGCTCCTCCTCGGCGAGGAATGGGAGGACCCCGATCTCGTCTTCCCCAACCAGTTCGGGAAGCCACAGGACTGGAGGCCACCTCTTGCTCGGGCAATTCGTGCCGTTGTTGAAGCGGGCCAGGATCTCCCCCGTCCATCCGATTTCACGATCTGCGCCACACCGCCGCGACGTTGCTACTGGGACGCGGCATCCACCCGAAGATCGTCTCAGAGATGCTTGGCCACACCACTGTGGGTATCACGCTTGACCTCTACTCCCATGTCACGCCTACGATGCAGCGCGAAGCCGCACGCGCAATGGACGACATCCTGCGTACTTAGCGGGACTGCTCTGGGTTGCGCCATGCCGATCTCGAACGCGAGCGCGGCGTGAAATGACGATCAGTCGTCGCGTACGCTGACCCGAAGGCGTTCGACTAATGCGTCGAGCGCTGCCACGGGAACCCGGCGCAGCCTTCCAAGCTTGACGGTCTCAAGCTCGCCCGTGCTGATGAGCTCGTACACGAACGTGCGACCGCACCCAAGTCGCGCTGCGGTCTCGCGCACGGTCAGCAGCAGCGTGCGCCCACGAACACCGCCTTCGTGAGAAGGGTGAACGGACGTCAGCGGCTGGAACCGAACCTCGGCGTTCTCTTGTACACGAGGTTCATCGAAGACCAACTCTGACTGCGCCATGTCTGCACTCTACATCTCTGCCGCTTACCGGTCGCTTACACTTTTCGCGAATCGCTGGTATGCGTTCGGGCGCAACGGCATACTCGATCCAATGCGCGCGATATCGGGACATGGCAACGGTCGCCGCATATCGCAGCTGTTCGTCCTGCACGTGATCGCGGCGCGATGACGACGCCGTGAAGCCGCGCGTCGTCGATCAGAGTCCAGTCCACTGTGCCGCATGCAACGTTGCAATCGAGATGCGCTCCGTCCGCGGCCGTCCGCCGCGATTCTGCGGCCAAGCGTGTCGCGCTGCTGCCTACAGGCGTCGACGCCAGGGCCAACCCGAGTCGATGCCGCGATGGCCACATGCGCAAGGGCGGTTACGTCTCTCCGGAGCGGACTTCTGGGAGACGCGCCGGGAAGCGCTGACCGGCGTTCGTGCCACCGCGCGCGAGGAGCGCGCACGCCAGGCCGCTGTGCGTCGGGCGCTGCGCCGCTGGGATAGCGCCTTCGCAAACGCAGAGAGACTCCACGTGCTCCGTGGGGCGCCCGCCCCAACGCCCGCAGCCGTGGCCGCATGGCGGGCGATCGCCGCTGCAGCCGCGGAGTGCGCCCGAGTGCAGGCGCCGGGAGGTCCGTGGACGCCGGTGCGGGAAGGCGCCGAGCGCGCCGTGGTTCTGCTGACGTCCCCGCATCTGACCCGAGCGGACCACAGGCGCCGGCAGCGAGAGGAGCGGAAGCGGGCCAAGCGGCTGGGTTGGTCTCCCGGTCCCGGGGTGGCTCGCTAAGCCGCGTCGCGACGGCGCCGGGGGTGAACAGGCCCGCCCGAAACCCCAGGCACACCCGCGAGCCAGTTCACCCAAGCCACGCCTCCGCACCCAACGCCCTCATCCACATCGCCCCCGCCTCCATCCGCCTTCTCTCCCTCCATTTTTCTCCGCATCCATCGCATTTCTTTCTCGGCATCGCTCCTTCACATCACACACAGTTGCACCTACTGGTGCGCACGACCTTATTGCGTCACGAAAAAGCCGCGCCGTGCGCGGCAAGCGCAGATCACACCACGAGACGCCAGCGTCAATTTGAGAGCAGTGGTCGGTTCAGGATGGAAAGGGTCCTGCATTGGTGGGGTCGGGCCGCAGAACTCAACTGGGGCACGACCGTGTTGACATCCTCGGCCAAGGAAGGACGACGCCATCCAACCGACTATCAGGAGAGGGTCCCCCATCCGAATGGTGGTGCGAGCCTGCCCCAGTTGTTGCAAATCGGCCTGGCGAGAGCCACGATGATCGGCGATGACAAACAGCCCCTTTCGCCGTCTGGCATCTCTGAAGGCGAGCACTCCGTGCTGGCGGCGACCGCGCTCAGCGTAGCCGTCGAGCTTGTGACCCTCACATTTGAGATTGAACTGGCCCTTACCCGCGCCAACGGAAAGCGGAGAGCACGGCTCGCGCAGCTCCGCAACGACGTGCTGGCAATTCGAGCCGAACTCGATGAGGAAATCGCGGCTTACCGATTGCAACGCGCCCGCATCCAGCTCAGGGACGTCCTGGGTACCGGGACCTCCGCTTCAGCCGGCTTCGACAACGACGGCGTTGGTGACCCGGACGGCGCTCTGCTCACGGCCGCGGCACATCTGCAGCAGGTGGCGACCCAACTCGACCCGCTGATGCAAGACGAGGAGGCGACGCCCGAACTGATCGACATGGCCGTATCTGTGTCGGCCACCGTCGAGATCACGCGGGCTGCAGTGGCCGCCCTGAACTGGCATGGGGATGTTGGGGCGGACACCCGGCGCCGCGCCGACGTTGGCTACTCTGCCGCCCGCTTGGCTTTCGTTGCATCCGAGGCGCTTCGCGCCGAGGCGATCGCGCCCCTCATCCCAGCAGGCGCACCCGTTCCCGACGTCCCTCGGAGTCTCCTGTGGCTGATTGCCGACCTGACGGTTCGGCTGCGGACTGCGGGCCGGATCGGCCCGGCGGGCTCTCCAACTGACGCGGGTCTCGCCGCTCGCGACGCCGCCGACCTGGTGGTGACTACCTACAGACGATGGACGCCTCAACTCCGCGGTGCAAGGGCGGCTGCGATGACACGCCTCGCGGTGACCGTCGCGTATGCGACGACGTGGGCAGGGCTCTCCACGGTCGTCCTCGATGACGACGACGGCTGTGGCTGCCCCGCGAGCGTGCTTCCGCGGCCACCGGAACTATCGGATGCGGCAGCTGTCGAGTTGCCTCGCGATGCGGAGCCGATATGCAGGACGGTCAGCGCCGTCGAGTGCACGCTTGGACCGCGCACGTACGCGGAGCAGCGCCCTGAGGAACTTGACCCCTTATCCGACACCATCTACGCCGATTACCCGCGGTCATAGGCAAACCGAGAGCCGGTAACAGCCTTGACCGCGGTACGGCAGCGGTCCTTCGAGGAAGTAGCCGAACATACCAAGCACGGTTTCAAGAACCGCGTCGATCAGGGCCATCCTGGGTTCGGGTAAGAGGCCCTCGCCCAGGCTCGACCTCGGGGCGAGCCGCTACCGGAAGCGCCACCTCGTATCGAGGCCAGCCAGTCCGTGCTACGACGGTACTTTGAGCCGCGCCGTCGAGCTTCGTTTGGGGCGAGGAATGCATGGTCCGTCGTCGCTAGCCCCAACAGGCCCCTCAGCGCGTGGGACAACTACCTCAACGGTATGTCCTGCACGAGCCCGAGCCAGTGCGTGGCCGTGGGAGAGGCCGGCAGCACGAATCCCGGTACGCCGATATCCCAGACGCTGGTCGAGAGTTGGAACGGCAGCACGTGGTCAATTACTCCCAGTCCCAGTCCCAGCCCGGCTGGGCTCGCTGAATTGCAGGCTGTGTACTGCGTCAACTCCGTCAGCTGCGTTGCTGTGGGCTCCAACGAGAACAGCGCCGCAGGCTGGCACCGGTTTCAGCCTGATCGAGACGTGGAGTGGGAGCGTTTGGTCGATCACCCGCCACCCCGGCAGCATCGATGGGAGCTATTTCAACGGGGTGACTTGCGCCAGTTCCAGTGCGTGTCTGGCTGTGGGTTATCCGGAGGAAGTCGGCCCCGCCTGACCGTCGCCAAACATCACTTCCTGACGGACACCCCTGGCAGCGCGCCGGGGGTGTCTTTTTGTCGGTCGCCTGCCCCTGGGTCGCCAATTCTCGGCCGTTCGCGCGTGTGTGTGCAGTAGCGAAACCACACCCGTGTCGGGTATGGTTTGACTTCCGCCAGATGAGTAGCGGAAGATGATTCATTCGCCGCGTTCCAGCGGCGCCAAGAGGGGAAGAGAGTTGAGAGACCAACAGTTGGCAGCCACGCGTCCGTGGAACCGTGCGCGTTTCGCGATCGCCTCCGTGGTTGCCGTCGCCGCCATGGTCGCTGCGGCGAGCGTGGGACCAGCTGCACTAGCCTCTGGCGCGTCGCATGCCGCCAGCGCAGCGTCGCCACTGGCCGACTGGACCCAATCGGGATACAACGCTCGACATACGGACTACAACCCGTCGGAGACGGTGCTGACCAGAGCCAACGTCGGTCACCTCGTGCGCGCCTTCAGCACCCCCCTAGATCCGGATGAGTTAGGCGAGCCAATAGTGGTGAATGGCGTCGTCTACATCTCCGGTTCGGAGGCCGGGAATTTGCAAGCTATCGATGGTGTGACTGGCGCCGTCGATTGGACGCTTGAGAACTTCTGCGGCTCGGAAACGTCAGACCCGGCGTTCGCCTCGGGGAACATATGGGTGGGCATCTCGGATCCTGGTCTCGGTGGGATCAGCACGAGCGGCGTCGGCGTGCACTGCATCACTGCTGGCGACTTCTACAGTAATCCGCCCGTTGCAGGCGGCGGCGGCGTTTACGATTCGGGGCAAAACGAAGAGCTGATCGCAATGGACGCCGTGACCGCGAAGGTTCGATGGATGATGGGAGCTGATAGTGCGCCGTATACGGGGCCCTTCTTCGGCATGCCGACCCTCAGCGCCAACGGCAGTGATCTTTACGTCACGCGCTACTCTGGCAACTATGGGGACCCGACTTATCTGGTCGAGCTGAATGCCGTTACCGGAGCGCTCATCTGGTCAAGGGATATTGGCTCAGTGGATGGTGGCGATGGCTGCGGCGGAAGCATTGCGGACGCAGGATCGGTGCTCTACGTGAGCGGCAGTTGCGGCCTTTTCGCAGTGTCGGCCGCTACCGGCACGATCGAATGGCAGTCGTCGAGCAGCCTTGGTTCGAATTTCGGGTCACCCGTGATAGTCGGGAATCTCGTCATCGCGAGTGCCGACGTCGCAGCACCCCAGGGGCTCGCCGCGTTCAACGCGACCACCGGGAAACTTGTCTGGCTCAACACGAAGGCATTGAACGGCAGCCTAACGGCAGCAAACGGTGTCGTCTACGTCGATGAGGGTTCCAGCTTGGTCATGCTCAATAGCAGCACGGGGGCTCAGCTCGGCATGCGTCAACCGCCCTCCGGTTTCCAATTCGATGGAGGCGCCATTCCGGTCGATGGACACATCTACATTGCCGCCGCCGATTCGACCAATTACAGCTTTCGACTCATTGCGTACGAGCCCTGATTTCTAGCCGACGCCGAATACCCATTACCTAAGTAAGAACTTAGTCGAGACTGGCTCCCGCCTGACCTCCGCACTTATCCCGTCCTGACGACACCCCTGGCAGCGCGCCGGGGGTGTCTCTCTGTCTGGGCCGTGGCGGACGCTGCAAAATGGCGAGGCTAGTACATGAATGCCAACCCGCCGCCGGGCTCTCCGGCTGATGACATGACTTTTCTCGCGGCACCGCGACGGCGACTGGCCGATGCCCTCGAACGTCACACAGATGCCGTGCGCGGCTTCATGTTAGGTGGCGACGGAAACATCTGGGACATCGACCTATTTGTTGCTGGGATTTCCAACCGCTCCTACTACCTAGTTCGGGGATTCCTCGCGGCGTTCGACGATTGGAACGTCTTTGCGGCGGCTCCGCTAGTCCGCCTGCAGGTCGACAGCCTCGTCAGGTTGTCGTATGGAGCTCATGCGCCGAGCGCGCACCTAGTTGTCCAGCAAGTTCTCTCAGGCCGCAAGTTCAGCGGGCTCAAGGATGCGGACGGAAAGCAATTGTCCGATCGCCGCTTGGTCGGGCTGGCAGCCGAGCACCATCCGTGGGTAGGGCACGTCTACTCGTCAGGTAATGAGTGGGTTCATCTGAGCAAGAGCGTCGTCCTTGTCCCTTTTGAGGTACGCGGTGACACCCCGGCCATACTGAGCTTCACCTTTCCGAGGCGCGGAGACGCACCGGAATCCTTCTACACCAACATGCTCGAAGCGATGGCGGAAGCGACCGACGACATCTTGACCTACCTCGACTTTTGGCGGCGCAGGAAGGGCTTGCCTCTCGGCGAGGCGCGAGAGTAAGACGGTTGTCACCCGCTAGGGTGATCTTTCAACTGGTCCCCCTTCCCCGACTTACGGGGGTATTGACTTTTGAGCAGGCACAATCATCGGCTGTACGGAACGAAATCCTACTCACTCCAGGTATCTATGGCATGACCAGTCCGGAGTTGGCAAGGCTACTCAACGACTGGCGCGACCGCTTCCAGTCGCATACCCT
>CAVOMR010000003.1:0-1846868 GCA_963697085.1 Candidatus Dormiibacterota bacterium
GGAGCGAGAGGGATTCGAACCCTCGAGGCAGCTTGCACCACCTACCGCATTTCCAATGCGGCGCCCTCGGCCAACTAGGCGATCGCTCCTCGGCGATTGTATCCGCGGCCGCCGGGTGCTCCCCGCTCCGGTGGCCTCCCGAGCGTTTCGCCGGAACCATCGCCCGGGTATCTACCATCCCAGCTACACATCGCCTCAGGGGGTTCCCACGACATGTGCGTCCTGCTCGCGTTCCTGATCTTCACGGCCCTGCTCTTCGGCCTCGGCTTCGCACTCCACGTCCTCTGGTGGATCGCCCTGATCTTCCTCATCTTCTGGGTGATCGGGCTGGCGATCCGCCCGCGCGGGAAGCACTGGTACTACTGGTAGCGGCCGGTCGCGGCTGCCGGCCTCATCCCCCGCTCTGAGGCACGGCGCGGATCTGTCCGTGCAGCGCTTTGAGCGCCGCCACGAAGATCTCCGAGAATGTCGGGAACGGCTGGATCGTGTCGCGCAGCACGTCGAGCGGCACTCGGGCCCGGATGGCCAGCGTTGCCTGCTGCAGCCACTCTCCGGCCTCAGGGCCGACGGCATACGCCCCCGTGAGCTTGCCTCCGTCGCTGACGAGGGTCAGGAAGCCCGGGGACTCGGCGTACGCCCGGGTGTACGTCTCGGTCTTGGCCACCTCCGACAGCGGGACCGTGGCGCTGAACGGCCCGTCGCTGGAGCCCACCGAAGCGACCTGCGGGTCCGTGTAGACGACGTTCGGAATGGCGTCGTAGTTGGCCTCCCGATCCTCGCCGAGGATATTGGCGGCAACAACCTCCCCCTGGTACTTGCCCACGTGGGTGAGGAGCCGCACCCCCGTGACGTCGCCGATCGCCCAGAGTCGCTCCCCGGCCCGGAGGTGGGTGTCGACATGGATGCCGTGCGCGTCGGCTTCGATGCCCACGGTCTCGAGGCCGATCCCCTGCACCCGCGGACGCCTGCCCGTCGCGACCAGCAGGCGGTCGCCACGCAGCTCGCGCCCGTCGGCCAGGGTGAGGACATAGTCGTTGCCGTCACGCCGGGCAGCGGTGACGGTGATGCCCAGGACCAGCTCGACGCCGTCCCGCTGCAGGACCGACGCGAGCGCCTCACCCAGCGGCGCCGGGTCCCTGCCGAGGAGGTGCGGCGCGCCTTCGACGAGTGCCACCTCGCCCCCGAGGCGCCGCACGGCCTGGGCCATCTCGACACCGACCGGGCCACCGCCGAGCACGAGCAGACGGTGCGGAATCGCCTTCATGCCGGTCACTTCACGGTTGGTCCAGATCCCCTCAAGATCCCGCAATCCGGGGATCGGCGGGATCACCGGATCGGACCCAGTCGCCAGCACGATGTTGGTGGCGTCGTGCTGCACGCCGTCCACCTCGACCACGCCGACCCCGGCGAGCCGGCCCGTTCCGCGCAGGAGATCGATGCCCTTGCCCGCCATCCAGCGCTCCTGACCGGCGTCGGAGTAGTCCGAAACCATGAAGTCACGCCACGCCAGCGCCGCATCGACATCGATCGCCGCGGTCGCCTGCGCTTCGCGTGCCGCCTGCACCGCCTCGCCCGGACGGAGCAGCGTCTTGGACGGGATGCACGCCCAGTACGAGCACTCGCCGCCGACCAGCTCGCGCTCGACGATGGCCACACGCAAACCGCCGTCCGCCAGCTCCCCCGCGCAGTGCTCGCCCGGCGAGCCGCCGCCCACAACGATCGCGTCGTAGGTGCTCACGAGCTCGCCTCCTGTGCATCATCATCCTGACGACCGCTCTGCTCCTCGACCATGTACTCCGCATACCAGTCCGGCCAGTTCGCGTCCGCGTGCCCGATCTCCGTTTCGTGGCGGCCGTGTGCGGCGGCTGCGCGGCGCAAGGCGGCGGCCAGATCGGCCGCGGAATCGTAGGTCGTTGCCATTGGGTACCTCCGATCAGCGGCCAGGAAGGCGCGTCGTCACTTCCTGGATGTACCAGCGATTGCCGTCCGGATCGCGGAAGGACACGAACGATCCGTAGCTCTTGTGTTCCGGCGCCAGGCCCGGCGACCGGCCACCATCCGCGGCATGGTGGAACACGCCGCCGGTGTCATGGAACACATCGCTGACGTCGACACCACGGCCGATCAATTCCGCCCGCGCGGCTTCGATGTCGGTGACGACGAGCTGCATGCCCTCGGCCGAGCCCGGGACGGCCGAGGTGATTCCGCTGCCGAAGATCAGCGAACACGCCGATCCAGGAGGCGTCAGTTGCACCACCCTGAAGCCGTCCGCGCCGGCGAAATCGGCATCGAGCCGCCATCCCAGCGACGCGTAGAAGCTCTTGGCCCTGTCGACGTCGGCGACGGGAATTACCACCACTTCAAGTTTCATGTCCATTATTCGCACCTCCTCGCTCGTGGTGCGGGTGGCCGCCACCCGGTCACCGGAGCCGCGCGTGGCGAGAGAGATTAGCGCACGAGCCGCCGAGGTCGAAGTGTGCTACTCAGACAGGTGTGGCGGGATGCGAAAAGAGCATGAAGGCCACGACGAAGAGAAGGCCGATCGCGATGCCGATCAGCAGACGAATCGTGAACGGATTGACCAGCCCGCGCGCACGATGCACCCACATGAGCCGATCGTAGCTCGGGGCCGGCGGCCACGGCCCATGCGATACTCGTCGCTCCCGGAGAGGTGTCCGAGTGGTTGAAGGTGCCGCTCTCGAAAAGCGGTGTGGTTAATAGCCACCGTGGGTTCGAATCCCACCCTCTCCGCCAAATCTCGAGACACCCGGCGCGAATCGCATCGACGCACTGTGAGCCAGGGAGTTGACGTCCGTCGCCACGGTGTGAACTTGTGCACGGCATTCCGCAACCACGATGCCCCTCTCAACGATTCGCTCGGTGTCGCAATGGGAACTCCCTCCGTGTGATGGCCGCCGGCACTTCGGGTCGCCGCGCAGTGTTGAGCCGGGCGCGCAGGAAGAGTGGTTGCCCGTGGCTCGTTCGAGAGTTCACCCGTCCCTCGCTCGATCGGTACGCCGCCGCACGGACGCGACCCGAGCCGGCGGCGCATCATGATCAGCGTTGGAGGGCAGACCTCGCGGCAGGGGAAGTCACAAGCAATGCCCAGGCGGATTCCGGACAAACCGAAACTTTGCTGCCCGAACTGCGGAGCAGATCGGCTGATCCCGTTGACGTTCCCGATGTACCGTCGGGAGGCCGGGCCGATGGTGGTGCTGCGTCGCCCAATGGCCAAGTGCTCCGGCTGTGGCGAACGCATCTACGCGGGCATCGTGGCTCGCCAGCCGCAGTCAACCGGCCTGGATCCGGACTGACCGAAGACTCGACGGCGGATGCGCTCGCAGGTCAGCGGGAGTAGGAGCGCCTCCGCGACAGGTCGGGTGCGAACGGAAGGCCCATCCGCGTCCCTCGGTACGCGATCACGGCGTTCTGTGCCAGCAGGCTCGCGGCGAGCGCCAGTTCGAGGGCGGCCTCACTCACATTCCCCACGCCGGCGCTGCCGGCGAGGAATCCGATGAGCACGCGCACGGCGATCGCGACCAACCACAGGCATACCGTGATCACCCCACCCTGGCGCCACATCACGCCATCGCGCGCGTACACGCGCACAAACCAGCCTCGTATCGCCCCCAGCACGAGGGAGACGACGAGGTCGATCCCGATCCACTCCAACGCGGTGTAGCTCAGCTGCCCCTTGTTGACGTTGGCGACCACGGCGACGCCGACCACCGCAAGGATCCCCGGGAGCATCCACAGACGACGGGCCACGACCGGACGCGCCACCGTCTGCCGGTAGAGCAGGAATGCCACGAGCGCCAGCACGAGCGCCGCATTGACGATGACGCCGGTGGAGACCATCGGACCGAGACTCTATTGCATGCGGCCAGGACGGCTCACGACCGCGTCGCGACGGGTCGGTCTCCCGTCTACAGCTTTCCCGCGGCGGTCTCCGCGGCGGCCTGCACCTGCGAGTCCATCTCGGCACCGGTGTTGGTCGCGGACGTGATGTTGATCACGACCAGGTAATTGTCCTTGGAGAAGGCATAGGTCGCACTGTTCGGGTCGATCTCCTTGATCGCCGCGTCTCCAAGGCCGGTGACGGCCGTCACGGTCCCACCACCCGACGTGCTGCCGCTGCTCGACAGTGCCCCGGCCACTGCAGCCTGGAGCGCCGCCTGGCCCAGCCCGCCGGGGAACGGCTCGACGACGATGATGCCGCCGCTGCCGCCCGTCGTCGTGGTGTCCGCGTAGAGGCAGGTGACGCTGCTGCAGGTTCCGCCGACCGCGGCGACGTTCGGATCGCCACTGATGGTCTGCACGTCGGTGACGCTGAGCAACGTCGCGGCGCTCGCGCCGCTGCCGCCACCGGACACGCTTCCGGGGAGAGTCGGCAGTCCGGGAAGGCTCGGGATGGTGAACCCACCCGACGCTGACGGCGTGGGCGACGTGCTCGTCGATGAGCTGCCGCAGCCGGCCAGTGCGGCGACTGCGCTGATGGAGATGGCTCCCAGGATGAGCGGCTTGACAGTCATGGAGATCCTCGTTGTCGTTCGTCAGCGCTCCCTCCGCGCCGAATCGCCGCCGATGATATCCCGCCACCGGTCCAATCCCGCCCCGTTACCAAATCGGGAAAACGAGTTCACCTTGGTACAGTCGAATTGATGACGCTCGCGACCCTCGCGTGTTCTGGAGAACTGGTGTGATTCACGGCGGCGGTTGGATGGGCGGCGGTCGAAGACGCGACAAACCTTCGGGACGCGTTTCCACTCGGAAGCTGGTGCGGCAGACGGCCGGACTCTTCAAGGCGCACCGCGGCGGTGTGGCGGCGATCGCCGGTCTCGTGGTCATCACCGCCGGCGCCGGGGTGATCAACCCGGTCCTCATCAAGGTCGTCTTCGACACAGCGCTCTTCCCGACGAGGGTGGTGAGCGGCCACACGGTCGCCCTCCCTGTGGACGTTCCACGGTTGGAGATCCTGGTCGGGATCATGATCGGGATCACGATTGTCACCGGGGCGATCGGCGTGCTCCAGACGTACATCACGAACCGCGTCGGGCAGCGCGTCATGGAGGAGTTGCGGAACCGCCTCTACGAGCACCTCCAGGGCATGTCGCTGCGCTTCTTCACCGGCACACGGACCGGCGAGATCCAGTCCCGGCTCACCAACGATGTCGGCGGGATCCAGTCGGTCGTGACCGACACCGCGACCTCCCTGCTCTCGAACATCGTGACGCTGCTGAGCACGCTGATCGCGATGCTCATCCTGTCGTGGCAGCTCACCGTGCTGTCCCTGGGCATCACGCCGCTGTTCGTGATCTACACGTACCGCGCCGGCAGGGTGCGGCGACAGATCACGATGCAGGCACAGGAGTTGAAAGCCGAGATCAGCGCGATCACGGAGGAGACACTCTCGGTCTCGGGGATGCTCCTCGCCAAGGTCTTCGGCCGGGGACCCGAGGAGATCGCGCGCTTCCGCAAGGAGAACCACCGGCTCGCCAACCTCGCCATCCGTCAGGAGATGATCGGACGGGCGCTCTTCGCGGTCATCGGCGCGTTCTTCAGCAGCGCCCCCGCGCTCGTCTACCTGATCGGGGGCTACGTCCTCGCGAGCGGGCACGGCGGCTCCTCGATCACGCCGGGCACGATCATCGCCTTCACGACCCTGCAGAGCCGGCTCTTCTTCCCGATCGGCAGCATGCTCTCGGTGTCGATCGAGATCCAGGCGAGCCTGGCGCTCTTCGAGCGCATCTTCGACTACCTGAAGATGCCGCACGACATCGTCGACAAGCCGGACGCCCGCGTGGTGAACGCGGCCGACGTGCGTGGTGACGTCCAGCTCGACCACGTCTACTTCCGCTATGACCGCGGCAGCTTCGGGCCCATGCTCGATTCGCCGCCCGAGCCGGTCGTCCCGCCGGCGGACGGCGTCGCCCCCGACGACGACCCCGTCCCCAATGAGGTCCGCCGGCCCTGGGCGCTCGAGGACGTCAATCTGAAGGTGCGAGCGGGTCAGCTTGCGGCAATCGTCGGACCGAGCGGCGCAGGCAAGACCACGATCTCCTACCTCATCCCGCGTCTCTATGACGTCACGGAGGGCCGGGTGCTCCTCGACGGCATGGATGTCCGCGACCTGACGCTCGGGTCGCTTGCCGGAGCGATCAGCATGGTCACCCAGGAGACCTACCTGTTTCACGCCTCAGTGCGCCGAAACCTCATGTACGCCAAGCCCGACGCGACCCAGGAGGAGTTGGAGGCGGCCGCGAAGGCAGCCTTCATCCACGATCGCATCATGGCGCTCGACGACGGGTACGACACGCTGGTCGGCGAGCGTGGCTACCGGATGTCGGGCGGCGAGAAGCAGCGTCTGGCGATCGCCCGCGTGGTGCTGAAAGCGCCGCGGGTCCTCATCCTCGACGAGGCGACGTCCGCCCTCGACACCACCAGCGAGCGCCTCGTCCAGGCGGCGCTCGAGCCGCTCCTGACCGGCCGGACCACCATCGCGATCGCGCACAGGCTCTCGACGATCCTCGCAGCCGACGTGATCTTCGTCATCGATCGCGGGCAGCTGATCGAGCAGGGGACGCACGCCGAGCTGCTCGCACGCGGCGGCGCCTACGCGAAGGTGTACGAGCAGCAGTTCCAGGGCGGCCGCGTCGAGGCATTCTGCGAGGACGGGATGGTGCTCGCCAGCGGCGAGGTGGTTGCCGGCGCCAAGGCCTGACCGTGGTCGCGACGCTTGACGCCGTCGTCGTCGGCAGCGGGCCGAACGGCCTCTCGGCCGCAGTCGAGCTGGCGCGCAACGGCGCCTCGGTGGTGGTGCTCGAAGCGGCTCCGAGCATCGGCGGCGGGACGCGGACGGCGGAGCTCACGCTCCCTGGGTTTCGCCACGACGTGTGCTCGGCGGCGCACCCGCTCGGGATCGTGTCGCCATTCCTCTCGACGCTGCCGCTCGCCGAACACGGGCTGACCTGGATCCAGGGATCCCTCTCGGTGGCTCATCCGATGGACGGCGAGCCCGCGGTCATCCTCGGCCCGTCGCTCGACGAGACGGCAGCGGGCCTCGGCCGGGACGCGGCGCCATACCGGCGTCTCGTCGGACCCCTCCTCCGGCAGCCTCGCAAGCTGCTGGCAGAGATCCTCGCACCCGCGCACCTGCCGGCCCACCCGGTGGCGCTGGGCCGCTTCGGGATCCATGCGCTCCTCCCGACCACCGTGCTGGGGCGGCTGCTCTTCCGCGAGCAACGCGCTCGCGCCCTCCTCGCCGGCTGTGCAGCTCACTCCGCCCTTCCGCTCACGCGGCCGGTCAGCGCCGCGGCCGGGATGGTCTTCCTCATGACCGCACACATCGCGACATGGCCGGTCGCGCGCGGTGGCTCATCGGCGATCTCCACCGCACTTGCCGGATACCTCGAGTCACTCGGTGGGCGGATCGAGGCGGGGCGCGAGGTGCGATCGCTCGCGGACCTGCCGCCGGCCCGGGTCACGCTCTTCGACACCAGCCCGAGGCAGGTTGCGGACATCGCGGGATCGCGCCTTCCGAGCGGATACACCGGCCGCCTCCGCCGCTACCGCTACGGTCCCGGCGTCTTCAAGATCGACTGGGCGCTCGACGGACCGATCCCGTGGCGAGACCCCGCATGCCTCGGCGCGTCGACCGTTCACGTCGGCGGCACGCTCGACGAGATCGCCGCGGCAGAGGCGGCGGTCTGGCGTGGTGAGCACGCGGACAGGCCGTTCGTCATCGTCGTCCAGGCCAGTCTCTTCGACCCCACGCGTGCGCCGTCGGGCAAGCACACGGCCTGGGCGTACTGTCACGTGCCGTCGGGATCGACCGTGGACCGCACCGATGCCATCGAGCGCCAGATGGAGCGCGCCGCACCCGGGTTCCGCGACCTCGTCCTGGCTCGCCATGTCCTGGACACCGGGGATCTCGAGCGCTACAACGCGAACAATGTCGGCGGCGCGATCACCGGCGGTGTCCACGACCTCGGCCAGCTGTTCACCCGTCCCACGATTCGAGCGGACCCCTACTCCACGCCGAACCCGCGCCTCTTCATCTGCTCCGCGTCGACACCGCCCGGCGGGGGCGTGCACGGCATGTGCGGGTATCACGCCGCGCGCGCCGCGCTTCGTCGTCTGCCCGGCATCGCTGTGTGAAGATTCGAGCATGGTTCTCGTGGTGTTCCGCTCCCGAAACCGGCCGGACGCCGATCTCGAGGAATATCAGCGGCGCAGCCAGCGACTGCACGAGCTGGTGAAGCAGCACCCAGGCTTCATCTCCATCGAGAGCTTCGAGGGGCCTGACGGCGAGGAGATCTCGCTCGAGCTCTTCGAGAACGACGAGTTGGTCCAGGCGTGGCGCGCGAACCCCGAGCATCGCGACACGCAGCGCTGGGCTCGCGAGCACCTGTACTCGTGGTACTCGGCACAGGTCAGTGAGGTCATCCGGTTTCACGAGGTCGACCTGATGGCCCCCACCGAGGCGACCGCCTAAGCGGATCCTCCTCGCCGCGCGCGGAAGAAGTCCTGGAGCAGCACGGCCGACTCCTCGGCGCACACGCCGTCCGTCACCGCGATGTGGTGGTTGTTCCGCAGATGACGGAGCACCTCATACACGCTGCCGTCCGCCCCCTTCTTCGGGTCGCGCGCCGCGTACACGCAGCGTGCGATGCGTGCCTGCACCATCGCGCCCGCGCACATTGGACACGGTTCGAGCGTGGCGTAGACGGTGACGCCGTCGAGACGCCATCCGCCGACGATGCGCGCGACCCGGCGCAGCACGAGCATCTCGGCGTGCGCGGTCGCATCACCACGACGCTCCATCGCATTCCCGGCCGACGCGATGATCGTGCCATCGCGCACCGCGACCGCACCGACCGGCACCTCGCCCCGCGCCCCCGCCGCGCGCGCAACATGCAAGGCGCGACGCATGCAGCGCTCGTCGGAGTCGATCGGACGCCCTATCCGACTGCGACGAGCGGGAGTTCGACCTTCAGGTCCGGACGCTCGACGACACGCATCGTGTCATCGACAAAGCGCACGCGCTCGAACGTGATGCAGTTCACCGGGCAGTGGTCCTCGCAGATCCTGCAGTTGGTGCAGCGGTCGTAGTTGATGAAGATCTCACCCTCGTAGCCGCCGCCCTCGGGATCGCCGCCCGACGTCTTGCAGACGAGCGTCTCACCGCCGGACGAGCGCTCTCGGTCCTCTCCGAAGACCACGACGTCGATCGCCTTCTCCGGGCAGACGTCGTCGCACGCGCCGCAGAGGACGCACACGGTCTGGTCGTAGTGGTGCACCGAGTTGCACTGGAAGCAGCGGATCGCCTGCACGATCGCGGTCTGATCACTCCAGGACTGCTCGACCTCGGTCATGTCGTAGCGCTTGGCGGCCTCGAGGATCCCCGGCTCGACGCGGGCGAAGACCTCGGACTGACGGTGATCGTCGGTCCGCTCCACCACCGTCTGGTAGATGCGATCTCCCGCAGCCCGCATGTCCTCGCCGAGGTACTCTCGAATCGAGCGAGCGACTCGATGGCCCCAGCCGGCGGCGTCGACGATGAACGACGGGCCCTGGACGCAGTCACCGCCGCAGAAGAGCTTCGGCACGCCGGTGTGGCCACCGCGATCCGCGGAGAGCAGCCCGCGCTGGGTCACCGGGACAAGCTCGTCCGGACGCTCCATGATCTGGCCGGAGGCGAAGATGACGTAGTCGGCCGGCACCGTCCATAGCTCGGCGTTCTCGACCTCCTTCACCGAGGAGAAGATCAGCTTGCCGCTGAGCGGATCGAACTCGAGGTCCTTGAGCGGCGCGAACGAGACCGACTTCACGTTGCCGTGGTCGTCCGCGTCGACCTTCTTCACGATGACGCCGCACTTGATGTGCAGCCCGATCTCCTTGGCCTCGTGGAGCTCGTTGCCGAACGCGGGAAGGCGGTCCTCCGGCTCGATCGCGACCATCCAGACGTCCTTGGCGCCGAGCTTGATCGAGGACTGACACGCGTCGGTCGCGACCGCGCCACCGCCGACGACCACGACGCTGCCGCCGATCGGGAAGTGCTCAGGGATCTTGTCGTACGACACGGTGCGCAGGAAGGTCATCGCATCGGTGACCTCCGGCAGATCGCTGCCGGGGATCGGCAGGATGCGGCCCTTCATCATCCCGATCGAGAAGAACACCGCGTCGAACTCGTCGAGCAGGTCCTGCGTCTTGATGTCGTCAGCGCCCGGGCCGACGTTGCTGTTCAGGCGCACGTCGATCCCGGTCGACAGGATCATGTCCAGCTCCCACTGCAGCTGGCGGTGGTCGAAGCGGAAGGGCGGAATCGATGTGCTGAGCAGACCACCCACCTTGGCCTCGCGCTCGAACAGCGCGACGTCGTACCCCTGCACTCGCAGGTCGAGCGCGCAGGTGAGGCCGGCAGGTCCCGCGCCGACGACTGCGACACGCTTGCCCTTCGCCGGAGCGATCTTGTAGTCGATCCAGAGGCCCTGCTGAAACGCGAAGTCCGTCGAGAAGCGCTTGATGGACTTGATCGTCACCGGATCCTCACCGGGATCCCAGCCGCGCTTGCAGTCGGTCTCGCAGGGATGGTTGCAGAGCCTTCCGAGCATGCTCGGGAACGGATTGGTCTCGTGAATCACCGACCACGAATCGACGTAACGGCCCTGGCTCACGTAGTCGATGTACGTCGCAATGTCCTGGCGGATCGGGCAGTTCCGCTGGCATGGGGTGATCGGAACGTTGAAGCCGAGGTCGCGGTGGCCGCTCATGATCTTCATGGGTGCCTTGTCGACGACGTTCTTCGCGATCGCACCGAGCACGTGCGCGGCGCTCACCATGCCCACCGGACTGCTGCGCTTCGAGAAGATCCCGCCGTCGACGCTGGTGACGATCGCCGCCTCGGCCGATGACTTGCGCATCGCCTCGGCCCCTGCCTCGATGCGCTCACCGAGGTCGAGGCGCGGCGCGGGGCGCATCACATCGCGAACGCTCGTCTCATCGAGCACGTCGAAGGACGTGACCACCGACTCGAGACCGACGGTGCCGAGCACCTCATCGCCGCGGACGACGAGGAGCGGAACCGGATCCTGCAGGCGCAGGACCTGGAGGATGTCCGCGAGCGTGTCGTCCGGATCGCACTCCGCCCCGAGCGGAGACGCGATCGTCGCGAGCTCAGGCATGCACAGCCTGCCGCCGCACGAGGCGGAAATCCGCAAGCTCGCGGGGGGTGATCATCCCGACCACGGTCTCGTCCTCGTGCGTGACGATCGCCAGGCGCCGTTCGTGCTGCGCCATGAGCGCGACCACCTCACTGACGCGCTGATGCTCGTCGACGAGCAACGGCGACTGACGGAGCATGTTGCTCGCCTGCACCGCGGTTGACGGCGGACGCACCGCGAAATCGCTGCCGGCGACGATGATGTCGCCCTTCACGAGACGGTCGATCACATCCTCTTTCGCAACGTATCCGACCGGGCGGCGGTCGACGAGCACGACGATCTCGCTGAGGATGTTGTCGGCAAGCAGCTTCGCGATCGCGTCCGCGGGGGTGCTCGGGAGGCAGAACACCACCTCGTCGCGCATCACCGTTCCCACCTCCGGGTCGCCCGCCTCCGGCGCCAGCCGGTCGGGGTCCAGGGAGGCCGCCACCGGGGTCGAGGTCACGTGCCCGCCTCTTGGGCCATCTGCTCCTGCAACCGGCGCAGGACGTCCTGCCAGGTCTCGGTGGTCTCGACCGGCCGGGCCTGTGCTCGAGGGGCGGCGCGCTGGATCTTGGTGCGCGTCTTCGTGATCTCGCGATCGCGCTTGCGGTCCTGCACGGAGCGCGCCGACTCGACGGCCTGGCGCACCTCGGTTTCGACTTCGGTGATCTGCTCGGCGGTCGAGGCCGCGCGGAGTGCGCGTCCGAGACGCGAGGTCACGTCGGGTGCGAGCTGCGGGCCGGCATCGCGCAGCAGGTCGCTGCCCTTGCGACGGAGCAGGTCGAGCGCATGTGCGGCGCGTGCGCGCTCGGCGCTCGATGCGCGTTGCTGCGTGTACAGCTCCATTCCGCTCGCGATCAGCTGCGGATACTGGAACGCCTGGCTGAACTTTCCGGCGTTGATGCGCTCGGTGATGTCATCGACGGAGCGCTGCAGCTCCTCGCGCGGCTCGCCTTCGAGCGATCCGAGGAGGTCGGCCAGAATCGGGCGAGCCTGCGCGTATGCCCGCTTCACCCACGCCGGAAGGTGATGGTGCGAGGGCTCGGCCACAGGTGCCGGCGTCGTCGCGCGCGGAGCGCCGACTGGACGGACGATGGCCGGGAAAGCTGTCGTGAGGGGCGCCTGGTGCTGGCTGCGTGCCCTCGTCTGGATCACTGCGATACCAGCATCGTACCCGGCTGCACGGGTGTCGCGACTTCCCCGTGTATCGATTGACTCAGCCTGCCGACCCTGACCATCCCGTCGAGAGTCTAGCGACCCGCCCTCGCAGGGCGTCGTCCTGCCTTCGCGGGCGGTTTCAGACCGAGCTCCGCCGATGGGCAAATGTTGGCGAGCACACACTGGTGACAGCGGGGCCGGTTCGCGATGCAGACCCGCCTGCCGTGCAGGATGAGACGCAGGCTCAGATTGGTCCACTCCGACGGCGGGACGATGCTGCAGATGTCCTCTTCGATCTTCACCGGATCGGTCGCGGAGGTGAGGCGCAGGAGGCCGGTGAGCCGTCCCACGTGCGTGTCGACCGCAAAACCGGGAACGCCGAATGCGACCCCGAGGACGACGTTCGCCGTCTTGCGCCCCACGCCACGAAGCGTGACCAGCGCTTCCATCGTCGAGGGGACCTCACCGCCGTGATGCAGGATCAGGTCCTGGCTCATCTCGATGATCGCGCGAGCCTTCGAGTGGAAGAACCCCGTCCTGTGGATGATCTCCTCCACCACTTCCTGCGGTGCCGCGGCGAGCGCTTCAGGCGTGGGAAACCGCGCGAAGAGCACGGGTGTCACCGCGTTGACCGTGACGTCAGTCGTCTGCGCACTGAGGATCACCGAGACCAGCAGCTGCCACGGCGTCGCAAACGCCAGCTCGGTGTGTGCCTCCCCGTATTCAAGCGCAAGACGTTCCACGACGATCGGCGCGCGCGCCCGGGCCCCGGCCGGCAGCCGCCGCTTGCGAGCCGTCATCGCAGCCTGTCGTCGACGCGCTCGAGCGCGAGTCCCACAGCGCCCCAGATCGGTGCGTAGTCCAACCGCGTCGCCCCGCCCCGCAGCACGAACGGCCCATGCCCGGTGTAATCCCAGGGCACGAGGCCAAGAACCCGCCGTAACGCAGTGCCTGCGATGAATTCCACGCCCACGATCCCGACCGAGTACGCCGCGGCCCGCTGCCACAACGGCTTCTCGCGAACCATGTCGTGCACCGGCTCAAACAGGAAGGCGCTCAACCCGTAGATCGGGAACATCCAGAGGTAGCTGTGCCCCCGCAGTCGCAAGTCTTTCCGCAGCAGACTGTCGCGAGCGCCGGTAAATGCGACTTCGCCGGCAACGCCAAGCACGCTATAGGCCAGCGCCCGCTCCCACCGCGTCAACGACCGACCTTGCATCGCACCGCGGATCCTACGCACCTGCCGACGCAGGGCGCCCAAGTTCGGGCAAGGGAGGCGGCAGTGGACGCCGGCCACAACGCGAGCGGGTGGCATCGCGGGGGGAAGCGCCGATCTGCACCTCGGCGCCGAGATGAACGTTCCCAGAACGGACGACACCCGAGCGGTCAGACCGGGGTGCGGAGCGGCGAGGGGCCCCCGCGATGACAGGACCCGCGTCGTTGCGACGGAGCGGCGAGGCGCCTGCCTTCAAAACGGAGGGCGCACCAGCCAGCGCAACGGGGTGCGTAGAATCCGCGAACGTGCGAACCAAGATCACGGTCGTCGGGGCGGGGAACGTCGGGGCGACGCTGGCCCAGCGTGTGGCGGAGCGCGACTACGCGGATGTCGTGCTCGTTGACATCGTCGAAGGTCTCCCGCAGGGGAAGGCGCTCGACATGCTGGAGTCGGGGCCGATCGTGGGGTACGACTCGCTGGTCACCGGGACCAACGGCTATGAGGAGACCGCGGGATCGCAGATCGTCGTGATCACGAGCGGCATCCCGCGCAAGCCGGGGATGTCGCGCGACGACCTGGTGATGACGAACGCGAAGATCGTGTCCGGGGTCGTCCGTCAGGTGGTGGCCCAGTCGCCCGACTGCATCCTCATCGTCGTCGCGAACCCGGTCGACGGGATGACGCAGCTGTCCATGGCCGTGTCGGGTTTTCCGCGCTCGCGGGTGATCGGCATGGCCGGGGTGCTCGACACCGCGCGCTACCGGACGTTCATCGCGCAGGAGCTGGACGCATCGGTGCACGACGTGCAGGCGTACGTTCTCGGCGGCCACGGCGACACGATGGTGCCGCTCACGCGTCTCACCACCGTTGCGGGCATCTCCGCAGCCGATCTCATCCCTTCCGAGCGACTCGAGCGCATCGTGCAGCGTGCGCGCGACGGCGGAGCGGAGATCGTCAACCTCCTCAAGACGGGCAGCGCCTTCTACGCGCCGAGCGCGGCTGTGGCGCAGATGATCGACGCCATCGTGCTCGACACACGCCAGGTGCTGCCGTGCACGGTCCATCTCGAAGGCGAGTACGGGATCAATGGCCTCTTCACGGGTGTCCCGTGCAGGCTCGGCGCCGGCGGCCTGCTCGAGGTGGTGGACGTCGCGCTGACCGATGACGAGCGCGCGGCGCTGCATCGCAGCGCCGAGGCCGTGCACCAGGTGGTTCAGGTGATGGACGCGCGTCGCGACGAGATCGATCCGAGCCTCGGCTCACTCACCGACGGGATCCACATCGGCTGAGAGCAGCATCGGCGCGGTGACCTCGAGCAGGGAGTCGACCACCAAGTGCGCATGGCTGATGTCACCACTGAGCTCGCCATGCGAGCGCACCCCGATGCACCGCATCCCCGCCGCGACGGCCGCGCTCACACCGACGGGCGAATCCTCGATCGCCACGCAGAGTGACGGCATGACGTCGAGGGCCTGCGCGGCGCTGAGGTAGACGGCCGGATCGGGCTTGCCGCGAACCTCGTCGTCCGCGGTGCACACCGCGTCGATCACTTCGCCGATCCCGAGGCGATCGACAACCGCGTCGATGAGCTCGCGTGCCGACGACGACGCGATCGCGACGCGCAATCCCGCGGCGCGCGCGGTGTCGATCGCCTCCAGCGCTCCGGCCATCGGCTCACCCTGGGTGCGAACGTACTCGACCATCTCGCGGACGATCTCGCGCTGCACCGCATGGGGTCTGATCCCGTTCCAGGGGCGCTGCTGATACCAGTGATCGACGACCTCCTCGATGCGCATGCCCCAGGTGTCGCGAAGCTGCTCGTCGGTCAGCGCAACCCCAACTCTGGCGAAGACGTCGAGCTCGACCTGGCGCCAGACCGGCTCGGTATCGATGAGGACGCCGTCCATGTCGAACACGCAGGCCCTGGTCATCCTCCCCATGGCGTGATGCTACTCGCTCGTGCCCGGCGGCCCGATCCGCGCGGGGGCATCGTTCGGCGGACCGGGCGGCGTGATGCGAACCGGCATGTCGTCGTCATCCTGCGCGGGCGCGGAGATGCTGGTCGGCTCGGGCGGTTCCTTCTTGTAGTGCATCCCGAAGATCGGGCCGACCACGATCATCATGTTGAGCAGGGCCTTGCGCGTGTCGGACTGACCCCAGGCGAGCGTGCGCGAATACATGTAGAACCAGAGGAAGCCCACGAGCATCGCCACGATGACGACGCTCAGGACGATGACGCCGGTCAATCCTTGCGCGGGCCGAAGAGCATGCGGCCGACAAAGCGCACCGGGTCCCAGCGCACGTCCGCAACCCGCTCCTTCATCGGGATGATCGCGTTGTCGGTGATGTGGATGTGCTCCGGGCAGACCTCGGTGCAGCACTTGGTGATGTTGCAGTACCCGAGACCACCCTCCTCGCGGGTCTGCTCGCGACGATCGAGGATGTCCTTCGGGTGCATCTCGAGCGACGCGACGCGCACGAAGAACCGTGGACCGTAGAAGCGGTCGCCGAGGTCGTGGCTGCGGACGATGTGGCAGACGTCCTGGCACAGGAAGCACTCGATGCACTTGCGGAACTCGTAGAGGCGATCGATGTCGTGCTGCTGGATGCGCCACGGCGTGCCGTCATCGGGTGCGGCGGTGAACGGCGGGATGGACTTGTTCACCTCGTAGTTGCGCGACACGTCGGTGACGAGGTCCTTGATCAACGGGAATGACTTCAGGGGATGCACGGTCACCGGCCCGGCGGGCAGGTCGTCGACGCGCGTCTTGCAGAGCAGCACCGGCCGTCCGTTGACCTCCGCGCTGCACGAGCCGCATTTGGCTGCCTTGCAGTTCCACCGACACGCGAGGTCGGTGTCGAGGTTGTGCTGGATGTAGTGCACCGCATCGAGCACCACCATGCCGGTGACGACCGGGACCTGGTAGGTCGCCTCGGTCTGCTCGCCGCCCGGCACACCCTTGAGCACCTGCAGCGTCAGCGTCTCCCCGGTGAGCCCGCTTGCGGTGAGCGCGGCCTCCGGCGTGGTCGTGACCGCAACTCCGGAATGATCGACGACTGCCATCACTTCCCCTTCCTGGGCCTGCGGGCGGCGGGTGCTTTCCGTGCCGGCGCTACGACCGCGACCGTCTCGGTGAGATATCCCTTCGGCAGCTTCGCCGCATCGTAGAAGCGGCTGCGTTCGAGCAGAGGGACGAGCCGCTCCGGGAGCGGGTCGAGCGGCACGCTCACCACCCGCATGCCGTCGTCGCCGCGGCGCGTGACGAAGTTGACCTTGCCGAACTCGACCTCCTGGTCGAGATGGTCGAAGCGCCATTGCGAGCCACGGCTCTCACGGCGCTCGATCGCGCCCCGGACGATCGCCTCGGAGATGATCAGCATGTTGGTGACGTCGCGACACGTGTGCCATCCGGGGTTGAGCGCACGGCCGCCGCTGACACGGATGCGCGCGCTCCGCTCACGCAGCGCGAGGATCGCGGTCAGGGCGCGCTGCAGCAACTCCTCGCTGCGTCCGATCCCCGCGTCGTCCTGCATGGCCAGCTGCAGCTCCTCGTGCAGCTTGTACGGGTTCTCGCCGGCGGACGCGCCGTCGGTGTCACCACCGAGCACGCCCAACAGGTCTGCCTGTTCCGATGCGATCTGGGTCTCGTCGATCGTCCGCGTCGCTCCATCGCCGTGCGCGAACGCGGCCGCCGCCTCGCCGGCGCGACGCCCGAAGACGAGGATGTCGCCGAGCGAGTTGCCGCCGAGCCGGTTGGCACCGTGGAGACCGCCCGCGGCCTCGCCCGCCGCGTAGAGCCCCGCAACCGTCGTCGCCGCGGTGTCGGGGTCGACGCGGACGCCACCCATCGTGTAGTGAATGGTCGGGCCGACCTCCATCGGCTGGCTGGTGATGTCGATCGATGCCAGCGCATGGAACTGCTCGTACATCGACGGCAGCTTGCGCTTGACGTAGTCGGCCCCGAGATGACGCACGTCGAGATAGGCGCCACCGTGCGGTGTCCCGCGCCCGGCCTGCACCTCCTTGTAGATGGAGCGCGCGACGACGTCGCGCGACGAGAGCTCCTTCTTGACGGGATCGTAGTCGAGCATGAAGCGCGAGCCCTCAGCGTTGAAGAGCAGCCCGCCCTCGCCACGCACCGCCTCGGTGACGAGGATTCCGCGCGCTCCGGGCGGCCAGATCATGCCGGTGGGATGGAACTGGACGAATTCCATGTCGAGCAGGTCGGCGCCCGCCTGGTACGCCATCGCGGCGCCGTCACCCGAGCACTCCCAGGAGTTGGAGGTGAAGCGGTACATCCTTCCCCATCCGCCGCTCGCGAGCACCACGGCGCCGGCCTTGAAGGCGACGAACCGCCCGGTGTTGCGGCTGTACCCGAACGCCCCGCACACGCGATCGCCGGTCTTGAGCAGCGACGTCAGCGTGTACTCCATGCAGACGTCGACACCGTCCGTGTGCACCATCTTGTCCTGACAGGTGCGGATCAGCTCGAGCCCGGTGCGATCGCCGACGTGCGCGAGGCGCTTCCACGAGTGCGCGCCGAACGCGCGCTGCATGATCCGTCCGTCCTCGGTACGGTCGAAGAGCCCCCCCCACCGTTCGAGCTCGAGGACGCGGTCGATGACCTCGTGTGCGTAGAGCTCGACCATGCGCCAGTTGTTGATCAGCTGGCCGCCGAGCATCGTATCCGCGAAGTGCACCTCCCAGCTGTCCTGCGGGTCCACGTTGCCGATCCCGGCCGCGATGCCGCCCTCCGCCATCACCGTGTGCGCCTTGCCGAGGAGCGACTTCGTCACCACCGTGACCTTGCATCCGGACTCGGCGGCGGCGATCGCCGCGCGCATCCCGGCGCCGCCGGCGCCGACGACGAGCACGTCGCAGTCGACGGTCTCGTAGGGTTCCTGGGGCGCTGCCATGTCAGAAGACGATGTGCGGATCGATGAACAAACCGGCACGCAGCAGGTGGATATAGACGTCGGTGATGACGACGCTGAACATGCTGCACCACGCCCACACCGGATGGCGCTGGTTGAGCACCGTGACCCACTTCCAGGCACGGTAGCGGGCCTGCCCGAGCTTCGCCTTGGAGTAGCAGTCGAGCCCGCCACCGACCAGGTGCCGCCACGAGTGGCAGCCGAACGTGTAGCCGCTGAGCAGGATGACGTTGACGAGCATGATGCCCGTCCCCAGTCCGAGCTGCAGGTGACCGTTCGGAGCCCAGAACGCGAGGTACACGTCGTACCAGAGGAACGCGGTGACGATGAGCACCAGATAGAAGAGGAATCGGTGCAGGTTGTTGAGGAAGAGCGGGAACGCCGTCTCGCCGCGGTACTTGCGGTGACGGAGCTCGCCGACCGCGCACGACGGCGGGTCCCAGAAGAACGAGCGGTAGTACGCCTTCCGGTAGTAGTAGCAGGTGGCCCGGAAGAGCAGCGGCGAGCCGAGCACCCAGAGCGCGGGGCTGACCGGGCCGGTCTTCCAGATCGTCGGCGAGTAGAACGGCGAGAGGTACGGGCCGCTCTGGTTGATGCCGCCGGACAGAAACGCGGTCCAGATCGAGTAGAGGCCGAAGAGGCCGAGGACCGTGACGACCGTCGCCGGCAGCGCCCACCAGGGCATCGAATCGAGGATGCGTTGCAACGGCCCGGGGCCGCCGTGCGGGGCTGCCGTGAGCGATGCGGGTGATACCCGGGTGACCTGCGTGGACAAGCGTCACCCATCCTAGCGTTGCGGCTGGCGCACACCGCCTCACCGCGAGCGGCTGATTGAGCTCGACGGAAGGATCGGTGACGGGATCCGCGCCGAGATCGAGCCGGAAACCGTCAAAACCAGGAAGTGCGATACCGTTGGCCGGCATCGGCGAGCCTCTGAGCGCACCGCTCCCGGATCGGGGTCTCCTGGACTCCGCGTGGGAGCACGATGCCTGTGGCGTGGCGTTCGTCGCGAGCATCGCGGGCGGACCGTCCCATGACGTGATCGAGCTCGGTGTCGAGGCGCTCATGAACCTCGGCCATCGTGGCGCCTCCGGCGCGGAACCGGACAGCGGCGACGGAGCCGGCATCCTCATCCAGGTCCCGGACGAGTTTCTCCGCGACGTCGCCGGCGTCGAGCTGCCCGCCCCCGGCGCCTACGGCGTCGGCATGGTGATGCTCCCGCAGGGCGCGTCCGAGCGCCAGGAGTGCGAGGCGATCACGTTCCAGGCCTGCCGCGCCGAGGGACTCCGCATCCTCGCCTGGCGCGACGTCCCGGTGGTCGCCGACGCGCTCGGCCAGAGCGCGCGCGCCGGGCTGCCCGTCCTCCGCCAGCTGTTCGTCGCGGCAATCGGGCTCGACGGATCAGCCCTCGAGGGTCGCCTGCTGGTGCTGCGTCGCGTGATCGAGCGGACCGCCGCCGCCGCGGGCATCGGCCGCGAGCGCTTCCACTTCGCCAGCCTCTCGAGCCGCACGGTCATCTACAAGGGGATGCTCACCGCCGCGCAGCTCGGCGGGTTCTACCCCGACCTCGTCGATCCGCGCCTCACCTCGTCGCTTGCGCTCGTCCACGCGCGTTTCTCCACCAATGTCCTGCCGCGCTGGGACCTCGCGCAGCCCTTCCGGATGTCGGCGCACAACGGGGAGATCAACACGCTGCGAGGGAACGTCAACTGGATGCGCGCACGCCAGTCGAAGTTCCGCAGCCCGCACTTCGGCGGCGATATCGAGAAGCTCGTCCCGGTGCTCGACGAGACCGGCTCGGACTCCTCGCAGTTCGACAACGCGCTCGAGCTGCTCGCGATGACCGGGCGCTCGATCGAGCACGCCGTGATGATGATGATCCCCGAGGCGTGGCACCAGAACGAGCTCATGGACGAGGAGCGCCGCGCCTTCTATGAGTTTCACAGCGCACTCCTCGAGCCCTGGGACGGCCCTGCGGCGATCGCCTTCACCGACGGACGCGTCATCGGCGCGACCCTCGATCGCAACGGGCTTCGCCCGGCGCGCTATCTCATCACCGACGACGGCCTCGTGGTCATGGCATCTGAGGCCGGCGTCCTCGAGGTCCCCGAGGAGCGGATCGCTCGCAAGTGGCGCCTCGAGCCCGGCCGGCTCCTGCTCGTCGACACCGCCGCAGGACGGGTGCTCGACGACGGCGAGGTCAAGACCCAGCTCGCCGCCACCCATCCCTATCGAGAGTGGATCACCGAGGGCACCGTGCACCTCGACGAGCTCGACCCACCGGATCACGTTCCGGAACCGGACCTGGGGACGCTCCTCGTCCGCCAGCAGGCCTTCGGCTACAGCATCGAGGACGTCGAGATGCTGATCGCCCCGATGGGTCAGAACGGCGAGGAGGCGGTCGGCTCGATGGGCAACGACGCCCCGCTCGCGGTGCTCAGCGACCGGTCTCTGCCGCTCTTCAACTACTTCAAGCAACTCTTCGCCCAGGTGACCAATCCGCCCATCGACCCGATTCGCGAGCAGGCCGTCATGTCGCTCGTCACCAGCCTGGGTGCGGGCGGCAACCTCCTCGAGCAGGGCCCGGCGCAGGCGCAGCGGCTCGAGATGCCGCATCCGGTGCTCACGAACCACGACCTCGAGAAGCTGCGCCACGTGACTCAGCGCCAGTTCCCGGCAGAGACGATCTCGATGGTGTTCCACCGCGCCTCGGGGGCGGCCGGTCTCCTCGAGGGCATCGACCGCATCTGCCGGATCGCGTCGGAGCAGATCGAGGCTGGTGCGACGGTGCTCATCCTCAGCGACCGGCACATCGACGCGTCGCACGTGCCCATCCCTTCGCTGCTCGCGACCGCCGCGGTGCATCACCACCTCGTTCGCGAGCAGACGCGCACGGGGGTCGGCCTCGTCATCGAGACCGGCGAGGTACGCGAGGTCATGCATCTCGCGCTGCTGATCGGCTACGGCGCCGAGGCGGTGAACCCGTATCTCGCCTTCGAGACGATCGCCGACCTTGCCCGTCGCGAGCTGCTGCCGCCGACGGTGGACCGGGCGCGCGCCGAGGACCTGTACGTGCAGGCGCTGGTCAAGGGGCTGCGCAAGACGATCGCCCGCATGGGGATCTCGACGATCCAGTCGTACTGCGGCGCGCAGATCTTCGAGTGTCTCGGCATCGACAGGAGTGTCGTCGATCGCTTCTTTCCGAACACGGCGTCACGCATCGGCGGGATCGGGATCGACGTCATCGCCGCCGAGGCGCTCGCCCGCCACGAGCGGGCGTTCCCGGACGTTCGCATCACCCCACCGACGCTCGAGGACCGCGGCGAGTACCGGTGGCGTCGTGACGGCGAGCACCATCAGTGGAACCCGGAGGTCATCGGAGCCCTGCAGCACGCGGTCAAGTCCGGTGACGAGTCCGCATTCCGAACCTATGTCGCACTTGCCGACGATGAATGCCGGGCGCTCAAGAACCTGCGCGGCCTGTTCCACCTCCGCGAGTCGCCGATGCCGGTCCCGCTCGAGGAGGTCGAGCCTGCGAACGACATCGTTCGTCGCTTCTCGACGGGCGGCATGTCGTACGGGTCCCTGAGCAGAGAGGTGCACGAGCTGCTCGCGATCGCGATGAACCGGCTCGGCGCGCGTTCGAACACCGGCGAAGGTGGCGAGGATGCGGCGCGCTACAGCCCGGATGAGAACGGCGACTCGCGCCGGAGCGCGATCAAGCAGGTTGCGTCGGCGCGGTTCGGCGTCACCGCTCACTATCTCGTGAACGCCGACGAGCTGCAGATCAAGATCGCCCAGGGCGCAAAGCCCGGTGAAGGTGGACAGATCCCCGGCGCGAAGGTGGACGAGGCGATCGCACGGCTGCGCCACTCGACCCCGGGCGTGGGGCTGATCTCACCACCACCGCATCACGACATCTATTCGATCGAGGATCTCGCGCAACTCATCTGGGACCTACGCTCGGTGAATCCGGCTGCGCGCATCAGCGTCAAGCTCGTCGCAGAGGCCGGCGTCGGCACCGTCGCCGCGGGTGTCGCCAAGGCGCGTGCCGATCACATCGTCATCGCCGGCTACGAGGGAGGCACCGGGGCGTCGCCGCTCACCGCGATCAAGCATGCGGGTGTCCCGTGGGAGCTGGGGCTCGCGGAAACGCAACAGGTCCTCATCCGTCAACGGTTGCGCAGCCGGGTCACGCTGCAGGCCGACGGGCAGATGAAGACGGGGCGCGATGTGGTCGTCGGCGCGCTGCTCGGTGCCGACGAATTCGCCTTCGCCACAGCGCCGCTCATCGCTGCCGGGTGCGTGATGATGCGCGTCTGCCATCTCAACACCTGTCCAGTGGGGATCGCGACCCAGGACCCCGTGTTGCGACGGAGATTCGCCGGGCGTCCCGAGCATGTCGTGGCGTTCATGCTCTTCCTCGCCGAGGATGTGCGGCGTTGGATGTCGCGACTCGGTTTCCGCCGTTTCGAGGACATGATCGGGCGCGTCGACGTCATCGAGGCTCGTCCCGCGGTCGACCACTGGAAGGCGCGTGGGCTCGACCTTCGACCGCTGCTGTCGGCACCCGATGTCCCGTCCCCCACCGAGCGCCGCCGCAGCCGGCACCAGGTAGCGGATCTCGGCGACATGCTCGATGTTGAGCTCGTCGCGGAGTGCGCGCCGGCGCTCGACGGTGAGCGCCCGGTCCGCGTGCGCATGCCGGTCCGCAACGTGCATCGCTGCGTCGGCGCGATGCTCAGCGGTGAGGTCGCGCGGCGTCACGGCGAAGGAGGACTTCCCGATGGCAGCATCGAGATCGACCTCGACGGCGCCGCCGGGCAGTCATTCGGCGCGTGGCTTGCGCGCGGGATCACGCTCACGCTGCGCGGGGAGGCGAACGACTACGTCGGGAAGGGACTCTCCGGCGGCAGGCTCGTGATCCGCCCGCCACGAGCCTCGCGACGTCGCGCCGAGGACAACATTATCGTCGGCAACGTCGCGCTCTACGGCGCCACGTCGGGCGAGGCGTTCATCCGCGGCGTTGCGGGCGAGCGGTTCTGCGTGCGCAACTCCGGCGCGATTGCGGTGGTCGAGGGGGTCGGCGACCACGGGTGTGAGTACATGACCGGCGGCACGGTGCTCGTGCTCGGTGAAACCGGCCGGAATTTCGCCGCGGGAATGAGCGGCGGGGTCGCGTTCGTCCTCGACGAGGAAGACCGGTTCGAGTCTCGATGCAACACCACGTCCGTTGCGCTCGAAACGCCCGGCGTCAATGACCTGGCGGCCATCCGCGACCTCCTCGAACGTCACGAGCTGCTGACCGGCAGCGAGGTCGCAAAGCGACTGATTCGCAACTGGCGTCAATCGCGCGAGCGATTCGTCAAGGTGATGCCGGAGGAATACCGCCGAGCGCTGCGTGCGCAGCTGGAGCTCGTCGGCTGATGCCCGCGCGCACCGGGTTCCTCGAGCACGCGCGCCACACGGCTTCGAGGCGGCCCGTCACCGAGCGTGTCGCGGACTACCGCGAGGTGTATCTGCCACTTCCCGTGCAGGTCCTGCGCGAGCAGGGCTCGCGGTGCATGGACTGTGGCGTCGCGTTCTGCCACCACGGATGCCCGCTCGGCAACCGCATCCCGGAGTGGAATGACCTCGTCTCGCGGGACGACTGGGGGTCCGCGATCCAGCGACTGCATGCCACCAACAACTTCCCGGAGTTCACCGGACGGCTCTGCCCGGCGCCGTGCGAGCCCGCCTGCGTCCTTGCGATCAACGACGATCCGGTGGCGATCAAGCAGATCGAACAGTCGATCATCGACCGCGCCTTCGATGAGGGATGGATCCGCGCCGAACCGCCGGCGCATCGCACCGGCAAGCGTGTCGTCGTCGTGGGCTCGGGGCCGGCCGGGCTCGCCGCGGCACAGCAGCTGAACCGCGCCGGGCACCACGTCACTGTCTTCGAGCGGTCCGATCGCATCGGCGGGCTGCTCCGCTACGGCATCCCCGACTTCAAGATGGAGAAGCGTGTCCTCGACCGCCGGCTCGGGCTGCTCGAAGCCGAGGGGATCACGTTCGAGACCGGCTACGACGTGGGCACGGCCGTCACCACCGACCAGCTGCGCGAGCGGTTCGATGCCGTCGTCCTCGGTGTCGGCGCGGACCGCGCGCGGGACATCAGCGTCCCGGGGCGAGGGCTGGGCGGCATCCACCTCGCGATGGACTACCTCGTCCAGCAGAACCGGCGAGTCGCCGGGGAGCGGGTCACCGCCACGCCGGAGATCAGCGCGAAGGGCGCGCGCGTCGTGATCATCGGCGGCGGCGACACCGGCGCCGACTGCCTCGGCAACGTCATCCGCGAGGGATGCGCGGGTGTGGACCAGCTCTACCTGTACCCGCAGCCGCCGGACACGCGTCCGGAGGACAATCCCTGGCCGCAGTGGCCACTCATCCTCCGCACCTACCCGGCGCACGACGAAGGTGGCTCGCGCGACTTCGGCCTCATGGTGACGCGGTTCGAAGGCACGGATGACAGCGTGCAGCGCGTCTGTGCGACGCGGGTGGAGGCGCGCCGCGAGCATGGCGTCCGAACCTTCGTGCCGGTCGACGAAGGCGAGGTGACGATCGAGGGCGATCTCGTGCTGATCGCGATCGGCTACGAGGGTCCGGGGCGGTCCGTCCTGCTCGACGGCCTGTCGGTCGACCTCGATCGCTCGGGAAACATCGCCGTCGACGAGTCCTTCGCATGTGCCACGCCGGGCGTGTTCGCCGCCGGCGACGCCACGCGCGGAGCCTCGCTGATCGTCTGGGCCATCGCCGACGGCCGGGCGGCCGCTCGCAGTTGCGACGCGTACCTCATGGGGACTGTCCGGCTACCCTGACCCGACCCATGGCCCAGCGCGCATTCCTCGGAACAGCGTCGACGATCGCGTTCGCCCATCGCGGCGGCGCGGGCGAGGCTCCCGAGAACACGCTCCCCGCGTTCGAAGCGGCCGTGGCGCTCGGGTATCGGTACCTCGAGACCGACGTGCATGTCACCCGCGACGGAGTCCTCCTCGCGTTCCACGACAGCCTCCTCGACCGCCTGACCGACCATGCCGGGAGCATCGCCCAGCTGACCCTCGACGAGGTGCGCGAGGCCGATGCGGGGTACTGGTTCAGCCCGGACGGGACGACCTACCCGTTTCGCGGCACCGGCGTGGTGATCCCCACACTGGAGGAGCTGCTCACGCGATGGGACAACGTCTTCCTGAACATCGACGCGAAGTCGGACGACACCGTGGCACCGCTCGTGGCGTTGATCAGCCGCCTCAACGCGTTCGGGCGGGTGTGCATCGGGTCGTTCTCGGATCGTCGGGTCGCCCGCATCCGGTCGCTGGCCTCCGGCCGGATCTGCTCGTCCATGGGCCAGGTGGCGACCGGCCTCGCGTTCCTGGCGTCCCGGTCGGGACGGCTGCCGCGCTTCCATGCGGACTGCCTGCAGGTCCCGCAGCGGTGGGGCCTGCTCCGCATCGATCGCAGGTTCGTCGAGAGCGCCCACCGAGCCGGACTGCCGGTCCACGTGTGGACGATCGACGACCGCGCGGAGATGGAGGTGCTGCTCGACCTCGGCGTCGACGGGATCATGACCGACCACCCCCGAGTGCTCAAAGAGGTGTTCGAAGCCAGAGGGCTGTGGTAGGTCGAGCCACGCGCTATCGTGGGCTCGATGCTGCCGTCTGATCCCGGAGCCCGGTACATCCCGCCCGCAGACCGCGCCGACTGGTATCAGCCGGACGAGCATCTGCGCTGGCTCGCCCGCCACACGGTCGGGGACGCGAGCTGGCCGGCCCTCGACGCCGCGCTGACGGAGCTCGGCACGCTCGTCCCGCAGGTCATCGAGCCGCTGGCGCGCACCGCCGATCGCAACCCGCCGGTGCTGCGCCAGTACAACGCCCGCGGCGAGCGCATCGATGAGATCGAGTTCCACCCGGCATACAAGGAGCTCGAGAGGACCGTGCTCGGCTTCGGCGCCGTGCGCGCCGCATACACGACGGGATGGCGCGGTCTCAGCGAGCGCGCCCCGCGAACGCTGATCACGGCGATGCTCTATCTGCTGCTCGAGTCCGACCAGGCGGTCACGGGTTGTCCGATCGGGATGATCGATGCCGCGGCCCGCTGTCTCGAGCGCAACGACCCCGCCCTCGCAGCACGCTTCGTGCCCGGTCTCGCCGACGACACCGGTCGGCACCTCACGGTCGCGATGTTCCTCACCGAGAAAGCCGGTGGGTCGGATGTCGGCGCCAACGAGACGGTGGCCTCGAGCGCGGACGACGGCACGTGGCGCCTCACCGGTGAGAAGTGGTTCGCGAGTTGCGCGCACAGCGACCTCGTGCTCGTGCTCGCCAGGCCCGAGGGCGCGCCGTCAGGACCCCGCGGGCTCGGCCTGTTCCTCATGCCGCGCATGCTCGATGACGGGACGCGCAACAGCTACGTCATCCACCGCCTCAAGGAGAAGTTCGGCACCCGCGCGATGGCCTCCGGTGAGGTCGGGCTCCGCGGAGCGTTCGCGTGGCAGGTCGGCGCGCTCGACCGCGGGCTCCCCCAGATGATGGACATGGTCAACGCAACTCGCATCGGCATCGCAACGGCGACCGCCGGCGCGATGCGACGCAGCGCATTCGAAGCGCTCACGCACACGCGCGGCAGGTCGACATTCGGCCGCCGTCTCGATCTTCATCCGCTGATGCGCGACACGCTTGCTGAGCTGGTCGTCAACTCCGTCGCCGGGCTCACCGCGGCGATGGGCGCCGCCGAGCTCTCCGACCGGGCGGATGCCGGCGACCATGAGGCGACGGCGGCGCTGCGCCTTCTGACACCGCTCTTCAAGATGCACGGCACCGAGCGCGCGCGTCTGTGCGCGACCGAGGGCATGGAGGTGCGCGGCGGCAACGGATTCATCGAGGACTGGCCCGATGCGCGAATCCTGCGCGACGTGTACGTGCATGCGATCTGGGAAGGGTCGGGCAACGTGATCGCGCTCGACGTGCAGCGCGCCATCGAGCACGGTGCGTTGCCCGGATACCTCGATGACACCGAGCGGCGCGCGGAGCTCGTCTCCGTGGGCGGACCCGCAGCCGCTCTCGGAACCGTGGTGATCGACGAGCTGCGACGGATCGAAAGCCGGATGCAGGCGCTGAGCATTGCCGACGACCCGGACGCGCGCCAGCTGCCGTTGCGGCGCATGGCGCGGCGCATGGCGACGGTCGCGATCGGTGCGCGTCTCGCCGAGCAGGCGAACCAGTTCGCTGCAGATACCGGGAGCGGCCGCCTCGGTTGGATCGCCGCGCGTTACCTCGCGCGGCTCGGTGGTGAGCCGGCGCTTGCCGCACTCGCCGACGACGCGTCGTGGTTGCCACATGCAGACGCGCTGCTGCACGGCGGCCCGGTGCCGCTCGAACTTGCGATCGCGGCCGCAGACGGAACGGTTGCGGCGCTGCGCGCGCAGGGCGCGCTGATCCCGGCCTGACCGGGCTCATCGTTGCAGGGTTGACGGAGGGCTTCGCACATGACACTGGTGATGTCCGAGGTGAGGGAGACCATCGACGCCGAGTCCGCGGGCCAGACGCTCTGCAGGGTCTTCGCCGCGACGGCACGCACTGCGCGAGACGACGTCGCGCTCGGGTGGCGTTCCGGCCCGGATGCGCCGTGGGAGACGATGACCTGGGGCCGGTATCGTGAATCGGTTGCTGCCGCGACGCTCGGATTCCTGTCGCTCGGCCTGGAGCGCGGCGGTTTCGGTGTCATCCTCGCGCGCAACCGACCCGAGCACGTGATCGCCGACCTGGGCCTGGTGCATGCCGGCCTCACCCCCGTCAGCGCATACACCACGGTCGCGCCCGCGCAGATCGCATACATCGCGAAGCACTGCGACGCGCAGATCGCCGTCGTCGAGGATGAGGAGTTCCTCGCCCGCCTCCTCGCGGTTCGCGACGACCTCCCGCATCTGCGTCACATCGTGCTGATCGACGGTGCGCATGACGGCTGCGTGCAATGGAGTGCGCTGCTCGACATGGGTCGCCATCGTCTCGAGGAGCACCCCGAATCGTTCGACGCCTCGTGGCGGCAGGTGCAACCCGATGACCTCGCGACGCTCATCTACACGTCGGGCACGACGGGACCGCCGAAAGCCGTCATGGTCACGCACCACAACATCGCCTGGACAGTCGCGTCGACACGCCAGGTCGTGCCGATGCCGAGCGGCGCGAAGCTCGTCTCATACCTGCCGATGGCGCACGTCGCCGAGCGGTTCTCGAGCCACTGGCAAACGCTCTTCTACGGCAGCGCGACCTACATGTGCCCGGAGTTGTCGCAACTGGGCGCCGCATTGGTGTCGGTGCGCCCGGTGTTCTTCTTCGGGCCGCCTCGCGTCTGGGAGAAGCTCTACGCGGGGATCAATGCAGGGCTTGCCGCGGAGCCGGATGTGCGGCGTCGCGAGCTTGTCGCGGAGGCGATCGACACCGGCCGCGAGCGGATGGATGTGCTCGAGCAGGGCGCACGCGTCTCCGATGAGCTCGGCGCACGACATATGGCAACCGCTCCGGTGCTCGAAGCGATCCGCGCCAGGATCGGGCTCGATCGGTGCCTCATCGGCATGAGCGGCGCAGCGCCGATCGCCCAGGAGACGATCGCGTACTTTCGCGCGCTCGGCCTGCCGCTCACCGAGATCTGGGGGATGAGCGAGCTCACCGGACCCGGAACGTTCTTCATGCCCGAGGGATTTCGCGTCGGCACCGTCGGCGTGTCGTTGCCGGGCGTCGAGATGCGCACCGCGGACGACGGTGAGCTCGAGGTCCGTGGCGGGCTCGTCACGCCCGGGTACTACAACGATCCGGCGAAGACCGCGGAGACCATCACACCGGATGGGTGGTTGCGCACCGGTGACGTGGCGACGATCGATGCCGCGGGCTACGTGAAGATCGTCGACCGCAAGAAGGAGATGATCATCACGTCGGGTGGCAAGAACATCTCGCCGGTGCTGCTCGAAAGTCTGCTCAAGCAACACCCGCTCATCGGGCAGGCATGCGCTGTCGGCGACCGCCGGTCGTACATCACCGCGCTGGTCGTGGTCGACCCGGAGACGGTGCCGGCGTGGGCTGCCGCGCACGGCATTCATGGCTCGGTCGCCGAGCTCGCGTCACACCCGGCAGTGGTCGACGAGGTGCGCAGGGCGGTCGCCGCCGCCAACGCACAGGTATCGCGAGCCGAGAGCATTCGCCGTTTCGCGCTGCTGCCCGCCGAATGGACAGTGGACTCCGGCGAGCTGACCCCGACTCTCAAGATGAAGCGGCAGGCCGTGCACTCGCGGTACGCGGAGGAGATCGAGGCGCTGTACGCGGGAACCGCAGGCTACGAGCCGGACGAGACTGCCTAGCCCTTCACCAGCGCGAACGCGAAACCGTCCCAGCCCTTGACGCCCACGGTCTGGATGACCGCCGGCGTGATCCGCGAGTCCGCCGCCATCTGCTCGATGAGGACGCGCATCCCGGCGGTGTCGGGGTCGTCGCTCTCGGTGTCGATGAGCCTGCCCTGACGGACGACGTTGTCGACCACGATGAGGCTGCCGGCATGCGCGAGATCGATCGCGCGGTTGAAGTACTCGGGCGTGTTCCGCTTGTCGGCATCGATGAACACGAGGTCGAACGGCTCCTCGTTGTCCGCCTTGAGCTGACTCAATGTCTCCAGTGCCGGCGCGACTCGCACCTCGACCTTGGAGTCGAGTCCGGCGCGCGCGATGTTGGCACGCGCGACGGTCGCGTGCTCCTCGCTGATCTCGAGACTGATGAGACGTCCGTCATCCGGCAGCGCGCGCGCCATCCAGATCGCGCTGTAGCCGCCGAGCGTGCCGATCTCGAGGATGCGGTGGGCACCGATGGCCAGCGCAAGCAGGTGCAGGAACTGCCCCTGCGCCGGCGCGACGGCGATGTTCGGAAGCCCCGCGCTGTCACGGATTGCTGCCTCGAGGACGGGGTCGGCGGGTTGCAGCAGTCCGGTCGTGTACTCGTCGACGGAGGTCCAGCGTTCGTCTGTCATCGTCCGGCAGTCTAGCGGCGGCGTGCCACCCAGACCTCCTCGGACGGCCAGCGCCGCGCCCAGTCGAGCGTGACGAACGGGTAGCGCGTCGCGGCGCCCTCGGGCGCCTGCAACTCGATGAGGTTCTCGATGTCGAAGCCCGAGCGTCGCAGCAGGCGGATCCAATCGCCGTGTGTCAGATGGAATTCGACGCTCTCGTCGTCGGGCCACTCGAAGCAATGCATGCCGAAGTAGTCGCGGCGCAGCGCTGTGCCCGCGGGGCCCTCGGCGTCGGAGTCGGTCATGGTGAGGACCAGGAGTGCGCCGTTGCCGAGAAAGATGAGGCGCCCGCCCGGACGGAGGAGGCGTGCCGCCTCCGGGATCCACCGATAGGGGTCGCACCAGATCGCGGCGCCGTACTCACTGATCGCGAGATCGAAGCTCGCATCGACGATCGGCACCGCCTCGGCGTTGCCGTGGATCAGCGGGAAGTGCAGGTCGTGCTCGTTCTGGAGCCTCCGAGCCGTGGCGAGCTGGTTCTCGGACATGTCGATGCCGACCGGCCGGGCGCCACGGCGCGCCAGCCACGACGACAGATACGCGGTGCCGCAGCCGAGCTCGATGACATCGAGACCGGCAACGTCCGGGAGGATGTGGACCTCGCTTTCGGGAATGTTCCAGATCCCCCACGACGGCTCCGTCGAGGACCATCCCCGCCGCCCCGGCTCGGCGTACTCGGCCGCCAGGACATTCCATGCGGCGCGATTGCGAGCGAGGTGGTCGTCCGAGGTCATCGCCGGCGACTGTACGCGGAGACCGGTGGATGGGGTGGCCAGCGGGGGTCGAACCCGCGACCTCCAGGGCCACAACCTGGCACTCTAACCAACTGAGCTATGGCCACCATGCGACGCCGACGAGGAGGCTTCGCGATTATATGGCGCTCCGCCCGGCGTCCCGGACGAATGGGCGCGGGTAAACTCGCGACGCGCCCCCGTAGCTCAGCGGATAGAGCGGCGAGCTTCTAACTCGATGGTCGTGGGTTCGACTCCTACCGGGGGCGCCAGGTCGCTGTGAACGTTCGGGTGATGCGTCCTGAAGGGATTCGGCTGATGAGTCCCACACCTTCGGTTGAGATCCGCGAACTGCTGACCTGACGATCACCGCCGGACCTACGGCGGCTCGGCCTGCCTGATGCGCGTCGCGGAGCTCGGGCGGTGTCCCACGGGGGTTTTCTCGATGATCCGCAGGCATTGCGCGACGGGGTCGCCGGCGCTCCCGGACGTGTCGAGCACTTGGGCCGACGGCCACGGTGCGCGCCGAATGCTCAGCGCCTCCGCAACAACGGGGGTGGCCTCGGAGAGGTCTCCCTCAGTGCGCGGCAGCGCCGCTCGGTCGCGGACGACGTTCGCGTCAGCCTGGCACTCGATCTCCACGAGATCGGCGCGGCATGCCTGTGCAACACGTCCTGCGCTGAGGCGTGTGCTCGCAGTTGAAAAGGTCGCATCGAGGATCACGCTGTAGCCGTCGGAGAGGAGTTCCTTCGCGCGACGAGCCAGAGCTCGGTAGGTCGACGCGGTCATCGACCTCGAGTACCGGCCGCGATCGAGCTCCGCGCCCTCGGCGCCGTGGTCCGGGGCCAGGCCCGAGACATCCCGCCGAACCTCATCGCTCCGGACCACGATCCACCCGTTCCTCGCCGCGACCGCTCGCGCAGTCGTCGACTTGCCGGTCCGCGGCCCTCCTCCGATGACCATGAGGACGGGTCGAGCAGACTCGAGGTGGCGGCGACACTGCTCGAGGTGGGCGCGAGCGCGGTGGACCACGGCGCCGGCCCCCTGGATCGCGCTGAGGCAGTCGACCTTCGATCGAACCATCGCCCGCTGAGCGATGTAGAAGTGCAGAAGGCTCGGTGGCCACTGCGCGCCGGAGAATCGCCGGTACTCGGCGGCGAAGTGCTCTGCAAGCTCCGGCCGTCCCATCGCCTCGAGGTCCATCGCGAGAAACGCCACGTCGGCGAGCTCGTCGCCGCACCGTAGCCGCCTGTCGAACTCAAGGCAGTCGATGATCCGCGGTCCATCCTTCAGGCAGTAGATGGAGTCGGCGCGCAGGTCGCCGTGGCCGTCGACGATATGGCCGTCCGACACACGGCGTCGAAGGAGCGTGGCGTGAGCGTCGAGGAAGCGTTCCGCCAGCGCTCGCTCGCGGTCGAGATTCGCAACGCCGAGCACCTGCCCCGCAACGCCGGACCACTCGCCGAGGTCCTGCTGCCATCGCCGGCGCAAGACGCCGGGACCGCCGGACCGGTTCACATCGGGTCCGCGCCGCGCCTCGGAGTGGAACGCCGCGACAACGCGTGCGACGCGTGTGAGCTCGCGGTTGACATCCGCGCCGTGGTCGATCAGCCACCGGAGCTGCCGGCGATCTGGAAGCCGTCGCATCACCACCGCCGCGTCGATCAGCCTGCCCCGCGCATCGCGTTCCTCATCGACCCGGAGGTAGACATCGGGGGCGAGTCTCCGGTTGAGCTTCAGCTCCTCACGGCATGCGGCGAGGCGAGCCCGAGGCGTGCGGAAATCCACAAAATCAAAGCGCACCGGCTTCTTGCGCTTCGAGACAGTGTCTCCACGGAACGTGAGCACCGAGACGTGGGTCTCCAGCACCCGATCACTCATCGTCACATGGTCAATCGTGCGCGATGGGTGGACCGACGACCCTGGTTGCGCGGGGCGGTGAATACCATCATGATCCTGACTGCACAGTGTTGTCGGCGAGACTGTGCGCTCTGAGCCATCGCTGACAGGAGGTTGGCGAGCCGATGTTTGACAGGATCTTGGTTGCAGTCGATGGCTCGCACTTCTCCGACGCCGCACTCGCGGCAACGGCGGGCCTCGCGGCGAAGACTGGTTCCCAGGTCGACGTCGTCCACGTGCACGAGCACGAGATACCGCATTCCAAGGCGGTCCATCTCGCGGACCTCGAACGCCCTTCGGAAGCGGCAGACGTGGTCGCGGCGGCGACGGCGAGGTTGACGGCCCAGGGAGTGCATGCGCAGGGACACCTTCTCCAAGCCGACACGCACGACGTCGCCCGACGGATCATCGAATTCGCTGACGAGAGTCAGGCCGACGTCATCATCGTCGGGCGTCGCGGACTCTCGACGCTGACAGGGATGCTCGTCGGCAGCGTCTCCAACAAGCTCGTCCATGTCGCGAAAGTGCCGGTCCTGGTGGCGCACTAGACCGCTGCGCAGACGCTCAACGCCGCGTTCACTCCGCGCGGTGTGATGCAGCCTCAGGGACGATGAGCAGCGGGCTGTGGCCGGCGTGGTGGATCTTCGTGGACACACCGCCGAAGATGAGCCGGCGCAGCTCGCCGAGCCGGCGGCTTCCGATGACGATCAGGTTCGGCAGCGGGAGCGTGCCTCCTCGCGCGAGGAGCACGTCGCCGGCATCACCGACCGCCAACGCCGTCGTCGGACTGAATTCGGCCACGTTCTCGATGTCTCGCGCCTCACGGTCAAGCCGTGCGTGCTCAGCCACGACGCGATAGGAATTGCGCAGCAGCGGGTTCGGATTCACGAGGCTGTCCGGCAGCACCTCGACCAGGGTCATGGTCACCTCGGGATAGAGACTCGCGATGGTCGACGCCAGACGCGCGGCTCGCTTCGCTGCGGGCAACTCGTCGAAACCGATCACCATCTGCGCGGGTGGCCAGGATGGTTCGGGGCCGTGCACGATGAGCACCGGGCAACACGCCTTGTGCAGCACCGCCTCCGAGACGCTCCCCGTGAACAGTCGATGCATCGCGCCGAGCTCGCGACCTCCGATCACGATCAGATCGGCCGAGATGCTCTCCGCAACGTCATGCACCACGTTCCCGACCTCTCCCCGCTCCGCGTAGACGCCACCCACGGTGGCCCCGAGCGACACCGCCTCGGATCGCCCGGCGCCAAGAGCGGCCAGCGCCGCGGCCTCTGACGAATCCAGCATCTCGTCGAGGACGGATCCCGTCGGCACCATGTACAGCAACTCCACGGGGAGGTCGTATGCCATGACCAGATGCAACGTCGCGTGACAGCGTTTGGCGAGGTCCGCCGCCGCTGACAGCGCGGGTTCAGCGTCCCGTGAGCCCCCGGTCGCGAGCAGAATCGTCCTGAACATCACCTTCTCCTCATGCGCCGCGACGGCGGCCAAGGTCGTTGACGGTGCCGCTGATTTCGTGGATCTCATGAATCCATGAAACCAACTCACGGACGGCAACGCCAGAGCCATTGGCCATGAGTGATTGGGGTATTTCGTCTTCCCGACGTTGATCTGGACGGCCGCGTTAGCCTATGGGTGTCCGCCCTGGGTCACAGCCCGATCGCTCGAACCGGCGGAACTGGCCACCGTCAAGCGAAACCGCGAGCGAGTCGATCGAAGAGCCGGCAGACCAAGGAGATGAAGATGACAGGGATCAGCGAGGAATCGGTCGACATTCCCGAGCCTGAGCAAGCACTACCGGCGAGCCCGGTCGACACGTCAGCCGTGGATCCGGGCGGTGACACACCTGAGCCTTCGCAGCGTGAGCCAGGATTCGGTGAAGACCCTGCCTACGACCCCGGTGGGATGGGAAGGCAACCAGACGTCACCGAGGACGAAGAGACCAACCCCTGAGCCGCACGATGCACGCCTGCGACGTGCTGTGATCACCGCCGACGGTCGCGCACATCGTCGTCGGCCGGGACCAGAGCAACGAGCTCGCGGCGGCGAGTCAGGTAACGCTGAATCGACCTCTCCTCCGCGCGATCCGCGCGGTGTTGCCGCCAGAGAACCCAAAGCATCGATGTGCCCTCGTGTTGTCGCCGTTTGTTGCCCACATTCTCAGCCGTCACCAGGCGCGCCAATAGAGGACATCGCACTCATCTCGATGTGACAAAGGTCGTTGCGGCGCTGCCGCCGCGACGCCCATTGAAAGCGGATCGGACGCTGCGTCCGGGGGACCTTCGGGCCAAACGTTCGTGACGTTCGACCCTGGCAACACGGTTCGGCGACGCCGATGATGAAATGAGACAACCATCGCGATTGGAGGTGTCACATGACTGACAAGACTTCTGACTCCGCGGTATCCGAACGACACGCTGGGACGAGCATTCGCGGACTTCCTCCGCTGGCCGGTATTCCCTGTGCTCGGCCTCACGCAGGATTTCCCAATGCGGCTCGAGGAGTTCGCCGAGGACGGCCACCTGGTGGTGCGTGCTGAGCTTCCGGGCGTCGACCCGGACAAGGACATTCACATCACCGTGTCCGAGGGGTTGCTGAGGATCAGCGGCGAGCGGCGGACTGAGACGAGGAAGGAGGAGAAGGGAAGCCACTACTCCGAGATGCAGTACGGCTCGTTCTCACGGACGATCCCTCTGCCCGACGGCGCAAGCGAAAAGGATGTGACCGCCAGCTACCACGACGGTATTCTGGAAGTCAGGATCACCATCGCGAAGGCGGCGCCTGTCGCAGCGGCGACCAAGGTCCCGATCGCTCACTAGGAGCGCATGCCCGCCGAGGGACGCCCTCGGCGGGCACCCCCCATGGACCTGGCCGTCAGGTCTTGTCGATGTCCACGGCCGGCAGGTCCCTGACCTCAGCCCTTGAGAGGCTGAGTTGGATGCCGGCATCGACCTCGGTGACCGCACTCATCGGAATCGCCACCTCCTTACGACCCCACAGGTGACCCTCCTCGAGGAGCACGTGCGTCACATGGTGGCTGTGCGGGTCGATCACGAGTTCGTGGACACTGCCGATCGCGCCGTCAGTTGCGTACACCTGATCGCCACGACGAACGCTCACCTCTCCGATCGGAACGGTGTCGTACGGCTCTGGCTTCGAGATGTTGGCCGCGCCACGATCCGACATCCCCATGCCGGCGTTGCTCATGCCCAGACCGCTCATGCCGAGGCCACCAGCCCCGAGGCGGAAGTACGGGCGCGTCAGGACATGGTCCGGGTCATAGTCACCGTACGCCTCGGCCGCGGGGAGGAATTGATTCTCCTCGGCGGGCTCGAAGTGCTTGAACTCCGCTGTCGTGCAGCCGAGCTGGACAGTCTGACCTGCGATCTCGACAAACTCGACCGGCACGAGTCGTGCGACGCCATCGCCACGTCCCGGTTCAACCACAATGTGGGTGATGGCGCGCGCCACAGGGTCGAGGACGACCCTGCTCACATGGCCGCAGCTCCCGTCGCTGCAGTTGGCCTGGGCGCCGATTCTGTACTGGACGGTCTCAGCCATCAAGATCCTCCTTGTCGGTGACGGACGATTGTCACGGAGCCACCGGGTGCGCACCCAAGTATCCTCAATGCAGATTCACACCACTCGCATCGGTTCAGCCGGTCATCACCGCTCGGAGTGCGAACAGGAAGGTCGCCACGGCACCACCGGTGAGCCACAGCCGCTTGTCGCGCTCCTTGAGCGGGCTGCCCATCCACCTCGAGAGCGGGAGCGCGAGGAGCGTCGCGGCACCGTAGAACCAGTGGAGAACGTCGTGGGGACGGTTACCCGCCGCGACAAGGATGAGCCCGATCAGGACCTGGACGCCCACGGCCGCCGCCGCAATCCGTGTATAGACGCGCACGGCCGGCAACATCTGAGGCACGAACAGGCTGAGCAACGCGACGACGGCGCCCACACCCGCGCCGACCATGATTGCGACACCGAACCAATCGTGAATGACCACGGTGGGAGAAGCCTACGGCGTCAGCACTTCGCCGGGACGCCCAGGGTCAATCGGAGCGGACTTCAGTGGGGGATTGGTCAGTGACCCCGAACCTTGCCGCCACGATGAACGCGCACGTCGAAAGCCTTGCGCCCGGCAAACTGCGCGGCGCTTCCCAGCTCCCGCTCGATGCGCAGCAGACGGTTGTACTTGGCCACGCGCTCTGACCGCGAGGGCGCGCCGCTCTTGAGCTCTCCTGCATTCGTCGCCACGGCAAGGTCGGCGATCGTGGTGTCCTCTGTCTCGCCACTGCGATGGCTGATCATCGTGGCGTAGCCGTTGCGCGTCGCGAGTTCGCATGGTGTCGAGCGTCTCGGTCACCGTGCCGATCTGATTGAGCTTGATGAGCACGCCGTTGGCGATGCCCCGGTCGATGCCCCGTTGCAGGATCTCGGCGTTGGTGACGAAGATGTCGTCGCCGATCAGTTGAATGCGTTCGCCGATCCGCGCTGTGAGGAGATCCCAGCCGTCCCAGTCGTCCTCGGCCATTCCGTCCTCGAGGAGAATGATCGGGTATGTGTCGACCCAGCGCTCCCAGAGGTCGACCATCTCCGGCGGCGTCAGATCGCGCCCTTCACCGCGAAGGTGGTATTGCCCGTCCGAGAAAAGTTCCGACGTCGCCGGATCGAGCGCGATCGCAACATCAACGCCGGGTCGGTAGCCTGCCCTCGTGATCGCTTCCACGACGGCGATGATGGCCGCCTCATTGTTCTCAAAGTCGGGGGCGAATCCGCCCTCGTCTCCCTGGCCCGTCGACAGGTGTCGGTCGTGCAACACCGCCCGCAGCGCGTGGAAGCATTCGCTCCCAGCCCGAAGGGCCTCGGCAAAGGTCGGCATGCCGAGTGGCACCAGCATGAACTCCTGGAAGTCCACCGTCGTCTGCGCATGCGCTCCGCCGTTGAGCACGTTGAACATCGGGACGGGCAGCACGCACGCGTCCGACCCACCGAGGTACCGGTAGAGCGGCAGACCGGTTGACGCGGCAGCGGCGCGAACGCAGGCGATGCTGACAGCGACGAGCGCGTTGGCTCCGAGGCGAGCTTTGTTCGGAGTGCCGTCGACCGCGCACATCGTCGCGTCGATGCCACGCTGGTCGATCCCGTCATGCCCGATGAGCGCCGCCGCGATCTCCGTGTTGACGGCGGCAACCGCGTGCGTGACGCCCTTGCCCCCAAACCGATCGGCGTCGCCGTCACGAAGCTCCACGGCCTCATGGCGTCCCGTGCTGGCACCACTCGGCGCTATCCCCCATCCACTCGAGCCATCGGACAGCTCGACCTCAGCCTCGACGGTGGGATTGCCGCGCGAGTCCAGAACCTCGTACCCCGCGATCTTTGTGATGCTGCGCATGGCTAGAGCCGCGACGCGATGAGGTTGACCAGGTCGATCACCCTGCACGAGTAGCCCCATTCGTTGTCGTACCAGGCGAGCACCTTGATCGTGTGATCACCGAGCACCATCGTCGACGGCGCGTCGAGAATCGACGAGTGCGAGTTGTGGAGAAAGTCCACCGACACCAGCTGCTCGTCGCTCACCGCGAGGATGCCCTTGAGGGGACCGTTCGCCGCCTCGCGCATCGCCGCGTTGATCTGGTCGGCCGTCGCGCTCCTGGAAAGGGTTGCGGTGAGGTCGACGAGGCTGACATCCGGCACCGGCACGCGCAGGGCCAGGCCGTTGAACTTTCCCGCGAGCTCGGGGAGCACGAGCGCGACCGCCTTCGCCGCTCCCGTGGTCGTCGGGATGATGGAGAGGCCGGCCGCACGCGCCCGGCGCTGGTCCTTGTGCGGCGCATCAAGGATCTCCTGGTCCTTGGTGTACGCGTGCACAGTGGTCATGAATCCTGTCTCGATGCCGAACGAGTCGTTGAGCACCTTGGCAATCGGCGCGAGGCAGTTCGTCGTGCACGAGGCGTTGGAGATGACCTGATGCTCGGCCGCGTTGTACGTTGAGTCGTTGACGCCCATGCAGAGCGTCACGTCCTCGTGCTTCGCAGGCGCGGTGATCACCACCTTCCGTGCCCCGGCGTCGATGTGCGCCCGTGCCCGCTCGCCGTCATTGAAGTGGCCCGTCGACTCGACGACGATGTCCACACCGAGATCCTTCCACGGCAGGCCCTGCGGCTCGCGCTCCGCGAGCACCTTGATCGGATGACCGTCGACCGTGATGGTGTCACCCTCGACCGTCACCGTTCCGGGAAACCGCCCGAAGACGCTGTCGTATTTGAGGAGGTGGGCAAGCATCTCCGGGGTGGTGATGTCGTTGACCGCCACGATCTCGAGGTCGGGGGACCGCTCGCTCGCTGCGCGCAGCACGTTGCGGCCGATGCGGCCGAAGCCGTTGATACCGATTCGCACACTCATGGGGCTAGCCTCCTGCTGGCGGACCGCTCGCCGCCGTGGTCAATGCGGGTGTTACTGATTCAGCGCGATCGGGCAGCGGACGCGCGGGCCGTGTCGATGATGACCTGTTCTCTCGTTCGGGCGGCCGGACGGCTCGCTGGACAACGCCATCGACCGCGTGCTCCGCCCTGTTCCCGCCTGCCCGCTTCGCCGCGTAGAGCGCGGCATCCGCGGCCGCAAGCCGCGTCTCGGCGTCGTGCCCGCTTGTGAAACCGGCGATGCCGATGCTGACGCTCGGATGGCGACCCTGCACGGATCTCGACCCCAGGTCCGAGAGGATTCGACGGGCGACGACCTCCGCGCGACGACCCTCGGAATCAGGGAGGATCACGCAGAACTCGTCCCCCCCGACCCGCGCGGCGGTGTCGCCCCGCCGGATGGACCGATGGAGCGCCGCACTCACCACGCGGAGCAGCTCGTCACCCGCCCCATGTCCAAAGGTGTCGTTCATCGTCTTGAGCTTGTCGATGTCGATGGCGAGGATCGAGTAGACGTTGCTCCGCGGCAGCGCGGCGAGGCGACGGTCGAACTCGCGGCGATTGGCGAGGCCGGTGAGCGCATCGGTGGTGGTCCGCTCGTCGAAGACCAGTCCTCTGGAGATCGCGAGCTCGAGGAGCGGCGCGAGACTGCGCAGCCATTCCTGCTGACCGACGGTGTATCCGTGACTTTCGGTCTGGTTGTTGAAGACCGCAAGGATTCCCGTGGCGCGATCGCCGACCCGGATCAACTGCACGATCGCGTTCTCCACACCGAGCTCGGCGAGCGCCGGCCCAACCTCTGGCGGAATCGGCGTCGTTCGGTCGAGGGTGAACAGGCGATGGTTTTCGCCGCCCACCGCCTCGAGCAATCTGCTGGTCGAGGCGAGCGGGACCGAGAGCTGATCGATGCGAGGATCGGGCCGACCGTCGGCGCTCGAATCGGGCGCGTAAGAGGCGATCAGCGTCGCCCGGTCGCCCTCGATCAGGAAGAACGCCGCCTGGGATTGTGGTCCGCCATCCAGGTCCGTGAGTCGCGCGGCGCTCTGCAGGCCGAGTTGAATGACCTGGTCGCCGTCGAATGTCGAATACAACTCGTCAGCAATCAGGGCGAGCACCGCATCGCGCTGAATGGCGCGCTCCCGGTCCGCGATCGTCCGCTCGAGCCGGTAGCGAAAGCCATGGATCGCGTACGCGATCCCGATGCCGGTGATGGGCCATACGGCGAGCAATTGCGCCTCGTCAGCAGTGGTCAGTGCGCTCACCGATCCGTAGCACACGAGGACGGCGGTGGCCGCGACGACAGCGATGACGGTGAGGGTCCGTGGTCCGTACAGCGCGCTCGCCACCACGGGAATGGCCACGAGAGCGAGGAGCCCCTCGCTGTGACCGTTGTCTCCGAACACGAGAAGCGCCAACGCGGCGAAGTAGAGGATCACGAGAGTGGCGAGGAGCGGGAGCTTCGGCCATCGAACCACCGGTACTGCGACGGCGATGGCGACCCCCGCGACGATGGCGCCGGCCATGGTGAGCTGCGGGTGTGCCAAGGGGGTTGGGACGATCGCAGCAACAAAGCCGACAGCGGCGGCGGCCGCGAACACGAGCAGCCCGACACGGGCGCTGTCCCGTATCACGCGTCGCTCCAGCATGCCGGCGTTCCAGCGCCGCCCGGTTGCCATCGTGGTCTTTCCTCGTGTGTGATGTTTGTAATCACTGTGGCTCAGGCGCGCGCGAACTCCTAGAGGCAAACGCCCTGCAATCGAGTGCCAAAGGTCGCGTGACCTTTGGGAGTGCTCGAGTTCAGACGCCCGCCCTCTGTTCCACCACCGGCGCGCCACTCTGCTGGCGGGCGAGCGGCAGGGATTCCAGTCGCAGCTCCTCGACGATCCGCCGAGCCCATTCCTTGATCTGCTCGGGATCGCGCCAGTCACCGGCATGTGTCCTGGCCATTGAACTGGCCGGGAACCCCTTGGCATCCGGAAGCAGCCTCCCGCCGAAGGTCATGTGCCCGCGTGCACCGACGCGCCCCATGAGCCGCGTGACCTGCCGGGTTGCCGGAATGTCGTGGGCACGCGCCGAGTCGTCCAGTGGCCCGCTGCTGAAGAACCACGTGGGGATCTCGAGGAGCGTCTTGGTGTTCCGAGTGACGAACTGGCGAGCTGGGTGCCTCCACCGGCCGGCGTACAGCCCGGATCCGACGATCACCGCGTCATAGCTCCGCGGCGGCACGGCGTCTTCCGCGCGCACGACGTCGGCATGCACACCGCACGTCATTAGCGCAGTGCCGAGCATGGAGGCGATGCCCGATGTTCCCTCCATCTTGCTGCCGTACACAATCAGGATCTTCATCGCTCACCCCGCTGCATGAACGGATTCGTCGACTTCAGCGTGGTGGGTCAGCACGGGGCATCGCCAGAGCCGAATGGCAAGAAATTGCGTGACATCCGGCCCTGCCGGTCATTCGCGCCCGGGTCAGATCGTCTCGGGCACCATCTCCAACGCGCCGCACGGGCACTCAGCCACGCACATGCCGCACCCCTTGCAGTAGTCGAGGTCGATCGCGTACCCGTAGGCGACGCCCGGGTCGAACTTGACCACGGCGTTGTCGGGGCAGACGCCGTAGCAGTTGTCGCAGGCGAAGCAGTTGCCGCACGACAGGCAGCGACGCGCCTCGAAGAGCGCGTTCGTCTCGTCGAGGCCGCCGACGACCTCGTCGAAGGTTGAGCGGCGGCGCGCCGCGTCGAGCTGGGGTCGCACGGTCGCCGGCGCATCGGTGTAGTACCAGGGATTGAGCTGATCGAACGTCGCGAGCTCGTGCTTCGGGGCCGCGACGAACGTCGACTGCCGGAGCCACGCGTCGATGTTGCGCGCGGCCTTCTTGCCGTGACCGATCCCCACCGTCACCGTGCGCTCCGCCGGCACCATGTCGCCACCGGCGAAGATGCCGGGATAGCCGGTCATCATGTTGGAGCCGACCTTCACGACATGATCCTCGAGCTCGACACCCGGGAGGCCGTCGAGCAGCGACAGATCCGCCTCCTGTCCAACCGCGAGCACGAGGGAATCGGCATCCAGCTCCTCGAACTCGCCGGTGGGCTGCGGGAACCCGGCGGCATCCAGCTCCATCTTCTCCAGCTGCAGCCGGCCGCCGTCCGCGTGCGTGATCGTGGACAGCCACTTGACGACGACTCCCTCGTCGAGTGCCTCCTCGACCTCGAAGTCGTGAGCGGGCATCCGCTCGCGCGTGCGACGGTAGACAACGATCGAGTCGGTGGCTCCCAGGCGCTTCGCCGTTCGCGCCACGTCCATCGCGGTGTTGCCACCGCCATACACGACGACCCGGCGTCCGAGCATCGGCGGCTCCGCTCCCTCCATGCTCCGCAGCAACGCGACGGCGTCGAGGATGTGCGCGGAGTCGCCTGCGGGGATGTATGCGCGTTTGCCGATCTGCGCGCCGATCGAAAGAAACGCGGCGTCGAATCCTCCGTCCCGCATCGTGGCGCGAATGTCGGTGACCGTGTGGTTGCACGTGAGCGTCACGCCCATGTCGAGGATGCGGCGGATCTCGGCGTCGAGCACATCGCGCGGCAGGCGGTACTTGGGGATGCCGAAGCGCATCATCCCGCCGGCGACGGGGCCCGAGTCGAAGATGGTCACAGCGTGGCCGAGGAGGGTGAGGTGATACGCCGCCGAGAGCCCGGACGGTCCGGCGCCGACCACCATGACCCGTTTCCCGCTTGACGCTGCGGTCACGGGAACAGTCCATCCCTGTTTGATCGCCTCGTCGCCGAGGAAACGCTCGACCGAGTTGATGCCGACGGGCTGGTCGAGTTGGGCGCGGTTGCACGCGGTTTCGCAGGGGTGGTAGCAGACGCGCCCCATCACCGCGGGAAAGGGGTTGTCTTCCATGATCTGCCGCCACGCCGCCTCATAGTCGGGACCCTCGGCCCGGTACAACCACTGCTGGACGTTCTCGCCGGCCGGACATGCGTCGGCGCACGGTGGCAACCGGTGCACGTAGACCGCGCGCTCGGTGCGCCAGGAACCGGTCTTGTTGGCGAGGCTCGAGCCGACGTTCAGGGTGATCGCAAAGGGCTTGTCCATCAGACAACTCCTGCCGCCTGCGGCTCGAGCAGGCCGAACCTGGCGATGTTGTGGTCGGCACGCGCCTGGATGCGCGCCACGATGTCGGGACGGGGTGCCGCGCCGAAGAGATGCCCGTAGCGTTTCTGCAACCTGAGGTACTCCTCCACCGGCACCTGGTGGCGGATCTTCGTGACCGCGGTGACCTCGCCCTGCTCCGCTTCGAAGACCGGGAAGAGACCGCTCTCGGCCGCGAGCCGGGCGACGCGGATCGTGTCCGCCGAGGCGCATCCCCATCCGAGCGGGCAGGTCACGAGGATGTGGAGGTACCGCGCCCCGTGGAACGTCATGGCGCGCTCGACCTTGTACTCGATGTCCCGCAGATCGGCGACGGTTGCCGTTGCCACGTAAGGGATCTCATGCGCCATGGCGATGAGCGGCACACTCTTGCCCTGCCCGAAGCGGTTCCCCGGCTCGGGTCCCACCGCCTCGGTGGTCGCGGTGCGTGCGCCTGGTGGGGTGGCGCCCGACCGCTGCACGCCGGTGTTCATGTACCCCTCGTTGTCGTAGCAGATGAAGAGCACGTCGTCGTTCCGCTCGAACATCCCCGAGAGGCAGCCCATGCCGATGTCGACGGTGCCGCCGTCACCCGCCTGTCCAACAACCCTGACGTCAGTGCGACCCTTGACACGCAGCGCCGCGGCAATGCCCGTCGCCACCGCCGGCGCGTTGCCGAAGAGGGAGTGCATCCAGGGAAGTTGCCACGAGGATTCCGGGTACGGGGTCGAGAACACCTCGAGGCATCCGGTGGCATTGGCTGCGATCAACCTGTTGTTCGTGGCCCGCATCGCCGCGTCGAGCGCGTACCGCGCGCCGAGCGCCTCGCCGCATCCCTGGCAGGCCCGATGGCCCGAGGTCAGCGTGTTGGACCGCGTCGCATCCGACTGCACCGAGCGCTGCTCGGGATCGAGGAGGCGGTTGCCCGCGACGAAGCTTCCCGTCTGGTAGAACCTGATCGGCTGGTATGGCATGACAACTCCTCAGACCGGGCCTGCGGCGACGGTGCCGAGGTCACGGAGCAGGTTCTCGGCGTGCGGTCCGGATCGACGGGTCGCGCCACGGCGATGCAGCTCACGCTCGACAAGACCGTGGTCGAGGTCGAGGAACGTCAGCTCGGGCAGCGTCCCACCCATCGCCTCCATGAGCACACGTCGAAGCGAGGGCGTCGTGATGGGCCGTCCACCGAGACCGGCGATGATCGTGTGCACGATCTGGTCCCTGGATGAGGTGGAGACACGGACGTCGAGCGAGACGATCCCGCCGATCCCGATCGCGAGCGCCTTCTCGAGAACGATGATCCGGCGTGCGCCGACCAGAGCGCGACGCACCTCCTCTGCCGGCCACGGGCGAAAGGTCGTGATGCCCACGGCGCCGATCCGGTGGCCCTCGGCTCGGAGCTGGTCGACTGTGTCCTTCACGGTGCCGAGCACCGAACCGAGCGCCACGACGATCGTCTCGGCGTCGTCAGCTCGGTACGGGCGCACGAGGCCGCCGGAGTCGCGTCCGAACAACTCCCGGAACGCCCTGCTGATCTCGGGGATGACGTCGAGGGCCTGCATCTGGGTCACGTGCCCGAGATAGCGGACCTCCATGAAGGCTTCGGGTCCGACCATGGCGCCGATGGACATCGGGGCGTCGGGGTCCAGCACCTGGCGCGGTTCGAAGGGCGGGAGGAACGCGTCGACCCGCTCCTGCGACGGCACGTCGACCTGTTCGACGGCGTGGGTGAGGATGAAGCCGTCCATGCAGACCATGACCGGCAGCGAGAGCTCCTCGGCAAGGCGAAAGGCCTGGATGTGGAGATCGAGGGCTTCCTGATTGCTCTCGGCGTACATCTGGATCCATCCGGAGTCACGCTGCGACATCGAGTCCGAGTGGTCGTTCCAGATGTTGATCGGGGCCCCGATGGCGCGGTTGGCCACGGTCATGACGATCGGAAGGCCGAGACCGGAGGCGTTGTAGATCGCCTCGACCATGAAGAGCAGCCCCTGGCTTGCGGTCGCGGTGTAGGTGCGCGCTCCGGTGGCAGACGCGCCGATCGAGACCGACATGGCGGCGAACTCGGATTCGACATTGATGAACTCGCAGGGTGCGAGCGCCCCGGACTGGACCAAGGTCGACAGCGCCTCGACGATGTGCGTCTGCGGGGAGATCGGATAGGCGGCGATCACCTCGGGTCTCGCAAGCGCGACAGCCTCGGCCACCGCGCGGGATCCCTCAATCTGCTTGAACACCGGCCATTTCCTTGATGTCGTCGCTGACATACGCGAAGGCGCGCTCGGCGCCCGCAACGTTGCGCTCGGCGAGCGCGCCCGAGAAACGTTCGCGAATGGCGGCGGCCACGGCGTCGATCGAGACCACGCCGGTGAGTGCCGCGAAACTGCCGAGCAGCACGGCGTTGGCGATGGGTCTGCCCACCGTCTCGCGGGCGATCTCGGTTCCGGGGACCGTCCGCAACCGCTCCGGCCTGAACTGCGCCACGTATGCGCCGAGACCGAGGGTCGCGAAGCTGTGGCTCGAGTTGATCAGCAGATATCCGTCTGCATCCAACCCGTTGAACACGTCGACCTGATGGAGCAGCGTGGGGTCCTGGATGATCACGGCATCGGGGCTCGTGATCGGCTCGTGGCTCCGAATCGCCTCGTCCGCGATACGGCAGAAGGCGACCACAGGTGCACCCGTCCTCTCGGAGCCGAAGCTGGGGAATGCCTGCGCGAAGCGACCCTCTCGGAACGCTGCGACCGACAGCAGCTCGGCCGCGGTCACGACGCCCTGCCCACCGCGGCCGTGGATACGCACTTGAAAGGGTTGCATGAGGACAGCCTACGCACTGGCGACCGAATTGCCCAGGGTCGAACGTCCTCGATGGAACGTGACCCCATGCTCTACCCATCTTCAGGGAGCCTGCGATCAGAATAGCCGTCATGGCGGCAGCACCCGGCGCGACCATGAGGCTCGACGTCGAAGGTCTGGACGCCCTGATCGCGAGCCTTCGCGGACGCGGCTACACGGTGATCGCTCCGACTGTGCGCGACGGCTCGATCGGGTACGAGACCGTCACCGGTGCGTCGCAGCTGCCACGCGGCGTCGGCGACGAGCAGGGTCCCGCGCACTACCGGTTGCGCGACCGTGGTGATGACGCCCGCTTCGGGTTTGCCACCGCACCCTCATCGTGGAAGCGATATCTCTACCCTCCCGCGACGACGCTCTGGCGCGCACGTCGCGACCAGCAGGGAACGCTCGTGTTCGAGGAAGGAGAAGCGCCAACGCCTCGATACGCATTCCTCGGCGTGCGGGCCTGCGAACTCGCCGCGATCCTGGTGCAGGACCGCGTGTTCGCGACGAGCGCGCATCCCGACCCCACCTATGCCGCGCGGCGGCGGGACCTCTTCATCATCGCCGTGCACTGCGGATCGCCGTCGGATGTCTGCTTCTGCACGTCCATGGGGACGGGACCGCGCTCGAGCGAGGGGTTCGACCTCGCCATCACGGAGCTGCTCGACTCCGACGAGCCCCGATACGTCGTCGAAGTCGGCACGCCTGCCGGCGAGGAGGTGATGCAGGGGCTCGCCACGCTCCACGCCGCCACGGCGGAGGATGTCGCGGCAGCTGTCGCCGTCACCGACGAGTCGGCGCAGCGGATGGGCCGGCGGATGGACACCCGCGGTCTTGCTGAACTGCTGCACCGCAACCTCGAGAATCCTCGCTGGGACGACGTCGCCGCACGGTGCCTCAGCTGCGGGAACTGCACCAACGCATGTCCGACCTGCTTCTGCAGTGACGACATCGAGGCGGAGGCGGCCGACGGCGAATCGACGTCGCGTGTGCGCGAGTGGGCCTCGTGCTTCTCGCGCGACTTCTCCTACATCCACGGCGGCGCGGTCCGCCAGACCACGCGGAGCCGGTACCGGCAGTGGATGACCCACAAGCTTGGTACGTGGTGGGACCAGTTCGGGACCTCCGGCTGCGTCGGGTGTGGCCGCTGCATCGCCTGGTGCCCGGTGGGCATCGACATCACCGAGGAGGCAGCGGCGATCCGATCCACCGACGGTGCCCGTGCCGGCACGTCCCCGTGAACGCACTCGCCGACGAACTGATGGCGCATCGCTTCTTCGCGCAGATGGACGCAGCGCACCTCGAGCTGCTCACAGGGTGCGGGCGCAACGTCGTGATTCGCGCGGGGACGTCGATCATTCGCGAGGGTCAGTCCGCCGACGCGTTCTGGGCGCTTCGATCCGGACGCGTCGCGCTCGGGGTCGCCGTCCCGGGTCGCGACATGCCAACCCTCGACACCCTCCATGCGGGCGATGTGCTCGGCTGGGCCTGGCTGTTCCCTCCCTACCGCTGGCACTTCGATGCCGATGCGCTCGATGAGGTGCACGCCGTCGTGTTCGACGCCGTCTGCCTGCGCGCCAAGTGCGAGGCGGACCCTGCGCTCGGGTTCGATCTCGCGAAACGCGTCGCCGGCGTTCTCGGTGAACGCCTGCAGGCAGCTCGGTTGCGCATCATGGATCTGTACGGCCCTTCCAATGCCCGCTGACGTCGTCGCACGCGCGCCCTTGACCCCGGTGGCGCACGTCGTTGTCGGCCGCCGCGACGAGACCGCTGATGTGGTGACGCTCCTGCTCGAGCCGGCAGACGGCTCCCGCCTGCGATACGCCGCCGGTCAGTTCAACATGCTGTACGCATACGCCGTCGGCGAGGTTGCGATCTCGATCAGCGCCAATCCCGTCGGCGAGGGACCGATTGCGCACACCGTGCGCAACGTCGGCGCCGTGTCGCGTGCCCTCTGCGCGCTGCGTCCCGGGGACAGCCTCGGAGTCCGCGGGCCGTTCGGTTCCGACTGGGGACTCGACACCGCGGCCGGTGGCGATCTCGTCATCGTCGCGGGTGGGATCGGCCTGGCACCGCTTCGGTCGGTGATCACGCAGGTGATCTCGCAGCGCGAGCGCTTCGGCGATGTGGAGATCGTGATCGGGACGCGCACGCCCGAGGAGCTCGCCTTCAAGGACGAGGTCGACGCGTGGCGTGAGCGAGGCGACCTCTCGGTGCACGTGACCGTCGACCGCGCGACCCCCGCCTGGCGCGGCACCGTGGGCGTGGTGACGACCGTGCTCCCGCGTGTCCACTGCGACCCGGCGGCCGTGGCGCTCATCTGCGGACCGGAGGTCATGATGCGGTTCACCGCCCTCGCACTGATCGACCGCGGGATGCAGGCGTCGAGGATCCGCGTGTCGATGGAACGCAACATGCAGTGCGCGATTGCGCAGTGTGGACACTGCCAGCTCGGATCGGCCTTCGTGTGCGCGGATGGACCGGTCATGACCTGGGAACGTGTGGAACCGCTCCTGGCGGTCCGTCAGCTGTGAGCGTCACGAAGCCTCGGCTCGCCGTCTGGAAGTTCTCGTCGTGCGACGGATGCCAGCTCACGCTGCTGGACTGCGAGGACGAGCTGCTCGAGGTGGCCGGGCAGGTGGAGATCGCCTATTTCCTGGAGGCATCACGCGCAACCGACCCCGGACCGTATGACCTCTCGCTTGTCGAGGGATCGATCACCACCGCCGACGACGTGGAGCGCATCCGTGAGGTCCGCCGCCTCTCCAGTCACGTGGTCTCGATCGGCGCGTGCGCGACCGCCGGCGGGATCCAGGCGTTGCGCAACTTCGCGGACGTTCGCGAATTCACATCCGTCGTGTATGCGCATCCCGAATACATCCACACGCTGGCGACCTCGACCCCACCGTCCGCGCACATCACGGTGGACTTCGAGCTGCACGGCTGTCCGATCGACAAGCACCAGCTGCTCGAGGTGATCACCGCGTTCCTTCGCGGCCGCCGACCGCAGATCGCGTCGCACTCGGTCTGCTTCGAGTGCAAGCGGCGTGGGACCGTCTGCGTCATGGTGTCCAAGGGCATTCCCTGCCTCGGACCCGTCACGCACGCCGGCTGCGGAGCGATCTGCCCCGCATACAACCGCGGCTGCTACGGGTGCTTCGGCCCGGCGGACACGACGAATGTCCCGTCACTGGTGCCCGCGCTTGCCGCGTCCGGCATGACACCGTTCCAGTTGACGCGTGTCTTCCGAACCTTCAACGCCGAGGCTCCGGCGTTCCTCGCGGCGACAACCGGCGCAGAGGCCGCGGAGTCCGCCCCGTGACCCATACCAACGGAGCGTCGCGCACGCTGTCGGTGGCCTCGCTTGCGCGAGTCGAAGGTGAAGGCAGCATGCACGTCGTCGTTCGTGACGGTGTGGTGAGCGACGTCGAGCTGCGCATCTTCGAGCCTCCGCGTTTCTTCGAGGCCTTCCTGCGCGGGCGCGCGTATGCCGAGGTTCCCGACATCACGGCACGCATCTGCGGCATCTGTCCCGTCGCGTACCAGATGAGCGCCTGCCAGGCGATCGAGAGTGCCTGCGGCGTCACCGTCGGCGACGAGGTTCGAGCGCTGCGCCGCCTCCTCTACTGCGGCGAGTGGATCGAGAGTCACACGCTCCACATCTATCTGCTGCACGCGCCCGACTTCCTCGGCTACGAGAGCTCGGTCGCGCTCGCACAGGATCATCGAGCGATCGTCGAGCGCGGGCTGAAGCTCAAGAAGGTCGGCAACGACATCCTCAACGTGCTCGGCGGTCGTGCGATCCATCCGGTCAACGTGCGGGTCGGCGGGTTCTACAAAGCCCCGTCGAGGGCGGAGCTCGGCGCGCTCACGGAGCGACTCCTCTGGGCGCGCGATGCGGCGATCGAGACAGTGCGGTGGGTGGCGGGATTCGACTTTCCGGATCTGCAGCTGCAGGGCGACCTGGTCGCGATGCGCCACGAGCGCGAATACCCGATCACGGAAGGTCGCATCGCATCCACATCGGGACTTGACATCACCGTCGACGAGTTCCTCGAGCATTTCTCGGAGGAGCATGTGGCGCACTCCACCGCCCTGCACGGACGCATGCGCGGTGGCGGCACATACACCGTGGGACCCCTCGCGCGATACAACCTGAACTACGACCGCCTTCCGCCGACAGTGCAGGAGCTCGCCGTCGAGGTCGGCCTGGGTCCCGAGTGCCGCAATCCATTCCAGAGCATCATCGTGCGAGCACTGGAGGTGGTGTTCGCGTGCGACGAGGCGCTGCGCATCATCGAGGCATACGAACCCCCGGCAACCCCGTGTCTCGAGATGCCCGCACGCGGTGGCACGGGCCACGGTTGCACCGAGGCGCCACGCGGATTGCTCTACCACCGCTACACGGTTGACGATGCCGGTGTCATCCGTGACGCGGTCATCGTCCCACCGACGTCGCAGAATCAGCCGTCGATCGAGCGCGGTCTCCGGGAGTTCGTGCAGCCTCGCCTCCACCTCGACGACGCCGAGCTCACACGCCAGTGCGAGCAGGCGATCCGCAACTACGACCCCTGCATCTCGTGCGCGACCCATTTCCTCGATCTCACGGTGGATCGCGGATGAACGCACCGGCTGTGGTGATCGGCATCGGCAACCGGTTTCGCCGCGACGACGGCTCGGCGCTCAAGGTCCTCGAGGAGCTGGCCGGCCGCGTCCCGGATTCGGCGGACCTGGTCGAGAGTGACGGTGAGCCGACTCGCATCATCGACGCGTGGGACGGCGCCGAGCTTGCCGTCATCGTCGAGACCATCCGGCGAGGGGACGCACCGGGAACGGTCGTCGCGATCGAGTGGGACGTTGGGCAACCGCCACCAACGCCTCATCGGGAGCACGGATCGCACAGCCTCGGCATCCTGGAGGCCATCGAGCTCGGCCGTGCGGTCGATCGAATGCCGCGGCGTCTTCGACTCGTCGGCATCGAGCCCCTCGAGCTCGGATGGGGCGAGGGACTGAGCGACCCCGTTGCGGGCAGCATCGGCGGCGCCGCGCGGGTCGTGCTCGACTATCTGCGGTCGGCTGTCCCGAGCTGACCCGCGTCCAGCGGCCGAACCTCGCGGTACTCGGGCTCCCACATCGAACCACGAACAGCGTCCGCGATGTCGGTGAGATCGCGGCGCGCATTCCCCTCCTCGACCGCGACCCGGGCGACTCTGCACGCCACACTCACCGACAGGTCTCGCACCTCGTCGATTGCGGGCATCACCGATGCACCCGGCGTTGACGCGTCCACCAGCTCCGCGACGGAGTCCGCCGCGGCGAGCAGCATGCCGTCGCTCACCGTGCGTGCCCGCGCAACGATGGTGCCAAGCCCGAGACCCGGGAAGACGAATGCGTTGTTCGCCTGACCGATGGTGTACGTGACGCCGCCGTGCTCCACCGGCGGAAACGGGCTTCCCGTCGCGACCAGGGCTCTCCCCTCGCTCCATGCGATGAGGTCGGCAGGGAGCGCCTCCGAGAGCACCGTCGGATTTGACAGGGCGAAGATGATCGGCCGCTCGGCGTGCAGGGCCATCTCTCGAACGACTTCCTCGGTGAACATCCCCGGCTGTCCCGAGCATCCGATGAGGATCGTCGGCTGCACGCGCCGCACCACCTCCAACAGCTCGATTGCCTCGCCGTCGCGACGCCAGCCCGTGACCTCCTCGGGCGATCGCGCATACGTGCGCTGGAAATCGCGCATGCCCGCGGCCATGTCCTTGACGAGCAGCCCGTTGCGGCCCAGGCACCACATCCGCCGCCGAGCCTGCTCCGGCGTGAGCCCGTCACGCACCATGGCGCTGCAGATGAAGTCCGCGACTCCGACACCCGCGGTGCCGGCGCCGAAGATGACAACTCGCTGCTCCGTCAGCGGGATCCCCGCCGCGCGACTCGCCGCAAACACACCGCCGAGCACGACGGCTCCGGTGCCCTGCATGTCGTCGTTGAACGTGCACACCTCATGGCGATACCGGTCGAGAATGCGACGCGCATTGCCTGCGCCGAAGTCCTCCCAGTGCAGCAGTGCGTTCGGGAACCGTGAGGCCGCCGCACGCACGTAAGCGTCGATGAATGCGTCATACCGCTCACCTCGCACCCGTGGATGGCGGGCTCCCATGTAGGCGGGGTACGTCAGCAGGGTGTCGCGATCGGTACCGACATCGAGCATGACCGGAATCACGCGCGTCGGATCGATGCCGGCAGCCGCCGTGTAGACCGCGAGCTTGCCGATCGAGATCGCGATGCCTCCCACGCCCCAGTCGCCGATCCCCAGGATCTGATCGGCGTCGGTGGCGATGATCAGGTCGATGTCATCCGCGCCCGCGCCGTAGTTCTGAAACGCGACATCGATGTCCTCCGGCGAATCGACGCACAGATAGACACCTCGCGGACGCTGGAACTCCTGGCTGTACTGCTCGATCGCCTCCCCGACCGTCGGCGTGTAGATGATGGGAAGCATCTCCGCGAGGTGGTCCCTGAGCACCCTGTAGTAGAGGGCCTCGTTTCGATCGTGCAGCGATCGCAGGAAGATGTAACGCGCCAGATCGTCCTTCTCATGCCCGTACTGCGTGTAGGAGCGTTCCGCCTGCAAGTCGATCGTCGTGACCGCCGTCGGAAGCAGCCCGACCAGTCCGAGGCCGGCACGTTCCTCGAGCGTGAAGGCGGACCCCTTGTTGAGGAACGGCGTTTCGAGGACCTCCTGACCGAAGGCCGTGGTTTCGTATGCACCGTCCGAGGCGACGGTGAAGTTGCGCCCGCGACTGGCTCCGATCACAGTTCCCTCCGGCCGAAACGCGTCACGGCGTTGACGCCGGTGGCGGGATCGGCGTCACCATCACGGGCGAACCCGGGTGGCGCGTGAAATGCATCGCCCGCCGCGCAATCCTCCTTCGGAGACGCTCGGAGCGTGTCGTGGGCGGCATTGCCGGCAGTGGCTGCGTGGCATAGAACGCTATCTTGGCGCACTCGACGAGCACCAGATAGGTCGCGATCATCCCGACGAGGAGGAGGAAGAACTCTGCCGGGAGTGGCGAGAACCCGAGGAGCCCGGCAAGCGGCGTGAACGGGACAACGGCTCCGACGATGGCACACGACGGAGGCAGGATGAGCATGGCCATGCTCGGACGGCTGCGCACGAATGGGACCCGCCTCGTCCGGATGACGTAGATCACCAGGGTCTGCGTCGCGAGCGACTCGACGAACCAGCCGGTCCGAAACTCACTGTGGCTCGCATTGAGCAGATCCAGCATGATGAAGAACGTCAGGAAGTCGAAGAGCGAGCTCACCGGGCCGAACACGAGCATGAAGCGGCGTACGAATCGCAGATCCCACGCGGCTGGGCGCGCGAGAGTCTCCGCATCGACCGCGTCGGTCGGGATCGCAAGCTGCCCTGCGTTGTACAGGAGGTTGTTCAGCAGGATCTGCGAGGGCAGCATCGGGAGGAAGGACAGGAAGACGGATGCGACCGCGGCGCTGAACATGTTGCCGAAGTTCGACGACGTCGCCATCAACACATACTTGATCGTGTTCGCGAAGACGCGACGACCTTCCACGACACCGTCGGCGAGGACACCGAGGTCCTTCTCGAGGAGCACGATGTCCGCGGCGTCCTTGGCGACGTCGGTCGCGGAGTCGACGGAGATGCCGACATCGGCGTGATGCAGGGCAACCGCGTCGTTGACGCCGTCGCCCAGGAATGCGACGTCAACGCCGGAACGGCGCGTCACCTTGATGACGCGGGACTTCTGGTCCGGGCTCACGCGCGCGAACACGCGCGTCGTCTCGATCCTCGTGGTCAGGGCGGCATCATCCAGGGCATCGATCTCCGCGCCCGTCAACACGATCCCCGGGTCGACTCCCACCTGCCGGCACACGGTTGCGGCGACGGTGCCGTTGTCACCGGTGATGATCTTCACCTCGATGCCGAGGCCGTGCAGACGGGCGATGGCGGCACCGGCGTCGAGCTTCGGCCGGTCGACAAAGGTCAGGAACCCGATGAGGTCCAGGGTCTGTTCATCCGCCCGCGCCAGTGCGGTGCCCGCGAACGATCGCGTCGCGACCGCGACCACACGCGCTCCGGTGGCGAACAACGCCTCGAGCGTCGGCCCCGCCGGCGCCGGAACGGCCGTGCACCGGGCCAGCACGTTCTCCGGAGCGCCTTTGGTGATCAGCAGCCGGCCGCCGAGACCGTCGACGAGCACCGACTCCAGCTGCCGTTCGTGGTCGAACGGCAACCGTCCGATCCGTGTGTATGCCGATGGCCCGTCGGGGAGTCGCGCAAGGTCGGCAGCGTCTGGGCTCGCCCAGAGGGCCTGGTCGAGCGTGTTGCCGCCGACCGGCCCGTCGGAGCCGAGCGTCGCCTCGTTGCAGACGAGACCCCAGCGGAGCGCCATGTCCGACGTCGCTCCATCGACACCGAGGCTGCGGTCGAACGTGATCGCGCCATCGGTCAACGTCCCGGTCTTGTCCGTGAACAGGATCTGGATATTGCCGAGATCCTCGATCGCGACGAGGCGTTTCACGAGGACCCTCTTGCGTGCGAGGGCGCGCGAACCGCTCGAGAGTCCCACGGTGACGATCGCGGGCATCAACTCGGGCGTGATGCCGACTGCGATCGCCAGCGAGAAAAGGAGGGCGTCGAGGATCGGCTTGTGAAACAGGATGTTGAACACGAAGATCGTCACGGTGAGGGCACCCGCAACTCGCACAAGAAGAGTCGAGAAGCGGCTCAGCCCCTGCTGGAAGGCCGACGCGGTCGCGCGCTCCTCGAGACCTGACGCGATGCCTCCGAATGCCGTCGATCGCCCGGTGGCGACGACCACGGCGCGCCCGGCACCCTCGTGCACGATCGTTCCCATGAACGCGCACGAAGGGAGGTCGACACCCATGGCGCCGGTTGCTGGATCGACGCTCTTGGTCACGGGCATCGCCTCGCCCGAGAGCACTGCTTCGTCGCACTCGAGACCGTCGACGTCGATCAGACGCACATCGGCGGGGATGATGTTGCCGATCTCGAGGTTCACGATGTCGCCGGGGACGAGCAGCGTGGTGTCCACCATCTGCTCACGACCGTCGCGACACACCAGCACGCGGTGATGGATCTCGGCGTGCAATGCCTCAACGGCACTCTCCGCACGGTATTCGTTGATGAAGCTGAGGAAGACACTCACCAGGACGATCGCCGCGATGATCACAGCGTCGGTCGGGTCACCGGTGAACCCCGAGATGGCAGCGCACCCGAGCAGCAGCAGCAGGAGCGGATTGCGGAACTGACGCAGCAGCACGCCCGTCGGTGTGAGGTGGTGCTCTCGCAGGACGTTGGCGCCGAGGGTGACGAGACGCTCTGCGGCGACAGCTGACGTCAACCCCTGATCGCTCGATCCAAGGGAGCGGAGCACATCGGCTGCAGGCATGCGTGCCGCCTCGACGAGGCTGACCCCGCTCGGGGTGACCGGTCCGGTGACCACTTTCCCTTTCACCCACGGCGCGCGCACCACGAACGTCAGCGGCCCCGCGCCCAACGCAGACGGAGGATGTCCTCGCGCTCGTACTGCTCGAGTCGCTCCCCGCTCTCGGCAAGCGCTCGATCGAGCTGGGGCAGGCGACGGCGTTCGAGGAGCCTGAGCCTCCGGCGCGTCTGGAGCAGCTCGGCATCGATGTTGGAGAGGGCTCGCTGAACGGTTGCATGCTCCAGCGCGTTCTCCACCGCAAGGGCAAGGGCCGCGACGGCCTGGTCGGTGGCCGCGGAACCGCCGCTGCCGCTCGGAATGGTCACGTCCGGGAGACTGCATCGCGTCGCTGTGGGGACGGCAACCGCCATCACGTTGCGCCACTCGACCTCGACGGACGCGGGCGCCTGCAACTGTGCCGCGACCATCGCGAGCTGAGCGTGCTGCGCGAGATGCAGGGCGCGGGCACACCACCGCTCGGCATCCGCGCACGCGTCGAGCCACGCACGCCGAGCCGAGTCCGCAACCGGCAGCCGCTGCGAGCGTTCCTCGGCAAGCAGGTGCTGCTTGCGTGCGAGGATGTCAATCCCGCGGACCGCGGTCGCACGCCGGCGCCGCAGCCAGACCTGCCCGGCGCGACCGGGTGGCACGCGGATCACGTCACGGCGCCGGGATGTTCGTGTTTCGCGGCCGCACGGTGGCGCTCGAGATCGTCGGGGTCGAGGCGCGACAGATCGGCGGCGGGGAGCAGCATGAGCGCGGACCACGCGCGCTCGAGACTGTCGTCGACATCACGACTGTCGGTCCGTCCCTGGTTGACGAACTGCTGCTCGAGGTGGTCCGCGAAGCGGAGATAGGCACGGTCGACCGCTCCGATGCCCGTCTCCCCCACCAGATCCGTCAGCTCTCGCACCTGACCCGCTCGACTCAGGGCCGCGTACACCTGGCCGGCCACGGCCATGTGGTCCGATCGCGTACGCCCCGCGCCGACCCCGTGGCGCATCAGCCGCGAGAGCGAGGACATCGCGTCGAACGGGGGGTAGATGCCGCGGCTCTGCATCTCCTGGGACAGCACGATCTGCCCCTCGGTGATGTACCCGGTGAGGTCGGGGACCGGATGCGTGATGTCGCCGGCCGGCATGGTCAGCACCGGGATCTGCGTGAGCGAACCCGGGCTCACCTGCAGGCGGCCGCAGCGCTCGTAGAGTGACGCCAGGTCGCTGAAGAGGTAGCCGGGATAGCCGTGCCGTCCCGGAACCTCGCCACGCGCGGCTGAGACCTCGCGAACCGCCTCGGCGTAGCTCGTCATATCGCACATGACGACGAGCACATGGCCACCTCGCTCGAAGGCGAGGTGCTCGGCGATGGTCAGCGCGATACGCGGCGTCAGCACTCGCTCGATGACCGGGTCCGACGCGGTGTTGATGAGCAGGACCAGCTCACCGGACTCCGAGCGCTCCTCGAGCACGTCGCGCATGCTGTCCGCATCCGCATGGGTGACGCCCATCGCCGCGAAGACGATTTGAAATGCGCCATCGGCCACATGCGCCTGCGCGGCGATCTGCGCCGCAAGCTCGAGGTGCGGGAGTCCGCCGACCGAGAAGATGGGAAGCTTCTGTCCACGAACCAGCGTCGTGAGCCCGTCAATCGCCGAGATGCCGGTGACGATGGGGTCGCTCGGCAATGTCCGGGCAGCCGGATTGATCGGCAGCCCGTTCACCGGCACCATGCTCTGGCCCCGTACCGGTGGGCCACCGTCGATTGGATCGCCGCGTCCATTGCAGACGCGCCCGAGCCACTGCGGTCCCACCGGCACCCGCATCGGTGTGCCGCCGAATGCGACGCGAACGCCGGAGAGGCTGATCCCGGAGGTGCCCTCGAACACCTGGACGACAGCGAGGTCGCCATCGATGTCGAGAACGACCCCGTGACGTTCCTCGCCGGAATCGAGCGTGATGATCGCGTACTCATCCCAGCCGACTCCGGAGACGCCCTCGACCACGAGCAGCGGGCCGCTGACCCTGCTGCCGCCTCGGTATTCGACGGGGACCGAGTCGATCATCCGAGGGTCTTCAACAGCGCAAGCGCCGAATCCCGGATGGCGACGACGGCGGCGACATCGTCGGGTCCGCCACTCCCACGCGCGGACGCGACATTGGCGAGGTCAAGCGTTTCGATCGTCTCCGCGGTCACTCCGGCAGCAACCAGATCGACCATGCGCTTGTGGATGTCGAGCACCATCGCGAGCAACGCCTGCTGCTTTGCTTCGCCGCAGTACGAGTCGTGCTCGCTCATCGCATCCTGCTGCAGCACCGCTTCACGGAGGAGTCTCGCGGAGCGAAGTGTCACGCGCTGGCCATCGGGGAGCGCGGCCGCTCCGACAAGCTCGACGAGCGACTCCAGACGCTCCGCCTCGGCGAGGAGCGCCAGCGCGAGCGCCCGGTGTTCCGACCATTCGCTGTCGCCCGCGTCGGCGCGCGCGATCGCGACGCTGTCGCTGTCGCGGGTGAAGCTCTCGTTCCAGCTCACCGCCGGGTAATGCCGGGAATAAGCGAGGTCGCGATCGAGTGACCACACGGCACGGACGAACCGCCGGGTCTGCGCGGTGACCGGTTCGGTGAGGTCACCTCCGGGCGGCGACACGGCCCCGATGATCGTGACCGAACCGGTGCGTCCACCGAGCGACGTGAAGCTGCCGGCTCGCTCGTAAAAAGCCGCGAGGGCGGATGCGAGCGTGGCCGGGTACCCCTCCTCGGCGGGGAGTTGATTCGTCCGCGACGCGAACTCACGAAGTGCCTCGGCCCAGCGCGATGTCGAGTCCGCGATGACGACGACGTCATATCCCATGTCGCGGAAGTACTCGGCGACCGCGACTCCGGTGTAGATGCTTGCCTCACGCGCCATGACCGGCATGTTCGAGGTGTTGGCGATGCAGACGGTACGCTCGCGGAGCGGTCCGCCGGTCCGCGGATCCTCGAGCCGAGCGAGGTCGTCGAGGACGTCGATCATCTCGTTGCCACGCTCACCGCAGCCGACGTACACGATGACCTCGGCATCGCACCATTTCGCGATCTGCTGTTGCAGGAGTGTCTTACCGGTACCGAAGCCACCCGGGATGGACGCGGTGCTCCCGCGCAGGATCGGATACAGCAGGTCGAGCACGCGCTGACCCGTGCGAAGCAGTCGCGCCTCTCGATCTCGCGACCGTGCCGGGCGCGGCCGGCGGACCGGCCATCGCTGCGACATCGTGACCTGGACGTCGTCAAAGCGGGCGATCGGTGCGTCGGCGCGGCACGAGCTCTCGGCCGCAAGCCATGTGACGGTGCCGCGGATCCCCGGGGGCACGAGGATGCGGTGCTCGAAATGCGTCCCTTCCACGACAGACCCGAGCATCGCGCCCGCTTCGAGGTGTTCTCCGACGGACGTCGTCGGGACGAAGTGCCACGCCGCGCCATCGGTCGCTGGAGCGCGCCCGGCGGCAAGCCACGGGACGGCGGCGTCGAGCGGCCGGAGGATGCCGTCGAAGACGCGGCCGAGCAATCCCGGACCGAGCGTGATCGAGAGCGGCTCGCCATTGCTGCTGACCGGATCGCCGGGTCTCAGGCCGCCGTCGTACTCGTACACCTGTGCCGTGGCCACGTCACCGTCGATGCCGACGATCTCGCCCGCGAGACCCGCCGTTCCGATGGCGATGACGTCGAACATCGCGACGCCCTCGAGGCCGACCACCTGAACCACCGGCCCGTTCACGCTACGAACGCGCCCGGTCTGCACGGTCATGACCGCATCCGTCATCGACGTGACGCCGCCGTTCGCTTCGCCGCGCGCGGGCGTTGCTCGACCCGCGGCAGCGCAAGTGTCACGGCGCGTTCAGCCAGTGACGGGAGCGAGTAGTCGAGGCTGCGGGATCCGCGGACGGCGCGTACTCCCCCACCCTGTGGCGGATCGCGGTCGATCACTGCGTCTGCGCCGAGACGGCGCCGCGCCTCGGCCTCGAGCGCGTCGAGGAGCCGGCTGTACTCCGGGCGTCCCCGGAAGGCGACCGCAGCGGTCACCGCAGCGTCACGAGCCCTGTGCTCGCGGGCGTTCCGCGCATCGAGAACGAGCGCACGAGCCTTTCGGGCGGACGTCAGCCGCTCGGACCGTGCGATCGACTCTGCCGCGAGACGGCCTTCATCGCGAGCCGCATCGATGAGTCGTTGTGCCTCCGCGTCGGCCGACGCTCGAGTGGCTGCCGCTTCTGACCCGGCTTCCGCGAGCAACGCCGCAGCCCGGCCCGACGCATCCGCGAGCAGGCTCGTGCGCAGCGGGGTGAGATCGGCTATGGCATCACCGTCCAGAGCGGACCCGCGGCGCTTCGAAGCGCGGGCCCGAGTGCCGTGGCTGCGCGCCTGGTCAGGATGACCAGGCCGACGTCATCGCCGAGCGATGACCAGGCTCCGCTCACCGCGGCAGCCTCGTCGACGGCGATGACGGCGACTCCGACCATGGCGAACGGCGCGACGCGCTGCTCCTCGCCGATCGCCACGACGCGGCTCATGTCTTGCCGATGAGGAGCAGGGCGATCACGAGGCCGTAGATCGCGATCCCCTCCGACAGGCCGACGAACACCATTGCCCGGCCGAAGAGCTCCGGCTTCTCGCTGATGGCCGCGAGCGCGGCGGACCCCGTGTACGCGACGGCAATGCCGGCGCCGATCGATGAGCCGGCCACCGCGATCGCCGCTCCGATGAACGCCCCCGACGTGTCGGCCGAGCTCGCCGCGGTGAGCTGTATCGCCAGCGCTCCGCCGCCCCCGGATGAGATGTGGCCGATGATGACAGCAACAACGACAAGGATGACGAGGCACGTCGCTCCGAGCGCCGCGGCGGCGAGCCGTGGACTGGTCCGCAGGAGAACGCTCGCTCCCACCCCGGATCCGGTGGCGAGGACGAGGCCCACCAGGCAGAGAACGATCGTCGCCGTCATTGCTTCAAGCCTCCACGATTGCAGGGTGCCAGGGGTGAAACCGGCGCCCTTCGCCGACGAACACGCGAGAGAACAGCTCGTAGTACTCCAGGCGCAGGGCCTGAATGCCCACGACCAGGCCTTCGAGACCGAAGGCTACAGCGTTGCCGATCGCGAACACCACGACGCCGACGACAGCCCACGCGCCACGCCCGGCGAGCGATGCCGTCGTGGTCCAGACAAGCCCCTCGATCGCCGCGTGCACGAGTCCGAAGGCCGCGAGCCTCGCGAAGGAGACGAGATTGGTGCCGACCCTGATGACGGTGTCGAACATCCCGACGACGACCTCGGCGGTCGCGCCGCCGCCACCGCCCGCTTCACGTCGCAGGCCCAGCGCCAGAAGGGCGAGCCCGAATGCCAGGGTCACGCCCCCTGCCACGACCAGCGCGATCTGACCCGCGACGAGTCCGGTGACAAGGCTGGCAACCGCGGCGAAGATCGCGAAGCCGGCGACCCCCGAGGAAGCGACGAGCGCGCGACCCCATCCTCCCTCGCGATAGCGATTCAGCGTGCCCACGGCATAGCTCGCCGTCGTCAGCAGTGCACCGAACACGACTGCGGCGAGCAACAACAGCTCCGGGTCGTCGAGTGGACGTATCCAGAGTGGTCGCACGACACCGGTCGGACCGAAGAACTCGCCGAAGACGACTCCGAAGACGCACGCGGAGATCCCGCACGCGGTGATCAGCAGCCACGCGGAGCGCAGGCTCAGCCAGCGGCGCTGCAGCAGGGCGGCGATGCCGAGTATCGCGACGATCGCGCCATGGCCCGCGTCGGCGAACATGATCCCGAACATGAGCACGTAGGTGGCGGCGGCGAACGCGGTTGGATCCACGTCGGCGTACGGCACCACGCCGTAGCTGTCGACGAGCAGATGAAAGCGAGCCCGGCCGAGGCTGTCGGCCAGTTGCGTGGGTGGGTCTGCCCAGCGTGGCCGGGGGAGCTCCACAACTGCCCCACCGACGCTCGCGAGTCGTTCCGAGAGATGGCCTCGCTCCTCGGCCGGCATCCAGCCGAGCCAGGCGGCGACCCCCGCGTGGTGGAGGGCGCCGCCCGCCAACGCGCGAAGTTGCTGCTCTCCGACGAGAAGATCTCGACGCCCGGCCTGCTCGAGCTCGAGCGGGTCACTCGGAGCCCGGCTCAGCGCGGGCGCGCTCGACCCGGTTCCGGTCGGAACGCGGCGAAGCGCTTCGCCGATCTCGTCGTCCGGCTGCGTCGGCGCCTGGTCGAACTCAACACAGCCGGAGCTCGCAACCTCGACCAGGCCCGCGCGCATCCGATCGTCCGGAACGATGACTGCGACACGCGACATGCGCACCGCCCCCGTTTCAGCCCGTGGCATCGAGAGCCTCCACGACACCGCCTGCGGCGGCGATCTCCAGCGCCGCCGCGATCTCGTGCGCTGACACCGCCAGTGTTGCGAGGGCACCGAGCACCGGCCCGGCGCTCGCGACAGGACTGTGGAGGAGACCTGCTCCCTCCTCCTGCAGCTGCGTCCACCAACGTTCCTCACCGCCCCAGAGATCCGCCCTGGTCCACGGCGTTGCGCGCACCCACTCCCAACTCGATGGGAGTCGCGGACGATCCGTGGCGAGGACGTCGGCCCCGGGGCGATGGGCAAGGCGCTCCCGAGTGGCGAACAGCCACGCCGCGGCGTCCGCCCAGACTCGCAGCTCAGGGGCCGCGTCGCGGACTCTTCGATGCCACCGGTGGCGCATCCAGATACGAACGCTGTAGGCGTCCTCAGCCCCGGGATCGCCCCACGAGGATGCGGCGAGCAGGCGGCGGATGTCGGCGCCACTGCCGGTTGATTGCAGGGTCCGCGAGACGATTCCGAGGCGGCCCAGCTCGAACGGCGCCTGGGCCGCAGCACCCGCGAAGTGCGCGAATCGATCCTCGACGTTGCGAATCTCGAACCACGCGACGCAGCTCCGAATCATCTCGACCCCTTCCGAGGGCAACCAGCCGGCGAGGATGCGCAACTGCCAGAGCAGCGACTCGAAGACCCGTCGCTCCACGAGGACGAGCGGACTCTGCGGTTCGACGCCGCGCCCCCATCTCGTTCTATTGAGCACGGTGATCGCAGACTCGAGATCTCGCGACGCCGCGAGTGACGGCGCCACATCCCGATCCGCGCCTCCGGCGAGGCCGTGGGCGCGCACGCTGCCGGCGATCCAGTCCCCGCTCACGCCTTGACAGTCTCTGCCGTGGCATACGCGAGCAACTGGTTGATCACCGCCTCGGCGACGCGATCCGCATGTGCGCCGGCACCGTGGGTGATCGTCGCGGCTTCGCGGGTTGCCCGTGCAGTGAGCGTCTCGCGCTCGGCTACGGAAACGTCGAGCCGCTGCTCCGTCGCCCTGGCCTTCTCGACGGCCGCGCGCTGCCGTGCGAGCGTCAGCGTTGTCTCGGCATCCGTGGCGGCCTCGGTCCGAATACGGTCGGCTTCGAGACGCGCAGCATCCAGGATCGCATCCGCTTCGCGTTGCACCGCATCCAGGGCTGCGAAGACGGCAGCGAGCTCGGCAGCACGGGCAACCTCGGCGTCCACGGGTGGCGCGATCCCCGCCATGGAACCGCCCGGCGGCGCTAGCCGCCGGAACCTCTGGAGGACGCTAGCCATGCTCGTTCCCTGCTGCTCAATCGATGTCGCTGAGTCGCAGCATGCTCCGTGCGACCTCGCTCATCCTGCGCCTGTTCGCCGCCGCGGCGACCGATGGTCGAAGGTCCCGAGGATGCGATGCCCTCGTCCTCTGGCTCAGTCGCCCGTTCCGAAGGAGAATCGTTGGGTGTCCATGCGTGCGAACTCCAGACGCGGGATCGATCTCGGAAACGACGTGACCACGCTGGGGCTCGTTCATGACCGGTCGCATCAGGCTTCCGCGCGCCCAGCACACTCGGATCTCCGTCAGCGATGAGTTTAGTCCGGCTCCTGGGCGCACGGCTTCGGCCGTACTGGCGGCAGGTTTCGCTTGTCGTCGTGCTCATCGTGATCCAGACGATCCTTGGGCTGTATCTGCCAAACCTGACCGCGGACATCATCAACAACGGTATCGCGCGAGGGGACATCGCCTACATCTGGCGGACCGGCGGCGTGATGCTCGCGGTGACCGGCATCCAGGGAGCGATCGCGATCTTCGCGGTGTACTGGGCCTCGCGGACGGCGATGGGGGTGGGACGCGACCTGCGAGCACTGGTCTTCGGCCGTGTCCTGCGCTTCTCCGAGCGCGACATGAACACCTTCGGGACGCCGTCACTGATCACTCGCAACACGAACGATGTGCAGCAGATCCAACTCTTCCTGCAGATGGCCCTGACCGTGATCGTCGCGGCTCCGATCATGATGATCGGCGGCATCATCATGGCGCTGCGAGAGGATGTGACGCTGTCACTGCTCCTTGTGATCGTCGTTCCGTTGATGGCCGCAGTGATCGGCACGATGCTCGTTGTTGCAGTGCCGCTATTCCGGTCGATGCAGATCAAGATCGACCGGATCAACCAGGTGCTGCGCGAGCAGATCACCGGTGTTCGAGTCATCCGCGCTTTCGTCCGCGGCGACTACGAGGAACGTCGCTTTGCCGCCGCCAACGCCGATCTCACCGCGACGGCACTGCGGGTCAACCGCATCTTCGTGCTCGCGATGCCGCTGCTCATGGTGGTCATGAACCTGTCAAGCGTCGCTGTGCTCTGGTTCGGCGGCCACCTCGTTGACAGCGGCCAGATGCCGATCGGCAACCTCACGGCGTTCCTGGCGTACATCCTGCAGATCCTGATGTCCGTCCTGATGGCGGTGATGATGGTGATCCTGGTGCCACGCGCACAGGCAAGCGCGCAGCGCATCGATGACGTGGTTCGCCTCGAGCCGTCGATCGTGTCTCCCGTGCACATCGTCGAACCGAAAGCGCAGAGCGGCGTGGTCGAATTCCGCGACGTCACGTTCGCGTATCCCGGTGGCGAGCGGCCGGTGTTGCGTGACCTGTCCTTCTCGCTCCGACCGGGCGAGACCACAGCCATCATCGGCGGCACCGGGTCGGGCAAGACGACCCTCCTCAACCTCATCCCCCGTTTCTACGAGGTCGGCTCCGGGGTGCTGCTCGTCGACGGCGTCGACGTCAAGGATCGCTCGCTCGAATCCTTGTGGGGCGAGATCGGGCTCGTACCCCAGCAGGCGTATCTGTTCGGCGGAACGGTGGCGGACAACCTTCGCTTCGGCAGCGCCGATGCGACTGATGCGGATCTGTGGAGGGCGCTGGAGATTGCCCAGGCGCGCGATTTCGTTGCGGCAATGCCCGGGCAGCTGCGTGCTCCCATCGATCAGGGCGGGACCAACGTTTCGGGCGGACAGCGGCAGCGAATCGCGATCGCGCGCGCACTGGTGAAGCGGCCGCGTGTCTATCTGTTCGACGATTGCTTCTCGGCGCTCGATGCGACCACCGATGCGAACCTTCGCGCGGCGCTTGCATCGGAGACGCACAACGCGGTGGTCGTGATCGTCGCGCAGCGGGTGAGCACCATCCTCAGCGCGGACCGGATCATCGTCCTCGACGGCGGACGCGTCGCCGGCGCCGGGACGCACCGGGAGCTCCTCACCAGTTGCGCACCCTATCGCGAGATCGTGGCCTCGCAGCTTGGGGAGGCCGCAGCATGATGGCGCGCGGCCCGATGGGCGGTCGGCCCGGAGGCGGATTCGGACCCGTTGGTCGCGCGGGCGGTCCCCCTGCAACCACGCGACACCCCGGGAGGACGCTTCGCCAGTTGACGGGACGCCTTCGCCCTGACTCGCGGCGCATCGCGCTTGCCGCGATCCTGACCTCGACGGGCATCGCCTTCACGGTCATCGCCCCGCGTCTCATCGGGAGCGCGACGAACGTGATCTTCAACGGCGTCGTCGGCAAGGGGCTCCCTGCCGGGATGACGAAGGCCGAGGTGATCGCGCAACTGCACGCCCACGGCCAGGGGCAGCTCGCGCAACTGCTGTCGGGCATGGACGTTATCCCAGGCCGGGGTATCGACTTTTCGCAGCTGGGCGTGATCCTCGGCTTCGTCGCTCTGCTCTATCTGCTCGGAGCGCTCTTCAGCTGGAGTCAGGGATACCTGATGGCCGGCGTGGCACAGCGAACCGTCTACGCGATGCGCCGTGACGTGGAGGCCAAGATGACCCGGCTGCCGCTGCACTATTTCGACAGCCACCCCCACGGCGACCTGCTCAGCCGGGTTACCAACGACATCGACAACGTCGCCACGACGCTGCAGCAAGGGCTCAGCCAGCTGCTGACATCGGTGCTCACCATCGTCGGCGTCCTCGCGATGATGCTCTGGATCAGCCCGCTCCTGGCGGTCATCTCGCTGATCACCGTGCCGCTGTCGATCGGTGTGACGCTGGTCATCGCGAAGCGTTCCCAGAGGGAGTTCACCGCTCAATGGGAGTCGACCGGCGCGGTCAACGCTCATGTTGAACAGACGCACACGGGCCACGCGCTCGTCCAGGTCTTCGGCCGCAGCAGGCAGACCATGGACGATTTCAACCGGGAGAATCAGAAGCTCTACAAGGCGAGCTTCCGCGCGCAGTTCCTCTCGGGCGTCATCCAGCCCGCGATGCAGCTGCTCGCCAACCTCAACTACGTCGCGATCGCGGTGATCGGAGGCTACCGGGTCGCATCGGGACTGATGACCCTCGGTGACATCCAGGCGTTCATCCAGTATTCGCGCCAGTTCACGATGCCGATCACGCAGATCGCCGGCCAGATGAACCTGCTGCAGTCCGGGCTCGCCTCCGCAGAGCGCGTCTTCGAGTTTCTCGCCGCCGGCGAGGAGCTGCCGGATCCCGTCGCCGCACCGAGCATCACGTCACCCGCCGGGCACGTGAGCCTCGAGCATGTGTCGTTCCGCTACGAGCCCGAGACGCCGCTCATCGACGATTTCACCCTCGACGTGCAGCCGGGCCAGACCATCGCGATCGTGGGTCCGACCGGAGCCGGGAAGACGACCATCGTCAACCTGCTCATGCGCTTCTACGACATCGACTCCGGTCGCATCCGCATCGACGGCATCGACATCAACACGCTGCCGCGCGAGCGCCTGCGCAGCCTGTTCGGCATGGTCCTCCAGGATACCTGGCTCTTTGCCGGCACCATCCACGACAACATCGCATATGGCAAGGAGGGCGCAAGCACATCCGAGATCGTTGCGGCCGGCACCGCAGCGTACGTGGACCAGTTCGTCCACACACTCCCGGAGGGATACGAGACCCAGCTCGACGGCGACGCGTCCAACATCTCCTCGGGTCAGCGTCAGCTCCTCACCATCGCCCGCGCCTTTCTCGCCGACCCTGCCATCCTCATCCTTGACGAAGCCACGAGCAACGTCGACACTCGCACCGAGGTCCTGATTCAGGAGGCAATGGCGCGCCTGCGCACCGGACGGACGAGCTTTGTGATCGCGCATCGGCTCTCGACGATCAGAAACGCGGACTCGATCGTCGTCATGAACGCCGGACGGATTGTCGAGCAGGGTGATCACGAACACCTGCTGCAGCAGCGTGGCTTCTACTACGAGCTGTACACGAGTCAGTTCGCGAATACGCTCGCCCCCGCGGTCTGATCCGCGAACCCCGAGGCGGAAGCGACGAGCTCAGACCTCTTCCGAGGCGTGCACGCTGAAGGCCACGGGGCAGCGGCCCCGCTGCATCTCGGTGACCATGAACGAGGCGCCGTTCCCCGGCCCTTCCTCTCTCGCGATGAGGCGGAGGCCGGCGCACATGTACGGCGGGCGGTCACTGACCGGGCACCTACCATCTGCGTCTGGCCCCGCGCACTCCGCGAGCACTTCGTCGGTCACCGGGTCGACCATCACGAACGAGCGATCAGGCTTCATGCTCCAGAGCGTGCTCCGGCGCTCGGCGGGTGTACAGGGCCGAATGTCGTGACGTTGGCGGGACCTCGGACACGACGTCGCGGGTGCCGGTGCTCCCTATCGGATGACCCGGACACCTGATGACCATCGGCCCTTGTTCCGGCGGCCGCGACCTGTTTCCCTGAGGAGAGCACCACCCGACCGTTGAAGAGGTTTGCACCATGAACGTCATCGCGATGCCCGCGGGCAGCACGCACGCGATCAAGTACCGCTCGATACTCGTCGCCACCGACGCCTCCCCCGACGCGCATGTGGCGCTGATCGCCGCGTCCGACCTGGCCAGACGTTCCGGGGCGGAGTTGCATCTGGTCAACGCCTACAACCTCCCGCCGTCGGCCGTCTACGCATACTCCGCGTACCTCGGACCCGAGGAACCGGTGGACCCCTTCGAGGAAGGCGCCCGTTCGGTGCTCAAGCGGGAGCAGGCTCGCGTGGAGGGATACGGTGGCCAGGTGAGCGGCCTGCACACGGGTCGCGGTCCCGTCTTCGACGTGATCGAGAGGGTTGCCGACGAGCTGGACGCCGATCTCATCGTTGTCGGCAGCCGCGACATCGGCGGCCTCCACCGCCTGCTCACCGGGAGCGTCTCGACGACCGTCCTGCACACCTCCCACCGGCCGGTGCTGATCGTTCGTGGTGGGGCGGCAGCGTGGCCGCCGGCGCAGGTGATCGTCGGCGTCGACCGTTCGCCAGAGTCGAAGCGGGCAGCGCTGATGGCAGCCTCAATCGGGAGCCTCTACGCCGACACGGTTGTGGAGCTGCTCGAGGTAGTGCCCGATCCGATGGCGCCGACCGCCCATTACTTCAACCTCGACGGGGGGGCCACCGCCGAGCACGAGCAGCTGGACGTCCTGGCGGAAAGCCTCGAGCATGTCACCGGTCATGCCGTCGTTGCGGCAACCGCGTTCGGCGATCCGGCGGATGCGCTGCTGGCGCGGGGGAGCGGCCAGACCGGGCCGAACCTGGTTGTGGTCGGCACACGCGGGCTGGGGGGCGTGCGCCGCCTCTTCCTCGGCAGCGTCTCCACGAAGATCGTTCATTCAGGACACACGCCGGTGCTCGTTGTTCCGGCAGCACACGACGACCGCCTCGGAACCACGATGGAATCCCGATGACCAGCGCACACGATCCGACACGTCGCTTCAGGGTCGACGAGGTCATGACCACGGACGTCGCCACGGTTTCGACGTCGACGCCGATCAAGGAGGCGGTTCGGGTCATGAACAGCAAGGGCATCGGTGCCCTCCCGGTCATCGGCGTGGACGGGACGCTCGTGGGGATCCTCTCGGAGAGTGACTTCATGAGCAAACGAGTCGATGCCGAGGTGGTCGGTGAGCTCATGTCGTCGCCGGTGGCGACCGCGGCCGCCGGCGATCTCGTCCCTACTGCCGCCCGAACGCTGCTGGCTCGAAACGTGAAGAGCCTCCCCGTTGTCGACGGTGCCGGGAAGGTTGTCGGCATCGTCAGCCGCGGCGATCTCCTGAAGGTGTTCCTTCGGTGGGATGAGGACATCAGGGGCGACGTCCTGGCGAGCATCGCGCGCTCGGCAGCGGGCGTCGCACCCGGTGCCATCGAGGTCGGTGTGATCGACGGCGTGGTGTCGCTGACCGGCGTTGTCGACTCGGCACAGGAAGCCGCGAGTGTCGTCACCGCGGCCGTCGCGGTCACGGGTGTGGTCCACGTCCGCCGCGACGACCTGAGACTGCGGGCGTAATCCTCTCGTTGCTGTCGAACTCGTCGACGTCGACGGTGCCTGGAGGGCGATCAGCCTTCGGTGGATGGGCCGTACAGCCGCTCGATCTGCTCCGCGTAGCGCTCACCCACCACCTTGCGTCGCACCTTGAACGTCGGCGTGAGCTCGATGCCGACGCTGAAGTCGCGTGGCAGCAACACCCACCGCCGGACCTTCTCGACGTTGGCGAGGTTCTCGTTCACCGTGTCCACCCAGCGGCGCACCGCGTCGAGCACGACTGGATGGGACATGAGGCTCAGAGCCTCACCCACGAGATTGTGCTCTGCCGCAAACTCGGCGAGTCCCGTCGGATCGAGCGCGAGGAGCGCTGAGAGATACGGCCGCCGGTCACCGATGACGACCGCGTTCGCGATCAGATGGTTGCGCAGCGCGTTCTCGATGTTGCTCGGTGAGATGTTCTTCCCGCCGGCCGTGATGATCAGGTCCTTCTTCCGGTCCGTGATGCGGAGGAATCCGTCGGTATCGAGGTCGCCGATATCACCGGTGTGCAGCCATCCATCCTCCAGGGTCGCGGCATAGGCGGCCGCATCCTTGTAGTAGCCGGCGAAGACGACATCGCCGCGCATCAGGATCTCGCCATCAGCCGCGATGCGGACCTCCACCCCCGGGACAACCTGGCCCACGGAGCCGATTCGCGCATGCCCGTGACGGTTCAACGTGGTCACGGTCATGTTCTCGCTCATCCCGTAGCCTTCGAGCACCTCGAGGCCGAGGGCGTGGAAGAAACGCAACAGCGGCGTGCCGATCGGCGCCGCGCCCGTGATCAGGGTGTGCGCACGATCAAGTCCCGTCTCCGTTCGGATGCGGCGGAGCACGAGACGATTCGCAAGCCCGAGGCGCAGACGCTGCGGCACCGTGAGCGCCATCCCCGCCTGGCGTCGATCGACCGCATGCTCACCCGCCCGGATCGCCCACCGCGCCATCCGCCGCCGTGTGGAGGGCATGGCATCGATCGCCGCATTGATGGTCGAGGCCATCTTCTCCCACACCCGTGGCACACCCACGAAGCAGGTTGGCCTGATCTCGTGAATGTCACGCGGCATCTCCGTCATCGCCGGCGCGAACCAGACGGGGCTGCCGACCGCATACAGGCGGATCTCACTGTTGAGACGTTCGAGGATATGTGCGAGCGGGAGATAGCTGAGCACCCGATCGTCGGGGGACAACCGCACTAGTGGTCCCAGGCTGTCGATCGCTGCAATGAGGTTCTGGTGGGTCGCCATCACCGCCTTCGGCGGGCCGGTGGTGCCACTCGTGTACACGAGCGTGGCAACGTCACTGCCACGAATGCGCTCGCTGCGGCTGTCAAGCTCCTGACCGACCTCGGCGAGGGCGGCGTTCCCCTGCTCCATGGCGTCGGTCCACGTGATCACCAGACCTGGCTCCGCCAACTCCGGGCTCCCTTCGATGAGCACGATTCGGCGCAGAGCGGGCAGACGGCTGCGTATTGACAGCACCCGCGCAAGCACCTCGCTGTTCTCGACAACAGCGATCGGCGCTTCCGAGTGCGCAAGCACATACCCGGCCTCGTCAGCGCTGAGAGTCTGGTACAGGGGTGCGGTTGCTCCGCCCGCAAGCAACGTTGCGGTGCTCGTGATCACGAACTCGGGCCGGTTGAAGGTCCAGATGGCGACGTGATCGCCGTGGGTCAACCCGTCCTTGACGAGAAATGCCGCCAGCGCTCGCGCCTGGGCCGCGTACTCGGTCCAGCTCAGCGTCACCCAGCGGCCGTCCACCCGCTGCAGCATCGCGGCGCCGTCACCGCGAAGTTCGATCTGACGCCGATACATCTCGACCAGCGTCCGCTCGTGGACAGGCCCCATGACTGTCTGGCGCTCCGTCAGCAGTGGTTCGGGGTCGTGTATCAGGAGTTCGTCGGTGGTGTTGGCCGTCATGATCGTGCCCCATTCTTGCGCTATCGACCGGTGGTCCCGACAGAGGCATTCGTCACGAGTCTTGAGACCGCCGGGCCGATCGCACACGATGACCTTCGCCCCTTGTGACCGCAATGGCGGAAAGACGAAGATGGAGCCACCGACGGTCAGCCCGGGCCGTCTTGAAAGAGAAACGGAGGCAAGGCTCGGATGTTCGAAAAGATCGTTGTCGCGGTTGACGGTTCAGAGTATTCGCAGGCGGCGGTGCGGGCCGCGGCTGGTTTGGCCGCGAAGGCCGGCTCACAGGTCGACGTGGTGCACGTGCACGAACACGACGTGATTCCCGCAAAGGCGAGCGTGGCCCCCGATCTGGAATCAGCGGATGAGGCTCGTGCGGTGGTCGCCTCGGCGCTCGCACAGCTCAAGGAGAGCGGGATCGATGCGAATGGTCACCTGCTCCAGTCGGCCACCCGCGACGTTCCCCGCAAGATCCTCGAGGTCGCCGATGAGACCGGCGCGGACCTGATCATCGTCGGCAGCCGTGGGCTGTCCAGCCTCACCGGCATGCTCGTCGGGAGCGTCTCGAACAAGCTTATCCACACCGCGAAGATGGGCGTGATGGTTGCCCACTAGCGGGCCGCGAGCGGTCCGGGGCGACCGAGGCAGAAGCTATGTTGCCAGCCCGTGGCTCAGGTTCGAGAAGACGTCCTGCGCCTGGTGACCGACGGTGCCGAGCAGCACGATCACCACGATTGCGACCAGGATGACGACGAGGGCGTACTCGAGCATGCCCTGACCCACCATGCGGGGCTTGGTCCGGCGCCTCGCATCGCCGTAGCTCACCTCACCGGACCGCTCGGCGTCCAGTCGATCGCCCTCGGCCGGCGCGACCGCCGGCTGGGTGTACAGGTTCGGGACGTCCTCACACCACGGAGCTGCACCCTCGCCGGCGGTCCCGCTGTCGACGGCGCTCCGCGCTGCGCGCTGCGCCTTGAGGATCTCCACGAATGTCAGCCCTGCGTCGATCCTCACGTCACTCAGCGCAGCTGACTGACCTGCAGGGGATATGGGAGCGTCTCGCATTCTGTGAGCCTCGCGAACGGGGACTGTGTATTTCCCAATTCTCAGGCGGGCACTGCGGGCAGACTAGAGCCGAAGGACCCGTAGCTCGCTTCCGTGAGACCTCAGTCTCTCGTCAGGGCGTCGACATTCCTTCCGGCTCGAATGGCCTGGAGGAGGTCGCGGATGTCACCGGATTTCGAGACGTATGCCGACACCCCGGCCACGGTCATTGCCCGGCGAATCAGAAGTCTTGTCGAATGCCGAGAAGGCCACGAGGCGCGCGCCGGGCGCCACGACCACCATCTCTCGTGCAGCGCGAAGGCCTCCACCATCAGGCATGTTGACGTCGAGGACAACGACATCCGGCAGGTATCGCTTCACGAGCGCGACGCCGTCATCGACGCAGGACGCCACACCCACCACCTCCATGTCCATCTGCCTGTCGATGATGGGTCCGAGAGCAGAGAGGACCTCACCGCTGTCGTCGACGATTACCACGCGCAGCGGTGTGCCGTTCATCAACACCCACTCTGGACTTCGGCGCGGCGTTCTTTCGCCTCGCGCGATTCCGTCACGAGACCGTCATGCCGCGGGCATCTCCGGGACGACTCCCGGCTTTTGCGGCAACCAGAGTTCGATCGTGGTTCCCTTCCCCTCGGCGCTCTCCACACGCACCCATCCTCCCAGCGCCTCGGCACGCTCGTGCATCGAGCTGAGGCCGAGGTGCCCGTGTGGCGACCTCCCGTCACCGCGAGGCATGAATCCCGGTCCGTTGTCGCTGATGCGCGCGCCGAATCCGCGGGCAACATTCCCCTGCAGGAGCAGGGCGACGGTGGCTCCACGCGCATGCTTGTTCGCGTTGGTGAGGGCTTCACGGACGATGCGATACAGGGTCGTGGCGACGATCGGCGATGGGTCGCCCGTCGACTCGTTTCGCAGCCTCACCGCAAGGCCGCCCTCCTCGTTGAACTCCGCGACCGACTGCTCGATCGCCGTCAGCAGACCGAGCTCCAGGATGTGGGGATGGAGGTCGGTCAGCATGCCGCGCATGCGCACGATCGCGCCCTCGATGGACGTCTCGATGGCGGTCGCGGTCACATCGTCGGCGTCGCCGTCTCCATGCAGGAGGAACATCCGCATTTTCGCGGCGATCATCGACTGCAGCATGTCGTCGTGGATGACCCCGGCGATGCGCTGCCGTTCCTCTTCCTGAACCATCACCAGGCGCAGCAGAAGCCTGGTTCGCTCGTCGTTGGAGCGATGCAGATCCTCGAGACTGTCGACAAGCGCTCCGGTGCGCTCACGAACCTGAATGTCGAGATCGTCATTCTTCCGCGCGACCTCTTCGTTCAGAGAGCGTGTCTCGCGAACAAAAAGGAACTGTCTCACCAGCACCACGCTGATCGTGAGGATGAGATCCCACTCCAGCACACGGCTGAGAGATCCGACGACAAACTCGGTCCCCACCGCGGCGACGCCGGCAGCCGCAACCGTGCAGTACGGGAGCAACAGCGTCCACCGGGGCTGCCGCACGTCTCCCTCCTCGCGGTGCGCGGAGATTCCCAGTGTGCGCACAGCGGCCAGTCCGATGAGCGCGTAGCCCATGGTCCACCCCAGGTCTGGGAAGTTCACCGACGTGTAGTTCTGCACCGTGGTGAGAAAGGCGAACGAGCTGTCGGCGAAGGCGTTGAGCATGACACCGCAGGCGAGCAGCATCAGAGGCAGGCGCTGACCAACTCGCAGACGCGACAGCGTGAGCACGACGATCGTGATCATCGCGATATCGCTGATGGGGTAGGCAAGGCCGACGATCTGCGAGAACGCGTCGGTTGCCGACGCGGCATAGACGGGACCGAGCACGACGTCCCAGCTGATGAAGAGCAGCGCGCCGGCGATGAGCAGCCCGTCGAGCACCGCGCGGACGCGAGCTCCAGGGGCGGTCGGAGCACCGGGAAGGCGCAGCAGCCCCAGGATCGCGAACGGGACGGAGAGCAGGTAACCGAGGTCGGGATATGACGGAAAGAGGTTGGCCGGGCTCAGCGAGAGGACGATCTCCTGATAGCTCCACGCCACCTGGCCAAGTCCCCAGAGGAGCGCACCGATGCCGATGAGGGCCCAGGCCTGCCGCGTGCGCCCGTGTCCCCGGACCGCGGTATACAGGCAGGCAGCCGCCGCCAGCAGCGCGGACAGCGTTTCGGAGAGGTCGTCGACGATGACGGTCTGTCGTTGCAGTGGCGCTGTGACGAGCACAACGAGATTGACCGTCCCCACAACGGCCACGATCGCGACGAGCAGGAGAAACGCGCGCCTTCCCATGGGTGACCCGAGTGTTCGGACCCCGGGCGTCGATCCGCATGGCGCGCGTGAGTCGTTGAGGTCACGATCGCGCACGACCGTGAGAGCAGCCATTGAACCGTTGCCGGTTCAGTCGGTGCGCGGCTCCCAGCGGAAGAAGCGGATCGCGAACAGGAGCCCGCCGACTGCCCAGGCAACCAGCACCAGGACATCCGTCCAGCTGAAGGCAGATCCGAGAAACCCGGATTGCATGCCGGAGAGGAAGTGGCTGATCGGAAAAACTCTTCCCACCCATACCATCCACGCCGGGGCGTCGATGAGTGGGATGAAGACCCCCGAGAGGAAGAGCAGCGGAAGAATGACCGCGTTCACGATGGGGAGGGAGGCATCGGCATTCGGGATGACCGACGAGATGGCGAAGCCGAGCGCACAGAAAGCGGCGGCACCGACGGCGAGCATGATGAGCGTTCGCACCAGTGCGAGTCCGGTCGGAATCCCGGCGTTGTAGAAGATATGCCCGAAGGCCGCCGTGATGACGACGAGCAGCACCGACACGAGCACGGCGTGCAGTATCCGCGCACCGAAGAACACCGCACTCGAGAGCGGCGTCCCGTTGATGCGCTTGAGCACGCCGGAGTCCCGCTGGAACGTGATCGCAACTGCGATGTTGTTGAAGCAGACGGTGATCACGGCGAGCGCGGCCATGCACGGCACGTAGTACGTGGCCTCGTTCACCGTCTTCCCGTCGAACAGAACGTCCGAGTTTCGGAAGATCGAGGTGAAGATCACCAGGAACATGAGCGGATAGGCGACGGCGAAGAACGCCGCAGCCGGATTGCGCCAATAGGCCTTGTTGACATAGCGCAGCTGCGAAAGGGTCATCGTCGCGGTGCTCATCGTGCAGGTCCTTGCTGATTCCCATCCGGTCCCGGAGGACGGTCGGGGTTACCGGACGGCGCGCCGGTCAGCGAGAGGTACACCTCTTCGAGCGACAGCCTCGTCACCTGCAGGCCCTCGAGGGCCATTCCATGGTCGATGGCCCAGCCGGTGAGCTGGTGCAATGCCTGCACGACATCCCGCGGCTGTATCACGATGTAGCCGTCCGGCCCGGCGGGCGCATGCAGACCGTCTGGCGGCGTCGCGCCCGTCGGCGAACGATATCGAATCCGCGCATTCGCCACGTCACGACCGCCGATGGACGCGGGCGGCCCCTCGGCGACGATCCGGCCATCAACCACAACCGCGACCCGATCGGCAAGGAACTGTGCCTCGTCCATGTAGTGGGTTGTGAGCACAACGGTCATCCCGAGCGTTGCCAGGCTCCTGATGACCTCCCACGCCTCGTGACGCGCGGAGGGATCGAACCCCGTGGTCGGCTCGTCGAGGAACAGGAGCTCCGGATTCGCGACCAGCGCAATCGCGACATCGAGGCGCCGCTGCTGGCCGCCGGAAAGCCTGGAGACTCGTGTCGTGCTCTTCTCTTCGAGACCGACCAGGTGGATCACCTCATCAACCGGCCTCGGATGCGCGTAGAACGTGGCATACATCGCGATCGTCTCGCGTACCGTGAGATACCGATCCATCCCGGTGGATTGCAGGACAATCCCGATGCGGCTCTTGAGCTTCGCCCTTTCGTGGCCGGGATCCACTCCGAGGACGCTGACCTCGCCGTCATCGCGGGTCCGGTATCCCTCGAGAATCTCAACCGTCGTTGTTTTTCCCGCTCCATTCGGGCCGAGTAGCGCGAACACCTCGCCGCGGCGGATGGCGAGGTCGATTCCTCGGACCGCCTGCGTGCCGTTGTACGACTTCACCAGACCGCGGACCTCAACAGCGAGCTCGTGCGCGGGGCCACTCCGCGGCAGCGGCTGTGCGGGGACCGCATTCCCGACATCGCCCCCGGCGACATCCAGCCCGCCGTCTCCGGTTCGATCTCCGAGGATCAACGAACCGGTTTCCATTGGCCCATCCTAGCCCCGCCGGAGAAGTTCACCGATTTACCTGCCGCAGCACTGGTCTGACTGCACCGCGGCTGTGCCACCCGTGCGCCGGACTCGCACACCATCCTGGGGGCTAAACTCGGTGACCCCCTTCACTCGAGGTGTCAGATGTTCAAGGTAGTGGTGGTCGCCACCGACGGATCAGGTCCCGGAGACCTCGCAATCGCGTTCGCGAAAGATCTTGCGATCGACCAGAAAGCGCGGCTCATCGTCGTCTTTGTCGATGAGCTGGTGCCGGGTCACGGTGGAGCTCAGCACGTCCAGGCGCTCGAGCCTGAGACCAAGGCGAGGATCCGCGATCAGGTAGCCGCGCTGAACGCTGATGGCGTGGAAGCAGATTTTGAAGTCCATCAGGTGACGGTCAGCGGACCCGCGCATGCGATCGCCGACGCCGCCGCAGCAGCACAGGCGGACCTCATTATTCTCGGCAGTGTCGGAAGCGGACCGCTCAAGGGACTTCTGTTGGGGAGTGTCGCGCACCGCCTCCTCCAGATCGCGCCGTGCCCGGTCCTGGTCGTCCCTGCTCACAAAGGCTGAACCGATCCCTTTCCGCCCCCTCGCCGAGTTCGGTGAGGTGGTCAGCTCTCAGACGGCGACGTGACCGGGCGATGTCGCAGGTGAGTCCACACGCCGGCGGCAACACTGATCAGGATCACAAGCGCGATGCCGGCCGCGACGCCTTCCCATGGCTCGCGGAAGACCGCACGACCGGCGAGCCCCGTCGCGGCGTACATCGCGGCCCACAGAGTCGCTGCTCCGATGTCGGCCACGACGTATCGATGCCACGGGTATCCGCCGAGCGCCGCCGCAATGAGGACCGGTGTCTGTCCCCCCGGGACCAGTCGTGACAGCAGCAACGTGCGCAGCTCGTGTCGCTGTACCCGGTGCTCAACTCGCTCGATTGCCTCTTCCTGACGGGGCTTGCGCAGCCACCTCGTGAGCGGGCCCGACCCGTGAGCGACGCGGCGACTTTCGAGACGCAGCACGCCATAGATGGCCAGATCGCCGACATACGCACCCGCCGCCCCGAGGGCGATGACCGCAAGGACGAGGAGCGGGGTGTCCTTCCCGGCGAGCGCGGCAGCGGCACTCACCGCGGCACCGGTCGGCACGACCGGTACGACACCTCCGGCGGCGACCACCACGAACAGACCGATCAGATACCCGAAGCCGAGCCCGGCCGCGCTCACGAACGAGACCTTCTCATCGTCACCGTCTCACCGTGGCCGATCACGTGCGCCGACGCGCCAGGGCAGCTCCTGGCCAGCTCGGCCGCGAACCTGGTACCCGGATCGGTGAATCTGCGCCTGAAGCTTGCCGGGTGGACATGCCGGAGGCCCCAGGGCCAGAGTGTTCCGTAGTGAACGGGCACGGCGTCGCGGGCACCGACCCGGCGCACCGCCTCGGCGGCTTGCTCCGGATCAAGGTGCGATCCGCCGAGCGTCGGACCCCACCCGCTGACTGGAACAACGGCCACGTCGACGGGAGCGAAGTCCGCCATGCCGGCGAAGAGGCCCGTGTCCCCTGCGAACCACACTCGTGTCGGACCTCCGGCTGCGCCGTCCTCGATGATGAACCCGAGGGCGGGTGCGCTGTATCGCGAGATCGGTGAACGCCGCCCATCGTGTGCGGCCGGCACCGCGCGCACGTGCAGTCCCGCGACCGAGACGACGTCGCCGTCACGGACCTCCTCCACGCGGCCGGCCAGGTCCGCCGCCGAGCGCCTCAACGCACGAGCCGTGCCTTTCGGCGCGACGATCCGTGTGCCGGGACCCAACGCCCGGAGCGATCGAATGTCCAGATGGTCGAAGTGCAGGTGCGATATCACCACCACGTCGGCTCGCAATGCATCCACGCCTGGAACCGGTCCGCCGATGCGGGTCAGGTGAGCGAGCCGCCGGGTCAGCACCGGGTCGGTGAGAACGCGTCGCCCGGCCAGCGCGATTGTCGTAGTCGCGTGTCCCCACCAGGTGATCGACGTGTCGGCGCTCACCTGCTTTCCCCGCGAGACCGAGCAGAAGCTCGACGGCGCAACAGTTCGTACACGTCGGCGCCTCGCAACTCCGCTTCGCCTGGCACCGGCCACGACGACGGGTGCACGATCACGGCTCCGGTCTGACCGCCGCCGAGCCCTCCGTGAGAGCCGACCAGTTCCTCGAACGCGGCAACTTCCTCGGTCGCGGGATCGAACTGACCCAGCAGCACAAGATCGCCCACGTGATGGCGCTGATCGAGCGCACAGAGATCGGCGGCGGCGCCGGCCCCGAAAACTGCCATCGGATCTCCGCCCTCCCCGCCGACCGCACCGTCCGGCGTGAGCATCCGCCACCCGGTGGCGCCAAGGACCACGGGGGTCTCCCCGATCGAGGTCGAGCGAACCATCACCGCACCGACATGCGGGTGGCGCGCCAACCCTTCGATCAGGCGTGGATAGAGCGCGTCGATCGCCTCGCGACTTGCCCGGCCCGGGACGTCGCGAAGATACACATGAGCCAGGCTTCCCGCTGCTGTGATCACAAGGGACGCCTCGTGAGCCGGCGTTGCCGGAATGCTCGTCCGGGGTGGACCGACGGTGATCTCCGGGTCAGGACCCTCCCCCGCGCGTGACCGCGTCACCGCGCGAGCAGCAGCGCCCTCGGATCGTGCGACTCCGGTGAGAAGGAGGTTTGCCGGTCCCCAGCGTTCGGCGGGCGCCAGTTCGGCGCTGATCCTGATCGGCTGCCTCGCGTGGGGCCGCATGGCGGGCTCCGCAGTCAAGCCTGCGACCACCTTCTCGAGGGTCTGACCGCAGCGCTGCGCAAAGGTGGCGCCCTGCGATTGACCGTGGTCCGACACGATCGCAATCTCATAGGCCCGTCCCGTCTCCCAGACCACGTCGGTGAAGAACTGAACCAGGCGGTCGAAGCCCTCCAAAGCCTGCATCGACTCGGGCCGGCTCGGCCCGGCATGATGTGCCACCTCGTCGTAATTCACAAAGTCGGCGTAGATGATGTGAGCACCGCGCGCGATCTGCTCGGTGACGATCGCCACGGTCGGGTCCCGGAGCAATGCGGTTGTCACCGCCCGCTGCAGCGCGAACACGGCTCCGCGACGGACGCGAGGTCGCACGTGGCGCTGACGTTGCCGCTGCCCCTGATAGAGCTCCACGACCATCTGCTTTGTGGTCACCACCAACGACCGAACGAGCCCGCTGGGAGTGGTGGCGAACAGTGCAAAGCGCTGCGTCCGTCGCGGAGGGATGCGGGCGTCGCTCATGGTCAGGAACCGGGTCCCCGCATCACCGGAGAAGAGATTCGACACGCTAACGCCTCCGGTGGCAAGCAGGCCGTGACCGTTCGTGATCCGTCGCTCAATCTCGGCGGCGTCGTGTGGATGGTTCGCAACCATGACTCGCCCGCGCTCCTTCTCAAACCAGCGGAACGAGGGGACCTCTGTGACATCACCGTGCAACAGGACCGCCTGACCCGCCGGCGTCGTCGCCGGCAACCCCGTGTGCCACCCTCGCAGCGTGTGGCTCCGTGATTGCAACCAGCCGGAGATCGTTGGCATCGACCCAGCCGTTATCGCTTGACGCAGCACATCCTCCCCGACGCCATCGAATTGGATGACGATCAGTCCGTCCTCGCCGGCACTCATGGCCAGGTCCGTCGGGACGCGCCTGGAGTGCGCCACCCGGATCGCCCGACCGAGCATTTGATCCAGGAATGTCTCGTTGACACCGATGTCGAGCACCCAGGTGACCAGGCCGGCGGCGGCTGCGGCCAGCCCTGACACGAACAGGACCCCCGGATGGCTGCCGATGTCGAGGTTGTCATCGATCGCGACTGCAACCGCGAGGATGATCGCCTGCGCCAGGACTTCGGCGAGCAGCAGACCAATCGAGTCGACAAGGACCGCAACGCCGGCCAGCGCCACTCGCAGCGCTGTGGCGACCACGGTTGTCTCGATCGCGAGGATGAGCAAGGTCAACGGAACCAGCGTGTGCCGCCCGGGCTGAACGCTGAGCGTGATCGCCACAGTGATGTCCGACGTGAGCAGGAAGCGGATCAACCCCCAGCGCCGTGGCCCGGTGGGTCGCCAGGCTCGAATGCGCCGGCCGCCGAGCTTCACGCGGCGCGACATCGAGCCTTTCGAGATCATGACCGCCGCGGCGGACTGTTCCGATTGGTCGTGGGATCAGACGTGGACGCGCGCCGCCAGTCCGCCGACGCTGCGCGCCATGCCGAGTGTCCCCAAACGATCACAGCGCGGGAAATCGTGACATACGCCGTCGGGCTCCCCCACCGCAACGCTCCGCCGACCCGATCCTTGTGTTCTACCGCCGGTGTCTAGGGCCGCAGGTCAGCGCAGCCTCCCATGGACATCTTCGTCCTGACTTGCAGCGGCCACGCATGACTGCTGCTCGGGGTCGTAGAGCCGGGAGTGCGTCACAAAGTGTCCGGTGTCCCCGGCGGGCAGCGAGAACCCCTCGGGCAGCCCGTCACTCACGTCGAGGATGAGTTGCGTGTGCTTCCACGCCTCGAACTGGCGATGGTCGATGTAGAAAGGACATCCACCCACGTTGCCCAGGAGCACGTCGCGGTCGTTGAGCACGAATTCGCCGAGATCGAAACAGATCGGGAGGCTGCCGTCACAGCAGCCTCCCGACTGAAAGAACATGAGCTTGCCGCGTTCGGCGACAAGATCGTGGATCGCCTGCTCCGCGGCCGGAGTGGCGATCACACGCGCGGTGGCTTGCGCCGTGGAGGTGTGATCGCTCATTTCCGGCGCTCCGCTTCTAGAAGAAGCCGAGTGGCTTGGCGCTGTAGCTCACCAGCAGGTTCTTGGTCTGCGAGTAGTGCTCCAGCATCATCTGGTGATTCTCGCGGCCGACGCCCGAGATCTTGTACCCACCAAACGCCGCTCCGGCGGGATAGAGGTGGTAGCAGTTGGTCCAGACTCTGCCGGCCTTGATGGCACGGCCCATCCGGTAGGCGCGGCTTCCGTCGCGCGTCCAGACGCCTGCGCCGAGACCGTAGAGCGTGTCGTTGGCGAGTGCGATTGCTTCCGCCTCATCCTTGAAGGTCGTCACCGCGAGCACGGGTCCGAAGATCTCCTCCTGGAACACGCGCATCCGGTTGTTGCCCTGCAGGACGGTGGGCTGGAAGTAGTACCCGTCCGCGATCTCCGCGTCCACGGTTGCGCGCTCGCCGCCGATCAGGCACTTCGCGCCCTCCTCGCGGCCGATCTTCACGTAGGACTCGATCTTCTCGAGTTGCTGCGCGGAATTCTGCGCGCCGACCATGGTGCTCACGTCGAGCGGGTTGCCCTGCTTGATCGCGGCGATCCGCGCGAGGCAGCGCTCCATGAACCTGTCGTAGATCGACTCCTGGATCAGAGCGCGCGACGGGCAGGTGCAGACCTCGCCTTTGTTGAAGGCGTACAGCACCAAACCCTCGATTGCCTTGTCGAGGAAGTCGTCATCGGCAGCCATCACGTCATCGAAGAAGATGTTCGGCGACTTGCCGCCGAGCTCGACCGTCGATGGGATCAGGTTCTGCGCGGCGTACTGCATGATCAGGCGACCCGTGACGGTTTCACCGGTGAACCCGATCTTGGCGATGCGCGGGCTCGATGCGAGCGCCTTGCCGATCTCACCTCCAGGGCCGGTCACGATGTTGATCACGCCCGGAGGCACGATCCCCTCGATGACCTCTGCGAACTTGAGAATCGACCAAGGCGTCGGGGACGCCGGCTTCAGCACCGTGCAGTTTCCAGCAGCGAGTGCGGGAGCGATCTTCCAGGCGGCCATGAGCAGTGGGAAGTTGAACGGGATGATCTGGCCGACCACGCCGAGTGGCTCGTGGAAGTGGTACGCGACTGTGTCCTTGTCGATCTCCGTGCTGCGACCTTCGAGCGACCGCGTCGCTCCGGCGAAGTACCGGAAGTGGTCGACTGCGAGTGGCAGGTCGGCGGCGAGCGTTTCACGCACCGGCTTTCCGTTCTCCCAGCTCTCCGCGACTGCCAGCATCTCGAGGTTGGCCTCGATGGCATCTGCGATGCGGTTGAGCACTGCCGCGCGCTCCGGCAGCGATGTCGCGCCCCAGGCGTCCTTCGCGGCGTGCGCCGCATCGAGCGCCAGCTCTACATCTTCCGCTGTGGACTTCGCGACTTCGCAGAACACCTTTCCGTTGACCGGGCTGATATTCGGCATATATCTGCCGCCCACCGGTGGCACCCAGCGCCCGCCGATGAAGTTGTCGTAGCGGGGCTTGACTGTGACCACGCTGCCGGGCTGTCCTGGCGGCGTGTACACCTTGCTCCGCACCTTCGGTTGAACCTCGATCTCGACGAGGTCCGCAGTGAGTGTCATGGCATTGCCTCCAGGTGAGGGTTGGATGCGGTTTGACTTCAGACTGCGCCGGGCCGGCTACCGAAGGCGAGTGTCGAAGGTCATCAGTCGCAGGGCTGTTCGGCCCTGCAGACAGACGTACGCACCTCTGGGAAGCGCTAGTGCTCGAGACTCAGAGTTGACGAGCTGAACGAACGTCCGCTCCGGCGCAGATAGACGGCGATCGCGACCGACGTGAGGCCGGCCCAGGCGCACCAGAGTGACGCGAACCCCGTGAACGTGATCCATCCAAGTGCGATCACCGCGCAGAGGTTCGCGACGCCCAGGAGGAAGAGCCACCGATTGCTCGCGACCAGGCACGAGCCGCACGTGGCGACGATGTACAGCGCGACGAGGATTCCCGCATACCCGATGTTCGCCGAATAGGCGATATGCGATCCGTCGATAGCCGCGCCGACCGGCCCGCGCACCACCGCGATGAGGAGCGCCGCAGTGGTGATCGTCCCCAGAACGAGAAACGCCATCATCCATCGCCGCCGGCGCACGCGTTCCTCGACGCCAAGCATCGCAAAGGGCACCCAGAACGGGAGGACGAACGCGACAGCCAGGAAGACGTAGATTGCCGCATGTTCGACCGGCCACGACACCTGCCCGTGGAGTCCCCACCACACGAATGCCTCATCGATCTCGTGCAGGGCAAGCAGGAGCGGTGTTGCCGCAAGGACGATCTGATGGGGGCTGCGAACATGGCGAAGTGTGTCGACACCGACCGCAGCCACCACGAGTCCCGTGCACAGGTCGGCTTCAGCCGAAAAGCACACTACAACCCGCCGGGCGATGCCAGGTCGACCATATAGCTGCGAAGCGCGCGAATGGACTCATCGAGATCCATGACGGAGTCATCGATGCGCCTCGCGACCAGTTCGTTCTCGATGAGCGACGCGGTGCCCTGGAGATGGACACCGATCATGAAGAGACCGTGAACGACTTCCATGAGAACGTCGGACTCGCATCCGCGGCAAGCCGCCATTGGAGGAACCGACTGCGAAGCGTTGGTCGATTCCACACTCGCAGGACTGCTCACAGTTGAAACCTCCTGTGAGGCGCCACGATCCCGCGACCGGAAACGCTCGCCGCAGCAAAATCGCTGGACTCCGAACAACATAGCACGATCCCGCGGCGTTCGTAAGCCGAGCGTGCTTCCGGCCCGCCCGCAGCGATGAGGAGAATTTGCCATCGCCGGTACGGTCGTCCGGGGCGTGATCAGAAGGCGTCAGGAACTGATCACGCCCCAGCGCCCACACTGATCGGAAGGTTCGCTGTCGCGGTGATCGTGAGCATCGGGCGCATGAGCAAGCTGTTGTGCACGGTGCAGTGCGAGATCGCCCGGCGCACGGCGACGACGCGTGCCTCCGGCGTCCCTTCGGGAAGTTGGACGTCGACGGTGATCTCCGCGACTCGCCACGGTGGCGTCTCGCTCATCGTCCATGTGCAGTGCACCGAGGGCGCACCGCCGTAGGAGCCGAGGCCCCGATGCGCATAGTGCGCGATGCACGACGCCAACGAGGCAACAAACAGATCGGTCGGGGTTGGACCTGCGTCCTCTCCGCCGGCGTCGCGTGGTTGATCGACGATCAGCTCGTGCCGACCGACGGTGATCCGGTGGCGGTCACCTCCCAGGCTGACAACGTTGAGTTCCATAGCATCTCACGTAAAAATGATCTGGCCGCCGGCGGCCTTTTCGTAAAACTCGCCGACGGTGATGATGTCGGTTACCTGCGGGATGAAGTCCTCTTTCGAGAGACCGAAGAGATCCACGGAAGCCTTGCAGGCGTAGAGCCCGCAGCCGCTGTCGGCGATCATCTCCACGAACTCCGGGATGGAGGGGATGTCGAGCTTCTCCATCTTCGACGCGAGATAGTGGGTCATCACCGACGACATGCCTGGCACGCCTCCGAGCCATGTGGAGAGGTGGAGGCCGGGGTTGCCGACCGTCGCGATCTTGATGTGCTCGTGACGGCTCTTGTGGATCGCGTCCAGTCCGAAGAAGGTGAAGAAGAGACTTGCCTCGATCCCTTCGGCGCGCGCGCCGTTGGCCATGATCAGCCCGGGATAGATGCCATCGAGTGACCCCTTCGAGATGATGATCGACACCTTCTCGACGGTCGCAGGCATGAAGAGCCTCGCGGCCGGTTTCGGTTCGATTGCCATGGTCGCCATGATCAGATCCTCCTTGTCAGATGCAGCCGCGCGGCTTCGGAATGCCGGCGATCCGCGCGGCGACTTTGGCCGGACCTCTCGGGAAGAGCTCGTACAGCTCCTTGATCGACACGCCGGAGGTCTTCCCCAGGACGCGGACCGTGGGCCCGGTTCCCTTCTGCAGATACTCATTCCGCATGAAGCGGATGACCTGCCAATGCTGAGGAGTGAGTTCGGCGATCCCCTCACTCGCGGCGAGCGCGGGGACCATCTCCTCGGTCCACTCGAGCGGATCGAGGAAGAAGCCCTCGTTGTTCCGAGCAACATGGGTGAGATCAGCGGTGACAACGCTCATCCTCGTCTCCTCAATGGGTCCCGGCCGGAACCCTGTGTTTCCCGGCGGCAGGCATGGCCGCTGTAATGCCCGGGATGGAATGGCCTGGCAGCAGCGTGTGCCAGTAGAACCACTGAAACATCAGCTTCCCGAGGTGGTTGAGGTGCGACTCCTTTAAGAGCGGCAACCCGACTCGGCCGGGGTAGTGCCCGGTGAGCGGCTCGGTGTCGTAGTTGAAGTCGATGAGCACGGCCTTGCCGAATCCGGTCTCGATGAAGCAGTTGGCGTGGCCGTCGTAGCTCGCATCCAGGCTCTGGCCGTCGAGGAACCGACAGATGTTCTCCGTGAGCACCTCGCCTTCGAAATGCGTGACAGACCCCGCTTTCGACACCGGGAGCCCGGCGGCGTCACCGATGGCGAAGATCTCCGGAGCGGCACGCGACTGCAGTGTGTGCTCGTCGGTCGGGATGAAGTTCAGTTCGTCCCCGAGACCGGGTGAGCGTCCGACGTAAGGTGCGCCACCGTGCAGCGGAACCACGACCGCAAGATCGAACCCGACCTCGCGCCCGTCGTACGAAGTCAACATTCCGGGTTCATGATCCACGGTTCCCGTGTTGAATTCGGTGACGACATTGATGCCCTTCTGCTGCAACAGCTCGCCGAGACGCTGCGAGGCAACCGGCTTCGTGAATGCTCCGTCCAGTGGCGTCACGTACGTGAGCTCCACGTCGTCGCGAACTCCTTTCTCGCGCAGAAACCAGTCGGCGAGGAAACAGAACTCGAGCGGTGCGACCGGACACTTGATCGGCAGGTCCACGACATTGACGACCAGCCTTCCGGCGGTGAAGTTCGCGAGCGCGGGCGCGAGAGCTCGCGCTCCGTCGACCGAATAGAAGGTGAAGATGTTCCTCCCCCATCCCGGCCCGTCGAGCCCCTCGGTCTCCTCCGGCATGAGCACGGCGCCGGTGGCGATCACGAGGACGTCGTACGGCATGCTCTGGCCGCCCTCGAGCCGCACCTCCCTGCGCGAGATGTCGACGCGATCGATCGTCGCCGGAACGTACTGAATGCCTCGATGTAGTTGCGCTGCACGGGGTCGCACGAGCTCGTCGGCGTCAGCAAGGCCAAAGGGCACAAACAGGAGGCCCGGCTGATAGACATGTCCTGGCGTGCTGTCAACCACGGTGATGTCGATGGAAGACGGCAGCATCCTGCGCAAGCGGTTTGCCGCGATCGTGCCGCCCGTCCCGCCGCCGAGAATCAGAACGCGTCTCGGGCCATTCATCACTCACTCAGGGTGCACCCCCCTCAGAGCCAGCCACAAGGGCCGAATCGCCTGTTCGGACGGGACCTTCGCCCCTGGCACCTGCACCGTGAGTTCGAGCACGCTGAGGAGACGAACACGACGACCACGGGAGACTCGCCATGAGTGCGCAAACGTACGCAGCACCGACCCGGCCACGTCGCGAGTTGCGGGCCGGCGGCATCGCCCTGGTCGTCCTCGGAATCATCAGCGCGATGATCGCGTTCGGTCTCCTCGCAGGCGGCAGCGTGCTCATGTGGGCGGACCGGACACAACGGGACTCCGCCGGCTATCTCACATCGCCGACAACGCTCCTCGAGACCCCTGCGTATGGGTTTGTCACGACCGACGTCAAGATCAACGTGGACGCGCCGCGCTGGCACATCGCCGTGAACGCCCTGGGCTCGATCCGGATCGTCGCAACGGATCTGGCGCCAACTGCGATGTTCATCGGCATCGCTCCCGCGGCTGACGTCCAGCGATATCTGGTTGGAACGGCAATTGACCCGATGCCTGGATTTGGCGGGGCGTCAGGCGCAGCCCCATATCCGATGAGCACCGGCGGAGCACCACCGACGCCACCCACCTCGCAGCATTTCTGGACCACCGATGTCTCAGGGACCGGGACGCGATCGCTGACCTGGAAGGTCGAAACCGGAAGCTGGGCACTCGTTCTCATGAATGCCAACGGATCGGCCGGCGTGAATGCGAACGTGTCGGTGGGCGCAACCGCTCCATTCGTGTATGCGCTCGCACTCGGGCTGTTGATCGGCGGCGGTATCGCGGTGCTGGTCGCCGGCTTCCTTCTCTTCGGCGGTCTGGCGTTGCTGCGGCGGGCGGCGCCGTCGCCACACTCCGAGAACCTGACGGGCGCGCCGCCTCCGAGTTTCGCCTCGCCGCCGGCCGCCTTCCCACCACTTCCGCCGCCGCTTGTTCCGAGCGGGGTAGGTCAGCCTCTGCGAATCGAGGGACGGCTTGACGCATCGCCGAGCCGCTGGCTGTGGCTCGTCAAGTGGTTCCTCCTGATCCCGCATTTCATCGTGCTGGTCGTGCTCTACATGACGGCGTTCGTGCTCACGGTGGTCGCGTTCCTTGCCATCCTGTTCACGGGCCGCTACCCGCGCGCGATCTTCGACTTCAACGTCGCCGTTCTCAGGTGGTCCTGGCGCGTCGGGTTCTACGGCTACAGCGCGCTCGGAACAGATCGCTACCCACCCTTCACCTTCGGCGTCGCAGCCGACTATCCGGCGACTCTCGAGATTGAATATCCGGAGCGTCTCTCTCGCGGGCTCGTCCTTGTGAAGTGGTGGCTCCTTGCCATACCGCACTATCTGATCGTGGCGCTGCTGGTCGGCGGCACGACGCTGGCAGTCCGCGGCGCCTACGTGGCTGCGATCCCGTACTCCGGCCTGATCACGCTGCTGGTGCTTATCGCGGGTGTGGCCATCCTGTTCACCAAACGCTATCCCGTCGGAGTCTTCGATCTTGTGATGGGGCTCAACCGATGGGTCTATCGCGTGCTGGTGTACGTACTGCTGCTCAGTGACGCATATCCGCCGTTCCGGCTCGACATGGGCGGGCAGGAACCGTCGGGGATCCCGACATCGCCACTTCCCACTCCGCCGCCGGCCACGGCTGCATACGGTCTGAGCGCGCAATGACGCTTTCGGTGCTGCGCCTTAATCGGATCGTCACTGCCACTTGGCGTTCCGAAGTCAGGTCGTTCGGCTCTGTTCGCGCAACCCACCGACGCTGCACGCTGAAGCCGGACGCGGCTGCACCTCGCGGGCGTGTCGGACAAGGAGGACCACGATGAACCGTTCTGTACGAACCAAGGTCCTGTTCGGTTTGAACCTGTTCCTGGGCCTCACCGCCGTGGCCGGGGGCGTGTCCCTGCTCACCGGCCTGATCAAGGTCCCGCTCACCGCGCTCGCGGGAAGCCCGTTCACCGACTTCACGGTGCCGGCGATTCTCCTGGCGGCGATCATCGGGGGGACCAGCCTGCTCGCGGCGTGGCTGGTGCATCTCGGCCTCAGCCTCGGCAACCGGGTGTCCGCGATTGCCGGCGGAGCGATCATCATCTTCGAGATCGTCGAGTGGAACATCATCGGCTTCGCGTGGTTGCAGGCCGTCTACATCGGGATCGGGGTTGCGATCCTCGCGCTCGCTGCATGGACCCAGATGGAGCAGCTCCTCGACGCCGTGTCACCGCAACAGCCCAAGCCCCTCGCGCGCTGATCCCGCCGCCTCACCTGCGATCACGGGTGGTCGGGTCCAGCCTGCCGGCGCCGTCGAGGACGCCGTGCGCCCGCTGGAGGTGATGATGTACGGATGGCAACTCGAGACATCACATACCCCCCGAGCGACGTCATGAGCGACTCCGAGACCGATGCGCTCATCAGGTACTGGAGCGCCGCGAATTACCTGACCGTCGCGCAGATCTACCTGCTGTCGAATGCGCTGCTCCGAGAGCCGCTCACAGCTGAGCACATCAAGCCTCGACTGCTCGGCCACTGGGGAACGTCGCCGGGACTCAGCCTCGTGTACGCACATCTGAACAGGTTGATTCGCCGCCACGATGTCAACGCCATCTACGTGACCGGGCCGGGCCACGGCGGCCCTGCGCTCGTCGCGAACGTCTATCTGGAGGGCACCTACAGCGAGATCTATCCTCAGGTGTCGCGTGATGAATCTGGGGTGACGCGGCTGGTGCGTCAGTTCTCGACCCCGGGCGGGATCCCCAGTCACGTGAGCGTGCCGACGCCCGGCTCCATCCACGAGGGCGGCGAGCTCGGGTATGCGCTCATCCATGCCTTTGGCGCCGCATTCGACAATCCGGACCTCCTGGTTGCCTGCGTCGTCGGCGACGGTGAGGCGGAGACGGGACCGCTCGAAGGCTCATGGAAGGGTGTGCGCTTTCTCAACCCCGCTCGCGATGGCGCCGTGCTCCCCATCCTTCACCTCAACGAGAACAAGATCTCCGGTCCGACCGTCCTCGGTCGCGCCCCCGACGGCGATGTGCGGGGTTTGCTCCACGCACACGGCTACGACGTGCGTGAGGTGTCCGGGAGCGACCCGACAGCCGTGCATCGGGACTTCGCGACGGCGCTCGACCAGTCGTACGCGAGCATCCGCCAGATCCAACATGCGGCGCGCGCTGAGCACGATGCCTCCCGCCCGCGCTGGCCGGCGATCATCCTGCGAACCCCCAAGGGGTGGACCGGCCCGAAAGAGGTCGACGGAGTCCGCGTCGAGGGAACCTGGCGGGCTCACCAGGTACCGCTGGTCGACCCGAAGTCCAACCCCGAGCATCTCCATCAGCTCGAGGCGTGGCTCCGGGCCTACCGTCCCGAGTCACTCTTCGATGATCGGGGCCGTCTCGTCCAGGAGTTGCAGGAGCTTGCCCCGCAGGGGGACCGACGGATGGGCGCCAACCCACACGCCAACGGCGGTCTCCTCCTGCGCGACCTGGTCCTCAGGGATTACGCGACGTACGCCGTCCCCGTCACGGGTCACGCCACGACGAGCGCTGAGTCAACCCGTCAGTTCGGGGTGATGCTCCGAGATGTCTTCACCGACAACCACGAGGCTGCGAACTTCCGGCTCTTCTGCCCCGACGAGACCAACTCGAACAGGCTCGGCGCGGTGTTCGAGGTGGAAAGTCGTTGCCTCATGGATCCGACCAAGGCGGACGACATTCATGTCTCACCCGACGGAAGGGTCATGGAAGTGCTCTCCGAGCATCTCTGTCAGGGGTGGTGCGAGGGATACATCCTCACCGGGCGTCACGGCGTGTTCGCCACCTACGAGGCGTTCGCCATGGTGTCGGCATCCATGGCGATTCAGCACGCCAAATGGCTGGAAGCCGCCCACGGCCTGGAATGGCGCGCGCGCATCGCCTCGCTGAACATCCTGCTGACATCGACGTGCTGGCGCAATGACCACAACGGCTTCAGCCATCAGGGACCCGGCCTCATCGACACGATGGTCTCGATGAGCGGGAACGTCGTACGCCTGTACCTGCCGCCCGACGCCAACTGCCTGCTCTCCGTCGCCGACCACTGCCTGCGAAGCCGGGGCTACGTGAACCTGATCGTCATCGACAAGCAGCCGGAGTTGCAGTACCTCAACCTCGAGGAGGCACGCGCCCACTGCGCCGATGGCGTCGGAGTGTGGGAGTGGGCGAGCACATCCGTCGACTACGAACCGGACATCGTCATGGCGTGCGCCGGCGACATCCCGACGCTCGAAGCACTGGCCGCGACGGCGCTGTTGCGTGAGTGGTTGCCGGATCTGCGCGTGCGTTTCGTCAACGTCGTCGACCTCATGACCCTCGTGCCCTCCCGATACCACCCGCACGGCTTGAGCGCGGACCGCTTTCGAGAGATCTTCACCGACACCGGTGAGGTCATCTTCGCCTTCCACGGCTACGCGCGGGCCTTGCATCAGCTCATCCACGGTCGGCCGAACGACCAGCGGTTCCACGTCCACGGCTTCACCGAACAGGGGACGACGACGACCCCCTTCGACATGGTCGTCCTCAACGACATGAGTCGCTATCACCTGGCGCTGCACGCGATCGACCGGCTGCGGACACCACCGCCGAAGGCTGCGGAACTTGCCGCGCACTGCGAGGCGATGCTCGAGCGCCACCATCAGTACGTTCGTGAGAACTTCCAGGACATGCCGGAGATTCGTGACTGGGTCTGGCCTTTCTGACCGGTGACCGGCATGCGTGTCCTCGTCGTCAACGCGGGATCAAGCAGCTTGAAGCTGAGCGTCATCGGCGAGAGCGACGACACGCTCGCCGAGACCGAGCTCGTGGGCGCGCCCGCCGGGACGGCGCACGATGACGCGCTCTTCGCGTTCATCGATGCGCAGGAGGATCTCGGCGCGGTCGGCCATCGCATCGTGCACGGGGGCGCCGCGCTGCGGGCTCCGGTCGTCGTGGATGACGCCGTCCGCGCGCAGCTCGAGGCGACGGCACAACTCGCACCGCTGCATGTCCCTCCGGCGCTCGCGGTGCTCGATGCGGTTCGTGAGCGTACGAACCTCAGGCAGGTAGCCTGCTTCGACACGGCATTTCATGCCACGCTGCCGGCGGCCGCCACGACGTACGCCATCCCCGCTGCGTGGCGTGAGGATCTCGGGATCCAGCGCTTCGGGTTCCACGGGCTGTCCTGCGCTTGGTCGCTGCGCCGCGCCTCGTTGCTGCTCGGGCGGAGCCCCGAGTCACTCCATCTCGTGGTGGCACACCTGGGCGCCGGGGCATCGGTGACCGGCATCCGTGGAGGCCGGAGCGCTGACACGTCGATGGGGTTCACGCCGCTCGAAGGGCTTGTCATGGCGACTCGCAGCGGTACCGTCGATCCGGGCGCGCTGCTCTACGTGCAAACGCACGGCGCCGTGGGAGCGGCGGCGATGAACGACCTGCTCGAGCATGAGTTGGGGCTACGCGGACTCGGCGGCAGTGCTGACATGCGCGAGATCCTCGACCGAGCGAGCGCGGGCGACGCGAAGGCCGTTCTCGCACGCGATGTCTACGTGCACCGCGCCCGCGCGATGCTCTCCAGCGTTGCCGCATCACTCGATCGTCTCGACGCAATCGTGTTCACCGGTGGCGTCGGCGAGAATGCTCCCGAGATCCGGGACCGAATCTGCGCGGGCCTCCGAGTCCTTGGTGTCGTCGCACCCCGTGTGACGATCCCACCGGAAGGCGATGCGGTGATCAGTGACCCGGCCGCGCGCGTCACGATCCTCGTAGTCCGCGCGCGCGAGGATCTGGAGATCAGCCGAGAGGTTCGCGAGCTGATCCATCCGTAGCGTCTCCTCGTGAACGCCCGGTGGACACTGGCTCCCGCGGGGCAAGCACGCACCAGCGCCGCCAGTGGTGCTCGGTGATCGCAGTTCGGCACAGGTACCGGCATGCCTCGGCTCCGGGCCACGCGCTGTGGGCCGACACCGGTTCGTACCGCGCGCATCCTTCAATAGATTCCGAGCCAAAGGGACACGGATGGCCAACGATCGTCACTTCCACCGTCGGAATCCCGTCTGGGTCTCCCACCTGTCGAGCATGGCCACCTTGCCTGGGTACTTCCAGGGGCTTTTGTCACAATCCGACGGGTCAGAAGACAGGTCAGTTCACGACGGTCGGCACTGGGCAGCGCGCAATCGCGAATGACAGTCTCTCCGGCATTGCTGCTCGACCACGAGCAGCCGAACGGAGATCGAAACGCCAAATGGCCGCCACGAACCGATCAAACGCAGCACGGTTGTGTACGCGACCGGACAGACAGACGGCCGGGCGGACGCCCACCGTCGCTGGTCGGGAGGCCTTCGCACGATGGCGCACGCGTGCGGCGGCGATCTGCGAAGCAGCGCCCAGGGTCCTAACTAGTGGAGCGGTCCTATGAATGAGCCGGCCCCCTATTTCCACTGGGGTTTCATCCTCATCTCGCTGCCGAACCTCGTCCTCATCGGGGTGATGGTCCTGGTGTTCATCGTGGCGCTCATCGCCCCGTTCCCAGGACATGGGACCAAGGAGGAGGAGCGCCGTGACCAGTGAGGCCGTGACCCCTCCAACCGAGGGCAACGCCGCGGCAATGACGCCCGCCCCCGAGCCGGGTTGGACTGCCGCCATCCGCAATCGTGTGTCGAAGACGATCCCACTGACCGAGCTCCTGCCGACACGCCAACCCGCCTACGTGGGCTCGTGGGTGTATGCCTTCGGCGTCGTCACCATCGCAGCCCTCTTCTGGGTTGTGCTCAGCGGTGTGTTGCTCGCGTTCTTCGGGTCGGAGTGGTGGCACATCTCCCCCGTTGGAAAGTTCTTCAACAGCGTTCACTTCTGGTCGGTCCAGATGTTCTTCATCTTCATGGTGCTGCATCTCTGGGGACAGTACTGGGGCGCGGGCTGGCGTGACGGCCGCGCCGCCACATGGATGATCGGCGTCGTCATCTTCCTCGTGAGCGTCGTGACAGCGTTCACGGGCTACCTCATCCAGCAGAACTTCAACTCACAGTGGATCGCGCTGAACGCCAAGGATGGGATCAATTCGACGGGATTCGGTGGTCTGTTCAATGTGCTGAACTTCGGCCAGCAGTATGGGCTGCACGTGATGCTGTTCCCGATCGGCGTCACCCTGCTCGTCGCGCTCCACGTCATCCAGGTTCGCAGCCGGGGCGTCGTGCGCCCGATCGGGGACCCCGTCCCCATCGACAACACGAGGGCCGGCGCATGAGCGCACCACGCCCCGCGAAGATGGACAAGGCGACGTACTACCGCGGCGTCAGGATGATGCCGTACGACCTGGTCAAGGAGCTCGCCATCGCGATGGTCGGCGTCCTCGTCCTCGTGGTCGTCCTCGCCGTGGCGTTGTCGTCGCCGGACGTTCCGTCGGTGACCATCCAGAGCTGGGCAAAGGCGGACCCCGTCGACTTCGTGACCACCGCGGCCTCCGAACTGGCCGGGACCTCAGATGTCGCGACCTACGGTCCGCCGTACAACACCGCCAACGGTGCCGTGCAGACGCTCTGGTTCCTTGACCCGCAGGAATGGGCGGGTGTCCATGTCGCCACCAACGCTGCGAACGATTTCGTTCTCGACCCATTGAAGCAGTCGACGGTAGGTGACAGCGAGCTTGCGGATGCGTTGACGACGTATGACGGCGCAGGGAGCGGGCAGCAGACGACCTGGTTGACCAACTACAACAACGCGCTCGCCAAGGCGTCCGTCAACGGTGACGGCATGGTCGTTGTGCCGAGCGGCGACTACGGTCCCGTGCCCGTGATGATGGCCAGGATGCTCACGCTGGCACGGTCCGGCGGCCTCGACGCACTGCTGCTCTCGAGCGACCACTTCTACCAGACGGACTTCAGCCGAGCCCTGCTCTTCCTCGGTGACGGCGGATACCTCGGCAACCTGGCGGTGGCTCAAAACCTTGACGGCAGCCAGTGGGGAATGATGAACGAGACCGGGCGCTATCCCGGACAGGCCTGGCTCTGGCTCTACACGATGTGGTACCAGATTCCGCCCTTCAACTCGGATAGCGGCTTCCTCGGCGTCAGCGACGCGAACGCGGACCTCGCCGTCGTCGGAGCGATGCTTGTGCTGAGCGTTCTCCTCGTCCTGGTGCCATTCATCCCTGGGCTCCGCGACATCCCACGCTGGATTCCGATCCACAAGCTCATCTGGCGCCGTCATTACGCGGAGATGCGCACCACGCCCGTACCCAACTCAACCCATCCGTAGTCGAGGGGCGAGCAACTCCACCGAGGGTCAGGCGACGATGCGCATACCGCGCCGCATCGCGAGATATGCGGCGCCGGTGCCGGCGACACCCAGCACGGCGAGGTAGATCAGGCTGCCCGTGAGCGGCAGGGAAAGGTAAGGGGTGCCGAAGGCATCGAAGACCGAGATACGGCCCGTCCAGCTCGGCCATGAAAGCAGGTCGGCAAACGTGGTGAGGAGGAAGCACGCGACGAGGAGCGCGCCGGTGATACCGGTCGCGGCCGCACTTCTGAGGATGGTGACCGCGAGGAGTCCCACCCCGCCGATTGCGAAGCTCAACAGCAAGACATCGAAGAAGGTGCGGATCAACCCGCCCACATCGACCGAATACCCGCCGATCAGCGAACCCACGAAGGTGCCGCCCACCACGGCGGCACCGACCAAGGCCGCGAGGACCAGCAAGGTGGCGATCCGCTCCATCAGGAGCCGGCCCATCGACACCGCCTGCGCGAGCACCACGTCATTGCGGTGCTGCGTCGCGTCGCTCGCCCATCTCGCGACCTGCGCGACGGCGAACCCGGCGACCAGCAGCGCAGTGAACGAGAGAAAGAACGACAGGTACTGACCAGTGGTCAGGAAGGACCCATGACTCTGCAGGAACTTCCCCAGAGGCCCGCCGCTGTCGTTGACGATGCGGATTGCGGACGGAACCACCGCGGCCTCCACCGCCGTGAACGCGGCGATGGCGAACACCCAGGCCGCGACGCCGACCGGTTGCTCGGCAATCCAGTTCAGCCAGAGCGTTCTGCGCCAGATCGAGCTCGGCCGGAAGGTGTAGTCGGCGGGGCGGGTGTGGTGCGCGCGAGCGAGGCTGACTCCGCCGATATCCCGTTGGAGATACAGCCACCATGCGGCGCCGCCTGCGACGAGAGCGGCGACCAGGAGCGTGGCCATGGCCGGCACACTGAACGTCGTCCCGGCGAGCGTGCGCGCCAGCACGTAGTAGTAGAACGGTGAGAGGTAGCGAAGGAAGGTGAGCGCGCCGAGACGGTCGTACATGTTGGCGATGAAGAACGATGCGACGAGATAGCCCGCCGTCACGCCGGACGCGGTACGGGCCGACTGCACGAACTGCGAGACGAGCAGGCCGAGCGAGAACGACAGCACGCCGACGAAGCCGAGCGCGACGCACTGTCCGAGCGCCTGGAGCGCAAAGTGCACGCCCGACAGCTCGCCGCCGATGACGGTGAAGACGAAGAGGATCGCGACGATGGCGCTCAGCGCGATGAGAAACGCGGCGACGCGGTCGCGCAGGATCGAGTTGCGTGACCGCCCCGCTGCGAACCAGAGGTCGTAGATGCCCTTGCCCTCGGAGCCACGGAGGATCTGCGCACCCTGGATCGCGGCATAGACAGCCACGAGGAGCGCGATGTCGGGGAAGATCTTGTAGCTGAGGTATCCCCCGACCGTGTCCAGACGGTCGACCGGACCGGTCAGGAATTGGAAGCTCCTCGCAATGGGCAGGGCTGCGGTGGCGAGCGCCTGCAGACCGCCACCGATTGCCTTCGCGGCGGCGACATACGCGGGAGCAAGGACCATCACCGACGCGCCGAACCCGACGCCGAGTGCCAGCGCTCCCACTCGGTGGCTGCGGACCGCCCACGGGATGAGGCTACGGTTGTGCTGGCTGGCCATACTGCGACAGGAAGATCTCTTCCAGACTCATCTCGGTCGAGTTCAGCGACACCACGACCGCCGGCACGAGCACGTCGAGCAGCGGTTCCATCGGACCGGTAACGGTGCACTGCAGGCGGTGATCCGAAACCACCACCTGCGCAACGCCCGGGATCTTCGCGAAGCGATCGCTGTCAATCGCGTTTTGCACGGTCGCGTCAACTCGCCGGATATTGCTGATGCGCAACTCCTCCATCGTGCCCACCTGCCGCAACATCCCGTCGTGCACGACACCGATCCGATCGCAGATCTCCTGCACCTCGGGCAGCACGTGGGACGAGAGAAAGATCGTCGCACCACGGTCGCGTGCCTCCCGGACGAGATCCCGGAAGATCTGCTGCATCAACGGGTCGAGCCCCGTCGTCGGCTCGTCGAGAAACAGGAGTTGCGGGTTGTGCATGAACGCCTGGATGAGCCACACCTTCTGCTTGTTCCCGTGCGAGTACGTCCGGTATTTGCGATGGAGGTCGAGGTCGAACCGTTTCGCGAGGTCGGTCACCCGCTTGGGATCGACGCCACCGCGGAGGTGAGCGAGGAGATCCAGGATCCGCTCGCCGGTCTGGTTCGGATACTCCGGAGACTCTCCCGGCAGGTACCCGGTGAGCGCGCGGATCTTCACCCCGTCGCGCTGGGTGTCCATCCCGAAGATGCTCGCGCGCCCACTGTCGGGGCGTATCAGATCCATGAGCAGCCGAAGAGTCGTCGTCTTGCCCGCGCCATTCGGCCCGATGTACCCGAAGGCCTCGCCCTGGATGACCTCGAGGTTGAGGCCGAACAAGCCGCGGTGCTGGCCGTAGTCCTTGGTCAGCCCCTCGGTTTCAATCGCACTGGTCACGGAGCGTTCCCTTCGGCATGCATCGTCACTGATACCACAGGCGAAGCAGTTCGCCGTCGATGCGCAACGATCCCTCCGCGACGCCGAGGACTCGCTCGTACGCCTCGGCGTATGCGCCAAGCAGGCGTTCGACCTCCTCGAGTGTGACACGCATCGACCGCCGGGCGATGAAGAGCTCGGTGGCGAGCAGGTTTGCGGCGTACATGAGTGAGATGAGCACTCGCGCGGCATCATCCGGCGAGGTGGCGACGAAGACGCCTTCGCGCGTGCCCTGTCGAATGATCTCCCCGAGCACAGGCGCGAGTTCCTGCATCAGGCTCTGACGGAGCTTCTCGCGGACGAGAGCGTTGTCATCCGACAACCAGATCTCGGCGATTCCGAGCACCAGATCCCTGCGCTCCGCTTTCCAGCCGGCAATCCCTGAGAAGACGCCCTGCAGCTTCGTGAGCGCGGGGATCGACGGGTCGCCCGTCATCGGCGTGAGGGATTCGAGCGCGGCGTCGACCATGCGCGTGACGACGGCTTCGAGGAGTTGCTGCTTCGAGTTCGAAGTAGTGGTAGAAGGCGCCGCGGGACGAACCGACTCCGTCCAGGATGTCCTGAACGCTCATCTGCTCGTAGGCCTTTGTCTGAATGAGGCGCTGCGCCACGTCGATGAACGCGTCGCGCCGGATCGTCTGCTCAGCCACGTTGACCGACCGCGACATCAGCGCCTCCTATAGACCGACTGTCGGTCTAAGAATACACCCAGCAAGGTCTGTGCGAGCTTCCCGTCAAGGGCGCGTCAGGACCAGTCGCTCTTCTCTCGGTGCTTGATGCTGCGACGCGCCATGAAGGCCGCGGCCTCCGCACGGCGGGAAAGACCGAGCTTCAGCAGGATGTTCGACACGTAGTTCTTCACCGTCTTCTCGGCAAGGAAGACCTTCTCCGCGATCTGACGGTTGGTCATGCCCTCGGCGACGAGGTCCAGGATCTTCCGCTCCTGTGCGGTCAGCTCTCCGATGCCGTCATTGGCCTCCGCTCCCTCACCGCGAAGGCGCGCCAGCACCCGAGCCGTCACTGTTGGATCCAGGAGCGAGTCCCCGCGGGCGACCTGCTGGATCGCCCCGACCAGATCCCCGCCGCGCACCTGCTTCAGGACGAAGCCCGCCGCGCCGGCCATGATCGAGCTGAACAGCGCTTCGTCATCCGAGTGCGCCGTGAGCATGAGGACCTTGGTTTCGGGAAACGCGGAACGGATGTCGCGACAGGCCTCGATCCCCGAGCGACCCGGGAGGCGGACATCCATGATCACGACGTCGGGGGGATCCGCTGTCACCGCCTTGAGCGCCGCGTCAGCGTCGGCCGCCTCCGCGATGACCTGTATCCCACCCACACCGTCAAGGATGCTGACGAGGCCTCGGCGAACCAATTCGTGGTCGTCGCACAGCAGCACCCGGATCACCTGGTCATCGGACACGACTGCACTCTAGCAGCGGAACCGTCCCTTGGCCGGACCAACGGCGCCGAAGGTCGTGACCTTGTGCTCTGGACCAGGACCGGCGCCCGGCGACACCATTGGGCCCAGGAACCAGATGAACACCATGCTCCTTCACGACTTTGCCTACGTAGCAGTCTCAGCGGAGAAGGTGCGAGACCGCATCCTCGCCAACCACGGCGAATGGCTGGCGCCCCTTGCCGCGGCCGCCGCAGGCGAGGGCGAGGCGCTTCGACTTCGGGTTGGTCCACTGGAGGCCCTGCCGATGCTCGGTAAGACCGTGAGCGTACGAGTTGGCGAGCCGATCGACCGCGGCGAGGTCACAGTCGTGCCACTCACCTGGCAGGCAACCAACGCCCCAGGGCTGTTCCCCGTGCTCACCGCCGACCTCGAGGTGGCACGCCTTGGAGATGACCTCACACAGCTCACCCTGCAAGGACGGTACGACCCCCCTCTTGGCTCGATCGGCCAGCGAATCGACCGGTTGCTCATGCACCGCGTTGCGGAAGCCAGTGTTCGCAGCTTCCTCAGCCACCTGGCAGAGCGACTCGCGGCACTCGACGGGGCCGGCACGGGTTTGACAGGCTGACCGCACGACGTGCCGGCGCCACCGCCTGACTGACCCGTGCTCCGCGTGAGCCCCGGGACCCTGACCCGTTTATGATCGGCTCAGTGGAAGTGAGCGGAAGCCGCGCCGAGCGCCTGCTCGAGACCGGCCTTGCTCTCGCCGCCGAGCTGTCCCTTCCGGCCCTGCTTCAGCGAATCATCGATCTCGCGGTCGAGGTCACCGGAGCTCGGTACGGCGCACTCGGCGTTCTTTCGAGCGACGGCACGGGGCTCTCAGACTTCATCACGACCGGGATGAGTCCCGCGGAGCGCACGGCGATCGGCGCGCTCCCCCGCGGGGAGGGACTCCTCGGTGTGCTGATTCGCGAGCCCGAGCTCCTCAGACTCAGATCCATCGCGTCACACCCGCGATCGTTCGGCTTTCCGCCGAATCACCCGCCGATGCAATCGTTCCTCGGCGCTCCCGTCCGCGCGCACGGCCGCGTCTTCGGCAACATCTACCTCACCGACAAGCGCGGCGCCGCGGAATTCACCGAGGACGACGCGTCAGCGGTTCTCGTGCTCGCGACACAGGCCGGCGTGGCGATTGCGAATGCGCAGCTGTACTCGGAACTCCGCCTGCGCGAGCGCTGGCTGGACTCGGTGCGCGAGATCGCGACGACACTCCTCGCGGGGGATACCCCGAAAGCCACGCTCCAACTGGTGGCGCGACACGCGCGCGAGCTCGCCGACGCCGACATGGCGACGATCAGTGTCCCCGAGGCCGGGGGGCTTCGGATCATCGTCGCCGACGGCGCGGGTGAAGCGGAGCTGCTGAACGTGGAGGTGCCCCTGGCCGGATCGCTCTCGTCCGAGGTGATTCGGACCGAGCGGACCATGGTGGTTGACGACGCGAGCACGTCGACGCTCACCCAGCCGATGGTGAGCAACGCGGGTGTGGGGCCGATGATCCTGGTTCCGCTCGCGCAGCGTACGAGCTCCGCGGGCGTGCTGGCCATCGGCCGGCGGGCCGGACGTCCCATCTTCACCGGAGCGGACATCCCGATCCTCGAGAGCTTCTCGGAGCAGGCAAGTCTCGCCCTCGAATACGCCCGCGCGCTCTCCGAGGTCTCAAGGCTGGGCATGGTCGAGGATCGGGAACGTATCGCGAGGGACCTGCACGACGGCGTGATCCAGTCACTGTTCGCGGTGGGGCTCGGGCTCCAGGGAACCGCCGCGCTCGTCGGCGACACGCGAATCGCCGACCGGATCCAGCAGTACGTCACGGAGCTCGACCGGGTCATCGGCGACGTCCGCAGCTACATCTTCGGGCTGCGACCGAGCGTCCTCATGCCGGGCAACCTGACGAACACGATCGAGCAGCTCGCCCACGAGATGCAGGAACGCACCGGCGTGACCGTGGTGGCCGACGTGGACCTCACGCTCGAGACTCAGCTCGCCGGCATGTCGGCGCAGATCGCGCACATCGTCCGTGAGGCTCTTTCCAACGTCGGCCGGCACGCGGAGGCCACCACATGCCGGGTCTCGATCCGCAGGGACGGTGACAACGCCGTCGTCGAGATCGACGACGACGGGCAGGGCTTCGACGTCGAGCAGGCTCACCGCGGGATGGGGATGGGGAACCTCGCCGAACGTGCCGCGGCCATTCACGGAACCCTGGAGGTGGCATCCGAGCCGGGACAGGGAACGGTGATCCGGCTCAGCATTCCCCTGTAAGAGGTACCCCGGGAGGCCGGCTCAGGCCGAGGCGACGAGTGCGACCTTCGTGTCTCGTTGCGCGCCGAGTTGCGCGAACGGATCGATGCGCTGGCGGAAGACCTCGACGTCGAGCGGCCGGTCGTAGTGGTAGCCCTGGATCGTGTCCGCCCCCAGAGCTCGCACCAGGGTCGCCTCCTCCGCAGTCTCGACGCCCTCGACCGTCGTCGACAGGCGGAGCGTCCTGGCGAGGTCGATCACGGTCTTGAGCACGAGACGCCCGGACGATGACTTGGCATTGACCACGAACGAACGGTCGATCTTGAGGATGTCTGCGTCGAGCCTGGTGAGCAGCGCGAGCGAGGAGTATCCGGTGCCGAAGTCATCGATGGCGATGCGGACACCGCGCTCTCGCAGCGCTCGAACGACCGAGGATATCGACGCCGAGTCCTGAACGTAGGCGCTCTCGGTGAGCTCGAGGATGAGGTCGTGGGGACTCATCCGCGTTTCCTCGAGGGCCAGGAAGACCTCTTCGACGAACCCGGCACTCCGGAGCTGCTGCACGGTCACGTTGACGCTGATCGCGGAGACCGCTCCATCCTTTCGCCAGATGGCGGCGTCGTGGAGCGCCTGCCAAAGAATCCAGCTTCCGAGCTCGACGATGAAGCCGCTTGCCTCGGCCACCGGTATGAAGTCCAGCGGTGAGATCCGCCCGCGAGTGGGATGGTCCCAGCGCACGAGCGCCTCGGCTCCAGAGATCTTCCCGGTCGCGCTGCGCACGGTCGGCTGATAGAGCAGCGTGAACTCTCCCCGCTCGAGACTCTCCCGCATGTCAGCCTCGAGCCACATCCGGGACATGGCGCCGCCGTGGACCGCTTCGTCGTAGACCTCCGTGCCTCCCCGGCCGCGCTCTTTTGCGGAGTAGAGCGCGACATCAGCCGCCCTCAGCGCGGTGTCGGCGTCGTCTCCCGGAACGGCGATCGCACCGCCGATGGTTCCCGACAGCGTGATGCTGTCTGCTCCAAAGGCCACCGGCTCGAGGAAGCACTCCTGAACCCGGCGTGCGAGACCGGTGATCGCGTCCAACGTCGTCGCACCCGAGTAGAGGACGGCGAACTCATCGCCACCGACGCGAGCCACGCTGTCCGTCGGCCGCACAACTCCGGTGAGCCGGCGCGCCAGGACAGTGAGCACCCGGTCACCGGCCGCGTGGCCGAATCGATCGTTCACCCCTTTGAAGTTGTCGATGTCGATGTACAGCAACCCCGCCCCGGGCCGATCCGGCGACAGCACCTGGTCGAGCCGTGTGCGAAACGTGTCACGGTTCGCGAGCCCCGTCAGCGAGTCGCTGCTGGCGCGCACGCCGAGCGTCGCGATGAGACTGCGGTTCGCAGTCGCCACCACAAGCTGCCGGAGGGTGGCAAGCACCATGATCACGAGGACGCCCACCAGGGTCACGGGATCAATCGTCCGGTCGCCGTCGAAGTCGGCGAGCGCAATGCCAGCGGCGAACAGCGTCGAGACGAATGGCACCCAGATGGCGAGCCGGCGCGGCCCAACCACGTCTTTCGTGGACGTTGAGGGCTGCGCTGTGGCCGCGTCGAGAGCGGCTCCTCCGGCAAGGACCAGAAACCCCGCCGTCCAGAACAGATCGGTCAGGGTTCCCGACACGTAGGTGCCGTTCGCCGAGCCATATGCCAGGAAGAGGTCCGCGATCGTGATGGAGATGAAGCCCAGGCCGACCGCGATGAGTGAGGGGCGGAGCCGCGACGTGGAGCTCGAGATTGCGCTCCAGATGAGTGTCACGACGAGGAGATCCCCGACCGGGATCCCGAGGCTCATCAGCTCGGATCCGATCCCGAACCGGCTGAGGTCGAAGACACTCTCGAGCACCGGAATCCAGCAGATCAGCATCAGGGCTGAGGCAACGGTCACTGCGTCGAGCGCTCGCACCACCACCGGCAACCGCGATCCCCTGCGCAGGCTGAACAGCAGGCTCCCGGCGATCGCGAACGGCACCGACGCCACAAACCCGATCGCGGCGATTGACGAGAAGGGTTTCTGCGTCTGACCGGAGACGTCGAAGAGCAGCCAGATCAGGGCACTTCCCGCCCAGACAGCGCAGTAGGTCGCCAGGAGCGCCCACGCGGCTCTTCGGACTCTCGATGCGCGCAGGGCGGCCACGAGACAGCAGGCCGTCGCAACCCAACTTGCGATCAGTTGGCCCGCGTCGTCGACCAGTTTCGCGGAGGGGGCACCGCCCGCCCGGGTGGACAGCACGAACGCCAGGGTCGCGAGGAACACGACGACCGCTCCGCCCGCGACTGCGCGCAACCGCATCGAATGCTCCGAAAGATAAATTCGCACCACTCGAAGCTATCGTAGTCGCTGGCCGCGCTCCAGAGCACCAAGGCCCAAATCGTTCGGGACTTTCACATCGCATCTCGATATGCCGAAGGACCCACCCGCTGGGTGTAGGGTGCAGTGGATGCGTCGGCACCGCGGCCAATGACGGACACGCTCGCTCCTGACTATCCGGCAGCCTGGGCGTTCGACGCCGTTCTCTCGGATGGAGGCACGGTGCACATCCGTCCCATCCGGCCGGACGATGCCGCCGCGCATCGCGCGTTCTTCAGCCACCTCTCCCCTGAGAGCGTGTACTTCCGCTTCTTCGGGCCGAAGTCCGAGCTGAGCGACGCTGAGGTCACGCGCTTCACGACGGTCGACTACCACGACCGCATGGCATTCGTCGCGTTCCTTGGCGAGGACATCGTCGCGGTTGGTCGTTACGATCGGCTTCCGAGCGGCCAGGAGGCAGAGGTGGCCTTCGCCGTCGCGGACGAGCACCAGGGGCGTGGACTGGCGACGCTGATGCTCGAGTACCTCGCCTCGTACGCAGGCGACAACGGGATCACGCGCTTCTCCGCGGACACGCTGCTGGACAACCGCCGGATGCTCGAGGTCTTCAGAGCTGCGGGGTTTCGGAGTGAGAGCCACTCGATCGAGTACGGCGTCGTGCATCTCGCCTTCGACATCGAGCCCACCGGGGCGTCGCTCGCCGCGGTCGAGCGCCGCGCCTGGGCCGCGGGTGTTCACAGCGTCGCGCGCATCCTCAAGCCGAGTTCGGTCGCCGTGATCGGTGCCGGGCGGGATCCGAACGGCATCGGCCACGCCGTGCTGCGGAATCTGATCGGGGGTGGGTTCAGCGGTCCGATCTACCCCGTCAACCCCAACGTGGACACTCTCCTCGGCCTTGAGTGTTTCGCCACCATCGATGCAGTTGAGGGGCACGTCGACCTCGCGGTGCTTGCGGTTCCCGCATCGCAGTGCCTCGACGCGGTCGATGCATGCGCACGGAAGGGCGTTCACGGGCTTGTTGTCATCACGTCAGGGTTCGCCGAGATCGGTGAGTTGGGCGCCGAGCTGCAAAGGGAGTTGCTGCATCGCGCGCATCTCGGAGGCATGCGCGTCGTCGGGCCGAACTGCTTCGGGGTGATCAACACGGCTCCCGGGGTGTCCCTCAATGCCACGTTCGCGTCGCAGGTTCCGGTGCCCGGGGACATCGCATTCGCCTCGCAGTCGGGCGCGCTCGGGATCGCCATCCTCGAGCAGGCAACGTCGTCCGGGCTCGGTGTGTCGAGCTTCGTCAGCATGGGCAACAAAGCCGACGTGAGCAGCAACGATCTGCTGCGCTACTGGCAGCAGGACGGCGATACCAAGGCGATCCTCCTCTATCTCGAGTCCTTCGGCAATCCGCGCGCTTTCGCCCGCGTCGCGCCCATCGTCTCTGCGACGACTCCGATCGTCGCGGTCAAGTCCGGCCGCAGTGCAGCCGGAAGCCGGGCAGCGGCATCGCACACCGCGGCCCTCGCGAGTCCAGACGCGGTGGTCGACGCCCTCTTCAAGCAGGCCGGGGTGATCCGGGTCGACACGCTCGAGGAGCTCATCGACTGCGGGGCGCTCCTGGCCCATCAGCCGGCGATGGACGGCCATGACGTCGCGATCATCGGCAACGCCGGCGGCGCGGCGGTCCTCGCCGCCGATGCCTGCGAGCCGGTCGGGCTTCGGGTCCCTGAATTCGACAGTGAGACGCGCGAGGCAATTCGGACGATCGCCGGGCCGAACGCCGGCGTCAGCAACCCGGTTGATCTCGGAGCAGGGGCAACGCCTGAGCTGTTCGAGGAGGCGCTCCGTGCCGCTCTCCGCTCACCGGCCATCGCGGGCGCGGTCGTCATCCTCGCGCCGATCGCCACCGCAACCGTGGCGAACGTGGCGGCGGCGATCACCAGAGTCCCCACGGGAGGGCGTCCGGTCGTGCTCGTCCACCTCGGAGACAGCTCGCCCAGGGCGACCCGTGGCAGATCCGCGACCGTGATCCCCACCTTCGCCTTCCCCGAGCGCGCCGTACGCGCGCTCGGCCGCGTCGCCGGCCACTCCGACTGGAAGCGCCGGCCGGTCGGCGTGATCCCGGATTTCCCGGACATCGACCTCGCCGCCGGTCGTGCGATCGTGGAGGCGCATCTCGCGGAGCACCCCGGTGGCGGGTGGTTTCCGCCCGAGCGCTGTGTCGGGCTGCTGACGGCCTTCGGCATTCCATGCGTCGAGGAGCGGATGGTCGTGTCCGGGGATGGCGCCGCCGCTGCGGCGAGCGCCCTCGGATTCCCGGTGGTCCTCAAGGCGACAGGGGATCGGATCCTCCACAAGTCAGACGTCGGCGGTGTCGTCGTCGACCTGGGCACGCCCGAGGAGGTTGCATCGGCGTTTGCCGCGATGGCCGCACGCCTCGCTGATGCGATGCAGGGAGGGCTCGTGCAGCCGATGCTCCACGGTGTCGAGCTGATTGCCGGGGTGATGTCGGATCCCCTGTTCGGACCCGTGGTCATGTTCGGCAGCGGCGGCACCGCTGTTGAGCTCTTCGCGGACCGCGTGTTGCGCATCCTCCCGCTCACCGACCAGGACGCCCGCGAGATGGTTCGATCGATTCGAGGAGCCCCACTGCTCTTCGGACACCGCGGCGCGACCCCCTCCGACGTCGCGGCCGTGGAGGACGTGGTGCTCCGGATCGCCCGCCTCGCGGATGAGATGCCACAGCTGGCCGAAATGGATCTGAACCCGCTCATCGCGACCCCCCACGGAGCCATCGTGGTCGACGCGCGCATGCGCATCGTGCCCTGGCATTCCCATGGTGAGACAGAGGTGCGTCGCCTCCGCTGAGTTCGGCGTGTGCCAAAGGTCCCGGTGCAAAAGGGGCAAGCGCCACGTGGAGAACGCTCGAAAGCATGCCCAAGGTGATGGCATGTGCCTCTGTTGGCGAGGTGTGGGGTGGGATCACGATGGGTGCACGGTCAGATGGCCGCAGAGAAACACCAAGGAGCAACACCATGACCACCGGAATGCGCTGGCGAATCTTCGTCCTTCAGGTCGGCCTCATCGGCATCCTCGCCTTCGTCGCAGGATTCGCCTTCTGGGGCAGCAGCTTCGCGACCAACCAGGTCCAGACCCAACTCACCGCTCAGAAGATCTCCTTCCCCGCGGCCAACTCCGCTGCCATCAAGGCGCTCCCCGCTGCTGATGCCGCAGCCATGAACGTCTACGCCGGTCAGCAGCTGACCACCGGTGCGCAGGCCGAGACCTACGCGGACCACTTCATCAAGGTCCACCTCAACGAGATCGGCAAGGGCCAGACCTACTCCCAGGTGAGCGCCCTCTCGCAGGCGGATCCCACCAACACCACGCTTGCCAACGAAGTGCAGACCCTCTTCCGGGGTGAGACTCTCCGTGGCCTCCTGCTCAACTCCTACGGCTGGTGGCAGATCGGGCAGTACGCCTTCTACGCGGCGATCGGCCTGGCCATCGCGGCCCTGGCAGTGCTCGGCGCCTTCATCTTCGAGATCGTCAGCTGGCGGCGCGCTGTCAGCAAGGAGCGGACGACTCATCTGACCGTTCCGTCCCTCCGCGGCGCCCACGTCGCCTAACCCGACATCTCGGGCAGCGTGCCCGCTCGGTGACCCATCGGCCGCAAGGCCGGTGGGTCACTTCTTTGTGTCTGCCCCGTATTTGAGGACGCGAGTCATCGAGCGTTCACAATGCTTGCAATGGCCAGGAAGACGCCGCGCGACCCGCAGAGTGGCACCAGCCTGCGCACCAAGGCGTACGAGACCGAGCTCCGGCGGCTGCAGGTGGAGCTGGTCAAGATGCAGGAGTGGGTGCGCAACACCGGCGCCCGCGTCGCCGTGATCTTCGAGGGGCGGGACGGCGCCGGCAAGGGAGGGACGATCAGCCGCATCACCCAGTACCTGAACCCTCGCGTGGTCAAGGTCGCGGCGCTCCCGTCACCGACGGAACGCGAACGATCGCAGTGGTATTTCCAGCGCTATGTCGATCGACTCCCGGCCGGTGGGGAGATCGTGCTCTTCGACCGCTCCTGGTACAACCGGGCGGGCGTTGAGTACGTCATGGGGTACTGCACGCACGACGAGCACCGGCTGTTCCTCCGTCAGTGCTCCATCTTCGAGCGGCTCCTCATCGACTCCGGCCTCACTCTTATCAAGTACTGGTTCTCGGTGAGCGACCAGGAGCAGGAGCGGCGCTTTCACCTCCGCCTTCGCGATCCGCTGAAGCAGTGGAAGCTGAGTCAGATCGACCTCGAGTCGCGACTTCGATGGGTGGAGTACTCGCGCGCGAAGGACATCATGTTCGTCCACACCGACACCCCGGAGTCACCCTGGTACGTCGTCGAAGCTGATGACAAGCAACGTGCGCGGCTCAACTGCTTCGCGCACCTGCTGTCGAAGGTGCCGTACAAGGACGTCCTGCAGACCCCGCTGACGTTGCCGCCTCGCCAGTCGGATGAGGGGTACGTCCGTCCGAGCCGCGACACCTACACGTACGTGCCCGACCATGCGGCGGCCCTCTTTGCCGACGTCCGGGCAGTCAAGCACCACTGACGGGCACGCCGCCACCGGCCGTCGATCGCTCGGTCCGGCGAATGCAGCGGAGGGTCGAAAGACCCGGACCAAGCGGGCACCCTGACCGCAGATGACCCCCTGACGGCAGGTCGAGATTAGTGGCATGTGCCTCTGTTGGCGAGGTGCGGGGTGGGGTGACGATGGGTGCACGGTCAGATGGCCGCAGAGAAACACCAAGGAGCAACACCATGACCACCGGAATGCGCTGGCGGATCTTCGTCCTTCAGGTCGGCCTCATCGGCATCCTCGCCTTCGTCGCAGGATTCGCCTTCTGGGGCAGCAGCTTCGCGACCAACCAGGTCCAGACCCAACTCACCGCTCAGAAGATCTCCTTCCCCGCGGCCAACTCCGCTGCCATCAAGGCGCTCCCCGCTGCTGATGCCGCAGCCATGAACGTCTACGCCGGTCAGCAGCTGACCACCGGTGCGCAGGCCGAGACCTACGCGGACCACTTCATCAAGGTCCACCTCAACGAGATCGGCAAGGGCCAGACCTACTCCCAGGTGAGCGCCCTCTCGCAGGCGGATCCCACCAACACCACGCTTGCCAACGAAGTGCAGACCCTCTTCCGGGGTGAGACTCTCCGTGGCCTCCTGCTCAACTCCTACGGCTGGTGGCAGATCGGGCAGTACGCCTTCTACGCGGCGATCGGCCTGGCCATCGCGGCCCTGGCAGTGCTCGGCGCCTTCATCTTTGAGATCGCCAGCTGGCGGCGCGCTGCCAGCAAGGTGCGGACGGCTCCTCTAACCGCTCCCGCACTCCGCGGCGCCCACGTCGCCTGACCCGACATCTCGGGCAACTCGCCCCCCCTCAGTGACCCATCGGCCGCAAGGCCGTTGGGTCACTTCTCTGTCTGCCCTCCGACGAGCGTCTTCCCGTAGCATCGCCGGGAGTGAGCGACGCCCTGGCATCGACCCGCGTCTACCTGGTTCGCCATTGCGACGTCCGCAACCCGGACGGGGTTCTGTACGGTCACCTTCCCGACTTCCCGCTCAGCGACAAGGGCGTCGAGCAGGCGCACGCGCTCGGCCGTTACTTCGCGAACACGACCGTGCGCCAGATCTACTCCAGCCCGCTCGAGCGCGCTCGTCAGACCGCCGAGATCATCGCGTCGTACCTCGACTCCGTCCCCATCACCTACACCGACGACCTCGTCGAAACGCGATTCGGCCACTACCTGCAGGGCGTCCCCCCGAAGCAGGTGCCCTGGAGGCGCCCACTCTGGTTCGTGCATATGGCCTGGCCGGGGCTGCTGCACAACGACGAGACGGTGGCCGGACTCGCCGCCCGCCTGCGCCGGCCGCTCATGCGCCTCCTCGCCGACCACCCCGGCGACGGTGGGCTCTGCGTCAGCCACGGCGATCCGATCCAGGGCTTCTGGGTGACCGCCGACCACCGTCCGCGCTATGCGCTGCACCGGCTCCAATGTGCGAAGGGCGGTGCTCTGGAGCTTGACTACGAGGGCGAGCAGCTCGAGAAGCTGACGTATCTCTCCCCCACCCGGATCGCCGAGCTGGCGCCCGATCCCGGTCAGACCGCTGCGGGTTCTCGCTCCGGTTCCGGCTGAGGCTCACCGCTCGACTCCGATGACCACCGACGGTCGAGCGTGATGGGACGCTTGCGTTTGCGCTGACGGCGCTCGAGGAGCGGCCGGAGATAGAGCTTGGTCAGGAGCCCGGTCATGATCAGGATGAACGACGTGTAGACGAGCAGGACGCCCTGGTCGTCGTTGACCTGGAACAGCGAGTACTGCTGGATCGTGGGGAAGGAGATCGTGAAGTTCACGTTCTTGCCGTTGACCGTGTCGATGGGGAGTTGCAGAGACTGTCCGAGGAGGATCGGCACCACATGCCCATCGCTGAAGTACGGCTGCATCTGGGACGTGTCGAGCTGGTTCACATCCTGCGGGGCGCCACTGTTGAGGCCGAGGTTCCCGACGTACAGCTGCAGCTCGATCACCGGGTTCCGCGTCGCGACCCCACCGGGTCCGTACGTGGTGGCAGTTGGATCGATCGTCCCGTTGCTGCCGACCGACGGCAGGAGCGTCGCGTCGGGGAAGAACGACATCTTCGCCCCGATCTGGATCGACTGCGCGGCACCGCTGATCGTGTAGTCGAAGTCGGGGACCTTGAGCACGCCGTCGCCGAGCGCCTTGTCACCGACGTTGTTCGGATCATCGAAGAACTGGATCGGGCCGTCGAACACAATCTGTCCCGCGGGATTGGTCACGACGATCGTCGGGGCCCACCCGTAGTCCTGCTGGTAGACGTTGGCGTTGTCGACGCTCAGGAAGTCGTTGACGCGGATGTTCTGGGTCTCCAGCTTCTTCCCGTGGTCGAAGACGCTCACGTTGCTGACGTAGTCGCTCGCCTCGCCGTTGGCGGCGTAGGTGGCCTCGAAGCTGTTGAGGCGCAGGGTGAACGGCGCGTAGTTGCCGTTGAAGAGCAGCCCCTGCTGCAGCGTGTCGTACCCCGAGGGCGTGTTCGTGAAGCTCTGGCCCTCGGTGACGGTGACAAGGCCCTGGTACCCGGTCGCCTTGCCCCACACGACCGCGATGAGCAGCAGGAAGAACGAGGAGTGGAAGAGCCACGATCCCCATTCGCCCCAGTACTGCGGCGTCCGCTTGTAGCCACGGAGCGTGCGCATGATCAGCGCCCGTGCCCGCCTGATCACGCACCACCCGAGCGACACGTACAGCAGGCCGAGCAGCGCGTAGAACACCGGTGAGACGAACACCTGCGTGAGGGGGAGCTGCAGGTCCGCGAAGAGGACGTTCAGGTTGGGCCACGACGTCAGGAACGCCTCGACCTTGGTCGGATCCGAGGTGTTCTGCTGCGGCACGAACGACCCGATGAGGACGATGACCAGGATGCCGAGCAGCAGGAAGATCGCGGTCCGCATCCGCGTGTATTCGTGCCAGTACCGCCTGACCGCCTCCCCGAGGCTCCGCTTCACCGCGACGCGCCGGAGCGCAGCAATCGCTTCGGGTCAAAGGCATCGGAGAGCGCGGGCTGCCACGTGCGGGTGCCCGGAGGCTGTGCTGTTGCGGTTCGTGCCGCGGCGGGCTCGAGCCTGAACGTCACCGCCGCGATGATCGCGAGGCGGCCCGCGCTGCCGAGCAGCGCCGCGATGAGGTCGTAGCCGACCACGTCCTTGAGCATGCCGCCGCCGGCCTTCACCGTCTCGCCCGTGGTGAGCACGGCCTCCACCCCGGCGAGGGTCCGTCGCGGAACATCGCCACGCGCAACCAGCGTTCCGACATGCCCGGACCCGGTCTGGGCGGCGAGCCCGACGACCGCGAGCTTCTCGGCGGTCACCGCATCGCGAAGCTGCGCGACCGTCGCACCCGCACCGGCGCGGACGGTGAGGCCGGCAGCGGCGACCACCACGTCGTTGAGGCGGTGGACGCTGATCACGATGCCGCCCTTGGGGGGGGTCTGATGTGCCGACGGCGCGCCGCTCGTGAGCGAGATCGGGATCTCGTTCTGCTGGCACAGATGGGCCACGACGGCCAGCGATCCGAGGTCCGGTGGGCTCACGACATCGCCGCTCATGCCCTTGGCGCTGACGATCGCCGCGAACTCCTTCGTCATGTCGTCGTTCACACGATCAACCCCTTGAGCGAGGCCGTGGCCGCGGTGTAGACGAGCACGATCAGCACCCCGAGGATGAGGGTTCCGGCAGTGGTCGCGACCAGCACGGAGGTGCCCGCGAACCCCGTCCGGGACCACCGGTAGTCCTCGGTTCCGGCGGAGGGGCGCTGGTACATGAGCAGGCCGACGCGGAGATAGTAGAAGGCTGAGACGGCGCTCGTGGCGATGCCCCAGAGTGCGAGCGGCGTCTGGTTCGCGTTGATGGCGGCGGTGAAGACCAGGAACTTGGCGAAGAATCCGGCGGTTGGCGGGAAGCCTCCCAGGGAGAAGAGGAACAGCGCCATGCTCGCGGCCACAAAGGGGCGCCGGTGCGCGAGACCGCGGAGGCCGTCATAGCTGTCGAGGTCCTCGCCGCGCCCCGCCATCACGGTGATCACCGCGAAGGCGCCGATGTTGCTCACCGCGTATGCGGCGAGGTAGTACAGGACGGCGATCGTCCCGAGTGAGCTCGATTGCCCCGTCGGCAGCACGACCGCGCCGACGGCGACGCCGATGAGGATGTAGCCGGCCTGCGCGATACCCGAGTAGGCGAGCATTCGCTTGACGCTCGTCTGAGTCAGTGCCGCGATGTTGCCGACGACCATCGAGGTGATGGCGACGAGCGCGACCACCGGCTCCCAGTTGGTGTAGAAGTTCGTCGTCCCGCCGTCGAACGTGTACGTGAACACGCGCACCAACGCGGCGAATGCGGCGACCTTGGTGGTGACGCTCATGAACGTCGTCACCGAGGTCGGCGCGCCCTGGTAGACGTCGGGCGTCCACGAGTGGAACGGCGCCGCGCTCACCTTGAACGCGAAGCCGATGAAGAGCAGGATCACGCCGGCGAGCAGCAGCGGGTCGATTCCCTTCTCGCCCTGGATCGCCGCCGCGATCTGCGCGAGCTGGGTGTGTCCCGTCTCGCCGTAGATGAGCGCCATCCCGAAGAGCAGGAATCCCGACGCGAATCCCCCGAGCAGCAGGTATTTCAGCGCCGCCTCCTGCGAGCGCTCCTCGTGGCGCGCGAAGCCGCTGAGCACGTAGAGCGCGAGCGACAGCAGCTCGATCGCGAGGAAGATCACCATGAGGCTCGTCGCGCCGGCGAGCAGCATCATGCCGACGGTCGCGGCGAGGATGAGCGCGTAGTACTCGCCGTAATGGATGCCGCGACGGTTCAGGTAGTTCGGGCTGATCATGATCACCAGACCCGCGCTCACCAGCAGGATGGCGTCGATGAACAGCGCGAAGCGGTCGTACGCGAACGACCCCGAATAGACGAGCCGCCCCGGGGTCGCGTTGTACCAGCAGAAAATCGTCACCACGAAGGTCGCCGCCACACCGAGCATCGCGAACCACGCGAGCCACGTCCGCCGCGCCGCGGGGATGACGAGGTCGAGCAGCATGAGCAGCAGGAACGCCCCGCCGAGCACCAGCTCCGGCAGGATGCCGATGAGGTCGCGCCCTCCCGGGAATGTCAGCGGCACCGGGCTTGCGGCGATGAACATCACTGTCCGACCGTGTCCGCGGTGGAGGGTTGCACCATCGCGACGTAGGTGCTCACCGAGCTCTTCGAGACGTCGCTGATCGGCTTCGGGTAGAGGCCGATGAAGATCATCAGTGCGACCAGCGGCACGAGCAGCAGCGCCTCACCGATGTGCAGATCGCGCACACCCTCGGTCCGCGGTTTGGGCGGATCGTGCATCAGCCCCTGGTGCAGGCGGAGCATGTACCAGCTTGCGAGGATCACGCCACCACCCGCGAGGGCGGCGTAGATCCAGTTGAGCTGGAACGCGCCGAGCATGATGGCGAATTCGCCGACGAAGCTGTTCATGCCCGGCATCCCGAGGCTGGCGAGCGTGGCGACGAGGAAGAAGAAATACAGCCATGGCATTCGCCGTTCCAGTCCCGACAGCTCGCCGAGATCCCGCGTCCCGGTGCGTGCCTCGACGAATCCGACGATGAGGAAGAGCGCGCTGATGATGATGCCGTGGTTGATGATCTGGATCACCGCGCCGTTGAGACCGTTGGTCGTGAGCGAGAAGATGCCGAGCGAGATGAAGCCGAGGTGGCTGATGCTCGCGTAGGCGACGATGCGTTTGACGTCACGTTCCGAGAGCGCCATCAGTGCCCCGTAGATGATGCTGAGGATGGCGAGCGCCGCAAGCACGTAGCGATAGCGGTGCATCTCGCCTGGGAAGAGCGTCAGCGCGAACCGGATGAAGCCGTAGGCGCCGAGCTTGCTCACAACGCCGGCGAAGAACACCAGCACCGCGGGCGGGCACGCCTCGTAGAGGTCCGGGAGCCAGGTGTGAAACGGAACGATCGGGATCTTGATCGCGAAGGCGAGCGCGAAGCAGATGAACGCGAGCTGCTTCGGCGTGAAGGTCGAGAGATGGATCAGCGGGATGACCAGCGGCGAGCCCGCGCTGATCGGCTGCGCGAGGATGGCCTCGAGGTCGAACGACCCGGCCGGCGACTGGATGTAGAGATAGATGATCGCGACCAGCATCAGCAGGCTGCCGGCAACCGTGTAGATGATGAATTTCAGCGTGGCCGGCCCGCGCTTCGCACCACCCCAGTTGCTCAGCAGCACGTAGAGCGGCACGAGCATGCCTTCCCAGAACATGTAGAAGAGCAGCAGGTCGATCGACAGCAGCACGCCGGCGGTCGCCGCCTCGGTGAGGAGCACCAACGTGCAGTAGAAGCGAAGCCGGTCGGTGGATTTGCGCGAGATCGCGAGCGCGCCGAGCAGGAACACGCCCGCGTTCAACGCGAGCAGCCACGCCGAGACGCCGTCGATGCCGAGGTGATAGGAGGCGTTGATTGCCGGCAGCCAGGCGTGCGTCTCCTCGAAGTGGAGTGGGATCGGCCCCGTGCTCGCTTTGTTGCCGGGCATCCAGATCAGCAGCAGGGCAACGATCACCGCACCCGCCGCGGTGGCCAGCAGCGTCAGCCCCTTGACTGCGACGGTCAGGCGCCTCGGCACCAGCTGCAGCAGGATCGCGGCGCCCGCCGGGATGACGATGAGGAGCGTGAGCCAGGGGATGTGCGTCATTTCGCGATGAACACCCAGACCACGACGAGCACGACGGCGAAGACGGTGAACAGCGACGCGTAGTCGCGGATCAGCCCTGTCTGGATCGAGCGCAGGTCAATGCTGAATCCCTTGAGCAGATCGCCGATGCCACCGACCCAGCCGTCCATCACATCCGGCTCGACAACTCGGCGCGCGGTGCGGGCGACCGCCTTCATGGGTCGCACCAGCCCGCGGTCGTAGATCTCGTCGAAGTAGAACTTGTTGTAAGAGAGGAGCGGGATGACGCGCGGAAGCCGCGCGAGCACGAGCTGGGCATCCGGCTTGTGCTCGTACCAGAACCGCACGGCGAGCCCGATCCCGATGAGGCTGGCCACTGTACCGATGATCAACCCGACTGCGGCTAAACCGACTCCGGGCTCGTGGAACAGTTGCGACTGCGATCCCGCGAAGACCGGGGCGAGGAAGTCACTGAACACGTGGACCGTGTTCGGCAGCGGGAATTGGAGCGGCCATGCAACGACCACCGAGAGGACGCCGAGAATGACGACGGGGATGAGCATCGCGTACCCCGCTTCCTTGACGGCGAAGACGCGAGCAGTCTGCGGCTCGCCCTGGAACACCGTGAAATAGAGACGGAAGGCGTAGAGGCCGGTGAGGACGTTCAGGCTGATCCCAACGATGTACAGCAGCCATGGGAACATCCCCGGCCCCGAGACGGTGCCGAAGCCCAGCAGGTCTTCCTTGCTGAACCACCCGGAGAAGAAGAGGAAGCCACTGAGAGCGAGCGACCCGGCGCCGAACGCAAGGTGGGTCCACTTCATGCGCGCGTGGAGGCCGCCCATGAGGCGGATGTCCTGCTCGTCGTGGAGCGCGTGGATGACGTTGCCTGCCGCCAGAAAGAGGAGCGCCTTGAAGACGGCATGCGTCGCGAAGTGGAACATGCCCGCGCTGTACGCGCCGATCCCGACCGCGTAGATCATCAACCCGATCTGCGACATCGTCGAGTACGCGATCACGCGTTTGATGTCGATCTGCGAGAGAGCGATGATGCCCGCCATCACCGCGGTGCCCATCCCCACGCAGGCGACCAGCCCCTCGGCGACCGGCGCGAGGTTGAAGAGCACGTGGAACCGCGCGATCAGGTAGACGCCCGCCGTGACCATCGTGGCCGCATGGATGAGCGCCGACACGGGCGTCGGGCCCTCCATCGCGTCGGGCAGCCACGTGTGGAGCGGGAACTGCGCGCTCTTCGCGAACGCCCCGATAGCAAGGAGGACGCACACGCCGGTGACGAGCGCGCCGCCGGCGGGGAACGCCTGCGTGCGTGCAAAGATGTTCGGCAGGCTGAGCGTGTGCGTGTTGAGCACGATCAGGAACGCGGCGATGACCAGCGCCACATCGCCGATCACCTGGGTGATGAACGCCTTGCGAGCCGCCAGCACCGCGCTCGGCCGGTCATGCCAGAAGCCGATGAGCAGGTAGCTGCTGAGCGCGACCAGTGCCCACCCGATGATGAGGATCACGAGGTCGGCGGCGAGCACCAACGTCAGCATCGAGAAGATGAAGAAGTTCATGTAGCTGAAGAAGCGCGCGACGCCGGAGTCGTGCTCCATGTACCCGACGCTGTACACGTGGATCAGGAAGCCGACGCCCGTGATGACCATGAGCATCAGCGCGCTCAGCGCATCGAGCGTGAAGTCCATCCCGACCGAGAGGTTGGTGCCGCCACCGAGGTTGATCCACTGCCAGAGCCGGATGGTGATGGACGCATGTCCCGCCGGGGCGCCGACGACGTTGGCGAGGATGATGCACGCGACCACGAAAGCCCCGAAGATCGAGACGGTGCCGGCGATGTTGACGAAGCGCCTGCCCAGGTAGGGACCGAGGAATCCGTTCAGGGCCGACCCCGCAAGCGGGAACGCAAGCACGAGGATGACGAGGAGGGAGGCGGTGTCGACGCTCACTCTTTCATCTCGCTGAGGTCGTCCACGTCCAGCTCGCGTCCGAGCCGGAAGATCTGCGTGATCAGCGCAAGCCCGACCACGACCTCGGCAGCGGCGACCACGATGACCATGAAGGCGAAGATCTGCCCTTCCTCACTGTTGAGGAACCGGCCATAGGCGACGAGCGCGACGTTCGCGGCATTGAGCATCAGCTCGATGCACATGAACACCACAATCGGGTTGCGTCTGATCAGCACACCTGCCGCGCCGACCGTGAACAGGAACGCGGCGAGTCCGAGCAGGTACGGGAACAGATTCGGGTTCAGCACGGCGCGCCCTCGCTCACGCGCCCGAGCGCCGGGTCAGGTAGACCGCGCCGATGGCAGCGACCAGCAGGAGCATCGAGGTGATCTCGAAGGGCAGCAGGTAGTTGGTGAACAGCTGACCCGCGACCGTCTGGACGTTGCCGGCCGCATTCACCGTGTCGGCCGGGAACGAGAACGTGTGGTACGGGTTGCTCGCACTGCCAACCGACGTCGCGTGGAATCCGGCGGTGTTGTACGTGATGCCGTTGCGCGCCGCGATGAACACGAGGACCGTGACCAGCGCCACGCCGACGCCACCGATGACGGCGCGCAGGTCGAGCGCGGGCCGGTCCTCCGCATCCGGGCTCAGCAGCGCCACGATGAAGACGAAGAGGACCATCACCGCGCCCGCATAGATGATGAGCTGCACCGCGAAGAGGAACTGCGCGTTGAGGAGCAGGAAGATCACCGCGAGCATCGACACCGTGACCACGAGGGACAGCGCCGAATAGATCGTCTGCCGTGAGAACACGACACCGAGTGAGCTCACCGCGGCGAGCGCGATCACCACGGCGAACATGACGGTCACGGCTGCTTGCCCGCGCCAGGTTCGATGACCGTGGGCACGTCGACCGGGACCCCGAGCTCGCCGGGAAGTGGCGCGGTCTCGTGGTCGAGCTTCGTCTCCTCGGCCGCCCATGCGGTGCGCGGCCGGACTCCGGGCTCCATCTCCTCGCGCCCGGTCTGGTCGGCGCCCGCGCCGACCGGGCTCACGGGCCGGCGCGCCTGCGCAAGCCCGGGCCAGGACTCGAGCAGCTCGGCCTTGGTCACGACGGTCCGCTCGCGGCGATATTCGGCCAGCTCGAAGCGCGGGCCGAGGGTGATCGCCTCGGTCGGACACGCCTCGGCGCAGTAACCGCAGTAGATGCAGCGCATCAGGTTGATCTCGTATCGCTCCGCGTAGCGCTCACCGGGTGAGACCGGGTTCGCCGGATCGTTCTCTGCGGCGAGAACGTAGATGCACCCGACCGGGCACGCGGCGGCGCACAGCTCACAGCCGATGCAGCGCTCGAGACCGTTGTCGTACCGGTGCAGGATGTGCCGGCCGCGGTGTCGCGGCGACACCGGCTTCTGCTCCTCGGGATACTGGATGGTGATCGGCTTCGTCCCCATCTTCTTGAGGGTGAACGTCAGCCCCTGCACCAGCTCCTTGATCACGAGCGCACCGCCTTCACCGCTATGCCCGCAGCGCGACGATCGCGCCGGTGACGACGATGTTGACGAGGCCGAGCGGCAGCAGCACCTTCCAGCCGAAGTTCATCAGCCTGTCGTAGCGCAACCGGGGCAGCGTCCAGCGCACCCAGATCATCACGAAGAGCAGCACGAAGACCTTGCCGAGGAACCAGATCGGCCCCGGGATCCAGTCGAACGGGTGAAACGGGAGCAGCGGCAACCACCCACCCAGGAAGAGGGCGGTGGCGATCGAGCAGACCGTGACCATGTTGATGTACTCGCCGAGGAAGTACAGACCGAAGCGCATCGCCGAGTACTCGGTGTGGTACCCCGCGATCAGCTCCGTCTCCGCCTCGGGCAGGTCGAAGGGCAATCGGTTCGTTTCAGCGAACGCGGCGGTGAAGTAGAGGATGAAGGCCAGCGGCTGCAGCACGATGTACCAGAGGCCGTGCTGCGATCCGACGATGTGCTCGAGATCGAGCGAGCCGGAGAGGATGACCACCCCGATGAGGGCGAAGGACACCGCCATCTCGTAGGAGATGAGTTGCGCCGATGAGCGCAGTCCGCCGAGCAGGGAGTACTTGCTGTTGGACGCGAAGCCGCCGAGAAAGAGCGAGTACACGCCGAGCGATGTGATCCCGAGGATGAAGAGCAGCCCGACGTTGATGTGCGCGATGTCCCAGTGGAAGTCGTAGCCGTAGAAGTTGTTGACACCCCACGGGATCACCGCGTAGGCGAGCAGCGCCGCTCCACCCGCGAGGCTCGGCCCGACCAAGTAGAGGAACTTGTCGCGCGAGTCGGGCGCGATGTTCTCCTTGAAGAAGAGCTTCAACCCGTCGGCGGCCGGTTGCAGCAAACCGAAGGGTCCGACCCGGTTTGGACCGTAGCGCAGCTGGATGCGCGCCGAGACCTTGCGTTCGGCAAGGGTGAGGTACGCGAATGCCGTGAGCAGGAACACGATCAGCACGCCGGACTTGATGAGCAGAATCCACCAGACGTCTCCGCCGATCACGCCACAGCCTCCGCGGTGAAGACGGCCCGTCCACCGTTCGCCGCAGTCGCGTACACGGGATGCGCCTCGCGCAGGGCGCGGTTCACGGCGAGGGGATCGCCGTTTCCCCAGTCCACGGCGCCCATCTCGACGGCGATCCCCGTGAGGACCCGCGTCTCGACCGGCGTCGCGCTCGCGGGCGGCAACGCGGCGCGAATGCGCTGCACTCGCCCCTCGACGTTGGTGACGCTGCCCGCCTTCTCGAAGATCGCGTGGCCGGGAATGAGGACCGTGGCGGATCGCGAGACGATGCCTGGGCGTGTGTCGATCGCGATGACGCAGGCAGCCTTGCGCAGCGCACGCGTCAGCAGGTCGGCGTCGGCCTCGAGCGCGGGATTCGGCCCGAGCACCAGCACGCCGCGCATCTCGCCCGCGGCGAGGGCCTCGAGGATCTGGCGGCCGTTCCTGCCGGGTTTCGCGACGGGCACGTAGCCGGGGCCGACGTTCGGCAGCACGCCGAGGTCCTTCGCACCGCGTCCGTTGACGCCGCGGGTGATCGTGAGACGGCGCACGGAGCCGAGACCCTTCGCGACGTCGGCGGCGTGCGTGCGGTTGGTCTCGTCGGCGATCAGACCGACCCGCGTCCCTCCCTTCGCCGCTGCGACGGCGTCGGCAACGGCGGCGTCGCTCGCGAGCCTGATGACGCGCGCGCCGTGCTTGCGCTCGGCCTTGTACAGCCGCAGCGTGAGGACCGGCGCCTGCTCCTCAGCCTCTTTCCCGAGCACCACCACGACGTCGCATTCCTCGATCTCGGCGATACCGAGCTCGTGCTCGGCCGCGGAGATGCCGTCGAAGGTGTCGAGCTGATGGTCGACGTGTGGCGTGCCGATCACCTGGCGCGCGAGACGCTCGAGCAGGAACAGCTCCTCGTTGGTGCTCGCAGCCGAGCCGAGCACGCCGATCGAACTCGGCGCCGTACTCCTCGGAGATCTCGCGCAGCCGGCGTCCCGCCTGGCTGATCGCGTCCTGCACCGAGATGTCGTGCGACTCGTCGTCGGTCGTGAGGACCGGCCGGCGCACCCGTTCCGACGTGTTCCACTTCGGAAAGCTGTAGCGGCCGCGGTCGCACAGCCACATGTCGTCCACCTGCGGGTTGTCGCGTGACGCGAAGCGCCGCACCTCGAAGTCCCGGCTGTCGACGTTGATGTTGCAGCCGTACGAGCATTCAGGGCAGACGCTCGCGGTGCGCTGCAGGTCCCACGGGCGCGACACGAACCGATACTCGCGGTGCGTGAGCGCGCCGACAGGGCACACCTCGGGGAGGTTGCCCTGGAACTTCGACTGCAGCTGCTGGTCGTTGAACGTCGAGACGAGCGTCTCGACACCGCGCTGCTGGAGCACGATCTCCTTCTCGCCCGTGATCTCGTCGTAGTAGCGCACGCAGCGCCAGCAGAGAATGCAACGCTCCTGGTCGAGCTCGATGTGCTGTGAGAGCGGGATCGCCTTCTTGAAGTGGACCTTCTCGGTGATCGGAAAGCGCGAGATGCCCGGCCCGTACCGGAAGGTGAAGTCCTGCAGGTCGCACTCGCCGCCGCGGTCGCACACCGGGCAGTCGAGTGGGTGGTTGAGCAGCAGGAACTCGAGCATCCCCTCACGCAGCTTGGTGACCTCCGGGATGTTGGTGCGGACCACCATCCCGTCGTTCGCGATCGTCGCGCACGCCGGCTGCGGCTTGGGGAACTTCTCGATGTTGACGAGACACATGCGGCACACCGCCACCGGGTCCATCTTCGGATGCGCACAGTAGATGGGGATGTGGATGCCCAGCTCGGTTGCGGCGTCGAGCACCAATGTTCCTTTCGGGACACGGGTTTCCCGCCCGTCGATCGTGATGCCGACGCGGCCGTCGTCCAACTGCTCGGGCGCTGCGTTCGCCGTGTCCGCCACTGCGCTCACGCCACCAGTGCCGGTGCCTGTGCCCTCACCGGGCACCGACCGGCGCCGCAGTGCGCTTCGAACTCGTCGCGGAAGCTCTTGTACGCCGACATCACGAACCATGTCGCGGTGTCACCGAGCGGACAGAAGCAGCGCCCGTCCATGTTCGAGCAGATGTCGGCGAGGCTCGCAAGCTCAGCCGGCGTCGCGAGGCCCGCCTCGAGGCGGTGCATCAACTCCGACTCGAAGTACGTGCCCTCGCGACACGGGACGCACTTGCCGCACGACTCGTGCCGGTAGAAGTCGACGAGACGCATCGAGACGTCGACGAGGCACGTCGTCTCGTCCATGAAGATCATGGCGCCCGCACCGAGGGACGACCCGGCCTCCTGCACGGCATTCATGTCGAGCGGGAGATCGACGTGCTGGGGCAGCAACACCTGCATCGATCCGCCGCCGGGCTGGAACGCTTTGAGCGACCGACCCTTCCACATCCCGCCGCACTCCTCCTCGAGCAGCTCGCGGATGGGGGTGCCGAGCTGCATCTCGTAGCTGCCCGGGCGGTTGATGTGGCCGCTGCAGCAGAACACCCGAGTCCCACTGCTCTTCTCGGTCCCGAGCGCCTTGAACCACTCACCACCACGCTGGACGATGTGCGGCATGTTGCAGAGCGTCTCGACGTTGTTCACAACCGTGGGCTGGCCATACAAGCCTTTGATCGCGGGGAACGGCGGCTTGAGTCGAGGCTGACCGCGAAGCCCCTCGAGCGAGTCGATGAGCGCCGTCTCCTCGCCGCAGATGTACGCACCCGCGCCGCCGTGCACGATCACCTCGCAGTCGAAGCCGCTGCCGAGGATGTTCCTGCCGATGTAGCCGGCGGCTCTCGCCTCCTCCACCGCGCGCTCGAGGAGCAGACGCTGATCGCGGTACTCGCCGCGGATGTAGATGAACGACGTGTTCACCTGGAGCGCGTACGACGCGATCAGCAGCCCTTCGACGAGCTGGTGCGGGCTCTCATCGATGAGATACCGGTCCTTGAAGCACCCAGGCTCGGACTCGTCCGCGTTGCAGCAGAGGTATCGCGGGAAGACGTCCTTGGGCAGGAACGACCACTTCATCCCCGTCGGGAACCCCGCTCCTCCCCGGCCGCGGATGTTGCTCGTCTTCACCTCGGCGCTCAGCGCCTCGGGGGTGAACTTCTTGAAGGCGTCGCGCAACCCCTGATACCCGCCGGTCTTCTCGTATCCCTTCAGGGTCTGCAGCGCCTCGGCGCCGAAGTCCTTGGTGAGCAGCTTGTACTCAGCCATCAGGAAGCAATTCCGCCTGCCATTCGGTGCTGCATCCTACCCAGCGTCCTTGGCCGGGCGTCGCGCCCGGGGCTTCGTCGGCGACTTAGGAGGCGTCGCATCTGTGATCGTCGTTTGTGACTCCGCAACGGTGGGCTCAGTTGGGGCGGGGCCCGTCGTCGCGGGGACCCCTCGCCGTCGCGCTTTTTGCGCGCCGGCGCTTCCCCCCGCGACGCCACCCGCCTCGTCTGCGTGCTCCCGATGCGGCGTCGGCGCCTCTCTCAGGGCTCCTAGAATCTGGTCGACCCTCGCGGGGGTGAGGTTCTCCTCGAAGCGGTGGTCCACCTGCATGGTGGGGGCGCCGCCGCAGCCGCCGAGACATTCGACGGTGCTGGACCACGTGAACTCGCCGTCAGCCGTCGTCTCGCCGGATTTGCATCCGAGGGAACGCTCGAGGTGATCGACGATGTCGTCCGCGCCTCGCAGCGCGCACGACACGTTGATGCAGACGATGACCTCGTGGCGGCCGTGTGGGTGCTGGAAGTACATGGAATAGAAGGTGGAGACCGCCTCGACCTCGCTCGGCGCCACCTTGAGAATCCCGGCGACCTCGCCCATCGCGTCGGGCGTGATCTGACCGAGCTCGTGCTGCACCGCCCAGAGGGCTGGGAGGATCGCGCTGCGCGGGCGCGGGTAGCGGTCGCGGGCCTGCTCGATCGCGGTCCGCGTCGCGGGAGCGAGGGTCATCTGTCGACGTCCCCGAGCGTGATGTCGATCGAGCCGATGACCGCGACGACGTCGGCGATCAGCTCGCCCCGGACCATGTGCGGCAGCGAGCTCAGATTGCTGAAGGATGGCGCACGCACCTTGCAACGGTAGGGCCGCGTGGACCCGTCGCTGACGAGGTAGAACCCGAGCTCGCCACGCGGCGATTCAACCGCCTGGTAGACCTGCCCGGCCGGGACCCGCATGCCCTCGGTGACGAGCTTGAAATGATGGATGAGCGACTCCATGCTGGTGTTCAGCTCGTTGCGCGGAGGAAGCGCCACACGACGGTCGGTGGTGTTGACCGGGCCGCCGGGAAGGTTCTCGAATGCCTGGGAGATGATCTTCAGTGACTCGCGCATCTCCTGCATGCGCACGAGGTACCGGTCGTACACGTCACCGGTGCGTCCCACCGGAATGTCGAAGTCGAAGTGGTCGTAGGAGCTGTACGGCTGCGCCTTGCGCAGGTCGTAGGGCACGCCGCTGCCGCGGAGCACCGGACCCGTGGCGCCATATGCCATCGCGTCCTCGGGGCTCAGCCTGCCGAGCCCGATCGTCCGCTGCCTGAAGATCGGGTTCTTCGTGATCAGCAGCTCGTGCTCGTCGATGAGCTTTGGAAAGGTCTTGATGACGTCGCCGACCAGCGCGTAGAACTCGTCGGGCACGTCCGCCATGAGGCCGCCGACGCGGATGAACGAGGTGTGCATGCGCACGCCGCTCACGAGCTCGTTGATGTCGAGGAGCTTTTCCCGATCGCGCCACGCGTACATGAACGCGGAGGTCGCGCCGAGGTCGAGCCCGCCGGTACCCCACCACAGGAGGTGGCTCGCGATGCGGCAGAGCTCGCACATGATCACGCGCAGGTACTGGCCGCGCAGCGGCACCTCGATCCCCAGCAGCCGCTCGACCGCAAGCGAGAACCCGAGGTTGTTGAAGAGCGGCGCGAGGTAGTCCATCCGATCCGTGTACGGGATGCACTGCTGATAGGTGTGGCGCTCGAAGTCCTTCTCGAAGCCGGTGTGCAGGTAGCCGATGTCCGGCCGGCACTCGCGCACCACCTCGCCGTCCAGGTTGAGCACCAGGCGCAGCACCCCATGGGTCGATGGGTGCATCGGCCCCATGTTCAGCTCCATGGTGCTGTCCCCGATCTCCACCATGTCGATCGAATCGAGGCCGCGCTCAATCCCCAGACGTTCCCGGCTCGCCTCGTACTGCTCGGAGAGTGGATCGAGGTCCGCGGTCGGCGTGCCGGGCGGTGGCATCGTGGTCACCGCGACCCTCCCGGCATGTCGCGAGGACGCTCCTGTGCGGGAAGTGCCCATTCGAGGTTGTGGGTGAAGGCGATCGGCTCGCCGAAGGACGCGTAGTCCTTGCGCAGCGGATGACCGTCCCAGTCGGTCGGGAGCAGGATCCGCTTCAGGTCATGGTGGCCCGTGAAAGTGATGCCCAGCAGGTCGTAGCACTCGCGCTCGTGCCAGTCCATGCCGGCGAAGACGAGCTCGAGGGTGGGCACATTCGGATCGTCCTCGGTGACCTGGACGATCAGACGGCACGTGTCGTTGTGCTGCAGCGACCGCAGCTCATAGACGACGTCGAACCGCGGCTCCTTCGGCTCCCGGTCGGGCCAGTCCACGGCGGTGACGAACACCGGCGTCGTATATGCCGCGTCGGGGTGATCGCGCAGGAGCGTGCACGCCGCGACGAGCGAGTCGCGTTCGACCCACACCGTCTCCTCGCCGAACCCCGCCTCGCGCCGGCGCACCGCGGCAGGAAGCTCCCGCTCGAGGAGGTCCGCTGCTCGCGCGCCGCTCATGGGCGATCCCACGGCGGTCATCGCGCTACCCGAGCAGCGAGCCGGGGAGTTCCCCGGCGATCTTTTTCTGCAGCTTCATGACCGCGTCGATCAGGCCCTCCGGACGCGGCGGGCACCCGGGGATGTAGACGTCCACGGGAACCACCTTGTCGACGCCCTGGACGATCGCGTAGTTGTTGAACATGCCGCCGCTCGAGGCGCACGCACCCATGCTGATCACCCACTTCGGTTCGGGCATCTGGTCGTAGATGTGGCGCAGCACCGGTGCCATCTTCTGCGACACCCGGCCGGCGACGATCATGAGGTCGGCCTGGCGCGGCGACGCTCGGAAGACCTCCGCGCCAAAGCGCGACATGTCGTACCGCGACGCCGTGGAGCTCATCATCTCGATCGCGCAGCACGCGAGCCCGAAGAGCGCGGGCCAGAGCGAGCTGTACCGGCCCCACTGGATCACCTTGCCGAACGTGGTGGTCACGATCCCGCTCTGCACAGCCGTGCGCTCCGCGGCACCGGTTCGCGGCAGCGCGATCGTGCCCGCATCGGCGTCCGCGAACACGATCCGCCCGCCGGTCGTGCTCGGCATCGTCAGCTCGTTGCTCAGTCCCATCGCAGCGCTCCCTTGCGCCAGATATAGAGGAGACCGACCAGCAGCGTGGCGATGAAGATCCCCATCTCGACGATGCCGAAGACCTTGAGCTCCCGAACGATCGTCGCCCACGGGAAGAGGAAGATCGATTCGACGTCGAAGATGATGAACAGCATCGCGGTCACGTAGAAGCTGACCGAGAACCTCCGCCTGGCGCTCTCCCGCGGCACGATCCCCAACTCATATGGAAGATCCTTGGTCGACGAGGGACGCTTCGGGCCGAGCAGCGCGTTGAGCAGCTGTGCAAAGACAGCAAACGCCGCGCAGATACCGAAGAAGAAGAGGATCGGCGCGTAGTCCGACAGCATCGCGGGCGATCGTAACAAACGGTCCGCGACGGACGAGGTAGTGCAGTCGCATACGCTTGAACTCGTCGCGGCCCACTGTCAGGAGGAGCGCCCATGGCCAGACCGCTGCCACCGTCCATCCCGGCCCTGGTGACCGGGGCGTCCTCAGGGCTCGGCGCGGAGTTCGCTCGGCGCCTGGCGGAGCGCGGTCATGACGTGACGGTCGTGGCGAGGCGGGTCGACCGCCTCGAGCAACTTCGCGAGGAGATCACCGCCCAACACCCCGTCAAGGTCACGGTCCTCGGCGCCGACCTCGAGACCCAGGCTGGTCGAAACGCCGTGGCGTCGCTGCTGCGGAAGCGGTCACCCTGGATCCTGGTCAACAACGCCGGCTTCGCCACGCGCGGGGCACTGGCCAACCTGGATGCCGCCCGCGAGCGGGCCGAGGTTCAGGTGAACGTCGTCGCCGTCCAGCAGCTCACCCGGGATGCCCTGCCCGGCCTCCTCGCGGCGGGGACCGGCGGGATCATCAACCTCGCGAGCACGGCCGCGTATCAGTCGCTCCCGTTCATGGCGACATACGCGGCCTCCAAGGCGTTCGTCCTCCACTTCACCGAGGCCCTGGCCGAGGAGGTCCGCGGCTCGGGCGTCAGGGTGATGGCGCTCTGTCCAGGGCCGGTTCGCACGGAATTCGACACCGTCGCCGGCACCCAGGACTACATGCGGGTGGCCGCGCCGATGACGATGGATGCCGATCGCTGCGTGGCGACCGCGCTCCGGGCCTTCGACCGCGGCTCCGCGATCTGCGTCCCCGGACGGCTCAACGCCGCCTTCGCCGAGGTCCCACGATTCACGCCCCGGTTCCTGATGCGACGCGCCACCGCGACCGTCCTGGGCCAGCGTCCGTGAGCCCCCGGTCGCGCTTAGCGCGATCCCGCGACGGTGCGTGGAGAGCGCGTCATCTTCTAGTAGGCTTCGGCTGGTGACTGTGACCACTCTCGACAGGGCGCCCTTGCAGGACAACCTCACCGAATCGGACGCGCGTGCCCGCGCCGCGCTGCTGTCCAACCTCTCCTACGAGGTCTCGCTGTCGCTCAGCGACGACCCGGACGCCGAAACCTTCCAGAGCGCGACGACCGTCGTCTTCGACGCCGCGCACGAAGCCTCGGAGACGTTCATCAACATCGCCGCGCGCTCCGTCGACGAGTGCACGCTCAACGGCAAGCGATTGACCGCTGCGCAGCACCGGTTCGACGGCACGCTGCTCTGGCTCCGCGGCCTCCGCGCGGGATCCAATCGCCTCTCGATCACCGCGCAGTGCGAGTACCAGCACACCGGCGTCGGCCTGCACCGGCTCCAGGATCCCGTCGACGGCGAGGTCTACGTGTACACCCACTTCGAGCCATTCGACGCGCACAAGGTGCTCGCCTGCTTCGACCAGCCCGACCTCAAGGCGGGCGTGACCATGACCGTGACCGCTCCGAAGAGCTGGCACGTGTGCGCGAACGGTTCGGCTCTCCGCGTCGAGAATCGCGGCGACGCCAAGGTGTGGCACTTCAAGACAACGCCGCCTCTGCCGCCGTATCTGATCGCGGTCGTGGCCGGCAAGTACCACATCGTCGAGAGCAAGCACCGCGACATTCCCATGGCCCTCTGGTGCCGTGAGTCGCTGGCGAGCTGGATCGATGCGCAGGCGGCCGAGATCTTCGACATCACGGCCTCGGGCCTCGACTTCTTCGAGATGTACTTCGGGTTGAAGTACCCGTTCGACGAGTACAACCAGCTCTTCGTCCCGGAATTCAACATGGGCGCGATGGAGAACCCCGGCTGCGTCACGTTCAACGAGGCGTACATCCACCGCGGCCAGGCGAGCGAGGCGCAGCTGCAGCGCCGTGCGGAGACGATCCTCCACGAGATGGCGCACGTCCACGGCTTCGGTGACGTGACCACCATGCGCTGGTGGGGCGACCTCTGGCTCAACGAGACCTTCGCGACGTACATGGCAAACCTGGCCCTCGAGAAGTCGACGCGGTTCACCAACGCGTGGGTCGACTTCGCGAACAGCGTCAAGTCGATCGCCGCGCGGCAGGATCAGCTGGTCACCACCCATCGCATCGCCGACCAGGTCCCCGACACCGTCTCGGTCCGTCAGAACTTCGACGGCATCACATACCACAAGGGTGCGTCCGTGATGCGCCAGCTGGTCGCGTGGGTCGGTGACGACGCGTTCAAGCGGGGCGTGCAGGACTACTTCAAACGCTACCGGTGGGGCAATGCCGACCTGCAGCAATTCCTCGACTGCCTGCGTCGGGCCTCGGGGCGCGACCTGACGCGATGGGGTCAGGACTGGTTGCAGACCACGGGCATCAACACCTTCCACGTGCAGCTCGCTGAACAGAACGGCCGGTACACGTCGTTCGCGATCGAGCAGTCAGCCATCCCGGCGCACCCGACACTCCGCGCCCATCGCGCGGGCGTGGGCCTCTACGACCGCAACAGCAAGGGGGAGCTGCGTCTGCGCCGGCGCGTCGAGACGGACCTGACCGGGGCGGTCACGCCGATCAGCGAGCTGATCGGCGAACGCGTCTGCGACCTCGTGCTGCTCAACGACGGTGACCTGACCTTCGCGAAGCTCCGCTTCGACGACCGCTCGCTCCAGACGCTCAAGCAGGACCTCTCGCGGCTGACCGACCCGCTTGCGCGCGCGCTCTGCTGGGCGGCGATGTGGGACCTGACGCGCGACGCCGAGATGCCCGCCCGGGAGTTCGCCGAGCTCGTCGCCCGGCACGCTCCGGCCGAGAAGGATTGCCTGCTCGTCGAGCGGGTCACGAGCCAGGCCCGTTCGGCCATCGACCTCTACGGCGACCCTCGCAACCGGGTGGCCGCGCGCGAGCGTCTCCACCAGGTCGCTCAGGACCAGGTCGACACCGCAGACCTCTCCGCCGAGCTCCGCCTGATCTGGGCGCGGATCCTGGTCGCAACCGCGGCATCCCCCGAGTCACTCCACAAGGTGGCGTCGATGCTCAAGGGTGGCGACGAGATCATCGGCATCGACGTTGACACCGACCTCCGCTGGCTGATCGTCGGCCAGCTCGCCGAGGAGGGCTACGCGGACGACGCACTGATCCACGAGACGATGGCCTCGGACCCCTCGGACATCGGCCGGCGGCGCGGCACCGCGTGCCTCGCGGCACGGCCCACCAAGGAGGCGAAGGAGGAGGCGTGGCACCGGGTCGATGACCCGAGCGTCCCGATGCCGGCCGCCTGGAAGGGCGCCACCGATGGTGAGCTTTCGGTCGCGTCGATGGCGGCGATCCTGCGGGGCTTCTACGTGGGCTCGGTCGGCGTCGCCGGGATGATGGCGCACGGTCCGGATCCCGAGCTGCTGCGGCCGTACATCGCCCGCTACCTCGACGCGCTCCCCGCGGTGTGGGGCGAGCGGACGATCGATGAGGCGGAGATGTTCACCGAGTGCCTGTATCCCTCCCACCTCGTCGACGATACCGTCGTAGCCGCGATCGACCTGGCGCTCGAGGGTGGGGAGCTTCCGAGTTCCGGCAGTCCGGATCCTGCGCGAAGGCCGGGACGGCACCCTGCGCGCCCAGCGCGCGCGAGAGCTCGACGCGGCCGCCGGGGCCTAGCTCGCGGCACTCCCGATCATCGCGGTGGCCTCTTCGTCCTCGTAGCCACACGGGCTGCCGGTCGGATGACCCTGGACACTGAGCCGGTCATAGATGGCGGCGAGGCGGTCCACCGCCCGGTGCCAGGTGAAACGCCCAGCGCGACGACGCGCCTCCTCTCCCATGTCGGCTCTGCGATCCGGATCCTCGAGAACATCCGCGATGGCACGCGCGTAGTCGCCCGGCTCGTGGCCCTCGACCAGGTGGCCGGACACACCGTCCTCGACGATCTCGCGCAGGCCGCCGACCGACGCCGCCACCACCGGCGTCCCGAGCGCCTGCGCCTCCAGGGCGACGAGCCCGAAGCTCTCGGTCAGCGACGGAACCACGCACACGTCGGCCATCGCGTAGTAGTCCCCCAGCTCCTCGTGCGGCACCGCGCCGACGAACCGGACATGACCGGCAAGGCCGATCCGCGCAGCATGCCGTTCGAGCCGGCGACGCTCACCGCCGTGATCGTGGCTGGCGCCGTCACCGCTGTCGTCGCCCGCGAGCACGACGACGAGGTCGGCAAACGCGTCGTCGACTCGGAGGGCGGCCGCGGCGTCGAGCAGGATCTGCGCGCCCTTGAGCGGCTCGAGGCGTCCCGCGAACAGCGCGACACGCGCGGACGGTGCGATGTCGAGACTGCGGCGGAGGCTCGGCCCGTCGTGTGGTGCGAAGAGGCGGGGATCGACGCCCGGTTGCGCGACGCAGATCCGATCGCGCGATGCGTGGTACAGGCGGATCAAGTCCTTCGCCTCGGAGACGCTCGCGGCGACGAGCCGGTCCGCCTGCGTGGCGAGCTCCAGCTCGGCCTGCGCGCGCAGCGCATCGAGCGGAAGGCCGGCACGGGCCTTGGTGAGCGCGAGCGTGTGAAACGACTGCACCCAGGCCACGTCCCACTGGTCGCGGAGCTGCCGTCCGACCAGACCGCCGTGCCAGTAATGGCCGTGGATCGCGCGATAGGTGCGGCGCTCCAACTCCGCGTGGTCGACGGTCGCGAAGGTGAAGGCATCGAGCAGCTCGCGAACCTCCTCCTTGCGCAACGCCGTCGCCGGGCCGACGGGGAGGCGGACGAGGCGGCTGAGCGGCGCGATCAACTCCTCATCGGGACCGGGTCCGTCGCGTCGCACGAACACGTCCGTGGGGACGCCGCGGAGCGACAGCCCTTCGCACAGGCGGCGGATTGCGAGGTTCATCCCGCCGTTCTCGCCGCTGCCCAGGTCGGACAGTGGCGATGCGTGCACGGAGATGAGGGCGACCGCCTGCGAACCGCGCATGACGCTCAGTGTACCCACGACCCCATTGGCGAATCCCTCCGCACCCGGCGCATACTCGACGGCGACATCTGAATAACGCTCCGGGTGACGGGAAGCCGGTGGGAATCCGGCGCTGTCGCGCAACTGTGAGCGGGGAGCCAGCGGCCATCGTGCCACCGGGACCGTGTCCCGGGAAGGCGGCCGTGCGGCGTTGATCCGCAAGCCAGGAGACCGACCCGAGGCGTCGACCTCCATCCCCGCGCAAGACGGGAGGAAGCCTCATGCGGCGAGGACAACTCCAGCAGGGTGGGGTGCCATCGCCGCGTGGGGTACCAGCCATGGGCAGGACCAGCAGAGTGGCCGCGCTTGCGACCACCGCGGCGATGGGGGCTGCGACGCTCGCCCTCGCCACCGGGAGCTCCACCGCGTCAACGCAGATCGACGCTGCGTCGCGGGCTGTCGAATATCTGCAGAGGCAGCAGTCGGGGGTGAACGGGTCGATCCCGCTGGGACCGAGCACGGTCAGCGTCAGCGCCGAGTACGCGATCGGGGCCGCCGCCGCCGGCTATGACCCCAAGGCCCTGCGGCACGGCAGCGGCCCCTCGGTGATGGCCTACCTGAGAACCCAGACCGCCTCGGCGTGCGCCAGCGCCGGCGGCTGCGGCCTGCTCATCCAGGCGGTGGTCGCCGCCCACCTCAATCCCAGCGCCTTCGGCGGCGCCGACCTGCTCACCCTCCTCGCGGGCCTGTATCACCCTGCCACCGGCGTCTACGGGGACGGCGAGGCCTTCACCCAGTCTCTCGCCGTCCAGGGCCTGGTCGCCGCCGGGCAGACCGTGCCCGCCGCCGCCATCCATCACCTCGCCGCCGCCCAGGACAGTGACGGGGGCTGGGACTTCCTGCTCATCAAGGACGACCCCAACGCCGGGACCGACTTCGACAGCAGCGACACCAACTCCACGGCGATGGTGCTGATGGCGCTCGACGCCGCCGGCATCCGCGGCCACAATGCCGCCGCCCTGGCGTGGCTGCACACCCAGCAGGACAGTGACGGCGGCTTCCCCTACCAGGCCGGCGCCGGGACCGACCCGGACTCCACCGCCCTGGTGCTCCAGGCTCTGGTCGGCGCCGGTCAGAACCCCGACGGCGCCACCTGGGCGGTCGCCGGCCACACCCCGCTCGCCTCCCTGATCGCCACCCAGGACGGCGACGGCGGCTACACCTTCCCCGGCGGCTCCGGCCCCGATGTCTTCACCACCGTCCAGGTCCCCCCGGCGCTCGACCGGGCGGCCTACCCGGTGCGTGCCGTCTTCCCGGTCAACCTGACACCCGCCTCAGAGGAAGGCGCGGCAACCTCGGCGCTGAAATATCTGCAGAGGCAGCAGTCGGGGGTGAACGGGTCGATCCCGCTGGGACCGAGCACGGTCAGCGTCAGCGCCGAGTACGCGATCGGGGCCGCCGCCGCCGGCTATGACCCCAAGGCCCTGCGGCACGGCAGCGGCCCCTCGGTGATGGCCTACCTGAGAACCCAGACCGCCTCGGCGTGCGCCAGCGCCGGCGGCTGCGGCCTGCTCATCCAGGCGGTGGTCGCCGCCCACCTCAATCCCAGCGCCTTCGGCGGCGCCGACCTGCTCACCCTCCTCGCGGGCCTGTATCACCCTGCCACCGGCGTCTACGGGGACGGCGAGGCCTTCACCCAGTCTCTCGCCGTCCAGGGCCTGGTCGCCGCCGGGCAGACCGTGCCCGCCGCCGCCATCCATCACCTCGCCGCCGCCCAGGACAGTGACGGGGGCTGGGACTTCCTGCTCATCAAGGACGACCCCAACGCCGGGACCGACTTCGACAGCAGCGACACCAACTCCACGGCGATGGTGCTGATGGCGCTCGACGCCGCCGGCATCCGCGGCCACAATGCCGCCGCCCTGGCGTGGCTGCACACCCAGCAGGACAGTGACGGCGGCTTCCCCTACCAGGCCGGCGCCGGGACCGACCCGGACTCCACCGCCCTGGTGCTCCAGGCTCTGGTCGGCGCCGGTCAGAACCCCGACGGCGCCACCTGGGCGGTCGCCGGCCACACCCCGCTCGCCTCCCTGATCGCCACCCAGGACGGCGACGGCGGCTACACCTTCCCCGGCGGCTCCGGCCCCGATGTCTTCACCACCGTCCAGGTCCCCCCGGCGCTCGACCGGGCGGCCTACCCTCTCGCGTGCGGATCAGCCCCGTGCTTCAAGTCCGGCGCGGTTGTCTCCGCCGTGAGGCTGGGCTCGAGCCCGGCGTGACCCGGCGCCTGCTGCGCGTCGGCCTCGCTGTGCCACTGCTCGCGGTCGGGCTCGGCACGGCGTCCGCGGCTGCCGGGGTCGGCCCCGCAACCCGGCTGTGCGCGCAGGCGGCTGCAGCCCATCACGTCGGCATCGTGGTCGAGCACGGTGACGCGCGCGTGGTCCGCCAGTGCGTCGGCTTCGACACCACCACGATCACAGCGCTCGCGGTGCTCCAGACCAGCGGCATCGAGGAGGCAACCGAGGCGTACGGCTCGCTGGGCCAGGCCGTGTGCCAGATCGACGAGGAGCCCGCCCACTTCACCACCTGCCTGCCCATGTCCGGCTCGTACTGGGTTGTCTTCATCTCGCGCAGCGGCGGCGCCTGGGCGAATGCACCGCAGGGCGTGTCGAACACGGCGATGAGTGACGGGGACGATGTCGGGTTCCGCTACGACCCCCTGGCCGGTGCGGACCCGCCGCCCGTCTCTCCGGCCGGAACATGCAGCACCGCCACTCCGACGCCGACGCCGACGCCAACCGCGCCGACACCGGCGCCCGTCGTGACAGCACCGCCGGCAGGGACCTCAAACCCGCCGACGCCCCCGCAGGCGACGTTCCGGCAACCGCCGGTGACGAGCTCGGAGCCCTTCCCGATCCCCACCGAAAGTCCGACCGCCACGGCCGGGTCATCGGGGTCGCCATCACCGGCCGACACCACGGCGGTGCCCACCTCCACCGTCGCGCCGGCCGCTGCGGCCGCTCAGCCGTTCACACCCGGATTGCTCGTTGCGGGGGTCGGCGTCGCAGTGCTGCTCGCGTTGATCGGTGTCCAGGGGCTGCGTCGACGGCGATGAACCCACGTGCGCTCGCGGTGTGGTCGCTCTCCGGCGTGACCATCGCACTCTCGACGGGCAGCCCCGTGTACCGAATCCTGGTGCTGCTCTGCGCGCTCAATGTCCTCATCGCGTTCCGCAGACCAGGCGTGTCAGTTCGTCGATTGCTGATCGCGCTGCTTGTGGCGGCCGCGATCGCGATCGCCACGACCACGCTCGCGAGCCACACCGGGGACCATCCGTTCCTCGTGCTTCCCGCCAGCATCCCGGTGATCGGCGGTCCGCTGACACTCGAGGCGGCGCTCTTCGGGGCCGCAACCGGAGCCGGCATCGCCGCCGCGGTCCTTGCCGCAGCGCCGTTGTCGCTCGTTCTCCAACCGCACGCGCTCGTCGACGCGCTCCCCGCTTCGCTGGCGCGGACGGGGGCGGCGATCGGCACGGCTCTCAACCTCATCCCGGGCATCGCACGGAGTGCCACCGAGATTCGCGACGCGCAGCGCATGCGCGGCTGGCGGACTCGACGCGTCCGCGAGTGGCCGGACCTCGCGGTGCCCGTGGTGCTCACGGCGCTCGAGGGCTCGATCACGCTCGCCGAGGCGATGGAGGCCCGCGGCTACGGATCGGGCACGCGCACGCACTACCGCGAGCAGGTCTGGCAGCGCAGAGACGTCATCGTCGCGGTGATCTCGGCGGTTGCCGCAGCGCTCTTCGTCGGACTTCGTGTGAGCGGGGTCATCACCGACTGGTACCCGTTCCCCGACCTGGTGTGGCCGGATGTCGGCGTGGCAGGAACACTCTGCTGCCTTGCGCTCATCACGCCGCTCCTCGTGTGGCGGCGATGATCGCGAGCCTCGCGGAATTCCGGTACTGGTATCCGAACGCCGCCGTGCCGAGCCTCGATGGCATCGACCTCGTGATCGACGACGGCATCACGCTCATCGCCGGCGCTTCCGGATCGGGCAAGTCGTCGCTCCTTCGCGTGTTCAACGGGCTCGTGCCGCACTTCCACGGCGGCTCCGTCATGGGCCGGGCGACGGTCTGTGGGCACGAGGTGCTCAGCACGCCGACGCGGATCCTTGCCACCAGGGTGGGATTTGTCTTTCAGGACCCCGAGCTGCAATCCGTCTATCCGGGCGTCGAGCGTGACGTGGCGTTCGGCCTCGAGAACCTCGGCATGCCGCCTGCCTCGATGCCGGCGATCGTGACCGACGCGCTCGAGCGCACTGGGATCGCGCACCTCCGCGGGCGCGCGGTCGCGACTTTCTCCGGTGGAGAACGGCAGCGGCTCGCGCTTGCCGGGGTGATCGCGATGCGGCCGCGCATGCTCGTGCTCGACGAGCCGCTCTCGCAGCTCGACGACGACGGCGCGCAGGCGTTGATCGCGACGCTCGGCGAGCTGGCGCGCGAGGGCACCGCGGTGGTCGTCGCCGAGCATCGGCTCGAGCACCTTGCCGCGCTGCCTGGACGGCGGCTGGCGATGCGCGCCGGGCGCATCGTCGACCCGCGCGCGGCGCCCGCCCCAGACCCGCGGAGCGCGACGCCTTCGCATGCGGCGGTCGTGCCCGCCTCCGCACCGATAGCGTGGAGCCTCACCGGCGTCGCGACCGGTCCAGCGGGCCTGCCGGTGCTCGAGGGCGTGTCGCTCGAAGGGCGGGCCGGGGAGGTCGTCGCGCTGGTCGGTCCCAACGGCGGCGGCAAGACCACGCTCCTGCGGACCATCGCCGGCCTCCTCGCACCGATCTCCGGCAGCGTCGAGCGCACGCAGGGTCGCGTGGCGTACCTGCCACAGAACCCGATGGCCCTGTTGCACCGACCGACGGTCGCCGCCGAGGTCGCCTGGACCGTGCGCGGCGACGCGCGGAGTGCGGACGCGAGCGCGCTCATCGCGGACCTCGGCCTCTCCTCCCTCGCCGGACGTGATCCGCGCGACCTGAGCACGGGGGAGCGTCAGCGCGCGGCCATCGCCGCGATCCTCGCCGGCGCGCCGCGCATCGCGCTGCTCGACGAGCCGAACTCGTGGCATGGACGACGCCGCCCGCGACGCGCTGTGCCGAGTCATCGCGAGGATGCGCGCCACCGGCTGCGCGATTGTTCTTGCCACGCACGACAAAAACCTTGCGGCAGCGGTGGCGGATCGCACCATCGCCATCGGGTCGGGCCGCGCCCGCGAGCTCACGCCGAGGGCGGTCGCATGAGGGTGACCGCGATCTCGATCGCCGGCCTCGCGCTCTTTCTCTGGCCGTTCGTCGCCTCGGATACGCCGCCTGCGGCAGCCGCTGTCGCGCTCAGCATCGGCGTCGTGGCAGTCCTCGTGTTCGTCGAGGCGTCGACGCGGAAGCTCGACGCCCGCCGCTTCGCGCTCCTCGCCGCGATCGCGGCCATCGACGCCGCCCTCCGGCTCGTCCTGGTGACCGGCCTCGGCGGGTTCAGCCCGATCTTCTTCCTCATCCTCGCTGCGGGCTACGTGTACGGACCGTCGTACGGGTTCCTCGCCGGGTCGGTGGCGCTGCTCGCGTCGGCCGTCGCCACGGGCGGCATCGGACCCTGGATGCCCTACGAGATGGTGGGCTGCGGCTTCGTCGGCCTCCTCGCCGGCCTGGCGGGCCTCCGCCGAACAGCCCCACCCGGCTGGCGCGACGTGGTCATCCTCGCCGCCGTCGGCGCATTCGCCGGGTTCGCCTACGGCGCCCTGCTGGACGTCTGGGACTGGACCACGTTCTATCGAGGCGCCCCCGGCTTCGGCTGGCAGCCGGGGCTCTCACTGCCCTCCGCGGTCGGGCGCTTCGCTCGCTTCTACCTGGCGACGTCGCTCGTGTACGACGGCTTCCGCGCGGCCGGCAACGCCATCGCGGTCATCGTGTTGGGCTCCCCGGTCCTCGCCGGGCTCGTCCGCATCCGCTCACGATTCAGCGTCGTCGTGCTGCACGCCGTGGCGGCGACGCCGGAGGCGGCCGTCAGCCGGAGATGAGGGCAAGCACCGCGAACGCAGCGGCGATGATCGCCCCGGCGATGAGCGGGAGCTTCGAGACCGGCCACGGGGTGTGTCGGCTCACCATCGCGGTGACTCCCAGGGAGACCGCGATGCCGGCTCCGTACAGGTAGTGCAGCTCTAACTTCGGGCGACTCCCGTTGAAGTACACGATCGCGCCGAGAACGATCTGCACCGCCACGGCGAGGAGCAGCAGGCGCAGGTAGAGCTTGAGGATCGTGCCCACGAAGGGTGTGACCAGCGAGATCAGCGCCACCAGCGCGCCCACGACGGCGGCCACGACGATGAAGAAGCCGACCTTGTCGTGGATGGTGACCCAGTCGATCGAGGCAAGCATCAGTCCGGCCAATACTGCTCTTCGCGGATTGCCTTGTCGTCGAATCCCGCCCTTCGCATGATCGCCCGGGCGCCGCTGATCATCCCGGGATGCCCGCAGAGGAAGACGCCGCCGTTGCCCGGGCGCATCCCCGCCTGGTCGGCATGCTTGCGCAGGACGTCCTCGACCCGGCCGTGCTCACCGGTCCATCCTGGGTCCTCCCACGGCCGGCTCACGGTCGGCACGTAGGTGAACCAGTCGAACTCACGCTCGAGAGCCGTCAACTCCTCGGCGTAGCCGAGCTCGACCGACTTCGCAGCTCCTTGGAGGATCACGACCGGGATGGGGGCCCAGTCGCCGGCGCGTGCCCGGGACGCGAGGGTGCGCAGCAGGCTGACGAAGGGCGCGACGCCGGTGACGGTGGCCACGAAGAGGTGCGGCTGGTCGAGCAGGGGCGCGTCGCGGAGGAACAGTCCCTTGGTCCGGCGTCGCACGATCACCTCGCCCCCGACACCGAGCGCGAAGAGCGGGTCGGACAGCTCGCCCTCGGGCACGCGCTCGATGAACAGCTCGATCTCGTCCTCGACCGGCGACGAGCAGATCGAATAGGGCCGCTCGATGATCCTGCCGTCCAGCTGGAGCCCGAGCGTCACGTACTGACCGGGGCGGTACGGGAGCTCCGTCTCGGTGCGGATCCGGATGATCCAGAGATCGGTCGCAGGGTCGCGACGTGAGACGACGGTTGCTGAGGCGTACTTCTCCGGATCGATCATGAGCGCGGTGAGAGTGTAGGGGGAAGGGGGAAAAGCGCCTGTTTCTGCAGAAGAGCGCACCGTGTGATCAGGATGTACGGTCCCCTCGCCCTGGTCGGCGGCGACGAGTTCCACCCGGGCAACGAACCGCAGGATTCGATCCTGCGTGACGCCTGTGCCGGAAGGCCCGCGTACATCGTCGCGACAGCGGCGCAGGAATATGCCGCCGGTGCCGTGGAGACGGCCCGCAAATGGTTCAGCAGCATCGGGCTCGAAGTGCGCGAGCTGCGCATCCGGAACAAGCAGGACGCGGAGTCGCGAACCCTCGCTGCCGAGGCGGCCGGGGCTGGTCTCGTCTACATCGCGGGCGGGGATCCCGGGTTCGTCGTCGAGGTGCTTCGGGCAAGCGCCGTGTGGAAGGCGATCGCCTCAGCCTGGCGGGCGGGCGCCGCGCTCGCGGGATCGTCGGCCGGCGCCATGGCGCTCTGCCAGTGGTGCCTCGTGCAGACCAGCTGGCCGGGCGAGATCGACGAGCGCTCGGTCGAAGCGCTCGGGCTGATCCCAGGCTGCGCCGTCCTCCCCCACTTCGACGTCCTCGGAGACGCGTGGATCCCCTGGGCGCAAGAGGGTCTCCAGAGCCATGCGACGGTGATCGGGATCGACGAGCGCACCGCCGCGGTCCTGCGCGACGGCCGCTGGGAGGTATTCGGGCCGGGAGCGGTCACGGTCCTGCAGGGGTCGCAGCGCGGTCGCCATCTCGAAGGCGAAATGATCGAAGGAATGGCGAAACCGGAACCCTGAGGTTGTTCGGACCGTAATCCGAACGTAACCCTGCTCCGTTTACAACTATGCAAGGGTGGATAACCTCATCAGCGAAGGAATCGTGAGACGACGGATATGAGCTTCAAAGGCGCAATCATCGACATGGACGCGGCGAAGGCCCGCGCCGCGGACGAAAAGGCGCGGCGTCAGCTGCGCATTCAACACATTCAGCGTCTTGAGCGCGTGCTCGACAGCGTTGAGCACCACAACCTGCAGCGCGATCGCCAGGTTCCCGCCGCGATGTGGCGCCAGCTCGCCGAGCTCGAAGGCGTGCTTCCCGTGCCCGCACCTCCGGCGCTGTGGCAGGCCCGCAACACCGCCCGCCTGCACGACGCGCTCCTCGACTGGGAAGCCGATCTTCTCGACGAGGTCGCTCCGCATCGCGTCGCGTACGACGACACGCACGACGACTGACCCCTCACCCCTCACCCGCTGAGGCGGGTCTGGCACACTCAGCGGTCGTGACCACCGCTTCGCGCATGGCGCTCGTCGAGCGCAACACCGCCGAGATCCTCGGCGCGGACGAGCTCCCTCCGTTGATGGATGCCGGTCTGCAGATCCGCCACTACATCGGTTTCGAGATCTCCGGCAAGGCGCATCTCGGCACAGGACTGATGAGCATGGCCAAAGTCCGCGATCTCACCGCGGCGGGTGTGCACTGCTCCGTCCTCCTTGCCGACTGGCACACCTGGATCAACGACAAGCTCGGCGGCGACCGAGAGCTGATCCGGCGCATCGCGACGGGGTACTTCACCGAGGCGATGCGCGCATCGCTGCTCTGTGTCGACGCCGATCCGTCGTCGGTCGAATTCGTGCTCGCCTCCGATCTCTACCGGGACGACGACACGTACTGGGCGACGCTGATCGAGGTGAGCAAGAACACCACGCTCGCGCGGATGCAGCGCAGCATCAGCATCCTCGGCCGGCAGGAGGGTGAGAGCATCGACTTCGCGAAGCTCATCTACCCGGCGATGCAGGCTGCCGACATCTTCACGCTGGGGGTGCACATCGCGCACGCCGGCATCGATCAGCGCAAGGCCCACGTGATCGCACGTGACGTCGCAATGCAGATGCGCGTCCATGCGGTCCGCGGCGTGAACGACGCCCCGATGAAGCCGGTGGCGCTCCACCATCCGCTGCTCCTCGGTCTGCGGCGTCCGCCGGTCTGGCCGGTTCCACCGGAGTCGGTGCGCGACGTGTTCTCCGCCATGAAGATGAGCAAGAGCGACCCCGGCTCAGCGGTGTTCGTTCATGACACCCCTGACCAGATCGTGGACAAGGTTCGGCGCGCCTTCTGCCCGCCCGGCGAGGTCACGTTCAACCCCATCCTCGACTGGATCGACAAGCTCGTCTTCGGCATCGCCGGCGGTCCCTTCGTCGTCGACCGCTCCGAGGCCAACGGCGGGCGGGTCACCTTCGACACACCGGGCGAAGTGAGCGCCGCGTATGTCGACGGCTCGCTCCATCCGATGGATGCGAAGGCCGGGCTTGCGGCGCGGCTCATCGACCTGCTCGAGCCCGCACGCGCGCACTTCGCGAAACCCGACGTGCACGCCATGCTCGACGAGATCGAGGCGGCGACCGCCTCGGCCTGATCAGCGGAGCCCGACCGCCTCCTGCACTCGATGCAGCGTGGCGTCGGCCACGAGCCGCACGCGCGCCGCGGACTCCGCGAGCACGCGGTACAAGCCCGCCTCGTCGGCGCGCAGCTCCTGGTACCGATGCTGGATCGGGGCGAGCGCATCGACGATCGCGTCCGCGACCGCGCCCTTGAGCACGCTGTAGCTCTTGCCCTCGAACTCGTGGAGCGCCGCGTCGGCGCTGACGCCGTTGAGTGCCGCGTAGATCTCGAGCAGGTTGGCGACTCCCGCACCGACCGGCGCCTGCACCGAGGGATTGGTGTCGGTCGTCGCTCGCGCGATCTTGCGGCGCACCGTCTCGGGCGGATCGAGGAGCAGCACCGCATGGCCCGGACGCTCCACGGCGATGCTCTTGCTCATCTTGTCCTCCGGCGAGTCGAGCCCCATGACGCGGGCACCGACGGTGCTGATCAGTGGCTCGGGCACCTTGAAGACATCGCCGCGCTGCGAGTTGAGGCGCTGCGCGAGATCGCGGCACAGCTCGATGTGCTGACGCTGGTCCTCGCCCACGGGAACGAAGTCGGCGTCGTAGAGCAGGATGTCGGCTGCCTGGAGGACCGGATACGTGAACACGCCGGTGTTGATGCGCTCGCGTCCCTGCAGCTGAACGCGCGCCTTGAACTGCGTCATCCGGTCGAGCCAGCCCATGGGGGTCAGCGTCTCGAGGATCCAGCAGAGCTGCGTGTGAGCCGGGACGTGCGACTGCACGAAGATCTCGCAGCGAGCCGGGTCGAGGCCGGAGGCCATGTACATCGCGGCGAGCTCCAGGGTGAGGGAGCGCAGGCGATCGGGATCCGGATGCTGGGTGAGGGCGTGCAGGTCGACGATGCAGAAGTAGTTCTCGTACTTGTTCTGGTCGCGGGCCCAGTTGCGAAGGGCGCCGAGGTAGTTGCCGAGGTGCAGGCCGAAATCCGGCTGAATGCCGCTCAGGACGCGTGGGCGCAGTGCGACGGGGTCAGACATCGAGCGCAGAGCCTACCGTCAGGCGGTGCGACGGCGCTGCCGGCGGGTCCTCGCGACCGCGCGGGGCGACCAGCACTCGGCGACGAACGATGCGATCTCGGCGGTGATCCGCTCCGGCCAGAACCGCAATTCGAGGATGTTCGATGCCTCGACCAGACGCGCGTCCGGCAGCTCGTCCATGAGCATCCCCGCATCCGAGAACGGGTGCACCGGGTCGATGTGATGACCGACGACCAGCGCCGGCATCGACAGCTCACGCCGCTGGTCGCTGTGTGGCGCAACACGACTGAAGAAGACCCCCTCGAGAAGGGCGGCGCTCGGCCCCGGTTCCTGACGGATGGCGTCGAAGACCACGTTGCCCCAGAAGGGCAGCGCCCAGCGCGGCACGCGGCGCATGAACGCGGTCACGGGACGGAGGAGCCGCTCCCCGAAGTGCAGGGCGACGAGCAGCGGACCGAACGTGAGCACCGACGCGACAAGCCCGTTCTCGAGCACCGGCATCTCGACGATCATCCCGCGCACGCGGCTCGGGGCCAGACGCGCCACCTCGAGCGTCGCATTGGCGCCGAGCGAGGTCCCCCCGACCACAGCCTCATCGATGTCGAGATGGTCGAGCAGCGCGATCGCGTCGCGGGCGAACGCCTCGATCGAGTACTCCTTCATGTCGCGAGGACGATCGGACTGCCCGTGCCCGAGCGGGTCCAGCGTCAGCACGTGCGCCCCGTTTGCCGCCAGCGCCCTGGCGAGGGGCTCCTGCATGAGCGCCGGCACGAGCAGCCCGGGCATGAGCAACACCCAGCGCTTGCCCTCGCCGAACTCGGTATACGCGAGCCGGTGACCACGGGTCATGAAGGCCGACGGAGCCACGCGCGGCGTGTGACTGGCTGGCATCTCCCGCACTATGCCCGAACCAGCAGCGGAAGCACCATCTCCGGCACCTCCGCGATCGCGCTGCCGGTCGATCCGTGCACGTGACCTAGAGTCGGTGGTCATGGGAATGCTCACTCGAACCGCCGCCCGCAGCCTCCTCTCCGGGATCTTCGTGTATTCGGGATACCGGATGATCACCAACGCCGACCGGTACGCGAAGCAGGCTGCCGCGGCGCTCCCGATGCTCCCCGAGGAGCCGATGCTCGCGAAAGCCCAGGGTGCCACCATGCTCGTCGCCGGGTCCACGTTCGCGCTCGGCATCTTTCCGAAGCTCTCCGCTCGCATCCTCGCGCTCACGCTGCTGACCAGCACCTACGTCGGCCACCAGTTCTGGAAGGCGGAGAAACCGGAGGACCGGCGTCCGCAGCTGATCCACTTCCTCAAGAACGCCGGGCTCTTCGGCGGACTTCTCTACATCTCGGCGGAGCGACGTCCGAAGACCAGGCCGCAGCCGGAGACCGACTGATTCAGCCGGTCCGGTCGACGGTCGGCAGGTAGGTCGCAAGCCCCTCCTCCCACGAGGGGAGCGCCGGCTCGCCGAGCTCTCGCCAGCGACGGTTGTCGAGCACCGAATATGGCGGGCGTGCCGCTGCCGTCGGGTACTCCGCCGTCGTGATGGGCACCACCGGCGTGCTGAGACCACGCCCCCGGATCGCTGCGACCGCCAGCCCGTACCACGTGGTGGCACCGCTGTTCGTGAGGTGATACGTGCCGGGCGTCGCGATCTCGAGCAACCGGAGCACGGCCGGAGCCAGGTGGCCGGTCCACGTCGGCACCCCCTCCTGATCGGCGACCACCCGAACCTCGGATCGCTCGGCCGCCAGCCGGAGCATCGTGAGCACGAAATTCGGGCCGTTGCGACCGTAGAGCCAGCTGGTGCGGACGATCAGATGATCGGGACACGCGGAGCGCACCGCCTCCTCGCCGTGGAGCTTGGTCCGGCCGTAAGCGGATCGCGGGGCTGTGGGAGCGTCCTCGTCGATCGGCGCGGTTGCCGAGCCGTCGAAGACGTAATCGGTGCTGAGGTGGCAGAGCCGCACGCCCGCTGCCGAGCACGCTGCCGCAACGATCCCGGCGCCCGTTGCGTTGACGAGCTCGGCCTGAGCCTCGTGTTCCTCGGCCGCGTCGACTCGCGTCCATGCCGCGCAGTTGATGACGGCATCGGGCCGGCTCACCTCGATCGCGTGCCTGACGGCTTCTGGGTTCGTGATGTCGCAGCCCGCGTGGCCGACCGCGGTGACCTGGTCTCCACGCCGATGGATCTCGTCGGTCACATCGCCGCCCAGCTGGCCCGCCGCCCCGAACACGAGGTACTTCAGAGCCGCTCCCCCGCCGGCGAGGTCAGAGCTCGACGCGCGAGTGGTCGCCGAGCATGAGCCGCACCGCGGTCGGCCGGGCCGGCGACTTGCACACCTCGCACTCCTTCCCGATCAGCGACCCGTCGATCTTGCCGCCGATGTCGTGGATGCGCGTCCCTTCAAGGACGATGCTGTTCTCGATCTCGGCGTTGCGCACCAGGCAGTCGTAGTAGATCGAGGTGAAGGGACCGATGTACGCGTTGTCCACCACGGTCCCTTTGCCGATGATCGCCGGTCCGCGCACCACGCAGTTGCGAAGCGTGGCGCCCTTCTCGATGACCACCTTGCCGTGGAGGCGGACGTCCTCACCGACGGTGCCGTCGCTTCGTGCCTCGAGGGTATCGAGGATCATCCGGTTGGCCTCGAGGATGTCGTCGAGACGCCCGGTGTCCTTCCACCACCCCTCGATGATGTGCGGCATCACGCGTTTGCCCGTGTCGATGAGGCGCTGAATGGCATCGGTGATCTCCAGCTCGCCGCGAGGGCTCGGCTCGATGGCGTCGATCGCCTCGAAGATGACCGGCGAGAACAGGTAGACACCGACCAGCGCCAGGTCGGAGCGGGGCACCGACGGCTTCTCCACCAGTGAGATCACGCGCCCGTCCTCGAGCTCGGCGACACCGAAGCGCTGGGGCTCGGGAACCCGGGCGAGCAGGATCATCGTGTCGGCCTTCGAGCGCTCGAACTCCTCGACCAGCGTCCCGATTCCCTGAGCGATGAGGTTGTCGCCCAGGTACATCACGAAGCTCTCGCCGCCCAGGAAGTCGCGTGCGATCCCGACCGCGTGAGCGAGGCCGAGTGGCGCCTCCTGCGGTATGAACGTGACGCTCGCCCCGAACTTCGATCCGTCGCCGACGGCGGCGCGCACCTCGTCGGCAGTGTCGCCGACGATGATCCCGATGTCGTGGATGCCGGCCTTGGTCAGCGCGTCGATCGCGTAGAAGAGGATCGGGCGGTTCGCCACCGGGATGAGCTGCTTCGCGCCGGTGTGGGTGATCGGCCGCAGCCTCGTTCCCTTGCCACCGCTGAGGATGAGGCCCTTCACCGGACGTCGGTCACGCGCATCGGCGCAGCGTACCAGCCGTTCACGCCCGCGTCCGTGCGCCGACTGTGCGGAAGCGGCGCGTTGCGCGACTCTCCTCGCCGATGACCGTTGCAACGCGTCGTACGACGAATGTCGCAAACGCCCCGAACGCCACTAGGCTTATCGACCAGGCGACGCCCCGCGAGGGGGGGCGTCGTCCGAACCCCTTGTACGATGCGCCGATGGGCCGGCATCTGATCACGAGCGCATTGCCGTACATCAACGGGGTGAAGCACCTCGGCACGCTGGTCGGGTCGATGCTCCCCGCGGACGTCCACGCCCGCTACCAGCGGCTCCGCGGGCACGACGTGCTGTTCATCTGCGCGACCGACGAGCACGGAACGCCGGCGGAGCTCGCAGCCGCCGAGGCTGGGCTCAGCGTCGAGGACTATTGCGCCGAGCAGCATTCGATCCAGGCAGACCTCTCGCGGCGCTTTGGCCTGTCGTTCGACCATTTCGGCCGAAGCTCGTCTGCCCAGAACTCCGAGCTGACGCGGCACTTTGCCGAGCAACTGCGCGCCAACGGGATGGTCGAGGAGCGCGTCACCGATCAGGTGTACTCGGTCGACGACGGACGGTTCCTTCCGGATCGCTACATCGTCGGGACCTGTCCGCACTGCGGGTACGAGAGAGCCAGCGGTGATCAGTGTGAGAACTGCGCCCGGCTGCTCGAACCGTCGGACCTGATCAATCCGCGATCGACGATCTCCGGGAGCACGAACCTCGAGGTTCGCGCCACGCGTCACCTCTTCATCCGTCAGTCGCTGATGGCGGATCGGGTTCGCGAATGGGTCGATTCGCACGGCGAGTGGCCGATCCTGGTCTCGTCCGTTGCGCGCAACTGGCTGAACGTCGGTCTCGAGGACCGGAGCATCACGCGCGACCTCAAATGGGGAATCCCGGTGGGATGGCCAGGGTTCGAGGACAAGGTGTTCTACGTCTGGTTCGACGCGCCGATCGAGTACATCGGCGCGACCAAGGAGTGGGCTGATCTGGACCCCGAGACGCGGAACTGGCGATCGTGGTGGTTCAACGCCAGTGATGTCCGCTATGCGCAGTTCATGGGCAAGGACAACATCCCCTTTCACACCATCAACTTTCCGATCACCATCATGGGTTCGGGCGAGCCGTGGAAGCTCGTTGACTATGTGAAGGGGTTCAACTACCTCACGTACTACGGGGGCAAGTTCTCGACGAGCCAGAAGCGTGGCATCTTCATGGACGCCGCAATCGAGTTGCTTCCCGCCGACTACTGGCGGTACGCGCTGCTCGCCGCGGCGCCGGAGTCCGACGACACCGAGTTCACGTGGGAAGGCTTCGCGCTGACCGTGAACAAGGATCTCGCCGGGATCTTCGGCAACTTCGTGCAGCGCACGCTCAAGCTCACCGAGAAGCTGTTCGGTATGGTGGTCCCGGCGGGCGGCGATCCCGGTCCGGAGGAAGCCGAGCTGGCAGCGTCGCTCGACGCCGCCCTTGGGACCTACACGGACGAGATGGACGCGATGCGCTTCCGCCCCGCTGCGTTCGCGCTCCGAAGCCTCTGGACGCTCGGGAACCAGTACCTGGACCGGTGCGCGCCGTGGCACGAGACCGACACCGCGCGGGTTGCCTGCATCCTGCGCACCGCGATCAACGTGGCGCGCTGCGAGGCAATCGTTTCCGCACCGTTCGTGCCGTTCGCCTGCGAGCGCCTCGCGGCGACGCTCGGCCTCTCAGCTGCGGAGCTGACCTGGCCCGGAGGCGCCGCCGAGGAACTCGCTCGCCTCGGGCCTGGCCGTGCGCTCACCGCGGGGGATCCGCTCTTTCCTCGAATCGGTGATCGCAGCACCCTGGCGGCGTGGGTCTCCGAGATGGAGACGAGGTTCGGCGGTCCCTCCTGACGTTTGACCGATCTGGCGCGTTAGTAACACTTTTGACAGGTCGGCGAGGTATCGTGGTCTCTCACAGATGAACGTCGATCCGCCGAACTGGGAGCCCGCGCCGCTTCCTCCCGAGACGCCAACCGCGCAGCCTCGGAGCAACAGGCTCCGCCTGGCCGGCATCGCCCTCGGCATCGCCGTGATCGGCGCCGTCGCCGGGTTCGCCATCACCCGCGCGGGGTCGGTGACGCTTGCGAGTGCGGACGCAGCCCAGCCGTCGGCAAGTGCGAAGCCGTCGGCCCATCCACCGTCCTTCGGCCGCGGCGGCTTTGGCTTCCCCTGCAGCAGCGGGTTCACGAGCACCGGCTTCGGTGCCGCGGCCGGTGGGTTCTGTGGTGGGGACACCGGCACCGTCACCGGCATCAGCGGCTCGACCCTCACCCTGCGCACGTTCACGGGTACCGTGACCGTCACCACCAGCTCCTCGACGAAGTACAGCCGTGAAGGCAAGCAGCTGAGCTTCAGCGCGATCAAGGTCGGGGAGGTCGTCGCCGTGCGCGGATCGCGCAGCGGAACCACGAAGACCGCGTCCTCTCCCATCGCCGCGACGGCGATCACGATCGAGGTGCCGACCATCACGGGACGAGTGCAGTCGGTCAGCGGGAACACCATCACGCTCGTCACGAACGACGGCCAGCTCGAGTACGTGACCATGTCTGGCGCAACCGTCTATCAGGGAATCCGCGGCGCCACCGCGACGAGCACGGCGGTCAAGACGGGCGTCTTCGTGGTCGCGCAGGGCACCGAGACCGATCTCACGCACATGACCGCCGACGGCATCCAGGTGCTGGGCAGCATGAGCTTCGGACCGCACGGCTTCCCCGGTCAGCCCGGTGCGAAGCCGTCGCCGCGTCCGAGCACCGCGGGGAGCCCCGTCTAGCCGGAGGCGTTCCGGATCGCCCGCGCTCGCTTGCGCAACTCGCGGCGGCGGTCGGCCAGGAGGCGAACGTCTCGAGCGGCGTCGAGCCGTTCCTGCTCACGTTCGAGCTTGCGTTTCGAGTTCGAGCCGGGCAAGGACGCTCGGATCGTCGGCCGCGGCCGCCCGGACGGCGCATCCCGGCTCGCTCTCGTGCCTGCAGTTCCGGAAACGGCAGCTTTCCGCGACCTCGGTGAGGTCCCCGAACACCTCCTCGATGCCGGCGCCGGCGTCCCACAAACCAAGCTCCCGCGTCCCCGGGGTATCGATGATGAGGCCGCCCTCGGGCAGTTCGATCAGCTCTCGCCGGGTCGTCGTGTGGCGGCCCTTGCCGTCGGATCGGACTTCGCCGGTGGCGAGCACCTCGGACCCGGCGAGACGGTTGACCAGCGTCGATTTCCCTGTGCCGCTCGGCCCGACGAGCACTGCCACCGAGCCGGGTGGCAGCAATGCGCGGACCTGGTCCACTCCGTGGCCGGATGCGTTGACGGCGACGACCTCGACGCCCGCGGCGACTGAACGAGCCGCGTGGAGATCATCTCGGAGGTCGATGCTGAGGTCGCACTTGGTAAGCAGGATCACCGGCGTTGCGCCGCTCGACCAGGCCATCGCGAGGGCGCGTTCGATGCGCCGCAGCCGGATCACGACGCCGAGCGCGACCGTGACGAAGACGACGTCGATGTTCGCCGCGACCGCCTGTCCAACGGTTGCGACGCCCGCGGCACGACGCATGAGCACGCTCCGCCGCGGCAGCAGGCGCACCGCGATGCCGTCGTCGACGACCAGCCAGTCACCGGTGGTCACGCCACCGTGGTCGGGCGCACCTGCAAGCGGGGACGCTAGCGGCACGCGGTCCGTACCGCGCTCCGTGAGAACTGTGACGACAGGTCCGTCGACGCGGACTACGAGGCCGCGCAGGCCAGCTGGGGTTTCGGCGTCAGCGAACGCCGACTCGAGCGAGCCGTTCCATCCGAGCGCGGTGAGACGGCGAGGATCGTGAGACAACTGGAAACTCCATGGTGCGGAAGGAGCCCGGAGCCCCGGTGACGACCGCGCACCAAGGTGCGGCGCGAAGTCGACGAGCGATCAGGCGGCGGAGCCGCCGGGCACGACGTCGGAGTGGCGCGCAGGTGGCGCAATCGCTGGTGCCATAACCGTGCCCTCCGTATGCCGTGAGCTGATCTGTCGTTTGCATCCTACCGCAGGCACGGCGCGGTTGCGCTACGCGCGGGTGACGCGAAGGACAACCCAAGACGTGACGCTCGCGAGGACCAGACCGCCGATCAGGTCCGCGAAGTAGTGCTGCTTGATGAGGACCGTCGACGCCACGATGAGCGCCGTCCACACCGCGGCTGGAATGCCGATGCGCTTGTCCACGCGCCACCAGTGGATCGCGATGATCGTCGACAGCGATGTGTGCAGGCTCGGAAAGTCGTTGTAGGGCTGGTCACTCCCATAGATGGTCCGGACCATCGCGGAGAACGGGTCGGCGCCGGTGATGTCGGGCCGCGCGATGTACGACTGCAGGAAGAAGTAGAAGGCGTAGCTGATGAACCAGACGACGATCATCGTGATGGCGGCCGATCGATAGACGCGCACCCGGAAGAACAGGAACGCGACGAGGCTTACCCCGATATACGGGATCAGCGAGACGTAGGGGACCGCGAAGATCGGCACCAACGGGAGCGCGCGGTCCAGCGGCGTCTCGAGGAAGATGCGGTTCGGGCCGTGGTTCAGCCCGTCGTAGATGAGGTTCGTGCCGAGGATCGCCGGGATCAGGAGCAGGCTTAACGCAAGGCGCCAGCCACGTTCGGCGAGGATGCCGCTCTTGAGCGGCGATGTCTCGTCCATGGCGCCTCGTCCTCCCGGTTACCGTCCCGTGCGGCTGTGAAGGCTACAGCCTCACCGTCGGTCCTGCCGGTGGCGGGTACCATGGCATCGACGCGGGAGTAGCTCAGTTGGTAGAGCGCTAGCCTTCCAAGCTGGATGTCGCGAGTTCGAGTCTCGTCTCCCGCTCTCCACTAATCGGCGTGACATCGCAGCGACTTGGGAAGAGCGGCTCGCCAACGACTGGCGGTAGTGGCTGCCCAAGCATCGTCCACGATTTGACCTTCAGCAAACACTCTGATGTGTAGGTGCTATGGCGTCATGGACATGCCGCGGGCGGTGGCACGCGAACCTACCACGCGTGGAGCAGCATGTTGCAGCGGTGCAGCCGTTCGACGCGAAGCGACTGGCCGCGATACGGCGGTCGGGGGATCCGCGTGAGCGCGCGATGGCGCCGTTTCGAGGATTTCCTCGCGGATATGGGCGCATGCCCTCTTGGTCTCTCGTTGGACCGTATCGACAACGACGGCAACTACGAACCGGGCAACTGCCGCTGGGCAACCTTCGAGCAGCAGACGCGCAACCGGCGGCCCAACGGCGGCGAGCTCCACTGGAACGCGAAGTTGACCGTCCTTGATGTAATCGAGATACGCAGGCTGGCCGCCGATGGAATGACCCACAGAGCGTTGGGATCGATGTTCGGCGTCAGTCACTCCAATATCGGGGATATTGTCCGGCGCCAGGAGTGGCGACAACTGCTGGCGAAACCCGCTTCGGCGCCGCGAGTTGCGCGCACGCACGAAGACCGGGAGATCTGAGCCGTCGCAGCTCCTTCAGCTTTGCACCGTTGGGGGGTATGACAGCAGCCCCGGGGAGGCACCCGCGGCCCACCTCCGGCCGGCCATATCTGATACCCACGTTGTAATTAGGTGGTACATCCGCTATAGTGGCTTGGATGATAGTCAAGATTGAAGGATATAGATGTCGCAATCAGGACTTCGTAGTCTCCATCCACGAATCAGACAGGGGTGACACATGATCGTCTTGGGCGTTATCTGCCTCATCCTCGGGCTCCTACTGGCGGTGCCGGTCCTCTGGAGCATCGGGGTCATTCTCGTGGTGATCGGACTGGTTCTCGCATTGCTAGGCGTGGCCGGCCATGCGGTCGGCGGACGGTCCCACTACTACTGAAGCCGGCCAAACGGCTGAAGTCCGACCGTTCGGACTTCAGCCTCCGTGTCCGCTGTTAGCCGCTGGGGGTCCAAGGAAGCGGCTCCCTTCAGACAGAGGAGATACCCATGTTGACAGTCGCCTATATCGTCATCGCCGTCCTCGTCGTGCTTGCGGTCATCGCTGTGGCAGCGATCGCGTCGCGACGCAGGTCGAACCGGCTGCACGGGACGTTCGGGCCGGAATACGACCGAACCGTGCGGCAGACCGGCGACCGGCGCGAGGCCGAGCGTGAGTTGGCCGGGCGCGTGGAACGTCGCAAGCAACTGATGATCCTGCCGTTGCCGGAGCAGGCTCGTCTGGACTACATCGCGCGGTGGCAGCGCGTCCAGGCGTCGTTTGTCGATGCACCCGTCGAGAGCGTCCGTCAGGCCGATGCGCTGGTTTCCCAGGTCATGACCGATCGCGGGTATCCGGTCGCGGAGTTCGAGCAGCGCGCTCAGGATGTCTCGGTGGATCACGCAACCGTCGTCGACAACTACCGGAGCGCGCACACGATTGCCGTCACAAGCGGCCTGACCGGCGCGGACACGGAGGTGCTCCGCACTGCGATGACGCAGTACCGAGCCCTGTTCGACGATCTGCTCGGCATCACTCAGCAACAGACGAACGCTCTGCCCATACAGGTCGCCGCACCGCTCCCTGCTCCGGTGGCTCCCACCGGCCCTCCGCAACGATAATCGGCGGGATGGGTCGAGGACGGCATCCTCTGCGTGGGGGCTCCCTCAGCTGCGCACCCCGAACCAGGTGCTCAGGGCGTCACGCAATCCGGTGTCAGTACCGCCTCCGACCCAGGCCACATGCCCGTCCGGCCGGATCAGCACTGCATCGGGAGCTGTGACGACGCCGAGGACCGGAAGCTCCCACACACCGGCGTACTGAGCGTCGATCAGCTGGACTCGATCCGACCATGGCGCAATATCAAATGCGCCGGGCTCGCCGAGGTTGAGCAGCACCGGCCTCGCGTGATGCAGCTGCTCGAAGACTCGGAGCGGGCCGCCCGCCGTCACGAGATCCAGATCAGGCATCCGGCGTCCGAGCAGTGGATGTCCCTCGCCGAGGTCGTAATGCACATCGAGTCCGGAGATCATCCCGGCGATGTGCTTGCGCGGTTGATCCATCGTCAGCACCTTGGCAAGAACCGCGCGCAACGCGACCGTGCGCTCGTCATTGGCGCCGATCGCTCGTTGCGCCATCGTGTTCTGGAGCACGCGGGCCGCGACCGGATGCCGTTCAGCGTGATAGGTATCGAGCAGGCTCACGGGTGATTTTCCCTCGACCACCTGAGCCAGCTTCCAGCCGAGATTCACCGAATCCTGCACGCCGATGTTCAATCCCTGACCACCCATTGGAGCATGCACATGTGCGGCGTCACCGGCGAGCAGAACGCGGCGGCTGCGATATGCCACCGCCTGCCGCGTCACGTCGGTGAAGGTCGAGATCCAGTGGGGGCTGTGCACGCCGTAGTCCTTGCCGTCGACGCGGATGAGCGCGTCGCGGACGTCCTGAAGAGTGGGCTCATCAACGCGGTCGAGATCGGGCACGATGAACGTGACGCCCACGCGTCCCTCTTCGGCCGCGCCGATGCCACCACCCCCGCGCAGGCCGAACTCCGGCATCTCCTCCATCTCGACCTCGGCGATGATCCAGCGCGTCGTCGGATCCCAGCCCGCGAAGTCGATACCGGCCGCGTTGCGCACCACGCTGCGGCCCCCGTCGCAACCGACCAGGTATTGCGCCCGCAGCGGTGTGCCGTCGGACAGCGCGACATCGACACCGCTGCCGTCCTGCGTGAACCCGGTTACCGCACGCTCGCGCAGGATCTCCACGCCCAGCTCATCGAGCCAGCCGGCCAGGATGCGTTCGAAGTGGCTCTGCAGCAGCGCCATCCCGTAGTTGTGGCGGGTGGGGAAGTCGCTGATGGACATCGGGACTCCAGCGAACGCCTGCACCTGCACCGTCTTCCCCTCGGCGAGAAAACGGTCAACGACGCCGCGCTGATCGAGCACTTCGATGGTGCGGGAGTGCAGACCTCTGGAGCGCGAGCTTTCGAGCTTGAAGCTCGGTCGCCGCTCGACGACGAGGACGTCGGTGCCCGCAAGTGTCAGCTCCGCTGCCAGCATCATCCCGGTTGGACCGCCTCCGGCGATCACCACCGCGTGCTCGCTCATACGCGAACCGCCGCGCCAGCCCGGAGCTGCACCGCAAGCTCCACCGACGGTTCGACCTTCGCGCGCCGCGCATGCATCGACATCGACAACCTCATATGGCTCCTCCCACTACCGCAGATCTCCGGCCGACGCCGCTGACTCTGCAGCACACCACCGGGCTTGCCGCAAGCCCCCTTTGGGCGACTATATTGAGGTGGAAGGGAGTTCAATAAGCCTTCCGTTTTTCGACAGCTCCGGGTCGGTGCACGCGGAAAGGTTGAAACAGCAGGGCCGGCGCTTCCCGTTCTGCATCTTCGAGATCGTGACGTCGACCCGTCGTTTGCGCGTCTCGGCGTTGTGCGTCGCGTTGACCCAGCGAACCCATTCCCAGCGCGCCATCGGCGTGATGTCGAGCCAAAGGTCCTGGATCTTCTGAGGAGCGGATGCCAGCGCCTTCGCAAGATCCTGCGGGACGTTCGGCTCCGGCCAGTCCTTCCGCAGCTCAATCTCGAGCGTCGCGGTGTCGCCTGCGCGCACGGCAGCATCCTTCTGCAGTGAGCGATCAATCCTCATCCAGTGACCAAACTGGCCGTCCGGTTCCAACACCGTCTGGAACGCACGGCCGTTGATCGTTCCCAGTACCGCCACCTGCCCACGCGACGGCAGTTTTGCGGTCGCCTTCTCCGGCAGGCGGAGCACCGTCCGCTTGTCGATCGTGTGGAGCGTCGCGGCAAAACGAATTGTCGGCACGCTCTTCCGGTGACCCTCGATCATCGCCGCCTTCACCCCGCCTGCTCGGCTTCCATTCGCTGACCCGAGCGGTACTCGTCGTCGGTCACGTGCTCGCCCCAGGTCGCGCTGTTGCCATCCTCATCGACCTCCACCATCGACAGGTGCGTCATGAAGCGCCTCGGTGAGGCACCGTGCCAGTGATCTTCCCCCGGTTCGAAGAACACGCGGTCACCCGGCCGTATGACTTCCACGTCTCCATCACGACGGCCGACACGTCCAACACCCTCGGTGACGTAGATGTTCTGGCCGTTCGGATGCGTATGCCAGGCCGTGCGCGCCCCGGGGGTGAAGTGCACGTTGCTGGCGTTGAGGCGCGATCCGTGCGATGGCGCGGCAACCGGATCCACATACACGTCCCCGGTGAACCATTCGGCCGGTCCCTTGGTTGTGTCCCTGTTGTTTCTCGTGACTTCCATCCGTTACTCCTTGCTCGTCACTTTCGCCGCGGCCGCCACCGAGGCGAGACAGTCGAGATGCGCATCCACCGAGTTGAGGCCGAGGCCCATCGTGATCACCGAGACATGCGAGCCGCCAGCATCGCGCCAGGCGTCGATCTCCTCCGCGAAACGCACGGGTCCATCGTCCGGCCGCGCCACGTATTCCGCACCGAATGCATCGACCGACCTGCCCTGTCGACCGAGATGGTCGCGCACCTGGTGCCAGCGTTCGACCGCGTGGTCGATGCCCCCTCCAAAGAAGATGAAGCCGTCTCCGAGCCGGGCGGCTCGGTCGTACGCCGCCTCGCTGGATCCGCCGAGCCAGATCGGGACGGGCCGAGCGGGTTTGGGGACGAGTGCAGCTCGGTCAACGCGGTCGAAACGACCCGCGAAGTCGACAACCGGCTCGCTGAACAATTTTCGGAGCAGCACGATCTGCTCCTCCTCCCGTGCGCCACGGGTGCGAAAGTCCTGTCCGAGCGCCTCATATTCGACGGGGTTCCAGCCGATGCCGACACCCAGTCGCAGCCGGCCGCCGGACAGGAGCGCGACATCGGCTGCCTGCCGCGCCACCAGCGCCGTCGGCCGCTGGGGCAGGATCAGGATGCAGGTGACGAACCCGATCCTTGTGGTGATGCCCGCCAGATAGCCGAACATCACCAACGGGTCGTGGAACGGATCCTTCTCCGTGTACGGACCCGTGAGCGGCGGCGTCCGATCGGCGTGCACGGCGCCGACCACATGGTCGTACGCCAGCAGATGGTCGAAGCCCATCTCCTCGACCGCAGTGCCGAGGCGCCGAACCGCGGCCGGATCTCCACGAAGCTCGTTCTGCGGATAGACGGCGCCGATCTGCATGACGTCCGCTATCGCCCGCTGACCCAATCCGGGTCGCGTCCGATGAATCCCACGAGACGGTCGATGGCAGGTCGTCCCGGAGGAACGTGAATCTCCGGCCCGAACACCGACGGGTGCTCGTTCCGGACGTCGGCACACATCGACGGCCACACGGACGCCAACAACGCCGCGGCCACCCCCTGATCCGTGGGCGTCGCCTGACCGGTCGCCCTGGCGAGATCCCAACCGTGGACGAAGATTTCGCCCGTCGCGACCTGGATACACACGGCTCCGGGTGAGGGGCCGTTGAGCAGGACCATGACTCGCTCCATCGCCCCAGGCGCGGAGAAGGCAGTCACGAGGCGACCCGCGAACTCGCCGAACGATGTGACGAAGTCGCCCTCCGCGTAATCCGGCCAGTCACGGTCCTCGGGTGAGCCTCCGCATTCCGCGACATCGACGAAGTAGTCGGCAGCCCCCGCGATGTGGTTGATGAGCTCACGCACCTCCCAGTCGCGACACGGCGTCGCGAGCGACAGCTGCTCGCGAGAGACGTTCCCGAGGATGGCGGCTGTCGACGCACACGCACGCGACAGCACATCGATTCGCGAGTGCGGGTTCGACTGCCGGAGGTCGACCACCGCCGCATCCTAGGTCGAAAGCTCCAGGCGCCGTCCTGATGATCTCCGCAGCGCCTACCGCTTCATCGCCCCGGCGCTCCGCGACGCCGGCTATCGCGTCGCGTGCATGGACCTCCGCGGTCACGGCGACAGTGACGCAGGCTTCGCCTCGTACGGCGACGTCGAGACGTCGGACGACATCACCGCGCTGATCCAGGAGCTGGGCGGCCCGGCCGTCATCGTCGGGAACTCAATGGCAGCTGGCGCAGCCGTCATCGCAGCTGCCGAGCATCCCGACCTGGTCCGGGGGCTGGTGCTCGTCGGTCCGTTCGTGCGCAACGGGAAGACGAGCGCGGCACAGCGCATCCTCTTCCGCGTGGCGATGACGCCGCTCTGGGCAGCCAGCGCGTGGAAGTCGTACCTCCCGAAGTTGTACGCAGGGAAGCGGCCGGAGGACTTCGACGCCTACCGCGACCAGGTGATCGCGGCGATTCATCGGCCTGGACATGCGATGGCCTTCTCCCGCACGACGCACACGAACCACGATCCCGCCGAGGCACGTCTCGGGAAGGTCGCCGCGAAGACCCTGGTCGTCATGGGCGAGCAGGACCCCGACTTCCCCGACCCCAGGGCCGAGGCCGACTGGATCGCCGCGACCCTGCACGCGGACGTGTTGATGGTGCCCGAGGCAGGCCACTATCCCCAGTCGCAGCAGCCTGACATCACCGCGAACGCCGTCCTCGGCTTCCTGAGGACCCTCGACGGCAATGCCTGGAGCGGGACTCACCGAGGAGCGCGTCGTCGAGGAGGCCGAGCGCCTTGCCGACGAGGTCGGCGTCTCGAATCTGACGCTTTCGGCGCTGGCCAAGCGGTTGGGCGTTCGCCAGCCGTCGCTCTACAAGCACATCGCCGGGATGGACGGGCTCCAGCGCAGCATCTCGCTACGTGCCAAGAACGAGCTCGCCGACGTGTTGGGTCGTGCCGCTGTCGGGCGCGCTCGCGACGACGCAATCGTGTCGACGTCGCGCGCGTACCGCTCGTGGACCCTGCAACACCCGGGCCGGTACGCAGCCGCGCAACGCGCACCCGCGCCCGGGGATGCGGATGACGTGACGGCGAGTGGCAACGTGGTGCGCGTGGCCGCCGAGGTGATGGCAGGCTATGCGCTGCACGGCGACGACGCCATCGATGCGATACGAGCCCTGCGTGCCGCCCTGCACGGCTTCGTGACCCTGGAGACGGGCGGCGGCTTCGGCCTTCCCGTCGACGTCGATCGCAGCTACGACCGCCTCGTCGACGGCCTCACCACTGCATTCAGCACGTGGAGCGGCAGCGCCGCCTGAGCACCACAGGCGCCGACCTCACGACAGACCCCAGGTGATGCCGTTGCGTATCGCCGTGCTCGCCGCGGCTCGCTGGAGGGTCATGGCCTCCGCCGGCGACAGTCCGTCGACGTAGGTCAGCCCGACCGGGCTTCGATGAAACATGGCCGCGAAGAAGACGCAGGCAGCGAGGTACGTTCCGGCCGTCGTCGGATGGACACCGTCGCCCTGCCAGAGCTGCGCATTCGCCTGCGCGGCGTTGACGGTCTGCCACGCAGCCCCAACCGGGGCGATCGGAATGTTGAGTTGATTCGCGATGCCGAGATATCCCTGATCGACCGCGGTCTGCATGCTCGCGTAAGTCGTGAGGCCACCCTCCGGCCATCCCGAACTCGTGACCCCAGGTGAGGAAGAGCATCGGCTCGGCGCGTGCATCGCGAATCATGGCGACCAGCTGCGTCACCGCCGGGTACATCTCGCTCTGCTGATACGTCGCGTTCGCAGGGTCCTCGCTCTGGTCCTGCAGCACCACGAAATCCCACGGCTGCGATGTGATCGCCGACGCCGTGGCCGGGTCCGCGACATGGCCGGCAAGCGTTTCACCGCCGCTGGCGAGCGTCTCAGTGTCAACCCGATATCCCCCGGACCAGGCAAGGTCGGCGAAGGTCGTCGGCAGATCGTTGACGTACGTGTAGCTGTCGCCGATGAAGAGCACGCGTGTGCACGTCACGATCGGGAGCACACATCCGGGGTTGCCGAAGAGACCGAGCTGGGGAAGGCCGGCGACAGCGACCACGAGGCCGATCACCGCGGCGATGAGCACCGAACGCAACCGCCGCGCCGGCGCCGATCCCCTCGAGGACTGCATCACACGGCATTCTCAGCGCGCTCCGCTTCCCCGTAGCGACGCGGTGTGTGGAGGTGCTGCTACGGGTTGATTCGCAAAGCCCGAAACGTCGCGCCGGCCCCGACCGCCGACAATGTGCGCGTGGCCAGCGCCCCGAAGGCTCGCGATCTCCGCTCGGTGATCGCCGTATTCGGGCCGCTCGGCTGGCGGGCGATCGGAGGACCCGCAGCCCACGTGGCGCTCATGGAGCGCGAGGTGGTTCGCAAACGCCACTGGCTCGACCGCGCGGAGTTTGGAAGGCTGTTCGCCGCATGCAACCTCATGCCCGGACCGGGCTCGACGCAGCTCGCGCTGCTGCTCGGGCTCCGGCGATCCGGGATCGGTGGCATGCTCATGGCGGCGCTGCTCTTCATCGGTCCGGCGGTGCTCGTCATGCTGGGCCTCGCCGAGCTGTACCGCAACTTCGGCGCAAACCATCAGGTGCAGCTCGTCCTGCTTGGAGTCGACGCTGCGGTGGTCGGCATCGTGGCCCGAGCGGCCGTCGATCTCTCGCTGTTGAGCCGTCGTGCCGTGGTCGGGATCGTCGTCGCGTGCCTTGCGCTCGCGGCCGCGCTCGTCGGCGTGAACCCCATCGTCGTGCTCGCTGGGGGTGGCGTCGTCGCGTACGGTGTCTGGACGGTCCGCACTGCAGCGGGCAATCGCAGCGGATCCGAGCGTGCGGGCGCGGTCGGACCGTGGATCGCGGCGCTGCATGTCCCCGCGATGGCGACGGGGTTGCTGCCGCTCGGCCTCACGTTTCTCAAGATCGGCGCGGTCGCGTTCGGCAGTGGCTACGTGCTGCTCCCGCTGCTGCACGCGGATTTCGTCGGCGGAACGTTCCATCTCACCGAACGCCAGGTCGCGGACGCGTTCGCCCTGTCGCAGGTGACCCCGGGACCTGTGTTCGCAGTGGCCGCATTTCTCGGTGTGCAGATCTCGGGGATCCCCGGCGGCATCATCGCGGCGCTCGCGATCTTCGCGCCGTCTCTGATTTACGCGCCGCTCGTGAGCGTTGTGATGCGCGTCACCGAGTCACATCCCGCCCTTCGCACGGCGCTTGACGGTGTTGTCGCGGCCGCGATCGGACTGATCGCGTCCGCATGTGTGACGCTCGCGCGGGCAGCGTTCGTCGGTCCACTCGAGGTTGGCGTTGCACTGGTCGTTTTCGCGATGTTGTGGCGATGGCCCAGAGCGCAACCGATCGGCGTGTTGGTCGGCGTGCTCGGCGGCTTTGTCATCGTCGCGACGATGCATTGACGAGCCACTTCGGCACAAGTCGCCATAGCCGCGGGGTACGCGGGCACCGTCGCGTCTCTGGACGCCCATCTCGTATGGTGTCCACATGGCACGCGTGGCGAAGAAGACCCGTGGGCGCGCAGCAACCAAGACCCCTCCCCCTTTCTCTCGCGATCCAAGAGCAGAAGCGCTGGCGGAGTCTTGCACCCGCTTCCTGATCGGCCACGGACGCCGGAGCGCTGCGGATCTCCTCGCGACCATCCCCACAGACGCGGGCATCGACTACTACGGCATCGGGGGCGCGGTGACGGAGCTCGAGACTGAGGTGGCGTCGCTCCTTGGCAAGGAGGCGGCACTCTTTCTGCCGACCGGGACCATGGCGCAGCAGGCGACCCTTCGCGTGCATGCGGACCGCAGGTCGAGCCGGAGCGTCGTCTTTCATCCGATGTGCCACATCGAGACCAACGAGGAGCGCGGCTATCAGCGCCTCCATGGCTTGTTCGGCATTCCCGCCGGACCCCGCGACGAACCGCTCTCATCGGCGACCCTGATGCAGATTCGTGAGCCGGTCGCGGCTCTGCTTCTCGAGCTGCCACAGCGCGGCCTCGGCGGCACGCTGCCATCCTGGGACGAGCTGAAGGCGCAGGTGACCTGGGCGCGAGAACGTGGTGCGGCGGTCCACCTCGACGGCGCGCGGGTCTGGGATGCGTCGCCGTTCTACGCGAAATCCCACGGCAAGTCGTTGCGCGACATCGCGGGACTCTTCGACTCCGTGTACGTCTCGTTCTACAAGGGACTCGGCGGGATCTCCGGATGCTGTGTCGCGGGCGATGCGGACGTCATCGATGAGCTGTCGGTCTGGCGCACGCGCCATGGGGGCCGGATGATCATGATGTGGCCCTACGCGGCGTCCGCGCTGACGGCGCTCCGCGAGCGGCTCCCGCGCATGCCGAAATACTATCGGCACGCGCTTGCAGTCGCCCGTGCGGTGCGCGACGTTCCCGGCGTCGAGGTGATGCCCAATCCCATCCAGAGCCCGATGATGCACGTGCGTTTCTCCGTCTCACTCGACGACTTCACAGCACGCGTCGCGCGCATCGCGAAGGCGGAGAGGATCTGGACGTTCTCACGGCCGTGGGTGTCCGAGGGACCGACGCTGCAGCGGTACGAGCTGCATGTCGGCGACGCGACGCTGGAGCTCAGTCCGAGCGAGATTCGCGGGTTGTTCGAGCGCCTTGTGGGGTTGCCGCCGAGCGGTTAGATCGCTGCCGGGGTCGGCGTGGGGCTCGACGAGGGTCCGGTGCCCTGCCCGTACCCGCCGGGGGGTGGTGACGCGCCGAGCGTCGACCAGGCGACGGCGCCGGCCGGCACCGTCACAGGGACCGCAGTACCCCACTGGCTGAAGGTCATGGTCGTGTTCTCCGTGACCCCACCACCGCTGATGATGGATTGGTAGTCGACCGGGATGTTCGAGGTCGGCAACACGTCGAGAAACGCGGTCCCCTGCCCGGGGATTGTGCCGGTGATCCTGGTCACGGCCGTGCCGCTCACGGTCGTCGCCGGACCGGAGGCTGCCGGCGTCAGCTGAATGTCGGAGTCAGCGCCGCTTGTCGACGCGATCGATGCGGTGGTGATTCCAACCTCGGCGGTGGAGTACGGACCGTTCCCGCTCACCACCGATATCCACTTGTCCACAAGGGCGGCCGCCTTTGCCGTTGGCACGCCGAGCTGGTCCTCGAGCGCCGGTGCGTTCCCCCGGAAGTACACGGTCCCGCTCACCAGCACGAGGTCGAATTGCTCCGCCCCGTAGGCCGTCGTGAGCGTGATGGTCTGACGCCCGCCCGCAGGGCCCGCGTCACCGACGAAGGACTCAGCCGAAGCCCCCGTCGAGGTGATCGTGTAGTGGAATCCGGTTGCAGCCGCCATCGTCGCGAGAGCCTTCTGGAAAAGGGCATTGGCAGCGGCAGCCTCCCCCGGGTTCGCCGGAGTCGTCGGAATAGGCGTCGGAGACCCACCACCTGGGGTTTCCGTCGCGTGCGGCCGCGTCAGAAAAGCCACGGCGACGCCACCGACGGCGCCGATGAGCACGGTGGCGGCAATGGCCGCGCCCAGCGTGAAGAACCGCGAGGTGCGCTTGGGCGGAGTCGACGGCGACGTCGACGGCCAGGCAGGTGGTTGGGGCGGGAGCGCCCAGTTGTCGAAGCTCCCGCCGGAGGGACCGCTATCGCTCATCGATCGCCATCGTGCATCGCCAGGCCTTTCTATTGGCTTGCGTCAGCGAGCCCCGATCGTCAGCACGATCTTGCCGCTGACCTTCCGGTCAAGGAGGTCGCGCGCCAGCTCGCCCGCCCGGCTCCAGTCGGCGGTGACGTCGATGTGGATGTTCAGCGTCCCTGCGGCGACGAGCGCGCACAACGCCGCGAGATCTGATGCCGCGCTCTGGGTGTAGCGCAACTCGTCGAAGAGCAGGAACGAACGCAGGGTCGCGCCGAGATGCGCGCCGAACCACCGTGGGCCGAGCGTCGACGGGTCCAGCAGGGTCGACGCGAAGGACACGACCATCCCGTGGGGCGCGACAACATCGAGACAACGCGTGAGCACATCACCGCCCACGCCGTCGAGGATGTGCGCGAACGGGCCCTGGGCCTCACCGATATCGCGGATCACGTGATGGCACGCCGCGGCGGCGCCGGCGTCGGCCTCGGGATTGCGGATCAGGCCGGTGACCGTCATCTGCGCGCTGCGGGCGAGTTGCACGGCAAGGTGCCCAACCCCGCCGGACGCTCCCGTGACGAGCACGCTCTTGCCGACCGGGAACCCACCGAGCGCCAGGGTGCGGAACGCGGTCATCCCGGCAACCGGCAGGCATACGGCCTGCTCGGGGGTCACACCGTCCGGTATCACCGCGAGAAAGTCCGTAGGTACGGCCACGCGCTCCGCCCACGCCCCCGTGTTCATGAGTCCGACGACGGTGGCGCCGGCCGGCGGACCGCCGCCACGCTCGGCGGCGCGTTCGACGACACCGACCAGATCCCACCCGGGGCGCTCGCCGGCCGGAGCGTTCTTGCTGCGGATGATCTCGCCGCGATTGAGGCTCGTGGCCGACACCCGGACCAGCGCCTCGTTCGCCGCAGGTTGAGGGTCGGCGACCTCAGTGAGCTCGAGCAGGTCGGCGTTTCCGGTGGTCGTCAGTGCGAGCATCGCTGGTCTCCGAGGAATCTGGCGGGGGTGCTACGAAAAGTACCCTGCCGGGCCCTGCTGCCGCGTGAACCGCATGCCGGATGCGCGGCGCCCTCGAGAGAGGCGACGCCTCGGAGTGATTCAATGCAGCCATGAGCACGATCACATTGAACGCGGAGACCGTGGGCGTCCCCACCCAGTTGCTGATCGGCGGTCGCTGGATCGACGCATCCGACGGGCGCACGTTCGACGTGGACGACCCGGCGACCGGCGAGGTGATCGCAGTCGTGGCCGATGGCTCGGTCGACGACGGCATCGCAGCCGTGGCGGCAGCCGAGGCTGCGCTGCCCGGATGGTCGGCGACGCCTCCCCGGCAGCGCGGCGAGGTACTCCGCCGAACCTTCGAGCTCATGACCGAGCGCACCGAGTCGCTCGCACGCCTGATCGTCCGCGAGAACGGCAAGGCACTCTCGGATGCGCGCGGTGAGGTCACCTACGCCGCCGAGTTCTTCCGCTGGTTCGCGGAGGAAGCGGTCCGCGGCGGTGGCGACCTCCACACGGCGCCTGCGGGCACCAACCGCATCCTCGTGGTGCGGCAGCCCATCGGCGTGAGCGTGCTCGTCACTCCCTGGAACTTCCCGGCGGCAATGGCCACACGAAAGATCGGGCCGGCGCTGGCCGCGGGATGCACCGTGGTCCTCAAGCCGGCGTCGGACACACCGCTCACCGCGCTGGCGCTCGGCGCGCTCCTCAGCGAGGCGGGCGTCCCGGACGGCGTTGTCAACGTCCTGCCCTCGCGTCGCTCAGGCGCGGTGGTCGGGGCGATGCTCCACGACCCCCGCGTGCGGAAGCTCTCGTTCACGGGATCGACCGAGGTCGGGCGGAGCCTCCTGCACGCCGCGGCGGACTGCGTGGTGAGCTGCTCGATGGAGCTGGGAGGCAACGCGCCATTTGTCGTCTTCGACGACGCCGACCTCGAGAGCGCTGTTGCCGGCGCGATGGTGGCCAAGATGCGCAACGGCGGCGAGGCCTGCACCTCCGCGAACCGATTCCTCGTCCAGCGCGGTATCGCGGCGGAGTTCGGCAAGCGGATGGCGGAGGCCATGGGTGCGCTGCACGTCGGGCCCGGCCTCGAGGACGGCGTCCAGCTCGGTCCGTTGATCAACGCTGCCGGGCGCGACAAGGTTGCCTCGCTCGTGGATGGCGCGGTCAGTGAGGGCGCTCGCGTGGCCGTCGGCGGCGCGGTTCCCAGCGGGCCAGGGTTCTTCTATCCGGCGACCGTGCTCCTCGACGTCCCCGCGAGCGCGGCGATCCTGAACGAGGAGATCTTCGGACCGGTGGCGCCTCTCGTGGTCTTCGACACCGAGCAGGAGGCGGTCGCGATGGCCAACGCCTCCGAGTACGGACTGGTCGCCTACGTCTACACGAAGGACCTGCAGCGCGGGCTGCGATTCAGCGAGGCGCTCGAGTCCGGCATGGTGGGGCTCAACCGGCCGATCGTGTCCGATCCCGCTGCGCCGTTCGGCGGCGTGAAGCAGAGCGGGCTCGGTCGCGAGGGCGGTCACGACGGCCTGCTCGAGTTCATGGAGAGCAAGTACATCGCCGTCACGTGGTGAGGCCCGTCTGTGACCCGGCGCGGTCGCTGCCCGGGAGGCGATGACCGCGGGGGCGTAAGCCGCGACAGACCCGTGACGCGAGCGCATGCCCTACAACGACGTGGTCACCGGAGACTGACTGCATGACGCTTTTCGCGAACGCTGCCCCACGCCCCGACACCGCCCCGCAACGATGAGGTCTGCCGCTCAGCGCGACGAGCCGCTCTCCGACGCGGATCCCGCCGTCTTCAACTCCGAAGAGGCGCCCGCCATCACGCTCCCCGGTGCAAACGGGACCGGTGAGTACAGTCTCGACGCCCTTCCCGATCGCCGCGCGTTCGAGGAGGAGGCGACCCGCCACGTCGCCTTCGCGCGTCGCAATGGACATCCGCTCTGCTTCGCGTTGATCGCCTTTGACGGACTCTCCGAGCCCGAGACGGGCGCAGCCCACTCCCGTGAGGATTCCCTGCTCCAGACCGCGACCGCGCGCTGGCGAGAGGTGCTGCGCGCAGAGGATCTCCTGGGCCGGTGGGGCTTCGGTGAGTTCGGCATCGTGCTTCCGAACTGCAACACCGACAGCGCTGTGCAGCTGTGCTGGCGCCTGCGCGAGGAGACGCCTCCCGGTCACTCGTTCTCTGCCGGCCTCGTCTCATACCAGGGCACGGAGACCTTCGATGACCTGGTCGCGCGCGCAGATGACTGCCTCGATCAGGCGATCGTCAAGGGTCGTGATCGAACCGTGGCCGAGGGACTCGTCGACCTCGACTGACCGCGGCGCGACTCACGCCGAGGGTATGAGCACGGGGTCGTCCTCTCGCAAAGGCGCGCTACCGTGGTGGCGGTTCCACACGTGACAGCACCACAGCGCCAGAGCCTGACCCCCAATGCGGCCGGTCTCCTCTATGGCATCGCCGCATACGCGAGCTGGGGTCTGTTCCCACTCTTCTGGCCGCTCCTCGAGCCCGCGAATCCGCTGGAGATCCTGGCGTGCCGTGTCGTGTTCTGCTTCGCGGTCGTCGCCGTCATCCTCGCGATGCGCCGGCAGCTGCGCCGGATACGCGCTATGGATCGCAGCACGTTCCTGCAACTCGGTGCCGCCGGGACTGCCATCGCCATCAACTGGGGCGTGTACATCTGGGGCGTGAACAACGGTCACGTCATCGAGACGAGCCTTGGCTACTTCATCAATCCACTGCTCACGATCGGGCTCGGGGTCGTCATCCTGCACGAGCGCCTGCGCGGCGTTCAGTGGGCGGCGGTCGGACTTGGCCTCGTCGCGGTCACGGTCCTCAGCTTCGACTACGGGCGTCCGCCGTGGATCGCGCTGACGCTCGCATGCTCCTTCGGCACGTACGGCTATATCAAGAAGGGAATCAAGGTCTCGCCGCCGGAGGGGCTGCTCATCGAAGGCGCGGTGCTCACCATTCCCGCGCTGGTGCTCCTCGCAGCGCTCGCGCTCATGGGAAACGCGACCTGGGTCGGCCATGCCGCGAGCGTCGGGCACATCGCGCTGCTCATCTCCGCCGGACCGATCACGGCCCTGCCCCTCCTCTTCTTCGCCGGTGCCGCGACTCGGCTGCCGCTGTCGACGATGGGACTGTTGCAGTACCTGACTCCGGTGATGCAGTTCGCGATCGGCGTGCTCATCCTCCACGAGGCCACGTCATTCGCGCTCCTCTGCGGCTTCGCGCTCGTCTGGTTCGCGCTCGCGATCCTCGCCGTCGACGGCGTCCGGCACCGCAGCCGGATGCCGGACGCGGTTGCGGCCTAGCGGGTCGAGAGCGCTGCGTCGATGCGCTGGAGGCTTTCCGACAACCCCTCCAGCATCCCGGCGCCGAGCATGCCGTCACGATCGGCAACCGACTGAAACACCGAGTGGATCGTCAGCGTCGTGCGGTCCCCGGACCGTGCGAACGTCGCCGTGTCGAGCGACACATGGCCCGGAGATCCCTCGAACTCAAAGGTGCTGACGATCCTCTCCGGCGCGACGACGTCGTGATAGACGCCGTGGAACGCGAACGTGTTGCCTTCAGGGTCGTGCTGCACGAACCGCCACCTGCCGCCTGGTTGCGTCTCCATCTCCTCCACGATCGTGGTCATGCGATGCGGCCCCCACCATCTCGGAATGAGCGCGGGGTTCGTGTAGACATCGAAGACGCGGTCCGGCGACGCGTCGAAGGTGCGCATGATGACCACCTCCTGCGTGTCCCGCTCGGCAACGACGTCGATTCCGGCAACTGCGCCGTCTGCCATGGTCACTCCTCCTCGAGTGTTGTTGGTACCTGATCCAACTCGGCAGAGTCCTCTGCCAGCAGTGCGTCGAGGCGATCGAGACGGCTCTCCCACTGCGCTCGCCGCTGACCGATCCAGCGTTCGGCGGCGCTCAGCGCAACGGGCTCGATGCGGCAGGTCCGCACGCGCCCGACCTTCTCCGACCGGATGAGCCCGCTCGCCTCGAGCACCTGGAGGTGCTGCACGACACCAGCCAGCGACATCGACAGCGGCTGTGCCAGCTCGCTCACCGAGGCCGGTCCGCGACAGAGGCGATCGACCATCCCTCGCCGGCTCGGATCCGCCAGCGCCTGGAAGACCCGGTCGATCGTCGCACTTTGGTTAAGCATGTCCTTGAGTATATGTGCGACCGTCCCGGATAGTCAAGTCTTGACTTGAGTGTGCCTGGGAGACGGCTGTTTGGCGGTGTATTGATCACGCTTTGCCGCGACAGACATAAGATGCATAAGACTGAGTAAGATCAGTTGAACCGATGGACGAGCTGACCAACCCATACCGGCCGGGTGCTGGGACACCACCACCGGCACTGACCGGCCGCGATGAGCTGATCAACCGGTTCGGCATCTCCTTCCGCCGTGCGGTGGCGGGCAGGCCGGGCAAGAGCCTGTTGCTGATCGGGCTTCGGGGCGCCGGCAAGACGGTGCTCCTCAACCGGTTCGCCGAGATCGCGGAGCAGGAGGGCTTCCGTGTCGGGCTGATCGAGGCACCGGAGCACGGGCATTTCCCAACCCTGCTCGCCGGAAGGCTCCGCCGCATCCTTCTGCCGCTCAGCACGAACGTCGTCTCGACAGCGGTCACACGGGCGCTGCGCGTCCTGAAGACCTTCACGCTCCAGCTCCCCGACGGGACCCGGGTCTCCGTCGACGTGGAGGCTCTGCGAGGAGTCGCCGACTCGGGCAACCTCGCGGAGGACGTCACCGATCTCCTCGTCGCGTGCGGCGAGGCAGCGCGCGACCGGGGGACCGGCATCGTGCTGGCGATCGACGAGCTGCAGTACCTCCGCGCCCACGAGCTCTCCGCACTCATCGTTGCGATCCACCGGACGACGCAGCTCAACCTGCCCGTCATCCTCACGGGCGCCGGGCTCCCGCAGCTCCGAGGGCTCGCCGGCGAGGCCAAGTCCTACGCCGAGCGGCTCTTCGACTTCCCGGTCATCGGGTCACTCGAGCCGGACGATGCGCGCACCGCTCTCGCACTGCCGGCGGTTGAGAGCGGCGCGGTGATCGACGATGCGGCGCTCGACAGCATGGTTGCACGGTCCCACGGATACCCGTACTTCCTCCAGGAGTGGGGGTACCACGTCTGGAACGTCGCATCGTCGAACCGGATCACCATCGAGGATGTGGAGCTCGCGGCGCCGCAGGTTCAGGCACAACTTGACCAGAACTTCTTTCTGGTGCGCCTCGACCGGATGACGCCGAAGGAGCGCGAGTACCTCGTCGCGATGGCATCGCTCGGCCCGGGGCCGCATCGCTCGGGCGACATCGCCGCCAGGCTCGGCGTGCGTGTCGAGTCGGTCGCTCCGCGCCGTTCCGCGCTCATCGCCAAAGGCATCATCTACAGCCCCGCGCACGGTGACACGGCGTTCACCGTCCCGCTCTTCGACGACTTCCTGCAGCGCGCGCTTCCCGGCCCGTGATCGCCGGAGGTGGACACGCAGATGACGCGGCAGCGTAGCCTTGCGACGCCTGTGGACAACGCACTGCGCATCGGCAACGCTTCGGGCTTCTACGGCGACCGTTTCGCGGCCTTCCGCGAGATGCTCGAGGGTGGCGAGCTCGATGTGCTCACCGGCGACTACCTCGCCGAGCTCACGATGCTCATCCTCGGCCGGCAACGCCTGCAGCATCCGGATCGTGGCTATGCGGCGACGTTTCTCCGCCAGATGGAGGACTGCCTCGGGATGGCTCGCGACCGCGGCGTGACGATCGTCACCAACGCCGGTGGCCTGAACCCGGCCGGCCTCGCCGGCGCGCTCCGCGCGCTCACCGGCCGTCTCGGGCTCGATGCCCGCGTTGCGCATGTCGAAGGTGACGACCTGCGCCCCCGCGCCGGAGATCTCGGGCTGGGCACGCCGCTCACCGCCAATGCCTACCTCGGCGCGTGGGGCATTGCGGAGTGCATCCGCGGCGGCGCCGACGTGGTGGTGACCGGCCGCGTCACCGACGCGAGCCTCGTCGTCGGACCTGCTGCCGCGCATTTCGGCTGGAGCCACGACGACTGGGATGCGCTCGCCGGCGCCACCGTCGCCGGTCACATCCTCGAATGCGGTGCCCAGGCCACCGGTGGCAACTACAGCTTCTTCACCGAGCATGATGTGCGCCACCCCGGGTTTCCGATCGCCGAGGTCCAGGCGGACGGCTCCTCCGTGATCACCAAGCACCCGGGCACCGGCGGCGCCGTCACGACGGAGACCGTCACCGCGCAGCTGCTCTACGAGATCGGTGAGCCGCGATATCTCGGGCCGGACGTCGTCACACGCTTCGACACGATCGCGCTGACGCCGGACGGCGAGGACCGCGTCCGGGTGAGTGGCGTGCGCGGCGAACCACCTCCCGACACGCTCAAGGTCTGCTGCAACACGCTGGCCGGCTACCGCAACGAGGTCGTGTTCGTCCTCTGCGGCCTCGACATCGATGCGAAGGCTGCCCTCGTGCGCGAGCAGATGACCGCGGCGCTCGCCGCCCACCCGCCGGCGCAGATCCGCTGGAATCTCGCGCGAACCGACCACGCCGACTCCGCTGTCGAGGAGGAGGCGAGTGCGTTCCTGCACTGCACGGTTCGCGACCCGGATCCCGACGTCGTGGGACGGGCATTCAGCGCACCGGCCGTCGAGGTCGCGCTCGCCAGCTATCCCGGTTTCCACCTCACCGCGCCCCCAAGCGACGCCTCCCCGGTCGGCGTGTACAGCCCCGGGTTCGTGCCCGCGGGCGCCGTCGAGCACATGGCCGTGCTGCCCGACGGGTCGCGTGTCGCGATCCATCCGAGTGCATCGCGACGTCCCGCAACCGCACCGGAGGAAGCCGCGCAGACCATGCCCGCGCCACCGCCGGCACGAACCACGCGTCGCGCGCCGCTCGGCAGCATCGTCGGAGCCAGGAGTGGTGACAAGGGCGGTGACGCCAACGTCGGCGTCTGGGCGCGCACGGACGAGTCGTGGCGGTGGCTCGCGCACAGCCTCACCGTCGACGAGCTGCGCCGGCTCCTTCCGGAGACTGCCGGCCACCCGGTGCAGCGTCACGTGCTGCCGAATCTTCGCGCGCTGAATTTCGTCGTTGGAGGCCTGCTCGGCGATGGCGTCGCATCGTCCGCGCGCTTCGATCCGCAGGCCAAGGCGCTCGGAGAGTGGCTCCGCTCGCGCATCTACGACATTCCGGAGGGACTCGAATGACCGATACCGAGCTCGTTCACCTCGCCGTCGACGGCGGCATCGCAACGATCACGCTCGATTCGCCGCACAATCGGAACGCCCTCTCGGCGCAGCTCGTCACCGAGCTCACCGAGCGACTCGGTGCGGCCGCGTCGGATGCGTCGGTGCGTGCCGTCGTGCTGACACACACCGGGACGACGTTCTGCGCCGGAGCCGATCTCTCCGAGGCGCGGGATGGCTCGATGAGCGGCACCGCGACGACGCTGCTGACGCTCATCCGAGGGCTCATCGATCTGCCCAAACCTGTTCTTGCCAGTATCGACGGCAACGTGCGGGCCGGCGGTCTTGGTTTGATCGGCGCGTGCGACATCGTCGTCGCCGGGCCACGCTGCACCTTCGCGCTGACCGAGGTGCGTCTCGGCCTTGCAGCGGCGGTGATCTCGGTTGCGCTCCTCCCCCGTCTCGACGAGCGCGCCGCCGCCCGCTACTACCTCACGGGTGAGACGTTCGACAGCGCCGAGGCGCTCCGCATCGGCCTGGTCACCGTCGCGACCGAGGACACGGCGACTGCGGTGGCGGCGATCACCGCCGACCTCCGGAAGGGATCGCCGCAGGGGCTCGCCGAGTTCGAAGCGGCTCGTCACCGGCCGCATCCGCGCCGCGATCGACGGCGATGGGGATCGCATGGTCGAGCTGTCCGCCCGGCTCTTCGCCTCCGAGGAGGCCCATGAAGGGATGGTGGCGTTCCTCGAGCGGCGCCCGCCTCGCTGGACGGTGTGATCCAGACGGATGGAGGGCGGGAACATAATCCGCGCCGTGTCCAGCGAAGCGTGGGAGACCGCGCCCAGTCCTTCAGCGGCACTGCGGCACGTGCTCCTCTGGGCATCCCGACGGCGCCAGATCAAGCGCGTGGTGACCGCGGCCCCGGTGACCCGCGACGTGGTCCGTCGCTTCGTCGCGGGAGAGACGATCGACGACGCGCTCCGCGTGACGCGCGAGCTCGCTGCCCAGGGCCTCTGTGTCTCGCTCGACCACCTTGGTGAGGACACCCTCGACGCCCCCACCGCGCAGGCCGCAGTCGGCGCGTACCGGACGCTCGCCGGCAGGCTCGACGCCGAGGGGCTCGCAGACCGCTCCGAGATGTCGGTGAAGCTCTCCGCGGTCGGGCAGGCGCTCGACGAGTCGATGGCGCTCGACAACGCGCGCCTGATCTGTGAAGCGGCTCGTGCTGCGGGAACGATGGTCACCGTCGACATGGAGGACCACACGACGACGGACTCGACGCTCCGCATCGTCGCGCTGCTGCGCAAGGACTTTCCCGCCACCGGGGCCGTCCTGCAAGCGTCACTCCGGCGCACCGAGGACGACTGCAGGGCGTTGGGGGTTGCGGGATCGCGCGTCCGTCTCTGCAAGGGTGCGTACCAGGAGCCGCCATCGCTCGCGTGGCAGCAGCGCGAGGACATCCGCTGCGCATACCTCCGCTGTCTCGGAACGCTCATCGCCGGGGGCGCGCTGCCGATGGCGGCGACGCACGACCCAAAGCTCATCGACGCCACCGGGCGCATGGTCGCGGCGATCGGAGGCGCCGGCTTCGCGCACGAGTACCAGATGCTGCACGGCATCCGCCCGGATGAGCAGCGCCGCCTCGTGGCGGCCGGTGAGACGGTGCGCGTCTACGTGCCGTTCGGCGTGCAGTGGTATGGATATCTCATGCGACGCATGGCCGAGCGACCGGCAAACACCGCGCTCTTCCTGCGCGCGTTGATGAGTCGCAATTGATGAGCGAGCGCATGCGCGGACAGCGTGTCGTGGTCACCGGCGGCGCGGGCTTCATCGGCGTGCACAGCGTCGAGGCCCTGCTCGACGCCGGTGCCGAGGTGATGGTCATCGACGATCTTCGTCATGCCTCGTATCGCCCGCTGCCGGCGGCCGCGCGGCTCGTGAATGCGGACATCGCCGAGGCCCCCGCACGCGAGGCCATCGAGGCGTGGAAGCCGGCGGCGATCCTGCACCTGGCAGCGCAGGGCGGAGTCAATCGCTCCTGGCGCGAGCCCGCCGCGGACGCGCACATCAACGTGCTCGGCACGGTGAGCATCCTCGCCGCCGCCATCGCCTCCGGGTGCCGCCGCGTGGTCGTCGCATCCTCGGGGGGCGCGCTGTACGGCTCGGCGACCCGTCTCCCGACGCCCGAGGACGAGCCCTACCAGCCACGCTCCCCGTACGGCACGGCCAAGCTCTGCATCGAGCACTACCTCGGTCATTTCACGCGCGCCGGGGCGCTCGACGCGCTGGCGCTCCGCTACGGCAACGTCTACGGGCCCGGGCAGGACGGCACCGGTGAGGCGGGCGTTGTCGCGATCTCGAGCTACCGGCTGCTCGCCGGTGATGCGCCGGTCATTCGCGGCGACGGCACGCAGACCCGCGACTTCACCTTCGTCGGCGACATCGTCGCAGCGAACGTGCTCGGGCTGGCGTCCACGGTGACGGGCGCGATGAACATCGGCACCGGCCGCGAGACGGCGATCGGGGACCTCGTGCGACGCCTCTGCGCGCTTGCCGGATACACGGAGGAGCCCGCCACCGAGGCTCTGCCGCCCGGCGAGGTGAACCGGAGCGCCCTCGACAACACGAGGGCGGCCGACCGGCTCGGGTGGTCGCCCAGGGTCAGCATTGACGAGGGGCTCGCGATGACCCTGGAGAGCTTCCGCACCCAGGCGAACTGATCACGCGGCGATGTGCGCGGCCGTGATGAGTCCGGACACGTCGAGCAGCAGGGCGACGGCGACCAGCACGGTGATCGCCCAGGCACGCACCGTCGAGAGGCTCCCGGTCCGCCTCCACGCGACCGTCCAGGCAGCGATGGGCGCCGCCGCCGCCACGGCGACGAGGAGGTAGCGGGCCTGCGGCTGCAGGTCGAAGGTCGCGGAGTTGAGCACCGACTGCAGCGCGGCGACGACGATGACCGCAAGCAGGAGCAGCGCGACGCGACGCCGCGTCGTGTCCCAGGCGGGCCACGAGCGGACGACCGCGATCACCGCGGCAAGCGTGATCAGCGCGATCGCCGCTCCGGCAACCAGGCTCGGCAGGGGCCGGATCCCGAGGATCGAGATGGCGACGAAGTGCGCGCCGTTGCCGTACATGCCGACGAGGCTCACCGCGGTCGCCGCCAGGTACCCGCGCACCTGCGCCAGGGAATCGAAGACCTGACGCTGGCTCGTGATCGGGTGCAGCGGCGGCAACGGGCCGCCGAACTCGATCGCGTTGCGCACGAACCACCAACCTGAGAGCACGACGGTCGGGCCGATCAGGGCCAGCGCCTGCAATGCGCGGATCCGCCTCCAGAACCGCACCACGACGACCACCACCAGCAGCGCGGCCAGGACCCACACCGTCTCCTTCGCGAGGACGGCGACCGCGACCGCGAACCCGGCGCCGAGCGCGAGGCGAGTTGTCAGCGTCGTGCTCTGCAGCACGGTCACGCCGGCGAGCACCAGGAGCGCGCCGGCAAGCCAGGCGAGGTTGTCGTCGTTGACCGCGCCCGCGAGGTACTGGGCCTCCGGGAGCAGGGCCACGATTGCGGCAGACCCCAGCGCGAGCATCGGGCGGCTCGGGAACAGCCGCCGCGTCACGAGGTAGACGGTGAGGATGGTGAGGACGCCGAGCGCGACCGAGAGCAGCCGTATCAGCCGCGGGTCGCCACCCGTGAGCTTCGAGACCACCGCGCCGAGCACGTAGTACATCGGGGGCTGCTGACGCTCGGGCTCGCCCGCCGGTGGCAGGCGGAGGTGGTCGGCGATGCCGTTGATGTAGCTCAGGTGGGAGAGCTCGTCGGGCGAAGCGCCGATCGGGGTGACGCGCGTGTAGGCGATCGCAAAGCCGGCGAAGACAGCGATGACGGCGCCGAGGACGGCCCGCTCGAGATGTCGCCCCCGCAGGCGCTCGAGCGCTGCCGGGGCACTCACGGCAGCTTCGCCGCGGCGTCGGCCCGCAGCCAGACGGTGTCCGGGTAGCTGTCGAATGCCCTCACGTACGTGATCCCGTCCAGCAACCTCGAGATCTCGGGATACTGCTGCAGCGAGTCCGCCGCGGTCACGATCACGACGGGACGGGCGGACGCGACGAACTGCTCGACCGGCCCGTTGAATCCGAGCAGCACCTCGTCGTTGTAGATGGGCGGGGTCGGCAGGACGATCTGCAGGTCCGCCAGCGCGTACACCCATGCGTCCGATGACCAGATCACGGCGGTCTTGCCACGCAACCCATGCTCCGTCAACCAGTCGACGACGTCCGTGTCGCCCTCAACGCGAACATCGAAGTTGTTGCCCCACGCCGTCCATCCGTCCGGACTGAACACCGCCTGCACAGCGCCGACGTAGTACTGGCTCAGCGAATGCGTGGATCCCGACGCGAAGGTGACCGGTGGCATCCAGTCGATCCCGGCCACGCTCGCCATGACGGCGGCGATCACCAGGCCCGCGAGTTGCGGCGCCACGTCTGCCGCGGGCTTCCAGCGATCGACTCGGAACCTGGTCGCCGTCGGCACCGACGCGCCGGCGATCAGCAGTGCCAGCGGCGCGATGGCGGGAGCGAGGAAGTGCGGAAACGGCTGCCCCGCAACGGCGGTGACCAGCAGCGTCGCCCCCGCCCACAGGAGCAGCACCCAGTCGAGACGCGCCCGCTTGCGGGCGAGCACCGCGCCGACGGCGATGAGCAGCCCCGCGAATCCCGCCAGCGCGAAGTGCAGGAGCGCACCCGCCGGCGACGACGGGAGCACCTTCTTGGTGTACGCGACGTAGAACCCGGCCAGTGCGAACGCAACCTTGCCGGCCCCGGCTGTGATGATCGCGGCTCCGAGCCACACGACGGTGATGGCCACGACTGTGCCGAGGAAGACGAATGCGTCGCGACGGCGGAGCTTCGGGGCAAGGAGCATCGCGAAGAAGAAGGCGCCGGTCTCTGCGATGGCGGTCTGCTGGTACGCCACCGCCGCGGCCGCGAGCACGCCGACCCAGAGCGGCCAGCGTGGGAGACGCCGCTCGTCGCCCCGGTCGCCCTCCAGCATGCGCACGAGCACGATCGCGCCCGCCCACGTGATCGGGGCGATGAGGAGGCTCTCGGGAATTGCCAGCTCGGCGTCGACGATCGGGAGCCCGAGGACCACCGCGGCGATGACGCCTGCGACGACCGCCCGGCGTGGGGTGTACAGACGGCGCGCAGCCCAGACGATCGCCGCCACCGTGAGCAGTGCGGTGATGAGCGTGAGCACGTGGAGCCCGACCTCACTCGACCCGAGGAGCTTCACCTCCGCCGCGATCGTCCAGAGCATCAACGGAGGCTTGTTGTTCCAGGTCTGCGAGTAGAGGATCTTGCCGTTGAGCAGCGAGCGGGCGACGTTCACGTACCCGGCCTCGTCCGTGTACCAGTGCGGCTCCATCAGCGAGGGCAGGCGGAGCACCACCAGGGTCAGCAACCCCGGCACCGCTGATCTGGACGGCCTGAGCACTAGCGGTGCTCCCGGCGGGCGCCCTCCGGTCGCCAGTGCATCGCCAGCCATATGCGGAGACGGATCACGTCACGCATCGCCCGTGCCACGGGGATCAGGCGACCGCCGGAGCGGACACCGGCGAGCCTGGGGAGGTGCTCGACCTGGACCTGCACGACCCGAAACCCGAGCCGGTGTGCCTTGAAGAACATCTCGGGATTGAAGACCGCCGACCGCGCCTGGATCGGGGACACACCGGTCCAGACCTCGCGCGTGAACGTCTTGAGCCCGCAGTCGAAGTCGCGCTCACGGATCCCGAACGAGAGCCGCACCACCCGGTTGTACACCCCGCTCACGAACGACCGGTACCAGGGATCGGCACGCCGCTTGCGAATCCCCGCCACGAAGTCCGCGGTCTCAAGCCGCGCGATCAGACGCTGCAGGTCGGCGGGGTCGAACTGGCCGTCGCCGTCCATGAAGGCGAGCACCCGTCCCCGCGAGGATCGGAGGCCGTCGCAGACGGTGATGGCATAGCCGCGCTGCCCCTTGTGGGACACGACCGTCAGGTTCGCGACGTCGTCCCCCATGGCACGTCGGGCGGCTTCGACGGTGTCGTCCTGGCTGGCGTCGTCGACGAGCACGATCTCGTACGTCCGGCCCCCCTGTCCGAGCACCGCCATCGCGTCCTGAAGGACGCGCCCGATGTTCTCAGCCTCGTTGTGGGCCGGGATGGTGAGACTGACGTCCACCGTGGGCAGCGCCACGGGCGCTACGCCACCGTCTCCGCTGGAGCCGCGACCTGGGCCTTGCCCGTGGTCGACCGAGCCTGGCCGGTGACCCAGTCCACATCCGAGACGCCGATGTGCGCGAGGTCGACGCGGTCGAGGTGCTGTTCCACGGTCTGGATCACCGAGTTCGATCAGGGTGCTGCGCAACTGGTGCGGCTTGAGGCCGAGGTCGACGAGCAGCTGATGCTTCGCGTTGTAGAAGTGTGTGTCCTTTTCGAAGCGCGGGTTGGGCAGGTGCTCGATGGTCGTCTCGCCGCCATGCGCGGCGCGCGCATCGCGCACCAGCTCGGCAAGTTGCAGGACCGAGAACTGCTCGGTGAACTGATTGAACACGCGGAACTCGCCGGGCAGCGCCGGGTGCTCGATGCTCAGCTGCACGCACGCCATGGTGTCGCGAATGTCGAGGAAGCCGCGGGTCTGGCCACCGCTGCCGTACACGGTGAGCGGCTTGCCGATCGCGGACTGGACGATGAATCGATTGAGCACGGTGCCCCAGATTCCGTCGTAATCGAACCGGGTGGCGAGGTCGGGATGCAATCCGGTCTGCTCCGTGGCGCAACCGTAGACGACCCCCTGGTTGAGGTCGGTTGCGCGCAATCCCCACGCCCTGCAGACGAAGTGGATGTTGTGGCTGTCGTGCACCTTGGAGAGGTGGTAGAAGCTCCCGGGCAGCTTCGGGTACGGCAGCGTGTCCGTACGGCCGTTGTGCTCGATGGTGATGAACCCTTCCTCGATGTCGATGTTCGGGGTCCCGTACTCGCCCATCGTGCCCAGCTTCACCAGGTGGCAGTCCGGCGCGTGCTCGTGGATCGCGAACAGGAGGTTCAGGGTGCCGGCGACGTTGTTGAGCTGGGTCATGACCGCGTGCTCACGGTCGATCATCGAGAAGGGCGCCGAACGCTGCTCCGCGAAATGCACGACGGCTTCGGGCTTCGTCGAGGCGATCAGCTCGGTCAGCGCGTCCGCGTCGGTGAGGTCGACGTTGCGCCACTCGATCTCGCCTTTGCCCTCCTCCCGCCAGCGCTCGACACGGCGCTCCATCGTCGAGATCGGGATGAGCGAGGAGGTGCCGCACTCGAGGTCCCAGCGGCGACGGACGAGATTGTCGACTGCAATGACCCTGTACCCCAGATTGGACAGGTGCATCGCCTGGGGCCACCCGAGGTAGCCGTCCCCGCCGAGCACGATCACCGTTCTGTCACGCATGCAAAAGGCTCCTGAGACTGTTCATACCCTGCGACCTTCAAGAAGAAGACCTTTCGAAGGGATTATCGACTGGGATTATGTCAATACAGTGCCCCCGCTGGCCATTGGGGGACTCGGAGCGGGGCGAAAGAGTGACAATGTTCATTCGTGTCGATCTCCGGTTCTGCTCGCCGCGGGCGTCTGATCCGCGCGGCGATCACCAGCATCGTCACCGTCCTGGTGCTGGTCCTCGTCTGGCGTCTGCTTGGCCACGGCCTGACCTGGCATGGAGTGGACCTCTCGGTGGGGGCCGTCGCCATGGCGGCGTTCGGCGCCGCGTGCTTCCTGGTGGGGCGTGCCTGGCGGTTCGGAGCACTCCTCCCGCGGCGTGACGGGAGCTCCCGGGAACTCCTGGGCGCCACCGCCGCATCCTGGGGCGCGGGCCTGCTCCTTCCCGGACCGTCCGCCGACGTCACCTTCGTGGCCCTGGCCCGGACCCGTTTCGCCGTCGGGGTCGCCCGCGGATCGGGGAGCGCGATCGTCGCGAGAATCCTCGACGCCGCCAGCCTCGCGCTCATCGCGGTCGTCGCCTCCTTCTTCACCTCCACCGTCGAGCCGCCCGCGGTCATCCTCGTCGCCGCGGGCGCATTCGTCGTCGGCGTCGGCGTGCTCCTCGCCCTGATCATCCCTGGGCCCCGGACGGTGGTCACACGCCTCGCCGGACGGATCCCGAGGCTCGCGGGCCTGGCAGCGAGAGCCGAGGCCGAGCTCGAAGAGCTCAACAGCCGCGGACGGTGGGCCAATCTCCTCGGGAGCACCGCCTTCTGCCGCGTGGCCACGGTCATCCAGTACACAGCCCTGCTGCACATGGTCGGGATCAATCTCGGCCTCTGGCAGACCTGGTTCGTCCTGTCCATCCGCACCCTGCTCCTGACGATCCCGATCCAGGGGATCGCCGGCATCGGCACGGGGCAGGCCTGGTGGGCCGGCGCCCTCATCCTCGAGAACATCCCCGCAGAGGCGGCGGTCAGCGCCGCGCTCACGCTGCAGGCGATCGACCTCGCGGTGTCGCTCCCGGTCGCCGGGATCGGCAGCACGCTGCTCTTCCGCCGCCGCAGGGCGCCTGATCAGGAGATCCCGCCCGTGGATGTGGTGGGATCGCCGGCGCCGGCGGTGCGCGAGCCGATCCACGCGGGCTGACCCCGGCGATCTCAGTCACTCATCACACAGGGAGGCGCAGCCATGCCCTCGGTCAATCGCGATGGTGAATACGACGTCGTCGTCATCGGTGGCGGCTCCACCGGAGAGAACGTCGCGGCACGGGTGGTCCGAGGCGGGCTGACCTGCGTCGTCGTCGAGAACGAACTGGTGGGTGGGGACTGCTCGTACTGGGCGTGCATGCCGAGCAAGGCCCTGCTCCGCAGCGGGCAGGCGCTTCGAGCGGCGCAGTCCGTCGAAGGCGCGAGCCAGGCGGTCACCGGCGAGATCGACGCTCGAGCCGTGCTCCGGCGCCGCGACGCGTTCACCGCACACTGGAACGACGACGGTCAGGTGCGGTGGCTCGAGACCACCCACATCGATCTCGCACGTGGCAAGGGCCGCCTCGCCGGCGAGCGGACGGTCACGGTCACGCCGAACTCCGGCGCCCCGTTCACCCTTCGCGCCCGCGGGGCGGTTGCCGTGTGCACGGGGAGCAGGTCGGCGATCCCGCCGATCCCCGGCATCGAATCGGTCTCTCCCTGGACGAGCCGCGAGGCGACGAGCGCGACCGAGGTGCCGCGGCGGCTCCTCATCCTGGGCGGTGGCGCCGTCGGCTGCGAGATGGCCGATGCCTGGCGAACGCTGGGGACCGAGGAGGTGACGCTCATCGCCCGTGAGCCGCGCCTTCTCATCAACGCAGAGGACTTCGCCGGCGAGGCGGTGCGCGCCTCCTTCGAACGGCGAGGCATGTGGGTCATCCTCGGCACCACGATCGAGCGGGTCGAACGGGCGGCAAACGGCGAGGTGTCGGCGGTGTTGAGTGGCGGGATGAAGGTCGCGGGCGACCAGCTGCTGGTCGCGGCCGGCCGGTCGCCCCGTTCCGACGACATCGGGCTCGACACGGTCGGGCTGCGTTCGGGAAGCTGGCTCACCGTCGACGACACCTGCCGAGTCGAGGGGGGCGGTGACTGGCTCTACGCCGCCGGCGACGTGAACCATCGAGCGCTGCTGACCCACATGGGCAAATACCAGGGTCGGGCTTGCGGCGACGCGATCGCGGCGCGCGCCCGTGGTGAGCTGCCGGGCGACGCACCGGCGTGGTCAACCTACGCCGCGAGCGCGGACCACGCGGCGGTCCCCCAGGTGGTCTTCACCGACCCGGAGGTTGCCTCGGTCGGGCTCACCCACGAGCGTGCCGTCGCGGCGGGGCTGAACGTGCGCTCCGTGGACTACGAGCTCGGCAACGTCGCCGGAGCGTCTCTGACCGCCGATGGGTACACGGGGCACGCGCGCATGACGGTCGACGAGGACCGAAAGGTCATCGTCGGGGTCACGTTCAGCGGGCCGGGCGTCGCCGATCTGATCCACGGGGCGACGATCGCGGTGGTCGGTCAGGTGCCGCTCGACCGCCTCTGGCACGCCGTCCCGGCGTACCCGACGATGAGCGAGATCTGGCTTCGGCTGCTCGAGACCTACGGCCTGTAGCCGTCGCACGGTCGGCGGGTTGGTGGGGACACGCGCCGGCCGATGATTCCTGGGCGCTCGCGCCGTCTAACTCGGTGACGGAGTCATCTGACCGAAGGAGGACGCGGGATGTTGAACGCTTTGCTGCTGCACGAGTTGGCCCACGCGGAAGAGCAGGAGCGCCGAGGCACGGAGAGCGCTGATCGCTTTCAACCGAGCCAACGTGGTTCGATGGGAGCACGTGACGCAACCATCGACATCTCCGGGCGCATGAGCATCGGTCGGCCTTCGTTCGCGCGCAGGACCACGGATGGCCTCGATGCCTCCCGCTAGCGAGGTCGCCTTCCTCGAAGCCGCACTGGGGGGCGACGAGTCGGCGTTCCGCGACCTTGTTGAGCCGCATCGGCCGGGACTCCAGGCCCACTGCTACCAGATGCTGGGCTCCCTTCAGGATGCGGAGGACGCCCTGCAGGAGGCGCTGCTCCGAGCGTGGCTGCGGCTCTCCCAGTTCCAGGGCCGCGCCTCGATCCGGTCCTGGCTCTACACGATCGCCACTCGTACCGCCCTGGACCTGACGTCCGCGCGTCCGGAGCGCACCCTGCCGATCGAATTTGCCACGGAAGCGCGCTCGAATACCGGCCACAGCGCGCCGGCGGAGATAGCGTGGCTTGAGCCATACCCGGCGGAGCAGTTCGGTCTGGCTGCGGGGTCCGCGTTCCCGGAGGCACGCTACGAGTTGCTCGAGAGCGTCGAACTTGCGTTCATCGTGGCCGTTCAGCACCTGGCTCCACGCCAGCGGGCGACGCTCCTGCTCCGTGAGGTTGTGGGGTTCTCCGCCCTGGAGACCGCAGACGCGCTCGGCATGACCGTTGCCGCGGTGAACAGCGCCCTCGAACGAGCGCGGGCGGCCGTGGCGCAGCGCTGCCCCGACCCGAGCCAGCAGGCGACCCTGCGTTCAGTCGGCGACGAGCGGGTTCGCGATCTCGTGACGCGCTACATGGACGTCATCGAGCGCAATGATCTCGACGGGATCCTGGCGCTGCTCGTGGAGGACGCCAGCTGGGCGATGCCGCCCGAACTGGAGTGGTTCCAGGGCCGTGCCGCCATCACCGGCCTGTTCGGCGATGTCGCGGCGAACAATCGCTGGCAGCACATGGCGACACGTGCGAACGGTCAGATCGCGGTCGGCGGCTATCTGTGGGATTCCGAGCAGCAGGAATACGTCGCGCACGTCATCGACGTGCTGACGCTTCGTGGTCCCCTGATCAGCGCGGTGACGGCGTTCTTTGTCGCCGACGACTTTCCGCGGTTCGGTCTGCCACTCGCGCTGCCGCCGGAGACGCCGGCGCAGTCGTAGGGTCAGTTGCCGATGTGGTTCGCCGGGACCGAGCCCATCTTCCCCGCTTGAAAATCGGCAAGCGCTTGCGCGATCTCGGCGTGCGTGTTCATCACGAAGGGACCGTAGTGCGCCACGGGCTCGCGGATCGGCTGACCGCCGAGGATCAGGAGGTCCAGGTTCGGATGCCTGCTCTCCTGGTGCGTGCTCGCCGTCGCGGTGATGACGTCGCCCGCACCGAGCGCGGCCAGCTGGCCGGTGTGGATCGGACGCTGCTCCTCACCGACGGTGCCGTTGCCCGCGAGCACGTAGACGAGCGCGTTGAAGTCGCGGGGCCACGGCAGCACGAGCCGCGCACTCGGGCTCACGGTCACATGCGCAAGCGAGATCGGCGTGTAGGTGATCCCCGGTCCACGATGTCCGGCGACCTCGCCCGCGATGACGCGCAACAGCGCTCCACCGTCGTATGACGTCAGCAGCGCAACGTTCCCGGCGCGGATGTCCTGATAACGCGCGGGCACCCACTTCTGCGCGGCAGGAAGGTTGACCCACAGCTGAAATCCGTGGAACAGCCCGCCGCTTGCGATGAGCTCCTCCGGCGGACGCTCGATGTGCAGAATGCCCGCGCCCGCGGTCATCCACTGCGTGTCGCCGTTGCTGATGAGGCCCCCGCCGCCGTTGGAGTCCTGGTGCTGGAACGTCCCGTCGATCATGTAGGTGACCGTCTCGAAGCCGCGGTGCGGATGCCACGGCGTGCCCTTGGGCTCGCCCGGTGCGTACTCGACCTCGCCCATCTGGTCCATGTGGATGAAGGGGTCGATGAGTGACGGGCTCACACCCGCGAACGCGCGGCGCACGGGAAAGCCCTCACCCTCGAGGCCGTGCGGTGCGGTGGTGACGCTGATCACCGGCCGGATCGACGCGAATGCGGGGTCGGGTTGCGGGATGTGCGGCAGAGCGGTGATGTCGTCGACGGTGACAGCCGGCATGGGAACTTCCTTAGAGAACCAGCGCCTTGGTGGGCGCGATGACATTGTCGAGCTCCCAGCTCACGCCGGGAACGTCCACGTACAGCTCGATCTCGTTGCCGTCGGGATCCATGATGTAGAGGCTGTGGGTGACGGTGTGGTCGCTCATCCCGACGATGCGCACGCCGGATTCCTCGCAGCGACGGATCGCCGCGCGCAGCTCGTCGTCACTGTCGCCGACCTTCAGCCCGAAGTGGTACAGGCCGACATGGCGGCCCTGCGGCAGGTCCTGGGCGTTCTCGCCGACCTCGATGAGCAGCAACTCGTGGTGCGTCCGTCCGCTGCTGAACAGCGCGACGGGCATGCGTCCGAGACTTGCGTCCGTCGACTTGAGCTGCTTCCAGCCGAGGATCTCGCCGTAGAACGTCGCCGATCGCTCGATGTTGTGCACGTAGAGGACGATGTGTCCGAGCTCCTTGATTTCCATGCGACAAGCTTACCCGGAGCAGCCGGAGCCAAACGGCAGGGCTGTCCGAGCGCGCGGAGCACCGTTTCGGGTGGCTGCGCGAGGATAGCCCGATGCGCGCCCTCCGCCTGACGCCGCAGCGGATCATCGGCACGATCTACGTCGTCGCGATGTTCATGACGATCATGGATGTGACCATCGTCTACGTCGCGTCACCGGCGATCGCGCGCAGCTTCCACGTCAGCCCCGCGGCCACCGACGGCGTTGTCGTCGGATACCTGGTCAGCCTCGCCGTCTGGATCCCGGCATCCGGCTGGGTCGGGGACCGGTTCGGCACCAAGCGCACCTTCATGTTCGCGATCGGGCTGTTCACGTTCGCATCGACGCTCTGCGGGCTGTCTCAGTCGGTGCTCGAGCTGGTGATCTTCCGGGTCCTGCAGGGTGCGGGTGGCGGCATGCTCACGCCGGTCGGCATGGCCATGCTGTATCGCGCCTTCCCGCCCGCGCAGCGAGCGCGGTTGGCGCGACTCCTCGTGATCCCGACGGTGATGGCGCCTGCCCTCGGCCCGCTCATCGGCGGGGCGCTGGTGGACGACCTCTCGTGGCGTTGGGTGTTCTTCGTCAACGTCCCGATCGGCCTCGCCGCATTCGTCTTCAGCGCGCTCAAGCTGGGGGAGCATCGTGAACGTGCGGGCGAACGGTTCGACCTCCCCGGATTCCTGCTCGCCGGCTCCGGATTCGGGCTCTTCCTCTTTGGGCTCAGCGAGGCGGCCACCGATGGGTTGACCTCAGCAACCGTGCTCGTCACCGCGACGGTGGGGGCGCTCCTGATCGCGACGCTGGTGTGGGTCGAGCTGCACGCGGACGAGCCGATGATCAATTTCCGGCTGCTCGGCAACCGCCTCTTCGGGGTCTCGAACCTCGCCGGGTTGTTCGCTTCGGGCGGGTTCCTCGGCCTGCTCTACGTCGCGCCCATCTGGTTGCAGAGCGGGCGGGGTCTGTCGGCGTTCGTCTCCGGTTCCATCACCGCGCCCGAGGCGGTCGGCGTGCTCGTCTCGTCGCAACTGGTGGGTCGGATCTATCCGCGGGTCGGCCCGCGACGGCTCATCGCCTTCGGTCTGATCGGCGTGACCGCCGCCACGTGCGTCCTCGCCGTGCTCATGAACGCGGACCCATGGGTGTTCCGGGTCGTGATGTTCCTCATCGGGGTCGGCTGGGCGTATGTCGTGATCTCCATGAACGCAGGGGTGTTCGCGCAGGTCTCCCCTCGCGACACGGGCCGCGCCGCCGCGCTCTACAACGCGCAGCGCCAGCTTGCTTCCGCCGTCGGCGTCGCAACACTCGCGACGATCATCGGCACGCAGTCGGCGGGGCAGTCCCTCACCGGCAATGTCGCCGTCTTCCGTGTCGCGTTCTTCGCCGCCGCCGGGTTCACCTTCGCAGGCGCCCTGATCGCCCTCGCGATCAACGACCGCGACGCGGCATCAACGATGCGAAGAGCAATCTCCGAGAATCCCGCAGTCCCGGCAGCGTAACTGACGCTAACCGCAGTCGGACCCGAGAATCGCCTGAACCGTTTGACCGTCGCGAACCGTGACGATCTGCCCCGGGTTGTCGATCATCGTCACCGTATACACGCCGGCGGGCAGGGTCACCTGGAAGTACCAGGGCTTCTGGACTTCGAACGACTCCAGTTGGCTCCTTCCCTTCGATATCTCGACCGTAGGGTGAGCAAGGGGATTGGCGTGGCCGCTGGCCCCGAGGCAGGGTACGGCTATTCCCTGGATGGTGCCGACTTCAGCGCCGCAGCCTGTGATGAGGAGCGCGGTAACCGCGAGAAACCCCGATGCGGCACACCCGGCCTTCATGTCGATGAACGCCGCGCTGCCCGGCGCGAACTCCGCTAGCTCAGTGCGAGCAGGACTTCGCTTCGCCTGCGGAGTTGGCTGTCTGGAAGGAGTGACCGCAGCCGCAGGTGCGGACCGCGTTGGGGTTGTGGATGGTGAATCCACCGCCCATCAACTCATCGACGTAGTCGATTTCGGCGCCTTGCAGGTACTGGGTGGAGTACGCATCGACGTACACCTTGAGGCCGCCGTCCACGTCGACGACGAGGTCGTCCTCACGTGGGGGATTCTCGTCCAGCCCCATCCCGTAGGAGAAGCCCGAGCACCCACCGGACTGGATGAAGACGCGCAGTCCGAGAGTGTGGTCGGCCGGCTGGTCGGCGATAAGGCCCTTGAGCTGCTCGCGGGCGGCGTCGGAGATCGTGACGGTCGACGGGGAGCTGATTGCCATGGTGCCTACATCATACGTCAGAGCCTCGATCACGAAACCCCGCCATCGGGCTGAGTCTCGGTCGCAACCGGGGCTCGACTGTCCTTCGACCCGAGGAGGCCGTGCGCGTCCGGATCCCCCGTGTGCATGTGATTGGCCACCGCCCCCAGGAGGATGAACTCGGCGAAGAAGTAGAGCCATGCCGCCAGGACGAAGAAGAAGGTGAGCGCTGTGCCATAGGTGTCGAAGCCATGCGCGAACCCCGTGTACACCGGCCAGAGGAGCGTCAGCGCTTCCATCGCCGTGCCGGCGATGAGGACTCCAGGCCAGAGTTGACGGACCGGGTAGGTCCGGTTCGGCACCAGCCGGTAGACGGCAAGCATGAAGGCATACCAGACAAGGAGCCCGACGACCGGCTCGAAGGCCCAACCAGGACCCGGGAGGGCGATCAGGGAGTTGACGCCGACGGTGACGACGAGCGACATGACGAACAGGATGGTCAGCACGAACGCCATTCCGCGCTGACGCAGAAACGGCCGCTGCCGCGCCCCGATGACTATGCCGAGAGCGAACTCCATCGAGGTGAAGAGGCTGCTGCCGCTCCAGAGCAGCCCGATGACGCTGACGGCGCCGAACACCCCCGAGTAGTGCTGTATGCCCGCGAACGCGCTTGAAAGGGCGGGGTGCGCCGCCGTCGGGAAGAACCCGAAGAGAGCACCAAGGACTGTCGTCCTGGCCTGAGCGGACTGAGTCACGAATCCAACAATCGCGAGTACTCCGAGAATCAGGGGGAACATGCTGACGAAGGCGTTGAACGCCATGCCGGATGCGTAATTGCCGGCCTGGCTTGAGCCGAAGGCGGCGATCAGCCGTCCCGGATACGAGCGGCTGACCCAGGACACGACCGACGAGAACAGTTGCTTCACTGCGTCAGCGTGGCATGGGGTACCCGAGCCGGGGAGCAGAGGATCGCCGCTGCCTACTCCTCGCTCGAGACACGCGACGCCTCGGATGCGTACCTCGGCAGGTGGACGTCCTCCGACCCGGTGAAGCGCATCGCCCCCGCGATGAGATGGTGGCCCGCGACCTCGTCGATGAGGCGGAGCATTTCGCGACAGATCTGCCGGTAGCTCGGATGCCCCTGCGGCGAGGTCCGCAACTCGATGAGGTGCATCGCCTCGCGGGCGTTCAGCTTGATCAGGTACCGGACGCGGTGCCCGAGGGTCACCAGGTAGCCGGCCTGCTGCGGGAAGGACGGGGCGACCTGCCGATAGGCGTTCTCGGCTTCGCGCACCGCCTCGCGCCACTGTTCGGCAAGCCCGGCCTCGACAACCGCAGACGGCACCTCATAGCCGAGCGCCGGCGTGAGCTCCTGCCACTGGATGGTGAGGAGGCGATGCCGCTGGAGATCGCGGAACGCGCCGTAGTCGGAGATCACCTCGAACGTGTAATCGCTGTGCTCGAAGCCCCGTCCCGGCTTGTGGCGCCGGTTACCCCGGATGCCGACGGCGGCCGCGAACAGCGCCGCGCGCCGCGCGGCGTCGAGCGGGCGCACCGCGGCGAGCAGTCGCTCCTCCGAGGCATGAGAGAACGGGAAGAGCGCGGCCGCGAGGATGCGGTCCTCGCCGTCGCCGTCCCAGTCCACGAGCGTGACTCCGGGAGGACCCCACTCGTGCTCGGGCGAAAGGGCGTCGGCATCAACGCGGAGCGCGGCGGCGGTCTCGCGGAGGTAGTCGACCCACACTCCCCCGCGCTCGGGGCGGTCGAGCCTGGTGAGAAAGTCGGGGATCAGACCCTGCAGCTCGGTGTTCACGAGCTCCGCATAGGCCCGTGCCTCCGGCAACGGGTGCGCGCGCAACCGCAGCACGAGTTGCTCATACGCCTGCGGGGACGCGTACATGCCGACATTGCTCACCGTCCCGGCCGGGAGCAGCCCTCGCATGATGTCGAGGGCGAGCGCGCGGATCGCGCGCTTTCGAGCTCCAGCGTCGGCCTCGGGCGGCAGCGTCGCATCGAGATGCTCGCCGAGCGGCCCTCGAAGCGCGGCGTACGTCTCAAAGAGGCGGTCCATCGCCTGCACGTAGGTGGCGCCGTGCGGAGACGCGAGCAGATTGCTGTCCCTGATGTACCGGAAGTGACCGTCACGCCGATCCGTGTACGGGATGTAGCGAGTTGACTGCTCCAGGTACGCGGCGAGCCGCCCCCACTCGATCGCCTTGGCGAGCTGTTGCGACACCTGCTCGCAGGCGAGGTGCACGCCCGCGAGCTGCGCGACGGAGTCATCGCCGTAGTCGGCGAGGACGCGGCCGAAGAGATCGGTGGCACGCGCCCTGCCTGCATCGGTGGTCACCGGGCCGATGGCCGCGTGGTCCGTCAGGAACTCGTCGAGGAGGAGGCGACGGAGGCTCTTCGCGCTGCGGCTGTAGCGGGCGAAGAGCGCCGCCGCGGTCACCTGCGGGAGGTTGGTGAGGCCGAACACCGGGCGGTCGAGGTTCGTGACGTACGGCGCCAGCGTCCGCTGCTCGTCGTCGGTGAAAGCCTCGACGTGGTAGTCCGCGGTCATCGACGGCGACTCTACGGATCACGGCGCCTGACCATCGATCGCCGATCGCAGCGACACGGCGCGATCGTGGGGCGGTCGGTGATCTCGTCTACAATCCCGGCCCAATGGCCGGCGCCGCCGTCCCGACCCCCCGCTTCCTTGCCGACGTCTACGAGGCGGCGAGCGAGTGCAACAAATGCTCCCTGTGCCAGGCGACGTGCCCGGCATACGTGGTGAACCCGGTCGAGTGGGAGACCGCGCGCGGGCGCATCGCGCTCATCCGTGACGCGATCGAAGGCAGGCTCGAGCTCAGCGACATCGCCGACGGTCCGCTCTCGACGTGTCTCACGTGCGACAACTGCGTCGCCGCGTGCGCCCCGCGCGTCCCGACGGGGCACATCGTCAGCCGCGCGCGCCAGGAGCTCCACGCGCAGGAGGGATATCCCTGGGGTCAGTCGTTCGCGCTGCGCAGCGTCCTGCCGAGGCCGGGCGCGCTGCGCGCGCTGCACGGGTTCGCGCGCTTCACGCAGCGGACTGGCCTGTACTCGCTGGCACGGCGCATCGGGCTGCTGTCGTGGCTCGGCACCGTTGGGGCGCTTGCCGAGCAGAGTGGTCCGCCACCCGACCGATCCGTGTACCAGATGCTCGGCGACCTGCCCGCACCTGCCGAACCGGTGCGCGGGACCGTGGCGCTGCTCGTCTGCTGCCTTTCGAATCTCACCGTCCCGGAGTCGACCGAGGCGACGATCCGCGTGCTCCTCGCATCCGGGTATGCCGTCGAGGTGCCGGTCATCGGGTGCAGCGGTCTGCCGGCACGGACGCTCGGCGACCGCGACGCGATGATCGACATGGCGGTTCGAAACAGCGCCGCGATGACGCCGCTCGACGTCGACGCGTACATCGGCGACACCGCCTCGTGCACCGAGCATTACCGCGAGTACGGCAGCATCGCCGGTGACGACCGTCAGGTTGGCGCACGCGCCCGCGACATCGCGCGGCGCACCGCGCTGGCCAGTGACTTCCTCGACCGCAACGGCGTGCGTGGCGAGCTCGGACCGCTGCGCTGGCGGGTCACGATCGACGAGCCGTGCGCGCTGCCGATCGACGGTCCGGAGCGCGGAGCGATGCGCCGTCTGCTCGAGCAGATCCCGCACCTCGACATCGTCCCGCTCAACGAGCGCGCGATGTGCTGCGGCGGCGCGGGTACGTATTTCGCGCGTCAGCCCGAGCGGAGCGAGGAGATCCTCCGCCGCAAGTTCGAGAACATCCGCGCCACCGGCGCCGAGATCGTGGTGACGGAGAACGTCTCCTGCCTCCTGCAGCTCCGTGCGGGAGCCGCGCGCTATGCGCCCGACGTGCGCGTCATGCACGTCATGGAGGTGATGCTCGCATCGATGCAGGGCGCCGAGCGGCGGCGCGCGGTGCTCGCCGGCTGACGGTCGCGGCTATCCGAGTGCGGAGAGCACCTCGTCGATATCCATGGAGATGCAGGTGAAGGACGGCACGTCGCGCACCGTGTGCGTCGATGCCTCGCTGCCGCGCATCTCGTGCACGAGGTCGAGAAAGTCGGCGACAGAGTCGCTCTCGAACGCGACCACGAACTCCTGATCGTCGAGCCCGAACGAATACGTCGTGTTGATCTTCACGCCCGGGTACTTGTGCCCCATCGCGATGTGCTCGCTCATCTGCCGCTGCCGTTCCTCGGCGCTGAGCCGGTACCAGGCCCGCGTCTTCACGAACGGGTACACGAAGAGATAGCGGCGACCGGTCGGCGCGATGACGAGTCGGTTGCTGCGCCCCTCCTGGTTGGGATGCTGGTGCTTCTCGACGTACATGCTCTGCTTGGTCATCGAGAAGTAGCTGTACGGGGCGTCGAGATACGCGGCGAGGCGCGTGTGGTTGAGGCGGGCCGAGAACTCGTGGAGGTCGTCGACGCGCTCGCTCACGAGCCAGAGCAGGAAGTCGGCGTCGCCGCGCGTCCCCACCGTGCTGTACGGCCGGATGAGCACCCCGTCACGGTCGCCGATCTCGCGGACGAGCGCGGCGACCTCCTCGCGGTCGGCAGCGCGCTCGGTCGCGCTGCGCAGGCGCCAGTCGGGACGCACGCGATAGAAGGAGAAGCGGATGTGCTGGCGAGCGGTCGGGACCTGCGCGGTCGCATCCCGGACCGTCAGCGACGCGGTCACCTCAGGCATGACGAAGCCATCCTACCGAAGGCCGCCGGCAGGAGGCGGGCTTCACGGGCCACCCTGCGAGGCTTCCGCGAGCGCCCGTTTGCGGATCAGGCGCTGCTCCCTGCGCACCCGCGCCTCGGCCTGCCGATGGTGGTCCTCCTCGGTGACGGCGATCACCTTGGCAACCTCGGCAGGTCTCCCCTCGCGGTCGAGACCCACATACACCAGGTGCGCACTTGCAACGTGCAGCTTCTCGCCCGAAGGGATCCGCTCGACGTCGACGCGAACGCCGATCTCCATCGAGCTGTGGTGCGCGTCGTTGACCCGCGCACGGACGGTGAGCAGGTCGCCGATGTACACCGGAGCGAGAAAGCTCATCTCGTCCATCGCCGCGGTGACGACGCGACGCCGCGCATGCTTGATGGCGGCGATGCCGGCGGCGGTGTCGACAAGTCGCATGATCGTGCCGCCGTGGACGTAGCCGGAGTTGTTCGCGTGCTCGATCTCCATCGCGACCGACAGCAGCGTCTCCGACTCCGCGGTGGCGCGCGGCGTGAGGTCGACGTTGCTGTACAGGTCGTTGCGGTCCTCCCGCGAGCGGATGAAGTCCATCAGCCGAGCACGTCGAGCGAGGCGCGCACCAGGGTCTCGACTCCGACCGGCAGCGCGGCCTCGTCGATGTCGAAGAACGCGCTGTGGTGAGGTGCGACCGGCCCACGCTCCGGATGTCCGGCGCCGACCAGGAAATAGCAGCCCGGGGCTCGCTGGAGGAAGCATGCGACGTCGTCGCCGACGGTGATCGGCACCGCGATGTCCACGTGGTCCTCACCGACGGTCGCCGCCGCGGCGCGATGCACGAGGTCGGCTGTGGCGGCATCGGAGACGACCGGCGGGCACCCGGCCAGGCGCTCGAACACAGCTTCCGCGCCGTACCCGGAGGCGACCGCGGTCGCCACCTCGGCGATGCGCGTGAGGAGGCGTTCACGCTCGCCCGCATCGATGGCGCGGGTGGTGCCGAGCAGCTCGGCGGAGTCGGCGATGACGTTGAACGCGGTGCCGGCGGTGACCCGTCCGATCGTGATGACCGCCGGAGAGAACGGCGAGGTCTCGCGGCTGATGATCGACTGGAGGGCGAGGATGACCTGCGCGGTGATGACCACCGGGTCGATCGCGGTGTGCGGCATGCCGCCGTGACCTCCGCGGCCCCGGATGGTGAGCGAGAAGCTGTCGGCGCTTCCGAAGATCACGCCAGACTTGACTGCAACTCGACCGGTCTCGAGCGGCGCCCAGAGGTGGATGCCGAGCACTCGGTCCACCCCGTCGGCGGCGCCGTCGTCGATCATCGGCATCGCCCCCGACGCCGTCTCCTCGGCAGGCTGGAAGCAGAGGCGCAGGCGCCCCGACCAGCTGTCCCGCAACGCGACCAGCGCGGTGGCGGCGCCGAGGGTCATCGCCATGTGCCCGTCGTGCCCGCACGCGTGCATGACGCCGTCGGTCTCTGAGCGCGCGACTCGCCCGTCGCCCCGCTCGAGGATCGGCAGGGCGTCCATGTCCGCGCGCAGCATCAGCGTCGGCCCCGGCTTGCCGCTGTCGAGGTCGGCGACGACGCCGGTGCCGCCCAGGCCGGAACGGACGGCGAACCCCAGGTCCGCGCTCCGCTGCGCGACCACCTCGGCAGTGTGCAGCTCGCGCTGGGAGATCTCGGGGTGGCGATGGAAGGCGCGCCGCGTCTCGATCACCTCCTCACGCGTGCGATCGACCTCCGACCGGACGCGCTCCTCGAGACCCGTGCGCCATGCCGCTCACGATGCTTTCGCAACGTCGATACCGGCGAGCCGCAGGGCAACCACCTGGAGCGCGCCGTTGTTGATGACGCGCGTTGCGCCGGAGGCCCGCGCCCGCCGGCGCAGGTCGCGTTCCTCGTGGGAGCAGAAGCCGACGATCTCGAGGTCCGGGCGCTCGCCGCGGAGGCGGGCGATCAGCGCAAGCCGGGCGTCGACGGCGCCGTTGAGATCGACGAACACGATGTCGGCGCTCGGAACGTCATCGCCGACCACGAGCATCGCGGTCCCTCCGGCCTTGCGCATGGTGGTGGTGATCTGGCTCGCGAACATCAGATCGGAGCTGACGATCGCGACCGTTCCCGGTGACCCCATGCCGCCCATCATAGGTGCGCGGGTCGCCCGCCCTCGGGCAGACTGCGCGCTGAACGCGAAGAACGCCGCTGGCTGGAGGAGCATCGATGGAGATCGGGAGCGTCGGGATCATCGGCGCCGGGCTGATGGGTTCGGGGATCGCGGAGGTGTGCGCGCGCAACGGGATTCGAACCCTGGTCACAGAGGCGGGACCCGAGCAGCTGGCGGCCGGTCAGCGCCGTGTCAACGTCTCGCTCGAGCGCGGCCGCCAGACCGGCAAGCTCAGCGAGGAGGACCTCGACCACATCACGGGCCTGCTCACGTTCACGCCGCGCCTCGAGGACTTCGCCGGATGCGATTTCTGCGTCGAGGCGATCGTTGAACAGCTTCCGGCGAAGGTGGCGCTCTTCGAGCAGCTCGACCGCATCGTGTCCGAGGACGCGATCCTCGCCACCAACACCTCGGCGCTCCCCATCATCGAGATCGCGCGGGCGACCAGCCGGCCCGACCGGGTCATCGGCACGCATTTCTTCAACCCGGCGCCGGTGATGAAATTGATCGAGGTGGTGCGGAGCATCGCGACGAGTGACGAGACACTCGACGACACACGTGCCCTTGGCGAACGGCTCGGCAAGCGCGTCATCGTCGCCCAGGATCGCGGCGGCTTCATCGTCAACCTGCTGCTCATACCGTTCCTGACGCATGCGATCCGGCTCTACGAGTCGGGGTTTGCGACGCGCGAGGATATCGATGAGGGCATGCGCCTCGGCTGCGGCCACCCGATGGGGCCGCTCCAGCTCCTCGACTACATCGGCCTCGACACCGCGATGTTCGTCTGTGAGTCGCTGTACGAGGAGTACGCCAACGGCGACTTCGCGCCGCCACCGCTGTTGCGCCGCATGGTGTCAGCCGGGTACCTCGGCAGGAAGAGCGGTCGCGGCTTCTACGAGTACTGAGGCAGCGACCCCGCGCCTCGGATCAGTTGGGACGCTCGCCGGTGACGGGCGCCGGCGGCGTGCGCTCCTCGACGTGCAGGCTCACCGCCCCGAGCAGGTTGCCACCGGTCCAGAACTCGACCGCGTAGGTCCCCGGCTCCCCGAACATCGGCTGCAGCACTGTGACCGTCGAGATGCTCACCTCCTGACCCGGACCGAGCTTCGCCCCGGCCGACTGGAACTGCAGGCTGGCGGGCGCGATGACGAGCTTGCCCTGGGCGTCGAGGAGGCGCAGCTCCACCTGATGCGCCTGCCCGACATCGGAAGCCCCGAAGCGGAATCCGGCGACGACCGCAAAGGCCACGCGCCCGGGCAGCTGCGCCATCGAGAGCGCGCTGAACCCGCCACCGAGGACATAGAGCTTCCCGTCCGGGGGGACCACGGCGCTGTCGGCGAAGAACGCGAAGTTGAGATCCATCAGCACCCGTACTGTGTCACGCCGCGCGCACGCCGCAGCCGCACGCGGGTGGGCGACCATTGACAGTGATGAGCGAACCGGCCCACCGCAACCTGCACGTCTTCGTCTGCACGACCGTGGGTCGCCACCACTGCGGCGGGCAGGGATCGGAGCACATCCTCCAGCGCCTGCGGGACGAGGTCGAGCGGCTCGAGCTCACCTGGGTTCGCACGACGAGGATGGGTTGCAACCAGCAGCACCACCAGGGACCGATCCTCATCGTGTACCCGGATGGCGTCTGGTACGGACGCCTGCAGGTCCAGGACGTCGACGAGATCATCGCCGAGCATCTCATCGCGGGCCGCCCCGTCGAACGACTTCGCATCATTCCCGACGGTCCCTGGTCGGCAACGTCGCTGACCTGAAGCGGTCCCGGGGAGTAGGGTGGAACCCGACGGGAATGACCGGCACAGGAGGTCTTCGGCCATGGCGTACATCCGCGGGTTCGTGCACGGGGCAGTCGTGGGTACCGCGATCGGGCTCTGCGTTGCGCCACAGACCGGCGACAAGACTCGCGCGCAGCTGCGGGTCGCCAGGGCCGCCGCGCGCGAGGGTGTGATCACGACCGGGCGCGCACTCCGCCGCGCGCGACCGATGGCGAGCAGCGCCGTGCAGCTCGTCGCCACCGCTCGGCGCCGCGGCGACCACGCCGCGAACGGCACGAGCGCGAAGAGTGGAGCCGCGGTCTAAGGTCAGGCAGCGCGGCGAACCATACCCGCGAGGAGCGTGATCACCCCGCAGCACACGACCACAGCGATCAGAGCACGCATGAGCGTGAAGGCCTCCGCGGCGAAACCGATGAGTGGAGGCCCGGCGAGGAGCCCGGTGTAGCCGGCGGAGGCGACCGCGGCAATCGCAATGCGGGAAGGGATTGCCCTCGATCGACCGGCGGCGCTGAACAGCGTTGGGACGACGTTGGCGAGACCGAGACCGACCAGGCCGAATCCCGCAACCGCAACAGCCGGACGGCCAAGCAGCAGTGTTGCTGTAAAACCACATGCGGCCAGAGCGCCGCCGCCGCGCAACAGCAACGTGGCACCGAGGTGACTCGTCAACCAGTCCCCGCCCAAGCGGCCGATCGCCATCGCGATCGAGAATGCGGCAAAGGCTGTTGCGGCGAACGCAGCCCCGGCCCCGAGCGTTTTGTGGAGGTAGAGCGCGCTCCAGTCACCGCTGGCGCCCTCGGCAAGGAAGCTGCAAAAGGCCATGACTCCAAGGGCCACCAGCGGCCAGGAGAACCCCGCAAGGTGCACGCGCAGCGTCGGCCGGACACCTGTGGTGCGTGGCTGTTCGGGCGGGAGCGACGGGTGCGCGGCGATTGCGGCGGCAGCGAGAACCAGCGCAGGCAACAGTGCGCGCACGAACGGCGCCGCGCCGGCGACCGCGAGCGCGCTGCTGACGATCGCGCCGGCAAATCCTCCAATGCTGTAGAAGCCGTGGAACGTCGACATGAGTGGCCGTCGATACGAGGCTTCGACGACCGCACCGTGGATGTTCATGGCGACGTCCATCATTCCGAGTGCGGCGCCGAAGAGGACCAGGGCTACGGCGAGCACGGGTAACGACGGCACCACCGGTAGAAACGGAAGGATGATGCAACACGCGATTGCAGCCAGCGTGACCACCCTCCGGCCCCCGGCGCGCCCGACCAGCCAGCCGGTCGAAGGAATGGCCATAACCGCGCCGACCGCCACGCCGAGGAGGGCAAGGCCGAGCTCCCCGGCACTCAGATCGAGTCTCTGCTGCACCGACGGGATGAGCGGCACCCATGTTGCCATGGCCGCGCCATTGACGAAGAACATGATCAGGACGGCACCGCGCGCGGACGGCCGGCGCCTCATGACCGCAGTCGGGCCGCTGCGGTCGTACCGGGTCAGTTCGAGGCGGGCTCTGCCGTCACGGGCTCGCCCAGGCCGCAGAGGACGGCGAGCGCGCCTGTGACAGCGTCGAAGATGTTCATGGGGAGTGTCATGTTCATCCCGAGAATATCCCGGGTTGTCTTGGCAGTGTCAGGGTTGGCGAAGCCGATCACTGCCAGCAGAAGGAGCACCACACCGACCGTCAGCACGATCTCGCCCGCCAGACGGTCCCCGGAACGGAATCCTGCGAAGGCAAGTGCCGCGCCGATGACGAGGTCGAGAACGTCCCTGACGTAGGTCAGGTGCAGAGCAACCGGCCCAAGGTTGCCCTCGGGATGGTGGTGCAGCAGGGTTCCGGCGTCACCGGTGAGCAGACCACCGACGCCGACCACCACGAACACCACCGCCGCGAACTGCGCATAGAGACGTGCCATCGAACGTCAGACGTTATCCGATCGAACGCCCGCCCAGCGAATCGCGACCACGGTCACGTTGTCGGTGCCTCCGCCGGCGAGCGCGGCGTCGCAGGCGCGGGTCAGGGCGACCCCGAGCGCATCGGGACCGCTGATGATGGAGCCGAGGACGGAGTCGGAGAGCGGCTCCCAGAGGCCGTCCGAGCAGAGCAGCAGGACGTCGCCGGCGGCGGCGTCCACCTCGAAGATGTCCGCCACAACGGGGTCGCCCATCACCGCCCGCTCGATGAGGTTGCGTTTCTGATGATGGCGCGCCTCCTCGGCGTTCAGAGCGCCGGCGCGGACCTGGCTCGCGGCCCAGGAGTGGTCTTCGGTGAGCTGCTTCGCCGTTGCGCCGCTGACCAGGTAGGCACGGCTGTCGCCGACGTTGGCGACCGAGGCGTGCATCCCGTTGACCACCGCCAGCACCAGCGTCGTTCCCGGGTTGCCGCCGATGTCGCCGCGCGCACGCGCGACACCGTCGCTCGCCGCGGCCACTGCCCGTGCAAGGGTCAACCCCGGATCCGCATCCGAACGTGCGCCGCGGAGCACCGACATCGCCGCCGTGATGGCGGCGTCCGCGGATTCCAGGCCGCCCTTGTGACCGCCCATGCCATCCGCGAGCGCGAGCACGGCCCGGGTGCGGTCCGGGCCGATCTCGGCATCCCAGACGTCCTGGTTCTGGGTGCGAACCGGACCGATGTCACTGATGCCGGCAATTTCCAGAGCCCCACCCCCGTCGTGGACCGACCGCGAGGAGCGGGCGTCCGTCACGCGCCCGCCTCGGCCTCGGCTGCCGCCGCATGACCGAGCACGCGCTGCACGACCTCGTCGGCAGCGGCGACCGGATCAAAGCATTGAATCGTCTGCATCCCGAGGGCTGTCGCGGCCTCGACGTTGCACAGGAGGTCGTCGATGAACAGGCACCGATCCGGCGACACACCGAGGCGTTCGCAGGTGAGGCGGTAGATCTCGGGATCCGGCTTGCGCAGACCGACCTTCGAGGAATCGATGATCACGTCGAACAGCTCATCGACAGGGAAGAGGCTTCGCCAGATCGCCTCTCCCTCACGAGAGATGTTGGTGAGCATCGCCGTCTTGTAGCCGGCATCGTGCACCTGCCGAACCGCGTCGGCCATGGCGCCGCACGCGACCATCCCGCGCCCGAAGATCACCTGCTGCGCAACGCGAGGATCAATGGGCTCGTTGCCCGCTTCGACGTAGCGGGCACACATCCGATCGAAGAACTCGTCGTCACCGATCTTGCCGATCTCGAGGAGATGCAGGTCATGGACGCCGGTCGGAAGGTGATAGTGGTCGCGGAACTCGTTGAGGAAGAAGGCGACCAGCCCGAAGTATTCCGGCGGGACGTCGGTGCGGTGACGGAAGAGCGGCTCCGTCATGACGCCGCCGAGGTCGAAGATCACGGCGTCGAGCTCCCGCCGGGTCGCTGCCGCGTCGGTGGTTGTCTGCTGTTGTGTCATCGGCTCCATTGTGCCGAACCGTGCCAAGATCTCCGGTCATGAGAGCGGGATGGATCCTGGCGACGACCAGCCTGGACCGCTCGCCCACCTGAGCCGTGCTGACCGCTGAAACCCGGCTCGAGGAGATCCGCGCCGCACGCGCGCGCATCGCGGGAGTCGCGCTGCGATCGCCGGTGCTGCCGCTCCATGACGCGGCATCGCCCGGCGTGTGGCTCAAGCTCGAGAACCTCCAGCCGACCGGCTCGTTCAAGATCCGCGGCGCCACGAACCTGGTCGAGCAGCTCGACCCCGCTTCGATCGCGGAGGGCCTGCTGACCGCGAGCGCGGGCAACATGGGCCAGGCGGTCGCATGGTCGGCCCAGAGGCTCGGCGTCCCCTGCACGGTGATCGTGCCCGACACCGCAGCCGCGAACAAGACCGAGGCGGTGGAGCGTCTCGGTGGCCGTGTTATCCGAGTCTCGTTCGACCGCTGGTGGCAGGTGTTCACCGAGAAGCGGTTCGAGGGGTTGAGCGGAACGTTCGTCCACCCCTTCGCGGACCGGCGCGTCATGGATGGCAACGGGACGATCGGTCTCGAGATCGTCGAGGATCTGCCGGACGTCGACATGGTGCTCATCCCGTGGGGCGGTGGTGGCCTCACCTGCGGGATCGCCGGAGCGATCCGGGCGACCGGGCATCGTTGCCGGATCTACGCCTGCGAGGTGGAGCGCGCCGCTCCGCTCAGCGCATCGTTCGCGGCCGGACATCCCGTCGAGGTTCCGTACGAGCGGTCGTTCGTCGACGGGATCGGCGCCAGCGGGGTGATGCCGGAGATGTTCGACCTGGCGCGTGAGTTGATCGACGGCGTCCTGGTGGCGAGCGTCGACGAGGTCGCGGCCGCCGTGGCAGTGCTCTTCCGCCGGAATCGGGTCGTCGCCGAGGGCGCAGGAGCCTGCCCCGTCGCCGTCGCCCGGAGCGGACGCGTGGCGGGGAGCTCGATCGCGTGCGTCGTCTCAGGCGGCAACATCGACGCGGCGACCCTGTTCGAGATTCTCCCGCGCCACCAGGAGGCGGGCGATGCTGTTCCTCAGTAAGCACGACGTCGAAGAGCTCCTTTCCCTCGAAGGGATGCTCGACGCTCTCGAGCTCGGATTCCGCGCGTACTCGACCGGTGCGGCATCGGTGCCGCCGCGGACAGCCGCCCGCGCGCCGGCCGGCCTCGTCGGGGCGATGCCGGCGTGGGTCTCCGGCGGGGGCATGGCGCTGAAGGCCGTCACGGTTTTTCCGAACAACGCGGAGCGGGGGTTGCCGACGCACCAGGGCGTGATCACGCTGTTCGACGAGGAGAGCGGCGCTTTGCTTTGCGTGATGGATGCGGAGCACATCACCGCGATGCGGACCGCCGGAGGCGCGGCCGTGTCGGTGCGCCTGCTCGCGCGAGCCGGTGCGAAGACGCTCGCCATCCTGGGCGGCGGCGTGCAGGGCCAGGCGCACCTGCAGACGGTCCCGCTCGTGCGCGACTTCACGGAGATCCGAGTGTCCTCGCGCGATGCCGACCGTGCGCACGCCCTTGCCGCGCGGGATCCCCGCTGCGTCGTGGCCGACAACTTCGAGGACGCCATTCGTGGTGCCGACGTGGTGTGTTGCTGCACTGACGCTCGCGCGCCGATCACGGCGTACGAATGGTTCAGCCCCGGCACGCATGTGACATCGGTCGGCGGCACATTCGGACCCGAGGTCGACCCGGCGACGATGCGTCGCGGCCGGATCTTCGTGGAATGGAAGGGCGCCGCGGAGAACGCACCACCCGCTGGAGCGCACGAGCTGCAGGGGCGCGACCCCGACACCATCGAGGAGCTGGGTGCCGTCCTTGCAGGGCTCAAGCCTGGCCGGCAGTCCGAGGAAGAGATCACCGTGTACAAGTCGACCGGCAGCGGGTTCGAGGATGCGGTGACCGCGCGCATGGTCTACGAGGCTGCGATCGCCTCCCGTGCCGGCACGGAGGTCGATCTGTGACGGTCGTTCCGGCGGTCGACATGGATCGTGTGCTCGAGACCGCGCGCCTCGTGGCGCCACACATTCGTCGCACGCCGCTGATTCCCTCGCCGGCGGGCGGGTTTCTCAAGCTCGAGGCGCTGCAGCCGACTGGGAGCTTCAAGGTGCGCGGGTTCTTCGCGGCAGCGCACGCCATCGAGGGCGGGCGCCTCGCCCGAGGCATGATGTCGGTGAGTGCCGGCAATGCCGCTCTGGCGTGTGCGTATGTGGCGCACGCGCTCCACGTTCCCTGCCGTGTCGTCATGTACGAGAACGCACCGCGACTGAAGATCGACGGTGTTCGCGCACTCGGCGCGGAGGCGGTGCTGCTGCCGCGCGAGGGCGTCGTCGAATGGATCGCGAAGCGCGGGTGGGAAGGTGAGCCGGAGGTCTTCATCCATCCCTTCGCCGATGAGCATGTGCTCATCGGTCACTCGACGATCGTGCCCGAGATCCTTGCCGATTGCCCGGACGTCGAGCGTGTCTACGTGCCCGTCGGCGGCGGCGGGCTCATCTGCGGAACGGCACTGGGGTTCGCTGCGCTGAAGCCCGACGTGCGAGTCATCGGGGTGCAGTCAGACGGTTATCCGTTGTGGCAGCAGGCTTTCGCCGCCGGTGGGCCGGTGTCGCCAACTCCGGACACGATCGCCGACGGCACGACAGCGCCGTTCACACCGGTGATGTTCGAGCGTCTGGGAGCACTCGTGCACGAGTGGGTCGTGGTCCCCGAGATGGACATGCGCAAAGCCATCCGGCGCCTTGCGACGGATGCAAAGGTCGTCGCCGAGGGTGCCGGTGCTCTGGCATTTGCGGCGTCGGTGCAGGAGGGCTCGACGGCGACGACTGTGGCGATCGTGAGTGGCGGCAACCTTGATCCTGCGCGGCTCGCCGAGCTGCTCCTCGGCTGAGGAGGACCAACGATGAGTGATGCGGCACTTCAGGTGGTATTCGATCACCTGCACGCCCGACGCATGAGTGATGCCGCGGCGATCGAGGCGAGCCTCGACCCCGACGTCGTGCACCAGGGTGTCGTTCCCAGCCTGGTCTGCAACGGACGCGACGCAGTCATGGAGCGAATGCACTCGAGTATCGAGAGCATCGACTTCGGGATCAGGAGGCTGGAGCTCATCGCGGCCGGTGAGCGCGTCATCGTCGGCATCGCCGGCCCGCGTTTTGACGAGGTCCCATTCCTGCAGGGTGAGATCTTCATGCTCTTCACGCTGCGAGACGGCCGGATCCTGCGCATCGACGACTATCGAACGCGCGAGGATGCGCTGCGCGCCTCCGAGGTTGCGGCGCCCTAGCCGCTGGCCGGCGCGGGCGCGACCTCGAGCAGGAGCGCCTGCACCCGCTCGTCGATCTCGTCGCGGATCCGGCGCACCGTCGCAAGCGACTTCCTCGCAGGATCCTCCAGCTCCCAGTCCAGGTATCGCTTGCCGGGGTAGAGCGGGCATGCGTCGCCGCAGCCCATGGTGATCACGACGTCCGCAGCACGGACGACGTCATCTGTGAGCGGCTTGGGGAACTCACGGCTGATGTCGAGACCGATCTCCGCCATCGCCTCGACGACCGCGGAGTTGAGACGGTCTGCGGGCTCGGACCCGGCGGACCGCACGTGCACGGCCCCGTTGGCTCGGCGATCCAGCAGCGCAGCGGCCATCTGCGAGCGGCCCGCGTTGTGCACGCACACGAAAAGCACCTCGGGCACCGTCGTCATGATCTTTCCCTCCACCTTGGCGATTGCTTGCAGACGCTCGCGAGTGAATCGCTCGGCGAGCACGACGAGGAATCGGTCAACCTTCGCGGTGGCGACGAGGCGCGCATACGACTCGTCAAGACAGGCCGCAACGGTTTCCGGGCTGAAGATGCCGCTGAATTCATGTGTGAGGCTATCTCGGATGACGTCGAGGACCTTGCGTTCGCCGAGTGTCGTCAACTCGCTGCCTCCTCGGTTGGGGGCGTGCCCGGAAGCACCGCAACGCTGTCGACCCTGCGCCTGCGCGGGAACAGCACCGCGATCACGAGGCCACCAAGAACGCACCCGATCAGCTCGGCTGCCACGAACGGGATCACAGAGCCCGGACTGATACCCGCGAAGGTGTTGCTGAGCTCGCGAGCGAGAGTCACGGCGGGGTTGGCGAAGCTCGTCGACGACGTGAAGAAGTACGCACCGGTGATGTACGCGCCGATCGCGAATGCTCCAACGCCTCTCGAGCCACGCGCTGCACCCGCGATCACGAGGAGCAGTCCGAGCGTTGCGATCACCTCGCCAAGCCAGAGACCGGGACTCGACCTCACCTTGGTTGACAGCGAGATCGCGGGCAGCGAGAACATCAGGTTGGCGGCGATGACACCAACTGCCGCGCCGGAGCACTGCGCGGCACAGTACGCGGGCAGTTCGCGTGGTCGGAGGCCACCGAACCCGGAGTCGATGATCGACACAACCGGGTTGAGGTGAGCCCCGGACACCGGCCCGACCGCGACGATGATCGCGGCGAGGGCCGCTCCGGTTGCGACGGCATTCTCAAAGAGCTCCAGGCCGAGGTTGCCGGGGCTCAGCCGTTGCGCCGCAATGCCGGAACCGACCACGGCGATGAGCAGCAGCGCGGTGCCGATGAACTCGGCAGTCGCGCGCCGCCAGAGAGAGTTCAGGTGCTGCAACAGGGCGTCGTTGCTGTGGCGTCGCTCGCGCAACATCCGTCGATCCCAGCTGTGACCGACTGCGGCGGAGCGTCGGCCAGCACCGTGTAGACCTCCCAGCGTGTGTCCGCGCCTGCGACCCAGACCTTGTCTTGAAGGGCGTGGCAGCAGGTGACGCCGTCCTCCACCTCCGTCGGCAGACCCTCGGCTACAAGACGGCGAGTGGCCGCCACCACTTCGCTCGTGGACGCCACCTCGACGCCGAGGTGGTTGAGCGTGCCCGCCTGGGAGGGGTTCTCGAAGAGGACGAGCTTCAACGGTGGGTCAGCGATGGCGAAGTTCGCGTATCCCTGACGTCGCTTCGCCGGCTCGGACCCGAAGAGCTTCGTGTAGAAGTCGACCGCCTCGTCCAGGTCGGACACGTTGAGAGCGAGTTGGACACGTCCCACGTCAGCAGCAGTCGCAGTCGCAGGTTGTGCCGTCGCATCCGCAATCGCAGTCACAGTCCATGGCAGACCTCCTATCGATAACCGTCGATTGATACGTGCCGATGATAGTGGGCTCCATCGACGTCTGTCAATGGGTAGAATGGTGGTGATGACGACGGCGACCAAGGCGCTGACCTCGATCCCCGTGTACGACCGGGTCAAGGGCTGCTGCAACGAGGTGGCGCCTCCCCTCCCCGACGAGCAGGCGGAGCAGCTGGCTGCCGTCCACAAGGCGTTCGGCGATCCGACCCGGGTTCAGATGCTGCACATTCTCGCGGCGGCCGCTGAACCGGTCTGCGTCTGCGACTTCACCGCCGCTTTCGACCTCGGCCAGCCGACCATCAGCCACCATCTGGCCAGGTTGCGCGAGGCCGGGATCGTGACCAGCTTCAAGCGCGGGATCTGGGCCTTCTATCAGCTCGACCCGAGCATGCCCGCGGCCGCGCGTTCGGCGATCGAACTCCTGCGCTGAGGCTCCGGCGGCTATGAGCCGCCGGACACGACCGCCGGTGGTGTGTGGTGGCTCGGTCGCGGCGCATCGGTCGGAGGGCTCAGCGGCGGCTGGATCACGATCGGAGCAGTCGTGGGAAACGGATCCGGGTTGGTCTCGGCCGGTGCGCTGGTCGCGGCAGGGTCGGGCTGAGCACCCGGGGGCGTCGCCGTCTTCGCCTTCCCGGGTGCGGTCGTGGCGGCGATCAGGGTGAAGACCACCGTCAGCGCCGTCGCCCCAACGCCCGCGTAGACGGTCAGGCGGCGCCGGAGCGCCAGGCTGAGATCGCGCCGCAGTCGCGCCGAGTCGAGTTCGCTCTGGCCGGTCACCTCGTCAGCGTAGCCCGGCCGTCCTTGCGAAACGGTGATTTGCCTGGCGCAACTGAGCGACCACCCGAACTGCCATGCTGCCTGCGGCGGGAGGGTCGCGGCGGTGCCGGCATTGTCCGTCGGCTGTCCGTCCTTCGCGATGAGAGTTGGGGGTGAGGTGGTGAGAGGGGTATTCGCGACCGTGCTGGCCGGCGCCTGGGTGCTCGCAGCGTCCGGTTGCGGTGCCACGCTGCCTGCGGGGACGTCGACACCGGCGCCGGTGCCGCGCTCGAGCGCTTCGACTCCCTCTCCGGAAGGCATCCCTGACCCGTGCGCTGCGGTGAAGGCGACAACGCCCATCGAGGACGTCGCACCGGCATGTCAGGCGCGGTGGGCTCCCTACGGAGTCACGCTGGTGCCGCCCTCCAACGAGCTCGAGCTGGAGCACGTGCCGAACGCGCCGCCCGTGGTGAACATGACCGACGGTGCCGTCACCGATGCGACGGCGCAACACTGGGCCGACGCGAGCAACTGGGACAGCGGGTGGTGGAAGTGGGCGCAGGCGAATGATCAACTCTTCCTCCTCAAGCACCTCGTTGGCCCGGCGTTGATCCCCGCGGCGGAGGTCGACGCGTTGCAGGGCGGAGGCACCGTCGACCAGCCCGATTGCGACCTCTACCCTGTGAGCTCGAAGCTCTTCGCCGTCGGTGCCGAGGGGAAGGCGTATTTCGCGCGCAAGCGCCTGCCGACTGACGATGACTATCTGTTCGTGGTCGTGTACACGGGTCCGTGCACGGAGACGGTCCGCCACGCGGGCGGCCTGACGACATCCATCGTCGACTTCACGGAGGACACGACCGTTTTCACGCCCGGTGTGTTCCGTAGCGACCCGGTGCTTGGAGACATCTGGTTCGGTGACGCCGGCGGTAACTGCCAGGACCCGCTCGGCCCGCCGGCCGTGTGGTGCGGTCGATGACGCGCCGGGTGCTCGCGTTCTGCGCGGCGGTCGGCGTCGCGACCGCCGTCCTTCCCGGTGTCGCAGCTCGCGCCGTCGGTGGCGGCGGGGGCACCAGCGGCCCGGGACCCGGTCCGTCGAGCCAGGGGAGCGCGGCGCTCACGCACGGCAAGCTCGTCGCCGGTGCCGGAGGCACATACCTTCCGGTGCCACCGGCCGACATCGTCCCAAGCGGCAAGGATCCGCGCAATCCGCTGCAGATCCCACCGCAGGGCGCGAACCCTCAGGGCATGTCGTGCCCGACCACCAGCCTCTTTCACGTCGGCCCCGGATCACCGGCACCCGGCGGTGCTGTGGTCGCGGTCATCTCCATTCACCCCGCATTCACCCGAAACACCACGGGTGGGTACGACGGCAACGACCAACGGTTCGGATACGCGCTCAAGGACGCGATCGCGCCGGGCGGCGATCCGGCGGCGGTGGCGCCGGGAAGCATCGCCACCGCGGCGAACGTGGCGGGGCACATCGTCGCGGTGACCGCGTTTCTGAGCACGCGAGGTGCCTGGGAGGATGCGCAACCCGTGGCACCGTTTGGAGGGGGCTGTGTCGGTGCGACGTTCTCGTTCAGCCCTCCGTATCTCGCGGGGAACGCTCCGCCTCCGACCCCGCCGGGCTCCGTGCTCCAGACACCACCGTTTCCCACCGGTCCAGACCTGGTCGCGGCACTGACGGATGCCTGGACGATCGGCAGCGTCGACACGCTCCCCGGACCCGCGCCGACGTCGCGGACCTTCGTGCACATCCCCACGTGTGCGTGGACCGACTCCGATGTCCCCGCGCAGGCGACTCCGTTTCACGCACTGTCTGCAACCGTCGTCAACGGATACACGCTCTTTCTCCTCTACGAGGTCACCGTCACCCCGAGCGCGGTCACCTGGACCTGGGGAGACGGGACGTCGAGCACGGAAGCCGGGCCGGTGGAGGACGGCCCGACGGACGTGCCGCGCTACGACCCGTCCACGCAAACGTGGACAGATCCGTGCGAGGTGAGCCATGCGTACGCGTCGGTCTCGAGCGGACGAACGGTCACGGCATCCGAGACGTTCAGCATCGCCATCACCGTGAGCTGGAGCGACGGCGTCGCCGTGCACACGCAGCCGGTCACGTGCGACGCGGCCACGGGTGGCGCGTGCGTGCTGCCGATCGGCCCGGACGATGGCTGGACGAGCGGGCCTCATCCCGTCGAGCAGATCGAACCGGTTCCGTTCTCTCCTCCGAGCCCCACGCCGTAGGGTCGGCCGGTCAGTGACCGAGCAGCGAGCTTCCGGTCATCGCGTCGGGCACCGGCACGCCCATGGCGTCAAGCACCGTCGGGGCGATGTCGCGCAGCCCGCCGCCGTCGCGCAGCGGTTCATTCCCGGTGCCGCAGACGATCACCGGTACCGGGCTGATCGTGTGGGCGGTGAGCACGGAGCCGTCGCGCCGATCGATCTTGTACTCGGCGTTGCCGTGGTCGGCGGTGATGAGCAGCCCACCCTGCACCGATTCCACGGCGCGGGCGATACGCCCGATGCAGCCGTCGATGCACTCCACGGCGCGCACCGTCGCGTCGAAATGGCCGGTGTGTCCGACCATGTCGGCGTTCGCGAAGTTGGCGATCACGAGCGCGTCGGCACCCTCCTCGACGTGTGCGATCACCGCATCCGCCACACCTGCGGCGCTCATCTCCGGTGCGAGGTCGTAGGTCGCGACGCGCTGCGACGGCACGAGGAGACGGTCCTCACCGTCGAACACCGTTTCACGCCCACCGTTGATGAAGTACGTCACGTGCGCGTACTTCTCCGTCTCGGCGACGTGGAACTGGTGCAGCCCGGCGGCGCTCACCTCTTCGGCAAGCGTGTGCTGGATGTCCTCACGCGGGAACGCGACCCGCGCATCGAGATCGTGCTCGTATTCCGTGAACGTCACCAGATCGATGTCCCGCAGCACCCTCGACCGTGAGAAGCCTTCGAAGTTCGCATCAACCAGCGCGTGTGACAGCTCACGCCCTCGGTCCGGCCGGAAGTTGAAGAAGATGATCGAGTCGCCGTCCTCGATCCGCACGCGCTTCCCGTCGTTGAGGATCGAGACCGGGACCACGAACTCATCGGTGATGCCGTGCGTGTACTGATCCTCGATGTAGGGGACGGGATCCGTCGCGGTGCCGTCACCGGCGCCGGCGATGACCTCGTAGGCGCGCTGGATGCGATCCCAGCGACGGTCTCTGTCCATGGCGTAATACCGGCCCGAGACCGATGCGATCGCGCCGGCTCCAGTGCGACCGATGTCCTCGGCGAACTGACGGACGAAGCCCGCGGCGCTCGTGGGCGGCTCGTCGCGCCCATCGAGAAACGCGTGAAACCACAACGATTGCAGGCCTCGCCGGTGGGCAAGGTCGGCGATCGCCACGGCTTGGTCCTGGTGGCTGTGGACTCCGCCCGGAGAGATCAGGCCGAGGCAGTGCAGCGCGGCGCCACGATTCCGCGCACGATCGATCGCACCGCAGAGCGCTGCATTCTCGAAGAAGCTCCCGTCGTCGATCGCGCGGTTGATGCGGGACAACGGCTGATAGATGAGCCGCCCAGCGCCGATCGTGAGATGTCCGACCTCGGAGTTGCCCTGCTGTCCCGCCGGGAGCCCGACCGCCTCGCCGCTCGCCGCCACCTCGGTGTGCGGCCAGCGCGCCTCGAGCGCGTGAATCTCGGGCGTGCGCGCTGCCGCGATCGCATTCCCGAAAGGGTCCGCGCGATATCCCCAACCGTCGAGGATGATGAGCACGAAAGGCCGCACCGCTGTCATGTCCTGACTCCGGGCGCCGTCACGAAGGGCCGCCTGCTCTCCCGGCTGCAGCGGCGACGATCGCGGCGAACTCGTCGGCTCGAAGGCTTGCGCCACCGACCAGGGCGCCATCGATGTCCTCTTGCGCAAACAGTGATGCGGCGTTCGCGGCGGTGACGCTGCCGCCATAGAGCACGAGCGGGGCGCCCGCGACAAACCTGGGAGACACGTGCGCCTTGATGTGTGCCGTCACCTCCTGCGCCTGCTGCGGCGTCGCGGTCCGGCCGGTGCCGATCGCCCAGACCGGCTCGTAGGCGATCACGAAGCGCTCCGATGCGGCGGGCTCCGTGAGCATGCCGAGCACAGCATCAAGCTGACGATCGACGACCGCGAACGTCTGGTCCGCGTCGCGCTCCTCGCTCGTCTCCCCCACCGCGAGGATCACGCGCAGGCCGTGCGCAAGCGCGGCAGCGAACTTCCGGCCCACCTCCTCATCACGTTCGCCGAAGACGTGGCGCCGCTCCGAGTGTCCGACGAGCACGAGGTCGCAGAGTCCCGCGAGCATCGACGGCGAGATCTCTCCCGTGAACGCACCGGACACCTCCCAGAACACGTCCTGTGCTCCGAGCAGGACGCCGGATCCCGAGATGACCGACCGGACCGGCCACAGGTGAGTGAACGGCGGCAGCACCGCGACCTCGACACCGTGGCTCTCCGACGTCGCGGCGCACACCGCGCGCGCAAGGTCGATCCCCGCGTCCACCGTGGTGTTCATCTTCCAGTTGCCCGCGACCATCGGCAGGCGGCCGCGATCGCTCGTCGGCTCAGGCGCCAACGGCGCTCACCTTGTCGCGCAGCGCCGCGACTCCGGGCAGCGTCCTTCCTTCGAGGAACTCGATGGTCGCGCCACCGCCGGTGCTGATAAAGCCGATCTTGTCAGCAACCCCGGCGTCCTGCACAGCGGCTGCAAGGTCGCCGCCACCGATCACCGACGTGCCTTTCGACTCCGCGACAGCGCGCGCGACGGCGCGGGTCCCGGCCGCGAACGCCGGGATCTCGTAGATGCCGAGCGGGCCGTTCCAGATGATCGTGCCCGCGCCGGCACTGTCCTCGGAGATCTTCGAGACCGTTTCCGGACCGGCGTCGACGACCATCCAGCCGTCCGGGATCGCGTCCGCGGCGACGACGCGCGTCGGAGCGTCTGCGACCGCGTGTTCGGCCACAACGCCGTCCATCGGAAGGCGGAGCTCCGCGCGCCGTCCGGCGGCTCCGTCGAGCAGGCGTCGCGCGGTCGGGATCTGGTCCTCCTCGACGAGCGAGGTGCCGGTGGTGTGCCCGAGCGCGCGGTAGAACGTGCACGCCATCGCGCCGCCGATCCAGAGCACGTCGACGCGGTCCATCAGGCTGTCGAGGACGCCGACCTTGGTGGAGATCTTCGAGCCACCGACGATCGCCACCACCGGCGCCCGCGGGTTGTCCATCACGCCGCCAAGCATCTCGAGCTCTCGCGCCATGAGCTTGCCGGCGACCGCAGGGAGGAGGTGGGCGACGCCCTCAGTCGACGCGTGGGCGCGGTGCGCGGTACCGAAGGCATCGTTGACGAAGACGTCGGCAAATGCCGCCAGCTTCCGCGCGAACGCGGGGTCATTGGCTTCCTCACCCGGCTCGAACCGAACATTTTCGAGCATCCCCACGTCACCGTCGCGCAGGGATGCGACCATGCTCTGCGCGCTGTCTCCGACGACATCGGAGGCGAGGCGCACATCGGCGCCGAGCAGGCTGCTCAGCCGCGCGGCAATGGGTCCGAGACGGGCGCCGTCGTCGATCCGACCTTTGGGCCGGCCGAGATGCGCGACCACGACGATCCGCGCGCCCCGTGAGCGCAGCGCCTCGATCGTGGGGAGCGCTGCGCGAATCCGGCGGTCGTCGACGATCGCTCCGTCGCGCATCGGCACGTTGAGGTCTTCGCGGAGGAGCACGCGTTTGCCGTGGACGTCGATGTCGTCCATGGTCGCTTTGTTCACGGCGGCGCCCTAGAGCCGCGACACGATCAGGTCGACCAGGTCGACGACGCGGCACGAATAGCCCCACTCGTTGTCGTACCAGGACAGCACCTTCACGGTGTGGTCGCCGAGCACCATGGTCGACGGTGCATCGAGGATCGACGAATGCGAGTCGTGGAGGAAGTCCATCGAGACGAGCTGCTCCTCGCTGACCGCGAGGATGCCTTCGAGGGTGCCGCCGGCCGCCTCACGCATCTCCGCGTTGACCTCATCGGCGGTCGCGCTCTTCAGCAGTGTGGCGGTGAGGTCGACGAGGCTGACGTCGGGAACGGGGACGCGCAGGGACATGCCGTGGAACTTCCCCTTCAGCTCAGGAAGCACGAGTGCCATCGCCTTGGCGGCGCCCGTCGTGGTCGGAATGATCGAGAGCGCCGCTGCGCGCGCCCGCCGCTTGTCCTCGTGGGGGGCGTCGAGGATGACCTGGTCCTTGGTGTACGCGTGCACCGTGGTCATGAAACCGGTCTCGATGCCGAAGGAGTCGTTGAGCACCTTCGCGACCGGCGCGAGGCAGTTGGTCGTGCACGACGCGTTCGACACGACGTGGTGCTCGGCTGGGTTGTACGCGTTGTCGTTCACGCCCATGCAGATGGTGATGTCCTCGTTCTTCGCGGGCGCCGTGATCACCACCTTGCGGGCACCGGCGTCGAGGTGTCCCCTGGCTCGCACGGCGTCGGTGAAGAAACCGGTCGAACTCGACCACGATGTCCACGCCCAGGTCACTCCACGGGAGCCGTTGCGGATCACGCTCGGCGAGCACCTTGATCGGGTGACCATCGACGGTGATGCTGTCACCATCGACACTAACTGTCCCGGGAAAGCGCCCGAAGACGCTGTCGTACTTGAGGAGATGGGCGAGCATATCCGGCGTCGTGATGTCGTTGACGGCGACGATCTCGAGGTCTGGGGAGCGCTCTCTGGCGGCACGCAACACGTTGCGACCGATGCGGCCGAAGCCGTTGATACCAACCTTCACTCCCATGCGGGGCAACCTCCTGTTCTCCGATCAGCGATGAACTCCGTTACCGCAACTGCTCCACCCTATCACCGGCCTCGCCATCACCGGCCTCACCCGCTGCGGCGACGAGGCGGTGGAGGCGTCCAGCCATCGCGGGGCGGCTGCAGCCGGCCCGCACGGCGAGCTGCGCCAGGTCGTCGTCGGGATGGCGTGCGCGCAGCACCGCGGCTTCGCGCAGGGCCGGGGGCAGGGCGAGCCACCGCGCGGGATCCGCCTCCAGGACTGCGATCGACTCGATCTGCCGTACGCCTGCGGCGGCGGTCCGGCGAAGGTTCGCGGTTTCAGCGTTGAGGCGGCGGTTGACCCCGCTGCGGACCTCGCGGATCACGCGCCCGGACTCGAAGGCGAGCCGGCCCGCCTGTGCGCCGATGGAGCTCAGCGCGGCGCCGACCGCCATGCCGGAGCGGACGGTGACGACCCACCTGCCGCGGCGCTGCCGCATCTGATTGTCGACGCCGAGCATCGCGAAGTCAGCCGCGAGTTGCATGGCGCCGTCCTCGCCCGCGCACCCGAGCTCGAGATACGGCTCTCCGTCGGGTCGCACGAGCCGTCCCCCACCCAGAAAGGCGCCCCGAAGGCGGCTTCGGGTACAGCACACCTTCGTCGACCGCATCTGCAGCACGTCGGGATCGATCCCGACCAGCACGTACTGCGTGCGCCGCGCGGCGCCGACACGCGAGACGTGGGCGGTGATCCGCTCGGCATGGAGCGCCTGCATCGCGGCTCGCACTGCGACCGGCCGCGTCGTGGCGATGGTCCCGGGGATCGACGTCACGAGCGCCAGGCCCTCGACGAGCGATCGCCGGCAGCATGGGAGGAGCGGCGTGTGCGGGGCCAGCTCGGCGACGACCCGCTGCGTGAAGGACTGCGCGTCGTCCACGGTCAATGGTGACGCGACGCAGGCAACGGTGCGTTCACGCGGTGCGCCGGGCCGTCCAGGCGGCGGCCACCCGGCGCGCGTGCGCCACGCATCCGGTGGCTCCTTTCCGCTCGTAGCATTTGATCGCGCGCACGAGCTCCGCCTCCGATTCACGGGGCTTTCCGGCGAGATGCAGAACCTCCGCCAGAGCAAGCGCCGCATCACCCTGCACCGAGGGTGCCTGTGTGGCTCTGACCAGCTCGTCCGCCTCCACCGCAAGGCTCAGCGCTTCGGCGCTCTCGCCGCGCCGCGCGAGCAGCTTGGCGCGAAGCTGCAGGCCCATCGTCTGAGTCAGCACGTCGCCGGAGCCGCCGTGCTCGAGGCCACGAGTTCGCCCAGTACTCCGCATCCTCGAGGCGGCCGAGCGCATACATTGTCTCGCCAAGCTCACACTCCTGGGTCGAGAGCCAGGCGCGCTCGCCCAGGGGTTCGAGTTGTTCGATGCCCGAGCGCGCGACCCGCTCGGCGCCGGCGAGGTCACCCGCGAGGGTTTCGATCCGCCACGCCGGCTGCGCTGAGATCGCGGCCAGCGTCGTCATTCCGCGTTCTCGCACCTGCTCGACCGTGGCGGTGACAAGCGATCGGGCCTCCTCGTACTGCCCGATGGAGGCGAGGATATCCGCCCTCCACAGGGCGTGCAGGGGTTGGTAGAACGGGTTCGCCGCCTCCGATGTTTCCAGCCAGGCCAGGGCCTGAGCGGCCGGAATCGGCCCGTTCGCAACCGCAGCCGCCGCCACCCCGTCCGCATTGCGTGCCAACCAGCGCTTCCCGGCAATCGTGGCGTGCGCAGCAGACCGCGTCAGCAACTCCAGTGAGGCCTCAAAGCGGCAGCGGTAGTGGTCGACGAATCCTGCTGCAAGCTCGAGCGTCGCCAGCGCGCCATCGTCGCCGCCGTGCTCGATCACCGGTCGAGCTTCGGCTACCGTTGCCGCAAGGACACCCTCGTTCGCCGTCGGATCGACGTTGGTTCGCCATATCGCACCGATCAGCTGTATCTCGAGCTGGCCGGTGCGATCACCGCTTGCTGCGAGCGCGGCTGCTGACGTATCCGAGCGCGCGACCGCCTCGGCCAGCCGGCCGGCCATGCCGAGCCCCTGTATGAGCAACTCCTCCAGGGCGACGTCGATCAGGTGCGTCGGCCGGAGCGCATCGCTCCGCTCGAGGAGGTTCACCGCCGCCGACGTGTCGTCATGGTCCAACGCCCGGCGACCCGCGGCCTCAAGATGCATCGCGGCGGCGATGCCGAGAGCCCTTGTCTGCTCGTCCGCCGGGCCGAGCTCGGTGCGATAGCGATACGCCTGCTCGAGGTGATACCCCGCGATCTCGTCCAGCTCCTCGAGGTCGTGCCCGTGTTGTTCGAGCCACCCCGCAAAGCTGGCATGCAGCTCGGCCCTGCTGGCCTTCGGGAGTGAGTCGTACGCCGCATCGCGGATGAGCAGGTGCCGGAAGGCGAAGGCATCCTCACCCGCGAAGACCGAGCGGTCCGGGCGGAGGAGGTCCTTGCGCACCAGGGTCATCAGCTGCCCCGCGACGTCGCGCGCATCGGGCGCCATCACCTCGACCGCGCCGCGGTGAAATGACTGTCCCTCGATGGCGCCGCGTTCGAGCACGCCGCGCTCCTCCGGCTTGAGCTGGTCGAATCGAGCTGCGAGCAATGCCTTGATGGTGGGCGGCACGATGACGTCGCGGTTGCTCAACTCACGCGCCATCGCGACGATCTCCTCGAGGAACAGCGGATTCCCGGCGGCCGTGGTGCGAATCCGTTCGCGGAGCTCGGGGTCGAAGCTGCCGTGCGCAGGCATCAGCTCATCAAGGAGTGCCTCGGTCTCACCGGCGTTGAGTGGTTCGAGGAGGACGGTCGTCGCGTTGAGCTTGCCGCCGCCCCATCCCGCCCGGCGATCGAGCAGCTCCGGCCGGCCGAGACAGAGCACCAGCATCGCGACGCCACGACTCAGGTCGCCGATGTGCTCGATCAGGTCGAACAGCGTCGGCTCGCCCCAGTGCACGTCGTCGAAAACGACAACCATCGGCCGCACGTCCGCGGCGGACTCGAGCAGCTTGCGCACAGCCCACGCGATCTCTGTCGATGACGTTGCAGCGGTCTGTTCGCCGAGAAGCGTCCGTATCGCCGCCGCCACGTTCGAGTCCCGCTCCATCAACTCGGCGGCTGCCGATCCACCCTGCGCATCGAGGAGTTGCTTCACGATCGTGATCACCGGCCAGTATGTGATGCCTTCGCCGTACGAGAGGCACCGGCCGCGCAGCACGGTGGCATCGATGCTGCTCAGGAACTCGGCGGTCAAGCGCGACTTCCCCACCCCTGCAGCGCCAAGGACGGTGAACAGGCTGCAAGACTGTCCGTCGATGACGTTGGCGAACGCATCCCGCAGCATCCGAAGCGGTGTCGCACGCCCGACCATCGGGGTCTCGGCTCTGCGCGATGTCCCGAGCTCGTCGACATCCACATGCAGCAACCGATATGCGAGCACCGGCTGACTCTTTCCCTTAAGGTCCAGCGGTTCCAGGGGTTCCACGGTCACGGAGTCGCGCACGAGACGCCAGGTCTCGGGTCCGATGATGATCTCGCCCGGCGCCGCGGCCTGCTCGAGGCGTGCAGCGAGATTCACGGCATCGCCTGTCGCAAGGCGTTCCTCGGTGCCCGTCACGACCTGCCCGGTGTTCACACCGGTGCGGATCGTCACGGTCGTCCCGTAGTCGCGCTCCAATTTGACGTTCAGTCCAACCAGCGCGTCCCGCAATCCAGCCGCCGCGCGCACAGCACGCAGCGCGTCGTCCTCGTGCAGCACCGGGACCCCGAACACCGCCATGACCGCGTCGCCGATGAATTTCTCCACGGCTCCGCCATGCAGCTCGATCACAGCGCGCGCGGCATCGAAGTATCGTCGCATGACTTGGCGCAGGCTTTCGGGGTCGAGCCGCTCCCCCATCGCAGTGGAACCCGTCACGTCGCAGAACAGCACGGTCACTGTCTTGCGCTGGGCGTGCGCCGCCGTAACCGGCGCGAGGCGAGCGCCACAGCCGTTGCAGAAGCCCGCGTCCTCCGGGTTCTCCCTTCCACACGCGGCGCAGACGATCATCGGCACAGGTCTGGCTTGTCGACGTCGCCATTCTGGGCGTGTGCGGCGAGGCTGTGTGGCTGCGCTTCCCACAACTCGACGACACGCTGCACCTGGGCAACACCTGCGGTCGACCCCTTGCGCTCGTAATGCTCTCTCGCGCGCCTGCCGTGCTCATGTGCTTCTTCGAAGTTCCCCGACAGGTACTGCACCTCGGCGAGCGCAAGAGCAGCGTCGGCCTTGAGCAGCGGCGCCTCCGTCGTCTTCGCCAGCGCATCGGCCTGTTCCGCCAAACGCAGTCCAGGGCCGAGGTCGCCGCGACGCGCGACGAGTTTTGCGCGAACCTCGAGGGCCAGCAACTGCGTGAGTACGTCACCGGCCCCACCGACCTCGAGCCCGCGGAGCGCCCATTGCTCCGCCTCATCGAATCGACCGAGCGCATACAACGCCTCGGCAAGGTGGCACGCCTGCGTCGAGAGCCAGCCGAGTCCACCTAATTGTTCGAGCTGCTCAACGCCCTGTCGCGCTATATGCTCCGCCGCAACCAGGTCGCCGGCCAGGGACTCGATGTGCCAGCCGACCTGCATCGCCGTGGCGACGCGCGTGGTCAACCCACGCTCGCCCAGCTGATCAACGGTCGAGGCGAAAAGCGCGCGCGCCTCGCGGAACTGTCCGCGCTCGGCAAGGGTCGACGCCTCCCACAGGGCGAGCGATGGCAGAAAGCCCTCGCTCTCGGTGCGCTCGCGGGCCAGCCAAACGAGCGCCTCCTCACACGGGGTCGGTCCGTTTGCAACGGCACCGGACGCGAACGTACGGGCGGATGTGACCAACCACGGCTCCCCAGCTCGCCGCGCATGTTCCATGGCGCTGGTCAATGATGCCAACGCGGACTCAAACCGGCAGCCGTAACGCTGTTCCTCTCCGGCCACCAACTCGAGCGACGCCAGGGCGGAGTCGTCACCCGATGCCTCAATCACCGGTCGGGCTCGCTCCAACTGTGCGAGCAGGTCTTCGTCGCCCAACTCAGGGTCAATACTCCTTCTCCAGAGCGCTCCGATCAACCGCGCCTGCATCTCGCGGACGGTGTCGCCGGCTGCCGAGCGCTGCTCGGCAGCCCTGTCCGCGCGAGCGAGCGCATCGTTGAGCCTGCCGGACATCCCCAGTCCACTGATGAGCGCCTTTTCGAGCGCGAACTCAATGTGCTCCTCGGGGATGAGAAGGTCAGCACGTTCAAGGAGATTGACGGCAGCCGCCGTGTCACCACGATCGAGGGCGCGCCGGCCGGCCGATTGCAGATGCGCCGCTCCGGCCGCCGACAGCCGGCGGGCGTTCTCGTCAACCGGTCCCAGTTCCGTGCGATACCGGAACGCCTGCTCCAGGTGATACCCGGCGATCTCCTCAAGCTCCTCGACGTCTGTGCCGTGGGTCAGGAGCCAGGCGGCAAAGCGCGCATGGAGCTCGGCTCGCTCGGCCTTCGGGAGGGAATCGTATGCGGCATCGCGGATCAAGAGATGCCGGAACGCGAACGCATCCTCGCCCGCGAAGACCGGCCGGTCGGGGCGCAGGAGATCCTTGCGCACCAACGTCATGAGGCGCCCCGCCACGTCGCGCTCGTCGGACGCCATCGCCTCGACGGCGCCACGATGAAAGGACTGCCCTTCAATCGAGCCGCGCTCGAGGAGGCCGCGTTCATCAGGTTGCAGCTGATCGAAGCGCGCCGCCAGCAACGCTTTGATAGTCGGCGGCACGATGACATCGTGGCTCGTCGAGTCGCGCACCATCGCAACGATCTCCTCGACGAACAGCGGGTTGCCGGCGGCAGTGGCGCGAACGCGGTCACGCAACTCCACCGGAATGCCGCTGTCTGCGGGAAGCAGTTCGTCGATCAGGGTCTCGGTGTCGGCAGCATTGAGTGGTTGGAGCAAAACCGTCGTCGCGTTCAGCTTGCCCCCACCCCATCCCGGACGCCGGTCGAGAAGCTCCGGGCGACCTAGGCAGGCGACGAGAATCGGCGCGTCGCGACTGAAGTCGCCGATGTGTTCGATGAGATCGAACAGTGTCGGCTCGCCCCAGTGCACGTCATCGAAAACGACCACGAGCGGACGCGTCTCCGCAGCTGCCTCAAGCAGCTTGCGGACCGCCCACGCGATCTCGGTCGACGAGGTGGTCACGGTAAGGTCGCCGAGCAAGGTCCTGATCGCCGTCGCCACCGCAAGATCCCGTTCCATCAGCGCTGCCGCTCCGGTGAGCGACGTCGCGTCGAGTAGCTGCTTGACGATCGAGATCACCGGCCAATATGTGATGCCCTCCCCGTAGGGGAGGCAACGGCCCTGCACCTTCAGTGCGTCGACGCCATTCAGGAATTCGGCGGTCAGGCGCGATTTGCCGACTCCCGCGGCACCCAGCACCGTGAACAGGCTGCAGGACCGTCCATCCACCACATTGGCAAAGGCGTCGTTCAGCATCCTAGATTGGGTGGCGCGTCCCACCATCGCCGATTCGATGCGCGCTCCGCCGCCGCGCGCGTCGGCCACCATCTCGACAAGGCGGTACGCAGAGACGGGCAGGCTCTTGCCCTTGAGCTCCAGGGGCGCAAGCGGTTCCACGGTGACCGTGTGACGCACCAATCGCCAGGTCTCCGGTCCAATGACGATCTCGCCAGGCGCGGCTGCCTGTTCGAGGCGCGCGGCAAGATTGACTGCGTCGCCTGTCGCGAGGCGTTCCTCGGTTCCGGTTACGACGGGACCGGTATTGACTCCCAACCGAACGGTCACGATGGTCCCGTAATCGCGCTCCAACTCGCCATTCAGCGCAGCCAGCGCATCGCGCAGGCCGGCGGCTGCGCGCACCGCGCGAAGCGCGTCGTCCTCGTGCAGCACCGGCACTCCGAAGACCGCCATCACCGCATCGCCGATGAACTTCTCCACAGTGCCGCCGTGGTGCTCGATCACCCTGCGCGCGGCATCGAAATAGCGTCGCATGACCTGGCGCAGGCTCTCGGGATCCAGCCGTTCTCCCATCGCCGTCGACCCGGTCACGTCGCAGAAGAGCACGGTCACCGTCTTGCGTTGCTCGCGGGGTGCGGCGGCGGGAACGAGACGAGCGCCGCAGCCGTTGCAGAAGGCCGCGTTCTCCGGGTTGTCGCGCCCGCAGGCGGCGCAGACGCTCACCAGCGCGGGTCCGGAATGTCGACGTCGCGGTGCTCGACGGTCACCTCGAGTCCCTGCTCGCGAAGGCTCGCGGCGAGCGCTTCGGCGATCGCGACCGATCGATGCCTGCCGCCGGTGCATCCGACAGCCACCATGAGCGCATCGCGCTCCCGCTCGGCATACCGCTGCGCCGACCAGAGCAGCAGCATGCGCAGGCGGTCGATGAGCTCGATCGCAACCGGATCCCCAAGGACGTAGTCACGGACGAGCGGCTCGAGCCCCGTGTGCGGGCGCAATTCGGCCACCCAGAAGGGATTTCGCACCATGCGCACGTCCGCCACCCAGCCGGCGTCGCCCGGTAGGCCGTACTTGAAGCCGAACGACGTCACGTGCACCGCGACGTTCGGGGTTCCCGCGTCACCCGCGCCGGGCACCATCTCGCTCACAGCAACTCCTTCACGCGCAGGGCGACGGGACGCGGCACCACATTCGTGAGCTCGTCGAGCGGCGCGTCGCGAATGGCGTCGATGCTCCCGAAGTGTTTGAGGAGCGCGCGTCGACGCACGGGCCCGAGTCCCGGCACCACGTCGAGCTTCGACCGCAGGGCCACCTTCCCGCGGCGCGCCCGGTGGTGCGTGATCGCGAACCGGTGCGCCTCGTCGCGGACCCGCTGCACGAGGAACAGTGTCGGGCTGTCACGCGCGAGGATGATCGGGCGCGCTCGTCCCGGTTTGTACAGCTCCTCGTTTCGCTTGGCGAGGCCGAACACCGGAACCTTCTGGAGCCCGGCTTCGCGCAGCGCGCGCACCGCTGCGCCGAGCTGGCCCTTGCCGCCGTCGATGAGGATCAGGTCGGGAAGCACCGAGAAGCTGGTATCCGCGTCGTCCGTCCCGCGCGACGCACGCCGTGGCCGCGCCTCCGCACCGTTCGCGCCCGCAGGGTCGAGCACGGGTACGTCGCCGTCGACGCTGTCCTCACGCGGCCCGAGCCGCCGGAAGCGGCGCCGGAGGGTCTCCTCGATCGACGCGAAGTCGTTCGAGCCCTCGACGGTCTTGATGCCGAAGTGGCGATAGTTCCCCGGCGCCGGGCGCCCCTCCTCGAAGACGACCATCGAGCCGACGGAATTCGTCCCCATGGTGTTGCTGATGTCGTAGCACTCGATCCGACGCGGCGGCGCCGGGAGCTGCAGGCTCGAGGCGAGGTCGTCGAGCAGCGCCTCGGTCTTCGCGGCGTCGTAGTCGTCGACGATGCGCTGCTGGCGGAGTGCGACGAGCGCCGTTTCCGCCGCCTGGGCAACGAGCTGCCGCGCGTCACCCCTCCGGGGCACATGGACCTCGACCGGACCACCGCGCTGCTCGGACAGGAATTCCTCGAACACGGCGCGATCATCGATGTCGTCGGACACGAGCAGTCGCCGGGGGACCGAGGTCACGCTCGCGTAATACTGGGGCAGGAAGGCGCCGAGGCACGCGGCAGCGTCGAGTCCGGCGACGCCCTCGAGCTCGTGGGTTTCCATGCCCATGACCCGGCCCTGACGGATGCTCAGCACCGCGGCCATGGCGCGTCCCGCCTCGACCACGACGGCGATGCAATCCTCGTCGGAGCGCGCACCGCGGAGCACCGTCTGCCGCTCGCTGATGCGCTCGATGGCGCGCAGCCGGTCCCGAAAGCGTGCCGCGAGCTCGTAGTCACGGCGGTCCGCGGCCGCGTCCATCTGATCGCGCAGCTCGTCGTGCAGCTTCTCCGATCGTCCTTCCATGAACTCCTGCACCTGCTCGAGGATCTCCGCGTACTCCGGCGCGTCGATCCTCCCCTCGCACGGACCCGAGCAGCGCTTGATGTGATAGTCGAGACAGACGCGCCCCCGCCGGAAGATCTCGTCGCTGCACGTGCGAAACGGAAAGATGGTGCGGAGCGATCGAACCGTGGTACGGAGTGACTGTGCGCTCGTGTACGGCCCGAAATACCGCGCGCCGTCGCGAATGACCTTGCGCGTGTAGTACGGACGCGGGAACAGCGTTGCGCCCTCGGCGCTCGTGCCGCGCGGCTTGCGGACCTCCTCGCGCGCGGTGCCGGGCGCGACCGCATCGTGCACGCCGGGCCGAGGGATCTTGAGGTAGAGATAGCTCTTGTCGTCCTTGAGGCGCACGTTGAACCGGGGCCGGTGCTGCTTGATCAAGGAGTTCTCGAGCACCAGCGCCTCGTGCTCGCTCTGGCAGGCGATCACCTCGAAGTCGAAGACGCTCCCGATGAGCTGGTGGGTGCGCGCCTGCAGCCCGTCGATGCCGGTGAACCAGGAGCGCAACCGGTTGCGGACGTTCGCCGCCTTGCCCACATAGATCACGCGCGCGTCGGCCCCACGCATCACGTAGACCCCGGCGCCGCTCGGCGAGGCCCGGAGCCGTGCCTTGAGGAGCGGTGGATCGTCGAGCAGGCGCTCGGGGCGCCGCGGGGGCAGCATGCCGGCCACTGTATCGCGGCTCAGTGAGCCCCCTCTGCGGCGGTCAGCTCGGCGAGGAACTGGCCCTCGTCGAGCACGCGGACATCGAGGCGCTGCGCCTTTTCGAGCTTGCTCCCGGGCGCGAGTTCCACGACCACCGTGTGCGTCTTGCGGCTCACGCTCGAGCTCGGGTTGCCGCCCAGGGCGCGAATGCGCGCCTCCGCATCCGTGCGGCTCATCCCCTCGAGGCTGCCGGTGATCACCCATGTCTGCCCGCTCCAGGGGCCGCCGCCACCTGCGGCACGCTCCGGGTCGACGCCGGCTTCGCGGAGGTGCTCGAGGACGGCCTTTCCCTCCGGCGAGGCAAACCACGCGGCCACGTGCGATGCGACGATCGCGCCGATGCCCTCGACCCCGAGGAGGTCCTCCTCGGTCGCCGCGGCGAGGGAGTCGATGCTGTGGAAGTGCGCGGCAAGCGTGTCTGCCGTGTGCTCGCCGACGTGGCGGATGCCGAGTGCGTTGATGAATCGCGCGAGCGGCACGCGCCGCCGCGAGGCGATCGAACTCGACGAGCTTCGTCGCCGAGCGTTCCGCGAATCCTTCGAGCGTGAGCAGTTGCTCGGTGGTGACCCGGAAGAGATCGGCCGGCTCGGTCGCGTACCCAAGGTCGAGCAGCTGATCGACGATCGCAGGCCCGAGGCCTTCGATGTTCATCCCGCCACGCGCCGCGAAATGGAGGAGCAGCTCGCGGCGCTGGGCCGGGCACAGCGGGTTGAGACAACGTCGCACCACCTCGCCCTGCTCGCGGACGAGTTGTGATTCACACGCCGGGCATCGGTCGGGCATCTGCCACGGTTTCGCGTCCTTCGGGCGCTTCTCGACAACCACGCGCACGATCTCCGGGATGACGTCGCCGGCCTTGTGGAGCACGACCGTGTCGCCGATCCGCACGTCCTTGCGGGAGACCTCATCCTCGTTGTGCAGCGTGCAGCGCCGGACCGTCGAGCCGGCGACGAGCGTCGGCTCCAGCACCGCAACCGGCGTCACCGCGCCCGTGCGCCCGACCTGGACGTGGATGTCGAGCACCTGTGTCTCGTGCTCCTCCGGCGGGAACTTGTATGCGATCGCCCAGCGCGGTGCGCGCGAGATCTGGCCGAGCTCGGCCTGCTCCGAGAGTTGCGCGACCTTGATGACCACGCCGTCCGTGTCGTAGTCGAGCTGATGACGCCGCTCCGACCACTGCTCCAGGAACGCGAGCACGTCGTCGATGGACTCGGCAAACTGACGATGCGGATTCACGCGGCACCCGAGTGCCTCGAGTGTTTCGAGCACCTCCACCTGGCTGCGCACGGTTCCGGGCGGGTCGATCGCATACATGAACGTCTGCAGACCCCGGCCGGCGGTGATCGAGGGATCGAGCTGTCGCACCGCGCCCGCGGCCGCGTTGCGGGGGTTCGCATAGGTCGGCTTGCCGGCTTCCTCGAGACGGGCGTTGGTCGCCGCGAACGCCCCCTTCGGGAGGTAGACCTCACCGCGCACCTCGAGCTCGTCCGGGAGCCCGCCGTCGACGGGTTTGAGCGTCATCGGCACCGAGCGAATCGTGCGGACGTTGGCGGTGACGTCCTCGCCCTCGACGCCGTTGCCGCGCGTCGCGGCGCGCACGAATGCGCCTTTCGCATACGTGATCGACATCGCGAGACCGTCGATCTTCAGCTCGCAGACGTAGCCGCTGACCTTGCCGATCGCTCGCTCGACGCGGACGCCGAACTCGCGGACCTCGTCGGCGCCGAAGGCGTTGTTGAGGCTGAGCATCGCGGTCCGGTGGTGGACCTTGTTGAAGCTCGCCGCGGGCTCGCCCCCGACGCGCTGCGTCGGCAAGTCCGGGGTCTGCAGCTCCGGGTGCGCGGATTCGAGATCGACGAGCTCTCGGAAGAGACGGTCGTACTCGGCGTCGGTGATCTCCGGGTTGTCGAGGACGTGGTACTGGCGCGAGTGGTGCTCGAGCTCGGCGCGCAGCGCGAGGACTCGCTCGCGCGCCTTCTCAGGCGCTGCGGCTCCCTTCGGCTCGCTCATGAGTTCCACCACCGGCCACAGCGTCGCGTCTGCCACCGCGAAGATCTTCACGCCGTGCTCATCGAACTTGATCACCAGCTCCTCGCCACCGCGCGTCATCGTGCTCTTGAGCACCGTGCCTTCGCCGTACCGCTGGTGCCCGATGCGCATGCCCTCGCTGAAGCGCTGAGGTGCCAGCTCCACGGGGTTGGGCTTCGTCGCATAGCCGATGACGGCGCGGCGCACCGTGCCCGATGCACGGATGTCGCCGAGCGACGGCGCTCCGGGACGCAGGGCGACCTCGAGCATCTCTCCGGGTATCTCGCCGAGAAACCGTGACGCCTCCGCGAGCTGGGCCGTCCCGTACAGGTGGCGCCGGAACGCGTGCAGCAGGTAGAGACGCCGGCGCGCTCGTGTGATGCCGACGTAGGTGAGCCGACGCTCTTCCGCGATCCCCGCGTCGCCCTCCTCGAGGGCGCGTGAATGCGGCAGCAGCCCCTCCTCCATGCCCGCGATGAAGACGACGCCGAACTCGAGACCCTTGACCATGTGGAGGGTGATCAGGGTCACACCCGGCGCGTCGTCGCGCATGGTGTCGACGTCGCTGACCAGGGCGACATTCTCGAGGAACTGCACGAGGCCGTCAGGCGCCGGAATGTCGGCGTACTCACCGGCGAGTCCAGCGAGCTCGAGCACGTTCGCCCAGCGCTCGGCTCCTTCCTGTGTCCCGTCCTGGAGCATGTCGCGGTATCCGGTTTCGTCGAGGATCCGCTCGAGGAGGACCGTCACGGGCACGCGTTGCGCATCGGCGCTGAGCCGCTCCATGAGGGACGAGAACCCTCGCAGCGCCGCCATCGCCGCCGGGCCGATCGCATCGTCCTCATCCAGCTTCTGCGCCGCTTCGAGTGGGCTGAGCCCCTTCTTGCGCGCGAGCTTCTCCAGCTCGGCGACGCTCCGATCGCCGATCTTCCGGCGCGGCGTGTTCACGACGCGTGCGAAGGAGACGGCGTCCCGAGGATTCACGCACAGACGGAGATACGCAAGAACGTCCTTGACCTCCCGGCGGTCGTAGAAACGCAGCCCGCCCACCAGCTGGTACGGGATGCCGCGGCGCAGGAACACCTCTTCGAATGCTCTCGACTGCGCGTTGGTGCGGTACAGCACCGCGCACTCGGCGAGTGACACGCCCTCGCGGCCGATGAGATTCTCGATCTCAGATCCGACAGCAAGTGCCTCCTCGCGCTCGTCGTACACGGAGATGAGCCGCACCGGGTCTCCAATCGTGGTGTCCGTCCACAACCGTTTCTCGGCACGCTCCACGTTGTTGCGAATCACCGAATGCGCGATGTCGAGGATCGGTTGCGTGGAGCGATAGTTCTGCTCCAGCACCACTTTCATCGCGTCAGGGAAGTCGTGCTGAAACGAAAGGATGTTGCGCACGTCCGCGCCCCGGAAGCCGTACACCGCCTGGTCGTCATCGCCGACCACGGTGATATTCCGATGTTTCGCCGCAAGAATCTTTACCAACTCGTACTGCGCCTTGTTCGTGTCCTGATACTCGTCCACAAACAGATGCAGGAATCGATCCTGATAGTACTGACGAACCGATTCCACATCGCGAAGCAGAAAGAACGCACGCAGCAGCAGGTCGTCGAAGTCGAGCGCCGATGCCTCGTCCAGCTCGCGCTCGTAGGCGAAATAGATGCGGGAGATCTGTTCCTCCATCGGCCCAGTCGCGCGCGCCTGAAAGTCCCGAGCGTCGAGCAGCTCGTTCTTTGCTGCGCTGATCGCGTGTGCCACGCGGTTCGGCGTCAGGCGTTTCTCGTCGATACCCTCGGCGCGGATCGCGTTGCGCAGCGCAGAGAGCCGGTCGGACTCGTCGTAGATCGTGAACCCCGGCGGCACACCGATCGCGTCCCCTTCGCGGCGCAGCAGGCGCGCTCCGAGAGAGTGGAACGTCCCAAGCCACATCCCCTTGATGCTGTCGCCGATCAGCTGCTCCACACGCGAACGCATCTCGCGTGCGGCCTTGTTCGTGAACGTGACAGCGCAGATCTCGTCCGGCCGCACGCGGCGCGTCGCGATGACGTAGGCGATCCGGTGGGTGAGCACCCGCGTCTTGCCGCTCCCCGCCCCCGCGAAGATGAGCAACGGGCCGTCCGGGGCCTCAACTGCCTCGCGCTGCGGCGGATTCAGGCCCTCGAGCAGGGCCGTCGCCCCGATCGTCGCGCTCAGACGGGCGCCCCGGTCGCGGGCGCCGGTCGCCCCGCCGCGGCGCGATACGCGTCCGGCCGTCGATCGGTGAGCAGATGGTTGCGCGGCGTGCGCTGTCGCGCGCGATCGACGGAGTCCAGATCGACATCCGCGATGAGCAACTCCTCCTGGTCCTTGCTCGCGGGTCCGGCCACCGGCCAGCCGTCGGCGCCGACGATGATCGATGCACCGATGAAGGTGACGTCGCGCTCGACGCCGATCCGGTCCGCGCAGGCCATCACCGCGCCGTTCTGCGCTGCTGTCGCGATCGCCACGTAGTCGCCCTGGCAGTAGCCGCGGTCGTCCCAGACCGTGCGCTTGAACGACGCCACCCAGTTGGTCGGCACTGCGATGATCTCGGCACCCGCAAGCGCCAGCGCGCGAGCGGGCTCGGGGAACCAGAGGTCGTAGCAGATGATGATGCCGACCCGGCCGAAAGGCAGGTCCACGATCGGCAGCTCGACACCCGGCTCGAACCACGACTGCTCGTCGAAGTACAGGTGCAATTTGCGGTATGTGGCCATGCGCCCCGACGCCCCGACCAGCACGGCACTGTTGTGCCGGCAGTCGCCGTCGCGCTCGTTGAGACCGGCGACGATGTAGCAGTCGTGCGCGGCGCAGATGTCGCGCAACGCGCGCACCCACCCTCCGTCGTCAGGATCCTCGGCGGAGCGCTGCGCCTCCTCCTCGCTGGCAAAGACGTATCCGCTCGAGGCGAGCTCCGGAAGGACGATGAGGTCGGCGCCCTGGGACGCGGCGGACGTCGCCCAGCGCACCGCCTGCGACAGGTTTCCCTCGAGATCGCCGACGTGCGGTTCGTACTGGGCGACGGCGATGCGGACCGGGCGGCTCACCCTCTCACGGTAGCGCAGCGGGCGTGACCCCAGGAAGCCGCGGGATGCCCTCCGAGATCCCGCAGAGAATCTCGTGCGGCAACGTCCCCGACAGGTCCGCCACCTCGTCGGCGCCGATGCGCACACCATCGCGCTCGCCGAGAAACATCGCGACGTCTCCGACCGCGACGCCGTCCACCTCGCTGACGTCCAGGGTCACCTGGTCCATGCTCACGACACCGACGATCGGGCTTCGGCGACCGCGGATCGCCACGTGCCCGATGTTGGAGAGCGCGCGCGGCAGTCCTTGCCCGTAGCCCATGGTCGCGGTGGCGATGAGACGCGGTGTATCGGCACGCCAGGTGCGGTTGTAGCCGACCGTCTCGCCCGGCTTGACGGTGCGCAGCTGGGCCACGCGGCAGAACACGTTCATCGCCGGGCGCAACGACGCCGGGCCCGGCAGCGGCGGATACCCGTAGAAGGCGATCCCGACCCGCACGAGGTCATGGTGCATCGCCGGGTGCGCGAGGACTGCCGCGCTCCCCGAGGTGTGCAGCAGCGCGTTCGGCGCCACCGGGTGAAGAACCGCCGCGGCCTCCAGAAACCGCGTGTTCTGGCTGATGGTGAACGCGGCATCGCCGCCCGAGTCCGCGAAATGCGTGAACACCCCCGCCACCTCGACTCGGTCCTGCTCGGCGCGCAGCGCGGTGGCAAGAGACTCCACCGTCTCGGGAAGGGCGCCGAGCCGGTGGAGCCCGGTGTCAATCTTGACGTGGACGCGTGCGCGTCCGCCCGTAGACGCAGCCGCCGCGGCGATCCCCCGGACGCCGTCCGCGTCGAAGACGCTCATGTCGACGCCGGCTTCGATGAGCCCCGGTTGTGATGCTGGAGGAACTCCACCCGAGGACGAGCGCCCGCGTACGGACCCCCGAAGCGCGAAGGTCCAGCGCCTCCTGGGGCGTGTAGACGCCGAGCCACGTTGCCCCGCCCTCGATGGCCGCCCGCGCGGCGATCGTCAGACCGTGGCCGTACCCGTTCGACTTCACCATCGCCATCAGCTGCGCCGGACGGACCAGGGTCGAGATCACCTCGGCGTTGCCCGCCAGCGCGTCGACGTCGATCTCCACCCAGCGCAGGGCGTCGGGGCCGGCTGTGCTCACGCTCCGACAGGCACCGGATCGCGAGCCGGCGTGGTGGCCGCCGGCGCGATCGAGACACGGCGCACGAGCCCGAAAGGCGTCTGCTCATCGGACTGACCGAGTGGGTTGTCGGCGATCATGGCCAGAACTGACGCGCCATCGACGCCGACCGTCGCGAACACCTCCGCGGCCATGTCGTTCGCGTCGATGATGGCGATCGCGACGCGGCGACCCGTGAGACGGCGCACCTCTGCCGCGATGCGGAGTGCCTCGCCGGGAGGATCGAGCGGCGACTTGGTCGCCCACTTGTCATAGGGCGGGAGGTTGAGCGACGACGGTCCGTCGATCGCGTTGACCCCGTGGCCGGCGATCCGGTAGAAGACCCCGCGCATGCCGAACGGCCGTGTCACCGCGGCAGCGGCCGACGCGAGCAGTATCAGCGGAAGCCCTGCCTCGTCGATGGCGAGTTGCATGGTGGTTGGATGCGAGAGCCCGACGCCGGTCGGCTCGCGGCTGACGTATCGGGAAAGCAGCCCGGCGATCCGCGAGACCGGGATCTCATCGATGGGGTACGACCTGCCCTGGCTGATGGCCAGGGCCTTCTCGCTGATCAGCAGGACGTCTCCGTCCTCGACGGCCACGCCACCCTGCTGGAACCGTTCGAGGCTGTCCGCGATGACCTCGATGAGATCGGTCCCGGGCTTGATCAACGACGAGCGCACCGGGAATCGCGCCCAGATCCGACCTTTGTCCTCGAGAAACAGATGACGGCCCCAGTTGAGCCGAGCGCCGTCGAGCAACGCCTGACCACCCGCGATCCTTGCGGCCGTGGCGCGGTCGCCCCGCGCGACGAAGCCTCCCTGGTAGCTCTGATCGTCGAGCGCCCGCGTGGCGCCGTCGATGTAGACCCGCAACCAGACCTCCGCGTTGACCGCGCGCCAGAAGAACATCGACTCCTCGACGTCGCCGGCACACGCGCGACGGAATCCCTCGGCGACGGCCGCGGCCTTCCAGTACGGCCGCGCACGAAACGACGGCGACCGCATGAGGCTCTGCAGCACCGCGCGCTGCCGCCGGTACCAACGGAATTCCGGCGTCGTGAAGCCGATCTTCTTGCGGCGCCGTTCCACCGCCTTGGGGAGCACACCATGCAGGGCCTGGCGCACGATCGCGCGCGTCCAGCCGTTGTGGATGATCGCGCTGCGCGGCAGGGTGAGGATGTAGTCGACGAGCTCCTGGTCGAGGAATGGCAGGCGCGCCTCGAGCGAGTGCGCCATCGACGCGCGGTCCTCGTAGCGGAGCAGCGGTGGCAGGCTATAGGTGCGGAAGTCCTGGAGCAGGCGCCGCTTCAGGTCGTCCGCGACCCGATCGTCTTCGGGTGGCTTGCGACCGCGCGTGAACGACGGAGCGAGGAGCGCTCCGACATCGACACGCTGGCCGCGCTCGCGAAGCCGCCGTCGCACCAGCGGCCCGACGATGTCTCGCAAGAGCCACGCCTCGTGCGCGAACTCCGTGTAGCGCCGCTCGCGCAGAAGCTGGCGGAGCAGCACGTACGGGTAGTGGTCGTATCCGGCAAGCAACTCGTCGCCCGCCTGCCCGTCGAGCGTCACCGTGACCTGTTTCCGCGCGAGGCGCATCACCATCCACATGGCGAACGGCGCCGACGAGACCATGGGCTCCTCCATGTGCCAGACCCATGCCTCCAGCTCGCGGATGAAATCCTGGTCGGTCGGATGCACGGTGCTGTTGTCGGCGCCGGTGACGTCGAGGACGCTCTTGATGTAGCGGCTCTCGTCGATGCGATCGCCGGGAAACACCGCGGAGAACGTCTTGAGACGGTCGCCGAGCGACTCCGTGTCGGGGACGTGGTCATGGAGCTGGCGGGCCATCACGGTGCAGATCGACGACGAGTCGAGCCCGCCGCTGAGGCAGATGCCGACCGGCACGTCGGCGACGAGCCGGCGCTGCACCGCGCGCTCGAACATGGCGCGAAACGTCTCCGGACTCGCGTCGCCGTCCTCGGAGAGACGCGGTGTCCAGTAGGTCGACTCGGAGATCGCGCCACCCTCGACGACCGCGAAGGCGGCCGCGGGAACCTGGCGGATGCCGCGGAAGAACGTGCCGTCGTTGTGGTCGAAGAGCCCGAAGCGGAGGTATTCATACATCTGCTGCTCGTCGACCTCACGCGGGAACGACTCGTCCTGCAGGATCGCCTTGATCTCCGACGCGAAGACGACCCGGCCGTGATGGCGCGCGTAGAACAGCGGCTTGATGCCGAAGTGATCGCGAGCGAGCACGAGCTTCGGGGATGTCGAGCGTTCGTCGAGGATCGCAAGTCCCCACATGCCGTTGAAGCGGCGGAAGCAGTCCGTGCCCCACTGCGCATACGCGTGGAGCACCACCTCGGTGTCAGAGGTCGTGTGGAACGTGTGCCCGAGCGGCTCCAACTCCGCGCGCAGCTCGCGAAAGTTGTAGACCTCGCCGTTGTAGACGATCTGCAGACGGCCATCGTGCATCGACATCGGCTGAGCGCCGTGCTCGAGGTCGATGATGCTGAGGCGGCGAAAGCCGAGCGATGCGACCGCATCCTCGAAGTGCCCGTCATCGTCGGGACCGCGATGCCGCAGCGACATGGTCATGGCCGCCAGCAGCGCGCTGTCCGGTGGTCCCCAGAAACCGGCGATGCCGCACATGTCAGCGCCTCGCCGGCGTCACGTGGAAGGGGTGCATGACCAGGGCAACGGTACGACAGCGCCCGCGGTCACGGACCGCCGACCCGGCGCGATTCTGTGAATCGACCTCTAGAAGTCCATGTCGTCGTCGTCCATGCCACCCATCCCGCCCATGCCACCGCCGTGGGAGTGGCCGCCGCCGGGCGCGCCCTCTTCCCGCTCCGGGGCGTCGGCGATCAGCGCGTCGGTGCTGAGCACGATGGTGGCGATGGAGACCGCATGGGTCAACGCCGAGATGACGACCTTGGTCGGATCGATGACGCCGTGCTCGATGAGGTTGCCGTACGTCTCGCTCAGGGCGTCGAAGCCGTCGTCACCCTTTGATTCGGCGACCTGGTTCACCACGACCTGCCCTTCGAGGCCGGCGTTGCTGGCGATGATCCGCAGCGGCTCGCGCAGTGCTCGGGCCACGATGTCCGCGCCGATCCGCTCCGTGCCCTCGAGCTTGAGCGCATCGATCGCCGGGATCGCACGCAGCAGTGCCACACCACCGCCGACGACGACGCCGTCCTCGATCGCGGCGCGGGTCGCGGCGAGCGCATCCTCGACGCGCGACTTGCGCTCCTTCATCTCCACTTCCGTTGCCGCCCCGACCTTCACGACGGCGACACCACCGGTGAGCCGCGCGAGGCGCTCCTGGAGCTTCTCGCGGTCCCACTCCGAGGTGGTCTCCTCCATCTGCTGCCGGATCTCGGCGCAGCGTCCGTCGATGGCAGCCTTGCTGCCGCCACCACGCACGATGGTCGTGTCGTCCTTGGTGACCGTCACGCGGCCCGCGACACCCAGGTGCTCGTCGCGCACGGCATCGAGCCGCAGACCGGTCTTCTCGCTGATGACCGTCGCGCCGGTCAGCACGGCGATGTCCTGGAGGATCGCGTCACGCCGCTCGCCGAATGCCGGGGCCTTCACGGCCATGGCGCTGAACGTCCCGCGTGCGCGGTTCACGACAAGCGTCGCGAGCGCCTCCGCCTGGATGTCCTCGGCGATGATGAGCAGTGGCCGCCCGGCGCGCATCACCAGCTCGAGGCTGGGCAACAGGTCCGGAACCGACGAGATCTTGGCATCCGTGACCAGAATTCGCGCGTCGGACAGCACCAACTCCATGTTCTGCGTGTCGGTGACGAGGTGCGCCGAGATGTAGCCACGATCGAACTGCATCCCCTCGACGACCTCGACCTCGGTGTCGATGCCGGTGCCGTCCTCGACCGAGACGACGCCTTCCTTGCCCACCTTGTCGAACGCGTCGGCGATCATGTCGCCGATCGTCTCGTCGCCGGAGCTGATCGTGGCCACGCGCCGGATGTCGTCGCCGCCCTTGACGGGATGCGACCGCGAACGGATCGACGCCACGGCGGCGTCGCACGCGGCCATCATGCCGCGCCGGAGCTCGTTCGGCGGTGCGCCGGCGGAGAGGTTTCGCAATCCCTCGTCGAGCATCGCGCGTGCCAGCACCGTCGCGGTGGTGGTGCCGTCACCGGCGATGTCGTTGGTCTTGATCGCAACTTCCTTCAGCAGCTGCGCGCCCATGTTCTCGAAGTGATCCTCGAGCTCGATCTCGCGCGCGATCGTGACACCGTCATTGCTGATCAGTGGTGGACCGAACTTCTTGTCCAGCACGACCGTGCGGCCGCGTGGCCCGAGTGTCACGGCGACCGTGTCTGCGACGACTGCGGCGCCGCGTGCCAGCGCGGCTCGCGCGGGCGCCTCGAAGCGAAGCTGCTTGGCGGGCATGTCCCCTGCCTAGCTCTTGTTGCCGTTCTTCTCGACGACCGCGAGGATGTCCTTCTCTCCAAGGATCAGGTACTCGACGTCGTCGATCTTGACCTCGCTTCCGGCGTACTTCGCGTACATCACGCGGTCGCCAACCTTGACATCGAGGGCGACGCGCACACCGGTCTGCTCGTTGTAGCGACCGTTGCCGACTGCCTCGACGATGCCTTCCTGAGGCTTCTCCTTGATGGTGTCAGGGAGCACGATGCCGCTCTTGGTCATCTCGTCACGCTCGACGGGTTTGATGACCACACGATCTGCGAGGGGGCGAAGGTTGAGGGACACGGAAGACCTCCTGGGCTGGTTAGCACTCTTAGTAGGTGACTGCTAACACTCTAGCGACTCGAGTGCCAATCGCGCAAGCCCGGCGCGCCGGGCGGCTCTCGATGTCAGACGGCGGCGGCAGATGCCGGCGGACGGCTCACCGGTCGTCGCTTCGGCCGAAGAAAGAGGGTGAGCCCGATGACCAGGAACGCTGCCCAGATCGCTGCCTGCAGCGCTGTCGGCTCCGCGCTGTAGCCGATCAGGCCGTGGAGCACATCGCCGATTCCAGTGTCGTCCGGGAGGCTCCCGCTGACGTTGAAGAGCGTCATCGACCCCCCGGGTAGGACGCCGAGCCCCTGCAGATTCTGGACACCGTCCGCGAGCAGGCCGGCGGCGACGACCATGAGCAGGCTGCCGACGATCGCGAAGAAACGACCGAGATTGATCCGCAGGCCGACGCGATACATCGCGTAGCTGACGCCGAGGGCAATCGCAAGTCCGATCACGGCGCCGATCACCAGTTGCAGCGGCGAGCTCTGGTACGCGATCGCGAGCAGGAAGATGACGGTCTCGACTGCCTCGCGCCCGACGGTGACGAACGCGATGAGACCGAGGGCGATCCCGGAGCCACCGCTCACGGCGTCTGAAACCTTCTCACGCAGCTCGCGGCCGAGGCTCCTGCTGTGGCGGCGCATCCAGAAGGTCATGTAGGTCAGCACGGTGACCGCGACTGCGAAAACACCCGTCTCGAACCATGCCTGGGCGTTCGATCCGATGAACGCGTCGCGGGTGACGACCCAGAGCACCACTCCCGCGGCAGTCGCAAGGACCACCGCGAGCCCAGCACCGGCGAACACGTAGCGGAAGAGGTCGCGCCTGCCTGCAGATGCCAGGTACGTCAGGAGGATCGAGCAGATCAACGTCCCTTCGAGCCCCTCCCGCGCAAAGATCAGCAGGCTCCCGACCATGTCACGGCCTCCGTGGAAGGTGGTTGGTGTCTGAGCGGTGCGTTAGATTAGCCTAAACTAACGACCCGCGGGTGCCTCCACCCAGACCGCGCGTGCGGTGCCGGCGTCGACGGTCGCCTCATCATTCCCCTCGGCCCGGAGTGTCCAACCGGCGGGTTCGCGAGCCACGACCCGAACCTCGATGCCGGGGATGATCCCGCGCTGATCGAGGATGCGCAGCAGCTGGGGTGCCTCGTGCTCGGCCACCTCGGAGATCCGCGCCACCCTGGCGCTCTCGCCGTCGGCAAGGTCGACAAGCCGCATGAGGCCGCGTCCCGCCGGCGGGGTCCGGCCCGGGATCACGTTGCCGTGCGGGCACGTGTTCGGATGACCGAGCTGTTCGTCGAGCCGGTCGAGCACGGTCACTGACATGCCATGGGTGAGCGTCTGCGCCTCGAGGTCCGCCGCCGCCCAGTCGAGGCCCAGAACGTCGGTCAACCACCGCTCCACGATGCGATGCCGGCGCACGATCGTCGCGGCGGCATCCGCGCCCGCGTCGGTGAGCTCCACCGATCGGTCGCCGGCGATGCGGATCAGACCGTCCCGGGCAAGGCGTTGCAATGACACGGTGACGGTCGGAGCGCTGACCCCGAGCCATTCGGCCAGCCGCCCTGGACGCGGGACCTCGCCCTCGTGCTGGATGTAGTAGATAGCTTCGAGATATCGCTCTGACGTCTCCGAGCGGTGTGCGTGCGCATCCTCGGCGTTCACATCGGCGGACACTACGCGCACTCGGCAAGGGAAGGGTCGACGTCGAAGCCCGCCGCGTCGGGACCGTGGACGGCCAGGCGATGCCAGCCGGCGGCCGCGATCATCGCGGCGTTGTCGGTGCAGAGATCGAAGGGCGGGATCACGACCCGCAAGCCGCTGAACCGCGCGGCGACGGCGTCGCGCAGCGCGCGGTTGGCTGCGACACCGCCGACCACGGCGATCGTCGAGACCCCGCACCGGTCGGCCGCGGCGGCGAGCCCGGTCACCAGCTGGTTCACGGCCGCGACCTGGAAGCTCGCGGCGAGGTCGGCGACCACCTGCGGGTCCCTTGGCACGCCGGCCGGTGTCAACGCGCTGTCTCCGAGGTCGCGAACCAGGTACCGGACCGCCGTCTTGAGACCACTGAACGAGAAGGCCCCGTCGAGCCGGGTCCTCGGCAGCGGAAAGCGCTTCGGATCTCCGTTGACCGCCACCCGCTGGATCGCAGGGCCACCCGGATACTCGAGCCCGATCAACCGGGCAACCTTGTCGAACGCTTCGCCGGCGGCGTCGTCGCGGGTCGCCGAGAGCCGCTCGGCCACTCCGTGCTCGCGAAGGACGACGCACTCGGTGTGTCCGCCGCTGACCAGGAGCGCGAGATACGGAGGCTCGAGGTCGGGGTCGGCGAGCCAGGCGCTGTACACGTGACCGGCCAGGTGGGACACCCCGACGATCGGGAGCCCCCGTGCCAGCGCCGCGCCGGTCGCGTACATGGTGCCGACGATCAGGCACCCCGCGAGCCCCGGCCCACGCGTGACCGCGACTGCGTCGATGCCGGCCCATCCGCCCGGGATTGGGGCAAGCGCGGTGTCGACGACGGTCGAGAGGCCCTCGAGATGCGCCCGCGCCGCAAGCTCGGGGACGACGCCGCCGTGGGCCGCATGGAGCGCGATCTGTGACGACACCACCGAGGAACGCACGTCGCGCCCTTCGGTGAGCACCGCCGCCGCGGTCTCGTCGCAGGAGGTCTCGATGGCGAGGAGGTTCAGGCGGACGGGTACTCCATCGACGGCCCGCCGCCGACACCCGCAACGTCGATCCCGCTCAGGATGGCGTTGAATCCGCGCTTGAACCCGGGTGCGTGGATGCTGTCGCTCCACATGATCACCGCGTCCTCGCCGTTGTCCGTGTAGTAGCCGCGGCGTCGCCCGATCGCCTTGAACCCGAACCGCTCGTACAACCGGATCGCGTGGTCGTTGCTGTCGCGCACCTCGAGCGTGATCCAGCGCGCGCCGAGCGCGTAGGCGCGCTGCACCAGCGCGGCGAACAACACGGTGCCGTAGCCCTTGGAATGGTCGCCGGCACGCACGCCGATCGTTGTGATGTGCGCTTCGAGCGCGACCCGCCAGAGACCCGCGTACCCGACCAGCTCACCGTCCTGGCGCAGCACGATGTACGAGGCCTGCCGGTTCTGCGACAGCTCGCTGGCATAGGCGTTCTTCGGCCACGGCGACGAGAAGACCTGACGCTCGATGGCCTGCACGGCGGCAATGTCCTCGTAGCGCATCGGTTCGACGGAGAGCCGAGGGACGACCTGCATGAACACCATGAAAGAGGCTGTGGAGTTTGGTCTTCGCATCATAGCCGCGGCGCTGCGAACGGGCGGGGCCCATGACGGATGTCATCCCCGGATGCTGACCGGGAGCACTACCGTCGAGGTCCGGCTCGCCCCAGGCTGAACGCATGACACAAGACCTGATCGTTCAGACCCCGGCTCGGTTCCCGGCCCGATGAGGGCGCCGTCACCGTGTTCGGCACGCCCCCGGACGTGGCCGTTGCGCGCGGGCTGGTCGGCGCGATGCTCCAGGGTCGCCCTGCGCCCTGCGTGATTCGGCTCTAGCATCGTGACCATGGCGTCTGAACAGGGCAGTGCGACGGCCGCCGGGATCCCCCGCGGCATGTCGTGGCCGGTGCCGCCCTTCGCGCGCCTTACGTGGGCGGCGATCTGGCTCGTCTTCCTCGGATATCCGATCAGCGACATCCTCGGCGCCGGCTACTCCCCGGCACGCGCTGTGCTTGCGTGGCTGTCGCTCGCCGTGTTCGTGGGCGTCTATCTCACGACGATGTGGATCTGCCTCTCGTCGGTGCCGCGGCAGGTCACGGGCCCCGCGCTCATCCCCCTGGCGGCGCTCTTCGCGATCGGAGTCGTCCTGGTGCTCGTCTTTCAGGGCGCGTGGGCGGGGATCCTCGTGTACTGCGGTGTCGGAGCCGGTTGGACGCTGCGCTGGAGCTGGTTGACGCCAACCCTGCTCGCGCTCGGACTGTTCATGATCATCGCCGGTCGTCTGATCGGGTACGGATGGTCCGACATCGGCTTCCTTGCCTTTCTCACGGTCGCGCTCGGATTCACGATGCTCGCGTTCCGCCGGCTCGTCGCAACGGTGATCGAGCTGCGTCTGGCGCGCGCGGAGGTCGCCCGCCTCGCGGTGTCCCACGAACGGCTGCGCATCTCGCGAGATGTGCACGACATCCTCGGTCACAGCCTGTCGGTGATCGCGTTGAAAGCCCAGGTGGCGCGCCGTCTCATGCAGACCGATCCTGAGGCCGCCACCGCTGCGCTCACGGAGGTGGAGGATGTCGCGCGGTCATCCCTTGCCGAAGTCCGCGAGATCGTCACCGCATACCGTCAGCGTTCACTCGCAGAGGAACTCCAGGGTGCGCGCGATGTGCTCGACGCGGCGGGGATCACGCTCGGCCTCTCCCGCGACAGCGACACGCCGCCCGCCCCCGTCGACAGCCTGCTTGCGTGGACCGTGCGCGAAGGCGTCACGAACGTCCTGCGTCACAGCCACGCACATCGCTGCGAGATATCGGTCGCGTCCGGCGAAGGCGGGTACACGGTCGCGATCGTTGACGACGGAGTCGGCGGCCTCGCGAGTGCCGGTGGCAGCGGGTTGCACGGCCTTCGCGAACGCGTCGCGGCGGCAGGCGGCCGCATCGAGGCAGGGCCGGGCAGCGACGGCGGCTTCCGCCTGCAGGCGTTCGTCCCACTGGCTGCCGCGTGATCCGCGTGCTGCTCGCCGAGGACCAGGGCATGGTCCGCGGCGCGCTCGCCACATTGCTCGGGCTCGAGGAGGACCTCGAAGTCGTTGCCCAGGTTGCCCGTGGTGACGAGGTCGTCGCCGCAGCCCGGGAGACAAAGCCGGACGTCGCGCTGCTCGACATCGAGATGCCGGGCATCGACGGTCTCGAGGCGGCGGCACTCCTCCATCGAGCGCTGCCCGCGTGCGTGATCATCATCGTCACGACGTTCGGCCGACCGGGCTATCTCCGTCGCGCGATGGAGGCCGGCGCCACGGGATTCGTCGTGAAGGACGGGCCGGCCGATCAGCTTGCGGTGTCGATCCGCCGCGCGGTCGCGGGCGAGCGTGTCATCGACACCGCCCTCGCTGCCGCGGCGCTCAGCGACGGCTCGAACCCGCTGAACTCCACGCGAGCGTGACGTCCTGCACGCCGCGTCGGCCGGCGCGACGATCGCGAGCATCGCCACAACGCTGTTCCTCTCTGAGGGAACCGTGCGCAACTATCTGTCGTCGGCGATACAGAAGACGGGTGCGCGCAACCGCATCGAGGCAGTGCGCACCGCCGAGCAGCACGGCTGGTTGTAGGGGCGCTCCGCGCGCGACCTCAGTCGACGTACAGCGCCGTCAGCCCCATCGGGTCGAGCGCCGGCCGTGAGAGTGCCAGCGCCACTGCCGCGGCGAGGGCGCGAACCGGATCGAGGGAGACCACCCCGTCGATCGCAAGGGCCTCGGTGCTCGACACGCGCTGCCCGCCGGCGTCGAACGCGTCGGCCATGACCCGCAGCGGGTGTCCCGCGTCCGACCTTCGCGCGACGTAGAGCGCGCCGCGGCCGGCGTCGGCGACCACCCAGGACGCGCCTCCCAGCTCCGGCGCCGGCGCACTGGCCGCGACCTCGAGCGAGCCGGCTCCGTACAGCGGGAGTCCCAGCGCCTGCGCGACGCCGAGCGCAGCGGCCATGCCCGCCCGAACCCCGGTGTAGGTCCCCGGGCCGGTGACGACGACCACTGCGCGCATGACCCTCGGGAGCAGTGGGGTGATCGCTTCGGGGAGCAGGGTTCCCACCGATCGACCCTGCAGCACGACACCTTCGATCAGGTCCCCCTCGGCGGTCGCCAGAGCAACGACGACACGCGACCGCGACGCCGTGTCGATGGCGAGCACGCTCACTCCCCGCCTCCGCCGATCCAGGCACCGAGAAGCCGTTCCGGCGCATCCGGAGGGGGCGTGAACACCCTCGCGCCACCGTCCGCGATGGCGACGCTGACGCTCACCTGCGCCTTCCCGACGAGGTCGGCATGCTCACCCCATTCGACGACCACCACGCCGCCTGCTTCGAGCATCTCGTCGATGTCAAGGAGCCGGATGTCGGCGTTCGGGCCGAGCCGGTAGAGATCGATGTGATGGAGCACCTTCGCACCCGCCCGGTAGACGTGATGGAGGACAAAGGTCGGGCTGCGAACGAGCGCTGGATCGATGCCCATCCCGATCGCGATGCCGCGAACCAGGACGGTCTTGCCCGCGCCAAGCTCCCCGCTCAGCAGGATCAGGTCGCCGGGCTCGACACGCGCGCCGATTCGCTCCCCGAGCGCGAGGGTGTCCACCTCCGTCACACAGCGCGACCCCGAGTCGAGACGCGTCACGCGAAGTGCCGCGAGCTCGTGTGCGGAGTCGGTAGCCGGGCGCCGCCCTCGTGGTCGAGGATGGCCACGCCCGACCCGTCGCGGAGGCGGCCCACGACGGTCAGCGCCTCGAGACCGGACGGCCAGCCGTCGAGCAGCGCTCTCACATTCGCCGCGGGGACGGTCACCACGAGCTCGAAGTCCTCGCCGCCCCCGAGCGCGAGATCGGGCCAGGCGGCGCCGAAGTCGTTCACGAGCGCCGGCTCGACGGGGGCCCGGTCGAGCCAGATCTCGGCGCCGCATTCGGACATCTCCGTGATCCGCTCCATCTCGATGATCAATCCATCGCTGATGTCGCCACCGCAGCGCACCCCTCCGGCCACGAGCTGCAAACCTTCGGCGATCCGCGCGGTCGGGGCGAGCTGCGCGGCGACCCAGGATCGCTCCTGATCGGAGAGGTCATCCCCGCCGTCGAGAAGGAGGCGGAGCCCGGCCGCCGCCCTCCCGAGCTGTCCCGTCACGAGCACCACGTCACCCGCTCCGCCGCGATCCCGGCGGAGCGCCGTGTCCGGCAGGACCGTGCCCCCGACCGAGATGTCCAGGACGAGCGGTCCGTCGATGGCGCTGACATCGCCCCCGGCGACCACACAACCGGCCGAGGAGGCAGCAAGGCACAGACCTCGCTGGATCTCCATCACGTCCTCGGCGCAGGTGCTCGCAGGGGCGCACAGGGTCGCGGCGCACCAGGCGGGCTGGGCGCCCATGCCTGCGAGGTCCGATAACGCGACCGCCAGCGCCCGCATCCCGAGCTGACGAGGCGTGATCCAGGAACGCCGGAAGTCAACGCCCTCCACGAGGGCATCCTGGCTGAGCGCCAGCTGCCTCCCGGGCTCCGGCGCCCAGAGAGCCGCATCGTCGCCACTGCCGAGCGCGAGGGACGGCGATGTGCCCCGGGCGATCTCCGCAAGTGTCTTGAGCAGCTCGCCTTCGCCCATGTCCGAGAGGGTCGGCCCACCCGTGTCAAACGTCCGTTCCGCCATCCGCTCCGTCTCCAACGTCACACGTCCGCAATATACGTGCCCGGCCTCCGGGGTACCGTTGCCGCGACCGCCTGAGTTGCACTCGGTCCACCCGGGCGGCTAAGGTGCGGCCTGGGGAACGCGCCGATCGATGCCCGTGCAGGGGGTCGTCGGGGCAGAAAAGGAAACGGAGGACACCCATTTTGACGTTGAGCCGGAAGGTGGCCCTGACCGTCGCAGGTGTCATCACCCTTCTGGCCACCGGACTCGGAACCATCCCGAACAGTCAGGCAAACGGCACCACGCAGGCGCCGAACTCTGCCATCGCAGCGCTTCAGCAGAAGCGCGCGGAACTCATCGCAGAGCTCGCCGCGATGCAGCCCAACCTGAGAGCGGCGGGTGGATCGGTGGGTTCGGCGGAGGCGTTGTTCAACGCCCAGCAGACGAAGGTCCTGAACGAGCGCAAGCAGCTCGATCACCTGAACGCGACTCTGCTGTCGTTGAGCAGTCAGCTGACGAGCAATGACGCGACGGTCGCGCAGGACAAGCAGCAGCTCGCTGCGATCACACGGGCGACGTACGAGAACAGTGGCGGCGATCAGGTCCTGGCCGCGGTGCTCGCCGCGCCGTCGTTCAACCAGGCGATGGACGAGCTGAAGTCCGCAAACCAGGTGACGCAACAGGTTCTCGCGCTGGTGCAACGGCTCGCGAATGCGAACCGCGCGATCACCACCGAGCAGGCGAACATCCGCCGCGACGTCGCGCAGGCGGGTGCTCTTGAAGGAACGCTCGCCGCGCAGAGCAATCAACTCCTCGTCGTGCTCGAGAATCGCAACACGGTGTTCTCCGGCCTGAGCGGACCCGCGCGCCAGATCGCAGCGGAAATCGCGAACATCGACAACCAGATCGCATACATCGAAGCCGGACCGCATGTCGGCAATGCGCCGTGCGGTGATCACTTCGCGTACGGGTTCTGCACGTACTACGTCGCAACGCGTCGATGCGTCCCGTGGCTCGGCAACGCGCGCGACTGGTACGTCGCGGCGGCGGAGATGGGATACAAGGAAGGGTCGCTGCCGATACCGGGAGCGATCGTCGTCTTCAAGCCCGGCGTCGACGGGACCAGCTCGCTCGGCCACGTGGCATACGTCGAGGCGATCGGTCCGGCCGACGGGATCCCGACCGGGGACTTCAAGCTCTCAGAGATGAACTTCGCCGGATGGAACGAGGTCGACTACCGCGTTCTCAGTGACACCGACGGGTCGATCGAAGGCTTCATCTACGGGAACTAGCAGCCTCGAGGGCCTGCCGGAGCAGTTCCTGAGCCGCCGGCAGCGTGTCGAGGAGATCCGAGGCGAGCGCGCCCGCCCGGCCACGCCGGCCCTGGACCATGAGACCCGCCTGAGCGTGCACGCTGACGCCGGCCACGGCGGCGTCACGCGCGGTGAGGCCCTGGGCGAGGAATGACCCGATGAGGCCGGCCAGCACGTCACCGGTCCCACCAGTTGCCAGCGCGACGATGTGGTGGCCGTCGATGTACGTGGGCTGCCCGGTCGCGGCAACCAGCGTCTCAGCCCCTTTGAGCACGACCACCAGTCCGTACCGGTTCGCATACCCCTCGGCGGTCGCGAGGCGATCCGCCTGCACTGCCTTGGTCTCAGTCCCGGCGAGGCGGGCCATCTCCGCAGGGTGCGGAGTGATGACGACGCTCTCCTCGCACTGTTTCCAGTCGAATCCCGAGGCAGCGACGATGTTCAACGCGTCGGCGTCGACGACCGCCGGGCACGGCAGACCCACGAGCAGCTCGGGGAGCGCGCTGACCGTCTCCGGTGCGCGACCGAGTCCTGGCCCGACGACCAGCGCATCGGCCCCCTTCAGCCGTTCGCGGATGGTGGCAAGCGCCGCCGGGTGCAGGACGCCGGTCCCCGCGTCCGGCAACGGCGTCGGCATGACCTCGAGACACCCTGCGGCAACGATCGCGTGGATCGACTGCGGAATGCAGACCTCGACCAGCCCCGCGCCACCGCGCGCGGCACCCATCGCAGCCAGCCGGGGCGCGCCCGTGAAGTCCTTGGATCCCGCAACCACGACGACGCGACCGAACGTGCCCTTGTTGGCGTCGTCAGGCCGGTCCGCGAGCACGAGCCCGTCCGGAGCGTCCGGGAGCGCGTGCCTCCGGCCACCGACACGGTTGATGGCAACGGCGATTGCGAGGCCGCCATCGTGCGTCAGCGACAGCGCGATATCGGTCGGCTCGCCGCGCACGTGCACGTGGGGAGCCCCACCACGGCGCCGGACAACCTCGATGTCCTTGTACGTCGGAATGCGTTCGCCCATCGAACCGTAGAGTTTCTTGACCGCCTCCTTGGCGGCCCACCTGCTCGCCCATCGCTCGGGCTTGGCGGCGGCGTACCGCTGCTCCTTCTCGGTGTAGATGCGCTGCGCAAACCGCGGATGGCGCCGCAGCGCGGCCGCGATGCGATCCACCACGGTCACGTCGACCCCCACGACCATCGTCATACGACGACTATTCCACAGTCACCGATTTCGCGAGGTTGCGCGGCTGGTCGACGTCGCATCCGCGCTGCACGGCGACGTGATACGCGAACAGCTGCAGGGGTATCACGTTGATCATCGGTGACAGCACCTCGGAGCACGCGGGGACCGGGATGGTGCTTGCGAAGCCCGCATCGAAGGGATCCTCACCCTCGGTGACGAGCGCGATCACCGGCGCGTCGCGGGAGTGCACCTCCTGCACGTTGCTCACCATCTTCGGCAGCGTGGCGGATCGGGTCGCGATCGCGACCACGGGCACCTCCGGGTCGAGCAGGGCAATCGGACCGTGCTTGAGCTCACCCGCCGCGTAGCCCTCGGCGTGCACGTACGACACCTCCTTGAGCTTGAGCGCGCCCTCCATCGCGATCGGGAAGTTGATGCCGCGACCGATGTAGAGCGCGCTGCGCGCGTGCGCGAACCGCTGTCCCAGGTCGACGAGCAGCGGTTCGAGCTCGAGGGTCCGCGTGAGCAGGTCGGGAATGTGCTGCAGTTCGGCGACGAGCCGCTGATGCTCGTCGACGTCGAGCGTGCCGCGCACGTCGCCGAGCCGGAGCGCGAGCAGGAGCCCGCACACCAGCTGAGTCATGAAGGTCTTCGTCCCGGCCACGGATATCTCCGGGCCGGCCTGCATGTACAGCGCGCCGTCCGCCTCGAGCGCCAGCGCACTGCCGACCACGTTCGTGATCGCGATCACCTGAGCGCCGGCGTGGTGTGCCTGGCGAACCGCGGCGAGCGTGTCCGCCGTCTCGCCCGACTGCGACACGGCGATCACCAGGGAATGCTCGTCGACGAGCGCCTCCCCATACCGGAATTCGCTCGCAGCCTCCACCTTGCAGCGCACCTTTGCGAGATGCTCGATCGCGTAGCCGGCGACCATCGCCGCATACCAGGCGGTTCCGCACGCGACGAGCACGACCTCGCGCACCGCCTCGAGCCGGCCCCGCTCGAGCCCGAGCTCGGGCAGCACGACCATGCCGAGGTCGTCGATGCGCCCGCGCAGCGCGTTGCGAACCGCCTCCGGCTGCTCATGGATTTCCTTGAGCAGGAAGTGCGGATACCCGTTCTTCTGCGCCTGCTCCGCCTCCCAGTCGACGGTGACGACCCGCGCCTCGACGGCAGTGCCGTCGAGCTGCACCACGCTGATCCCGTCGGGCGTGGCGGTGACGATCTCGCCTTCGCCGAGAAGCGCGATGCGCTTCGTGTACGGGATCAACGCCGTGATGTCGCTGCTGACGAACACCTCGCCGCGTCCAAGCCCAACGACGAGCGGCGCATTCACGCGGGCGCCGACGACGCGATCGGGCTGGTCGGCGGAGATGACGACGAGGGCGCACGCGCCCTCCATGCGGTTGAGCGCGATGCGAACCGCAGCGGTGAGATCGCCGTGGAAGTTGTCCTCGATGAGGTGCGGCACGACCTCGGTGTCGGTCTCGCTCAGGAACTCGTGGCCGCGTGCCATGAGCTCAGCGCGCAGCTCGCGGTAGTTCTCGACGATGCCGTTGTGGATCACGTGGATACGGCCGGTGCAGTCCTGGTGCGGATGCGCGTTCTCGACCGATGGGCGGCCGTGGGTTGCCCAACGCGTGTGGCCGATGCCGACGGTGCCGGTCGGCTCACCCGCGGCCTCCACCTGCCGGGCGAGGTCGTCGACCTTGTGGGTGTTGCGCACCGTGGTGACGTCGCCCGACGCATCGATGATCGCGATCCCGGCGGAGTCGTAGCCGCGGTACTCGAGCCGTCGAAGGCTGTCGAGCAGGATCGGAGCAGCGGGACGGGGACCGGCGTAGCCGATGATGCCGCACATAGGACCTCTCTGGAACGGACGCGAAGGGCTGGGGTTACGTCCCGGGCGTCGGCGACGGCGACGGTGTCGGAGTCGGCGGGGGCGGGAGCGTGGCCACGTCGATCGTGATCGTCACCTTGCTCGGGGTGACCGTCACTCCCGCCGGGGGCAGGAGGGTGATCGTCAACGTGTACACGCCGGTGATACCGGTCAGGAAGATCGACGAGGTCTGAATCGAGTCGATGCCGTTCAAGAGGTCCTGGGGACCGGTGATGACGACCGTCTGCGGATTGGACGAGATGCCGGTCAAGTAGTGCCCCTGCGACGGGGATCCAACGGTGTGCGGCACGACGGCCACCGTGCGTGAGGTGACGTCGGCTTCGATGGCGATGCTGACGCTGACGACACCGGGCTCGATCCCGACGTCGCTGAGACGGTTGCCCTTGGAGTCGTACGCGAGCACGCTCAGGTCAGCCTGGAAATTCGCCTTCTGTGTGCTCAGATCGACGGTCACGCGCGCCTGCACGCCGGCAAGCTCGTGTGCGGGGCCGTCGATCGCCACCGTCGCCGGGGTCGCCTGCTCGGGCCCCGGCCGGTAGCCCACCGGCGGCGGGTGAGTCGCCACGATCGTCACGGGGACCGAGACCGAGACGAACGCGTCGAGGTCGACCTGGATCGACGTCGGCGCATCGATCAGCTCGATGTTCGGGTCGGTGTTCACGATGGAGATGGGGATCGAGTAGGTGCCGACGCGGTCGACCGCCGCCCAGTCGACGTTGACGGTGATCACCCTCGGATCGAGGGTGTTGAGGGTGTTCTGGTCGCCGCCGATGCGCACCAGCAGGTTCTGCACCGGATGCACGAGGACGAATGCGGAGGGGATGGTCGCGGCGCTCTGCGGCACCGCCACCTGGATCACCTTTGTCTGCGGCGGGTTGCCCGCGTACACAACGCCGACCCAGGTCACGAAGGCGATGAGAAAACAGCCCACCTTGAGCCGAAGGTTCCGCCGGATGAAGCCTGGAAGTGTCACGGATGCGAGCGGCGCCCCAACGTGCGCAGGGTGCTCACACGCGCCAGCGGACGGAGCATGCCGGTGCGTCCTGTGCCGCCTTCCTTGGCGAGCAGCGTCACCAGCATCTCGTGCAACGTCGCCTGGTCGAGGCCACGATAGATCTTCCCGTCGTGGGCGACGCTGATGAGCCCGGTCTCCTCGCTGACGATGAGCACCACCGCATCGCTCTGCATCGTGAGTCCGAGAGCGGCGCGATGCCGCGTGCCCATGCGGCCGACCCCCGGCAGCGTCTCGGCGAGCGGAAGGACACACCCGGCTGCGACGAGACGGTTCTCGCGAATGATCACCGCGCCGTCGTGGAGCGGCGATCCCGGGATGAAGATCGTGGCGAGCATCTCCGCGGTCACCTCACCGTTGATGTGCACGCCGGTCGCCGCAAGATTCTCGAGGCCGGTGCCGCGCTCGAAGACGATGAGCGCGCCAACCTTGCGCTCGGCAAGCGACCCGGCCGCACGCAGCACCTCGTCGACGATGCGGGCATACGCGAGCTCGGAATGGCGCCCGAGCAGGGTTCGCACCGTGCCGAGCCGGCCGACCTGGTCGAGCGCGCGGCGCAACTCAGGCTGGAACAGCACGATCGCGGCGATGACGATCGCCTGCGTGCCGTTGCTGAAGATGAACTCCAGCAGGCGGAGATGGAGCAACTGTGCAGCCCATCCCACGATGAAGATGACGCCGAGGCCGAGCAGGAGCTGGACCGCCTGCGTGCCCCGGATGAGCTTGAGCAGTTGATAGAGGAGGAATGCGACGACGAGCACATCGAGGGCGTCGCGCCAGCTGAGGCTCTGCAGGAAAAAGTGCGCGTTGCGCAGGAAGTCGCTCATGCGGCCACCCCGGCGCCGTCGTCGCTGTAGATGAGCGCCAGCAGCGCCTGCTGCACCCAGAGACGGTTCTCGGCCTGCTCGAACACGATCGAGTGCGGACCGTCGATGACCGAGTCGGTGATCTCCTCACCGCGGTGCGCCGGCAGGCAGTGCATCACCTTGACGTCGGGCGGCGCGAGCGCGACGAGCGCGTCGTTGACCTGCAGGGGCGCGAAGTCCTCGCGCCGTTGCTGCTGCTCGGTTTCCTGCCCCATGCTCGTCCAGACGTCCGTGTAGATGACGTCGGCGTCGCGCAGCGCCGGAGCGGCCTCATGGCCGAGCTCGAACGCGGTGCTCGAGTCGCGAAGCATCGACGCCCGGTGCAGGACTGCCGCGGACGGCTCGTAGCCCGGCGGGCAGACGACACGAAGGTTGATGCGAAGACGCGCGGCCGCGTAGATCCACGAGGTGCACACGTTGTTGCCGTCGCCGATGTACGCGACGGTCGCTCCGTCGAGACGACCGGCGACGGATCGCAGGGTCATGCAGTCCGCGAGCACCTGGCAGGGGTGCTCGGAGTCCGTCAGGGCGTTGATGACCGGCGAGCTCGCCGCGCCCGCGATGGTGACGAGGTCGCGATGCGACACGAGGCGGGCGACGATGCCGTCGGCGTAGCCGTCGAGGATGCGGCTGATGTCCGCCGCCGACTCACGCTCACCAAGCTGCACCTCAGGGTTGAAGAGCGCGATCGGGTGGCCGCCGAGGCGATGGATGGCCACCTCGAAGGACACGCGCGTGCGATTGCTCGGTCGCTGGAAGATGAGCGCCAGCGAGCGGCCCGCGAGCGGGCGTCCGAGATCCCGTCCCGCCTTGGCCGCGTCGGCAAGGTCGAGGACGTCGATGATCTCGTCGGTGCTGAGGTCCGCAATGCTGAGCAGATCGCGGCCGGCGAGCGAGGCACTCATCCAGCTCATATGGTTGCACCGCGACGGCGATCGCGCGCCCCGGCTCGAAATCGCCGCGATCGGGTGCGCAGGCGATACCGTGCGCCGAGTGGATATCGCGGTCGTCGTCAACGGCGGGGTGACCGAGACCCTCCAGTCGACCCCCCTGCTCCGCACCCTGCGCGCCGGGTTCCCGACCGCCCGTATCTCCCTGCTCTGCCCTTCGTCGGCGGCCGATCTCGCCGACGGCATCCCGCCGGTCGACCGGGTCATCCCGTTGGCGCAGCTCCGGGGGAGCAGGAGCGGTGGGGTCCATCTCTGGCTCACGCTCCGGGGCCTTCGCCTCGATGCGGTGTTCCTGTGCACCTCCGGCTCGCTGCCGGCCGCGTCCGCGTACTTCGCGGGCGTCGCGCAGCGCAGCGGGGTCGGTGGCGGCGCGCGCAGCCTGCTGCTGACCGGCAGGGTCCGGCCCGGACGGTCGGAAAATCGTGCGCAGACGTGGCTGCGCCTCGCCCAGGTCGCGGGCGTCCACCAAGAGCTGCACAGCCCGGTCTTCGAGCCCGGGCCGGATGCGAGGCGCCGCGCCGAGCAGGTGCTCCACGGCACGGGACTGGCTGATGGCCGGCTCCTGGTCGCGATCGCGCCGGGCTCGGGGTACGCGGAGAGCTATGCCGCACCTATTGCGGCGACCTCGTGGGACCCGGAGCGGTGGGCGCACCTCGCGAATCAGCTCGCCCAGCGTCACGGTGCCGGGATCCTGCTGGTCGGTTCGCCGCAGGATCGATACGCCGCCGAGCGAACCAAGATGGACCTCCGGGCGGATGCGACCGATCTCGTGGGCGAGATCGATCTGCCGACGCTCGCGGGCGTGCTCGCGCGCTGCGACCTCCTCATCTGCACGGACACGCCACTGCTGCAGCTCGCGGCCGCGATGGGGACACCGACTGTCGGGCTGTTCGGTCCGACGGATGGGACGCGGGGCGGCGCGTACGGACGCGCGCATCGCGTCGTCCAGGCACAGACGCCTCCGCACTACGAGAACAGCCCGCAGGGAGAGGCGACCATGGACCAGATCCGGGTCGAGGACGTACTCGCCGGGATCGAGGCGACCGTCTGAGATTCGGACCGGCCGCCTACCGGATGTACATGAGCGCGCGCTTGAGGACGTCCAGGTTGTCGAGCGCGTAGCCGGTCCCCCGGACGGCGCAGAGCTGCGGCTGGCTGTCGCGATGCACCTCGAACCCGGTCGCGGCGGCCATCGCACTGTCGAGTCCCTCGAGACGGGCGCCACCACCGCAGAGCACGATCCCCTCTCGCTTGATGTCGCCGATCAGCCGTTGCGGCGTGTCCGCGATCACCGCCTCCAGCGCGGCGAGGATCGGGCGCACGTGGCCGTCGAGGCACTCCCCGAGCTCGGTCGAGGTGATCGTGATCCGCTGCTCCCTGCCGTCGGCGGTGCCCATGACCTCGAGGCGTCGCTCCTCATGGGGACCGACCCGGGCGAGCGAGGCGATCAACTCCTCGATCGTTGCCGAGTCGAGGACGGCGCCGTGCACGACGAGGACGTGGTCGGCCACGCAGCCGCGCAGACGCTCTCCGCCATGACCGGCGAGACAGCGGCCGCTCACGGTCCCCTCGAGAGCGAGGGCCGCGATATCGGTCTTGCCGGCCCCGATGTCGACGACGAGGTGCCCGTTGGGACCGTTGAGCCGCACCCCCGCCCCCATCGCCGAGGCAAGGGGTGCGTCGAGGAGGTACACGGTGCGGGCGCCGGCAAGCGCGGCTGCCTCGAGCAGGCTGCGCCGCTGAGACCCCGCGAGGCTGGACATGACGGCGATGACCACGTCCGGCTTGAAGATGCGCTGACGGCCGGCGGCGCGGATCATCGCGTGGTTGACGAGCCACCGCGCGGCGGTGGCATCGACGATCTCCCCTCCCGCGATCGGGCGGCGCAGACGGAGCTCGGAATCCTCGGCAGCGGATTCGAAGGCAGGGGCGCCGAAGATCGCGGCCTGCACCTCACCACCGCGAATCGCGACCGCGGTGGGCTCGCTGCCGATCATCCCCTCGCCCTTGACGATGATCCTCGTCGTCATGGTGCCGAGGTCGATGCCGACCTTCTTGCCCAGCACTGGTTGTGTGACCTCAGTCGCCGATCACACCGGTGAGGTCGCGCACCTCGGTTCCGGGCTCGTCTGTGGTGACCCGCTCGATGTCGGCGCCGATACCCGCGAGCTTGACCTCGAGGTCATCGTAGCCGCGCTCGAGATGAAAGACCTTGTCGAGCTCGGTGACGCCGTCCGCGCACATCCCGGCGATGACGAGTGCGGCGCCGCTGCGGATGTCGGGAATGCTCATCCTCGTCCCGCGCAGCCGCGCCGGTCCGTTGATCACCGCGCTGCGTCCGTCGACGGTGATGCGCGCGCCCATCTGCTGGAGCGCGGCGACGTGCCGAAACCGGTTCTCGTACAAGGCTTCGCTGATGACGCTCGTCCCGGTCGCCTGGGTCATCAGCGCGCAGAACTGCGGTTGCATGTCGGTCGCGAATCCGGGATGCGGCCACGTCGTCATGTCGACGCTCCGCAACTTCGAGCAGCTCACGCGCGCGTGGTGCGCTCCCTCGACGATGTCGCACCCCGCCGAGCGAAGCTTGCTGAACAACCAGCGCAGGTCGCTCGGTCGCATGTTCTCCACGACCACGTCGCCGTACGTCGCCGCGGCCGCGATCATGTACGTCCCCGCCTCGATGTAGTCGGCGGTGACGTTGTGCGTGGTCCCGTGCAGCAGGCCGCCGCTGCCCTCGATGACGATCAGCTCGGTGCCGACTCCCGTGATGTGCGCACCCATGCCGGTGAGACACCGCGCCAGGTCGTACACGTGCGGCTCGCGGGCGGCGTTGCTGATGACGGTGATCCCCTCGGCGAGGACCGCCGCCATCATCAGGTTCTCGGTGCCGGTGACGGTGGGCATGTCGAGCGCGATGCGCGCGCCGTGCAGGCGCCGGGCACGGGCGAAGTACGCGCCGTCGCGCTCCTCGACCTCGGCACCCATGAGACGCAGACCCTCGAGGTGCTGCTCCACCCGGCGCATGCCGATGTCGTCACCGCCCGGCTTGGCGATGCTCGCCTCGCCGGCGCGACCGACCAGCGCGCCGAGGAGGAGGAACGACCCGCGCATCCTGCGGCTGAGGTCACTGTCCACCTCGGTGCGACTCAGGCCGGCCGAGTCGAGGCGCCAGGTGTGCAGGTCGGGGTGCTCCACGACGACGCCGACGTGCTCCAGCATCCGCGCCATCGTCGAGATGTCCTCGATGTCCGGGACGTTGCCCAGCTCCACCGGCTGGTCGGTGAGCAGCGCCGCCGCCATCACCGGAAGGGCTGCGTTCTTGCTGCCCGAGATCGCGACGCTCCCCTCGAGCCGCCGCCCGCCACGGATGCGCAGGAGTTCCATCTCTGCTTACCGTACTCGACGGCGGCGGCTGACCGAGTAGATTAGGGTCAGGCGTCCGAACGGAACGCCGATCCGCACCGGGAGACATCATGGCAACCGCAACGCTTCCAACCGGCACCACCGTCGAGCAGTTGCTCGGCGATCAGGCTGCGTCCCTCCTCGAACACCGCTGCGAAACCGTTGCGCAGACCATGCTCCACCTGCCCGGGCCCGACTTCGTCGACCGGGTCTGGACCGGGACCGACCGGTCGAGCCAGGTGCTCCGCAACCTCAGCGCGATCTACGGTCACGGCCATCTCGCCGGCACCGGGTATGTCTCGATCCTCCCGGTCGACCAGGGGATCGAGCACTCCGCAGGCGCTTCGTTTGCCCCGAACCCCGAGTACTTCGACCCCGGCAAGATCGTGGAGCTCGCGGTTGAAGGGGGCTGCAACGCGGTGGCCTCCACGTTCGGCGTCCTCGGCGCCGTCTCGAGGAGGTGGGCCCACAAGATCCCGTTCATCGTGAAGATCAACCACAACGAGCTCCTCACCTATCCCAACGGCGCCGACCAGATCCTGTTCGGCACGGTCAAGGAGGCGTGGAACCTCGGTGCCGTGGCGGTGGGGGCAACCATCTATTTCGGGTCGGACGGCGCCGACCGGCAGATCCAGGAGATCTCACGCGCCTTCGCCGAAGCCCATTCGCTCGGCATGGCGACTGTCCTCTGGTGCTACCTCCGCAACCCGGCGTTCAAGAAGGACGGAGTCGATTACGCCGTCGCCGCCGACCTCACCGGCCAGGCAAACCACCTCGGCGTGACGATCGAGGCAGACATCATCAAGCAGAAGTTGCCCACGACCAACGGCGGCTTTGTGGCGCTCAACTTCGGCAAGACGGCCGAGGCTGTCTACACGAAGTTGACGTCCGACCACCCGATCGACCTCTGCCGCTATCAGGTGCTCAACTGCTATGCGGGCCGTGTCGGGCTCATCAACTCCGGGGGCGAATCGATCGGCGCCGGCGACCTGGCCGAGGCAGTGCGGACGGCGGTGATCAACAAGCGAGCAGGCGGCACCGGCTTGATCAGCGGCCGCAAAGCGTTCCAGAAGCCGATGCGCGATGGTGTGCAGCTCCTCACCGCAATCCAGGACGTCTACCTCAACAGCGCGATCACCGTCGCGTAACCGCAAGACCCGGGTATTTCCGTGGAATACGACGAGATCCCGCGCAACGACGACGAGCGGTCAACGCTTCTCGGCTTCCTGGACTGGCAGCGCCTGACGCTGGCTCGAAAGTGCGAAGGACTGCAGCCTGACCAACTGCGCACGCGGTCGGCCGAACCCTCGACCCTCTCGCTCATGGGGTTGGTGCGACACATGTCGGACGTCGAGCTCGGCTGGTTCCGGAGAACGCTCGCCGGCGAGGACGTCGCCGATCACTACTCCTCGGAGGACGACCCTGACGGCGACTTCAACAACGTCGACACCGCCGACGTGGTGATCACGTTCGAGACATGGCGCAGCGAGTGCGCGCGCGCCGACGAGATCATCTCGCGCCGTGCCCTCGACGCAACCGGCAAGCAGCGTTCCGGCCGTGAGGTGTCCATGCGCTGGATCCTCAACCACATGATCGAGGAGTACTCGCGCCACAACGGGCACGCGGACATCCTCCGCGAACGCATCGACGGCGCAACCGGCTACTGAGAGCTCTGCGACGCTCATCGGCGCGAATCCGCGAACCGCTGCCGCGCCGGTCGATGCCTACGCTCGTGCTGTGAGCCACTCCACGATGGCCGCGACCGCCTCGAGGTCGAGGGCCGTGTCGGGCGCGTTGTAGTTAGACATCACCTCCGCCTGCGCGAGTTCCACGCGCGGTCGCAGCTCGTGCTTCAGCACATGGTTGGCGTCCTCGGGAAAGAGGAAACTGACTTCGGGGCGGCCAGCCGCGGCGCGCTGCAGTGGCTCTCCATCAGCCTGCCAGTCGACCTGCAGGTCTTTCTTTCCGATAACGACGAGCACTGGCACGCGCACCTCCCTCAGCGGTACTGCAGCATCCGCAGTCCACAACTCACGGGCAAAGGGAAGGTTGTACGGGCTCTCCAGGCCTGCGACCAACATGCGCGCGCCCTCCGGCAGGGCCGGATCGGGGACCGCCGGCTCGCCCGCCAGGAATCGCGCGATGGCGGCGTCGTAGAGACCGAGCAGATGCGCGCCGTTCGGGATGCCCTGTGCCTGCGCGGCAAGCTGGGCTCGGGCGACGGCGCCCACCGAGCGCCCTGGCGGCCCGGTCAGCACCAGGCCGGCGAGAGGGACGCCAGGGTCATGGAGCTGGTAGTTGAGGACGTGGAGCGTTCCCTCGCTGTTGCCGAGGCCGAAGATCCGGTCACGGCGCGTGCACGGCTGCTCGACAAGGGTGCGCACCGCCCCGGCGAGCTCATCGACGTGGCTCTGCATGCTCATGGCGCCGATCAGGAGCGGCATCGTCTCGCGGACGTGGGGGCCGGAGGCGCGCTTGTCATATCGCATCGAAGCGAACCCGGCCCGCCCCAACGCCTCCGCGAGAAGGCGACCGCTGCCGTTGGATCCGGGAAGGAGTGGGGATTCCCAATTGCGATCGGTCGGGCCACTCCCGGCCACCAGCACCACTCCTGGAAAGGGACCGTCTCCCTCCGGCTGCACCACCGTGCCATAGACAGTGGTCGGCCCGAGCGGCCAACTCACCTCAAAGGTCGTCAGGCTCGCCCCTCCTCGCGCTTCAACTCCTCGCGCCCGATGATCGAGAGATGGACCTCGTCCGGTCCGTCCATGAAGCGGGCGGAGCGCGCGTAGGCGAACATCTGCGTCAGCGGCAGATCCTGGGACACGCCCGCGCCGCCGTGCACCTGGATGGCGCGGTCGATGACCGCCTGCGCGACGTTCGGCGCGACCACCTTGATCGCGGAGATCTCGAAGCGCGCTCCGAGGCTTCCCTGCGTGTCGAGGAGCCACGCGGCCTTCTGGCACAACAGTCTTGCCTGCTCGATCTCGATGCGGGATTTCGCAATCTGCTCGCGCACGACGCCCTGCTCGGCGAGCCGCTTGCCGAATGCGGTGCGGGATTTGGCCCGATCGCACATCAGCGACAGTGCGCGCTCCGCCGCGCCGATCAGGCGCATGCAGTGGTGCAGGCGCCCGGGGCCGAGCCGTGCCTGCGCGATCATGAACGCGGTGCCCTCGTCGCCGATGCGGTTGCTCTGCGGCACGCGTACGTTCTCGAGCAGCACCTCGCAATGGCTGCCCGGGTCGTCGAACCCGTAGACCTTCAGCTGGCGGACAATGGTCACGCCGGGCGCGTCGATCGGCACCAGCACCATGGTGTGGCGCGCGTGACGCTCGGCCTCGGGGTGGGTGACGCCGATCAGCAGGATCACCTTCGCGTTGGGGTGCGCGGCACCGCTCGTGAACCACTTACGGCCATTGATGACATAATCACTGCCGTCACGATCGATGCGCGTGGCCAGCTGCGTCGGGTCCGAGGATGCGACCTCCGGCTCGGTCATCCCGATGCACGAGCGGATCTCACCGTCGAGCAGCGGCTTGAGCCACGTCTCCTGCTGCTCGGGAGTGCCGAACTGCGCGAGCACCTCCATGTTGCCCGTGTCGGGCGCCGAGCAGTTCATCGCCTCGGACGAGATCGAGCTCCAGCCCATGATCTCGGCCAGTGCGCCGTATTCGAGGTTGGTGAGGCCGGGGCCGAACCGCTTGTCGGGAAGGAAGAGATTCCACAGTCCGCGCCTGCGCGCCTCGGTCTTGAGCTCCTCCATGACCGGCGAGATTCGCTGCGGGATCGTCTCCGCCGAGAACCCGCGCCAGTACTCCTCCTCGGCGGGCCGGACGTGCTCGTCCATGAACCGCCAGACCTTCTCGCGCAGCTCGCGAACCCGATGCGTCTCTTCGAAGTCCATGGTCAGTCTCCTCCGGTGGATTCCAGTCGCGCCAGCGCGGTCAGGCCGCTCTCCACGATCGCCGGCACCATCGTCCCCATCGTCTCGAAGCCCTCGCCGACGGTCATGCCCATCAGGAACCTCGCGGTGATGCCCTCGGCGATGATCGCGAGCTTGTACGCCCCGAGCGCGATGTACCAGTCGAGAGCGGACATGTCGCGCTGCGTGCCCGCAGCGTAGTCTCGCAGAAGATCGGCTCGCTTGTAGAAGCCGTCCTCGACGGTGATCGCGCGCCCGTGCAGGGTGCGCGCCGCCGCCTCGGACGCGTCGTCGGCCCAGTAGACGCAGAGCAGTCCGACGTCGCAGAGCGGGTCGCCGATCGTGCACATCTCCCAGTCGATGACCGCGACGATTCGCGCAGGATCCGCCGGCGCGTACATCACGTTGTCGAGCCGGTAGTCGCCGTGGACGATCCCCGGCGCGGACTGCGGGGGCACGGTCTCGACCAGACGGCGGCGCAACTCCTCGATGCTCGGCAGCTCGCGCGTCTTCGACGCCTCCCACTGCTGCCACCAGCGCCGCACCTGACGCTCGAGAAACCCTTCCGGGTGGCCGAAATCGGCGAGCCCGACCTCGTTCGGGTCGATTCGATGGAGCTGCAGCAATGTCTCCACGAGCGCGGACGACATCTCCCGCCGCGTCTCGACCGTATCGGGAAACTCCGCCGGCAGCGCGTTGCGGACCACGTGACCGTCGATCCACTCCATGACATAGAACCGCGCGCCGATCACCGAACTCGTCGTCGCAGAGCGCGATGACGTGCGGGACCGGTATTCCCGTGTCCTGCAACGCGGCGAGCACGCGATACTCGCGAGCCATGTCGTGCGCCGTCGGAAGCACATGCGCGAGCGGCGGACGCCGCACGACGAACCGGCGCTCTCCGTCGTCGACGATGTACGTGAGGTTCGACCGGCCCCCCGGGATCACCTCAGCGTGCAGTGATCCGGCGAGCCCGCCGACTCGGGGTCCCAGGTAGCGCTCGAGCGCCTCGAGATCGAGCCCGGGGGGCGACGTCACTGCGCCGGCGGATGCCCGCCGTGTCGGCGGCGCCGGACCTCGGCGACGCGAAGCCGGAGCGTGGCGCGCTCGAGCGCGAGCGCCGCCTCGTAGTTGCCGATCTCCTGCGAAAGCAACTCCTGGGCCTTCTTGCGGGCCTCCTCGGCTCTGGCCTCGTCGATGTCCTCGGCACGCTCCGCCGCATCCGCGAGGATCGTGACCTTGTCCGGGAGCACCTCGAGGAACCCGCCGGCGACGAAGAGGATGTGCTCGGCGTCGCCGTTGCGGACCGTGACCTCCCCATTGCGCAGCGGCGTCAGCAGTGGGATGTGGTGTGGGAGGACACCGAGGTCGCCGTCGACCCCCGGTGCGAGCACGAAGTCGGCCTCCTCGCTGAGGACCCGGCCCTCAGCCGTGACCAGCTCGACCTGCAGCTTCGCCATGGGCCCTATTCGGCCTTCGTCTCGGCATTTGCCGTGGCGGAGTCGTCGGCCTCTGCTTCGGCAGACGCCCCTTCCGCGGTCGCCGCATCAGCGGTCGCCGCCGCGCCATCCGCCGGGGCGGCCGCTGCCGACGCATCCGCCTTCGGCGCGTCGGCCTTGCTCGCGTCGGCGCCGCGCGCAACCGCCTCGTCGATCGTCCCGCACATGTAGAACGCGTCCTCAGGCAGGTCGTCGTGCTTGCCGTCGAGGATCTCCGCAAAGCCACGGATCGTCTCGGAGAGCGGCACGTACTTGCCCTCGCGCCCGGTGAACACCTCGGCGACGAAGAACGGCTGCGACAGGAAGTTGCGCACGCGGCGCGCGCGTCCCACCGTCTGCTTCTGATCCTCGGTGAGCTCTTCCTGGCCGAGGATCGCGATGATGTCCTGCAGCTCCTTGTATTCCTGGAGCACCTGCTTGACGCCCTGCGCCACGCGGTAGTGCTCCTCGCCGACGACGTTCGGATCGAGCAACCGGCTGAACGAACTCGAGCGGATCGACCGCCGGGTAGATGCCGCTCTCCGAGATCGACCGGCTCAGGCTGACTGTCGCACCGAGGTGACCGAAGGTCGTCGCGACCGCAGGGTCCGTGAAGTCGTCCGCGGGCACGAACACCGCCTGGACCGAGGTGATCGAGCCCTTGTTCGTCGACGTGATGCGCTCCTGCAGGTCACCCATCTCGGTCGCGAGCGTCGGCTGGTATCCCACTGCGGACGGCATGCGTCCGAGCAAGGCCGACACCTCGGCGCCGGCAAGCGTGTACCGGAAGATGTTGTCGATGAAGAGCAGCGTGTCGGCGCCCTTCTCGTCACGGAACCACTCGGCCATGGTGAGTCCCGTGAGCGCGACACGAGCGCGTGCGCCCGGCGACTCGTTCATCTGCCCGTAGACCAGCGCGGTCTGGCCGAGCACCTTGGACTCCTCCATCTCGCCGTACAGCGCCGTCCCCTCACGGGTGCGCTCGCCGACTCCGGCGAACACCGAATAGCCCGCGTGCTCGCGCGCGATGTTGCGGATCATCTCCATGACGATGACGGTCTTGCCGACGCCCGCTCCACCGAAGAGTCCGATCTTCGAGCCCTTCGAGAAGGTGCAGATGAGGTCGATGACCTTGATGCCCGTCTCGAGGATCTGCGACTCGGTCGACTGCTCCGAGATTCCTGGGGGCGTGCGATGCATCGACATGTGCTGGGTTCCCTTGAAGGGACCCAGTCCGTCGATGGGCTCACCGATGACGTTGAACATGCGGCCGAGGGTCTCCTCCCCGACCGGGACCTGAATCGGCGCGCCGGTCGCGCGAACCGGGTCGCCACGACGCACCCCTTCGGTGGTGTCCATCGCGATGCATCGGACGGTGCTGTTGCCGAGGCTCTGCTGCACCTCGAGAACCAGGCGCCCGCTCTCGCGGTCGATCTCGAGCGCGTCGAGGATCTCCGGTAGACGGCCGGTTGTGAACTCCACGTCGACGACGGGCCCGATCACCTGCACGACGGCGCCGGTCCCGGATTTGATGTCGACCACTGCCATCTCTCTCTCCTCAGCCTTCGAGCGCCGCGGCGCCGCCGACGATCTCCATCAATTCAGTCGTGATCGACGCCTGCCGCACCTTGTTCGCGGTGAGGGTCAGGTCGTCGATGAACTCGCTTGCGTTGTCGGATGCGTTGCGCATCGCCAGCATGCGCGCGGCCTGCTCGGATGCGCCGTTCTCGAGCACGGCGCGATACACCTGCGCCTCCACGTAGCGGGGCAGCAGCGCGTCAAGAACGTCCTTCGGATCCGGTTCGTACTCGAAGTCGGCCCTGACAGCCTGGGCGTCCTCCGGCGCGTGCACCGGGATGACCCGCTGCATGGTGGCCTGCTGGCGTCCGACGCTGATGAACCGCGCGTAGACGATGTCGATCTGCTGCACCTCGCCCAACTCGTACAGATCCATCGCCACGCGTGCCGCAGGGAGGACATCCGCCATCGTCGGGCGATCACCGAGCATGCTCTGGTCCGCAACGAGGTCACGGTGGAGACGGCGGATCACGTCGCGACCGCGGCGGCCGATGCTCACGAACGACACCGGCACCGACGATTGCGCCGCTTCGCGCACCGCGAGCCTGGTGTTGTTGCTGTTGAGCGCGCCGCAGAGTCCACGGTCGCCGGTCACCAGAATGATCAACCGCTTCTCGACCGGGCGAACCTGCAGGTACGGATGCTGATACTGCGGCGACCGCCGCATCAGCTCGGTCATGATGCTGGCGATCTCGTCGCTGTACGGTCGCGCGGCAAGCACCCGCTCCTGCGCGCGACGCATGCGCGCGGCGGCGACGAGCTCCATCGCCTTGGTGATCTTGCGCATGTTCTGGACGCCTTTGATCCGACGCCGCAGATCGCGCAGGCTGGGCATGTGCGCCTAGCCCCGGATCATGCGGCGCGGAGACCGCGTCATGGTCACGAAGGTCATCCGGCGAAGGTCTTCTTGAACTCGTCAATCGCGGCGCGCAACGCCTGCTCCGTCTCGTCGGAGATGCGCGAGTTCTTCGTGATGTCCGCCTCGATCTCGGGATGCGTCTGGTCCATGAACCGCAGCAGGCTCTTCTCGAACTCACGCACGCGGTTGAGAGGGACGTCGTCCAGGTAGCCTCGCGCACCCGCGAAGATGCTCATGACCTGCTTGGCGAACGGCAGCGGCTCGTACTGCGGCTGCTTCAGCAGCTCGGTCATGCGCTGGCCACGGTCAAGGCGATCGCGCGTGCCCTTGTCGAGGTCGGCGGCGAACTGTGCGAAGGCAGCGAGCTCGCGATACTGGGCGAGGTCGAGGCGCAGCTGACCGGCGACCTGCTTCATCGCCTTGGTCTGCGCGTCGCCACCGACTCGGGAGACGGAGAGCCCGACGTTGATGGCCGGTCGGATGCCGGCGTTGAAGAGGTCGGTCTCGAGATAGATCTGACCGTCGGTGATCGAGATGACGTTCGTCGGGATGAACGCAGAGACGTCGTTCGCCTTGGTCTCGATGATCGGCAGCGCCGTGAGCGTTCCGCCGCCCTCCTTGTCGCTCATGCGCGCAGCGCGCTCGAGCAACCGCGAGTGGAGGTAGAAGACGTCGCCCGGGTACGCCTCGCGCGACGGTGGGCGGCGCAGCAGCAGCGAGAGCTCGCGGTAGGCGTCGGCGTGCTTGCTGAGGTCGTCGTAGATGACCAGCGCGTGGCCGCCCTTCTGCATGAAGTACTCGCCCATCGCGCACCCCGCGTATGGCGCGAGGAACTGCAGCGGCGCCGGATCCGACGCGGTGGCCGCGACGATGATCGTGTGCGCCATTGCGCCGTGTGCCTCGAGCGTCGCCTTCACCTGCGCAACCTTCTGCGCGTTCTGTCCGACCGCGACGTAGATGCAGATGACGCCCGTGTCCTTCTGGTTGATGATCGCGTCGATGGCGATGGCCGTCTTGCCGGTCTGGCGGTCGCCGATGATGAGCTCGCGCTGACCGCGGCCGATCGGGATCATCGAGTTCGATCGCCTTGAGGCCGGTCTGCAGCGGCGTGTCGACGTTCTCGCGTTCGATGACTCCGGGAGCGACACGCTCGGTCGGCAGGCTCTGTGCCGTCTCGATGGGTCCGCGATCGTCGAGCTGCTCGCCGAGCGCGTTGACGACGCGACCGACGAGCTCGTCGCCGACCGGCACCTCCGCGATGCGTCCGGTGGTGCGCACCGCATCGCCTTCCTGCAGATGCTCGTACGGGCCGAGGATAACCGCGCCGACGCCGTCCTCACGGAGGTCGAGCGCGAGGGCGAGCACGGTGCCGACGCCACCGGGGCCCGGCATCTCGAGCAGCTCGCCCGCCATCGCGCGATCGAGTCCGTAGATGCGGGCGATGCCGTCGCTGACGGACGTGATCACGCCCTCGTTGGCGTCGACCACGGGTGCCTCGAAACTCGCGATTCGCTGCTTGAGGATCTCTCCGATCTCGTCGCTGCGTATGGCCATCAGTTACTGGTTCCTCTCTCTCGTCTCAGGCGAGTGCTGCCTGGAGCTGTTGAAGGTGGGTGCGCAGGCTGTCGTCGATGACCCGGTCGCCGATCCGGATCACCAGACCGCCGAGAATCGCAGGGTCGCTGCGCACGACTGTCTGCACGTCGCTACCGAGTTGCCTGCTGAGTGAGTCGCGGATGCGCGCCTCGAGGGACGCATCCGCCGGCACCGCCGTGGTGACCTCCGCTCGGACCACACCGGACGCGCGGTCGGTGAGCACGTCGTAGTGCGACAGGATCTGCGTGGCGAGCGGGACGCGACGCCGCTCGATGAGCAGCCTGGCCAGGTTGCGCGCCTGCGGTGAGGCGCCGTCGAGCAGCTGCAGGCCCATGCGCACCCGGTCGGCGAGGCTCGTCTTGGGATTCACGAGCGCATCGCTGATCGACGGATCGCCAAGCGTCTCAGCGACACCCTGGAGTTGCGTTCGCCAGCCCACAATGTCACCCGCCTCCTGGGCGAGCGAGAAGTACGCCTCGGCGTAGCGGCGGGCAAGCACGCTGGCGTGGACCATGTCAGTTCTGTTGCGCCTTCGAGGCAGCGCTGTCGCCGACCTTGGTCAGCGCCTCGTCGATGAGCCGCTGATGATCCTTGGTGTCGATGACGCGCCCGAGGACTTCCTGGGTGGCGGCAACCACTAACGTGCTGACCTCGGCGCGAAGATCCTGGATGGCGCGGTCGCGTTCCGCGGAGATCTCGATGCGCGCTCTGTCGATGAGAGCCTCTGCGTCACTGCGTCCTTTGGCGATCACCTCTGCCGCCTCGGCACTCGCCTCGCCGTGCGAGCGGGTGAGGATGTCGCGAGCCTGGGAGCGTGCCTCCTCGAGGGTCTTCTCGACCTGCACCTGGACGTTCGCGAGGCGCTGCTCAGCTTCGGCCGCAGCCTTCAAACCGGCTTCGATCTTGTCCTCGCGCTCCGTCGCAGCTTTCATGATGGCGGGATACGCCCACCTCCCGAGGATGAGGATCATCAGGATGAAAGCGATCAGCTCAGCGAAGAACGTCCCGTTCGGCGTGAGCAGTCCCGCCGTCTGATCGGACGTCGCTCCAAGCAGCATCGTCACAAGTCCTCAGCCGGCGATGACGTAGATGAAGAAGAAGCCGAGCGCCAGGTTGATGAAGTACATCCCCTCGACGAGTCCGATGATCAGGAACATGGTTACCTGCAGTCGGCTCTGCGCCTCCGGCTGACGAGCGGTTCCGGCGATGGTCGCGTTACCGGCAAGACCGTCACCGATGGCGGCGCCGATAGCGCCACCGCCGAGTGCAAGGCCGGCGGCGATCAACGCTCCCATCAGGATCAGTGCATGGTTCATATGGTGTCTCTCCTCAACTCGTTGCGTGTGCTGCTGCGCCGTGATGCTCTTCCTCGAGTCCCTCACGGGCCATGCCGAAATAGATGATGGTCAACAGCATGAAGATAAACGCCTGAATCGTGCCGATGAGGAAGACGTCGAAGAGCTTCCAACCGACCAGCAGGACCACCCACAACGGCGTTGCGGCCGTCTGCACTACCGATGAGCCCGCGAACGCGACGTAGCCAAGCGTGAGTAGGAACACCATCACGAGGCCTCCGAAGATGTTGCCGAACAACCGGAGAGCGAGGCTGATCGGCTTGGCGACCTCCTCGATGATGTTGAGGACCGTGTACAAGCTTCGAGCCCAGATCGGCAGATCGAACGGCTTGGTGAAACGGCGCAGGTACCCGCGGAAGCCCAGGACGTGGATGCTGTACCACTGCACGATGAGGATCACGGTGAGTGCCATCGCCGCGGTGAGATTGATGTCTGCGGCAGCGGGCTCGAGCGGCGCCGTCAATGGGAAGAAGTCGAGCCAGTTCGCGAACAGAATGAAGAGAAAGATGGTCGCGGCGATCGGTGTGACGAAGCCGGCGTCATCGCCGATCATCTCCTTGACCAGCCCGCGAATGTAGCTGAGCAGCAGTTCCAGCACCATCTGGAGCTTTCCAGGCTTGCCGTGACCGAGCCGGTAGGCAACCCCGAGACCGACCGCGAGCGTGACCACAACGGCAATCCCGCTCGAGATCAAGGTGTCGTAGTTGAACGTGCAGAAGAAGAGTTGCCCGCACACCTGGATGATGGGATGCGTGCCGGGAGGCGGAATGAGCGAGGCGACGATCATGTGATCCGCAATTGCTCACGCAGTGCGGCTGCGGCGAGGACCACCTGCGCGATCCCGAGGCCGAGGATGACGAGCCAGACGTTGGCCAGTCCGAAGGCGAGACCGATCGCGATGCCGATCAGGCTCAAGGTCATGATCCGCAGCAGGCTTGTCGCGAGAAACGGGATGGGGAGCGCGATCAATTTCGCTGCCATCGCCCCGTTGATCGAGCCGATCGCAAGTCCCGTTGCAAGCGCGCCACCCGGTCCGGGATGCCCGACGACGATTCCCACCAATGCCGCGATCACCGCTGCACCCGCGCACACGAAGGCGGCGTTTCGCACCAGGCGCAACGCGTTCGCGGCGGTCTTCGGGCGTGGAGATGCGCCTTCCGAGGTCACCTCTGCTCCCGCTGCCTTCACTTGGACTGTCAAACCAAGGCAACGATATCAACTGGACGAAGCGGCACGACCCGGTGCTGCGTCAGGCGCTGCTTCAGATGTAGCGCTTGAACTGCCCGAATGCGACGTAGCAGGCGGCCGTGATCCCGACGAGGAGGCCGATGAGGACGCCGAGTGGGGTCGTGTGCAGGAGCAGATCGACGCCAACGCCGAGCAGGAGCGGGACGATCAACGCGACAGCAATGCCGATCCCCATGCCCACGAGCTCACTCCCAGTCGGCTGTCGAGGCGCGGGGGAGCTCAGTCCGCGTCTCCGTTGTGGTGAATGTGGCTTGGGCGTGTTCGCCGGCCCTCCACGAGGACCTCGCCCTCCTCAGCGACTGCGAAAGGGAGGCGAGGCGCCCGGCGGCGGTTCCGCCAGACCAGCGCGACCAGCGCAACGACGAGCAGGCCGAGCGCGATGAAGATGATCGTGTGGTGCCCGTAGATCGTGAGTGCCAGGCAGCCGAGGATGCCCGTCACCAGGTAGAAGGTGACCGCGGTCTCCAGCGGCGTCATCCCCACCGCACGGAGGCGATGGTGGAGATGGCCTGCATCGGGCGCCGCCGGATTCCGGCCGGCGATGGACCGCCGGACGATCGCGAACGCCGTGTCGCCGATCGGCAGACCGAGTGCGATGAGCGGCACGAGGATGGAGAGGCCGACCACGACCTTGGCAACGCCGAGGATGGTGATGACCGCGAGCGCGACACCGAGGAAATGGCTGCCTGAATCGCCCATGAACACGCGCGCCGGGGGCAGGTTGAAGACGAGAAAGCCCAGACAGCAGCCCATGACCGCGCCACTCAGGATCACGACCCCGGTCTGCAGCTCTCCCTCCTGGCCGATCCGGCTGATCGCGGCGAGCAGGCAGACCGTGGCCACGATCGCGATCACCCCGGCCGCAACCCCGTCGGCGCCGTCGAGCAGGTTCACCGACACCTGCATGCCCACCAGCCAGACGACCGTCACCGGCGCGCTGAGCCAGAGAAGATCGATGACCGACGTCGAGTGCACACCCGGGACCGCGAGCGTCGTGATCGTGATGCCGAGCACCACGGTGAGCACGCCGACACCGATCTCGATGACGAGCTTGCTGAGCCAGGAGAGGTCGAGGATGTCGTCGATGGCCATCGCGATCGTGATCGCGCCCGTCACGGCGAGGACCTGCCAGCGGTCCGTGACGCCCGATCCGAAGATCGCGATCGCCACGGCGAAGCCGGCGAACATCGCGATGCCGCCGAGCCGAGGGGTGGCTCGCTCGTGGAGATGGCGATCGCCGTCGGGCTCGGCCACCGCGCCGGTGCGGCGGGCGAGCCACATCGATGCCGGGACCGCCACCATGCAGACCGCGCCCGCCACCAGGAACGGCGGCAGCGCCGTCAGCCATGGCGAGACGGTGCCGATCACGCCGGAGGGGCGTCCCGATACGGCAGCGGGAATCGGAGGCAGAGTGCGCGGCTGCGCTCGCGGACCTCGGATCGAACCTCCGGGTCGTCGAAGCCGGTGAGCATCCGGTGGACGAGTGCGGCGATCTCGTCCATCTCGGGCTCGCCCATGCCCCGCGAGGTCACCGACGGCGTCCCGAGCCGGATTCCATTCGGGTTGAAGGGCGAGCCGCCATGGCCCGGGAACGCATTGGCATTCACCGTGACGCCCACCTCGTCGAAGGCGCTCTGGACCGCGCGCCCACGCAGGCCGGTCGGCCGGAGGTCGATGACCATGAGGTGATTGTCGGTGCCGCCCGTCGTCAGCACGAGGTCCCGTCGCATGAGACCCGCGGCCAGCGCCTTGGCGTTGCTCACCACACGATGGGCATAGTCGCGGAACTCGGGCTGCGCGCACTGCTTGAACATGACGGCCTTGGCGGCGATGGCGTGCATCTGCGGGCCGCCCTGGATGTTCGGGCAGGCCGCCTTGTCGATCGCCTCGGCATACTCGCTGCGGCAGAGGACCACCCCGCCCCAGGGCCCGCGCATCGTCTTGTGGGTCGTGAGCGTGACGTAGTCCGCGTGGGGCACCGGACTGGGATGGGCACCGCCGGCGACCAGCCCGGCGAAATGCGCCATGTCGACCATGAGGAGGGCATTCACCTCATGGGCGATCTCCGCAAAGGCCGCGAAGTCGAGAATCCGCGGGTACGAGCTGTAACCGGCGACGATCATCTTCGGGCGCACCTCGAGGGCGCGCTCGCGCACCTGCGCCATGTCGAGGACCCCGGTCTCGTCGTCAACGAAGTACGGCTCGAAGTGGTAGATCTTGCCGCTGAAGCTGACCGGGGACCCGTGGCTGAGGTGGCCGCCCTGGTCGAGCGCCATGCCGAGCACCGTGTCTCCGGGATTCAGGGCGCTGGCGTAGACCGCCATGTTGGCCTGCGTGCCGGAGTGCGGCTGGACGTTGGCATGCTCGGCACCGAAGAGCTCCCTCGCACGGTCCCGCGCCAGGTTCTCGACCTGGTCGACGATCTGGCAGCCGCCGTAGTACCGCTTGCCGGGCACGCCTTCGGCGTACTTGTTGTTGAGCCAGGAACCGAGCGCCTCGAGCACCGCCACCGAGGCGATGTTCTCCGAAGGGATGAGCTCGAGGGTCTCCTCCTGGCGTACCAGCTCGGCGTCGAGGAGCGCGGCGACCTCGGGATCGGTCGCCCGCAGCTCGGGCTTGTCGGTGAATCCGGCGCCGCTTCTGGCGCTCGGACGGATATCGACAGGTGTGCTGGTCACTGCGATCTCTGCCCCTCCGTGCTGGTTGACGGAAAACCCCCGAGAAGCGCGAGCAATGCGGCGGCGGGAATCGGGCCTTCGCGAAGCACACGCGGGGTTGTGGTCGTGCAGTCGATGATAGTCGAGGCAAGTCCGCCGCAGCGACCGCCGTCGACGACCCCGTCCACCTCTCCGCCGAGGGCTTCGGACACGCCCCGGGCGGTGTCGGGGGCCGGCTCGCCGTGGCGATTGGCGCTGGTGGTGGCGAGCGGTCCGGTGCAGCGCAGCAGCTCGAGGGCCACCGGATGGGCTGGGACCCGGACGCTCAGCGTGGAACCGCTGCGAGGGATCGCCCAGCGGCGGCGGCGCAGGGGGCAGACGATGGAGAGGGCACCGGGCCAGTACTCCCGCGTCAGGGCGCGGGCGTTGGCGTCGAGCTCGACGTCCTCCTCGAGGTCGCCGATCGTCGCCGCGAGAAGCGTCAGCTCGAGGGCTGCCGGGCGCCGCTTGATCTCGTAGATCCGGTCGACGGCGGCTCCGTTCGCCGGGTCGCAGGCCAGCCCGTAGACAGTGTCGGTGGGGATCGCGACAACGCCGCCGCGCCGGATGGCGAGCACGGCCGCCTGGAGGGTCACGGCAGCTCCACGTCCACGACCCGCGCTCTGCCGGTGAGATCCGGCACCGTCGATGTGGTGGCGCCCGGGAACCCCTCCGCGAACATCGCCGCCACGGCGTCGGCGCGTCTCGGGTCGACCTCCAGCAACACCCGTGTTGATGTGACGCGCTGCTGCAGCGATGCGAGCACTGCCCGGTATGCGTCGAGACCGTCGTCGCCACCGACCAGCGCACCCCGGGGCTCGAAGTCGCGGACGTCACGATCGACGGATTCGAACTCCGCGGCGGTGACATAGGGCGGGTTGCTGACGATCAGATCGAAGGCCCCGTCGAGACCGTCGGCCCATGAGCACTCGACAAACGTCACGGCAGCGCCGAGCCGTTCCGCGTTGGCACGCGCGACATCGAGCGCGGCGGGACTGATGTCGGTTGCGACGACGGCAGCGCCGGGAACCTCGGCGGCGAGCGTGATCGCGATGCAGCCACTACCGGTGCCGAGGTCGACCACTCGCGTCGCGTTGTCGCCATGGGCACGCATCACAGCAAGTGCGCGCTCGACGATCGTCTCGGTATCCGGCCGCGGGATGAGCACGTCCGGCGTCACCTGATACGACCGGCCGTAGAACTCGCGAACGCCGGTGATGTATGCGACCGGCTCCCCCTTCCCGCGGCGGCGGATCAGCTCGCGAATGGCGCTCAGCTCCCGCTCGTCGAGCGGGCGATCGAACTGCAGGTAGATGTCAAGACGCTTGATGCCGAGCGCCTGCGCGCAGAGCAGCTCGGAATCGAGCCGCGCGGAGGTGCTGCCGCGTTCCCCGAGATAGGTCGTGCTCAGACGGAGCACATCGATGAGGACGGGCGCGGTGGACGCCACCTCAGGTGTCGTACCCGCGTGTCTCGCCGTCCGGATCGACCTCGAGCAGTCGCCGCGCCTGGTCCTCGTTCGACAGCGGCTCGATGAGCATGTCGAGGTCTCCGTCGAGCACGCGCGGGAGCTGGTGCACCGTGAAGTCGATGCGGTGGTCGGTGACTCGCGCCTGCGGGAAGTTGTACGTGCGGATCTTCTCGCTGCGATCCCCGCTGCCGACCATCGACCGGCGGGTGGCGCGCAACTCTGCCGCGCGTTTGGCCTCTTCAAGGTCGTAGAGGCGTGCGCGAAGCACGCGCATCGCCTTGGCTCGGTTCTTGATCTGCGATTTCTCGTCCTGGCATGTCACGACAAGACCCGTCGGCAGATGCGTGATCCGGACTGCGGAGTCGGTGGTGTTGACGCTCTGTCCGCCCGGGCCCGTGCTCCGATACACGTCGATCTTCAGGTCGTTCTCGTTGATCTCGATCTCGACGTCATCGGCCTCCGGCAACACCACGACGGACGCAGCCGACGTGTGGATGCGGCCCTGCGCCTCGGTCTCCGGCACGCGCTGGACTCGGTGCACGCCGGACTCGAACTTGAGCCTCGAATACGCGCCCTGCCCGTGCACCTCGAACACGATCTCCTTGAATCCGTGGCCCGCTGTCTCGTTGTGGTCGAGGACCTCGATGCGCCAGCGCTCACGCTCCGCATAGCGCGAGTACATCCGAAACAGGTCCGCCGCGAACAGTGCCGCCTCGTCGCCGCCCGTACCCGCGCGAATCTCGACGACCACATCGCGGTCGTCGTTCGGATCCGCGGTGAGCAGCAGCGCGCGCAGCTTCTCGTAGTCCTTCTCCGCGGCGGCAAGCTGTGCCTGCTGCTCCTCCTCCGCCATGGTTACCATCTGCGGGTCCGACTCCGTGTGCGCCATCTCGGCGGCCTCTCTCGCGGCCTCCTGCGCTTCGCGCCAGCGTCGCGCCGCCTCCACCACCTCGCGCAGCTTCGCCTGCTCGCGAGAGAGGTTCTGCACACGGTCGAGATCCTGGTACGCGTCGGGTGCGCTGAGGAGCTCCTCGAGCTCGACATACCGGGCTTCGAGTGCCGCGAGGCGCTGCTCGAACGCGGTCATCTCGGGTTCCGCCATCAGCGTGTCCCCGCCGCTTCGTACACGACGGTGTCGCCCTGACGCGCGGCGTCGAGCGCCGCAATGGCAACCTCGACCTGCGAGTCGTCCGGGTGGCGCGTGCTGAGCAGCTGTGCGCCGAGCACCGGCGCGAGCGCAATCCTGCCCACCGCGCTCTGCCGGATCCGGATCAGCGCGCGAATGATCTCGAACGAGACGGCGGCAACGACGGGCACAAGGACGATCTGGCAGACGATCCGCACCGCAGTCGGCAGCAGGCCCAGTGGCACGAAGACGGCGACACTCACGAAGGCGACAACGACAAGGAAGCCGGTGCCGCACCGCGGATGGAGGCGGCTGCTCGCGCGCACATGTTCGACGTCGACCGCGTCACCGGACTCGAGCGCGTTGATCGCCATGTGCTCGGCGCCGTGATATTGGAACAAACGCCGGACATTGGGGATGAGGCTGATCAGGAACAGGTAGCCGACCAGGACGACCAGGCGAATGACACCTTCGATGAGCACCGAGGTGATCGATTGCGTTCCATGGTGCAGGATCCCGCCGAGCAGCAGCGGCACACCGATGAACAGCGCGAGCGCGAACAGCAGTGACGCGATCATCGCGCCGCGGATCGCACCATCGCCGATCTCCGCATCCTGACCGAGCTGCACCACGGCGGACCACTGCAGCGCGCGCATCCCGAGATGGATCGTCTCGTACAGGCCCGCGACGCCGCGGAGGAATGGACGCCGCCACACACTTCCGGTGTAGACACGCGAACGCAGCACATCGGTACAGACTGCGATGTCGCCGTTGGGCCGTCGCGCGGCGACTGCGTAACGATCGCGTCCTCGCATGAGCACGCCTTCGATGACCGCTTGGCCGCCATAGAAGAAGGTGCCCGGCGGCGCGCTCACGGCGTTGACGGCCACGGTGAGGAGGAGGTCGCGGCAACGCTGGGCAGACCTCATGAGCGGCATGCTAGTGGGAGATCTGCCGGCGTGGCGGCTGAGTTGGGGAAGAGACTATCCCGAGAGTCCGAGTTGCTCATTCACGGTGAGCCGGTCCATATAGAGGTGGACCGAGCAGACCCTGCCGTCGCGCACGTTGAGGATGTAGCACTGGTCGACATCGACAGATCGATCTGTTGCGGGGGCGCCACCGGCCCAGCCGATCGGGCCCGTATTTGTTCCGGTCTGCCGAGCCTGGATCACAACAGCGTTGGCGTCGCTCAGGCGTCGCACCTCGACGACGCGTCCATCGGGGAATGTTCCCCAGGAGGCGCACATCATCTTGTTGACCATCGTTGATCCCGTGACACGATCGCCCCGCGGCGTCACGTACATGGCGTCCTCGGTGAGGAGGTCGAAGATCGCGTCAGGATCGCGCCCGTTGAGGGCTGCGACGAACGCGGTGGCGACATCGTCCGGTGCGACAGGCATGTCATCCTCCATCTCAAGCGTTGCCCACGGTGGGGGCGCCTGCTCCGGCCGCGCCGTTAGGAGCAGCCCGCACTGGATCGGTTAGGCCTTCTTGGCCTGTTCGGCGCGACGGCGGAAACGCTCCACCTGACCGCCCGTATCGATGATCCGCTGCGTCCCAGTGAAGAACGGATGGCACACCGAGCACACCTCGGTCTTGAGCTCCGTCAACGTGGATCCGGTCGTGAAGCTGTTGCCGCACAGGCAATGGACTTCGGCGTCGACGTGGTACTCGGGATGGATTGTTGCTTTCATGGGGCGCCTTGGTTCGCGGGAAGGGACGAGTTCACGATACCACGGGCACACAGAGCTCAATCCACGGCGACCCCGACCGGTCGCGTGAAGTTGCCATGGGCCACGGCGGGAAGGCCGTCGACCAGATGGCGGTATGCCGCCGCCAGGCCGATCCCGTCGTCCGGCAGGAGATCTCGGCCGGACAGAACGTCGACCAGCCAGTCGTGGTCACAGTTGAGGGACCGCCACTGGATCTGACGCGCGCCCATATCTGTCACGGCGTCGACGGTTCGACCGAGTTCGACGCTCGAATCGGTGACTCCGGGGAAGGTGAGGAGGTTCACGCAGACCTGTCCACCGGCGCGGGACATCACCCTGCCGCACTCGATCACATCCTCGATCGAGTACCCGACCGGCCGGTAGTAGGCGCGGAAGATCGGATCGCTGAAAGAGATGGCGCTGATGCGGACGCTATTGCAGCCGGCGTCGATCAGGCGTTGGAGGATGCGGGGTCGGCTGCCGTTGGTGTTGACATGGATCGTGGCCGACGGGTGCTGCTTCCTGATCAGCGCCACCGCATCCGCGAGCACATCGTCGCGGGTGAGCGGCTCACCCTCACATCCCTGACCGAACGAGACGATCGCCGCATCACTGCCGCCCAGATGGAAATCGGCCATACCCGCGAGCTCTGCCGCCGTCGGTGCGAACCGCATCCGCGGCTGCGGCGCCGGAGCCTGGCCGTCGGTCTGCAGGGAGATGCAGCCGAGGCAGTCCGCATTGCATGCGGGCGAAGCGGGGAGCGCCCCCTCGTATCGACGCAAAAAGGTGTTCTGCGCCGTGTAGCAGCGGAGGTCGGTGGCGCAGATCGCCAGGTGGTCGACGAGGCGGTTTCCCGGCAGTGCGGCGCGCGCCGCTTCGATCGCCTCCGGAAGACCGGTCCCCGTGTAGCGGGCAGGCTCCCACCATCCGAATCCGTCGGTGTTGAGTGCGGCGACGCGGAGCTCGTCGTGGTGCTCGACAACGGCCGCGTACCCGTACAGCGGGAGGCGGCGGCTTCCCGGCAGGGGTCGCGACGCGGGCACAAGGGTGCGGAGGTGACCCACCGGGAGGACCGCGGCGACGGGAAGCAGGTCCGCCTCGACGTCGACCGGGCGGTTCTTGGCGTCGAGCGCGAGTGCCCGCCGACCGGGGAGGTGCATGAGGGTCGTGCCCTCGGGAATCGGGATCAAATCCAGCGCGTCGAGCCCAACGACCTTGCCGCCCGAGCGCGCGGCAGGGCGAAACCCTCCGAGCACCTCGAGCTCACCGTCGGGACGAGCAACCACTGGACGCATGAGTCGATTCTGCCCTGTCCGTGCGTTGCGGCCGGACGACGTCGTCCAGACTAGTGCGTCGTGAGGAAGGCGAGTGTCCGCTCGTTGAACTGGGCCACGTTCTCGTAGATCGGTGCGTGCGAGCAGTCCTCGAAGATCACCAGCTCCGAGCCCGCAATGCCTTTCTGCAACGGCTCGGCGAACCGCGTCGACGTGACCGAGTCATGCCGGCCGAAGGTGATCTGCGTCGGTGCCGTGATCCTGCCGAGCTGGTCGAGAGCGTCGTGCGCGATCACCGCGTTCGACTGTTGCAGGAATGCGTCCAGCGGCTGGACCGGTCGGCTGCGTACGAAATCGGAGAGCGCGCCGATGTACTCGGGCTTCTCAGCGTACAGCTCGGGCGTGTAGCACCACGGGAAGATCCCCTTGATGATCAGGTCGGGCATGCTGTCGAGCTGGCGGGCCATCACCTGCCACGTCTCCACCACCACGCGCAGGTACGGGTCGGTCTTCGGCCATGCGCTGTGCAGCGACAGGCTCTTGACCTTCTCCGGGTACTTCGCCGCGAGCCACATGCCGACGGCCGCGCCGAGCGACAGCCCCATGACATGCGCGCGCTCCACGCCGAGCGCCTGCATGAACGCCGCGATGTCATCTGCGAACAACTCGGTCGTGTACGTGCCAACGGGCTTGTCAGTCAGGCCGCCGCCGCGGAGGTCAACAGAGATACACGTGAAATGCTTCGAGTATTCGCCGACCTGAAAGGCGTAGCAGGCCTGGTCGGCCGCCAGGTACGGGATCAGGACGAGCGGCTCACCGGAGCCGGTTGTTTCGTAATAGACGGAAAGGTCACCGGCTTGGACGTTAGGCATCCTGAACTCTCCTCGTACCGCGGACTCGCAGTGGCCGCGCAGCATACTCGCGGCCAAAGCCGACGTTTTGGAGGAGTCACGGGTCGTCCACCAGATGCTCGCCGGCCTCGCTAAGGCAGGACGCGTACTGGGGCAGGATGGGGGGACGCGGACGATCAGCGAATTTGGGAGCGAGCGAGGAGCGCGACAATGTGCTTGCGAGACGAGTGAGCGGACAAGCTGAGCAGAGCGCCCGCGCCCCCCAATCCTGCCCGCACCACCGGACGCCGCTACGAGGTGGGGATAGGCGCCGCTCCGTTGATCGACACGATGGCGACCGGTTCCGGAAGCGCTCCGCCGCTGATGTAGTCGGCGAGTTCCGTCGCCGATGCGACGGTGAAGTTGCCGGTTATCTCCGTTTGATTGCTCTGTCCACCACCGGTGACCTCCGGCGCGGTGATCACCTCGGAGTCGAGGAAGATCGCGATCTGCGAGGAACCGGACGGGTCCGCGGGTTGGGCCGTATACGCGGCGAACGCTGCGTTGGTGATCTTGGTCCACTCGGTCGCGCCGGCCGAGTTGAAGTTGATGTCGACCGCGACCTGGCCCGACGTCCCATCGGTCCCTACTGTGGCCGACGTGATGTCGCTGCCACGGATGGCGGAGTCGATCTTCCAGTGATATCCGACTGGATAGAGGATGGGGTCCGAGAACTGTTGCGCGTCGAAGCGGCCGAGCTGGTCGCCGAGGAACGTTGTGCTGCCTGGGTCCGGCGCACCCATGACCGCGGTCGCGAATGCAACCGACCCGGTCTTCGTGAACACCGAGACCGCGGCCGCAGTCGTGAGTGTCGTCCGCACATCGATGTCGCCGTCGCTGCGAATCGTGATCGCCGATTGGGCCTGCGCCGCGTCGGAACGAGCTTCAAGAGTCGAAACAACGCTGGAGCGAATCGAGGCCGCATTCGAGGTGAGCGCTGTGCACGCCGACGCGGACGCGACGACCGGTGATGAGGAGTTGCAGACCTCGAGCACCAGGTCGGTCCTGTAGGTGACCGGTACGAACGGCAGCGCGCACGACGTCAGCAGCAGAGATCCCGCCAACACCGCGACACCGCCGATCAGCCTTCGCAACACCCTTCCACCAAGCGCCCTACAGCGCAGTGTAGGAGCTCAGCGGGCGTGGCGCTGGCAATTCCCGACGACCGCGACCGCCCCGGCGCCGATGGCGAACAGGAGGCAGATCACGACGCCGCCGATCGACAGGCCGGTGACGGGACCGATCAGGCCCGAGAGGAGCAGACCCGCGATCACCACGGCACCAAGGAACGTGGCGAGCGTGAGCCAGTACGTCGAAGGGGTGACCCACGTGGTCCGCAGGGTTCCGCTGGCGGGCTTGGAGAACATGGCGACCATGAAGGCGTCGGCGACGGGGATGACCGCGGAGCCGAAGCCGCTCGCCGGCGGAACGGGGGTGTCAGGGACCCTGGTGAAGCGGTTGGGCATGTGGCCCAGGGTATTACGCCGCCGCGAGTTCGTCCGGGATCGCGGTCACAACGTGACTTGACCCGGCGCGCACGACCCGAATGAGCATGAAGCGCTCGATAGGACCGTCGACCATGAGGCGCTGGAGGTCGCGCGGGCTCTCGATCGGGCGTCGGTCCACCTCGATGATGATGTCGCCCGAACGGAGGCCGGCGGCGTCGGCCGGGCTCCCCTTGACCACCTCAACGACCTCGAGACCCTGACGGCGACCGAGCGCACCCTCCCATCGAGGCGGGATGGGGCGTGCAACGCCGGCGACGCCGAGATGCGCCCGCCGGACGCGTCCGTCGCGGACCAGCGCGCCGATGATCCGCTGCGTGGTCGCGTTGATGGGGACCGCGAGGCCGAGGCCCACCCCCGCAAGTGCCGTGTTGATCCCGACGAGCCGTCCGGAGGAATCAGCGAGCGCGCCGCCCGAGTTGCCGGGATTGAGGGCGGCGTCGGTCTGGATCACGTCGTCGATGACGCGGACATGATCCCCGGCGCGCGCCGGGAGAGATCGGCCGAGCGCGCTCACCACGCCGGCGGTGACGCTGCCGGCGAGCCCGAGCGGGTTGCCGATCGCCACCACGAGCTGGCCGACGCGGAGCGCGCCGGCGTCACCCAGCGGCGCCGGCTCGAGATCCCCGTGCTCGGCGACGAGCACGGCCAGGTCCGAAAGCGGATCCCTGCCCCGGACGCGGAACCGGAGCCGGCGCCCGTCCGCGAGGTCGAGCCTGCCGCCCTCTCCGCCCTCGACGACGTGCGCGGAGGTCACCAGGTACCCGTCCGGGCTCAGGGCCACGGCGGAGCCGCTCCCCGCCGGGGCGCGACGGCCTCCGGCGGGAGCGACCTGGACGGCCGCGACAGAGGGAGCGAGCGCCGCCGCCACCTCGATGAGCGTTCTCGAGTAGGCGTCGAGCGCCTCCCTGTCGTCGCCTCGGTCAGGCGACATCCGGCCCTTCGGCCCGCGCCTTCTGGACGGCCGTCAGAGCGCCGCGCAGGCTCTCGATCCAGTCCGACTGGTGCTGGCCGACAAGACGCACGCACCAGGCCAGCGCCTCGCTGCGGCTGCGCGCCACACCCGCCTCGATGAGCGTGTCGAGCACGCGGCGATCCTCGATGCGGAGCCGGGTCATCACCGGGACACCGAGAGTCGTGAACAGCTCCTCGACGCCACCGCATCGGGCGCCCCAGGAGACCTTGCGGCCGAAAAGGCGCTCAGCATCGCGCGCGACGCGGACGCGGGCTTCGCGGGTCTCACCCCGGAAGCGGGCGATCCTCGCGCTGCGAGCGGCAGCCCTGGTGCCCTCGGTCGCGTCGGCCGCAAGCTCCGGTTCGTCGATCTCGCCGACGATCAGGATCTCGTCGTTGTCGGAGGTGATGGTCGGAGCGGACTTGTACAGCCCCTCGGGCAGGCGGCCGGCAAACCAGCCGGTGAGCTCGTCGTCGGTGATCGGGTCGGGTGCGTTGTGCGATTTCATGATTACATGATTACACAACAACTCGAGACATGCGCGAGCCTAGGTCAGGAGGACGTGGCCTCCTCCGCCCGCGGCATCTCGAACCGGAAGAGCGACGACCCGGTCAGGTGGTAGCGACGCCGGGCGAAGATGTAGCAGATCCAGCCGATCACAGTGTTGAGCCCCTTGTCGGCGAGCCGCTGCATCACGGAGATGGCCGTGGCGATGTCGAAGCTCAGTCCGAGCGCGACGAGGAGCCCCGCGGTGCTCGCCTCGACCGCCCCGAGCCCGCCGGGCGAGAAGCTCAACCACGCCGCCCCCTGCGTGACGGCGTACACGAAGCCCGCGCTGGTCCAGGACAGCTTTCCCGGATCGACCGCCTGCGCCACCGCCCAGAGCAACGTCACCGCCATCATCGCCTGCCCCACGCTCAACGGGAGCCACCGATACGTGTCGGGATGACGGAACAGGAAGCGGGTGTCGCGGTGCAGCTCGTCCACCGCCGGGCGGACGCGCCGCACCAGGGGTACCTTTTCGACGATGTTCCGCACCCGTGCGTAGAGCCCCTCAATCGTGAGGATCGCCACGATCGCGATCACGAAGATCATCGGGACGACCACCGCGATTGCAACGTAATGCAGCCCGATCGCTTTCGGCAGCGCGAGGACGAAGAGCATGAACACGAAGAGCAGCTCCTGCACCGTCTCGCTCGCGACCACCGCGCCGAGATGCACGGATGCGGCCTTGGAGACAAGCAGCGCGCGCGTCAGCTCACCGAGCGGCAGCAGGGCCGTGGCCTGACCCGTCTCGGTGAGAAACACCGTGTCGAGCAAGGGGAATTTGATGCCGAGCGCGCGGTTGAGCGTCCACCAGCGAACCCCCTGGACGATGTAGAAGCCGATGCCGAGCGCGACGACGATCGGGACGTACGCGAGGTTGAACCGCTCGAATGCGATCCCGATCTTGCGCGGATCCGCGTACACGAGCAGCGCCGCGATGGCGCCGAGCGCAAAGAGGAGTGGGATGTACGCGACCCAGCGTCGGCGCCGTCTCCGGCGCGGGAGGGGCGCCTCGACTCCCGGCTCGAGAGCTCTGCTCGTCGGGAGGGGCAGCCTCCGTCACCACCCCGCGATGGTAGGCGCACGGGCCCATTCCGGGCACGACGCAACGGCGGAGATCAGTCCGGTGGCGCGCCGCCCGGCCACGGCAGCGCCGCGAATCCGATCGTCCCCGGACCGGTGTGCGCGCCGAACATCGGGCTCAGCTGCACCGTCTCGCTGCGCGCGACATGCACCGCGCCCGAAAGCCTCGTGGCAAGCTCGTCCGCCTCGTCGGGCGCATCCGCGTGGAAGACCATGACCCAGAGCGGTCCATCGCCGAGGTCTGAAACGGCGGCGCGCTCGAGCTGCCGGATCGCCCCGGACGCGGTGCGCGCCAGGCCGACCCTCCCCGTGTTGCCGCCCTCGACCAGCTTGAACACGGGCCGGACCCGGAGCGTGTTGGAGATGCCGGCGAGCAGTGAGGGCACACGCCCGCTGCGCGCCACATACGTGAGCGTCGCAAGCGCGCCGTAGACACGCACCTTCCCGCAGGCCGCACGCACGGCGTCGATCCAGTCGTCCGGCGCGTTCGAGGACTCGGCCAGACACGCGGCACACCGGGCGATCAGCGCGAAGCCGGCAACGGCGGTCCCCGTGTCGATTACCGTGACCCGACGCCGTCCCTCCTCCGCCGCGAGCATGCCCGCCGCCAGGTTCGCGGTGGAGTGCATCCCGCTCCAGCGCTCAGGGATCGTGAGACAGAGGACCGTCTCCGCGCCGGTCCTCCGGAACGCCTCGAGGTACGTCCCGGCCGACGGCGTGGCGGTGGCGGTCGTCGCTCCGCCGCGCAACAACCAGTAGAACTCGGCATACGTCCCGGTGCCGCCGTCGTCGACGAACTCCCGGCCGCCGACCGTGATCCGCTGTGGCACGACCACGATTCCCCGATCGAGGTTCTCCTCGAGCGCCGCACCACCGTCGACGACCAGGGCGCGATCGCCGAGTGTCATCCACCGCACCCAAGTCGCATCATTGGCGGCATCATGATCTCCCCGTGGGTGGTGGCGGCCTGGTGCCTCGTCGCCTACCTGGTCGGCGGGTTGCCGATCGGCTGGCTGCTCGTGCGCCGCAAGCGCTACGGCCTCGACCTGCGCAAGTTCGGCACCGGCAACATCGGCACGAGCAACGTGTACCGGCACGCCGGCATCGACGTCGCGGTCCTGGTCGGTCCGCTGCAGTTCGCGCAGGGATTCGTCCCGGTGCTTGCGGCGCGGCTGGCCGGGCTCCCCATCGAGACCGTGATGCTCATCGGGGTCTGCGCGGTCGCCGGCAACGGGTGGCCGGTGTACATGCGCTTCAACGGAGGCCGCGGCGTGGCGGTGGCGACCGGCGTCGTCGCCGCGCTCTCCATCGCCGGATTGATCGCGCTGCTCATGTGCTACGCATGGGGGGCGATCCGCGGCCGGATCGCACTCGCGGTGCTGGTCGCGTTCGTGATCCTGCCGGCGGTGGCCTTCGGCTTTGGTGGCGCCGAGGGATGGGTGCTCGGAAGCGGCTGCCTGGCGATCCTGGTCCTGCTGCTGCTCCGCCGGCTCGAGGGCCTCCCCCGTGACGCGCGCGTCTACGGGCACTTCTGGCGGCGCGTGTACCAGCGCCTCGTTTTCGATGAGCGTCCCGGCCGCCCGCTGATGGGTCCGCGCACCGACCCCGGGGCCGGCACCGCGCGACGCTAGCGCCTGCGTCTCAGTCGAGGTAGACGTCGCCGAACGGGTACCACCACTCGGGTGCCCGCCGTATCGCCGCCTCGAGCACCGTCGCGACGCGCTGCATGACCACCGCGTCGCTGTCGCCAGGTTGAACGGGCACGGGCTCGTGGATCACGAGCCGGTAAAGCCCTCCGGATCGCCAGCACTCGACGGGCATCACGGGGACGTGAGCGACCCGTCCGAGCCAGGCCGCCGCGGTGCTGAAGGCGACCGGGCCGCCACAGAAGTCGACGGCGACGGTTTCGCCTCGTTCGGGGATATCGCTGAGGATGGCGGCAAACCTGCCCCGGCGGACCGCCCGGATCAGGCCACGGGCGGCGTTTGACGAGGCCAGGACCTCGAGATCCTGCCGCCGCCGCGCCCAGGCGGCGATGCTGGTCACGACGTCCGGTCCGACCGGGGCCATCACCGTCGTGATGCGCAGCCCCGACGCGAGCCCGCACCCGGCGGCGACGTCCCAGCTGCCGAAGTGCGCGAGCGCGAACGCACCGCCACCGAAGGCATCGATGGCGGCTCGCGCGTGCTCGAGCCCGTAGGCGCGGAAGTGCCGGTCCATCTCGCGAGACGAGATCCCGTACTGCCAGACGAAGTCGACCGAGGTGCGCGCGTAGTTGCGAAAGGATCCACGCACGCGGCGTCGCGCCGCGCGCTGATCAAGCGACGGGTCGAGACGCCGGTGGTTCGCCGCGCAGCGTCGCCGACCGCGCGGCGAGCACCAGTAGATGCACGTGCCGATGGCGTCGGCGAGCGCGTATCGGTTGGATCCGAGCGCGCGCAACGCAAGACTGGCTCCCCAGAGGCCCGCACGCAACGACCGCGGCGGGGCGTCGAGCAGCGGCGCCGCGTGCGAGTGCGCCGCCGTCAGTGCACCTTCGGCGCCTGGTCGGGCAGCAGCGCGACGTGATGCTTGGCGATGATCTCGCGCACGGTGCCGCTCGCCGCGCGCATCACGAGGCTGTGGGTCTCGGCCCACCAGTTGTGGTACAGCACGCCGCGCAGCAGGCCACCGCCGCTGATGCCGGTGACCGCGACGCTCACCTCGCGCCCCGGGACGAGCTGCTCCATGCTCAGCGACGCTTCGGGGTCGAAACCGGCGGCGCGCATCGCCGCGGCCTCATCCTCGTGGCGGACCCAGGGACGGCATTGCAGCTCTCCGCCGAGGCAGCGCATGGCGCACGCGGCGACGATCGCCTCGCGGGTGCCACCGGACCCGATCATCACGTCGATGCCGGAGCCGGGCCAGGCGGCCATCATCGCGAGGCCGACGTCGCCGTCGCTGACGATCGCAACCCGCGCGCCGAGAGACCGCAGCCGCTCGAGCAAGGCCTGATGGCGGGGTCGGTCGAGCAGGACCACCGTCAGGTCCTGCACCTGGACGTTCATCGCGAACGCGACCCGGCGCAGGTTGTTCTCCGGCGTGTCGCTGATGTCGACAGCGCCGCGTGCCTGCGGACCAACGGCGATCTTGTGCATGTAGGCGACGGGCGGCGGCAGCAGGATCCCACCCGTCTCGGCGGCGGCGGCGACGCTCAGCGCCTGGCTCAGCCCGCCGGCAACCAGGCTGATCCCGTCGACGGGCAGCACCGCCAGGTCAACCCGGTCTCGCCCGCCCCCGATCGTCCTGCCGGTCACGAGGCGGTTGTTCGACCCCTCGGGCCCGATGACGATGCGACCCTCGAAGGGCATTCCGAGCAGCGCGTCCTCCATCGAGTTCTGCCCGGCCTCGCGGGTCCCGGCCTTGTCCCCGCGACCGAGCCAGCGCCCCACGGAGAGGGCCGCCGCCTCGGTCGCCCGCAGCAACTCCAGCCCGCGGTTGCGGCCGCGAGAAACCCGCGCCGCCGACGTGGTGCTCCGCGCAGCCGTGCTCATCGACTGCAGCGTAGCGACCCGCTACATGATCCCGACGAGCGCCACTCCCGGAACGTTCGCGGTCAGCCGCGTCACCGCGAAGGTCGCCGGGTTCACCGCGGCGGCCCAGCTCGCTGGAACCGTCTGCGCTCGCGAGCTCGCCGTAGATCGCGCCGCCCGGTGCCCACGCTGTCGGCGTGAAGTTGCCGACGTTGGCGCTGACGGCTGCGCCGTTCACGACCGTCAGGACGTGCAGCGTCGGAGTCAGCGTTGCGCCACAGCTGTCCTCACTGAGCGGGATGGTCTCGTAGGCGACTGCGCCCCCCGTGGACGAGAACACGGCATTGCCGGCCACGTTTGCGCCCAACATCGGATACGTGCGCGTGATGCCGCCGGCGACCAGCCGAATCGCATCTGTCCCGCCGTTGGCGTTGGTTGCGAAACAGACGTCCTCGAGACCCGATCCGACGTTGCTCAGCGGGCAACTCCCATCGCTCGTGAGCGTGGTCACCGCCTCCGTGTCGGGATTGATGACGGCCGAGAACTGGGACTGCATCTGCATGTCGAACGAGCCACACCCGCAGCCACCCGTCGGCACGCGCGCGAAGGTGATACCGGGCGTGGTCCAGCTGATCAGGTAGTAGGCCCAGGAGTCAGGCGCGTCGGAGGTTGGGTGATTGGGATCGGAGACGCGGTCGGCAATGATCTCCGGAGCCCGACCGGGATGGACAACGGTGATCTCGTTCACTGCGGTGCCACTCGAGGCCATCGCAGAGGTCGCGTACGCGTACGACACGCCGTCCGGGGCGATCACGACGCCGTTGGCGTCGCTCGCGATCGGCCCCAGGGTGCGCACTGTGTTCGCGGTGGTGAGCTCATGCTCGACACCGCCCTGCGACCAGTAGGCGCCGTCCAGGCCGGCCTGGCTCAACCACGGATCCGACGGGTTGATCTCGGTCCTCGCGACCACGGCCCCGGCGGCTGTGAGGATCTCCAGCCACTCGTTGCCACCGGTCGCCGGAAGGGTCACCACGACCGAACCGGACCCGTGGGTGACCGGCGGCAAGGACGAGGGCGGCGCCGGAGGCGTGGGGGTTGGCGTCGGGGTCACGGCCGGCCGGGGCAGATGTGGCGCGGCATCCGGATACGCGACGCCGTCCGTCGTCGAACGCAGGGTCACCGCCGAGACGGCCCCGCAGCCGGAGAGAATCAGCACTGCCGCTGGGAAGACAAGGCCGGCGCGGGTCGGGGTCATCGGAAGTGCCTCCGTTTGTGTGGTCGAGTGACCGTGCAACGGAGGTCTGAACGCGCGGTTTCGCGTAACGATTCGTGCCGTCGCGCGTTGCGCGCCGGCGTCAGACTGCGGTCGGCGTCTCGGTCGGAATCGCGCTGGCGGCGCCGGAGTTCGGCGCAGCGGTTTCGGCGTTCAGGCCTTTGGTGGCCGCAACCATGAACGCCCGGAAGAGCGGATGGGGGCGTCCCGGACGGGAACGGAACTCGGGATGGAACTGCGACCCGACGAAGAACGGATGGTCGCGCAGCTCGATGACCTCGACGAGGCGGCCGTTCGGGGACGTCCCGGAGAACACGACGCCGGCTTCCGCAAGGGGCTCGCGATAGTGATTGTTGAACTCAAAACGGTGGCGGTGGCGCTCATAGACGACCGGCTCGCCGTACGCCTCCGCGGCTCGCGTCCCCGGGGTGAGCTTGCAGGGGTAGACGCCGAGCCGCATCGTCCCGCCCTTCTCCTCGATGTCGCGCTGCTCGGGCAGCAGGTCGATGACCGGATGGGACGTGAAGGCATTGAACTCGGTCGAGTTGGCATCAGGAGCGTCGAGAACCTCACGGGCGATGTCCACGACCGCACACTGCATTCCGAGGCAGAGCCCGAGGTACGGCACCAGGTGCTGCCGTGCGTACCTCGACGCCAGCACCTTGCCCTCGATGCCGCGATGACCGAAGCCTCCGGGCACGACGATGCCGTCCACGCCCTCGAGTGGGGTCATGTCCTCGTCGAGGTGCTCGCTGTTGACCCAGACGAGGTGCAGGTCGGCGCCGCAATGGACGGCCGCGTGCCGCAGTGACTCGATGACGCTGATGTATGCGTCCGGCATCTCGACGTATTTGCCGACCAGTGCAATCCGCACCGCCGGTTTGGGTGCCGCAATGCGGGCGCACAGATCACGCCACTCGGTGAGATCGGGCGCCGTGACATCGAGGCCGAAGAGCTGCACGATGTAATCGCCGAGCCCGGCCTCCTCGAGCATGAGCGGCACCTGGTAGATCGAGCTCGCATCGGGGACGTTGATCACCGCGCGCATGTCGACGTCGCCGAACAGCGCGATCTTTTCCTTGAGCGGCTGTCCGATCGGCTTCTCGCTCCGCGCGATGATCGCATCCGGCTGGATGCCGATCGAGCGCAGCTGGTTCACCGAGTGCTGCGTGGGCTTGCTCTTGAACTCCTCGCTGGCGTTGACGTACGGGACCAGCGTGAGATGCACGTAGCAGACGTTGTTGCGTCCGACGTCGTTCTTCATCTGGCGGATCGCCTCGAGGAAGGGCAGCGACTCGATGTCACCGACGGTCCCGCCGACCTCGACGATCACGACATCCGGTTGCGGTAGCTCATTTTCGGCCACGCGGAGGATGCGGTGCTTGATCTCGTTGGTGATGTGCGGGATCACCTGCACGGTGCCGCCGAGGTAATCACCGCGACGTTCCTTCGCGATCACGGATGCGTAGATCTTTCCCGTCGTGACGTTGCTGGCTTTGCTCAGCGCGACGTCGACGAAGCGCTCGTAGTGACCGAGGTCGAGATCGGTCTCGGCGCCGTCATCGGTGACGAACACCTCGCCGTGCTGATACGGCGACATCGTGCCCGGATCGACGTTGAGATACGGATCCAGCTTCTGCATCCCGACATGCAGGCCGCGCGCCTTGAGGATCGTTCCGATCGAGGCTGCGGTGATTCCCTTCCCGAGTGAGGAGACTACTCCGCCTGTCACGAACACGAACTTCGCCATGCGCAGAGCCTCCCGGGATGGTTTGAGCGATTGTATCAGCAGCGCGTGGCGCGCACGCACCGATGTTCGAATGTGACAGTCAGCCGGCTGCTCTGGCTTCGAGAAACACGACCCGCGTGTCGTCTGTCTCGCCCGTCGAGCCGGTCAGGACCAGCTTCGGCTGAGCCTCCCACGTCCCTTCTGCAAGGCCCATCTCCTTGGCGAACTTGCCGACGGGATCGTATTCGCCCCCGTCGCCGGCGCCATACCGAGCGGGGACGACGATGCTCGGCTCCACGGCGTTGACGAGCTTGGCCGCGTCGATGGCGCCGAGTGCGTCGCCACCCCCGACGGGGATCACGAGGACGTCGACGTGACCGAGGCTGTCGATCTCGTCCTCGGTGAGCTGACGCCGCAGGCGCCCGGCCACCACGACGCGAACATCGTCGAGGGCAACCCGCATGACCGTGGTCTCGCCGGCAGCGAGCCCGAGGATGCTGACGCCACCGATCTCGAACTCACCGGGCCCGCACACCTCCTGAATCTCACCGTCACGGGCGCGGAGGCGCTCCAGATCGGTCTTGCCCTCGGTGCGAACGACGATCCCCGAGGTTCCCTTGGCGAGGCCCGGGAGTGTCGACTGCGGGGGGTCGACAACCACTGTCATGTCCCGGCCACGGAGCCGGACGCACGAGTGGCCGTGATAGGTCAATTCCATTGGTTCCCTCCAGTGTGCCGCCTCGGACGCCCTAGCCGCTCCCGACGAGCAGTTCCAGCGACCGTGTCGTGCCGTCGCGGTAGACCGTGAGCGCCACCTGCTGATCCGGGGCCAGCCCCAGGATCGCCGGATCGAAGGGATGGGACGCGTCGATCGAGGTGTTGCCCACCGCCGTGACCACGTCCCCGGCGACGAGTCCCGCCTGGGCGGCCGGACCACCGGCGGTCACTGAGAGGATCAGCGCCCCGACCGGCACGCCGGCGGCCGCCGCTGTTGCGGGGTCGATGACCTCGGAGTCGGCGCCGAGATTCGGCACCGGTGTGCTCCCGCCACTGCCGGTCGCCGCCACCACCAGTTGCGACGCCGCGGTCATCGAGAGGGCGACGACGCCCGGGGCCGCGCCGCCGGCATCGACGACCACGCCGATGACGTCGCCGTTGCCGTTCAGGAGCGGCGCCCCGTCCTGCCGCGAATCCGGCGTCGCGTCAACGGTGAGCGCGTCGCGGAGCACCGGCTCGTTGTCGGTGAGCGTGATGGTGACGCCGACCGAGCTGATCGTCCCGGTGCTCAGCGTCACCGGCGAGAAGGGCGTGTGTGCGACTGCGATGGCGAGGTCCCCAACGCGGGGGGCGACCGTCGCGAAGGTCAGCGGCGTCAGGTTCTGAGCGCCGACAGCCTGCAGCAGCACCACGCCATACGTCGGGTCGGCCCGGACGATCGTCGCTGCGTAGCTGTGACCGTCGGCGGTCGCGATGCGCAGCGTCGCAGCGCCCTGGATGGCATGGATGCTCGTGAGGACGAGGCCCGTCGCCGAGACGACGAAGCCGTTGACGATCCCGGTCGGCCCCGACAGCAGCGTGGCCGGGGTGACCGTCCGGGTGAGCACCTCGACCACCGAGGGCGACTTCGCCGACGCGATCGCGCCCGCAGTGAGCGTGTCGCCGCTGCCGCCGCCCGGGCCGACGATCGTCTGCTGGATCACGCGCTCGACGGGGCCGAACCTCGCGTAGATGCCCCACGCGGCGAGGCCCCCACCGATCAGGCCGATGACCGCGCTCAGCACCACCGCCGCGATCAGGCGGTCGCGCGGCCGTGCGGGCCGGGCGGCCGTGGTCATTCGGCGGGGGCCTGCGCCCTTCGGCTGAGGTAGCGGACGATGCCGGCCGCGTTGCTGTGCACGCCGTTCAGGATCTCCGCCTTCTCGCGCACCGCTTCGGGCAGTGCCTCGGGATCGAGGGCGAATGCGTCAGCGAGCGCCGCGGCGACGTCGTCGATGCCGGCGTCGGACGCATCCTCCATGACCTTCTCGGCCACCCGAACCCAGCCGTGGAGCATCGCCTCCGCCTCGTCGAGCGTCGCGAGCGGATCCGCGACCGGGCCGTAGTGCGTGAGGACCAGTTGCTTGGGCCGCAGCTCTGCGAACCGGCGAAGGCTGTTCACCGCCTGCTCGAGATCGAAATCCGGGGGTGGCGTCGCAGGCCGGAGGACTCCGAGATCGGGCAGCAGGACCCCGACGGCGTCGCCGACAAGGAGCGTTCCCGTGTGCTCGTCGAGCACCGCGTGGTGGTGCTTGGCATGCCCCGGTGAGTCGACGAGCGTGAGGTGACGGCCGTTGCCGACGTCCACCCGGAAGCCGTCGCCGGCAGCGACGAGCCGATCCTCGGGCACCGCGGTCATCCGCCCGTAGAGACTGTCGAGGAGCGGACCGTAGACGCGCGATGCGCTGTCGATGAGCTTGGTCGGATCGACGAGGTGGCGGGCCCCGCGCTCGTGGACGATCACCGTTGCAGACGGGAAATCGGCGGCGAGGTCGCCCACGGCGCCGGCATGGTCGAGGTGGATGTGCGTGACGATGATCCAGCGAAGGTCTGCGGCCCCGAGACCGAGTTCCGCGAGCGCCGCGTGGACAGCGGGGACACTCGACTGCGAGCCGGTCTCGACGAGCGCCGGCATCGGACCGTCGATGAGGAAGCCGGCCGTGAGCTGGTCCATCCCGCCGAGCAGGGTGTCGAGCTGTCGTATCCCGGGCGCGATCTCGACCGCGTCGCTCACGTGTTCACCGCCCTGTGGCTTACGGCTTCGGCGTCGGGCTCGCCGCTGCCTGCTGCGCCAGCAGCGTCTGCAGCGTCTGCAGATCCTTCTGCACCTTCGCCTCGTCGACGCCGTACAGCGTGTAGTTGCCGGCCATCAGCGCGGCCTGGGCCGCCGAGTTGTCGGTCACGATCTGATTGTCGATGGCGATGATCTGCTGCTGCAGCGTCCCGGACGGTGTCGCGGTTGGTGTGGGCGTCGTCCCGGGGCTCGGCGTCGGCGTCGCCGGCCCGGAGGGTGTGGGTGACGGGGTCGGAGTGCTCCCACCCGTCGTGGTACCGGGGAGCGGCAGGCCGGGGACCGCCTGGCCGTTGTTGAGCAACGCGGCCACCGCCGCCGCGAACGACGTGCCCTGTTGCACGTCGTTCTGGTCGCCGACGATCACCTCCTGCAGCTGCGGGAACGAGCTCTGGCCGCCCGCTGACGCGGCGGTCACGTAGAGCGGGCGAACGTACAGGAAGGAGTCGTTGTTGAAGGGCAGCACGATCACGTTGCCGAGAGTCACGGTCGAACCGTGTTGACCGAGCAGGCTGATCTCCGAGCTGATCGTCGGATTCGTGTTGATGTTGTTGTCGAACTGCAGCGGACCAAGGACGTTGTCCGCGTTGTTGAGGCGAACGCTGACCAGCTTCGGATCGTTCGTCGTCGTGTAGTCACACTCGGCCGCGAGCCACGCGGTCATGTTGTTCGCCGCGCTGCCGCTTCCGCTCGCTCCCGGCGAGAATGTCTGCAGGAGGACGAACTGCGGCGTGCTCGTGCCGGGAAGAGTCACCTCGACGTAGTACGCAGTCGTCGCCTGGTTGCTGCCGTTGATGCTTTCCTGCGCGATGTTGAAGAGGTCGGCTCCCTGGAAGAACACCGACGGGTCGGTGATGTGCACCTGCGCGTACGCCTGCGCCTGATCGTTGAACAGGTCCTCCGGGTAGCGGAGATGCGAGCGGAGATACTGCGACATCTGGTCGAGTGGCGTGAGCAGCCCGGGGTAGATCGCGTTCCACGCCGCCGTGATCGGCTCGTGCAGGTTGACCGCGTAGAGAGTGATCGCGCATGTCTTCGCGTCGATGACGGCCTTCACGGCATTGCGCATGTACGAGGTGCCGTCGCTCTGCTGGAAGGAGTCCGGGAAGAGCGATGACTTGACGTACGCGTCCGCGATCCACATCAGATGGCCGGTGTCGGGGTCGACGACGATGTAGGGATCCCCATCGACGGTCAGGAACGGCGCCAGCGATGTGATGCGGGTGCTGATCTCGCGATTGACGAGCGCGCGGCTGTTCGCGGTGAGCGAGTTGTTGAGGAACAGGTTGAATCCACCGAAGTCCTGCAACGAGATGGCGAGCTTGTCGATGGGGTTGGTGATCGGGATCCCGACCTCGCTGCCGTTGGCGTGGACGGTCTGGTCGCCGGCTCCCAGCGGGTAGCTGAACTCGGCCTGCGCCGTGCCGGAGACGACGTTCTGCGTCGTGTCCAGCCCGCAGTAGATCGACGGATCGGCCGTCGTCGAGCTGTCGAACGAGAGGTCGGGGGGCGATCCCGCCGTGACCTGGGTCATGGGCTGTTGCCCGACGAGCACCTCCGGCTTCCCCTCACCGCCGACAGCATTGACCGAGACCGCGGTGACGCCGTAGCCGTGTGTGAAGTTCAACGCGGTGTTCACGAACGAGGGGTTCGGGATGTCGTTCTCCGCGATCTCTCGCGGTCCGAGCATCACCTCGACATCTCCGCCGGTTGCAGCGTCCGGATACCGGTCAACGGTGATCGTCGAGTAGGTCTGATAGCTGCGGCTCCGGTCGACCTGGGCGAGCGTGTCGGGCAGCTGGGTCGGGTCCTGGATGCGCACGTTCTGCAGCGTGCCGAGGTCCGATTCGAGATCACTCAGCGTCGGGGCGTGAGGTGTGCCGAAATTTCGGTCCTCCACGTGCGCGTCGGACCCCGTGCTCTCGAGATCCCAGGCATAGCGGCTCGTGCTGAGGTACGCGGAGATCGTCGGGGTCTGGGCTGTCTGCTCGTTGGGACCCACGCTCGTCGCCTGGTAGACGGCGGCGGGCACACCCTGGGCCAGGCCCGCGACGAGGAGCCAGCCACCGAGCATGGATGCGAACGCGATCGCGGTCCCGGTGGAAGTCCGCTTCCAGCGCAACACGAGCACGACGATGGTTGCGATCGCCAGGACGACCGCAAGGACCTGCAGGAAGCCGAGGACCGGCTGGATGACCGCGCGCTGCGTGGCGTCGAGGCCAACGTAGGGAGTGCCGTTCGCCGAGATCGTGTGCGAGTCGGTCGCGAGGTGATAGACGCCGAAGTGGGCCCCCGCCGCAGCGAGCAGGAAGATCGCGGCGAGGCCGATCGCGCCGGTGATCACTGCGACGCGCAGGGCATCCTCGGGCGACCGTCCCGGCGGAGGCTCGAGTGGCAGGGGGAGCTCCTCCGGCGCGTTCATCACGGTGATCGCGACGAACGCCATGGCGATCGACCCGAGCAGTCCGAGGATGACACCGCCCCAGAGCAATCCCATGAGGTCGTCGATCGCGGGAAGGGTGAAGACGAAGAACGAGAAGTCGGCATGGAAGACGGGGTCGGTGGCGCCGAAGGGCACCGAGTGCATCCAGACGAGGATGTCCTGCCACTCTCCGGAGAGGGTCGAGCCGCCCACCACACCCGCCAGCACGGCGATCACGGCGCCGCTCCAGAGCACGATCCCGCGGCCCCGGCGATCGAGGTTCGCCGCCGACATCGACCAGCCGACCGCACTCGCTCCGACCAGCACCGCCACTATCGCGAACCCGATCAGGAACAGGACGATATGCGCGATGAGCGGCGTCCAGAACACGTTCGTGTGGCCGACGCTCTGGTAGTAGAGGTAGTCGGCGCGCAGGCCGAGCAGCCACCGGGCGACGATCAGCAGCAGGATGATCCCGACGACGATGCTGATCAGGACGATCCGCCGCCGGAGCTGTCCCGGCGGCCTCACGATCCGCGGACGGGACCGCCTGCGCGCGAACAGCTGCTCGGGATCGAAGCCGAAGGCGCTCATGGACTCACCGAGTGTACAAGCGGAGTGTCAGGCCGCCGTCCGAGCTCAGCGACGTTGCAGGAGAAGCCGGACGTCGAACGGGTCGCGCCGGCGGCGCACCCTGCGGGAAACCTCGGGGCGGATCTGCACCATGTATGGCTCCTGCTGGCGCAGCACCTCCTCGATGGCGTCGGCGATGAGCATCCCGGGATGGACCGTCGGAACCCGCTCACTGAGGGCCTCCGCCATGCGCTCGGTGACCTCGGTCAGGTTGAGCTCATGGGCCTGCTCGAGCACGTCGAGGCAGTCGTCGAGCCGCCGCAGCCGGAGGCGCCGATCCTCGCCGTCCATCGATGTCATCGTGCCCCCACGTTAGCGCACAACTCGGGAGAGCGGACGCGGGGTCAGGTCGAGACGGGAACGCGTCGCCGAGGTCGGGCCGGCGCGGCCCGCGTGCCCGTGACGCGCGCCGCCTCCTGACGCGGGGGCGGCAGCATGCGGCCGAGGTACTCGCCGGTCGCGCTGCGCGGGTTGGCTGCGACCTCCTCCGGCGTGCCCGCCGCGACGATCTCGCCGCCGGCGTCACCGCCTCCCGGCCCGAGATCGATGATGTGGTCGGCAGTCTTGAGGACATCGAGGTTGTGCTCGATGACGATCACCGTGTTCCCGGCGTCGACGAGGCGGTGCAGGACGCTCAGAAGTTTCTCGACGTCCGCGAAATGGAGTCCCGTCGTCGGCTCGTCGAGGATGTAGAGCGTGCTCCCGGTGTCGCGACGCGAGAGCTCGGTGCTGAGCTTCACGCGCTGCGCCTCACCACCGCTCAGCTGCGTCGCCGGCTGGCCGAGGCGGATGTAGCCGAGCCCGACGTCCTGGAGCGTGCGCATGCGGCGCAGGATCCGCGGCTGGTTCTCGAAGAGCACGGCCGCCTCATCGACGGTCATCTCGAGCACGTCAGCGATGCTCTTCCCGCGGAACTTCACCTCGAGCGCCTCGCGGTTGTACCGGCGGCCCTTGCACACCTCGCACGGGACGTAGATGTCCGGCAGGAAATGCATCTCGATCTTGATCATCCCGTCGCCCGCGCATGCCTCACAGCGACCGCCTGAGACGTTGAACGAGAACCGACCCGGCTTGTAGCCACGGATCTTCGCCTCGGGCAGCCTCGCGTACAGGTCGCGGATGTCGGTGAAGACACCGACGTAGGTGGCCGGGTTGCTGCGTGGGGTCCGGCCGATCGGCGACTGATCGACGTCGATCACCTTGTCGATCAGACCGACACCCTCGACGCGGTCGTGGAGTCCCGGACGATGCTTCGCGCGGTACAGCGACTGCGCGAGCTTCCGATACAGGATGTCGTTGACGAGCGTGCTCTTGCCGCTGCCGCTCACGCCCGCGACGCAAATGAACGTGCCGAGCGGGAACGCGACGTCGACGTTGCGCAGGTTGTTGGCACGTGCGCCACGCACCACGAGCTTCTTGCCCGATATCGGCCGGCGGATCAACGGCAGCGGGATGCTGCGCTCGCCGCGCATGAACTGACCGGTGATGCTCTCCGGAGTGGCGAGCACGTCCTCAACGGTTCCGGACGCCATGACGAGACCGCCGTGCTCACCCGCACCGGGACCGATGTCGACCACCCAGTCCGCGGCGCGGATCGTCTCCTCGTCGTGTTCGACGACGAGCAGCGTGTTGCCGATGTCGCGAAGCGCCAGCAGCGTGCGGATCAGCTTGTGGTTGTCGCGCTGATGCAGACCGATCGAGGGCTCGTCGAGGATGTACAGGACGCCCATCAGCTTGCTGCCGATCTGCGTCGCGAGCCGGATGCGTTGCGCCTCACCACCCGAGAGCGTCGCCGCGCCCCGGTCGATGGTGATGTAGTCGAGCCCGACGTCATGCAGGAAGCCGAGGCGCTCCTTGATCTCCTTGATCACCTGCCGCGCGATCGTCTGCTCGCGCTCGCTGAGCCGCAGCGTGTCCAGCTTGAGCAACGCCGCTGCAATGCTGTGCTTGCAGAACTCCGCGATGTTCATGCCGTCGATGGTCACGGCGAGGTATTCGGGCTTGAGCCGCGCGCCGTTGCACGTGGGACACGCCTTCTGCATCATCAGGCGCTCGATCTCCTGCTTCACCCACTCCAACTCCGTCTCGCGGTAGCGGCGCTGGAGGTTGTTGATCACGCCTTCGTAACCCGCCTCGAAGCTGCGCGAGTGGCCGCTGTGGGAGACGTAGCGCATGCGCACCGTCTCGTCCTTCGGAAGGCCGTACAGGATGACGTGGCGCTCCTTCGGATCGAGGTCGCTCCAGGCAACGTCGAGGGGGATCTTGAAGCGCTTGCAGACGGTCTCGAGCACCTCCATCATCCAGTGCTGCGACGGCCCGCGCGTCCATCCGGACAGCGCTCCCTCGTCGATGCTCAACGACGGATCCGGCACGACCGCATCGGGATCGACCTCGAGGCGCACGCCGAGCCCGGTGCACGCGGGACACGCGCCGTGCGGGTTGTTGAACGAGAAGTTCCGCGGGGCCGGCTCCTCCATCGAGATCCCGCAGTACACGCACGCGTAGTCCTCGGAGAACAGCATCTCCGTCATGCCGCTCTCGGGATCGGCGGGGATGAGCAGGATCAGGCCGTCACTGAGCTTGGATGCCTGCTCCAGTGACTCGTTGAGCCTGGAGCGCAACTCCGGGCCGATGATGATCCGGTCGACCACCACCTCCACGTCGTGCTTGAACTTCTTGTCGAGGGTGATCGGGTCTGCGAGATCGTGCAGCTCGCCATCGACCCTGACACGCACGTATCCGAGGCGCTTCGCCTCATCGAACACGTCGCGATGCTCCCCCTTGCGGCCCTGCACCATCGGTGCGGAGATGAGCAGTCGGGTGCCCTCCGGCAGGAGCAGCACCTGGTCCGCGATCTGCTCGATGCTCTGCTTGCTGATCTCCCGGCCGCACTGCGGGCAATGGGGATGGCCGATGCGCGCGTACATCAGGCGCAGATAGTCGTAGATCTCCGTGACGGTGCCGACCGTCGAGCGCGGATTCTTGCTCGTGCCCTTCTGATCGATGGAGATCGCCGGACTGAGCCCTTCGATGTGATCGACGTCGGGCTTCTCCATCTGACCGAGGAACTGCCGCGCGTACGCGCTCAGTGACTCGACGTATCGCCGCTGGCCCTCCGCATACACGGTGTCGAACGCCAGCGACGACTTCCCGCTCCCCGACAAGCCCGTGATCACGATGAGCTTGTCGCGCGGCAAAGTCAGGTCGATGTTCTTGAGGTTGTGCTCACGCGCGCCGCGAATGACGATCTGATCGTTGGGCATTGACCGTCTAGCGTACCCAAGTGGTGTCGATGACCAACACTCGCCTTCAGCCATGGCGTGGCGTGGTCGGTTCGATGCTCATGAGCGCGGAGCATACCAAACAGATGTTCGGAAGATCCACGATCGATCACCCCGCCGGTCCCTGACCGGCGCCGCGGGATCCTGAGCCGGCCTATTCGGTCGGAGGTGCGCTCGGGGGCCCGGCCGCGGCGCCAGCGACAGCCTCGGCCTTTTCCTTCTTCTCTCTGCGCGCGCCCTTGGGGACGAGCCGCATCTTGACGTCTCCGTCGACCACCTCGACCAGCACCTGGTCGCCTGGGCCGTGCTTGAGCCTCAGGAGCTCCTCGCTGAGCGGATCCTCGATGACGCGCTGAATCACCCGGCGGAGTGGACGCGCGCCGTAGATCTTGTCGAATCCCTCTTCGACGAGCTTTTCCTTGGCATCGTCCGCGACCGTGAAGATGAGCTCCTGCGCCGCGAGGTGCACCGCCACCTTGGCGAGCATCAGGTCGACGATCTGGCGCATCTGCGGGTGGTCGAGCCGCTGGAACACCACGACCGCATCGACGCGGTTGAGGAACTCCGGACGGAACTGCTTCTTGAGCTCGTCCATGATGCTGTCGCGCATCTTGCCGTGCTCCGACGACGACGCCCGTTCGTCCGGCACCGCCGGCTGGAAGCCCAGCGACATGTTGAGCTTGAGACCGTGGACGCCGAGGTTGCTGGTCATGATGATGATGGTGTTGCTGAAGTTGACAGCCTTGCCCTTGGCGTCGCTGAGGCGGCCGTCCTCGAGGATCTGCAGCAGCATGTTGAAGACCTCGGGGTGCGCCTTCTCGATCTCGTCGAAGAGCACCACGGAGTAGGGACGCCGCCGAACTGCCTCGGTCAGCTGACCACCCTCGTCGTAGCCGACGTACCCGGGCGGCGAACCGACCAGACGTGCGGTCGAGTGGCGCTCCATGAACTCGCTCATGTCGAGCCGGATGATTGCGTCCTCGTTGTCGAAGAGGAACGCTGCGAGCGCGCGTGACAGCTCGGTCTTGCCGACACCGGTCGGGCCGAGGAACATGAACGAGCCGATCGGCCGCTTGGCGTCCTTGAGCCCCGCGCGTGCGCGGCGCACGGCCTGCGAGATGACCTTGACCGCTTCGTCCTGGCCGACGATCCGCTTGTGGATCTCCTCCTCCATACGCAGGAGTCGCGAGGTCTCCTCTTCGACCAGCCGCGAGACGGGGACGCCGGTCCACGACGAGATGATCTCGGCGATGTGCTCCTCGGTGACATCCGGGATGTTCGCGCCGAGCTCGTCACGCCACTTGGTCTCCTGGGAGACGTACTTGTCCTTGAGCTTCTTTTCCTTATCACGGAAGTTCGCCGCCGTCTCGTAGTCCTGAGCGGCGATCGCCTCTTCCTTCTGGGTCTGCAGCTCACGGATCTCGCGCTGCATCGCGCGAAGCTCGTCCGGAGTCGTGGTGAGCTTCATGCGCACGCGCGCGCTCGCCTCGTCGATGAGATCGATCGCCTTGTCCGGCAGGGAGCGGTCGCTGACGTAGCGCACGGACAGCTCGGCGGCCGCCTTGAGCGCGTCGTCGGTGATCGTCACGCGATGGTGCTTGTCGTACAGCGGGCGGATGCCGTGCAGGATCTCGATCGTCTCGGCGAGCGACGGCTCGTCGACGAACACCGGCTGGAAGCGGCGCTCGAGCGCGGCATCCTTCTCGATGTACTTGCGGTACTCGTTGAGCGTGGTCGCCCCGATGCACTGAATCTCACCGCGCGCAAGCGCGGGCTTGAGAATGTTCGCGGCGTCGATGGCGCCTTCCGCGGCGCCCGCGCCGACCAGCGTGTGCAACTCGTCGATGAAGAGGATGACCTCGCGCGACGCGCGAATCTCGTCGAGGATCTTCTTCAAGCGCTCCTCGAACTCACCGCGGTACTTGGTGCCGGCGACGAGCGCGCCCATGTCGAGCGTGAGCACGCGCTTGCCCATCAACAACTCGGGGATGTTGCCCAGGATGATCTGCTGCGCCAGGCCTTCGGCGATGGCGGTCTTGCCGACACCGGGCTCACCGATGAGCGCCGGGTTGTTCTTGGTGCGCCGGCTCAGAATCTGCACGACGCGCTCGATCTCCATCGCGCGTCCGATTACGGGATCGAGCGAGTTCTTGATGGCGAGGTCGGTCAGGTCGCGGCAGAACTGGTCGAGCAGCGGCGTCTTGGAAGGCTTCTTCTGCGCCTCCTTCAACTCCTCGTCGATGCCGAACTCGTGCAGCAGCTTGTCAATCTCGCCGCGAACCTTCTCGAGGTTGGCGCCGAGGTCCTCGAGGACGTGGGCGGCGATGCCCTCACCCTCGATGAGCAATCCGAGCAGCAGGTGCTCGGTGCCGACGTAGTTATTGCCCATGCGCCGCGCTTCCTCGAAGGAGATCTCGATGACCTTCTTCACGCGCGACGTCGGGATGATCTGCTGGATGATGATCCGCTCGTTGCGGCCCAGCACCGACTCAATCGTGCTGCGAACCTTGTTGATCTCCACGCCGAGGTTATTGAGGACCTTGGCCGCAAGTCCTTCGCCTTCGCGGAGCAAACCAAGCAGCAGGTGCTCTGTGCCGATGTACGAGTGGTGCGAACGCTCCGCCTCCTCCTGCGCAAGCGTGAGCACCTTCTTCGCCCTTTCGGTGAAGCGCTCGAACGGGTACAAAACCGCCTCCATTGCCCTTCCGGCCCCCCCGAAGATGGAAGAGGTCAGAGCCCGGGCACTGCCGTAACGTCCCCCATAGTACCCGGGTCAGCCGACAGCTAAGCAACTTTGCAAATACGGGCCGGTAGCTTCGGCGCAACGGCCGCGTCGCTGCGTGTTGCGTGCGCCGCCGACGGCGCACGGTTCCATCCCCCAATGGGATGAGGAACCTACGCCTCCGGTTCTGACGCCTCGGGCTTGGGCGCTTCCGCGTCGGTGGAGTCTGCGGCCTCCTGGACCTCGGCCTCCGGCTCGGAGTCGGTATCGGCGTTGTCATCGCCGGCCGCGTCGAACGCTGCCGCGTCGTCAGCCAGGGCGTTCTCGGTGACGATCTCCTCGGCAGTGGCTCGCCCAGCCTCGACATCCTCCTCCACGCCCTTGCGTGTGGTCTCCTTCGCCTCGACATCGATGACATCCTCTGCCGGCGCAGCAGCGGGTGCGACCGCAGCCCTCACCACGGGACCGCTGTCATCGTCGTCATCTTCCGGGTAGTCATATGACGGCGCGATGAACTCTCCGCCCTCGCCGGTCGGGCCGCCACCGTGCAGCTGACGGAGCGACAGGCTGATGCGGCGGCGGACCTTGTCCGCGCTGAGCACCATGACCTCGACCTCCTCGCCGACCTTGAGCACATCCTCGGTGCGTTCGACGTGATCCCAGGACAGCTCGCTGATGTGGAGCAGCCCCTCCACGCCGTCGGCGATCTGCAGGAACGCGCCGTACTTCTTGGTCTTGGTGACGATGCCGGGCACCGCCTTCCCGGGCGGGAACTGGTTCTCGATGGTGTCCCAGGGGTCCTGGGACATCTGCCGCAGTGAGAGGCTGATGCGGGACAGCTCGGGGTCGAGCTTGATCACCTTCACCGAGAGCTCGTCGCCCACGGTGAGAACGTCGCTCACATTGTTGATGCGATCCCAGGAGAGCTCGCTGATGTGGATGAGCCCGTCGGCCCCACCGAGATTCACGAACGCCCCGTACGAGGTCACGCCGCTCACCTTGCCGGTGATCACATCGCCGACCTTGAGCTTCTCGAAGAGCTCTTCGCGCTGGCGCGCGCGATCCTCGTCCTGTGCGGCGCGCTGCGAGACGATGAGTCGGTTGCGCTTGCGATTGACCTCGAGGATCTTGACCGGGATCTTGGTCCCCACCAGCTCCATGAGATTGCCGCTGAACTGACGCGCGACCTGGCTGCTGGGAAGGAACCCGCGCAGACCCATGATGTTGACGATCAGTCCGCCCTTGTTCTGCTCGCGAACCTCGGCGTCGAGGATCTCTCCCTCGAACTCCTTCTCGGCGACCGCCTGCCAGATGCCCTCGGCGCGCGCCTTGCGCAGGCTGAGCACGACGTTGCCGTGCTCGTCCTCGGGCTGGATGATGTAGACCTTGACCTGGTCGCCGGAGTTGAGGGTGACCGGCTGCTCGCCGCGTGCCGACAGCTCGCGGTTCGAGATGATCCCCTCGCTCTTCGCACCGATGTCGACGAGGACCTCGTCAGGATCGACGCGGACGACGACACCATCGACGATGTCACCGTGGGCCAGGGCCCTGATCGAGTTCTGATCCTCCCGCAGGAGGTCCTCCATGGTGAGAGTTTCGGGCTCCTGTGCCGTCGTCGGGGTCAATGCGCTCCTTTGCTCGTACTCCTGACTACAGACCAATCTCTCTCGCCGGTCAGGACGCGGGCTTTCGCCTTCAAACGATCGTGCTCAGGGCGTGAATGGCGCGTTTGCGCCAATGCCATCACGATCTCGCCGAGTGTATCACCCGAGGCAGATCGATCCTCTTTCGCCGATTCGTTGCAACCGCTTGGCGCGCCCGCGACACAGGCATCAGCGGGGCGTCGCAGACACCATGCAACGCTGCACAACGCAATGCGAGTGACCATCACCTGCGAGGAATGCGGCGAGCGCCACCGTCTCGAACGGCGCGTCAGCGAGCCGGGACCGATCTGGATCGTGTGCCATAACTGCGAGCTTCCGCTCCAGGCGGTGCTCGATGGAGTGACGACCCCGACGACAGCCCCTGCAGCCCAGCCTTCCCGGACCCCGTCCGCGTGGGCAGGCGTGGTTGACTTCCGCAGCGTAGCCTGAGCCGCGCCGCTCCAGGGGGAGCTCCGCGATCAGACGGCGACGGGGGAGTTGGGGGCGAGAGACTGGCGAGGCCGTGTCCTCGACGCGGGACCTGAGCTACGCTAATCGGCATGGCGACCACCTCCGCGCCCACGCCGACCAAGGCGCCGGCACCGGCCAAGGCGCCTGATCGCCAGGAACGTGACCAGCGAGAGTTCGGCTGGAACGTCGTGGTCTGGAATGACCCGATCACGCTGATGTCTTATGTCGTGCTCGTGCTGCGGCGCCTCTTCGGCTACGACCATGCGACAGCCACAAGGCTGATGCTCCAGGTCCACAACGAGGGCCGTGCCGTCGTCGCCACCCAGCCGCGAGAGCAGGCCGAGGTCTCGGTCGCTCAGCTCCATTCCTTCGGACTCCAGGCGACCCTGGGCCGTCCCTGAGCCGGGGCGGCTCCAGTGGCATCGGTGCTTCGCCGCCGCGGGCGCATCCAGGTCAAGGTCGACAGCCGCGAGCGTCAGGCGCTGATCGGCATCCTCGACAGCCTCGGCCCGCGCCTTGCGGCGCCACTCGCCTCAGCCCCGCGAGCCTATGACGAGGACGACCTGCAGGCCGAGTACGACCGGTGGGTACGGCCCGACATCGATCGGGGCCGCGAGGCGGACGTGAACATGGTCCGCGATGCCCTCAGCGCGGGTGAGGACACGCTCCCGCTCACCGAGGCGCAGGCGCTGGCCTGGCTGCGGGCGTTCAACCACCTGCGCGTCGCCGCAGGCGAGATCCTCGGCATCGAGGGCGATGGCTGGGAGGACACGGCGACCGACGAGATCAAGCAGAAGCCCGAGTACGGCGTGCTGATCGCGCTCGGGTACTTCCAGGAGGAGTTGGTCGCGGCATTGGGGTCGTGATGTCCGGTGGCGTCGTCTCGACTGTGTCGCATAGGCGCGTCGTCGTGGTTGCCCTCCTCGGCGTGGTGGCGGCGGCAACCACCGATGTCGCCTATGTCCTGCTCATCAACGCCGAGGGTGCCACCGGGCCGAACCCGGGTGTCGTGCCGTTTCTCATCGCGTACATCGCGGCGATTGCTGCGGCTGGCCTGATCGGCATTGCCCTGATTCTTCTCGGGCACGCCGCGAACGCTCGAGCGATCCTGGCCGCCGGGGCGGCCGGAAGCGCAGCTCTCGGGTTTCTCGCCATCTTCAGCATCGGTATCGCGTTGGTCATCGCCTCGGGCTTCCTCGCGGCAGCGTTCGTCGGGCTCGCGCCTGAGGGCCGAGGGCCGGCCGGCCGGTTGGCACCACTGGCGGCCGCGGTGATCGCCGTGGGAGTTCTTGTCGCCGGGTTCGCGCTTTCGGGAGTCTTCTGGGGGTCGTAGCGGCGGGAGTTGGATGCAGCCGTGGTCCTGCAGTTGAGGGTTCGGCGAGGTGAGCCCGCGGTTATTCGACGTCTGGATCCGAGTCCCCCGAGGATGCTGACGCCTGCAGGATGCTGTAGCCAAACGAATCCGGGCTCCCGGCAGCGCGGAGGTGCCGCTTCAGGTGCCGGCGAGCAGCTGGGCTCGTGTTCGGAGCGGCCGGTGCCGGCGGCGTTGGCGTTGGATTGACCGTGTCCGCCTGCCAGGTGACGCTCTGGTCGACGGTCACGGGGAGCGCCTCCAGGTCCCGGGCTCCCAGGATCGCGGCGATGCACTCCACGTTGCCCCCGACGTACGTTGTCAGCAGGTCGACGTCCGAGGCGACGCACCAACTCCGGTCGTCGGGCCACCAGAGTTGAGCCCGCTGATCACTCGGTGGTTCGGACAACGACGTGGTCGCCGCGGTGAGGGGTCCACGGAACAGCACCATCGGTCGCTGCGGCATCGAAACCTTCGGAACGTCGCGCGGATAACGAGCGTACCCATAGCCGTCCCAGATCGCGAACCAGCATCGCGACGGCGAGGTCGTGAAGGCGGCGAGAACTGCTGCAAGAGTCGATGCCTGCCGGGCCGGAAGGGACCCGAGGCTCGGGGGCGCGTCCCAAACACCTGGCTGACCGCCGTCTCCCATGAGGAACCGCCAGTCACCGGTGATCGCGACCCACTCCATCGCAGGGTGAGCGAGGCGTCCGTTTGCGGCGGCCACCTCGGCCCAGGAGACCTCGACGGAGGGCGCACCGACGGTGAGGCCGGCCGGGTGAAAGACCCTCGCGTAAGCGTCGAAGCCGAGCGGTACCAGCGAGCCGACATCGTGCTCGAAGTTGCGCACTCCCGCCACAACCCAGTCCGCGTTGTTGACGTCGCGTTCCAGGCGGAGCTCGCCGATCGCGAATTCACTTCCCATGGTCACCAGTATGTTGACCCGGTAGCCGGCGGTCGACGGCGTCGAGGAACCGCCGGGCCGGCGGGAGGCCGAGCGCAAACCAGAAGATTGCGCCACACACGAACTCCAAGCGCTGCTCCGACCACGACGTCCGTCGGGTAGTGGACGCCGACGTAGACGCATCCAAAGGCGATGACGACAGTGCCTGCCACCAGCACCGAACCGAGGCGCCACCAGGCAAGGACGAGCACCGTCGCGACCACCGCGGCAAAGGCAACGGTGCTTGACGGAAACGAGTTGTTCGCCGAATGCGGGAAGAGCGGCGTGAAGTGCAACGCCACAAACGGCCGCGGAACGTACTGGAGGTTCCCGACGATACGGCACGCCTTGTCAGCCACCAGAAGCCCGAGCAGCGTCGCAACCGCCGAGCGGATCTGCCGACAGCGAATCCAGACAATCACCAATGCCACCGGGCACAACCCGATGCACACCGCCGTAACCACGATCACCGCGGGCGTCAACCACGCATGGGCAATCGCGAACGCGTGGATCGCCTGCGCACTCCCGTCAGCAAGGAGGGTCATCGCCTCACCCAGCAAGGCAACAGCGACGCCAAGCACCCGCAGGAAGACTCGCCCAAGCGAGCCCTGACACTACGCGCCCTGCGGGTGGCGCCTTGGGGGGCAGCGCCGATCTGCGGAGGGGCAAGCCACAAGATTTCCCAGATACGCAAGAGCGGTAAGACCCCGGAGCGGAGCGGCGAGGGGCCCCAAGGTGACGGGACCCGCTGTCACAACGCGTAGCTGCTCAGTAGCGAGTGACCTTCATGGAGAAATCCAACGCCACCGCCGAGTGCGTCAACGCACCGACGCTGATGTAGTCAGCTCCGGCAAGCGCGTAGGCACGGGCGTTGGTCACCTGGACTCCGCCGCTGACCTCGACCGTCGCACGGCCTCGAATCAACTGCATCGCCTCGCGGACCTGACCGCAGGAGAAGTTGTCGAGCAGGATGTGCGACGCCTTGTCCGTGAGCGCCTGCTCCAACTCCTGGAGATTGCTCACCTCGACATGGATCTCCATCTCGGGATACGCCTTGCGCGCCGCTCGCAGTGCGGGCGTGATGCCGCCGACGAGCGCCAGGTGCGTGTCCTTGATGAGGACCGCGTCGTACAGGCCCATCCGGTGGTTCACCGCGCCCCCCATGCGCGTCGCGTACTTTTCGAGTGCGCGAAGGCCTGGCGTGGTCTTGCGGGTGTCGAGGATCTTCGCCTTCGTCCCGTCGACTGCCTTCACGTAGCGCGAGGTCATCGTGGCGATGCCGCTCAGGTGCTGAAGGAAGTTGAGACCGACGCGCTCGGCGGTCATCATCCCGCGCGCCGGCCCGAAGAGCCGCGCAACGATCTGATCTGCCTGGACCTTCTCCCCGTCCTTGGTCTTGGCGTCGAACTGAATGCGTTCGTCGACGCGCTGGAACACGCGTTGGGCAATGCTCAAACCCGCGATCACGCCGTCCTGCTTGCAAACGATCTTCCCCCGACAGGTCATGTCAGCAGGGATAACGGCCTGGGTCGTGACATCGCCAGCTCCGACGTCCTCGGCGAGCGCGGCCTCGATGAGCATGTCGATGCTCTCCGACGACAGCGCCTCGGTGATGGGTCTAAAGGTGACGGTCAAAGCGTGCTCCTCTGTCCTTGTGCATGACGAAATCGCCATGCCATTGATCGCTTGCTTGGGGGAGATCAGAACGGAGATGGCAGCCGCGGCTCTCCTCGCGAGCCAGGGCGGCCGTGCACACCAGCGACGCCGTCGATGCGGCGGCGTGCAGCTGCATCATCGGCAACGCGGTTGCGCCTGCCGTCGATGTGGCGACCGAGGCGCAGGCTCGCGCCGCGTCCTGCAGCCCGGCAGCGTCGCGGACGACGCCGGCGCCGGACCAGAGCGCATCGTGCAGCGTGTTCCAGCCTTCACGTGTGTCAAACGTCGACGACCGAGGAGCCGGGGCAGGTGCCAGAGAGCTCGTGTCCGCGGGCGGCGATTCGCCGGCCCATCCGAGCGCGGCATGCGCCGCGCGCCTCGAGAACACGAGCAACTCGAGCAGGCTGTTGCTCGCAAGGCGGTTCGCGCCGTGCACGCCCGTGTGCGCGACCTCGCCGCAGGCGTAGAGGCCCGGGACTGTGGTCGCGCCCTCGAGGTCGGTTCGAACGCCACCGACCATATAGTGCGCGGCCGGCGCAACCGGGATCGGGTCATGTGCGATGTTCAGCCCGTACTTCGCACACGTCGCGGCAATGGTCGGGAAGCGCGTGGCCGCACGCTCACCGAGGGGCGAGCAGTCCAGGTACACGCAGCGCTCGCCGCTTCGCCCGAGCTCGTCCCAGATGGCGCGCGCGACGACGTCGCGACCTGCGAGCTCGCCCCGGGGATCGGCGTCGAGCACGAACCGATGTCCGTCGCGGTTGACGATCAGCCCACCTTCGCCGCGCACTGCCTCGCTGATCAGGAAGCGGGGTGCGCCCTCCATGGCAAGCGCCGTCGGATGGAACTGCGCGAACTCCATTCCCGCAACGTCGGCACCCGCCTTGTAGCCGAGAGCGACACCGTCGCCGGTGGCCGACTTCGGGTTGGTGCTGTTGCGCCAGAGCCGGCTGGCTCCCCCGCTGGCGAGCACCACCGCCGACGCAGTGAGGTTGGTGGTGTGCGGTGGCGTGCCGTTCGTGGTGATCGAAACTCCGCAGCACGTTCCATCACCTGCGGTGAGGATCGCCGTCACATCGGCATGCTCGACGACGCGGGCGCCACTCGCGCGCAGGCGCCGTATCAACGTGGTTTCGACCTCCAGACCGGTGCCGTCTCCACGCGCATGCAGGATGCGAGGGCGCGAGTGCGCAGCCTCCTGCGCAAGCAGGAGCTCGCCATCCTGCGTGTCGAACGCGACGCCCCACTCGATCAGCTGGCGGATGCGTGCCGGTCCTTCCTCGACGAGCACTCGCACCGCGTTGGGATGGCAGAGACCGCGGCCCGCCGCCATGGTGTCCTCGAAATGCAGCTCCGGAGAGTCGTCATCGCCGACCGCCGCCGCGATGCCGCCCTGTGCGAAGCGGCTGCACCCATCGTCAAGAGCGCCTTTGGTGACAACGGCAACGCGCGCGCTCGCTGCCGCGGTGAGTGCTGCGGAGAGGCCGGCGATACCGCTGCCGACGACGATGATGTCGTAATCGGTCGGTGCCGCCATCGTGATCATGCGATTGCCGCCTGCTCACGAATGCCGTTGTGCGCATCGACATGCACGACCGTCGGTTTGAAGTCGCGCATCTCCTGCTCGTCGAGCTGCGCGTAGGTGATCAGGATCACGAGATCTCCGGCGCTGCCGAGATGCGCCATCGCGCCGTTGAGGCTGATCTCACCCGGTTTTCCCTCGATCACGTACGTGACCGCGCGAGAACCGTTGGTGGCATTCACAACGTGCACTTGTTCGCCTGCGACCATGTCGGCAGCGCGCATCAATTCGGGCGCGATGCCACATGACCCTTCGAAGTCGAGGGTCGCCCGCGTCACGGTAGCGCGGTGAATCTTCGACTTCATGATGACCCGCTGCATGATCTCCCCTACACGCCACGACCAACGGGCGCTGTGTCGACCCCCAGCCGAACGACATCAATCAACCGTGTGCCACCTATTCTAGCAGCCAGCACGATTTGGTTTGTGGGGACTGCCCTTTCGACCTCGGTAAAGTCGTTCGGCTCGACCACCGCGACATAATCCACGTCAAATCCGGCCGCGTCAAGGGCGGCGTGGACGGCCGATTTCAGCGCCGCAGCATCACGTTCGCCCTCGTCGAATCGACGCAGCGCGTCGGCCAGGCTCGCGGGAATGGCGCGCGCCCGTATGCGATCTTCCTGGCTGAGATAGACGTTTCGGCTCGAGATGGCAAGCCCGTCCGTATCCCGAACAACGGGGCAGACGACGATGTCGACGCCGGTGTCGAGGTCGCGGGCGAGGCGGCGCACCACGGCACACTGCTGCGCGTCCTTCTGGCCGAAGTACGCCCGGTCGGGATGGCCCGCCACGAGCAGCTTGGAAACGACGAGAGCCACGCCGTCGAGGTGGCCGGGACGGCTTGCTCCCTCGAGGCGGTCCCCGAGACCCTCGAGGTGGACACGCGTCACCTGGCCGGGTGGGTACATGACCTCGACGCTCGGCACGAAGACCGCCTCGACGCCCGCGGCCACAACCACCGCCAGGTCCGAATCGAGGCTCCGGGGGTACCGGCCGAAGTCCTCATTGGGTCCGAACTGTGCGGGGTTCACGAAGATGGTGACCACGACGCGGTCGTTCTCCGCCACGGCGCGCTCGATCAGGGACCGATGCCCGGCATGCAGCGCTCCCATGGTCGGGACCATGCCGACGCTCTGACCGGCCGCATGGCACGCCGCCGACCAGTGGCGGAGATCCGCCGGGGTGTCGAGCCGGGTGAGGCCGTCAGTGGAACGAGTGGGCATCATCCGGGAATCGCCCTTCGCGCACGTCATCGGCGTAGGCGCGCGCCGCTGCGACGATGCGATCCCCCAGGTTGTCGTAGGGCTTGACGAATTTCGGGACCACCCCGCGGACGTGGTCGGTGATGCCGAGGAGGTCGTAGATCACCAGGACCTGCGCATCGCAGTCGGGCCCGGCGCCGATGCCGATCGTCGGGATGGTGAGCTCACGTGTGACCTGGGCGGCGAGATCCCGAGGGATGCCCTCGAGCACGAGTGCGAAAGCGCCGGCATCCTGAACGGCCCGCGCATCGGCAAGGAGGCGCTCGCGGCCCCCGGCGGTGCGCGCCTGAACCTTCATCCCTCCGAAGGCGTTCACCGACTGCGGCGTGAGTCCGAGGTGGCCCATCACGGGGATCCCGCGCTGGGTGAGGTGCGCGACCGTCTCCACGACCCAGCCGCCACCCTCGAGCTTGATCGTATGCATCCCGGCCTTCAGATACTCCGTCGCGCTCTGGATCGCGTCGCCACATGAGCGCTGGTAGGCGCCGAACGGGAGGTCGCCGACCAGGAGCTGCTCGGGTGCGCCACGAGCCACCGCCCTCGCGTGGTGGAGCATCTCGGGCATCGTCACCGGGATCGTGTTCGCGTATCCGAGGACGTTATCCGCCAGCGTGTCGCCGACCAGGAGCACGGGGACTTCGGCCTCGGCGAGCAGACGCGCCGTCGGATAGTCGTAGGCGGTGAGCATCACAAACCGCTTGCCGGCAGCCTTCCACGCGGCGAGGTCGAGGACCGTGACGGCCACGGCTCAGGCGACCTGAGTGCTTGAGGTATCCGCCTCGTCGACCGCCCCGCCGACCAGGGACTCCATAGCTCGGGTCAGGTGGAGATAGAGATCGCGGGCTTCGGGGTGCGGCGCCAGCGCATCGAGGTGGGCGGTGATGGCATCCGTGTCTCCCCGGGCAACCGGTCCGGTGAGTGCCGCTGCCGCTCCCGCCCGCCTGGCATTGCGGGCAGCGCCCTCGAGCAGTGCCGCGAGCGCATCGTGCGCGTCGGCGCGGCTCACGCCGGCGGCTTCGAGCAGCCTCGTTCCCTCCGCGAGCAGCGCGATCGGGGCGTTGCCGGCGAGCACGGCGGCCGCATGGTAGAGCGTGGCATGCGACGGGTCGATCTCCAGCACATGCGCGCCGAGCGCGACGACGAAGCCGAGCAGCCGCTCGCGCAGAGGAGTGGACGCTTCGACCCTGAAGAAGGCGCCGTACAGGAGCGACGCGCTGGCAGGCCCGGCCAGCGCCTGGAGCGGGTGGAGCACCCCCACCTCGGCTCCGGCGCATCGCAGCGACGCGATGATCCCGGGACCGTAGCGGGCGCCCAGGTGCACGACGCCCCGGCCGTGGAGCGCGACACCACTGGCGGCGATCGCCGCGGCGACGGTCGTGATCGCTCCGTCGGGAACGGCGAGCAGCGTGATGTCAGCGGACGTCACCGCCTCGAGCGGTGTGGGGACGGCGCGTGCGCCAACCGTGTCGGCAAGGCTGCGCGCGACCTCCCCGCGGCGGCTGGCCACGGCGGCGACACGATATCCCGCCTCGTATGCGGCGATTGCGAGCGCCGACCCGGCGCGACCCGCGCCGATGATCGCCAGCGACGGCGCCTGTGCACCCTCCACGTCTCGGTCCTCCTGGATCCAAGCGTTGCCGAGCCAAACCGTTCTGCCCGTCGCCGGCGGCTCGGCCTCGAGGCGCGCGTCGCGTCCCCGGGTGACTGGAAGCCGTCGACGGCCTGACGGCCGGACAGCTTGAGTGTACCCCTACGCCCCGGCGGCTGCCTCGGCCGGAGGGACGATCTCGGGATCGGGCGGCGGCACGTCGACCGTTGGCCCGCTTCCGTTCACAGGCGCGACACCGTTGTTGTGGGCTTCGGTCTCGTCGATGATCCGCTTCATCTCGGGAGCGTCCATCGTCTCGACCTCGACCAGCCGGTTGGCCAGAGCGCGCAGGACGTGCTCTCGATCGCGGAGCACCTTCTTCGCCCGCTGGAAGGCGTCGGCGACGAGCTGATGGACCTCCTGGTCGATCTCGGAGGCGATCCCCTCCGAGTAGTTGCGCTGCTCGCCGAGGTCGCGGCCGAGGAACACCATCTCAGGGCGCTCGCCGAACGTGAGCGGCCCGAGCTTGTCGCTCATGCCCCACTCCGTGACCATCTTGCGGGCGAGGTTCGTCGCCTTGCGGATGTCATCCGACGCGCCGGTCGTGATGTTGTCCTCACCAAGGATCAGGTCCTCGGCGCAGCGGCCACCGAGGATCTGCGCGAGCTGGTCGACGAGCTCGGCCTTGCTCACGAGGTAGCGATCCTCGATCGGCAGGCTCATGGTCCAGCCGAGGGCCTGGCCGCGGCTCACGATCGTCACCTTGTGCACCGGGTCGGTGTGCTCGAGGGTCGTGCCGACCAGCGCGTGCCCCATCTCGTGGAACGCGATGGTGAGTTTTTCCTTCTCGCTGATCATCCGGCTCTTGCGCTCCGGTCCGGCGATGACCCGAGCGATCAACTCCTCGAGGTCGTTCATCACGATCACCTTGCGATTGCCTCGCGCGGCAAGGATGGCGGCTTCGTTGATGAGGTTCGAGAGATCGGCGCCGCTGAATCCCGGGGTCTGCTTCGCGAGGGTCTCGAGGTCGACACCCGCGTCGAGCGGCTTGTTCCGCGAGTGAACCTCGAGGATCGCGCGGCGGCCGCGGATGTCCGGCCGGTCGAGCATCACGTGCCGGTCGAATCGACCGGGGCGCAGCAATGCCGGGTCGAGGACGTCGGGCCGGTTGGTCGCAGCGATCACGATCACGTGCTGGTTGGTCTCGAACCCGTCCATCTCGACGAGGAGCTGGTTGAGGGTCTGCTCGCGCTCGTCGTGACCACCGCCGAGCCCGGCGCCACGCTGGCGGCCGACGGCGTCGATCTCGTCCACGAACACGATGCACGGCGAGTTCTTCTTGGCCTGGTCGAAGAGGTCGCGGACGCGGCTCGCGCCGACGCCGACGAACATCTCGACGAATTCCGAACCGCTGATGCTGAAGAACGGAACACCCGCCTCACCGGCAACGGCCTTGCTGAGCAGCGTTTTCCCGGTGCCTGGCGGCCCGACGAGCAGGACGCCCTTCGGGATGCGAGCGCCGACCGCCACGAACTTGTCCGGGTACTTCAGGAACTCGACGATCTCGTTCAGCTCCTGCTTCGCCTCATCGACGCCCGCGACGTCGACGAAGGTGATGGCCGGCTTGTCACCGGCAAGCAGGCGCGCGCGGCTGCGCCCGAACGACAGCGCCTGGTTGTTCCCGCTCTGGGTCTGGCGGAAGATCCAGAGCAGGATCAACGCCATGAGTCCAAAGAGGATCAGGTTGGGAAGGATCACGCTTAGCAAGAAGTTGCCCCCACTCCCGGAGTCGACTTTGTAATTAGTGTACCCGGCATCCTGGAACTCCTTTGCCACCACGTCTGCGGAAGTGGTCACAGTCGTGAACTGGGTCGGCGTGTTGTTCCACCAGACAACAGTCTGTCCGTCGCTCTGGATTTCGGCGCCGTGTCCGGAGCTGTCGTTGATCGCATTGGACCCATTCGGGTTGTCTTTGAACTGCGCCACGGCGGCATCGAGCTGCCCCGCCGTCGCCGTCGCGGCACTGCTGCTCGGGAAGGTCTTGTAGAGGAGCGCGGCGACCACGATCACGGCGAGCGCGATGAAGATGTACGTCAGACTGCGACGAGACGGAGGCACGAACTCAGTCTACCAGGGGTCCTGGATCTGAACCCTCGGCCCGGGGGTGTGATCCCCCATCACGGTGAGGAGTGTTCTCGCGTTGCGTCGAGGAGTCGTCGTTGGCGCTGCGCCAGGACCACGAGACGGCGGCGCGCGCCGGGGAACACCGCCTCGAGCGCGGGGATGACCTCATTCCGGACGCGACTGCGCAGGAAACGGGGATCGGCATTGCTCGGATCGACGAGCGGCTCGATGCCGAGCGCGGCGCAGTAGGCGATCGTCGCGTCGCGCCAGACCCGCAGGAGCGGCCGCGCAAGTCCTCGCTCGCGCTCGGCCATGGCGGGCAGCCCGGCCGGCGAAGCCCCGGCAAGCAGGCGCATCAGCACCGTCTCCGCCTGGTCATCCGCGGTGTGACCGAGCGCGATCAGCGACGCGCCGACCCGCGTGGCCTCCGCCTTGAGCGCCGCGTGCCTCGCGTTGCGGGCATGGTCCTGCAGCGAGCCGCCCGCCTCGACCTCGACGAGGATCGACCGGAATGGCAGGCCGCGAGCGGCGGCGAGTGCTGCCACGACGTTCGCCTCGGATGCAGACCCGGCGCGGAGTCCGTGGTCGACGTGTGCGATGGCCAGCCGCCAGCCTCGCGGCGGGGCGAGTCTCGCGACGGCATCGAGCAGCGCTGTCGAATCCGGCCCACCGCTGCATGCAATGAGCACCGACTCCCCTGGAGCGATGACCCCGCGGCGATCGACGGCGGTGGTGACGGCACGCCGAACTCGGGCGACCGCGGCGACGCGCTCGGGTGGCGGCAGCGTCCCGGATCCTCCGGGCATGGTGGCGGTTCCTGGATTCGAACCAGGGACATACCGGGTATGAACCGGCTGCTCTACCACCTGAGCTAAACCGCCGAGCAATGCGCTGGGGAAAGAAATTGCGGCGGTCGGATTCGAACCGACGACCTTCGGGTTATGAGCCCGACGAGCTTCCACTGCTCCACGCCGCTCGCAGAGGATACCGCACGTGGCCGCGGGCTCTCGACGATGTGGTGTGTCAGTGCGGCGCTGGAGTCGGTGTCGGCGAAGGGACGGTCACCGGCCGCGCCGTCGGTGTCGGCGTCGGACTGGGCTTGGTCGACGGTGACGGGCTCGGCGACGGCGTTGCCGGCGGTTTGAATACGGGCACCGGCACGAAGACCCCACCCGTGGCCGGCGTCCCGCCGCCTGGCGGGACGATGACGTAGAGGTGCTCGCCGGTGAAGATGTACCCGAGCTGGCGGGCCTCCTGTTCGAGCCACGCGACCGTCTGCGCGTCGGCGATCTCGCGCTCGCGATCCGAGATCTGCTGTTCGAGCGAGGCGTTCTGGGCGGCGAGCGCGGTCACCTGGGCGTCGAGGTGACGGCTTTGCGCAACCTGTCCGTACACCGCGAATGCAACCAGTCCGCAAATCCCCGCGATGAGCACGACAGCAATCCGGCGCAGCGTGATTGGACTGTCGAGCGTGGGACGTGGAGTGGGACGGATGACGCGTTCCTCTGCCTGGGCGCCGAGTGAGACGAATGGGACGATGTGGCGCCGGGTGTCGGCATAGGATGGGCCGCAATCGCGCTTTTGACAAGGGGAACGCCTCGGGGTGTGTCAGTCCGGCGTTGCCGCCCAGCGCTCGAGCCAGGTCGCGTCGTCGAGGTCGTGGAGGTCGACGCCGTCCTTCCGAGCCTGGGCCTCGAGCGCCCGGAACCGTTTTGCGAAGCGCATCGACCGTCCGCGGAGCGCCTCCTCGGGGTTGACCCTGATCCGGCGCGACAGGGCGACCACCGCGAACAGGAGGTCGCCCATGGCGTCCTCGGGATCGAGCGCCTCTGCGCTCCAGTCCTCGCCGCGCTCCGCCTCATGAGGATTGCCGGCGGCGATGTTCTCGAGACGGCGGAGCGCGCTCTGGACGGCGTCGAGCGCCAGTGACGTCGTCGGCGTCTCGTCGAACCCCACCCGCGCCGGGCGTTTCTGGACGCCCTGCGCGTGGGCGAGCGCGGGGAGCGCGACCGGCACACCGTCGAGCAGCGAGAGACGCTCGCGCTTTTCGGCGGTCTTCAACTTCTCCCAGTTCACCACCACACCGGCCGGGCCGTCGACGGCGACGTCACCGAAGACATGCGGATGGCGATGGATCATCTTGGCGCGCACGTCGTTCGCGACATCGCCGATGTCGAACCCTCCCTCCTCCTCCATCGCGATCGCGCTGTGCATGAGCACCTGCAGCAGCAGGTCGCCGAGCTCCTCGCGCAGCGTCGCGGTATCGGCGGCGTCGATCGCCTCGAGCACCTCGTAAGTTTCCTCGAGGAGGTACGGACGCAGGCTTCGGTGCGTCTGCTCGCGATCCCATGGGCATCCGTTGGGTGCACGCAGGCGCTCGACGACTTCGTTGAGCGCGCGGAGCGCGTCGACCGATTCGTCACGCATGGTTCGTCGACTCCGAGGTGGCGGGCACACGGTCTCGCGCGCGAGCCAGACGTCCGAGCTCGCGAAGGATCGGGGCGAGCGTCGTCTGCCACGAGTCGCCGATGTGGAGCTGCGACGGAGTTGCCGTCACGCCGCGGAATTGAGCGGCGACGCCTTGCAGATCGAGCCCGTGGTCGAGAGTGAGCCGGACCACGACGCCGCGACCGCGCTCTGTGTCGACGCCGAGCGCGCCGGCTGCCGCTGCCAGCAGGCGGATGCGGAGCGAGTCGATGAGCGCCGACGTCGGCGCGGGCATCGGACCGAATCGATCGACGAGCCCTCGCGCTCGCTGATCAAGCTCGGTCTCGTTGACGCACGCAGCCAGCTCCTGGTAGCACCGCAGACGCAGTCGTTCGTCGCTGACGTAGTCGCCGGGGAGGAACGCCGCCACCGGCAGCGACACGGTGACCTGCGCCGGAGACTCGACGACCGGCTTGCCCTGCAACGTCGTCACGGCATCCGCCAGCAGATGGTTGTACAGCTCGAGTCCCACCGCGGCGATCTCGCCGTGCTGTTCCTCGCCGAGCAGGTTGCCGGCGCCGCGAATCTCGAGGTCGCGCATCGCGAGCTTGAACCCCGCGCCGAGATCCTGCAGGTCACCGATGACGTCGAGGCGCTTGTCGGCCTTCTCGGTGAGCGAGCGCGCGGGCGGATACATCATGTACGCATACGCGCGCTGCCCCGCACGGCCGACGCGCCCGCGCAACTGGTACAGCTGTGCGAGACCGAGACGGTGCGCGTCGTCGATCACGATCGTGTTGGCGTTCGGAATGTCGAGCCCCAACTCGATGATCGTCGTGCACAGCAGCACGTCGATCTCGCCGTCGCCGAAACGGCGCATGACCGATGCGAGCATGCCCTCCTGCATCTGGCCGTGCGCGACCTCGATGCGCGCCTCGGGTATGAGCTCCCTGAGCCGATCGGCAACGGCCTCGATGCCGGCAACTCGGTTGTGGAGAAAGAAGGTCTGGCCCGCGCGGGCAAGCTCGCGCGTGATGACCTCGCGGATGAGCGAGTCCTCGCGAGCGGTGACGTACGTCTTGATCGGCTGGCGCTCCTCGGGTGGTGTCTGGATCACCGACAGGTCGCGAATACCCGCGAGTGACATGTGCAGGGTGCGCGGGATCGGCGTCGCCGACAGCGACAGCACGTCGACGGCGACGCGCAGCTCCTTGAACCGCTCCTTCTGCAGCACGCCGAATCGCTGCTCCTCATCGATGACGACAAGACCGAGATTCTTGAACTCGACGTCCTTCTGGAGCAGGCGATGCGTTCCCACGACGATGTCGACGGCGCCGCTGCGCAACCCGGCGAGCGTGCGCGTGATCTCCTCGTCGCTGACGAACCGCGAGAGCTGCCGCACGGTGATCGGGAACGCCGCCAGGCGCTCGGTGAAGGTGATGAAGTGCTGCTGGCACAGGACGGTCGTGGGCACGAGCATCGCGACCTGACGCCCTTCGATCGCGGCTTTGAACGCGGCCCGAATCGCAAGCTCCGTCTTGCCGAAACCCACGTCGCCGCAGACGACGCGATCCATGGGACGTGACGCCTCCATGTCCCGCTTGATCTCCTCGAGCACGAGCACCTGGTCGGGAGTCTCCTGGAACGGGAACGAGCCTTCGAGCTCCTGCTGCCACGCACCGTCCGGCGCGTACGCGTGCCCCTGCGCCTGCTCGCGTCGCGAGTAGAGGCCGAGCAGCTCCCGAGCCACCTCTTCGGTGCGCTCCTTGACGCGACGGCGCGTCCGCTCCCACTCGCCGGTGCCGAGCCGCGACAGCTTCGGATGCGACTCGGCGCCGCCGACGTAGCGGTCCACGCGGTCGAGGTGCTGCGTCGGGACGAACAGCCGGTCCGACTCCGCGTACTCGAGCAGCATGTACTCGTGCACCGCGCCGCTGTCATCGGTGACTGCACGCATCTCGACGAAGCGCGCGATCCCGTGGTCGCGATGGACCACGAGGTCGCCGGGCGCGAACTGCAACACGAACGCCTGACGCGCGGCAGCGCCGCTCGCGGCACGTCTCGACCCGCGCGCCGACGTCGACAACGCGGTGCGCGCCCCACGCGCGAGCACCGATCGGCGGCGCTTGGTGGCCCCGAACAGCTCGGCGTCCGTGTAGACGTGGACCGATCCGTCGGCCACTGCGAACCCCTGGGTCAGATCCGCAGACGCGACGACGATCGCGCCGGGTGGGAGCGGCGTCTCCGCGGCGGTGAAGTCGGGCGCGTCGACGGTGTCGGCGCCGTGCTCGGCCGCAAGCTCCTCAACGCGATGCTGCTGGCGGGAGACGACGAGCACGCAACCGCTGCCCTCGCGTTCGTGGAGCGCCTCGCGAACGAAGGCGTCGAACCGGCCGACATAGCTGTCAACGCCACGCCATTCCAGGTCGGCCGCCGGCGTCACGCCGTCGGGGGCTTCGCGAACGAGCTCGAAGCAGGTGAAGCGGTCGAGGGCGGTGAAGAGCGCCTCGACGTCGATGAGCCCCGCCGCCGCGTCGTGGGGCAGCTCGCCGCGCGCCTCCTCCTGGACGAGGAGACCCTCGATCTCGGCTGCGTGCCGCTGCGCGGCAGCAACGAGCCGCTCACGTCCTCCGTCGAGGAGGACGATCGGCGCGTCCAGGTGATCGAGCAGCGTCGAGGGAGGATCGGCGCCCAGGTAGGGGAAGAACAGGTCGAGCCCCTCGTCGTAAGTGCCGGACCCCAGCAGGTCGCAGTCGCGCTCCCACTGCTCGCGGACGTCTTCGCGCAGGTCCCCGACATCCAGCGCGGTGACCACGGCCAGGGCCCGCTGCACCGACGCCGCGGTGAGATCGAGTTCGCGGGCGGGCCAGACCTGCGCCGATTCCAGCTTGCGGAGCAACTCCTGCGTGGCCGGATCGAAGACGCGAAGATCCTCGACGTCGTCGCCGAACCACTCGGCCCGCCAGGGGCGGTCGCGGTCCACCCCGAAGACGTCGACGATGCCGCCGCGCACCGCGAAATCGCCCGGCGCCGACACCGCGCTCTCGCGGCGATAGCCGAGCTCGACGAGGCGGGCGAGCAGCCGGTCCCGGGGCAGCCGGTCGCCGCGCTTGACCTCGGTGATGCTCGCGCCCACAACCTCGGGAGAGAGTGTCGGGCGCAGCAGTCCACGCGGGGATGCGACCACCATCAGCGGCTCCGACCCGGCATGCAGGCGCATGAGGGTGGCGAGGCGCGCCCGGGTCACCTCCTCGGACGGTGGCACCCGATCGAACGGCGGCGTGTCGCCTGCCGGAAAGATCGTGACCCCGGCGCCGCCGGCCCACACCATCGAGTCGGAGTAGACGCGCTCGGACTCCGACGCGACCACGAGCACGGTCCGGCCTGTCCGTTCGCGCAGCCACCAGGCGATGAGTCCGACCGCTCCCGAGGGAACACCCGCGACCGTGCCACCACCTGAGGTCGCAAGGACCTCCAGGGCCGGGAGGGCGTCGAGCCGCTCGCGCAGCGTGGCCGAGGCCACCGCGGTCGAGGTGGGTCGAGGGTCAGTCCGGGCCGGCACGGTTCCAGACGTTCATCGCTGCTTCGATCCCGTCGCGCATGATCGCGACGGCCATGCCGGCGGCTCGCTCCACCGCTGCCTCGGCAAGCGGGCGCTCGTCCGGACGGAACGGGTCAAGGACGTGCTCGATCAGATCGTTGCTGTCGCCGTCCCTGCCCACCCCGATGCGGATCCGGGGAAATGCGTCGGTTCGCCACGAATCAATCAGCGACTGCACGCCGCGATGGCCCGCGGCGCTGCCGCCGAGCTTGATCTTCACGCGCCCGAGTGGGAAGTCGGCCTCGTCGTGGACGACGATCACGTCGCGCGGTGCGCTCCCGTGCTTGCTCGTGAGCTGCACGGCCGCCTTGCCGCTGAGGTTCATGAACGTCTGCGGCCTGGCGGTGAGCACGTCGTACCCATCGATCGTCCCCTCGCGCACCCGCGCCGCGCCCTCTCTCCGCTCACGGCCGAATCTGCCACGGCGCTCGAGCTCGTCAAGGCACATCCATCCGACATTGTGCCGGGTGCGCGCGTACTCCCCTCCCGGGTTGCCGAGGCCGATGATCAGCTGCGGCACGAATGACTCCGGTCAGACAACGGCTGGCTCGAGCGCCGGAACATCGGCATCGGGCAGCAGCATGCGGGTGAGCTCGGTCATCCGCGCCGCCGGCGCCGGGTCGGCATGGTCGTGACCGAGACAGTGCAGGAGACCGTGGACGGCGAGCAATCGCAGCTCCGCGACGCCGTCGGGGGCCTGTTCGAGCGACCGCTCCACAGAGATCGCCACATCACCGACGCGGGAGGCCTCATCGCCCGGGAAGGCCAGCACATCCGTCGGCGCGTCAGTGCCGAGAAAACGCCGGTTCAGCTCGCGCAACTCGGCGTCATCGCTGAGACGCACGCAGAGGCTGGCGCGCAGCGGCACGTCGAGCCGGTTCCCGCACTCGCGCAGGAGCGGCCCGAGGCGTGCCTCCATCACAACACGACGCTGTCTCGAGGTGAGCGACGGATCGCGGATGACGCTCACCCGCATGGGCGCAGCTGCGTCAGGTGCTCTTGACGCGACGCTTCCGCGCTGCAAGCAACTTTCGCTTGCGACGCACGGACGGCTTCTCGTAGTGCTCGCGCCTGCGAACCTCTGAGAGGATGCCGTTCTGCTTGATCTTCTTGTTGAACCGTCGTAGTGCGCTCTCAAAGGTCTCGCCTTCGCGGACCTTTACTTCCGACACGGTCGGAAATCACCTCCTTTCGCCTGGATCCGCACTTCAGCAATGCGGAACTCAAAGTCTACCCTGAGTCCCGGTCGCCAAGGAGCGCTGTGGCGAGTTCGGGGAGGACGGTGCCGGCCCGACCCGAGAGCAGGACGCTCGCCATCCCGTCGAGGTCCGTTGCCCCCTCATTGACGATCACAAGCCGGCCTCCGTGCCGGACCGTCTCGACGGGAACCGCCGCCGCGGGCCACACGGAGAGGGTCGACCCGACGGTGATGCAGACGTCGGCGAGCCTCGCCTCCTCGCGGGCACGATCCATGTCGCGGGCGACGAGCGGCTGGCCGAAGCTGATCGTTGCCGTCTTGAGCAGCCCGCCGCACAGCTCGCAATGCGGGTCCGCATCGCCCTCGCGCACCCGGTCCAGTGCGATCCCGACCGGCATGCGACGTTCGCACTGCAGGCAGACGGCCTCTGAGGTCGTCCCGTGCAGCTCGATGACGTTGACGGTGCCGGCCTTCTGGTGGAGGCCGTCGGTGTTCTGCGTGACGACCACGGGCACGAGCCCTCCCCGCTGCAGACGCGTGACCGCGAGGTGGGCGGCGTTCGGCGCCGCATCCGAGTAGCGCGAACTCGAGCCGGGCCCGCCACCGCTCCACGCGCACCGCGGGATCGCTCATGTAGCTCTCGATCGTGTATCGCCGCGGGTCCGTCGTCTTCCAGATGCCGTTCGGCCCGCGGAAGTCGGGGATCCCGGACTCGGTCGAGATGCCGGCGCCGGTGAACACGAGGATCCGGCGCGCGTGACGGAGCCATGGGAGTGCCGCGGCCAGGCCGGGCGTGGGCGAGGCGGCGGCCGGGTCAGGATCCACACGGGAATTGTCCGCCGACGGCGACAGCCGCCTGTCGCGCGACCGGCCCAGAATCGACAGCGATGACCGCCACGGCGCCTCCCGACACGCCGATTGATGCGGCCCTCGACGACGAGCAGCGCATCGCCGTGGACCACGGTGATGGTCCGTGCCTCGTGCTCGCGGGACCGGGCAGCGGCAAGACCCGGATCATCGTCGAGCGATTCCATCGCCTCTCCGCGCACGGCGTCGGCGCCGGCCGCCAGCTCGTGCTGACCTACACGCGCAAGGCCGCGGACGAGATGCGCGTCCGCGCCGAGCGCGCGCACGGGAGCTTCGCTGACGACGCGCCGCTCACCAACTACCACTCCTTCGCGCTCCGGGTCGTCCGCGAGTGGGGATGGCTCCTCGGTATCTCACCGGTGCTCCGCATCGCCGACGCGGCGGAGCGCTGGCTGCACGTCGAGGCGGTGCTCGACGAGTTGCGGCCCGCGCTGCTGTGGAACCCACTGCGGCCCCACGACCTCATGGACCCGCTCCTCGACGTCATCGGGACGGCAAAGCAGGAGCTGGTGACGCCCGACTCGTATGCGGCATGGGCCGCCGGCCGGCTCGAGGACACCGAGGACCCCGCCGAGCGCATCGTCCTCGAGCGCCACGCGGATGTCGCCCGCGTCTACGCGCGTCTGGACGAGCGGTACCGCCGCGCGGGCGTCTTCGACTTCGACGACTGCATCCTCTACGCCGAGCGCTTGATTCGCGAACAGCCCGCTGCGCGACGTGCGATCGCCGACCGCATCACCCATGTGATGGTGGACGAGTACCAGGACACCAATTACGCGCAGGCGAAGCTGGTCGAGACCCTGGTGTCGGGCCATCGCAACCTGTTCGTGGTCGCCGACGACGACCAGTCGATCTACAAGTTCCGCGGAGCGAGCCGCGCCAACCTCGACCGCTTCACGCGCGAGTACCCCGAGCACCGCCAGCTCGTCCTCACCCACAACTATCGCTCCACCGATCAGATCGTCACCGCGTCGCGCGCGGTCATCTCCGTCGCCAGCCCGGCGACACGCATCGAGAAGCATCTCGTCGCAGATCGCGGTCCCGGCGCGGCAGTTGAGGTGTGGCAAGCGCCGGACGAGCGCAGCGAGGCGATGGCCGTCGCGCGTGAGTGCGCGCGCCTCGTGTCCGCGGGCACACGACCGGCCGACATCGCGTGGCTGTTCCGGCAGCACGTCGACATGCAGCCGGCGATGCGAGCGCTCCGTCAGTGCGGCGTGCCATACCAGGTGGCGGGTGGCCGCGGCTTCTTCCAGGAACGGGAGATCAAGGACGCGCTCGCGCTCCTCGCGGCCATCGACGATCCCGAGGACGGCCAGGCGGTGCTGCGGTGTCTCACGCTGCCGGGTTGGGGTGTCGCCACTCCAGGACGCGTCGCGCTGGTTCGCGCGGCCCACGCACACGACCTCCCGCTCGTGCGGCTCATCGCCGAGGGTGCGGTCGAGGGACTCGACGACGCCGACCTGGCCGCGGCGCAACAGTGCGTCCGGGATATCCACGCGCTGCACGCGGCGTCGCAGCGTGAGGATGTCCGCGATCTGTTCCAGCTCGCGCTCGAGGCCAGCGGGTTTCTCGGCATCATCGAAGAGCAGTCCGGTGTCGCCCGCCTGCAGATGGGCGCCAACCTGAACAAGCTCGGCGAGCTGCTCGAGGCGTTTGCCGACTGGAGCGACGACCGGCGCGTGAGCACAACGCTGCACTACCTGAGCGTTCTCCGCGACAGCAGGGAGGCGGGTGAGCTGGCGAGCATCGAGCCCATCGAGGACGGAGTCGTGCTGCTCACCGCCCACGGGGCGAAGGGACTTGAGTGGCCTGTGGTCATCCTCTCGCGCTGCACGGAGCGCCGCTGGCAGGGCCGGTCAGCGTCGTCCTTCGATCTGCAGCTCCCCGACGACCTCGTGCCGGAACCGCCGCCACCAGGCGACCACGCCGCTGATGAGGAACGGCGGCTCTTCTACGTCGCGTCGACGCGGGCCCGCGACCGGCTCATCTACACCTGGGCGCGGTCGTACCCGCAGCCGGCGAGCGATGAGACGTGCACGTCGTTCCTGACCCAGGCGATGTCGTTTCGCGGTGAGATCCTCGCGAAAGAGCTCCCGGTCGACAGCACTATCGCGGTGCGCGCGCCGCGCCCCGATGGAACGCCGGTGCTGCAGCGCCTGTCCATCGCCGTCTCCGATCTGGGCGTCTTCCGAAGCTGTCCCCGTCGGTACAACTACCAGCGTCGTTGGCATCTCCCGGTGCGCACCGACGCGCGCAGCTGGTACGGGACGATGATCCATGAAGTGCTGCGCGCCGCAGCCACGCAGCGCATGGCCGGCGAGGTGGTCACGCCGGACAGCATCGCGGCGATGTGGCAGGCGGCGTGGGAGCAGTCACGCGGGCCGAAGGGCCGCCACACGGAGCTGCGCACCCACGGCGACGAGCAGCTCCGTCGCTACGTCGAGTTGCCGGGATGGACCGACACCATCATCGACAGCGTCGAGCAGCCGGTGAGCATCAGCCTCGACCATGCCGACGTCGCCGGCCGCTTCGACCGCGTGGACACGCGCTTCGACGGCGTTCCAACGGTCGTCGACTACAAGACCGGACGTCCGAAAGACGAGGCCGCACTCCGTGCCGACCTGCAGGTCCGCGCGTATGCCGTCGGCCTGGCGCAACGCGAGCAGGCGCAGGAGGTGGCCATCGAGTTCCACTACCTGCAGGGCGCGGTCACGCGCGTCATCGCGGACAAGGCATTCCTGCGCAAGGCACACGGCCATCTCTCGGCGACGGCGCGGGAGCTCGCGATCGCGTCGAGCACCGGATCATTTCCCCCGAAGCCGTCTCGCTGGCAGTGTCAGCGCTGCGACTTCAGGACGGTCTGCGACGAGGGAAGGGCGGCCGCGCTCGCGGACTGATTGAGGTCTGTGAGCCGCAACCGGCTCGCTCCTTGGCGGTCGACACCGGAATCATCCGTGACCCCCCGCATTATTCAACGCGCCGTTGATGGGGCTCCGCCCGCGGCCGCGGTCCGGTAGCGGGATCAACAGGTTGGCTGCGATGGGCGTTGTCGTTGTAGCGCGCGGCTCGACCAGACAACCCTGACCAGCCCGCATGACGCTCCGACGCGTAGCCCGATACAATTCAGGGCGATGAGGGGCTGGAAGGGGATTGGATTCATTGGGCTTGCCGCAGCCACGGCGCTCGGGGTGGCCGCCCCGGCCCGCGCGGTCACGGCTGCGACCATCGGCGCGTCGTCCGACGCCCGCGCGTCGTCGCTAGCGGTTTCACCCTCAGCCGGAGCCGCGCCCGCCTCCCCGAATTTGAGCAACTACGTACCGCTCAGGCCATTCCGGATCCTCGACACGAGGTCGGGCTCCTGCGTCCAGTGCAGCGGCCTTGCGCTCGGTCCGGGTGCAAAGCGGAAGCTGCAACTGATCGGGGTGTCCGGGTTGAACGTTGGCATTGATCCGATTCCCAACGATGCGAGTGCCGTCGTGTTGAACGTGACCGAGGTTGGGGCAACGGCGACGAGCCTGCTCACCGTGTATCCGTCTGGAGGAGCCTTGCCGCAGGCTTCGAATCTGAACTTCGGGCCACGAACCACGATCCCCAACCTCGTCACGGTGACCGTTGGTCAAGACGGGGCCGTCGTTATCTACAACGCTGCGGGCTCGGTCAACGTGCTGGCGGACGTCGAGGGGTACTTCGAACCGGAGCCACCCACTGATGTCACTGGCGAGTTCCATCAGATCGCACCGGTGCGGGTCTGCGACACACGGCACAATTCCGGGACGCCCCTCTGCAGCGCCAAAGGCTCGGTCGGCCAAACTCCACTGATCCTGAACGTCACCGGCACTGGGACGAACGCGATTCCCCAAACGGGCGCTGAAGCCGCGGTCCTGAACCTCACCGGGCTGGCAGGTGCGAAGCCGACGCTGTTAAGCATCTTCCCGACCTCGTCGAACGGAACGTGCGCGTACAACGCGTCCCACCCCCCGCCATTTTCCACTCTCAACCTGAGCGCCAGCGAGGTTCGGGCGAACCGGGTGATGGTGCAGTTGGGTCCCTCGGCTCCCGGCGGGGCGAACACTTCGATCTGCGTGTACAACGCGGCGGGCTCGACGAACGTGATCCTGGATGCGAACGGTTGGTTCGGGAGTGGTACCGCGCAACCCGGTTCCCAGTTCCAGGCGATTGCGCCGACGCGCATATGCGACACGCGAGCCGGATCGCGACTGCCGTGCGCGGGAAAGACCCTTGGTGCCCAGGGGATCGACTCGGTGGTTGTGGCCGGCGAAGCCGGACTGCCGACAACCGTCGCCAGTTCCCCGGCCGTTGCCTTGATCGCCAATCTCACCGCGATCGCCCCCACCGCAGCGACGTACCTGACGCTCTACCCGGCGAACCAGAGCGGCCATTCGGTATCGGATATCAACGTCGGTGCCGGACAGGTGGTGCCCAACCTCGCGGTGGTGACCGTCGACACGTCCGGCGACGCGCGAAACGGCGAGGTTGACCTGTTCAACGCGGCCGGAAAGGTCAACGCGCTCATCGACGTCGAGGGCTGGTTCCAGTTGACGTATCCGAGCGGCATCAGCGGCACCGTCTCGGATACCCAAACCCCTGCGCAACCTGTCACTGGCGCCACAGTCACCTACACCGGCATCGACGGCACCCTGGGTAGCGGCGCCGCGACAACCGCCGCCGGTGGCGCCTACACGATGTCGAGTGTGCCCCCAGGCACGTACACGCTTGCTGCCACGGCGTCCGGCTTCACGTCGCCCGCGCCGCAAACGTTGACGGTCGCGCCGGACGCTGTCGCGACAGCGAACGTCAGCCTGACCGCGACCAGCAGCATCGAGGGCAGCGTCTTCGACACACAGACCCCCGCGCAACCAGTCGTCGGCGCCACAGTGTCCTACGCGGGCACGAACGGCAACACGGCTGCCGGCACCATGACCACCGATTCAGACGGTAACTTTGCGTTCAGCGGCGTTTCACCAGGAACCTACGCCGTCGCCGGCACCGACAGTGCGTACACTTCGCCCACGTCGCAATCAGTGATCGTCACTGCGGGAAACGCCGCAACCGCGAACCTTTCCCTCACCGCCAACAGCGGCATCAGCGGCACCGTGGACGATTCCAGTTCACAGCCCGTGTTTTACGCGACGGTCACTTACACCGGCACTGGAAGCAATACCGCCAGTGGCGCCACCACCACCGATATCAGCGGTGACTACGCGTTTAGCGGAGTATCGCCGGGCACATACAGCGTCGAAGTTGCGGACACTGGCTACGCCACGTCGCCGCAGCTCGTGATCGTCGATGCTGAAGGCACCCCCTCGTCGGACTTTGTTCTCGTGAGCGAGCATTTGCGCAATCCTTTGCTGCAGCCGTTCACGAGCACGTCCATCTGGAACAGGCCCATCGGCTCGGACGCGCAATACCTGCCTGCCAATCTCATCCCTGCATCGCTCTACACCCTGAGAAGCGACGAGCACGTCATCGTCATGACCCCGACCGCGCCCCTCACACCCATTGTTAAGAACACAGCCGGGCCCAAAGGAGACCAGGGTCAACGGTGCGACGCGTCAGGCGCCCTTCTGGTCAACGCCCCGATACCTGCGGACTTCGAGGTGCTCTCAACCGACCAAAATGACCCCCTCACCGCCGTGGCGGCCGATGGGCACACGCTGATCCAGGGCGAGCCGTTCGCGCTGTGCGCTGCTGGCGGCCCAGGCACAATCGACTTCTACGACACGACAAACATTGACGGCGACGTCGATGGCGATGGGCTGCAGGGCTGGGACGGCGGCAGCCACCTCTCTGCTCTGGGTGGCGCAATCCGGCTCGGTGAGCTGGTCCCGGGCGGGGTCATCGACCACGCATTGCAGATTGATGTCGATGCGCCCAACCTGTACCAGGGCACAGTCGCCACTTGCCACGTCTGGCCGGCAACCAAATGCGACACCTACGGCCCGACGGGCTACGGCGGGACCAACTCGAATCTCGCGATGGGCGCCCTCTTGGCGCTTCCTCCGACGCTGAATCTCACCAGCCTCGGCCTCGACCCCGCAGGCTTGATCCTCGCCAAGGCGTTCCAGGACTTCGGCGCATACATCGCCAATGATGCGGACCGATCGGTCAACAACATCGTCACCGAGTTGAGCCCCAGCGGCAGCGTCGCCGGAGTGTACGACGCGAGCGGAAACCTTGTGGCGCCCGGCCAGTTCCAGACCGACTGGGGCGTGCCGTTCGACACCGTCGGAGTGAATGGCACAGACGCGTGGTCACATGATATCGAGACGATTTTCGCCAACCTGCAGATCGTGACCAACAATGCCCCAGGCTGGACCTCAGGCGGTGGGACGCCGCTTGCGCCTTTCGCACCGCCTCTCTAGGCATCCGCCTGAGCCGCACCTCGGGGCTCATGACGTCGACCGCGCTGAGAGTTGGTGCGGGCACGCGCGTCTTCCGCGGACAAGGCGCGAGCGCGCAACAATCGACGCAGACGGCGCCCGCTGGTCGAACGTTGAATACCGCAATCCGGACCCGGACCTGGAGCCGCAGCCGGGTGGGCCCACGGTGAGGCGGGGATCATCCGTTAGCTGCTCCGCTACGCGGGATCGGACGAGGGCCGCCCGCGTACTGCGTTACGTGGCCCGATCAGCCTCTAACGCGGCCTGAGCGCTCGAGAGCCCGCTATCCGCGAGCGGTGAGATCGTCGAGCATGGCGAAGAGGCGTGCGCCCACACGCTGCGGGTCGATCCGATAGCCGCCGTGCTCGTACTCATTCGTGATCCATGGCCTGCAGTTCCCGAGCAAGGCAACGGTCTCAAGAGCCATGGCGCGCTCGACATACTCGTCATCCCAGTAGAGCGTCCCGACAACCGGCACCTCGTTGACACGCAGCCTGTCGATGTCGTACAGCGGTGCCCAACCCTCGAAGGCGGCAAGCACCTCGGCCACGTCCTTCAGAGGCCGAAGCGGCGGTAGCTCATCGAGCATCCAGGGGAAGACTGCTTCACCGGTGAAGCACGGCGCGGGTTGCGCGTCGAGGGCATACCGCTTGTCGGCCAGTCGCGCGCGTTCCCCCGCCCAGCGCGTGGCCGGTCCGTTGGAGTACGCAGCCTCGTGCAGCACGGTGTAGATCGGGTTCGTCGCCGGCGACATCATGCCCGCGATGTGCTCGTGCACCACGCCGCTGAGCATTCCGAGCTGCTCGAGGTCGTTGTCCGCCCGTTCGACGATCCCGTGCAGTTCCGCTGCGCCGTGTTGTAGCCCGAGCTTCCCGCCGAGCATAAGAAAACGTCGCGCGCTGACACGATTGCCCTGTCCGTCCAGGTCGGCCTTGTTCTCGAGATGGTCGACGATGCGCCGCACGCGCGCTGCGTCGCCGGGGAATCGCGCGTAGAAGTCGGCGTTGCGGCTGGCCACATGGTTGAAGAGACGGGTGCAGATCTCGTCGGTCTCATGCAGCACCGGTGCGAATCCACCGGTGATGATCACGCCGAGCAGGTGCTCCGGCATCGTCGACAGATACGTCAGGGAACAGAAGCCGCCGAAGCTCTGACCGAAGAGATACCAGTCGGCGTCCTCACCGTACAGAGTTGAGCGGAAGCGATCGGCGTCGCGGACGATCGAGTCCTGCCGGAAGTTGCGCAGGTAGTCGCCAAGCGCAACCGGGTCCGCGAGCGGTAGAGCTCGCGCGTCGAGTGGTGTGCTCAACCCGGTCCCGCGCTGGTCGAGCAGCAGGACGCGATACCGCGTCAGCAGCTGTTCAAGCCAGCTGCCGCGGTGGTCCGGAAATGCGACCTCATGGCCGGGGCCGCCTTGAAACCACACGAGGGCGGGCAGCTTCGGGTCGCTCGCCTTCTCCACGGCCACCACCTCGCGCGCGTGCACGCTGATGGTCGGACCCGAGGGCTGATTCCAGTCGAGCGGCACGGTGATCCGGCGCGGGGTGACGAGCATGCGGTCGACGGCGACGTGATGTGGCATCGGCGGATTGTCGCTCCCGGGCGGCGCCGGCCGAAGTGCGGGCGACATATATCGCGTCCCTCGAGGCTTGTCAGTTTAGATTGACAGAACCGTGTTTGTCAGTTTAGACTGACAGCATGGACCGAAGAGGCGTCTGCTACGACGTCGGACGAAGGATGTGGGGACAGGATTGGCGACCCGACTTCACGCAAGAGGCGGCGCAGCGAGAGCTCGAGATCATCAGGAACGACCTGCACTGCAACGCCGTGAGGATCTGTGGCGAGGACGTCGACCGGCTCGCGATCGCAGCGGAGATCGCACTCTCACTCGGCCTCGAGGCCTGGGTATCGCCCGAGCTCTGGGACCACGGCGCCGACGAGACGCTCGACTACATCGCGATCGCCGCGCGAAGGATGCAAGGACTCCAGCGCAAGCGACCCGATCAGCTGGTCCTCGTTGTGGCATCAGAGGTCACGCTGTTCACGCAGGGAATCGTGGAAGGCAACTCCGTGTTCGAGCGCCTCGGAAACCCTGGGTTCTTGGACACCGTGCGATCCGGCGCGCACAACCCCGCGGTCAACGCATTCCTCGCCAGGGCGGCCACGGTTGCACGTGAGGCATTCGACGGGCCGCTCACATATGCGTCGGTTCCGCTCGAGACGGTTGACTGGACCCCGTTCGATTTCGCAAGTGTCGACCTGTATCGTGAAGCGCGCATCCGGGATCAGTTCACCACGCTCCTGCTTCCGTACTTCGACAGCGGCCGTCCCGTCGTGATCACCGAATTCGGATGCTGCACGTACCACGGAGCGGCAGCCGATGGTGGGCGCGGGTTCATGATCGCCGACTACTCGACCAGTCCTGTGCAATTGAAGGGCGATTACCTGCGCGACGAATCGGAGCAGGCCCGGGAGCTGACCGACCTGCTGTCGACATTCGACTCCGCCGGCGTCGACGGGACGTTCGTGATGACCTTCATCGCGCCGTTGAACCCGACCAGCGCGATCCCGTTGTTCGACCTCGACCTGGCGAGCTACAGCCTCGTCAAGAGCTACATGGTTGATGCGCTCGAACCGATGGCCGCCGACTATCCGCATGCGGCGAGAAAACAGCGAGTGCCCGGTGCGCCCTATGCCGACATGCCCTGGGATCCGAAGCAGTCGTTACGTGCGGTTGCCGATTACTACCGCCGCCCGCACTGACCGCCCTTATGGGTGGAGTTCTGAACTCTCTCCAGAAGCCGACCAGACTTGCTTCGTCGCCTTCAGGCTCGACATCCTCGGGGAGCTGAGTGCGCCACGGCAGCATCAGGTCGAAGACGACTTCCTGAATCGTCCAGAGGATGTCCATGACCTCGGTGATCTTGATCTGGCGGCGCGCCAGCGCAGTCTCCACGGCGGACATCGCGTCAACGTCGCCCGTTTTTCGGACGGCCCCTTTCGCGAAGACGAACACCTTCCGCGCCCGCTCGGCGACGTCGGGTGGAACTTCCTTGATGCCCTGGAGGTGCGTTTCCTCGCAGAGCTCGATTGCGCTGTCGACCCGTTCGACCAGCCGGCGGAGCCGAGTACGCTCGACGACCTCGCGGCGGTGACGGCGGCGAGCGGCGTGCACTTCCTCAGTGGCGCTCCCGATGAGAAGCCCCGGGTCGACTACCTGATTGCGCTCCAGTACCACGGGTTCTCGTATCACGGTCCTTAGAGTACCGGGGTTGTACGTTGACATCAACAGCACATTTAGGGTGAGATTGATGCATGGACCGCATCAATGCCGACCTTCTGCGCACTTTCGTCGAGGTTGCCAAGGTGGAACACCTCGGGAGAGCCGCCGAAGCGCTCCAAGCTGATCAATCGACTGTTTCGCGGAAGATCGCCCGCCTCGAGCAGGAGGTGGGCGTCCCGCTCTTCGAGCGGATCGGCCGCAGCATCCGCCTGACCCAGGCTGGACGGCGCCTCGTGAGCCGCGCCGAGCGGATCCTCGACGACCTGCGCGACGCGATCGCCGAAGCGGAGGGCGCGGTCGCCGCCGAGAGCGGCCGGGTCTGCGTGGCCTTCCTGCACACGGTCGGCGCCCGCTGGCTTCCCGAGCGCCTCGCGCGCTTCCTCGAGAGCTACCCGGCCGTCCGCTTCACCCTCGAGGAGGGAACCACCGCCGAGGTGATGAGCGGGGTTCTGGGAGGCGACTACGACCTCGGGATCCTCGGCCCTCCGCCCACCGGTGTCGTCGACCTCGAGATCCACCCCCTCTTCCGCGAGCGTGTCGCGGTGGTGGTTCCGGTCAACCACCGGCTCGTCGGGCGCAGCTCCTGCACGCTCGAGGATGTCGCCGGCGAGCCCTTGATCCTTCCCAGGTCGCGCAGCGGGCTCAGGCGGGTCATCGATGCGGCCTTCGCGGCCCAGGGGCTGACGACGCACGTCGCCTACGAGGGCGACGACTTCACGATCGTCCAGGGGCTCGTCGAGGCCGGGCTCGGGACTACCCTCATGCCGATGCCGCTTCCCGTCCCGAGCACCCGCGTGGCGGTCATCCCGCTTCGCGATCCGCCGATCGCGCGTACCATGGCCCTCTGCTGGGATCGGCGGCGAACGCTTCCACCAGCCGCCAACCTCTTTGCCCAGCGGCTGATCGCCGAGGCCAGCGAACCGTTCGACCTCGCCGCCAGCGCCTGACCGGTCCACCCTTCCTTTCCTTATGACAATCGTCGCAATCGTCCTCATCGTGATCGCCGTCCTGCTGGCCGGCGCGGGAATCGCCGCGCTCACCGCGGCCTCGCGTGACAAGGGCGAGCCGCCGCCGGCCATGCCCGCCATGAGCCAGTCCCTGGCGGACGCGAACCAGCAGGCGGCCACGCTGATCGCCGATGCTCGCACCTCGGCGCTCCACGCCCACGAGGCGGCGATGGAGGAGGTCAAGGACCGTCTCGCCGCGGTCGAGAGCCGGGAGGCGCTGATCGCCGAGCGCCACAAGCACCTCCGCGAGCGCCGCGAGGTCTTCGACGACCGCCGTTTCGCGTATCGCAAGCGGCGAGACGAGATCGAGGAGCGCCGGGTCAAGGTCGCCGAGCAGGGGCAGGAGATCGCTGCGACCCTTCGCGCCAAGGCCGCGCTCGATCGCGACGCCGCCGCGGCACTCGTGCTCGAGCGCGTGCAGTCCGAGCTCGTGGCGGAGCGGACCGCGCTCGTCGAGGCGACCGTCGCCGACATCATCGGGGAGCGGATCGAGACGACCGCCAACGACCGCATCCTCCAGGCGGTCGAGCGCCAGGACGCGTCGAATGTCGACAGCGCACCACGGATCTCGCCGTTCTCGCTGGAGGGGCTCGACGAGCACGCACAGGAACGCGTCCTCTCAGCGTTCGCCGTCATCGCGGAGCAGACCGGCGCTGAGCTCGGGGTCGACAACGAGAAGCACCAGGCGACGCTGCGGACCGTCGACCCCATCGGGCGTGAGATCGCCCGCCAGGCCGCCCTCGAGGTGATCGACCGCCGGATCCAGGCGTCCGAGGTCCCCCCGCTCATCCAGAAGACGCGCCGGACCACGCAGCGCAGGGTCATGGAGGTCGGCGAGCGCGCGCTCTGGCTCATGCAGATCGAGGGCCGCCCGGAGCTCGCCGAGCTGGTGGGCACCCTCCACCACCGCTTCTCCTATGGGCAGAACGCCCTCCTCCACTGCGAGGAGACCGGCCATCTCTGCGGGGTGCTCGCGGCCGAGCTCGGACTTCCCCAGAGCCTCGCGCGCCAGGCAGGGATGCTGCACGACATCGGCAAGGCGGTCGACCACGATGTCGAGGGCGTCCACGCGATCATCGGCGGCGAGCTCCTCCGTGTCCTCGGCGTCGACGCCGGGATCGTGCACGCGGTCAAGGCGCACCACTTCGACGAGGAGCCGTCGACGGACCTCGCGATGCTCACGATCTGCGCCGATGCGATCTCCGCGTCGCGCCCCGGCGCACGGCGCGACACGCTCGCAACCTACCTGCTCCGTCTCGAGCAGCTGCAGACCATCGCCACCCGCCACGGCGGTGTGGACCGCGCCTTCCCCCTGCAAGCCGGGCGTGAGCTGCGCGTGTTCGTGAAGGCCTCGCAGGTCAAGGACACCGACATGCCACCGCTCACCGCGGAGATCGCGCGGGAGATCGAATCGGAGATGCAGTATCCGGGCGTCATCAAGGTGACGGTCATCCGCGAGACGACGGCGATGGCCACCGCGCCGGCGCAGCTCGTCCCGGTCCGTGCCGCCGCCGCGGAGCAGGCCGGGCACCACGACCCCGAGCACGACGAGGTCGACGTCACCGAGGACGCACCCGCCGACGAGGGTTGACGAACCGCGCAACGCGGGCCCTCGCGAATACCGGCGCGGCCCGGGGTGCGAGGTTTTCACCTCGGAACGTCTCAGAAGCTCCATACTCGCCCGCGTTCACGTCGCACCCGTTCCCTGGGAGGACCATGGCCACCACCCGACGCCTCTGCGCACTCGTCGCATTGCCGGCCACCCTCGTCCTGATCTCCGCTTGCGGCGGCAGCGGCACGAGCGGCGACGTGACGCCCGCGGTCTCCGCGACCAACACGCCCGCGGCGACCGCCGCCCCGACGAGCACGCCGGCGCCGACGCAGCCACCGAGGACCGCGGCACCCCAGCCGACGACGTCGATCAACCGCGCAGACCCCGGGCCGTTCGGCGGAAGCTGGACCGGGAAGGGTGTGACCCTGAACGTGAGCGGCGACGAGTCCGCCAACGCCACCTATTTCATCGGCGTGCTCTGCAGCTCCGCGTCGCCTGCCCCAATGCCGTGCGACGACGACAGCGTCAGCCCGACGATCCCGGGCGGACAGCTCAAGCTCCACATCACCCAGGTCGCCACCACGGGCGGGGTGGCGGTTGCGTCTGCCGAGGTCAAGGACTCGAGCGATCCCAAGTACCCGGAGGGATCGATCATGAAGTTCACCCTCAGGAACGGGACCATCACGTCGCCCATCGGGTCCTTCACGAAAGTTCCTTCGTCGGATTAGCCGTCAGGCGGAACCCCGGGACTCAGGCGGGGCGCAGGAACTCGTCGACCACTCGGGCGGTCTCCGAAGGGCGCTCGTGAAAAAAGAGATGCCCGCACTCCGCGAAAGGTCGCAGCACCGCGCCCGGGATCTGGCGCTGGAGGATGCGCGCATTCTCGAACGGCGTCACCGCGTCGTCGGTGCCGTGGAGGACGAGGGTTGGCGCAGTGACCCCGCCGAGTCGTTCGAAGGAGTCGTCCGGCAGCCACATCGCGCCGTACTGCGCAGCGAAGACACGCGGACGGACCGGGTGTTGCGCGCGTTCTCGGACCTGCGCATCGATGAAGTCGGGATGGGTCCGCTGAAACAGCGGCGAATACAGGACGGTGCAGGCGATCCGGTATGCGTCCTCGGGCGTGCGCGCACCCTTGCCGAACATCGCGGCCTGGGCTGCGGGCTCGGCGTCAACGCCGTTGTCGCCGCCCGGCGCTGTCGCGGCCAGGATGAGCTTCGAAACCCGCGCGGGGTGATCGACCACCAGGTGCTGCGCGACGAGGCCACCCATCGAGGCGCCGAACACCGCCGACGCGCCGACGCCCGCGATGTCGAGGACTGCGACCGCGTCGCGCGCCATGTTCGGCAGCGTGATCTCTCCGCCACCTCCGGACTCGCCGATGCCGCGCGGGTCGAACGTGATCACCCGGTACCGGCGGGCAAGATCGTCGACCAGGGGGGCGAATACGGTGCTGCGCGCCCCCAGACCCGGGATGAGCAGCAGCGGATCGCCTTCGCCCGCCTCGAAGACCGCCAGCGTCACGCGATCGGCAGCGGTCGCGATCAGGCGCTGCGTGAACATCTGCGCACCATAGCTGGCAACGCGTGCCGCACCATGCATGCTGCCATGCCTCGTTTCTTCGTGGACGCGTCGCAGATCGACGGGGACCGCGTGACGCTGACCTCGGCGGACGCCGAGCATCTCGCTCGCTCGCTGCGGGCACGCACCGGCGAGACGATCGTCGTCGTCGCGAATGGCAGCACTGAGCATGGCGTGACGCTCGATGAGGTGTCCGCGGGACGCGTGTCCGGAGTCATCGTCTGGAGCAGGGTCGCGTCCGGCGAGCCTCGCCTTGCGGTGCACGTGCTGCAGTCGGTGCCTGCCCAGGGGATGGACGCGACCGTCGAGGCGCTGAGCGAGGCAGGGGCGGCGTCGATCCGGCCCGTGCTGACGAGCCGCACCGTTCCGCGCCCCGACGTATCGCGCGCATCGCGCCGGCGCGAACGATGGGAGGTGATCGCGCGCGAAGCCGCGCAGCTCGCCGGGAGGGCCATGCCTCCTGTGGTGCATCCCGTCATGCCGCTGCGCGACGCCGTCCACATGCTTCCCGCCGGCGCCCGAACCGTGGTCTGTGACGCGCGAACGGGCACGGTGCCGATCCTCGAGGCAGTGTCCGATCCGCTCGCACACCTTGCGCTGGTGATCGGACCCGAGGGGGGGCTCGATGACGCCGACCTCGAGATGCTCGGCCGCACGGATGCGGTGTTTGTCCACCTCGGTCCACGAACGTGGCCCGCGCGGCTCGCCGGGACGATCGCGACGACGCTGCTCCTCGCGCGCTCCGGTGATCTCGACGCCGCTGCCGAGGCGTTGCCACGATGAGCGCACCCGCGGAGCGGTCGCTGCGCGTCGCGCTGACGGTGCTCGGGTGCAAGGTGAACTTCGCGGAGATGGCAGATCTCGCGGGAGCACTCGCCGCGTGCGGATGCGAGGTCGTCCCCGAGACCGAACAGGCCGACGTGCGCGTGCTGAACTCGTGCACCGTCACCACCCAGGCGGACGCGACGACGCGGCAGCGAATACGCCGCCTGCGTCGCGCGGATCCGGGCTCGCACCTGATCCTCACCGGCTGCAGCGTGGATGCCAACCCCGGCGCATACACGTCGGTGGACTCCGTGTTCGCGAATCAGGACAAGGCCGGCATTGCAGCGCACATCCTCGACATGGCGCCGCAGGTGAGGCCACGCGCCGGTGCGACGGCGGCGACGCGAGCGCGCGCGTTTCTCAAGGTGCAGGACGGATGCGACCATCGCTGCACGTACTGCATCGTCTGGCGTGCGCGGGGCGAGTCCACGAGCGTTTCCGTCGACGTCGTGCACGAGCGGCTCCGAGCCGCGGTCGAGGCGGGACACGGAGAGATCGTGCTGTGCGGGGTGGATCTCGGGTCGTACGGGAGAGACGTCGGAACAGACTTCGCGACACTCCTCGAATCGCTGCTCGACACCTGTGGTCACTCGCGCATCCGGCTCAGCAGCATCAATGCGAACGACGTCTCGCCGGCGCTGATACGGCTCAACGCGCACCCGCGACTCTGCGCGCACTGGCACATGCCGTTGCAGAGCGGCAGCGACCACGTGCTGCGCGCGATGCACCGGGGATACCGGCGTGCTCAATACCTGCGAGTCGCTCGCGAGCTGCGTGACGTGAACCCGTTGACCGAGTTCACGAGCGACATCATGGTCGGCTTTCCGGGAGAGACCGAGGACGATCACCGCGCGAGCCTGTCCCTGGTGGATGAGGTGGGATTCCTCGCGGGTCACGTCTTCCGGTGGTCACCGCGGCCGGGGACCCCGGCGTCAGATCTCGAGACCCGCGTGGATGATGCGACGGCGCGGCGGCGGAGCGCCGAGATGCGCCGCGCGACCAGTCGTACCGGCGCCGGCCGGCTCGATCGCGCGACCGGCCGGGTGCACGAGGTCGCGTGGGACGACGTCGACGGAGAACGCGCCCACGGCCTGACGTCCGGGTATCACGAGGTCGTCGTCGAGCACGCGACAGGAGCGCGACCCGGGAGGCTGGACCTCGTGCGCGCCGAAAACGTCGAGGGCGCGTGCCTGCGCGGTACCCTGCTGCGCTCATGAGCGATTGCATCTTCTGCGCTATTGCGGCACACGAGCTGCCGGCAACGATCCTCCGTGAGGAGGACGAGGTGCTGGCGATCCGCGACGTGAACCCACAGGCACCGGTCCACGTGCTGGTCCTTCCACGCGAGCACATCGTCTCGGTTGCCGAGTTGACGCCGGCCCAGGATCATCTCTGGGGCCGCATGCTCCATGTAGCCCAGTCCATCTCGGAAGACGAGGGGATCGACGAGAAGGGTTTCCGGCTTGTTGTCAACACGGCGACCGACGGTGGTCAGACGGTCGACCACCTGCACATCCATCTGCTCGGCGGACGCCGCATGACCTGGCCGCCCGGCTAGCGCCAGGTCACAGTGCGGCGCGCGACGCGCGCATCGTTGCCGACGGCGCGCCGCGCTAAGAGGGGGGCTGATCCGGTCGCTTACGCGCTCGGCGCGTGCTCGACGACTTCCTCGGGCCTGGGCGCCGATGCCCCGACTTTCACCGGGATGCGCTGCGGCGCGGCCTTCTGCGTCCGAGGGATCTCGATGTGCAACACGCCGTGCTCGAAGGTCGCCGTGATGTCCTGCGCACGCACCTCGGCGGGGAGCCCGACCTGACGGAACACCGACGTCGCGCGGCGCTCGCGCCGGACATACGTTGCGTCCTTGGCGGTCTCTGTCGCGCTGCGCCGCCCGGTGATGGTGAGGACACCGTCATCGAACATCACGTCGACATCCTCCGGAGCAAATCCCGGGATCGACGCGTCCACGAAGAAGGCCTCGTCGGTCTGCCGGATATCGACCGGGAGAGTCGCGTACTCGACGCCGTTTCGCGATGCGGTTGCATGCGCGATCGGCTGCAACGTGTGGTCCATCTGTGTGTGAAGGTCGAAGAGATCGCTCCACGGATTCCAACGAACGACTGCCATGTCAACGTTCCCTGTGACGATGATTGTTGCTGCCGCACTCGCTGCGGTCGCAGCCTTTCTTACCCGCTCCGAACGCGGGATAAACATCGCCGGAAGGGTCGCCTCCCTCAGCTGCGAAACGCGTCGCGCAGCGAGTCGAAGAACCCTTTCTTGACCTCGGCGGGCTTGCCCTCGCGCCCGCCGAGCTGCTCGTACAGCGCGCGATCGTGGTGCGCCAGATGGCTCGGGACGACGACCCGCACGACGCAGATCAAGTCCCCGCGTCGCCCGGTGCGCACATGCGGCACACCGAGGCCGTGCAGCTTGATCTGACGTCCCGGCTGCGTGCCGGCGGGCACGTCGACCGGATGCTCGCCGTCGACGGTGGTGATCGTGATGGTGTCGCCGAGCACCGCCTGGGGCACCGAGACGGGCAGCTCGTAGAGCAGGTCCTGACCGCGCCTCACGAGGTTTGGATGCGGCTTGACGCGGAAGCCGAGATAGAGGTCTCCCGACGGGCCGCCGCGTGGTCCGGGCTCGCCTTCGCCCGTCAGTCGCAGCGTGACGTCGTCGTCGACGCCCGCAGGGATCGTGACCTCGACGGTGTGCCGTCCGTGGATGCGTCCCTGGCCGCGGCAGACAAGGCACGGCTCCTGTATTACCTGGCCCTCGCCGTGACAGGTCGGGCAGGGGGTGACGTTGGTGACCTGCCCGAAGATCGACTGCATCTGCCTGCGCACCTGTCCGGCGCCGCCGCAGGTCGCGCACTGGGTCGCGGTGGTGCCCGGCTTCGCACCGGACCCGCCACACTCCGTGCACTGCGTGGCGCGGGGCACCTCCACGGTGCGCTTGGCGCCGAACACCGCCTCCTCGAAGGTGATCTCGATGTTCATGCGCAGGTCGTCGCCGCGCTGTGGCCCGGTGTGCTGGCGGCGGCGTCCCGCGCCGCCGAAGAACATGTCGAAGAGGTCGAAGGCGGAGTCGAACGAGAAGTTGCCGAAGTCAGGCTGCGCGCCGTCTGCGACGTGACCGAACGCGTCGTAGCGCTGGCGCTTCTGTGGATCGCTGAGGATCGAGTAGGCCTCGCCGACCTCCTTGAACTTCTCCTCCGCGACCTTGTCCCCGTCGTTGCGATCGGGGTGGTACTGCATCGCGAGCTTGCGATATGCAGCCTTCAACTGCTCGGCCGTGCAGTCTCGTGAGACGCCGAGCACCTCGTAGTAGTCGCGTTTGACCGTCGCCATGGTCGTCAGCTCGCGCTGGGCACGTGGCGCGGGTGGACGACGCGCACGATCGCCGGACGGAGCAGGCGGTCGTGGAGCCGGTAGCCGGGCACGAGCTCGGCGATGACGGTATCCTCGACGACGTCATCGGACTCCTCAGCGGCGATCGCCTCGTGCATCGCGGGGTCGAAGCGCTCGCCGACCGCGGGCACCGGCACCACCCCGAGGCGTTCCAGCGCAGTCTCGAATTCGCGCACGACCAGCTCGAGACCGCTCACGAAGAACTCCTCGGCGCCCGCCTCGCTCGCGTGGTCGACGGCGCGGCGCAGGTTGTCGAGCACGGGCAGGAGTGCCCGGGCCGCGTCCTCTGATTCGTACCGCCGCACGTCGGAGATCTCCTGGGCCTTGCGTCGCTTGAAGTTCTCGAAGTCGGCGGCGAGCCGCAGATAGCGGGCATCGCGCTCGTCGATCTCCTCGGGCTCGGCGGCCTCGGGCTCCGGGGTCACCGGCTCCGCGGCGGTCGCGGCGTCTGCGTCCAGGTCGTGCTCGTCCGTCGTCATGCGATCACTATGCCCACCGTCAGCTCAAAGCACGCCCGACTGCGCGACCGACCCGCTGCGCCACGTAGCGCACACGCGGGCCTACCTGCGCGTAGGCCATGCGCGTGGACCCGAGCACCCCGATGGTGCCGCGGCGCTCCGGTCCCGCCCGGTAGGTCGTCAGCACCAGGCTGCAGCGGGAGAGCTCGGCCATGCCGCTTTCGCGCCCGATCATGATCTGCACACCGTGGTCGAGGTCGGCTGCGCTGATGAGGGCGGCGAGCATGCGCTCCTCCTCGACCACCTCGATCACCTGTTGCAGCAGCTCGACGTCGCCGAACTCAGGCTGATGCAGGAGGTTGCGGACGCCGTCGTGCAGGATGAGGGTGTCCCGCTTGGCGTCGTTGACGGCCATGAAGGCGATGATCTGGCTCAGGAGATCGTGCTCGAGCGCGGCGTGGGTCCCGACCGATTCGGGCAGCCTCGACATCTCGGTGGCGTCGAGCCCGACGACGACGGCGTTCAAGCCCGCGGCGATGGCGCTGAGCACCGACTGGTCCGTCGACTCGGACAGCGCCAGGGCGTGCTGCCGCACGAGGTTTCCCTCGAGAACGAGCACGAGCAGCGCCTGGCCCTCGTTGAGCTTGACGAGGTCGAGGTGCTTCACCCGGTCGCCGAGCGCGCGCGGCGCGGTGACGAGGCTCACCGCGTCGGCGGCCTGCGCGAGGGCCGTCGCGGCGATCTCCAGGATGTCCTCGACACCGGTCGGCATCACGGTGAAGAACGGGTCGATCTGGCGGCGCACCGCCTGCGGGACGTCCTCCTCGTCCATCAGGAAGTCGACGTAGTACCGGTAGCCGAGGTCGGAGGGAACGCGGCCCGCCGATGTGTGCGGCTGGATCAGGTACCCGACCTCGCTGAGGGTGGCGAGCTCGTTGCGGATCGTCGCGGACGACCACGTGGCGAGGTGCACCGCAAGGGACGCCGAGCCGACCGGCACGCCCGTGCGCGTGTAGTCGGCGACGACGGCCTTGAGGATCTGTTGCTTGCGCTGATCGAGCGGGACTTGTTGCAATTCGGGCCAGAGGCGACGCGTGCCGCCGGCTCCGTTCGCGGATGCCTTAGCACTCGTCAGGGTTGAGTGCTAAGCGTACCAGCTAGGCGGCCTGGTCGCCCACCAGCCGGAGCGTGACTTGGTTGAGCACCGCCTCGCCGCGAACGGTCGCCCGGACGCGATCACCCTCCACGACGACCAGTCCAAGCCCTTCGAGCGACCGCGCCTCCGGCACACGCGCCGCGTCGATCCGCACCCCTTCACGCAGGCGCAACCCGAGCATCAGGCGCTCCTGCTCGCGCATGACCGAGCCGACTGCCTCCGAGCCGATGACGCCGAGTGCCCCGGAACGGATCGACGTGCCGTAGGCGGTGATGCCGCGGCCGTGCCAGTACCGGATGGACACCGCGTCCGTCGCTGCGTCGAGCCCGAGCGCCGCGGCGGCCGAGACGGGGACGTGGCCGTGCGCGCCGACGCCCGCCGCGAGGTAGTACCCGTTGTGCCAGTACACGAGGTTGTGCCGGCAGGCCTCGCCGGGCGTGGCGAAGTTGCTGACCTCGTACTGCTCGTAGCCGGCGCCTTCAAGCGTCTCGACCGCGATGCGATGCTGCCGTATCGATCGCGCCCCGTCGACCGGGGTCACAAGGCCGCGCCGCACGCGGGTGTGCAGCGGCGTCCCGGGCTCGACGGTCAGCTCGTAGGCCGAGATGTGCGTCGGACCCGCGGCCGCAACGCGTTGCAGCGTGCGCCGCCACCTCGCGTCGCCGAGGCCGGGCACCGCGTAGATGAGGTCGCAGTTGACGGAGGTGAATCCGGCGGCGCGCACCTCGTCGACGGCCGCGAGGGCACGGCCGGCGTCGTGCACGCGACCGAGGAAGCGAAGCGCGTCCGCCTCGAGGCTCTGCACGCCGATGCTGATCCGGTTGACCCCAGCCTCCCGCCACACGCGCGCGCGATCGAGGCTGGTGCTCGACGGGTTGGCCTCCATCGTCACCTCGGCGCCGGCCGCGACCGAGAACGTGCTTCGCACTGTCGCAACCAGGTCCGCGAGCAGCGCGGGGTCGACGAGCGACGGCGTGCCGCCCCCGATGAACACCGTGTCGAGCGGCAGACGGCCGACGCGCTCACCGAGACTCCGCACCTCGGTGGCGAGCGCGTTCATGTATGCCGCCGACCCGGTCGCTCCGGCCACGCTCGTGAAGTCGCAGTACTCGCACTTCCGCTCGCAGAACGGGATGTGCAGATAGAGGGAGCGCACGTCGCGCAGCGTCATGTTCAGGGTGTCGGATCCTTCGGCGTCGGGTCCGTCGGCGTCGGTGCTCGCGCCGCCGCGTCATCCATGCGGTCGACGTTCGATTTCGGACCCTTCGCCGTTGGCTCCGGCTTCGGCTCCTTCGGCGGACGGGGGGCGCGCGGCGGCGGCGGCTTGATGCGCATCCGCTTGTAGAGGGGCGGGTAGATGTAGAAGGTCAGCACGAAGCTGAGCACGTCGATGACCGCGAGGCCCGCGATGGCGACCGGCGTCGCAACGACGGTGGCGCTGCTCGCGGGCTGCGAGGACGATGACGATGACGAGGGTGACGGTGCGGCCGATGCGGCGGGCGATGCGGATGACGTCGGCAGGGCGGTCGCCGTCGGAGCGGGCGTCCCGTTGGTCGTCGCAGGCGAGTTGGCCCCGAAACCGCCGACCAGGAACGTGAGGGCGACGAAGAGAGCCAGCCAGATGAAGTACTGCATGATGCCCGCCATCACCGACTCCATGAATCGGAGCGCTCGTGTTTCCCGCGCGATCAACTTCGCGACCGGCGCGGCCACGAGCGCGGACGCGAGAACGATGAGCGGGTTGTAGCTGAGGCCGAGCAGGTAGAGACCGAAGTCCGGCCTCGGGTCCGCGGGCGTGTTGGTGAGCGTGAAGTACGCGACCGCGCCGACGATCAGCTCGGCCAGCGCGAGGCAGATGATCAGGATCGCGTAGGAGCGCTTCGCCCACGGAACGAACGGCTCGTCGATGCGCCGCACGCGCGCTGGAGGGCCGCCCTTCACGGGCTTGGCCTTGGGAGCGGGCTTGGCGTTCGGCGCCTTGGCGTCGGGCGCGCCATTGCGCTCCTTGACCTGCGCGGTCTGCTTGGTGAGGGAGACCTCGGCGCGCGTGTTGCGCTCAACCGCGTCGGGGCGGCGGCGCGGGCGCTTGCGGGGTGGGTTCGGTCGGGGCATCAGCGGTCCACCTACTCCTCATCCATCTTGAGGACAGCCATGAAGGCTTCCTGGGGAATTTCCACGTTGCCCACCCTTTTCATGCGGCGCTTGCCCTCGCGCTGCTTCTCGAGCAGCTTGCGCTTTCGCGTGATGTCCCCGCCGTAGCATTTGGCAAGAACGTCCTTGCGCATGGCGGACACCGTCTCACGGGCGACGATCTTGCCACCGATCGCGGCCTGAATGGGGACTTCGAAGAGCTGGCGGGGGATCAGCTTGCGCAGGCGCTCCGCGAGCTTGCGGCCGTGGGCATTCGCCCGGTCGCGATGGACGATCATGCTGAGCGCGTCGACTCGCTGCCCGCCGACGAGGATGTCCAGCTTGACGAGCGACTCGGCGCGGAAGCCCGTGATCTCGTAGTCGAGCGACGCGTATCCGCGGCTCCGCGACTTCAGCTGATCGTAGAAGTCGTGGATGATCTCCCCGAGCGGCATGTCGTAGACGACGGCAACCCGGTCTCCGGGCTGGTAGTCCATGTGCTGGAACTCGCCGCGTCGCTCCTGGCACAGCTCCATGATCGCCCCGACGTACGTGCTCGGCACGATGATCGTCGCCTTGGTGCGCGGCTCCTCGATCGCGTCGATGTTCGAGGCGTCCGGCAGCATCTCCGGGTTGTCGATCGTGATGACCTCTCCGGAGCGAAGGCGCACGCGATATTCGACGGTCGGTGCCGTCGTGATCAACGAGAGGTTGAACTCGCGCTCGAGGCGCTCCTGCACGATCTCCATGTGCAGCAGGCCGAGGAACCCGCACCGGAAGCCGAATCCGAGCGCAGCGGACGACTCGGGCTCGTACACGAGCGACGCGTCGTTGAGGTTGAGACGCTGCAACGCCTCCTTGAGGTCGGTGACGTCCTCCGAGTCGACGGGGAAGATGCCCGCGTAGACCATCGGTGTCACGGCGCGATACCCGGGCAGCGGATGCGTTGTCGGATGCGCGGCGTCGGTGACCGTGTCGCCGACCTTGCTGTCGCGCACGTTCTTGATCGATGCGATGAAGTACCCGACCTCCCCGCAGAGCAGTTCGTCGACCGGCGTCATCGCCGGCGCGAACGCGCCCACCTCGTCGACGACGAACTCACTCTTGTTGTGCATCATGCGGATGCGCATGCCGCTGGCGAGGCGCCCGTCGACCAGCCGGACGTACACGACGACTCCGCGATACGCGTCGTACTTGGCGTCGAAGATGAGCGCGCGCAACACGCCGTTCCGGTCTCCCTTCGGCGGCGGCACGCGCTGCACGATCGCCTCGAGCACCGCCTCGATCCCGATGCCCTGCCGCGCGCTGGTGAGGATCGCATCGGCCGCGGAGATCCCGATGACCTCCTCGATCTCGCGCCGCACAAGCTCGGGGTCGGCGTTCACGAGGTCGATCTTGTTGATGATCGGGATGATCTCGAGGTTGTTGTCGATCGCCTGGTAGACGTTGGCGAGCGTCTGCGCCTCGACACCCTGGGTCGCGTCGACGACGAGCAGCGCGCCCTCACATGCCGCGAGCGAGCGCGAGACCTCGTATGCGAAGTCGACGTGTCCGGGTGTGTCGATGAGATTCAGCTCGTACGTGATCCCATCGGCGGCGGTGTACGCGAGTCGCACCGCCTGCGCCTTGATCGTGATGCCGCGCTCGCGCTCGAGGTCGAGCTGGTCGAGCACCTGGTCCTGCATGTCGCGGAGCGCGACGGTTCCGGTTGCCTCGAGCAGGCGATCGGCGAGAGTCGATTTGCCGTGATCGATGTGCGCGATGATGCTGAAGTTGCGGATCCGGTCGAGGCGCATCAGTGCGGGAAGGAGATCCTAGTTCCCTGTCGCGGCGTCGCCGTCGTGGGCCGAGCGCAGGATCTCCGCAATGTCATTGACGCCGCGGCGGCTCCCTGACAGCCCCGGCTTCACGCGATGCGCCAGCACCATCGGCGCGACATGCTCGACGTCGTCGAGCCCGACCGCGGCGCGGTCCTCGTGCGCGGCAAGGGCCTGCGCGGCCTTGCGCGTGACGATGTCGGCGCGGTGCCCGTCAACCTCGAGCTCGATGCTCAAGCGAGGCGATGGCAACGAGGATGTTGCGGTCGACGACCACGTCGGAGAGGATCGACATGGCGCGCGAGATGCGCTCCGCCTCTGCCTCCTCCGCCGGCTCGAAACGGGCGGCGAACGCAGTCGGATCCTCCTCGAACGCCTCGCGTCGCTCGACGATCTCCACGCGCTGGCGCACATCGCGAATCCCCTCGACGTCGACGCACAGACCGAAACGGTCGAGCAGCTGCGGCCGCAGCTCACCCTCTTCGGGGTTCATGGTTCCCACCAGGATGAACCGCGAAGGATGCGAGACCGACACCCCCTCGCGCTCGACCGTGTTCTGCCCCATCGCCGCAGCATCGAGGAGCACGTCGACGATGTGGTCGTCGAGCAGGTTCACCTCGTCGACGTAGAGGATGTTGCGGTTCGCCTCCGCGAGCACGCCGGGCTCGAACTCCTTCTCCCCGCGCTTGATCGCCGCCTCGATGTCGATCGCTCCGACGACACGGTCCTCCGAAGCGTTGATGGGAAGTTCCACCACGCGCATGCGCCGGCGTCCTCGCGGCAGCGTGTCCCCTTTCGCGACTCGCTCCGTGCATTCGGAGCACTGCAGATCGGCCTCGTCCGGAGGACAGCCGTACCGGCAGTCCGCAACGACGTCAAGACCCGGCAGGAGCTTTGTGAGCGAGCGCACTGCCGTCGACTTCGCGGTGCCCTTCTCGCCGCGGATCAGCACACCGCCGATCGCGGGGTTGATCGCGTTGAGAATGAGCGCCTGTTTCATGGTTTCCTGTCCCACGATCGCGGTGAACGGGAACACGCTTCGTCCGGTCTGCATCGCGGTCATTGTGCCATGCGCCCTCGAAGGCTCTTCTCCACGCCTTCGAGAATCGCGCCCTGGGAGAGGTCGAACAGCCCGAGATACTCGCCGCCCGAACGATCGGCGAGGTCGCGGCATGCGTTGAACCCGTAGCCACCGAAGAGCGGCGGACGGCTGTGCGAGCCGACGCGCGGCATGGGACGCGTGGTGTGATCGCGCGCCGAGTTGATGACCAGCATGTGCACGCCGTCCGCGCCGAGCTGCTCGGCAACGCGCTGCGCCTCGACGAGCGGTTCCTCGCCGAACAGCGAGATGTTCCCTCTCCCGTCGCTGATGAGCACCAGCAGCGGGTAGACGCTCGGGTCGCGCAACCGCTCGGTCCGGACGATGCGCATCCCCGCAACAAGGCCGTGGGTGAGCGGCGTCGTCCCGCCGACGGTGAGGCGCTGGAGCCGGTGCTCCGCGAGGTCGACGGACGACGTCGGCTGGAGGATCACCCGTGCCGAGCGGCCCGAGAAGACCACGAGCGACACCTTGTCGCGGCGCAGATAGGCGTCGCGGAGGAGCGAGAGCACGGCCCCCTTGGTCGCCTGCATGCGCTGTTCGGCATCCATCGAGGCGCTGGCATCGACGACGAACACGATGAGGGTGCCCGTCCGGCGGCGCCGCACCTTCTGGCGGAGATCCTGCCGCTCGAGGTGGAGCGCCGGTCCATGCGCGTCCTCGGGGACCTCGGCACGGCGACGGACCTGGTGTGGTGCCGCGGCGCGCATGGTGGCGTCGAAGGCGATGTCGGTGGTCTTCTCCGTCTGCGTGGCGCGGACGTAGCGGCCTCGCTTGTCGCTGCTCTGCGATGAGCTGCGCTTGCCGGTGGTGGACCGGGTCCGCCGATCTCGCGGCAGCGCGATCTTGCGCACCGGGAAGAGCTCGCCCTCGAAGAGCTGCTCGGCGCTGTGCCGCGTCACCCCCTGCGTCGCCTGCTCGCTGCCCTGCACCTGGCCCGCGCTCTCACCTTCCTCGCCCTCGCCGGCTTCATCCGGGGGCTGATCGCCTGCCTCGGTCGTCTCGTCCGAGACGGTCGCCGCCTCCGCCTCCTGGGCCATCTCCTCGAGACGCTCCTTCGACCGTTCCGCGCTCGCCGCACCGGTCTGCGCGACACCGTCCTGCCGCATGCGGCGGCGATGCGCCAGCGCGAGCTCGGCCGCGGTCGTCGCATCGGCGATGGTCACGACGAGCTCGGGGGCAGCTTCGGACGCGGTTCCCGCCTCGCGATGGCTCACCAGAGCGTCGGCCTCCTCCCAGGCGCGCACGGTGCGCGCCGCGCTGCTGACCACGATGTCGGCGCGGTGGCCCAGGGCGCCTGCATCGATGCACACGAGCGCGATGAACCAGGTGATGGTCTGGGTGATCTCGGTCCGTGCCAGAAGGCGCTTCGCCTCGACGATGACCGCCCGGAGGTGCTCCTCGCTCTGCTCGAACTCGCGATCGAGCCCGGCGCCGTCCACGTTGCGCCGGGCGTCGCGCTCGACGATGCGGACTCGCTCGTCGATGTTCTGAAGCCCCGCGATGTCGACGCACAGGCCGAAGCGATCGAGGAGCTGCGGGCGAAGCTCGCCCTCCTCAGGGTTCATCGTGCCGACGAGGATGAAGCGCGACGGATGGGCGAACGAGATGCCCTCGCGCTCGACAACATTCCACCCCATCGCCGCCGCATCGAGAAGGACGTCGACGATGTGGTCGTCGAGCAGGTTCACCTCGTCGACGTAGAGGATGCCTCGGTTTGCTTCGGCGAGGAGGCCGGGCTCGAAGCGCCGCTCACCCAGCTTGATCGCCGCCTCGGTGTCGATGGTGCCGACGACGCGGTCCTCCGAGGCGTTCACCGGCAGCTCGACGACCCGCGTGGGCCGGCGCTCGACGATCGGTGCCCTCCCCGATGCGTAGCGTTCCCGGCACTCGTCGCACCAGTTCGCCTGCCCTTCGGGGTCGCACCGGAACCGGCAGCCCTTGATCACGTCGATCTCAGGAAGGAGCCTCGCAAGCGCCCGGACGGCCGTCGATTTGGCGGTTCCCCGCTGGCCGCGGATGAGCACGCCGCCGATGCCGGGGTTGATCGCGTTGAGGACCAGCGCGGTCTTCATCGCGTCCTGCCCGACCAGAGCGGTGAACGGCATGAGGGAACGGGAGTTCGGCATCGAACCCATTGTGCCAGCGGTGTCGAGCGTCGAGACCTGATACAAAGCCTCGATGCCGACCCCACTTCGCGTCCTGCTCGAGGCGAGCTGCCTTGCCGACGGCCGCCGCGACGCCGGCATCGGACGCTATGCGCGCCAGCTGGCCGCCTCGTTGCAGACGATCGGCGACCTCGCGGTGACGGAGTCGGTGCCCCCGACGCCGGGATGGAACGAGTCGCGGCCGGCGCGCTTCGCGCACGCGCAGCCGCAGGTCATCAAGGACGCGCTGGCGCAGCACCCCCACCTGATCCACGGAGTCGGGGGCGAGCCGGTGCTCGGCTTTCCGATGTCACGACAGGTGGTGACCATCCACGACGTCGAGATGTGGCGCAGTGCGACAACGCCCGGTCCCGCAGGCGCCGCCCGGCAGGTGTACGGAGCGATGCTCGCATCCACGCTGCGGATGTGCGCCGCCGTGATCGCCGTGAGCGAGAGCACCCGGGACGATGCGATCGAGACCCTGCGCCTCGATCCGGCGCGGGTTCATGTCGTGCCCCTCGGCGTGGCTGCCGGGTTTTCGGGGCGGCCGAAGCTCGCCGACGCGCGGGTGGCCGAGGCGGCCGGGCTCGAGGACGCGTTCGTGCTCTGGGTGGGCAGCGTGCGCGCACGCGATCCGCGCAAGGGGCTCGACACGCTAATCGATGCGATGGAGCGCCTCGGCGACAGCGCGCCACCTCTGGCCATTGCAGGGGCGCTCGGGCCGGAGGCTGACCGGCTCGCCACCGACGCCTGGCGGCGGCGCGTTCAACTGGTGCTCTGCGGGGCGGTCGACGACGCCGACCTCGCCTCGCTGTATCGCCGCGCGACCGTCGTCGTGGTGCCTTCGACGCACGAGGGGTTCGGGCTCACCGCGCTGGAGGCGATGGCCTCTGCCGCACCGGTGGTCGCATCAGCGGTCGGGAATCTCCCGGACCTCCTCGGCGACGCCGGGACACTGGTGCCGGCAAACGATCCCGCGGCACTCGCGGCGGCGCTCAGCGCCGTGCTCACCGACCCGGTGCTCAACGCGCGCATGCGGCATGCCGGGGTCACGCGGGCAGCCGAGTACACGTGGCGGAACACCGCGGAGCTGACCGCCGACATCTACTGGGACCTGGCCCGGAGCGCGGGCGCGGCCTCGCGAAGAAGGTAGGCCGGCGAAGGATCAGAGGTCGGCGGCGATCGCCTGTCGCTGGTGCTCGTCGAGGGCCACGGTGACCGCGCAGGTCGGGTGATCGCTCCCCGCAACCACGGCCGATCCGGTGAGAATCGCCTCCCGCTGGTCGGGATCGAGCCTGAACCGGAGGTAGTGCGCGACCGCACGCTCGCCCGGCGGGAACACCTCCTCCGGGACCCCCCGTGTGCGGTGACCCGCGACCTCGATGAACACGGTCTGCTCGATCCCGCTGAACCGCATCACCGCCGCGTTGATGTCCGCGGGGTCCGCCACCTCCAGGAACAGCGTGGCCGCGAGCTCGCCCGGCACCGGCACCACCGCGCTGAACGCGGCGATCTCGTCGGCCACGCGCGCCGGTTCCTCGATGCGTTCCGCCCTGAGCGCTTCCTCGACGGTGGAACGGATCGTCTCGCGGTTCTCGAAGACGAGCGCGAGCCCGTCGCCGAGATGGACGCGGCGGTATCGCTGCAGCTCGGCGACCCGCCGGCGCTCGTCGCCACGAACCGCCTCGTACGCGTCGCCGATCCGCACCTCATCAAGGCCGAGCGAGCCGGACTCCTCGAGTGTCACCTGCGCCTCCGAGAACGCCGGGCGAACAGGCGCCCGACCGCTGTCTACTCTCGCACGTCGGGCCGTGGAGCCGGGCACGGCAATACCTGACCTGTCCGGTATGATTTCCGGACATGGCGATCGTCTCCTTCGACCGCAGCGTGCTGAAAGTGAATCAGATGATCCTGATGGTCGCGATCGTGGTCGGGTACCTGCTCGCGCTCGCATACCCGGGCGTCGCCTGGATCCTGCCCGTGCTCGCCCTGATGATGCTTGCGGCGGTCGCGTCGCCGTCGCTCAACGTGCCGCGCCTCCTGTACACGCAGGTGCTCCGGCCCTCCGGGATCGTCAAGCCGCGGATCGTGCGGGAGGACCCGGCGCCGCACCGCTTCGCCCAGCTCGTCGGCGGCGTGTTTCTCACCGTGGCGAGCATCTTCGTGATCACCGGCCTCCTCGTCGTTGCGTGGGTGCTCGCCTGGATCGTAGTAGCGCTCGCCTTCCTGAACTTCGCCTTCAACATCTGCGTCGGCTGCATCGTGTACGCGCAGCTCGTCCGGATCGGGCTCCTGCCACTCGGCCGCGAACCGGCCCGATGATCCTGCTGCTGGCGCCGCTGATCGCGCTGGCCGTGGTGGGGGGCGCCGCTCTCCTGCTTCGGGTGCAACGCGGCGGGCAACGAAACCTGGTGGGACGCGTCGTCGAGCCCGCGCTGCTCGGAGGACGGATGCCGTCGATCCTGTACTTCACCGGCGAGAGCTGCGCCATCTGCCACGGCGCCCAGAAGCCGGCGCTCCGTGCGCTTGCAGTGCGCCTGGATGACGCCGTTGAGATCCGCGAGGTCGACATCGCGGTCGAGCCGGCACTCGCGCGCCAGTACCGCGTGATGTCGCTGCCGACCACCATCGTGCTCGACGGCTCGGGAGAGATCATCGACATCAACGTCGGGTTCGCGACCACCGAGACGCTCCACCGGCAGCTCGTCGACGCCGGGATGCCTGTCGCCGCGTAGTCAGTCGGGTACTCTGGGCGCATGGCCGTCACCGAGCGCGCACGGCGGACTCGTGCGCTTGTCCCCGCCGATCTCTATGCGGTCGACGATCTCCTCGGAGATGACGAGCGCCTGATCCGCGACACGGTTCGCTCCTTCGTTCGCGAGAAGGCGCTGCCGGTGATCCCCGAGCACTTCGAGGCCGGGACGTTCCCGCGCGAGCTCATTCCCGGACTCGCCGAGCTTGGGCTCCTCGGGATGCACCTCCGCGGATACGGCTGCGCCGGAACGTCGGCGATGGCATACGGGGTCGCGTCGGAGGAGCTCGAGGCCGGAGACAGTGGGCTGCGGTCGTTCGTGTCGGTGCAGGGCTCGCTGGCGATGTTCCCGATCTGGGCGTACGGCAGTGAGGAGCAGAAGTCGCGCTGGCTTCCCGAGATGGCCGCCGGGCGGGCTGTCGGCTGCTTCGGGCTCACCGAGCCGGACGCCGGGTCGGATCCGTCATCGATGCGCACCGCGGCGCGGCGCGACGGCGGTGACTGGATCCTCGACGGCACCAAGATGTGGATCACCAACGGCTCGATGGCGGATATCGCGGTCGTGTGGGCGCGCACGGACGGCGGCATCCGAGGATTCCTCGTGGAGCGCGGGACCGGCGGATTCACGACCTCCGATGTGCACAACAAGCTGTCGCTGCGCGCGTCGGTGACGTCGGAGCTGTCGTTCTCGTCGGTGCGGCTACCGGACAGCGCCGTGCTCCCGGGAGTCACCGGGATGCGCGGCCCGCTGTCGTGCCTCAACGAGGCGCGCTTCGGCATCGGATGGGGCGCCATGGGTGCGGCGCGCGCGTGCTTCGAGGCCGCGCTCTCGTACAGCAAGGAGCGCCGCGCCTTCGGCAAGCCGATCGCCGCGATGCAGCTCACGCAGCTGAAGCTCGCCGACATGGCGACGTCGATCGTGCAGGGACGGTTGCTGGCGCACCGGCTCGGGATGCTCAAGGACGAGGGCAATCTGCAGGCGGTGCAGGTGTCGGTCGCGAAGCGTGCCAACGTGCGCGCGGCACTCGACATCGCGCGAACGGCCCGCACCATCCTCGGCGCCAACGGGATCACGCTCGAATACCCGGTGTCGCGCCACATGGCGAACCTCGAATCGGTGCTGACCTACGAGGGCACCGAGGAAGTCCACACGCTGATCATCGGCAAGGAGCTGACCGGCGAGAACGCGTTCGGCTGAGACCGGCGCACGCGTCAGATTCAGGCCGCCTCGTCCCATCCCTCCGTCTCGCGGAAGGAGTGATGGCCGCGACGCGCGACGATGAGGTGATCGAGGACAGGCACGCCGAGCAACGAGCCGGCGCTGCGCAATGCCGATGTCACCACGCGATCCGCGCGACTCGGCGACGGATCGCCGCTCGGATGGTTATGGCCGATGATGACTGCAACAGCATCGCTGCGCAGTGCGGGACCGAAGACGTCGCGAGGTTGCAACCGCGATGCGTTGATGGTGCCGACCGCCACCGTCTCGAGCCGGATGGGACGGTGCCGCGCGTCGAGCAGCAGCGCGACCACCTGCTCGCGGCGCGCGCGACGAAGGCCGTCGAGCATCAGCAGCGCGTCGCGCGGCGACGCGATGGCGGGCCTGTCGTCGTCGGTCCATCGCTCCGCGAGCTCCCACATCGCGGCGAGCCGCTCCGCACGCTCGCGCGGAACGCCATGCTCGCGGGTGAGGCCCGCCGCATCCAGAGCCCGGCGCTCCCACCACGGGATGCGCGCGACGCGGTTGGCGACGGCGCTCAGCTCGGCGGCCGGAGCCGAGCCGCCGAGGGCTCGGGCGAGCAACTCCGCCTCACCGGTCCGCTGATCACTCTCTGACTGCACGCCCCGAGTATACACACTCATCTGTGTATCTGTCGCGGCGACCAAAGCTAGCGGGTGAGCAGCATCCCGAACACGAAGATGGCCACGATCACGACCCCCGCGAAGCCCGCCACCACCCATCCCCCGGCGGCACCGAGGAACGACGGGTGCGCCACGGGTGGGGGTGGCGCCGCGGGTACCGGCGCGCCGGCGATATCGTCCGGCGCGGCGACGGTGATGATCGCCACCCGGCCTGCGGCATCCTCCGGCAGCTCGGCGGGGTCGAGCAACGCCGGCGCCACGGCGACGCTGCGTCGCCGGCGCGGTGTGCGGACCTCAGACACCGCGCTCGCCTTCCGCGATCAATGCCTCGAGCACCTCGTCCGCGAACGCCCGATACGCGGTCGCCGCCTCTGACGACGGCGCCATCACGGTCACCGGCTCACCAGCGAGAGCCAACTCCTGCAATCGAACCGTGACCTTGATGATCGTGTCGAACACGCGGAGGTTCGGGATGGCGCGGAGCCCGTCGAGCAGATCACGCGAGAACCGTGTGCGCATCACGACGAACGTCGGGAGCAGGCCGAGCACACGAAGCTCGGGATTCAACTCCTGGCGCACGTGGTGCACCGCGCGCAGCGTCTCCTTGAGTCCCTTCACCGCGTACCCCGACATCTGCATGGGGATGATGATGAAATCGGTCGCCGCGAGCACGCTGATGGTGTGGAACGCAAAGCTCGGCGGTGTGTCGAACAGGATGTAGTCGTAATCGCGACAGTCGCGATCCAGCGCGCGTCGCAGTCGCGTCTCCGAGTCGAGCGTCATGGGCAGCCCCGCCTCCACCGCGGCCAGGTCCGGGTTCGCGGGCAGCAGGTGCAGGCCGGTCCATTTCGTCCTGACGATCAGCTCGTCGACGGACTGCTCCGGTTCGAGGATGGCATCAGCGACGGTGTGTGTGAGCGCGTAGGGATTGAACCCCAGTCCCGAGGTGAGGTTGGACTGCGGATCCATGTCCACCGCGAGCACCCGGCGGCCGCGCTCCGCGAAGACAGCCGCCAGCGACGCGCAGGTGGTTGTCTTTCCCACCCCGCCCTTTCCGGAGATACAGGCGATCGAAACGGCCACCGCGACGGGTTAGTCTAGTCGAGGCCGCCGCAACCGGCACACCACGGTGGGCAGATCGCGGGCGGCATGGGTCAGCTTGCGGCCACCTTGCTCGAAGGACGCGCGGGTGGCGTGGTCGCCTTGTCGTCCTCCCAGACGCGGTTGAGGCGACGCTGCACGGCCGAGATGAGCACGAGTCCGCCGGCGATCGGCAACAGCATCCAGCAGACGGCGCGCACCGGCCGCAACTGCACGTCGGTCGTCCGGCCGATGCGGTCCTCGACGATGCGCACGCGCTCGAGCGTCATCACCCATGCGACCGCGCTGAACGGAAGCAGCAGCGTGAGGTACGGGATCACGAGCCCGCCGCCGAGCAGTCCGTAGGCCTGGAGCACGGTGAAATGCGGGTCGAACGGGAGCGTGACGTTGGCGACGGCAAGCACGATCCGCGTCGCGCCGACGATGCTGACCAACCAGCCGAGCACCCACGGGATCGTCACCGCGACCGTCGATCGTCCCGGGATCACGTGCATGCGCGTGTCGAAATTACCGACCTCGCGATTGACACGGTTGTGCCACACGAGGCTGTAGACGCCCAGGGTCACGATCGACAGCACCACAACGGCGAATGTCGAGCGGTGCTTGCCGATCGGGCCGAGCGATGACGTCATCCCCGGCATCGGCTTCTCCGGCAACGCGACGCCGGTCACGGTCACCTCGGCATCGGACGTCGACGGCTCGGTGCCGGCTGCGTCGATCGGGGACTCCGCCACATCGACCGGGTCCTCGGCCTCGACAGGCGCCGTGGCCGCGGGCCACGACCACGAGCGGCTCGACGGCTGCTCGGTCTTCTGGTCGGAGATGTCCTCCACGTCGTCGGGCATCGTCAGTGTCGCGACAGCGGGCTTCATGTCCGGCCGCGATGCGGTATCGGTCATCCCGTGTTCCTCGTGTACGGCGCCGCCTCGGGCGATGCCGCGTGCTGCTAGTGGGACGTCGGCGCTCCGGGTACTGGATTCGAACCAGTGGCCTTGCGGTTAACAGCCGCCTGCTCTACCGCTGAGCTAACCCGGATCATGACTCAAGTCTACCTGCCGTGACGCACCGTGAACCCGTTCACGAATTCGTCGCGACCGGCGACTCTGCGCGACCGCGCTACTCGAGGTAGTCCTTGAGCTTCTTGGAGCGCGATGGATGACGCAGCTTGCGCAGCGCCTTGGCCTCGATCTGACGGATGCGCTCGCGAGTGACGCCGAAGCGCTTGCCCACCTCTTCGAGCGTGCGCTGATGACCGTCGATGAGCCCGAATCTGAGTTGCAGGACACGGCGTTCACGCGGAGTCAGCGTGTCGAGAATGTCCTCGACCTCGGTGCGCAGCATCGTCAGCGACGCGGCATCGGACGGTGCGGTCGCCTCCTTGTCCTCGACGAAGTCGCCGAGATGCGAATCCTCTTCCTCGCCGATCGGAGTTCTCGAGTGACACGGGATCCTGCGAGACCTTGGTGATCTCGCGAACCTTCTCGGGCGTGATCCCCATCTCCTCGGCGATCTCCTCGTCGTTGGGCTCGCGGCCCAGCTCCTGGAGCAACCGGCGAGAGACACGGACGAGCTTGTTGATCGTCTCGACCATGTGGACGGGGATGCGGATCGTGCGTGCCTGGTCGGCGATGGCGCGCGTGATCGCCTGACGGATCCACCACGTGGCATACGTCGAGAACTTGTAGCCCTTGTGGTAGTCGAACTTCTCGACGGCGCGGATCAGGCCCATGTTGCCTTCCTGGATCAGGTCCAGGAATGACATGCCACGGCCGATGTACTTCTTGGCGATGCTGACGACCAGGCGAAGGTTCGCCTCGGTCAGCTGGTTCTTCGCCTCCTCGTCGCCCTGCTCGATCAGCTTGGCGTAGTGGACCTCCTGCTCGGCCTTGAGCAGCGCCACCCGGCCGATCTCCTTGAGGTACATCCGGACCGGGTCGTCGAGGGAGACCGAGTCGATTGCCTCGGCCTTGGCGATGAGCTCCTCGTCGATCTCGTCGACGGTCTCGAAGTCCTTGTCGCCGTCGCTGACCTCGATGCCCATCTCACGGAAGACGTGGAAGATGCGCTCCAGATGATCGGGCTCGACGTCGATCTCGGGAAAGGCCGCGAGGATGTCATCGGGCGTGAGGTATCCATGGTCCTTGCCCTTGATGATCAGCGCCTCGGCGGCGGAGACCAGCAGGTCCGCGCCCGAGGGCGGCGGCAAGGTGGCAGTGCGGGATCGGGTTGTGGTTGTTGCTGCGGTCACTTCAACTCCGCCGGGGCGGTGCAGGCTGACGCGAGCTGCGAGAGGTCAGCCTTGGGATCGAACTCGACACCGGGCACAATAATTGCCGAAGTCGCCTCAGTGTGCCAATTCGGGCGATCGGAGGCAGGGATCCACACGGGCACCAGACGATGGTGGCTCAGAACCTTGCGGATCAAACATGCGCGGCGCGCGGGCGCATGGCGCTTGCCGGATCAGCGTACCGCCAGTGTGCGCCGGAGGTGGGGAGCGTCGGCCGCGAGCCGGCTGAGCTCTGCGGCAAGCGCATCGGCGTCGGCGGTGCGGCCCTCGTCCCGGGCGCGATGCATCTCGCTCGAGATGCTGACCAGCGCACGCCGGACGGCCTCCTCGTGAATGAGCCGGACGCAATCCGCCATCAGCCGCTGCAGCCGCTCCGGATCCGCCTCCTCGGCAAACTCGGGGACGTCGCGCACCAGGAGACCGGCGGCCCGGCGTTGATCTCCTCCGGTGAGCCGCCGGAGCGTGAACCCGGATGGATCCGCGATCGCCGCGTCGAAGATCCGCCGCGCGGTCGGGTTGGTGAACTCGTCCGGCGTGAGGCCTCCCTCGCCGCGCAAGGTCACGGCGAGCTCCGGCCGGATGAGGACCACTCGAGCCAGCTGGGCTTCCCATGCCGGCATCGGCTCGTCGGCCTCAGGTGGCTCCGCCGGCTCCTCGGCGGCACCGGGTGCCGGCTCGGCAGGCGCTTGGACGACGATCCGGGCAGGCCGGCGGGCGCCGTCGCGCATCGCATGGCCGAGGTCGGTGGTCAGTGAGCGGGCTCCGATGTCGAGACGGCGCGCCGCCTGCTGGAGATACAGCTCGCGGGTGGTGGCCTCGGGGATGCGAGCCAGCACCGCGACGGCTCGCTCGGCTGCCGCGCGACGGGCGTCGACGCTCCCGCCCTCGCCGGCGCCAAGCGCCGCGTCCAGGAGCACCTGCCAGGCCGGTGGGGCATCGCGGATCGCCTGCTTGAACGCCTCGGGATCGCGGCGGACCAGCTCATCCGGATCCTTCGCGCCCTGCGGGAGCCGGCAGATCCGGGCCTGCAGCCCTTCCGCGGCGATGACGTCCACCGCCCTCGTCGCGGCTGCCCGACCTGCGTCATCGCCGTCGAAGCAGAGGATCAACGTTGCGGCGATGCGGCCGAGGCTGTGCACCTGCTCCCGCGTGAGCGCTGTGCCGCTGCTCGCGACCGTGTGCTCGGTGCCGGCGGCATGGGCGGCGAGGACGTCGAAGTACCCCTCGACGATGAGGGCCGACTTCTCACGAGCGATCGCCGCGCGCGCAAGGTCGATGCCGAAGATCGCGACCGACTTGTGGTACGCGCCGGTGTCGGGGCTGTTCAGGTATTTGGGCTTGGCGTCGCCGAGCGCCCGGCCGCCGAAGCCGAGGACCTCGCCGCGGTCGTCCCGGATCGGGAAGACAAGGCGATCCCGGAATCGGTCGCGCGTGTGCCCGCGCTGCGACGGATGGGCGAGGCCGGCCTCGACCAGCTCCTCGACGTCTGCTCCGGCCTTGCCGGTGAGGTAGCGGGCGAGGGCATTCTCGCCGGCTCCACCCGCGGGAGCGAACCCGACGCCGAAGGTCCGGGCGAGCGCCTCGCCGACCTCGCGCTCGTTGAGCAGCGCGCGTCCGGGCTCGCCCGCCGGCGTCGACCAGAGCACGTGCTGGTAGTAGGCCTGCGCCTTGGTGTTGAGCTCGATGGAGCGCCGGCGCTTCCTGCCCGCACCCCGCCCGGCGTTCGGACCGCTCTCGAGCTCGACCCCCGCGCGGTCGGCGAGCAGCTCGAGCGCCTGCCGGAAGTCGATGCGTTCGATCTGCTCGATGAACTTGAAGAGGTCCCCGCCCTCGTGGCAGCCGTGGCAATACCAGACCTGGCGCTCCGGGTTCACGGTGAAGGAGGGAGTCTTCTCCGCGTGGAACGGACACAGGCCCGAGAGCTCGCGCCCGGCGCGGTGGAGCGTGACGTACCCGCCGATCACCTCGACCAGGTCGAGGCGCGCCTTGACCTCTGCGACCGCATCACCAGCCATGGCCCGCCCGCCCAGACCGCCGCCCTAGCGGCCGAAGAACCAGCGGCGACGCTTGGCGGCGACGTCCTGCGTGTCCGGGAACCGGGCTTCGAGGTCGCTGATCCGCCGGTCGCGGTCGGCCAGACGCCGATCCTTCTCGGCCTGAGCCGCGGCGTGCTCGGCGCGAGCCGTCTGCAGCTCGAGCTGTAGCTGCTTGACCAGGTTCTGGCGGGAGTTCAACTCCGCCTCGAAGCGCTGCCGTTGCTCGGAATAGATGCGCTGCTCGAGCGTCCGTTCCCAGCGGTCGAGCAGGCCTGCCACCAGCTCTCGCGGGTCGAGCGACGTCATCGAGGCGACGTCACGGCGCGGCTCGTTCGAACCGATGTCGATCAGCGCGCCCCCGCGCCCGTGGGCGCTCTGTGCCTCGGCGGCGAGCTCCTCGGCAGGGGGCGGGACGACCTTGTCCGGCCAGGAGGTCGGCAGCTGCGCTGCCGGCGGCGGTGCCGGAACAGCCGGAGTCTGCTGTTGCGCGGCCGGCTGCTGCGCGATGCCGACGACGTCGACGCTCGGGCTCTGGTCGATGGCGTTCGAGTCAGCCGTCGGGACAGCCGGCGGAGGTGGTGGTGCTGACGGTTCGACCGTCGCACTCTCGATACCGAGGTCGCCGAGACGGACAAGAAAATGCACGCCGTCCGGGCCATCCTCACGGCGCGACGGCACGTCACCCGCCTCGACGCGACGAAGCAGGATCCCGAGCGGGAGATCAAGCCGACGTGCGACCTCCTCAACGGGGAGGTATGGCTCAGCACCCGGGTCGGTTGTGGCTGCGGGCATGGGTGTCTGCGGCCAGGACATCATGCAAAGAGTAGGCGAAACGGATATCCGAGTGGGTGACCACCAGTGATCCGTTACGTCGGATCTAGCGGCCGATCACCTCGATCGCATACTTCGAGTTGTCGGTGAGCAAAATGACTCCACCCTTTTGTTCGGTGATCACCGCGCGCACCGGCGATGTTGCGAACACATCGGGTGCGTCCTCATGTTCTGTGACGGTGCGACGCACGGCATACGGCATCCCCGGCGTCGGCGGAGACAGCTCATCACCCTCGACGACGTGCCCGTCGTCGAGCATCTCCGGACGACCGCTGCGGGTTGCGATCTTGCGGATTCGCACGTGCTCGGTCACGCGTGTATCGCCTGCATATCAGTGGAGAGTAGCGGGACCAACGGGTCGAGGGTCACGCCGGCGGCGATGTGTATCCGTAGAAGAATGTCTCGTGGCCGCGGAACACTCCAGTTTTGTCGATGGTGCCACCGAGCTTCTCCGCCACGCGTCGCGATGCGACGTTGACCGGATCGATGAGGCTGATCACGTGCGTCACGCCGAGCGTCGCGAAGGCATGCCGAAGCGCCTCGCGCCCTGCCTCGGTCGCGTAGCCGGAGCCCCAGTGCTCGCGAGCGATCACCCAGCCCGCCTCGATCTCCGGGAATCCCTCGGGGAACCAGACCCCACACCTCCCGATGAAGTCGCCCGAGGCCTTCTCCTCGATGGCCCACTGCCCGTACCCGCGAAGCGTCCAGATGCCCGCGAGCATGGCCATGTGCCGCCAGGCATCCTCGCGCGTCGGCACCACGCCGCCGCCGATGAACTGGCGCACCTCGGGATGGGAGACAAGTCGCCAGTACGCCTCGAAGTCCGCATCGCGAAATTGCCGGAGCACGAGCCGCTGCGTCTCGACCTCCCGCGGGTAGGCGTTGTTCACCTTCGCTCAGCCTTCGCGAGCGGGTTCCGGTCGTTGCGGCGCTGAGGCGTAGCCGTAATAAACCAATTCCTCGTCGCCCAGCATGTACGTCGTCTCGAGCTTCCCGCCGAGCTTCTCGGCCACGCGTCGCGAGGCGAGATTGTCGGGATGGATGAGGCTCGACACGTGATCCACACTGAGCATGCCGAACGCCTGGCGTAACGCTTCGGCACCCGCCTCGGTCGCGTAGCCGGATCCCCAGTGTTCGCGCGCGATCAGCCAGCCGGCTTCGATCTCGGGGTACCAGGGTGGGTACCAGACGCCGACCCGCCCGATCAACTCCCCTGTTGCCTTCAACTCGGCGGCCCAGTAGCCGTACCCCCGGATCGTCCAGACACCCGCCAGCATCGCCATGCTCCGCCACGTGTCGTCGTGACTGGGCGGTTGCGCCCGATGCAGGGATCGGTGGACGTCCGGATTGGTCACGATCCGCAGGTACGGCTCGAAATCCTGCTCCCGAAACTGCCGGAGGAGCAGACGCTCCGTCTCGAGCTCGCGCGGATACGCGCTCACGGCGTCGGTCAGCGGTCGCGCTCCACCCGTGCCAGTCGCGCATGCGCCGCCGCAAGACGTGCGGCCGGGACGCGGAACGGAGAGCAGGACACGTAGTCGAGGCCCAGCTCCTCGCACAGCGCGATCGAGTCGGTGTCTCCGCCGTGCTCCCCGCAGATGCCGACGCTCAACGATGGACGGACTGCGCGTCCCTCCTCGACCGCAAACCGCATCAGCCGTCCGACGCCGTCGCGGTCGAGCGTCTCGAACGGGTTGCGGGGCAGCACCTTGTCCTCGACGTAGCGCAGCAGGAACTTGCCCTCGGCGTCGTCGCGTGACACTCCGAACGTCATCTGCGTCAGGTCGTTGGTGCCGAACGAGAAGAAGTCGGCGGACTGCGCGATCTGTCCCGCGGTCAGCGCGGCACGCGGCACCTCGATCATGGTGCCGACGAGGTACGCGACCGTGGTCTTCGTCTCCTTGAAGACCTCCTGGGCGACCCGGTCGATCACCTCACGGGTCCTGCGCAACTCCTCGAGCGTTCCGACGAGCGGCACCATGATCTCCGGGCGCACATCGACCTTCTGCTTCTTCAGCGCGACCGCGGCCTCGATGATCGCTCGCGTCTGCATCTCGATGATCTCCGGGAACAGCAGGCCGAGCCGGCAGCCGCGGAGTCCAAGCATGGGGTTCTGCTCGTGCAGGTTCTGCACCTCCGCGAGGAGAGTCTTCTGCGCGCGGTACGACTTCTCGGGCTTGCCGAGCGCCTCCGCACGGGTGACCTCGACGAGCAGCTCCTCGAGCGAGGGAAGGAACTCGTGCAGCGGCGGGTCGATGAGACGGATGATCACCGGCAACCCGTGCATCGCCTCGAGAATGCCGTGGAAGTCGGCACGCTGCATGGGAAGCAGCCTGGCCAGCTCGGCGCGGCGCTCCTTCTCGTCCGGCGCGAGGATCATCTTCTGCACGATCGGAAGGCGTTCCTGCTGCATGAACATGTGCTCGGTCCGGCAGAGCCCGATGCCCTGCGCGCCGAACGCGCGAGCGCGCACCGCGTCGTGCGGGTAGTCGCCGTTCGCCCACACCTGGAGGCGGCGGAACGAATCCGCCCAGCGCAGGATCTCCTCGAGCTCACCGGAGATCTCGGCGTCGAGCATCGCGACCTGACCGGCGATGACGTTTCCGGTGGAACCGTCGATCGTGAAGGGCTCTCCCTCCTTGATGGTCGTGCCACCGGCGGTGAACTGGCGCTTGACAAGGTCGACCTGGACCGATTCCGCCCCGGCGACACAGGGCTTGCCCATGCCTCGGGCAACCACGGCGGCATGCGAGGTGCGGCCACCGCGCGAGGTGAGGACTCCTTCGGCCGCGATCATGCCGTGCACGTCGTCAGGGTTGGTCTCGATCCGGACCAGGATCACCTTCTCACCCTTCTTCGCCATCACCTCGGCGCGATCCGCGTCGAACACGGCCTTGCCGTACGCGGCACCCGGTGACGCGGCGAGACCGGTGGTGAGCACGTGCACCTTCGCCTTCGGGTCGATCCGACGATGGAGCAGCTGGTCCACCTGTGTGGGCTCGACGCGAAGCACAGCCTCACGCTTCGTGATGAGACGCTCGCGCACCATGTCGACAGCGATCTTCACGGCCGCCTCCGCGGTGCGCTTGCCACTGCGCGTCTGCAGCATGTACAGCGTTCCGCGCTCGATCGTGAATTCCATGTCCTGCACGTCGCGGTAGTGCCGCTCGAGCTTGCGCGCGAACTGCTCGAACTGCCTGTAGGCCTTCGGCAGATCCGTCGCCATGGCGGCGATCGGCTTGGGCGTGCGGATGCCGGCGACGACATCCTCGCCCTGCGCGTTCGTCAGGTACTCGCCGTACAGCTTGCGTTCGCCGGTCGACGGATCGCGCGTGAACGCAACGCCCGTGCCGGAGTTGTCGCCCATGTTGCCGAACACCATCGACTGTACGTTGACGGCCGTGCCGAGGTCATGCGGGATGCGGTTGTAGTTGCGATAGTCGGTCGCGCGCTTGTTGTTCCACGACTCGAAGACGGCGCCGATCGCGGCGCGCAGCTGCTCCATCGGATCCTCGGGGAACCCGGAGCGCGAGTGCCGCTTGACGATCGCCCGGTACTCGGTGATCAGCTCCTCGAGCGCCGGTGCGGTGAGGTCGGCGTCGCTCTTCACCTTCTTCCGCTTCTTGATCTTGTCGAGCGCTTCCTCGAAGAGCTGTCCGTCGATACCGAGCACGATCTTGCTGAACAGCTGGATGAATCGACGATGCGCATCGAGCGCGAAGCGGCGGTCCTTCGTCAGGGTCGCGAGCCCTTCGAGAGTCTTCGCGTTGAGGCCGAGGTTGAGGACGGTGTCCATCATTCCCGGCATCGAGAACTTGGCGCCGCTGCGCACGCTGACCAGGAGCGGGTTGCGCGCGTCGCCGAACCCCTTGCCGGTCGTCTTCTCGACGCCGCGCAGCGCTTTCTCAACCTGCCCCCACAGCCCTTCGGGGAGCTTCGCGCCGCGCGCGTAGAAGGCGTTGCAGGCCTCGGTGGTGATCGTGAACCCGGGTGGCACCGGCAGGCCGGCACGAGTTCATCTCGGCGACCCCGGCACCCTTGCCACCGAGCAGGTCGCGCATCGACGCGCTCCCCTCGTCGAAGCGGTACACCCACTTGTGGGCTCGCGGCCTGGCTGCGATCTTCTTCGATGCGGCTCCGCCGCGGGCTGACTTGGCGCGCGACCGCGTTGCCGACTTCGTTCCCCGGGTGCTTACCGCCATTGGCCAGCCCTCACCGTGATGATTTGTAGGGTGCGCGAACGTACCTCGCTGGCGTGAGCGTAGCATCGGGCCGCGAGTCGGCAGACGCGCAGCGGCGCGCGCAGCGCGCCAGGGTCGGCGAGGCCGATTATTTGGCCTTGGCCGAGGCCTTCTTCGGGGAGTGGTGTGACTTGAGCTTGTGCCACTCCGCGCGCTTCGGCGGCTTGGTGACCCCGGCCTTGTGGAGCGCCGGCCCGAGGCGCGACTTCATGAAGTCGTCCTGGTCCTCCATGGTCTCCCAGACCTCGATGACGACCCAGCTCCCGTCACTGGATCCCGCGGTATGGGTGTGGAGGCCGGCCGGCCAGTCGCCCTCACCGGTCTCCATGTCGACGCCCAGGTCGGCGTTGACGGCGTCGTAGTCCGCTTCTCCGAATCCCTCGAACTCGAGGATCAACAGTTCAGCCATGTCTCACTCCCACCAAAAAACGTGATCGTGGCCCGTCTGGAGGGCCTCGCCGATCATGGCAGATCGATCAGCGCTCAGAGACTGAGCTCAGAGGATGAGCATGGCATCGCCGAACTCGTGCCAGAGGTAGCGGCGCCCGCGCACCTCCGCGTACGCCCGTTCGAGCAGGCTGTGGTCGAGCAGCGCGCCGAGCATGTCGAGGTGCGTTGCCGGCGGCTCGTGCAGGCCGGTGAGCAGCGCATCGACGACACGCAACCGTGTGCGCGGCGTGATGACGAGCCGAGTCCATCCGCGCAACGGCTGCACGGCCCCGTGGTCGTCAACGGCGGTCTCCAGCGTGCGGATGACGCTGGTACCGACGGCGATGACGCGCGACGCCGCGTTCACCCGGGCTGCGGTCTCGGGGCGGATGTCGAACCGCTCCTCGATCAGCGGCTTGGTCAGGTCGACGTCGTCGTCCTGGAACGAGCTGAGCCCGCAGTGCAACACGATGTCGGTGATGCCGACACCGGCGTCGCGCAGTGCACCGAGAAGCTCCCAGGTCAGGTGGCGGCCGGCGGAAGGCGTCTCAACCGAGCCGGGCGTGCCCGCGTAGACCGTCTGATAGTGCTCGAGGGCCACCGGCTCCGGGACGTACGAGTAGCGGATCGGCTCGCCGTCGCGGAGCAGTGTTTCGATCGGATCAACGCCGTCGAGAGTCATGCGCCACAGCAACGGTGCGTCGCTGCGTGCCTCGACTACCTCGATGCGCAGTGCGCCCGGCCCGTACAGGATTTCGCCCCGGCGCAGCGCGACGTTCTGATGAGGCGCGGCTGCGCCCACCGCGAGCGCGTCCCATTCACCGTCGCGCAGCGCGCCGGGACGCAATTGCACGGGCTCGCCGCTGTCACGTCTCACACGCAATGCCGCGGGAAGCGTCCGGCTCGAGTTGACCACGAGCAGGTCACGGGGACGCAGGTGCTCACCGAGGTGCGCCACCGTCGTGTGCGTGATGCGACCGGTGCCGCGCTCCACGACGCACAGGCGCGCACCGTCACGGCGCAGCCCGCGCAGCTCGGCGGGGAGCGACGCACGCAACTCGCGCGGCGCCGCGATCATTCGAACGTCCTCATCTCGATGCGATCGTCATCGGGAAGGTGCCCAGCCAGGAGCGCGAGCATCCGTTGCGCGACGTCGTCCGGGTCGAGCAGGTCGGCGGGATCTGCCTCCGGATCAGCCGCGAAATGCATGACCGTGTTCATGTCTCCGGGATCGACGCTGATCACCCGGACGCTGGTATGCGCGAGCTCCGCGGCCCAGCTGCGCGTGATCGCGTCGAGCGCTGCCTTGGAGGCGCTGTAGAGACCCAGCCCGGCGAACCCGATGACGGCCGCATCCGACGTGATGTTGAGGACGAGACCGCGGTTGCGCAGCAGCATTCCGCCGATGACCGCCTGAGTCAGTCGCAGCGGGCCGAGCACGTTGGCACGAAACACATCCTCGAGCGCGGTCGATGGCGTGTCGGTGAGCTGCGGCGTCGGAGTCGGACCGAGCTCGGCCGCGTTGTTGACGAGGATGTCGACACCGCCGAAGCGCTCGAGCGCAGTCGCGGCAAGCCGCTCGACGTCGCGGGCGTCCGACAAGTCCGCGACGATGGCGAGCACCTCACCACCAGGCTCCCGGCACGCCTCCGCCACCGCCTCGAGCGCCTCGACCCCACGCGCGCAGAGCGCGAGCGAAGCGCCCTCGCGCGCAGCCACGAGCGCCAGGGCGCGCCCGAGACCGCGGGAAGCGCCCGTGATCATCACCGTCTGTCCAATGAGAAGTCCCATGGCTCAATCCTGCGCCGGTCTCCCGCCGCTCGCGTCCACCACCCGCCTCACATCGGCATCCGCCATTCGGCGGATACCGTCAGTCAACCAGCCTCTCGCGGATCGCGAGCACGGCGGCCTGCGTGCGATCCTCGACACCGAGCTTCGCGAGGACCCTGCTCACATGGGTCTTGACGGTCTTCTCGCCGATACCAAGCCGCTGCGCGATCTGCTTGTTGGCGAGGCCTTCCACGATGAGGCGGAGGACATCCCGCTCCCGAGGGGTGATGTCCGGATGCGTCACCTCCCGCGGGTCACCGCGACGCATGAGACGAGCCGCCACCGAGGGGTGGAGCGCGGGACGCCCATCGTGGACATCGCGAATGCCGTCCGCCAGCGCCTGTGGGTCGACATCCTTCAGGAGGTAGCCGGCGGCTCCGGCCGCCATCGCGGCGAAGATCTGCGCGTCGTCGGCGAAGCTCGTGAGGACAAGCACGCGCGCGGCCGGCGCCACCTCGAGAACATGCCGGATGGCGCCGATGCCGTCGCCACCCGGCATCACGAGATCCAGGAGGACCACGTCGGGCGACAGCGAGGCAGCGACGCGCGTCGCCTCGTCCGCGCTCGAAGCCTCGCCGATGACGTCGATACCGTCCTGCAACCGGAGAAACGCGCGCAGGCCCTCACGAACCACGGAGTGGTCGTCGACGATGACGAGCCGGATCGCCGCGCTCACGTGCTCACCGCAACGGCACCGTGACCGTGATCGTCGTTCCCGATCCGGCACCGCCGCGTATGTCGAGACGGGCGCCGATCTCGTGCGCGCGCTCGCGCATGGTCGCCAGTCCCAGACCTCGTCGGGTGTGCGGCAGGTTCGCCGGGTCGAACCCGGGTCCGTCATCGCGGATGCGCAACGTCAGCGTCTTCGCGCCGGCACGAAGAGTCACCCGCACCGCCGACCCGGGCGCATGACGCAGCGCATTGTGGATCGCCTCCTGCGCGATGCGCAGCAGCGCGTGCTCGGTATCCAGCGGCAGAAGCAGTCCTTCGGCAGCGTCGACCACCACGCGTGCGCCACTCGTTCGCAGTGCGTCAGCGTGGTCGCCGAGCGTGGCGGCGAGCCCATCCCGCTCGAGACTCTTCGGTCTCAGCGCGTGGACGAGTCCGCGCAACTCCTGGAGCGCTGCGGTGGTGCGCGCGACGAACTCCTCCAACGTCGCCCTCGCTGCCGGATCCTCTGTCGTGAGCGCGGCAGCACGCGCGTTGAGCACGAGGCTGAAGAGCGTCTGCGTGGCGGCGTCGTGCAGCTCGCGAGCGACGCGGTTCCGCTCCTCCACCACCGCGAACTGTTGCGACCGTGCATAGAGGTCCGCATTCGCGATCGCGATGCCCGCATATGCGGCGAGCGTTTCCAACCGGCGCGCGTCGGTCTTCGTGAACGGGCCGGCATGGTGCCCGCTCACGAACAGGTTGCCCACCACAATGCCGCGACTGGTGATCGGCACGCCAAGAAAATCCGTGAGCGTCGGATGGTGTTCCGGGTAGTACGAGAAACGCGGGTGCCGGCGAATATCGTCGAAGCGGATCGGCCCCTCCTCGAGGAGCGCACCGAGCACGCCGTGCGTGCGCGGCAGCTCCCCGATTGCCGCAGCACGTTTGTCGCTGATCCCCGATGTGACGAAGCGAGCGAAGCCGCCGCGACCATCGGGGACGCCGATCGCCGCGTAGCGCGCGTCCGCCTGCCGGCGCGCCGCTCGGACGATCCGATCGAGGGCGGCATTGAGGTCCGGCGTGTCGCCGAGCGCAAGCAGTTGGAGGACATCGGCGGCCACTGCATCGGTGTCGGCTCGCACGGTCACTGCTCGCCCGCCGATGGTGCCGTCAGGCGTTCGCCCGCTCGACCGCACGCGCTCGCGCCGCATCGAGCTGGTCGCGCAGCGCATCGCGGAGGCCGGCAACAGGCACACGGACCTGGGACATCCCGTCGCGCTCCCTGATGGTGACGGCCTGGTCGTTCAGTGAGTCGAAGTCGAACGTGATCGCGAGCGGTGTGCCGATCTCGTCCTGGCGGCGGTAGCGCCGTCCGATCGCCTGCGTCTCGTCGTACATCGTCGAGAAATGCGCGCGCAGGTCGTGCTCGATCCGCCGCGCCGGCTCGGTCAGCTCGGTCTTCTTGGAGAGCGGCAGCACAGCGATCTGCACCGGGGCGACGTCGGGATGCAGATGGAGCACCACGCGCTTCTCGCCACGCACCTCCTCCTCGTCGTACGCATCGACAAGCAGCGTGATGAAGATGCGATCGGTGCTCACGGCGGGCTCGATGACGTAGGGGACGTAGCGCTCGTTGGTGTCCGTGTCGAAGAAGGAGAGGTCGCGCCCGCTGTGCTTCATGTGCGTCGTCAGGTCGAAATCGGTGCGGTCCGCGACGCCTTCGAGCTCACCCCATCCGAACGGATAGCTGTACTCGATGTCGCTGGTCGCGGTGCTGTAGTGGGACAGCTCGTCTTTCTCGTGCGCGCGAAGGCGAAGGTTGGCCTTGCGCACGCCCATCGTCTCCACGTGCCATCGAAACCGTTCCGCGCACCAGTACTCGTGCCACTCGCGATCCGTCCCCGGCTTGCAGAAGTACTCCATCTCCATGAGCTCGAACTCGCGGAGTCGGAAGACGAAGTTCCCCGGTGAGATCTCGTTGCGGAATCCCTTGCCCTGCTGCGCGATGCCGAACGGCAGGCGGCGCCGCGTCGAGCTCACCACGTTGGCGAAGTTCACGAACATGCCCTGCGCGGTCTCCGGGCGCAGCCATATCTGCGCGGCGTCCTCCTCCACCGGGCCGATGAACGTCTTGAACATCAGGTTGAACTGCCGTGCCGCGGTGAGCGCACCGCCGCACTCCGGGCACCCGGGCGCATCCGGGGGTTTGCCGCGCGCGACTCGCTCGGCGGCGAGATGATCCTCGCGCCAGCGCTTGCGGCAGGTGCCGGTGCAGTCCACGAGTGGATCGGTGAATCCGGCCACGTGACCGCTCGCGACCCAGACCTCGGGGTTCATGAGGATCGATCCCTCGATTCCCTCGACATCGTCACGAAGATCGACCATCGAATGCCACCAGCGCTCGCGGATGTTGCGGCGCAGGCGAACGCCGAGGGGACCGAAGTCGTACACCGCGTTGAGCCCGCCGTAGATCTCGCTCGAGGGGTAGACGAAGCCACGCTGCTTGCACAGCGACACGAGCTTCTCGATGACGTCCGGTTGCGCCGGGCCCTCAGCCATGGCGGGTCAGTCTACCGGCAGTCCGACACCGGCCCGGCCCTCGATGGCTCGGAGCACGTCGATGGAGCGCAGGCGGCGATCGAGGTGGTAGGCAAGCTCCGCCTCGACGATGCGCTCGAGTGTCTGCAGAGTCGGAGCGTCCAGACGAAGGCGCAACCAGAGCGCCTCGTCGCCGTCGGCCGCGGCGCGCAGAACCTTGATGACACGCACCGAGCACTCGACCGACTCCGGATCCGCGGGCGCGCAGCGCGAGCAGAGCAGGCCGCCGCCGGGTGCGCTGAACCATGCCGTGTCCTCAGGGAGGCGCCGCTCGCAGGACGCGCAGTCGAGCAGCTGTGGCGCGTAGCCAAGCCGGTCAACCATGCGCCGGGCGAACCAGACGATCGCGGCCCGGGGGTCTCGCTCGGGATCGGCGCAGGCGGTGAGCGCCGCCGCCACGAGCGCGTAGATCTCGGGCTCTGCGTGGTGGCTTTCGAGGACGCGGTCGCTCAGCTCGGCGCAGAGCGAGGCGTACGCAGCGCGTCGCGCATCACTCCGCACCGGCGATGCGGCGACCGACTCCGCCTGGGTCAGCACGTCGAGCTCACCGCGCCCGCGCGCCAGCTCCATGCGGCTGCGCGTGAAGAGATCGGTGCGTGACGCGAGCCGGCTCTGACTCTTGCGGACCCCGCGCGCGATGACACCGATCTTTCCGTGCTCGAGGGTCAGGACGGTCAGGATCCGATCGCTCTCGCCGTAGTCGACGCGGCGCAGCACGATCCCCTCATCGGTGTAGCTCGGCATCCGGCCATCATGCGCACTACTGACCCTGAGCGTGCGCAGGAGCCTCCGCGGGGCTGTCGCCGGTTTCCTGGTGCTCGTCGTGGTCGAAGGAATGCGGCCCGCGCTCGCGCACGAGTGACAGGGGGCTCGTGATGCGCACGGTCTGGATGCTCTGGCGCCGGATCGCCTCGACGGTGAGGGTTGCCGCGCCCAGCTCGATGGTCGCGCCGACCTTCGGGATCTCCCCGAGCTGCTCGTAGACTAGGCCGCCCACGGTGTCCGCCTCGACGTCGGGGATGTCGATGGCGAGCGCCTCCTTCAGGTCGTCCACCTGGTAGCGGGCACTGACCACGACCTCGTGGTCGGAGACGATCTGCAGCTCCTCGACCTCACGCATGTCGTACTCGTCGCGGATCGGGCCGACGATCTCCTCGATCAGATCCTCGAAGGTCACGATGCCGGCGGTCCCGCCGTGCTCGTCGACGACGATCGCGATGTGCACCTTTCGCACCTTCATCTCGCGGAGCAGCTCGCCGACATGCTTGGCCTCGGGGGTGAAGTACGGCTCGCGGGCGATCGCCGAGAGTGCGCGCTGATCATCGCCCACGACCCCGTGGCGCAGCAGGTCCTTGGCGTACACGACACCGACGATGTTGTCGATGCTCTCCTCGTAGATCGGGATGCGCGAGTATCCGTGCTCGATGATCAGGCGGATGACGTCGGCGATCGAGTCCGTGTTCTCCGCGGCGACCACGTCGACGCGCGGCACCATCACCTCGCGCACCGACTTGTCGGTCATCTCCAGGATGCCGTGGATCATCTCGCGCTCCTCCTGCTCGACGATCCCCTCCTGCTCCCCGACATAGAGCAGCAGCTTCAACTCCTCCTCTGTCACGAACGGCCCGCGGACGCTGTGACCCTTGGTCGCCGCGCGTACGAGCAGCCGGGCGAACGCACTGAGACCGCCCACCAGGGGGCGCAGCACATTCGTGAGGAATCGAACGGGCGCGGCGAGCGCAAGTGCGAAGCGCTCGTTGAAGCGCAGCGCGAGGGACTTCGGTGCTATCTCGCAGAAGATCAGGACGATGATCGACAGCACCGCAGTGCCGATCGCCTGCGGCACCTTGTTGAGATACTGGTCGATGAGCAGCGCGGTGGCGGTCGAGACGACGATGACGGCGACGGTGTTGAGCGTGAGAATCGTCGAGAGATAGGCGTTCGGGTCTGCGTGCAGGCGCGTCACCGTGCGCGCGCGCCGGTTGCCGTCATCCGCGAGGCTGCGCATGCGGATCCTGCTGACGCTCGTCAGCGATGTCTCAGCGGCGGCCGCGAAGGCCGCGATCACGAGACCGGCGACGATGACGATGATGAGAGGGATCATCGGCGCGGGAACGCGGTGGCGTCTGAGCCGCTCACCGGAACAGTTCGCTCACGCTCCGTCCCTCGTGCACACGCACGATCGCCTCTGCGATCAGCGGCGCGACAGAGAGGATACGGAGCTTGGGCGCGTCGTCGAAGCTGTGGCTCCCGTTGTGGTACGGGATGGTGTCGGTGATGCAGATCTCGTCGATGGGAGCGGCGTGCAGACGGGCGAGAGCGCCGTCGCTGAGCACGCCATGGGTTGCGACGACATCCACCGACTTGGCGCCGTTGGCGAGGAGCGCAACCGCGGCGCTCGCGAGCGTCCCGCCGGTGGAGATGAGGTCGTCGACGATGACACAGGTCGCCCCTGCGACGTCACCGATGACGTTGACGACCTCGACCGTGTCGTCGCGCGGCCGGCGTTTGTCGATGACCGCGATGGGCGCGTCGAGGATGCGCGCGAGGTTGCGCGCACGATGCACGCCACCCGTGTCCGGCGACACCACGACGACGTCGTGCCCGTGGCGCTCGCGCACGCGCCGGGCGAGGATCTTGGTGGCGATGAGCGCGTCGACGGGGATGTCGAAGAATCCCTGGATCGCCTCGGCGTGGAGGTCGACGCAGATCACGCGGTTGGCGCCGGCCAGCTCGATGATGTTGGCCATGAGCTTGGCGCTGATCGGATCGCGTGCCTGGGTCTTCTTCTCCTTGCGCTGGTACCCGTAGTACGGGATGACCGCGGTGATGCGCGACGCCGAAGCCCGGCGCAGGGCGTCCAGGATGATGAAGAGCTCGATGAGGTTGTCACTCACCGGGTGACACGTCGGCTGGATGAGAAACACATCGTGGCCGCGGACGGACTCGGCGATCTTCACATCGAACTCGCCGTCGGCGAAGCGCGTGATGTCGACGTCCGCGAGCTTCACCCCGATCTCGCGGGCGATGCGCTCGCTGAGCTCGGGATTCCCGCTGCCCGAGAGAAGCAGGAGCTCGCCGTACGGGTTCGAGTCGGCGGTCACGGCCTTGCCGGCCGGCGCGCGGCCCAGCCCTCGACATTGCGCTGACGGCTCCGGCCGACCGCGAGGGCGCCGGGGGGAACATCGCGGTCCACGAACGAGCCCGCTCCGACATAGGCGCCGTCGCCGATCGTCACGGGCGCCACCAGCGTGGAGTTGGTCCCGACGAAGACGCGGTCGCCGATCGTGGTGCGGTGCTTGGCCTCACCGTCGTAGTTGCAGGTCACGGTTCCCGCTCCGATGTTCACCGCCGCACCGACATCGCTGTCGAGCACGCAGGAGAAGTGGTTGATGTGAGTCGCGGCCCCGACGGTGCTGTTCTTGACCTCGGCATGCGTCCCCAACTCTACCCCGGACGCCAGCACGCTATTCGGACGAACTCGGCAGTAGGAGCCGATCCGGACGTCGTCGCCGAGCTCGCACTCGTTGAGATGGGAGGCGCCGACCATCACGCGATCTCCGGCGCGAACTCCGTCGAGCAGCGCCATCGGCCCGATCTCGCATCCCGATCCGAGCACCGTGGTTCCTCGAAGCGTCGTCATGGGATGGAGCACGCTGTCCCGCCCCACCACGACCTCTGGATCGACGAAGGTCGTGCCCGGGTCCTCGACCGTCACGCCGGAGAGCATGAGCGCATCGAGCGTCCGGCGTCGGAGGGCCGCCTCGGCCGCCGCGAGCTGCCGCCGATCGTTGACAAAGATGAACTCGTCGGGATCGGGTGCGACCACTGCCTCGACCGGCCCGGTGATCTGCTCGACGACGTCGGTGAGGTAGAACTCGCCCTGGGCGTTCGCGGCGGTGATCCGATCGAGGGCCGGCCAGAGCTGAGCCCCGTCGAACACGTAGATCCCGGCGTTGCACTCGAGCGGCACCGGCTCGCCCGGTGGGAGATCGCGCTCCTCGACGATGCGCAGTACGTGCCCGGACTCGTCGCGGAACGCCCGGCCGAGGCCGGAGGGATCGGCGGGAACGCCGAGCAGGAGCGTGCACGCCCGTGGCGACGTGGCATGCGCCACGAGCAGCCGCTCCAGGGTCTCCGCGCGGATGAGCGGCGCGTCGCCGACGGTCACGAGCACCGGCCCATCGCTCCGGAGCGAAGCCGGCACACTGCGAAGCGCATCGCCCGTACCGAGCGGCGCCGCCTGCTCGACGCATACGGCGGTATCGCCGAGGAGGTCCCGGATCTGCGTCTCCCCGGCCGCGATGACCACCACCGGCGGATCCCCGACGGCCGCCCCGACGGCCTCGACCACGGAGAGGATGAGTGGGCGACCACCGATCGGGTGCAACACCTTCGGGAGGGCGCTGCGCATCCGCTTGCCCTGCCCCGCGGCGAGGATCACCGCGTGGGGACCGTCACCCATGTACCGCGAGTATACGGGCTCGCCGGAGCCCGCCCGGGAGCGGCCTCGTACGATGAGGGGTATGCGTTCCATGACCCTGGATGTCGATGGTCCGATCAACGTTGCCGACTTCGGCGGCGCCGGCGAGGTGCTGCTCCTCGTCCACGGCCTCGGCGGGTCGCATCTGAACTGGCTGTCGGTCGCCCCGAGCCTCGCCGAGCATCACCGCGTCTACGCGCTCGACCTCCCGGGCTTCGGTCGGTCGCCGCTTGCCGGACGCCGGTCGACGATCGCGGCCAACATCGACCTGCTGACGCGGGTCATGACGCGACTGTCCGACGGCCCGATCGCGTTGATGGGGAACTCGATGGGCGGCCTGCTGTCGCTCGGGATCGCAGCGATCCACCCCAACCTGGTGCAGAACATGGTGCTCGTGGACCCTGCCGTGCCGACACCGGGGGCGGCGGTGCGGCCCCGGCTCAACCGCATCTCGCGGACCTTTCTCGCTGCTGCCTTCATGCCCCAGTGGGGAGTGCGCCGGGTGAGCCGGGCGGTCGCGGCCCTGGGTCCGGAGAGCCTCGTGTACGAGACGCTGCGGCTCTGCAGCGCGGATCCGAGCCGGATAGAACAGGCCGTCGTGGATGCGCACATCGCGCTGGAGGCTGAACGGCTCGCCCAGCCCGGCTGGCAGGAGTCCTTCTATGCAGCCACGCGTTCGCTGGTCCGCGTGCTGGCGCTGAAACGGCAGGTTGTGCGCTGGGTGCAAGGAGTGGTCGCGCCCACCCTGCTCGTGCAGGGAGATCGCGACCGTCTCGTCGGCGTCGAGTTCGGCGCGAAACGTGGCCTCGCTCCGTCCCGACTGGGAGTACCACGAGTTCGCCGATACGGGACACATCCCGATGCTCGAGGTGCCGGCCGAATTCCTCGAGGTGACCCTCGACTGGCTGGCGCGGCACGAGACGGCCGGGGTCCGCGCCGAGCCTGTAGCGGTCGCGGGGTAGCGGACCGCCCGACTTCCGCTCTCCGGCCGACGCGCGGTTAGGATCGTCGTGCCGCTGGGGAGTCGCCAAGTGGTAAGGCAGCGGACTTTGGATCCGCCACTCGAAGGTTCGAATCCTTCCTCCCCAGCCACTTCCTCCCCAGCCAATGTGATGTATAGATCCCAAGGTTGATCCTTGACAGTGGCTCCGGCTGATGCTTGACACTTCGAACTCTGCGTGAGCCGCGAACCGTGACTGTCGAATCAAATGGAGCCGACGATGGATGACCAACCGGGAACCTCGCGCAGTCCCGGCGCACTGCCGGAACCGCGGCGAGCGCTCGCTGGAGAGTTCGTCACCGAGACGCTGAACGGGTACGACGGTGGGCGCCAGGTCACGTTGTACGTGCCTTCGGAAGCGCCCGAGGCGGTTGTCTTCGCCGCCGATGGTCAGGGGTTTTCGAAGTGGGGTCGATTCCTCGAAGCGGCCGGTGTGCCCCCCACCATGATCGTCGGCGTACACGGGCTGACGGAAGAGATGCCTCGACTCCACGAGTACTCACCGGTCTTTGATGCAGAACGGTTCGCGGCACACGAGAGGTTCTTCGCCGAGGACGTCCGCCGCTGGTCGCGGTCGCGTTTCGGGGTGGCGCTCCCCGCGGAGCGCACCGCGGTGTTCGGTTACTCGGCAGGTGGAGAGCTCGCGCTCGCCCTTGGGCTCCGCCACCCGGACGTCTACGGCGCTGTCTTCGCGGGCTCGCCCGGCGGGGGTTACAAACCGCCCGCCGAGATGCCGAGCTCACTGCCGCGGGTGTACCTCTTCGGCGGCACGCTGGAGCCGTTCTTCCTCGACAACGCCACGCGGTGGGCGGTCGCGCTGCGCGATGCGGGTGCGGACGTCGTGATGCGCGAGCGGGACGTGTCGCACGGCGCCAAACACTGGCGGGACGAGTTCCCGCTCATGGTGGCGTGGGCGTTTGGACGATGAGGCAGCCCCCGGCGTGGGTGCATGCCTCTGCCCTCATGACGGAACGGCGGGTGGCCTCCTCAGCTAGTCACCACCGAGACCGGCGCCGACGCGATCCCGTTCGCGATCACGACGAGCGTGCTCGCCCCGGCGGGCGTGAGGTGGGGACCGTGAAATTGGTGGACGAAGCGGCGCCGGGCGCGATCGAGACTGAGGTCCAGTTGCTCGTTCGGGCATAGGTGACGACCCGAACTTCGAGTTGGTGATCTGCACCAGGGGGAGTTGGTGTTGTCCTGCACGTCGTCACCGTAGGCAGGGCCCTGGGACAGACCGGCGAGCTGGTTCCCTGACAGGCTGGCGGTCTTGCCCGGTGTCAAGCTCGTGGAGCTGATCGACGTGATGGAAGGCGCCCACGCCGGGTTTGGCGTTCCGCCAGCCGTGTAGACCAGCATCTTGTCGCTGCCGTCGTTGAACAGCACCTGTCCATTCGGCAGATCCAGCATCCGCGTGTAGAACGGGGAGTCGTTGGCCGCGTTCGGGATGTTCGGAACGGGACTGATCGTGTTCGAGCCGGCGTTGTACACCCGCAAGTGCCACCCCACCGGCACACATCAGGCCAACCAGCGCTATCGCCGGCACCCAAACCGACGCTGACCCGGGATCGACCGCTCAACCCCATCAGAGCCCCTCCAACGCTTGTCCAGGCGTCGGCCGCACCGCGGTCGCACGGAGATGCTACGCGCTCCGATCGCTCCGGGTACACCAGGCGCGCCTCACATGTCGAACGGCGACAGCTGCGCGGCGCGCTCCTGACGGTCGATCGTCCGCGTGACCGCTAGGCCTGCGGCGTCTCCAGCACCTCCAGGTCCCGCTCGGCGTACAGGCGGTGCACCCACTCCTCGTTGAGGATGACGAGCAGGCACTGCCGCACCGCGTAGCTGCGGGGCTCGGGCCAGCCAGGCCCCTCGACCGCTTCGGTGTTGCCATCGAGCGATTCGGCGGTCAGACCATCGAGGACTTGACGCACCGTCGACATCCGATCGCGGCGCAGCGCGAGCGCGGTGCCGAGCGAGGGTCGCGCCGCGCGGTCGCGTGGGACTCCCGGCGTGTCCGGCATCTCGTCCCACGGCAGGTCGAGCGGGTCCCACGGCGACGGATCACCAAGGATCGCCCGTCTGATCCAGGAATCGGTGGCGAATGACAGATGGCGGAGCGTCTCGATGAACGACCACTCGCCGTTGACCAACTCGTGCAGCTGCTCGGGCTGCAGTCGCCGGGCACGCTCCACTGTCTCGCCCCAGAGACGCTCGAGGATGCCCCACGCCTCGCGAAACCCCGCTGGGTTCACCGGGCGCATCTTTGAACGCAGGGGGTATCGCCTGTCGAGCTCGGCCTCGACGAGCGGCCCGATGTCGACGTCGTTGATCCTGAGATTCTCGACGACGCCATGGATGTCCACGTTGACGAGATCGACGCCGCGCATCACAGCGCCGGTCAGGTCGACACTGCCGAACCGAGCGCCGATCATGTAGACGGCGCGGAACTCAGCACCCGTGAGATCGACCAACTCGAACCGGGAGCCCCGAAGGTCCTCACCTGTGAAGTCCGTCACACCACCACGCTACCGCCCCAAAACGGATGGGGTCAACGTCACACTGGAGCGGATGCCGGACACGAAGCACAAGGTCGGTCGAGCCATCCGGTTTGTCGCGTCAGGTGGGTGGTCGACCGAGGATCCGGACGTGATAGCGGAGTTGCTCGAACGCGCGGAGCGGTTGGCGCAGCAGGTGGTTGCCGACAACGGAGTCTCGCCGGAGGTGCGAGCGTCTGCTGAGGAATTCCTCGAAAGGCTGAGGCTCGACCTGTCCGGGTAACTCCCGGCTCGTCGCCCGGACCCGCGTCACGGCGCGGCGCTATCCGAGGGCGCTCATGAGCTCGCTCACTGACTTCTGCACAAGCAGCGGAAGCTCACTCGCGGGGGGATACGGACCGATGTTGGGTCCGTCGAGGACCATCGTGACCAGGTACCGCACCTGGGCAACCTCGACCGTCGCCGCGCCGAATCCGCCCGCGTATCCCTTCTGCGTGTACGTGAACGAGTAGTCGCCGAGCGTGTCAGAGCTCGCGCCACTGCCGGTTGTGCAGGTGCCGGCCGCGGCGAAGTACGCCGTCGCGAATGCATGCGCATCCGCCGCATCGTCGAAGGAGAAGACGACGTTCGACCAGTTGAAGCCCTTGCCGTCGGTCACGAGTGAGCCCGCTGCGTCGACGAACCCTGCCGGCGATCCCGGCGCGCAGCCGGGTGGGGTGCCCGTGCTCGGGCCGGTATTCACGACCGCTCCCAAGGAGAAGTCGCTGACGGGGAGCAGCACAGCCACCGGCGCCACGATCGCGGACGTCGGCTGCGGCGCGGCCGTGGGGACCGGCGTGACGGTCGAGGCCGGCGTCGTCGTCGCGACCGAGGCCGTCGGCGCGGGGCTGACAGACGACGCTCCGCAAGCGGAGAGCGCAACGACCGCGATAGCGCTCGCAAACCAGCGACGGCTGCCGGAGGTCATCTAACGTGCTGCCGCCTGGACGGTCGCGGTGACTCCCGCGATCGATGCCGCCAGTGAGGCGACACCGAACCTCGCCGCCAGGCGCTCGGGGTCGGCATGGACGAGGACCACGCCGCCGTCGGCTTCCTCCCTCACGAGCACACGGAGGGGCAGCTCGAGCGCGATGTCCGGGGCCGCGAGCATGAGTGGCGTACCACCTCGAGCGCTCCCGAATATGAGCACCTGAGTCTTCGGCATGTCCAGGCCGACGTCGCGTGCGTTCTGCCGGTGGTCGATCTCCGCGAAGAGCGTCAGCCCGCGCTCCTGGATGACGGATCGCAGGCGCGCAACGGTCTCTTCGAATGACGCCTCGCTCGCGACCGTGCGGACATCGTCGTCGGACAGTGGCACCGGTGATCTCCCGCTAGCGGCTACTGGGACCACGTTCTATCATCAATACTCGACGAAATGCTCGACGAGGTGATCCCGTGGATCGAGCAGGCCATCACCGCGGGCGTCATGTAGGCGAGGCTAGGGCGTCGCTCCGGTGAGATTCCCGCAGAGGGTCGTGCCCGCCGGCAGTGTGAGCACGAGCTGTGCGGACGTTGCCACGTCGCTGACCACGACTGACGTGCTCGGGCCGAGTGTCGCGAGGATGAACGGGTCGGAGAGCACGCTGCCACCGGAGAGCTGGGCATCGAGGGTGCCGCCGCCCGACGACAACACGGAGACCCATCCGGACCCGGCGAATTGCAACGTCGCGGTGGATGCGGAGTCGGTGGCGGTGACGACGCAGCCGTTTGGAGCAGGCGCGGCTGCCCCGCCATTGAGTCGGACGGTCACCGGCAACTCCGCGGTGACGAGCGGGTCAGGAGCAGCCGCCACCTGGAGTGCGAGCTCGGCGTCGAGCCGGTTCACCAGCGCGATGCTGATGCCGGTCGCCACCCTTCCCTCACGGACCATGATGCCGAGGTCGCGCGTGGTGAGATCGGGAGCCCAGCGGTCGTCTGGATGCGTGCCGATCACCGGCGCGCCGGCCCTGAGTAGCGCCGCACCAGCGAGGATCTGCTGCTCCTCCTGCTGTTTGATCAATCCCAGCGCGCGTGTCTGATCGAAGAGATAGCTGACACCGTGCACGACCGCGAAGGCGGAGAGTGCGACGAGAACCACCTGGTGGACGAGCGCGCGCCGCACCAGTGTCGACATCACCACCGCGGTGATCGGAAGCAGCAGCGCCGCTCCAACGTAGACGTACCGTGATGTCGCCGCAACAGCGCTGCCGCCGGCCGTGCGGTCGATGCCGTCGAAGATGAAGAACACCAGGGCGGCGATCGCTCCGGCAAACGCCGGGGCAAGTGCTGTGGCGTCGCGACGCTTGAGCACCATCCAGGCCAGCAACCCGAGGATCGCAACTGCCCCGATGCCAACGAGACCGGTCACCTCATCAACCGTTGCGGTGAGGCCGGCCCACACGAAGTCGGGGATGAGGAGCAGGGTCTGGGCGTTCACCGTGCTGTCCGCGAGGAGATAGTGGCGCCCGATGGCCAGCAGCCATATGAGGTACACGACAGTCGGCACCGACGCGGTGATGAACCCCGCACGCCAACCGCGGCGGAGCAGCGCGACGAGCGCGAGGAACACCACCATGGTGATCCCGATCGCGGAACACATCGAGTCCGGCCACGGCGAGCAGCCACACCCAGAGGTCGCGCCTGCCGAAAGCTGCACCGGGCCGATCAACGAGCATCGCCGCGACGAACCCCAGGAGCAACGGGGCGATGTAGCCGATCTGGAACGCCCAGGTCAGGTTCTGGTAGCCGGCCCCGACCAGGAGGAACACGATCGCGAGTGACGTGCTGATCCAACCGTCGGCGCCCAGGCGGAGCATCAACCGCCAGAGCACGCACGCGGTGGCGAGGTGGAGCGACAGCACCACGAGCAGGTACGGAACGTAGCTGCGGATCCCGACGACCGCGTAGAGCGCGCGGTAGACGAGGATCGGAATGGTTGACCAGTGGGCGTTGTGCGGTCGGAAGAGGTCGAGCGGCTGCCCGCCGAGGCCCCTCGTGGCCAGGAACTCCCAGTCGTCGTAGAAGAACCACTGGCGACGATCGGCGTAGAGGAGTACCAGCAGGGCGAGCGGCAGCGCCGCGTACAGGCCGACGCGGAAGCCCCTGGTGATCGGTCCCCTTTCCATTGCACCCCGGAGTGTGACGGTGGCCGATGGAAGTCAGTCGACTGCCGTGAGACCGCGACCGGTCAAGCGAGATCGCCGCGGGCGCGCTACTCTCATCACGGGCGTGGAGGACCCGTGCAATGGATGCAGCAACAGCGTTTCGTCGCGCGAGCGACGGGTATCTGCAGCAGGCGCAGCGGATCAGCGCCGGTCAGTGGTCGGCGGCGACACCGTGCACCGAGTGGGACGTTCGGGCGCTTGTCAATCACGTGACCGGCGAGTATCTGTGGCTCCCGGAGTTGATGGCCGGGAAGACGATCGCCGAGGTCGGCTCGCGATTCGACGGCGATGTCCTCGGTGACGACCCACTCGGCGTGCTGACCGACGGCCTCGAGAGCGCCCAGGCGGCAGCGGCAGCGCCGGACGCGCTGACGCGGACCGTCCATCTGTCGTTCGGCGACGTGCCGGGCGCGGGCTACCTCGAGCAGATGGCACTTGACGGCGTGCTGCACTCCTGGGACCTCGCCCGTGCGATCGGCGCGGATGAGGTGCTTGACCCGGAGCTTGTGGACTTCGCGTACGCCTATCTCCAGCGGCACGCCGAGGAATGGAGGTCCGGCGGCGTCTTCGGCCCCGCGAAGGAACCGGTTGACGACTCGATTCAGGCGAGGATGCTGGCGCTCTCCGGGAGGTAGCGGACGCCTACGGACTCGGCGGCGACATCTCCTGCGACCACGCCGGCAACTCCTGCAGTGACCAGGTGTTGCCGTCCGGGTCGCTGAAGGTGACGAAGTTGCCCCAGGGCTGAACGTCGACATCGCTCGCGTCCACACCGCGCGCGACGAGCTCCTTCCTGGCTGCCTCGGCGCTGGCGACGACCATCTGCACACCCTTCTGCGAACCGGGAGGCATCTGCGTGATGCCTGTGCCCATGACGATCGAGCATGCCGAGCCCGGAGGGGTGAGCTGCACGAATCGCAGCGTCTCGCTGACCTGGTGGTCGTGGTCCTCGATGAATCCCACCTTGTCGACGTAGAAAGCCTTGGCGCGGTCGACGTCGCTGACCGGAATGGCGACGAGCTCGATCTTCATATCCATGCCTGTAGTCTATCCACACTCACGAAAGGAGCCACCATGCAGAAGCGATTGGTCACGCGGTACGCGACAAAGTCACCCGAGGCGGCAGGCGAGAACCAACGACGTGTTGAAGGCGTGTTCGCGGAATTGGAAGCAAACAAACCCGACAATGTGAGCTATATCGTCCTCCGACTCGAGGACGGATCGTTTGTACATGTTTCCTTCCACGACCACACTGACGACGAGGTGAACCCCATCTCGTCGACGAAAGCCTTCGCACATTTCCAGGACGGCCACGGGGAACGACGCGAGGGCGGCATCGACCAGCAGAAGGCAACCCTCGTGGGGTCCTACATCACGAAGATCGGCTGAGCCTCAGGAGCCGCCCGACCTGGACTCGGCGACCGCGCGTTCGATCTGCTTCGCGTGGTCGTGACAGTGCGCCGCGTAGATCTCGAGCCACGTGCTGACCGTATAGGCGCCGCTTTCGCTGTGCCGCCCGGCCGTCCTCGTAGCGCCGGATCAGTTCATCTCGCTGCATCGCTCCCTCCATCAGTCGAGCTCCATGTGGCGGCCGCCCGGCGAACACCGTCGGCTGGCAACGCTACCGAAAACGTGTCTCTGCGCGACCTGAGCGATGCGCGCAACGCGTGTCGATATCGACCGCACCCGTTCGTCGTCTGAGTAGGTCCACCTATCAAGAGGAGAACGGAGATGACCGACGCCGCCACATACCCGCCGGATGCGGGTGCAGCCACCTATCTGCTCACCGTCCGCGGCACCACCAACGCGCCGACCCTCGATGCCGCGCGTGCGACACACAACGCGACGGCGGGAGCGCCGCAGAGCGCGGCGGGAGCACGCTCGCTCGGCGACCTCTCGCACAACGTCTTCGCGCCGGTCAACAAGGAGCTCGACGGACAGCTGCTGTTCATCGATCTCTGGAACAGCCTCTCCGGGCTGGGGAGCTTCTTCGCCAACCCCCATGTGCAGGAGGCCGCGGGCCAGCTGTTCGAGAGTCGTGACGGGATCGTGTGGTCGCGCCTCGAGGGGTTCGGCGCCTTCTTTCTCCCCGTGCCGTCGGGACGCACGACCGGTGCGGTGGGACTCATCCAGGTAGCGGTGACATCGATCGAGGATGCAGCCAGGGCATTCACCGCGTACGCCGGGACGACCATCAACACCGCGCGCAGCTATGGCCAGGTGAGTCACACCACGTGGGTTCGCGTCCCGAACCCGGGTGAGCCGGCGACCACGGAGATCATCGGCGTCGACACCTGGATGGACGCCGATCGCATGACCGAGTACTACGACATCTCGCTTGGATTCGACCACCTCGGTCCGGTCTTCGCGGGCGCACCGGAGACCTCGGTGTGGCGTACCGCCCCCGGCGAGTGGGTCGAGTGGTAGCCGCGGCCTAGACACACAGCATCAGCCGGCGCCCGCCTCCTCGCGAGGCGGGCGTTCGGCGATGATGCGCGGATGACGGTCGTCGCATGGATCGCCGCCGCGCTGGGACTGGTGATCGTGCTCTCCACGCTGATGAGCGTGGTCACCTCGCTGGTGCTGCCGCGACTCGGGTCATCGAGGATTCAGCTGTACGTCGGGCTCGGGATGGTCAAGTCGTTCTCGCGAATCTCCCACCGCTTCGAGACGTATGAGGCGCGCGACCGATTTCTCGCGCTGCAGGCTCCGCTCTACCTGATCGTGATCCTCGCGACATGGTTGACCACATTGCTCATCGGGTTCGGGCTGATGCTCTGGCCGTTCATGCGGACGGGCGGCCTGCTCCACGCGCTCACCGTGAGCGGGTCGTCGGTGTTCACGCTGGGGTTCGCCGCGCAGGCAGGTGTCGCGCCGCGCCTCATCGTGTTCTGCGCCGCTGCTGCCGGTCTCACGATCGTCGCGCTGCAGATCGCATACCTGCCGGTGCTGTATGGCGCGTTCAACCGGCGCGAGGTGCTGGTGACCATGCTCGACAGTCGCGCGGGATCGCCCGCATGGGGACCGGAGCTGCTCGCCCGAAGTGAATTGGTCGATAACGTCCATAACCTTGGACTCCTCTACCAGCGCTGGGAGGAGTGGGCAGCCGACGTCGCCGAGACGCACGCGTCGTACCCGGTGCTGCTCTGGTTCCGTTCTCCGCACCCGTACCGTTCGTGGGTCATCGGGTTGCTCGCGGTCATGGATGCGGCGGCCATGCAGCTGTCCACCCAGCCGCTGCACGCGCCCTCTGAGGCTCGGGCGTTCCTGCGCATGGGCTACATGTGCCTGCGCGACCTTGCGAAGGTGGTGGGGCTGGAGTTCGACGAGGATCCCAAACCCGACGATCCCATCAGCCTCACCGAGGACAACTTCCAGGATGCCCTCGAGCACCTTGCCCGGGTGGAGTGGCCGATGGAACGCGACGCCGCATCGTCGTGGATCCACTTCCGCGGCTGGCGCGTGAACTACGAATCGCTGGCATATCGCCTTGGCGACGCCGTCAACGCCCCGCCGGCGCTCTGGGCCGGTCCGCGTCGCAATCTCCCGCCGCGACTGCAACCGCCCGAGCGTCCGCCGCACCGCGAGCCCTCAATCGAGATGAAACGCATCCGCAAGCTGACCGCGAAACGCCGGTCGACGCGCGACGCCGAGGTCGAGCACGACCACGGGCACACCACCCCCGACGACGCGCCCAAGGACCTCCAGACGACCTGAGGCCGGCGGACCGCGCACCGTCCTCGAGCCTTGTCACGGCGCGCATCCGAATCGACCGCCCCGGATCAGACAGCGTCATCGCCACGGGAGTACCGGTTGTTACGCGCTTGTCATACCCGTGCTGTGCGGCAACCTAGGATTGGCGTACGAAGCGGGCCAAGCCATCAAGCAGCAGGTCTCAACATGATTGGGTGGCGGACAGGCACCTCGCACCAGCGCGCATCCGCGGGCGAGGACGATTTCCGCCCGGGCCGGAGGCCGGAGACGGCGATCGGCAATCAGGCGTGCTCCGCACTGCGATGCTCGTCGCTGGCCGGGATGCCCTGCAGCTACGTGGACAGGCGCGGCCGGCGTTGCAAGACGGCATGGTGCCCGGCGGACCGCAACGTGGTCGAGGGTCAGATCTACTGCGCGCTGCACGCGCACGCGATGCAGGCGCTCGAGTGGGAGTTCGGCGCGGCATCTCACCCCGACATCGACAGCCGGACCGTCCCGATCCTCCAGTGGATCTCGTCGGCCGCGGCAGACGAGGTCATCGCAACCCTCAACGTGTACTGCGCGCTGCACGGCGAGATGCTCGTCGCGGAGCCGGTGCGCAGGAAGTTCAACCCGGTCGCGCACAGCCGCGTCTGGGAGAAGCAGTGGAAGACGCTGTCGCCGACCAACGTGTCGCTGCGCGTCTGCATCAGCTCGGACGAGGCACGGCCGACCGAGATCCACATCCAGGTGAACGGTCACGACGTCAACGTCGTGCCGCCGCCGTGGAACCGTGAGCTCTCCACGCCGACGGCGGCCGACCTCCAGTGGCTCGACCAGGAAGTCCTCGCACCCATCGGCGCGGCGGTTGCACGGTGGATGCTCAAAGCCGCGGAGGATGAGGGCCTCGGGTACATGCCGATCGGCGGTGGCATCCATATCGCCGATGCCGCGCTTGTCGCCCGCGCCGCCGATGCGGGCGCGACGACATCGGCCGGCCCGAAGCGGAGCGAGGTTGACGAAGCTGCGCTCGACGAGGTGCGGCGCGCGCATTTCCTGTACGGGCTCGAGGAGATCCAGGCCGTCAGCGAACGCTCGACTGCGACCGGATAGCGCCACACCCACCGCGGCCGGCGCTGCCGGGCTACGCTCGGCTCATGACGGCACCGTCGCCCCGCGGAACCACGCCTGGCATGACCGCCGGCACGGCGCGGCTGGAGATACGCCCCGCGACTCACGAACAGGTTGCGATCTCCGCATCCATCCTCGAGGAGGCGGCCGACCGCGGCACGACTCAGGGATACAGGAGCTGGGCGCCCGGCAACTTCACGGGACCGGATGCACGCGGGATCGCGCGGCTGCGCAGCGATGTCGAGAGATTCAGCCTGTTCCTCGTCTGGTCCGGGCATGCGGCGGTCGCCACCTTCTCGCTGCTCGAACAGGATCTGATCTACTGGCCGGCAGCGGCTGACGACGCCCTGTATCTGCATCGATTCGCCGTGCGCCGTGCGGCCGCCGGCACCGGGCGCCGCGCGATCGACTGGATGGTGGCGGAGGCGCAGCGGCGCGGGCGAGCCTACCTGCGCCTCGACTGCCTTGCGGACAACCCGGGGATCTGCAAGTACTACGCGAGCGCGGGCTTCATCGAGGTCGACGAGGTCGTCATCGACGGGACGCGGTTCAGCCTCCGCGAGAAACCTGTCCGGCTCGTGCCCGCCGCATCCTGACGGGCGTCGCCGTCAATCGCGCGGAGCAGCGAGCCGGTTGCGTGTCGCGACCGCATCGACGCCGAGCGCATGCAGGAGCTCGGCTGCCGGATCGGGACGATCCCTGGTCAGGAGCGCCACCAGGAAGTCGCGCGACTGGATGCTCGACGGCCTGCGCGGATGCGCCTCGTCCATCGTTCGTTTGAGCACCGCTCGCGCGCCCGAGCTGAGTGGGAGGAGCCGGTGGGCGCGCATGGATCCCTGTGTGACGCTCACGTTGGCTGCGGCCACGCCGACCGCGGTCAAGGCGGCTCGATCGAGCGCGAGCGAGGCGGCTCGCGCGGATTCGAGAGTCAAACCGAGCGCGGCCACGGCCGGAGATTCCCTGTCGTGGAGCACGCCGAGCAGCAGGTGGTCGGTCCCGAGGCGGCGGTCTCCACGCCGCCGAGCCTCCTCCGCCGCAGCGGTCAACACGGCGCGTCGCGCATCGACGCGGAGCTTCCCGAACATCAGCGTTGCGTCATCCTCCGTACTTCTTGTGCACCGACTGGCGGGACACCCCGAGCGCGTCGCCGATCTGTTCCCAGGACCAACCGAGCTCACGCGCCAACTTCACGTTCGTGGCCTCAACCTGCTCGGCCATCCGGTGCAGTGCTCCGACCGCACGGAGCCCCACCGCCGGATCCAGCGGGTCGGAGACGGGCTTGGATTCGCCGGGCTCCATGGGCGTCAGTTTAGATTGACAGTCATCCGCCTGTCAACCAGGACTGACAGATGCGGCGTGTGGTGTCACCGTGGGGACGTGGGCGGCCCCGCTCTCGCGATGATCGCCTCGACCACCTGGGTCTTCGCATCGGCGTACTCCTGCACATACTTCCAACGGCGGGCCGCAAGCGCCTGCTTCGTCCGTTGATACAGCTCCCGGTCCGCGGCGTCGGCCCGCAAATGGTCGCGGAAGCCGATCATCCGCTGGATCTCGGGGCACGCCGCCGAGAACACGTGCAGGTTGATGTTCGCGGATGGGCCCTTTAACAGCCGATGCTCGTACCAGTCCGGCTCGCGGATTCGGAGCGTGTAGCCCTGCTCCTCCATCGACGGAACGTACGACGCCTCGTCTGACGAGTTGGCCACGACGAGGAGCATGTCGATGATCGGCTTTGCGGCGATTCCCGGGATCGAGGTCGAGCCGACGTGCTCAATGCGAAGGGCGCGGTCGCCGAGCGTTGCGCGGACGTGCTCCGCTTCGCGCTCGTACTGCAAAGGCCAGGTCGCGTCGTACGGCGCCAGCTCGATCAAACCTGCGAGCCGTTCCGGCTCCCCGATCGTCGCGGCCCGGATGCGCTGTTCGGCTGCGCTCTGCCCGCCGGCCGGCTCTTCGGTCATTCAGAACTTGAAGTTGTCAGCCCAGACCTGCAGCAGAGCCTCGTCGCCGGAGACCGTCAGCCCCTCGGTGCCCCGCCGGTTCATCGACCACAGGTAGACGTCCGACGCCGTGCCGCGCACCTCGCAGTGCCCGCGACCGCGATCCGTCGTGACCTCGACGTGCTCGCCGAGGATCACGCTCCAGGTGGCCGACCCATCGATCGGTGCGAGCTGGAGGATCCGCTCCTGACCCTCCGGGGCGCTCGCGCGGCGGGTGGCGAGCACGAGCCATTCGTCCAGCGCGTCGAGCGCATCGACCGTCGTCAGCGGCGTGATGGGTCCGTGCGCCGACTCTGCGTCGCAACGATGGATCGCCGTCTCGTTGGCCTGACGGCGCGCCCAGAATGCGAGCGCGTTCGGCGCCGGACCCCAGAACCAGAACGAATCCTCCGGCGAGGCGGACTCGAGCACGTCGACAAGGGCGACGCAACCTTCGAGATACCAGACGAGCAGCGCGTCGGGCTCGGCGGGTCCCTCGAAATCACGTCGCAGGCGCTCCGGGATCCGCTCGCCCACGATGGTCGCCGCCCAGCGGTGGACGTCGCCGATGTGACGCAGCAGCGCTTCAACGTCCCATCCCGGGCATCCGGGAACCGGCGCATTCAGCGGACCCGCTTCGGCGGCCCGTGCGAGCGCCTCCCCCTCCGCCCGCACGCGTGCGATCTGCTGGTCGATGTCCATGTGCGGAGTCTCGCACCGCCACCGCACCGACCGTCACAGTTCGTCTGCGCAAATTGACACCCACATGGAGCGGACGGAAGATTGGTTCTCGGACCCGACCCGGCGTCTCGGTCAACGTGGAGGTATGACGTGAACGGTGACGTGTTGCGAACCACGATCGAGGAGCGGGTCACGCCCGGCAAACGCCTCGGACGCCACATCGTCCACGACCCACGCTCACGGAACTTTCCGGCAGATCGAGCGCCGGCGATCGTCAGCGTGACGCACAAGGCGGTGGGCCTCCCGCTCAACCAGGGCGACATCGGTTCGTGCACCGCGAATGCGTTGTGCGGGGCGCTGAACTCCGCACCCGACTACGCAGGTGGCGCACCGCGCAACGAGCAGAACGCGGTGCAGCTCTACGAGCTCGAAACGCGCCTCGAGGGAGACCCGTACCCGCCGAACGACCCGGGCGGCAGCGGGCTCGAGGTCTGCAAGGCCGCGAAGGAGCTCGGGTGGATCTCCTCGTACAAGCATGCCTTCGGCCTCGAGCACGCACTCCTCGCGCTCGTGCTCCGACCCGTGATCACCGGCATCAACTGGTACACGAGCTTCGACACGCCATCCGCCGAGGGCCTCGTCGCCATTACCACCGGCGCGACGGTGCGAGGCGGACACGAGGTGGTGGCCGATCAGATCGACGCGGAGAACAAGCTCGTGTGGTTCTGGAACAGCTGGGGCACGGTATTCGGCGTGGGCGGACGTTTCTGCATGTCCTTCGACACATGGCAGCAGCTGCTCGAACAGACCGGCGATGTCACTGTCCCCCTCCCCTAGCGGTGAGGCTCTGGCGGTCGAGATCCGCACCCTCGACGGCGCCGAGGCGCGCGAGCTGCTCGACGACCTTGCCGCCGTACTCGAGGACTGCGTCGCCGGTGGCGCGTCGGTCAGCTACATGGCGCCGTTCTCGCGCGACCAGGCGCGCGCGGCATTCGAAGGGATGGTCGCCGAGGTGGAGCGGGGCCGCCGGCTGCTGCTCTGCGCGTTTGTGGGTGCGGACCTTGTCGGCACGGTCCAGGTCATCACGGCGCTTCCGCCGAACCAGCCGCACCGCGCGGAGATCGCGAAGCTCCTCGTCCGGCGCGACGCGCGCAGACGGGGCATCGCCCAACGGCTCATGGAGCACGCGGAGACCGAGGCTCGCGCCGCGGGCAAGACCCTGCTCCTGCTCGACACCGTCACCGGAGCCGATGGCGAGCGCCTCTACGCGCGCATGGGATGGACGAGAGTCGGCGTCGTCCCCGGTTTCGCCCTCTTTCCAGACGGGCGTCCCTGCGACACGACGTACTTCTTCAAGTCGATCCAGCAGTAGACCTGTGGATACGCGGGCACGGTGAGTTCGCCACTGGTGCCCGAAGTCCCTATGGGATGTGGATAACTACCCGCGACCCCGGCTCGTGCTCGCCATGTGCAGCGGATCGATGAGGTCGGTGAACTCGCGGGCGAGCCCGGTCCGCACCGCCTCGCCGCTCACAGCCGCGGCCACGGCCGGGGCGACCTCGCGATTGAATACCGACGGGATGATGTACTCGGGGTGGAGGTCGTCACCGACCACCTGGGCGATTGCCCGCGCTGCCGCGAGCTTCATGCCGTCGGTGATCTGCTGCGCGCCGCAGTCCAGCAGACCGCGGAAGAACCCAGGGAAGCACAGCACGTTGTTGATCTGATTCGGATAGTCGCTGCGCCCCGTCGCGATGACGGCGGCGACATCCTCGATCGCCTCGGGCTGCACCTCCGGCTCGGGATTCGCAAGCGCGAAGACGATGGGCTTCGGTCCCATCCGTCGCACGAGGCCGGGATCGAGCGCCCCGCCGACGCTGGTGCCGATGAACACATCGGCTCCCGCAAGCGCATCGCCGAGAGTGCCGCGGATGTGCGCGCGGTTGGTGGCCGCCGCGTACGCGCGCTGCGCATCGCTCAAATCCGACATGTCCGCGCTGAGAATCCCGCCGCGGTCGACGCCGACGATGTCTCCGACTCCCGCCGCGAGAAGCAGCTGCGACACCGCAGTGCCCGCGGCGCCGACGCCGAGGCACACGATGCGAACATCCTCGAGCCGCTTGCCGACGATGGTCAGCGCGTTGAGGAGCGCGGCACTCACGACGATCGCGGTTCCGTGTTGATCGTCGTGGAACACCGGAATGTCGAGGCTCACGGCGAGACGGCGCTCGATCTCGAAACAGCGCGGCGCGGCGATGTCCTCGAGGTTGATCCCACCGAAGATCGGCGCGATGTTCATGACCGTCGCAACGATCTCGTCGACATCCTGCGTGGCGAGGCAGAGCGGGAAGGCGTCGACGTTGCCGAACTCCTTGAAGAGCATGGCTTTCCCCTCCATCACGGGGATCGCCGCAGCCGGTCCGATGTTGCCGAGGCCGAGCACGGCGCTCCCATCCGTGATGATCGCGACGGCGTTGCGTTTGATCGTGAGATTCCGGGCGCGCCGCGGGTCCTCCACGATGGCCATGCAGATCCGCGCAACGCCGGGCGTGTACACCATGGACAGGTCATCGCGCGTGCGGATCGGGTGCCGCGCAGTGACTTCGATCTTGCCGCCCCGATGCGCCAGGAACGTGCGGTCCGAGTACTCGAGCACCTCGACCCCGGGCACGGCCGACATGCGTTGGATCAGCTGCTGCGCATGGTCAGCGTCAGCGGCGAGGACGGTGACGTCGCGCACGATGCCGTCACGCTCGACACGCACGATGTCGACCGCGCGGATGTCGCCGCCGACGCTCCCGATGGCCGACGTCAGCTGCCCGAGCATGCCGGGTCGGTTCACGATCCGGCACCGCGCGGTGAACGCGAAGCTCGCCGACGGGTGCTGAATCACCGCACGACTTATAGCCGATCCCACCCGGAGTCCGTTCGCGAGTCGCTACGCTCTGTCGCTGCTGATGGATGTGGCATCCGCGGTCTTCGACATCGAGAGCGCGACGCGTGCGTGCGGCACGCCGGCGCGCGCTGCCGGGGAACGGCAGTATCTGAAGAGCGATCTCGAGCACTTCGGCGCGACGGTGTCGGACATCCGCCGGATTGCCAGGGGCACCGTGGCGGCGCACCCGGGCATCACGCACGACGAGCTCATGGATCTCGTCGGCGCGCTCTGGTCGCACCCGTACCACGAATCGCGGATGGCCGCGGTGATGCTGCTCCAGTTCTTTCCGAAGCTGCTGCGGCTCGACGACCTGGACACGGTCGAGTCGATGATTCGCGGCTCGCGGACGTGGGCATACGTCGACGCCCTCGCGGGCACCGTCGCGGGACGTCTCGTGATGCAGTTCCCCGAGTCGTCAGCGTGGCTCGACCGCTGGGCCGTCGACGTCAACTTCTGGGTCCGGAGATCCTCGCTCCTGGCTCTGATCGACTTGCTCAAGCGTGGAGAGCGGTTCGAACAGTTCGGCAGATATGCCGAACTCGATGCTCGACGAGAAGGAGTTCTTCATCCGCAAGGCGATCGGATGGGTCCTCCGTGAAACCAGCAAGCACCATCCCGACGAGGTGTACGCGTGGGTGCTGCCGCGCGCGGGTCGCGCCTCGGGCGTGACCCTGCGGGAGGTCGTGAAGTACCTGTCGCCGGTCCAGCGCTCGGCGATCCTCGCGGCGTCGGGCCGGAAACCCGCGCGCTAGGGTTGCTCAAATACTTCACGTGATGTATTATCGCTGGCATGAAGCAACGGGCAGACCTCCTGGAGCGGCTCGAGGCGGCGCAGACGGAACTGCGCCGGCGGTTCTTCGAGGCCGTCTCACCGAGCGTGCACGAGGACTTCGCCGAATTCGAGGGCATCACCGTCCATCAGATGGAGGTGGTGCGCCGTCTCCTCCTGGGTGACGGGATGACGATGCGGGAGGTCGCGGAGGCTCAGGGCATCGGGCTGAGCGGCGCCACCCAGCTTGTGGATCGCCTCGAGCGTCGTGGGCTCATCACCCGCGTTCGTGACATCCAGGATCGGAGGGTGCAACACGTTGTGCCGACCGAGCGCGCACGGGACCTCGCCGCGCGCTTCAAGACGGGTATGCGCCGAGCATCGGAAGAGGTGTTCACCGCATTGAACGATGACGAGCTTCGGACGTATGTCGTCCTGACCGAGCGCATCGCCGCAGCCGCGCACGAGGGCGCTGAGACGCATCTACGGAGGGCGACCGCATGACCCAGCGCCAGATCTACGCCGTCCTCGGTGCCCTCATGCTCGGCATGCTGCTGGCCGCGCTCGACCAGACGATCGTCGCCACATCGCTGCCGACCATCGTCGGCGACCTCGGCGGCTTGAACCAGCTCTCCTGGGTCGTCACGTCGTACCTGCTGGCGTCAACCGTCTCGACGCCGCTGTACGGGAAGCTCGGCGACCTCTACGGGCGCAAGTCGCTGTTCCAGCTCGCGATCGTCATCTTCATCGCCGGCTCCATGCTCGCCGGGCTCTCGCAGAACATGCCCGAGCTCATCGCCTTCCGCGCCATTCAGGGCATCGGCGCCGGCGGCCTCATGGTCGGCGCGCAGGCGATCATCGGCGACGTCGTTCCCCCTCGCGAGCGCGGCCGCTATCAGGGATGGATGGGCGGTGTCTTCGCGCTGGCGAGCGTCGCCGGCCCGCTCATCGGCGGATTCCTCACGGACGACGTCTCCTGGCGCTGGATCTTCTACATCAACGTCCCGATCGCGGCGATCGCGCTCTTCGTCACGGCAACCGTGCTCAAGACGCACACCCGCCGCGTGTCGCACAGCATCGACTGGCTCGGTGCCTTCTTCCTCGCGGCCGGCGCCTCGTCGCTGATCCTCCTGACCACGCTCGGTGGGACGAGCTTCGCGTGGGACTCGATCCAGGTCTTCGGTCTCGGGTTGCTCGGCGTGGTGATGCTGGCCGGATTCGTCGTGGTCGAGCGTCGCGCGTCGGAGCCGATCCTCCCCTTCCGCCTCTTCCGCATCCAGGTGTTCAACGTCGCCAGCGGAGTCGGCTTCGTGATCGGGTTCGCGATGTTCGGAGCGATCACCTTCCTGCCCGTGTTCCTCCAACTCGTCGACGGGGCGAGCGCGACGAGCTCCGGTCTCAACATCCTTCCGCTCATGGCGGGACTGCTCACCGCATCGATCACCAGTGGGCAGATCATCAGCCGGCGAGGCCGGTACAAGATCTTCCCGGTCATCGGCACGGCGTTCGCGGCAGTCGGCGTCTTCCTGCTCTCGACGATCGACCCGCAGACGCCTCGCATCTTCCTGTCGCTGTACATGGTCCTGCTCGGCCTCGGTCTCGGCTGCGTGATGCAGGTGCTCGTCATCGCCGTGCAGAACGCTGTCGAACAGCGCGACCTCGGTGTCGGCACCAGCTCCGCCACGTTCCTGCGCTCGATGGGCGCGTCCTTCGGTGTGGCCATCTTCGGGGCGATCTTCAGCAACCAGCTCGCCTCCAACCTGCGCAAGAACCTGCCCGCAAGCGCGCTGCAGCACGGGATCAACCCCTCGTCGCTCGAGGGCAACCCCGCATCGCTCGCCCACCTGCCACCCGCGATTCACACGGGGCTCATCAACTCCGTCTCGGAGTCGCTGCACGTCGTCTTCCTCGCCGCCGTGCCGATCCTGGTGATTGCGTTCTTCCTGACGCTGCTCATCAGGGAGGTGCCGCTCCGCACCAAGGCACGTGGCGTTCCGGCGGCCAACGAGAACCTCGGGCTCGACCTGGAGACCGACACCGGTGGCCCGATTCCCGTCGAGGCGGGCATCGGCTCCGACCTTCTCTAGCCCGCAGCCTCAAACACCCAGCAGGCGCGGCCAGGCGAGACCGGCGACGACGCCGGCCGCGAAGAGCACGTACCGGAACAGCCAGGTGACCAGGCCGCCTTCGCGCTCGGCCACCTGGCGCGGCGCGAAGATCAGCATCACGTAGAAGACCCCGGAGAACGCGACCAGGAAGCCTCCCGCAGCGAGCGCAGAGCCCGGGTTTGCCACCGCGGCCGCGGGCGTGGCGCTCCCGGGCTCTCCGGTGATCGCCGCGATGAGCGTCCAGAACAGTCCGCCGGAGACGAGGACGAACGGCGTCACCAGGATGCGTCTGATCGGCGCCGCAAGTGGCGGAACCGCGAAGTGCACGACGACCATGCCGGCCAGCGCCGCGATCACGACGAAACCGCCAACGCCAGAGGGCAGGTCGACGGCGGTGAACCCGCTGATTGTCACCAGGATGATTGCCCCGACCAGCGGGCCGATCGCACCGCCCTTGATGACCGACGGCCGGTTCGCTGCGATGTCGCCGGGCTTGCTGCGCGCCGCAAGGCAGACGAGCGCGCCGGCCACGGCGAGAATGCGCAACGTCCCGAGCAGTGGAGCGCCGGAGTCGAACGGGCCGCCCCCACCCTGCGCCCGGAACAGGAGCGGCGTCGCGATGGAGACCCATGCCGCGAGCAACCAGTCCTCAGTGAGCAGCAGCACTGCGCCGCGGCGCGACGGAACTCTCGGCGGTGCTGTGGGCATCTCGCTCATCGGGGCGGGATCACTGGTCATCGCTGCGGATTCTCGCCGAACACGAACGCCGCGCAGACACGTTTCCGGCGGTCGCGGCTCGGTGCGGCCATCGACGTCCTCTCACGCCCGGACTGAGGAAGTCCGCGGGTGCACTCCGATTAGACTGGCCCGATGCCGCAGATTCAACCGAAGCGCGTGGCGCTCGCCATCGGGTTCGCCATCCTCGCTGCGACCGCCACCGCACGGGTCCTCGCCATGCGACGGGAGTTCGCGTCGGACGGTGAGGAGTGGGATGCGGTCCCGGGCTCGCTGAAGACCCGCTCGAGCGTCGCCGTCTCGGGAAGCGTGCTCACGGTCGACAGCGCCGCGGTGGCGGGAAGCGTCGCGACACGGCGATCGGCTGCCGTGGCCGGCTCGGCGGTCACGAGCGACTCGTCGGCAGTCGCCGGGTCAGCGATGACAGCGTCGTCCGTCGCGATCGCCGGCAGCGCCGCCACGACGTTGAGCGCCGGCATCGCCGGCAGCGCGCTGACAGCCGGCAGCGTCGCTGTCAGCGGCAGCGTTGCGACGCTTTTCAGCGCGGCGATCCGGCGGTGCGTCCTGACGTTCGCCTGCCTGCGCTGCACGCGGTGCATCGCCTGCATCGGTTGCTCGGACTGTGTCGGCTGCATCGGGTGTGTCGGATGCAGCGGCCTGCGCGGCGCCGTCGGCAAGGTGGGTGTCAGCGCCCGGTGATCGCGCCTCGGCTCGCCGAGGACACGGTCGCCGCGTACTTGGCGAACACCCCGGTCGTGTAGCGCGGCGGTGGCGCGGCCCACGCTGCGAGCCGCGCATTGATCTCCGTGTCGTCCAGCGCGACATCGATTCGTCGCGAGTTCGATGTCGATGGTCACGACGTCGCCGTCGCGGATCACCGCGAGCGGACCGCCGCGCGCGGCTTCGGGCGCCATGTGGGCGACCATGAAGCCGTGGGTTGCGCCTGAGAATCGGCCGTCGGTGATCAGCGCGACCGAGTCGCCGAGCCCGGCTCCGACGATCGCGCCGGTCACTCCGAGCATCTCGCGCATGCCGGGGCCGCCCACCGGGCCCTCGTAGCGGATGACGAGGACATCGCCGGCCCGAATCGTGCCCTCGCGAACGGCGGCGAACGCATCCTCCTCGCAGTCGAAGACACGCGCCGGCCCCCGGTGGGAGACCCGATCGTTGCCGGCGAGCTTGACCACGCAGCCCTCGGTGGCGAGGTTGCCGCGCAGGACCGCGATGCCGCCGTGCTGGCGCAGGGGAGCGTCTGAAGCGCGGATCACCTCCTGACCGGGCGTCTCCACAGCGGCGGCCGCGACCTCGGCGATCGTCCGGCCGTCGACGGTACGGGCGTCCGCGTGCAGCAGTCCCAGCTCGATGAGCCGTTGCATCAGCACCGCAAGCCCACCGGCCGCAAAGAGGTCGGTCGCGACGAAGCGGCCCCCCGGTCTGAGATCGGCGAGAATCGGCGTCCGGGCGCAGATCGCGTCCATCTCGTCGATGTCGAGCGGGACACCCGCCTCGGCCGCGATCGCGAGGAGGTGCAGGACCGCGTTGGTCGAACCCCCGGTCGCCGAGAAGGACGCGACCGCGTTTTCGAGCGCAGCCCGGTTGACGATCGAGCGAGGGCCGATTCCCTGCTCCACCAGCCGCACCGCAAGCCGACCGGCGGCCTCCGCGACCTTACCCTTGTCGGGATGGGTCGCCGGCACCGCGTTGGCGCCTGGAGGCGAAAGACCAAGGAACTCCAGCGCGGTGCTCATCGTGTTGGCTGTGAACTGCCCGCCACATGCGCCGGCACCCGGGCAGGCGTGCTCCTCCACCGCGCGCAGCTCGTCCGCGTCGATCCGGCCTGCGTTGAAGGCGCCGACGGCCTCGAACACGTCCTGCACCACGAGGTCGCGGTCGCGCAGGCGCCCCGGCTGGATCGTGCCCCCGTAGAGGGCGAGGCCCGGGATGTCCATGCGGCAGAGCGCCATCGCTGCGGCGGGGATCGTCTTGTCGCAGCCGACGATGAGCACGACTCCGTCGAAGCTGTGCCCGCGCGTCACGAGCTCGATTGAATCCGCGATGACCTCGCGGGAGACGAGCGAGGCCTTCATCCCCTGCGTGCCCATGGTGACGCCGTCGCTGACCGCGATGGTGTTGAACTCCATCGGTGTCCCGCCGGCGGCCCGGACCCCGGCCTTCACACGCTCGGCGAGCTCGCGATGGTTCCAGTTGCAGGGCATGGTCTCGATCCAGGAGTGCCCCACACCGATGATGGGACGCTCGAGATCCTCTCGACTGAACCCGATCGCACGAAGCATCGAGCGCGCGGGCGCGCGATCCGGGCCGTGCAGCATCACGGCACTCCGTCGTGTCGCCCCGGTGTCAGGCATTCGCGGAAGCATACGGCGCAGCCGTCACAGATCCGTGTGTTGACCGGATGAGCGGCCAGGCCGTATCCTTCGCCGCAACATGTCGTACGGCTACGTCCTGGTTCTGCTGGTCGGCCTGCTCCTGATTAGGAGCGGGGCCATGAGGCTTCAGACCAGGCACGTGCGCACGTAACGCAGCACCAGCCGAGAAAGAAGCAAAGGGCCCCCTCCCAGGAGGGGGCCTTTTTTGTTCCCCGGCACAACCCGACAGGAGGCACCGCCATGGCCGGAACCGGACAGGCACCCACCCCGTACGACGGGATGGGAACCCCGACACGCATGGACATGCGAACGCAGGACAAGGGCGAGCCCGCCGAGCGTTTCGACGCCGTGCGCGCCGAGCGCTTCGCGCCCGGCACCACCCGGGCGCACGACGAGAGCGACGATTTCGTGCGCCGGTCACTCAGCCGCTACTACCAGTGATCACCGCCCGGACGGATCGACGCACCGACGCGGCCGCCACCGCAGCAGCACGGCCGGAGGTCTCCGAGGAGCCCGAACGCCTGCTCACCGGCGCCCAGGTCGCCCTCGAGTCGCTCATCCGCGAGGGTGTCGACACCATCTTCGGGTACCCGGGCGGAGCGAATCTCTGGCTCTACCGGTACCTGCCCGACTATCCGGCGCTGCACCACATCCTGGTGCGGCACGAGCAGGGAGGCGCCCATGCTGCCGACGGCTACGCGCGCAGCAAGCGCGGCTCGGTCGGCGTCGTGTTCGCCACCAGCGGTCCCGGCGCGCTGAACCTCGTGACCGGGCTCGCGACCGCGTACATGGACTCGGTTCCCGTCGTCGCCATCACCGGCCAGGTGCCGAGCACGGCCATCGGAACAGACAGCTTCCAGGAGTCCGACGTCATCGGCTCAACGATGTCCGTCGTCAAGCACTCCTACCTGATCACCCGCGTCGAGGACATCGCGCCGACGATCAAGGAGGCGTTCCACATCGCGCGCACCGGCCGTCCCGGACCGGTGCTGATCGACTTTCCGAAGGACCTCCAGGCGGCGAGGACCGTCTTCAACTATCCGGACGCGCCCGTGCGACGCCGTTCGTATCCCGCGCCACCGCAGCCTGATCCCGCCAAGCTGCGACGCATCGCGCAGCTGATCAAGGACGCGAAGCGGCCGGTGATCCTTGCCGGCCGAGGCGTCCTCATCGCGCGTGCGGAGGAGGAGTTGCTCGAGCTCGCGCACACCGCGCACATTCCGGTGGGGTGGACCCTTCTCGGCACGGGCGCATTCCCGGTCACGGATCCGATGGCACTGCAGATGGTGGGATTCATGGGCGCGGGCTTCACCAACAAGGCGGTGTGCGACGCGGACGTCCTGATCATGGTCGGGATGCGATGCGACGATCGCGTGACCACGCGCCTCGACTCCTTCGCACCGCGGGTGGAGCACCTGGTCCACATCGACATCGACCCCGCGGAGATCGGCAAGAACGTCGTGCCCCACGTCAGCGTCGTCTCCGACGCGAAGGTGGCGCTGCGCGAGCTGAACCTGCTCGTCGAGCCCAAGCGCGAGCACCAGTGGCTGACCCAGATCGACCAGTGGAAGGAGGAGCACCCGGTGCGCTTCACGAACCACAACGGGCTGCTCCAGCCGCAGGAGGTACTGGAGGCGATGTACTCGCGCTGCGAGGACGAGGCGATCGTGCTCGCCGACGTGGGCCAGAACCAGATCTGGGCAGCGCTGTGGTTCAACTACCGCAAGCCCGGCCTGTTCCTCAACTCCGGTGGCACCGGAACGATGGGCTACGCATTCCCGGCCTCGATGGGCGCCAAGCTCGCGAACCCGAACAAGACCGTGTTCTGCGTCACCGGCGAGGGCGGCTTCGTCATGAACATGCAGGAGATGGCGACGATGGTCGAGAACAACATCGACGTCAACGTCGTCATCCTCAACAACTCCTCGCTCGGCATGGTGCGGCAGTTTCAGGACGACTTCTACGACGGCGTCCGCTCCGCCGTGGACCTGACGTTCACCCCGGACTTCGTCAAGCTCGGCGACGCCTTCGGCATGAAGGCGATGTCCACGGACAGGCTCGAGGACGTCCCGCGACTCCTCGACGAGGCGATCGCGCACAAGGGACCGGTACTGCTCAACTTCAACATCGACCCCAACGCCAACGTGTACCCCATCGTCCCGCTCGGCATGGGCATGCTCGACTTCGTCGAGGCCAGCTGATGAGCCAGAGCCGGCTTCTCTCGGTCCTCGTCGACAACAAGCCGGGCGTGCTCCAGCGCGTCGCGTCGATGATCCGTCGCCGCGGCTTCAACATCGACTCCCTGTCCGTCGGGCCGACCGACGACGACTCGGTGTCGCGCATGACGATCACCGTGCATGTCGGACGTCAGCAGGCCGAGCAGGCGACCAAGCAGCTCGCGAAGCTCATCGACGTCATCACCATCGACGACATCACCGGTCTGCGTAACGTCGCGCACGAGCTGGTGCTGGTGCGGATGCACGCGCCTCCCGGCGAGCGCACGGAGCTCCTGAACCTCGTGGACATCTTCCGCGGACGCATCGTCGATGTTGCGCCCGCGTCGGTGATCATCGAGGTCACCGGCAGCGCCGAGAAGATCGACAACTTCATCGAGCTCATGCGTCCGTACGGGATCAAGGAGCTGGCGCGCAGCGGCGTCGTCGCCCTCGTGCGTGGGGACCAGGCACGCATCCGTCTCATGGACTTCGCCATCGACGGCGACGACCAGGAGTCGATGCCACCGAGCATGCCCGACGTCGCGGGCGACACCACCGGCACCGTGTGAAGCAACCCAGAGGAGGCGACCATTCATGACCGCTCGGATGTACTACGACGCGGACGCCGATCCCGCCGCGCTCGCGGGACGGCGCATCGCGGTGCTCGGGTACGGCTCGCAGGGCCACGCCCACGCACTCAACCTGCGCAACTCGGGCCACGACGTGCGTATCGGTCTGCCCGAGACCAGTCGCAGCCGCGCCGCGGCGGAGGCCGAGGGGTTGCGTGTGCTGACACCTGAAGCGGCGTGTGCCGAGGCCGACGTGGTCATGGTGCTGACGCCTGACACCAGTCAGCGCGCGCTCTACGACAGCGCGATCGCACCGAGCCTCAAGCCCGGCGACATGCTCATGTTCGCCCACGGCTTCAACATCCGCTACGACCTCATCCAGCCACCAGCAGGCGTCGACGTGAGCATGGTTGCGCCGAAGGGCCCTGGTCACCTCGTGCGCAGCACCTTCGTCGCCGGACAGGGCGTTCCGTGCCTGTTCGCCGTGCATCAGGATGCGACCGGGAAAGCACGTGAGCGAACGCTCGCATACGCACGGGGTATCGGCGGCACGCGCGCCGGCGTCCTCGAGACCACCTTCGCCGAGGAGACCGAAACCGACCTCTTCGGCGAGCAGGCGGTGCTCTGCGGCGGCATCACGTCGCTCGTCAAGGCCGGGTTCGACACGCTCACCGAGGCGGGATATCAGCCGGAGCTGGCGTACTTCGAGGTGATGCACGAGCTGAAGCTCATCGTCGACCTGATGTATCAGGGCGGCCTTTCGTACATGCGCTACTCGGTGAGCGACACGGCTGAATACGGCGACTACGTCAGCGGTCCGAAGGTGGTCGACGAGCGCACCCGCGCGACGATGCGCAAGCTGCTCACCGACATCCAGGACGGGACGTTCGCGAAGCGGTGGATCGAGGAGAACGAGGCAGGACGGCCGAACTTCGTCGAGTACCGCGACGAGGAGCAGCACCTGCCGATCGAGCGGGTTGGCGCCGGGCTGCGCGCGAAGATGACCTGGCTCGGTGCGAAGACGGCGCCCGGCATGGAAGCGGTACTCGCCGACGGCAATCGTGAGGAGGCCCCGGTATGATCGAGAACCTCGTCATTCTGGATACCACCCTTCGCGACGGCGAGCAGTCACCGGGCGTCTCGCTCAACGCCGAAGACAAGCTCCAGATCGCACACCAACTCGCGCGGCTCAAGGTCGACGTCATCGAAGCGGGATTCCCGCACAGCTCGCCCGGAGACTTCGCCGCCGTGAAGGCAATCGCCGAGCAGGTCGAGGGACCGGTCATCGCAGGGCTCTCGCGATGCTTCGAGGCGGATGTGCGGGCCTGTGCGGCGGCGCTGGAGCCGGCCCCGCGAGCGCGCATCCATGTGTTCATCGGCACCTCGCCGATCCATCGCGAAGGTCAGCTCCGGATGACCCAGCGCGAGGTGTACGACCACGCGGTGCAGATGACTGCGCTCGCGAAGTCATTCCGTGAGGACGTCGAGTTCTCGCCGATGGACGCGAGCCGCACCGAGCGCGAGTATCTCGCGGAGATCGTCAACGGCTGCATCGAGGCGGGAGCCACGACGATCAACCTCCCCGATACGGTCGGATACGCGACGCCGGACGAGTGGCGCGCGCTCATCTCATGGATGTACGAGCAGGTGCCCGCGCTGCGCGACGTCGTGCTCTCCGTGCACTGCCACAACGACCTCGGTCTCGCGACCGCCAACTCCCTGGTGAGCGTGCTCGGTGGCGCGCGCCAGATCGAGACGTGCGTCAACGGCATCGGCGAGCGCGCCGGCAATGCCGCGCTCGAGGAGGTCGCGATGGCGACGTGGCTGCACCCCGAGGTGTACGGCGTCACGACGCAGCTCGACCACTCGCAGCTGTATCGCACCTCCCGCCTCGTCTCCCAGTTGACCGGGATGCTGGTGCAGCCCAACAAGTCGGTGGTCGGCGCCAACGCGTTCGCGCACCACTCGGGCATCCACCAGGACGGCATGCTCAAGGACCGCCGGACGTTCGAGATCATGGAGCCCGGGCATGTCGGCGCCGGCTCGAGCCTCGTGCTCGGCAAGCTCAGCGGACGCCACGCGCTTCGCGACCGCCTCGAACAGCTCGGGTACCGGCTCGACGGCGAGGAGCTGCAGCGCGCGTTCGTGCGCTTCAAGGCGCTGGCCGATCGCAAGCGCGATGTCACCGACCGCGACCTCGAGGCGATCGTCGCCGACGAGCGGCAGGGCGGCGAGGAGACGTTCCACCTCGAGCACCTGCAGGTGAGTTGCGGCACCAACCTGCGTCCGACTGCGACGGTCCGCATGATGCTCAGCGACGGTGTGAGCCGCGAGGCGGTGTCGACCGGCGACGGACCCGTCGACGCAACGTATCGGGCGATCAACTCACTCGTGCAGGTGAAGGCCGAGCTCGAGGAGTTCGCGATCCAGGCCATCACGGAGGGCATGGATGCCGTCGGTGAGGTGAGCGTCCGCCTGCGCCACGACGGTGCGCTCAGCTCCGGTCACGGAGCCGACACCGACATCCTCGTTGCCGCGGCCAAGGCGTATGTGCACGCCCTGAACCGGCTCACCGAACGGATCGCCGCCGGCCCGCGCGTCACGCCGGAGCGGATGACGCTGACCGGTGTCGCGTCGCCGGCCGCACCCTCGGGGGTCGAGTGACCGCGCGAACCCTGTTCGACAAGATCTGGGGCTCGCACGTCGTTGTCCAGGAGCCTGGTGAGCCTGCGCTCCTCTACGTGGACCTGCATCTCGTGCACGAGGTCACGTCGCCACAGGCGTTCGAGGGCCTTCGCATGGAGGGCCGCGCCGTTCGCCGTCCCGGGCTTGTTATTGCCACGATGGACCATAACGTGCCGACCACCGGCGACGGGGTCACCGGGGCGGACGAGATGAGCAGGGCGCAGATGGACGCGCTGCAACACAACTGCGACGAGAGCGGCATCGCGTGCTTCGGAGCCGGACACCGCTGGCAGGGCATTGTGCACGTCATCGGCCCGGAGCTGGGGCTCACCACACCGGGCAGCGTCATCGTCTGCGGTGACTCGCACACCGCGACGCACGGCGCCTTCGGCGCGTTCGCGCTCGGCATCGGCACCTCCGAGGTCGAGCATGTGCTCGCGACCCAGTGCCTGCGCCAGGCGCGTCCGCTCACGATGGAGGTGCGCATCGAGGGGACCCTGCCGCCCGGTGTCTCCGCGAAAGACACGGCGCTCGGCGTCCTGAACACGATCGGCACCACCGGAGCGGTGGGCCACGTCGTGGAGTACACCGGCCCGGTGGTGCGCGGGTTCTCCATGGAGCAGCGCATGACGCTCTGCAACCTCACCATCGAAGGCGGGGGCCGTGCCGGGATGATCGCGCCCGACGATGTCACCTTCGACTACCTGCGCGGACGGCGCTACGCACCGCGCGGCGAGCAGTGGGATGCCGCCGTCGAGGCGTGGCGCGAGCTGCGCAGCGATGAGGGCGCGACCTACGACCGCTCCGTGACGATCGACGCCGCAACCCTCGAGCCCACGGTCACGTGGGGAACGACGCCCGCGCAATCGGTGTCAGTTCGTGGACACGTCCCCGACCCCGAAACATTCGGAGACGCGGCCGAGCGCGAATCGGCCGTGCGAGCGCTCGCCTACATGGGCCTCGAGCCCGGCACCCGCATCGCCGACATCGCCCTCGACACCGTCTTCATCGGTTCGTGTACCAACGGGCGGATCGAGGATCTCCGAGCTGCGGCCGCGGTCCTCGATGGCCGGCGAGTCCACGAGGGTCTGCGCGTCCTCGTGGTGCCGGGCTCCGCGCAGGTGAAGGTCCAGGCGGAGTCGGAGGGCCTTGACGAGATCTTCCGGAGTGCCGGCGCGGAGTGGCGCAACCCCGGATGCTCGATGTGCCTCGGCATGAACCCCGACATCCTGCAACCCGGCGAACGATGTGCGAGCACGAGCAATCGCAACTTCGAGGGACGTCAGGGACGCGGTGGACGCACGCACCTCGTCTCGCCCATGATGGCCGCCGCAGCAGCCGTCGAGGGGCACTTCGTCGATGTCAGGGAGCTGGCGACGCCCGCGGGAGCGCGGTCATGAAGCCGTTTCGCCGCGAGGAGGGCGTGCTCATCCCGCTCGACCGATCCGACGTCGACACCGATCAGATCATCCCCAAGCAGTTCCTCAAGCGGATCGAGCGAAGCGGCTACGGCGATTACCTCTTCAACGACTGGCGGCGCGACGGATCCGGCGCGCCGCGCCCCGACTTCGTGCTGAACCAACCCGAGTACGCCGCCGGGACCGTGCTCGTGACCGGCCGCAACTTCGGCTGCGGCTCGTCGCGGGAGCACGCGGTGTGGGCGCTCGCGGACCACGGCATCCGTGCGGTCATCTCCGAGTCCTTCGGCGACATCTTCAACACCAATGCGCTCGGCAGCGGGCTCGTGCCCGTGCCCCTTCCGGAACACGAGGTGCGCTCGCTCATCGACCTTGCGACCGAGCAGCCGGGGATCACCGTCGCGGTCGACCTCGAGACGGAGACGGTGTCCTGCGGCGACCTCTCCTTCAAGTTCCATCTGGATCCGTTCGTGCGCCGACGACTTCTCGAGGGGCTCGACGACATCTCATTGACACTCGAGCACAAGGCGGCGATCACCGACTTCGAGTCGCGCCGGCCCGCGTGGATGCCGGACCTGTCGCGCACCGGGGCGGCGTCCTGATGGCGAACATCGTGGTGCTGCCCGGTGACGGCATCGGCCCGGAGGTGATCAACGCGGCACTGAGCGTGCTCGCCGCCGTCTGCACCGCCGCCGACGCGAAGGTGAGCATCGACGTGCACACGATCGGTGGCAAGTCAATTGACGAGTACGGCACGCCGCTCACTGATGAGACCCTCGATGCCTGCCGCGAAGCAGATGCGGTGCTCCTCGGCGCGGTCGGCGGTCCCGCGTGGGACCACCTGCGTGGTGACCAACGCTGTGAGGCCGGGCTCCTGAAATTGCGCCTCGAGCTGGACGTGTTCGCCAACGTGCGGCCGGTCAAGCCGCATCCGCATCTCGTGCACAGGACAACGCTCCGGCCGGACGTGGTCGCGGGCACCGACCTCGTGATTGTTCGCGAGCTGACGGGTGGTGCGTACTTCGGCCAACCGCGCGGTCGGACCGGCAGTGGGGCGACCGAGATCGCAAGGGACAGCATCGTCTACAGCACGTCCGAGATCGAGCGCGTCGCGCGAGTCGCGTTCGCGCTCGCCGCATCGCGCCACGGCAGGCTCATCTCCGTCGACAAGGCGAACGTGCTCATCACCAGTCAACTCTGGCGCGAGGTCGTGACGGCGCTCGCGCCCGAGTACCCCACGGTGACGCTGACACACGAGCTCGTCGACTCATTTGCGATGCGCATGATGCGCGAGCCGTCGACGATCGACGTCGTGGTCGCGGAGAACCTTTTCGGTGACATCCTCAGCGATGAGGCCGCGGTGCTCGCCGGCTCCCTCGGGTTGCTGCCGTCGGCGAGTCTCGGTGCGACCGACCAGGGGCTGTATGAGCCGGTTCACGGCAGCGCACCCAGCCTTGCCGGCAAGGGAATCGCCGATCCCTACGGAGCGATCCTCTCGGTCGCCATGCTGCTGCGGCACTCGCTGCACCGCGAGGAGCTTGCGATCGCGATCGAGACGGCGGTCGATGTCTGCATCAGCGAGGATGTGCTTCCGCCCGACCTCGGCGGCACCTCCTCCACGGACGCGATCGCCGGTGCGGTCTCACGCGAGGCGATGCGCACGCTGAGCGCAGTCGGATCGGCATCATGAGAATCGAGATCTACGACACCACGCTGCGTGACGGCGCCCAGGGAGTCGGCATCAACTTCTCGGTGTCCGACAAGCTCCGTATCGCCGAGCACCTCGACACGCTCGGCGTCACCGTCATCGAGGGCGGATGGCCGGGCGCGAATCCGACCGACTCGGAGTTCTTCGAGGCGATGCGCGCCCACCCGCTGCACACGGCGACCCTCGCGGCGTTCGGTGCCACGCGACGCCCGGGAATGCGGGCGCAGGACGACCTGCAGGTCCGCACGCTCATCAACTCGATGGCGCCCATCATCACGCTGGTGGGCAAGACCTGGGATCGCCAGGTCGTCGACGTCCTGCGCACGACCGTTGAGGAGAACCTCGCGATGATCACCGACACTGTGCGCTGGTGCATCGAGGAGGGGCGTCGCGTCGTCTTCGATGCCGAGCACTTCTTCGACGGGAACGTGAGCGATCCCGACTACGCGCTGCGCTGCCTCGAGGCGGCGATCGCGGCCGGCGCCGAGCGGGTCACGCTGTGCGACACCAACGGCGGCACGCTTCCCGACCAGGTCGAGTCGGCCGTGCGAGCCGTCACCGAGCGTTTCGGCGCTGTCGCCGGAATTCACTGCCACGACAACTCCGGGTGCGCGGTCGCCAACACCCTCGCTGCCGTGCGGGCGGGAGCGGTGCAGGTGCAGGGGTGCATCAACGGGTACGGAGAGCGCACCGGCAATGCGAACCTGTGCACGCTCATCCCCAACCTGCAGCTCAAGATGGGCATGCGTGTGGTCGCCGACGAGCAGCTTGCGCGGCTCACCGAGGTCGCCCGTGACGTCGCGGAGATCGCGAACGTCTCGCCGCCGCTGTCCGCGCCGTACATCGGTCAGGCCGCGTTCACTCACAAGGGCGGCCAGCACATCGACGCGATGAGCAAGGCGTCATACGCGTACCAGCACATCGATCCGGCGCAGGTCGGGAACCGCCGCCAGTCGGTGATCACGCAGCAGTCCGGGCGCGGCACGGTTCTCGAGAAGGCCGCGAGCTTCGGCGTCGACCTCACCCAGGACCATGCGCTCGCTCGGCGAGTCGCAGACGAGGTGAAGCAGCTGGAGCACCGCGGATACTCCTTCGAGGGTGCGGAAGCGTCCTTCGAGCTGCTCGTGCATCGCGCCCGGGGAAACCATCCGCCCTTCACGCTGATCGACTACATCGCGCTCGTCGAGCAGCGCGAGGGCCGCTCGCTCGTCTGCGAGGCGACGATCAAGGTGCAGGTCGGTGATGCCGTCGTGCACACCGCCGCCGAGGGCAACGGCCCCGTCAACGCGCTCGACGCCGCGCTGCGCAAGGCGCTGACGCCGAGCCACCCGGAGATCGGCGCGACACAGCTCTTCGACTACAAGGTTCGCGTGCTCGACGGACGCGACGGGACCGCAGCGGGTGTGCGCGTGCTCGTCGAGAGCGGTGACCACCACCGCCGCTGGAGCACGGTCGGGTGCAGCACCAACATCATCGAGGCATCGTGGAGCGCGCTCGCCGACGCGTTCGAGTACGCGATCATCGTCGCCGCCGGTGGCTCAGGCCTTGCGGGCGAGCACCTGGAGGTAGTCCAACTCGAGCGTGAGGCGGCCGCCGGCTGACTGGTTCAGCTCCCCGAACAGCTTTCTCCCCTCGTCACGCAGCTCCGCGAACCGTCCCCAGGTGAGCATCGCCGCCAACGCGACGAGCGGAGGATTGGTCCGCTCCCAGAAGTCCCAGCCGGCATCAAGAGAAGCGAACTCGAAAGTGAGCGCCTGGGGATACACCTCGATCGAGGCGGTGAGGCCGGCGAACCGGCGGTGCACCGTGTCGGCGTCACCCCATTCGAACGCTGAGTGCATGCCAGGTGGTGGAGCGGGAGCGTACGTCGCCATCAGTGCGGTGAACCGAGGCAGAAATCCCTTCGGCCCGTAGTTCGCCATGGCAACGAGTCCGCCCGGCTTGGTCACTCGAAACAGCTCGGCCGCGACGCGTTCGGGATCCGGCGCGAACATGGCCCCAAAGACTGAGCCCACGACATCGAAACGCCCGTCCGCGAACGGAAGGCTCTCGGCATCCGCCTCGAGCCACTCGATCGCAACGCCGAGCTCGCGGCTGCGAGCGCGACCCAGGTCGACCATCACGGGCGTCAGGTCGGTTGCAACCACCGCGGCGCCGAGACCGGCCGCCGCGACCGCGAAGTTGCCGTTACCGGCAGCGACGTCGAGAACCTCGCTCCCGGGCTGGAGGCGGCAGCGATGCGCCAGCTCGATCGCGTGTGGTTCGAGGTGCTCGGCGAGCGCCCCATAGTCACCGAGTGACCACATCCCGCGGACAGCGTCTTTCATGGTCGAGTCGTCCGCCACCCGGCACCTCCTGTGGGCGATCTACAGCGCGTCGACCGGCCGGCCGCGGAAGCTGCGCACCGCCCACGCGACCGCGCCGATGAGGCCCGCGTCAGTCCCGAGTGCCGCGGTGACGATCTTGCACCTGCTGGCCGGGATCTCGAATGCGATCTGCGTGACCGCATGCAACGCGGGTCCGAGCAGGAGATCCCCCGCGTTGATGAGCCCTCCACCGATGACGATCGCGTCGGGCGCGAGCACGTTGATGAAGCCGCCGATCGCGCGACCAAGCGCCTCGCCCGCGTCGTTGAAGAGTCGCAGCGCAAGCGCGTCACCCGCGTTGGCGGCGGTCGCGATGGCGCGGGCGTCGACCGATGCCGTCTCGACGTCGCTCAGTGATGACGCGACGCCGGCTGCGAGCTCGGCACGCGCCCGCCTGGCGATGGCGGTCCCCGACGCCGTCCCCTCGAGACACCCGGGATGGCCCTGCCCGCATGGTGGTCCGTCGTTGCTGATCGGCGTGTGCCCAACCTCTCCGGCAGACCCGGTTGCGCCGTCATAGACGTCGCCGTTGATGAACAGCGCGCCTCCGATCCCGGTGCTCACGGTGATGAACAGCAGATGCCGTGCGCCACGGCCCGCGCCCGCTTTCAGCTCGGCATACCCCGCGGCCGCCGCGTCGTGGCAGATCACGACCGGGCAGCCGAGCCGCTCGGTCAGCATCGCGGCGGCGGGAACCTCGTTCCAGCCGCTCATGTTCGGCGTGTTGTGCACGATGCCCGCGCTCGGATCGACGGGCCCGGGGATTCCGATCGCGAGTCCCTGGATCGATGCGCCGCCCGCCGCCTGCCGCGCGCACTCGGCGACGGCATCGAGCACCGCGGCCGGACCATCGCGTGACGGCGTGTCGCGATGCACCGGCTCGCCATGCGTCACGTCACCGGTCGCCAGCGCGGCGCGGATGCTGGTGCCACCGAGGTCCACACCGATGAGCACCTCGGTCATACCATCGCCACCGAGTCGTCCCAATGGCTGGGACTGGCGATCCGCGCGGCGTCGTCGGGACCCCATGTCCCGGCGGCGTAGAACGTGATCGGCGGTGGAGCGTCGATCACGGGCTCAACGGCTCTCCACCCGTGCTCCACCTCGTCCTCGCGGATGAAGAGTGTGTGGTCATCTTCGAGGGCATCGTGGAGCAGGCGTTCATACGCCTCGGGAGGCGATGTCTTGAACGAGTCGCCGTAGTTGAAGTTCATGTCCACCGACTGGGCGGTGACCTCCGGGCCGGGCTGTTTGGCAACGAAGGAGAGCGCGATGCCCTCGTCGGGCTGAATGCGTACCACAAGCCGGTTGCGGTGCAACGTGTGGACGCCGGCGGTCCTGAACAGATGCAGCGGGACATCGTGAAAGGTGATGACCACGCGGGTGTCACGGGTCGGCAGCCGCTTGCCCGTGCGAAGGAGGAAGGGAACGCCCGACCAGCGCCACGACTCGAGATGCAGGCGCAACGCCGCATAGGTCTCCGTGGTGGACTTCGGTGAGACGCCGGGCTCGTCACGGTACGCGGCCACCTTCTCGCCGTCGATCTTGCCCGCGGTGTACTGCCCTCGGACGACGTCATGCGGATGGATCGGCTGTATCGACTGGAGCACCTTCACCTTCTCGTTGCGGATCGCCTCCGCGTCGAAGGACAGCGGTGGGTCCATGGCCACCAGCGCCAGCACCTGGAACATATGGTTCTGCACGATGTCGCGGACGGCACCGATCTCCTCGTACAGCTTGCCACGCTGCTCGACGCCGAGCGACTCTGCCACGGTGATCTCCACACGCGAGATCGCGTCGCGACTCCAGATCCGCTCGAACAGCGAGTTGCCGAAGCGGAAGACGAGGAGGTTCTGGACGGTCTCCTTTCCCATGTAGTGGTCGATGCGGAAGATCCGCTCCTCGGGCACCACGTCGTGCAGCGTCCGGTTCAACGCCTCAGCCGACGTGAGGTCGTGCCCGAACGGCTTCTCGATGATGATGGACGTGCCGGCGGCGAGATCGGCGGTCTTGATCCCCTCGATCAGCGACGTGAACACCGACGGCGGCACTGCGAGATATGCGAGGCGGCGGTCGCGCTTCGACGCGACGCGAACAGCTGTCAGGTCGCCGTCCGCGGGCAGCGGCACGAAGTGCAACCGCGCCGCGAATGACTTGAACGCCGTCTTCTGCAGCGGGGTGCGTGAATACTCTTTGACAGCGGATTCGGCAAGGTCCTGGAACCGCTGGTCGCTCCAGTCGAACGGGGCCGCCCCGATGATGTCGCATCCACCCGGAAGGAGCTTCTGGATGTGGAGGTTGTAGAGGGCGGGAATCAGCTTTCGCTGGGCAAGATCACCGGTCGCTCCAACGATGACGATGTCCTGATCGGGAGGCGCTTTGAGCGGCATCGAGCCGTGCTGCGGACCGCTACTTGCCGCTGAAATGACGCACGGTCACATCGATGAGCTTGATCGCGATCGCGACGATCGCGCTTGCGAGACTGATCACCAGGACGGGAAGGAGCGCTCCCGGCGTCGAGTACGTGTATGTGGCGAGCACCGCGGTGAAGAAGAGGCCGGTCACGCACAACCCGAGCAGGAACACGATCGTCTTCGTCAGGCCGTCGAGCTCGGGCTTGTCGCGCATCAACACCGCGAGGCTTGGTGTGAGCGGCTCCGCCGGGGCGAAATGGCGTATCGCCGCGACCACGAGGCGCAGTGCCAGCACACCGAGGAAGATCCCGAGGATGCTCAGCACCAGCGGCAGCTCGACGCTCGGCGTGCTGTATGCGAGCGTCGCGAACAGCCCCGCAAGCAGGAGGCCCAGGACCACGGCGACCATGCCGAGAACGGAGATCCACGTGACGGCGTCCCAGGCCGGAAGCGTGATCGTCGGGAGCTGAAACTCGCGCACCGAGGACACGCCGCCGGTCAGCTGCTCGATGAACGCCGGCTGGCCGCTGAGCCCGGAGACCCGCGCCTGCATGCCGTAGTACTCGCGCTCCGTCGCGACCGGGCTCGCCGCCGCGAGCAGCCCGGGTTGCGGCCCCGGGAAGAGCCGGCGCTCCTCGGTGCGACCGTCCGGGTAGCTGAGGCGAAGGAGACCGCATTGCTCGCAATGCCAGGCGCGGATCGGCAGCCCGCCGACGATGGGTCCATAGAAGGTGACCGTGCGGCGCAGTCCCTCGGGACCGACGGCGCCCTCGTAATGGGCGAACTCGTGCGCCATGACACCGGTGACCGGCGCGGGATGGTCGCAGGTTTCAGGTGTCGGCGGCGGGACGGAGGGAGCGTCGGCGACAGCCACTGCGGATCGGATTGTAGTGTGCGGGGCCGGTCAGCCAATGGTCCGGCACGCGCGAGCGCTGAAACCTGCGGCCCGCATGGAAGACGCGAGTCGCTCGGCGCCGATGCGCTCCGCACAGGGCGCGAACACCGCGCCGCCACTCCCGGTGAGGTGCCACGTCACATCCGGTGTGACGTCCCGGACCCGCCGGAGCGCGCGGTCGAGGTCCGGATCCGCACGGCACGCAGCGTGCTCGAGGGCGCTCCCCATGATCGTGTCGTCGAGCGCGAGCCCGGCGTTCATCGACTGCGCAAGCCGTGACGATCGCCCGTCGTCCGCGATATCGTCCGGGCGCACAGCGGCGTAGGTCGCGGCCGTGGAGCTCGGCACTGTCGAGACGACGACGACAGGGAGCGTCGGGGTCCTGAGCGTCTCGAGCACGTCGCCCCGGCCGCGCACTCGTTGCGCCCCGAGCGCGAGGAGTGCGGGGATGTCGCTCCCGATGCCCAGCGCCGCCGCCGCAACCGCCGACGGGTCGATGTCGATCCCGAGTGCCGCGAGCATCGATGCGCCGGTTCGCAGGACTGCAGCGGCATCAGCCGATCCGCCGCCGAGGCCGGCGCCGTGGGGCACGCTCTTGCTCAGCCAGAGCCGGATCTCGAGGGCACGACGGGCCAGCGTCGCGAGCGCGTGGGCGGCACGCACCGTCAGATTGGCGTCGCCGGTGGGCACACCGTGAGCCACGGGTCCGGTCACCCTGAGCGACACGGAGTCCGCATCCGCAAAGACCAGGCTGACTCCGACCAGGTCGTGCCAGTCGATCGGGACCAGCACGCTGTCGATGTCGTGCCACCCATCCGCTCGTCGTGCGACGACCGACAGCGAGAGGTTCAGCTTTGCGTATGCGGGGACAACCCGCGCGGAGAGGCGAGACACGGACGCTGATATACTGCTGCCTTCGTGCGTCCCTGGCTGGTGTGCCGCCCGGGCGGCGCGCCCCAGACAACGAGTGACGTAGAAGAGCGAGCATGGCCAACTCCCGATCCGCGCGCAAGCGCATCAGGTCCAGCGAACGGAAGCATGTGCGCAACCGCGCAGTGAAATCCGCCGTCCGGACGAAGGTGATCAAGGCGCGCCACGCGCTCCTCGAGGAGGGCGGCCCGACCGGCGAGGCCGAGTTGCACGCAGCGATCAAGGCCCTCGACCGCGCAGCCGAGAAGGGCGTGTTGCATCGCAACAACGTGCGGCGGCGCAAGTCCCGTCTCGCGTCCATGGCTGCGCGCCTCTCGAACGTTGCCGAGGGTGCGGAGGGTGCGGCAGTTCGCTCCGCGGCTGCGGGCGGCGCCAAGGGCCGGAGCGCGAAGCCGGCCGCGCGGGCAGCCGCACCCAAGGCGGCTCCCAAGGCTGCGGGGAAGGCTCCGGCAGCCAAGGCGACCACCGCGAAGGCGGTTGCGGCGAAGGCGGTTGCCACGAAGGCCGCGGCGCCCAAGGCAACGGCGCCTGCCAAGTCCCCCGCGAAGGCCCCCAAAGCCAAATAGTCTCGGGCCGGGCCCCTATCGTCGCTGGGCTTTTCGCGCGGCCGTCAGATCAGCGGCTGCTCCGAGCACAGCGAGACGCAGACCGTCCGTGTCTGAGATCTCACCGGTCTTGAGCTTTCGATCAGCGTCGTGGAGCGCCTGCAGCCAGCCCGCGGCGAGTCCGGCGGGAACAGATCGCGCCTGACGGAGCAGCCGATCGACGGCCCAATCCGGCTTGCCGAGTTCGGAGGCAAGGCCCGACGCGGAACCGTGCGTCTGGATGTATGCCTGCGCGAGCAGCAGATCGCGAATCTGCCCGGCGAGGATGGCGAGCAGGTACTGAGCCGGGCGCCCCTCCGACAGCAGCCGGTCAATCGCCTCAGCGCCCTTCGCGGGCCTTGACCCGACGAGATCGCCGAGCGTGTCGTACAGGCCCGTCGCCTCATCGCCTGCGACTGCGGCGCGCAGGTCGGTGATCGACAGGGGGCGGCCGCCCGCGTAGGCGACGAGCTTGTCGAGCTCGGAGGCGATGCTGCCCAGATCGGGTCCGGCAACCCTGATGAGGTGGTCGACCGAACCCGGTCCCAGGCGAAGCTTCCGCGCCGCAATCTCGCCGTCCACCCAGGTCCGCAACTCGCGCCCCTTGACGGCGGCGCAGAACTGGACAGCACCCTGCATCGCCTTGACGGCCGCCAGCACCGGGTTTCGATCCGGAACCTTTGCATGTGAGACCAGGCAGATCACCGTGGTCGGCGCCCGTTCGGCGAGGATGGCGGCGAGACGTTCAGGTGGATCGGCTCCGCCTCGCTTTGCAGCCCCCGTGAGCTGCGGCGGATCTCGAACCAGGAGCGCGCGCTCGGGATCGAACAGCGGGGTTTCGGCGATCGCCAGGCGGAGCTCGTCCAGCCTGCCGGGAGTGTCGAAGACCTCGACGTCGAGCTCGGGCGGACGCGCCCGACCTCGCCACACAGTGACTGCACGGTCGACGAGGTAGCGGTCCTCACCGTGGATGAGCGTCAGCGGGTTGAGCGGAGGCGACAAAGCCACCGAGGAAGTATCGCAGCCGCCTCGCGGGCACCTCGGGCGCGGCGAAGGCGTATCACGTGCCTTGCTGCGTGATTGCCCGGGAACAGCGATACGCTCGCCTGCGTCCCATGAGCATGACCAGACTTGCCGCGCTGCTGGTGCTCCTTGCCTCGCCGCTGCTGGGTGGATGCGGCGCCGCCGCCTTCGGTGCGGGCGCGGCGGCCACAAGCCTGCAGATCACGAGGACTCCCGGGCTGTTCATCCTGCCCGCCGTCGATCAGACGATCGACGACCCGAGCACGATCAACAGGCTCCAGGCGGACATCGATCAATTGCCGCCGTTCCCTTCCGGGACGATGTCCTGCCCGATCGATTTCGGCACCAGCTACAACCTTGTGTTCACCGGCGCCGGGCTGACCACGGAGACCGCGGTCATCTCCGCCCAGGGTTGCCGGGCTGTGAAGCTCAGTGACGGACGGGTGCTGTGGGCCTCGGATTCGACGTCGCTGTACAACGATCTTGGCGCGGCGCTCGGGCTGTCCCAGGCTCAGCTCATCCCATTCCCATGTCCACCGCTCCAGGGAACCGTCTGCTACCCGCAGCCGTGACGGTCACGAGCTCTCGAGCAGCCCCATGACGCTGCCTGTGTACGCAAGATCCCCATCCACGCCGGTTCGGTCGGTGGGGTAGCCGGCCGGCGCCGCTACCCCCGGAGCACCCTGGGCGATCGGAACCGCGATCTCGAGCGGCCGTGCGGTCGCGAGCAGCAATGGCGACACGGCTCCCCCCGGCGGGGTGACGATCAGGTTGACGCCGAGCGCACTCGGGTAGACGGCGCAGAGATCCTCCTGATCGGCGGTCCCGGCGCCGCCGAGGATGAGGACCCGGCCGGTGCGATCGGCAACGGTCAGCGCGCACATGCTCGCGGCGGTGGCAAGCGCGATGAACCCGAGGCAGCGCCAGGTCGAACCGCCGAATGACCACGCTGCGCCGGCGGTGTCGAGCACGTTGGCGCCGCCGCCTTCGAGCGCCGCCACGATGCTGTCGGCGCCCGGGCCGAGGCCGCCGGGTGTCACGATCGAGCCCACCGAGTAGTGCCCGGGCAAGCCGTTCAGCCCGTCCACCGACGCCTCCTCACCGCCGGTCAGGACGACCATGTCGAGGTGGTTCGAGGCTGGTGGCATGACCCGGCCGAGCGCGGCGAGGAGCAGCGTGGGCGATGCGCCGCCGTCGACGAGCACCGTGCCCCCCGTTCCGGTTCGCACCAGCACCGCCGTCGACGAGCCGGTGTTCAAGACGGTGACGTGAAGGAGCCCGTCGGGACGCGACGTGACAGCCCACGTCGCCGCCGCCGCGACCGCACCCGCGGCGATCGCGCCGACGATCGTGCGGATCCTCACGGGTCGACCCGCCGCTCGTGCCTCGACAACGCGAGCACGGCCACCCCGGCGAGCAGCGCGGCCGCCTCCGCGATCGACCATGACGCCGGCCAGCTGCCGATCCGGACTGCCGCACCGGGGATCCCGGCGATCACGCGGGCGATCGCCGTGACCACCGACGTGCCGGCCGCGGTCCCCTGCAGAAGGACCCAGCCAAGTCCCGGATGCAGAGCGCTGAGGATCGCACCCGCGCCGCCCGACACGATCATGACCGGCAGCAATGGCAGCACCAGTGCGTTGGCGAGCGGCCCTCCGAACGCGATCACGCCGAACGTCCCTGCCATCACCGGGACGGTCGCGACCTGCGCTGCCACGGTCACGGCAAACGGCTCGACCAGCAGGCGAGGCCCCGGCAACCGGCCGGCGATCCGCCCCGCGAGCAGAAGGATGCCGGCGGTGCCGACGAACGACAGCTGGAACCCGGGGTCGTTGATGAGCGCCGGCGACACCCCGAGCATCACTGCGGCGACCAGAGCGAGCATCGGCACTGGGTCGGTGCGCCGTCCACCTGAGGAGGCGAGCAGACCCGTCCCGGCCATGACCGCGCTGCGGATGGCGGCAGGACCGGCGCCACTGATGAGCACGTATGCGGCCACCGCCGGGATGACGGCGAGCAGTGTCTGCCGGCGCGACCACTGCAGCGCTCGCGCCATCGCGCTCAACAGGCCGACGACCAACACCACCTTCAAGCCCGAAACCACAACGACATGGATCAGTCCGGCGTCCTGCAGTGGCGCGCGGACGTCGTTGGTCAACGGCTGGTGGATGCCGAATGCGATGCCGAGCAGCAGCGCGGCCGCCGGTTCAGCCACCTCGCGATCAACGGCCGCGGTCAGCCACCGCTGGGCTGTGGCGACGACGCCCGCGACCGAGAGCCCACCCGCCGCAAGTACGAACACCTGCGGGGACACAGCCATCCCCTCCACACCGTCTCGTTCGAGGGTGTCGGCCGAGTCGGCTCCCGGCCGGCGGTCCAGGGGACGCAGGCCTGACGCGTCGACCTCAACCATGTCGCCCGGTGACAGCGCCGGCACGAGGGGGCCGGTCACGAGCACACCGCCCGACACCGAGCGGTCCGTGTCGGAGTCGGAGATGTGGGTCGCGTCGATGATCGCGTCCGAGCCGCTGCCGGGGTCCGAGCTGCGCACCGTTCCATCGAGGACCACCGGACGTGACCCGAAGTGGCCGGCGATCGTCCCGGGGCCGGGCACCACCACCGCCAACGAGCCGCGAAGGAGACCGAGCACCACTGCGACGCCCACGCCGAATGTGGCGAGCGCGAGCCCCCGCCGGATCGCCCATGCGACGAGACCTGTGCCGGCGGTGACGAGAGCGGCAGGCACCACCAACGACGGCGCCACCGAGCCGGCGAACGCCGCGCCGCACGCCGCCGCGAACGCTCCCCCTGTCAGGGTTGCCCAACGGCCGGCTCCTGACCCCGCGACGAGGCTCACTGACCCTGCAGGACGACACGAAGGTAGTGTTCGAGCCCGGTGACCGTGGCCGAGTCGACGCCGAGGTCGGAGTGGAGCTGGCTCATGGTCGTGAACGGACCCCATTCATGCCGGTACGCCACGATCGCCGCGGCAAGGCCAGGGGGCATGCCCGGCACCGCATCGAGCTCATCCTCTGCGGCGGTGTTGAGATCAAGCTTCGCCGCTGTCGTGCCGGTCTTGAGGAACGGGACGTTGATCTGCCGGCCGTCGTGGACTCGCTCCGCCATGTTCGGCAGGTGTCCCGGGTCGGCGAGTGTGGTGACGCCGCCGGCGGCTGCCAGCGCGTCCGCCACCCGCGCGTCGGGGCTGAGCTCATAGAGCCCCGGATGCTCGACCGCACCGCTCACGAAGACGAGCACCGTCGGAGGGGCCGGCGGATCCACCGTCTCCCCGACCGGGACTGGAGCGGCCGTCGCAGGCTGGTTGATCGCCACCCACCCTGCGGCGCCGGCGAGTGTCAGCGACCCAGCGATGGCGAGCACGGTGCGTCGAGGTCCGAGTCTGGATTGTGTATGCGCAGATGACGACATACACAGAAGTGTAGTACACCGCCCGGCGCCGGGGAACTGCGACAACTCAGCCTGCTCGGGGCAGGCAGGCGCTCAGTACGGGCGAGGCGGCGAGCTGGGGAGGCGGTAGCGGAGCTGCCCGTCCTCCCCGACGGTCGTGGCAGCGCCGGCACGCTCGGCAAGCCAGCGAACCGCCCGTCCGGACACCTGGTCGCCCAGGCCGCTGAGCTCCTTGGCGATTTCCGACGCCGTCGCCGACCCGAGCTTTCCGATCGTCGCGAGGACGATGTCGGGTGTGACCGAGGCGGGGGTCGCCCGACCCTTCGGACCTTTGCCGCGACGGCGACCCTTCGCATGCCGGAGCGCCGATGCCGCCGGACGCCTCGTCGCGCGCGGTGGAGCGGCTGCGTCGCCGGCGCGCTCGAGGAGGGTCACCGCAGCGCGCACCTCGCGGCGGAGCGCGGCGTTGTCGGCCTTCAGCTCCGCGACCTGCTTGACCAGGGCCTCGATGCGGACCACGAGCCGCTCGGCGGCCTGAAGGACCGGCGACGTGGATCCGGTGGCGAGGTCGCGGTCGCCGGAATCAGACAAGCAGTCTCCTGGGAAGCAGAGTGTCGGTGCAATCGCTGCGATCCAATCGCCGCGTCGCCGCTAACTCGGTCATTGTCCAATACCGGAGTACGCGGATGCAATCGAAGCATTGAGTTGACTGCAATCACCGGGCAGGCTCGATCGACCGACAGCAATGCGATTGGTCGCGTTCCACGAGGTCTGCCCGGTACCATGACCGGCGGGGCCATAGCTCAGCTGGGAGAGCGCTTGCATGGCATGCAAGAGGTCGGGAGTTCGATCCTCCCTGGCTCCACCACAGAGGTCCGTCGCCTTCGCCGGCACCCGCCGGCCCGCGCCGAACGGAACAAACGCAGCGGGACGAGCATCCCTCAACGTGACGAGATCCGACGCTCACAGTCACCCAACAGGATGAATTCTGGACGCCGCGCCCCGCATGGGGTGGGACGACTCGATATGATCCGGCGCACGTCTCACATTCTGAGATCGGTCCGGGCCGAGTAACCCTGGGCCAGGCGGCGATCAGCCATTAACCGGGAGGATCTGGACTTGCGACCACACAAACTGACTATTGGTGGGATTGGCCTGGGAGTGCTTGGCCTGCTCGCCGCCGCGGCATGCGGTAGCACCAGCAGCGGCCCGACCTCGGGCGCTCTGGCCAGTTCCCAGGTGCTCCACTTCCCCGTCTTCCAGGACCCCGGAACGTGGGATCCCGGTGAGATGGATGCGGAAGTCGACACCGAACTTATGCAGAACGTGTTCGACAACCTCTGGCGTTTCGACGACAACCTCAACATCGTTCCGGACATCGCGACGACCGTGCCGACGCAGACCAACGGTGGGATCTCCGCGGACGGCCTCACCTACACGATCCATCTGAACCCCGCAGCCAAGTTCTCCAACGGTGATCCGGTCACCTCGAAGGACGTGCTGTACTCGTGGAACCGCGGTGCCGAGCTCCAGGGTGGGTATGCATCGATCCTCAGCGCGATCCAGGGCTTCCATGACGTGCAGGTCGCTGCCGGCGCGCCGCCATCCTCGGGTTCGCCGACCAGCTTCCAGGCGAACATCGAGCAGCAGCTCGCTGCAGGCAACCCCAAGTTCATGATGAGCGGCCTCACCGCACCTGACCCCGAGACCGTGCAGATCCAGCTCGCCACGGGTTGCGGCTGGTGCCTCACCGCGTGGACGCTTGAGGGCACCGTCGGCGCCATCGTCGACGAGAAGGTCATCGATGGCGCGGGAGTCGATCCTGTCAACTGGTGGCAGACGCCCGCCGACCTCGTCGGCACCGGCGCCTACAAGCTCACCTCGTACACCCCCAAGCAGTCGATGGTGTTCAGCCAGGTTTCCAATTGGTGGGGCTCGCCGAAGCCGACTCTCACGACGATCAACATCGACATCAAGGACCCCTCGACCGCACCCACAACGGTGGACGCGTTCTTCCAGAAGGGTTACGACATCATCGGCTACGGCGGTGACAGCGCGATCATCCCGCTTGCCAACATCCTGGCGATCCAGGCCAACTCGCGGGAGAAGCCTTCCCTGTTGACCCAACCGAAGGGGCGCACGACATGGCTGAGCTTCAACATCGGGTATCCGGCGACCGGTGGACCGTTCCTCGGTGAGTCCGCCGCAGCCAAGGGGCTCCGTCTCGCCTTCGACCTCGCAGTCGACAAGCAGGGCCTGGCCACAACCGTGTGCCACAACCTGACGTGCCAGCCGGCGACCGGCGGTCTCATCACCACAGGGCTCGTCGGCAACGGAGGCCCGAACAGCGATCCGCTCGCGAAGTTCGACCCGACCCAGGCGAAGTCACTGCTTGCGCAGTACGACCCGACGGGATCGTTGACCAAGAACCTCACCTACTCGTACAACGCGGGCAGCCTCAACGAGAGCGTCGCCGAGTACCTGCAGAACGAGTGGAAGACCAACCTTGGGGTGAACGTCCAGCTCAACTCGGTTTCGGATGCGTCGATCTTCATCAACAACCGGCTCTCGGGCAAGTACGAGATGTCGCGTGACGGCTGGCAGTTCGACTACAACCACCCGCAGGACTGGTACGACAACCTCTGGGGCGCGATCCCCACGTCTGAAGGTGCGAACACCAGCGGCTTCGACGATCCGCAGTACGACAGCATCCTCAAGCAGGCCGACGCAGAGCCGCTGCAGACAGCGCTTCCTCTCTACAACCAGCTCGGAACAATCCTGCAGAACGATGTCGTCTACATCCCCCTCTACTACTCGTCGGGCAACTTCCTGATCCAGTCATACGTGAGCGGGGCCGGCTCGAACACCGCCTTCGACCACTGGTGGAACGAGATCAAGATGCTTTCTCACTGAGAGAGGTCGACTAGAACCGAATAGAAGGGCGCCCGGCACCGAGCCGGGCGCCTTTCGCCTTATCGCAGCATGGGAGGAACAGGTAGATGCTGACCCGGGGAACCCTCATCTACATCGCGCAGCGTCTGGCGCTCATCGTGTTCACGCTGGTCGCGGTGTCATTCCTGGTCTTCGTCACCGTCCACAGCCTCCCTGGCAATGCTTTCGAGAGCCAGCGCGTGCACGGAGCAGCGCTCCAGCTGCTCCTCCACGAGTACGGGCTCGACCGACCGATCCTCGTGCAGTACTGGAGCTTCCTCACCAACGCGATCCAGGGCAATCTCGGCGTGTCATTCCAGATTCGAGGCCTGCCGATCACGCCGCTCGTGATGCGCGAGTTGAGCGTCAGCGCAGAGCTCGGTGGCACAGCACTGCTTATCACGATCGGGATAGGCACGACCTTCGGCGTTATTGCCGCAATGCGCCAGAACACCTGGGTCGACTACACGCTCACCTCGATCGCGGTCATCGGGTACAGCGTGCCGAGCTTCGTGCTCGCCGGCCTCGGCGTCCTCATCTTCAGCTACTTCCTCCCCACACTCACCAACGGAGTCATCTCGTATCCCGCCATCTGGACCGGCACATACGGCACCCTCGTTGAGCTGTCGCTGCCCGCGGTCATCCTCGGCTTCTACACCTCCGGCCAGGTGACGAGGATCACGCGCGCTGCGATGCTCGAGGTATTGCAGCAGGACTACATACGAACGGCCCGAGCGAAAGGATTGAAGACGCGAGTGGTGACCGTCCGCCATGCGCTGCGCAACGCCCTCATCCCGGTGATCAGCATCCTTGGACCGCTCGTCATCGGCATCATCACCGGAAGCGTCATCATCGAGAACATCTTCGGCATCCCGGGCCTCGGCAAGGAATTCGTCGAGAGCATACTCGGGGCCGACTACAACGTGACGGTGGCCGTGTTCACCGTGTACGCGCTGCTCATCGGCATCGCCAACCTCGTCGTCGACCTTCTGTATACAGTCGTTGACCCAAGGATCAGATACTGATGGCCACAATCGCGACTCCCGTCTTTGAAGAGGAATACGCGGGCGGCACGATCGCCCGGGCCCAGGTCGGCCTCTGGCGGGACGGCTTCCGCCGGCTCCGGCGAAACCGTCTCGCGCTGGCCGCGCTCGTCTACTTGATCCTGCTGTTCCTGGTCGCGATCGTCGGGATCTTCTGGACCCCGTACAACCCGGCGACCATCGTGCCTGACACGCTCACCTACCTCGGGCCTAGCGCAGCGCACCCGCTCGGCACCGACGAGTTGGGCCGCGACCTGCTGAGCAGGATGATGCAGGGGGCGCAGATCTCGCTCATCGTCGGCGTCGGGACATCCGCGGTCGTGCTGACCGTGGGAGTCGTCGTCGGCTTGATCGCCGGCTACTTTCGCGGATGGGTCGACACGGTCATCAGCGTCTTCATCAACATCTTCTACGGCATCCCCGGCATCCTCGTCGCGATCGTCCTGTACCTCGTCCTCGGTCGTGGACTCGGGAACATCATGCTGGCCATCTCGGCGACCGTCTGGATGGACATGGCGCGTCTCGTGCGCGGCCAGGCGTTCAGCATCCGCGAGCGAGAGTTCATCGAGGCGGCTCGGGCGAGCGGCGCGAAGTCAGGAAAGATCCTCTTCGGACACATCCTCCCAAATTCGCTTGGCCCGATCATCGTCCAGGCGACGTTCGTCATCCCGATCGCGATCCTGACAGAGGCATTCCTGAGCTATCTCGGTCTCGGCATCCCCGAACCGCTGGCATCCTGGGGCTCCATCGCTTCAGAGGGGTATGCTGCGCTCCCCTTGGAGCCGTACATGATGCTTTGGCCCGCGATCGCGCTCTCAGTCACCCTGCTCGCCTTCAACTTCCTCGGTGACGGTTTGCGCGACGCCTTCGATCCTCGTCAACGGCGGTGACGGACCCGATCCTCGACGTCCGGAACGTCAGTACGCACTTCTTCACCGACGACGGCGAGGTGAAGGCCGTGCGGAACGTCAGCTTCAGCGTGGCTCCGGGCGAGACGCTCGGCATCGTCGGCGAGTCCGGATGCGGCAAGAGCGTCACCGCGATGTCGGTCCTCGGGCTCGTGCAGCGCCCGGGAAAGATCGTCAACGGCGAGATCATGTTCAAGGGACGTGACCTCATCAAGCTGAGCAAGGAGGAGCTGCGCAGGATCCGGGGCCGGGACATCGCGATGATCTTCCAGGACCCGCTCAGCTCGATGAACCCGGTCCTGCGCGTCGGCTACCAGATCGACGAGGCGATGCACGCTCACGACAAGATCGCCAACGAGCTCATCGAGGCTCGGAGCATCGACCTGCTGAAGCAGGTGCGTGTCTCCGATCCCGAGCGTCGAATCAGGGATTTCCCTCATCAGTTCAGTGGCGGCATGCGGCAGCGAGCGATGATCGCGATGGGCCTCTCGAACAAGCCGGACCTGCTCATCGCCGACGAGCCGACAACCGCGCTCGACGTGACGGTGCAGGCGCAGATCCTCGAACTGCTCCGCGACCTCAACGAGCAGACAGGGGCCGCGATCGTCCTCATCACCCACAACCTCGGCGTCGTCGCCGGCCTCTGCAGGCGTGTCCTGGTCATGTACGCGGGCGAGATCGTCGAAGAGGGCACCGTCGAGCAGATCTTCGAGGCGCCGCAGCATCCGTACACCTGGTCGCTGCTCCGCTCGGTCCCGCGCATCGACGCCAGCAGGCGCGAGCGCCTGCTCTCCATCGAGGGACTGCCCCCCGACCTCATCGATCTCCCGGCCGGCTGCAAATTCAATCCGCGGTGCCCGTTCCGCATCGAGCGTTGCTTCACCGAGGCCCCGCAGATCGAAGAGGTCGCTCCGGAACAGCACGCCGCGTGCTGGGTGGGGATGAAGCAGGCCTACGCGGAGATGGGCGCCGCCGACATCAAGGACACGAGCCCGGGAGCCGCGAGCGGCTTTCACCCCAAGGGTCGGCAGGCGCTCCCAGCGGCAGAGGTGACCGCAACGGTCGCAGAGGCAGCCGTCGGTGACTGATACCGCCGTCCACGTCATGCCGTCACCGGCGCCGGCCGTGGAGCCGCTGCTGCGCGTCAACAACGTCGTCAAGCATTTCACCGCCGGTGGGCACGGCTCGGTCAAGGCGGTCGATGGGGTGACCTTCGACATCATGCCGGGCGAGACGGTCGGGCTCGTCGGCGAGTCGGGATGCGGCAAGTCGACGCTGGGCCGGCTCATCAGCCAGCTGATCCCGGTGACGTCGGGCGAGGTGATCCTCGATGGAGTCGACATCACCAAGCTGCGCGGGGAGAAGTTGCGTCAGCAGCGCAAGCAGCTGCAGATGATCTTCCAGGATCCCTACGCGTCGCTCGACCCGCGCATGACGGTGGGCGACATCATCGCCGAACCCCTCGTCAACTTCAAGATGATCAGCGGCAAGGCGAAGGACGCGCGCGTCCAGGAGCTCCTGCGCACGGTCGGCCTGAATCCGTACTTCAACAACCGGTATCCGCACGAGTTCAGCGGCGGTCAGCGCCAGCGCATCGGGATCGCTCGCGCGCTCGCGCTCAACCCGAAGGTGATCATCTGCGACGAGCCGGTGTCGGCGCTGGACGTCTCCATCCAGGCGCAGATCATCAACCTGCTCGAGGATCTGCAACGCGAGTTCAACCTCACATACCTCTTCATCGCGCACGACCTCTCGGTGGTGCGGCACATCAGCAACCGCGTCATGGTCATGTACCTCGGCCGGATCTGCGAGGTGGCGCCGAGCGAGGACCTGTACACGTCACAGGACCATCCGTACACACGTGCGCTGCTCTCGTCGATCCCCGTGCCCGACCCTCGCATCGAGTCGAAGCGACGCCTGGTCGAGCTCTCCGGGGAGATCCCGTCGCCGCTCAACCCCCCGTCGGGATGCCTGTTCCACACCAGATGCCCGATTGCCCAGGTTCCGGGTGTGTGCGCGGAGGTGGTGCCGCCGCTCGAGGTCAAGCCGGACGGCCACCTCGCCTCGTGCCACTTCTCCGACCAGGTGCGGACAAAGCTCAAGATCGCGGAATCCACGGCCTGACGCCGCCGCGCGCGGCTCGGTCCGACCATCCGCGAACTTTCGCTCCCTAGCGACTGCGCCGTCACAGGGTTTTCGAGCACCTCGTCGCACACTCACCGAGGTGAGCGTCAAACGGGTCGTGGTCCGTTCTGTGGACAGCTCGACGGGGGAACGGTTCGCGCCAACCTCGCCGCTGCGATCCTCGGCCGCGGTCCGGCGCGGCCTCTCGGCGCTCCTCGAGGACGGCCGCATCGTCGCAGCGGTCCAGCCGATCGTTCGCCTCTACGACCGGACGATCATCGGCTACGAGGCACTCGCGCGCTTTCCGCCGACCGAGCACTTCACCACCCCTGACGAGCTCTTCGGGGCGGCCGCGTCGCTCGACCTCCGCTCGGCTGTCGACATCGCCTGCGTCCGCGCCGCGCTGCGCGAGGCGCCAAATCTTGGTGACGTCGATCTCTTCGTCAACGTGCTCATCCGCACCCTGATGAACGCGCGCGGCATGCGAGCGCTGCACAACGCGGTCGCGGAAGCCGGCCTCGATCCGAGCTCGATCGTGTTCGAGTTCAGCGAACGTGACCCGGTTCCCGACCTCGAGCATCTGCAGCGCATCGCCGCCGACCTGCGCTCGCACGGGTACCGCATCGCCGTCGATGACGCGGGTGCGGGGCACGCCAGCATGCGTGTGATCGCCGAGCTGCGTCCCGAGTTCATCAAAGTCGACCGGTCATTGATCCACGCCGTCGACACCGACCGGGCACGTCGCGCCCTGGTGGTTTCGCTGCTCTCCTTCGGCGGCCACATCGGCGCGCGCCTCATCGCCGAGGGAATCGAGACGAAACCCGAGGAGGAGGCGCTCCAGTCGCTTGGCGTGCAGTTCGGGCAGGGATGGCACCTGGGACGCCCCGTGCTCGCGCAGCCCGTCGACGGTCATCCCGACGTCGAGGTGGTGCTGCCGGGATGGTTCGCGCAGCGGCCGCTCTCCAGGATCCGGTCCGCCGCGCAGGGTCCGCTCATGCACCTCGCCCAGAACGCTTCCATCCCGGAGCTGCACCCGGCGCCGTCTCGCGTTCAGCGCGGCCTTGCACGGGCTCTCAGTGACGCCGCGCTGGCGCTGCAGAGCGAGCACGACCCGATGCGCATCCTCGGCGTCATGGCCGATCAGATGAGCCGCGTGGTTCCGGTGACCGAGATGGCCATCTACGTCGCCGACTACGAGACGCACCGGTTCAACCCGGTGCTGGCCACGGGGATCGACCGGGACGAGATCCTCGCCGACGGCTTCTCGCTCGACGCCGGGATCACCGGCTGGGCCTTCGCGAAAGGGATTCCGGAGAACATCGACGACACCGCCGAGCACCCGCTCGCGCGCCAGGTCCCGGGGACCGCGGTGGTGCACGAGTTCGCTGCTGCTCATCCCGCTTGTTGCTGCGGAGCGCAAGCTCGGCATCATCAACTGCTGGCGCATCGGCGTCGCGCAGTTCAGCGCTCGCGAGCTCGAGGCGGGTTCGCTGTTCGCGCACATCGCCGCTGCTGCATGGCGCAACGCCCAGCTCTACGCGGAACTGCTCAGTGCGGCGATGACCGATCCACTCACCGGCCTGTACAACAGCCGCTGGCTGCAGGATGCGGCGCAGCGCGAGCTGGTCCGCGGTGCGCGCGACGGGCAGCCATTGTCGCTGCTCGTCCTTGATCTCGACCACTTCAAGGCTCTGAACGTCACCCGCGGACATGCGGCAGGAGACCTTGTGCTGCAACGGGTTGCCACGCGTCTCCGCGCCGCGGTGCGCGGCGCCGACGCCGTCGTGCGGCGCGGCGGTGAGGAGTTCGTGATCCTCCTGCACGACTGTAACTCGCGAGGCGCCGCTGCGGTTGCGGAGAACGTGCGTGAGGCGATCAGCCAGCTCGCACTTCCCGACGGTGCCGGGCTCGGCCGGCTCACCGCGTCGATCGGTGTGGCGACGTATCCGGACCATGGACACGAGCTCGACCAGCTGCTCGGGGCAGCGGACCGCGCGATGTACGCGGCGAAACAGCTCGGGCGCGATCGCGTCGTCGTTGCAGCCGAACCATTCGACGTCGTGCGCCTCCGCACCGATGCGAAACGCCCGTTCCGATCCGACGGGGCGGCGCCGAAGGTGGCCGGTTAGCTCTCGAGCGGTCATCGGGAAGCGGTTCCTAAGATGGGTGCTGCAGCAAGGTCAGGGCAACCCATCGGAGGAGTCATGAGCGAAGACGCGCAGCGGCCGCGGGTTCTCTACACCGCCGAGGCAACGGTGACGGGTGGTCGCCGGGGTCACGGCGCGACGTCGGACGGCAGGCTGGAGGTCGATTTCAGCTCGCCGACCGAGCTCGGCGGCCCAGGCGGCCCGGGCACCAACCCCGAGCAGCTCTTCGCCCTCGGGTACGGCGCCTGCTGGCAGAACGCGATGATCGGGATCGCGCGCCGGAAGGGCCTCGACGTCCTTGATTCGGTCGTCACCGCCAAGGTCGGGATCGGACCGCTCGGCGCCGGGCGTCTGGGACTCGCGGTCGAGCTGGTCATCACCCTGCCGTCGATCTCGGATCGGGACGAGGCGCTGGCCCTGGTCGCCGAGACGGAGCAGCGCTGCCCGTACTCCAACGCGGTGCGCGGCAACGTCGAGGTCACTCTCACGCTCCTCTGACCGGCATACAGGCGGGTCACGCTCCGGTCGCATCGGCTTGCGGAGCGCCACGGGGCTGGTAGCGTCGTGGCGTGGGTGCGCAAGCCAGGCAGGCTCGCCTCGTCATGGCGATCGCGGCTGCCCTCCTCCTCGCCTACGTGCTGATCTGGGCGCGGCTGCCCACCGCGGACGTCGACCGGTCCGATTTCACGTCGTCCTACGTTGCCGGGCTGCTGCTCCGGCATCCCGGAGGCGCCGCCGTATACGATGCGGCCACGCAGACCGCGTTGCGCGACCAGCTGATCGCGCCCGTCCACAACGGCGCCGTCCCCTTCGTCGACGCGCCGCCGGCCGCCGTGCTGGTGGCTCCCGTCACGTGGCTGAGCCTCACTGCCGCCTACCGGCTCTGGACTGCGCTCTCGCTCGCGATCCTCGCGCTGGCTGTGCTCGTGGCCGTCCGGTCCGCTCCGTGGCCGGAGGCGACGCCGAGGATCTCGCGCGTCGCCGCGGGAATGACGGCGCTGGCTTCGATGGGGACGTGGACGCTCCTGCTCCAGGGCCAGTGGACGTCGCTCACGGCGCTCGGTCTGGCTCTGGCGTATCGCGACTGGCGCCACGGGCATGAGGCTCGTGGGGCGGTGATCCTGGTCCTCGCCGCCGGGGTGGCCAAGCCGCACCTCGCGCTCGGGCTGGCTGCGTTCCTGATCGGCTGGGGGCAGCGGCGTGTCATCGGCGGTGCGCTCGCCGGTGTGGCGGCCCTCGCCATCGCGAGCGCGGCCGCGGTCGGCACGGCCGGCGTTGCCGCGTTCGCCGGGCTCGCGACCGCGCAGGGGGGCGCCTGGGATCTGCGCCGGATGCTCAGCTTCATCGCGATCCCGGGCTCGATCGCGGGGAACGGGACGGCGAGCGAGGTGATCGGACTGGCCGGCACCGCGGCGGCCTGCGTCGTGGCCTGGCGTCTCGGCGTGCTCGCGCGCCGCCGTCCCGAGCGCTTCGATCGGGCCCTGATCGCGGCGGCGGTGCTGTCGCTGGTCGGCGCGCCGCACGCCTACGCGCAGGACCTCGTCATGCTCGCCCCGGTGCTCATCTGGGCGATCGCCATCGCCGGGGAGCGACAGCTTGCCGTGGTGGGCGTCTGGACGCTCATCACCGCCGCCGCGTTCGTGGATTTCATCGACGGTGGGGCGTTCCCGCCCGGCCAGCTCGCGGCGTGGGCGCTCATCGTGGCGGCGGTCGCGGCCTGCCTCGAGGCGTGGCATCCCCGAATGCTCGCGCGTGGCCCGGGTTCCCCGGTCCTGGCGAGACCCGCGGCGACCGCGGTCGGCTAACGTCCTCGGCGTGAGGCAGCTCTGGGCACCCTGGCGCATGACCTACGTCTCCTCCGGCCCGGATCCCGCGGACGCGGGCTGCTTCCTGTGCGCTGCCGCCGCCGCGAGCGCGTCCGATGCCTCGCTGGTGGTGGACCGCGATGAGCTCACGTTCACCCTCCTGAACCGGTACCCGTACAGCAGCGGCCACCTGATGATCGTCCCGCTGCGCCACGCCCCGGACCTGGTCTCACTGTCCTCCGATGAGGGGACCGCGATGTTCGCCGCGACACAGCGCGCCGTCCGCGCGCTCACCGAGGCGATGCACCCGGGCGGCTACAACATCGGGATCAATCAGGGTGCCGCCGCGGGAGCGAGCGTCGAGCATGTGCACCTGCATGTGGTGCCGCGCTGGGGCGGGGACACCAACTTCATGCCCGTGCTCGGCGACGTGAAGGTGTTGCCCGAGCACCTCGAGACCACTGCGGTGGACCTGCGCGCGGCGTTCAAACGCCTCAGACCGTTATAGTCGGAGCCAGATGGGTTCCGTCATCAAGAAGCGGCGCAAGAAAATGCGCAAGCACAAGCATAAGAAGATGCTGAAGAAGACGAGGTGGCAGCGTCGCGGTTAGCCGCGGTGCTTGTCTCGTCCGCTTCGATGCGCTCCGGCGCTCAAGGGCCAGTCGTGGAAACGCGCCCTGACGAGGGCGTGGGCTGAACTCATCCGGCAGCGTGTCGGCTCACATGCGACTGCGCCGGCCGAAACCGGAATGCGCCAGCTCAGACGCGAGGTCGAGGCTTTCTCAGGCGCGGGCGTACGAGTGCAGCCCGGCGATCCAGAGATTGACCGCGTACAGCGTGAAGAGAATCGCGGCGAACCCGAAGGCGGTGATGATCGCCGCGCGCTTCTCCTTCCAGCCGTAGGTCACGCGCGCGTGCAGGTAGATGGCGAAGATCACCCACGTGATGAACGCGAACGTCTCCTTGGGATCCCATCCCCAGTACCTGCCCCAGGCGTGCTCGCCCCAGATGGCGCCGCAGATCACGCCGAACGTCCAGATCGGAAACCCGATCATCACGAAGCGGTAGCTCCAGCTGTCGAGCATCGACGCCTTCGGCAGGGACCGGTGCAGCCACGACGCGAGGGGGCTCCGGATGCCGCCCGCAGCTCCGAGGCCGGCGCCGGAACCACCGCCGCCACCGCCCATGGTCATGGTCGCCACACCGCCGCTGCTGACGCTCGCGGGCGCGGCCGCGGGCGCCACCGCGAGGACCCGGTTGTCCGCCCAGCGCTTGGCGAGGTAGGCCATCCCGAAGAAGAACGAGAAGCTGAGCACCGCCGACGAGGTCGCCATCGAGGTCACGTGGATGGTGAGCCAGTAGCTGTGCAGGGCCGGGACCAGCTGCCCCGGCGGAACGTAGAGCATGTAGGCGACGCCCATCAGGGCCACCGTCACGATCATCGCCGGAAGGCCGATCAGGCGCATCCTGGCCCGGACCATCAGCACGACGCAGACCGTGACGATGACGAACGCGATCCCGGTCGAGTACTCGTACATGTTGCCGAGCGGCCAGTGGCCGGCCTCCAGCGCTCGGGTGAAGATCGAGGCGAAGTGCAGCGGCCAGCCGATGAGCACCAGCGCCATCCCCGCATCGCCGAGCCAGCGCTTCCGGAACGCGAGATGGAGCACGAACGCGACCACGGCCAGGGTATATGCGCCGACAGCAATCCCGAAGAGAACCAGGGACGCCGGGGTGCTCGACATGCCTGCGGGCGAGTATAGCCATCGGGCCGAGGACGGCCGCTGCACCGAGGTTCCTGCGCATCTGTAAAGGAATGGACGCGGACCCCCCGTTTGGGGACCGCCTCCTTACCATGGTGCCAATGTCCCGGCCGCGCGTTCTGCTCGCCGACGACGACCCGCGCGTGCTGTCCGTCGTCTCCCGCTATCTCGCCCTCGAGGGCTATGAGATGTCGACCGTCTCCGACGGCGAGGCCGCGGTCGCGACGGCCGCCGCCGACGTCCCCGACCTGATCATCCTCGACATCATGATGCCGGGCATCGACGGGATCGAGGCATGCCGCAGGATCCGGGCGAACGCCGCAACCGCGCAGACCCCGGTGCTCATGTTCAGCGCCCTCTCCGAGGAGGCCGAGCAGGCCCGCCTCGCAGGCGCCGACGGGATGCTCCCGAAGCCGTTCAACCTGCCGGCGCTGGCCGAGGCCGTGAAGACGTTCTTCGCCAGCCGCACCCCCACGTCCTAGGCATCCTGAGCAGCCGCCCTATACTGCGAAACGCCTCGGTCTGACGTCTGTCTCGGGGCGGTAGCTCAGCTGGGAGAGCGCTGCCCTCGCACGGCAGAGGTCAGGGGTTCGAATCCCCTCCGCTCCACCAAACTCGGCCATGGGCGTGCTCCACGAAGAGGGCCGACCATTGGTTGCGAGCTTACGTGTTGCCCGCGCCGACCAACACGGCCTTCCGGGCGCCGTCATCGGTTGCTGGGCCTCCTTCGTGCGGAAGATTGGCGAGTGCGCTGCTTCCTTCGAAAACTCGTCTCAGGACGGCGGCCTCGGCTTGGTTCGACGCGAGGTCGTGGATGTCGACGCGCGACGCTCGAGGCCGGAGACGGACTCTTCGAGCATGCGCTTCATGAGCCGTTGGTATGGCATGTGACGCTGCGCAGCCATGTCTTGGAGACGTGACAGAAGCGCCTCTGGCATCCGCACGGTAACCGATCGTGTCGGGCCTTGCGGCTGATCGAAGAGCCGCCCCACATAAGCGTCGAATTCGTCATCGCTCATGGCGTCATACGGATCGTGAAAGTGTTGCGCCGACACAATTGTCTCGTCGGCTTCGTGTGGTCGTGCTGTCATGGCTTGTCTCTCCTATCGCTTTGCGGTGCCGCGGCGCGCGTGAACCGGAAAGGCACTGCCGTCCGATAGCTCGATGAAGGCGACGACGAATGAATCGCCGGCCCGGTTCCGGCCCAGCGCGACGGTGGTTCCGTGTGAAGGGTCGTCCTCTTCCTGGCGTTCAGGGTCTGCGAGTGCATCGTCGACGTCCCTCCCGTGTGACGCGTCGCTCAGGGTGGTCCTGGGTGACATGGCGCAGGTTGTGTTCTTGCCAGATCACGCGCCTCGGTTCCATACCTCATAGTATGGACGTCTGTACATACACTTGTCAGTACCGATAGCAACGCGGCGATTTGAGGCCTCTGGCGGGTGTGGCGTCCAGACGACGGCAGTCGCGCGTCGTCTCCGCCTGCCTCGCGCTGTCCACCATCGCGAGGGACAGATCAAAAGGCTGTCTTCGGCCCTCCTCGTATTCGAATTCGTACGCGCGCCGTCGCACCGCAGAGGTCAGGGGTTCGAATCCCCTTCGCTCCAAATCTGGTATGGCCGCGATGGCGGGCGCAGAAACTGCGCCAACTCGGCTGCGCTGTTCTGGCAGGCAAACACCCATTGACGGACTCGACTTCGATATGGCTCAGGCGCTGCCGTCCACGAGCACGGCGAGGCCGTCGAGGACGCGCTCGAGACCGAATTTGTAGGCATGTTCGGGGCTGTACGCGCTGCCGTGGGCAGCGCCGGCTGCGGCGCCAACGCGCGCGGCAGTCGGATAGCTTCTCTCATCGAAAACGCGAGCAAGCAACGGAGCGTTGGTGGCCCACCACTGCGCATCGTCTATCGCGCTGTCCTGCTTTGCACCTCGCGTCTCCGAGGCGCCTTGCGCGCAGGCCCGCACAAAACTGAGGAGAAAGGTCAGCGACGCGTCCATCTGCACGTCGCCGAGCCCCAAGCCCTCGAACGCGCGCAACTCGTGTTCGTACTTGTCCATCAGGCCCGGGCCGAGTGGTGGACGGACTGTAGAGACGCTGGCCACCCAAGGATGCGACTCGTACAAGGCGCGGTTTTCGTCGGCAATGGCCGCGAGCCGCTCCCGCCAAGACCGTCCGCTGGTGTCCGTGCGGGGCATCCAGCCGTACGCCGTGTCGAGCATCAGGTCCAGGAGCTCGGCCTTGCTGGGCACGTAGGTGTATAGGGTCATCGGTGCCACGCCGAGTCCTTCGGCGACCCGCCGCATGGTCACCGCCTCCAAGCCCTCGTTGTCAGCCAGGGCGATTGCAGCCACGACGACCGCGTCAACGCTGAGGCCCTGAGCGGGCCCTCGCCGCGAGGTGGCGGCGGAATCTCGCCAGAGGAGCTCCAAAGTCCGCGCGGGGTCGCCGGCACTGCTTCTAGGGGCGGGCATCGGCACAGCTTCTCACAGTGGACGCTGTACATTGTACGGTGTACGGAGTACACTGCAGAACCGGTTTGAACTTCGGGCCCAGCCGTCAATCTCGAGGAGACCCATGCAGATCACCGCTTCCGCCGTTTCGCTGAATGTCGAGGACATCGGCGCGTCGAGCGCGTTCCTCACAAAGCACTTCGGCTTCCGAGAGGGGATGGTCGCCGATGGCTTCGTATCCCTCAGACGCAACGACGTCGGCATGACCGTGGTCTTCCTACGACGGGGTCTGGACATACTGCCCGATGACCAGCGCGACAACCGTGCAACTGGGTTGATCCTCGCCTTTGTCGTCGAGGACCTGGACGGCGAGATGGCTCGCCTCGCCACCGAAGGGGTTCCCATCACCATGCCGCTGCGGGTGGAGGAGTGGGGTGAGCGCGCCTTCCAGGTCACAGATCCGAACGGCATCATCGTCGAACTGGTGGATATGACGGCCGTTGCGGCCCGCGCCGACGCGGTTGATTGAACCCCGAGCGCGCAAGTGGCGACGACGCCCGCGAACTTGGAGAGGATGGCTCGTCATCGGTGTCGGCGCCGGTGGACTCGCGCTCAAGATGGGCATCATTCTTGCCGCGGTCGTCTGGCTCTTGCACCAGTTGCCGCACTGACTGCCGGTCGCGGGTCAACCAACTTTCCCTGGAGTTGGCTTGCCGGGAGGGGTGGTACTAGCGCCGCCGATCTGGACGTCGTTTCAGTCAACCAGCGGGCACAGCGGTGCCTCGAGCTCGTCGTCCACGCCGCAGCAATCGTCCGGTGCCATCACTGCTGGAGGCGTGACCTACACATTCACGTGCAGCGGCGCTCGCCTGGTCCGTTTCGCGTCGGAGTAAGGCTCCTCAACGAGCCGAGTGAGTTGAGCGGATGTTGGTGCTTTCCCGCAAAGAGGAGCACGACCCGAGCGTCCAGTTCCCCTCGGCTACCAGGTGCCACGGGGCGCCAGCCATCGAGTCTCCTGGCCTGTGACCTCCACGACACGATCAAAGTCGCTGTCGTAGTGCACGAGTGTGAGCTCGTGACGCTCCGCGACCGCGGCGATGAGGAGATCGGGGATTCCGACTGAGCGATGCTTGCCTTTCTTGGCGAGCAGCGCCATGACCTCGACAGCCCGGTCCCAATCCTCCTGCTGGGTATCCACGAGCCGAAACGCCGCCTGCCGTTCCTCGATGACCTCGAGGAGGGCGCTGTGGCTCGTGGCGCTGTAGAAGATCTCAAGGTCGGTCATCGAGCTGCGCCGTACGTTGCCGTCCATGATCTCGGCCGCCAACCATTCGGCACCCTCTAAGCCAACCCGAACGAGCGCGCTCTTGTCGGCTAGGTAGGCCGCCATCAGCGCCAGGCGGACCGCATCACGTCGGGGTCGTCGAGTTCGATGTCCTTGTGTTGGGAGAGCCTCTCGACGAACCTTCGGCGGGAAGCCCGGGCGGCGACCTCGCGAAGAGCACCGTTCACTGTGTCGACGAGAGTGCTGGTACCGAGCTCGTCCTGCGCCTCACGGGCGGCCTGACGATCCACGGCGATTGTGGTCTTGCGCTCGCGATTGGCCTCGGTTCTGGCAGTCATGCCGCCTCCTTCGGATATCTAGGATAGTCTATCAGAGCTATCTGCTCATGGTACAACTAGATATCCTCATGCCCTCCCCGATACATCCATAGAGCTTCTTTGTGCCTGAGCGTCGTTCACTGCCCGCGCCTGTCTCGCCATGTCCACCATGGCGAGGGAACCGATCAAAACAGGCGAAATCGGGCCACCCCGAACTCGAATTCGTATCCGCGCCCTCGCACGGCAGAGGTCAGGGGTTCGAATCCGCTCCGCTCCACCAATGTGATGTCGCAAGACATCGTGGCCAAATGTCTCACGACATCGCCGACATTTTGGACCTGGGGCGCTGCCGCTCACGGTCACATGGGTGCCAGCGGTTGATACGACGCCTGAGCGAGCGCAGCGGCGTCCATGTCCACGCTCACAAGCTGCGCCACTTCGCCACGCAGGCTGGAGACATTGGACGCCGATCGTTCACTTCCAGCAGTTCTCGGCCACAAAGATCATCGAGATGGTCCACCCGGTAACACGCGGCGGACCAGCGTGCCGCGCTTCAGTCTGCGGCGGGGTCGCTTGCCGCTCGAGTCGCTACGATGATTTGAGATGAGCGGCATCGAGAAGCTTCGCGACACTTGGGAGACCCTGGGTCAGGACGACCCGATGTGGGCAATTCTCAGCACACCCGAAACGCGTGGTAATCGTTGGGACGCAGGCGCGTTCTTTGCAACGGGCGAGGACGAGGTGACCCGGCTCTTCGATCGGCTGAAAGGTCTGGATATCTCGATCCAACGCGGACGGGCGTTGGATTTTGGTTGTGGGGTTGGCCGTGTCACGCAGGCGCTGGCTCCATACTTCGACAGGGTCGATGGTGTCGACATCGCACCATCGATGATTCGCCTCGCAAACCAACATAATCACCATGGGGACCGTTGTCAGTATCACGAGAACACGTCGCCGGATCTGACGCTCTTCGACGCCAGTACATTTGACTTCGTGTATTCCCGGATCGTGTTGATGCATGTCCCGCCGCGCCTTACCAAGCGCTACCTCGCCGAGTTCAGCCGAATCCTGAGGCCAGGTGGCGTCGCTGTCATCCATGTTCCGAGCGGCCTCCCCCCGATGCGGCGCGCTGTTTATGAGACTGCCCTCCTCCGCCGACGAGCGATCGACGGGATAGCTCGAGTTCTAGGCCAGCGCCGCGGAGGCAGCCCGCCGGCAGACGGCAGCTCCTCGAGCGAACGAACTGCGCCATCAACGCCCTACAAACATGCCATGTATTTCACGCGCAAGGCGAAAGTGCTTGGTCACCTGCGGCGTTGTGGCGTGAACGTGATCTGCACTGAGGAATCGGATACAGGTGATGTACACGATGTCTTGTACTACGCCAGAAAATCGGGAGCAAAAGGGAAGAGGCGGTAGGTGGAGGCCGCCGGGACCGGGAGTGATGCGATGACGCGGTACCTGATCTCGTTCGATGACGGCGCGATGACCTTCCCCGAGGAGGAGTTGCCAGACGTGGACAAAGCTGCGCATGCGGTGGTCGAGGGGGCCAAGAACGCCGGCGTCTGGGTGTTCGGCGGCGGGCTCACTGACCACGAGGAGACGAGCATGGTGGCCACCGACGGGACGGTCACCGACGGCCGGCACTCCGCGAGCAGGCAGTACCTTGGCGGATTCGCGATCGTCGACGTGCCGTCACGCGAGGAGGCCCTGGGATGGGCGGCCAAGTTCGCCGTCGCCTGCCGCTGTGCTCAAGAGGTCCGGGAGATCCTGTTCGACCCGACGGTTTAGGGCGCCGTCACCACGTTGGTCCACTCCTCGCTGACAAGCGTCTCCGAGTAGCTCACTGTGGCATCGCCGCCGGTTCCGGAGACGTTCTCGAGCGACAGCATCGCTCCGGTGGTGGGATCGATGATCAACTCCACGGCCGTCCCACCGGTGAACGTGGCGACGACGGCGACGCCCAGGCGACCGAGTGGATCGGTCACCTCGCCGACCGCGGTGAGGTTCGGCAGCCCTGCCAGCAGACGGAAGGAGGCTGCCCGGACTGCTGGCGAAACAGGCGTCTGGGCCAAAGCGCTGCATGCACCGAAGAGGCGGTCGCTCACCGGTTCGGGCGGCAGGTTCGGATGATCCTGGGGAATCGCGAGCACGTACGCGCGCAGCGCCTCCGGGTTGGAGGGCACCTGCTGGAGTTGCGCGTATGTGAGGAATCGATCCTCAACGTCGAACAGCGCATCCAGGGGGTCGTCGGCCGCGGATCCGGCCGCCTGCAGGTGACCCGGACCACCCGCGATTCCCATGCTGAGCCAGCTCTGTTCGTTCGGAGACCGGGCGATCCAGTGGTCGACGAACACCGTGGAGCTGGGTGATCTGCTGTTCCCCAGTTGGAATATCAGGGTGTTCGTGTTCCAGTACCTGCCGACCGTCGGGTTTGGCGACTTCTCGACGGCGTCCGCCGCTGCCAGGAGCACCGCACTCGCGCTGCCGGTGGACGCTCCCGGCGGCGACGAGTGCGCCGGACCGGTCGATGCCGGGGCGGTCGGATGCGCAGGCGTGGTCCCGGGGCGCACCAGTTGCACCCCCAGAGCGACGACCACGGCAATGGCGAGCGCCCCTGCGCCGACAACCGGGATCACAAGGCGTCGCCCATGGGACTGTCGATCCGGCGTGACCGTCGACGGCCGGGCGATCGCAGCACGGTAGACGCGCTCCCGGACGTCCGGGTCCGCGGCGTCGAGATCAGCCGGGCGTGCCGTCTCAAGGAGGGTCACGGCATCCGTTGGAGTGGTCATCGCGATACGTCCTCGCTGTGAGTGGAGCGGGTGGAGATGGGTCGGATCCTCGGCGCGACGTGCCGCCTGAGTGCGCGTTCCAGCCGGCCGCGTGCGCGATGCAGGCGGACAAAGAACGCCGGTCGTGAGCACCCGAGCACGTGGGCCGCGCGGCGGGGCGAAAGCCCATGCCACGCAATGAGTATCAGAAGTTCGCGATCGCTGTCCGAGAGGCTCGCGAGCGCGATGAGGGCCTGGTCGCGATCGACAACGGACTCAGCGACGTCGGGCTCGGCCATGCCGGCGCGCGCAATCCAGCTGCGCAGCTCAGCGTCCAGGAGCCGGCGGCGGGCCTCCCTCCGATAGGACGCGAACACAACATTGCGAGCAACCCGAAGCAACCACGGAAGGACATCGGGCGGGATGTCCGCTCGGCGCCTCCAGGCCACAGCGAATGTCTCGCTCACGACATCCTCCGCCGCCTGGTGCCCAACGCGGCTGACTACGTAGGACCAGACGGCGGAAAACCACCGCTCGTACAGGGCGTCGAATTCCTTCGCTTCCTGACTCATCTGAGTGCCGTCGAGGTCGGACATGACCCTCACATCCATATATGCCGACGGTGGGCTGTTTCTTACATCCGCCTGGAGCGTCCGGCGACGTTATCGGGCGAGGACGCGCAAGCGCTCGGCGATCGCCTCAGCAGCGACCGCTCCCGTCGCGACGTCGATGACCACTTCGAAGGCGGTGTCGTCGGTCAGGTCGAGCGTGCATCCGTTCAGGTCGAGGAAGACGGCCGTCATGAGCAGTCCAAGGCGCTTGTTGCCGTCGCCCAGCGCGTGGTTGCCGACCACCGAGTGCAGGAGTGCCGCCGACTTCAGCGCCAGGCTCAGATACGCGTCCTCGCCGAATGCCGTGGATCGCGGGCGCGCGAGCGCGGAGTTGAGGAGGCCGAGGTCGCGGACGGGGCCGATGCCGAGCCCCCGAACCATGCGCAGGGCATCCTCGATGTCCAGATACTCGACAGCGCTCACGCCTCCCCGAGTCGCTTGAGGACGTCGCCCCAGCGATCGGTCATCCGCGCCATGCTGTCCTGAACCCGGGTGACGTGCCCGGCACGCTCGTACCGCTCGAGCACGGCCCGCCGGATCACCTCCTGGCGCGATGCACCCTCGGACTCGGAGAGGGCCGTGAGCGCCCGCTCCATCTCGTCGTCGGTTCGAAGTGTGAGTGCCATCCCAGTATGATACCACTGTGATACCAGTGCGATGCGCCGCCCAGGGCCGGTCTCCCGTAGGCTACCCGCGAGCCATGCGAACACCGACAGAGGACCAGCTGTGAACGACTTCGAGGGGCGGACCATCCTGCTGACCGGAGGCACCGGCTCATTCGGGCAGCACTTCACGCGCACCGCGCTCTCGAGGTGGAACCCGGCCGCCATTCGCATCTTCAGCCGCGACGAGTTGAAGCAGACGGACATGGAGCGGAAGTTCGACGATCCCCGGCTCCGCTTCTTCATCGGCGACGTGCGCGACATCGACCGCCTGCGGCGCGCGATCGACGGCGTTGACGTGGTCATCCATGCGGCCGCGCTCAAGCACGTGCCGGTCTGCGAGTACAACCCGTTCGAAGCGGTCAAGACCAACATCCTCGGCACGCAGAACGTCGCGCAGGCCTGCATCGACGCTCGCATCCCTCGCGCCATGGCGCTCAGCACCGACAAGGCCGTGAGCCCGGTGAACCTCTACGGCGCCACCAAGCTCTGCGCGGAGAAGCTGTTCGTGCAGGCCAATGTCTACAGCGGCAAGCACGACACACGCCTGTCCTGCGTGCGCTACGGCAACGTCGTCGGCTCGCGCGGCAGCGTCGTGCCGCTCTTCCGCGACCAGGCCGGTACCGGCGAGCTGACCGTCACGGACGAGCGCATGACCCGCTTCTGGATCACGCTCGACCAGGCCGTGCAGTTCGTGGCCGATTGCTTCGTCGCGATGTCGGGCGGCGAGGTCTTCGTGCCGAAGATCCCGAGCACGCGCGTCCTCGATCTCGCGGAGGCGATCGCTCCCGGAGTCCCCATTCGCTACACCGGAATCCGGCCCGGCGAGAAGCTCCACGAGTTGCTGATCACGCCCGAGGAATCGCGCCACACCAGCGACCATGGATGGTGCTACATCGTCGAGCCCGAGCACGCATTCTGGACACGGCACGACGCGAGCGACGGCACGCCGGTGGACGAGGGTTTCGTGTACAGCAGCGACACGAACAAGCAGTGGCTCGACATCACTGAATTGCGCGAGCTCCTGGCAACCGTGCCGCAGACCACGGCAGCGCTCCCCACGCGAGCGGGATGAGCGTCACCGGTCGGCCGGCGATCGCCGGGGGCACACCGATCCGGGCTCAGCCCCTGCCTTACGGGCGCCATCAACTCGAAGAGAGTGACGTGACCGCAGTCGTCGAGGCACTCCGCTCCGGAACACTCACCGGGGGCGCCGCGATCGCCGATTTCGAGCACGCGCTTGCGGCGCGCTGCAAGGTGGCGAACGCGGTGGCTGTCGCGAATGGAAGTGTCGCCCTCGATCTTGCCGTGCTGGCCCTCGGTGTCGGCCCAGGCGACGAGGTGATCACCACGCCGCTGACCTTCGTCGCCACCGCGAACGCGGTGCTTCGTACCGGTGCCACACCGGTGTTCGCCGACATCGGCGACGATCGGTGCCTCGACCCCGAGTCGGTGGCGCGCGCCGTGACCCCGCGGACCAAAGCGGTGATCACCGTCGATTATTCGGGCCTGCCCGCAGACGTTCCGGCACTCAAAGCTGCGTTGCCGCGACCGCTCCCCGTCATTGCCGACGGCGCGCATTCACTCGGCGCATCCCTCGGCACACGACCGGCAGGATCGATTGCCGACATCACGACGCTGAGCTTCCACCCGGTGAAGCAGATGACCACCGGCGAGGGTGGCGCGTGCCTGACCGACGACCCCGGCATCGCCGCGCGCATCGCCCAGCTGCGAAACCACGGCATGACGAGCACCGCTGCAGAGCGAACCGGGATGCTGTGGAAGTACGACGTCACGATGCTCGGTGACAACCACAGGATCACGTCGTTCCAGGCCGCACTCGGCTCCTCGCAACTTCGCCGGCTCGACGAGGTCGTCGCCGAGCGGAGCGAGATCGCGGATCGATACGACGCGCTGCTCAGTGACATCCCGGGGCTCGGCCTGCCACCGCGCCCCGCCGGTCGCCGGAGCGCGTGGCACCTCTATGCGGTCGAGGTGGATCCCGCCCTTTTCGGGTGCGACCGTGACACCGTCATCGATGCGCTGCGCGCGGAGGGTATCGAGGCGACGCTGCACTACCCGGCGGTGCACCTGCTCTCGCTCTACCGCGAGCGAGGGGGCGTCCCGGGGACCGCACCGAAGGCCGAGCGCATGTGTGAGCGGCTCGTGACCCTGCCGCTGTACCCCGCGATGACCGCGTCCGACCAGGATGACGTCGTCATCGCGATGCACCGGATACACGCGTGGGCGGCGGCGCGTGCGGTAACTCCGTGACCCCACGTGCGCTGCTCGCCGCGGACTGCGGGAGTGGCGTGGGCCTTGGTCACCTCGAGCGCATGCTCGCCCTGGCGGAAGCGCTGCGTCCGGACATCGACGTGTCGGTCATCCTGCCCCACGACGATCGACCGCTGCTGCAACGCGTGATCGATCGGGGCTTCACACCGATCGAGGAACGCGGTAGCACCGCGGAGCGCGTCTCAGCCGTAGCTGCAGCGGCGCGGATGGATGTCATCGTGCTCGACGGGTACGTTTTCGACGTCGAGTTGCAGCAGGCGCTCCGCGACCGCGCACCGCTCACCGTGGTCGATGACCTCCGTATGCCGGCGAACTGCGATCTCGGTGTCAACCCGTCGCCCGGGGGAGAGCATATGAAGCCCGACGGCGCGCACACCTTCCTTGGTGGAGCGTCCTACGCGCTCATCCGTGCATCGTTGCGGGAGGCGCGGGAGGTCGTGGGTCGCGGTGGCCGTCCGCCACGCACCGTCCTCATCTCCACGGGTGCGACCGACCTCGACGGCATCGGTGCTCGCGTGAGCAGGGAGCTGCTCGAGGCGGACGCAGCCCTCGACGTCGTCAGGGTCGTCGGACCCGACGCGCACGCCGAAACCGGCGATCACCAACCGCGTGAGCGCCGGCTCGTGGCGCCGGCGAGCCTCGCAGAAGCATTGACAGACGCAACGGTCTACGTCGGTGCCGCCGGCACGACTGCGGTGCAGGCCGCATGCGTCGGCATTCCAGCTGTCATCACGGCTGCGGTACCGAACCAGAAGGCACAGGCCGTCGCGCTCGCGGCGGCAGGATGTGCGCTGGTGGTGGATGTTGCCCACCTCGCCACCAAGTGTCTGGAGTTGCTCGATGACGAATCTCGATGCGAGGACATGGCAGCACGCGGTCGTATCCTCGTCGACGGTCATGGGGCATCGCGCGTCGCCGAGGCGGTGTGCACGCTCGCCGGCGTGCCAGTGACTCGATGACCACCGTCGCCGTCATCCAGGCGCGCTGCGGATCCACCCGGTTTCCGCGCAAGGTACTCGCTTCCCTCCAGGGGCGGCCCATGCTCGCGCACATCATCGAGCGGGTCGGCCGGGCATCCCTCGTCGACCGCGTCGTGGTGGCAACCACGGACAGTCCGGGCGACGACGAGGTTGCATCGCTTGCCGCCGCATCAGGAGCCGGCGTGACGCGCGGCTCCGAACAGGACGTGCTCAGCCGATATGTGCTCGCCGCGCACGAGCACGGCGCCGATGTGATCGTGCGCATCACCGCGGACTGCCCGCTCACCGACCCGGAAATCGTCGACATGGTGATCCGCGCACGCGCTGAGCACGATGCGGACTATGCCGGTAATGTTGAGCCGCCGACGTACCCCGAGGGATACGACTGCGAGGTGTTCACGCTCGACTGCTTGCACCGACTCGACGCTGCGGCGACTGCGGACTACCTGCGCGAACACGTCACGGCACTGATCCGCGAGCAGCCGGCTCTCTTTCGCATCGTCCGCGTCGCGTGCGAGCGCGATCTGTCCTGGATCCGTTTGACTGTGGACGTCCCCGCGGACCTCGCCCGCGTCGAGCGGCTGCTGTCGGAGCTTCCGTCGTCGCCGCCGCCCGGATTCGCCGCGGTGGTCGCTGCCTTTGAACGCGACCCGGCGCTTCACGACCAGAGCAGGCTGCCAGCTCGGAACGAGCGTTACCACGCGCAGCGCGACGCAGCACAGCGAACGAACGCGGGATGACGCATCTCGGAGGATGATGACCGTCGAGACGCCGCCCGAGATCGCCCACGGCCGCCGGGTGTTCCGCAACACCCTGATCAGCGGCATCGTCGGGGTGCTGTCGCTGCTTATCAACTTCTTCGTCGTCGCCTTCGCCATTCGCAAGCTCGGCATGGACTCGTACGGCGTCTTCGTGCTCGCCTTGAGCTTCTCCGTCTCGGCCGGTTATCTGAGCATCTCCGACCTCGGTCTCCAGGCGGGAGTGAGCCGGTTCATCGCTGACGCCGATGGGCGGGGTGACCGCGACCGCATGAGCCAGGTGGTCAGCTCCGCGCTGGCGATCCTTCTCGGAACCGCGCTCGCAGCAGCGATCGTCCTGCTCGTGCTTGCGGTCGTGGCAGCGCATCTGTTTCATGTGCCCGCGAACCTCCGAACTGCGCTGGGGTTGCTGTTCGTGCTCTTTGCCGCCGAAGCACTGTTCAGCCTCCCCGGCCTTGCCTTCTACGGCTTGCTCCAGGGTCTCCAGCGGTACGGAAGGATCAAGGCAATCGACATGTCCCGAGCGCTGCTGTACGCGGTGGCTGTCGTCGCGGTGCTCGGTACCGGCCATGGCGTCGTTGCATTCGGCGCCGTCACGATCGCCAGCAGCTTCTTCTCGGCCGTGGGGTACGCCGTCATGGCGCGGCTGTCATGCCCGGAACTGCGCATCTCTCCAAGACTGATCAGCCGTGTGGGACTCAGACCACTGGCAGGGTTCAGCGTGTGGGCCTTCGTCGCAGCGATCAGTGGGGTGATCTGGTCACAGATGGACAAGGTCATCCTCGCAACGGCCGCACCGGTGTCTGTGCTGACCGGATACGACATCGCCAACCGGCTGCAGAGCGCAGCCTCATACCCGCTCTCCTTCACCACGCAGGCGGTGGTCCCGGCCGCGGCGAACCTGTCGGCGATGGAGTCGACGATTCGCTTGCGGGCCCTCCTGATCCGCGGCACACGCTACACGCTGGCACTGTCGTTCCCAGCCACCATCGCGGCGATGATCCTCGCCCGGCCACTGATCATCAGCTGGGTCGGGGCGCAGTACGCCTTCATGAGCGGCCCGACGCAGCTGTTCCTCGTGTACCAGCTGGTGATCAGCTCGGCCACGATCGCCCACACAATCCCGATCGGGTTGGGCCGTATGCGCACGATCGCCCTCTACGCGACGGCCGCGATGGTGATCAACCTCGTCATCTCCATCGCCCTGGTGCGACCGCTCGGGATCTCGGGGGTCATCATCGGCACGCTCATCGGCTACGGCATCACCGCACCGCTGTACATCCGGCTTGCTCTCGGCCTACTGTCGATGGGAGTGCGCGAATTTGTCCGCGATGCAGTCCTGCCAATGCTGCTCTGGGCGCTCGTGTTCGCGGCGGTGCTCGCCACGACGGCCTGGGTGTTCCAGCCGGCGCAGCTCCTCACGATCGCGGCGTGCTGCATTCCGGCTGGGGTCGTATACGTCGCCGGGGTCGTCGGAGTTGCGATGAGCGCCGACGAGCGCGCGTCCCTCCTTGGCTTTCTTCGTCCTGCCGCTCGCGTGCGCTGATGGAACGGCTCCGCGTGCTGGCCCTCGACCACTACTTCGATCAGGATCTTCGAGCGCTCGAGGCGAATCCGAGGCTCAACGTGCGGCGCTTTCCGTATCAGCGTCTGCGCCGTCCGGCGTTGCGCATGCTGGGAGGCGACGTCGCAACAGGGTTGGACACGTACAACCGCCCCGACCTCGAGCCTGCTCGCGGCCGGTATGCGACCTGGCTGGCCCGCGAGGTGCGGCGCCTGTACCTCGAGCAGGCATTCGACGTGATCGTTCTGCCCTCCGACACGTTCTTCTACGTCCGCAGCCTGCCGGAGGCTGCTCACGCGCTCGATATCCCGGTCGTCGTGGTTCAGAAGGAGACAACCGTCTCGGCTGGCACCATGCAAGCCCACAGCGCCTTGATGCGTTCGGCGGCACCGTTCATCTCAGACTTCATGACAGTGTGCAGTGCTCGGCACCGAGAGTTCTGGTTGCGTGCGGGTGCGGATGAGGCACGCATCGAGGTCACGGGTCAACCCCGATTCGACATCTATGCTGACGCGAGCGATCGTCGACCCTCCTCGCGGCCGCGGGTGCTGTTCCTCTCGTATGCACTCGACGCATACGTCCCGCGGGCCGGCAGCGAAGCACGGCCATCCACCTGGAGGCAGCTCCGTGACGAGACTGAGGCGGTCCTGCTGAACGCCGCACGAGCCGGCTCGTGCGAGGTGATGGTCAAGTGTCACCCGCAACAGGACGTTCGCGCCGAGGAGGAACGACTTGCTCGCGCGGCCGGAGCGCTGTGGGACAAGTGCTTCTCAGTCGCCAAGCCCGACGCCGACACCCGCAGGCTGATCGTCACGGCAGACATGGTTGTCGGATTCCAGTCAACCGCGCTCTACGAGTTCGTGGCGGCACGGAAAACGGTGATCTATGCCGCCTGGGGCGAGCAATACGAGCGTTTCCGGCAGCGACTCATCCCGTTCGAGAGCGCACCGGACGGCTGCCTGCGCATCGCTTCGTCAGCGCGAGATCTCGCCGGGTTTCTCGAGGATCCCGTTCCGATGCGGGATGCACCCTGCTCGCAGTGGTACGAGGAAGCGCTCGGGCACATCGACGGCCACGCCACCGAGAGGGTCGCCAGTCGCCTCGATGCGGTGGTGGCAGCCTGGCCGGCGGGCGACGAGCGCGTGGGCATTGACCGGGGCAGGCGCCGTTTCGCCGCAGGTCTGCTCGCACGGTCGGTCGCTGCTGAAGCCGTCTGGACGATCGCCACTCCCGCAGCGGGACTTACCGGCCAGCAACGGCGCGTCGCGCGAAGACGCGGCGAGGCACGCCACGGCCGGCGGATGGCCACCGCGGCCCTCCTGCGCCGCGCCGAACCCGATGATCGGACCCCGACCAACGGCTCACGGGAAACGAGGGACGTACGATGAATGCTGAGGTTGTGGAATCGCTTGCTCAGGATTGGCGCGGCGCGGGCCTTCGACAGGGCGACATGGTTCTCGTGCACAGCAGCCTGCGACGAACTGTCAAGCGATGCATCGGCAGCGAGAAGTCCGAAGTCGCCGCTGAGATTCTCGCGAGCTTTCAGGCAGCGGTCGGAGGCGACGGCACATTGCTGCTCCCGCTCTTCAACTTCCAATTCACCGAAGGCGTTCCGTTCGACATCCGCAGCACGCCGAGCCAGATGGGTGTGTTGACGGAAACGGCGCGTCTCATGCAGGGGGCGGTGCGAACCGGGCATCCGATCTATTCCTTCGCAGCCATCGGCGCACGCGCCGGCGAGTTCGCGGGCATCGACAACTTCAGCGGCTACGGGGCCGACTCTCCGTTCGCGAGGCTGCGCGCGCTCGGCGGACGCATCGCCGTGCTCGATCTTCCCGATCAGCACAGCATGACCTTCTACCACCACGTCGAAGAGATGAAGAGCGTCCCGTACCGCTACCACAAGGTGTTCGCCGGCGGATACACCGACGCGGCGGGGGTGCAGTCGCAACGTGAATATGGACTCTTTGTACGCGACATCCAGCAGGGGGTCAAAACTGCCGTCGACCCGATGGGCGAATTGCTCTGGGAGGAGCGCCTGTACAGCGGCGATCGACCCGGCGAGGGAAGTGGACTCCGAGTGATCGATGCTGCTGCGATGTTTGCGGCCGTTGAACGGGTCATCGACGAGGGGAACGCGGAAGGCCTCCTCTTTCGCGTCGAACATGACAGCTGAGACCAACGGCGACATGGGATCGCGCAGCGTCGACACCGGTGCCGACATGCATCGTTGGGCGGCCGAGCTGTTTCCGATCTGTCGGAGCCTGACTGGAGAGGGCGTGCGCGCGACGCTTCGGTACCTTCAGGCGTTGCTCCCCGCGCTCCAGATGCACGAGGTGCCGAGCGGCACTCGGGCACTGGACTGGACGGTACCCGACGAGTGGAACATCCGCGACGGGTATATCGCCGATGACTCGGGCCGGCGGCTCGTCGACTTCAAGGAATCGAACCTCCACGTCGTCGGATACTCAGAGCCCGTCGATGCCGTGATGGATCTCGCGGAGCTCGAACCGCATCTGCACTCGCTTGCCGATCAACCCGAACTCGATCCCCTATGTCACGTCGTACTACAGGCGCTCCTGGGGCTTCTGCCTCAGCCAGAGCGATCGCGAACGGCTCGGTCCGGGACCCTTTCGAGTCGTCATCGACTCGACCCTTGCACCTGGGTCGTTGACCTACGCGGATGCTGTGATCCACGGCGAGAGCGACGACGAAGTGCTGCTCTCGACGTACATGTGCCACCCGTCGATGGCGAACAACGAGCTGTCGGGCCCGGTCGTCACCACAGCGCTCGGACGCTGGCTCGCCGCACTGCCACGCCGTCGCTACACCTACCGGCTCGTGTTCGCGCCGGAAACCATCGGCTCGATCGTGTATCTCTCCCGCCATCTCGAACATCTCCGCGCGCGGGTGCGCGCAGGCTGGGTGGTGACGTGCATCGGCGACGACCGCGCGTACTCCTATGTTCCGTCACGACTCGGCGGAACGCTGGCGGACTGGGTCTCGCGGCGCGTTCTCGATGCTTCGGCGCCTGGATGGACCGAATACAGTTACCTCGAGCGGGGCAGTGATGAACGGCAATGGTGCTCGCCCGGCGCCGACCTTCCGGTGTGCTCGGTGATGCGCTCGAAATACGGCACGTTTCCCGAATATCACACGAGCCTCGACGGGCTCGATGTCGTCACGCCCGCCGGACTCCAGGGTGGGTTTGATGTGATCCGCCGGTGCATCGAGGTGCTCGAGTTGAGCCCGCGATGGCGCTCGGTGCTTCCCGGAGAGCCGCAACTCGGTCCGCGCGGCCTCTACCCGACCACGAGCTACAAGGGAAGTGCGACCGATGTGCGCGTGATGATGAACGTCCTGGCGTACTGTGACGGCGACCACGATGTGGAGCGCCTCGCCGAGCGAACCGGCGCGCCGACGGCGACGATTGTCGAGATTCTCGAACGCCTGGCCGCAGCCGGGGTCATTCAGCCGTCCGACTGACGCTCGCTGCGAGCAACGCTCCGCTCCAGTACGCTGAAGCCGTTCTCGGTTCCCGTCGAGAGATGGAAGCCAGCATTCTCGAAGGCGCGAAGTGATTGCGGATTGCCCGGATGGATCAATGCTTTCAGCGCAGTCACTCTCGCGTCGCTGCGCATCTCGTCAACCGTCGCGCGGAGTACCTCGGATCCGAGCCCGCGCCCGCGATGCGCGGATGACACGGCAACGGACACCACGCCGAGGGTTCCGGTCACGTCGACACGAACCTGAGCCACCGGAACGCCGTCCTCCTCGGCAATCCAGAGATGAACGTCGGGATCGGCGCGGCGCGTCGCGAACCAGCGTTCGTGTTCCTTGCGCGAGACCTGCTCCCCCGTGATGCTGAAGCGGACCGCATCGGGGTCATTCCGCAATGCCAGCAGCAGGTCGGCGTCATCCTCGCGCACGCGGCGGAGCGCAACACGGTATGACGCCGTCATCGATCAGCGGACCAGGTCATCCCACTGCAGGACCTGATCCTCGGCGACATCACGTGCGACGTGACGGCCGACGACCTGATCGAGCGCATCCACGGGTATGCCGAAGCCGGGACGCTTCACGGCAAGATCCGAGCGGGCGAGCTCGCCCCCCGCTGGTATGTCGCGCGCTGCCACGATGCTGCGACGCGCGAGCCGGAAGAGATCGGCCTCGGCCTCGGTGACTCGCTTGACACCCGAGCCGAGTGCCTCCTCGGCTTCCCGGATCGCCGTCACCATCCCCGCAAGCTCCGCAGGTTCCAGCGCGAATGCATGATCCGGTCCGACCTGGTCCCTGCTCAGCGTGAAGTGCTTCTCGATCGCGCATGCACCGAGCGTCACGGCGACCACGTCGGCTGTGTGTCCCGGGCTGTGGTCGGACCATCCGACCGGGATCTCGAAGGCGCTGCGCAGCGTGGTGATGGCGCGCAGGTTGAGATCGGCGAACCGCGGCGGGTAGTTGACCGCGCAGTGCATGACGAGGAGGTCGTGCGCCCCGGCGGCGGCCGCGGTGTCGAGCGCGCGCTCGATGTCGCCGAGCGACGCCATGCCGGTCGAGATCAGCATCGGTTTGCCGGTGCGGGCGACTCGCTCGATGAGCGGGAGGTGGTTCACCTCATACGACGCGATCTTGTAGGCGGGGACGTCCACCTCTTCAAGGGCATCGACAGCCGCCTCCTCGAACGGTGTCGAGAAGAACGTGATTCCGTGCTCGGCCGCATGTCGAGCGAGGTCGGCGTGCCACTCCCAGGGGATCTCCACGCGCTTGATGAGCTCCCACACCAACTCGTCGTTGCCGACAAGGCCCTTATCCTTGAGGTACTTGATGTCCGGCGTCCGCCTCGAGTACAGCCCTTCCGCCGTGTAGGTCTGAAACTTGACGGCATCAGCCCGGGCCGCCGCAGCGACCTCAATCAGCCGGAAGGCGGTCGCGAGATCGCGGTTGTGGTTGGCGCCGGCCTCGGCGATGACGTAGCACGGATGCCGCGGCCCGACCCGCCGCGACCCGATGCGGAACTCCGGGTTGCCGTACACGCGAGCGCTCACGAGGGGGAGCCGACCGTCTCTCCGAGTCCGGCGATGGGGTTGCCGCGAGGAGCCGACATGCGCTCAGATGATAGGTTCCTCAAGGTGAGCCAGGGCAGATGAGTGAGGTTCCGCCCCGCGGTCGGGTACGTGGCCGCGTCCTCGACTGGGCATGGAGGAACCCGCGCTGGAAGCGCCGAATGCGTGAGGTGTGGGGCGTGGGCCGCGAAGCTGCAGGTGCCATCGGTCTCCCGAGGCCGTTTGACCCCCCGGAATGGAACGCGTTGCGCCAACTGGCTCGGACGGCATCGCCGCCGGCACCCGGTGCCGAACGTGTCCTGTTCATGAGCTGGCGAGGGTGGTCGACGCACCTGGCCATCGAAACCGTGCTCGGACACGCGGTGCAGCGACGCGGCGGAGCAGCGATCTTCGCGCACTGCGGTGGCCGTCTCCCGATCTGCGAGGTGATGCCGGTCGAGGCCGCCCCCCCGATGCCGTGCCACTCGTGTCGCGAGTACGCGGCCGGCGCCATCGGAGCAGCCGGATTCGAGAGCATCGCACTTCGCGACGTCCTTGACGTCGGCGCGAGCGTCAGCATCGCTCGCAAACGCGTCGGTGAGCTCGCCACCGTCAGCGCCTGCGAGTCCTACGTGGATCAAGGCCTTCCACTGGGGCGGCTTGTGCGCATCTCGGTCGCATGGTTCCTGTCGCGAGGAACGCTTCCGGACACGCCGGACGTCATCGAAACGTACCGGTCATTTCTAATCAGTGGAACGGTCGTCGCACGAGGAGCGCGGGCGATCCTCGATCGAACCCATCCGGATCGTGTGTTCATGCTGAACGGGACGTTCTTCGCCGAGCAGATCATGACGGCCCTGGCTCGACAGCGCGGCGTCGCGTGCAGCTCGTACGAGAAGGGGTTCATCCACGACAGCATCGTTGTGACCTCGGACACCCCTGCCGCTCACCTGAAGGTGCCGCCCGGCACGTGGGAAGGAGTCCGCGACACACCCCTCACCGAGGATGAGTTGGAGGCGATCGATGCGTACCTCCGTCAGCGACGCCTCGGCGTCGGGGTACCCAACAACTTCTGGCGCGTGCGCGTTGACGACGTGGACCGGGTCCGGCAAGAGCTGCACCTCGATGCCGGGCGACCGCTCGTGGTCATGTTCTGCAACATCCTCTGGGATAGTGCCGTCCTCGAGCGGGAGATCGCGTTCCCCGGGATGGGTGATTGGGTCATCGAGGGAATCGACTGGGCAAGACGCCACCCCGAGATTGACCTGGTTATCCGGATCCACCCGGCTGAGATCAGGTTGCAGAACCACCCGACCCGCGAACGCATGGCGGACTACATCTCCAGCCATGTGCCGGTTCTTCCCGCGAACGTCCGCGTCGTGCAGGCGGACGACCCCACGAGTTCGTACGTGTTCATGGATGAGGCCAGTCTCGCGTTGGTGTACACCTCCACCGTCGGCGTCGAGCTGGCAGCGCGTGGTGTGCCAGTCATCACGGCAGCGGACACCCACTACCGCGGTCGAGGCTTCACGATCGACCCGATCGAACTCGGCGGGCTACTGGGGCGCGGCGGATCGCCTGCTCAAGGATCCACCCGCCGCCGAGGAGCACAATCGCATCCGCGAGCTTGCGCGGCGCTACGCCGTGCTGCTGTTCTTCAGGCTTCACAACGTCCTCGACGCCGTCACCGAGGACGGGCGGAGCAGCCCTCGAATTCGAGTTGATCGGGCGAGCGATCTTGATCCCGGATTGAACCCGGCCCTGGACCGCGTGGTGACCGGCATTCTCGACGGGCTCTCCACCGTCGCGCCGGTCGGCAGCAGACCCGAGGGTGCCGTCCAACCCTGAACCCGCGATACTCCCCCGAATGCAGCGACGAGCCATCGGGCCCTCTGCACTGGTCATCGTTGTTGCCGTCGCGGGGTGGCTCCTCTCCAGCGTGGGCCTGTTCGACATCGTCAAATTCCTCGCCTACGACGCGGTGTTCGTGGCCCTTCCCGGGATGGCGCTCCTCTGGGCAGTTCGCGGCCGGCGCCCGCACTTTCTGGTCACGGTTGCGCTTGGCTGGCCTCTCGGTCAGGCGCTCGAGATCCTGGCGTTCAGCGCCACCGCTGCACTTGGGCTGAGGTGGCTTTTTCTCCTCTACCCCGTTGTGGTGATCGTGCCGAGCGCTCTCGTGATCGTGCGAAGGACAAGCGCTCCCGAGGTGGATCCGGACAGCGAAGGGATGTCGACCACCCTGATGTGGACCGTTGCCGGGACCATCGTCCTCGGGTTGATCTACCTCACGGTCATGTTCCTCCCCCAGGCCCCACTGCCTACCAGCGCGGTGAAACTCGAATACCCGGACTTCCCCTTCTTCCTCGGCCAGATCGCGCAGGTGGATCAACACTGGCCGCCGACGAGCGCCGGATTGTCGGGCGTCGCACTCCCCTACGAGTGGTTCGTCTTCTTCCACATCGCCGCAGCCAGTCAGGTCACGCACGTCTCGATTCCCCTGATCGCTCTGCGGCTCGATTACGTGCCGACTGTGCTTGTGGTGGCGATCCAGCTGCTCGCGGTCGGACGATACATCGGACGTTCGGCGTGGGTCGGCGCGATCGCAGTGGGGATCGTGTTTCTCCTCGGACCGCTTGATCTCATCGCAACTGCGAACCAGACAGCCGCTCGGAGCAACCTCGTGGTGCATCTCTGGGACAGCTGGACCTACCCGTTCGGGCTGATGTTCTTCCTCGGGCTGCTCTATCTCATCAACGAGCGGCTGCGCGCGGACACCTGGCGAGCGCCCGGTGACATGCGGAGCTGGATGCTCATCGCCCTCCTGATGATCGGCGCGTCCGGCGCCAAGGCGACGGTGCTACCGGTCATCATCGTCGGCACAGGCATGTACGCCTTCATCCATGTGGTGACGCGACGGAGGGTGCCGATCGCTGCGGCGATGACCACCCTGCTGGGTATCGCGCTCTTCGCCATCACGTACCAGGTGGTGTACGCGGGCAGTGCGCCTGACACGGGCATCACATTTCTGGTGTGGCTCTCGGGAGCGCCGCCAGTCGCCTTCGTGGACAGCATCCACCACACCCTCGTGCGCGACATCCTGATTCCGTTCGCCTACGCGGCTGCGCTGGGAGGCGTCCTCCTTCCACTGATCGGGATGCTGTACCTGCTTCGACGCCGGCATCGAACCAGGATTCCGGCCTTCGTCTTCGCCTTGTGCCTGCTCGTCGCGGGCCTGGTTATCGCAAGCGTGGTGCACCAGAGCTCGTACAGCGAGGGCTACTTCGAGCTGACGGGGTACGTCGCCGGGGCTATCGTCGCGGCCGCGGGTTTGCGCCTAGCATGGCTGGACATCGGCCGCACGACCCCGATCACACGGCGCGCAGTCGTTGTCCTCTTCGCCGGGAGCGTCGTGCTCCTCCTCGCTGCGGTCAAGATCGCTTCGGGTTCGACGCTCGCCGCCGTTACCGACGTGCGCTCCTACATCCTCATCGCCGTAGTGGTGATGGTCTTTGTCGTCGTCGGGGCGGGCGTGCTTCGCGCCGCGTATGGGTCTGCCTCGGGGGCTGTTGCGCTGGGCCTGATCCCACTCGCGGCCGCTGCGGCACTGACCCAGCCTCTCGTCATATACCCCACGGTTAAGGGGGACATCAGCGGCGTGCCCGCCACCCGGGCGCCGACGGTCCTCGCGCCGGGTCTGTTGACCGCACTGTACTGGCTGCGCGATCACATGCCCGCCGACGCCGTGTTCGCCGTCAACAACCACTGGCTCGATCCCGGGAGGACCAACGGTAAGTACTACTACTACACGGCGTTCTCCGAACGTCAGGTGTTTATCGAGGCATACGATCCGATCCGGTACAGCATCACCCCCGGTGTCGCAACGCCGACGGCCGCCATCTTCGCGTACCGCGAGAAGTTGAACGATGCGGTGTTCGTGCAGGCGAGCGCGCCAGCCCTGCAGACGATGACGCAGCAGTATGGTGTGCGATTCCTCTTCGTCGATCGACTCCTCGGCACCGAGAATCCCGCGGTGATGCAGCTCGGCCGCGTCGTGTTCAGCAACGCTGCCGCCGTGATCCTTGCGGTAGGGTAGGCGTGTGAACCGCTCTGTCAAGCGCATGGCCGGCATCGCCGCGCGGCGTACTTTGCATGGAACCTACGACACACTTGACGGCTGGCAGCACACGCTCCCAGCGCTTGTCCCGCCGCGGCACATCAATCCGAACATAGGGTTCACGCCACGGCGCGGGGACTATGCGCGCGACTTCATCGCGTCCGGTGACCGCGTTGCCGCAATGCTCATGTCCTATGCACACGTGCAGCCTTCACACAGCATCCTCGACATCGGCTCCGGGATCGGCCGCATCGCCCGGCCATTGACTGCGGTGCTCTCCGCGGACGGGCAGTATCGTGGGTTCGATGTGGATCCCCGGGCGGTCGCCTGGTGCCGGCGAGCGTACCGCTCGTTCACGAACTTTGCCTTTGCGTACGTCCCGGTGGGGTACGTCAACGTCCATACCCAGGCGCGGATTCGAGGCGAGGACCTGCGCTTCCCATATCCCGACTCCTCGTTTGACGTTGCGTTCTCGATGTCCGTGTACACACATCTGAGTCGCGCCGTCGTGGACCACTACCTTGCGGAGACCTCCCGAGTTCCTGCGTCCCGGAGGGACGTGCGTCAACACGTTCTTTGTGATGGACGAGTACGCGCTCGACGCGATGCGCTCCGGGCGAGCAGATCGCAGTTACGTCAGCCAGGGACCGGGGGTCTTCGTGGCCGATCCCGATAACCCCAACTTCGGCATCGGCTTCACGCCTGACGTGATCACCTCGCTCCACGGGACGCACGACCTCGCGATCATCCGTCCGATCCATTTCGGTGATTGGACCGGCCGGGAGGGCAGCCCCTTCGTGTACCAGGACGTGGTCGTCGCTCGGAAGGGGATGGAGGGAAGCGAATAGCCGGCGGAGACGCTACATTGCACCCCGTGGATCGGGCCAACAGCCTTCCGGAGGGAATTTCGGCCGTCATCCCGGTGCACCGTTCAGAAGCCTCGCTCCCGTTGCTCATCCCGAGGCTCATGACAGCCCTCGAGGCCCTCACCCCCGCAGCAGAGATCATCCTCGTTGATGACGGGAGTCCCGACGCGAGTTGGTCGGTCATCACCGCCGCCGCGTCCAGGGATGCGCGGATACGAGGCATCCGCCTGATGCGCAACTTCGGTCAGCCCAACGCCCTGCTCGTGGGGATCCGCGAAGCGCGGTATCGATACTGCGTCACCCTCGACGACGACCTGCAGAACCCACCCGAGGAGATAGGGCATCTGCTCGAGCATCTGACGGACGACGTCGACGTCGTGTACGGAACGCCGATCGCGGAAAAACACAGCCTTTGGCGATCCGCGGCTTCGCGTGTCACCAAGTACGCTCTGCAGGAGGCGATGGGCGCGCCCGCCGCTCGAAGCGTGAGTTCGTTTCGACTTTTCCGAACCGACCTGCGCCGCGCCTTCGAACGTTTTCAGAGTCCGGACATGTCTCTCGACGTGCTCCTGACCTGGGCGACGTCGCGTTTCACCGCGGTGGGTGTTCGTCACGAGCCGCGTGCTCAGGGGCGATCGAACTACACCTTCGGTCGCCTCGTGCATCACGCGTTGAACCTCATCACCGGGTTCTCGAGCAGGCCTTTGCGAATCGCAAGCATGATCGGCTTTCTGTTCACGATCTTTGGTGGCATCGTGCTCGTCGTTGTTGTGGTTCGCTTTCTCGCCGGCGGCGTCTCGGTCCCCGGCTTTGCGTTTCTCGCGTCGATCATCGCGATCTTCTCCGGCGTCCAGCTCCTGATCCTCGGCATCATCGGTGAGTACCTGGCGAGAATGCACATGCGTCTCATGGAGCGCCCGATCTACGTGGTCAAGGAGACGACCCGCGAAACCGACCCTGCCCCGTAACCGGCGGACATGCAGCGCGGTGTTCGCCTGGGGATCGGCTTGTTTTGAGCCCCTATACTGCGGTCGATGGCAGGAGATAGATCAATCGCCCCAAGGGTATTGGTCGTCGGATGGGGTTTGATCGGGGCCGCCGTTGGCCGTCGACTCCTTGCAGCCGGCGCCGACGTGATTGGTCTGACGCGCTCGCGTACCCAGCAGACCGAGGTGGCGGAGCGGGCCGGCGCGCACATCGTCGTCGGCGACGCATCGCGACCCGGTGTGGTCGACGGCGTCATCGGCGACGTCGACCACGTGATCTTCGCTGTTGGTGGCCTCTCGCCTCCTGCAACCGCGGCGCACCCGTCGGAAGCGGCGATGAGGATGTTGCTGCCGCTGTTGTGCGTCCTCGAGTTGATACGCCGTCGACCCGGTGCCTCCTTCACATATATCTCATCCGGCGGCACCGTCTACGGCAATCCAGTGCGTCTTCCGGTCTCGGAGACGGACACTGCAGCGCCCATTTCGCCCTACGGCGCGCTGCACCTGGCTGGTGAGGATTTCGCGCAGACGTATTGGAGGGGCTTCGACGTGCCGCTCCTCATCCTTCGATGTGCGAACGTCTACGGTCCTGCCCAGGCACGGCACGGCGATCAAGGTGCCGTCGCGATCTTCATGGACAGAATCGCACGCGGGCTGCCGCTGCACATCTTCGGGGATGGCACGGCACTGAGGGACTATGTCTACATCGACGATGTGGCAGATGCCACGGCGCGATTGATCGTTGAACGAGTCGAACCGAATATCGTCAACCTCGGCTCCGGGCGTGGGTTGACCGTGCTCGAGGTCATTGATGCCATCAGCGCAGTCGTCGGCCGTCGGGCCATCGTCGAGTTCGTGCCTGACCGCAGGTTCGACGTCCATGCGGTGGTGCTCGACGTCTCACGCCTGCAGTCGCTCATCCCCTACACGCCGACCGATTTCGGTGCGGGGCTTGCCGCCACCTACTCGGCGTCTCGAGGTGGTGCTACGAGCGAGTGAGCGAGCGCGGGACCGGCCTGGCGATGACGGCCAGCGACGTCCCCATGGGGAGGTGCCCGCGCCGCCGGACGATGTGCGCTTCCTGCCGGAATATCTCGTACGCGATTTGGTTGATACCCGGAACAATCCGGAACTCGGCGTCGTACACAACCGACAGCTCGCGTCCAGCGCCATTCAGCAAACGCCGGCGCAGCCACATCGCCGGGAACAGCATGCTCATGAAATAGGTCAAATACTCGACCTCGAACCCGGCCCGCCGCAGACCACCGCTCAACGTCGCCATCGTGTATCGCCGCATGTGCTCGGATGCGACGTCGAATGAGCTCCAGAGCATCGGATGCGCTGGAACCGTGAGGATCAGGCGGCCGGTATCCTTGAGGCGGCTGCGCATGTCGTCGAGAACATCGGCCTCGTCGCGAATATGCTCGAGAACATCAAAGGCCGCAATGACGTCGTACGGTTCCGTCCGAACGAGATCGGCAAGGTAACCGGTGGTGACAGGGAGCCCGGTTCGCGCACGGGCAACCTCGGATGCCGGGACACTGACCTCGAGCCCTTCCACGCGACCGCGACCGGCGGCGGACCGCTTGAGCACTCGCAGGACGTTCCCGCTCCCGCACCCGACTTCGAGGATTCGAAGTCCCTGTGGCATGGTTTGGATCGGTGCGTCCACGAGCGCTCGGATGATCTGATTCCGAGCCCGAAACCAGAAGTGGCGATCCTCAACCTCGAGGAGTCGTTGGATTCCGGCGGCGTCATACGCCGCCCAGTGGCTCTGGCCGTGCGTGTCGTGAAGCTCGGATGCTGGAGTGGTCATGGGTGCACCGGCAGTGTGGGTGGCGAGCCTCCTCCGGTGTCAACTCGAAGCACACCCTCGGCGATCGCCACCCAGAAACCCGATCCCCAGGAAAGGTGCAATACGGGAAAGATCGCGGGGATGCGGAGACGCACCGCCGGCGATTCACCCGAACCGGCACGCACACCAGCCGCGACGCACGCGGCGGCGTAGGCGGCTCCGCCGACGATCACGGCCCGCCGCCAACGTCTCGTGAGCCCCATAAACGCGCCAAACGGTAGAGCTGCCACGAGCGCGGGCGCGGCGAGGTGGTACGGGCGGATAACGCCGGGACTCGCGCGAGCTACCCGGACTTTCGACCTGCCATACCTGAAGTACTGACGTGCCAGTGCGGGGATCGAGTCGCGCACGTGATACCGGGTCGGGATGTCGGGACTGAACACCACGCGGCCACCCCGCTCCCGGATACGGTGGTTCAACTCGTAGTCCTCGTGGGGCGGGTACGCCTCGTCGAAGAGGCCCACGCGCTCCAGCGTCGTGCGCCGGAACGTGCCTGGGAAGACCGTCGCTGCGTCCTCGGCCGCGGTGGCGTAGCGAAATCGCGCCCCGCCGACGCCGAAGGGGGAACGCATCGCGCAGGCAATGGCACGCCCGGTTGGCGTTGCGCCCTCGCCATCCGCCGCACCCCCGACATTGTCCGCACCGGTCTCAATCAGCAACGTGACGGACCGCCGGAGGTGGTGCCGGGTCCATTCGGCATGCCCATCCTGACGCGCGATGTACTCGCCGGAGCTCGCCAGGATGCCGAGGTTGAGCCCTGACGCCTGCGTCCGACCCGGGTTGTCGATCAACCGAAGATTGGAATGGCGTGCCGCTGCCGCCTCGACGATTGCCCGCGTCCCATCCGTCGAGCCCCCATCCGCCACGATCACCTCGTAGCGATCTGCCGGGTAGTCCTGGTTCAGGACCGAGTTCAGACAGGCCTCGATGAACCGCCGCTCGTTGAACACGGGGATGACGACAGAGACAAACGGGAGCGGCACTGCAGTGTTGTGATGCACCATCGCGGCCCCTATGGTGCCGTAGTGTCACGACGTTGGCGCCCGGGTGAGCGTGCAGTCGATATCGGGAAGCCTGGAATCAGCGCGGGACACCTGTGGAGGCGGTACATTGCCGCGCGTGGATCGGCCCGACAGCCTTCCCGCAGGCACCAGCCTCGGGCGGGATCCTGAACGAGCGCCGGCATCGACCGCGCTGCCGGCAACACTTCGCCGGCGTTCCCCCAGCGCGTCCTCACTCGCGGAATACGCGCTGGCCCTGATCCTTGCCGTGACACTCGCGGCGTACATGCTCATCGGCAATTACACGCGTTACGTCGCCGATGACTTCAGCTCCGCGCTCGGTGTCCGCCTTCGCGGCTACTGGGGGCAGCAGATCGCCGCCTACCGCCAGTCGACAGGTCATTTCGTCGCCGTCGCGCTCCAGACCGGAGCAGTACTGCTCAACCCCGTGTTCGTGCGCATTCTGCCCGGAGCGTTAATCGTCGCCTGGGTCGCGCTCCTGGTCATCGCATTCGGGCATCTCATACCGAGAGTCGGTCGTCCTGGCCGGTTTCTGTTGGCAGCCGGGATCGTCTACACGACACTCCGCCTCGCCCCCGACCCGTTTCTGACACTGTACTGGATGACGGTGTCGCTCGAGTTCATCGTGCCGCTTATCCTGGCGTCCGTGCTTGCCTGGCTCATCTCGGGGCGGGATGCCACCGGCCGGCGCGCCGTGCTGCTGACGGTGGCCGCCGGAGTCGTGGCGTTCGTTGCCGGGGGGGAGGCCGAGACGTACGCCGTTGCTCAGGCGGCCGCGTTGACGTTGTGCGTCGCGCTCGCTCTGTCACGGCTTTCGGTCCCGTGGCGCGGGAAGTTGCGGATGCTCACGGCGGCATGGGTCGGTGCACTTGTGTCATTCGCCATCCAGCTGGCGTCACCGGGGAATGCCATCCGCTCCGCGACCATTGCCAAGCTCGTTGTCGTACCGCGTCCCTCGCTGCTTGGTCTTCCGTCATTCACGTTCGTCCAGATGCTGCGATTCGCTCATCTCCTCATCGAAGAACACTGGCCGAGCATGCTGGCGCTGGTCCTCCTAGCAGGTCTGCTCGGAGCGCGATCCGGAGCGGTGCAGCTGTCGGCACGGAGATCGGCAACGATCGCCGTTGCGGTCGCAACCCTCGGCACGATGGCTGTGGTGCTCGCGGCATTGGCACCCGAAGCGCTCGAGATCGGCGCCCTGCCATCGGTGTACGACCAGATCATCCCCATATACGCCTGTGTCTGCGCGCTGGCGACACTCGGCTGGCTGGGCGGACGGGTTACACGACATCTGGTCGATGAGCGATGGCCACGTGGCGCGCCGACTGCGCGCTTCCGCGGCGTCTCCGCCACGGGGGCCTCACTGATCGCGGTCATTCTCGTCGCCGTCGGACCGATCAGCACGATTGCCTCGATACATCACGATCTGCCTGAGTTGCAGGAGTACGCGTCGGTCAAGGACGCCCAGGCCTCCGCGGCGATCAGGGCCCACGACGCCGGGGCGTCGACGATCGTCGTCCCGACCCTGGCGAACTACAAGAACCTCGGCATCTTCAGTCACACGGGACTTGAGGAGCTGATCAGCGACCCGACCTATTTCGTCAACGTCGACGAGGGTCAGTACTACGGTCTGGTCACGATGACGACACCACCGGGACCTACGCCGCCTCCATGATCGGATTGGTCGAGGTCGGAAACGCCGTGCCGGACGTTTCGTGACGCACCATCGCTGCTGCTATGGTGCCGTCGTGTGAAGACTTTGGTGACAGGCGGGGCCGGCTTCATCGGCAGTCACCTGGTTGACCACCTGGCGGATGGCGGCGACGACGTCACCGTGCTCGACGATTTCTCCACCGGCAGACGGACCAACCTTGCGCGCCATACCGCGAGCGAGAGCGTGCACGTCATCGAAGGCAGCATCCTCGACGAGACCACGGTCGAGCGGCTTGTCGGCGGATGTGATCGGGTGTTCCACCTGGCTGCAGCCGTTGGCGTGGCGCATATCATCGCCAATCCACTTGGCTCGCTCCTGGTCAACAGCCGCGGCAGCGAGAACGTGCTCGCCGCGTGCGCGCGACACGAGCGCACGGTGTTGATCGCGAGCTCGAGCGAGGTGTACGGCAGAACATCCCGTGTCCCGATGCATGAGGACGACGATCGCATCCTCGGATCGACGAAGGTCCAGCGATGGTCGTACGCGACTGCCAAAGCTCTCGACGAACATCTGGCTCTCGCGTATGCGCGTGACGGCCTCCGTACGGCGATCGTGCGCTATTTCAACATCTACGGTCCCCGCATGGATCCCAAGGGCTACGGAAGCGTCATGGCGAACTTTCTGCGTCAGGCGATCGCAGGCGAGCCGGTGACCGTATACGGCGACGGCCTGCAGACGCGGTGCTTCACGTATGTCGAAGACGCCGTCGACGGCACCCTCCGCGCCATGCAGAGCGCATCTGCCGAGGGCCTCGTCCTCAATATCGGCAACCAGGCAACCGAGACCTCGATCCTCGATCTCGCTCGCAGGGTCATCAGCGTGAGCGGCAGCTCCTCGGAGGTCGTGCATGAGACGTACGAATCACACTTCGGTCCGGGCTTTGAGGACACCCGCCGGCGCGTACCCTCGGCAGCCCGCGCCACTGAACGACTTGGCTGGACGGCGACAATCGGGCTCGACGATGGCCTGCGACGAACCTTCGACGCATGGGAACGCGTCTAGAGGGTGTGCCAGCCCGGGCGCCCCTGACCGCGAACGCCGCGGGTGTCGAGCACCAGCGGCGCGTGCTCCCGGATCAATGCCCAGTCGATCGCCTCGTGCGCGGTGGTGATGACCACGAGCTCGCTCGCCTGGAGCTCGGCCGCGCTCAGCTCCACGGCTTCCAGGGTCACGCCCCCGTGGATCGAAACCGTCGGAACGTGAGGGTCGACGTAGCGGACCAGCGCACCCCGGCTGAGCAGCCGACCCGCAACCTCGATGGCCGGTGACTCGCGGACATCACCGATGTTCGGCTTGTACGCGACGCCCACCAGCAGGATGCGCGAGCCGCGCACGCTCTTGCCGATGTCGTTGAGGACGTCGTCGGCGCGTTGCACCACGTAGTCGGGCATGCCTCGGTTGACATCGTTGCCGAGGTCGATGAACCGCGTCCGGAATTCGAGGTTGCGCATCTTCCACTGGAGGTACGAGGGGTCGACCGGGATACAATGTCCGCCGACCCCTGGTCCTGGATAGAAGGGCATGAAGCCGTATGGTTTCGTGGCGGCTGTCTCGATCACCTCCCACACGTCGACGCCGAGACGACGGCAGATCTGCGCCACCTCGTTGGCAAAGCCGATGTTGATCATGCGGAAGGTGTTCTCGAGCACCTTGACCATCTCCGCCGTCGTCGCGTCGCGCACCGGCACGACCGTGTCGACGATCGTCGACAGCGCCTCGCGCGCGATCTCGGTCGATGCCTCATCAACGCCTCCCACCACCTTCGGTGTGTTGCGGAGCGTGAAGGTCCGGTTCGCGGGATCGATTCGCTCGGGAGCGAACGCCAGAAAGACATCGATCCCCATCCGCAGTCCTGAGCGCTCGAGCAACGGCCGCAACACCTCCTCGGTGGTCCCCGGGTAGCTCGTGCTGGTGAGCACGATGAGCTGTCCGGGGCGCTGGCATGAGGTCAGCGCAAGGCCGACCGCCTCGATGGCGGAAGTGTCCGGCTCACGCGTTTCCCCGAGCGGCGTGTGCACACAGATGTCGATGACATCGAGGTCGCCGGCGGCGTCCAGCGACGTCACCGTGGTGAGCCTGTCCTGCCGGCGAGCCCGCTGGACGTCGCCGGAAGGCACGTCCTCGATGTAGCTCTCTCCCGCCATGACCGCTGCGCAACGCTCAGGGACGGTGTCAATGCCAACCACCTTGAAGCCGGCATCGACATACGCGATGGCCGTCGGAAGGCCCACGTAACCGAGGCCCACGATCCCAATTCGAGCGCTGCGATCCTTGATTCGGGCGACCAGTCGCCTCCCCATGCCGCTCAACTCCACAGCGGCGAATCATACGGGCAGCGTGTAGGCTAGCCTCGATGATCGCCCAGGATGCTCCGGGCGCCGTGGTCGTGTCCCGCCGTAGGGGGATCCTCGCCTCAGAGCGGAAATTGCTGCTGGCGGCCGGGGACACGATTCTGGTGGCCGGTACTCTGATCCTCGCCTTCAACCTCCGATCAGGACCGATCCAGCACCACGCGCTCACCGTTCCCTGGGTGGGGGTCGTTCTCGTGACGGTGATCTGGCTCGCTGCGGCCCTTGTTGTCGACGCCTACGACCTGCACGCGGCGGTCAGCGTTCGGGGCATCTTCCGCGTCGTCGCAACCACGGTCACGCTGGAGACGATCGCTCTGCTGGCGGTGTTCTTCGCGGTGCCGTACGGAGTGACCCGGCCGACGATCCTCATCTGGGTTGTGCTCGCAGCCGTCACCGTGCTGTGCTGGCGACTCCTCTACCGGCGAGTGTTCGCGCGGGCGATCTTCGCGGGCCGGATCGTCCTGGTCGCCGATGCCGAGATTCTCGATCGGATCTGGGCCGATGTCGACGTCCAGATGGCCGGCCTGTATCGGGTCGTCGGCACGATCCATCCCGGCGATGACGATGCGGGGAGCCGTCTGAGTGCCGCAGCGGCGGCCGGAGAGGCCGATCAGATCGTGCTCGGCGCTGACGAGGACCTCCCCAACGAGCTCTTCCAGGGCCTCGTCGACTGCTACGACCAGGGGATGGTGGTGCGGTCAGTCGCCGATGTGTACGAGGAGTTGACGGGACGACTGCTCGTGGAGCGGCTGCGCCAGACCTGGCTGCTGTCGCTGCAACAGCGAGGCGAAACCTCGCGCGTGTATGCCCTGTTCAAACGGCTGATCGACATCATTGCCAGCGTGATCGGATTGGTGTTTCTCGGTGTGCTGCTGCCCTTCGTGTGGGTCGCCATCAAGATCGAGGATCGCGGCCCGCTCTTCCACCGGCAGGTCCGCGTCGGCCACTTCGGCAGGCCGTTCGACATCATCAAACTTCGCACCATGCGCGTCCGCCCGCGTCAGGAGTTGCACTGGACGGGTGAGGATGACACGCGCATCACAACGGTCGGACGCTTCCTGCGCAGGTTGCACCTGGATGAGCTGCCGCAGGCCTGGAACATCCTGCGCGGCGACATGAGCGTCGTCGGACCGCGTCCCGAGCAACCGCACTATGTCGAAGAGCTGCGCAAGAGCATCCCGTACTACAACACGCGACTCTCGGTACGGCCCGGGCTCACGGGGTGGGCGCAGGTGAACTACGGGTACGGGAGTGGCATCGAGGGGTCCACCGTCAAGCTCTCCTACGACCTGTACTACATCAAGCGTCAGTCGGTGGCGCTCGATCTGCTCATCATGGCGCGCACGGTGTTTGCAGTGGCCACGCTCAAAGGCCGCTGAGCTCGATCCAGCTTGCCACTGCAGGACTTCGCGCAGTCGCTTCCGGGCGTCGTCATCGCCGCCCTGCTCCCGGGCTTCGCCCTGGCGACCGCATTGGGACCGCGGTGGCACTGGTGGGCACGACTCGCGATGGCCCCCGGACTCTCGGCCGGATTCATCGGCGTTGCCGGGATGGCGATGCACGACGTGCACGTTCCGTTCGAGCCCCTCACCGTGTTGCCATTGCTCGTGGTGGTCGGAGCTGCCGGCGTGCTCCGGTGGCGCCGCACCGAACCAACTCACAGCGTCGCCACCCCCTGGTGGATGGTCCTCCCAGCACTGATCGTGGGATTGGTCGGGGCCTCCGTCTTCTTCTGGGCACTGCACGGACAGGTGCTGCCGCCGGACTGGGACGCTCCGACCCACGGCGGCCTCGCTGCGACGATCGCTCGGACGCACGATGTCCTGCCGCTGATTCCGATTCCGCTCGAGGCAACGGAGTTCGTGCGTCTGCGTCCAGGGTTCGAGGCAACGGCAGCGGTCGTCTCGTGGCTGGGCGCGCCGTCGGCGGCGACCGCCATGGCGCCCGTCATCACCGTGACACTGGTGCTGATGCCCCTGTCGCTGACCCTGCTCGCGCTGGAGGCGACGGGCTCCGTTGCGCTTGCGGCGGTCGTCCCGTTCTTCGCGCTCGGCCTCGCGTTTCCCTCGGATCAGGCGATCGTCGGACGCTTCCCCGAGGTGACCGACGCCACGCTGATCGTGCCCTTCATCGTGGTGATCACCCGGGTCATGAAGGGCGTGTCGACGCGAGACAACGCACTCCTCCTTTTCGCGATCACCGCATCCATCTGGGTGATCCACGGACTCGAGGCGTTCACCGCGCTGGTGGTCGCCTGTGCGCTCTTCGCGGCCACCGCGGTTCGCGTCATCCGAGCGACTCCACGCAGCGCGCTCATTCGGATCGGGATCGCCATTGCCGCCACGCTCGCCGGCGCGGTGCTCGTGACGGTGCTGACTCGCGTCCCGCGGGTGCCGCCACCGATCGCGACGCAGCCTTCTGCGGTCATCCTCCCCGTGGGAAGCACACCGGTGAATCTCGTGCAGATTCTCGGGAACATCGCCCAGACCAACCTCGTCAGCCCGCTGACGCTCGCCCTGTACGTGATCGGTGTGGTCGCGCTCCTGGTACGACGCCGAATGCTCTGGGTGCTCGCGGCACAGGTCGTGCTGGTGTTGCTGATGGTGGACGACTTCTATCTCCACAACTTCAACAGCTTCTGGCGCCTCATCTACCCGTGGGGTGACACGGACCGGATCCTCGGCGTTCAGTACTGGCTGATCCCGCTGGTGCTCGCAGCCGGTCTGTTCGCCCTCGCCGACGTCATGCGAGCGCTCTCGCGAACGCGGCGGCTCCAGGTCGCCGTCCCGGTGGCCGGCATTGTGCTCGTGATCATCGCGGTCATCGTGCGACACCCACTCGGCCATCTCTGGACAGCGGTCATCGGTGTCAACACCGTCGACGTCTATCCGCTCGGGGTGTTCGCCTCGTTGACGGAACTGAGGCCGTGGTTTCTCACCGTGGGCATCGCGGCCCTGGTGATCATCGCTTCCTGGGCCGCATTGGCGCGGCGGGTCGCATTGCCGGGGTTCATCCACGCATGGATCGGACCGGCGGGAGAACGGCTTGACGGAGCGGGGGCAGTCCTCGGCGTCCTTGCGGTGCTCTGCGTGATCATCGGGGCGGCGTCCGAACTCGCCGTGTACCGGACCGAGGTGCAAACCCGATCACTGGTCACGCCCGCGGACGTCACGTTATTGCAGAAGATGGCATCAACACTTCCGAAGGCGACCATCGTGGCGACCGACGGCGGCAACGACGCCGGAATGTGGATGGCGGGACTCACCGACTTCACACCGCTGGTTCCCAACGGCTTCGACTTCGGGACTCTCAGCCTGCCGCTGGACATCGCGCTCGCCGACGCATGCGTTGACCCCGCCTTCGCGGAGCAGGCAATCGCTAGGGTCCACCCGGACGCAATCTACGTCGGCGCGCAGCGAATCCCCGCCGCCGAGTATCCGTGGGATGTCAAGTGCATCGCGCAGTTGCCCGATCTCCGGCTCGTCGCGTCGGTCCCATGGGATGGGACGGTGGCCGCCGTCTTCGCGGTGATCAGGTAGCCCTCATGCCGCCTCAGGACTCAGCGGTGCCGGCACCGGCGTAGGTCCCGAAGCTCCAGATCACGCCCTCGGGATCTCGCGCCGCGAACCCTCGCGAGCCGTATTCCTCGTCGCGCATCGCTCGCGTGATGGTTGCGCCGTTCGCCTGCGCTCGCGCGTAGAGCGCATCGGGATCGCTGACCACCACGTAGACGGCGCCGACGCCCGGCGGAAGGTCGCCGATCCCGCTGTCCGGGCGAACGTTGCCGAGCATGACGCCGCCCCCTTCGGGCCAGCGCAGCTCCGCGTGCTCGACGATCGAGGTGTCCGGGTTCCGGTACACCACGACCTCCTCGAATCCGAAGGCGGCGACGAGAAACGCGATGGCCGCGTTCGCGTCCCGGTACAGGAGGGAGGGCCAGACGGCGGTGCGGGGCGATGCGGTGCTCACGGCGCCAGAATACGTGCTCGCGCACGAGGGAAATCGGGTGTTAGTGTCGGCGGCGTGGAGGACCCCGCAGCCACCGTCAACCCGGCGGCGCGGGGACTGCTCACGCGGTTTCTCACAGGCACGGGCGTGGAGCTCGGTCCCGGCCATCGCCCGATGCCGATGCTCTTCCCCGACGTGCCTGTGCGCTACATCGATCGCTGGGAGCCCGATCGAAACCACGCCCTCTTTCCCGAGATCGGCGGCGGTTCGACATTCCCCAAGCCGGACTTCATCGCGAACCTCGACGTCGATCGCCTCTCAGCGCTCGCTGACGCGAGCCAGGATTTCGTCATCGCGAGCCACGTGCTCGAACACCTTGCCGACCCGCTCTCGCAGCTCGCGGAGATGCACCGGGTGCTGCGCCCCGGCGGCGTCGCGCTGGTGTTCCTGCCCGATCGCCGCTACACCTTCGACCGCGACCGGGCGCCGACCCCGCTGGGCCACCTCATCGCCGACCATCGGGAACGCGTGACCGTCGTGAGCGACGATCATCTCGAGGACCATCTCCGCAAGACCGGCGTCTGGCAGGAACTCGTGGACCGACGAGGATCGCCGCCGCGAGTTCGCGCTCAACCGCGAGCGCTCGATCCATGTCCACTGCTGGAGCGAGCACGAGTTCCTCCCCGTGCTCGAACACACGATCACGGCGATGGCAATGCGGTGGGAGCTCATGGATGCGATGTTCGTCGAGGACGTGACCGATGGATTCGAGTTCGGGTTCGCACTGCGTCGGGGCACGGACGGTCAGGACCCCGCGATGCTTGCCGGCCATCTGCACCTCGCGTGGACGGCGCTGTCGGAGCGGTCGGTGAAGCGCGGCGAGGCTGAGCGCCAGATCGCACATCTGCGCGCGATGCCCGGCTACGCCGCGGCAAGCGCGGCGTTACAGCTGCAGCGCCGGGTGCGCCGACGCCTCGCGAAGCGCTGACTAGGCCAGAAGGGCCTGCCGGATCTCTCCGGGCAGAGCGTCGCCGGCCGCCACGAGCTGCGGCAGCAGCGACTTCTCGGTCGTCATGGCGCGAAACATGAACCCGATGGTCACGGCGTGCGAGGGGCGGGACAGAACTGTGATCTCGTCGCCCGCTTTCACGACGCCGGGGATGATCACCCGCAGGTAGGCGCCGGGCGCGCCACGCTCGGTGAACCGTTTCACCCACATCCGATCCTCGAGCCAGGTGGCAAACGTGTTGCAGGGGATCCGTGGCGACGTCACCTCGAGCAGGCAGTCCGAGCCGACGCGCCAGCGCTCCCCGACGAGTGCGCCGGTGACGTCGAGGCCGAGCGTCGTGAGGTTCTCACCGAACACGCCACCGGGCAGCGGCCGGCCGAGCTCCGCCTGCCAGATGTCCAGGTCCTCGCGAGCAAACGCGTAGACCGCCTGGTCGGTGCCGCCGTGGTCGTGCGCATCGCCGATCACGTCGCCGGACACCCCGCTGTGACCCCTCCGAGGGCCCGGGTCACCGATCTCCACCGGGCCGGCCGAGGGGCGTTTGTCGATGCCGGTGATGCCGCTGTCATTGAAGCGGCTCGCCATGCCATGACCGAGGTTCACCGAGAGCAGGGTGGCCATATCGGGGCAAGGATACCTGCGGCGCGGCGGGACACCGTCCTCGACGGCCACACCCGCGGTGGCCGGTGATATGCTCTGAGCGTTGTGAGTTCTGCTTTGAGCGTAAACCCGGAAGAGATCCGTCAGGAGCTCGGCGCGGTTCTGCGTGGCCATCGCGAGGGTCAGGGTCGGAGCCTCGGCGAGATCGCGGGTGAGGCCGGGTGCTCTCCCGCCTACCTGTCCGAGGTGGAGCGCGGCCGGAAGGACGTCTCGACCGAGCTCCTGGTTGCGATCACGTACGCCCTCGCCGTGCCCATCGCGGCGGTGTACGCCGACCTGGGCCGCCGTCTCGGAGCGTGGCCGCAGGCCGAGCCCTCCTACTCCGTCGATCCGCGCCGTCAGCTGCGAGCCGTCACCTCCGGGCTCGACGCCGCGTCGCTGCGCACCGTCGCGCAGTTCGGCGCCTTCCTTGCGATGAACCAGGCGGAGCCGGCGCGCCGGCGCATCGGCTTCGTCCCACCCAACGCGGAGACCTCGAGATGACCCTCGTCCCCACCGTCGTCGAGACCACCACACGTGGCGAGCGCTCCTACGACATCTACTCCCGCCTGCTGCGGGACCGGATCATCTTCGTCGGCGGTGTCATCACCGACGACATGGCGAACATCGTCACGGCGCAGCTGCTCTTCCTCGAAGGCGAGGACGCGGAGAAAGACGTGCACGTCTACATCAACAGCCCAGGCGGCTCGATGACCGCGTCGCTGGCGATGTACGACGCGATGCAGTACGTGCGCCCCGTCGTGGAAACAACCTGCCTCGGGATGGCCGCCAGCGGCGCCTCGCTCCTGCTCTGCGCCGGCGCGCCGGGGCGGAGGCTGGCACTGCCCAACTCGCTGGTGGTCATCCATCAACCCTGGGCGCAGGGTTTGCAGGGTCAGGCGACCGACCTCGATGTGCAAGCTCGCGAGATCCTCCGCCAGCGCGCGCTGTTGATCGACCTGTATCACAAGCACACGGGACGCGACGCGGAACAGATCGGCCTGGACATCGAGCGCGACTACCACATGACCGCGGAGCAGGCCGTGGCCTACGGGATGATCAACTCGATCATCGAGAAGCGGCCGGCAATTCCTGTCTCCGCGCCGGTGGCCGGCGCGACTCACGTCTGACGACTGGTCGTCGACGAAAAGCGCCGCGCCTGCGGCACATCAGCGAATTCCCTGACCGGCCCTGGCACCCCTGCCGGCGTGAAACCTCAGAGATACCTGAGAGGAGTCTCGCGGAGATGATCCTAGGCTTGCGCTGAAAGTGGAGTCAAGAAGATCGAAAGCGCCACTGATCGGTAACTGTTGACAAAGCGAAATCTCTTGTCCCACATCATGAACGCGCCCGTCGTGAGCGCCCCGGACCCGACTTACTCGTCAGCTTCGACGAAGTAGGTCTCGCAGGCGAGCTCGAGCAGCTCGTCGTTCAGCTCCACCGTCTTGCCGAGGTAGAGCGCGGCGTGGATCACGTGGTTGAGCAGGTCGCGGGGATGGGTCCCGTGCAGCGGCCGGCCCTTGGAGTGGTAGTGGTTCTCCAGCAGGCGATCCACCAGGCCCTCATCCATCCGCAGGTTGTTGTCCACGCAGTTGCGGCGCCAGATCTCCTTGTACTCGTCGACGGTCGGATCCGGGACGTGCACCTTGAATCGAACGCGCCGCAGGAACGCCTCGTCCATGAGGTTCTGCGGCCGGAGGTTCGTCGAGAGCATGACCAGGCAGGTGAACGGCACCGGGATGCTCGACCCCGCGCGTGGGATGTTCAGGTAGTCGACCTTCTTCTCGAGCGGCACGATGAGCCGGTTGAGGAGGTCGCGCGGTGACATGTTCTGCTGGCGCCCGAAGTCGTCAATGAGGAACAGGCCGCCGTTGGCCTTCAGCTGCATCGACGCCTCGTAGAAGCCGAGCGTGTGGTCGAAGCCCAGCTCGAGCATCCGCGGTGTGAGCTCGCCGCCCACCTTGACCGCCGGCCGTTTGGCGAGCTGCCAGCGGCGATCGTGCGGGGGCAGGTCGCGGTCGATCGGCTCGTGGTGGATCGGATCGTAGAAGCGGATCACCTCACCGTGCACGTAGAGCGCACGCGGGATGAACATCGGGGCACCGAGCAGCGAGGCCGCCGCCTCGGCGATCGTGGTCTTGCCGTTGCCGGGAGGGCCGTAGAGGAACACCGCCTGCCGCGCGCTGAGCGCGGGGCCGAGATGGTCGAGGACCACTTCGGACAGCACGAGATGGCTGAACGCGTCGTGGAGGCGGGCGCGGTTGACCTGGCCGTCCACGTGCGACTGGCGCTCGGCCATCGCCGTGTAGTCGGCGATCGGCACCGGTGCCGGACCCGCGTACTGGTTGATCTCGAGGAGCTCGCGGGCACGCTGCCGGCCGGTCGTGGAGATCATGTGCTGCATGCCGGCGTTGATCGGCTCGCCCGGATCCAGGGCGGCGGTGTGCATTCCGGTCGAGGAGCAATAGCCTTCGTCGGCGAGGAAGCGGGTGGTCGTCTCCACGAACGAGAAGGGCAGGCAGAGATGGTTCGCGATGTCCCGGCCCAGCATGCTCCCGTTGAAGTACAGGACCTTGAGGACGAGATCGCAGACGAAGCTGAACGGCAGTCCCGTCTCCTCAGCGGTCCGCGGTGCGGGCGGGAGCGCGATCGGACTGGCCGCAGGCGCAGACACAGGCAAGGTCACTGCCATCGAGTTCGGATTGTGTCACGGCCCAGAGCGACCTCCAGACAGTCGTGGCGGATTGTCATACGACCGTTCCAGGGAACCGCCTGATACCTTTGGTCCCATGGCGGTTCCATTGGACGAGGGCGCCCCCGGACGGCGCCGGGTGGGTCCCTTCTGGATCGAGGAGGGTCCCGGCGCGCTGGTCGCCGGGGCGGTCATCGTCGTCCTGTTTGCCGCCCTCTTCATCCTCGCCGTCGCCATGCGGCCGGCGTAACCGGGATCGGAACCGGGCGTTTCATCGGGGAACTCGACAGCACTGCCGGCGCGCCACAGCGCTGCGGAGTCAGGAGACCATCTCGGACATGCACATGACGGTTCAGGCGTGAGCCTCGATCAGAACCCGGAAGCCCGGCGCCGCCGGGCGGGCCTGCCGAACGGCGACGGCAATGGCTCCCGGGCACCGATGCGAGCCACAGGTTCGGCCAACCCCGGCCTCGGCGCCCAGCAGGCTGCGGCGCGAGCCGAGCTTCGCCGCCGCCGGGCCAGCGCCTATCGGCACCTGCGCCAGCCTCGCCGTGGCGGACGCGTGCTTCGGGTCGTCCTCATCCTCATCACCGTCTTCGCGGCGATCGGCGCGGGGACGGTCGGCGCCGTCTTCGCCGGCTACAACGCCTACAAGAGCCAGCTCCCCGACGCATCGACGATCACCAACATGGAGCCACAGATCGACACCCTCGTCTATGACTCGGCAGAGACCCTGATCAAGGTCTTCCACAACAACGGCTACCGTCACATCCACGTCACCCTCGCCGACGTCTCGCCCTTCTTCAAGGAGGCGATCGTCGACGTCGAGGACAAGCACTTCTACACCGAGGGCTCGTGGGACCTGGCCCGTCTCGTGGAATCGGGGGTTGCCGACGTCACGCACAGCTCGAGCACCGTCCAGGGTGGGTCGACGATCACCGAGCAGCTCGCGAAGATCAGCCTCTACGGTGGGGCCGATCCACCGCAGAGCATCGACTACAAGATCAAGGAGATCGTCCTCGGCAACGAGATCCAGCTGAACTTCACGAAGGACCAGATCCTCGAGATGTATATCAACCGGATCTTCTATGGCAACTTCTCGGTCGGAGTCGGCACCGCTGCTGAGATGTACTTCAAGAAGCCGGCCAGTCAGCTGGACCTTGCGCAGTCCGCGATGCTCGCGGGGCTCCCCCAGTCACCGACCGCTTACAACCCGCTGAACTTCACACCGGGATCCACCTACAACGTGCTCGCGAAGAACCGCCAGAAGCAGGTGCTGCAGGCGATGGTCGCGAGCGGCGATGTCACGCAGGCGGCGGCGTCGGCCGCGTACGCGGAGAAGCTGACCTTCTATTCGTGGACGGCCTCGAATCCGAGTGCCGATCCCGACTTCGTGTCATATCTCGAGGGATACCTGAACGTACACTTCCCGCAATACGCCGACCCCGGCGGATACGTCATCCACACGACGCTGAGCCCGAAGGACCAGGGCCTCGCGTACAGCACTGTGCAATCCGAGGTCGCGAAGGAACGGAAGGCCGAGAACATGAACGACGGCGCACTGGTGAGCCTCGACCCAACCACCGGTGACATCCTGGCGATGGTCGGCACGTGGAACTATTCGGACCCGGACTACGGGCAGGTGAACATGGCGGACACGCCGGTACCGCTCGGGTCGACGACCAAGCTCTTCACGTACACGGCCGCCATCGCATCGACGAAGTTCACGATGACGACGCCGATGCTCGACGACTACTACACGTTCCCGATTCCGGGCAACCCAAAGGGATATCGGCCGCCCGACGACGACCGGCGCACGCACGGGGTCTGCGAGCTCAAGGTCTGCCTCGGCAACTCTTTCAACATCCCCGCGGTGAAGACCGAGTACGCGACCGGCATCGACTACATCACCAACGTGGAGCTGGCCATGGGCGTGCAATCGATCAACGGTGATTGCCAGCCGGACGGAAACAACGGTCCCATCTTCAACAACCGTCCGGCTCCCGACCAGTGGGCCGCGACACTCGGCGCCTTCACATGCGGCATCGACCTGATCGACCTCGCGGACGGAGCGGCGACACTCGCGGATCTCGGCGTGCAGCATGACCCGATGCCGGTGACCAGCATCGTCGCCCAGGAGAGCGGGCAGACGGTGTGGAAGTACAACGCGGCCGCCGCGGGACGTCAGGTCATCCCGGCCAACGTCGCGTACATCATGGATCAGATCACCAGCAACGACAACAACCGCATCCGTGAGTTCGGACGCAACGGATACCTCACCCTCAACCCCCGCCGCGTGAGTGCGAAGACCGGGACGTCCGACTTCTTCGTCGACAACCTCACCGTCGGATGGACGCCCAACCTCACCACCGCCGTCTGGGTTGGCAACGGGAGGGCGAGCTGCCTCAAGCCCGGGGCCGACACGCGATACGTGGCAAACCAGATCGCACGAGGGAACATCGTCGATGGCCTGGATTCGGTGACCGACCCGTTCAACCCCGGCGACCTCAGGCACTACGGGCTCAAGCCGTACAACGCCAGCTGTGGGCGCCTCAACGACGTCGTGTCGGGATACAGCGGTGCGGCGCCGATCTGGCATACGTACATGTCGGCCGCGCTCAAGGGCGTCCCGGACACGTGGTACACCCGGCCCGCTGACGTCATCGCTGACGGCCCGGGCGACGACGCGAACTTCTACATCCCCGGCACACAGCCCGGGGCCAACCACAACTGCACGTACTACGGTCCGGTGCCGCTTCCCACCCAGACCTGCACCTACGCGGGACCGACCGCTGCGCCCCCCTCGCCATCGCCCGGTGCTCCCGGCTCCTCGCCGTCCCCGGGTGGCTCGCCGCCTCCTTCGCCAAGCCCGACCTAGTCGACCCCTAACGGCGCTCTCTCGCGAGCTCCCACACCGCATCGAGATCGTCGAGCGGTGGCAATGACGGGTCCAGATCGGCGGGAGGCTCGGTGCCCGACTCGTTTGACATCGCGGAGACCGACACCTGGACGTGGCACGCGACGACGTTGTTGCGTGCCGGGTTGCCCTCCACCTCGTCGAGGCCGAGCAGCGACCACCAGTAGTCGAGGGTGACGTCGGAGTCGGCGGAGAGAGTCACCGAGTGCGAGAGGAGCGGGAACTCGGGATTCGACGGCTCGTTGCCGCCGAAGACGCTCAGCAGCTGCGCGAAGGCGTCCGTCTCGATCGCCGCGTCGAGGACGATCCTCCCGGTGCCGTCGGGAATCTCCAGGTCGACGACCGCGTCACCGACGGGCACCGCGTCGAGCTGCGACTCGAAGTCGTCGAGGTCGAACAGGTCCGGCCGGCTTCGGAGGTCGCCGAACCCCTCGGCGCCGATCGAGTATCTCGCGCTTCCCTCCAACTCCACGACGCGCACGGAGAGCGTGGCGGCTCCCACCGCGCCGGCGGTGAGGCTCGCCGTCACGACGGTGCCGTCACGGAGCACGAGATCGGCGTCGAACGTCCGCCGCTCGAGGTGGTGCGCCTGCGTGCCGCTCGCGGCGTGCTCCGCGGGAATCGAGGTCCGCTCCTCGAAGTGGATGCCGACCCGCAGCCCGGCGCTGGCGTCGAGCTGTGCGAGCAGGGACCGGTGCAGTCCACCGAGGGTCAGCTTCGGCGCCGTCGTGGCGGCAGGGCTCCCCTGTGGCACGGCGTGACCATAGCCGAAAAGCGCGGGCAGCCCGGAGGTGCTCGCGGACACGATCGGTAGACTGACCCGGTGACCGACGTGGCCCCACCCGACCACGCCGCTCCACCGCCGGGTCCAAGCCCGGTGGCGCTTGCGATCGCGCTCGACCTGGTCACACGGTACCGCCTGCGTCTGGCCGACCAGCGCGACGGGCGTCTCGGATCGCTGCTCGGCAACTACGTGCTCGCCGCGGCGATGTGGAACGGGCCCCGGGCGGCGCTCGTCGCCTTTTACGAGCCGCCCGCGGATCCGACGGCCGCCGGTCGCGATCTCGCAGAGCGCTGCGAGGCAGCCCGTCGCTGGGGCCTCGAGCGCCTCACGCAGCAGGGTGCGCAGGTGTGCGACATCCTCCTGATCTCACTGGGTCCGCTCGTGGGCACGCTCTCCGTCGCCACGACGAGCGGCGACCCGATCCGCCTCGGCGCCGCCTGGGTCGACGCGGCGTCCGGCAACGCCGGCACGATCCTCCCGATCCCCCCGGGTCTGCCACCGGTCGGCGAGCTGCGCGCCAAGGCTCGCGCGGTCCACGAGGGCGCTCCGGCACCGACGCTCGCCGCGGTCGACCTGGCCGAACGCCAGACCGTTGCGGGCGGGTACGTCGCACCCGTCCGGCGGGCGATGGTGACGCAGCCGATCCTCACGTATTCGCTGATCGGGATCTTCGTCGTGATCTGGCTGATCGAGACGACGGCGATCTCGCAGAAGTCAGTTCGCGACCGGGCCCGATCTGTGCTCATGGGGCGCGCTGCCGAACTTTGACCTCGCCCCGCAGTTCGGGTGCACGTACGGCGCATCGATCGACTGGTGGCGATTCGTCAGCAGCGCCTTCCTCCACGACAACACGAGCGTCTACCACGTCCTCTTCAACGGGATCGCGATGCTGTTCATCGGCAGGCTGGTCGAGCAGCTGTACGGGCGCCTGGTGCTGCTCGGAACCTTTCTGATCACCGCGATCGGCGGCGGTCTCTTCTGGGTCGGTGTCAGCCACCTGCCGTTCAGCCTCCCCGGTCTCGAGCCGACGCTGTCGCTCGGCGCGTCGGGCGGCATCGCCGGTCTGGTCGGGCTGCTGCTGATGCTCGGCCGCATCCAGGGCCAGAGCGTCCCGGTGGGCATCTCGCACACGGTCCGCAACTACGCCGTGACCGTGATCGTCCTCAACGTCGCGCTCACCTTCCTATTCAGCGCCACGAGCGACATCAACAACTACGCGCACATCGGCGGTCTGATCACCGGGGCCCTGCTCGGCGTGGTCGTGCCGCCACTGGCTGCAGTCGGCGGCAAGGATCTCGGCATCGTCGAACGCATCGTCATGTGGATCGGGATCGCGTTCAGCGCCGTGGCCCTCGCGTTCGCCGTGGCGAACCTGGTCTCAGCCCTCCACGGCGTGCCGCTCTTCACCGGCTGAGCCGCGGCTCGAACGTCAGACCGCTCGCTCTCCCGCGGGATCGCCCCACAACCCCTCGAGGTCGTAGAAGGTCCGCTCGCCCGGCAGGAACACATGCGCGATCACCGCGTCGAAATCGGCGCACGCCCACGACGCATCCTTGAGACCCGCGACCGCCAGCGGGCGCACGCCGTGCTCCTTGCAGACGTCCGTGATACTGTCAGTGATGGCCCGAACTTGACGGTCGGTGTCACCTTCGCAGATCACGAAGTAATCGGCAATGGTCGTCTTGCCGCGGATGTCGAGGATGACCACGTCACGCGCCTTCTTGTCGGATGCTGCTGCAGCGATGATGCCGGCCAGCTCGGTGGATGTCATCCGATTCGCATTATGCATCGTCCCGTTTGGGACGGTACATCGCGGTGGCGGCGATCATGGCGGCGACCGAGTCGGGGACGAGCCCCGCGATCGATTCGCCACGGGCGCACCTTCCCCGGATCTCGGATGCGCTGATGTCCGGCGAGTCGACGGTGAGGAGCCTGGTACGCTCCGTGTCGTAGCCGAGCGCGTGCAACTCGTCGAGGTCGAGTGGCGGCGGGCCGGTCCTGTTCACGACCACGAAGTCCTCGCCGGCGAGGAGCTCGGCGGAGCGATGCCACGCGCGGATCGTCCGTGCGACGTCGGCGCCGATGAGCACGGCGAGCCCGGTCGCCGGATGCTCGCGATGGAGGGCCTCCATGGTGTCGATCGTGTACGAGACGCCTCCGCTGCGCACGGCGAGGTCGAGGACACGCGCACGCGACACCCCCTGGACCGCGGTCCTGAGCAGCGCGAGCCGCTCCTCCGGCGGTGCGGCGAGGTGATCGCGCATCGGCGCGATCGCGGCGGGCACGAACCAGACCTCATCGGCTCCGGAGTGGTCTCTGGCCTGGGCGGCGATGGCGAGGTGGCCGTTGTGAACGGGGTCGAAGCTGCCACCGAAGACCAGGGCACGGCTCATGCGGACAGCCCGTCGTCTCGATACTCGAACTCGGCCTCGCCGATGCGCACGGTGTCCCCTTCGCGGCACCCCGCGGCCGCAAGCGCCGCGTCGACGCCGGCGGCGGCAAGCTTGCGCTGGAGCCGGGCCACGGCCTCCTCGTTCTCGAGGTCGATGCGCGCGACCATGCGCTCGACAACCTCCCCAACGACCCGGAAGGCATCCCCCTCGCGGATCACGTCGTTGGTGACGACGCGCCGGGGGCGGGGCCGGTAGACGCGGTGGAGCGCTGGCTCCGCTGCCACGTGCGTGTCGCGGGTGCCGCGCCCGGACAGTGCCGCGGCGGCGAGGAGCATCTCCCGGCAGCCGTCGCCGTCCTTGGCCGAGATCCGAAAGGACCCGGGGAACTCCGCCGACAGCTCGGCGGCAGCCGCGGCCCCCTCCGGGAGGTCGATCTTGTTGAAGGCGAACACCGACGGGCGCGCCGCAAGCTCCGGGCTGTACAGGACCAGCTCCGCGCGAACGGTCGTCAGCGCCTCGCGGGCGGCCTCGACACCGGCGGATGCGTCCACCACGTGGATGAGGGTCCGGGTGCGCTCGAGGTGGCGCAGGAACTCGAGACCGAGCCCCGCGCCCTGGCTCGCGCCCTCGATCAACCCCGGGACGTCGGCAAGCACAAGCGTATGGCCGCCCTCGAGCTCGGCAACGCCGAGATTGGGATGCAGCGTGGTGAACGGGTACGCGGCGATCTTCGGGTGGGCGCCGGTGAGCGCTGCGAGCAGGGTGGATTTGCCCCCGTTGGGAAGCCCGACCAGGCCGATGTCGGCGATGAGACGGAGCTCGAGGTGCAGGCTGTGCCGTTCGCCCGGGTCGCCGAGCTCGCCGGCGCGGGGCGCCTGCCGGGTGGCGGTGGCGAATTTGGTGTTCCCCCGCCCGCCGCGACCGCCACGCGCCGCCAGCGCCGTCGCGCCCGGACGATCGAGATCCGCGATCAGGGTGTCGCCCTCGCGGATGATGGTGCCGACCGGCACGTGGAGCACGACATCGGCGCCGTGGTGCCCGGACCGCTTGGCTCCGCCACCGGCGCGGCCGTCCTCCGCGACGAACGAGCGCCGCTCGCGGAACCCGGAGAGCGTGGAGTCAGTGGAGTCGGCGACCACCAGCACGTCCCCGCCGCGGCCGCCGTCGCCGCCGTCGGGGCCACCGTCAGGGACGTACTTCTCGCGACGGAAGCTGACTGCGCCCCGCCCTCCCGATCCCGCCGCGACCTCGATGTCGACCTCGTCGATGAAGGGGGAGCCGCGAGTGGCCGTTGCCTTAGCCGGTCGCTGCGACCGGCTCCTCGTCGAGGGGCTCCTCGATCATCTCGCCAACCGAGAATATCGGCATCGCGCGAACGTTGGCGCGCGTCCGGTCGTGACCGGTCTGGTCGTAGGCGACCGTGCCGGTGCGAAGTGCGAACAGGGTGTGATCGCGGCCGACGCCGACGTGCTCGCCCGCGAGGATCTTCGTGCCGCGCTGGCGGACGAGGATGGTTCCGGCCAGGACCACCTCGCCGGTGTGGCGCTTGACGCCGAGCCGCTTGGCCTTGCTGTCGCGTCCGTTGCGGGAGCTCCCGCCGCCTTTCTTATGCGCCATCTGCCGGTTCCTTCTTCGCTCGTGAGGCCCTCGGCTTCGCGGCCGGTTTCTTCGCTGCCGCCCTCTCCTCCGCGGGCTCAGCCGCGAGGGTGGGGACTTCCTCGACGGCCAGCTCCGCGGCTTCGGCTTTCGGGGTCTCCTCGGGAGCCTTCGAGGCCGCCTCGGGCGCCGCCGCGGTCTCCGGCTGCGACGCCTTGCGCGGCTTGGCGGCGGCCTTGGGCTTCTCCTCTGCCTTGCCCCGCGCGACCTCGTCGATGCGCAGCTCGGTGAGCTGGCTCCGGTACCCGAGGGTACGCCGGTGGCGTTTCTTGGGCTTGTACGTGAAGACGCGGATCTTGCGACCACGGCGATGGGCGATGACGGTTGCGGTCACCGATGCCTCGACGGGCGACCCCTTGGCCACATCAGCCTCGGCGCCGTCACCGATGAGCAGGACCGATTCGAGCGTGACCGTCGAACCGACCTCGACTGGAATGCGGTCGACAAGGATCCGGTCGCCGGAGGCGACTCGGTACTGGTGACCGCCGTGTTGAAGGATTGCGTACATCTGCCTCTCTCGCCGGGAGCGGGTTCACTCCACTGAGGAACGCCGGATGACACCGGGCGCGATACGCGAGGTTACCACGTGCGCGGGCACGCAGGCCCTGATGAGGGGCGCTACGAGCTGAAGATGTTGAGCGGCGCGACGTTGGTGATGGTCGCCGAGTCATTGTGCGTGTCGGTCACCTGCACCTGCACCGGGAACACTCCCTTCCCCGGGTCGGGGACGCACTGGGCGATGAATTCAATGATCAACTTGCCCGGACCGAGCGATGTCTGCGGCGGTAACTCGAACCCACCGTAGAAGGCGAGCACGCGCTCCTTTCACCGGAAAGATCGGTTGCTCCACAGCCGTATTGCCGCCGAAGGGCATGATCGTCGTCTGGAACTGCAGCGCCGGCGGGAGCGTTACCAGAACGTCGACATCGGGCGAGATGCCGCTGCCGGTGTTGGTCACGGTGATCCGGTAGGTGACCTCGCCGCCCGGATGCACGTTGGTCGGGCTGACCGACGCGGAAACCGAGAGTCGTGGCGCCTGGTCGACCTCAACCTGGAGCGGCTGGCTCTCGACGGTGCTCGTCAGGTTGTCGTCGACGACCTGAGCCTGCAGCGAGTACGTGTTCGGGAGGGCGGTGATCGTGTCCGCAAAGTCGATGGTCAGCGAGGCGTAATCGGTCTTGCCGTTCGGGGATGTCGGGGCGGAGAGCGACCAGACGCCCCACTCGGGGTTGGAGCCTCCGGCGCGGGCGTCCTCGGGCGTCGTTCGCGCTGCGCCGTTGCTGGTGATGGAGTTGGTCTCCGCGAACTGGAACGTCGGCGGCATCACCGCGTGCACCACGACACCGGAGGCATTGCCGGGCCCGAGATTGGTGACCACGACCTCGAAGTTCGGCGGCGTCGTCCCCGGCGTGAACGCGCCCTTCCCCCAGTCCGGAGTCAGCGACACCGACAGCTGCGCGACGTCACTGCTGCACCCGGAGAGGGTCAGCGCGATCGGTCCGAGCATCGAGAGCGCGACCAGGAGCGCCAGTCGCGACGTGAGTATCCGCACCCGCCTGAAACGCGAAACCGTCAGACCCTGGTTACGGTGCGAAGCGGCGCGAGCGGGCGCCGCTGCCGGGATGCGGTGAGGTTGATGTCGGTGGTGCGCGGGAGCGGATCCGGGTATCCGATCTCGCCGAGGAGACGCAGCGCGAGGCCGACGTCGAGCCCGATCACGGTGTCGATACGGCCCGCCACCGCCTCGACGAAATCCGAGCCGCCGCCCTGGATCGCGTAGGCGCCGGCACGATCGAGTGGTTCCCCGGACGCGACGTACATGTCCAGCGCGTCGTCCGAGAAATCGCAGAACTTCACCGCGGAGCGGCTCACGCCGAGCGCCTCCTGATCGCTGCCCGTGCACATCGCGCAGACGCCGGTGAGCACCGTGTGCCGCTTGCCGCGCAGGTCGTTGAGCATCTCTCGTGCAAGCTCCGGCGTCTTCGGCTTGCCGAGCGGTCCGCGCGGCCCGACCACGATGGTGTCGGCGCTGAGCACGTACGTCCCGGCGGGAACGAGCTTGGCAATCGCTACCGCCTTCTGACGCGCGACCAGCTGCACGGCAAGCTCCGCGCTGACGCCCGCGGGGAGCGCGACGTCGTCGGGCGGCTCGATGATCCGGAACCGGATTCCGGCTCGGGTCAGCAGCTCGCGACGGCGAGGGGACCGAGAGGCGAGAACAATCCCGATCACGTGGCTCTCACGCGCGCAGCAGACTGCAGAGAATCTTGCGCCAACTCAAGACTTCATGCTAGCACCGAGACCTGACCGCGAGTTGATCATCGTGCGCGTTGCCACATAACGGACTACGCCCTCGCCGCGATGACCGCGACCACTGTGGCCGCCGCAAAGCACCCGACCTCGAGCGCGATCAGCGCTGGATGTCCGCGCCGCGTCGCCGACCGCACGACCCGAAGGAGGACCGCGTACACCGCCGCGGCGGCGACCAGCGCGACCACCGCGAGGGGTGCCGCGGGCCACGAGAGCGAGGGTGGGATGAGGGTCCCGAGCACCACCTCCACCGTCGCGGCGACGACCGCGGCCCGTGCAAGTGCCGATCCCCCGGTCCTCCGGTGCGGCTGCACGACAAGCGGCAGCGCGACGAGCACCGTCGCGGCCGCGAGGATGCGGGCCGACGTGCCGGTGCCGCCGCCCGACCCGGCGATGGTGGAGATCGAGTAGGTGGCACCCACGAGGCCCACCAGCACCAGCGACGCGCCGGCCATCACCACCGCCGCGAGCCGGCGCAGCGACCAGGGATGCGGTGCCACGAGCGAACCCGCCACGACCAGCAGGAGGACGCAGGCGACGAGATTCGGCGTCGCGCCGCCCGATGGTGGGATCGAGGCGGCGGGTGACCCGGGCAGGGACGCCATCGACGCGGCGAGCGCTGCCGCGACGACGGCCACGAGCCCGCCTCCGTCCAGCTGCATCCCCGGGGGCAGGCCGGCGGCGCGACGGCTCAGCCAGACGAGGGCGGCCAGGAACAGGCCGCCGGGGTAGACGGCGATCGCGACGATCTCGAGCAGCAGACCGAGCGGATCCATGCCTTCAGCTTCCGAACACGAACCCGGCGATGGATTGCGGGGCCAGCCCGACGGCGATGCCGGCGGCGACGAGCAGCCAGGCCCCGGCCTCCGGGAGGCTGCGGCTCCATCCTGAGATCGGCTCCCCGACGCTCCTCGTCGAGCAGGCGAGCACGGTCGCGACGAAGATCGCGCTCAGGGCGACCACGGCGGCGACGGTGGACGTGATGTTTCCCGCGGCAAGCGCGCCGAGCAGCAGGAACCGGCCCCAGAAGCTTGGTGACGGCGGCACGCCGCTCAACAGCGCCCAGGCGACCCGGCGCGGCCAGACGAGACCCGCCTCAAGTGGACGGAGCAGGACCGGGGCGACGATCAGGTGGGTGAGCAGGATGACCAGGGCGCCGACCACCGCAGGCGAGACCCGCTGCCCACCGACGGCCGCCACGCACAGCGCGATGTCGCTCATGAAGATCCGGCCGTAGCGGGTGCGTTCGGGTCCGCGGATCGCCCAGACGCCGCCCCATACCGCGCTGCCGAGCCCGATCACGAGGAGGGCGTGCTCGAAGAGTGGGACACCCTGCCCGAGTGCACCGGCCGGGATCCGTTCCGAGAGCAGCAGGACCACGGGAACCGTCAGCACCAGCCACGGCGCCACGTCCAGCGGACGGAGCGACCCGAGGATCCCTGCCGCCCATCCCCCGAGTGGGTAGACGGCGAGGAGCGAGGCGACCCCGGCGACCAGCAGCCCCGCCACGAGCAGCGGCAGCGCGCCCGTCGTCGACCCCGACAGCGGGAGAAACGGGGAGGCGGCGACGAGCGCGGCGCTCCCGCTGCCGGCGATCCGCCCTGCCGCAAGTGTCGCCCGTCCGGGAGCCTGCCCGATCCAGCGCAACGCCAGCGTCCCGGCCGCGACCGTGAGGGCGAGCCCGGTGATGAGCGGGTCACTGCTCGCCATCGCCAGGGTGGCCGCCGCTCCGACGATGCCGATGGTCCGCGCCAGGGAGACGTCGATCGACGGCTGGAGCAGGATCACGAGCGCCAGCGACACGCCGGACGCGACGAGCACGCCCTGCCCGGCGCGGTCGAGACCGCTGAGAGCGCTGAGCCCACCGAGCGGTACCGCCTGATTGATCGAACGCGTGGCAAGGAGCGTGAGCCCGGCCCCCGCGAGCGGGACGACTGCGATCAGCCTCGCCGTGCGCCGCCGGAGCCCGGCCGCGGCGAGCAGGCCGAGCCCGGCCCACACGGCCGCGATCACGATCGGGCTCATACGTCGGCTTCGATCTGCGGCGCGTGCCGCCGTGAGCCACGTCCCGCCATCCAGCCCGAGACCACTGCGGCAACCGGCACCGCAGTGCATGCGATCGCCGCGCCGGGGAGCGAATCGGTGCCGCTGCGGAGCAGCCACGCGGTCGCGGTGGAGAGCGACACCATCGCGACGCCGACCGCCAGGTCCTCGACGGTCCGGGCGACGAGCAGCCGGATCACCCCGCATGTCCAGGCGTACGCCGCCGGGAACAGCAGCCCCTCGACGGCGGTGACCTGACCCACCGGGATGTTGAAGCTGACCCATGACGCGATCGGAATGGCGACCGCGGCTCCGAACGCTCGGACGCTCCGCGGTCCGAAGAGGCGATCCGGGGGAGCGAAGGCGGGGATCGTGGGATCGAGGCCGGCGACCCAGGGGAGCACGCGCCCACCGGTCCACCCCACCCACGCGAGCACCAGGGCCGCGACCACGGTCGCGCCGAGCACCGCGACACCCGGAGCGCCGCCGAAGGTGGCGGCGGTCGGGGCCATGCCCGCGGCGACGAAGACCACCGCGATCGCGACGGCGCGCCGCCCGTCGACCATCATCGCGATGACCGCGGCGAGCACTCCCGCGGCTGAGAGCAGCGGCGCAGAGACCCCCATCAGCGGACGCGACCCATCAGTGGACGAGCAGGACCGCGACGATCGCCCCGACGAGGACGAGCGCGAGCTGCGGCTGCACCACCAGCCACTCATCGACCTGACGGAGCCATGCCGCGCCTCGGAGCAGGGCTGGACGAACCGCCCGCGCGGGGCGGAGCCCCAGTGCCTGCACGGCAACGGGCTCGGGGCTCCCGCGACAGCGCGGCGGCAGCGACGAGCGGCCGCTCCGCGAGCGTGGTGAATGACCGGACCCCGGCGGCGATCACCACGAGCGCGACGATCAGGTAGCCGCCGGACCAGTCGCCTGCAGCGCTCCGGATGGCCGCAACGCCGATCGGCTCGGTGAGCCCACCGGGGCTGACTGCGATGAGCACCGTCGTCGCGGCTGCGCCGGGGACGACGGCGCCGACCAGAGACGCCGCAGCTGCGACGGTCGCGAGGGCCGACGGACGCATCGATCCGCCGGCGCTGATCGCCGACGCGGTCACGATCCCCCTGGCCGTGAGCACCGCTGCAGCGGCGCCGAGCAGCGCCGCGAGGCCGAGTGCGGCGAGGAGCGCCGCACCGGCGCGGCCGATCGACACCGTCGCAGCGAGCTCGAGGATGAGGGCGGTGATGCCGAAGCCGACCGGCAGCGACCCGGCGGCGCCCAGCGCAAGTGCGGCAAGGCCAGTCCCCGCTCGACCGCGGCCGATGTGCTCCCAGGCCGGCGTGAGCGTCGCGACGAGCATGAGTGAGCAGATGCCCGCCGCGACCGCGGCGTCAGCCGCTGGGCTCGCGACGCCGGCAAGCGCGACCACCGGGGCTGCCGCGATCACGCAGAGCGCCCTCCCCGCGACGGCCGGCACCCCCGACCAGCGCAGGGCGAGTGCGGCCGCCCAGAGCGCGGCGACGCCGCCGACCACGGCCAGCGTGACCGCGATCTCCTGTGGCAGTGGGCCGTCGACCACCTCACGCAGGCGCAGCAGGACGAGCGCGCCGCACGGGATCGCTCCCGTGGCCGCCCAGGCGGCGGTGGGGGTGCGGTTGCCCCGCACGGGCACGAACGACGTCGCCAGCAGGCGAGCGACCCCTGCTGCCGCCCACGGCCCGGCGACGGTGGCGCTCACGGCGCCTGCCGGGATCACCGCAAAGTCGGTGGTCCCATTGGAGTTCAGCAGCTGAACAGCGGCCACCAGCAGACCGACCGAGGCAAGGTGCGCGACACCGATCGCCATCACCCCTCCCCGGCCGGGGCGTCCTCGAGCCGCGCTCGTCGTGAGCAGGGTCCCGACGCCGGCGATCTCGACCCCTGCGGTCAGCATCAGCAGGTTGCCGGCGAGCGCGGCGACGAGCGTCCCGATGACGCAGACGAGCATCGCCCTCACCTCCCTGGTCTGCCGGTCACCGTCGAGGAGCAGGAGCACGCCCACGACCGCCGCGGCCAGTCCGAAGATCCCGCCGGGAAGGTCGAGCCGCAACAGGTAGTCGATTCCCGCGACCGGCGTCCCAAGCGACGCTTCGACGCGGCCTCCGGCGCCGAGCGAGGCGGTCTCGATCGCGAGCAGCGCGATGCTCATCGCTCCGCCCACACCGGCCACGATCCGGGCGGCACGCGCCTCGCGAGGGGACAGACCGAAGACGATGATCGCCGCGACGATCAGGGGCGCGGGCATGAGCGCCAGCTGGAGCCCGCCGCCCAGCATGGTGGCGCTACCTGCCGGCGCGGGTCAGTGCCGGCGCTCCGACCTCGGTGGCGCAGTACGGACAGACCCCCCAGCCGAGGCGGAGGCTGCGGTCGCAGCCGGTGCAGCGCCGGGCGAACTGCGTCCTGCAGTACGGGCAGAGGATGAACTCCTGCTCGATCTCGCGGCCGCAGGTGGGGCACGGCCGGGTCGGCACACCCTCGACGGGCGGCTCGAGCAGAACCTGCTCCTCGATGGCGAGGGACCGCACCTGCTCCATCGTCATCGGCGGCCGCACCATGAAATAGACGAGGGCGCCGAGGAACGGCGGGATGAACCCGACGAACATCGCGAAGATCGTGAAACCGGGCGACGTCGTGCGCCGGCGGGCGTCGCGGACCACGTAGAAGGCGAGGGCGATCCAGAGCACCGCGACGTACGCGATCACGATGACGATCCCCGCGACGAGCAGGGTTCCCAGGTCAGCCCCCATCGGTGCCTCCTCCTGATTGGGCCCGGCGCAGCAGGTCGATCTGCGCGTTCGCCTCGGCAAGCCGGCGCCGCGCCTCGTCAACGACGTGCGCGGGCGCCCGGGCGACGAACCCGGGGTTCGTGAGTTGGGACTCGAGCCGCGTGACGGTTGCCTCGAGGTCGCCGAGCTGACGTCTGGTCACGGTGCCGTCGGTGGCGGTGTCGGCGATCACCACCTCGGCGTGGAGCCTACCCGAAACCACGACGACCGGATCGACGCCGCGCGCGTGCGCGTCCACGATCGCCGCAGGCACGAGGCCGCCGATGAGCCTGCTCAGGTGTTTCGTCGGACCGGTGCCGTCATCGGATCGCACCAGCACCAGCAACCTGTCCTTCGCACCGCGGGGAACGCCGTGCTCGTGGCCGAGCGCGCGGATCCGCTGCACCAGGTCGATCGCCTCGGCGATCTCGTGGTGCGCCGCCGTCGTGCTCTCGTCGGTCCAGAGCGCATCCACCTCCGGCCAGGCGCGGTGCTGCAGCGTCGGCGCGGCGTTGGGCAGCAGTTGTGCGCACTCCTCGGTCACGAATGGCATGAACGGATGCAGGAGGCGGAGCAGCACGTCGAGCGCGGTGACCGCCGTCCACACCGCCGCGCGTCGCGAGACCGGGTCGGTGGTATCGGTGAGACGGAGCTTCACCATCTCGATGTACCAGTCGCAGAACGTGTGCCACGAGGTGTCGTACAAACGCTCCACGGCGTCGTGGAACCTGAAGGCCTCGAACCCCGCGTCGCACTCGCGCACGATGGTCGCGAGCTCCGCGAGCATCCATCGATCCTCGGGACGCAGCGTCTCCGGTTGCGGCGGATGCACATCGAGCTCGGCCACCGAGCCGTTGCCGACGCGCGCAAGCAGGAATCCGCTCGTCACCTGCCACAGCTTGTTCGCGAAACGCTGGTACGAGGCGATGCGATCGTCGTCGAACCGCATGTCCTGACCGCTGGTGCCGACCGCCGCGGCCCACGCTCGCAATGCATCCGCGCCGTACTTGTCGATGAGCTCGAGGGGATCGATGGTGTTGCCCTTCGACTTGCTCATGCGCGAGCCGTCGACGGCCTGGATGGTGGTCGTGATGACGACGTCGGTGAAGGGGTTGCGCCCCGTGAACTTCAGGCCGGTCATGATCATGCGGGCGACCCACAGGAAGATGATGTCGCGCCCGGTGACGAGCGCATCCGTCGGATAGAACCTCTCGAGGTCGGCGGTCTGCTCCGGCCATCCGAAGATGGCGAAAGGCCAGAGCCCGCTGCTGAACCAGGTGTCGAGCACGTCGGGATCGTTGGTGAGGTTCGTGTCCCCGCATTCCGGACAGCTGACCGGCGGCTCGATCCAGGCGAAGTGATGCCCGTTGCCGCACGTGGACACCGGGATCGCGTGACCCAGCCATATCTGCCGGCTGATGCACCAGTCGCGGATGTTGCGCATCCAGTGGAGGTAGACGTCGGTGTAGCGCGCGGGATGGAAGCGGATCTCCCCGCTTTCCGCGGCCCCGATTCCGGGTGCGGCAAGTGACGCCATGCGCACCCACCACTGCTCGCTGACGAGCGGTTCGAGAATCGTGCCGCAGCGATCGCAGTGACCGACCTCGTGCGGGTACGGCTCCTCCTTCTGCAGCACACCCATGCTTCGAAGTGCCTCCGCCACGGCGATGCGCGCCTGCTCCGCGGGCATGCCATGGAACTGCGGCAGGTCGGGCACGTCCATGGTGCCGTCGAGCGCGATGACGTTGATGATCGGCAGCGAGTGCCGCGACCCGATCTCATAGTCGGTCGGGTCGTGTCCGGGGGTCACCTTGAGTGCCCCGGTGCCGAACTCCGGCCGCACCGCGGGGTCCTCGAAGATCGGCACAACACGCCAGGTGAGCGGGAGAGTCGCATGCTTGCCGAGGAGCGCTTTGTAGCGTTGGTCACCCGGTGCGACGGCGATGCCGGTGTCACCGAGCATCGTCTCGGGTCGCACCGTCGCAACGGTGATGGACAGACCACCCTCGACCGGGTAGGTCAGGTAGTAGAGCGTGTCGGTGTGCTCCTGCCAGTCGATCTCCTCGTCGCTGATCGCGGACTGGCAGCGCGGGCACCAGTTGACGATGCGCGGCCCGCGATAGACGAGGCCCTCGTCGAACAGCGTCTTGAAGACCAACCGGATGGCGCGAACGTATGAGTCGTCCAGCGTGAAGCGCGTGCGCTCCCAGTCGCACGTGTACCCCATGCGCCGCATCTGCTCGTAGATCCGGCCGCCGTACTCCTCGTACCACGCGTCGACCCGTGCCTGGAACGCGACGCGTCCGAGCGCCTCCTTGGTGGTGCCCTCGTCAGCGAGCTGCCGCTCGATGACGTTCTGCGTCGCGATCGCGGCGTGATCGGTCCCCGGGCACCACTCGACCTCGAACCCGCGCATGCGCCGCTGGCGGCACAGCGTGTCCTGGATGGAGAACGTCGAGGCATGGCCCATGTGCAGCGCGCCGGTGATGTTCGGCGGTGGCAGCGCGATGACGTACACCGGCTTCGTGCCGGCGATGTCGGCATGACCGACCCCGAGCGCGCGCCAGCGTTCGCGCCACTTGGGCTCGACGCTGGTCCAGTCGAAATGCTTTTCCATTGGGCGATTGAGTATATGGGCCGACCGGCTGCTACTCGCCCGCCGCGATCGTGATCCCGGATTGCGCATTGCGCCATTCGGGCTTGAACGGCGATGTCGCATAGACCAGTTGCGGTGTCGAGGTGCCCAGTGTTCCGGCCGCGGACGACTCCGAAACGGCGGGGAACGTGAGGGTGGTCCCCGACCCCACCGAGGAGAGGTCCGCGACCGAGCCGAAGTACGCGCGCCCGCCGCACCCCACGAAGAACGACACGAGCCCCGCGACGTGCACACCGGTCCCGGCCGCCTGCTGCGCCTCGAGCGGCACGACCCTGGCGGCAGGCTGCCCCGAGGTCAGCGCGCTGACGGCGACCGGTTCGAGCGGCGTCGTCCCGTCGAGGTCAGGATCGACCGCACCGGCAGCGTTCGAGGCGACCTCGGCCAGCTCCTGCGGGTTCCCGGCGTCGAAGGACTGATCGAACCCTCCGAGCGCCCGCAATTGAGCGGGCAGGTTCGGCTGAGGGGCCGGGATCGAGCAGCCGGTGTTGCCTCCCGTGACGACGTGCGAGAGGGTGAGCAGGGTGACCGCGAGGAAGGCGACAAGGACCACCGCGGCGAACGCGATGGCTCGGCGCCTCACACTCAGGCCGTACGACCCTGCGCTGCCTCCTCGGCCGCTCCGACGCGACGCTTGGGCTCTTCGGTGAGGAGCAACGGCTCGACGCCGTCGATGATCGCCTGCTCCGTGATGACGCAGCGCTTGATGTCAGGACGGCTCGGGACCTCGAACATGCTGTTGAGCAGCACGTCTTCGATGATCGATTTGAGTCCGCGAGCACCGGTCCCCCGCGCGAGCGCCCGCTCCGCGATCGCACGCAGCGCGCCCTCGTGGAACACGAGCTCCACGTCATCGAGCGCGAAGAACTTCTGGTACTGCTTGACGAACGCGTTCTTCGGCTCGGTGAGGATTCGGATGATGTCCTCCTCATCGAGGTAGTCGAGCGCGACGGTGATCGGGAGCCGTCCGACGAACTCGGGGATCAGGCCGTACTTGAGCAGATCCTGCGCCTGCAGCTCGCGCAGCATCTTGGTCGTCTCCTTGGTGCGGGTCCCGCGCGGCTTGCTGTTGAAGCCGATCGTCCGCTTGCCGAGCCGGTGCTCGATGATCTTCTCGAGACCGTCGAATGCTCCGCCGCAGATGAACAGGATGTTGGTCGTGTTGATCTGGATGAAGTCCTGGTGGGGATGCTTGCGGCCGCCCTGCGGCGGCACGTTCGCGACGGTGCCTTCGAGGATCTTCAGCAGCGCCTGCTGCACACCCTCACCGCTGACGTCGCGCGTGATCGACGGGTTGTCGCTCTTGCGCGCGATCTTGTCGATCTCGTCGATGTAGATGATGCCGCGCTCCGCGCGAGCGATATCGAAATCGGCTGCCTGGATCAGGCGCAGGAGGATGTTCTCGACGTCCTCGCCGACGTACCCCGCCTCGGTGAGGCTCGTCGCATCGGCGATGCTGAACGGCACGTCGATGATGCGCGCCAGCGTCTGCGCGAGAAACGTCTTGCCGCACCCGGTCGGGCCGACGAGCAGCACGTTGGACTTCTGCAGCTCCACGTCGCTGGTGGTCTTCGCGTGCGCGATTCGCTTGTAGTGGTTGAAGACCGCGACCGAGAGCACCTTCTTGGCGTGCTCCTGACCGATCACGTACTGGTCGAGCGACGCGGCGATGACCTGCGGGTTGGGAATGGTTCCAGGCTTGCCGCGCTTGGTCGTCGTCGAGCGGTTGTCCTCCTCGAGGACTTCCTGGCAGAGGTCGATGCACTGGTCGCAGATGTACACGCCCGGGCCCGCAACGAGCTTGCGGACCTGTTCCTGTCCTTTGCCACAGAACGAGCAACGCGTATGACGCCGGCGATCGTCGCGCTCTGTCACGGCTTACCCCCCAGATCGTTCACGTGTCTGCCGAGACCCGACGGCCAGGACATCACGCGTGCGCCGTTGCACCGCCACCCGCCTGGGGTGTCTCTGTGTCGTGTGGCGCGCCGGGCGGCTTGCCACCGTTGCTTTCGCCGTTCGGCGAGCCGACGCTCTTGACGCGGCCCTGGATGATCTCGTCGATGAGACCGTATTCCTTGGCCTCCTCGGCGCTCATGAAGAAGTCGCGATCCGAGTCGTGGTTGACGACCTCGATCGGCTTGCCGGAGTGATGCGCGAGGATCTCATCGAGGCGGCGGCGCACCCGCAGGATCTCCTGCGCGTGAATCTGAATGTCCGTCGCCTGGCCGCTGAAACCACCGGACGGCTGATGGATGAGCACCCGTGTGTTGGGAAGGCTCAACCGCATGCCGGCTGCGCCGCCGGCAAGCAGGATCGCCGCCATCGACGCCGCGATGCCCATGCAGATCGTCCCGACGCGCGGCTCGACGTACTGCATCGTGTCGTAGATGGCAAGGCCCGCGTATACCGATCCACCGGGGGAGTTGATGTAGAGCCAGATGTCCTTCTCGGGATCCTCACCCGCGAGGAACAGCAGCTGCGCCATGACGACGTTGGCGACCTGGTCGTCGATCGGCGTCCCGATGAAGATGATTCGGTCTTTGAGCAGGCGCGAGTAGATGTCCATCCCGCGTTCGCCCCGATTGGTTGTCTCGATGACGTACGGGATCAGATTGGTCGGATTCATTCTGTTTTCCATTATAGGAGGCCCAATTCAGTCGCGCTGTCGAAATCCGTAGACGGCCAGGCCCATCATCAGCAGGCCGAAGGCCACGAGCACGGCCAGCTCCGCCCAGAGCGAGACCGTCCACCCGAAGAGGGTCACCTCGAAGCCGTGGACCACCTGTGACGGCAGCCCGGACATCGTGAGAACGATCCGGCGCAGCGCGTCGATGCCGTAGCTCGCCGGGTCCAGGCGCGTGAGCACGAGCAGCCACGCGGGCAGGTTGCCGGTGAGCGGGAAGAGCGCGCCGGCGAGGAAGAACATCGGCATCATCAGGAAGTTCATCACCACCTGGAAGCCCTGCATCGTCCGCATTCGTGCCGCGACCGCGACACCGAGCGCGCTCAGCGCGAAAGCAAACAGGAAGATCGCCGGGACGAGCTCGACGACGCCGACGACCGTCAACTTCACACCGACCAGCGGCGCGAGCACCAGGATGACGAGGCCCTGGATCATCGCCTGCGACGCACCACCGAGCGTCTTCCCGATGGCGACTGCGGAGCGATGGATCGGCGCGACAAGCACCTCTTTCAGGAACCCGAACTCTCGGTCCCAGACGATCGACATCGCGCCGAAGATCGACGTGAAGAGCACCGACATGCCGATGATGCCGGGGAAGATGAACTGCACGTACTGCAGCGAGGATCCCGACCCACCGAGACCGCTGGTGCTGCCCCGCAGGGCCGAGCTGAGTCCACTGCCGAACACGAACAGGAAGAGGATCGGCTGCGCGAGCGATCCGATCACACGCATGCGATCGCGCCAGTAGCGAATCAGGTCGCGCCGCCAGATGATGATGATCGCGCGCAGCGTCGCGCCCCGGATGTTGACCGTCTGCGCGCGCGGGAGAGTCGGTACCGTCAACACCTGGTCGCTCATCGCCGTCCACCTCCTCCCCACATCCTGCCCATCCGTCGCATGGTATCGAGCGATGTATTCGCCTGCTCACGTATCTCGCGACCCGTGAGCTTGAGGAACACGTCGTCGAGGCTCGGCCGCCGTGCGCTCACCGCGGAGATCGGCACGGTCAACTCGGAGAACAGGCGCGGCACGAACGATGCGGATTCCGAGACCTCGACCCGCAGGGTGCCGTCGACCTGCGTCGAACTCGAGGTGCATGACCGACCGCAATTGGTCCGCCGCGGCGGCCATGTCCGGGGTGGTGATGGTGACCACGTCGCCACCAACTTTCGTCTTGAGCTCCGCGGGAGTCCCGACGGCGACGATCTTGCCCTGGTCGATGATGGCGATGCGATCGCAGAACTCGGCTTCGTCCATGTAGTGGGTCGTCATGAAGATGGTGATGTGCTCGCGCGTGCGCACCGTGTGGAGGTATTCCCAGATGTTGTTGCGCGTCTGCGGATCCAGCCCGAGAGTCGGCTCGTCGAGAAAGAGGATCTGCGGGTAATGCAGGATGCCACGGGCGATCTCGAGCCGGCGGCGCATGCCGCCCGAGTACGTGAGGACTGTCGAGCCCGCTCGGTCTGCGAGGTCGACGATCTCCAGGGCGTCATCGATGCGCTGCCTGCGTGTCGCCGCGGGCAGTCCATAGAGGTACGCGTGGAACTCGAGGTTCTCGCGACCCGTGAGCTGGCCGTCCAGTGAGGGGTCCTGAAAGACGAGCCCGATCCGGGCACGGACGGCGCTCGGGTCCTGGCGGACGTCGAACCCGGCCACCTGTGCCACCCCGGCCGTCGGCTGGATGAGCGTGCAGAGGATGCTGATCGTGGTGGACTTGCCGGCGCCGTTCGGTCCGAGGAATCCGAAGATCTCCCCGGCGCCGACCTCGAGATCGATGCCGCGGACCGCCTCCACCTTGCCGTAGGTCTTGACGAGGTCGCGCACGCTGATGACCGGCTGACTCACAGCGGGCAGCGTACCCACGCCCGCCGGAAGTCAGACGTCAGGTGGAGACGAATCCCGACCCTTCGGGGGTGACGATCTCCAGCAGCCGCTGACCCGCGGCCCGGCGCCGCAGATCTCGGCGCGCGATGTCCTCGAGACGCTTCCGCTGGGCTGCGTCGACGCGACGCCCCTCGGCGATCGCGAGCGCCTCGCGCGTCACCTGGCCCTCATCGACCTCGATCCCCTCGGCGACCGCGAGAGCGTCGAGAGCGAGCTCGAGGCGGACGCGGCTCGCAGCGGCATCTCGCCGTTCGGTGCGCAGCGCCTCCATCGTCGATCCGCTCATCTCGAGATAGCGGTCGAGCGGGAGCCCCAGGGAGCTGAGCCGGTATTCGAGGTCAGCGAGCTGGCGGTCGATCTCGCGGTCGATCATCGCCTGCGGGACGTCGACACGGACATGGTCGCGGAGTGCCTCGAGCGCTGCGCCCTCGTGGGCTTCGCGGTCGTGCTCGACTGCCTCTGCGGTGAGGGTCGTCCGGTAGTGATCGCGCAGCTCCTCGAGGGTCGTTCCGTGGCCGTCGAGGACCGCGAGGCTGTCGTTCTCGGGGGGCAGCTCCCGCTCGCGGACGGCATGGACGGCGACATCGATGGTCACCGTGGCGCCCCGCAGCTCCTCCTGACGGTAGTCCTGGGGCAGGGTCGTCTCGAAGGACCGCGACGCGCCGGCTGCCAGCCCGATGACGCCGTCCACGATGGCGGGGATGACCTCCTCGCGGTTCAGCTCGAGGTCGCGTTCGACACCGTCGCCACCGGTGAGCACCTCGTCCCCGCGGCGCATCACCAGCGTGCACTTGATGACATCACCCGCCTGGGCGGCACGATCGACCTCGACGAGCTCGGCGCGGCGCCGCCTCACCTCCTGGATCGCCTCGTCGACGCTGTCGTCGGTGATCTCGGTCGTCTCCATCGGGATGCGGATCGAGAGGTAGTCGCGGAGGTCGACCTCGGGCTTGACCGTGACCGTGGCGGTGAACTTCAGCGGCTTGTCGCGCTCGAGCTCGCCGAGGTCGAGCTCCGGATCGCCGACGGGCTCGACCCCGCTCTCGTCGACGGCGCGGCGGTAGAGCTCGGGGACCAGATGATCGACGGTTTCGTGGCGGACGGTCTCCCACCCGACGGCGCGCTCGACCATCGCGGTCGGCGCCTTGCCCGGGCGGAAGCCCGGAATTCGCACTCGCGAGGCAAGGCGCTTCAACGACGCCTCGATCGCGGCGTCGACCTCGGCCGGGGTCGCCTCCACCTGGAGGGCAACCTGCGAAGCCGCCTTGCGCTCGAGCGTGACGGTCATTCCTGATGTGTCGGTCATCTGTGTGCTCATTCTCTGTATGGGGTGGCTCGTGCGCGGACCGAGACTCGAACTCGGACGGGTTGCCCCACGGGATCCTAAGTCCCGCGCGTCTACCGATTCCGCCATCCGCGCCCGGTCGGTGAACCGGCCGTTGCCCAGTTTAGTCCTTGGCCCAGGGCACCCAACAGCATGGTTCGGCTAGGCTCCCCGCGCATCCACCATGTAGCGACCTCCAGGCGCAGGCGAGCCGGCATCGCGGCTCTGGTTGTCTTGTACGTCGCCGCATGGGCCGTGACGTCGCTGGTGTTGAGCACCAGACCGTCGGACCTCGATCTGTTCTTCTGGCCCTCCGCGGAAACCGTCGCGCACGGTCATCCCCTGCTCATCTACAGCGCATACCGATACGACGTCTCTCCAAACGCAAACGGTCCATTGGGTCTCGTCCCCCTGATCCCGGTTGTCGCCCTGGCCAACGCGCTGGGATGGGCCGGTAACATCGGCGCCCGGGCAGCGCTGGCGGGAGCAGTGGTGTCCATCTTCGTGATGTTTCTCGCCTGGCAGGTCATTCGCCTCGTCGGTCGGGATGGCGGCGATGTCGCGCGACGGATGGTCGCCGCCGCCACCGTCCTCCTCGCTCCGGCGATCTGGATCGGCGTCATCGACTACGGGCACTACGAGCAGCCGATCGAACTCTGCCTCGTCTTGCTCGGAGCCGGCTGGGCGCTCGGCGGCCGCGCGGCACCTGCCGGTGTCGCGGCCGGTGCCGCGGTGCTCACGCGCACGATCGCTGCCTTCTCCGTGCTCCCACTGGCTCTGGCCCGCGTTGCCCAGCGCCCAGCACTCCGTTCCGCCACGACGATCGTGGCCTGCGGGGTCACGGTGATCGCCGGTCTCGCACCCTTTGTGATCGCCGACGGACCGGCGGTGACGCACTCGCTGATCACGTACCGAGGCACGCTGCCCGTCGGCGGCGGGTCCTTCTGGCTCGCGCTGGGTCAGAGCGGATTGGCCCCGCTGGCGCAGCACGATGACGTCCTGATCGCCGGCCTGACGGGGGTCGCCCTCACCCTGATCACGCTCCGCCGGCACCGTGACACGGCCTCGGCGCCGGCTGGACTGTTCGGGCTCCTCACCGTGACCGCCGCATGCTTCCCGCTGTTCGCCAAGACCGTCTTCGACTACTACATGGTTGAGCCCTACATCTTCGCGGTCGTCTGGTGGCTGGCCAGGCCGGGCACCGTGCGCAACTGGCGGGTCCTCGTGCCGGTCCTGCTGACGGCCGACGTGCTCCTGTCGAGGTTGGGTGAGCTGGTCTCGGGCAATTGGCTGGTCGCGGAGGGCGTCACGTCGTCGGTGCTCCTCGCAGTGGTGGTCGCGATGGTGACAGCCGATCTGTGGCGATCACCGGACCCCTCGCTCACGTAACTCGCGACCCGATGCGAACGTTCCGTGAATGCCACGAGCGTGCCGTTCGCGCCGGGGCGGTCGGGAGGTGACCAGCATGGCCCACCGCGAGAGCGCTGCGATCGTCGCGGCGATCGCCGCCGTCAGCCTCGCGGGATGCGGATCCACGAGCGGGCACCCAGGCGGGTCGGCCGGGACATCCCCGACCGCGTCATCGTCGACTGCCCCGTCAAGCCCGACACCGTCGCTTCCGGGTGGTGCCAAGAGCACCTCCCCGCTGACCTGGGCGCAACCGGTGCTCGTCGACCATCAGACTCCGTTCTCCGGCAACCTGCTCAATAGCCTCTCCTGCCCGACCACCGCCCTCTGCGTCGCCGTGGACGGCAGCGGCGATGTGGTCACCTCCACCAACCCGGGCGGCGGTCCGGGAACATGGAAGGTCACCAACGCTCCAGGCGCCCGGAGCCTGCGGAGCGTTTCCTGTCCCTCGAGCACCCTCTGCGTCGCTGTCGACTCGTTCGGCGACCTGGCAACCTCAACCCAGCCCACCGGCGGTGCGACGGCCTGGAACGTGGGCCTCCTCACGACGATCGGATTCCAGAGCGTGTCCTGTCCCAGCATCGACTGGTGCTTTGCCGTGGACGACAACAGGAGCGTGATGTGGTCGACCAACCCCACGGGAGGGGACGGTGCATGGGTGTATGGCGGCTCGGTGGACCAGTCCGGCGGCCTGGCGGCGGTGTCCTGCTCGAGTGCCACGTTCTGCGCCGGGGTCGACGGGAGCGGCGACGTGCTCACCTCCACGAGCCCGACCGGAGGCTCCGGGGCGTGGAAGGTCAGCCACGTCGACGGGACCAACACCCTCACCGGAGTTTCGTGCCCCAACCCCAGCCTGTGTGTCGCCGTGGACGGGAGCGGCAATGTGGTGGCGTCGAGCGAGCCCACGGGCGGGCTGGCCGACTGGACGGTGACGAAGGTGGCTACCGGCGGGCTCGACGGTGTGTCATGTCGCACCACGGCCCTCTGTGTCGCGGTGGGTGGCGCCGGTGAGGTGATCACGTCCACCAGTCCCGCCGGTGGGGCCGCCGGCTGGAAGGCGACCGACGCGGACGGCACCAGCGAGGTGACCTCCGTGTCCTGTCCAAGCTCGAGCCTCTGCGTCGCCGTCGACCACCCCGGCAACGCTCTCACTTCCGCCAACCCGGCCTCGGGATCGGCCTCCTGGACGGTGACCGGTGTGGACGACAGCGATGGCACTGACGCCGTGTCCTGTCCGAACGGCAGCCTCTGCGTTGCGGTAGATCGCAACGGCAACGTCGTGACATCCACCGACCCCACTGCCGGAGCAACGGCCTGGACGGTGGCCAGGGTGGACGCCACGAGCCCCATTACCGGCGTGTCCTGTCCCGCCACGAACCTCTGCGTCGCCGTGGATGCATCGGGCGACGTGATCACCTCCACCAGCCCTGCGGGCGGAGCGGCGGCGTGGACGGTGACCAAAGTGGACAGCGCCGCCGGACTGTCGGCCATATCGTGTCCCAGCACCGGCCTGTGCGTCGCAGCGGATACGTCGGGCAATGTGGTCACCAGCACAAGCCCCGACGGTGGGGCAGCTGCCTGGACGGTGACCAACGTGGACGGCTCACACGCACTCCACGCCGTTTCCTGTTCCAGTAGCGCTCTCTGCGTCGCCACTGACGACTACGGCAGCGTCGTCGCATCAACCGATCCCACCGGGGTCGCGACATGGTCGGTGACAAACGTGTTTGCCAACGCCCTCTTCGGCGTCTCATGTGCCGGAACCGATCTCTGCGTCGCGCTGAGCGGCGGCTTCGCGCTCACGTCCAAACACCCTGCTGTCGCGTCGTACACGGCCTGGCCGGCAATCACCGCCGACAGCGGTGCGCTGCAGGGAGTCTCCTGTCCAACCAGCGGCTTCTGCGTCGCCGTGGATCAGGCAGGCAACGCGCTGTTCTCCAACGCGAACGCCTCGTCCTGGTCCGCAACGCCGATCGACACGCCCGACAATCCCGGCTCCGGTCTGGATGGCGTGTCCTGCCCCACCAGCGATCTGTGCGTCGCGGTGGACACGAACGGCAACGTGGTCACCGGATCACGCACCGCCAGCGCGGCGACGCCCGTCGCCTAGTTCTGCCTCGCGTCGCTTCGCTATCCTCCCGCCCATGAGAGTAGTGATCCTTGGCGCGGGGTTCGCGGGCCTGGAATTGACCACGAGGTTGTCCGAAGAGTTCGGCGGCGCTGCCGACGTTGTCCTGATCGATGCGAGCGATTCCTTCGTCTTCGGATTCTCGAAGCTCGACGTCATGTTCGGCGGCGACTCGGCGTCGTCGGTGCGGCATTTCTACCGCGACATCGTCAAGCCGGGCGTGAGGTTCGTGCAGTCGCGGATCCGGTCGATCGATCCCGCCGCGCGACGCGTCGTCACCGACGCCGGGACCTTCGACGCCGACATCCTCGTCGTGGCGCTCGGCGCCGACCTCGACCCCACCGCGACGCCGGGGCTCGTCGAGGGTGGACACGAGTTCTACACTGTGGAAGGCGCGTTCGCGCTGCGCGACGTCCTGGACTCGTTCGAAGGCGGCCGCGTGGTCGTCGGCGTCACATCGACCCCGTTCAAGTGCCCGCCGGCCCCGAGCGAAACCGCGCTCATGATGCACGACTTCCTGACGCGGCGAGGGCTTCGCGAACGGTCCGAGATCTCGCTCGTCATCCCCATGGGAGCGCCGATCCCACCGTCACCCCCGGCGTCTGCCGCCCTGCTCATCGCCTTCGAGGAGCGCGGCATCCGCTGGTACCCGGATCGCGCGGTGCGCGAGACCGATCCCGCCCGAAAGGTTGCGATCCTCACTGACGGGACCGAGGTGCCCTATGACCTGTTCCTCGGCGTGCCGCGCCATCGGGTGCCGGCCGTCGTCGAGGAGTCGGGGATGACGGTTGACGGGTGGATCCCCGTCGACTCGCTCACGCTCGAGACCGCGTTCCCCGGCGTCTACGCGGTCGGCGACGTCACCAGCGTCGGCACGCCCAAAGCGGGGGTGTTCTCGGAGGGTCAGGCGGCTGTCGTCGCCGAGCGGATCGCCGCGCTCATGCGAGGCACCGAGGCCGCAGCGACGTACGGCGGCGCCGGCCTGTGCTACCTCGCCTTCGGCCGCGACGAGGTCGCGCGAGTCGACGTGACATTCCTCAAGGGACAGGCGCCGTTCGGAGGCTTCGAGGAGCCGTCGCGGGCGCTCGCCGCCGACAAGGTCGCGTTCGGGACGAGCCGCGTCCGGCGCTGGTTCGGCGCGTAGGCACAACCACCGGGGCGCGAGTCGCGGCGAGACGGAGCGCTCGGCGCTACCGCCGCGAACGCCGCCGAGGGCAGGTGAGTTGAGACGGAACCATCGCTGGACATCCACCACCCGTCTGCCTACTCTTGAGACATCCACCTACCGCTCACGGAGGACCTGGATGGAGCCGAATCACTTGACCGCAACTGCCGCACCGCAGGAGGTCGTTGCGAAGATTGATCAGAAAGCGCTCCGGCTGTCGGCGCTGCTGCGGGAGATCGACAACCACCCGATCGAGCTGGAAACCGTGCTGCGGGACCAGCTCGACGACGTTCTGGAGATGCTGGCCTGCAGGATCGCGGCCACCAGGACTCTGCTGCATCGGTCCACCCTCGAGTTGACGGGGGCCGGATCACCCGCATAACAGGCGTCGCTCGACGCCTCGGGACGGCGACCGCAGCAGAGGCTACGGCCGCCGTTCTGATCACCCTGGCGGCGATCGTCGTCCGGTACTGGGCACTCGGCTCGCAGCCTGGAGGGCTCTATCCCGACGAGGCAGCCGAGGGGATCAGCGCCCAGAACCTCCTGACGATCCCTGGGTATCACCCCGTCTTCTTCAACAGCGACGGTGGGCGCGAAGCGCTCTACGCATACATCGTCGCCGGGGTCTTCCGAGTCTTCGGCTCGTCCGTGCTCACGCTGCGGGGCACCGCTGCGGCCGTCGGTGTCCTCGGGGTGATCGCGACGTACTTCGCCGTGCGACGTTTCGGGCGCGGGCCCGCACTGCTCGCGATGCTCTGGACCGCCGGCTCGCTCTGGATGATCGCGGTCTCACGCGACGGGTTCCGGAACATCATCACGGTGTTCGTCGGCGCCGCGGCGCTTGCGGTGCTCATCCGCTGGGGTGACCGTCCGAGCCGGGGCATCGCAGTCGTCGCGGGCGCGGTCATCGCGCTCGGGTTCTGGACCTATCAACCGCTGAAGCTGCTTCCACTGCTCGCCATCGCCTGGTTGATCTGGATTCGGATTCGAGACCCTGACCGCTTCATCCGGATCCGCCCCACGCTTGTGTGGGCGGGCTTCGCGTTCATCGTCGTCGCCTCGCCGATGATCTACACGGCGATCACCGATCCGTCGGGCTACTTCGGCCGGGATGCGACGGTCTCCGTGCTCAACGCGGGAGCGGGATCCCCGGAGAGCTACCCGGTGCACGTGCTGCGCACGCTGGGCATGTTCCTCTTCACCGGCGATCCGAACGAGCGACACGACGTGGCCGCGCTCCCGCTGCTCGGGCCGGTGCTCGTCATCCCGTTCCTGCTCGGCATCTGGCGCTGCTGGCGTCTCCGCGACGATCACGCCCACGCACTGGTCCTCATCGGGCTTGTCGTGTTTCTGCTGCCGCCGCTTCTCGCGGTCGAAGGGTTCGCGCCGCACTTCCTTCGATCGCTCGGCCTGGCACCCTACGTGGCCGCATGCGTCGGCCTTGGAGGCCTCGAGCTTGTTCGATTCGCGCGGTACCTCGGCCCGGGTCTGGGCCTGGCGGACGGCGCCCATTCGACGCAGGCCGCCTGGGCGGTGTGCGCTGTCGCCGTGGCAGGAGTCGGCATCGCGTCGGCGGTGACCTACGTCAACCGGCCCATTGAGGACCGGTACGCCGCCTTCACCTTCGCCGACGTCGCGCTCGCGAACGCGGCGGTCGACAACCCCACCGACGGCGGGCCATCGACGCTGCTCATCCTCGACAGCTACAACGCCATGGACGTCCAGTTCCTCGATGCCGGCCGGGTGCCGACCATCGTGCCGCCGATGCAAGCAGTCGGCAACCCGGCGGTGTACTCGCTGATCGTGGCCCCGACACGCGCCGACATCGCCGCCGCCGCGGGTGCATCGCTTGCAACCGAGGCGCATGTGGTGGCCACCGACCCGGAGGGCAATCCCGTGGCGTTTGCGGTGACCCCGCAACCTGCCACCGCCACGACCGGCTGAGACCCATTCGCGGAAGCGGCCGATTCGGTACGTGGACTTATCGTGGCATCCGATGTTGCGGGGATACGCAGGAAGGATCGGTCTGATCGCGGCGGTCGGATTCCTCGGCCGCGCTGCCCTGCTTGGATATCAGCCGCTCTGGCGCGACGAGGCGTTCACCGCGCTGGCGGTCCAGCGGCCGCTGGGCTCGATGCTCACCGTCATCCGCCACGACAGTGCCCCGCCGCTCTTCTATCTCCTGGAGCGCATCGTCGCGGTGGTCTCGACGAGTCCCGCGGCACTCCGGGTTGTTCCCGTCCTCGCCGGCACGGCGACGATCCCGATCGCCGCAGGGCTCGGACGCCGGGTCGCCGGTGACGCCGGGGGCGTCTGGGCGGCGGTCATCGGCGCAGTCGCTCCCGCGCTGATCGTCAGCTCGCTCGACGCCCGCATGTACATGCTCGCGACGATGCTCGTGCTCGCGTCGTCGCTGTGCCTCGTGCGCGCGCTCGACCGGCCGTCGCCGGCGCGCTGGGCGCTCTACGCGGGGGTGTCGATCCTCGCCGTCTACACCGTCTATTTCGCCCTGTTCGCGCTGCTGGCGCAGGTGCTCGCGGTGGGTGTGCTTCTCGGTCGCCGGCACCTGAGCACGGCACTCCTCGTTGCCGGGATTGGCGCGGCGACGCTGGCGAGTCTCACGCCCTGGATCCTCGTCGCCAGCTCCCAGCTCAGCCATGGGGCGGGGGCCTTCTGGGTTCCGAAGCTGAGCATCGTGAGCCTCTCCGGTGGGATCGTCCAGTTCTTCATCGGACCACCGATCAACAGCTGGGTGACCGGGTACGCGGCCTTGCGAACACTCGAGGTGGCGAGCGTGGCAGCCGGTGTCCTCGCGCTGGTCGCCCTGGTGATGAACCGTCACCGGCTCGAGCGCCACGGCGCCTCGACGGCGTCGTTGCTCGGGCTGTCGGGCGGGATCGCGCTTGCGGCGATGATCCTGGTGAGCTTCTGGCACCCGCTCGAGGACGGGCGCTACCTCGGCTCCGCCTGGGCCACGCTCTTCCCGCTCGTCGGCGCAGGGCTCGCCACCATCCCCTGGAAGAAGGTCTCGTTCGCGGCCGCGGCCGTGACCGCGGCGGTGGCGGTCGCAACGGTCACCACCATCACGAACCCCGACACCGCGGCCGCTGCCGCCGATCTCGAACGGAGCGCCGGCCCGCACGATGTCATCGCGGCGTACCCCAGCGAGTACCTGCTGCTGCTCTACTACGGCGACAGCTCGATCACCCGGCGCGCGAGGTCGGTGGCGTCGGCGGTGCCGTGGTTCTGGGGGACCGCCGTGTATCCCTCCGGGGCGGTCCTGACCGCGCTGCCGACGGCGTCAGCCGCCGCGTCCAACGTCTGGTATGTCTACGAGCCGGGCGACCCACCCCCGCCGGACGCGACCGGGTACACGGCGCACGACACCCGCTGCTGGACGGGTGTCTGTGTCACCATGCTCAGCCCATCAGTGGCCGGCGCAAATGCCGCGTAGAACCGAGGGACAGGAGGACAACACCGTGAAGGGCTTCCGCGACTTTCTCAACCAGGGCAACGTCGTCCAGCTGGCGGTCGCATTCGTCATCGGCGTGGCGTTCAGCGCGGTGGTAACGGCGCTCGTGAAAAACATCGTCGACCCGATCATCGCGATCCCCTTCGGCAAACCCAACTTCGACACGCTCGTCCTGACGATCAACGGCAGCGTCATCCAGTACGGAACGTTCCTCACGGCGGTGATCGCGTTCGTGCTCATCGCGGCCGGCGTGTACTTCTTCTTCGTCGTGCCGTACAACCGTATGCAGGCGCGTCTCACCAAGCCCGTCGAGTCCAACACGCGGGCGTGCCCGGAGTGCCTGAGCATCATCCCCAACGCCGCGCATCGTTGCTCCTTCTGCACCGCGGTCGTCGAGCCGCAGGCCGCGAGCTGACCGGAACAAGCCGGCGCGAGATTCACGCCGCGCAACTCGACGAGCTGACACCACGCGCGCTCCTCGGCATCCTCGCCCTGCGGCAGGCGGTCTTCGTCGTCGAGCAGAACTGCGTCTACGCGGACATCGATGCCAACGATGCCGATCCCCGCACGCTGCAGCTCTGGATCGAGGACGACTCCGGGCACGTCGTCAGCACGCTTCGCCTCATCGACGACGGTGAGCGCGGCCATCGCATCGGTCGTGTGGCGACCTACGCGGATTCGCGCGGTCGTGGCTATTCGAGCGCGCTGATGCGCCGAGCGATCGAACTCTCAGGCCCGCTGATCACGTTGAGCGCGCAGGCGTATCTCGTCGAGTGGTACGCGAGCTTCGGGTTCGAGGAACGCGGCGAGCGCTGGGTCGAGGACGGCATCGAGCACGCGCCGATGCGCCTGGACGTCAGGCGATGACGATGTTGACGATGCGGTCGACGACGGCGATGACCGTTCGCGGCGTCTGACCGCCGAGAAGCTCGACGACTCTCGGTTGCGCGAGGGCGAGCGCCTTCAGGGTCGCCTCCGCGGTGCCCGCGTCCACCTCGATCTCGGCTCGACGCTTGCCGTTCACGGTGATCGCGATCGTCGCCCGCTGCGGAGCCGCGAGCTCGGCGTCGTACGCAGGCCAGGTTCCGCGCTCGTGCACCGAGGTCTCATGACCGAGCCGGTCCCAGAGCTCCTCGGTGACGAAGGGCGCAAACGGGGCGAGCAACTTGAGGAGGGTCTCGGCGTCGACACGCCGCCCGTCGCCGGCGGTCGCCTCGTGGTCGAGGGCGCGGGTGAACTCCATGAGATGCGCGATCGCGGTGTTGTACCGCAGCTCGGCGATGTCGTCCTCGACCTGCTTGATCACGCGGTGACGGCGCCGCTCCTTCGTCTCGTCGCCCGCGCCGTCACCCTTCGCCAGCTGCGTCGCGCGCCACGTCCGGTTGATGAACCGCGTCATCCCGGCGATACCCTTGTCGCGGAAGTCGCCTCCGAGCGTGTACGGGCCGAGATACATCATGAAGAGCCGCACCGTGTCAGCCCCGTACCTGTCGATGTACTCGTCGGGGTTGAGCACATTGCCGCGGCTCTTCGACATCTTCGCGCCGTCCATGATGATCATGCCGTGGGCGCGAAAACGGGTGTACGGCTCGGGCGCGGGCACGAGTCCCATGTCGTGGAGCACGCGCATGACAAAGCGCGCGTAGAGCAGGTGACGCACCGCATGCTCGTTGCCCCCGATGTACATGTTGACCGGGAGCCACGTGTCGGTCCGCTCCTTGTCGAAGGGAACATCGTCGAAGTCCGTCGACGGATAGCGCAGGTGGTACCAGGCTGAGTTCGAGGAAGGTGTCGCTCACGTCGGTCTCGCGACGCGCCGGCTCACCGCACTTCGGACAGAGGACGTTGACCCAGTCCTCCACCATAGCGAGCGGCGACACGCCCGTGCCGCGCGGCCGGAAGTCCTCGACCTCGGGGAGCAGCACCGGGAGATCCTCTTCCGGGACGGCGACGGGGCCGTCCTTCGGGCAGTGGATGATCGGAATCGGCGGACCCCAGTACCGCTGGCGCGAGATGAGCCAGTCGCGCAGCTTGTACTGCACGCTGTTCTCGCCGCGATGGAGCTCCGCGAGTCGCTCGACGATGCGACGGCGGCCCTCGTCCGGCGTCGCGCCGTCGAACTCGCCGCTGTTGATCATCACGCCGGTGCCCGTGTATGCGACGTCGTCGCCGGTTCCCCCGCTGATGACCTCGACGATCGGGAGGTCGTGCGCCCGCGCGAACGCGCCGTCGCGCGCGTCGTGCGCGGGCACCGCCATGATCGCTCCGGTGCCGTACCCGCCGAGCACGTACGGCGCGGCCCAGACGGGAAGCCGCGCGCCGGTCAGCGGATGGATCGCGAACGACCCGAGCTCCATCCCGACGGAGAAGTCGGGCTCGCCCGCCGTCGGCGGGAACTTGTTCCGCCACGCGTTCACCGTGCCCATGCGCTCAGGGGGCACGAAATCCTCGAGCTCCGGATGATCCGCGCCGATGACGAGGAAGGTCGCACCGAAGAGCGTGTCGGGACGCGTGGTGTAGACGGTGACGTCCTTGCGCTTGCAGCCCTCGAGGTCGAAGAGGATCGTCGCGCCCTCGCTCCGTCCGATCCAGTTGCGCTGCATCGTCTTGGTCGACTCCGACCAGTCCAGCGTGTCGAGCGCGTCGAGCAGCTGCTGGGCGTAGCGCGTGATCTTGATCCACCACTGGCGCAGGTAGCGTGTCTGCACCACCGTGTGACACCGCTCGCACCGGCCCTGCTCCACCTGCTCGTCGGCGAGGACCGTGAGGCACGACGGGCACCAGTTGACGGCACCCTCGCGCCACTCGATGAGCCCGGCGTTGAAGAGTTGCACGAAGAGCCACTGCGTCCAGCGGTAGTACGAGGGCTCGGCGGTGTTGACCTGGTGGCTCCAGTCGAACATCGAGCCGATGCGCGCGAGCTGGTTCTCACGGAAGTTGGCGACCGCGCGGCGCATGACCACGGCGGGGTGCTCGCCGATCTTCATCGCGTAGTTCTCGGAGTGGATGCCGAAGGCGTCGAACCCCATCGGCTCGAACACCGTGTCCCCCATCAGGCGCCGCCAGCGTCCGTAGATGTCGCCGCCCGCAAACGGGATGATGTGGCCCACGTGCAGCCCTTCGGCGGAGGGATACGGGAACATCATCAGGTTGTAGAAGGGTCGCTCCGGATCGTCGAGGTCGGTCCGGTAGTCCCCGCGCTCGTCCCAGACGCGGCGCCAGCGCGCCTCAACGGCGGCGTGGTCGTACGGATCGAGGTGTCTCGCATCGGGGGCGACGGGGGCTTCGGGCGCGGCGTCCATGGACAAAGGGTATCCCGACTCCCGGCCCGTTCTAATCAGGGCTGGGTCAGGAGGCCGCGAACCGCCTGTAGGTGAGCAGGCCGAATTCGCCGCCCTGGGGATCGCGAGCGATCGCGAACCGCCCGATATCGCCGGGGATGTCCTCCGGTGGGTGCGTCACGGTGCCGCCGAGCTCGGTGACCTTCGCGGCCGCCGCGTCCACGTCGGCGACGCCGAAGTACACGAGCCAGTGCGAGGGGGTGTCGTCGGCCATCGTGTCGTGCAATCCCATCCCACCCGCGATGACCGTATCGACCTGCTTGAACTCCGTGTATCCGGGCACCAGCGACTCGGACGGGTCCCATCCGAAGACGCTCCAGTAGAAGAGCTTGTCGCTCGAGATGTCGCGGGAGTTGAGCTCCAGCCAGCAGAAGCTGCCCGGCACGCCGTAGACCTCGCAGCCGTGGTGGGTCCCGGGTTGCCAGAGCGAGATGATCGCGTTGGAGGGGTCGGCGATCACCCCCATCATGCCGGCTCCCATGACGTCGAACGGTTCGAGGACGACGGTTCCGCCCGCCTCCTTGACCCTGGCGGTGACGGCCGCCGCGTCGTCAACGAGGACGTACGAGTTCCAGAGCGTCGGCTGCTGGTCGTGCGGACGCGGACCGACCCCGGCGACCTCCTTGCCGTCGAGCTTGAACATGCCGTAGCCGCCGGCATTCGGGTCGGCGATCACGTCGACTGTCCAGCCGAACAGCGCCATGTAGAACTGGCGCGATGCCTCCGGGTCCTCGCTGCTCAGGTCGACCCACCCGGGAGTCCCGATCGGTGGGAACGCCGCTTGTGCCATCACAACTTCCTCCTTCGCACCACCACAGCAGCACGGGGCTGCGCGCCGGGACGGTATCACAGCGGTTTGGAGTGGATCCCGCCGTCGCTCGGGCGCTCCGGGCGCCGCGAGTACACTCGGGCGCCTGATGGTGGACACGAAGCACGACATCGAGATTTCCGACATCCGCGACGATGCCGAGCGGCGGCGGTTCGCGGAGGTCGACGCCGAATCGTTCGCGGGTCGCGCCACGGACAACGAGCGCTGGCTCACGGCCGCGGCTGCGCATACGACACTCCGTCTTGCGCGCGTCGGCGGCGAGGTCGTCGGCGGATACATGATGCTGCCGACGGGCGAGTTCTTCGGCGGTCGCTCGGTGCCCGCACAGGGAATCTCAGCGGTCGCCGTGCTCCCGGCCTGGCGACGGGGTGGCGTCGCCGGCGCGCTCATGCGCGACTGCGTCACGTCGGTGCGCGACAGCGGCGCCGCCATCGCTCCGCTCTTCGCAGCCACCGTGCGCCTCTACCGACGATGGGGATGGGAGGTCTGTACGCAGACGTTCCGGCAGTCCGTCCAGACTCGCGCGTTGAGCGGGTTCAGCGGCGCGGGCACGGTCCGCGCCCACCCCGACCGCTCCTCGATGGAGGCGTTGCGCCGCGCTCAGCTGTCGCGATGGGACGGCCCGCTCGACCGCCCCGACTGGTGGCTGAGCGTCGAGTGGGACCCCGGCGATCAGGATGGTCACCGCGCCGAATACGGGTGGTACGAGGGCGATGTGCTCACCGGGTTCGTGCGCTACGAGAGCGAGCGCACGAGGGGTGGATGGATCCGCGTGCACGTGGCCGAGTTCGTCTATGCGACCGGAGACGCGCTGCGCGGACTTCTCGGGTTTCTCGGGGGTCACGAGTTGCAGAGCTCCGAGGTCGTCTTCGTGCACTCGGCGCTCACCGACATCTCGCCGCTGCAACTGTTGCTCGATGAGCCGCATCGCAATGTCGAGGTCAGCGCGTTCATCCCGTGGATGCAGCGGATCGTCAACGTCGAGCAGGCGATGAGCGCCCGCGGCTGGCCGGCGCGCGTCGCCGGCCGCGTGGAGCTGGAGGTGACAGATCCCGTGCTTGGCGTCGACCGGCTCGTGCTCGAGGTCGAGGACGGTGCCGGGCGCGTCACCCCTGGTGGGAGCGCTCAGGTCAAGTGCGGCATCGGGGCCCTCTCGGCGTGGTATTCGAGCGCGCTGCGCGCGCAGGACGGGGTCGCACTGGGGCTCATGGAGGGTGATGCCGCGGCGCTCAGCGCGATGGACGGCCTGATCGCCGGTGGGGTGCCCTGGATCCCGGACTTCTTCTGAGTCGTTACGGGGTCGCCGCCCGCGCGGTGCGAAGCGTGGTTGCCCACCACGCAAGGTCGTCGAGGAGCAGGCCCGCCGCCGCGTCGAACATGTCGGGGTTCTGCAGCGCGCCGTCGACGAACAGGCGTGGCGCGAACTGGAGCACCACTGAGGAGCGAATCGGCGCCATCTGCAGCTCGATGGCGACCTCACGCAACTGCTCGACCGCGCGCGTGCCACCCGACCAACCGCCGAAGCCGACGAACGCGACGGGCTTGCGAACCCACTCGTGATAGATCGCATCGAGCGCGCTCTTCAGCACCGCAGGGTATCCATGGCTGTACTCGGGGGTGACGATCACGAAGCCGTCAGCCGGACCGACCACGGCAGCCCAGCGCAACGCCTCCTCGTCGTAGCCGCCTCTGGTGGCCGGCAGGGGACGGTCGTAGTACTGGAGCTTCCAGTCGCGAAGATCAGCCACCGCAAACGTCATGTCGGTGCGCTCCTCAGCGCGGCTCATGAACCACTTCGCAACAGTTTCCGCGAAGCGGTTCTGGCGGGTGCTCCCGATGATCACGAGGATATGCGGCTTTTCGGACGTCGTCGCCATCGTCGGGGACGATAGCGGATCGACGTCGACTAGCATCCCCGGGATGCGCGGTGCCTCGACACTTCCCTTACGGCTGGCTCGTCTCAGCGCACAACGCCTCACGGGTGCCACACGACTGGGACCCGACCCGGCGGCGATAGCGCGGGCGGTGTGCGCGGTACAGGCGCAGTCGTTCGACGCCGCGCGTCATCAGCTGCGCGTGCGCAGCGTCGGGCTCACGGTGGGAGCCGTGAATCGCGCGTTCGAGGACGAGCGTTCCGTTGTGCGGACGTGGCTGATGCGCGGGACCCTGCATCTGTGCGCCGCCGACGACATGCGCTGGATGCTCGATGTGTTCGGGCCACCGATCAACCGGCTCGGCGCGAGTCGCCGTATGGGAATCGGCCTCGACGACGCGACGTGCGAGCGGGGCATCGCTGTGATTCGTGCCGCGCTCGCGCACGGCCCGATGGCGCGACGCGAGCTGCGCAACCGTCTCGTCTCAGCCGGTGTGCTGTCGGAACCGGTTGGCCAGTCGCTGATTCATCTTCTCTTTCATGCCGCGACGCTCGGTGTGATCTGTTGCGGGCCACGCATGGGGCGCGACGACAGCTTTGTGCTGCTTGACGACTGGGTCGCGCGGTTCGACGGGCCGCGCGGCGACGCCGCGGTTGCCGAGCTCGCGCGTCGCTACCTGGCCGCGTACGGTCCGGCTTCGGTCCGGGACTTCGCGGCATGGTCCGGCCTCTCATCGCCGCTGACGAAAGCCGGCATGACTGCCATCGCGGACGAGATCGTTGAATATCCCGGTGCGATCCCCGGGCTCTGGACGCTGCGTGCGAGTGCCGTGACCGAGCTGCCGAAACGCCCGGTGGTGCGGTTGCTCGGGCACTTCGACACCTATCTCCTCGGGTATCGACGGCGGGAGCACCTCGGCGATGCGAGCGCCGAGGAGTGGATCCACCAGGGCGGCGGCGGCTGGATCCGCCCGACTGTGGTTGTCGACGGCTGGATCGTCGGCGGTTGGGGCCTCGATGCGCGCGGCCGTGAGTTCGAAGTCACCGTCAAGCGTTTCGAGCCGCATTCGAGCCGGGTCGAGACCGGAATCATCCGGGAGGTGGCCGAGATCGGCGACTTTCTTGAACGGCCCGTGCGCTGGAGGTCGCAGGCTGTCGCATAGGCGACTGACACGGCACGCGGCGGGTGACACACTCGTGCCCATGAGGAAAGGAATCCGCCACGTCCGCTTATCCGGATTCCTCGTCCCGTTCGGTGCCGTGCTCGCCCTGGCGGCCTGCGGCGCTGCCGGTCAGACCACTGTCGCGAACGGGACCGGCGCGACGCCCGCTCCGACGAGCACATCATCACCCACTCTTCCGACCCTGGACGTCACCACGCTGACGAAGATTGCCGAGAACGGAGTGGCGACCGAGGGCGGCCGGGACGTCACCTCGGCCGACGCTGTCCTGACGACGCGAGACAAAGCCAACGCGGCGGCCTCTGGAGCGATCATCCCCTCGGACGAAGCCGTCTACCTGATTCAGGTGAAGGGTCACTTCACCGCATACGGGGCGTCGCTCTCTCAGGGTTCGAGCGGCTACCCGACCGGCCCATACCTGACGCTGATCGCCGAAGCCTCGAACGGCCAGGTGGTCGATTGGGGTGTCGGAAGCAAGGGCGCCGACCTCGCCTCGCTGGGCACCGTGATCGCGCTCCCGCTGTAGGCCCAGGCTACTATTGGCGGGCGCGCCCGCTGTCGTGCCCGCCCCGGATGCCGGGGACCAGTTCCGGGTGTCGCGGGCGACGGCACCGAAAAGCGCTTCTCGCCGACGTAGCTCAGTGGTAGAGCAGCGGTTTCGTAAACCGCTGGCCGGGAGTTCGAATCTCCCCGTCGGCTCCAATTTTGAATACAAATCTCTCTCACGACGGCCGCTGACTGACCACCGTACCCACATCGTACCCACGGAAAGTTGGTATCGTCGGGGACGTGGAGTCCAAGGTCAGGCCGGGGCACAGCCGGGCTCGAATCCGCCAGCGTCGAGCGGCGGCAGCCGGTCGGCCCGCGCTCTGGGAAGGGCGTTTCAGCTACCACGATCCCGACGCGTCCTCGGGGCGGCGTCAACTGTCCGTCTACGGCAGTTCCAAGGCTGAGGCGGAGGCCAAGCTCGCCGAGGCGATGGCGGCACTCCAGAAGGGGGTCAAGCCGCCGCGCGGCGGGCTCACGCTCGAGGCATACCTGGACGCGTGGCTCACCCAGGTCGAGCCCGACCTCAAGCTCTCGACGGCGCTCCGTTACCGCGGCCTGGTCGAGCGGCACATGGTTCCTCGCCTCGGCAAGGTGCGGCTCACCCGCCTCACGCCCGGCGACGTCAACGGCCTCACCGCAAGGATGATCAGCGCCGGCTTGACAGCGGCCACGGCCAACCACGCCCGAGCAGTGCTGCGCACCGCGCTCAACGACGCAATCCGGCAGGGGCTGGTGACTCGAAACGCCGCCGCGCTCGCCGATCCGCGCCGCATTGACCCGAAGCCGATCGAACCCATGAGTTCGGATGAGGCGCGGGCGATCCTCGAGGCCTTTGCCGGTCACATCGCCGAGCCGGTCGTCGCCACAGCGCTGTGGACAGGGATGCGCCTCGGTGAGTTGCTGGCATTGACGTGGGAACGCGTCGACCTCGACGGCGGCTCACTGCGCGTCGCCGGAAGCACCGCCCATCTCGCGGGTCGGACTTTGATGTGGGGGCCGAAGAACCGCCATTCGGTGCGTGTCGTGCCTATTGCCGCACCGCTGGTTCCCGTCCTGTCCGCGCAACGGCTCCGTCAGCGAGAGATGCGGCTTGGGGCCGGTTCCGCCTGGGACGTTTCGTGGGGCGACCTCGTCTTCACGAACAGCATCGGGAACCCCTTGATCGGCAGCACCGTGACCCATCAGTTCAAGGATCGCCTCCGCGCGGCAGGCCTTCCCGATCGACGGTTCCACGATCTGCGTCATGGCGCTGCGACGCTGTGGCTCGCGGCCGGCGTCGACCTCAAGACGGTCAGCGCGTTGCTGGGGCATTCCAACATCGCGACGACGGCCAACGTGTACACGGGCGTGCTGGACTCGCTCCGACGCGATGCGGTCGATCGGATGGCAAACCTGCTCTCGCCAACCACGGCTGCCCTGCTCCGACCAGACTCCTCTACGTCGCCGCGCCGGCGTCGGTGAAGATCGCAGGGATTCGCTCGGCCATCCGCGTCCGTACACGGCGACGAGCGAACGGTGTCGAGACCGTCGTGACGATCGACCACCGCATTCCCGGCTCATCGATGAGTGCGGCGGCACGCTGGCGGATCAGCACCGCACCCGCACGGTTGCCAGCGAGCGAATTCGACAACGCCGGATCTATCAATCGACGATTCAGCGAAGGACGGGCAATCCGTTGCGTGGATCTGCGGACTGACACGACGACCGCGGCGGTGGCCTTCCACGTGGATGCCAGTGTCGCGCTGCCGATCTTGCTGACTGACGTGGCCACACGCACCGACCCTGACTGGCTGGAGACGAGCCAGGGCTGCGTGCCAATCCTCAAAACATACCTGCACGAGCTCGGGTCGAAGCTCGGACGGCCCACCGATGTCGCGTACTTCGCGGCCACCGAAGTCGTCGCCGACGCGTACGCACGGCGCTACGGGTTCAGACGGGCTCCCGTACCTTCCGCTTGGAAGGCTTCCGGCCCTTACTACCTCGTGCAGCCGCTCGCGGACGACGACTGACCGTAGGCCTCTTTGCAGCCCGAGGTGCCGCCGTCCTGGGTGCCTCGACGTCGGCGGAGACGGCCTTCGCCACCTGGCTGAAGAGCCCGCTCGGCAAGAACCTCCGCGCGTCACGGAGGAACGCTTCGATCGACGGCTTCTCTGCGGCCTGGTACAAGGTGGCGACGGCCGCATCGACTTCGGCAGCGACGGCGCCGGTGAGGTCCGGAGCGTGCGCCTCACAGTAGGCCACGAGGTCGAACGCTACCTCGTCAATGGAGCGTCGCCGGAAGTGTCGGGCGAGCCGGAGCACCTCGGTTGCGGGAATCCGGTGGTCTCGCCCCCCTGCACGGATATACACCAGATCGGGAAGCCGCGAAAGCGTCGGGGGCGCCACCCCAACCATCTCGGCAGCGTCCGTCAAGGTGGGGTAGGCCACCGACGTGACGCTTGGCGGGCGGGCTTCCACAGGTTTGGCCCTCACGCTTGAACCCTAGCAGGCGGTGCGTAACGAACGCAACCAACGTTAGGAACGTAACAATGGCCGTACGCAGCGGTACGAGGCGCGCCTGGCCGTACGCAGGCGGCCGGCGGGTCCTGCGGCTCACGTCCCGTACGGGCGACTCCTTTCCACGACGTAGCGTTGCAGTACCACCCGGGCCACACGAATCGTCCGTGGACCGAGCCGGACAACTGGAAGCTCCCCGCGCCAAACCATCTCCCACGCTTGACGACGGCCGATCTGGAGCGTGCGCGCAACCTCGGCAACCGTCAGGAGCAGCTTGTCGGATGCCTCAGACGGACCCACCAAAAGGGTCCTGTGTAGCACTCCATCGTTGAGCTGCAAGCCGACCGCCTGGCTTGTTTGTTCCGCGATGGCATCCGAGGCGCGCTCGGACCACGCGAGTGAGAGTTGCGCCTGCGAGGATGCTCTAGCCATCATCCGGAAATAAGCATGACGCGCGAACGCTCACGCGACGCTTACATTTTTCGCCCAGGGTTGGTTTGTACAGGTCCGGCAGATACTTGATGCTGCAGGTCCAACCCCACCGTGACACCGCGACCGCCGGAGTGGTTGGCGCATCCCGTCCGATCGCGCTCGTGGCCGGACCGATGCAATGGGCCGGGTGCAGGCCGAGTTGTCGCCGGGCTCAGGGGCACACCTGCGGGTACGCGCTCAGCATGCGCCGCGCGGGATGGCGGCCCGGCCTCCACGAGCGCCGCGCCGGCCATCCGGCACATCCTGCGCGGCTTCCCCGCATCCCCGCTGGCCACCTCGACAAGCCCACCCACAGACACAGCTCCCGCGACGTCACAGACACTGCTACCACCCCCGGACTTATCGCCCTCAGTTCCCGACCTCGCGCCTTCACATCACACACAGTTGCACCTGCGGTTTTTGCGCAGTTTTCGACGCAAAATGTAAGCGCTCTGTTGTCGCTTGCTGCGCTTCAATATGCGTGAAATGCGAAGCGTTGTTCATGACGAAACCCCCGGTGTGGGAGCGCGGTGCGCTGCATGCCGCCGAGCCCTACGGCGACGCATCACCGGTCGACCACCGCGCTTCTGCGGTGGGGCATGCCGGAGCAGCGCACATCGGCGACGGCAGCAGGGTCTCAGCGAGTCAATGCCTCGATGGGCGTCCGCTCGCGGTCGCCTCTCCTTGCGAGGGGCGAGAACCTGGCGAGCACGGAACGCCGCGCTCGCACGGCGGCGAGAATGCCGGCACCGCGCCCGGGCTCAACTGGCGGCGCAACGCCTCGCGCAAGGGCGATGGCGAGCGGCCAGCGCCGCGTTGACTTGGCTTCAGCGCGATGCGGTCACGACAGCGACGTGGTCGGCGATCAACTCGGCATGTCGGGCAGTGGCGGAGGCCGCCGCGGAATGTCGTCGCCTGGAGGTATCAGGCGCCGACTGGAGCGCCGAAGTCTGCCGCGTCGTCGACGCCTCGAACGTTGCTGAGCAGCAGTGGCGTGGCCTTTCGAGGTAGCCCTAACGAATTCGTTTCAGTTTGACTCGCGGGGCAGTTCAAGTTCGGCGCCCATAAGCGAGGTCGGCGCCGGACCCTTTGGTCGAGCCGGGACGCCGGTTCCTTCGGCGGGCGGTTGCCGCTCGTCCCAACCGCGAACGGTCAGCGGGTGCGTCGCCCGGTGGGCGAGGAGTGCTCGTACGAAACGCCTGAGCGGGCCCCGCCTGAAGTGGTCGCATCGCCTCCGCCCACTCGGGTACGCGGTTCTCTTGCTGCGGCGGTGGATCGCTATGCACGCTGCGCCCATCGTACGCGAGGAGCGTGACTCTCTCCTCAACCTAGCGTGGTCACAAGAACCTGTGAAGGAGCGTCGAGACGCAGAGTGATCAGTCCGACGCACCCATCAGTAGGCACAGGATCGCCCACGACTCGGTCTCAAGAACCGCTCGGAAGCAGCCGCTGTCGCCTTGAGTGAGTCGCCCGCTCCACTTGTTCAGGCGGTCAAGCGCGACGGCGATTCCTTTGCTCGACCGCCGCCAAGATCGCGACGACGAGAATAATCTGAACGACGAGAAGAATTCCGAAGCTGAGCCAATAATCGGCGTTGGCTCCCGTTGCAACTCCGAGAGCCGAATACACTGTGTCGACAAAGATCGCAATGGGGAACACGAGGCGCTGATCGATCCGCGCGTGCCCTCGGTGATGCACCTTGGACCATCGATCACTATCGCTCAATACGATCCAGCGAACGGTCGCAGCGAGAGCGCCCAGCCCACAGATGAGTATCAGCGTCGTCAGCAGGACTAGGGTCACGATTCTCCAAAACTATCAGGCAGCCGGCACCCAGGACTCGCGTCATTCGAGCGGTTCCGTTTCGTCACGGCGTCGCAGCCAGAAGCCTCCCGGCGACGTCCGTCCCACGATCGACATCGAACAGGTCGACGATGCCTCGCCTCGAGCCACGTTCGGGCAAGCGAGGCATCGCCCGCCAGGCGCAGGCTGATCCGGCAACTGACGGGCGACACCGTGTCTGACACCGTATGAGGCGAACTCCCCGATCGTGCCTGCAATCGATGCGCTCCGGGCACCCTGAAGCCCAGCGGGCAGCAGCCATTGGCGGACGTTTGTGAACCCAAGGTACGCGGCCTCAAGAACCGCGCCGATCACCGTCCATCCCGGGTTCGAGTGTCGGGATGCTAGCCCACGCCAGCATCCGCCAATGTAACTCGACACAAGTGGTGGGCCAGTTTGGAATCGAGAAGTGAGCGACCGGACCGAATCGAACGATCTTGGGGCCGCCGCTGTCCAGTTCGCCCAGCGTTCACCGGGTAGACCCCGCTAACGCGGCCCCGCGTGTGACGCCACCACGCGGCAGTCGCCCACTCGGTTCACTTCGAGAGCTAGATGAGCGCCCCGTGCCAGAGTCCGCAAATGTCTCTTGAGCTAACGTGTCACGACGGGCGCGGCTTTCCCGCGAGTTGCTTCATCGCGGCATTCGTGGTAGCGAATTGAACGCGACGAGCAACGGGCCGGCCAAGACGCGCCTGACCGCGGGCTCAGGCCACTCTCAACGCCGTTAGGCGCACAAGCGGCCTTGCGGGGGTCGTTGGTTCGATCCCAGTTGCGCCCATAACCGGACCCGCCCCCTTGACGCCGCCTGCGCCGATCACCAAGTCAGCGCACTGGCGGACGCGGGCAACTGCGCCGCTCGCACGCCGTCCCATAGCCACACGTTGGCGGATCGTGTGAGATCGGTCCAAATCGCCGATGTGCCGTTTGGTGAGATCGAAAACGACATCGGACTCGGTGGGTACCCGGTATTCGGGCTCAGCTGCGGCAGCGGAATGTTGGTCTGGAGGACTTCGGAGCATACGACCGGTGGTGGGTGCGAACTCGCGCTACGAAGTCCCCGACCCTGGTCTGCGAGCACGTGAGAGCGGCGAACGTCCCATAGGCAGAAAGCGAGGCCAGTACGTCGGCGCACGGGCTCGTCTGTAGATCCACCCCGTGCTGGTTGATACTGGTGTCGCCGTGTCAAGCAACTCAAGATCGGGGCCCGTTGCAGCTGTGAAGAGGAGATCGCGGTCGTCGGGCGACCAGGCGAGCCAGTCCACCTCGACGTTCGGGGCGATCGGGATCGCCCGCTGGGTTCCCGTCGTGAGATCTCGGACGTCGATCGCAAGTCCCACCTTGCGCTGCGTGCTCAGCCACGCCAGCATGCGGCCGTCCGCGCTGACGGTCGGATCCAGATCGACCTCCTGGCCCTGATCCCTGACCGCTAAGGACGCCGGCCCACCGTCTGTGGAACGACCCAGATGCCATCGGGGGCGTTGCCGTCGCCGCACGAGAAGCGCACGAAGTAGACGGACTTACCGTCGCCCGTAACGCTCGGATACTGATCCTCGGCACCCGATGCCCCGGTTGTCAGGACGCGAATGAGCCGGCCGGAGGCGGAGCTGTACAGCGCCAGTACTGATGCTGGTCGCCGACGAATGTCGGCGGATATGTGCCGGCGTTGGGCTGCGGCGGTGATAGCGTTGGACCCGTCGAAGCTGACGACGGAATGTGCGGCGCGGGGCCGTGGGCACCGAATCGTGTGGCGAGCCGCGGGGCGACGATAAGAGCACTGAGGATGAGCGCCGTGCCGAGAAGAACAGCGAAGGTGCGCACCGATCGTCGCAACCGGGTGCGACGCGGGCGATCGCGGGGGGCGCGCAGTCTGTCGTGGACCTTTGCGTGCAAGTCTCCAGGAGTGGGGAAGAAGTCATGCCCGAACAGGGCGTGCAACTCGTCGCTCAACTGATCACTCATGTCGATACCTCGGGTGGAACGTGCAAGGGCTCACGGTGCGGCTGGGAAAGGGATTCTTCTGTGCGAATCTGGGAGCGAAGGGCCACGACGGCGCGGTGTAGGCGCGATCTGGCCGCTTGGGGCGAGATGCCAAGAATGCGGCCCGTTTCGGCAAGCGGAAGGTCCAGCCCGAAGACAAGCGTTAGCACAAGCCGCTTGTCATTGCTGAGCTGACCAACAGCCCGTCGGAGATCGTGCGCAGTGTCAGTGCGATCCTCAAGGCGCTCCCCGGTCGTACCGAACAAGTGTGAGTTGTCGGTCGGTTCAGGAATCAGCACGGTCCGCCACCACCGGCTGCGCCGCGTCATACGGCACTGGTTCGCGACGATGGTCAGAAACCAGGGACGGATACTTTCGCCCTCAGTCCGCACTGATCCGACTCCCCGCCAAGCCTTGAACGCCGCCTCCTGCACCGCATCCTCCGCAGCCTCTCGCTGCGCCAACATCGCGAACGCCAGCTTGTACGCCGGTAAGAGCAATGGGCTCAGGAGGCGCTCGAAGGCGGCGGCGTCTCCAGAGCGAGCCGCCCGCATCTCACTGTCCGGAGCGTGGATGCCCCGTCGCATGTCGTCATCTCCTACCTGTACGATGCTGCGACCTCCGCCGGCGTTTCGGTGAGTTCTGGGCTTGACCCGATAAGACGGACCACCATGATGTGGGGAACAACCCCGCAGAGGAGGTCCAGATGGCTCGACGGGAGCGTCGGAAGTTCACTGACGAATACAAGGCTGAGGTGGTCGCCTTGGTGCGCTCGTCCGGGAAAGGCATCGCAGCAATCAGCCGCGATCTCGACCTGACCGAGACGGCGGTTCGCGAATGGGTGCAGCGTGCTGACATCGACGGCGGCACGCGCAACGGATTGAGCAGTGCGGAGCGTGAGGAGTTGACGCGTCTCCGCCGCCAGGTGCGTGTGCTCGAGGAGGAGCGCACCATCCTCAAGAAGGCAGCGACTTTCTTCGCCAAGGAGATCCGGTGAGCCGATATCGGTTCATCGAGGTGGAGAAGGTCAATCACGCGGTCAGAACGCTCTGCCGCGTGCTCCAGGTCTCCAGAGCCGCCTATTACCACTGGTCGATCCATCCGCTCTCCGCGCACGCCGTCGGCAGACCTCGTGCTCAGTGAGCGCATCGCCGCCATCCACGCGCGCAGCCGGCAGACGTATGGAGCCCCGCGTGTGCACGCCGAGCTGCGCATCTGCGGCGAACGCCACAGCCGCAAGCGCATCGCTCGGCTGATGCGCCGCGCCGGCATCGCGGGCACGGGTGCCGCGGCGATATCGGCGCACCACGGTCGGCGACCCGTTCACGGTCCTGCCCGACCTGGTGCAGCGTGACTTCGCGCCCTCCCACCCCGACGAGCTCTGGGTCGGCGACATCACCTACGTGCGCACCTGGGAGGGCTGGTTGTATCTGTCCACGATCATCGACTGCTTCTCGCGTCGCGTGATCGGCTGGGCGATGGCCGATCACCTGCGCACCGAGCTGCCGTTGACCGCGCTGCACATGGCGCTGGCGCGGCGCAATCCCAGCGGCACGCTCATCCACCACACCGACCGGGGCTGCCAATACACGTCCGAGGCGTACACCAACGTGCTCGAGCGCCACGGGGTTCGTTCCAGCCTGAGCCGGCCCGGCAACTGCTGGGACAACGCGGTCGCGGAGAGCTTCTTCTCGACGCTCAAGCTCGACCTCCTGTACCGGCACAGCTGGCCGACTCGTGCCGCGGCGAGGAGCGCGATCTTCGAGTACATCGAGGGTTTCTACAACCGTGAGCGCCGCCACACAACGCTCGGCAATCTCAGTCCGGCAGACTACGAATCCCAGCACGCCGCAGTGTGCTCGGCCTAACAAACGTGTCCGTCAAACCGGGGCAGGCCCACAAATGTCGCCAGAGGCCTTGGCCTCAGGAGGAGCCCCGGATCGCGAGGGGCCCTAAACCTTGACGTGGGGAATGGCTCTCTGCGGCGCAAGACGTGTCACTGCGAGTGAAACTAATCCCACCACAACGGCGGCGCTTGCACCAAATAGAGCGCACACCCACGTCGCGAACGTGGCTTGCAGAGTTAGGTCAGGGCACGCGTAAGGGGAGCAGCTCGGAAGGCTGGTGAGCCGGGATGCCCAAAGCCCGACGCCGACTCCCACCGCCACCGACAATAGCCCCAGTCCCACCGCCAGCTTGGACATCATGAGGCGATGTTACGCCGTCCCTAACGCTCGGTCGAGCCCGACCGGGCGAGGAACTGCTTGCCCAGGCCAGCATTCGCCAATGTACCTAGACTACGGGCGCGCGAGACGGGGACGAGCAGCTGCGCTAGCCGGCCGGGAAATTGGTATTACCGGCGTAGACATCCCGGTCCGTCCGCGTGCGCACCAGTCGCACGCGTGATAGGTCGGCCTCGCGCGCGACCTTTGGGCACGTATTTGGGCGGGGGTAAGGGTGAGGTCCGGGCGGTGCCGCGCGCCAGAGTCATACGGCGAATCGGAATCGTGCCGGTGTCCGCCACGCCGTCACAGCTACGGCCTCACGTGAGGTGCCCCGATACGACAATGAGCACGAAACACAGGAGGGCAAATGCGACAAAGCATCCGCCGAGACGCCGTATGAACCAATACGGGTAGCGCATGGATTCGCCCGGAAACTGAGAAAAGAACGCGTTAGGAAGTCCCGGGCGGCGAATCAGGACCACGCCGAATATGGCGATACCAACCATGACAACCAACGCAAACCATCGTTCGAGCGTGACCAAGCCCAGAGGGTAGCCGCCGCACGATTGCGGCCCGCAGGTCGTTGCCTGTCTGTTTCGTGGTCACGACTCGTCGGGAACGACGATCGTCGCGTCGACGGCATGACCGCGCTGTCTGTAACCCGCCCGGGGGGATCAAACAGCACCGAATCCACTATTTGCGCACCGAAGGGGGTAACGGTCCTCCAGGCCAGGGTCCGCCAATGTCGCCAGACGTCTCCTGAGGATTGAGTGTTCAGGCTGCGTTGAGGGGCCGTCTCGAGGCTACATGGGGTGGAGCAAAGGAGAGTAGAAGCACGACGACCGTCGCACTCACACCGAACAGGGCGCATTGCCACGGTGCGAATGTGGGCTCGGGCGTCACGAAGGATGGACACTGACCGTAGCCGCCGGGAGGGCATGGAGACAAGAGTTGTGCGGTCCACACGCCAATCACGAATCCCAGGGGCATCGACGCCACCCGAAGGACAGTCTTGAGGTCTCCGGCCCACGTGAGGAGCAGCACAACGACCGTCGCACCGGCACCGAACAAGGCGCATTGCCATACCGCGAATCGAGGCCCAGAGTCACACATCAAAAGATGGCCGCAGGGAAGGTTCGATGTGTCGACCCACAGACTGGCCGTCCAGAGCCCAACGCCGATCCCCGCCGGCACCGACGCCCAGCGAACGATATTCGTGAGGGTGCGCCTCATCAGTCGATGTTACCCACCGGATCCCGAGTCAAGTCGCGAGTGAGAAAGAGGTGGCTCAGGCGAGCCTCATCTGCTCTGAGCCGACTGACACCCTGTCTGACACCTTATGGCGCGGTCACCCCCGGACTCCGGCGGACGGAATACCTGTGTGACCGCCGAATTCTGAATACGCAGCGGACGACTACGACCGCCTCCGAACGTCACCGAGGACGAACTTGAAAACCGGTGCGGCCGCCAAGCCCTGGGGCACCCGCGTCCGTTGGGCCGCGTACCCACATCCGTACCCACATCCAGTGGGTACGGGAGGGTGCCGAAGGGCATCGAACGGCGTCGCCGACGCCTTTTTGAGTTCAGCCCATGCCCCTGGATCCCCTCAAATGCACCGAATCCCATTTTCGTAAACCGCTGGCCGGGAGTTCGAATCTCCCCGTCGGCTTTTCTGTCTCGGACGAAGACGCGCCGATGACGTTCAAAGCGTCCGTGCTGGTGATTCACACCGTGCGGAGCTCGTCGGTGTCGGCGTCATAGAAATACTCATCGACAGCGGATCCAGCACCTCCTCGGAGGCGGAACCTGTGTCCATCGAGTGCCTCAACCTCGGTCATCCAGAGGATGTTGCCGGGATCCGCGCCGTGGGTCCGGCATTCGCCCGCGAGACGCAGCCGGCGCGCGCGGAATCCACACCCGACCACCACGCACCACTCCTCGTCGCTGCTGATCGCGGCGTCTCGTGCACCACCGTACATCTCATCGAGGAGCAGCCACGGAAGTGCGTCGCCCTCAACGCAGACCATCGTGCCAAGCTCCTGCCAGACCACGAATCGAGGCGACCTGTGGAGCACCGACCCGACAGGATTCCCTTTGGCGAAGACCGTTTCTCCCCCCGCTGCATTTGGCTCGAACGTCGTACCGGCCTCAGCGGTTGAACTCGGCGCCGTCGTCGCGCAGCGCGGCGGCAAGCTGGCGCTCGTTCGAGTAAGCCGCCGATATCGCCGGCCGGAGGGCCCTTCGTCGCACCAACTCGTCGACGATGTCGCGCGGCTCGCCGATCGTGTCGGTGTCCGCGTCGTAGATCCATTCGCAAGTCGTCCATGCATTGCCAAGGCCCCACTGCGTCGACAATGCGAACGTGTGACCTGAAAGCGCTCGAACACCCGTGAACATCACGGCGTCCGCGAGGTCACCGCTCATCGGCAGGTGGAGTTGCCAGCGCTCATGGAACGGACGCCGCCAGTGCGACCGGACTTCCCGACCCGGACGAAGCCGGAAGGCAACGAGACCCAGCCCGATGACCACGCACCACTGCTCGTCGTCGCTGATCGCGGCACCGCGGGGACCCTCCCACATCCGCGCGATGCAGGCCCAGGGCAATCCCTCTCCCTCGACGTGGACTCGATCGGCCATCTCGGCCCAGACGACGAAGCGCGACGAGCGAGCCATCACGTGTCCCTGCGCGATTCCGTCGACAAGAACACGCTCCACGGTCGAACCGGGGACCATTCCCGGCGAGACCTCGAAGACACGGCCCCCGCAGTCTCGCCGCTCCCGCTCCGCTCTTTGATCGTTGCCCACCTGTCCGGTCTTCAGGTGATCGCCGGGTGTCGTCCGTTGGCGGTTGAGAAACCCCTTCATCGACATGCTCGTCTCCGATGTGCTCGCCGAGAGTTCGGCGAGTGGCATGCCGGTATGGCAGCTCCTCCCCTGAGCTACGCGTTGGCGGAGCCGGTCAGCCCGGGTCGGCCACAGCGTTTCGCAAGCATGCTCGCATGCAGGGTGCGGGGCGAATGGCGCCACCAAAATGTCACACGCTGGCCTCACCGCTTCTTCTCGACGAAGAAGAACGGCCGGCTGATAAAGACGGCCGCCACCAGGTCTCGGGCTGCGTCAGGTCCGGTGAACGCCTCCAACCACTCGCGGAGCTCGGCCGTGGTGACCTCCTTCGGCTGCGAAGTCCATCGTTGTTCGGAGACGGGCTCACCTGCCTCATAGAAGCTGACGCCCCAGTTCGCGACGGGGTGTCGGTGGAAGTCGAGCGAGTAGCGCCACGGGCGCGAGGGAGGCCAGTACGTCTTCATGACTCGGTCGAGATCAGCCATATGCGCCACCCTGGTGAGGTTGGGGAGGTCCTGATTGCGTCACATCTCGCGCGGGGGAATGCGGTCATGCCACATCCCGCAACGATCGTAGCTGCCGGACGAGCAGTGCCCTGCCTGGAACGTCTCTTTAGTGAGGACCCTGTTGCACGATCCCAATGACGTTCCCGGCCGGATCACGGATCGTCGCGAGCAACCGGTCCGGGCCGTCCGCAACGGGCTGTTCGAGCACCTCGCCGCCGTCAGACCGGACGGTCTCGAGCGCAACCACGATGTTGTCGACCTGGATCCACGCCAGCATTCCATCGTCGCCGGCCGGCTGCCGATCGGTCACCCACTGACCGATGAGATTCGGGGCCTCGAAGCTCGGGTTGGGCTGTTCGACCTGCCACCCGAAGACGTGCTCGTAGAACTCGGCCGACTGCGTCACGTCTCGCGCCGGAATCTGCAGGTACACCACCTCACCCCTCGCCGGACGCGCTTGCGGCGCCGGGGTCCGGTCGATGCCTTCGGTCATCGCAATGATGGTAATCGCTATTCGGCGGCCGGCTCCCAGAAGGGATCCTGGAGGTGCACCTCGCCCTCCCACCTGGCCCGCCGACCGCTCTTGGTCTCGCCGACCAGTCGCAACCGGTACGGCTCCCTGGTCTCGCCGGTGATGGGGTCGATGTCGTCCGGCCACTCTCCGTACATGTGGCTGACAACCAGTGAGACGTTGCCACCCTCATTGGGAGGAAAGTCGATCACCTGATAGCGGAAGAAAGGCTGGACGCCCGCCATCTTCGGCGCGAGCACCACCGATTCGGCGCTGTCGACGACGAAGCTCTGTGCGACCGCAGACTGGTTGAACATGCGGACCCATGCCGTCCTCGGCCGCTCGCCGGGATCGTGCGTGCTCAGCGGGTAGGTCACCCAGACCTCCCTGCCCTTCGAAGGCTTGATGGATATGGGTTTGCGCCGCCCCGAAACTGCGCGCGCGTGCTGGTGCGAGATCCACACGAACAGCGCTGTGAGCAGAGCACCCGCAGCGGTCACCCATACGCCGACGAGGGTCCAGTCCACCACTCGGCCACTCTACGAGTTCACGCGCAGCGCCGGATGACGCCGGGAACTCGCTCGTAACCAGGTTGAGAAGACCGTGGCAACCGTGAGTCGGGGTTGTGAGTGTCAAGATCGCGGTGATGGCCCCGGCTTCCGCCAACACTGCGATACCGGCGTTCACCTGGACGTCGCTGCCGTCGAGGGTTGTGTTCGGTCCCGGCGCAGTTCGGCGCGTGGGCGACGAGGTCGCCCGTCTCGAGAAGCGGCGCGTCCTGCTCGTCGGCGGTGGAATGTCGACTCGTGCGGCATTCACCCGGGTTCGCGAGTCGCTTGGCGACGCGCTCGCGGAGACCGTGGGCGGCTCGACGCAGCACGTCCCCGCGGACGTCATCGACGCGGCCGCTGCGACAACACGAGCAGTCGATGCGGATGTGCTCGTCAGCGTGGGCGGTGGCTCCGCAACCGGCCTCGGCAAGGTGCTGGCGTTCATCTGCGACCTGCCGCTCATCGCGATACCGACGACGTACTCGGGCTCGGAGATGACCGCGGTCTGGGGGAGGATCACGGACGGTCGCAAGCACACGGCGTTCGACCTGCGCGTCCTGCCCCGCTCGGTGGTGTACGACGCTGAGCTGTGTGTCGGGATGCCGCCACGGCTCGCGGCGGCGTCGGGGATGAACGCGCTCGCACATTGCCTCGAGGCACTGTGGTCCTCAGGCGCGAACCCGATGACGACTGCTCTCGCCGTCGAAGGCGGGCGCAGGCTCGTGGGCGGCCTTCCGCGGGTTGTGGACGATCCTGACGATGTCAACGCGCATGCGGAAAACCTCATCGGTGCCTGCCTCGCCGGCGTTGCGATGGCGCAGGCGGGGATGGGGATCCATCACCGGAGCGCGCATGTGCTCGGTGGGGGTTGGAAGCTTCCGCACGCTGAGACCCACGCGATACTGCTGCCGCGTTCAACCGCGCTGGTCGCTCCACGTGCGCAGGCGGCGATGCGTGAGGCGTCGCGCATCTTCGACAGTGACGACGTACCCGCAGCAGTGTTCGCACTGCTGCAGCGGCTGCGATTGCCGAACGGCCTGTCCGAGCTCGGCATGCCGGAGGACGGTCTCGACGAGGCTGCGCACCGAATCATGGAAGCGACTCACAACGATCCGCTCGTCCCCGGCGAGACGTCTGTGCGAGAGATGCTCGACGATGCGTACTTCGGGCGCAACTCGCGACCGGAGTGAGCAGAACACGTCAGCGCGCTGCGCTGGTGTGCTGCTGCGCAGCCCTCGGCCGCGTGCGGCAACTCGTCTGCGGTGACCTCCTTGCGCCCGGACACCAACCTCTGCATCACGGCGACACTCACGATGTCGGCCGCACTACAGGGCGCCGTCACCGTCGACAACGACGGCAGCTCCCTCGACGCGGGCCGGATGGGGTGCACCCAACCCGACATCTCGGGGTTGACGACGCTGCACATCAGCGGCACCTGGTCCTGCACGATCACCGCCTGAATCGCAGCGACCTACGCCTCATACGCCGGACGCGAGTCGCGGCAGTGCGTCGCCGAGCGGCAGCGCGATCCACCCCTCGCGTCGCGCGGAGTCGGACTGTGCGTCCTCGCTCGCCACGCAGAGTCCGCAGTGCTTCGCGCGCGCAACCAGCGACGCGACGAGCGCGTCGAGCAGGTGGTCACTCTCGTCGACGGCGTGCCAGTCCGCCGCATCCGCGGTGAGCCAGGGCGATGTCTGCTCGCGCACGCTCCCGACGAGCTCCCGTCGCACAGCCCTCTGCTCGACGCCGGAGCCCTTGTAGCCCCGATACGGCATGCCCCAGACGAAGAGCGCGGCTGCCGGATACACCTCCATCACACGCCCCGCACCGCTGCGATCGAACTGCCCGAGCAGCGCCGCGATCCGCATCGCCGGGATCGCGATCAGATTCGTTGAGACGCTCATCGGGTAGCACCGCGCGGTGCGATCACCCGGGCGTCTCGCCGTCGCCGTGATCCATCGATCCGTCTCGCGAAGACGAAGCGCGTGCATCCCCTCGCGGTCGACCGGCGCGGTCCATGCGCGCCCGCGGTGATGCTCGCTGAGCGCGTCGACGAAGGCCGCGGGCCAGCCGAGGGGGATGTCGATGCCGACCCGGTCGGCTCCCTCGATCCTCCGGCGGATCTCGGGATCGGTCGCTCCTCCCGTCTCCAGGGGCTCGATCCGGGCCGATCCATCCTCCCAGCGAATGGAGCAGACGGCCGTGCGGGCGAGCCTGGCTGGCGACGTCGATGCCCAGTGTGCGCACGTTCGTTGCACGCTACTCCGTGCAACGGCCGTCAGAATGGGCACGTGGCATCCGAAAAGTTCAACGTGGAGCGCGGAACGGCGATCCTCGCCGCCGAACGCTGGCCGGGCAACGGGCAACCGGTGGTCCTCCTGCATGCCGGCATCGCGGACCGCAGGAGCTGGTACGGCGTCGCAGCCGCCCTGCAGCCGCAGCACAGCGTCGTCGCCTACGACATGCGCGGGTACGGGGAGACCACTGCGGTCACGTACGGATTCACGCATCTCGACGACCTGCGCGCGGTGCTCGACCAGGTGGCGACCGGTCCGGTGTGGCTGGTTGGCAGCTCGATGGGCGGTGAGCTCGCGATCGACACAGCACTCGCTGACCCGGAGCGTGTCGCGGGCCTCGTGCTGCTGGCGCCGGCGGTGAGTGGCGCCCCCGAGCCGATGGAGTTCGACGAGCACACCGATCGGCTCGTCCAGCTCTGGGAGGCTGCACAGACGTCCGGGGACCTTGACGAGATCAACCGTATCGAGATGTGGCTGTGGCTCGACGGCCCGAGCGCTCCGGAAGGCCGCGTCTCCGGTCCTGCGCGCGCGCTTGCGATCGAGATGAACGCGGTGGCCCTCAAGAACGAGATCCCCGAGGAGTCCGGGAAGAGTGGTCTCGCCGCGTGGTCGCAACTCGAGGAGATTCGCGTCCCGGTGACCGTTGCGTGCGGCGACCTCGACCTGCCGTTTGTCGTGTCACGGTCGAAGGAGCTGTCCGACTGGCTCCCCAACTCGACACACCACGTGCTCAACGGCATGGCGCACATGCCGTACCTCGAGAATCCGGCGCTGATCACGGCGTTGATCAACTCCTCGGTGCGCTGAGCTGGTGTGCGGTCAGAGCTCGTCGAGGGCGGTCGCGAGCCGGACATCTCTCGCGGTGACACCGCCGGAATCGTGGCTCCAGAGCTGCACGGTCACGCGCCCCCAGGCAACGAAGAGATCGGGATGATGGTTCTGCGCCTCCGCGATGGGCGTCAGGCGATCGACAAACGAGACAGCGGAGACGAAGTCGGAAAACCTGTACGACTTGATGAGCTTGCCGTCCTCGAGCTTCCAGCCGTCGAGGTTCTTGAGTTCTTCTTCGAGCGCCTCGGCGTCGAGCAGTCCGCGGCCATGGTCCCCCACGTCTCAGTCCTCACGTTGGTGGTCAACGACGAACCACATCATGAACCCGGTGTGATCACGACGTAGGTCGAGATCGCCTGACCGGATTGCGTCGTGGCGAGGATGTCGTACCGCGTCGCGCCCGCCGGGACCGTCGCGTCGGCGACGAAGTGACCGATGGGATCGAGCCTGCGCGTCACCAGGATCGTCGGCGTGCCACCGGGAACCGTCATGCCGATCGTCGTGGATGCGATCGGAATCTCACTCGTCTCGTTGGCGTTCGTGAAGAAGGTCACATGGAATTCATCGGCGCCGGCCTTGTCGGGATCGAGGTACACCTGTGCGAGACCACCACCCTGCAGCTGGATCGAGTACAGAGTCGGCAGCCCGCTGAAACGGGTGACCGTCACGATCGGAGGGTGCGTGATCGTGGTGAGCTGCACGTGCACCTCGGTGGAGCTGTCGCCGTTCTCGATGATCGCCGCCACTTCCCAGATCCCTGCGATGGCGAGGCTCCCACCGCGCGCCGCGAAGGTGCCGTTCGATTGCCGTTTCAGCGTGAGCGTCGACTGGCCAAGCTGGGGACGGAGTGGTTGCGTGAACTCGAGCTGCACCGAGCTCGCGTGCACGATCGCGCCGGTGTCGTAGTCGGTGACGCGAAGCGTGAAGTTGTTGAATCCGGCCGTGCCGGGCGACACGGTGAGACGAACCTTCACCGTCGTGGCAAAGTCGCTGCCGATAACGACGAGCTGGCTGACCTGCTGGGTCGCGGCGGCCGCCGTTGAGGCGATGGGCGGTGCGACGTTCACCAGTGCGGCGGCTACCAGGACCACAGCGGTGCCGATAACAACCTCGGTGGATCCGACCCTGCGCAGCCCGCGCAACGCCGTTCCCGCCCGAGGGACATTCCCGAAGCGATTGACTGCGCCGAGGCCTGCGAGAATCACGAACAGCACAACCTTGATGAGCACAAGAATCCCAAACGCGGTCCCGAAGAGCTGACCGATCGAGCCGATCTCGATCACCGCGCGGAAGGTACCGGTGAGCGCGACAACAACGATCGCGATCCCCGCTGTCGTTGAGAACCGGCGAACGGCGCGGCCCTTGACATCCGACGGCTCTCCACGCACGGCGATCAGCAGGACCAGCAACCCACCGATCCAGACACCACTCGCAACGATGTGGGCCCACTGGATGATGAGGTTCGCAGCGACGGGAGCCTGCGCGCCCGCATGGCTGGCGGCAACGTCGACCCACATCGATGCGGCAGCGCCCAGCCCGGCAACCGCGATCCCCACCTGTGCGGCACGGAACCTCCCAACCAGCGCAAGGCCAGCGCCAAGTAGGGTCGGCACGATTGCCGCGGTCCGTTCAGCCGCAGTCACCCCGAGCGAGGTCGAGAACAGCGCGCTGAAACCGACACCTGCCGCCTCGCGCTGGGCCTCGATCACGCCTGCCGCGCCCAGCGCGGCGACGACCGATGCGACGCCGAGCGCGCGCGTCGCAAATCTCGGAACGTCGCGCAGCGCGATGAGGCAGGTCGAAACGATGCCGACGATCGCCATCAACCCAGCGAAGAACAGCCACCGCCCAACCACCGCGAGAATGGACGGCGGCGGCGAGACCACCGCCTTGGTCGCGTGGGCGTTGGCGCTCGCGGCCGACACGCCGACACCGAACGCATATGCGCCGGTTGCAAGGTGACCGTCGGTCTCGGACACGGTCTTCCAGGTCACGGTATAGACACCGTCGCCGATCGGCTTGAGCGTCACCTCGAGCTCGGAGGGGTGGCCCGGCACCACTGTCGTCGGGCCGGCGTCCACGCTGATGCCCGCGCTGTTGACCACGGTGATGCTGGAGAGCTTGGGATCAGGCGTCTCGCCGAAGGTGATCTCGACGAACTTCGGCGCAGTCGGGACCTCCGAACCCTCGGGGGGAATGGCGCTCTGCGGCAGGGCATGCGCGGCCGCGGTCAGGGGCAGCCCGAGGGCTGCCCCCAGCGCCAGCGTCACAGCGACGATGAGCAACCGCGGGACCCGCATGGCTACGTCCTCCGGCGACGAAGTCCGACAGCCAGGTTGAGTGCACTGAGCAGCACCGCCACTACGATTGCAACGATCGCAAGGGTCGTCGCACCGGACGCACTGCTCTTTGCGTTGGCCGCTGCGGTCGACGCAGTCTGCGCGGACTGCAGCGCGCTCGCCGCGCGCTGGTTCACCGCATCGACCTTGGTGGAGATGTCGGCCACAGCCGGGATCACGACCGGGAACTCAACCGAGCTGGAGTCGGCGATCGAGTCGAAGGTCGTCGGCCCTGACGCAATGGTCTGGCCGATCGCAGTCCCGTTGATCGTTCCGAAGATGTGGAAGGTGTAGCTGCCGACGACCGTCGGGATCAGCGGATAGTCGTACTCGTCAAGCCTGCCGTTTCCTGTGTCTCCGTCGTACGCCGGAGCGGGGCAGAACGGGCTGCTCGTCGTGGTCCCGACGGTGACCGTCACCTGGAAGTCGGGGTGCGTGCAGTCCTGATTGAGGGTGCTCACGGGCGTGCCCTTGGGGTTGTCAGCCGACGCGATGTCGACGAACACCTGGATGGCGTTCTGAACGCCGACGTAGGTATCGGTGCCAGAGGACGGCTCGTTCTGCCATCCGATGGCGATTCGGTATTTGCCTGCGGTGAAGACGAAGTGCGCCGATGCCGCGACTGCGGATGTCGCCAGCGCGAACACGGCGCCCACGGCAACCGCGGTCGCGCGAAGGTGGGTTCTGGACACCTTTATATCTCCTCGAGTTGTGAACGGATCGAAGGTGAGCCGAAGCTCACGGCCGGCCGGTCAGACTTCGAGGAGCAGCGGTGGTGGCCTCCGCCAGAGGTGTCTGCCGAGCCCGTCGATTGGCGCCCGCGCGTGACGATGCTCGGGTCCCGGCGCCTGCGGCAGAGGGTGCCGGACGCGGCGGGACGCCACTCGTAGCAGCGCCTCGACACGTTCCACAACTACCGCCCTGCGGTGCAGCAAAATCTGGCAAATGCGGACTCCGCAGGCCAGGAGCAGCGACACGTAGAGATGGACGAACGGGGCCGCCCAGTGGATCCCCGTGATCGCTCCAAATCCGGGAGCCGGCTGCGCACGGGCAATCGCTTCGACGTTCTCCTGGATGAGGTACAGCGCGATCTGCGCCGCCGCAAGTGGCAACCACATCGCGGCGAGCTTTGCGACTGGCGACGTCGGCTCGTGCCGCGCAGCAGAGACGTCGCCCGCGTGGCCGCGCCAGATCCGGCGCATCCCCGCCGCCGCCGCATCGAGCCGGTTGTTGAGTGCCTGCCAGGCGCGGTAGAGGCGCAGCCCGAAGAGCGCCCCGAGCACGGCGAGGACTGAGGCCAAGGGGAGCATGTATGCATGGACCGGGTTGGTCATCGAGTCGACGAGCCCGGCGGTGCCCCAGACACGCAAGTACTCGAGCGTGTGCCCGATCCAGAGCCCGGCAAACGCGAGGAGCACGCAGCCCAACACCGCCACCCTCGCCTGGCGCTTGGCGATCACGCGCGGAGCATACGCCTCGACACTGTGGGTGATTTGCTCGGGAGCGGAAGACCTAAAGTGCGCATTCGCGAGGCATGGTTGAGAGGAAGACCGCGTATGCGCTAAGGTCGCGCGCATGTCCACGTACAAGATGGGTCAGGCGGCGGAGCTGCTCGGCGTCAGCGTCGACACCGTTCGCCGCTGGGCCGATGCAGGCCGCATCGCGACGGTTCGCACGGGCGGGGGGCATCGGTTGATCGACGGCGTCGCGCTCGCCGAGTTCGCCGTGGAGATGGCGAGCCATCACCCGACGGTGCCGGTCACCGAGTCCGCACGCAACCATTTCATCGGGCTGGTGACCGACGTCGTCAAGGACGGCGTCATGGCGCACGTGAAGCTCCAGGCCGGACCGTTTCGGATCAGCTCGTTGATCAGCCGTGAGGCGGTCGAGGAGCTGAACCTGGCTCCCGGGATGCTCGCCGTTGCCTCGGTGAAGGCCACCAACGTCGTGATCGAGCTGCCACCCCCTGCAACAGATTCAGCACCGAGGAGCAAGTGATGAGGCGGAGAGGTCCACGGATGACCTTGATCGGGGCGACCGCCGCACTGGTGCTCGCGGCATGCGGCAGCTCCACTCCGGGCTCATCGGGGCCAGGCGCGACCCCTGACCCGTTCAGCGGATCCATCACCGTGTTCGCAGCGTCGTCGCTGACATCCGCGTTCAACACGGCCGAGAAGGGCCTCGAGATCGACCACCCGGGTTTCAAGGCGACGTACTCTTTTTCCGGCTCGCAGACACTCGTAACACAGCTCCTCAACGGCGCTCCCGCGGACGTGATCGCGACGGCGAACACCGACACCATGGCCCAGCTGACATCGAAGAACCTTGTTGAAACCCCGGTTGCCTTCTGCCAGAACAAGCTCGAGATCGTGGTTGCGCCCGGGAACCCGCTGGGCATCAAGACCCTGGCCGATCTGAACAACCCTGGTGTCAAGCTCGTGATCGGCGTTCCGAGCGTCCCCGTCGGTGAGTACGTTACGGACATCGAGGCCAGCGACAACATCAAGTTCACGCCTGTCTCCCTCCAGCTTGACGACGCGTCAGTGCTCGAGCAGGTCGAGTCCGGTGACGCCAACGCGGCGCTTGTGTTCGTCACCGACGTCATCGGGGCAGGAGGCAAGGTCACCGGCATTCCAATTTCCGACGCGCAGAACAAGATCGGCACCTATGAGATCGCTGCTCTCTCAGCGAGCACGAACCTCAAGGCAGCCGAGGCGTTCGTGACATCGGCCGTCTCAGGCGACATCCAGACGGAGCTGCGCGCCGCCGGCTTCCTACCGCCGCCGGCCTCGTGACGGAGGGCGTCACACGGCGCCCGCTCATCGGTCTCGTCATCCCGGCGGCGATCGCGGTTCTCTTCATCGCGGTCCCGCTCATCGGGCTGCTCGTTCATGTCGACTGGAGCACGCTGCCGGCGCAGCTGGTGTCGACCGATGTGCTCACCGCGCTCCGGCTTTCGCTCGAGTGCTCGATCATCGCGGTCGCGATCTCGCTGGTCATCGGCGTGCCGCTCGCATACCTGCTGGCGCGCACCTCGATGCCCGGACGCCGGGCCATCCGCGGGCTTGTGACGCTGCCGCTTGTGCTCCCGCCGGTTGTCGGCGGCATTGCGCTCCAGACCGCGCTTGGAACGACCACACCCATCGGAACCGTCCTCCAGCACTTCGGGATCGTGTTGCCGTTCAGCACGGCCGGCGCCGCGATCGCGGAGGCGTTCGTCGGGTTTCCGTTCCTCGTGATCACTGTCGAGGCTGGGCTCCGCCAGCGTGATGATCATCTCGAGGAGGTTGCCGCGACCCTCGGTGCACGGCCGTGGCGCCGCTTCTGGCGCGTGAGCCTCCCGCTTGCGGCGCCCTCGATCGCCGCCGGCGCTGCGCTGTGCTGGGCCCGCGCCCTCGGCGAGTTCGGGGCCACCATCACCTTCGCCGGCAGCTATCCGGGCACCACCGAGACGCTGCCGATCGCCGCGTACAGCTCGTTCGAGGGGTCAGGGAACGTGGGCACTGCGATCACGCTCTCACTGGTCCTGCTCGCGATCTCCATCCTGGTGCTGGTCGTCCTCCGCGACCGCTGGCTCGGGGCGCTTCGATGACGCTGCGCGCGAGCGTCCGCGCCAGTCTTGGCACGCTTCACCTCGATTGCGACATGACTGTCGACTCGGACATCACGGTGGCGGTGCTCGGACCCAACGGGGCCGGTAAGACAACGCTCCTGCGCGTGCTCGCGGGGTTGTTGCCGATCGAGGACGGGCGCGTCGAGGTCGATGGCACGGTGTTCGAGGACACGGCCACTCACACGCGGCTGACTCCCGAGGCTCGCCGCGTCGGATTCGTCTTCCAGGACCACGGGTTGTTCCCGCATCTGAGCGTCCTCGACAACGTCGCCTTCGGGTTGCGCGCACGCGGCCTGGATCGCGCGACCGCCAACGCGAAAGCGAGCGAGTGGCTCGGGCGCGTGGACCTGGCGTCATACGCGGCCGGACGGCCCTCCGCTCTGAGCGGCGGCCAGTCGCAGCGCGCCGCCCTTGCGCGGGTGCTGGTCACCGAACCGCGTGTGCTGCTCCTCGACGAACCGCTCGCCGCAGTCGATGCATCCGGCCGTCTGGAGTTGCGGCGGACGCTCCGCGAGCATCTCTCCTCGTTCGCGGGGGTGCGGCTGATCGTGACGCACGATCCACTCGAGGCTGCATCGCTGGCAGATCGCGTCATCGTCCTCGAGGAGGGGCGCGTGACCCAGGACGGTCCGTTCGGCGAGGTGACCGCGCGTCCACGTTCATCGTGGATCGCGCGTATGGCCGGAGTGAACCTGCTCCGCGGGGTCGTGTCCAGCGGAGTGCTCACGCTCGGGGACGGATCAAAGCTGACGGTCGCGAGCGATGTCGCCGGCCCGGCGATGGCAACGATTCACCCGCGGGCGATCGCGCTCTACCGCGAGGCGCCCGACGGCAGCCCTCGCAACGTCCTCCCGTGCCATGTGGGCGGCGTGGACCCCGAGGGCGACCGGTGGCGAATCCGACTGAACGGGGCGGTGCCGCTGGTCGCGGAGGTGACGCCCGCAGCGGCGACGGAGTTGCATCTCGCGGACGGTGGCGATATCTTCGCGGTGGTCAAGGCGACGGAGATCGACGTCTACGCCGTATAGGCGCCCCTGGAGTCCCGGAAATGTTCGCGACGCCCGCCATCATGAGTTGCCCACTGGATGTTTTCACGATTCAGAAGGCGCCGATGACCAGCCTCAAGGCGAGCACCGCAAGCGCCACCGCGAGCAATCGCCGAATGACGGTGCCATGGATCCGCTGCGACATCCACGCGCCCACCTGGGCGCCTCCAATGACGCCGGCGGAGAGGGCGAGAGCCCGGTGGATACCGGTCCCGTTGGAGAAGGCGCCGGTTGCGATGTGCGTCACGCTACCGACAGCCGCCATGTTCGCGAGGACGAAATGCGAGGTGGCCGTCGCGACGTGGACCGGAAACCCGAGGGCGGTCACCATCAGCGGCACGTGGATGATCCCGCCACCGATTCCGAGGAAGCTGGACACGAAGCCCACGCCCACGCTGTAGAGAACGCCGAGCCGCACGTTGACCCGATATCGGTACGTGGTGCCGGCTCGATCGGTGATGGTCCGCGGAATACCGCCGCCACTCGACGGATTCGGATCCTCCGATGGGCGTCCGAGCATGAGGAACACCCCCGCCGCAGCGAGGAGGACCCCGGTCAACGCATCGAAGAGACGCCGTGGAGCAATGCCCACGACGAGGACGCCGAGTATCGCGCCGGGCATGGTGGCGAGGGCAAACGCCACGCCACTCGCATAGTCGATTCGCCGCTGCCGGGCATATGCGAGCGAGCCCGAGGCAGCGTTGAAGAACACCACAACGAGGCTGATCGCCGTGATCGTCGACGGGCTCGTCTGCGGGTACAGGACGAGAAGGATCGGGGTGAGGATGAAGCCCCCACCCGCGCCGACGAGGGTTCCGAAGATCCCCACGGCCGCACCGAGCAGGGCGAGGAGGAGCAACACCCCGATCGAGACGGACACCGCGTGTGAACCATCGCAGGATCGACCGTCCGTTCGCGTTATCGGCGAATTAAGACCGGCGCGAACGGGAGCGCGCTTGACCGCTCGACGGTGAACCCGTCACCCTGACGATGTGAACGCTCGCGCCGATGCCGCGCAGCCGGCCTCCGTCGACGCGGTCGTCGACCTCCTTGGCGCGCACGACTACCTGTGCGACCGCCGTCTTGCCACCGCGATCCTCGTCGCCATGCGGATCAACAAGCCCCTGTTCCTCGAGGGTGAGGCGGGTGTTGGCAAGACGGAGGCGGCTCGCGCGCTCGCGGCCGGGCTCGGTGCCCGGCTCATCCGCCTGCAGTGCTACGAGGGCATCGACCTCGCGCACGCCGCATACGAATGGAACTACGCGCGCCAGCTGCTGCACATCCGGCTCCTCGGTGAGGGCGCCGACCGCGTTCGCGCAGAGCAGGACGTGTTCGGGCCGGATTTCCTGCTGCGCCGCCCGCTGCTCGACGCCATCGACAATCAGGATGCGGTGCCGCCGGTGCTCCTGATCGACGAGATCGACCGCTCCGACGAGGAGTTCGAGGCGTTCCTGCTCGAGATCCTTGCCGACTTCGCGATCAGCATCCCGGAGCTTGGGACGATCCGCGCGAAGCGACCGCCGCTCGTCGTGCTCACCGGGAACCGTACGCGCGAGGTCCACGACGCCCTCAAGCGGCGCTGTCTGTACCACTGGATTGACTACCCGGATCTCGAGCGAGAGGTCGCGATCGTTCGCGTCCGCGCACCTGAGGTGTCCGAGCGCCTCGGCCGCCAGGTCGCGGAGGTTACCCAGAAGCTGCGCGGGCTCGATCTCTACAAAGTGCCAGGAGTGGCAGAAACAGTCGACTGGGCGCGGGCGCTCGCAGCCCTCGGGTACACGGAGGCCACGCCGGCTGCGCTTCGCGAGACGATGGGTGCGGCGATCAAGCACCAGGAGGATCTCGAGCGCAGCGAGGAGGCGATCGCGGAGCACGCCGGGCGGTGATCGGGAACGCACCGGATCCTGTCGAGAGCATCACGCTCTTCGCGCGACTGCTCCGCGATGCGGGGCTCACCACCGGACCGGACCGCGTCCAGGATGCGTGCGAGGCGTTGCTCGCCATCGACCTGTCGCGACCCGACGAGGTGCGCTTCGCGCTTCGCGCGGTGTTCGTGACGCGTCGCGAGGAAGGCGCGGTGTTCGACGCCGCCTTCGACATCTTCTTCTCGCGACCCGGCGGCGAGGGCAGGTCCGGGTCGGTCCCGGGCCGCAGCCGCCCCCTCGCGCTCGACCCCAGGCAGGCGCGAGCCTGGATGAATGCACTCGGGATGTCGGCCCCCGGCGTCGCGCGCGAGGTCGAGGGCCCGCCGGCGTCTAGCCAGGGCTACAGCGCCGAGGAGCTGCTCCGCCGGCGGGATTTCCGCGACATGAGCTTCGAGGAGCTCGCATCGGTGCGCCGCCTGCTCCGGCAGGCGCCCTGGCGCGTCGCGGAGCGACGCACGCGCCGGCTGCGTGCCGACCGGCGCGGGACCGTCGAGCTGCGCAGGACGATGCGTTCCGCGGCACGACAGGGTGGCGACGCGCCGCGACTGGCGCGCGCCAGCTCCCGGAAGAAGCGCCGCCCGATCGTCATCCTCTGCGACGTCAGCGGGTCGATGGACCGGTACTCACGCCACCTGCTGGTGTTCGCGCACGCGATCGGCAGGCGCGAACGGGTCGAGACCTTTGCGTTTTCGACACATCTGACCAGAATCACGCATCTGCTGCGTCACGGCGATATCGATTCGGCTCTCGACCACGTCGCGGAGCAGGTGCACGACATCGGTGGTGGCACGCGCATCGCCGACGCGCTGCACACCTTTCAGCGAGTCCACGCCCGGCGGGTCCTTGGACACGGTGCGATCGTGCTCATCATCAGCGACGGATGGGATCGTGGCGACCCCGATCAGCTCGGGCGGGAGATGGCTCGCCTGCGCCGGAGCTGTCACCGCCTGATCTGGCTCAACCCGCTGCTGGGAAGCAGCGTGTACATGCCGGAGACGCGTGGCATGGCGGCGGCACTCCCCCACTGCGACGACTTTCTGAGCGCCCACAACGTCGAGGCACTCGACACCCTTGGCCGGCTCCTCGCCGACCTTCCGCGAAGGGTCAGCCGTTCATCGCACGGCGCCGCCGCCGAGATCGCCGGAGACGCCTGAGCAGCAGAAGGCTCACCAGGGCCGCGAAGGCGATCCCGATCATCTTCGGGTTGACCTTGAGCCGGTTGAGCCGCTCCTTCGCCACGGCCCGGCCGATCGCCAGCGCATCGAGCGCTGCCGGCTGCGACGCTGCGGCCGGCCCGGCATCGGGCGTCGCGGGCGCTGCGGTGCCGTTCAGGTCCGCACCGTCGCCGGGCGCCGCGGTCTCGCTGGGCGCCGGCGCCTCGAGCTTCGACTGGATGCACGTCGCGGCCTGCCCGACGAGGTGACGCGACACGTCCTCCATGATTCCGCGGCCGAACTGGGCGACGCGGCCCACCACAGTGAAATCCGTCGTGAGCGTCACGGCCGACATGTCGCCGTCGGCGGCGACGGCCATCTTCGTGGTCGCCTGCGCGGACCCGGAGCCTGTGGTCTCCTTGCCCTCGGCCTCGAGGGTCGCCGTCCGCGTCGCCGCATCGCGTGAGGTGATGCGCGCGGTGCCGTTGTAGTTCACGGTCACCGGACCCACCTTGATGCGCACCTTGCCTTTGAATGTGTTCGGGTCGACGACCTCGGACAGCTCGGCACCCGGCACACAACTCACGACGTTGTTCACGTCGAGCAGAAACTCGTACACGCGATCGGGCTCCGCCTTGACGGCGAAGGAATTCGTGATTTCCATTCCCGGCATTGTGCACCGCGTGCAAGACAGCGCGACTTGCCCGGCCGCGCATCGAAGCGGATACTCAGGACATGCGAGACCTGCTCCCGACCCTTGACGAATGGAGCGACGGCGACCCGCTGGTCGCGATCGCGACCGTCGTCGGAACGTCCGGATCCACCCCGCGCCCGATGGGTGCCAGGTTGCTCGTCAGCCGCGACGGCCGGATGGCAGGCTCGGTGAGCGGGGGCTGTCTCGAGTCCGCGGTCGTCCTCGAGGCACAGGCCACGATCGAGGGTGACGCGCCACCCCGCCTGCTCCACTACGGCATCAGCGATGAGATGGGATGGGCGGTCGGTCTCTCGTGCGGCGGCGAGGTCGACATCTTCGTCGAGACGCTGGAGAGCGACGGCTCTGACCCGGTGATCGAGGAGGTCCGCAAGGCGATCGAGACGTCGCGGCCCGTGGCGCTCATGACCGTGCTCGACGGTGAGCACGCCGGCAGCCGCGCGGCCGCCACGAGCGGTGGGGGTCTGATCGGCAGCCTCGGTGCCGGGGTCTCGGAGCCGGCGACCATCGCCGCAGCCCGCCCCCGCCTTGCATCCGGGCTTCCGGGGGTCGAGGAGATCGCCGGGGTGCGCGTCTTCGTGGACCCGATCGTCCCGGCACCGCAGCTCGTGGTGATCGGAGCGGTCCACATCGCCATCCCGCTGGTCACGATGGCCAATGCGGCGGGATTCACGGTCTCCGTGATCGACCCGCGCACCGCGTTCAACAACGCGGAGCGCATCACCAACGCCGAGCGCCTGGTCACCGCATGGCCCGATGAGGCGCTGCCCAGGTTCGAGCTCGGACCGCGCGACGCTGCGGTCTGCCTTGCCCACGATCCGAAGTTCGAGGACCCGGCGCTGTCGGCGCTTCTCCGGACGGAGACCGGATACATCGGCGCGATCGGCAGCCGCGGCACGCATGCGAAGCGCGTCGCCCGGCTGAGTGAGGCCGGCTTCACCGACACCGACATCGCCAGAATCCACAGCCCGGTCGGGCTCAACCTCGGGGCGCAGACCCCCGAGGAGATCGCCGTCGCCATCCTCGCGGAGATCGTCGCGGTCCGCCGGGGCCGCAACGCCGGATCGTTGTCGGCCGCGCCGGCAACCCCTCCCGGGTGAGGCTCGAGGTTCTTCCCGGCTCGGCCGTCGATGGGGCTCCGGAGCGCTGGTCGGGCGCGATCCTCTGCCGTGACGTCATCGGCGAGGACGGACGCGCCCTCCTGACCAAGGGCTCGCGGCTCGGTCCCGACGACACGGCGATCCTCGTCGCCACCCATCCCGCCGAGTTGCATCTCCTCTGGCTCGACCAGGGCGATGTCGGCGAGGATGCCGCCGCGGTGCGGATCGCCGCGGCAGTCGCCGGCCCGGGAGCGACCACGCGCCCACCGGTCGAGTCTCAGGCGCGTCTCGTGTCGACCTGGCGCGGCCTGGTCCACGTTGATGTGCCCGCCCTCGCCGCGGTCAACCTGGTCGACGGGGTCACGGTGTTCACGGTGCCGGACGGGTTGCCGGTCGATGCGGGGCGGACGCTCGCGGGGGTCAAGATCACGCCGCTGGCCATCGCCGAAACGTCGGTCGAGGCAGCCGAGCGCGCCGCGGCGTCAGCGCCGGACGGCTCAGGGGTGGTGCGGGTCCGTCCCTTCCTCCCGCTGCGCGTGGCGGCGATCGTGCGCCAGCACCTCACCGACGACGCCCGCGCGCGGTTCGAACGCTCGATCGCGATGCGCAGCGCGTGGTACGGGGGGACCGTCGGACTGGTGCGCTACGTCGACGACGATGCGGAGCAGGTGCAGGACGCGCTCCGCGAGGCGGCGTCGTCCGCGGATGTCGTCCTCGCGGTCGGCGTGGCATCGGTCGATCCGCTCGAGGTCACCTGGCAGAGCCTGCTGGCCGCGGGCGCCACATCGCTCCGGCGTGGCCTTCCGATGCACCCGGGGAGCAGCTACTGGATCGCCGAGCTCCTCGGCAGTCGGGTCATCGGGGTCGCGTCATGCGGGATGTTCTCGCGCCGCAGCGCGCTCGACCTGCTGCTCGCGCGCCTGCACGCCGGCCTTTCGCTCGACCCCGCATACCTCGCGTCGCTCGGACATGGAGGGCTGCTCGGCAAGGAGGCAGCCTGGCGGATCCCCCCTTACGAGGCCGCGCTCGACGACGATCCCGACGAGGGCTGAGCCACCGCCGCGCTGCGGAAGTCATGCGCGACCCGGCCGTCCTTGATCACGAGACGGATGTGCGCCGGGTCGGCGAGGCTGTCGATGTCCGCAAGGGGATCGCCGCGCACCGCGACGACGTCGCCGAGCCGGCCGGCCTCGACGGCACCGAGGTCGGGACGGCGGAGCAGCTCGGCGGGGACGGTGGTCGACGCCACGATCGCCTGCATCGGCGTCATGCCGCAGCGAACCATCTCGCCGAGCTCGCGAAGGTTCCGCCCGTGCGGGCCGACCGCCGCGTCGGTGCCCATCGCAACCTTGACCCCCGCGGCGATCGCGGCGGACACGGCGGCGTGATGCAGCCCGCGGATCCGCTCGGCCTTCTCGATCATCTCGGGCGGAAGCCCGCCACCGCCCGGAACCCTGGCGCCGGCGATGACGTCCCCGGGCGCAACCAGCGTCGGCACGAGATACGCGCCCTTCTCCTTCATCAGCGCGATGCCCTCCTCGTCGAGCAGGCAGCCGTGTTCGATGCTGGTGACACCGGCGATGAGCGCGTTGCGGATGCCGGCCGGTGACATCGCATGCGCCATGACGCGCCTGCCGACGACCGCCGCCTCTTCCACAGCGACCCGGATCTCGTCGACGGAGAACTGCGCATGGTCGGGGAGGTCGCCGGCGCTCAAGACTCCGCCGCTGGTGCACAACTTGATCCAGCTCGCACCGGCGCGGAGCACCTCGCGCACCTTGCGCCGCATCCCGTCGACGCCGTCGACGACCGGGTGCGGCACGTCGACGTTCGTCCCGAAATGCACGCCGCACGGCATCCAGTCGTCCCCGTGGCCGCCTGTCTGGCTGAGCAGCCCGATCGCGAGCTCCATGCGCGGCGCCGGGAAGTAGCCCGCCTCGGAGGCGAGTCGCACGCCGATCGGTGTGCCGCCGGCATCGCGAACCGTCGTCACCCCGGCGGCGAGGGTGCGCGCGCAGTTGGGGACCGACTCGAGGAGGGCGAGCGACGGCGGCGTCATGAGAAACCGCACCAGGTTGGTTCCGGACATCGCGAGATGCACGTGCATGTCCATGAACCCCGGAAGCAGAGTGAGGTCATCGTCCTCGAGCACGTCCGCGCAGGCGGGGATGGTCAGTGATGAGCGGGCTCCCGCAGCGGTGATGCGTCCGTCCTCGACGACGACGGCCGCGGCTTCGACGGGATCGCGGCCCGTGCCGTCGATGAGGCGATCGGCGACGATGACCAGTGCTGGCAACGAACCCACCTCCGAGACTCCGGCTGGACCGGTCGAGGCTAGCAGAGCGCCTCAGCGACGGTCCCGCGTGAGCTGTTCGAAGTCCTCGCGGGTGTCGATGTCGATCGGGTGCCCACCGGGCTGATCGGCTGGGAGGGCGGCGACAAGCTCCGGGTGCGCGCGCACGACGGCGCGCAGCCCGACGTCGCCCCGGAGCTCGTCGAGCCCGGCCCACATCTCGCGGGCGAGCACCATCGGGGGATGGAGCAACCCGTCGAAGCTGAGCGCCGCGGCCGGGAGTCCCGACAACGCCTGCGCCTCGAGGAGCCGGTCGATCAGTGACGCGCTGACGTCCGGCTGGTCGCCGAGGATGACGACCGCCCGCTCGATCTCAGGCCCGAGGCTCGTGATCCCGAGGCGCAGCGAGGTGCTCATCCCCTGCTCGTGGTCGGGATTGACGATGATCCGCGCGCGTCCGAACGCGACGCCGCGGCTGATCTCGTCGGCATGCGCGCCGAGCACCACGACCACGTCATCGAGTTTTGCCTCACAAGCGGCGCCGACCGCGAGCTCGAGCAGCGGCCGGCCGCCAACGCGCAGCAGCTGCTTCGGTTCGCCCATCCGCCTCGACGCCCCGGCGGCGAGGATCACCCCCGCCGCGTTCGAGCCGGCCACTCAGCGGGCGGGTGCGCTCACAAACTGTGCCGGGTTTGCGGCGAACCGCTCCTGACATCCGGCGCAGCAGAAGTAGTAGGTCGTCCCCTCGTGCAGTGCCGTGTGTGCGGCATCGGACGTGTCGACGGTCATTCCGCACACCGGGTCGACTCCGAACCCGACGAGTAGCGCCGGGTCCGGGACGGGATTCGCGGTGAGCCGCTCGTGGCGCAGGGCGACCACCTCCGCGAGCGCGTGGAGCGCGATCTCCTCCTGTGCCCCGGCACGGCGGACGCCGGCGGGGGCGCGGACGCGCGCGAGGTCGCTCTCGGGGACGCCGCGAGTGCGCAGGGTGTCGAAGACCGCCGCGGACCTGCGCACGCTGGCGACGAGCGCTACGTCGGCGACCGGCAGGGTCAACGCCGCGCCAAGCCCGTCGTCGTCGTAGTGGCCCATCGTCGCGACGACGACCCAGCAGTCGGTCTCACCGGCGAGCGCCGAGAGGTCGAGACCGTCGAGCACCCGGTCGGCGCCCGGGAAGTCCGCCGCCGATGCCCCGGGATGGACTCCGCACGTGCGGAACCCGACGACGCGACCCAGCGAGACGAGCGTCCGGGCCGCCGGGCTCCCGCCGATCACGACGAGCAGTGGTTTCGGCAGGTGCGGGTCGATGAAGATGTCGAGCGTTCCGCCACTTGGGCACGTTGTGGCCACGGTGAGCTCTCCTCGGGTGCGCGTTTCCGCCACCTCGACGTCGGGCCTGATGCGCACGAGCCGGGGCAGGCCGTCGCTCATCGCCACCAGCGCCTCACGGCGCACGAGCGGCTCCGAGCAGCTGCCGCCGATCCATCCGTGCAGCACGCCGTCGGAGGTGATCACGGCCTTGTCGCCGGGATGCGCCGACGTCGGGGATTCCGTGCGCACGACGGTTGCCAGCGCGCACGGACGCCCCGCGGCGGCGTTCTCGGCAAGCAGGGTCAGCAGCGCGTCGTCTATTCGGTCACCCCCGCGCCACGCAGCGCCGCCCAGACCTTGTCCGAGGTGACCGGCATGTCGATGTTGGTGATGCCGAGGTGCGAGAGCGCGTCGATGACGGCGTTCACGTACGCCGCCGGCGACCCGACCGTCGCGGACTCGCCGACACCCTTCGCTCCGATCGGATGGTGCGGCGACGGCGTCACCGTCTCACCGAGCTCGAAGCGCGGCGTCTCCCACGCCGTTGGGATCAGGTAGTCCATGAAGTTCGAGCCGATGCAGTTGCCCTCGTCGTCGAAGGTGATCAGCTCCATGAACGCGATGCCGAAACCCTCGGTGAGGCCGCCATGGATCTGGCCCTCGACGATCATCGGGTTGATGCGGACGCCGCAGTCGTCCACGGCAACCATGCGGCGCACCTTAACCTGGCCGGTGCCCTTGTCGATGTCGACGACGACAAGGTAGGTGCCGAACGGGAACGTCATGTTCGGCGGGTCGTAGTACGTGACGCCCTCAAGGCCGGCTTCGATGCCGTCCGGGATGTTCGTGTACGCCGCGAACGCAATGTCCTGGATCGTCTTGACGTTGTCGGGCGATCCCTTGACGTTGTACTTGCCGTGCGAGAACTCGATGTCCGCAACGTCGGCCTCGAAGAGATGCGCGGCGATGATCTTGCCCTTGTCACGGAGCTTGCGCGCCACGACGGCTGTCGCCGCGCCGCCGACCGGTGTCGAGCGCGACGCGTAGGTGCCGAGGCCGAACGGCGTGTTGTCGGTGTCGCCTTCACGGACCTCGATGTCGGCTGCGGGGATGCCGAGCTCCTCTGCGACGATCTGCGCGAAGGTCGTCTCGTGTCCCTGGCCCTGCGACTTGACGCCGAGCTTGAGGATCGCCTTGCCGGTGGGGTGCACGCGCAGCTCCGCCGAGTCGAACATGCGCAACCCGGCGATGTCGTAATCCTTGCCCTTGCCGGCGCCGACCACCTCGGTGAAGCTGGCGACGCCGATGCCCATCAGCTCACCCTTGGCGCGCTTCTCCGCCTGCTCCCTGCGAAGCTCGTCGTACCCGAGCATGTCGAGCGCCACCTTCATCGCCGCGGGATAGTTGCCGCTGTCGTACTCGAAGCCCGACGCGGACTTGTACGGGAAGGCCTCCGGCTGGATGAAGTTGTTGAGGCGCGTGGTGACCGGGTCCTGCCCGAGCTCGACCGCGGCGCTCTCGACGAGACGCTCGATGAAGTACGAGGCCTCGGTCACGCGGAACGAGCAGCGATACGCGACGCCGCCCGGGGCTTTGTTGGTGTACGCCCCGTTCGCGACGATGTGCGCGGCCGGGATGTCGTAGGAGCCGGTGACGATGTGGAAGAGCCCGGCCTTGAACTTGCTCGGCTGCGCATCCGCGAAGAACGCGCCGTTGTCGCTGAGCAGGTTCACGCGAAGCCCGATGAACTTCCCGTTCTCGTCGATCGCGACCGAGCCGTCCATGTAGTAGTCGCGCGCGAAGCCGGTCGAGATGAGGTTGTCCGTGCGATCCTCGATCCACTTGACCGGACGGCCGATCAGCAACGAAGCCGCGGTCGCGACCACGTAGCCGGGATAGATCGGCACCTTGTTGCCGAAGCCGCCACCGAGATCCGGGGAGATGATCCGGATCTTCTCCTCCGGCAGTCCCGCGACGATCGCGAAGAGGGTGCGATGCGCGTGTGGCGCCTGGCTGGTCATGTAGATGGTCGCGTTGCCGGTCACCGGGTCGAGGTCGGCGACGCAGCCGCACGTCTCCAGCGGCGACGGGTGGCAGCGCGGGTAGAACGTCTCGAGGCTCACCACCTTGGCGGCGCGTGCGAACGCTGCGTCGGTCGCCTCCTTGTCGCCCGCCTCCCAGTGGTAGATCTTGTTGTCGGTCTGCCCCTCTTTCTCGTCTCGAATCACGATCGCGCCGGGCGCGATCGCCTGCTGGGGGGTCGTGATCGCCTGCAGCGGCTCGTAGTCGACGACGACCAGTGCGGCCGCGTCCTCGGCGATGTACTTGGTCTCTGCGATCACGCAGGCGACTTCCTGGCCCTGGAAACGAACCTTGTCGGTCGCGAGCACGGCCTGCGTGTCACCCGAGAGGGTCGGCATCCAGGCGAGCTTGTGCTGCGCGAGCAGGTCGCCCGTGACGACGGCGATCACTCCCGGAATCGCCATCGCCGCGCTCGAGTCGATGCCCTTGATGCGCGCATGCGCGTGGGGGCTGCGGACGATGACCATGTGCAGCATGCCGGGGAGCACGACATCGTCGACGTAGTGCCCCTGGCCGTGGAGGAACCGCGCGTCCTCCTTGCGGGCGAGCGAGACGCCGATGCCGCCCATCGCCTGGCGTGCGGCTTCTGCGGCTTCCGTTGTGTCGACTGCCATCACGCTACTCCTGCGGTGTCGGCGGCGTTCGCCGCTGCCGCGTGCTGAATCGCTTTGACGATGTTCATGTAGCCGGTGCAGCGGCAGATGTTGCCGCTGATCCCCCAGCGAATCTCGTCCTCGGTGGGATGCGGGTTGGCCTCGATGAGCGCTTTCCCCACAAGCATCATGCCCGGTGTGCAGAAGCCGCACTGAAGGCCGTGCTCGGCGTGGAAGCCCTCCTGGATCGCGTCGAGCTTGCCGCCCTTCGCGAGGCCCTCGACGGTCGTGACCTTCTTGCCCTCGAGCATCGGAGCGAGCACCGTGCACGATTTGACCGGCCGTCCGTCGAGCAGCACCGTGCAGGCGCCGCAGTTGCTCGTGTCACACCCGATGTGCGTTCCCGTCATGCCCAGCTTGGTGCGGATCAGGTCGACGACGAGCGTGCGTGGCTCGACGTCGACGGACTTCGCGACTCCGTTGATCTCGAAATTGACGTTCATGCCGTTGCTCCCTGCGCGCGGTTGACGGCGGTGCGCAATCCGCGCTGCACGAAGACGCGCGCGACGTCGCGCTTGTAGTCCGCACTCCCCCGTATGTCTGCTTTCGGTTCTGCCGCCTCGGACGCCATCCGGGCGACCTCGCTGATGACGTCATCCGACGGCGTCTGGCCGACGAGCGCCGCCTCCGCCGCATTCGCCTTGATGCTGTGCGATCCAACCGCGCACAGGCCGATCCCCGCGGATGCGACGCGTCCGTCGCCGCCGAGGACGACGTGCACCGCGGTGGCGACGCTGGCGAAGTCGCCGACCTTGCGCTCGAGCTTGAGGTACGTCCCACCCGATCGCCCGGACGCCACAGGCACCCGGATCTCGGTCATCACCTCGTCGGCTCGCAGTCCGGTCGTGAACGGACCTTCGAAGAAGCCGTCAGCCGAAACCACCCGCTCTCCCGCGGAGGAGCGAAGGACGAACTCCGCGCCGACTGCCAGCATCACCGCTCCCCAGTCACCTGCGGGGTCCGCATGGCAGATCGAGCCGCCGACGGTTCCCATGTTGCGGATCAGCGGATCGGAGATGAGCGGTGCGGCGTCGAGGAGCACGTCGAGCGTGCCGCGGAGGTCGGTTGCGCTCTCCACATCGCGGTGCCGGGTGCGAGCCCCGATCCGCACATGCCCGTTTTCTCGACGAATTCCCTCGAGTCCATCGACTCGGCCAATATCGACAAGAACAACCGGGGTCGCAAATCGCAGTTTTAGGAGTGGGATCAGAACTCTGGCCACCGGCCAGCACCTTCGCATCATCGCCGTGCTTGCTCAAGAGGCTGAGTGCCTCATCAAGCGTTGCCGGCGCGATGTAGTCGAACGCGGCAGGGAACATCCAAGCTCCTCCGGGCGCCAGCCCAACATCTCTCAACTGGGTCCACCAGTGGACGTGCACAGAGTACGCCAGTCGGTGACGTGTGGAAACCGCGACTATGATGGTGTCGCGAGGACTGTTGCGAGTAGAGGATGAGGACCGAATGACGCTGGCGCACGCCGTTTCTCCCGATCTCGAGTCAGTCGCGGGCGCGCAGGCCCGGCTGCTCGAAGGAGTCGGCGCGCTGCCACCGGAGACGGTCGGCCTCGACGAGGCGCTCGGCAGGATCCTCGCGGAAGCCGTTGCGTCGCAATCGGATATGCCGGGTTTCGACAATTCCGCAATGGACGGATATGCGGTGCGCGCACACGAAATCGCGGCCGCAACAGCGTCGGCGCCGGTGCGACTTCCCGTGATCGGTGAATCACGAGCGGGGTCAGTGCCGGGAGCGCTCGAACCCGGAACCGCGATGCGGATCATGACCGGGGCGCCGATGCCCGACGGCGCCGACACCGTTGTTCGCCAGGAGGACACCTCTCGCGAGGGAGCGACGGTGCTGATCGAGGTTGCCACCGGCGCGGGCACGAGCGTGCGCCGGCGCGGTGCGGACATGCATGCCGGGACCACCGTGCTGCGCCCGGGACAGTGGTTGCGCAGCATCGACATCGCCGTGGCCGCGGCGCTGGGTCGCGCCCGGCTGCTCGTCGGGGCGCGGCCGCGCGTCGCGCTGATCGCCACGGGCGACGAGCTGGTCCCGGCGGGCACGGCGGCCGGACCGGCGCAGCTCGTCGACTCGAACTCGCCGATGCTCGCAGCCGCCGTCCGCGAGGCGGGTGGTGTCCCCACGTTCCTCGGCATCGCGCGTGATACGAAGGAGTCGCTCCGGGCGCTGCTCGAGACAGCCGCGAGCTCGGATCTGATCGTGAGCTCCGCCGGCGTCAGCGTCGGCGACCACGACTGGGTTCGCGAGGTCCTCACCGAGATCGGCGAGGTTTCGACATGGCGAGTGGCGATGCGTCCCGGCAAACCAGTCCTCACCGGAAGGATTCGCGACGCGATCTTCATCGGACTCCCGGGGAATCCGGTGAGCAGCTCGGTGACCTTCGAGCTCTTCGCCCGTCCGGTCATCCGCCGGATGCAGGGCGCGCAGGAGCTGCACCGGCGGCGCATCCGCGTGCGGCTCAGTGAGGACATGTCGAAGCCGGAGGCGCTGGAGACGTTCGCCCGGGCGGTGCTGTCCGAGAGCTCCGACGGCATTCCGAGCGCGCTGAGCTCGGGAGACCAGGGCTCATCGATGCTCCAGTCGCTCACGCGCGCGGACTGTCTGGTCGTGCTCCCCGTCGGTCTCGACGTCGTCCCGGCCGGCACTGTCGTCGAGGCGATCCCGCTGCGATGACAGCGGTCTCGGCGCCCACTGGCGTGACGTCCCGGCCCGATCAGCTCGGCCGCATGCTGCGCGACCTGCGGATCTCGGTCACCGACAAGTGCAACTTCCGCTGCCCGTACTGCATGCCCAAGTCACGGTTCGGCCCTGGGCACCGCTTCCTGCCTCGGAGCGAGGCGCTCGACGCAAAGGAGATCGTCCGGCTTGCGGCGATCTTTCAATCGCTCGGTGTGACCAAGATCCGCCTCACCGGTGGCGAGCCGTTACTGCGCACCGACCTCGCGGAGATCGTCGAGGGCATCGCGGCGCTCGGCATTCCCGATATCGCACTCACGACGAACGGCGCGCTGCTCCGCCGCTGGGCGGTGCGTCTCCGCGACGCGGGGCTGCATCGCGTGACTGTGAGCCTCGACTCGCTCGACCCCACAGTCTTCTCGAGCATGAGTGACTCGCGCATCGAGGTCGGCGAGGTGCTCGATGGCATCGCGGCCGCACGTGACGTGGGCCTTTCGCCGATCAAGCTCAACTGCGTCGTCCAGCGCGGTGTGAACGAGGACGGCCTCCTCGACCTTGTCGGCTTCGCGCGGCGCGAGGGGTACAGCCTCCGCTGCATCGAGTACATGGATGTCGGGAACACCAACGGGTGGCGCATGGCCGACGTTGTGAGCGGTGACGAGATTCTCGAGCGCGTGTCGACGGTGTATCCGCTCGTGGCGGATGATCCCGATCCGGCCGCGGTGGCGAAGCGATATCGATTCGTCGACGGCGCGGGCGATCTCGGTGTCATCACCTCGGTGAGCCGCCCCTTCTGCGGCGACTGCACCCGCGCGCGTCTCGGCATCGACGGCAAGCTGTACACGTGCCTGTTCGCGACAACCGGCATCGACCTTCGCGAGCCGCTCCGCGCGGGTGCGACCGACGACGAGTTGCGAGGTGTCGTCGCGGCCCGCTGGAGGCGCCGTGACGATCGATACTCCGAGCTGCGCGGTCTGGGTGTCGCCGAGGGCGAGCGGATCGAGATGTCCTACATCGGCGGCTGACCTGTGCAGGACGTGACGGTGCTCGTGTTCGGACCGCTTCGCGAGCGCGTCGGCGTTGCCGAGGAACGCATCTCGGGAACGACGGTGCAGTCGATCTGGGATGAGCTCGTGCGCCGGCATCCCGCGGCTGCCGTCGACACCGGATCGGTTCGCGCGGCCCGAAACCTCGACTACTGCGAGTGGGACACGGTGGTTTGCGCCGGAGACACCATCGCCTTCATCCCGCCGGTCGCCGGGGGCTGCGCAGACGAGCCGGCCGTGCGCGTCCAGGTTACCGACGCCCCCATCGACATCGGTGCCGTCATTGCGAACGCGGGGTCGTCGGGCGATGGAGCGGTCGCGACGTTCGTTGGGAGAGTGCGAGACAACAGTGACGGATTCGCTGTGGAGCGCATCGACTACGAGGCGTATGCGGCGATGGCGGAGTCGGAGATGCGGCGCATCGGCGAGCAGTTGCACGCGCGAGGCGGGGTCAGCACAATCACGATCGTGCACCGCACGGGAACACTGCTCGTCGGCGAGGCGAGCGTCGTCGTGGTGGTCGCGGCGCCGCACCGCGACACCGCGTTCCCAATCTGCGCCGAGGCGATGGAGATGATCAAGGCGACCGTCCCCGTCTGGAAACGCGAGCACCGCAGCGATGGAGCCCGCTGGGTCGACGCGCGCCACGGCCACCACGACGAGGTGCGGCCATGACGGCGAAGCGGTTGACCCACATCGACGACAAGGGGCGCGCGCGCATGGTCGACATCAGCGACAAGGCGGTGACGCAGCGCACCGCCACCGCAAGCGGCCGCGTGCGCTGCAGCGCCGAGGCCGTGCGGCGCATCGCCGATGATTCGATCGCGAAGGGCAGCGTGCTCGACACCGCCCGTCTGGCCGGGATCATGGGAGCCAAGCGCACGTCAGACCTGATCCCGCTGTGCCATCCCCTCGCGCTGCGCCACATCGACGTCGACCTGCATCTCGACTCCTCCGATCCGGGCATCGTGATCGAGGCGACGGCGCGGGTCGAAGGAGCGACCGGCGTGGAGATGGAGGCTTTGACCGCGGTCGCGATCGCGGGCCTCACCGTCATCGACATGATCAAGGCGGTCGACCACTGGGCGACGATCACCGACATCGGGCTGGTCCACAAGGAAGGTGGTCGCAGCGGATCGCTCGATCGCCCGGAGCGCGCCTAGCTACTCCGAGGTCGCAACCTGCTCGGGCGGGTGGATCGTGTCGCCAGCAATGAGGCTCAGCGCGTGCGGCAGCGCCGGCCACACCGCATCGAGGCATTCCGCCACCGCGCGGGGACTCCCCGGGAGCGACAGGACAAGGCATGCCGCCATCACACCGACCACCTGTCGCGAGAGCATCGCGTGCGGCGTCGATTCGAGACCCTGATGGCGCATCGCCTCCGCGATGCCGGGAATCTCGTAGTCGAAGAGGGGCAGCAGCGCCTGCGGTGTCACGTCATACGGGCCGAGGCCCGTCCCACCGGTGAGGATGAGAATGTCCGCGTCCGCCGCGGCCTCCCGCACCGCGGCGCGAATCCGCTCGACGTCATCGGGGATGCTCGCACGAGACACCACGTCCGCAGGGAGCAGCGCGAACCGCGCGACGATGACGTCGCCGCTGCGATCGTCGGTGTCGACTCCACGACCGCTGTTGCTCACGGTGATCTCCGCGCCGCGCCAGCGCCTGGGCTCCGGTTCCTCGCTCACCCGGTCGTGATCCTCTCGTGCCCCGCGTAGACGTTCATGTGCTCGCCGCGCAGGAAACCGATGAGCGTCATGCCCGACTCCGCCGCGAGCTCCACCGCGAGGCTCGACGGCGCCGACACCGCGGCGAGCAGTGGGATTCCCGCCATGAGGGTCTTCTGGGTGAGCTCGAAGCTGGCTCTCCCCGACGCGAGGATCATGTGCGATCGCAGCGGCAGCAATCCCTGCGTCGCCGCCCATCCGATCACCTTGTCGAAGGCGTTGTGGCGACCGACATCCTCTCGCAGGCAGACGAGCACGCCCGACGAGTCGAACAGCGCCGCAGCGTGGAGGCCCCCGGTGCGCGAGAACTGGCGCTGCGCCGAGCGCTGCGACGCCGGCAGCTCGAGCAGCGTCTCCGGCGCGACGCGCAGCGGATCGTCGCGGACCTCCCAGGACAACCGGGTGCGCACCGCCTCGATGCTCGCCTTGCCGCACATCCCGCAGGAGGACGTCATGAAGAACGCTCTCGGAGTGATGGTTCGCGACGCGACGGCCGGTGACAGGGTCACCTCGACGACGTTGAGCTCGCCCGTTTCCGCGGCAGCCTCCGGGCACATCCGCATGGAGTCGATCTCGCCGGCCGAACGAACGATTCCCTCGGTGATCAGGAAGCCGGCCACCAGGTCGAAGTCGTCGCCAGGCGTGCGCATCGTCACCGACAGCGACACGTCACCGACGCGGATCTCGAGCGGCTCCTCGGTGCTCACGTCGTCGCTGCGCCACGTCACGGCCCCTCCCGCCGCGACCTGCATGACGCGCCTGTGGCGCGACGTCATACCCGCTCGACTCGCGCGACGGCGTTGTAGTCCGGGATGTCGGAGGTGGGCGCGCGCGGTCCGGCTGCGATGAGCACGTTGCCTTCGGGGAAGTGCACCTGCACGGAGCCTGGCTTCACCCGTGCGAAGAAGACCGTCCCGCGCATCTCGCCTGCGTCATTCCGCAGCACACAGGGATCGCCGTCGCGCAAGCCGAAGCGCTCGGCGTCGGCTCTGTTCATGAAGATCGATTCGCGGTGCGCACCTGTGATCGAATCCTTCTGCTCCTGGACCATGCTGTTGAACTGCTTGCCGCGCCGCGTCGTGACCAGCACCGAATCCGGTGGCACGTCGACGACCTGCGGCACGACAACGCTCAGCTTCCCGCGTCCGTCGGCAGTCGGGAACACCCCGTCGCGGCAGAGGTGACGGCCCCCGTACTGGAACTGATCACCGACCTTGGCGAGGTGCTGGATACCGTCATAGCTGGGCATGACCTTCGCTATCTCCGCACGCACCAGGGCGGTGCTTTCGGGAGGCAGGTGCTCGGCGCGGTCCGGTCGCACCCGGCGTGCCAGCTCGAGGATCACGTCCGCCTCGGACCTGGCCTGCGGCACCGGTCCGCCCTCGATGTACGGGCTGAAGATCACCCGGCGTTCCGTGCTGGTCTCGGTCACACCGCCCGGGATCTCGTAGCGCGTCAGCGCAGGCAGGATGAGCACGACGTCCGCGGGCTCCACGAACATCTGCGAGCTCAGCACGATGTCGTGGTGCACGCGGAGCGGGATCGACTCCATGGCGGCACGAACGCGGGGCGGATCGGGCAGCACCTCGAGGAAGTTGCCGCCCATGGACATCAGCACATCGAGCTCACCTCGCTCGGCGGCGTCGAGCATCTTCGGGGCATCGAGTCCGGCTGCGGTCGGGACCTCGAATCCCCAGTGCCGGCTGAGCTTCGCGCAGTTCTCCTCGTTGATCGGCGAGCCACCCGGGAGCACTGTCGCATAGGCTCCCATCTCGGCTCCGCCCTGCACGCCCGAGTGGCCGCGAATCGGCACCAGGCCGGCCCCGTTGCGGCCGACTGAACCGTGCAGCAATCCGAGGTTGACGATCGCGCGCACCGTGTCCTCGCCGGTCACGTGCTGCGTGACGCCCATGCTCCAGACGATCACCGTGCGCTTCGACTCGTGCATGGACCGCGCGAACTCGGCCATCTCGTCGCGCGTGACGCCCGAAGCGCGCTCCAGGAGCTCCCACGGCTGCGCACGAAGCGACGCCTCCAGCTCGTCGAAGCCGGTGGTGTGCTCGTCGACGAACCGCTTGTCCTGCCAGCCGTTCTCGAGGGTATGGCGCATGGCGCCGTTGAGAAAGGCGATGTCGCCGCCCGGGTTGATGATGTGGAAGCGGTCGGTGATCCGCGTGCCGAACACCGCGCTCGAAGGGATCGACGGCACCCAGTACCGCTCCATCCCCGGCTCGCGGTAGGTGTTGATGCTGATCACCCTGGCGCCGCGCTTCTTCGCGTAGTGCAGATACTTCGTGGCGACCGGCTGGTTGTTCGCGACGTTGGAGCCGACGAAGACGATGAGGTCTGCTTCGATCCAGTCCTTGTAGGAGCACGTGCTCGCGCCGACCCCGATCGTCTGCTTCAGTGCGACCGTGCTCGGTGAGTGGCAGAGGCGGGCCGCGTTGTCGATGGAATTGCCACCCATGGCGCGGACTCCCTTCTGCACGGAGTAGTACGTCTCGTTGGGAATGCCCCGGCTGGTCATGAAATAGGCGCAGCGCGAGGGATCCGATGCCCTGACGCGCGCGGCCATCAACTCCATCGCGTCCGTCCAGGACACCGGCGTGAACCCAGGTTCCCCGCGCCGCCGCATCATGGGCTCGGGGATGCGGCCGAGCTCGCGCAGGTGATCGCCGCGCATCGCATCCAGCGCGGCGACGTCGCTCGTGATGGCCGGGTCCAACGCCGGCATCGTGTTCATCCGGAGCAGTCGCAAACGGATGTTGCAGAGGTGGATGCCCGGGATGGTCCAGTCCTTGAGACCGCTCGTCCCAAGCGCGCAGCCGTCGCACACGCCCTCGCGCATGATGCGCATCGCGCGGGGCGCGTCACCGCGATTCTCGACTGCGGCCTTCCAGATCTCGAGATAATTGTTGGGACGCTGCTCACCGAGCCCGAAGGGCTTCCAGCCCACCAGGTAGTCGGGCAGCAGGTTCCGGGTCTTGCCAGCCATGGGGCAAGATCACTCTAGCAACATGGACCGCGAGCCCCCGGAGTCCGACCTGCTCGGGGCACTCGCATCGGCGTTGAGCGACTCCGGCCCACTCGCGGCGCGGCTGGAACCGCTCGAGCCCCGCGAACGGGCGCTGCTGCTGCGCATCGCCCGCGACGTGGCGCACGCTACCGAACGCCAGAACGCCCCGCTCACGTCGTACCTGATCGGCCGGTTCGTCCAGCAGGCGTTGGCGTCGGGCGGCTCCCAGCCCGAGGCCCTGGCGCGCGCCGCGACCATCGTCAACTCCCTGCTTGGTGAAGTTCCAGCCTGAGATCTGCGAGATCCCGGGCGGTATTGACGTTGCGGGAGAAGCGGCCGTCGATGCCCGCCGACCGCCACTCGGTCTCTGCCAGGGTGAGCACGCGGAGCTGCCACAGCAGTCCGTGCAGCGACCGATCGGGGCTGCGCAACGCGGACTCGGCCGGGCCGAGGGCTGAGGTCGCGTACACGGCGTGCAGGGGTTCGACGCCGCGATCCGTCTCGCAGACGGCGACATCGCGATCCCCGATCCGGCCGGCGAGGAGGTGGAGCAGCGCCGGGTCGAGCCAGGGCATGTCGACCGCAACGACTGCGATCAGCGGATGCGGGCTGCGGCGCAACGCGGTCACGAGTGCCGCAAGCGGGCCGGCGCCGGGGACCGCATCCTCGACGATCTCGTGCTCTCCGGCACCGAGTTGCACATCGCCCGGAGCGACGAGCACCGGGTCGCATGCCTCACGCAGCCGCGAGATGGCGCGATCGAGGAGCGTGGATCCGTCAATCTCGATCGTTGCCTTGTCCACGCCCATGCGGCGGCTGCGGCCACCGCAGAGCACCACGCCGGCGAGATGCCGGGAGATGGGCGCGGGGTCGCGCAGGTCGACGTCCTCTCCGGTGTCCCGCAGCGACTCCACTGCGGGCAACCTTACGAGAAGCTCCGTGCTCACACATCGGGGCGACAGAGCGATCCGTGCGACGCCGCACGGTTCGCGACAGCGCTACGAGCTGAGGCCGTTGCTCACGTTCGAGAAGACGTTGTTGACCTGGTGTCCGACGAGGCTGACGACGACGATGACGACGATGGCGATGAGGACCACGATCAGGCCGTACTCGACGAGCCCTTGTCCTCTTTCGTCATCGCGCCCTTCGCCGGGAGCGAACATCGCACGCAACGAGGCTACCAACGCGGGGATGAATGCCGGGATCATGGAAGTGAGCTTCTGTCACATGCCGGCCGGACGCGTTGTGGTTGGGTGACGAGCTTGTTTCGTTGCAGGGCAACGACATCGCGATTGTTACCCCGGCGTTACCGGCAGGTCAGCGAGCGAGTTCCGCGCTCGTGAGCGCCGCCCCGTAGCCGTCCGGCAGCGGGCGCGGCGGCTGGGGCCCGACGTACAGCGCGGAGGGGCGGATGAGGCGGTTGTTCGCCGCCTGCTCCGCGATCGCCGCGGTCCATCCGACGGTCCGGCTCGAGGCGAAGGTCGGGGTGAACATGTCCGGCGGGATGCCGACGCTGTTCATCACGACGCCGGCGTAGAACTCGACGTTGGTGTAGAGGCGGCGGCCGGGCTTGAGCTCGTTGAGGACGCGCAGGGCCGTCTGCTCGACCTGGACGGCGAATTCGGCCTGCGGGCCGCCGAGCTCGGTCGCGACCTCGCGAAGCAGCGTCGAGCGGGGATCGTCGGTCTTGTAGACGCGGTGCCCGAAGCCCATGAGGCGCTCGCCGGACGAGATCTCGCGGCGGAGATACTCCTCCGCCTTGTCGGGCGTGCCGATCGCGTCGAGCATCGCCAGCGCCCGGGATGGGGCTCCGCCGTGCAACGGTCCGGCGAGGGCGCCGATGGCGCCCGTCAGGGCGGAGCCGATGTCGGAGCCGGTGGACGTGATCACCCGCGCGGTAAAGGTGGACGAGTTGAACCCGTGGTCCATCGTGAGGATCAGGTACTGCTCGAGCGCGCGGATCTCTCGCGCGCGCGGGCGCTCGCCCGTGAGCATCTGGATGTACGACCCCGCGTAGCCGAGATCGGGGTCGGGCTCGACCGGCTCGAGGCCCAGGTGGTGGCGATGCAGGCGCATCAGCAGCACCGGGACGATGGCGGCCATCTTCAGGCATTCCTTGCGGACTTCCTCGGGCGGGATGTCGAGCGTCGGCTTCTGCTCGAGGGCGGCGCCGGCGAGCGACACCGCGGAGCGCAACGCCATCAGTGGCGTGTAGCCGGGGAGCGCCGCGATGCGCGGCAGCAGGTCCGCCACATCCTCCGGGACCGAGCGAGCGGCGACAGCCAGCTTGGTGAACGCCTTGAGCTGCGCCTCATCCGGCAGCTCGCCCTCGGCGAGCAGGTGCCAGACCTGCTCGAACGAGCAGCGGCGGGCCAGCTCGGTTGCGTTGTAGCCGCGGTAGTGGAAGAACCCCTCCTCGCCCCGGACGTCGCCGACCGAGGTCTCGGCGACGGCCACACCCTCGAGCCCGCGCGGCGCGAGCCCGGGAAGTGCCGATCCCGCCGGCTGGACCTCCTCGATGTGAGCGACCCGCACCACGTGCCGGATCGAGAGGATCCCGGCGACCCTGTCGCCGTCCATCACGGGGAGATGGCGGAATCGACGTTCGCGGAAGACCTCGAGGCCCTTCTCCACCGTGTCGGTGACCGCGACCGTGACCGGGTCCTTGGTCATGACCTCGTCGACCTTCGTGGTCGCCGGATCGACGCCGTGTCCGACCGAGCGCAGGAGATCGCGCTCGCTCACCATCCCGATCAGCCGGCCCCGCGCGTCGAGCACCGCCGCGGCGCCCACGTTGGCTCCGTCGAGGATCACCGACGCCTGCGCCAGCGTGATGCTGTTGGGCACCACCACCGCGGGCTTGTGCATCACGTCCGCGACGGTCAGTGAGGCAGTCACCGTTCCAGTCTAGCGCTGTGACCGCAGCGTCTCGATGCGCGGAACGGACGCGCAACGAGCGCACACTGCGGCCGGGGCGTCACGATCTCACCCGCATGGCCGCCGATCCTCACGCCACCGGTGACATGGACCCCGAGGAGTACCGCCGCGGAGCTCGGCGGGTCGCTGACTGGGTCGCCGACTACCTCCGCGACGTCGAGCTGCCTCCCGTGCTGAGCCCGACCGAGCCGGGAACCGTGCGGAGCGCGCTGCCATCGTCGCCACCGGCTGAGGGGGAGACGCTCGAGGCAGTGCTCACCGACCTCGATCGGATCCTCCTGCCCGCGACGACGCACTGGCAATCGCCGGGCTTCATGGCCTACTTCGCGTCGAGTGGGTCGAGCCCGGGCATCCTCGGCGAGACGATCGCCGCGGCGCTGAACGTGAACGCGATGCTCTGGCGGACGGCGCCTGCGGCGACCGAGCTCGAGCTGGTGACCCTCGACTGGTTGCGCCAGATGGTCGGGCTCCCGGAGCCGCTCTTCGGGGTGATCAACGACACCGCCTCATCGAGCACGCTCTACGCGCTCGCCGCCGCCCGGGAAGCCCAGGCAGATCTGCGCATCCGCGAGCTCGGCATGGCGGGGAGGCCCGAGCTTCCGCGCCTGCGCTACTACGCGTCGACCGAGGCGCACTCGTCTGTCGAGAAGGCCGGCATCGTCCTCGGCATCGGACGGGAGGGACTCCGGCGCATTCCCGTCGACGGGCGATTCCGCATGGACCCGGTCGCGCTCCGCCAGGCGATCCACGAGGACATCGCCGCCGGCATCCGGCCGTTCGCGGTCGTGGCCACCGCCGGCACGACGTCGACCACGAGCGTCGATCCGATTCCGGCGATCGCGTCCGTCTGCGAGCACCACGGCCTCTGGCTGCATGTGGATGCGGCGTACGGCGGCGCGGCGGCAGTCGTCCCGGAGCTGCGATGGGTGCTCGACGGCGCCGAGCGCGCGGACTCCATCGTCATCAACCCGCACAAGTGGCTCTTCACGCCGATCGACTGCAGCGTGCTCTGGACGCGGAAATCGGAGACGCTTCGCGGCGCGTTCTCGATCGTCCCCGAGTACCTCACGACGACCGACGGTACGGCGGCCGACATACCGAACCTCATGGACTACGGGACGTCACTCGGGCGGCGGATGCGCGCGCTCAAGCTCTGGATGGTCATCCGTCATTTCGGGACCGATGGACTTGCGGCGCGCATCCGCGAGCATTGCGAGCTTGCAGCGATCGTGGCGCACTGGGCCGAGCAGGAACGGGACTTCGAAATGCTCGCTCCTGCGCCGCTCAGTGTGGTCTGCCTGCGCGCACACCCGCCCGGTCTTGATGATCCCGGAACGCTCGACACGTTGAACCAGCGCATCATCGATCGAATCAACACCGGAGGTCGCTACTTCCTGAGTCACACACGCTTGCATGATGCGTATGCGATCCGCGTTGCCTTCGGCAACCTTCGTCAGGAGCAGCGTCACGCGCGCGGAGTCATCAATGCACTCCGCAGTGCCCTTGATGACGATGTAGGATGAACCGCAATGTTCCGCGCCCTTGGGGCGAGACTCACCCTCGACTCCAAGGGGGTGGCCGGAGCCGGGCTTTTTGAAGCAGCGGCTCAGAGAACCTGGGTTTGGGGGACAGGTGGTCTTAAGACTGCGACTGAATTGTTTGCAGAAGGTGAGCTGCACGAAGACGGTCTGAGCGTCAACGCGATGCGCTGTGACGCAGGCGACCGCGAGCTGTGTCGCATCGCCGTGCACCGACCTGACGCGTGGGATCCGTCAACGCTCTGGCTCACCACGGTCGACATCGTGCGCACCGGTGACTCCGTGGAGATCGGCATGTCGGTGGAGCAGGACATGCGTCATCACCGCATCCCTCCGTCACCGCTGCAACCCCCGCTCGTGGCGTTGCTCCATGACCTCGTCGCCGGCGGCGCGACCGCGGGAACGCAGCGGATCACCTCCGTCGCCGAGCCCGTGGTCGGCTCGGAGCAGATCGACGCCTTCGTGCACGGCGCGCTGCTCGACCCCGGGCGGCGTCTGCCGGTCGTGCTGTTCAGCGCGGTCAAGGAGCAGGACGGCGTGTACCCGGCGGATGCCGGTGATCCGGCGCTCGCCGCGCGAGAGCTGTGCGGGCTCGCGCACGTCTACGTGATGCCGCGTGTGGAGGATTCGCACCGGCTGACCAGACGGCTGCGCCTGCTCTCGGTCTACGACGGCGCGGTGCGCATCTACTGGCCGCGGTTCCGCCTCACCGATCCACCGCCGAGACATCCGCTCCACCTGCGCCAGCGCCTCAACACCGGGAGCGGCCCCGCCGTCATCCGCCGGGTCGTCGAGGCGGGCGCGCGTTCCTACCGTCCGCCGGACGGCACCGCCGCGCTGCTCGCGATCAGATGGCGTGAGCACGAGCAGGAGCGCATCGCGGACATGACGAGCGATCCCGACCCGGTGCATCAGGCAACCCTGCTCCGCGAGGAGCTGCTCCATGTCATCGACGCCAACGTCAGGCTCGAGCACGAGATGGACGCACTCAGGCACCAGCTGATGCGCGCGACCGACCGCAACGACGACCTCGACGCCGAGCTGTCCGCCGTGAGAGTGCCGCCGGACACGTCGACAGAGCTGACCGGACATCCGGCATCATCGCTGCGCGAGGCCACGGCCCCGAGAGACACCCGACAGCAACATCTAACGGGGGACTGACGATGGCGCTGCACCATCGCGCGCACGACGACGCCGACGCGACCATCGATATCAACCCTCTCTACGCGCGTCCCGGCGAGACCCAGAGCGTCCCGAAGCTGCACCTGCCGAAGGGTGAGCTCCACCCCGACATCGCCTATCAGATCGTGCACGACGAGCTCATGCTCGACGGCAACGCCCGGCTGAACCTCGCGACCTTCGTCACCACGTGGATGGAGCCGCAGGCCCAGCGGCTGATGGACGAGTCGGTCGACAAGAACGTCATCGACAAGGATGAGTACCCGCAGACGGCGGAGCTGGAGCGCCGCTGCGTGCACATGCTCGCCGGTCTCTGGCACGCGCCGGGCCGGCACGCCGGCGTCGGCTGCTCGACGACGGGATCCAGCGAGGCCGCGATGCTCGCGGGACTGGCGCTCAAGTGGCGCTGGCGCGAGCGCCGCCGCAGCGCCGGGCTTCCGACCGACCGGCCGAACCTCGTCATGGGCATCAACGTCCAGGTGTGCTGGGAGAAGTTCTGCAGGTACTGGGACGTCGAACCGCGGTACGTGATGATGGAGGGCGAGCGCCGTCATCTGACGGCCGAGACCGCGGTTCCCCTCTGCGACGAGAACACGATCGGTGTCATCGCGGTCCTCGGCTCGACGCAGGACGGGAGCTACGAGCCCGTCTCGGCGATCGCCGATGCGCTGGACGCGCTCCAGAAGTCGGGCGGCCCCGATGTGCCCGTCCACGTCGATGCGGCATCCGGAGGCTTCATCGCGCCGTTCATTCAACCTGACCTCGTCTGGGATTTCCGGATCGACCGAGTCGTCTCCATCAACACGTCCGGCCACAAGTACGGACTGGTCTACCCCGGTGTGGGCTGGGTCGTGTGGCGTGACCGCGAGGCGCTGCCCGCCGAGCTCATCTTCGAGGTGAACTACCTCGGCGGCAGCATGCCGACCTTCGCGCTCAACTTCTCACGGTCCGGCTCCAACGTCATCGCCCAGTACTACCAGCTGATCAGGCTCGGGTTCGAGGGATATCGCCGCGTGCAGCAGGCATGCCAGGACACTGCGCTGCACCTCTCCGCAAGCATCGCGAAGATCGGTCCGTTCCGGCTGCTCACCCATGGGAGCGAGCTGCCCGTCTTTGCGTTCACGGTCGACCCGGACGTGGGCTACAGCGTCTACGACGTCTCCGACGCGCTGCGCAAGCGTGGTTGGCAGGTGCCCGCATACAGCCTGTGCGCCAACCTCGAGACCACCTCGGTGCTGCGCGTCGTGGTGCGCAACGGCTTCTCGCGCGACCTCGCGGACCTGCTGATCGATGACCTCAAGCGCGAGGTGACCATCCTGAAGCACCACGCGCCGGCAGAGCACCACCCGCATCGCGCGCGGTTCCACCACTAGCCCGCCGGAGGTTTCAGCCACGTAGAGTCGGCTGACGATGACACTCACCAGTGCCCTCGTCCTGGTCCTCGCGTTCGCCCTGCTCGGACTGGTGACCACCGTGTACCGCGCGGGGAACACGCTCGACGTCGGCGGGCCGTTTCGCGACCGCGCCCTGGCTCGGGCGGCGCACAGGCTCGCGGGTGAAGGAACGCTTCCCGACACGATCGAGCGCGAGTACTGGCGCGCGAGCGACTACGTTCGCGACTGTCAGCGGCTCAAGGCCCTCGGGTACAGCGTGACGTCCGAATCGATAACCGACCCGTACATCACGCACGAGATCCCCGGCCGCGGTGGTGGTCGGACCATCCGGCGCCGGGTGCCCATGTGTCACATCGTGTACGGACGGGTGCGCACCGGGGTGTAGGGCACGCCTCCCGCGGCTACCGTGGCGTGCGGCCGGAGACCACCCGCGTGACGCCGAGCGAGTCCTTCGCCCAGGTGACGTCGACGAGCTGAGCCGCGCGCAGCACCGACTGCGTGCGCCGTGAGAGATACGTGCCGATTTCGACCAGGACGACGCCGCCGGGCTTGAGCCAGGCGTGCGCGTCGGCGGCGAGCCTGCGCACGAGACCGAGCCCGTCATCGGAGTTGTCGGTCAGCGACTGGAGTGGCTCGAACTCCCGGATCTCGCGCGGGAGTGTCTTGAGCTCGGTGTGCAGCACGTACGGAGGATGAATGGTGAAGAGATCGATCGCTCCCCGCAGCCGACGTGGCAGCGCGTCGAGCATGTCACCGCTGCGGAACTGGATGTTCCGCAGGCCGAGCCGGCGCGCGTTCTCACGGCCGAGCGCCGTTGCCTCCGCGGAGATGTCGATGCCCCACACCTCCGCAGTCGGGACCTCGTGGGCAACGGCGAGCGCCACCGGGCCCGCGCCCGTCGCGACGTCGACGGCGACGCGTCTCCCTCTGCGCCAGCGCATCGCCTTCATGGCCTCGGCAGCGAGGAACTCGCTCGAGGCTCGCGGGACGAAGACGCCCTCCTTGACGAGCATGTCGAGTCCGCGAAACGTGTAGTGACCCATGATCCTGGGGATCGGCTCGCCGTTGACGCGGCGCGTGACCATCGCCGTGTATCGCTCCTTCGAGGTGCTGTCGAGGACTCGATCGAGCACGGCGGGCGTGAGCTTTCGGCCGAGCACCTCGGCCATCAACTCCTCGGCGTCGTAGCGTCCGAGGTTGCGATCCCAGTGGTCGATGTTCTTCGACTTGTCGATCTTGCGGATCGCCTTGTCGATGTGCTCGGTGACGGTTTTGGGTGACATGGCTCGCGCATGGTAAGCGCTGGCACAACGGAGACGTGCACGATGTGAGCGTGCATGCCGCCGGTCCTCCGAATCCCGGACTCTGCGAGTGGTGCATGCACTCGCGCATCGTGACCGGCGCGAGGTCCAGCTTCATCCGCTGCGGCCTTGCCGACAGCGACGAGCGATTCCCCCGCTACCCTCCGTTGCCGGTGCTGCGGTGCTCCGGATTCACCAGGGTCGAGACGGAGGAAACCGACGCGCCCGCCGGTCTATGAGTCCAGCTGCCGCCGAACCTCGACGAAGTCAGCAAGGACCTCCTGCAACGCCTGGGTGTCCTCGGCATCGACGGCGATACGCCGCAACGCGGCAAGCTCCGCGACCCCTGCGTCGATGGTCGCGATCGTGTGCGGCGGATCGTCGTACCTTCGTGAGAGCAGGCGCATCCCGAGCGCTCTCGCCTCCTCGGCAACATGGCTCATGCGCGCGCACGCAAAGGGTGGACTGCCGCCGCTGCCATCGGTTTGATGGTACGCGCGGATCACCCGCGTCGTGTTGCGACCAGCAACAGAGTCGAGAAGTGATACGCGACCGTGCCGCCGAAGTCGTCGATGACACCGCCGACCGCCTCGAGCAGCGCTGCGCGCTGGGCTTCGGGAAGTACCACGTGATCACTGTGCGACGAGATGAAGTCGAGCCACTCGTCCCGGCCGTACGAGGTCTCCCACTCGAAGGTGCGCGTCTGCATGTCCGAGAACTGCGCGCCCTGCCGGAACACCTCGGCTCGCTCGTCGGTGACCCGGATGCCCGGCCGCAATTCCTTCGAGGGAGTCGCCAGCGACGGAGCGAGGCGTTCGTACACGGCGTCGAGCGCCGTCGCGATGTCGGGATCGTTGCGCCCGCGATTCCAGAACACCGCGAGGTGACCACCCGGACGCAGTACCAATGCCGCTTTCGCGGCGCCTGCGACGGGCTCGACCCAATGCCAGGCCTGCCCCGACATCACCAGGTCGAACATGCGGTTGCGCGGATCCCACTGCTCGAAGGTGCCGTCCTCGACGGTGACCCCGTGGATGCGCGCGATCGCTGCCATGGACGCGTCGGGCTCCACCCCGAGCACCGTGCATCCGCGGTCCATGAGCAACCGCGACGCCTTGCCCGTGCCGCACCCGACATCGAGGACCTCGTGTGGCGACCACGTCATCAGGGCGTCGACGAGCGCGGGCGGATACGAGGGACGCGCCCGGTCGTACTGCTGCGCGATGCCGCCGAACGCGAGTGCGCGCGCACGGTTCGTGTGCATGGGGTCGTCGTGAGCCACGCCGGTCAACTGAGTCGTGAGGGGCGCGGCGTGAGCGCCAACTCGAGGTCGGCCGCAAACCGGACCGCGTCCTCGGGTTCCAGGCGCGCGGTGGTCACGCGGATGCCGCGTGCGCTGGCGATGCGGAACCGGTCCCCGGCGAGCACGCCCCAGCCGTCCTCCTGCAGCGCCGCAACGGTTGAATCCTCGTGCGCAACGGGAATCCAAACGTTGAGCCCCGCGCTGCCGTGCGACTCGATGCCTCGGGCGCGAAGCGCCTCGCGGAGCGCGTCTCTGCGCAGCGTGTACACCCCGGCGACAAGGTCGGCGTGGGCCTCCTGACCGGGGTCGCTCCAGAGCGCGACGACAAGGCGCTGGAGCAGATGCGACACCCAGCCGGCCGCGATCAACCGTCTCCCCTCGACCCGCGCGACGGTGGTGGCGTCGCCCGACAGGATGGCGAGCCGCAGGTCGGGTCCAAGCGACTTCGACACCGAGCGCAGGTGCACCCATCGTGCACGACCCGGCTCACACAGCGTGTTGCACGGGCGTTCTGTGATATCGAAGGCATGGTCGTCCTCGATGACGAGCACCCCAGGGTGGCGCTCCAGCACCGTTCGCAGCTCCTGCGCGCGCAGCGCGTCGACGGCGGAGCCGAACGGGTTCTGTGCGCGTGGCGTCAGCGCGCACGCGGCGGCGCCTGCGCGCAGCGCGCGGGCCAGGCCCTCCGGCGTCGGCCCGCGATCGTCGATCGCCATCGGGACGACGGCAAGGCCGAGGGCGGACGCCAGGTCGATGATCCCGGGGTAGCACGGATCCTCCACGGCGATCCGGTCGCCGGGACGGAGATGCGCCATGAGCGCGAGCTGCACGCCGTCGAGTGCTCCGCCGACGACGGTCAAGTGGTCACTCGGAACGCCGTCCGCGTCGAGGCGCGCAGCCGCGAGCGCGATCAGCTCGGGGTCGGAACCCGCGCTCCCGTAGAGCATCGGCTCGTTGGGCAAGGCTGCGAGCGCAGGCCCGAGATCGGGCAGCAGCGCGGGATCGGGGTTGCCCGAGAGCAGGTCGCGAACGCCTTCGGGAACGATCGGCCGCCCTCGCGGCGACGGCGGGACGCGCGGAGCAATGCTGGTGCCGAGCCGGCCCGCGCCGGCGACAAGACCGCGGCGGCGCAGCTCGCGATATGCGGAGGCGACGGTCGCCGTGCTGATCCCCCGGTGCGAGGCGAGCGAACGCACGGTGGGCAGTCGCGTGCCCGCGGTGAGATCGCCCTCGCGGATTCCGCGCTCGATGCTCTCGGCAATCTCGGAGGCTCGGCGACCGGTGATGTGATAACGTATCGGTACGTTCACTGCTTTGTACCATAACAAATGACTTCGAGCGTGTCCACTCCCGTCATTGCCCTCCCCCGCGTCTCTCGCACTCAGATCGTCGTGGCGTTCGCTGCCGTCTACTTGATCTGGGGATCGACCTATCTCACGATCAAGGTCGCGATCGAGACGCTCCCGGCGTTCCTGATGTCCGGGACGCGGTTCATCCTCGCGGGACTCCTGCTGTTCGCCTTCTCCCGCCGGCCGGGTGTCCCGAAGGAGCGGCTCACCTTCGTGCACTGGCGGTCGGCCGCCGTGATCGGCGGGTGCCTGCTGCTGGGTGGCAACGGCGGTGTCGCCTGGGGTGAGCAGTACCTGCCGAGCGGCTTTGTCGCGCTCATCGTCGCCACCGTGCCGCTCTGGATGGCGCTTTTCGCACCTGCGTTCGGTGGCCGCTGGATCAACTGGACGGCCGCCGCCGGGATCGCGCTCGGGCTCGCGGGCATCATCCTGCTGGTCCGCCCCGGCGGCGACGGCGCCGGGCACTGGCAGACCCTGGTCGTGCTGCTCTCCCCCTTCCTCTGGGCGATGGGCTCGCTCTACGCGCGCCGGGCGCCCTCACCGTCGCAGCCGCTCAGCGCCATCGGGATGCAGATGATCATCGGCGGCGTGCTGCTCATCATCGCCGGGATGGCTGACGGCGAGCTCGCGCACGTGCACCTGTCGGCGGTGTCGTTCGCGTCGGTGGCCTCCTTTGCCTATCTCGTCGTCATCGGCTCGATGGTCGGGTACGTCGCCTACATCTGGCTGCTCCACCACGTCTCGCCGACCGCCGCGTCGACCTACGCATTCGTGAACCCAGTGGTCGCCGTGGCGCTGGGCGCGCTCGTCCTGGGCGAGGTGCTGAGCCCGCTCACGCTGGTCGCGGCGGCGCTCATCGTCGGAGCAGTCGCGCTGCTGTTGGTCGGTCAGTCCCGTCCCGCGGTCGCCGTACCGGAAGCACGCGAGATGCCGGTCAGCGACGTCGCCTGAGGGCGTCTCCTCGGTCGAGGGGTGACAATGGGCGGATGGAGAGCGACGCGGTCATCGTCGACGCGACGGCGGAGCCGCGACGGCAGCGCCCGCAGATCGGCATCAAGGATGTCCTCTGCGTCGGGCCGATCATCCTCAACTCGGTCTACTACTACGCCGGGATCCCGCTGACCCCGCTCCTGCTCGGCAGGAACCCACTGCTGCTCAGCGCACTCCGGGGGACGATCGCATCGATGGTCACGGCGGGCGCCTTCGCGCGGGTCGGTCGCGTGCCGCTGGTGCTGGCGTTGATCGCGCCCATCCCGATCTCGATGATGACCGACCCATTCTTCTACTGGGCCGGCAAGCGCTACGGCCACGGGTTGATCAACTACCTCAGCGAGAGCGACCCGCGGTGGCGACGCCGCGCGGCGCGCGGGGAGCGCTTCGTCAAGAGATACGGTGTGTGGACGGTGCTCCTGGCGCCGGTCCTTCCGGTGCCGTCCCCGCTCTTCTACATGGCGGCGGGCGAGGCGGGGATGCCCTTCCTTCTCTTCATCATCGCGGACCTCGTCGGCACGCTGATCTACATCGGGCTCATCGTCGGCGCGGGCTGGGTCATCGGGCAGCCGGCCGTCGCGATTGCGCAGACGATCAGCAACTACGCACTCTGGGTGATCGTCGCCATGGTGGTGCTCATCTTCGCGTGGTCGTTCTGGTCGGCATGGCGCACACCGCGAGAGGTGCGACCCCGGCGATGAGCGCCGACGGACGGCCATCGGCAAGGCGACGCCTGTTCGCCGTCGCGGCCTACGTGCTGATCCCGGTCACGCTCGGTGCCGTCGCCACCGTGATCCTCTACGCGACGCGGCCGGCCGCGCCGGCGGCGGCGCCGGCGAGCACTGCCGTGCCCGCCGCATCCGACACGGAGATCACCGACGGGAACATCCTGATCCTGCAGCCGGAGACCACGGACCAGGTGAAGATTCCGCTCGGCCAGGAGTTCGAGATCGTGCTGCAGACGGGGCCCGGTCAGACCGTCGTGTCTGACACACCGAGCATCCTCGTCCCGGTGACGCCCAATCCTCCCTGCCACATCTTTACGCTCTGCGGCATCCAGGGCAGCGAGACGTGGACGTTCCACGCGGTGGAGAAAGGTGTCGGGTATCTGAAGATCAGCTTCGGGCGACACTGTTCACTGACGACCGGCGCGTGCGACAGCATCCACACGGTGCTGGTCAAACCGTTCGCCGTGTACGCGCGACCTCAGGCGCAGTGAGCGACGACAGCGCGGACGGCGGGCGGCCGCATCCGTCGCCCGCTCGGCGAGCAGTGCTCGTCGCCGCAGCGGTGCTCTTCCCCGTCATGCTGGGGGCGCTTGCCACGGTAGTGCTCTATGCCACGCGGGCTCACCCGGCCCCCGCGCCGCACTCGAGCGCCGTGACCGACACGGAGATCCACGACGGTCAGATCCTCATCATTCAGCCGCGCAATGCCGACAGGATCACGGTGCCGATCGGTCAGATCGTCGAGATCATCATGGAGACCGGCGCAGGCCAGAGCGTCATGTCCGACAACCTGACGACGCTGGCGCCGATCATCAATCCGCCCTGCCACATCCTCGCCATCTGCGAGGTCCCAGGCGCGGAGACGTGGACGTTCCAGGCGGTGAACGAAGGTGTCGTCCATCTGAAGATCACGTTCGGGGCCGTGTGCCCACCGGCGGACGGCTGCCTCAAGGGCACGCGATCATCGACCTCGCTGAACAAGCCGGTCGCGATCTTCGCCCGGCCGCAGAACGGCTGACGTCAGGGGATCGCCACCTCCTGCTGATACTTCGGCCGGCCGATCACGCCGGTCTCCACGACTTCGGCGATGCGCTCGATCGAGTCCCAGACGTCGACGAAGCGCGTGTAGAGCGGCGCGAGTCCGAAGCGGCAGAGATCGGGCGGCCGGAAATCGCCGATGACGCCGTGATCCGCGGCTGCGCGGACGACCGCAAGTCCGTCCGCATGGCGGAGTGACACCTGCGCACCCCGACGCTCGCGGTCGTCGGGCGTGGCGACGATGAACCCCAATGCTGCAAGGCGGGATCGCGCAAGGCGCATGAAGACCTCGGTGAGCATCGCTGCCTTCTCGCCGACACGGCGGGGGCCTGCCTCGAGGTGCAATCCGACGCCGACTTCGAGTGCTCCGATGCCGAGGACGGGCGGCGATCCGCTCATCCATCCGCGTATCCCCGGCGCGCGCTGATACGCGGAGTTCGAACAGGAAGGGATTGTCGTGGCCGAGCCAACCCTGGATTGGATTGTGGAGCTCACCCTGGAGCGCTGTGGCGACGTGGAGGTACGCCGGCGAACCAGGCCCGCCGTTGAGGTACTTGTAGCCGCAGCCGACGGCGAGATCGACGCGGTCGCGTTGCAGCTGGATCTCGACCGCGCCGGCCGAGTGCGACAGGTCCCAGAGCACGAGTGCGCCGGCGGCGTGCGCGGCATCCGTCAGCGCCGCCATGTCGTGACGTTCGCCGGTCCGGAAGTCGACGTGGGTGAGTGTCAGCAGTCCCGTGTCGCTCGCCAGGGCAGTGAGGAGCTCCTCGCGTTCCACCACGCGGATCTCGCAGCCCAGCATCTCCGCGACACCGCTCGCGATGTAGAGGTCGGTGGGAAAGTTCGTCCGCTCGGTCACGATGACTCGCCGGTCCGGTCGTGCCCGCATCACAGCGGTGATGAGCCGGAACAGTCCCACGGATGTGGTGTCGGCGACGAGCACCTCACCCGGCGCCGCACCGATCAGCTCGGCGACGCGATCGCCGACGCGCAGCGGAGATTCCATCCATCCGGACTCGGTCCATCCGCGAACCAGGATTCGGCCCCACTCGTCCTCGGCCATCTCGCGCAGTCGCGGCACCGCGGCTTTGGGGAGACGGCCCATCGAGTTGCCGTCGAGATAGATGGTCGACTCGTCGTGGAGGAACCGATCGCGGAACCCCGCGAGTGGGTCCATCGCATCCAGGGCGGCACACGAGTTACGGTCGAGATTGGCAGGAAGCTCGAGGCTCACAACCGGCCCCGCACATCCCAGAGGTCGGGGAAGAATCGGAGCGGGATCGTGGTCTGCAGGTAGGCGACGCCAAGGCTGCCGCCGGTGCCGGGTCTGGCGCCGATCTCGCGCGCAGCCATCTGCGCATGGTGGAAGCGCCAGCGCGCGATCGCCTCATCGTGGTCGAGGAGGAGCTCGCACACGTGATGCAGGATGGCACGCTCCGCCGAGGCGTGATCGCGATAGAGGTCTGCGAGCGCGACGATGCGCCGCTCCCGCAGCGCGGGGTCGTCACCGTCCGGGGCATCGAGCCCGTGCGCGCGCAGGCAGGCGCAGAACGCGTGGTACAGGGTCGGAAGTGTGGCTCGCCGCTGCAACTCGAGGCGGTCGTGCTCGGAGAGCGGCGACGCCTCGGAGGGCATCGCGCCCTCGAGACCACCGATGATCTCGATGGCTCGGAACTGACCCGATTGCAGTCCGGACGCCGGGGTCAGCGGATCGCGAAACTCGAGGAAGCCGTCCGGCGTCAGCGTCTCGAGCACGCGCAGCTGGCTGATGAGCAGCTCGTCGATGCGCGTCGTCCGGTGCAGCGGGGCGATCGCGCTCTGTGGACGGCCGGCTTGCAGTTCCACGACAGCGAGGTCGAGCTCGTGGAGGATGACCTTGAACCAGAGCTCATAGGCCTGATGAATGACCACGAAGAGCAACTCGTCGTGGGCGCCCTCGGTGAGAGGGTGCTGAAGGTCGAGGAGCTCGTCGATGCGCAGGTACGAGCTGTAGTCGGTGCCGGCCATGACCGCGTCGGCACTCTACGCTCCTCGCGGTCAGCTCCGGGGTGTGACCAGGATGTCCGCGAGGGCGAACGCCTCGGGGGGCGACAGCTGATCGAAGTCGCAGTCTCGCGGCGCCTTGTCCGGCCGCCAGCGCAGGAACCGCGAGGCATGCCGGAAGCGGCCGCTCTGCAGGTGATCGAAGGACACCTCGCACACGAGCTCGGGGCTCACCGAGGTCCAGTTGGTTTCGGCCTCGCGTGCCCAGCGGCTCGGCCCGCCCGGGGTGCGTCCGTGCCCGAAGCTCTCACCGCCGACGAGCGGTTGCAGCTGCTCGAGGATCGCACGCCGCTCGGCGGCGTCGAAGGACGAGGTGTGACCGACATGGTGCAGCGCGCCGTCGGAGTCGTAGAGCCCGAGGAGCAGCGACCCGATGCCCTTGCCGTCCTTGGCGATGCGATAGCCGCCGACCACGCAGTCGACCGTCCGCAGGTGCTTCACCTTGACCCACCGCCGCTCGCCGGGACGGTACGTGCCCGCGGGATCCTTCGCCACGACGCCGTCGAGCCCGGCGCCCTCGTAGCGCGTGAACCACACGGACGCCTCGTCAGGATCCGTGGTCTGCGGCGTCACGCCGACGGATGCGCTGCTTGCCACCGCCTGGAGCAGACCGGTGCGCCGTTCGGTGAGCGGTCGCTCGCGCAGGTCGTCGTCGCCAAGGCCGAGCAGATCGAACAACACAACCGATGCCGGCGTCTTCTGCGAGAGCATGAGCACCCGCGACGCCGCGGGATGGATGCGCTGTTGCAGGGCGTCGAAGTCGAGCCCGTGATCGGTCGCGATCACCACCTCGCCGTCGACGATGCATCGATCCGGCAGAGCATCCTCCAGCGGTTCGATCAGCTCCGGGAAGTAGCGCTCGAGTGCGAGCGCGTTGCGACTCCCGATGTGCACGTGCTCGCCGTCGCGATAGACGATCGCTCGAAACCCGTCCCACTTCGGTTCGTAGAGCCACGCGCCGTCGCGGGGGATGTCCGGCGCGGCGCGCGCGAGCATCGGTTCCAGCGGCGGGCTGAAGGGGAGCGACACATGAGGAGTGTCGCCGATCGGGCTGCGGTCCGGCTCAGGCCGAGACGACGTGCGGCCGGCGCGTCTCGCGCATCCGCAGGCGGAGCAGATTGTCCACGTCGACGACGTCGCCCACTTCGCGCACCGCGCTCTCGAAGCGGGTGATGTCCGTGAGATCGTCAACCTCGCCGCGGAGCGTGATCACGCCTCGGCTTGCGCGGATGCCGATCCCGGAGGCGAGGTCGCCGAAGCCGAGCGAGAGCGCGACGCGGACGCGGTCGGCGAGCGTCTCGTCCCAGGTGCCGCTCTGACGCCGCCCGGGGCGGGCATCGACGGCGGATCCGACCAGGGAGGCGAAGCCGAGTGTGGCGCGCTTGGCGGCGGCGCGGCGGCGCGCACCCGAGCGGGGATGGAGGAGAAAGGCTGCCAGTGCGATGACTGCGGCGCCGGTGGCGGCTGCCGCGAGCTTGAACCTGGTCACGGGGGATCCTCCGTTGGAGTGTGCAGGAGCGCACGTTCAAACGTACCGCGAGCCGGGTGGTTACGCCGACCTTCATGGTTCGTTGTCGCAAACTGGCGCGAGCCGATGAAGCGACCAGAGGACAGACCCAGCACGGTCATCATCGTCGTGGCGGCGGTGCTCGCCGCCGGGGTCACGATCTACCAATTGACGCGGCCCGGATTCCTCTTCGGCATCACCCCGGACATCTCGGCGTGGTTCGGCGGCTCGATCCGGCTCGTGCACGGCGCACTCCCCTATCGCGACTTCGACCTGACGCAGCCGCCGGGATTCGCGCTGCTTGCGAGTCCGTTTGCGTTCCTGTCTGAGCTGATCGGCACGCGCGACGCGTTGGCGGTGTTGCGCATGTTCACGCCGTTGCTCGCCGCGGGGAACGTGCTGCTCATCGGGAAGGTCGTGCGACATCGCGGATACGCGGCACTCATCGTGGCGTGCGGTGTGATGGCGTTCTTCCCCGCGGAGCTGTATGCCATCCGCAGCGGATTGCTCGAGCCCGTGGTGGACTTCTTCTGCCTGGCGGGAGTGGCGTTCGTGTTCGACGGCGAGGGGTTCTCTGAGTCGTGGCGACGCATCCTCGTGGGTGGCATCGCATTCGGTATCGCGGGAACCGTGAAGGCGCCGGCGATCGTTCCCGTGGTCGTCGTGGCGGCGCTCTGCCTTCCCGAGGTACGCAGGCGCCTGCTCCCGTTTGTGGCCGGCGTCGTGATGGGCTTCGGGATTCCCACACTGCCCTTCTTTCTCGCGTCGCCGAGCGGGTTCGTCCGCGACGTGATCGGCACGCAGCTCGGACGGATCCCGGCGGTGGATCGCGTCTCCATCCCGGTACGTCTTGGGGATCTGACCGGTGTCGCCGGCGTCGGCGGCGGCGCAACGGCTGCGCTCATCGCGACCGCCGTGCTCGCAGTGATCGTCATCGCGGCATTCGTGCTGCCCCGCCGGAGGCCATCACGCCTCGAGTGGTTCGCCATCGTCGCAACCGTGCTCGTCGGCATTGCGCAACTCGGGCCTGCCTGGTACTACGAGCACTACGCTGCGTTCATCGCGCCGTTCCTCGGGATCCTGCTCGGCATCTCACTTGCGCGACTCGCCGAGCCGCGCTGGTCGCGCATCGCGGTCGCCATCGCGGCGGCGGTGGTTGCGGTGCTCCTCGCTTCGCAGGTGGCACTGGTGCACGGCGAGTCGGTCCCCGATATCGCGGGGACCGTCGACGCGATTGTCCCGGCTGGTGGATGCACGCTCTCCGACGCGCCGTCGAAGCTCGTCACCACCAACCGTTTCGTCGCGACCGCGCCCGGCTGCACGGACATGACCGACTCACAGGGAGCAACGCTCTCCTATGGCTATGGCTCGGCCGGCGCGCAGCAGCTCTGGACGGTCGCGGTCGAGCATGCCGACTACCTCGTCTCGAGCACTCCCTTCGCGGGGTGGTACATCCCGCCGGACGCGGCGCTTCGAGCCTACGTCGCCGCGAACTTCCAGCTCCACGAGGCCGGAGGGCTGCTCGTCTACGTGCGCGACGGGTTCCCGACCGGCTAAGCGGGCGGCGGCGGTGGGAAGTGGCGCGCCTCGGACCATCGAGCGCCGTCCCACCAGCGCAGCGACCCGACGCCGGGTTCGGGGTACCACCCAGGCGGCGGTGTGGGGATCCTGCCGGCGGCGGCGAGCACCGCGGAACGCTTGGCGAAGAGCCAGATGAGCGCGCCGATGATGCCTGCGAGGATGGTGACGAGCAGCCACACGACCTTCTCGCTCCCCACCGCCCTGAACTGCCAGTCGGGGATTCTTGCCACCTCGACGATCGCGACGATCCAGTACACGAACGCCGCGACCCAGAGCGCGAAGAACAGGAGCGGGATCAGCAGAAACGCCACATGCATCGGACTCTCCTTCTCATCAGCACAGCTTAGATCGAATCGGCGGGTGTTTCGGAACGGTGATACCTCGCGACGCTTCGGAGCGTTAGCCACAGTGTGAAGGGATTGCTCGGAACGGCTGCCGGACTGGGGATCCTGATGACTGCGGCGTGCGGGACCACATCCTCGCGTTCGGCTACCGCCCCATCGGAGGTGACGGTGGCTGCATCACCGTCGCCGACTCCCTACCTCGCATCCAAGAGTCCGGAAACCTCGTTCCCGCCCTGCGTGCCGTCGCCGACACCCTCGCCGGGGATCAACGCAGGGCCAGTCCAGGTCGGCCCCGACTCGTACGACGCCTTCGTGACGTCAGACCAGTGGATCGGCCCGAAGCCCGGCTCCAGTTCGAGCCTGTACCAGGTCTTCGCCGGAGCGACGGGTGACCAGGCCACACCACCGGGTGTTCCAGCCGTCTGGGTCAACATCATCACGTTCTCGAGCGACCGGTGCTCCACAACCGGGACGACGATCGGGGACTTCCCGGACGCAGGCGCCGGCGGCGCCCTGACGATCACGTCGGTCGCGGTTCCTCTCGTCTATCTGCGATCGGCACGAGGCACGACCCTGTCCTTCGATCTCGTCACGCATCGATTCGACGCGGTGCGCGTGCAGCCGAGCCGGTAGGGGGCGAGGCGCCTCCGCGGCGTATATAGCTGTGGGATGAGCGTCGCATTCGCGGTGGTCGATTCGGCAGGGAGGACGGTGACGCCCGGCAACGATGCGGACCAGGCCGGCGTCGTGACCCCCGACCTGGACGATGTCTACAAGGCGGAGATCCGCAGGCTCATCGGGCTCGGATCCGTGCTGATGGGCAGCCGCGCCGCCGGTGAGGACCTCGCTCATGACGCGTTCCTGCTGGTGTTGCGCCGGGCGGAGCGAAACCCTGGATACGTCCGCGCGCCCGCGTGGCCCTTGCTCCGGACCGTGCTCGTTCGCCTCGCCGTTCAGCGGCGCCGATCGATTGCCCGCGAGAGCCGGCGACTCGCGCGCTTCTGGACGCCACCGGATACGGAGTGGTGGGATCCGGATCCAGAGCTCATCGACTGGCACGCAGCGCTTCGGGCTCTCCCGCCGCGGATGCGGGCATGCGTCGTCCTCTTCTATGGAGAGGACGTGAGCGTCGCTGATGTTGCCAAAGCGCTCGGTTGCTCGCCGCGCACGGTGGAACACCAATTGCATGACGCGCGCGCGAAGCTCGCGGATCGTCTCGGACCTGTCCGGCCGAGAGAGGACGCGCCATGAGCGACACACCTGATCAGTTCGACGAACACGCCCGCTCACTGACGCAGCGTTTGCTCAAGGCATCGGAACACGATCCGACCCGATCGCTCGAACCGCGCAGAAGCTCGGTCGCCCGAACCGCCGCGGTGCTGCTCGCGACTGTCGTGGTCGTCGCCGGATTGATCCTGGTGGGCACGGGCGTGCTCCACCTCCAGCTGTCGCACGGTCCGGTCACCTCGCACACACCGCCGCCGGTGGTCACAACAACCCCGTCAGCCGCGCCGACCGTGACGGCTGCTCCGTCCCCGACGGCCGCTCCGAGTGGGATCGCCGCGGTGCACATGTTCACGCCAACGGTGGGATGGGCTCAGCGACAATCCGACGGCGCGATCCTGCACACGACACACGGGGTGCGGACCTGGACGGTGGCGTCGCCACCAATCGGCGGTGAAACCGTGATCGCTGTGGCGTTTGTCGATGCCGACGCGGCACGCATGTTGGCGGCGCTGGTACCACCGACCGGCGCAATGCCGGTGACGAGGATCCAGGCCTGGAGCACCGACAACGGGGGGACGACCTGGACGAAGGGTGGCAGCTTCGTCGACTACGCACTGCAGTACGAACCAGCGGGAACCCTTGACTTCGTGGACCGCGACCACGGTTGGTTTTCGATCACGGGTCTCGCCGCCGCGGGCTCGTCAGCGATCTTCGTGTATCGCACCGTGGATGGAGGGGCCCACTGGACCGAGGTCGACAAGACCTTCGTCGATCCGCCCGCCGGACCTACCAAGATCCCATCTGGGTGTGACAAGGATCCTGTGTCGTTCATGAACGCTGCGACGGGGTGGGCCACGGGCCAATGCGCTGGCGGCAAACCCTTCCTCTACGTGACTAGCGACGGCGGCCAGACCTGGCGCTACCAGTCTCTTGGAATATTGGGCTCGGAATATGGATACACCACAGATCCGCCGCAGTTCGCCGGCGGCGTCGGGTTCCTCGTCGGATACGTTGGTCTGCCACCCGCGCCGCGTGCCACGGTGTACGTCACGACCAACGGCGGCGTGTCCTGGAAAGGCTGGTTGACGCCCGACTATTACCCGGAGGCAGCGGACTTCATCGACGCGCAGGACGGGTGGCTCCTGCTCAACGGCCCGGAAAACACCGCGAGCGCGGGGAATCTCTGGGTCACACACGACGCGGGTCGCACGTGGACGAACCTTCACGCGACGGCGAGTCTTGACGGCCTGAGCCTCGACTTCATGTCCACCAGTCGGGGTGGGCTTACACTTCAACCCCGAGCGGGTCTCCGCCGGCACAGGGACTGCTTCAGACGACAGACGGTGGACACACGTGGACGGAGATCACTCCTGCGATCTCCGAAGGGTGATCCGGCCGATCGTGTCGGCCTCGTCTCAATACGTTGCAGCGAGACGTCAATCACTGATCGCGATCCCGATACGCTCGACCGGTGATCGCACCACCTCAATACTCGCCGGATGGTCGGTGGTGGTGGAACGGTGCCACCTGGTTGCCGGCACCGCCGTCGTTCGACGCCTCGATGCAGTCCATGCCCGGGGTGCGCTACGCCGGATTCTGGCTTCGCCTCCTGGCGTACGTCATCGATGCTGTGCTGATCAACATCGTCGCGATCCCCCTCAACCTGCTGCTCTCCGGCAACAGCGGCGTTGTCTGCGTCACTTCCAACTACGTCGTGCTCTTCGCCAACAACTCCGCGCGCGGCGTCTCGGTGTCGTGCAGCCCGACCGGCGCCGGAGTCCTGATCTATTTCCTGCTCGGGCTCGTCTACTTCACCTTCATGTGGAGCACCGGCGCCACGCTGGGACAGCGTGTCGTGAAGATCCGAGTGGTTGATACACGGACCAGGAACCGACTGAGTTCTGGCGAAGTGCCTGGTCAGGTATGTCGGTTTCTGCCTCTCGGCCATCCCGCTGGCCATCGGTCTCATCTGGGCCGGGATCGACTCGCGAAAACAAGGCTGGCACGACAAGATGGCTGATTCCGTTGTGATTCGGGGCAGTGCCAGTTCGCCCTGAGTGAGGACGGAACGCGAGCCAAATGACGGAAATGCGCCTCTGTGGGCGTACGATGATTGACGAGGGATAAGGAGCGCCTCTAAGGGCGACAGGGACGGAGACCTGATCAGAGTCATTTTCAGCAGACAGGCTGCCGGTAGTTCCCGTTGAATGGCTGGAGGCAGACATGAGACGAGCAACCATCGTCGGCACTGCGATCGCCGCTCTTGGCCTCGCAGCCTGTGGATCGACAGTGACACCGAAGGTGACCCCGACCCCCGCTCCGACGGTCACTGCAACCCCTGCGCCGACCGCAACACCAGTGCCAACTCCATCGCCCACCCCCGTGCTCCCGACGCCCACCCATTGGTGGCAAGCCGAGGGGAATGCCAACGACTCCGTGGGCATGGATGACGGAACACTCGTCGGAGTCACGTTCGGTCAGGGTGTGCATGGAACCGACCAGGCTTTCACCTTGAGCGGAGCGGATGATCAAGTCGTGTTCAACGCGGATGGTGGCAACCCTGGTGCCGGTGGCTTCACGTTCGCGTTCGCTATCAAGGCGACCCCGGCAACCCAACAAGAGGCCATTTGGGAGAAGCGAGCACAGTGCGACTCCGACGGGACCAGCTTTTGGGGATTCAGAATGCAGCCTGACGGGCGCGTCGTGTTCGAGGCTCAGAATACGGTCGGCGAAGACTACATCGACCTGGGTTCGACCGCGGCGGTCAACGACGGAGCGTGGCACTGGGTGGCCGTGACCAGGCAGACGACAACGGCATCGCTGTATGTGGACGGCCAGCTTCAAGCGACGACCACGACTGCAACAACCGCTGATATCTCGAAAGCAACGCCGATGCGCGCCGGTGTGAGCACTTGTGATGGGGTCGACGGCACCGTTCCGCTCGTCGGCGAACTGGACGAACTCATGATCTTCCGGGTCGCCCTGACCCAGTCGCAGATCCAGACACTCGGGAGCTAATCCTCGCGGACGTCCTCACCGTGACGCAGCGCCAGTGCCTTCGGCGGTCCAACACTTCGACAAACTCGACGCTCAAGGAGGTGTCATGCAAGCCATCACCGTTCGAGATCGCGATGCCGGTGTCGGCGGACTCTCCCTGACGGACATGCCTTACCCCCACGCCGCCCAGAACGATGTCATCGTGCGGGTGCATGCCGCGGGGTTCACCCCCGGCGAGCTGGACTGGCCGTCGACGTGGACCGACCGCGCTGGGCGCGACCGGACGCCGAGCGTGCCTGGCCACGAGCTGTCGGGAGTCGTCGTCGAGTTGGGGTACGGAACCACCGGCCTGACCGTCGGTCAGCGGGTGTTCGGGCTGACCGACTGGACCCGCAACGGCTCCCTGGCCGAGTACACCGCGGTGGAGGCCCGCAACCTCGCTCCGCTTCCAGCTGACATCGACCACACCGTGGCCGCCGCACTGCCGATCTCCGGGCTGACCGCATGGCAGGGGCTGATCGACCACGCTCGCCTCACGACCGGCCAGACCGTTCTGATCCACGGCGCCGCGGGCGGTGTCGGTTCGATCGCCGTGCAGCTCGCCCGCGATGTGGGAGCCCGAGTGATCGGCACCGGCCGGGCCGCGGACCGCGACACCGCGCTCGGTCTGGGAGTGGATGCCTTCCTGGACCTGCAGGCCGACAAGCTGGAAGACGCCGGCGAGGTTGACGTGGTGTTCGACGTGATCGGCGGCGAGATCCTCGACCGCTCGGCTGCGCTGGTGCGCGCCGGCGGCACGCTCGTCACCATCGCCAGGGTGCCGACGGTCCAGCCCAAGGGCGGGCGCGCTGTCTTCTTCGTCGTCGAAGCCGATCGTTCCCGGCTCGCGGACCTCGCCCAGCGGTCAGGGACGGCCGCCTCAAGCCGATCGTCGGTGCTGTCCGGCCGCTCGCCGAAGCGCCTGCTGCGTTCGCCCCCGACCGGCGCACCCCCGGCAAGACGATCATTCGGATCATCGAACTCGGATAGCGCCCGAATGGGTGTCTCGGCCGCCACCGCCGACCCCCGAGATTTGTTTTCGAGATGGGGTGGCGCGCCCAGGAGGATTTGAACCCCCGACCTTCTGATCCGTAGTCAGACGCTCTGGCGTCGGATGCCTCTCTGAGATCGGGTAGAGCGACTGATTTACGGTATGCGCTCCCGGCGTCCGTCTGGCGGTCCAACGTGCCAAGCGAACGGATCGAGGCTATCGCTACAGCGCAACCCGGCCTTGCCCCGGGTGAGTCCTCGGTGCACCAAACTCCCGGCGTGGGCGGAAACCGAGCTCCGGGCGCTCCTCCGCCTCGTCGGTCGTGAGTCCTTGCCAGCCACCGGGCGCGAACAGCGCGATCCACCGTTTGAACCCGTACTCGGGAGCCGGACCGACCTCGATGAGCCGCAGCGTTCCGTCGTCTCCGATTGCGTAGGCGTTCGCGTTCGGGAACTTCCGCCACCCCGTCAGCACGTGTACTTCGACCATCCGCGAAGCCTACCCCGCCGTGAACAGGCTCCTCGGGTCACTCGGAGGGAACGCATCGTCGCCGAAGCCGGGATGGGCAGCCCAACGGAGACGCCGAAACGGGTCGAGGACCCATCCGCTCGCCTCGCTGAACGCGAAGATCGCCGACAGCTCCGTCGTCCAACCGGGCTGAGGCTGGTCGTGCACGATCTCGTCTCGACCTTCCCCGCCGCACAGGCACTCATGGTCGTCAGAGCCGCACACGCACCTCTCAGACGCCATCGTCGAGCCGCCTATAGGTCATCGGAACGTCGGACACGGGACTCCGCAGGCGTTCGCGCGACGTCGGATCGAGACCCAACTGCGCACAGGCTCGGAGACACGTCGCCTCGGCGTCCGCGAGGACCAGTCCCGCCGGATTTCGGATCGGACCGCCTCGAGCGCCAGTCCTGACGAGCCCATCCTTCCGCAACAGCGCCGCCGCGACGCTCGCGCGGACGATGGCACGGGACAGGACGCCGATCACGATGCTGTCGGCGGTGCTCGCGAGGTTGAGCGCCTCGAGCTCGGCGACGATGCCGGCGAACTCCCTTCGCTCGCGCACCGTAAGACCACGCGGAGGTTGTGGCGTTCCGGGTGGTGCCATGAGGATCGTCGGCGCGGAGCCGATCCTTCCGCGTCTCGCCGCGCATCACCTTCAACGGCGTCGGGATCGGTGGGCGACCGGTCTTCACGACGTCAGGGTACGCGCCCCCGAGAATGTGTCGAAGACTTTTGCCGAGACGTGTGCCCCATCGGCACACCGGTCCCCGACGATGACTCGTCGGCGGTGGTATGGGGGGTGCACAAACAGTCGCCGTCTGATTTCCTGCCAGCGGTGACCAGATCGACGCCGTGACGCGGTGAGCGGCCAGGAGATTCGACGGGGGCGCGAACGCCTTCCGACCTGTCCACGCCATTGACCCGCCGCACAGACCGTTACAGAGGCACGTGGTAGTGGTCACCCGACCCTGATTTCTACCCGGGGGTGATTTCTGACCGCCAGGTGATCCTCCCAATGCACCGGATAACGGTGCGGGTACGTCGTGGTCAGGGTGCGAGGACGACAGGACCGACCGACTGCACGTCGCAGATCGGAGACCCCGACGATAAAGACGAACGACGACAGAGACGACGAGACCGACACACCACATCGACAACCGATGACACGTCATGACGAGGACGTCCACGGACAGGGTGCGACGCGGTCACACCGTGGGTGATTTCGCGGTAGGGGTGCGGTCGGCGATGTGACCCAACCGACCGCACCCACCACCTACGGTTACGCGGGACCGAGACCTGTGATGACCTGCACGCCGGCAGGGATGGTGACGCCAATGTCATAGCGGCTGCTTACGAGGATGCCCACAGAATCCGTCGAAATGAAGGCGTCAAGCGCCAACTTCAAGAATCCAGAGACGTCAACCGCAACGTGCACGACGCGGCCATCAATGAGAAGAGCTGTACCGTGAGGCAGCGATCCACCCGGCGCGGGATAGATCGTTCTACCAAGCAGCATTTCGGCTCCCTGTTGCGTCGTATCCGGTTGCAACAGTGGCCGGCCAAGGGTATCGACGAGTTTCCGAAGCACTCCGATGGTGGGTGCGCTGATGATCCAGCAGCCCGGATCGGCATACGCATCCTGCGCCGCAGTGAGTGCGTCGACGAAATGCCCGAGGATCGGCTCCGCCGATGTGATCAGGACGCTGACGCCGGTCGCCGTTGCGGTGGTCGCGGCAGACAGTACAACCGTCGTGGCGTTCGTGACCGTCTTGATTGTGGCTGCCGCTGCGATACCGGCGCCGACAACGGTGGCGCCCACGTCGGCGGACGTGAAGGCAGCAGTCGCGGAGACCAGCGACGTGTCCGTATTCGTGACGCCGTCCGTGATCGTGCGGCTGTGCTTGGTCGTGGTGACACCTGGCGCGTTCATCAGACCGACGATGCCGGCGTTGACATCGCCCATCAGCAGAGCCCGGTCGACGACCTTGCGCAGCTGGTTTAAGATCATGGTCTGGGACGCCATCAACGCATCGCTGGAGCGCACGGATTCACTCGATATTTTGACGAGGATTTTCGCGGCTTTCAGCGACCTTCCCATGAGCGTCAGTTGCGAGGTCACGCCGTCGGCCTCCCAGACGTTCTGGCCGGGAGCACTGAAGACGTTATCGCCGATGGCGAGTGCGACTCCGGATGCCGTTGCGGTCGCCGCCGCGCTGAGGATGATCGTCGTCGCGTTGGTGACGCTCGCAATCGTGGTGCCGCCAGTGATGCCGACGCCGGTGACATACGCGCCGACATCCGCTGCCGTAAACGCTGCGGTCGCAGAGGTCACGGTGGTCGTGGTGTTGAGCACGCCATCGCTGACGGTTCGCGATTGGACCGTCTCACCCAAAATCGGGATATGAAATGGCATCGAGCTGGCGTGCATGTTGACGTTCGGGATTTGCATCACCGTGCTGATGGCTTCGAGCGGGGTCTGGATGAAATCCGCCCACTCCTCGCCAGTGAGCTCTAATCCGCCGCCGACTAAGTTCGGGACGATGGGCATAACGGTTACTCCGTGTGCGTCGCCCTCGATGGGCGAGCGCCGATTGATTCACACGAAGCCTTCCATCTCGGCGGCTCCACGGCCATCTCGGCTGACGTCAGTGTAGGTCAGATCCTCCCGCGCGTCATCTCCTGGATGGCCTCGGCAAACGTGGCCTTCTGCCCCGGCGACCTCACTCCGTGCGACAGGGGACGCGGCGCGGTTGAGTTGAGCAGACCCGGTCGCGCGGCGGTGAGCGCCTCGACGGCAGCGTGGACGCGAGCCGGGTCGACACTTCCGGATTCCGGGTCGCAGAGGTCCTCCAAATCCGGTACCTCGAGACTTGATATCGCTCGGGAACCGCGAGGGTTGCTCCGGCCAACCTCTCGACCTCGTTCCAGCGGAGTTGATCGGCAAGGGCACGCGCGGCGTCGCGCTCCGGATCGTCTGGGTGACCCTCCCGCTGAGTGCCGCGAATCGCCTCTTCTGCCGTTCCGAGACGAACTCGGAGTCGTCGGGCGGTCCCTCGTCCGGGGGCGTATCTGTCGGTTCCGTCGTCGGCGTTGCAGTCGGAGACGGAGGCGGCGCTGCGGGGGTGAGCGATGACGCGGACGGAGCTGCCTGCCGGGGTCGGGGTCGTCGGTGTCGATGTGGGCTCGGTCAATTGGGCTCTCCATGTGTGAGCCGATGCGCCTGATCGCGCACGGCACGGTTGAACTCGTCGTGACTGACGCCATCGAGCGCCACCGCGAGCGCCTCTTTCGCGAGCTTGCCTCGGCGTTGACGCTCCTCGATGTCATCGGGCTCCGCGACCCAGCGGACGACGTCGGCCATGTTGGTGACGCCGACGGTCATGAAGAACTGCCGTGCCCGGTTCCCGGCTTCGTCACTCATCGTCCGCCTCGATCTCGTCGAGTTCGTGGAGGATTTCACGCCGGGTGCGCCGACCCGATCTCCGGATGAGCACGGCGACCATACGCGTCAACAGTGCGCAGGTCGAGGTCGACGCCGGCCAGGTCGCGGTGCGCCGGTCGAGGCTCGGGCAATGGTGGGGTTTTCGCGAGACGGTCCTTCGCGAATGCCAGTTCGGACTCCACGCCGGCGAGTTCCGCTTGCGCTTGGCGCAGCTCGTCGCGCTCCGTCGGGGTGTCGGTCACGATGCCTCCTTTTTGGTGGTCGGTGGACGTTCGTCTTCGGGATGCGCGACGGCTCGAGCAGCCGCCATCCATTGCTCCATCGTCTGCTCCATCTCCGTCGCGTCCACGCGCCGCACTGCGTGGTCGACGCCGCGCGTGGCGAACCCGTCCCCCGTCGGTTCGATGGCGACATCGACGGGCGCGATAGCGCCCTGCTCTCTTCTCTGAGACTCTGGTCTCTGTTAACGCGCGTGCGGGATTCACCGGTAGGACAAAGCCGTTCGGTTTTTGGGACAAAGACGTACCGGAATCTAGGACAGAGACGTCCGGTTTTTGGGACATAACCTCGCGCGGCTTTGTCCTAGTTTCCGGTACAGAACGCGCGGCCTGCTTTGTCCTAGTTCCCGGTACAGAACGTGCGGCCTGCTTTGTCCTAGTTTCCGGTACAGAACGCGAGGGCTTCCAGCATGTCTCAGCGGCAGCGCCTCCAGGACGTCGACCCTGACGCGGTAGACGGTTCGGCGACCGGTCCCGCTGCTGCTGCGGTCGTGTCGACATCTCCGAGCGCCTTCCAGTCAGCGACTGCCGCCGTGACGGTGTCGACATGGTGGCCGGTGCACTCGGACAGCTCGCGCAGCGTCATCGACGTCACCCCGGTCTGTAGTTGGCGTGAATCGCGATCTCCAGCGCGACATGGCGGGTCACACCCATCGACCGGCTGCGCTCTCGGACCAGCGCCTCAAGCCGCCAATGGCCATGCCAGCTCATGAGCGGGCTCCGTCCCCAGCGGACGCCACGGCCTCCACGGCGTCACGAAGCGCAGGAGCATCGACGTCGCAGGCTTCGGCAATGAGGCGGAACGCGAGATGAGGCGCGGGTCGCCTCGGATGCTCGCGCGACGGACCAGGCTCGGCGATCAATCCGGGGGTGTCGGTGCGCCGGAGGACGCCGGCATCACCGTGACGAGGCTTCGTGGTCGCGGCGGCGCTAAAGGTCGCGAGGATCGTGTCGGCGAGGGGCGGCGCGATCATCCGTGGGGAGGGTGTCGACGACGGCTTCGAGGTCGAGACCGTCGAACGTGGTATCCTCGAGGCGATCGTCGCGGGGACGGTGAGGTCGGGGATGACCGGCTCCACCGCTACGCTCCCTCAGCTCGCGTCGCGGTCCGATCGGGCCGTTCGACAGCAGCATCGGTCAGCGCGGAGACCGGTATCCGCTCGAGCGCCGAGACAACGCGCCGCAACGTCTGCGACGTGATCGGATACCCGCGCCGCGCTCGTGACACAGTTGTCGACGACAGTCCGGTGATGCGACAGAGGCCGGCGGCGTGAGTCCTCGAGCAACGAGTGCGTGTTCGAGTTCGGCGCCATGAGCGGCGCGGCGGTCATCGCCCGTCCGGTTGGGTCGCGGCTCCGATGATGGCGTCGAGCGCGGCGACGGGGATGCGGACCGCGCGACCGAGCCGCACTCTCGGAGTCGCCGCGTCGAGCAGGCGGTCAATGTGTCGGCAGGAGACCGACAGATATTCAGCCGCAGCTTCGCGGCTGATGAGCGCCCTCGATGGTCGTCGGATCGCAGGTCTGGCCATATGGCACAACCTCCACAGTGCAGAGTTCCTGTGCCGACGGTCAGCGCCTAAGCGCCCCGTCACCGGTCGCGATGGACCGCACAGCGCCCCGCCTTTCGGGGTGCCTCAAATGGCCTACGCGGGGCAGTCTACTCCAGACGCGGCGAACGCGCGTCCACGTCTGGAGCAGCCTCAGCAACCCGACGCCGCGTCGTCGACGACCAGATGCGAGTACGTCCGCGTGATCATCGCGAGCGTTTCATGGCCGACGATTTGGGCGAAGACCGGATTGCCGCCCTCGCGCAGCCAGTTCGTGATGAACGAGTGCCGGAACAGGTGTGGGTACACGCGCTTCGTGATGTTCGCCTTGACCGCGAGGTCGCGGATCAACTGGTCGATCCCTGACGACGACAGCGGCCGTACACGCCGGTGCGCGGGCTCCGCCTGCTGGACAGGAAGATCCTCGCGCTCGTCGTGTCCTGAGGCCGGGTCCGGGCGGCGAATCGTTGGAGTCGCTTGGCGACCGCCGGGGTCATCGGGACCAACCGTTCCCGGTCACCCTTGCCCCGCACCTTGAGGACGTCGCGGGTGCCGACACGCTGGATATCGGTCGGGGTGAGCCTCAGGAGCTCGCCGGAGCGCATCCCCGTGTCAGCCAGGAGCCGGACGATCAACTTGTCGCGATGGCTGTCGGCGGCGTCTTCCATGCGCTGCATTTCCGGCCTTTCCAGGGTGTCCAGGGTCGCTTCCCGACGCGGGGCAGCTTGGTCTTCGCGGTCTGCGCGATCCCGGTCTGCTCCGCCGCCCACGCGAGGAACACGTTGATCGTGCGCCCATAGCTCGATGCCGATGCTTTGCTCAGCGGAGGACCGCTCCGTGATGCGCTCCCGGTCAACAGACCGGACGTAAGCCCGTTGAGGACCACGCTGGTGATCCACGTGACGTCGGTGACGCCGGAGGCGGCAAGGTGCGGGAGCAGGACCTGTTCGAGGACGTCGCGGTACGTCGCGGTCGTCTTCGGGGACGCGCCGGATGCCCGCTTGTCGTCGAGGAAGTCGCGGACGGACTGCGCGATGGCGCCCGGGGCCGGCGGGGTGACGAGGGTGAGGCGTTGGCGGGTCAAACTCGTCGTCCTCGCGGGTTGACGCCTCGTCCATCCGGCGCCGCAGCCGAAGCAGCGTCTCAGGTGGCGTGGACGGGTCGCGGCGAGCCTGAATCCAGTCGGCAATCGCGATGATCTCGGATCGAGCGCGAGCGGTCGCCACCATTCCATCGAGCGCGTGAGCTGCACCGGGATCGTCGATGTCGTCGACGACGGTCTGCAAAAGGTCGGCGGGGTCGTCTGTCATGGGTCCCCTTCATCAATCGAGTCGTCAGCACCGGCAGAACGGACCGTCTGACTGTCTGAATGATACCCCGCTGACATGCCCGTGAAGCGCCGTGATGAGGGGGTGATTTGAATACGATTGGGGAAGGTGACGCGCCCAGGAGGATTTGAACCCCCGACCTTCTGATCCGTAGTCAGACGCTCTATCCGGACTGAGCTATAGGCGCGCGTTCCGAGCCGTGACTGTACCCCATGTGCCCGCGACCAATACCGCAGGGCGCGGTCCGGGTCCATCGCGGCATGATTCAAGTTCAGAAGGCTCTTGGAGGTTGATGCAATGGCCGTGTCCGGCAGCGTCGAGGCGGGGACCCTCCCCGCCCTCGACTTCGTTGGCGAAGTCGCGCAGCAGATCCGCGTGGACGGCATCCGCTGCAGCACCAAAGCGGGGTCGGGCCATCCCACGTCGAGCATGTCGGCGGCGGACCTGATCGCGGTCCTGGCCGCCCGCCACCTCCGCTACGACTTCAGCCGGCCGAAGCTGGCCGACAACGACCACCTCATCTTCTCCAAGGGTCACGCGTCGCCACTCCTCTATGGGCTGTACAAGGCGGCCGGTGCGATCACCGATGAAGAGCTGATGACGTACCGCACGCACGGCTCGCGGCTCCAGGGCCATCCAACCCCGGCCATCCCCTGGGTCGATGTCGCGACCGGCTCGCTCGGACAGGGCATCGCGATCGCCGTCGGCGTCGCGCTTGCGGGCAAGTACCTCGACAAGCTCCCGTTCCACGTCTGGGTCCTGTGCGGCGACAGCGAGCTCGCCGAAGGGTCGGTCTGGGAGGCGCTGGACAAGGCCGGTCACTACGGCCTCTCCAACTTCACGGCGATCTTCGATGTCAACCGCCTCGGCCAGCGCGGGCCTACCGAGTACGAGTGGGATCTCGAGGTCTACCGAAGGCGCGTCGAGGCCTTCGGGTGCCGCCCGATCGTCATCGATGGTCACGATCTCCGTGAGATCGACGCTGCGTTCAACTCTGCTCGCGAAACCGGCGACCGGCCGAGCGTCATCATCGCGAAGACCATCAAGGGCAAGGGCTGCAAGGAGATCGAGAACAAGGACGGCTGGCACGGCAAGGCGCTGCCGCCCGACCTCGCTGAGAAGGCCATCGCCGAGCTCGGCGGCATCCGCGATCTGCGCATTCACGTGCAGCCGCCGGACGGCGCTGAGTCCGCGTCCGCGAGTTCAGCCGGATCAGCCGGTCACGTTGCCTCAGTACACCATCGGTGACAAGGTCGCAACCCGCAAGGCGTATGGGGACACGTTGCGCGCCCTCGGCGCGCGGCACGACGTGGTCGCCCTCGACGGTGAGGTGAGCAACTCGACGCATGCGGACGAGTTCAAGGCTGCGTACCCGGACCGCTTCTTCGAGATGTTCATCGCCGAGCAGCAGATGGTCGCGAGCGCGGTGGGACTGTCCGTGCGCGGCTACAAGCCGTTCGCGTCCACCTTCGCAGCGTTCTTCTCACGGGCGTACGACTTCGTTCGCATGGCCGGCGTGTCCGAGATCACCATGCATCTCTCCGGCTCGCACGCCGGTTGCGAGATCGGCGCCGACGGGCCGTCGCAGATGGCGCTCGAGGATCTCGCATCGCTTCGCGCGGTGCACACCTCGACGGTCCTCTATCCGAGTGACGCCGTCTCCGCGGCAAAGCTCATTGCGCAGATGCCCGATCTGCGCGGCATCAGTTACATCCGCACCACGCGCGGCGCGTATCCGGTCCTCTACGACAACAGCGAGGAGTTCCCCGTCGGCGGATCGAAGGTGATCCGCAGGAGCGACAAGGACGAGGTGACGCTCATCGGCGCGGGCGTCACGCTGCACGCCTGCCTCGACGCCGCGCAGCGGCTGTCCTCGAGGGGCATCGCCTGTCGCGTCATCGACCTCTATTCGGTGAAGCCGGTCGACACGGCGACACTCCGCGACGCAAGCGCCGCGACCGGCGGGCGTCTGGTGATCGTCGAGGACCACTACCCCCAGGGTGGGCTCGGCGCCGCGGTCATGGAGGCGCTCGCACTCGAGCCGACCCCGCCACGCGTCACGCATCTCGCCGTGCGCAGCCTCCCGGGTTCCGGCACCCCGGAGGAGTTGATGGCAACCGCGGGCATCGACGCCGACGCGATCGTCGCCGCCGTGACGAACCTCGTCGGCGAGGCGCCCTGACATGGCCACACGACTGCAACAGCTCGGAGAGCGCGGTCAGTCGGTCTGGCTCGACTACATCAGCCGCGACCTTCTGACGTCGGGTGAGCTGCAGCGGCTGATGGCCGACGACAACGTCACGGGGATGACGAGCAACCCGACGATCTTTCAGAAGGCCATCGCCGAAGGATCACTGTACGACGATCAGATCCGCGAGTTGATCGCGTCGGGCATCGACGACCCCAACGACGTCTTCACCGAGCTGGCGATCACCGACATCCAGCACGCCGCCGACATCCTCCGCCCGGTGTACGACCGCACGTCCGGCGCCGACGGCTTCGTCAGCCTCGAGGTGCCGCCGTCACTGTCGCACGACACCGACGGCACCGTCGCGACGGCGCGCACGCTCTGGGAGCGCGTCGACCGTCCCAACCTCATGATCAAGATTCCGGCGACGCTCGAGGGCATGCCCGCGATCGGCCGCACGATCGGTGACGGCCGCAACGTCAACATCACGCTGATCTTCGCGATCGCGATGCACGAGAAGGTGATCGAGCAGTATCTCGGTGCGCTCGAAGCTCGCCACAACGCCGGCGAATCGCTCGACGTGCATTCGGTCGCGTCGTTCTTCGTCAGCCGGGTCGACACGCTGGTCGACAAGATGCTCGAGGCCAGGCTCGCCGCCGACCCGGGCAACGCACTCATTGAAGGCCTGCTCGGCAAGGCGGCGATCGCCAACGCGGTGCTCGCCTACGAGCTCTTCGAGCAGCGCTTCAACGACTCGCGGTTCACCGCGCTGCGCGACGCGGGCGCGCACGTCCAGCGTCCGCTCTGGGCGAGCACGAGCGCGAAGAATCCGAACTACCGCGACGTCGTCTACGCTGAGGCGCTGATCGGACCGGACACCGTCGACACGATGCCGCCCGCGACCATCGACGCCTTCCAGGATCACGGCGTCGTGGCCGGCGACACGGTGAGGGCCGACTATGCCGGCGCGCACCGGGTCATGGACCAGCTTGCGGAGGCCGGCATCAACATGGAGGACGTCACGCAGGAGCTGCTCGATGCGGGCGTCAAATCCTTCGCCGATTCATACAACGCGCTGATCCGCGGCATCGCCCAGAAGATCGACTCGATGTCCTCGGGATACGCGACGCGGCAGCACATCGACACCGGCGGCACGAGTGTCGCGCTCGACACCCCGGAAAACTCACAGGTTGCCGAGCGGGTGTGGCATCGCGACCCCAACCTCTGGAAGCCCGGTGACGAGGACGCCGCAGCGGTGATCCGCAACCGCCTCGGCTGGCTCGACGTCGTCGGCGCGATGCGCGAGCAGCTCCCATCGCTCACCGCGCTCACCGCCGAGGTGCGCGAGGCGGGATGGCGCGACTGCGTGCTCCTCGGCATGGGCGGTTCGAGCCTGTGCCCCGAGGTGTTGCGCAGCTCCTTCGGCAGCGCCGAGGGCCAGCCGACGCTCCACGTGCTCGACACCACGGATCCTCTGGCGATCACGCGTGTGACCGGCGCGATCGATCCCAAGGCGACCGGCTACATCGTCTCGAGCAAGTCCGGCACGACGCTCGAGACGCTCTCGCACCTCGCGCATTTCTGGGAGCTCACCGCGGCAGCGAGCGACACGCCCGGCTCGCACTTCATCGCGGTGACCGACCCGGGCACCCCGCTCGCGGACATCGCGCGCGACCGTTCATTCCGCCACCTGTACAAGAATCCGCCGGACATCGGTGGGCGCTACTCGGCGCTGAGCATGTTCGGTCTTGTTCCCGCGGCGGTCATCGGCATCGACATCGACCTGCTCCTGCACCGCGCCGCCGACATGCGCAGAAACTGCGCGGCCGGTGTTCCGGGGGATCTCAACGGCGGCCTCGCGCTCGGCACGGTGATGGGTGCGCTCCACGACGCCGGATGCGACAAGGTCACGATTCTCGCGCCGCGGGCCATCGAGGCCTACTCGCTCTGGTCGGAGCAGCTCATCGCCGAGAGCACCGGCAAGGAGGGCAAGGGCATCATCCCGATCGGCGACGAACCGATCGGCGATCCGGCCGTGTACTCCGACGACCGGCTGTTCGTCGCGCTTCGCATCGGTCAGGACGCCGCCTTCGACGCCTCACTCGATGCGCTGAAGAAGGCGGGTCATCCGGTCATCGTCTTCGACCTCGAGGACAAGTACGACCTCGCGGCTGAGTTCTTCCGGTGGGAGTTCGCAACCGCAGTGGCCGGCGCGCATCTCGGCATTGATGCGTTCGACGAGCCCAATGTCAAGGAGTCCAAGGACAACACGAACGCGGTGCTGCAGCAGTACGAGCAGACCGGCGCACTGCCGGATGAGGCTCCGGCTGTCACCGACGGCGCGCTGCGCGTGTACGGGGACGTCGGCGGAAGCAGCGCGTCCGGGGCGCTCGCCGCGCACCTCGACACCGCGAGGCCCGGTGACTACGTCGCGCTCATGGCGTACGTGACTCCCGACGATCCCAACCAGGACGCGCTGCAGCATCTTCGCGTCGCCATCCGCGACTCACGCCGCATCGCCACCACCCTCGGCTTCGGCCCGCGATTCCTCCACAGCACGGGACAGCTGCACAAGGGTGGCCCGAACACCGGCGTCTACATCCAGATCACCGCCGACGACGGCACCGACGTGCCGATCCCGGACAAACCGTTCACCTTCTCGATCCTCAAGCGGGCGCAGGCCGCCGGAGACCTGCAGTCATTGCGGAACCACGGCCGGCGCGTGGTACGCGTCCACATCGCCGGCGACCTCGGCGCGGGGCTCGCAAGCCTCACCGACGCCGTCAGCGCAACCCCGGCGGCGCGCTGAGCGCCACCGCATCACAAGGACTCACGAGCATGCAGATCGGCTTTGTCGGGCTCGGCAGGATGGGCGCCAACATGGTGCATCGACTCCGGCGTGACGGCGATCACGAAGTCGTCGCGTACGACCCGAACCTCGAGGCGAGAACCAGCGTCGAGGCGTTCGGCGCGACCACGGCGGCGAGCCTCGACGAGCTGGCCGCAAAGCTCGACAAGCCGCGCGGCGTCTGGATCATGGTCCCGTCGGGAAAGATCACCGATGACACGGTCTCCGCGCTGCAATCGCTCCTCGAGCAGGGCGACACGATCATCGACGGCGGCAACAGCAACTATCACGACTCCGTCGCGCGCGCGACGAGCAGCGCGCAGCGCGGCATCGGCTACATCGACGCGGGCACGAGCGGTGGCGTCTGGGGTCTCGAGGTCGGATACTGCCTGATGGCGGGCGGCGAGAAGGAGACCGTCGATCACTGGCGGCCCATCTTCACAACGCTCGCCCCGCCCGACGGATTCCTGCACGTCGGGCCGTCCGGCGCGGGACATTTCGTGAAGATGGTGCACAACGGCATCGAGTACGGAATGCTCCAGGCGTATGCCGAGGGTTTCGCGATCATGCAGGCGAAGCAGGATTTCGGCGAGCTCGACCTCCACGCCATCGCGCATCTCTGGAACCAGGGCAGCGTCGTGCGCTCGTGGCTCCTCGAGCTTGCCGAGCGAGCGTTCGCGCGTGACCCGCAGCTCGATCAGCTGCGCGGATGGGTGGACGACTCCGGCGAGGGCCGCTGGACTCTCGAGGACGCGATGACGCTGTCGGTGCCCGCCCCGGTGCTCGCGATGTCGTTGATGGCGCGCTACCAGTCGCGCCTGCCCGACGGCTTCGGCAACAAGGTGATCGCCGCGCTGCGCAACGAGTTCGGTGGTCATCCGGTGAAGGCCGAGGCCGCGACGGGGGGAACGCCTCCATCGTCCTGACCGCTGACCACCCGCTGCAGGAGCGGCGCCGTGAGCCGCGCACTCCCGTTCCGTTCTGCATCGTCATCTTCGGCGCGAGCGGCGACCTGACCAGGCGAAAGCTGGTGCCCGCGCTCTATGCGCTCGCTTCCGAGGGCAGCCTGCCGGCCGGTTTCACGGTGGTCGGCGCAGGGCGAAGTGACATGACCGACGACGAGTTCCGTGAGGAGATGCGCGCCGGGGTCGATGAGCACGGTCGTGTGCCGCTCCGCGCCGACGTGTGGGAGCGCTTCGCGGCGGGACTGCGCTACGTCACGTACGACCACGACGCGGGGCATGGACTCGAGCCGCTGCGCGATGTGCTCGAGGCCGTGGACCGCGAGCGCGGCACCGGTGGCAACCGGCTCTTCTACTTCAGCACGCCGCCCGGGGCCGTGATGCCGCTCACGGATCGCCTCAACGCCGCCGGTCTCACCGCGCAACCGCCCGGCACCTTCGTGCGCGTCATCATCGAGAAGCCGTTCGGACGTGACCTCGCAACCGCGCGAGAGCTCAACGAGCGCCTGCACACGGCATTCATCGAGGAGCAGATCTACCGCATCGACCATTACCTCGGCAAGGAGACCGTCCAGAACCTCCTCGTGTTCCGGTTCGCGAACGGCATCTTCGAACCGCTCTGGAACCGGCAGTACATCGACCATGTGCAGATCACAGTTGCGGAGGAGATCGGTGTCGAAGGCCGCGGCTCGTACTACGAGGAGGCGGGCGCGCTGCGCGACATCGTTCAGAACCACATCATGCAGCTCGTCGCGATCGTCGGCATGGAGGCGCCGTCGAGCTTCCAGGCGGAGATGGTCCGGGACGAAAAGGTGAAGCTGCTGCGGGCGGTCCGTCCGATCCATCCCGACGACGCCCTGTCGCACTCCGTGCGTGGACAGTATTCGGCGGGCACCATCGACGGCGAGCCCGTTGTCGGATATCGGGAGGAGAAGGGCGTCGCGCCCAACTCGCTGCGCGAGACCTTCGTCGCGCTCAAGGTCGATATCGACAACTGGCGCTGGGCCGGGACCCCCTTCTACCTGCGCACCGGCAAGCGGATGCACAGGCGCGCAACCGAGATCGTGATCCAGTTCCGTCGTGTCCCCCACTCGCCGTTTGCGGGGAGCGTTCCCGTGGCATCGGGGCAGGTGCCCGCCGACGGGATCGAGCCGAACCTGCTCGTCCTCCGCATCCAGCCTGACGAGGGCATCACGCTTCGCTTCGGCGCGAAGATCCCCGGGCAGGCGTTGCGCATCGAGTCGGTGAACATGGATTTCATGTACGGCACCGCGTTTCGTGAGCAGTCACCGGACGCGTACGAGCGCCTCCTGCTCGACTGCATGCTCGGCGACCCGACGCTCTTCGCGCGCGAGGACGAGGTCGAGGAGGCGTGGCGGTTCTGCACCGCGATCCTCGACGGGTGGCGCGCTCACCCGCCGGATCGCGTGCACAGTCCGAACTACGAGTCGGGCACGTGGGGTCCGGACGAGTCGGACGCGTTCATGGCCCGTGACGGACGCGCCTGGCATCGCCCCTAGCGGTGACGCTGTTCGGTGAGCGCGACGTGCGCGAGAGCCCTGCGGCGGTCGCCGATGCGGTTGCGGACTGGGTCGCCGACGCGGCACGGCGCGCGATTGCCGATCACGACGACTTCTCGATAGCGCTTGCGGGCGGCAGCACACCGCGACTCCTCTACGACGTGCTCGCCTCTCCGAGGTGGCATGACCGCATCGACTGGCCCGCATGGACCGTGTACTTCGGCGACGAGCGCGCGTGTCCGGCGGATGATCCGTCGAGCAACTACCACCTCGCGCAGAGCACGTTGCTGAGCAAGGTCCCGGTCGATCCCCGGCGTGTGCACCGGATGCCGGCCGACCGTCCGGACCTCGACACAGCGGCTGCGGATTACTCCGATCTCCTCGCCGCAAGCCTGCCCGCGGGTGCCGGCGGCGCTCCGCGGCTCGACGTCATCCTGCTCGGCCTCGGCGAGAACGGGCACACCGCGTCGCTGTTCCCCGGGACCCCGGCGCTCGACGTCACCGACCGCTGGGCGACGCGCGGACTCGCCGACTACGAGCCATTCGACCGCATGACGCTGACGTTCCCGGCACTCAACGCAGCGGCGTCCATCGCCTACATGGTGACGGGGGCCGGCAAGCGCGAAGCCCTTGCCGCTACCGCGGAGGGCACGGTGCCCGCATCCCGCGTCCGGCCCGCTGACGGCGCGCTCGTCTGGTTCCTCGACGCCGCGGCCGCGGGCACGCCCACCTAGGGACCGATGGCCGAGCGCCTGCCGCTGCCCACGCTGCTCTCACAGGCGCTGGTCGCCTTCACGATCGAGTTCGACAACGAGTTCGAGCATCGGGTGCCCCACTGGACCACGGCGGGCGGGCGCCCCGTGAGCTCGAGCCACGGGCTCTGGCTCACCTCGATGGTGATGTGGCTCAACTGCATGCGCTACGTGGGCGAGCAGTGGATGCCGGTTCGCGAGCTGGAGCGCCTCGCGCGCACCGCGACGAACCTCAATGGGATGCGGCGCTGGCGGTACATCTACGTCGAGCCCGCTCCGGGTGACTCCCGGGCCAAGCCTCCGGCCGGCGATCTCCTTGTCCGCGCCACGAACCGCGGGCGCAGGGCTCAGGAGGTGTGGCACTCGCTCGACGGAGTCATCGAGCAGCGGTGGGAAGACCGGTTCGGGCGCGCGAAGATCGATTCGCTGACGGCGTCGCTGGTCGCCCTGGTCAGCGAGCTCGATGGATCACTTCCCGACTGCATGCCGATCCTCGGCTACGGCCTGTTTACGAGCGATCCCACTCCGGCGGGCACGCATCCGGCCGGCAGCGCGGCCGCCGATCTCGCGCTGCCGGCCCTGCTCGCCCGGCCGCTCGTCGCCTTCGCGACGGAGTTCGAAACCGGGTTCCAGCCACGCGTCTCGCTGGCGATCAGTGCCGACGTGCTTCGCGTCCTCCACGAGCGTCCTGTCCGCCTCCAGGAGCTGCCGCGAATATCGGGTGTGTCCAGGGAGGCGATCGACATGGCGCTGGGCATTCTCGAGAAGCGACGTCTCACGGCCACCGAGCCGGATCCGGCTGCACCGAGGGGCAAGGTGGTGCGCCTCACCCCAGCCGGCCTTGTGGCGCGAGACGCGCTCCGGGACCGTGTCGCGCTCCTCGAGACGCGGTGGGCGGAGCGCCTCGGCGAATCCAGGATCGGCGCCCTTCGGGCATCGCTCGAGCCGCTCGTGGGCGATCCGGATGGAGGGCCGTCGCCGCTCTTCGCGGGGTTGGAGCCCTATCCCGACGGCTGGCGCGCGTCCGTCCGCAGGCCCGACACGCTCCCGCACTTCCCGATGGTGCTTCACCGGGGTGGCTATCCGGACGGGAGTTGAACGAACTCGATGACGAGTTCATGACTCTCGGGGGCTGCGTACCCCTGTCTGGCAGAATCCGCGCGATGCCACGCTCCACCTGGACGCCCTGCCGCGACGCGGTCCGGATTGCGCCGAGCCTGCTCGCCGCTGATTTCGGGCACATCGCGCAGGCGGCGCGCGATCTCGAGCACAGCGGCGCCGAGCGCATCCACGTCGACGTGATGGACGGGGTCTTCGTTCCCAACTTCACGTTCGGGACCGACACCGTCCGCGTCCTCCGTCGGGAGACGTCGCTCCCGCTCGAACTGCATCTGATGATCGTCAACCCGGACCGGCACCTCGACACCTTCGCCAGCGCGGGCGCCGACGCGATCACCGTGCACTACGAGGCGAGCCCGCACCTCCACAGAACGTTGACCGCGATCCGCGCACTCGATTGCCGCGCCGGCGCGGCGATCAACCCGAGCACGCCCGCCGCCATGCTCGAGGACATCCTCGAGGCGTGCGACCTCGCCCTCGTGATGACGATCGATCCCGGTTTCGGTGGCCAGCGCCTGATCCCCCGCACGCTGCACAAGGTCGAGCAGCTCCGCGGCGAGATCGAGCGCCAGGGCCTCGAGACCGAGGTCGAGGTCGACGGCGGGGTCGACGCGAGCAACGCGCGGGCGTGTGTCGATGCCGGCGCGGACGTGCTCGTCGCGGGCACCGCGGTCTTCGGACATGAGAGCGGCCCGCAGGCGGGCGTTGCCGCGCTGGTCGCCGCGATTGCCGGGCGAGGCGCGGCCGCATGACCGAGCTTGCCACTGCAACCCTCGCCGACGGCAGTGAGGACGTCGATCGCGCGGCCGCGGACCTCGCCGCGCGGCTCCCGCGAGAGCTCGAGCCGCTCGCGAGGCTCGCGTACAACTACCTCTGGTCGTGGTGGCCCGGCGGGGACGACATCTTCCGGATGATCGACCCGGCACGGTGGTCAGCCAGCAACCACAACCCGATCCGCCTGCTCCACGAGACGACGTCCGCGACGCTCGAGCGCGCGGCCGGCGACGCGGCGTTGCGCGAGCGGATCGCCACCATGCTCGCGGCGCTCGAACAGGAGCTGGGACGTCCGTCGATGGAGGGAAAGGCAACGCCGGTGCGCCCGGTCGCCTTCCTCTGTGCCGAGTTCGCGGTGCACCGCTCGCTGCCCATCTACGCGGGTGGTCTCGGCGTGCTCGCGGGCGACATCCTCAAACAGGCATCCGACATGGCGCTTCCGATGGTCGGCGTCGGCCTCCTCTACCGCCAGGGATATTTCCAGCAGCGGATGGATCAGTCGGGCTATCAGCATGAGTACTGGCTGCAGGTCGACCCCGAGCGCGTCCCTGCCGCTCTTGTCACCAACGGTGATCGCACGCCGCTGACCGTCACCGTGCCCCTGCGCGGACGTGACGTGACCGTCCAGGTGTGGCGGCTCGACATCGGGCGCACCCCGCTCTACCTCCTCGACGCGCAGCGGCCGGAGAACTCGCCGATCGACCAGTGGATCACGAGCCGCCTCTACGTCGCCGACCGTCCGACCCGCCTCGCCCAGTACGCGCTGCTCGGGATCGGCTCGATGCGCGTCCTCGATGCGATGGGCATCGATCCCTGCGTCGTCCACCTCAACGAGGGCCACGGCGCGCTGGCGCCACTCGAGATGGCGCGCCGGCAGATGGCACAAGGACGCTCGCGGCACGAGGCCTTCACCTCCGCGCGCGAGCACACGGTGTTCACCACCCACACGCCGGTGAGCGCCGGCAACGAGGGGTACGACGTCAGCGAGATCGTCGAGGTCCTCGGCGACTACCCCGAGCAGGTGGGGCTCGACCTCGACGGGTTCCTGCACCTCGGCCGCACCCGCCCCGACAATCCCCACGAGCAGTTCGTCATGACGCCGCTCGGCATCAAGATGAGCCGCGCGCGCAACGGCGTGAGCAGGCGGCACGGTGAGGTTGCGCGTCAGATGTGGCAGTCGCTGTTCCCCGAGCGACCCGCGGACACGGTGCCGATCGGACACGTCACCAACGGCGTCCATGTCCCGACGTGGATGGCGCCCCGGACGCGCGACCTGCTCGATCGCCACCTCGGTGCCGGATGGGAGGCGCGCGCCGCGGACCCGGCGACCTGGCGCGGCGTCGACGACATCCCCGACGCGGAGCTGTGGGACCTGCGCAACGCGCTGCGCGCCGAGTTCGTGCAGAAGGTGCGCCAGCGCAGCGTCGCGAGCCGTCTCGCACGCGACGAGCCGCGCTGGTATGTCGAGGCGGCCGAGCATGGCTTCGACGAGCACGCGCTGACCTTCGGGTTTGCCCGCCGCCTCGCCGGCTACAAGCGTATTCAGCTGCTCACGCTCGACCCCCAGCGCGCCGAGGCGATGCTCGAGAACAGCGCGCGGCCCGTGCAGATGGTGCTCGCGGGCAAAGCGCACCCGCAGGACGAGGAGGGGAAGCGCGCGGCCCAGAGCCTCTTCGGGTTCAAACGCGACAAGGCCGAGGCGAGCAGGCTCACGTTCCTCGACAACTACAGCCTCGAGACCGCGTTGAACATGGTCGCCGGCTGCGACGTCTGGATCAACGTACCGCGCCCACCGCTCGAGGCGAGCGGCACGAGCGGCATGAAGGCCGCGCTGAACGGCGGGCTCAACCTGTCGGTGCTGGACGGATGGTGGGCCGAGGCATACGACGGCACCAACGGCTGGGCCATCCCGGGCGACATCCTCTTCGACCACTCGATGCAGGACTCACGCGACGCGTCGACCCTCTTCGACATCATCGAGCACGAGATCATCCCGCTCTTCTATCAGCGCGACGAGCACGGGATCCCGCGAGGGTGGGTGGAGCGGATACGGGCGTCGCTGCGAACCAACGGGCCGCGCTACTCCGCCGCGCGGATGCTCAACGACTACGCATCGGACGTCTACGGGTTGACGCCGGCGCGCTGACAGCTACGTGGGGGTCGGCGTTGGGCCTGGAGTTGGGGTCGGTGTCGGCGTTGGAGCGAGTGTCACCGGCGCTGTGTTCGGCGGGGTGGTCGGAGTGGGCGTGGGTGCGGCCGTCGGTGACGGGGTCGACGTGTCAGGCGCAGCCGTGTCACTCGCGACCGGCTCTCCGTCGTCAGTCGGCGGCGCAGCGGTCGGCGTGAACAGCGGAGCGGCCACGGTCGGCGGCGTCGGCGACAGCTGCACCGGGGATCCTCCGAGCGCGTTCACCGCGGCGAAGATCACGATCACGAGCACGAGCACCGCCACCCCCGCCACCGACCAGGTCTTCCAGCCGACACCTCCCCGCTGGCGCTCGTCGGCGGCGGTGTCGATCGCGATCCCGGCAAGCGGGGTGTCGTCGTCCTCGTCGACGAACTCGTCGACCGGGAGCAGCGTCGGCGCCGGGTCGCCGATGCGCTCGGCGACGGTCGAGGCGAGCCAGGCGCGCCCACTGTCGCGCCACGAGGCGCCAAGGAATGCCGTGCCCGCGATCTCGACGTCGCGACGGAAGAGCGCGGCGCTCGCCGGGCGATCACGCGGGTCCTTGGCGAGCCCACTGACCACGAGCGCGCGGGCGATCATCGGCACCGCCTCACTCGGGAGGGCAGCCTGGGTGTGCTGCACCCCGAGACCCGTCAGGTCGGTGCCGAGGTACGGCGGGTCGCCGGTGAGCGCGTCGACGAGGACGCCGGTCGCCGCGTAGAGATCGGTCGCGATCGTGTGCGGCCGGCCGGCCCAGAGCTCCGGCGCCATGTATTGAGGAGTCCCCGCGCGCCACCCGTGGTGCAGCGGCGGAGCGGGAACGCCGGCGTCGCGGAGGATCGCGGTGCCTCCGGTGTCGACGGTCACGGCATCCGGCCGCACGTCGCGATGGATGACCCCGGCGGCGTGGAGCGCCTCGAGGCCGGCAAGGCAGTCGTCGAACACGACGAGCGCGGCCGCGGGCGGCAGAGAGCCGTTCACGTCGACGATGTGGCGCAGCGTGACGCCGTCAACGGCCTCGTAGACGATCGCGCCGTCGCGATCGTCGAAGGCGATCACCGCGAGGACGTGCTGATGACGCAGCATCGCGAGCGCCGCCATGTCGTGGCGCACCTGACGTCGGAACGCGGCGTCCGAGGAGAGCGCGGGGCTCAGGAGCCGGATGGTCACGGGCGATCCGGACGCCGTGTCGTGGGCGTCGACAAGCGCGCCGGCGCGATCGACGCTGATCCCCCGATCCAGGGTGTACCCCGGAACGCGCGTGCGCGACCCGGTGAAGTCCTGGCTCCCGGACTGGTCCATTCAGGGTCAGTATGCCGTGGCCCGGACAAGTTGAACGGCGGTTACGGAATAGGAACCGCCGGCTTGCGTGGATAGAATGGCCGGACAGTGGAGTACGTCGAGAGCATCCTCGACCTGGTCGGCAACACCCCGTTGGTCCGGCTGAGCAAGGTCACCGAAGGGCTCCGGCCGCTCATCCTCGCGAAGCTCGAGCAGTTGAACCCAGGCGGGAGCGTGAAGGACCGCATCGGCCTTGCCATGCTCGAGGACGCGGAGGAGCGCGGTCTGCTGCGGCCGGGCGGCACCATCGTCGAACCGACCTCGGGCAACACCGGCCACGGTCTCGCCATGGCGGCGGCGATCAAGGGCTACAAGATGATCTTCGTCATGCCCGACAAGATGTCGGCGGAGAAGATCAGCCTGCTGCGCGCCTACGGCGCCGAGGTGGTCATCTGTCCCACCAACGTCGAGCGCGAGTCACCGCAGTCCTATTACTCCGTGGCCGACCGCCTCACCCGTGAGGTCCCCGGCGCATACCAGCCGAACCAGTACTTCAACCCTCGCAACCCCGAGGCACACTACCGGACGACCGGTCCGGAGATCTGGCGCCAGACCGACGGCCGGATCACCACCTTCGTTGCAGGCGTCGGCACCGGTGGCACCATCAGCGGCGTCGGGAAATACCTGAAGGAGCAGAACCCGGCGGTCCGCGTCATCGGCGCCGATCCCGAGGGCTCGATCTACAGCGGCGACATCGCCCCGTACAAGGTCGAGGGTGTCGGCGAGGACTTCTGGCCGGGCACCTTCACCCGCGATATCGTCGACGAGTTCATCCAGGTGACCGATCGCGAGTGCTTCGTCGCCGCGCGGAAATTGGCGCGGCAGGAGGGCATCCTCGTCGGCGGTTCCTCCGGCCTGGCGCTGCATGCCGCGATCCAGGTCGCGGTCAACTCCAAGCCCGATGACGTGATCGTCGTGCTCCTCCCCGACACCGGCCGGAACTACCTCAGCAAGTTCTTCTCCGACGAGTGGATGCGCCAGAACGGGTACCTGCAGCGGCTGGTCCCGGCACGCGTCCGCGAGGTGATCAACTCCGCGCACACCGACCACGTCCCGGAGCTGGTGAGCGTCGGCGCCGGCAAGACTGTCGGTGAGGCGATCGACCTCATGCAGCAGTACGGCATCTCACAGCTGCTCGTCACCGAGAACGGCAAGTCGACGCTCGACGGCGTGGTGGGCAGCATCCAGGAGCGCACGCTGCTGGACAGGATCTACCGGGACCCGACCGTCGTGACAACGTCAGTCTCGACCTCGATGGACCCGCCCTTCGCCCGCATCGCGGCCGGGGCGCCGATCGAGGAGGCGTTCGAAGCCCTGCTCGGCGGCGAGCCCGCGCTGATGATGGTCGAGGGCGACGAGCCGGTCGGCGTGATCACCCGCAGCGACCTGCTCGAGTTCGTCGCCCGCCGCGGTCGCGGTTGACCGGCGTGCCGCGCCGGCAGCACGGGCTCGCCACGCGCGCGCTGCACGCGGGGCAGGGACCGGATCCGGCGACCGGCGCCGTCGTCGTCCCGATCCACCTCGCCACGACCTTCGCGCAGGAGTCTCCCGGCCGGCACCAGGGATACGAGTACTCGCGCTCGGGCAACCCCACTCGGGCGAACCTCGAGGAATGCCTCGCGTCGCTCGAGGGCGCCGACCACGGCCTCGCCTTCGCATCCGGCCTGGCAGCGACCTCGACGCTGATGTTCCTGTTCGATCCCGGCGACCACGTCGTCTTCACCGAGGACGTCTACGGGGGGACGTTCCGGCTCTTCGACAAGGTCTTCCAGCGCTACGGGCTGACGTTCACCTCCGTGGACCCGACCGACCCCGAGGCGATCGTCGCCGCGATGACCGATCGAACGCGACTCGTGTGGCTCGAGTCGCCGACCAACCCGCTGCTCCGGGTTGTCGACCTCGAGGCGGTGAGCGAGGTCGTGCACGGTGGGGGCGCCCTCATGGCCGTCGACAGCACCTTCGCAAGCCCCGTGCTGCAGCGTCCGCTCGAGCTGGGCGCGGACATCGTGATGCACAGCTCGACCAAGTTCCTCGGCGGGCACAGCGATGTGCTGGGTGGCGCGCTGCTCACCTCCAACGGCGAGCTCGCGGAGCGGATGCGGTTCCATCAAAACGCGGTCGGCGCGGTGCCGTCACCGTTCGACTGCTGGTTGCTGCTCCGCGGCTTGAAGACGCTGCAGGTGCGCGTCGAGCGGCAGTGCGAGAACGCGCTGGCGATCGCCCGCTGGCTCGAAGGGCAGGACGCCGTCGTCCGCGTGCACTATCCGGGGCTCGAGCAGCATCCGGGTCACGCGCTGGCCAAGCGGCAGATGGGTGGCCGCTACGGCGGCGTGGTGTCGTTCGAGGTGTCGTCGGCCGAGGCCGCGCTGTCGTTCCTCGAACGCCTCCGCGTCTTCACGCTCGCCGAGTCACTCGGCGCCGTCGAGTCTCTCGCGGAGAGCCCTGCGCTCATGACTCATGCGTCGATTCCCGCCGAGATGCGCGGCCGGGTCGGCGTCAGCGACGGGCTGATACGCCTCTCTGCCGGTATTGAGGACGTCGACGACCTGCTGGCCGACCTGGAGCAGGCGCTGGCGTAGCCTCGCGCGGCGGCGCACCGAGCTTCCACTCACCGGTCGTGAGCAGCAGCGTGCCGTCGATCTCCGGCAGCGCGGGGGCGCCCAGGCGTCGCAGCTTGCGCCACTGCTCGCCGTCCTCCTCGCTGAGGAACGTGATCGCCTTGCCCTCATTGCCGTTTCGCGCGGTGCGGCCGACTCGGTGGGTGAGCCACTGCGGCGTCTCGGGGAGCTCGAAGTTGATGACGAGGCCGACGTTGACGACGTCGATCCCGCGGGCCGCGACGTTGGTCGCGACGAGCACCTCGGTCTTGTTGGCTCGGAACGAGTCGAGCGCGCGATCCCGCGCGTTCTGCGAGAGGTTGCCCTGCAGCTCGCCCGCGGTGTGGCCCATGCGCAGCAGGTCACGGACGAGCTTCTTGGCCCCGTGCTTGGTGCGGTGAAAGACGATCGTCTGGTTCAGCTCGGTCGCGCGCTGGCGGCGCAGGAGCCGCGAGAGCGCGTCGATCTTCTGCGACTTGACCACGTTCATGACGCCGTGCTCGAGCGACGGGACCTGCTCGTTGACGACGCGCACGCGGGCCGGCTCGTGGAGGTGCTTGGTGATCATCCGCTGCACCCAGTCGGGCATCGTCGCGGAGGCGAGCACCGTCTGACGGCGGGCACCGCTCTCGAAGGTCGGGCACATCCCGATGATCTTCTCGACGTCATGGGCAAAGCCCTGGTCGAACATCTCGTCAGCCTCGTCGAGCACGAGGTACTCGATGTCGCGGAGGCGCGCGATGCCGTTGCTTGCCAGGTCGAGAAGCCTTCCGGGACACCCGACAATCACGTCCGGCGCGTTGCGCAGCCCTCCGGTCTGGGGACCGTACCCGACACCGCCGATGCAGATCACCGTGCGCAGCGCGGGGTCGACCGTGCGGATGACCGAGTTCACCTGCGTGGCGAGCTCGCGAGTCGGCGTCACGATCAGTGCGCGGGCGCCGTGGCCCTGGTGACCGGCGAGCCGCTCCACCAGTGGGACCACGAACGCGAGCGTCTTGCCCGAACCGGTCGGCGCCTCGATGACGCAGTCCCGGCGTCCAAGCAGTGGCGGGATCGCCTCCTGCTGAACAGTGTTGGGTTCCTTGAAACCGTTCTGATTGAGAACGGCGGACGTGCGCGGACGCACGCCGATGGATTCAAACGTTGTCACCGTGTCTACCTCGGGACCCGGATCGTCTCCGTCGTCCCAGAATCCCCTCGCTCGAGTGTCGTGTGCCGGATTCTTGAGACCCGCCGTTGACCGGCGGAGAGAGGGTTCACCAAGAGGCATGGCTCGCAGAGGTGCGAGCACTTGCCAAGACAGTACCACAGGTTGGTGCTCCGGACGTCCGAAAGCGCCCGGTTCAGAGGCCCCTGGCGTATATCCTCGTTCCGCAATGACCTTTGACGCCTTCCTCCACCAGCTCCCGGACGTGGATGCGTCCGAGACCACCGAATGGCTCGAGTCGCTCGATGCGCTCGTCGCGGCCGAGGGCACAGTGCGGGCCCGGTTCGTGATCGGAAAGCTGCTCGAACGCGCGCGGCGTCTGCAGGTGCCGGTGCCCTCGCTGGTGTCGACTCCTTACATCAACACGATCCCTCCCGACGAGGAGCCGTGGTTCCCCGGTGACGAGGAGATGGAGCGTCGCATCCGCCGCATCGTCCGCTGGAACGCGGCTGCGATGGTGACCAGGGCGAACAAGCGGAGCGACGGCATCGGCGGTCACCTCTCGACGTATGCATCGGCCGCATCGCTGTACGAGGTCGGGTTCAACCACTTCTTCAAGGGCAAGGACGACGGGACCTCGGGCGACCAGATCTACTACCAGGGCCATGCGGCCCCGGGCATGTACTCGCACGCATTTCTCGAAGGCCGGATCAGCGAGGCGCAGCTCGACAACTTCCGGCAGGAGACGGGCGGGAACGGGCTCAGCTCGTACCCGCATCCGCGCCTGATGCCCGACTTCTGGGAGTTCCCCACCGTGTCGATGGGGCTCGGCCCGCTCAACGCGATCTACCAGGCGCGCTTCAACCGGTACCTCTACAACCGCCACATCGCCGACACGAGTGAGAGCAGGGTGTGGTGCTTCCTCGGTGACGGCGAGTGCGACGAGCCGGAGACGCTGGGAGCGCTGTCGCTCGCGGCGCGCGAGCAGCTCGACAACCTGACGTTCGTCGTCAACTGCAACCTGCAACGTCTCGACGGCCCGGTGCGCGGCAACGGCAAGGTCATCCAGGAGCTCGAGGGCATCTTCCGCGGGGCGGGATGGAACGTGATCAAGGTCATCTGGGCGCGCGAGTGGGACGAGCTGCTCGCGCGCGACGTGCACGGAGTCCTCGTCGACCAGATGAACCGCGTGCCGGACGGCGAGTTCCAGAAGTACACGACCGAGAGCGGCGCATACATCCGCGAACATTTCTTCGGTCCGGACCCTCGCCTGCGCAAGATGGTCGAGCATCTGTCAGACGACGACCTGCGCCATCTCCGTCGCGGCGGACACGACTACCGCAAGGTCTACTCCGCGTACAAGCTCGCGCTCGAGCAGCGCGGAGCGCCGACGGTGATCCTCGCGCACACCGTCAAGGGTTGGACCCTCGGAGTCGGGTTTGAGGGGCGCAACTCGACGCACCAGATCAAGAAGATCGGCGAGGCGGAGCTGCGCGCGTTCCGCGATCTGCTCGAGCTGCCGATCACCGACAAGCGGCTGGCGGAGGCCAAACCTCCCTACTACCACCCCGGCCCGGACTCCGACGAGGTCGAGTACCTCCTGATGCGGCGGCGCGCGCTCGGTGGCATGCTGCCGCGCCGGGTGGTTCGCTCCAAGCCACTCGAGCTCCCCGGCGACGCCCTGTACTCGGAGTTCATCGGCGGCAGTGGGACGCGCGCGGCATCGACGACGATGGTGTTCGCCGGCCTGCTGCGCAACCTTCTGCGTGATCCCGGCATCGGCAACCGGATCGTCCCGATCATCCCCGACGAGGCGCGCACGTTCGGCATGGACGCGCTCTTCAGCGAGGTGAAGATCTACGCGCCGTTCGGCCAGCGCTACGAACCGGTCGACGCCGGCATGGTGCTGTCCTATCGCGAGGCGGTCGACGGGCAGATCCTCGAGGAGGGCATCACCGAAGCCGGGTCGATGGGCAGCTTCACCGCAGCGGGAACCGCGTATGCGACCCACGGCCAGGCGGTGATCCCCTTCTACATCTACTACTCGATGTTCGGCTACCAGCGGGTCGGCGACCTCATCTGGGCGTTCGGCGACTCGCGCGGCCGCGGGTTCATGCTCGGCGGCACCGCGGGACGCACGACACTCAACGGCGAGGGACTGCAGCACGAGGACGGACATTCCCCGCTGCTGTTCAGCGCGATCCCCAACGTGCGCATCTACGACCCGGCCTTCGCGTACGAGCTCGCGACCGTGATCCGCGACGGCATGCAGCGCATGTACGTCGACGGCGAGGACATCTTCTACTACATCACGCTGTACAACGAGAACTACCCAATGCCGCCGATGCCCGAGGGCAGCGAGGACGGCATCCTCCGCGGGCTGTATCTGTACCGCGGTCCGGACGGCGAGCGCACCCATCGCGCGCGCATCGTCGCGAGCGGCAGCGCGATGCAGGCGGCGCTCGAGGCGCAGGCGGTGCTCCTCGAACAGCACGATGTCGCGGCCGAGGTCTGGAGTGCGACGAGCTTCCAGCTCCTGCGCATCGACGGGCTCGAGGTGGAACGCTGGAACCGGTTGCATCCGGACGCGGAGCCGCGCGTGTCGTACGTCGACGAGCAGCTGGGCGGCGACGGCGGCCCCATCGTCGCGGTGACCGATTACATGAAGGCGGTTCCGGACCAGATCGGGCGATTCGTCCCGGGGCCGTTCATCCCGCTCGGCACCGACGGGTACGGACGCAGCGACACGCGTGTCGCGTTGCGACGACACTTCGAGGTCGATTCCGGGTCGATTGCGGTCGCGGTCCTCGACGGGCTCGCGCAGCAGGACCGTCTCCCCCGTCACGTCGTCGCCGCGGCACTCGAGCACTACGGGATCGACACCGAGGTCGGCGATCCGCGTTCGCGCTAGTCGGGTTTCGTCAGGACGCTGCGAAGGGGAGCACGGCCTGCTCCGTGTACACGGCGCCCCCACGCGCGGAGCGTGAGTCGTAGAGGACCAGGCGGGTCGCGGTCCAGCGCATCACCTCCGGAGGCTCGGCGCGCGCGGATCTCCACGCTGCGCGGCCGTCAGCGCTCCAGTGCCGGCGCGGCCTCCCCAGCGTGCAGTGCGGCCGGTATGGACGTTCGTCGGCCGCAAAGCCGGCGTCACGCAGCGCCGCACGACAGCGGCCGGCGAGCGCGGTCAGCGCGACGTTCTCACCTGACTGACCGAGCCAGAGCACGCGCGGCGTTCCCACCGGCGGAAAGGACCCGAGGTTGTCGAGCGCCATATCGAACGCCTCGGTGCGCGCCGCGACCGGGAGCACCGACCCGAGCGCTGCTGCGACACGTTCGCCGTCGATCTCGCCGAAGAAGTGCACGGTGACATGGAGGGTTTCCGGTCGAGCCCACCGCACGTCGGCGACCCGGTCTCGAAGCGCTGCCTGGCCACGCCCCGCGGCGGTGAGCGCGGGATCAGCGAGCGGCAGCGCGAGAAAGCACCTCACCCCTTCGCGGTCGGCGTCGGGCTCGGTGCGGACGGCGACGGGCTGGGGCTCGGCGCCGTGCACGGGTTCCCGCCCGCGTTGGTCAGCGTGACCTCGATCGCATGCTGGGTGCAGAGCATGGAGATGTCGCTGAACAGCGACTCGGCGAACCAGTTGGGCCGATCCATCACGTTGTACGGATTCCCCGCGTAGACCAGGATGTGGCGCACGCCATATCCCTGTGCCGACTTCGAGTACAGCTGCACGATGTCGTAGCCGCCGGCATCGTGCACCGGCGTCTTCGTGTACGCACCGACGGCAAGTGCCTCGACCGCGGCCGCGAAGGCGGGATCGTAGGTCTTCAGCGTCGCCGCGCTGAGCACGCCCAGGTCGCCACCCTTTGCGCTGGTGCCGGTGTCATCGGAGAATTCCTTTGCGGTCGCGATGAAGCCGGCGCCGCCGGCGAGCGTCTGCTCGATCATCGTGGCGCGCGCTTTCGCGAACGTGTCCTCGAGACGCTGCTCGTTGAGGTCGGAGCTGATCTCGTCCTCGAGCTGGGCGATCGAGCCGCCCGCCCCCGCAAGGTCCGTCTCGAGCTGGCTCATCCCACCGTCGCCTGCCGCGTCCGAGGCGACCTGCGCCTGGATCTCCTTCGGCGTCGCCTCGAGACCGAGCTTGGTGGCCTCCTCCCTGATGACGGTGTCGATGATCAGCGAGCGCAGGATCGTCTCGCGCAGCTCGGTGGTCTGCGTCGCGTCATTGCTCGGGCCACCGCCCTGCTCGATGCTCACCAGCGCGCTGGTATAGCGGGTGTTGAACTGCGCCAGGGTGATCGGGTCACCGGCCACGACGGCGATCACCGGTGAGGGCTTCGCCGTGGTCGAGACCTTGCTCGCGCTGCATGCGGTGACCAGGAGCAGGCACGCGGCTGCAACCACCCCCCGCCGTCCATGGAACATCCTCAAGCCAGTGTATCGGGGGCCGTTGCCGGGACAGCCGCGGCGACCGCCAGGCCGGCGACGCGCGCTCTGAAGGACGGTGTGAAGACCACGATGACCGTGGTCGCGCCGACCAGCAGCGCCCCGATGCCGATCGCGGTGAACAGCCGCCCGACCGGGTGTGCGAGGAGTCCGTACGCAACCGTTCCGAGCGGCTGGAGCCCCGCGAAGATGGTGGCGTAGATGCCGAGCAGCCGCCCGCGCAGGCGTGGGTCGGTGTCCGTCTGGAGCAGCGTGGTCATCGACGTGCTCACCGCGACGAATGCGAAGCTGATGCCGACGAGCGCCGGGAGCGTGACACCGAGCGCCGTGCCGTGTGCCACGAGAAAGAGGCTGGCCGCGTAGACGACGCCGCCGACGAGCATCAGCTGGAGGCGCCCCGCACCGCGTCCCATCGACGCGATCGCGAGCCCGCCGACGAGCCCTCCGATGCCGCCGACGCTGTACATGATCCCGAGCGCCTCGGGTCCGACGTGCAGCTGCGTTTTAGCCAGCACAGGCAGAAACGGCATGTACGAGACGCCGCAGAACGCCAGGACTGAGGCGACGATCACGACGCCGCGGACGAGGGGATCGGCGACCGCGACGCGAAGCCCGCTGATGAGGTCGCCCCACGCCGTGACCCCGGCCTGTCGCGGGAGTGGCGCGACGTCGGGGATCACCGTCAGCAGCACCGCGATCGGCGCGAGGTACGCGACCGCGAGGAAGCCGAAGCACACAGCGGGACCGGCGAATCCGATCAGGAGCCCGGCGATCGACGGGCCGATGATGCGGGTGGCGCTCATCGCCGCGGCGCCGAGGGCCACTGCGTTGACGACGAGATGGCGTTCGACCAGGTCCGCGACCAGCGCCTGGCGGGTCGGAAGGTCCGCCGCGTCGGTGGCGCCGAACACGATCGCGACGATGAGGATCGCGAGGAAGGTCGCGTGATTGGTCGCGACGAGCAGGGCGAGCGAGCCCGCGCTCAGGCCGAGCACCGACTGCGTGACGAGCAGGATGCGCCGCCGCGGCAGGCGATCGGCGAGGACGCCGCCGGCGAGCGAGAGGATGACCGAGGGGATCCCGTCCGCGGCGGCCACCGCAGCAACCGCCGTCGTGCTGCCGGTCCGCTGATACACGAGATACCCGAGCGCGACCACCTGCATCCAGGTGCCGAGCAGAGTCGGCCACTGCGCCGCCCAGTACCAGCGGAACGGCCGGACCCGGAGCGCCGGCGGAGGCCAGCGGCGCTCTGCCGGCTGCGATGGATCAGGCGTCGGAGTCACCCATCAACGATATGTGCAGGCTGGTGGAGGTCCGCTGGAAGCCGGCATTCCGGTACGCGCCGTCCGCCCCCGGCGCGGCCTCGAGGAACACGGTGACGAGGCCCGCGTCGAAGCACTGGCGCGCGAGTGCGGACACCATCGCAGCGGCGATGCCACGCCGTCGATGCGACGGCGCGACTGCGACACCGACGACCTCGGTCGCACCGCCACCCGGAGTCACCGTCTGAGCCGCACCGACCGGGTCGGCCGTCGTCGTGTCCGTCGCAAGCAGCGCTCGTCCGCCGTTGTCGAGGATGTCCCGCAGACGCGCGACGCTGCGCTCGTCCGCCGGGTCGGGGTCCGCGAAGATCTCGTGCTGCAACCGTGCGAGCGCGAGCATGGAGGTGGCGCCGGACGGCGTTGCGAGCGAGACGCCTTCGGGCGGTTCGAGCACACGCAGGCTGCTCAGCGTGCACGTCATCAACGGCAGGCGCTCCTCCACCGCGAACCCGTGGTCCAGCAGGCGTGCCTCGAGCAATGGTGCCACAGTTGGCAGGAACTCGAGGCGGGGGATGCGGTCGGCCCTGTGGAAGGCGTCAACGAGTGCGTCAAGCTCGGCATGCGACGGTGCGGCGCCGTCGTCGGGGATCGCGTAGTTCAGATACCGGTGCCGCGTCGCCGCGGTGAACATCAGCAGGAACTGCCCCACGCGCTTGAGGTCACGTCCCTTGCGGGAGTCGCGGACGAAGGCCATGATCGCGCGGTCGGCGTCGAGGTCGACACCTGGTCCGGTGACATCCGCCATGAGTGTCGCTATGCGGCGGCGACGCCGGCGGCGGTCGATGCCGGGAGCGGCAGGTCGTCGAGGAAGGCAGCGATCAGCGCTCGCTGGCGGCGTGACAGCTCCGGGCTCCACGCGTGCCCCGCCTGCCGGATGACGTCGCACGAGATGCCGTCGATCCCGGCGACGGCGCTTTCGAGACGCGGCACGTTGACGATGCGGTCGTGCTCCGCCACCAGGATCAACGTCGGACGCCCCGAGCCGCGGACCTGGGCGAGGTCGTCGCGGCGGAGGGCGTCGTGCAGCCACTCGCGCGAGGCGCGAGGGTCCGCCAGCAGCTGGTTGTCGAAGTTCGCCTGCGCCGACGCGGGGTCGACGTCCTTGCCCTCGACCATAAAGCGCTTGTAGATGTCACTCATGGTTCGCTGGTGCGCGAGCCACACGATCCCGGGATAGACCACGGGCGCGAGCATGAATCCGACCTGCAGGTGAAACCTGCGCCTGATGAGCGCCGGCGCGACCAGCGGGGTGTGGAGGATCAACCGCCCTGTGGCAGCCGGACGTGCGCGTTGCAGCGCGAGGGCCACCGGCGTGCCCAGGCAGAGGCCCGCGACATCGAAATGGTCGACGCCGGCGTCCAGCGCCGCGGTGAGCGCCGCGCGTGCCAGTGCGGGCGTCGTGTGCCCCCCCGAGAGCGGCGCGGAGCGACCGAAGCCGGGGAGATCCGGCGCGATGATCGTCCGGCGCGAGAGCAGGATGTCGAACCAGTCGGAGAAGTTCTCCGCCGATCCGATGAACCCGTGGCAGAGCACCAGAGGAGGCCCCGTCCCGCCGGTGAGGTAGCGCAGCGGCCTGCCCTCGTGCTTCGTGAACCGCTCCTCGAGTCCGTTCACGGTTCAGCTCACTCGGTGTCGATCTGAGCGCGCTGAAGGCGTCCGCTGTAGTCGATGTAGATGGACTTCCATTCGCTGAACTCGTCGAGCACGTGGCCGCCGGCTTCGCGATGGCCGTTGCCCGTGTTGCGAGTCCCGCCGAAGGGAAGCTGAATCTCCGCGCCGATCGTCGGCGCGTTGATGTAGACGATCCCCGAGTGGAGCTCGTGTATCGCATGAAACGCGGTGCGCAGATCGTTGGTGTACACGCTGAGGCTCAACCCGTACTGGGTGGAGTTCGCGGCCCTGATGGCCTCCTCGACGGATCCGACCGGCATGATCACCGTCGTCGGGCCGAAGATCTCCTCCTGCGCGATGCGCATCGTCGACTTCACATCGGCGAACACCGTGGGTCGGTAGAACCATCCGTCGGCGAGGTCTCCCTCGCCGGCGATCTCTCCCCCGAGCAGCAGTGACGCGCCCTCGTCCCGGCCGATGCCGGTGTACGAATGGATGCGCCGCAGCTGGGTCTCGTTGATGACCGGGCCGACGTCCACGTTCGAATCGAGTCCGTCGCCGAGTCGCAGCGCCGATGCGCGCTCGACGAGTCGCGACGTGAACTCACCGAGCGCACCATGGCCGACGATCAGACGCGACGACGCGGTGCAGCGCTGTCCGGACGTCCCGAAGGCTCCCCAGAGCGCGCCGTCAACCGCGAGCTCGATGTCGGCGTCGTCAAGGACAACGATCGCGTTCTTGCCACCGAGCTCGAGCGAGCACTTCTTCAGCAGCCGTCCGCATGTCTCGGACACGATCCGGCCGGTGTCGACGCTCCCCGTGAAATAGATCGCGGCGACATCCGGGTGCTGCACGAGCGCGGCACCGGCTTCCTCACCGAACCCGAACACCACGTTGACGACGCCTGCGGGAAGACCGGCGTCCTCGAGCGCCTCGACGAACCGCAGCGCGCAGAGCGGCGTGTCCTCCGCCGGCTTGATCACGACCGCGTTGCCGGCCATCACGGCGGGGAAGATCTTCCAGGACGGGATCGCGATCGGGAAGTTCCAGGGCGTGATGCAGCCGATGACGCCGAAGGGCTGACGCATGGTCATCGCCCACTTGTCGCGCAGCTCGCTCGGCACCGTCTCGCCATACGCGCGGCGGCCTTCGCCGGCGATGAACTTGCCCATGTCGATCGCTTCCTGCACATCACCGCGCGCCTCGGTGAGCACCTTGCCCATCTCGCGTGTCATGAGGCGTGCCAGCTCTTCCTTGCGCTCCTCGAGCAGCTCCGAGGCGCGAAGGATGATCGCGGCACGCGCCGGCCACGGAGTGCGGTGCCAGCTGTCGAACGCCGTGCGCGCAACTGCGACGGCCGCGTCGACGTCGGCCGCGTCGCTGCGCGCGAACACACCGACGACGTCGTCGTGGTGGGCCGGGTTGCGGGACTCGAAGGTGCGGCCGGACGACGCGGAGCGGAACGCGCCACCGATCAGGTTGCCCACCTCGACGGCGGTGCTCACCACGGTCATTTCGCGGTCTCCTCGCGCATCGCCGCTTCCAGCACGTCGAGCCCCGCATCGAGCTCCGACTCGGGAATCGTCAGCGGCGGGATCAGGCGGATGACGTTGCCGTCGACACCGCAGGACAGCAGCAGCACGTCGCGGGCGAGCGCGTTGGTCACGATCCGATCGACGAGCCGCGCCGCGGGCGCGCCCTTGTGCATGAACTCGAGGCCGATCATGAGGCCGAGCCCGCGCACGTCCGCAAGCGCGGGGATGTCCGCCTGCCACGCCTGCGCCCGTTCCAGCACCGTGCGGCCGAGCCGCTCGGCGCGTTCCGGGATGCGGTCGCGCGTGAGCGTCTCGATGACCGCGATCGCGGCTGCACAGGCGACTGCGTTGCCACCGTATGTCGTGCCGTGCTCACCTTCGTGGAACGCGCGCATCACGCGGTGTCTCGCGACCATCGCCGCGATCGGCATGCCGTTGCCGAGCGCTTTCGCGAGGCACATGATGTCCGGCTCGACACCGGTGTGATCGACGGCGAACATCCGCCCCGTCCGGCCGAACCCGCTCTGCACCTCGTCTGCGACGAGGAGGATCCCGTGCTCGTCGCAGACCTTGCGCAGCAGAGGCATGAACGACGCCGGCGGGACCACGTAGCCGCCCTCACCCTGCACGGGCTCGACGATGATCGCCGCGACCGTGTCGGGAGCGACAGTCGTCTTGAACAGCAGGTCCAGCTCGCGCTCGACGAGGTCGCACGCCGCGCCTTTGGGGTGGGAGCAGTAGCGGAAGCAGTGCGGGTAGCGGATGTGATGGACGCCCGGCAGCAGCGGCCCCATGCCACGCCGGTACGACGCTTTGCTCGCGGTCAGTGAGAGCGCCCCGTACGTCCGCCCGTGGAACGCGCCCACGAACGCGATGATCTCGGTGCGACCGGTCGACCGCCGTGCGAGCTTCATCGCACCCTCGACGGCTTCCGCGCCGCTGTTGGTGAGGAACACCTGGTCGAGGCTCGGCGGCGTGATGGAGACGAGCGCGGCCGCCGCCTCGATCATCTGCGGGTGATACGCGGTGACCGACGTGTGCCAGAGGCGGTCCACCTGCGCGTGCACCGCGGCGACCACCGCCGGGTGGCGATGGCCGAGGTTCGTGACCGCGATGCCACACCCGAAGTCGAGCACGTCCCGCCCGTCGACGGTGTGGAGGTGCGCGCCCTCGGCGCTCTCGACGACAAGGTCCGAGTACCGGTGGTACGCCGGAGAGATCAGCTCGGAGTCGCGCTCACGCCATGTCGCCGCATCCGCGGCCGCCAGCAGTCCGCTCACGATCCGGTCGTTGCGGTCGCGGGTCCTGAGGGTGACGACGCAGTGTGCCGGACCCCGACTCTGCCGAGAGCGAGGAAGCCCGCGAACATGATCGCGATCCCGGCGGCCTCGTAGGCTCCGAGGACGTCGAGGTTGCCGATGCCGACCGTCTTGGCGGCCGAGAACCCGACTGCGATGATCAGTGCGCCAGCGGTGAGCAGCACGTTGCAGATGACCCGGTCGATCCCCGCCCGGTCGCGAACGAAGCGATACGCGGACCATGCCGACCCGCCGACGAGCACGAGCGTCCCGATGATGTTGAGGAAGACCACCCCGATGAAGAGCAGCGACCCCTGCTGGATCGCGTCGCCGAGCACACCCTTGGCGGTGGTCAGCTTGGCGGCGTCGACCGGGATGACCGCCGCGTCGACAGCGAGCACGATCGTGATCGCCGCAAGCCCAATGGCGCACGCCCACGCGACCCTGCGAGGCGCCAGGAGGAAGATCGTCCCGAGCGCGAGGTAGATCACCCCGAGCACGCCGCCGAGGAGGTAGAAGCCCCGGAAGGTCACCGGCGTCCAGCCGCCCGTCTCGCCCGCCGCCTGGAACGCGGCCGCGCCGGCAAAGATGAGCAGCCCGAGGGTCCAGGCCGCGAATGCCGGGCGGCGGCTCCGCAGGAATCTGAGGAAGACGACGACAGCGAACGCTGCACTCAGACCACTCGCGATGGCGGCGAAGACCATGACGACGATCCTAGCGAGGTTGAGAGCCTCCTTGGAGCGGCTGCCAAAACGGGCTCCCGGAGAAGGCTCGTTCCAATGGGCGATTGACAACCCGTCACTCTCGCGTGTACACAACACACCCTCACCAGCAATGCCTCGCAGAGAGAGGAGAAACCAACACATGGTCAAGCCCACGCTCGGGTTTTTGTCGATTGCGTCGATTGCCGCGATAGGGGCACTCGCCGCCTGCGGTACGTCGAGCACCGGAACCGGGGGCTCCCCGGGAGCAGCCAGTTGCACTGGCACAGTCACAGTCGCGACCGAACTTCCAACCAGCGGTTCGGACGCATCCGACGGCATGCCGACTCTGCAGGGCGCTCAGCTCGCGGTTTCTCAGGCCAACGCCAACCACCTCCTGGGCGGCTCGTGCACGTTCACCGAGATTGACAAGGACGACGCCTCGGTCGCCCTCGGCAAGCACGACCCGAACCAGGGCGCAGCCAACATGACCGCTCTTGCCGGCAACGCTGCCGTCGTCGGCGTGGTCGGCCCCTTCAACTCGAGCGTATGCGAGGCCGAGCAGCCGATCGCCAACGCGGCGGACCTCGCGCAGATCAGCCCGTCGTGCACCAACCCCGGACTGACGATCCCCGGGTCGAACTCGACGATCAACACGCTCTCCCTTCGCCCGAGCGGGAAGATCACCTTCTTCCGGGTCTGCGCGACTGACATCGCACAGGGATCGGCGGACGCCCAGTTCGCCACCCAGACGCTCATGTCCAAGAAGGCGTTCGTCTTCGACGACCAGGAGACCTACGGACAGGGCCTGGCGGCAACGTTCACCACCGACTACACGAAGGACGGCGGAGCGGTTGTCGGTCACGCCAGCCTCCCCGGCACGACGCGTGACTTCAGCACGCAGCTGCAGACCGCGAAGGCGGACGGCGCCGATCTGATCTTCTTCGGTGGCACGTCCAGCAACGGCGGCGGCATCCTCCGGTCCCAGATGGCGGCGGCCGGCCTCGGAAGCAGCGTCAACTTCATGGGTGGAGACGGCATCCAGGACACCGAGTTCACCGGCGACGCAGGCTCGGCCGGCAACGGGTCCTACTCCACCATCGCCGCTCCGAATGTCAGCCAGCTCAGCTCGGCGACCACCTTCGTGAGTGCGTACATGGCCAAGTACAACTCCGCTCCGGGTGCGTACTCGGCGAACGCGTACAACTCGATGAACATCATCCTTCAGGCCGTCAAGCAGGTCGTCACGGCGAATGGCGGGACCATCCCCGCCAGCCCGACCGGATTCCGCGAGTCGGTTCGCGCAGCAATCGCGGGGATCAGCTACTCCGGCGCGATCGGGACGACTGCGTTCGACGCCAACGGCGACACGACCAACGGTCTCATCACCGTCTGGCAGGTCCAGAACGGGCAGTGGACGTGGGTCAAGAACGTGACGGCTAGCTCTTCCTAAAGCAGCCGGCAAACTCTCCAACACAAAAGTGAGCACGAGAGCGGAGGGAGGTCGTACCTCCCTCCGCTTCGCTTTGCAGGGATCGAAGTTCCCACTGAGCGTGGGGGCCGCGATCGTCCTGATTCTCGTCCTGTCCGTGGCGCTGCACGGCGTGTACGGCACCAGCGCCGAGGTCATCATCGGCCTGCAGATCGGCGGGACCTATGCGCTGATCGCGGTCGGCTACACGATGGTGTACGGGATCATCGAGCTGATCAACTTCGCGCACGGCGACGTCTTCACACTCAGCGCTTTCTACGCGATCTTCATCGTCGGCCTGTCCGACAAGCTGAATCTCCCGCTTAACGGGCTTGCCACCCAGCACGGTCTCCTCGGACTGATCGCGGCCCTCGTCATCCTGATCGCGATCACCATGGTGCTGGCGGGACTGACGGGCATGCTCATCGAGCGCGTGGCCTACCGGCGGCTCCGCAACTCGCCTCGGCTGGCCGCACTGATCACCGCGATCGGAATGTCGTTCCTGCTCGAGGGAATCATGTTCGCGTTCTTCGTCCCGTCGAGCGGCATCGGCGGCAACTATGCGACGGGCAACATGGACACCTGGATCGCAGGCAACGCCTTCACGATCGGCAGCGGCGCGAATGCCGTCCCGGTGCGCTGGACGGACATCTTCGTCATCGCATTCGCGATCCTGCTGATGTTCGGCGTGCAGCGGTACATCAAGAGCAGCAAGCTGGGCAAGGCGATGCGCGCGTCAGCGCAGGACCGTGACGCCGCTCAGTTGAGCGGCATCAACCTCAACGGGACGATCGCCGCGACGTTCTTCATCGGGTCGGCGCTCGCGGCTGCGGCGGGTGTGGTCTACGACACGCATTACCACGTCATCCAGTGGAATCTCGGGTACGAGTTCGGCATCATCGCCTTCACTGCTGCGGTGCTCGGCGGGATCGGCAACATACTGGGCGCCGGCGTCGGCGGCTTCGTCATCGGTCTCGTAGCGGCATTCGCCAGCTACCTCATTCCGAACGGCGGCGCATGGAGCGACCCGATCATCTTTGGGATCCTCATCCTGATCCTGACGCTGCGTCCGACCGGCCTTTTCGGAATGCAGGTCGCCGACCGTGCCTGACGTGACAACACCCTCGCCGGCTCAGACCGAGACTCGGCCCGCTGCGCAGGAAGCAGTCCCCGCCACAGCAGCCGAGGAGTCGACCGGCGTCTTCCGAATCATCGTGCTCTGCGGTCTCGCGCTGATCGTTTCCGGATGGTTCCTCCCGTGGTACGTCGGAGAGACGACCAACGGCATCGGGTACAGCCCTATGGATGCTGTCCTCAGCTTCACGGGCATCGGGACCGTGCTCATCTATCTGAATGGGGCTGCCATGCTCGCGCTCATCGCCGGCCTCGTGGATGATTTCATCAGACGCAGGCGCGGCCTCGATCCACGTTTCTCCGGAGGGAGAGCACTCCTCAGCGTCGCCGGCGCGATATCGACTGCCGCAATTGCGATTCTGGTCGGCGTAGTACATGAGGAACCGCTCTTCGGTGTGCTCACGCAGTACTCGTTCACCGACAACGCCGTCTGGATGACGCTCACCGGGTTCGCGCTCTGCGCGTTCGGCTACGGGTTCAAACCCTGGATCATTCGCCATCCGAGCATCGCGTTCACCGCTGTCGCATTCGCGATTGGAGCCACATTCCCCCTGATATTCAACGAGGCGGGCGACTTCGTCGGATGGGGCGCTCGTTTCGCCGCCGTGTACATCCTGCTGGCGCTCGGGCTCAACGTCGTCGTCGGATTCGCCGGACTCCTCGACCTCGGGTACGCGGCCTTCTTCGCAATTGGCGCGTACACGGCTGCGTCACTCGCCGGTCAGAGGTACGGCCTGCACCTTCCGTTCATCTTCATCATCTTCCTGGGAGCGGCGATCGCCGGAGTCTTTGGCGCGGTGCTCGGGGCGCCGACGTTGCGACTTCGAGGTGATTACCTCGCGATCGTCACGCTCGGATTTGGCGAGATCATCCCCGACCTGGCGACGAACAATGTCTTCGGCGCGACCGGAGGACCGAACGGCCTCGCCGCGGACCCGGCGAAGTTCGGCGGCTTCAACCTCGGGCAGCTCGGCGCGGTGCCTGCCAATACGAAGTTCTACTTCTGGCTGCTGCTGATCCTTGTCGCGCTGATCGTTGTTGCACTGCGCAACATCGAGCGATCCCGTCTGGGGCGTGCCTGGGTGGCAATCCGCGAGGACGAGGTCGCCGCCGCAGCAACCGGCATCAACACCGTATCGACGAAGCTGCTCGCCTTCAGCATCGGCGCGTGCGTCAGCGGATTCGCCGGAGCGTTCTTCGGTGCGATGCTCGGCACCGTCACGCCTGACAACTTTCAGTTCGCGGTGTCGGTCACCGTGCTGAGCACCGTGGTGCTTGGCGGTATCGGGAACATCGCCGGTGTGGCAGTCGGCGCCGTGGTGATCGCGTTCGTGATCAACTGGATCATCCCCAACGCACAGCAGTGGATGGGCACCCTCGGGACGAATACGGGCCTCACACAGCTCGGCAACTTCAACGTGAGTCAGTACGTGTACATCCTCTACGGCCTCATCCTCATCGGCATCATGCTGCTGCGTCCTGCCGGACTCCTTCCGAGCAAGGCCCGCAAGGTCGAGTTGACCAGGGGAGGCGCCGTGGAGTTGCTCGCCGAGGTCGAGGCGAGCTGATGACGGCCATTCTCGAGGTCGATCACATCTCCAAGGTGTTCGGCGGTCTCCACGCGGTGCAGGACGTCAGCTTCGAGGTGGGCGAGAAGGAGATCGTCTCGATGATCGGCCCCAACGGCGCCGGCAAGACCACCGCGTTCAACTGCATCACGGGCCTCTACCCGCTGACCAGCGGCGACATCCGGTTCCAGGGCAAGAGCATCCGCGGCCTCGCACCGCACAGGATCACGAGGCTCGGCATCACGCGAACGTTCCAGAACATCCGGCTCTTCTCGTTCATGACCGCCGTCGACAACGTCATGGTCGGCGAGCACTGCCGGATGCACGCCAAGGTCTGGGATTCCGTCTTCCGCCTGCCCTCCGAGCGCCGTGAGGAGAAAGAAGTGGAGGAGCGCGCGCTCGACCAGTTGCGCCGGCTCGGCATCGAGAGCTACGCCGAGGCATTCGCGCGCAACCTCCCCTACGGGTTGCAGCGCCGCCTGGAAATTGCACGCGCGCTCGCGAGCGGACCCAAGCTGCTGCTCCTCGACGAGCCCGCGGCGGGACTCAACCAGCGCGAGAAGATCGACCTGATGGCCGTCATCGCGAGACTCCGCAGCGAGGGCCTGACGATCTTCCTCATCGAGCACGACATGCGCGTAGTCATGGAGATCAGCGACCGGATCGTCGTGCTCGACCACGGCGAGAAGATCGCCGAGGGTGCTCCGCAGGACGTTCGCAAGAATCCGCGCGTCATCGAGGCGTACCTCGGCAGCGGCGCCAGCCAGGAGATGCAGAGCGCATGACCGAGACGGCGACGCCGGCTGCGTCGGAGAACGCGACTCCCGCTTCGCCCGCCAACGTGCTCGAGCTGCGCACGGTCGACGTCTTCTACGGTCGTGTGCAGGCGCTCCACGGCGTCTCGCTCACCGTGGCGCAGGGTGAGATCGTCGCGCTGATCGGCAGCAACGGCGCCGGCAAGACGACGACGCTGCGCACGGTCAGCGGGCTCGTGCGTCCGAGCAAGGGCGCCGTCTTCCTGCGCGGGGAGCCCATCCAGGCACTCGGCCCGCAGCAGATCGCCCGGCTCGGCGTCGCCCACGCTCCCGAGGGCCGGCGCCTCTTCTCGCGGATGACGGTCCGCGAGAACCTCGAGATGGGCGCCTACTCGCGCAAGGACAGGGCCGGCATCCGCGAGGATTTCGAGACGGTCTTCACGCTCTTCCCACGGCTCCGTGAGCGCTCCGGCCAGCTTGCCGGCAGCCTCAGCGGCGGTGAGCAGCAGATGGTCGCGATTGGTCGCGCGCTGATGAGCAAACCCTCGATCCTGCTGCTCGACGAGCCGTCACTCGGCCTCGCTCCAATTCTGGTCGACGCGATCTTCGAGGTCATCCGCGAGGTCAACTCGAAAGGCACGACCATCCTGCTCATCGAGCAGAACGCGCTCCTCGCGCTCAAGACGGCCACCCGCGCCTATGTGCTCGAGACGGGGAACGTCGTACTCTCAGGACCTGCCTCCGACCTGATCGCATCCGCCGACATCCAGCGAGCCTATCTCGGTATGTGATCAGGCCGGGAGGGGGATACTGATCCGACGTCAGTGACGTCTTAAGGAAGTGATGGCACCGACCCGCGAGACCACACCGTCCTCCGGGGTCACGAGCGCGGGCCCCGAGCCCGATACGCCGACTCGCGATTTCGTCGGATGGACGCTGCAGAAGGAGTTCAAGCACGCTCGCCGGCTCTCGGCGGAGGTCACGCGAAGGGTGCTCGCCACTGCGCTCGGCCTCCGACCCGAGACGCTCGCGGGGCTGGATCCGACCCAGCTGCGAACCGCCCTCGACCGGCTCCGCGCGATGGCCGCGTTCACCCAGAAGCTCGCCGAGATGGCCGCGACGGACGACCTCACCGGGGCGCTGCGCCGGAGCTCGGGCCTGTCGGCGCTGCAGCGCGACATCGACCGCGCCCGGCGAGTCGGTGGGAAGGGCATCGTGGTCACCTTCCTCGATGTCGACGGCCTGAAGCAGGTCAACGACACCCGCGGCCACGCGGCCGGTGACCGCCTGCTCGTCGACGTCGTCGCGGCGATCCGCAAGCGCGTCCGCTCCTACGACCTGGTCATCCGGTACGGCGGCGACGAGTTCGTCTGCGCGCTGCTCGACGAGTCGCACTCCGACGCGGAGCGGACCATTGCCGACATCCGGCGCCAGTACACGGTGCGAACGCACGGCCACAGCGTCAGCGTGGGGGTGGCCACCGTCAGCGACAGTGACACCGCGGAATCGGTCGTCGCGAGAGCCGACGCGGACCTCATCGCGCAGCGTCACCGGCTCGCACCGTAGCCTTTCGCCGCCACAGGACGGGGGAGGAAAGCACGGAGTCGTCGCGTCAGGATTTGACGCCGAGAACCGCGGGTACATAGGCCCAGAGAGAAGGAGCTTCGACGATGGCGATAGACGTGGTCGGCAAGCTGGCGAGAGTGACTGCCGACATCACCCCCGGACACCTCGGAGAGGTCGTCATCGAAGTCCGCGCGGGCACGGAACGCTTCCTCGCATGCGCCTCAGACAAGACGTCAACGATCACCAAGCATTCCCAGGTCCTTGTGGTGGGTAGCCTGGGCGGACGCACCGTTGAGGTGGCGCCGACTGACACCATGAGGTTGCCGCGATGACAACGCTGGCCTACGTGACTTTGGGAATCATCCTGGGTGCGTTGCTGCTGTTCGTGCTGCTCTTCCGGGCGGCATGGCGTGTTGCCGAGCCGGACGAGGCGCTGATCATCTCGGGGTTCCGATCCAGCCAGCGGCCCGACGGCGTCGGCGAGAGCATGGGCTTCCGCATCGTCACCGGGCGCGGGCGGCTTGTCGTCCCCGGCGTCACGAAGGTGCGGCGCCTTTCGCTCGAAGCACACGAGAGCGAGATCGGTGTTCCGTGCGTGTCGCAGCAGAAGATCCGCGTGGACCTGCGCGGCGTCATCGTCTACAAGGTCGGTGACGACTACCGCTCGATCGCCAATGCCGCGCGGCGCTTTCTCGACCGCCCGGCGACCGAGCTCGAGACCAAGGTGCAGAACGTGTTCGTCGGCCATCTCCGCGCCATCGCGGGCTCGATGACGGTCGAGGACATGATCAGCGACCAGGACAAGTTCGCGCAGCAGGTGCGCGATCGGTGCTCGCAGGAGATGGAGTCCTTCGGTCTCGTCATCGACAGCTTCCAGATCCAGTCGATCACGAGCCCCTCGAACTACATCGAGAACCTCGCCGCGCCGCACCAGGCTGAGGTCGAGCGCAACGCGCGCATCGCGCGTGCCAATGCCGAGCGCGACGCGGTCGGCCAGGAGCAGATCGCGCAGGCGCAGATGTCCCAGTCTCAGCGTGACACCAACATCAAGAAGGCCGGCTACCAGGCCGAGGTCGACACCGCGACCCAGCTCGCCGCGCAGCAGGGACCACTCTCCGAGGCCAAGGCCCACCAGGCGGTGGTCACCGAGCAGACCCGGGTCGCCGAGCTACAGGCCGAGCAGAAGGAGCAGCAGCTTCAGGTCGACGTCCGCCGGCCGGCCGACGCCGAGGCGTACCGGCAGACCACGCTCGCGGCCGCGGGCCGTGACGTGCGCATCCGGCAGGCGGAGGCGGAGGCGCAGGAGGTGCGGCTGCGTGCCGAGGCCGTCGCCGCGCAGACGAAGGTCCAGGCCGAGGCGGCCGCGGCCGCGCTCAAGATGCAGGCGACCGCTCAGGCGGACGCGACCCGGCTCACCGGCCAGGCAGAGGCGGATGCCATCAAGGCGAGGGGCCTTGCCGAGGCCGACGCGATCCGCGCCCGCATGGAGGCGGAGGCCGCGGGGATCGAGCGCCGAGCAGCGGCGATGAGCCAGAACCAGGAGGCGGTCATCGCGCAGCAGATCGCCGAGAAGCTCCCGGAGATCGTTGCCGCCGCAGCCGCCCCGTTCGAGCACGTGGACCAGTTCACGGTCCTCAACGGAGCCCAGGGTGTGACCGGCGCACTCGCCGAGATCATCCAGCAGGCGGGCGCGCTCACGGGCCTCGCCCGGCAGTCTCTAATGCCCGCGCTGACCCGGGCCGCGGCTCCTCCGGAGTCCGATTCGCATCTCAACGGCTCCGCACATGGCACCGCCGCGTATCCGAATGGAGACCACAACGGGCGGCGCAGGCGGCAGACTCCTGTCACGATCACGGCCCCGGCGCCCACCGGGACCACCGACAGCGAGGAGCATCCGACGCAGTGACGACACAGAATCCGGAGACCGCGGCTGACGCGGTCTCGCTCTCGCTTGCCGCGCCCGAAGCCGTCACGACGGTGGCCCCGGCCGAGGCGGAGCGCGACGTGAGCATCGACTCGGACACGGCCAAACGAATCGACACGATGGTCACCGCCTTCATCGGCGGGCTGCGAACCGTGGACGTCCACGGGGATGACTACCGCCGGCGCGTCGATGACATCGACAGCCTCGCCGACCGCGAGATCCGGACGACCTCGGATATGAGCAACCGGCTGCTGGACCGGCCGACCCGGGCCATGCGCGGGCTCGGTCAGGGAGGAGATGCGCCGATCGCCAAGAGCCTCCTCGACCTGCGCCGGTCGGTCGAGGAGCTGAACCCCGCGAAGCACGATCTGACCCAGGGCGGCTCCCGGAAGATCCTCGGAGTCATCCCCTTCGGTGATCGCGTCCGCGCGTACTTCGCCAAATACCAGAGGTCCCAGAGCCACATCGAGGGCATCGTCGGCGCGCTGCGTGAGGGCGGCGGCGAGCTCGAGAAGGACAACGCGGCGATCGCCCAGGAGCAGAAGGGGCTCTGGACACAGATGGAGACGCTCCGCCAGTACGCCTACATGGCGGAGAAGCTCGACACCGGCCTCGAGGCGCAGATCAACCACGTGGCGATCGGCGACCCCGAGCGCGCGAAGGTGCTCCAGGAGGACATCCTCTACCCCGTACGGCGCCGCCGCCAGGAGATCCTCACCCAGCTCGCCGTCGCGGTGCAGGGCTATGCGGCGCTGCGCGTCGTCGAGGTGAACAACCGCGAGCTCGTCCGCGCCGTGCGCACGGCGACGACCACGACCGTGGCCGCGCTGCGCACGGCCGTCATGGTCGCTCAGGCGCTGACCAATCAGAAGCTGGTCAGCGACCAGGTGAAGGCGGTCAACGAGACAACGAGCGCGATGATCGAGAGCACGTCATCCGTGCTCCGCGAGCAGACGGCCACCGTCGAAGGCCAGGCGGCAAGCCCCGGCATCGACATGGGATCGCTGCAGCGGGCCTGGGACAACGTGTTCGCCGCCCTCGATCAGATCGACACGTACAAGCTGCGCGCGCTCGAGGCGATGAAGATCACCGTGCACGATCTGTCGGACCAGGTCGAGCGGTCGCACGCCCAGGTGGAGCGCCTCCATTCCGCCGACGCCACCCCGCCGCGGGTCGCGGCACCGAGCCAGAGCCTCCGCCTCTCCTGACACCCCGCCCTCAGAGATGGGCGACGGCGAGCCAGACCATCCCGGCGATCGCCGCGACGAAGAAGACGGCGTACTCCACAACGACCTCCCGGCTCCGCAGCCCGGTGCCGACCGCGCCCGCCACCCCGCGACCGCCGTACCAGAGCACGAGCAGGATGGCCGCACGCAATCCCATGTGCGCGGAGTTCGCACCGACGAGGAAGGCGGCGCCGGCGACGAGCGCCCCCACGACCAGCGCCGACACGATCGTCCAGAGGATGGACAGGTGCTCGGTGCGAAGCCCGTCGAGGCTGACCAGCACGACGACCGCGAACACCGCCGGGAGGCGGAGGTGCAGCGGCAGCGTCGGGGAGACCCCGCCGAGCAGGACGGGCGCGAGCACCGCGATCCCTGAGATGTCGCGGATGAGGCGCGTGATCCACCCCTCCTTCCCGAGCGCTCGGCGTCCGGCAAGGCGCGGGACGCCGCCGATCACGATCGCGGCGAGGACGCCCCCGGCGATCCGGATCGGAAGCGGGAGCACCGCGATCGCGAGCAGTGTCCCGAAGGAGAGCACCGCCGCCATCGGCAAGGCCGTTCCCACCGGACCGGGACGCGAGTCGGACGGATAGATCAGGAAGTCGTACGCGACCAGCACGAGCGCGGTGAACACGGCGAGCGCGGCGACGCTGATCGCGCTCCTGGTGAGCCCGACCGCCTCGGGACGGAGCAGGACCTCGGCCGCGGCGACGGCGACCCCGAACGCCGTGTGCACCATCGGCAGCGGTATCTCGGCGAGCACCCGCACCTCGCCGGTGATCCCGAGCGCGCTTCTCGCCTGGTCGGCCAGGTACCCGTGACCGCGACGGCGAAAACCTGTTCGATTATCCACGTCAGCCTGTGGAAACGGTGGAGAACTCGGCAGGTCCCGGCTCAGTCGGCCGAGGTGCCGGCCCGTCCGTAACTGTCCTCGAGGCGAACCACATCATCGATCTCCGGCGAGGAAACCTCGATCAGATCCGTGTCCTCGACACCCACGAATCGGTGGCGCCGGCCGGGTCGCACATGGGCGCTCATGCCGGGCGTCAGCGTGTGCGTCTCCATGTCGCCGTGGTCGTCCTCGAGCTGGAGCTCGAGCAGGCCGGCGTTGACGTAGATCCACTCGTCCTTCTGAACGTGGTACTGGAGGCTCAGCGACTGTCCGCGATCGATGTGGATGATCTTGCCGAGGTAGCGATCCGTGATCGCCCATCGCAGCTCGTAGCCCCAGGGCTTGTCGACCCTGCCCGAGCCGGCGGCGTGGATGGAGCCCGACATCGCGGCAAGCCTGCTCACTCGCTCGCCCCGACGGCGACGCGGCTCGAGACGCCGCTCTGGTGCTCGAGCGCGGTGATCAGCTCCTCGACACGATCGTGGGTGGTGGCCTCGGCGTACACCCGCATCAGCGGTTCGGTGCCGCTCATGCGCATGAGCACCCACGACCCGTCGTCCATGTAGAACTTGAAGCCGTCGTCCGTGCGTGTACGCACGACCTTGCTGCCGGCGAGCGTCGTCGGCTCGTCCTGCTGCATGCGCGCGTACACCTGGACCTTGCGTTCCTCATAGCCGTCGCGCGGGAAACGGATGTCGTGGCGGTCGTACGCATGCGGACCGACCAGGTCCTCGAGGTGCTTGAGGATTCCCGACAGCGGCATCCCGTAGTCGACGATCATCGACGCCATCATCAGGCCGGAGAGAATGCCGTCGCGCTCCGGGATGTGACCGCGGAACGCGTACCCACCGGACTCCTCGCCACCGAGAATCGCGTTTGTCTCCATCATCTTCGTGCCGATGTACTTGAAGCCGACGGGGAGTTCGTGCACGGTCACGCCGAATCGCTCGCCGAGCGAGTCGAGCATGCCCGAGGTGGTGATCGACCGCACGATGTCGCCGCGAAGTCCGCGCTTCTCGAGCAGGTACATCGCGAGCAGTGCCATCACCTGCAGCTGGTTGATGTACGTCCCCTGCTCGTCGATGATGCCGACGCGATCCGCGTCACCGTCGTTCGCGATGCCGAGGTCGAAGTCGCCGGTCGCCATCCGCGCCATCGCCTCAGGCATGTACTTGTCGATCGGCTCGGGATGCATGCCGCCGAACCCCGGGTTGCGCTCGCCGTGCAGCTCGGTAACGGTCGTCGCCCCACCCTCGAGCGCTCGCGCGATCAGTCCGGCGCCCGCCCCGTACATCGCCTCGTGGAGCACCCGAAGCCCGCGCGCCCTGAGCGCGTCGAGGTCGACCATGCGGCCGAGCTGCTCGAAGAAGTCGGGGAGCGGATCCATCGTCTGCAGCCGTCCGGTGGCCACCGCCTCGTCGTAGGTGATCGCGGTGACGCCCGAGGCGAGCGCCTCGACCGTGTGGCGCTCGATCTCCGCGACGATCTCGGGCGGAGCTGAGCCGCCGAAATCGGGCTTGTACTTGATGCCGTTGAACTCGGCCGAGTTATGGCTCGCGGTGACGACCACACCGCCGGCAGCGTGCTGCCGGGTGATCGTCCACGAGACGGCGGGCGTCGGCGTCACACGATCGAGGAGGATCACGCGCTGCCCGTTGGCAACGAGCACCCGCGCCACCTCGCGCGCAAACAGCTCGGCGCAGTACCGGGAGTCGTGACCGACCACGACTGGCCGCTGCTCGGTCCCCAGGAACGTCGCCACGCCCTGGGCGACGGCGCGCACGTTCGCGTACGTGAAGTCATCCGCGACCACGGCTCGCCATCCGTCGGTCCCGAACCTGATCGGGTTCGGCGTCATCGCGCTCATTCTAAGCGCACGAGCGGCGGCGCCCCCCCGGCTACTCAGAGGATGTCGTCGCGCCCCTCCGATTTCAGCTGCTCGACGACGTCCTTGACCAGCTGCGACCGGTTGGCTGGGACGACGAGCACGGCGTCCGGGGTGTCGACGACCACGAGCCCGTCGACACCCGCGAGCGTCACCACCCTCCCGGACCGGGAGAGCACCGTGCAATCGCGAGACTGGGTCAGGATGACGTCCCCCTCCGCGAGGTTGCCGGCGCCGTCGACCTCACCGTCGGCCACCCGCGCCGCGCGTACGTCCGACCACGAGCCGAGGTCCGACCACCCGAAGGACGCCTCCACGACGGTGAGGCGCCCCGTGCGCTCGAGGATGAGCGGCTCGACCGCCTGAACCCGCTGAGCGGCGTAGAGGGCGCTCACCGCAGGCTCGTCCCCACGCACCCTGCCGTCGACCACCTCGCGGAGCGCGTCGCGCAGCGCCGGGTCCGCCGCCGCCAGCTCGGCGAGGAACCGCCGCGCCGTCCATGCGAAGAGCCCGAGGTTCCAGAGGTGGCGGCCGCCATCGAGGTAGGCCCGCGCAACCTCGACTGAGGGCTTCTCCTTGAAGCCGCCGGCGGTGAACGCCGGGAGCTTCGCGGCAGCCGCGGCAAGCGCCGTGGCACTGCCTTCCGGTGCCCGCCACTCCCGCCGGTCGCGTGGCGCGCCGAGCTCGATGTAGCCGAAGCCGGTGACCGGGGCCGACGGGACCAGTCCGACCGTGGCCAGCCCATCGGTGCTCGCCGCCCACCCGGCTGACGCCAGGACCGCCGCGCGGTATGCCTCGGGATCGCTGACGCGATGGTCGGCGTGGACGCTCGCGATCAACGCGTCGGGATCGTCGCGCTCGATCAGACCGATCGCAAGTCCAAGCGCCGGTCCCGTGCCGCGCGGCTCGGGCTCGACGATGACCGCGTCGTCGGGGAGGCCGAGGTCGGCGAGCGTCTCGCGGCAGCCGTCGGCCTGCGCCGCCGCGGTGACAACGTGAACGGTGTCGCCAAGCCCGGCGACCCGCTCGAGCGTCGCGCGCAACAGCGTCACCCCGCCGGGGGCGAGCGGCAGCAGGTGCTTCGGCGTCGTTCTGCGGCTCATCGGCCACAGCCGCGTGCCGCTGCCGCCCGCGAGCACGAGGATGTGCAGACCCACGATGCCGCCTCCCGGGTTGCCTGCGGTGCCCGCTACCGGCTAGACCGCCGCCGCGGCGACGAGCATCGGTTCCGTGCCCGCGTCCTCCGCCCACTGCTGCGCCAGATTCACGCGCTCCCACGGGAGGTCGAGATCGCTCCGCCCGAAGTGGCCGTATGCCGCGACCTGCCGGTAGATCGGCTGGCGGAGCTCGAGGGCGCTCATGATCCCGAATGGCGAGAGGTCGATGTACTCGTCGATGAGCGCGGCGATCCTGTCGGTCGGAACCTTCTCGGTCCCGAAGGTCTCGACGAACACCGACACCGGCTTGGCGACGCCGATCGCGTAGGCCACCTGGATCTCGCACTTCGTCGCCATGCCGGCGGCGACAACGTTCTTGGCGGCCCACCGCGCGCCGTATGCGGCGCTCCGGTCGACCTTCGACGGGTCCTTGCCGCTGAACGCCCCGCCGCCGTGGCGCGCGTACCCGCCGTACGTGTCGACGATGATCTTGCGGCCGGTGAGCCCGGCGTCGGCCATGGGACCGCCGATCACGAACCGGCCGGTGGGGTTCACGTAGCGCTTGGTGCCCGCGTCGAGCCAGCCGGCGGGGATCACCTGCTCCACGACGTGACGCTGGACGTCCTCGAATATCTGCTCCTGGGTGACCTCCTCGCCGTGCTGGACGCTGACGAGCACGGTGTCCACGCGGCGGGGTCGGCCCTCGCCGTCGTACTCGATCGTCACCTGGGTCTTGCCGTCGGGACGGGCCCAGCGGAGGGTGCCGTCGCGGCGAGCCACGGCGAGTCGCCGGGCGAGTTGATGCGCCATCTGGATCGGCGCCGGCATCAGCTCCGGGGTCTCGTCGCAGGCGAACCCGAACATCATGCCCTGGTCACCAGCGCCGCCATGGTTGACGCCGAGCGAGATGTCCGGGGACTGCTCGTCGACGCTGACCAGGACGCCGCAGGTCTCCCAGTCGATGCCGTACTTGGCCCGGGTGTACCCGATCTCCTTGATCGTCTGGCGGACCAGGCCGGCAATGTCCACGTACGCCTGCGTGGTGATCTCACCGAACACAAGGACCGTCCCGGTGCTCAGCGCCGTCTCGCAGGCGACCCGGCCGAGCGGGTCCTTGCTCAGGACCGCATCGAGGACGGCGTCGCTGATCTGATCGGCGACCTTGTCGGGGTGCCCTTCCGTGACCGATTCAGAGGTGAACAGGCGGTGTCGCGCTTGGGGCATCTCTCAAGACCCTCCACCCCACCGGCAGCCACCGAGCCGCCCTGTGCGGCTCCGGCCTGCTCCTGTCCGGGGATCCAGGGATCGTAACAGCGCGATTGTCCCTTTGCGACGCCCACCCAGACCGTGTACTGTTACCGGTAACTATCACCAACCCGGGCGCCGTTATCAATCAACGCGCCGGACGGAGGAACAAGGCGCGTGTCGGTAGACCAAACTCTACGTTGCCGCGATTGCGGCGTCGACTTCATTTGGACTGAGGGCGAGCAGGACTTCTTTGCCTCTCGTGGCCTCACAAACCCCCCCTCCCGTTGCCCCAGCTGCCGCGCAGCGCGTCGCCAGAGCGGCGGTGGTGGTGGCGGTGGCGGCGGATTCGGTGGTAGCGGTGGTGGCGGCGGCGGTGGATACCGCAGCAACGGCCCGCGCCAGATGTACGAGGTGCCCTGTGCGGGGTGCGGCGGCGTCGCTCGGGTCCCCTTCCAGCCTCGCGGCGACAAGCCCGTTTACTGCAGCGACTGCTTCCGCGCCGCTCCTCGATGACTGACAACGCCCCCATCGCGGTGGGGACGAGGGTCAGTTTTCCCTACGGCGGCAGCCGGCGCACCGGAACCGTCGCCGACGTCTCGATGATTCCCGACCAGTCGGGTGGCAAGTCGCTTGCCTACCTCATCGACGTCGGATCGCGAAAGGTATTCGTTCAAGGCGAAGGCATCACCCCGGCCACCGGGCCGGGGGCTGCCTTCGATCCCGTCGCCGAGGGCGTGGCCTACGGCCGCAAGCGCCCGCGGAACCCACGAAACAGATAACCGTCACACGGCGGGCTGTCGCTCGTACGTGACTGCGCCCGTGCGGAATGCTGGCTATTCTGTGAGTGATGGCCTCCGATCTCGCCGCTGACGCTCCCCGGCGACCGAGCCGTATCCGGCGGCCCCGCCTCTGGACCGTGCTGCTCGCGGTCGGCATCGCGTCGATCATCGCCGGCGGGGCGATCATCGCCGGCCCCGTGATCGGAGTCTTTCAGCGCGGTGCGGCGGACTCGAGCGCCCTCAAAGGCTGGAAGGGTGGCTCGCACCCCGCGGGCACCGGCGTCAGCCCGGACGCTCCGAAGACGTTGAGCTGCGGATCGAGCTCGGCGACCGACTACGCGCTGGTGACGTTCGGCGCGCCCGCCCAGTATCACTACGCCGCAGTCGCGGGGAACGGCACCTGGACGCTGCTGAACTCGCGCTCGATGGTCCACTACGAGGGCACCCCGAACCCGGGACAGCAGGGCAACGTGATCATTGCCTTCCATCGCGAGCCGGATTTCCAGTACATCAACCAGCTCAACGTCGGCGACACCATCACGATTCAGAGCCGCTCGTGCCAGACCTTCGTCTACAAGGTCACCGCGCGCTGGGATCTGACCCCGAGCAAGGTCACCCAGCTCGGGCCCACTTCCGGCCACGAGCTGACGATGATCACGTGCGACCCCTGGTGGCAGGACTACAACCGCCTCGTGTGGCGCGCCGAGCTGATCTCCGCGCCCGCGGCCGGTGGATCCAGCGGTGGATCGGTGGCCAACCCCTCCTTCTGACCTGGCCCGGGCCTACTTCGCGAATCCCTCGAGCGGACCCGGGAGCGCCTCCTCCGCAACCGCCTCGAGGCGCTTGAGGTTCATGCGGACGAAGATGGCGGCAGCGATGATGATCACGACCGCCAGGGCGGCGATTCCAAGCGCGACCGGTGTGCTCAGCTTGGTGATGAGACTGCTCGCGGTGTACGCGACGACGCCATAGAGGGTCGCCCAGACGATCCCACCGGCTGCGTTTGCGATCAGGAACCGCGTCCAGTGCATCCGGTTGGTTCCGGCGAGGAAGGCGGCGTAGGTTCTCAGGACCGACACGAACCGCCCGAAGAACACGACCTTGGCGCCGTGGCGCATGAAGATGTACCTGCCCACCTTGAGCTTCGCCTCGTCGAGCCGGACGTACTTTCCGAAGCGCCGGAGCAGGGGGTAGCCGCCATACCAGCCGATGCCGAAGCCGATGTTGTCGCCGATGACGGCGCCGGCGATTGCGGCAGCGATGACACCGACGATCGACAGCCGCCCCGTCGCCGCCGCGAAGGCGGCCGCGGTGACGAGCATCGTCTCCCCGGGCAATGGCACGCCAAGGCTCTCGATGCCGACGAACAGCGCGACAGCCAGGTAGCCGAGGGTGGTCAGCCAGTGGTCGAGGCCTGAGTTGATCACGCGGGTATGAGGACCACCCGCTCAGACGGGAGGGACCGGGTGATGGCGCGAGACGTCGGCGCGCTGCCGTGACCGGTACACGGCGAAGCGTCGCACCAGCTCCGCGCGCAGGTCCGCGGGCTGTACGACCGCATCAACGATGAGCTCCGATGCGAGACGGAAGATGTCGATATCGTCGCGGTACTCGTCCTGCAACGCGGTGACATACGCGGCGCGGTCGTCCTCGGCGACGTCCTGGATCTTGTTGTAGTAGACGGCGTTGATGGCCGCCTCCGGTCCCATCACCGCGATCTGCGCCGTCGGCAGCGCGAGCGTGCAGTCGGGCTCGAACGCCGGTCCGCTCATCGCGTACAGACCCGCGCCATATGCCTTGCGCAACACCACCGAGACGCGCGGGACCTGCGCCTGCGCCAGCGCCGAGATCATCTTCGCGCCATGCCGGATGATCCCCTGGCGCTCCACCGCCGTCCCGATCATGAAGCCCGGAACATCCGCGAGAAACAGCAGTGGGACGTTGAACGCGTCGCAGCAGGTGATGAAACGCGTCGCCTTGTCGGCCGAGTCGACGAAGAGCACGCCGCCCTTGAAGCGCGGCTGCGACGCGAGCACGCCGACTGCGTGTCCGTCGATTCGCGCGAAGCCGCAGACGATCTCGCGCGCGAAGAGACGCTTGATCTCGAAGAAGGAGCCCTCATCGATCACGCCGCGGACGATCGCCATGACGTCGTAGCCCTTCGACGCCTCTTCCGGGATCACGTTCGTGATGTCCTCGCACCCCGCGGCAACGCCTGACGGATCCGCGACGGGCGGCGCGTCGTGCCACGACTGCGGGAGATAGCTGAGGTAGCGCCGCGCCGCGGTGATGCCCTCGTCCTCATCGGCGACGAGCACGTCGCCGCAGCCGCTCACCGTGCAGTGCATCCGGGCGCCGCCCATCTCCTCGAGCGTCACCTTCTCGCCGACGACGACCTCCGCCATGCGCGGTGATCCGAGGTACATCGACGCATTCCCCTCGACCATGATCACGATGTCGCAGAAGGCGGGGATGTACGCGCCACCCGCGGCGCTCGGGCCGAAGAGCACGCACACCTGCGGCACCTGACCCGACAGGCGAACCTGCATGTGAAAGATGTGACCGGCGTGGCGACGGCCGGGGAACATCTCGACCTGGTCGGTGATGCGCGCGCCGGCGGAGTCGACGAGGTACACCAGCGGTATCTGGAGCCGCTCCGCGGCCTCCTGGATGCGCACGATCTTCTCGACCGTGCGTGGCCCCCACGACCCGGCTTTGACGGTCGGATCGTTCGCCATCACCGCGCAGGTGCGCCCGTGCATCATCCCGATCCCCGTGACGACACCGTCTGCGGCGAGCTCGGGGTCGTCGGTGCCGGCGAGGAGGCCGTCCTCGACGAACTCCGTGTCCTGGTCGAAGAGACGCCGGATCCGCTCGCGAGGCATGAGCTTCCCCTGCTCCGCCACCTTGGTGCGATGACGCTGGGGGCCGCCGGCTCGCGCGCGGTCGAGCCGCGCCGCAACCGTCTCCGACATCGGTTTCACAGGCGCAGCATCAGCCAACGCCGCTCTCCACCGCCACATCCTGCGGCGCGCGGCTCCAGATGCCGGCACGGTAGAGCTTGCCGGGCAGGTCGCGTCCGAGGTCCGATGCGAGTGTCTCGGCGACTGCGCACATGGCTCCGAGATCGATGCCCGTGACGGCGCCGAGGGAGACCAGCGCCTGGAGCGCATCCTCACTGCAGACGTTGCCGGTGGCGCGCGGCGCGAAGGGGCAGCCGCCGATGCCGCCGACCGAGCCGTCGAAGCGCCGGATCCCCGCCTCGAACCCGGCGACGACGTTCGCGACACCGAGACCCCGCGTGTCGTGCACGTGCAGCGACAGCTGCTCGAGCGGCACTGCGGCGGCCACGAGTGCCGAGACGCGCGTCACGTCTGCGGGCGTTGCCACGCCGATGGTGTCGGCGATGCCGATCTCGGCGACGCCGCGTCGCGCAAGATCGGTGCAGAGCTGGACGACGCGCTCGGGGTCGACGGTTCCCTCGAACGGGCAGCCGAAGCTCACCGACACGGCAACGTCGACCCGGCATTCGCGTGTCGCCGCAAGCTCGAGGATGTGCGAGATCTCTTCGAGCGACTCGTCGACGCTGCGGTTGACGTTGCGCCGGTTGAACGTATCCGTCGCCGCGATGGTGACGAGAACGTTGCGCACGCCGTGTGCAAGGGCAAGCTCGAGTCCGCGTAGGTTCGGAACGAGCACCCGCAGGCGATCCATATCACCGTCGAATCGCGCGAGCACCGCTGCCGCATCGGCGAGCTGTGGCACCCAGCGCGGCGAGACGAACGACGTTGCCTCGACGCGAGGGACGCCGGAGTCGAGCAGGCCGCGGACGAGCCGGACCTTGGCGTCGGTGGAGATGGTGTCGGCGATGTTCTGGAGACCGTCGCGCGCGGCGACGTCGGTCCAGAGCACCTCGTTCACGTGATCGGCCTCCCAGGATGGATGCGGCTCCGCCACCGTAGCAAACCCGGCGACTACACTCCTACGAGCCGATGCCGCGGTTCCGCGTTCCCGACTACATCCGAACCACCTTCGCGGTCAGCGACTGGCGCGGCTTCCGACTCTGCGGCATGGACGAGGTCGGTCGAGGGGCGTACGCCGGTCCCCTGGTCGCAGCCGCGGTGGTGCTTCCGGAGCGTTTCCGGCACCCGCTGCTTCGCGACAGCAAGCTGCTGAGCGCTCGCCAGCGCGAGGAGGTCGACGCCGTCCTCCGCGTCAAGGCGATTGCCTGGGCGGTGGCCGAGATCAGCGTCGACGACATCAACGTACGCGGGCTCGGGTGGGCGAACGTCGAGATCTTCCGCCGGCTCGTCGACGCGATCGACGCCGACGGCTACTGCTGTGACGGCAACCTCCGCATCCCCGTCTCGCGCCCGCTCCATTCACTCGTCGCCGCCGATCGCAAGGTGCCCGCGGTGTCGGCCGCCTCGATCATCGCCAAGGTGCACCGCGACGCCCTGATGACCCGGATGCACGACGAGGCGCCGTACTACAACTGGGCGAGCAACAAGGGCTACGGGGCACTCGAGCATCGCACCGCCATTCGCGAGCACGGGCCGCACGCGGCGCACCGGCGCGTGTTCCTCGCCTCGATGATGCAGACGGAGCTGGACCTGACCGGGTCGGCGGGCCCGCGGGACGTGGCGCTCCCGGGAGTGGGAGCGGGCTGACCTACAGGGTCAGTTGGCGCCGCAGCCGCAGCTTCCGCCGCAGCAGCCGCCACCACCGCCGGCGCTCGGCGACGGGCCCTCCGACGTGGCAGAGCCCGCATGCACCGCAACACGGCTGATCAGCGGCATGCTGGCTCGGCTCTCGCAGCTCGGGCACACGGCGGCGACCTCGCGGTCGGCCATGGGGCGGAGCAATTCGTAGACGGCCGAGCAGTCGTTGCAGCGGTATTCGTAGAGAGGCATCCGGACAAGCGTACGCATGCCCGTGCTGATTTGACAAGTCGAACATCTGTTCGTTACAATTCGACCATGCCAATCAGGACGATCGAGCTCCAGCTCCCACTCGATTCCGACGAGGCAGGGTCTCTCGCCCGCCAGCGCGTGCAGCATCTGGCTGCGGTGGACGGGCTCGAGCCCGCGGCGTTCGTCAGGTTGGTTCGCTCGTTTCCCTCGCTCCGCGCCATCTACGCGGCGCCCGAGGCCGAGCTCGCCCGGATCATCGGCCCGGTTGCGGCGGCGCGCATGCGGTGGTTCATCGATGCGCCCCTCGATACTGCCCTGGCTCGAGAGGCTACCGCCGCGACCGTTCATCTCACGCCGAAGTCTCTGTCGACCGCCGCCTGATACGTTGCGCGACGCGCTCCGCGCAGCGTGAATACGTGCAAGCCAAGTAGAATCGATAGTTCCGCCAAATGTATTGGCGAATATGGAGGTTCTGCAGCATGCGAGGTCGACGTTCCAGAGCCGCCACGCTCGAAGACATCGCTGAGGCGCGTGGTCGCGCCGCCGAGACGATCAGTGAACTTGCGGAGCATGCGGTTGCCATCGCGCGAGAGGCAGGAAAAAACGCGCGTCCAACGGTCAAGCACGGAGCGGAGGGTCTGAGCCACGCCCTCGAGCGCGCCGCGGGCACGCTTGCGGAAACGGCTGAGCACCTGTCCAGCGGTGACGGACGCATCAGCACGGCAAGCAACGCCGCGCGCGATCGCATCGCCGACGCGTCCGACAAGCTCAGCACCGCGATCAGGCCGAAGAAGAAGACGCACCGCGTGCGGAACCTCTTGATCGGAGCCGCGGTGATCGGCGGGATCTTCGCGCTGATCCAGTCGCCGCTGCGCACCAAGATCCAGGAACGGCTTTTCGGTCCGCCACCCGAGGACGACGATCTGCCGCAGATCACCCTGCCGGACGACGATCACGAGATCGACGTGAGCCACGCATCCGATCCTCCAGCGGCGCCGGTCGCTGAAGCCGAGCCGGACGCCGACGTGGTTGGCACACCGGTGGTTGCCGAGTCGACGCATCACCGCGGCCACGGACACAACAACGACGCAAACGCCGACCAGGAGACCAATGCCTGACGATCGCCCCTACCAGGGACGTCCAACCTCGGACCGTCCTCAGTTCTCCGGACCCCGGCAGAACTTCTCCGGACCGCGGCCGGCGTTTCAGACAGACTCGCGCCCCCCGTTCCGCCCGGCGCCCCGCGTCGAGGTCCCTGCCGCGCCGATGACCCACTCGCTGAAGCTGCGCGACGGCGATCGTGAGATCGAAGTCAGTGGGTCGGCGGCCTTCGTGCGTCAGGTGCTCGACGATCTCCCCGCGATGTGGGCACGTCTCCACGGCGAGGGCTCGTCCCGTCCCGGGCGTATCGATCTGCCGGCACCACGTCAGCAGGAGCCGTCCGTGACGGAAGAGCCCATGGCGGTCCACGAGGTGGCGGAAGCGCCTGTCGTCGCGCGTGCCCAGGAGCCTGTCGCCAACGGCAAGCATCCGGCCGGCGCGTCCAACGGCAAGCGCGCGGCGTCGGAGCGGGGCACCCCGGACGACAAGGTCCTCGCGGTGCTCAAGGGCTCGAGCCGGCCGCTCGCGGTCGCTGCGATCCGTAAGCGCCTCGGGAGCACCTTCACCCCGCAGCAGGTGCGGAGGATTCTCGAGCGCAACGCCCTCAAGGTCTTCGTCACCGAGGATCGGCCCGCCACCTACCGCCTGCGCTGATCCACGGGATCCGAACCAGGTCCTGATCGGGACGCCGCGCGATAACGGCGGAGGGGCTCTGATCGCCGCTCATAATGGCCAGGGCAGGGATCTCTGAACCATGCGACGTCCATTGCTCGCCCTCCTGACCGTCGTTCTCCTCGGCGTGACCGCGTGCGCCTCCGCCGCGGCTGACGGAAGCCCGACGCCGGCGCCCACGCCATACCCGACGCTGCCGGGAGGTCTCGGCCAGCGGCCGTCCACCCCAGTCAAGATCACGCTGCTCTCGCCGACCAACGGCGAGGTCGTCCACGGGACGTCGGTGCTCGTCCGAGTGTCGGTCACGGGTGGAAACGTGACCACCACGACGACGAAGCCGGGCGACATCACGCCCACGCTTGGGCACGTCCACCTCTACCTCAACAACCAGCTCATCTATATGGCGTACACGCTGCAGCAGATGGTCACCGGCCTCCATCCCGGCCTCGAGTACACGATGCACGCGGAGTTCGTCGCCCAGGACCACTACCCGTTCAGCCCCAGGGACGTCACCCCGACGATCTTCTTCACGGTCGCTCCGGCCTGATCCGAGCGCCCCGTGATCGCGCACATCCTCAGCAACCTGCCGTTGCCGCTCCAGTGGGGGCTCGCGCTGCTGATCTTCGGGGGCGGCCTCGCGGTGTTCGCACTGCGCCGGACCACATTCCGCATCGCGGGAGCAGTGGCCGCGCTCTGCGGCATGGGAGCCCTGGTGGCCAGCTGGGTGCTGAGCCCCGCGCTCCTGGTTCCCGCCCCGTACCCTCTGCGGATCGTGTCTCCCGCACCCGGCGCTGAGGTCGGCCCACATTTCATCCTGACCGTGTGTGGCGTGCCCGCATCCGGCGGACTCGTGGCGGCGACCAACTCGCAGCACTACCTCGCGATCATCATCGACGGCGTGCAGACGCCGACTGTCGACGTGTGGCAGGTGCCGCAGGACCTGCCGATCGGGACGCATTCCGTCGAGGTCGAGCTCGTCAGCCCGAGCCACCAGGCGTTCAGTCCGCCCGCAACCGCGAAGGAGACCATCACCGTGGTGTCCGGCGCCGCCCCCTCCGGCCCGGCGTCGTGTTGACGGAGGACGCCGCCGCCGCGCACATCCTTGTCGTCGAGGACGACCGGGCGCTGCGCGACGTGGTGGTCGATGCGCTCGCATCCGCCGGCTATGAGACCTCGATCGCCACCCACGGCATCACGGCGTCGCAGATGCTCCGCGGCGCGGACGGCATCGACGTCGTCCTGCTCGACATCGGCCTTCCATTCGTGGACGGCTGGCAGATCCTGCAGGAGATTGAGGATCGTCGCGGTCCGGCCGTGATCGTGATCAGCGCTCGTGGTGAGGAGACCGACAAGGTCCGGGCGCTCGACATGGGCGCCGACGACTACCTCGCGAAGCCGTTCGGCGCAGAGGAGCTGCTCGCTCGGGTTCGCGCGGTCCTGCGCCGGGTGCGATCGCCGCGCGGCGCCCCAGGGATCGTCGTCCGCGGATCGGTGCGCGTGGATCTCGGTGCTCGGACCGTGACCCGCGATGGCGCCGAGGTCCGGCTGTCCCCAACCGAGTGGGGGCTCCTTGCCGAGCTCGCGCGCAACCCCGGCGTGACCTTGGACCACCGAACCCTGCTCCAGCGCGTCTGGGGCCCTCAGTATGCTGACGAACGGAACTACCTGCGCACGTTCGCGCAGCGGCTTCGCGTCAAACTGGAGGACGACCCGGCGCACCCCGCGGTGGTGGTGACCGTGGGCCGTCAGGGATATCGATTCGGACCTCCCCGTTGACTGCATGTTGACGATGTCACTGCGATACTGGAGAGCAGGTGCCAGACGAAACGATTAGTCGAGCCACCGCGGTGTCGCCCGCCGGCGCAAGCGTCCCGCCGTCGGCGGTGATGCACGGCATCAGCACCATCGCCCGTCTTCGGCCCTGGCTGCTCGCGGTCGCCGCCATCGTCGTCCCGATCGCCCTGTCGCTCGGTGCGCTCCCGTTCCGGGGCAACGTGTCGGCCGCCACTGTGGCGCTCGGTCTCGCCATCATCGTCTCGCTGCTCGGCGCGCTTGGGACTCGCGTCACCGCGGTGATCGCAGCGGTGACTGCCGCGCTCTGCTTCGACATCCTGTTCACCAAACCATATGGCTCGTTCTCCATATCGAACGCATCCGATGTGGAAACGGCCGTCCTGCTGTTGATCGGCGGACTCATCGTCGGGCAGCTCTCGGCTCGGAACCGGACGAACAAGGGCCTCATCGTGCAGGGAAGCCTCGATCTCGAACGCATTCAGGGCATCGCCGAGCTGATGGCTTCGGGTGCCGGGCAGGAGGAAGTCGTCGCGGCTGTCGGAGTCGAGTTGCAGGCGTTGCTCGCGCTGCGCAGCTGCCGGTTCGAGACGACGTTGCCCACGAGGCCGGGGCCGACCATCGAGCGAGATGGTGGCGTCAGCTGGGGACATTTCTGGTGGGGATTCCAGACACTCGGCCTGCCGGGCAAGGAGATCTCGCTCATGGTCGAGAATCAACAGCGACGCCGCGGCCGGTATGTGCTCGTCGCCGAACCCGGCACCAAGGTGACGCGCGAGCAGCTGCTGGCGGCCGTGACGCTCGCCGACCAGGCAGGAAGCGCTCTGGGAATCGCGACACCGACGCCGGTCATTCAAACGACTCGGCGGTAGTGCTGGACTGGCGCCCGGTCATCCTGGGAGCAGGCGTCGCGAAGTCATCCAGGGCAGGGTCGTTGATGCTCCATTGACGGGGCGGTTGCGATCATCGAGTTGCGATTCCGGGCGAACTCTGAACACTGGAGGCAGCAGATGATGCGAGCTAGCGAATACGTCGTTGTCGCACCCGGCACGGAGCACCTTCTCGAGCGCGTCAGCGATGAGCTCATCAGACGTCACACGTACGTCGAGGCCCTCTCGGTTGCCGAGGAAGGTGATCAGACGATCTGCCGGCTGGTCACGGACGATCGAGATGGCGCAACCGCCGCGATCACCGCGGCCGGCTTCGAGGTGTCCAGTGTCCGCGGCGTTCTCGTCGAGAGCTTCCCTGATGAGCCGGGTGTGCTTGCCTCCATCAGCCGGCGCGCGGCGGATGCCGGACTCAACCTGGCAAGCGCATATCCGGGGGCCCGCGGCGACTTGGTTCTCGCATGCGACGACCTCGCCGCACTCGAAACAGCGGTCACGGCGCATCCCACCGGCGGGGGTATCTAGACCGGATTTGATTGACGGGTTGTTGACGGACAGGTCGGTACATTGGAGTCACTGGTTCGTAGGCCCGTCCATCGGTGAAAGGCAATGCTCACAACGATTTTGGTAGCTTCAGACGGATCCGACATGGCTGACCGTGTCGTGACGGTCGCGCAGTCGCTTGCGAAGGAAGACGGCGCGAGGGTCGTCGTCGCCCACGTCAACGAACTGATGGCGGGACGTGGCGGAGCTCACTCGGTGCATCCCAACGAAGACCTCCTCAAGGACAGGGTCCGCACGCAGGTCGCCGACCTCAAGGCCGCGGGACTGGATGCCGAGATCCACATCCAGGCCACGATGGGCACCGCCGCAAAGTCGATCGCCGCGATGGCGCGCGAATGCCATGCGGACCTCATCGTCGCCGGCGCCAGCAGGCATGGGGCCATCGCCGACGCCATCTTCGGAACCAGCGGTCAGCGGATGTACCGGATGGCTCCCTGCCCCGTGCTCGTCGTCCCCCCCAAGAACTAGCGTCCACTCGTGTAATTTCGGCGTTGACGTTGTGTTGATGGTGACCACCGGATACTGCGAGACCTGATGCCACTCGAACTGCTCGTCCTGCTGTGCTTCGTCGGGATGCTCGTCGCGGGCATCCTGATGATCGACGAACTCCGGAGGATCTGAGATGGGTGATCTGACCGGCTACATTGTCGCCGCAGTCATCGCACTGATCGCGGCGATCTACCTGCTGATCGCCCTGGTCGCCCCGGAGCGCTTCTGATGGTTCTCGACATCATCGCGGTTGTCATCACCTACGCCGCGGTGGCTGCCGGAGCCTGGTTCATCGGCGGATACATGGTCAAGGTCTACAAGGGCGAGCGCGTCTGGCTCAGCCCTGTGCTCCGTCCAGTCGAGCGCTTCACCTACCGGGTGATCGGCGTCGACGAGGACCACGAGCAGGGCTGGATCGCCTATCTGGTCTCGATCCTTGCCGTGACCTTCGTGAGCATCGTGTTCACGTATCTCATCCTCCGTTTCCAGGACCATCTCCCGCTCAATCCCCAGAACCTCCCGGGAGTGCCCGCGCCGCTCGCGTTCAACACGGCGGTGAGCTTTGCCACCAACACCAACTGGCAGAACTACACGGGCGAGACGACGATGAGCTACTTCTCGCAGATGGTGGCTCTGGTGCTGCACAACTTCCTCAGCGCCGCCATGGGCATGGCCATCGCCATCGTGATCATTCGCGCGATCGCACGCCGAACCATGAACACGCTCGGGAACTTCTGGGTCGACACGGTGCGCGGCACGCTGTACGTGCTCCTGCCGATCAGCGTCCTCGTCGCCCTCATCCTCGTGGCCAACGGCGCCATCCAGAACTTCAGCGGCTACTCGATCGTGCACACGCTCACCAACGGATTGCAGACGATCGCCCAGGGGCCGGTCGCATCCCAGGAGGCGATCAAGGACCTCGGAACCAACGGCGGTGGGTTCTTCAACGCGAACAGCGCCCACCCGTTCGAGAATCCCAGCGGGTTCACCAACGCGCTCGAGATCTTCACGGTCCTGCTCATCCCGTTCGGGCTGGTGATCACGTTCGGCAAATGGGTTGGGAACGTCAAGCAGGGCATCGCGCTCGGCGCGGTCATGGGGATCATCCTCATCGGCGCCTGCGGCGTAGCCGCGTGGCAGGAGCAGCAGGGCAATCCCGCACTCGTCGGCACAGGCGCGACCCAGGTGGCGTCTGCGCAGTCCGCCGGCGGCAACATGGAAGGCAAGGAGGCTCGCTTCGGGCCGATTCAGACAGCCCAGTTCGGCACCGCCACGACCGGCACGAGCACGGGGTCGGTCAACTCCTCGCACGACAGCTGGACCGCAATCGGCGGCCTGATTCCGCTGGTCCTCATCAAGCTCGGTGAGATCACTCCCGGAGGTGTGGGCTCTGGTCTCTACGGCATGGTCGTGTTCGCGATCGTCGCGGTGTTCATCGCCGGATTAATGGTCGGGCGAACACCGGAGTACGTGGGCAAGAAGATCGAGGCGCGCGATGTCAAGTACGCCGCCATCGCCATCCTCGTCCTTCCCGCATCGATCCTCGGGTTCTCCGCAATCGCCGTGCTGACGGCTGGAGGGCAGGCTGGGCCCATCGCGACGCAGGGAACGCCGCACCAGCTCACCGAGATCCTGTATGCGTTCGCCTCCACGACCGGCAACAACGGCAGCGCGTTCGCCGGCCTGACCGGCAACACCCCCTACTACAACCTGATGCTGTCCGGCGCCATGTGGATGGGGCGTTTCCTCTTCATCATCCCGGTGATGGCGATGGCCGGAAACCTCGTCAAGAAGAAGATCGTGCCGGCCAGCGCGGGCACGTTCCCGACGGATGGACCGCTCTTCGTCGCACTCCTCGTGGGAACGATCCTCGTGGTCGCGGCACTGACGTTCTTCCCCGCAGTCTCGCTCGGACCGATTCTCGAGCACTTCAAGCTCATAGCGGTGCATTGACATGGCTCTCGCAACTGTTCACCATCCCCGCCGCCGCCGCAGCAGCGTCACCGACCCGGAGTTGCTCGTCCCAGCCATCGCGCAGAGCTTCGTCAAGCTCGACCCGCGAAGGATGGTGCGCAACCCGGTGATGTTCGTGGTCGAGATCGGCGCGTTGATGACCACGTACGTGTTCATCGCGGACATCTTCGGTGCGGGAAATGACACCAGCTTCGTCGGTCAGATCGCGCTCTGGCTCTGGTTCACCGTGCTCTTCGCGAACTTCGCCGAGGCGATCGCCGAGGGTCGCGGCAAGGCTCAGGCGCAGGCGTTGCGTCGCACGCGCACCGAGACGATCGCACGTAAGATGCAGGGCGGTCTCGGCGGCAAGGAAACCCCAACTCCTGCCCCCGACCTGCGCAAGGGCGACGTCGTCGTCTGCGAGGCAGGCGACGTCATCCCGAGCGACGGCACTATCATCGAAGGCATCGCGAGCGTCGACAAGTCCGCGATCACCGGTGAATCCGCACCGGTCATTCGCGAGGCCGGCGGCGACCGCAGCGCCGTCACCGGCGGGACCCGGGTGCTCAGCGACCGCATCATCATTGAAATAACGCAGAACCCGGGCGAGACCTTCCTCGACCGCATGATCTCGCTCGTGGAGAGCGCCTCGCGGCAGAAGACTCCCAACGAGATCGCGCTCAACATTCTGCTGGCGAGCCTGACTCTGATCTTCCTCATCGCCGTGGTGACGCTGCAGCCGTATGCCGTCTTCTCAGGCGCTTCGATCGAGGTCACAGTGCTGATCGCGCTCCTCGTGTGCCTGATCCCCACGACCATCGGTGGTCTGCTCAGCGCAATCGGCATCGCCGGGATCGACCGCCTGCTCCAGAAGAACGTCCTGGCCATGTCCGGCCGCGCAGTTGAAGCGGCCGGTGACGTCGACACCCTCCTGCTCGACAAGACCGGCACCATCACCCTCGGCAACCGCCAGGCGACCGAGTTCCTGCCCGCGCCGGGAGTGGCCATGGAACAACTCGTCCGCGCCGCCGACCTGGCCAGCCGCGCCGACGAGACCCCGGAAGGACGATCGATCGTGGCTCTGGCCCGGCGCTTCGGCGCGCCGGAGGACGAGGGAGACGCGGCCTGGACTTTCGTGCCATTCACGGCAGAAACGCGCATGAGCGGTGTCGACAACGCCACCGACAGCATCCGCAAGGGTGCCGGCGACGCCATCGCCAAGTGGTGCGGGCAGGGCAAGTCCAGCGATGGCGTCGTGCCCCAGGGCGTTACCGACCAGGTCGAGGTCATCGCACGCAGTGGCGGCACGCCGCTGCTGGTCGCGCAGAACCACACCATTCTCGGCACCATCCACCTGAAGGACATCGTCAAGCCGGGCATCGCGGAACGGTTTGCCGAGCTGCGCAGGATGGGTCTGCGGACCGTGATGATCACCGGAGACAACCCCCTCACCGCTGCGGCCATCGCCGCCGAGGCTGGTGTCGACGACTTCCTCGCCGAGGCCACCCCGGAGAACAAGCTCGACCTCATCCGTCAGGAGCAGGCGGGCGGGAAGCTCGTGGCCATGACCGGTGACGGCACCAACGATGCGCCCGCACTTGCGCAGGCGGACGTCGGTGTTGCCATGAACAGTGGGACGCAGGCGGCCAAGGAGGCCGGCAACCTCGTCGACCTCGACAGCGATCCGACCAAGCTGATCGAGATCGTCGAGACGGGCAAGCAGATGCTCATCACGCGCGGCGCCCTGACCACCTTCAGCATCGCCAACGACGTCGCCAAGTACTTCGCGATCATCCCCGCGATGTTTACCGCCTACGTGGCGCTCAAGCCGCTCGCGGTGCTGAACGTCATGCACCTGCAATCGGCGCACAGCGCCATCCTCAGCGCGGTCATCTTCAATGCGCTGATCATCATCGCGCTCGTTCCCCTCGCACTCCGCGGCGTGCGCTTCCGGGCGGTCGGCGCCAGCGCGCTGCTGCGCCGCAACCTGCTCATCTACGGTGTTGGCGGAGTCATAGCTCCATTCATCGGAATCAAGGTCATCGATGTGATCATCAACGCGGTACACCTGGTCTAGATGTCATGAATCCACGTAGCTGGCCCAAGGAGCTGCTTATCGGGCTCCGCCTCACCGTCGCTCTCGCTGCCATGGTGATCATCTACACCTTCGTCATCACGGGCATCTCGCAGGTTGCGTTCAACAGCAATGCCAACGGCAGTCTTATCACGGTGAACGGCAAGGTTGTCGGGTCCACCATGATTGGGCAGAGCTGCCCGCAGGAGACCGTTGCCAAGGACGGAAGCCTCAAGATCACCATCGTCACGAAGTACTTTCAGGGACGGCTCTCGTACACGACGAATGCCAATACCGGGGCGCTGCAGCCGTGCAACGCCGCGAACTCGGCGGGCAGCAACTACGGTCCCTCCAACTCGCTACTGCTGGAGAACACCAAGGCGGCGGTGGCCGCGTACACAGCCGCCGGGGTTGCCACGCCGATCCCGATCGACCTGGTCACCTCCGACTTCACCGGCTTCGACCCGGACATCAGCGAGGCCGCCGCGCTCGCCCAGGTCAACATGGTCGCAAACGCACGTGGCCTCGATCCCTCGAAGGTGCACGCGCTCGTCGAGTCCAACGTGCAGGGCCGGATCCTCTGGGTGTTCGGTGAACCGGTCGTCAACGTCCTTCAGCTCAACATCGCCCTCGACGCTCAGCAATCCAGCCTCGCCGGCTGACGCGTTTGCGAGGCGCTCGAGGCGAGCATCATTAGCCGTATGACCGACACGATCGCGGCCGGCGTGGTGCCGGTCCCGGCGACCAAGATCGGGCGCGGCCACCTCCGGGTGTTCCTTGGTGCGACGCCGGGAAGCGGGAAGACGTTCGCCATGCTGCGCGAAGCTCACAACCGCCGCTCCCAGGGGGAGGACGTCGTCGTCGGCTATGTGGAGACCCACGGCCGGAAGCTCACCGAACAGGCAATCGGCAGCCTCGAGGTCATCCCCCGCCTGAAGGTGGACTACCGCGGGAAGGTCATGGAGGAGATGGACCTCGAGAGCGTCATCGCGCGACACCCCCAGGTCGTGCTCGTCGACGAGCTTGCCCACACCAACGTTCCGGGCGTCCGCCACGAGAAGCGGTACGAGGACGTCGAGGACATCCTCGACGCCGGCATCGACGTGGTCACGACCGTCAACGTCCAGCATCTGGAATCGGTGAAGGACCTCGCCGAGCACATCACCGGCATCCCGATCCGCGAGACCCTCCCCGACCGCGTTCTTGACAATGCCGACGAGATCCAGTTCATCGACATCTCCCCCGAGGCGCTGCGCAAGCGCATGCGCCACGGCAACATCTACGCGCCCGAGAAGATCGACACGGCGCTCGCCAACTTCTTCCGCCCCGGCAACCTCGCGGCTCTGCGCGAGATCGCGCTTCGCCTCGTGGCCCAGACGGTCGGGCGGGCGCGGGGCGCGATCCGCCCGGCGCCGCAGGACGTCCTCGTCGCCGTCAGTGGACGCGCGAGCAGTGGGCCGCTCATCCGCCGGGCGAGCCGTCTGGCCCGCCGGTTTGGCGGGTTCTGCACCGTGCTGGTCGTGCTCGATCGCCACGATGAGGAAAGCGAACGCGGGCGCGCGAAGTCGCGCGAGCTCGCGCAGCTACTCCAGTGCGGCTTCATCGAGCGCGGCGGCAAGGTGGCCGAGTCGGTCATCGTCGTTGCTCGCGATCTCGCCGTACAACATGTGGTTGTGGGCCAGGCGGCACGCCAGAGCGTGCGCGGAAGGCTTCACCGCGGGCTTGTCGACAGGCTGATCACGGAACTTCCGGACGTGAGCGTCCACGTTGTCGCACGCCCGTCGATGCCGCCGCGAGGCGGACCATTGGCGATCCAGGATCAGCGCCCCGACTCCGATATGCTTCTGCGCGCGCTCCATGCAAGCGCCAGTCGTGCGGGGCTCCGCGCTTACCTCGGCTACGCGCGTGGCTGCGGCACCACAATCGCGATGCTCGACGAGGCGACGCGACGCCGGCAACGCGGTACCGACGTGGTCGTCGCGGCCGTGAAGACCGACGGGCGCAACCGTTGCGAACTCGCCCTCGATGGGCTCGAGATTCTCGGCGGACCGAACGCGCCGGCCACGCGTGGACACGTCGACGTCCGCGCGCTGCTCCAGCGCAACCCCGAGGTGGCGTGCCTCGATGATCTCGCCGCGCTTGACACCGAAGGCCGCCCGATCACGGACTCCGTCCCTCGTCTCCTCGGTGCAGGGATGATGCTGATCGCGACTCTGCACCTCACCGACCTACGCAGCACCGTCGAGGGCATGGGCGCGATGCTCGGCGACCGCCCGGAGCACGTCGTCGACAACTCGTTCCTCGACCTCGTCACGGAGCTCGAGATCGTCGACATCACACCCTCACTGCTCGACGAGCGCCTCCGGCGCGGAGAGATCGTGCCCTCGAGTGAAGCGGCGCGGGCGCGCGCCCGCGCGTTCCGGCCCGAGGTCCTCGCATCGTTGCGCGAGCTGGCGTTCCGCCTGCTCGCCGAGCACACGGACCGCCGGCTGGTCGCGTACATGCGGGACCGCGGCATCGAGGCGCCGTGGGAGGTCAAGCCCCGGGTCATGCTGTGTGTCCCTCCCCGCCCGGGCATGGAGGAGGTGATCGCCGTCACGGCAACTCTCGCGGCCCAACTCGATGGCAAGATGACTGCGGTCACGGTGCGCGACCGGAAGCGGTCCGAGCAGGAGATGCAGCTGCTCGGCACGTACGCGGCGCTCACGCACCAGGCCGACGGGACGTTCATCACGCTCTACGAGAAGGATGCGGCGACGGCGCTGACCGCCTACGCGCGAAAGATCCTGGCCACGGAGATCGTCGTCACCCGGGGTCGCGGACGCCGGGGCACGCTGCGGAAGCTGATCCAGCTGCTGACCGACGTCGACATCCATGTCTTGCCGAACCCGCACGAGTCGAAGGCCGCCTGACGGCTACGCAACCGTTGCCACCTGCGGGCTCTCGGCAGGATCCGCTGGTGCGGCGGGCAGGGTGAATGCAAGGACCGCACCACCGCCCGGCTCCGGATCGTCGAGCCAGACCCGCCCGGCGTGCGCCTCGACGATCCCGCTGACGATTGAAAGGCCGAGCCCCGTTCCATCGGCGTTCGCCTGCTCGTCGCGGACGAATCGCTCGAAGATCCGGTCCCGCATGTCGGCCGAAACGCCCGGGCCGTGGTCGATCACCCGCGTGACGACCGTGCCGCGAACCCCTGGCGCCACATGGATCTCGATCGGTGAGCCCGGCGGGGCGTACCGGTCGGCGTTCACAAGCAGGTTGTCGAACACCTGACCGAGCCTGTCCCAGTCCGCGACGGCCTCGACCAAGCCCGGCTCAGTCACGACGTTGACCTGCCGCTCCGGCCGCATCGTCTGCAGGCGATGCGCAGCGGCCTCTGCCGCCGCGGCGACATCGGTCGGCTCGAGATGCAACTCGAGGGCGTGCCCTTCGATACGGGCGAGGTCAAGCATGTCCCCGACCAGGCGGTCGAGCCGGCGCGACTGGGTCACGATGCCGGTGAGCCCGTCTCGCACGGGCGCGGAGAGGTCCTTGCGGGCGAGCAGCACTGTCGCACCGGTGAGGATGCTCGCCAGCGGGGTGCGCAGCTCGTGGCTCACGTTCTGCAGCAGCTCGCGCCGGATTCGGTCAGCGTCGCGCAGCGCCGAGACCTGTTGCTGTATCTGGGCGAGACGGACCGCCGTCTTCGCGGCTGTGGCCTGTTCGCGGTACAGCCGCTCCAGCTCGACATTCGTTGCGGACAGCGTGCGCGAGAGTTCGCGCGCGCCGATCGTCGAGCGGCGACGCTGGGCCGCGACGCTGCCGACCCCACCCGCGGTCGCGAAGAAGATCACCAGGTAGATCACATCGCTCGGGCTGGCGAGGCTCAGCGTGTGGACAGGAGGAAGGAAGAAATAATCGGCAAGTACCGAGGACAGCGCGGCTGCGACGAGCGCGGGGATGAGCCCGGCGAGCAAGCCCAGCGACACGACGATACCGAGATACAGGAACACGTACGCACGCGCGCTCGCCGCAGGGAGTTGGGCGAGCACGACGGTCAGCAGCGGCGGTGCGACGACCGCGACAGCAGTCCCGATGACGAGCACTCGATCGATCGGCGGGCGCGTCATCGGTCAGGCATTGCCGAGGTGCTGATTGAGCGCGTCGACGAGGCGTGACGCGGCCGCCTGCAGCCCGTTGGTTGCCATCAGGGTGTTGAGCGCCTGCGGGTCCACCGGATAGTGGTCGCGGCGACCGCGAGGCAGTGCAATCGGAAGGTCGGCCACCGGCGGGACGACGCGCAATGCAGACGTGAGGTACTCGCGGTTGGCCTCGCTCAGGCGCCCCGCGGCGATGAGCGCCTCGATGCTGCCGTGCTCGCGGATCATCGATGCCGCGGCGACAGCCCCGACACCCTTCAACCCCGGCAGCCCGTCCGACGGGTCGCCGCGCAGCATCGCAAAGGCCGCGTAGCTGCGGCCCGGTATCGAGTATCGGTGCGTGACCTCTGCTTCATCGACGATGTTCCACGAGCCCTTCTCCGGGTACAGCACCGCAACCCGTGGGTCCTCGATGAGCGCGAAGAGGTCGCGGTCGCCGCTGATGATCTCGACCGTTCCCTCGGTCTGCGCGGTCCAGGTTGCGATGACATCCTCAGCCTCGTAGTCGGGCACCCCGCCAGTGTCGATCCCGATCGCCGCGAGGAAGGCGTCGATGACCGGCATCTGCGGGATGAGCCCCGGCGGGATCGGCTCCGCGACGCGCTGCGCCTTGTAGCTGGGGATCAGCTCGACACGCCAGCCGGGGCGCCAGTCCGTGTCACCGGCGATGGCGATGTGCCGCGGATCGCGCGTGCCGAGCATGCGGGTGAGGGTCTCGAAGAAACCACGCGCCGCGTTCACGGTCCTGCCGTCCGGCGACCTGACGGTCCTCGGGACTCCGTAATACGCGCGGAAGATCAGGCTCGATCCGTCGATGAGCATCCAGTCGCAGGACATCGCCGCTACCGATCCACGCTGGCCATTGCGCGGAACATCCTACGTGCCCGCGGGGCGGACAAAAATGTAGGCTCGCGCGCATGCCTTCGCTCGACGCCCCGGCACTGATCGAGGCATTGATCGGCCGGCTTCAGGCGTCGTACATCTTTCCCGACCGTGCGGCGGCCGCGGAACTGGTGCTGCGATCGAACCTCGGCGCCGGGAAGTACGCGTCGCCGGTCGACGAGCGGCTGTGCACGCTCATCAACGAGGACCTCCTCGAGACCTGCGCGGACAAGCACCTTCGATTGATATGGCACGATGAGAACGATGCCGGGGAAAGCCCCCAGAGCGACGAGGACCTGATCGCGGCGATGCGCGAGATGTTCCGGATCGAGAATTACGGCATCCGGCGCGTCGAGCGTCTCGCAGGCAATGTGGGCCTCATCGCATTGACGCTCATCCCCGAGGCGGCGACCGCCGGCGAGCCGATCGCCGCCGCGATGCGCCTCATCCAGCACACCCACGGGTTGATCCTCGACCTTCGCACGACGCGCGGCGGTGCACCGGACGGCGTTGCGTTCCTGGCCAGCTTTCTCTTCCCCGACGGCGAGGTGCAGCTCAGCGACGTGATCGAAGGGCCACACGGCCCAACCCGCCAGTTCTGGACCTCCGGCTATCTTCCCGGGCCTCGCTACCTCGACCGGCCGGTGTTCGTGCTCGTGAGCGGCCAGACGTTCTCAGGCGGCGAGGCACTCGCCTACGACCTCCAGGCGCTGGGACGGGTGACCGTGGTGGGCGAGGTGACGCGCGGCGGCGCACACCCCTCCACGGTCGTCTCGCTCGGCGACCACGTGGAGGTGCGCCTTCCCGTGGCACGAACGGTCAACCCGATCACCGGCACCGACTGGGAAGCCGTCGGCGTCAAGCCGGACATCCCGGTTCCGGCGGAGGCCGCGCTGGACACGGCCCACGTGGCGATCCTCGATCAGCTGCTTGGCGCGAGCGACGCCCCAGCGTCGGTCCGCGAGGAAGCGCGCCAGGCTCGAGGCTAGGCGGCTGCGCTCCAGTCGCCGTCCAGGATCACGAAGGACCTGCGATCGGCCGGGTTCTTCGGGTCGCGGAGATAGACCCGCCGGAAGGAGCCACTCGTGCCATCCGGCTTGACGACGATCGGACCGAGGCTCTTGCGCTCGTCCGCGTGCCAGGTGCGACCGGTCGAGAGCTCGACCAGGACGAGCGCGTTGTCGAAGCCGGGGGTCCGGTAGCCGCCGTTCGGGCGGAACGGGTCGAGGGTCATCTCGATCTCGTACGCCGATGCCCCGGCGGTGCCCGGAGGGATCGTCAGGAGACACTGGAACCGGTCGGTGCCCAGGTGGGGGAACTGCGAGGTCCATCGGCTCGCCGGCCACCGGCGCCAGGTCGCGCTCGCGACGCTGACCTCGCCGACCAGCGCTCGCTCGAGACGGAACGACTGGGGCACGTCGTGGGCGGCCGGATACGGCGGCGGCGAGGCGCCTCCGGCCTGAACCGGCGCCGCCGCGACCGGCGGCGGGCCGGTGGGCGGCGGAGCGGCGGGTGGCGGGCCACCCACTGGCGGCCCGGCGGGAGGCGGGCCGACCGGCGGTGGCATCGGAGCGCCCGATTGCCCCGGGACCGGCGGCGGCTGCGGCACACCGCCAGACTGGAGCTTGTCAACCCCTTGCTGCACCGCCTGCTGCGCCTGCTCGGCGGCCTTGCGGACGTTGTCGAGGAAGCCCATGTCCGTGCCTCGTGCTGACCGATTTCGCAGTCCACAGGATAGGAGGTCGCGCGGCTATACTGCCGCCGGGCAAGGACGATGCTCCGGTGACGGAGCGCCTTCGATGCGGAGCAGCGCGACACATCGTGGTCTCTGAAGGCGGACGTGCCGCGTACCTTCGGGTGCGGCGGATGCCGCTTCAAAACGATCTCTCGTCCTTGCCCCTGCCCGCGCTCGAAACCGAGTTGGCAGATGTGGCTCTGTGGACCGCCACGATCGACGACATCGAGCGACGCCGTGCCGGCGACGTCGCGAGGATCACGCGGTATCGGGAGATCGTGAGCAGCGGTGACGTGCGTCGGTTGATCGAGACTGTCCTTGCGGGTCAGCACATCCCGTCGCCACCTCGACGCATCGAGCTCAACAAGGCGGGGCCGAAGAAGAAGGTCGTGTATCAACTGCAGCCCGAGGATGAGTTGCTCTCGCGCGTGCTCAATCGGCTGCTGCACGCGCGCGTGGCGCCGGCAATCTCGTCACGCTGCCACTCGTTTCAACATGGACGGAGCGCCGTCACCGCGTTTGCCGCCCTTCGGTCGACTCCCGGCGTGAATGGCATGGCAAGCCTGCATCTCGACATCGCGGACTTCTTCAACAGCATCGACGTCGAGGATCTGCTGCGGCGACTCCCCGCGCAGATCACCGGCGAGGCAGTGGTCATGGCGTTCGTCGCGCCGCTGTTGCGCGACACCCGCGTCGAGTCCGGCGGAGAGCAGATCCTGGTGCTGCGCAAGGGAGTGATGGCCGGCACGCCGCTCGCGCCACTGCTGACGAACCTGTACCTTCGCGACATCGATGAGGCGATCGCGGCGACTGGCGTCGCCAGTGCGCGGTACTCGGACGACATCCTGGCGCTCGGCACACCGGAGCAGGTCGACGTCGCGGAGGCCCGCATCCGGATGCTGATCGCGGAGCGCGGGCTTCGTGTCAACGAGACCAAGACGCGCCGGGGTGGCCCCGGTGATGCGTGGGACTTCCTCGGACTCCGCTACACGCGGGGAGAGGTAGGGTTGAGTGCCAACACCATGCGGAAGTTGCGTGCCAAGGTGCGTCGCCGCGCGCGGCGTGAGGCCCGATACCGTGGCGCAACCGCGTGCAGCGCCGGCGAGACGTGCCGAACACTCGTGGGGGCGTTGAATCGCAAGCTGTACGGCGCGAATGAGGACGGCGACGCCGAATTCGGTTGGGCGCGCTGGTTTTTCCCCCTCCTCACGTCGGCGGCGCAGCTGGCGGAGCTGGATGCGTACATCCAGCGCGAGGTGCGCTGGGCCGCATGTGGTTCACGCCGCGATCGAGCACGATCGACTGTCCCGTACGAGATGTTGCGCAGCGCGGGATACAGGCCGCTCGCCGGCGCGTATCACAGCCGCCGGAGGCACGATGCCAGTCATCACGCAATCGATGGCTGACGACCTCCCGGAGCTGATCGTCGCCGACGCCGCCGCTTGGCGGCGCTGGCTCGGGACGCACCACGCCGATGCAACCGGCGTCTGGCTCGTGCTTGCGAAGAAGGACACGACGGACCCGACGAGCCTGACCTACGACCAGGCACTCGACGAGGCGTTGAGTCACGGCTGGATCGACGGGCAGATCGGGCGTCGCGACGAAACAACCTACCGGCAGCGTTTCACGCCGCGGCGCTCGCGCAGCGCGTGGTCATCGCGCAACGTGGGCATCATCGGTCGCCTCCGCGCCGAGGGTCGCATGCACTCCGCCGGTGAGGCACAGGTCGCGCGTGCCCAGGCAGATGGTCGCTGGGACGCGGCCTACGCCGGGTCGGCGACCATCGAGCTCCCGGCGGATCTCGAAGCCGCGCTCAGCGCCGAACCACGAGCCAGAGCGATGTTCGACATCCTCACGAGCCAGAACCGCTACGCGATCCTGTACCGCACGGCGAGCGCGAAGCAGGCGTCAACCCGCGCCCGACGCATCGACCAGTTCGTGGCGATGCTGGCGCGGGGCGAGACGATCTACCCGCAGCAACGCCGCCTCGAACCCTGACCACGTCGGCGCCGGGGATCAGGCTTGCGCCACGACCTCCTGGGCATCGCGCGGGCGCGACGCGCTGAGCCTGGCGACCCCGTGCCGATGGAGCGGCACGAGCGGGATCAGCACTGGGAGCAGGAACGACGAGAGCGCGGCGTCGTGCGATCCGTCGGAGCCCGTAAGGCGATACAGAAGGACCACCACCGCGACGATTCCGAGCGTGATCGCCTGCCTGATGACGAACGCTCTGCGGCCCCCGTCCGCGGCATCCGCGAATCCCTCTAACAGTCCCCCTGCCACGGAGGACATGGTAGGCGAAACGCGACAAGTCCGTCAGACGGATCGTCACAAACCTGGGAACTGCAGCTAGGTCACCGTGAACGTGCCGTTGCCGGAGCCGCCACCGTGTCCCTCGCGGTTCATCGCTGACGTACCCTCTCGCGAGTTCCATTGACTGAGGAGCCACTCCATGACAGCACCCGTGCGCTTCGGCCTCGTCGGATACGGATTCGGCGCTCGCTGGTTCCATGCGCCGCTCATCGTCGCTGCGCCGGAGTGCGAGCTTGTCGGAGTCGTGACCACCTCGGCCGAGCGTCAGGCACTCGTCGCTCGCGAGCTGCCCGGCGTCCCCACGTTCGACTCGCTCGCCTCGCTGATCGGCGCGGGCGTTGAAGCGGTCGCCATCTCAACGCCGACCGCAAGCCACAGCGTCATGACCGAGCAGGCGCTCGGCTTCGGCGTCGCCGTCGTCTGCGACAAGGCCTTCGCGCTCGATGCGGATGCGGCCCGGCACACGATCGGCCTCGCCGAGGAACGCGGACTGCTCCTGAGCCCCTATCAGAACCGGCGCTGGGATTCCGACTTCCTCACGGTCCGGAAGCTCTCGGGCGACGGAACACTCGGATCGATCACCCGGCTGGAGTCCCGCTTCGAACGGTTCGCACCGCTGAAGGGTCCCGGGAAGTCCGGCAGCGGCTCCCTGCTCGATTTCGGCAGCCATCTCGTGGACCAGGCGCTGCTGCTGCTCGGTCCGGTCGCTGCCGTATACGCAGAGCTGCGCGTCCGCGAGTCCGGGCTCGACGACGACGTGTTCGTCGCTCTGACCCACGCGAGTGGCGCCCGCTCGCAGCTGTGGGGATCCTGGAGCCAGTACGCGCCAGGCCCCCGGTATCGCGTGACCGGCACGGATGCGAGCTACGTGCTGGCGAGTGGCGACACCCAGGAGGACCTGCTCCTCGCCGGCGAGACGCCGGCGACTCTCGGCGCCCGATGGGGGACTGAACCGGCCGGCAGCCGCGGCACCGTCTACACCGAGACGGGCTCGCGAACACACGCGACCGAGCGCGGACGGTGGGATCTCTTCTACCCCACCTTTGCCGGCGCCGTCCGAGGCACCAACCCGCCACCGGTCAATCCTCGGGACGCGATTGCCACCGCCGCCGTCCTCGACGCGGCCAGAGCGAGCGCGAACAGCAGTGCCGTGGTGCCGGTCAAAGCTTCATGAACAGGGCTGACGACAAACTCGTGGCGGTCGGATGACTGCCGACGACGAGGCGCTGCCGGCCGCTCTGCTTGCGGAAGAGCGTCGCCTCGTCTTCGCGCATTTCGACAACGACACCGCATGGGAGCTCGGTTTGCAATTGCGCACCGAGGCGTTGCGCGCGCGATTGCCGATCGCAATTGAGATCCGTCGTGGGGGGCAATGTTTGTTCCATGCGGCACTTCCCGGATCGTCGGTCGACAACGATGCATGGCTGCTGCGCAAGGCTGCGGTGGCCGAGCGCTACGGTCACTCGTCGTATTACGTGGGCTGCAGGTTCCGCGCGGACGGCAAGGACTTCGACGTCGATTCGCGTCTCGATCCCAGCGTCTTCGCCGCGCACGGGGGCGCATTCCCCATCATCCTCGCCACAGGTGGATGCATCGGGACCGTGACTGTGTCGGGACTGCCGCAGGTCGAGGACCATCGATTCGTGGTGGCACAGCTCGAACGCTTTCTCATCGACCGCAAACAAATTACAACCGAGCAGCGTCCGACAACGCCCTGATTCCCTTATTCCAGCACGGTATAATTGCGTTCGGGCCAATCCGACTTCGATCGCTCCTCGACATACCTGGACGATTCGAGGATGCCGGCGGGTCCCTAAGGAGAAGTTGTGCTGCAGCCTAGTCGTGACGACCGTTTTTCCTTCGGACTCTGGACGGTGGGCTGGCAGGGAGTCGACGTGTTCGGCGTCGCCGTGCGCGAGCCGCTCGACCCCGTCATCGCCGTCAACCGCCTGGCCGAGCTCGGCGCATACGGCGTGAGCTTCCACGACAACGACGTGTTCCCGTTCGCCGCGACCGCGTCCGAGAAGAGCACGGCGATCGGGCGCCTCCGGAGTGCCGTGGAGGGCGCAGGACTGGTGATCCCGATGGTGACCACCAACCTCTTCTCGCACCCCGTGTTCCGGGACGGAGGGTTCACGGCGAACGACCGCGATGTGCGCCGTTTCGCGATCCGCAAGGTGGCCGACAACCTCGATCTGGCCGCCGAGCTCGGCGCGAGCACGGTGGTGTTCTGGGGAGGGCGCGACGGCGCCGAGTCGGGCGCGGCGAAGGATGTTCGCGCGGCGCTCGACCGCTACAAGGAGGCATTCGACATTCTGGCCGGCTACGTGATCGAGCAGGGTTACAACATCCGGTTCGCCCTCGAGCCCAAACCGAATGAGCCACGCGGTGACATTCTCCTGCCGACCATCGGTCACGCACTCGCGTTCATCGGCGAGCTTGAGCACTCGGAGATGGTGGGCCTCAACCCCGAGGTCGGGCACGAGGAGATGGCGAGCCTCAACTTCGCGCACGGACTGGCGCAGGCGCTGTGGCACGGCAAGCTGTTCCATGTCGACCTCAACGGACAGCACGGCCCGCGCTACGACCAGGATCTCCGCTTCGGAGCGGGAAACGCGCGCGGCGCGTTCTGGGCAGTCGACATCCTCGAGTCCGGTGGCTACGAGGGACCACGCCACTTCGACTTCAAGCCACCACGGACCGAGGACATGGACGGGGTGTGGGAGAGTGCCGCAGCGTGCATGCACAACTACCTGGTGCTGCGCAGCAGGACGAAGGCCTTCCGCGCCGACCCCGAGGTGCAGGAAGCACGCAAGGTGGCACGGCTGGACGAGCTCGCGCAGACCACCCTCGCCCCCGGCGAGACGTTGCGCTCCATGCGCGCCGAGTCGTTCGACGTCGAGGCGGCCGCGGTGCGGGGGATGGCATTCGAGAAGCTCGACCAGCTCGCGCTCGACTACCTCTACGGCATCCGTTCCTAGGAGACGGGCGCCTCGATGAGCTCGGGCGCGCTCGTCGGCATCGATGTCGGGACGACGTCCGTCAAGGGCATCGCAGTCGACCCCGACTCGGGAGCGGTGCGCGCCACCGAGGAGATAGCCTACCCGGTGAGCTCGCCGCACCCGGGGTGGATGGAGCAGCAACCCGAGCAATGGGTGGCGCCGTCCCGCGTCGTGCTCGCGAGTCTCCGCGCCAGTGTTTCTGACATCCTTGGCATTGGCTTCTCGGGTCAGATGCACGGGCTCGTCTGCCTGGATGCCGATGATGCGGTGATCCGTCCCGCGATCCTCTGGAACGACCAGCGTTCCGCGCCGCAGTGCGCGGCGCTCGAGGCGGGCGACGGCCTTGCCCGATTGCTGCGGCTCACCGGCAACCGAGCGCTCCCGGGATTCACGGCGCCGAAGCTCCTCTGGATGCGCGAGAACGAACCCGAGGCCTTCGCCCGCATTCGAAAGATCTCGCTCCCGAAGGACTACGTGCGTGACGTTCTCGTCGGCGGGCACCGCAGCGACATGGCCGACGCGTCCGGAACGCTGCTCCTCGATGTCGGCGAGCGCCGCTGGAGCAGCGAGCTGCTCGCGGACCTCGATCTCCCTGCGTCGTGGCTGCCGGAACTCTCCGAGAGCCCGGACGCCGTCGGCACCCTGGACGGTGTGCCGGTCGCCGCCGGAGCGGGCGACCAGGCGGCTGCCGCCGTGGGCGCCGGGATCACCGGGCCCGGCCCGCTGTCGGTCGTGCTCGGCACCTCCGGGGTCGTGCTCGCTGCGACCGACCGCTACCTCACCGACCCGGAAGGGCGCGTCCACGCCTTCTGCCATGCCGCGCCGGGAGGCTGGATGGTGATGGGCGTGATGCTCGCCGCGGCCGGGTCGCTGGCGTGGTTCCACGACACCGTCGCCCCTGAGCTCGCCTATGACGCAATGCTCGAAGCCGCCGAGAGCGTCCCCGCGGGATCCGATGGGCTCGTCTTCCTTCCCTATCTCGCCGGAGAGCGGACGCCCCATGCCGACCCGGACGCGCGGGGCGCGTTCTGCGGCCTGTCGCTCAGCCATGGTCGGGGCGCGCTCACCCGGGCGGTGATGGAGGGGGTGGCCTTCGGGATGCGTGACTGCCTCGACACCGTGCACGGTGCCGGGGCAACGGGTGCCCGCGGCCGCGTCTCCGGCGGGGGCACGCGAAGCCGTCTCTGGCTCCAGATCGTCGCGAGCGCGCTGGAGATGCCGCTGGAGATAATGGCCACCGATCAGGGATCGGCGTTCGGCGCCGCGCTCCTCGGAGGCGTTGCCGCCGGCGTCTACCGCGATCTCGATCAGGCCGCCGCCGCGTGCGTCCGTGTGACCGGCGTCGTCGACCCCGTCGCCGCGTGGATCGAGCCGTATCGAGAGGCGCGACGCCGATTCCGCGACTACTACCCTGCGCTGCGCTCCGTCAGCTAGGCGTCACCGGCCGGTACGGCCTACGCGGATCGCCGCTCGGCAGCACGGGGCGGCACGAGGGTCGGGTCGTCCAGCACCCGGGTGAGGGCAAGCTCCGCAGCGCCGAGCAACGGGCCGTCCGCACCGAGCTGCGCGGGCCGGATCTCAACGACGTCGAGCGCTGCCGACAGGACTCGCACCTGCATCTCCGCCTGGACGATCCGCTCCACGAAAGGCCACATCTCGCCGAGCATCCCGCCGAGGACGACGCGCTGCGGGTTGAAGACGTTCGTGAGACCGGCAAGGCCCGCGCCAAGCCAGCCGCCGACGTGCTCGACCGCCGAGAGCGCCACCGGGTCGCCCAGGTCCGCCTCTCGGAGCAGCTCGATGACCGCCTCCGGCCGGTAGCTCTTCTCGGCACGCCCCGCGCGGCGCAGGAGCGCGGGACCGCCGATCTCGGTCTCCCAACAGCCGATCGCACCGCAGCGGCACAGCACCCCGCTCGGGTTCACCTGGAAGTGGCCGACCTCGCCCGCGCAGCCGGCGGCGCCGACAAGCGGCCGGCCGTCGATGACGACGCCGGCGCCGACGCCGACCTCGCTCGAGACGTAGATGAGATGGTCCACCCCGACGCCCGCTCCCCAGGTGTGCTCCGCGAGCGCTCCGAGGTCGGCCTCGTTCGCGACGACCACGGGAAGCTCGGATCCCAGCCGGTCCGCCACGAGACGGCCGAGCGGCACCTCCCGCCAGCCCAGGTTCGGCGCGAAATGGACCAGCCCGTCAGCCCGACTGACCACCCCGGCGACGGCGATGCCCAGTCCCGCGACCCAGCAACCCTCGGGGATCGCGGCCCGGGCGTTCTGGATCAGCGTGCCGACATCCTCGATGGTCTGATCCGGCGCAAGGCGACGCGGCTGATGCGGGACTCGGACAAGGTGCAGGATCCGGCCGCCGAGCCCGACGACGGCAGCGGAGAGCGAGTTGACCGCGATCTCCACGGTGATCACCGCGGCGCCCTCCGGGTTGGGGCGGGCCACCAGCGACGGGCGACCCGGAGCCCCGAGACGGGCAGGGTCACCCTCCTCCACCAGACCGCGGGCTCGGAGGTCGGCGACCAGCTCGCCGATGGTGCTCCGGGTCATGCCGAGCGCACCGCCGATCTCCGATCGCGACAATGCCCCCGACTGGTGGAGGTGGCGGAGCAGGAGGCTCAGGTTGTGGCGGCGAACGGACTCGGGCGAGGCCATGGGGCTCGTATGCGCCCGGCTGCGCTGAGGGCGCCTGCGAAGCTCATGGTCGCCTCCCACTATGGGGCGGGCATCAGCAACTTCCATGAGGCCCTCCCACTCCTGCCACGGATCAGGCCCGAGCCTGCCCGCCGCGGCGGGAGAGCACGTCGATGGTGCCCGCCGCCAGCAGGACGAGCGCGACGACGATGTCGATCCAGTCCGAGGTGATACCGAGCAGGAAGAGCCCGTTGTAGATCCCGCCGATCACCAAGCCGCCCAGCACGCCGTGGATCGTCTTGCCGCGCCCGCCGAAGAGGCTGGTGCCACCGATGACCGCGCCTGCCACGGCAAGCAGCACGTAGCTGTTCGCGTCCTTGATGACGTTGGTGGTGAGCGACACCTGCCAGGACGCGAACAGCACCCCGGCGATGCCGGCCGTCAATGAGGCGAGCACGAATCCCCAGGTGCGGATCACCGGGAGGCTGATGCCGGCTCGGCGCGCGGCCTCCGGGTTGCCACCGATTGCGTACGTGTAGCGGCCGAACTTTGTGCGCTGGAGCAGGAAGGTCCACCCCAGGAGAATCACCCCGACGATCGGGATGATGAATGGAAGGCCGTGGATAACGCCGTAGTGGGCGCGGTTGACGTTGGAGAGCGCGACGACGAGAACTCCGGCAGCGACCGCGACGATGATCTTCAGGGCGGTGAGGCTCCAGGGCGGAGCTACGAGTCCGGAGCGGCGACGGCGCGCATCGCCGAGCCATACGAACGTTCCCGCTACCACCGCCACCACGGCGAGGAGGATCCAGCTGACCACCGGGCTGAACGTCCCGTAGAAGAGGTTGTACAGCACGACCTCGTTGTCGTAGTGCGAGTTCCCGATGCCGACCAGGCTGCCGCCGAGCACGATGATCGCCACCCCTTCGAGGATCAGCAGGCCGCCGAGCGTGACGATGAACGACGGCATCTTGAGACGCGCGACCATCGTCCCCTGGATCGCGCCGACCGCCGAGCAGATGAAGAGCGTCACGATGATCGCCAGCCACCACGGCCAGTTGAGGCCGGCGGGCTGTACCTCCTCGGCAACGATGACGGCGCCAACTCCCATGACGAGCCCAACCGAGAGGTCGATCTCGCCGAGGAGCAGGGCGAAGATCTCCGCCATGGCCAGCAGCATGTAGATGGTGCTCTGCTCGAACAGGTTCACGAGGTTCTGTGGCGACAGGAACTTCCCGTTGGCGATCTGGAAGGCGACCGCGACGACAAGGATGCCGAGGAGCACCGGCAGCACGCCGCTGTCGCCGCCCCGGATTCGCTGGCCCCAGGCGCGCAGGTACTGACCGAGGGTTTGCGCTGTGATCGTCGCCGTCAGCTCGTCGGTTGCCGGCGACGCTGCGGCGGTGAGGTCGACGACGTGCTCGGCGACGGCTGCGGTTGGGTTGTTCTCAGTCCAGGCCATGGTTCAGGCACTCCCCCCGGCTGCTGCCGCGGCCGTGACCGCGGGATGCAGCTTCCCGTCCAGCATCCCCGTGGTCATGTACTCGATCACGCTCTGCCGGTCGAACTCTGCGATCGGGCCCTCCGCAACCATCCGTCCCAGGTGCAGCACCGCGATCCGGTCCGCCACCTCGAAGACGTCATTCAGGTTGTGCGAGATCACCATCACCGCCAGCCCTCGGTCGCGCAGACGCCGCACCAGGTCCAGCACCATCCGCGTCTGGACCACGCCCAGCGCCGCCGTCGGCTCGTCCAGGAGCACCACCTTGGAGTTCCACATCACCGCCTTGGCGACCGCCACCGACTGGCGCTGCCCTCCCGAGAGCGATGCCACCGGCTGCCGGATCGAGCGCACCGTGGTCACCCGCAGGCTGCTCAGGGTCTCCCCTGCCGCCCGCTCCATCGAATCCTCGTCGAGCAGCCCCCGGCGCAGCCGCTCCCGGCCCAGGAACATGTTCTGCACGATGTCCAGGTTGTCGGCCAGCGCCAGGTCCTGGTACACCGTCTCGATCCCCAGGCTCGCCGCATCCCGAGTCGTCCGGATGTGCACCGGCTGCCCCTCGAAATAGATCTGCCCGTGGTCCGCCTGGTGCACTCCCGCGATGCACCGCGTCAACACCGACTTCCCAGCACCGTTGTCCCCGCACAGCCCGGTCACCTGCCCCGCCGGTAAATCCATGTTCACCTGGTACAGCGCCTGCACCGGGCCAAAGTGCTTGTCGATGCCCCGCAGCTTCAACAGCGGCTCCCCCGTGGCCGCCGGGGTCGTCACGCTCGCCACCGGCTGCTCAGACACGGGACACGCTCCCCGTCCGCGCGCCGCGCCGCGAGAGCACGTCGACCAGCACCGCGATCAGGAGGACCGACCCGGGGAGGATGTACTCCAGCGGGGTGGACAGCGCGCCGAGCTGCAGCAGGGAGACGCCGTAGGCGATGCCGCCGATCAGGAGGCCACCGAGCAGGCCGTGGATCGGCTTGCCGCGGCCACCGAAGAGGCTGGTGCCGCCGATGACGGCGGCGGCCACCGAGTAGAGGATCAGCTGTCCTGGGTCGGCGGCGTTGGTGCTGTATTCCCCGTAGAAGAACGAGCCGAGCAGGACTCCACCGAACCCGGCAGTCGCGGAGCAGAGGGCGAACGCCCCGGTGCGCACGAACGCCAGGCTGACGCCGGCGCGACGCGCAGCTTCGGGATTGCCACCGATCGCGTAGATGTAGCGACCGAACTTGGTCCGCTGCAGCAGCAGCGTCCAGAGCGCGACGATGAGCAGGACGATGGGGATCACCTCCGGCACGCCGGAGGGAAGGTTGAACCCGCAGATCGCCACGACCGCGATCCCCAGCACCGCCACGAACGCGATGCGGATCGCGATGAGGGAGGCGGGTGGGGCGACCAGGCCGCTGCGTCGCCGTGCGGCGCCGCGGAACCATATCGACCCCCCCACGATCACCAGCAGCACCGCGAGCGCGATCCATCCGGCGACGGGGTCGATGACCCCCTGCACCAGGTTGAAGATCACTGCCTGGTTGGGCACCTGCGAGCTCACGGTGAGGGTCCCGTCGGCGCCGCCGAGGATCAGGATGATGATGCCCTCGAAGAGGAGGAAGCCCGCGAGCGTGACCACGAACGACGGAATCCGGAGGCGGGACACCAGCGTGCCCTGGAGCGCGCCGATGAACCCGCAGCAGACCATCGCCATCAGGATCGCCGCCCACCAGGGCCAGTTCGGCCCGGGGTCGACCTGGACGAGCTTGAACGCGATGGTGCCGCCGAGCAGCGCGACCGATCCGATGGAGAGGTCGATCTCGCCGAGCAGGAGCACCGCGATCTCCGCAGTCGCCAGGACGATATAGATGGTGCTCAGACCGAAGATGTAGACCAGGTTGCCGACGCGGAGATACGAGTTCTCAGGGGTGATGATCTCGAAGGCGACCGCGACGAGGATGATGCCGAGGAGCACCGGCAACACGCCGCTGTCGCCGCCCCGGATTCGCTGGCCCCAGGCGCGCAGGTATTGACCGAGCGTCTGCGCAGTGATCGACGGCGGGATATCGGTGACCTCGGAGGCCGGCGCCGCGGTGAGGTCGACGGCCGGCGCCGCCGTCGCCGGCGCTGCGGCCGCAGGCTCAGCGGCGGTGGCCACCGTCAGCGGATCGTTCTCTCTCCCGTCCATGGTTCAGGCACTCCCCCCGGCTGCTGCCGCGGCCGTGACCGCGGGATGCAGCTTCCCGTCCAGCATCCCCGTGGTCATGTACTCGATCACGCTCTGCCGGTCGAACTCTGCGATCGGGCCCTCCGCAACCATCCGTCCCAGGTGCAGCACCGCGATCCGGTCCGCCACCTCGAAGACGTCATTCAGGTTGTGCGAGATCACCATCACCGCCAGCCCTCGGTCGCGCAGACGCCGCACCAGGTCCAGCACCATCCGCGTCTGGACCACGCCCAGCGCCGCCGTCGGCTCGTCCAGGAGCACCACCTTGGAGTTCCACATCACCGCCTTGGCGACCGCCACCGACTGGCGCTGCCCTCCCGAGAGCGATGCCACCGGCTGCCGGATCGAGCGCACCGTGGTCACCCGCAGGCTGCTCAGGGTCTCCCCTGCCGCCCGCTCCATCGAATCCTCGTCGAGCAGCCCCCGGCGCAGCCGCTCCCGGCCCAGGAACATGTTCTGCACGATGTCCAGGTTGTCGGCCAGCGCCAGGTCCTGGTACACCGTCTCGATCCCCAGGCTCGCCGCATCCCGAGTCGTCCGGATGTGCACCGGCTGCCCCTCGAAATAGATCTGCCCGTGGTCCGCCTGGTGCACTCCCGCGATGCACCGCGTCAACACCGACTTCCCAGCACCGTTGTCCCCGCACAGCCCGGTCACCTGCCCCGCCGGTAAATCCATGTTCACCTGGTACAGCGCCTGCACCGGGCCAAAGTGCTTGTCGATGCCCCGCAGCTTCAACAGCGGCTCCCCCGTGGCCGCCGCCACGCCGGTCGCCCCTGCCCCGGGGTCGTGATTCATCTCAGTCGCCTCAGATCAATGAGTCGTGGATGGCATGAACGTGACGGGCGACCCGGCACGCGTTGCTCGGCACTCGCGCCGTTCCTGGACCCGCGCGATCCAATTGTGGTCGCACGGTGGCGGTCGTGGGTGGAGCAAGCCGGGCCGCCCCGAAGGGCGACCCGGCTGCGTCACTCACTGAGGCGTCCCTAGGAGAACGCCGTCAGACGATTACGAGATTCCGGCCGCGGAGCAGGCGCTGGCGCCGGCGATGGCGCAGATCGCGGATGCCTGATCGAAGCCGTCCTTGACCACGGTGCTCTCCATGTTCGTCGCGTCCACCCACGTCGCGGAGAGGAGCGACGCCGGCTCAGTGATGCTCGAGTTCGCCGGGTCGACGGTCGTGCCGTTCAGCAGCGCCGTCGGGACCGGGTTCCCGGAGAGCAGGATGTCGGCCAGCGCGACCGCGTCCTGGGCCTCCTTGTACACCGGCTTGTACACCGAACCGCACTGGTATCCCTCGAGGATCCACGCCATGCCCTGCGCCGTCGCGTCCTGACCCGTCGTCGGGACCGTCTTCGCGGGCACGCCATCCGACTTCAGGTCGGTGATCACCGCGTTGGCCAGGCCGTCGTTGGCCTCGATCGTCGCGTTGATCGTGGGATGCGAGGTGTACTCCTGCTGGAAGATCGTCCCGCCTTCCGTGTTCGACCACCCCGGCGCGAAGTTCTCGCCCACCAGGGTCATCCCCTGGCTGTTGGTCGCCCCGGCGTTGACCGTCTTCGCCGACTGGCTCCAGACCACCTTGTTGTACCCACTCGCGAACGAGATCGCGTTCGGGTCGGTGTCCTCACCGCCGTTCAGGACGAACACCTGCGGGCTCTTCACGCCCCACGAGGAGACGCACGCCAGGAAGCCGTTGCCGATCGCCTCGCCGACTGCCTCGTTGTCGAAGCTGACGTAGTAGGTCTTCGAGCCCTGGAACGTCGCCCGGTCGTAGCTGATCATGGTCACGCCCTTGGACTCGGCCAGCTGCGCGATCGCCAGCCCGGTCGGACCGTCCAGCGGGCACATGATCAGGACCTTGGCGCCGAGGTTGATGTCCGCGGTGGCATCGTCGAGCTCGGTGGTGTCGCTGCCCTGGGCGTTGTCGATCCGGAACTGGTTCTGCGTGAACCCTGCATCCGCAAGCGCGTCCGTCAGGTACGGCGCATCGAAGTCAACCCAGCGCACCGACGACGTCGTGTCGGGGAGGATGACTCCGATCAGGAGGCTGTTCTCGCCCTTGGTCGCGTACGTCGTCAGCGACTTGAGCTGCCCCATGGTCGACGCGATGTCGGTGGTAAAGGCGCTGACCGTGATGCCCGAGGGCACACCCGGGTTCGTCGCGCCGCCACCCCCACCGCCGGTGGACGAGCTACCGCAGGCCGCAGCCACCAGTGCTGCTGAAGCCACGAGGGTTACGCGGCTGACTTTTGACAGCTTGCCGGACCCCCTGCCCCGAATTCCATCTTGCAAACGCATCGGACCTTTGCCCTCCAGACCGGACCAAACCGTTTGCGATGACAGCCGCTCCGGTAGCGACGGCCCTCGTGCGCACCTCAGCCCACCAAAAACCCTTGTGAGGCAGCCAACGGATGGTTGGGCAACGGGTGGGGGTTTGTCAACTCCTCGAACGAAAAATCACCCTAACGGGTGAGAATGGCCTCCTCAGGTACCACAAATTTGCGGTTTGCCGAACCGTTATCCGAATACGAGACAGGCCGGCAGCGGGTTGACGAGGGTTGGTGACTTGCCCACACCATCTTCGTCCGGGCGGCTTCGTCCGGGCGGCTTTGTCAGGCCGGCTTCGTCACGGCGGCGGCTCCACGACGGGAACGCCGTCAGCCACGCGAATGCGCCAGCCCTGTTCGTGCACCGCACGGTGATGCCGGCGGCATAACGACACCAGGTTGTCGAGTTCGGTGGGACCCCCGTCCGCCCAGTGGATGATGTGGTGGCCATCGGTCCACGCCGGCGGTCGGTCGCAGCCCGGGAAGCGACAGCCGTTGTCGCGGAGCACCAATGCGGTGCGGATGTGCACCGGGATGGTGCGTGTGGCCCGTCCCACCGAGAGCGGCACCACCGCCGTGGTGACCGCCGACAGCCAGGCGTGCGCACCCTCGGCGGGCGGCGCCACCGCCACCTCCGTCCGCACCGCGTCGCAGGCGATGCGGCGTGCGGTTGCCGGATGGATCGGCCCCACGCCCTGGAGCACGGCTGCCTCCGCATCGCCACCGGTGCGCAGCGCCGGCGCGCTCACCGTCACCGTGAGATGGGGCCGCTGCCCGTGCACTGCGGGAAGCGCATCGGAGCGCAGCTGCGCGGCGGCAAGATCCACCAAGGCATCGGCACGACGCTGCGACCCCGAGCGCGTGTCTCCCGGACGCGGTATCTCGGTGATCGCATCGAGCAGGGTTTTGACGAGCGCGCCGCCTTCGGCATCGAACTGCCCCTGCGCGAACCACTCGCCGCCCAACGACTGGTCGAGAGTGAACCAGCGGCGCTCGTGAGCGCGGTGGTCGGCCGCGAGGACGCCGTCGGGATCGACGCGCAGCCGGGTGGCCTGGACGACGGTGCGCATCGGCGCGGTGTCGAGCGTCTCCGCCGCGCTCACGAGGATGCGCTCGAGCGGCGCGACCTGCTCGACGCCGACGTCCTTGGCGAGCGCGGCGATCATGGGTCACGTTGCTCAAGGGGGCACGGCCGGCGCGAGCGCTGTCGAGCGTGGCCGGGAGCTCGCCCAAGGTCCGCGCGAGATGCACGCAGGACGCTGCCGCCTTGGACGGCATGGCGCAGTGATCACGCACCCAGGAGATCGTGCTCACCCCGCCGTCGGCGAGGGCTCCGTGGGCGCGATCAAAGGGGTGCAGACGCCGGAGGCACTCGGCCTCGAGCCGATCGATCGCGCGCCGGATGTCGATCACGTCCGCACCCAGCGCGTGCGTCGAGCACCCGTCGATCGGCTCCTCGACGAGGGCATCGACCGCGCTCGTGAGGCGGTGACGCGCATCCGGGATTGCGAACGCTTCCATTCACAAGAGTATAGCAAACATCTGTTCGCAAGCGGCATGCAATCAGAACGGACTAACGTTGTCCGCGCGAACAGTTACAGCCATCTCCGGCCAGAACACGGCGACCACACCACCCGCCCCGGATGCGACCAATCCGCCGAAGTCGTCGGGACATCGCAGCCGAAGGTGTGCGACTTGTCAGCCGAACGCTCCTGACACGCATCACCCGAACTCAACCCAGGCAACAAGTGGGCGGGCCAGTGTGTGAGTTCACCAAGCCTGAGACATGACACAAGTGGGCGGGCCAGGATTCGAACCTGGGACCGTGGGGTTATGAGCCCCCTGCTCTAACCGGCTGAGCTACCCGCCCTGACCCGAACTCTATCCCCACACGATCGCCCGCATGAGAGACGCGGCGTCGGCCACCATAGAGAGATGACTGACATCCCTCAGGTCGTCGCCGACAACGACCGGGCCCTCGCGGCGATCCAGCACCTCGTTGACGGCGTCGGGCCCGATCAGTGGAGCGCGCCGACCCCCTGCACCGACTGGGACGTCCGTCAGCTCTTGAACCATGTGGCGGCCGGCAACATGATCTTCGCGAGGCTGGCATCCGGCGAGCGCCCACCCGGTCCGATCACCCCCGAGGAGCGCGCAACGGACTGGCTCGGCGCCGACCCGGTTGCAGGCTTCCGGGCCGCCGGGAAGTCGATGCACGACGCCTTCCTCACCCCGGGATTCCTCGAGAGCCGCCGGCAGACCCCGATGATGGGCGAGCAGCCGGGGACCGCCGTGGTGCGCATGCGGATGAACGAGTTGCTCATCCACGGATGGGATCTCGCCAAGGCGACAGGGCAGCGCCACGACCTGCCGGAGGATCTCGCCGAGGATGCGCTGTCGGCCTGGAAGGGGCGGCTCGGCGACCGTCCTCGCGAAGGGATGCCGTTCGGCGTACCGGTCACCATCGCTGACGACGCCCCGGCCATCGATCGGCTCGCCGCATTCCTCGGACGGCAGCCCTGACCGCGCCAGCCCCTCGCCGGCCGGACAAGGATCAGTACTTCCTGCTCATCGCGCTTGCCGCGCGAACCCGTGCCGACTGCCTCGGCCGGAGGGTGGGCGCGGTGATCACCCGCGAGGCCCGCGTGCTCAGCACCGGCTACAACGGCACCCCCTTCGGCATGCCCAACTGCTCCGAGGGCGGCTGCCACCGCTGCTCACGCCGCGACGACGACGGCCTGCGCGGTGGTGCGTACGACATCTGTATCTGCGTGCACGCGGAGCAGAACGCGCTGCTGACCGCGGCGCGCTTCGGCCAGCAGAACTCTCGGCGCTTCGATGACCTCGACGACGCAACCATGCTTCGGGTGTCTCAAGGAGATGCTCCAGGCGGGGATCACGGAGGTGCATTACCTGCATCCGTGGGACCCCATGGAGGCATACGACGACAAGGCCCTCGTGCAGCAGTACGCGGCACTGAGGGCCAGGTTCGACAGCTTCTCGCAGGTCGGCGATCCCGCCATGGACACACCCGACCTCTTCGGGGCGTTCATCGAACATCGCTGATCGGGGGCGGCGATAACCGCGCCGCTAGGGGCCGGAGTGGTCGACCAGCTGCACCCGCTCGCGTTCGACAGCGGTTGCGATGTCTCGCACGCGCGACAGCGTGTCGATCTCCGCGGGTGATTTGTCGTGACGCCACCGCGCGATGCGCGGGAAGCGCAATGCGAAGCCGGATCGATGCCGCGCCGACGCCTGCACCGCATCGAACGCGACCTCGAGCACGATCTGCGGATGAACTGCGCGGTAGTGGCCGTGATCGCTGACGGTGATCTCGAGCAGGAGCGCCGTCATCTCGGCGATCTCCGCATCGGTGAGGCCGGTGTATGCCTTGCCGATCGTCGCGAGCTCATCCGTGCCGTCGACGCGCACGGCGAAGGTCACGTCGCTGAGCACACCGCGTCGCTTGCCGTGTCCCCACTCCGCGCCGACGACGACAACGTCGAGCGTGTCGAGCGGCCGCTTCAGCTTCAGCCAGTTGAGCCCGCGGCGACCCGGTGTGTACGTCGACTCCGGTTGTTTCAGGAGCAGGCCCTCGTTGAGCCGTGCTCGCGCATCGGCGAACCGGCGGTCCACCTCGGTCTCGCCTCGAACGCGCTCGAGATGCGCGAGCGCAAGGGGGTGCGGCACCGCGAGCGCCTCGAGCCGTTCGCGCCGCTCGCGCAGCGGGCTGTCGAGCATCACCTCGTCTCCCACCACGAGCAGGTCCCAGGCCACGTAGATCACCGGCACCGCCGCCATGAGCGCGGCGTCGGGTGCGACACGGCCGAGCCGCGTCTGCAGGGCGTGGAAGGGCATGACGCGACCGTTGTGAAAGGCGAGGATCTCCCCGTCGAGCATGACGTCCGAGCTGATCAGCTCGGCGCCCGCACTGATCTCCGGGAACTGGCGGGTGATGTTCTTGAGGTCGCGGCTGTAGAGCGCGACCTGCGCGCCACGCCTGTGGAGCTGGCACCTGATTCCGTCATATTTGTCTTCAACCCACACGTCCTCGCCAAGACGCGCAACCGCTTCCGCCGAGTCCGCGACGGGCGTCGCGAGCATCGGGCGCAGGGGCACGAACCAGCGCGGTGCCGCCGCGTTCAGGTTCCCGGTCCTCGCCAGGAGCGCCGCTTCACCCAGGTCGCCGGTGAGCATCACCGCACGGCTCACGGCGGCCTGGTCAGCGCCGAATGCCGCGGCGATCGCCTCCTCGACGAGCCCCTCGCGCAGTCCGATGCGCAGCTCTCCGGTGATGAGCTTCGCGATATACCGCGCCTCGTTCGGACTGACCTTGCCGAGGAGATCGGTGAGCAGCGCCGCGCGCGGCTTCGCACCTCGTGCAGCCGCGATCTCCGCGAACGTGCGGTCCATGTCGTGCAGCGATATCGGCGTGCAATCTGTCGGCGCGGTGCGTTCAAGGAGGTCGCGAGTCACGTCACCCGAGTCGGAGTGGCGGCGCCACGCGGTGCTGATCTGCGCATCATCCGCGCCGCTGACGTCGCGCAGCACCGCCGAGAACGCGGCACCACCGATGTTGAGCGTGCGCTCGTCACCGGTTGGAAAGACGAAACCCGTGAAGTAGCGCGCGCCGAGCACCACCTCGTCCCCGTCCGTCGCCCTGAGAAACTCCGCAAGCAACCGGACTTTCTCGAGCTTCGACGAGGTGCTCGCGATCGCGTCTCCCGTCTCCGACAATTCGAGCAGTGTGGGCATCACGCTGATCATCGCCCAGCCGTTGCCGGAGTCGCCGTGGGCGCGGTGTGAGCCGCGCGCAGGCTAGGAGATCGGGCTGAAAACCGCCGGTGGGGTGGCCGCGCAACCGGCGCACGCCGCCGACCACCAGAGGCTGTTCCCCGAGCCCTGCCAGAACGCGGCGACGGCGTTCGTGTACCAGTTGACGACCGACAGGCTCGTTGCGGACGCGACCTTGTTCAGCAGCTCAGGGCCGATCCATCCGTTTGCGGGCACGTAGATCGACGAGGCAAGGCTGCCACCGGGTCGCTGCATCACCACGGTGAGCGAGTTCGTCCCGAAGCCCGCTGCCACCGGCTGACCCATGCTCGCCGCCGAGTTCGACCTCCATCGGGACACTGCCACCGCTCGCCGAGATCGCCGACGCCCAGACGGTGCCGGCGGCGGTGCGCCAGACGGCATCGATGGCCGAGGCGCCGGCGACGGCCGCGGTCGGATCGCTTGCCAGGCCACCGGAACCGATCTTCTCGGCGCCGAACCAGCCGTACGACGCTCCCGCGTCGGCCCAGAGGTTTCCGGAAGGATCACGCCAGACAACCGCAACCTCGCCGCTGGTCGCGGCCACAGCCTCAGGATCGCCGGTGACGGGGCCGCTGTTGAGCGGCGTGGGGCCTGACCACGTGCCGGTGTAGCTGTCCGTCCAGAGCGTGTTGTCACTCGCTTTCCAGAAGACCTCGAGGTCACCGGGGCCCTGGCTCACCGCCGTGGGGGCCGAGCCGATGGCGAGCGGACCCACATTCAACTCCTGCGGTGCCAGCCACGTCTCCGCCCCGTAGAACCCACTCTGCGACTGGACCTCCCAGAGGTTGCCCGAGGTGTCCTCCCAGAAGGCGTTCACCTGTCCCGGAGCCGGAGATACCACCGCGGGATCGGATGCGGCGTCGGCAGGAGTGATCGCCGCGGCCGGCTGCGCCTGCCACGACTCGTTGCGGTACGCGAGGTCGTAGAGCATCGAGTTCGAACCCACGCCAGATGACATCCATGTCACCCGGCTGGTCGGAGACGCTCTGCGGTGTCCCCGCAACGTTGGAGGTGACCAGTTCCACCGGGGTCTGCTCGGTCTCGCGCAGCCATCCGATGATCGGCGTGTAGCCCCCCGCGGTGACCGTCGAACCGTTGAGCGCGAATCGATCGGTACCGGATGCGGTCGCGTTCTGCTCGACGACGTCCACGTAGTTCGGTCCCACGTCGCGAACGATCGCGACGTGCCCCGAGCCATCCCAGTAGCTGCCGAGCCACCCTGGGGCGAAGATCATGAGGTCGCCCTGCATCGGCGGAGTGCCGGCACCGTTGCGGAACTGCGCAAGCGGGATCGGCAGCGCAGGTCCTGCCTGCCACATCGTGGAGGCACCGCCGGTGGCGCCGTATGGGTACCAGTTCGTCGGCTCGCCCCATGCGTAGTACGCGTAGCGAATCGCGAGCTCTTCGCACTGGAACTCCGGTCCGAATTCGCAGCCATTGGGCGCGCCACACCCGACGTTGTTGAAGCCCGATCCATTGCCGTACGCAGTCAGGTTCGAACAGTTGGTGACCCATGTCGCCCAGGCGCATCCGTTGATGAGCGGAGCTCCGTAATTGCCCGTCCCGGCGAATTCGGCGGCGACCATGCCGTGGGCCATGTATGCGGGGGCGACCGCGATCGAATCAGCGTGACCGGAGCCCGTGAGTGCCACGACCGCGCCGACGCCTTTCGCAACCATTGCGGACGTCGCAGCGGGGCCTGAGGCACCCGCGTTCACCAGCGGTGCGACGCCGGCGGATCCAGCGAGCACGGCGGCAAGCACGAGTTCGATGGAAGTTGGAATGCATGCCGCCCCAGCCTGCCAGAGAAGATCTGACATTGCCGTCACACCGGCGCAACGATCGAGTTCGTCAGGCGATGACGGCGACAGCCGCGAACACGCCGTTTGTTACTGGAACCAACCCTCGATATCGAGCACCGCGTTGACGCTCCCGGCGCCGTTCGCGAGCTCGATGCACCCGAGATCGGGGCCGGCCGTCGTGTCGAGCTGCACGACCACGAGATTCGGAAGGATCTCCCCCGCCGTGAGGTTGATGTCGGACGCACCCGGCTGCGCGAGCAGTCCGGCCGGAAACGCAACCATGTATGTGGCCGCCGTGGGTGCGATCGCGGTCAGGTTTGCGATCACCGCCTGCACCACCGTGCCGGTGCCCGGAACGCCTCCCTCACCCGCGACGTGAACGACGCGGCTGTTGGCAAATCCGGCGACGATCGCCCCGCGCGTGCAGCCGACCGAGGCTGCGCGCGTGTCGCAGATCCTGCTCGGCGCGATCGCCTGATACTCGTACCCGGCGGGAGCGGTGGCGCTCCCATACCACCCGCTCGCATCGAGAATCACGTTGATCTTCCCCGAGGATGCGAACACGCAGACCGACGTCGGGTGACCACCAGTGGACGCCGGGCCGAGCGCGACCATCACGCGGTTGGCGACGACGGTATTGGCAAGCAGGTTGAGCGTGGAGATCCCCGGGACCGGGCAGGTTCCTGTCGACGATGTCGGGAACACACTCAGATAGCCCGACGCGGTTCCCGACACGCCGGTGATGTTGAGCACGACCGCGGCCGCGGTTCCGTCGCTCGGAATCGTGCCGCCGGTGACATTCACGGCCATGGGAGTGCCGCCGATGAGCGCTCCGTGGGCGGTGCACGCCGGCGTCGCCGATTTCGGGCGTGTATCACAGACGCGCACCGGTGGGATCGGGTGGAACTCACCGGCCGTTGTGGCACTCGCCGGCGGTGCGAAGTAGCCCTCGACGTCAGCGAGCACATTGACCGTGCCCAGCGCGTTGAAGATGTTCACTGCACCGCCGCTGCCGAGCGTGACGGTGACCAGGTTCGCATCGACGGTTGCCGGCGCGAAGTTGAGGTTGGAGGCGTTCGGCGCGACGGTTCCGGTCGGATAGACGGTCAGGAGGCTGCCGGCAGTGCCGTCGACCTCGGTCACGTTCAGCACCACCGCAACAGCTCCGGACGGGACGTGCGTCACCCCCACCGGCCCGGCGCCGACGACCCTCAGGGAGATGGTCGTCTTCGGTCCCAGGGCGTGCACGGACCCGGATCTCGTGTCCAGGATCCGGTACGGGGACAGCGGGAAGTAGTCGGCGAGCGGCACGTAGAGATACCCGGACACGGTTGACGTCGCGGAGCTCGACCCGAGCGAGTCGGTCGCAATGACGTGGACGACGCCGCCGGCAGGGGGTCCGGCCGGTGTCGTGAACGTGAACGAGTTCAGGCGTGAGATTGCCGATCGTGAAAGCGGACAACCCCGGCATCGACGCGGTGGTCCCGGAGGCGAAGTCGGATCCCGCGACGGTGACAAGCTGGCCGCCCGCGCCCGTACCCGAGGACGGCGTCAGCGATGACACGGATGGCCCGGCGAATGTGTAGCGCGCGATCCACGTGTTCCAGCACGTGTTCGCGTTGGCACAGCTCGTGCCGGTGTCGCCCTCGTTGTCCTCGGACACGACCCACACGTCGGTCGGATGCACGGGATCCTGCACCGCCTGCGAGTAATCGCCCCAGGTGCACACGGTGCATCCGCCCGGGGCGTAGAAGTCCGCGCTCGGGCGCAGCGTGATGAAGCTGCTCCACGTGCCCCCACTGATCGTCGCGAGCTCGATCGACTCGGGCGTGGAGCTCGACGACTCATCGAAGGTGACGAACACGTCGCTGGGGGTCAACGAGTTCGACCGCGAGTGACGGGTAGTAGAGATAGCGGCCGGTCACGCCCTCAGGCGTCAATTGTGTTTCGCCGCTCACGGTCCCGGTGCTGCTCGCGGTCATCGTCACCACGTTCAGACAGGAGCGCACCGTTGTCTCGCCGGGCGCGCACCCGGTGTTGCCCGTTCCCCAGAGTGTGTTGGTCGACCAGACCACATCGAGGAATCGATCGTCGTTGACCTGCAGGGTGGCGCTCGTCCCCGACTGCTGCGCGGCAGGGGGCGCGCTGCTCCCGCTGCCCTCCGATCCGGTGCCGACGCACACGGGCGAGCTGACGTTCTTCGCATCGGGGGTCCCGCTGATGGAGAAGACGGCGAACGTGTTGGGTGCGGTCGCCGTGCAGTTGGCGTCGTTGACGATCTGGTACTCGACCGCGGAAAGGCCAAGTGCCATAGCGGGTTGCACTCCGGCTGGCCCTGCGGTGAAGGCGCGAGCGCTGTTGACCCCAAGCGTTCCGGCCGTGAGATCCGATCGCTGGACGATGTCCGTCTGACTGTGCACCCCAGCCGTGCCCAGGCAGTCGGTGTAATCCCACGTGATGTCCACCACAGTGTTCGTGAGCCCCAGCGAGAGATTGACGGCGACGGGCTGGTCACTGCCGGAAAAGATCGCCTCGTTGTTGAACGTTCGCGCGACCTGCCACGCTGTGGTCGGATCGGCGCCCGACACGACGACCTCGATCTGACTCTGATCGCTCGTGCATCCGCTGCGAGCCGTGTTGAACTGCACGACCGCGAGGATGAACCGGCCCGAAACCGGGTCGTAGACCACATGTGGGTACTTGACGGCCCATCCTGCCGACGTGTTGACGAGCTTGTTGATCGACAGCGCCGGTCCGATCTGCGTCCCCGTGCGGCTGTAGATGAAAAGCGCGCTGTTCACCGCCTCGACGACGTCATTTGTGCCTGTCGCCACACTCGGATCGGCAGGCGTTGTGTTGGCCGAAATCCCAGTGCCGGCCGCTGCGATCGCCGCCTGTTCCCCACCACCGGCAAACGTTGCGAGCTGCGTCGGCGACGACGCGACCGCAGGTGTCGTCGCGCTCTGGGTGTGCGCAACGCTCGCAGAGTGCGTTCCCGAGCGCGGATGTGACGTCGCTGCGTGCGACGGAGAGAGTGGCAGCCCCGCAGCGGACACCGGATTCGCACACCATCCGACGGTGAGTGCGGCGACAAATGCGGACGCAAGCGTGAGAGAACGGCGCACTGGTTCGATTCTAGGAGCGAATCGCCGCAGTGACACGCCGCTGTCACGGTGTTCACCGAGTTGTCACATCGAAGCAGGCGTTGCGATCGCACATGATGGCGATCGCCGCACCACTGTCCGGGCGTCCGGCCGTGGCGATGGCGTATAAATTGCCGCAGCGGTCAGGTCGCCGCCGCCATATCACCCGATCAGGAGGTCTCCGATGACCGACCGTGCAGGCTTGAAGCCCGTCTCACTGGCCGACGACGAAGAAGAGGGTGACGACGACGAGGGCGAGGACGACGACGAGTAGCTCTCTCCACGCGGCGGAGCGTTTCCGCCAGGTGAACCTCATCGCCGATCCGCTCTACGGCTACATCGAGATCACCAAGGATCAGCCGGGTGAGGCGAGCGAGCGCCAGCTCCTCGACACGGTGTGGTTGCAGCGGCTGCGCCGCGTGCATCAGCTCCAGTCGGCGTGGTGGGTGTTTCCGAGCGCGGAGCATTCACGCTTCACGCACCTGCTCGGCGCGATGCACCTCGCGAGCCTGTTCGCCCGACGCGTCGACGGGTCGCTGCGCGCCGCATTTCCTGAAGCACCGTCACCGGCGCTCGTCGAGGAGACACTGCGCATCGCCGGACTGCTCCACGACGTCGGCCACGGCCCGTTCGGGCATTTCTTCGACCACGAGGTGCTCGAGCAGTGGAACCTCGACCACGAGGTGGTCGGGCGCCACCTCGTGACGCACCAGCTCGCCGACATCATCTCGTCGCTGCGTGCGAGCCCGACCGATCGCTTCGCGCCGGGCGAGCAGATCGATCCACAGTGGGTCTCCTGGGTGATGGCGGACGCGGACATCGACGGCTATGCGCCGCCCAGATGGTTGCACGCGCTGAAGCCGATCCTCTGCGGCCCCGCAACCGTCGACAACCTCGACTACGTTCCGCGCGATGCGTACATGTGCGGCATCAGCCTCGGCGCCGTCGAGGTGCAGCGGCTGATCCACTACACGTTCGTCAGCGGCGACAGCATCGTGCTGCACGCGCATGCGACCGGCGCACTCGAGATGTTCCTCGCCTCCCGTCTGTACATGTACCTGCAGGTGTATCACCACCGCACGGGACGGCGATTCGATCTTTCGATGCGCGAGATCTTCGCCGGCACGATCGCGCAGCTCCTTCACGGCAACCCGCTGGAGCACCTGGACGAGTACGAGATGCTCAACGACTGGTCGGTGCTCGTGGCGGTGCAGCAGTGGTTGCACGAGGCGCCCGGAACGGAGCGACGCCGCCTCGCCGACGCCTGGGCACGCATCGCAGCGCGCGACCTCCCCTGGCACCTTGCGTACGAAAGCGTTGTCCACAAAGGGATGGATACGTCGACGCTGCAGGAGCAACTCGATGCGCAGCTCGCGTCCAAGCACCTCGGCGCGCGTGTCGAGGTGGATGTCGCCATCGCCCGCATCGCACCGCAGAACCCGATGACGGACGACGGGATGGTGCGGATCTACGACCCGCTCAACGACACGATCGAGGCCGCGCGCACAGCGGAGCTCGTCGCGCGACTTCCCCAGCACAACCAGGTGATTCGCGTGTTCACCGATGATGTCACCGCGCTGCGCACCGTCCACGACGCCGTGGAGACAGTGCTCGGACGCTGATCAGTCGCGAACGATCAGGAGGCGACGACCGGGAGACGCGGGCCCGAGGGCATCACCGGACCCGTCGACGAGTTGAAGTTCTCCTGGCTCACCTGCGCGGCGATGTGCGACGCGACATCGCGGAAGACCTCACCGAGCGGGCTCGACGGCGCGGCGGCCATGATCGGGCGCCCGTCGCCGTCGGCGCCGCGGATGCGCGGGTCGAGTGGCACGGCGCCGAGGAAAGGCAACTCGTAGCGCGCAGCGAGATCGCGTCCCCCACCGGATCCGAAGATGTCGGTGCGCTCATCGCAGTGCGGGCAGATGAATCCGCTCATGTTCTCCACGACACCGAGCACCGGCACGTTGAGTTTGCGGAACATCTCGATGCCACGGCTCACGTCGGCGAGCGACACATCCTGGGGCGTCGTGCAGATCACCGCGCCGGTCATCGGCATGCTCTGCGCAAGGCTGAGCTGCACGTCCCCCGTCCCCGGCGGCAGATCGATCACCAGGTAGTCGAGCTCACCCCACGAGACCTCATAGAGGAACTCGCGCAGCGCTTTGGCGAGCATCGGGCCGCGCCAGATCACCGGCTGACCAGGGTCGAGGATCGTCCCGAACGACACCACCTTGAGGCCGTGCGCCTCGAGCGGCGCCATCCTGCCGTCCGGTCCCGCATGTGGGCGCTCGCGAATGCCGAGCATGATCGGGACGTTCGGACCGTAGACGTCCGCGTCGAGCAGTCCGACGCGCGCCCCGGCGAGACGCAGCGCGATTGCAACGTTGACCGCGACCGTGGTCTTGCCCACGCCGCCCTTGCCGGCGCTGATCGCGATCGCGTTGCGCACACCGGCGATCTCCTGGCGTCCCGGCAGGCCGCGTGTGGTGCTCACGTCCGCGTCCCAGCGAATCTCGACCCGCGTGATTGCGGGCACGACACCGATGACCGCGGCTTCGATGTCGGCGCGAATGCGATCCTTGAGCGGACATGCCGGTGTCGTGAGCACGACTCGGATCGAGGCGACGCCACCGTCGACGGCGAGGTCGCGCAACATGCCGAGCTGCATCATCGGCTTGTGCAGTTCGGGGTCGATCACGGTTGCGAGCGCACGCTCGAGGGCGTCAAGCGCCACGGGATCACCCATCTGCGTCCGAGTATACCCAGGCGCCTCGTTCGCGAAGCTCAGGCCACCTGATCGCGGAACCAGTGCGCGAACCATGGGATGGTCGTCGGGATGCCGATTCGTACCCGCGGGAGCTGCCAGAGCATGGTGCTCGAGTTGGCGTCACTGTCGATCCTGAGATCGAGCAGGCCGCCGACGTACCCATACCCGGCGAGCGTCGAGAACATCGACGCCTCGCGCACTGCCCCCTCGGTGGCGAGCGGCCACGGCCAGACACCCGAGTACGCGATGAACTGCACCGGATCACCGGTGAGGCTCTCGATCACCGACTTCGTGGTGTTGGTCAGCCGGTTCAACACCACACTGCCCGACGAGAAGAAGTCGGTGTCGTCGTTGATCGTGTGGTCCTCGACCGAGAAGCCGGACGACGCAAGATCCTGGATCTCGGCGGGCGTCATGTAGGTCTGCGGTCCCACGGTCTTCCCGATCAAGCCGGTGCACGGAAAGAACACGGCGGTGAAGTTGTCGCGTCGCAGCACCGGGACGGCGTTGATCCATGGGCTGAGCCGCCCGTCGTCAAAGGTGATGACGACCGGGTGCGGGGGCAGCGGCAGCCGGTAGAGCAGCGCATCGGCAAGGTGTTGCAGGGAGACGGACGTGGCGTGGACGCTCGTGAGGTACGCCATCTGCGCGTCGAATGCGCTCGGCAGCGTCGTGAGTTCCCACCTCGAGGCGCCATCCCCGCGTGGACGGCTCGATCGTTCGCGATGGGATCTGATCGATCAGGTGATACATGAGGATAGGGACGTCGACGCTCACCGAGGGGATGACGCTCGGCAGGATGATCGGGGCATCGATCGACGCGGGGCCTTCTCCGAGCACGGCGGCGGTGCCGGCCGGCTCCTCCACCATGATCTGGAGCCGCGTCATCGAGAAGAGCGCCGCCACACCTACCGGACGGAGGGTCTGCGGGTCCGCGAAGGCGACCTGCAGCGGGAGATCCCAGACATCGTCCATCTGCACGGCGGGCTCCTCGGGCGATGTCCACGTGGCGTCGAGCGACGGCTCGCCGACGGTGATGCCCAGCACATGGGCATGCGCGAACTTCGCTCCAAGCATCGCGGTTCGGGCACTCTCGGACGGCCACATGGCCTGCGCCTGGGGCGCCAGCTCCGGCCACTGCTGGGCGTACTGACCGCCGATGAACTGATCGACGAACGTCGTGGCCAGGGCGGCCACCTGCGGAGGCTCGACGAGATGGCGAACCGGGGACACCTCGATCGTTCTCGGTGGTGGCGTCGAGCACGCGCTCATCCCGAGAACGATGCCGAGCCCGAGCGCACACATGCATGCCCGCCTTCGCACCGGCCCATTCAACGCCATCGAGACCTCCTGCGCTTCAGCATCGCGCCGTCGCCGCGCGCCGGAATTGGCGCGCTCTCTACAATGCGGCCGGAATGCTCGAACGCCGCGTGATCCGCGACCTCGAGGGTCAGGTCTCGGCGTCACACGTCTACACCCGTCCCGCGGACCTCGCCGCGTATGCCTATGACTCGTGGGGAGCCTCGGGCGAGCGCCATCTTCCGGATGCCGTCGTGTTTCCGGCATCGACGGAGGAGGTGGCCGGGGTGGTGAGCGTGTGCGCGGTGCACCGTGTGCCGATCGTCCCGCGCGGTGCGGGCACCGGCTACGCGGCCGGCGCCTCACCGACGCGTGGCGGGGTGATCCTCAGCCTTGCCCGTCTCAACCGCGTGCTCGGCGTCGAATCGGAAGCCATGCGGTTGCACGCCCAGGCAGGCGCGATCACCGCCGGCATCCATGGGCAGGCCGCCGCCTCGGGGCTGTACTACCCGCCAGACCCCGGCTCGTCGTCGACGTGCACCATCGGGGGAAACGTCGCCTGCAACGCCGCAGGGCCGCACACGCTGCGCTACGGCGTCACCGCGGACTTCGTTGCCGGGATCACCGCCGTGCTCTCCGACGGCCGGATCGTGCGCCTCGGTGAAGGCGGGGACGCGTCGGGATCGGGGCTGCTCTCCCTCCTGGTCGGCTCGGAGGGAACGCTCGGCGTCATCACCGAGGTGCTGCTCCGCCTCGTGCCCGCACCCAAGGCCCGCGCGACGCTTGCCGCAACGTTCACCGGCATGGACCGGGCGGCCGCGGCGGTCGCGGAGATCAGCGAGGCAGGGATCGTGCCGGCCGCTCTGGAATTCCTCGACGCCGCTGCGCTCGCGGCCGTGCGCCGGGCAGGGGGTGGTGACGTCGGAGGTGACGCGGAGGCCCTCCTGATCGTGGAGCTCGAAGGTGACGTCGCGGCAGTCGGGGGCGATACCGAGGGTGCCTGCACGGCGATCACGCGGGCCGGCGCGTCACAGCTGCAGCGAGCGACCGAGCCCGGTCAGGCGCAGAAGCTCTGGGCGGCACGCAAGGCGGTGAGCGCCGCGGTCGCCAAGGTGCAGATCGGCAAGGTGAACGAGGATGTCGTGGTCCCGCGTGACCGCGTCGCCGAGCTCGTCGCCCACACACGCGAGCTCGGCGTCAAGCACGAGCTGCAGGTCGTGAACTTCGGCCATCTCGGCGACGGCAACGTGCACGCCACCTTCCTCATCGACCCGCGTGTCGCCGGGGAGCGAGCCCGCGCCGACGCCGCGGCCGGCGAGCTGTTCGAAACCGTCCTGCAGATGGGTGGGTCATTGTCGGGTGAGCACGGCGTCGGCGCGGCGAAGCTCGAGTACGTCGAGCGGCAGCTGGGGCCGGGCACGGTCGAACTGATGCGCAGGATCAAGTCCGCCCTCGATCCGCACGACGTCCTCAACCCCGGAAAGAAGATTCCGCCGGCTCAGTCCTCGTCGAGCACCGCGAGCAACGAGGCCGCGTAGTCGGTCTCATCGATGCGGCGCGCAAGTTCGCGCCCGTCGTCGACCGGGAGCTCCATGGACGCGTCGTAGACGAAGCTGTAGACGTTCGACAGCGTCCAGTCACCGAACCCCAGCGAGGCGAGTGCGCTCGCGATGCGCGGTTCCTTCTCGTCGGCCGCGAAGGTCTCGCTTGCCGCTCGGTACAGCGAGCTGAGGTTTCGATACTCCGTCTCGTATTCCTCGATCAGCGCGGGATCAGCGTCCTCCTCGCGAAGCCGAGCGAGCGTCCGGCGCAACGACTGGATCTCCAGCTGATACTCGTCCACCCTCGAGCGATTCTAGAGGACCGCGCGCCACCCAACGGTGGCTCACATGATGTGGTGGCGGTGGGCCTCATCAGGGTAGATGCGTGCGAAGCGGCGCCGCTCGAGCGTGAAGAAGATAGCCGCGCCCGCGCCCATAAGGAGGACGCCGACCACGATGCCGAGCCCGAACCAGCCACCCGGGACCTCCCTGAGGAAGCCGATCCCACCGGTGCTGGTGGTCACCGGACCGATGACCGGGCAGAGTGTGTACGTGAGGAACTTTGCGTAGACGCCTTGGACAAAGTCGGCCTCGTACGTCGGACTGTCCACGATAGCGGTCACGACCCCCTGTTGCCATGCATCGGTGTGCGGCAGGGGTTCACGGAGGTATGTCATGGCCTGATCCGTCGTCGGCGCCTGCATGAGGAGCGTCTCGATCGTGCGCACGACAAAGCGGCTCGGTGTTCCCCCGGCGTCGGCGAGGTACTCGGGCGTTGCGACGATCTGTTCCAAGAGCGTCTGGTCCGGTGTCTGCAGCGACGGCACATCCCCGCCGAGCACGCCGACGCCCGCAGTCGTCTCCGCCGCCAGCGGCGCGCGAAGCAGGAATTGCTGGTAGTCGAGCGAAACGACGAGGTCCTGATACACCGACGACGACACCATCGACTGCACGAACTCCGAGTCACCGAGCGGATCGTTCGGGTATTTGTCGAGCGCACCCGACACCTCCGTGTTGGTTGGCGCCCGACCGAACAGATCCTGATAGACGCCGTCGACGAGTCCGGTCTGAGTGCTGCCATGGTTCGCGTAGTACTGGGGGCTCGCGAGAACCCCGGTGATGATGTCTTCCTCGGTGGATGTTCCCGTGAGTGCCGAGAGCGCCGCCGACAGCTCCGCCGGCGTCGGCGTGCCAAGCGTGCCCATGCATTCCTGCACCGCGATCGCGTGGCACGTGGGATGGAGGTAGTTCACGTAGAACGAGGTCACCTGGTCGCTCAGGAACTCCGCGCCCGAGACCACCTTCTCCGCCAGTGCCAGGCGGGCGGAGACGCTAGCGGCACTTGTGATCAGCGACGCATCGTCCTTCAGATCGGTGGCGGTCGGGGAGCGGCTCAGGAGATCCTCGTAGAGCTTGTCGATGAACGCCGGACCCTTGCTGCCGACCAGTGTGTAGAAGGCGCCCGAGGCGGCGACCTCCTCGACCATCGTGTTGTCCGAGATGCCTTTGGCGCCAACGCCAGCCAGCCGGTTCACCCAGATCGCGAGCTCGGCGCTGCTGGGATAGGTGTCCAGCAGCGTGTGGAACGCCTGGTCGACGCGGATCGCGCGCGCCTCGGGGCTGAGTACGACCTCCTGCGCGAGCTGGCTGCGTCCCGTCTCGCCTGCCCCCTCGAGCATCGACAGCCCGATAGCGACCTCAACGGGGGTCGGATCGTGGCGGAGCACGTCGTCGTAGAGACGGTTCACGAAGTCGAGGTCGGTGTTGCCGGCGTCCCGGTAGTACTCCACCGAGGAGAGGACTGCGATCTGCACGGACGTGGGATCGGATCCCTGCACGATCTGCACGACGGCGTTGGAGAGCTCGGTCGTGGTGGGGCTCCGGCCCAGCCCCCCGGAGCACGCGGCGCCGCCCTCCGGGGAACCGCCGCCGGATCCACCGCCGCCGCCACCGCCGATGAACGGGGGCGGGGTGGGGAGTGGCTTGGGCGTGGGAGTCGGCGGCGGGGTCGGCTTCGGGGTGGCGGTCGGTTGGGTCGGCGTTGGGCGGGGGGTCGGGCGTGGCGTCGGCCGCGGGGTCGGCCGGGGCGTTGGCGGCGGGGTGAGGGTGAAGTTGATCGAGGCCCCGCTTTCAGGCACGCCGGTGCCACCGCCGACGGTGGCTGTCACGAGGTGGTCGGTGTAGCCCAACGCGTCGTTCGGGACGACGCCGGTCACACTACCGGTGCAAGGAGTAGTCCCAGGCGTCGCGTTACTCACTGTGCCTGTGCCGATCGGTTCTCCCGTATCCCAGGTCAGATAGATGGTGTCGCCGTCGGGTACGGCCGCGCAGTCCGTGGCATCCCACAAGTAGCTGTACGAGAGCGCGGTGCCGATCGGGCCTGACGGAGGACCCCCGCTGAGGCTTGGTGGCGTAGGCGCCGCGGCTGCTGGCGTCGAACCAACGATAGGTATCGCGAGCGCGCCAACGAGAACGAGTATCGCCAGCCCTGCCTCTCTACGCATTCCTCGACTCTAGCCCCGCTGTTCGAACGGCCCAGATAACGCGACAGAAATGGATCAGGCGCGCAGGTTGACGAGGTTGCCGACGAGGTGACCAACCCCAAACGCCACGGCTGCGGCAACGGTGGCGAAGGCGAGCTGACGCAGCGCGGCGCGAACCCTCGAGCGCCCGGTGAAGATCGCGACGGTCCAGCCGACCGCGAGGACTGCGATCGCACCCAGGACGATCGAAGCGAGAGCGGCTGAGGTCCCGTTGATGAAAAACCACGGAATGAGCGGGATGATCGCGCCGATGGAGAAGGTCACGAACGAGGACCCGGCGGCCTGCCACGGGTTCCCGGTCTTCCCCGGCCGGAGGCCGAGCTCCTCGCGAGCGTGTACCTCGAGCGCGATCTCAGGGTCCTTCATGATCGCCTCGGCAAGGCGGCGGGCGTCGGCCTCCTCAACACCTCGGAGGCGGTACAAGGCTGCCAGCTCGCGCGTCTCAGCCTCGGGATGCCGTTCGAGCTCGCGCCGCTCGATGTCGAGCTCGCGCTGGAGCAGCTCGGATTGCGCCGACATCGAGACGTACTCGCCTGCCGCCATGGAGAAGGCGCCTGCGACGAGTTCCGCGAGACCCGCGAGCAACACCACAGCCGCAGGTGGGTTGGCGCCGGCGACACCGAGGATCAGCGAGATGTTGGTGAGCAGGCCGTCGCTGATCCCGAAGACCGCGGCACGCGCGGCCCCTCCCTGGAGGTCGCGGTGATGTGAATGCGACGCGGGTCCATGGTGGTCGCCGCCGCGATCGCGGGACACGGCCGTCTGAGCCACGGGAGAAGTATGCCCAGGTTCCTTGATCGGCGCGGGCGCCCTGAGATCAGAAGAAGAGGTGATGCAGCGCGACCGTGGGGATCGCGAGGATCGCGATGATGTTCATCACCTTGATCATCGGGTTGATCGCGGGACCGGCAGTGTCCTTGTAGGGGTCGCCGACCGTGTCGCCGGTCACCGCCGCGGCGTGCGCTGAGGAGCCCTTCCCGCCGAAGTTGCCCTCTTCGATGTACTTCTTGGCGTTGTCCCATGCGCCGCCGCCCGTGGTCATCTGCAGCGCCACGAAGAGGCCCACCACGATGGTGCCGAGCAGCATCGCGCCGAGCGCCTGCGGGCCGAGGATGAACCCGACGATGAGTGGGGCGATGACCGGGAGGATGCCCGGGATGATCATCTCCCGCTGCGCCGCCGCAGTGACGAGCGCCACGCACTTGCCGTACTCGGGCTTGGCCGTGCCCTCCATGATCCCCGGGATCTCGCGGAACTGACGCCGCACCTCGACGACGACCTGGCCGGCCGCGCGGCCGACCGCGAGCATCGCCAGCGATCCGAAGAGGAACGGCATGATGCCGCCGAGGAGCAGTCCCGCGATGACGGGAGGAGCGGTGAGGTCGAAGGTCACCGACACCAGGCCCGCTCCATGCAGCGTGTTGTTGAGGATGTCGGTGTAGCTCGCGAAGAGCACCAACGCGGCAAGTCCTGCGGAGCCGATGGCGTATCCCTTCGTCACGGCCTTGGTCGTGTTCCCGACTGCGTCGAGCGGATCCGTGACCTGTCGGACGCTCTCGGGGAGGTCGGCCATCTCGGCGATGCCGCCGGCGTTGTCAGTGATCGGACCGTAGGAGTTGATCGCGACCACGATGCCCGTCATGCTCAGCAGCGCCGTCGCCGCGATGCCGATGCCGTAGAGGCCACCGAGCGACGCCGACGCGAGGATGCCGATCGCGATGATCAGCACCGGGATCGCCGTTCCCTCCATGCCGATCGCGAGCCCGGCGATGATGTTGGTCGCGTGCCCCGTCTGCGAAGCCCGGGCGATCGTGCGCACGGGCCAGAACTGCGCGCCGGTGAAGAACTCCGTGACGGCGACGATGAGCACCGTGATGACGATGCCGATCACCGCACACCAGAAGAGGTTGAACACCGGGTGGTCGAAGTCGTTGAGGTATCCACCGTTGTTGAGCAGCACGGTGATCAGGAGGAATCCCGCGAGCGCGACGATGGCTGAGACAATCAGCCCTCGGTAGAGCGCGCCCATGATCCAGGTGCCCTTCCCCATGCGCACGAAGAACGTGCCGATGATCGAGGCGATGATGCTCACCGCGCCGAGCATCAGCGGGTAGAAGACGAAGACGAGGTCCGGCTTGCCGCCGACCTTGTAGAGGAGGCTGCCGAGCAGCATCGTCGCCACCGCGGTGACCGCGTAGGTCTCGAAGAGGTCGGCCGCCATGCCCGCGCAGTCGCCGACGTTGTCACCGACGTTGTCCGCGATGACCGCCGGGTTGCGGGGGTCGTCCTCGGGAATCCCGGCCTCGAGCTTGCCGACCAGGTCGGCGCCGACGTCGGCGGCCTTCGTGTAGATGCCGCCACCGAGCCGGGCGAAGACGGAGATCAGCGAGGCTCCGAAGGCGAAGCCGACCAGCGCGTTGAAGTCCTGGAAGAGTCCGTACGCGAGCGCGACGCCGATCAGGCCGAACCCGACGACGAAGAATCCCGTGACAGCCCCACCGCGGAATGCCAGCTGCAGCGCCGGGTTGATCCCGCCGCGAGCGGCCTCAGCGGTGCGCAGGTTCGACCGCACCGAGATGTTCATGCCGACGTAGCCGGCGGCGCCGCTGAGCACCGCGCCGATCAGGAAGAGGACGCCGGTCTTCCACCCGAGGGTGAACGTGAGGAAGAGGAAGATCACCGCCCCGATGCCGGCGATGATCGTGTACTGGCGGTTCAGGTAGGCCTGCGCACCCTCCTGAATCGCCTTGGCGATCTCCTTCATCCGGTCGTTGCCCTCCGGACGGCGGAGGACCCAGAAGATCAGATAGACGGCGAAGAGGAGAGCGAGCACTCCTGCAGCGGCGATCGGAAGCAGGATGGCGCGGTCAAGGGTCGGCATGCGCTCAAGTCTCCTAGGACAGTGAGTGAGGCCCGGGCGGCTTCAGTCCGCGCCGCCCCGGGGCCGCCGCATTGTACCCGGCTGGTCATCCCATTCACCGACGCGCTTATGCTGGACCCGTGCCGAACGCCCCGGAACTGACCGCCATCGTGACGGTCGGCGACGAGATTCTGAGCGGACACACGCAGGACACCAACTCGAGCCTTCTGGCTCGGCAGGCCTTCGCCGCGGGCCGGCCCGTCGCCCACATCGAGGTCGTCGCCGACAACCCGGCGGACATCATCGCGGCGATCAGGCGGGCGATCGACAACCCCGCGATCACGCGGATCGCGGTCTGCGGCGGGATCGGTCCCACACCGGACGACCGGACCTTCCAGGCGGTCGCCGATGCGCTGGGACGTCCGCTCGAGCTCAATCCCGTGGCGTTCGCCAACATCGAGGCGCTCGCGAAACGGATGCACGCGGCGGGCTGGATCGAGCAACCGGTCGTGTCGGAGGCGAACCGCCGCTGCGCGATGGTGCCGGTCGGCGCGACCGTGCTGACGAATCGGCGTGGCATGGCGCCGCCCCTCGCGATCGCCATCGGAGACGACCGGTGGCTGTTCGTCCTCCCCGGGATTCCCCGGGAGTTCAGCACCATCGTCGAGGAGGAGTTGATCCCCCAGTATTTCGGCGGCGCGTCAGCTCCGGTCGTGCGCGAGGTGCACTACCGATCGGTGCCCGAGTCGGAGATGTCCGAACCGATGCTCGTGCTCGAGCGGGAGTTCCCCGACGTCACCGTCGGCTCGTATCCGCACGTCGAGCAGCGCGAGCTCGTCATCCGCCTGAAGGGGCGCGAAGCAGATCGCGTGGATGCCGCCGTGGCACGGCTGCGCTCGATGCGCAGCGACACCTAGCCTCCCGTGCCGAGTCGAAGCGGGTTACCCCGCCGCGATCAGACCTTCTGCAGGTTGCGCGCGCGAGGGCCCTTGGGCGAGTCGACGATGTCGAACGTCACCTGCTCGCCTTCCTGGAGGGCGTCGAAGTCGACGGTGGTCAGCTCGGTGCGATGAAAGAACACCTCGTTGCCATCATCTGCACGGACGAAACCAAACCCACGGTCAGGGATGATCTTCTTGATTCGGCCAGCGGTCACAGCATGTCCTCCAGGACTCTTGCTGACACGGACGTCCCACCGCGTTCACGACCACATGTGGGAGTGTCCCCTGTCAGCAACGGGGACCCGCAAAGACCGCGATGGAAGCACCGTAGGTTGACGATTTCCCGCCGTTCCGGTGCTCACTGCAGCATAGCAGGGTGTTCACTTGAGCCGCGCTCCCATGCCGCGCGGAGTTCGTGCAGGCTCTCGGGCAGATTCGCGTAGTAGTCGTCGACGTCGAGACGCTCGGGCCACGGCGCGGGATCGGAACGCTCACGCTCACGGCGCGTCTGTTCGAGCCACACACTTCCGAATGCGGTCGCCGATCCCGAGGCGTCGACAACCCCGAGCGAGCGCAGGTCCGTGTCGTTGTCGAACGGTGGCACCGCCAGCGCGCGTGGCCCGGGGTTGCTCCACATCGAGGCGAACACTCCCGCGCACCCGAGGTTGATGAGCGCGTCCACCGTCGCCGCAGCGAACCTGCGCGCGGATGCGTCGACGTCGGCCGTGCTGTTCGCATCGTCCGCATCGGCGCCGGCGTCAACCGCGTGGTGCGCGGCGAGGTGCGCGATCAACGGTGCAACGCGCGCGAGCGACTGTGCGAGCTGGACGAGAAACGCCGCGCTCGACGGATCCGTGACTCCACCCGCCTGCGCGAGTGCGGCACTGTCGAGGTCGAGTCCGACGGCGTCGACCAGCTCCGCGACGAGAGCGGGTCGCACCGCGCGCGCAGTCACCAGGTCGTCGGCGCTCAGCGTGAGCATGCAGCGCTCCTCGCGGTCGTGGATTCGTCCACTCAGCAACGCGACCCACGAGCGCACATGCTCGATGCGATGCGGTCGCACACCGCCGGCCGGATCGTGCCCGAGATCCCACATCGCGATTGCGGGATGACCGGCGAACGCCGCGAGCATGGTGTCGATCCAGCGGACGCAGGTCTCGAGCATGAGCGGGTCGGTGTAGAGATATCGAGGACCACCCGGTTGCTTGACAGCACCGGAGATGACGCGCAGCCCAGGCCGCCGCGCATCGAGGTCGATGGCGTACGCGGGAAGCATCACGCACCCGCCGAGCGTCTGGAGGAACAGCACGGGAATCACCTGCAGCGCAAGCTCCGAAGCGACGTCGAGGAACCGCTCGAAGTCGCGAAGTCGCGCGGGCTCAACGCGCTCCGAGGTCGGTATGAAGGCATCCCAGAGCAGATGGGTGCGCACGACACCGTGTCCAGCCGATTTGATCGCGCGCAGCTCCGTCGCGGTTCGCGCCGCGTCGTACTCGTGCCAGATGTACGGTCCGACCTCGCGCGACCAGTACGTCACGCCGATGTCGACCGCCTGTCGTGGCGTCGCGTTGCGCACTGGCTGGTCAGTAGACGAAGAGGTCGATGCCTCCCGCAACCGTGAGCACCTGGCCCGTGATGTAGCGGGCTTCCGGTGAGCAGAGGAACACGATCGCGTTGGCGATGTCCTCGGGTTCGCCCGCGCTTCGCATCGCCGTGCGCAGCACCATGCGATCGTTCATCTTCGCGTCGCCCATCTTCCACGCCTCGGTGCCGATGATTCCCGGCGCGATGATGTTCGCGGTGATGCCGAAGCGCGCCCCCTCGAGCGCCATCGACTTGCCGAGCCCGATGACGGACGCCTTCGTCGCCGCGTATGACGCCTGGCCGAACCCACCGAGCGTGCCGGCAACGGACGCCATGTAGATCACGCGTCCCCAGCTCTGCTCGCGCATGTACGGCCACGCGGCTTTCGTGCAGTTGAATGCTCCCGACAGATTCACGCGGAGGTCTCGATCCCACAGGTCGTCGTTCTGATGCTCGATCTGTGCGATGTGGTCAAGCGTCCCCGCGTTGTTGACGAGAATGTCAATCGAGCCGAACTCTTTCTTGATGGAGGCGAACACTTCGCGAATCTGCTCGCGGTTGGTCACGTCCATCTTCATGGCCGCGGAGCGCCGCCCCATCTGACGGATCTCCTCGCTCGTCTTCTCCGCGTAGACGACGTGCTGCGACGTGAAGAGCTGCGCCAGCGCGGACTGCGACGCCGCCGCACTCTGTTCGATGTCCGGGTCGGATTCGATGAGGATGTCGGTGACGACGACGTCCGCTCCCGCCCTGGCGAGCGCGAGGCAGTCCGCTCTCCCCAGGCCGCGCGATCCGCCGGTCACGACCGCGACCTTCCCGGTCAGCTCGAACATGCAACGCTCCTCGAAAGCCTGGTGATGCGAGCCGAGAGCTTAGCGCTCGCTTCGATGCACAGGCTCATGACGGCGCTGTGGTGGCGGTCGGATTGGCGTCGGCGCCGACCTACTCTCGCGACGTGCTCCCCGAGCCCCCGCCACTGCTCCCACCGACCGGGCCGCCTCCGAACGGGCGGCCTTGGGCGCCGGTTGCGGCGCTCGCCCTGATCCTCGCTCTGTTCGCCGCGACGGTTGGTGGCTCCGTCGTCTTCAGCAGGCTCATCGCGGCGGGTCTCGCCGTCCACGTGATCAACGATCCGACGACGGTCCCGCTCCCGGCCGTGCCGACCGCGACCCCTTCGCCCGGCGCCCCCGACGCCGCGGCGCTCCAGGCGCTCCTCGCCGCGACGCCGGCGACCCCGAGTGTCGAGATCGACGAAACGCTGGCGCGTCAGATCGTCACCGCGCTCTGGCCCGTACGTGAGCAGGCCATCGACACCGGCGACATCGCGTCGCTCAGCACCTTCGAGAGCGGTCCGGCGTTGGAGGGCGACACCAGCCTCTACGGCAACAGGCCGTGCGGGTGCGCGCCTCAATCCCCGCGCCCCATGGAGTGGCTCTATCTCTTCGTTCCGAAACAGACGGCGTACCCCGCGGACTTCCTTGCGGAGGTGACGATGCCGTCAGTCGGCGCGTCCCGTCCCGGGGTGGTGCTGCTCGTGCTCACTCGCGAGTCTTCGTTGACCCATTGGAACGTGACCCTCGCGACGCAGTACACGAACAGCATCACCGGTCCCCCGGTGGTCTATGTCGCGCCGCTCCCGCCGTCCGGCGGCGTCAGCCCACTCCTGCCCGCGACGCATGTGCACCTGACGGCGCTCCCCACCGAGCTTGCCGCCTACTACCAGCACTGGGCCGCCAGCGGACGCGCACCCGCAAACGCGCTGTTCGCGCCCAGCGTCTTCACGTCATACAAGGGTGGCCAGGTGTTCGTGTACGGCGAAACCAACGAGGTCAATGGGATCCACCACGTCGTGTACTCCGCGGAACCGGCGACGGACGGCGAGTGGAGCTTCGTGGGCGAGAGCTTCGAGCAGGCGCCGCAGTACGGGTGGATCCTCAGTTGCGGAACGGTCCGCTACGAGGACGTGTCCACCCCCGCAGTCGACAGCGCGGCGCTGAACCAGCCTCCGGACCAGTCCACGTGGGGTTCCACGCTCCCGCCCGGCCGGTACTCGCAGATCACGCAGTGGGGGCTGCACGAGAGTTGTTTCGCCATCACCCCGACCGGGGCTCCGACCCTCGTGCTGGGAATCGACGGCGGACCAATTCGTTCGACGGGTGTGCTCGTGAGCGCCGAGCCGTGACGCACGGTCCGACACGCGTCGCGAGCGAGGCGGGGCTCAGCTTGCGGCGGCGACGGGAATCGGCGGAGCATCCTCGACGAGCTTGGGCCGCGCCGTCGCGGTGCGCTCGCCGAGCACGTAGCGACTGATCACCAGCCGCTGAATCTCCGCGGTGCCTTCCCAGATCTGGTAGATCTTGGCGTCGCGCATGAACCGCTCGACCGGGTAGTCCTTGATGTAGCCGTAGCCACCGAGGATCTGGACGGCGTCGACGGTGACCCGCATCGCCATGTCACCCGCGAAGAGCTTCGCCATCGATCCCTCGCCGCGCGCGAAGGGGATCCCGTTCATCGCCATCCAGCCGGCACGCCAGATGAGCAGGCGGGCGGCGTCGATCTCGGTTGCCATGTCGGCGAGCTTGAAGGCGATCGCCTCGTGCTTGGCGATCGGCTTGCCGAACGCGATCCGCTGGAGGGAGTAGTCGCGCGCGAACTCGAACGCGGCGCGAGCGATGCCGAGGGCACCGGCCCCGACCATCGGGCGTGTTGCCTCGAGCATGATCATCGCCCCGACGCTTCCGGGGCCGGTCGCTCTCCCGTCCTTGTCGGTCCCGAGGCGCTGCTCTTCCGGGACGAAGCAGTCCTCGAAGATGACCTGCGCCGTGTGCGAAGCGCGGACGCCGAGCTTTCGCTCCTTCCGTCCCTGGCGCATCCCGGGCGTTCCCTTCTCGATGACGAACCCGGCGATGCCCGCCGGTCCCAGTGTCTTGTCGGTGGTGGCGAACGCCACCTGGACGTCGGCGATGCCGCCGTTGGTGCAGAACTGTTTGGTGCCGTTGAGGACGTAGCCGCCGTCGACGTGGGTCGCGGTTGTCTCGAGCGCAAGGGAGTCGGAGCCACTGTTTGGCTCCGTCAGCCCCATGGCGCCGATCTTCAGCTCCTTGGGGTCGGTGAACATCCCGATGTACTTCTGCTTCTGTTCCTCGGTGCCCATCGCGACGATCGCGGCGCCGCAGAGCCCCGTCGCCCCGATCGCGACCGCGATCCCGGCATCGCCCCAGGACAGCTCCTCCTCGCGAATGAGGTTGGTGACGAGGTCGATGCCGCCGCCCCCGTACTGCTCGGGGAAGCTGGCGGTGGCGTCGAGACCGAGGGCGTGTGCCTTGCGCATCACGTCCCATGGCGTCTCCTCCGCCTCGTCATAACGCTCCGCGACCGGACGCATCTCCTTCTCGGCGAATTCGTGCGCGAGATCGCGGATCTCCTCCTGCTCCCGGGTCAGCGAGAAGTCGACACCCATGGTGGTTGTCCCTCAGCGTGAGAGCCGGACGGTGGCCCGGCCGTTGGTCAACACTCGATCGTCGCGGTCCGAGGACGCGCCCACCTCCAGAGTAGCGACTCCTTCAGCTTCGTCCACGGCGACGACAGTTCCGGTACAGATGATCGTGTCGCCGGCGCGCAGCGGCTTGCTGAAGCGGCACGCAAGGCTGAGCAGGTTGGCGCTCCCGCCCGCCCAGACCGAGATCGCCTCGGCGAGGATGCCGAGCTCGAGCATCCCGTGAGCGATCGTCCCGGGCAGCCCGACCGAGATCGCGAACGCCTCGTCGAGGTGGATCGGGTTGTGGTCGCCGGAGGCATCGGCGTACGCGTTGATCTGCTCCTGCCGCACGGTGCGCGTGAGCGGGGTCACAGCGTCGCCGACCGCGACGGTCGATGCGCCCAGGCCGCTCATGCCGCCTCCCTGACGATCATGAGGGCGGTCCCGCGACAGACCACGGTCGAGTCCGACGGCCGCACCGCCTCGACCTCCAGCCGGACGAAGGTCATGCCCCGCTTGGTTTCGACGCCGACGATCTCCGCGGTCGCGTCGACCACATCACCGGCATGGACCGGTTCCGGCCATTCGAACGACTGCTCGGCGTGGATCAGCCCGGCAAGGTTGATGCCGACCTCGGAGTCGCTGAAGAGGCGCGCGAGGGTCGGCCCGAGGCAGTAGACGGCCGCGAAGGTCGGCGGCACGACGCCCGGTTCAGCGACAGGGTCGGGTCCGGCGATCGCAGCCGCGAGATCGGCTGCGCCCTCGGGGGCGATGCGTTGTCCCGGCGCGCTGTAGCGGCGGCCGACGTGGCTCTCGTCAGGCACCCGACACCTCCAAAGTTGACATCCACGTCAACAATACCGCTCCCGGACCCGAAGGTCAAAGACCCATCGCCTCCAGGGCTTCGTGCTCGGCACGGATCTCGCCGACCTCTCTGGCTGCCCAGTTGCGCAGCGGGAGGCGAGCAAACGGCTGCAGGCCGCCAGGGAGGGTGGCGTCGAGCCGTCCAAGGCGCTGGAGGACCGCGATCGCCACCACGGGGATGGCCTCGGGGGCGCCCGCCTCCAGCTTGAGCGCGATGCCCGGGCCTCCGGGGCGTCCCACCGCGGCCCAGACCGCGGCCCCGCCGATCTTCGCGGTCAGCGTCGTGCCGGCAGCCTCGAGAAGCGCGGTGTCGAACCTCCGAGTTCCCGCCACCAGGAAGGGATGAGACGCCATGGCGTCCTGGCACCGCCGGAACGCCGGATCCGACGCCGCCCTCGCGAAGCCATGGGCGAGGCCGAGCAACGTCATCCCGTAGGTTGTGAGCCCGCACCCGTCGATCCCTCGAGGAACCTGGGAGAGATCGACGTCGAGCACCTCGCCCATGGCCTTGGTGACCGCTCGCTGGCACGGGTGGTCGAGATCCATGTAGCCGTCCAGCGGCCACCCCATCACCGCGCAGGTGGACAGCATCGCCGCGTGCTTCCCCGAGCAGTTGTTGTGAATCGGCTTCGGCACTCCGCCCGAAGCGAGCAGGCGTCGAGCCGTGGGCTCGTCAGCGGGAAGCTGGGGTCCGCAGCGCAGCGCTTCCTCCGGGACCCCGGCTTTGGCCAGCAGGCCACGCACGGTCGCCAGGTGCTCGTCCTCGCCCTGGTGTGAGGCGCAGGCGATCGCGATCTCGGCTGTCGAAGCGCCCAGCCTGTCCGCCGCGAGGCGCACGAAGGGGAGTGCCTGCAGGGGCTTCACGCAACTGCGCAGCGTGGTTGCGGACAGAGGGTCGCCCACGAAGCTGATGGCGTCACCCGCGGCGTCGCCGACGACCACGTGGCCCCGGATCAGGGCTTCGACGACACCCCCTCGCCAGACGGTCGCGAGTACCGGGGGCGCACACTCGCCCAGGGCTTCCTCGTCCACGGGTCCACTTTGACGGGGGAAAGCCCGTTTTGGTACGGTCGCGCGGATCTACCGGGGAAGAGGGTCGATGCCCCCGGGCACGGTCCGAGTCACTGCACTAGCGAGGGGAGCAGCGATCGCGACACACGTTCATCGATTTGCGAGGCACCTGTGGGTGCTCGCCGTTGCGGCAATCCTTGTCGTGCTCGTGGCACGGCCGACGACGGTCCCTGCCGCGCCCATCCTTCGCAACCTCGCCGCGATCCAGATCAACGCCGTGGTCGAGAACTCGGCGACGGTCACCGCGGTTGCGGCGAAGCCGGCGCAGACGATCGTCGTCCAGCCCGGGCAGACCCTCACGACCGTCGCGCAGCAGTACGACGTCTCCGCACCGACGATCGAGTGGGGCAACCAGCTCAACCCGACGACCGTGCCGAAGGTCGGATCGACGCTGCTCATCCCACCGGGACCAGGCGCGCTCGTCGAGGTGCTGCCCGGCGAGACGCCGACGAGCTTCGCCAAGCGCGTGCACCTGGATCCCGCCGTGATCCTCGAGTACAACGCGCTCACGAGCAACTCTCCGATGACCGGCGGTTCCTACCTGCAGGTGCCGCTCAATCACGCGCCGACGGGCTCGCTCATCGCCGCGTATTTCGTGGACGCGCAGAACGGCGTTCCGTCTGTTCCCGCGGCGGTTCCGCTGAAGGACGGTTTCCCCTACGGGCAGTGCACGTACTACGTCGCAACACGACGCGCGGTCAACTGGAGCGGGAACGCGGTCAACTGGTGGTGGAATGCACGCGGTCATCGCCCTGAAGGACAGGTTCCCGTGCAGGGCGCGATCGTTGTCTTCAACATCGGGTGGGTCGGACACGTCGCCTACGTGGAGCACGTGAATCTCGACGGAACATTCGTCGTCTCAGAGATGAACTATCGGGCGGATGGAGGGGGCTGGGGACGCATCGACTACCGCACCGTCAGTGCTTCTGACCCTGCGATTCTGGGGTACATCTACTAAGCCTTAGCAGCGCTCTGTGGTGCGGGCTGGATGGGGGAGGCGGGCGCTCTGCTCAGCTTGTCCGCTCGCTCCTTCGGGCTACAGGATTTTCGCACGCCCTCGCTCGCTCCCAAATTCGCTGATCGTCCGCCTCCCCCATCCAGCCCATGGTGCGCGATGTGCCTTAACCGGACGTACCCGAGGAGCGCCCTGCGGTGCTTCTGGTGCGCTCTCTCAGCCGAACAGAAGCGTGATTGGGACGCGCGGCTCCGCGTTGGCCTTCTCCCTTGCTGAGCTCTTGCTGCGCCGTGTCGGAAATCTCACTACGGTGGGCGGCTGCGGTGCAGCCCCCTTGCTGAACTCCCAGATGCGCGGACGCGATTCGCTCGGAGCGAGCTAGCCCGATAACGGCGCGCCGTCGGCGCCTTGTGTGAGATGCGGTGGGAACGGAAGAAGGACAATTCCGGCATGGCGAACAGTCGGCGTGCGGACATGTTTCTTGACCTTGAGGACGATCCGCGTGAGGACGGCGGTGCGGTGCTGGACGAACGCAGCGCGCTGGTCGAGTATTTGCGCGCAGTGCGACTGACCATGGAGATCAAGTGCTCCGGACTGGATGCCGAAGCGATGGCCCGGCGCTCCGTCGAGCCGTCGACGATGTCGCTCCTGGGACTTGTCCGGCACCTCGCGGAGATGGAACGTCATGCCTTTCGGAACGTCATGGCGGGCGAGGGCGCGCCGCGGCTGTACTGCTCGGATACCGACCGTGACGGGGACTTCAACGGAGCGGTCGGCGACCCGCAGGTGGTTGCGGAGGCATGGGACACGTGGCGATCGGAGGTCGACTTCGCAGAGCGGTACGTGGCCGGCGCACCGAGCCTCGACATCACGGGTGAAGAGCGCAATGGCATCGGCTCGGGACAGGGACCGATCTCACTGCGCGAGGTGATGCTCGAGACGATCCACGAGTACGCCCGCCACAACGGTCACGCCGACCTGTTGCGCGAGCGGATCGACGGGCGCATCGGCCAGTAACGCCGCCCTACTGCAGGTCCACGTACCCTACGGCGATCCGCTCGGCACCGCCGAGCTCGAGGACTCTGATCACGTCGAGATGTTCGCGCTCGGCGTCAGCGTCGCTCCGCGTGCCGATGACAGTCTCCAGCTCGACAAATCGTCCGAGCCCCACGACGTCATCCAGGTGTATTCGCGTGTTCCGAAGTATCAGCAGGTGTCGCCGCTTCTCAACAACGCCGGCGCGCATGAGTGCGCGCTCAAGAACGGCAGCAAGGGAAGAGTGGTCGCTCGTCACGTAGCGTCCATATTCGGAGGCGCGCGTTGTGGGAATGTCCTCGCGTTCGTATGCGATCAACTCACTCCCCTGCTCCTCAATCGTCCTCAACTTCAACCGGCCGCGCGGAACCTCAAAGAACTGATCGCGCTGATGCAGCCACCCCTCATCAGAAGCCCCCGCGGCAAGGGCACGGGCCTCCACTGCCTCGTGCTCCGAGCACCGAAACTTGCTCTCGACGTTACGCACGGCCGGACATACTACGCACGCAGTATCTCCGCGGTCACCGCTTATGGAATAGCGAAGCTACGGCACAACGCACCCTACGGACGGGGGGGCATCCGGGCCGCAGCGAATTTGTGAGCGAGCGAGAGCGCGCGACACTTCAGTTGCGCGAGGGAGCGAGCGGGCAAGCTGAGCAGCGGACCGGATGACCCCCCGTCCGTCGACCACAGAGTGGTGCCTCTGCGAAGCGGCCCCTACCCCGAAAACCGGTACCCGATCCCCGGTACAGAGTGGATATACGTAGGCTTCTCCGCGTCGGGCTCGATCTTCCGCCGGAGCCGGTAGACGTGGGCGTCGACCGTCCGGGTCTCGATCTCGACCTCGTAGCCCCAGACCCTTCGGAGCAGCTCTCCGCGGCTCATGACCTGTCCGGGGCGGGACGCGAGGAGTGCGAGAAGGTTGAACTCCGTCAGCGTGAGCATCACTTCCTCGCCATCGCGGAACACCTGGCGGCGTCCGAGGTCGATCGTGAGGCCAGGGAACTCGAAGCGATCACGTGGCTGCTCCTGCGCGGAGATCTCACTGCGGCGGAGGTGCGCTCCGATGCGTGCCATGAGCTCGCGCACTTCGAAGGGCTTGGTCACGTAGTCGTCGGCGCCGAGCTCGAGACCGACGACCACGTCGATGGTGTCGCTCTTCGCCGTGAGCATGATGATCGGCACGCGGGCGCCCTCTGCACGGAGGCGCCGGCAGACGTCGAGGCCGCTCATCCCGGGAAGGTTCACGTCGAGGATGATCAGGTCGGGGTTCTGCTCGCGAGCGAGGTTGAGCCCCTCCACGCCGGTGGCGGCCTCGATCAGCGTGTGGTTCTGCGCGCTGACGGCGAGCCGCACGACCTCGCGGCTCGGCGGGTCGTCCTCGACGATGAGGATTGTCTTTCCGGCTCCGCTCATCAGGCGGGCACCTCGATGAAAGTGGAGATGCGCTTCACGAAGTTGGCCACCTCGATTGGTTTGGTGATGTAGCCGGAGCACCCGGCGGCGAGGGCTTCCTGTTCGTTGCCCTTCATGGCGTTGGCTGTCAGGGCTACCACGGGGATTCCGGATGTCTTCGGATCTGCCTTCAGCATCCGAGTCAGAAGTCAGCCCGTCCATGCCGGGCAGCTCCACATCCATGAGCACGAGATCGTAGACCTTGGACCTGACCTTGTGGAGGCCCTCCTCGCCGTCGACCGCGATATCGACGTCAAAGCCGCTTCCGAGAAGCACCATCTTGGCCAGGTCGCGATTGCTGGCGTTGTCCTCGACCAGCAGGATTCGATTGTGACGGTGGCCGTTCAGCACCTCAATTCCTGTCAGAGGTAGCCGGAACGTGAAGACCGATCCTCGGCCGGGGTCGCTCTCGAGCGAGATGCTCCCACCGTGGAGATCGACGAGCCTCCGGGTCAGCGAGAGCCCGAGCCCGGTGCCTTCGACCTGGCGGGTGGTCGCGGTGTCGAGCTGATAGAACTCGTCGAAGATCCGCGTCTGGTGCTCGAGCGGGATGCCAACGCCGGTGTCGCCCACATCGACGATCAGATCCTCGGCGTCCGCGCGAGCTGCGACCCAGACCTTCCCGCCCTGCGGGGTGAACTTGATCGCGTTGCTCAGCAGGTTGTAAAGCACCTGCTTGAACTTGCTCTTGTCGGCGCGAATCTCGAGGTTGGCGGGAACAACGTCGATGCTCAGGTCGATGTCACGCCGCTCGCTGAGGGAGCGGATGACGTTGTGGACCTCCTTGACCGCATCCTGGACGCCGAAGCGGTCGTAGGAAAGCTCCATGCGTCCCGCCTCGATCTTGCTGAGGTCGAGCACGTCGTTGACAAGCTCGAGGAGATGCTTTCCCGAGGCGTGGATGTTCTGGAGGCACTCCTGGCGCTGCTGCGGCGTGAGGTCGACGAGGTTGTCCTTGAGGATCTCGCTGAAGCCGAGGATCGCGTTGAGCGGCGTGCGCAACTCGTGGCTCATGTTGGCGAGGAACTCGCTCTTGAGCCGCGAGATCTCGGCGATCTGGGCGTTGGCAACCTCGACCTCGCGCTTCTGCGTGGCGATCTCACCGAGTTGCGCCCGCTGTGCCGTGTAGAGCCGCGCGTTGTCGATGCTGATCGCGGCCTGGCTCGCGATGATCCGCATCAACGCCTGCTCGATGCTGGTGAACGGCTGCACCTCGCGACGCGCCAGCGTGAGCGCTCCGACCAGCCGCTGCGGCGACTCGAGCGGCATCACCAGGCAGGATCGTGGGGCGTATGCGAGGCCGAGGGTCTTGAAGCGCCGGTCCTTGGTCGCATCGGCGACGGAGACCAGCTTGCGGCGTTGGGCCGCCCACCCGACGATTCCTTCACCGAGCTCGAATCGCGCGACCTGGCCAAGGTTGTCAGTAAATGGGAATGTCGCGATAGCGGACAGGGCACGACCGTCCTCGTCGAGGAGGAAGACCGTGGCAGCATCGCAGTCGACCAGGTCGGCTGCGGCCTTGAGCATGAAGTCGATCGTCTCCTTCAGCTCCAGACTCGACGTGAAGAGGTTACCGACCTGGCCCAGAAGGTCGACAATGACCTTGTCGTCCATCGCAGAGCCGAGTATACCCGCGAATTTCGACCCCGGCTGACTGTCGCTCAATTGAAATCGATCCAGAGCAGTGCTCATGAGCGACGCCTTTGCAATTCTTCAACAAGCGCAGGCAGCACCTTCAAGGCATCACCGACGATTCCCAAATCGGCGAGCTTGAAGATTGGCGCGTTCTCGTCTCTGTTGACCGCAACAATTGCCTTTGCACCCTTCATCCCGACCGTATGCTGCATTGCGCCACTGATACCGAAGGCGAGGTACACAGCAGGCTTCACGGTCTTGCCGGTCTGCCCGACCTGCATCGCGTAGGGCACCCACCCGGCATCGACGACCGCTCTGCTCGCGCCGACTGCGGCGTTGCCGAGCACCGCCGCGAGCTGATCGAGCAGCTCGAAGTTCTTGGGGTCACCGAGGCCGCGGCCGCCGCTGATGACGATCGGGGCCTCCTCGAGCTTGGGACCCACCGCGACGTCCGCCACCCGGTCGGTCACTCGCGCGGTCAGGTGCTTCGGATCGATCGCCCCGGTCACCGGAGACACCGTCGCTGGCGCACCGCCACTGGCCTCGGCCACGAACGACTTGGGCCTGATGATCGCGAGCGCCGGTCCCGAGGCCTCGAAGCGAGTGGTGACGTTGAGAGTCGCGCCGAACACCGACGAGTGGACGGAGACACCCTCGGCGTCACTGACGTCCAGTCCGTTGGCGATCACCGGCACCCCGAGCCTGGCGGCAAGACGGCCGGCCACGTCGCGAGAGTTGTAGGTCATCCCGAACAGGACCAGGTCCGGCTTGTGCTCCTCGATGAGGGCGGCGAGCGCGTCCGCGGCAGGTCCGCCGAGGAGGAGCTCGCCCCAGAGCGGGTCGGTCCCGGCGTACAGGGTGGTGGCCCCGTGCGCGCCGAGCTCCGCGGCTGCGTCGGCGGCATCCGGGGCGAAGGCGACCGCCTCGACGGTGCCGGCGAGGGCTCGCGCCCTGGTCAGCAGCTCGAGCGCCACCGGCGCGGGCTTGCCGCCCGCCACCTCAGCGAAGACCCAGATCTTTCCGATCGCCATGCGGTCAGATCACCTTCTTCTCGGCAAGGAAGTCTGCGATGCGCTTGTAGCCCTCGCCGTCGTCCTTGACGATCGACCCGGCGGCCCGCTGCGCCGCGGGCTCCACGCTGGTGATGCTCTGTCCGGCGGTTCCACCGCCGGCGCCGTCGAGTCCGAGATCCCCGGGGGTGATCCGGTCCAGCGGCTTCGACTTGGCTCCCATGATTCCCTTCAGCGACGGATAGCGAGGCTCGTTGACGCCTGCCGTCACGCTCACGACCGCCGGCAGCGTGGCCTCGACGAGGTCGTACCCAGCCTCGGTCTGCCGCTTCACCTTGAGCGTGGTGCCGTCCACCTCGAGCGTCTTCGCGAACGTCACGGCCGGCACGTCGAGCAGCCCGGCGATCATCTGCGGGACCACGCCAGAGTAGCCGTCCGTCGATTCGGTCGCCGTGATCACGAGATCGAATCCCTCTCGCCGGATGGCGGCGGCGAGCACCCTCGCCGTGGTGAGCGCGTCGGACCCGCGGAGCCCGTCGTCGCTGATGAGGACGCCTTTGCCGGCACCCATCGCGAGCGCCTTCCGGACGGCGTCGAGGCCGCGCTCGGGTCCCATCGACACCACCGTGACGTCGCCCCCCTGGGCGTCGACGAGCTGAAGGCCGGCCTCGACGCCGAACTCGTCGCCGGGGTCCAGGACGACCTCGACACCGTCGCGCTTGAGCAGGTGCGTGGTCGGATCGAGTTGCCCGGTCGTGTTCGGGTCGGGGATCTGCTTGACGCAGACGACGACCTTCATGAGCGCCTCCGTTGAATACCTCGTCGGATTCGAAACTCTAACGCACCTACGCCGGAATTCCCGATCTGGGCCGCCCGAGTGCGGCGGCGAGTGCTCCGATATCGACGGTTTCGTCGGCCTGAACGCGGACGGCCTGTGGCTGCGTGGCGGTCAGCGCGGCATCAAGGTCGCCGTCCGTCCAGCGTGCATCCGAGATCGCGACCACTCCGTAGTGGTAACGGCGAGCCGCGAGCCACGCCTCCCAGGATTCCGCTCCGGTGACCGCCTCGATGCCGGCGTCGCCGAGCTCGTCGGTCTTCGTCACGGCCTCGCCGTCCAGCGATGCCACGGTCCATCGCGCACCCGGCCAGGCTCGGGCAGCCTGCCCGATCAGATCGCGGAGCCGGCGCTGCTCGACGTTTCCAGCCGCGTCCGGCCTCGGTCCGGCGAGGACGAGCACGCGCTCGCAGGTCATCGCGTCGCGGCCGCCGATGATGCCGCTCGGCTCGACCCTGCGGCTCTCCGGCGGCCGCCGGTCGAGCACCGATAGCCAGCGAGCCCGGAGCAGCCGCCGGTTTCGCTCGACCCGCGCCGCCTGCACGCCGCCGGATCCCGAGGCCCCGCGGACGTGCTCGACCACCGACCGTGGCTGGTAGACGACGCGGCCCGGGCCGGCCGCCAGCGCCAGGCAGAGGTCGACGTCCTCGCAGTACATCGGCGCGAATCGGGGATCGAAGCCGCCGACGGCGATGAAGGCCGAGCGACGGACCAGGAGACACGCGGCCGACGCGTAGTCGACGGTGCGGCGGAAGAGGTATTCGGGTCTGTTCGGGATGTCACCGTCGCCGTACTGGCGAACCCGCGCATCGCGCCAGACGATCGAGCCCGCCTCCTGCAGCCGGGCATCGGGGTAGAGGAGCTTCGGCGCCACCGCCGCGACCGTCGGTTCGGCGTCCGCGATGTCGACGAGCGGAGCGAGCCAGCCCGGCCGGACCCAGGCGTCGCTGTTGAGCAGCAGCAGGTGGCGACCCCTCGCCATCGCGGCGCCCTGGTTGTTGGCGGGCCCGAATCCGAGGTTGCGGGCGTTCCGCCATACCTTCGCTCCGGTCACTCCGGCGAGGTGCTCCGCGGTGCCGTCGCTCGAAGCGTTGTCGACCACGATCACCTCGTACCGAGGCTCGGTCACCTCGGCGAGGAGCGAGAGCGCCTGGCGGGTGAGGTCCCATCGATTGAAGGTCACCATGACAACGCTGACGTCCGGTTCCGCGACCTCCGGGAACCTGATCACGTTCTGCGTCGCCGCCACCGCTGATACCCCTCACGGATGGGTCGGGCGAGCCGGTGCTCCGGCGAGGCCTGGAGATGCTCGAGCTCGGCCTGCATCCTCGAGAGCTCGGCCTGCAGCGCGGTCCGCTCGTCGACAAGCCGTTGCTGCAGGACCGTCAGCGCCGACTCCACCGGATCCGGCGGCTGAGCACGACCCGGCACCGAGGTGCGCGGCAGGCGTGCGGCGAGCTCGGTGAACGCCGCGTCCAGGGTGCTCGCGGCGGCACCGCTGTTCACGGGCGTCCCTTTGGCCAGGAGCGTCTGGACGCGATCCTGAATGTCGCCCCGGATCACGGAGATTCCTTCGACGAACCGCGCTCCGAGGCCGGTCTCGAGCGCGACCACCGGGGCGCCGAGCGCAACCGCGAGATGGGCACCCGCGGGGGACGTCGCAACGACGCCGGTGGCGCCGGACAGGGCAGCCGCGATGTCGTCGAGCCCGGCCCAGACCGGGAGGTGATGGACACGCTCGGCAAGCAGCCCGCCGAGCTGGAGCGCCGACTCTGCGGGCGTGCCGATCGGATCGAGCGTCAGGATGATCACCGAGAGCTTCGGATCTGCCCGCAGCGCCACCTCCAGCCCCTCGACGAGCTGCCCGCGCTCGGCGAAGCTGCCCGTGACGCGGGCGGCCTCGACGACGAGGCGCCGCCCTGCCGGCAGCGCACCGCACATCCGCAGAAGGTCGGCGCGGCGTCGCACGACCTCTCCCGTAAACAGTCGCGACGCAAGGAGGATCGGATCACCGGACTGCACTGCCGTTCCGCCGAGCCGTTCCTGCGTCGCCCGGTCTCGAGCCCAGACATCCCGGCCGTCGAGTGCCGCGACGTCCACCTGCGAATCGCCCGGCGCCCCGACTGCGAACCAGAGGACGTGGTCTGCCGCGGGTGCCCCTGCTCGCATTCCCGAAAGCACGAGCGCCCCAACGCCACGCGCCGCCATCACGTCCTCCGGGACCGCGTAGCGCGCGGCCCATCCGCCGTCGCCGGCGAGGACGTCGCCGGTCACGATCAGGGCATCGACGCCCAGCGCCGCTCCGAGCAGCACTGAAAGCGGTCGCGCCGGACGTCCCTCATCGCCCGGAACCGGCCGCTCCGAGCCGAGCGGGGAGAAGGCGACGAGGTCGAGGTCCGGACGCCGTCGGGTGATCTCGGCCTCGACAACCCGGCGAAGCGCGACCTCACCGAGCTCACCGGAGTCGAACGCCCCAAGGAGCCCGACGACCGGCCTCTCAGCGGCACCTTCCACGTGATGCCTCCGTATGGCACTCGGATCGGGCGACGACCTCAGGTCTCAGGAGCGGCTCAGGGAACACGCGCGGACGACGGCTGAGAATGAGGACACCGCCCACCATAGAACAGTTCGAAACCAAAGGAGCATCACCATGTCGGGAAGAACGTTCCCCGCAAAGAGGGTCGCGTTGACCGCGATCGCGTTTGCGGTCGTCGCCATCGCCGGGGTGGCTACGGTCGCCATTGTCCCGGCACTGGCCGCGGGTCTGTCGGGTAACAGCACGACGGCCGCGACCTCGCCCTCGCCGAGCGCGCCCACCGGCCATTCCGGCGCAAAGGCCGTCGCCGCCCGCCGGATCGCCCTGGCACTCTTCCGCACCTCGGTCGCGGAGACCGGCCTTTCGCGGACGACCGTGCTCAAGGACCTGCTCAACGGGGAGACCCTCGCCCAGATCGACGGATCCAAGGCACAGACGGTCGAGACCGCGGTGATGGCGAAGGTCACCGCCCGTCTGAACAAGGCGGTCGCGAACCACAGGATCACGCAGGCAGAGGCGAACACGCTGAGCGCGGCGGCAACCGCCGGGATCAGCAGGCTCATGAACCTGAACCTGAGCACCTACATCCACGTTCGCTTCGGCGGTTTCGCGAAGACGCCCTCCTCGACACCCTCCCCCGCTGCCGCCACCGGATCCGTCACCCCCCTCTGATCCAGGACTGGCGGCCCGGCAGTCTATCCGGCCACCCCGGGTAGACTGCCCCGATGCCCAAGAAGTACACCGCAGCCGAGCAGGTCATCGATCCCGCTCACCGCTACATCGCGACCATCAAGACCGACCGTGGCGACATCGTCATCGCGCTCGACCCCGCGCGAGCTCCGAAAACGGTCAACAACTTCGTCTTCCTCGCCCGTGACGGCTTCTACGACGGGCTCACGTTTCACCGCATCGTCGACGACTTCGTGATCCAGGGCGGCTGCCCCGAAGGCACCGGCCGCGGTGGCCCCGGCTATCGCTTCGACGATGAGCCGGTCCAGGGCGAGTACGAGCCCGGCGCCGTGGCGATGGCGAACTCGGGACCGAACACCAACGGCTCGCAGTTCTTCATCTGCACGGTCGACGACCGGCACAAGCTCACCAAGTCCTACAACCTCTTCGGCCAGGTGGTGAAGGGGATGGACGTCGTCGGCGCGATCCGTCAGAACGACGTGATGCGTTCGGTCAGCGTCGTCGAGGAGTGATGGCAGAACCAGGGTTGCGCCTCATGGCGGTGCACGCGCACTGCGACGACGAGACGATCACCATGGGCGGGACGCTCGCGACATATGCCGACCGCGGAGTGCGGACCTGTGTCGTCTGCTGCACCGACGGCAAGCTGGCGACCATCGTCGATCCGAACATGCCCGAGGAGACCACGCGTCCTCGCCTCGCCGAGATTCGTGAGGGCGAGCTGCGCGAGGCGTGCCGCATCCTCAAGGTCGACGAGGTCGAGTTCCTGCGCTACGGCGACTCGGGCATGGCCGGCGCACCCACCAACCAGCTTCCCGACGCGTTCTGGATGACGCCGATCGACGAGGCGACGGGCAGGCTCGTCGCCCAGATCCGTCGCTTCCGGCCGCATGTTGTCGTCACTTATGACGGAAACGGCGGGTACGGTCACCCCGACCACATCCAGGCGCACCGCGCGACGCTTCTCGCGGTGGAGGCGGCGCGCCTCAAGCCGATGTACAAGGACGCGGGCGATCCCTGGCGCGTGCAGAAGCTCTACTACACCGCGTTCCCGCGCTCACAGTTCGAACGCATGGTCGCGATGGCGAAGGAGGCGGGGATCGATCCCCCGTTCGGCGAGACCAATCCCGACGAGATGGAGTTCCTGACCCCGGATGCGGAAATTGCCGCGACCATCGACACCGTTGCGGTGATCAACCGCAAGCGCGAGGCGCTGCGTGCGCACCACAGCCAGATCTCAGAGGACTGGCCGCAGCTGAATATGCCCGACGACGTCCTCAAGCAGTTCGCCGACGAGTACTTCCAGCTCGGCATGTCGCGCACGCCGGCCGTGCTTCCTGAGACGGACCTGTTCGCGGGAGTCACTCCGGACGAGTAGCCGTTAGGCCCGCTCCAGCACCATCGCGATGCCCTGGCCGCCACCGATGCACAACGCAGCGACGCCGAGGTGCGCGTCGCGCTTCTGCATCTCGAACAGGAGTGTGACCAGGATTCGCGTCCCACTGGCGCCGATCGGATGGCCGATCGCGATCGCGCCGCCGTTGACGTTGAGCTTGTCCTCGGGCACCGCGAGCTCGCGACCCACCGCAACCGCTTGCGCGGCGAAGGCCTCGTTGAGCTCGAAGAGATCGATGTCGCGCAGCTCCACACCCGCCTTCTGCAGCGCGGAACGGACCGCCGGGACCGGACCCATCCCCATGATGCGCGGTGCAACGCCGGCGCTCGAGTAGCCCCGGATCCGAGCCAGGGGGACGCGGTTCTCGGCCTTCGCGCGCGATGCGCTCATGACCACGACGGCGGCCGCTCCATCATTGATGCCGCTCGCGTTTCCCGCAGTGACGGTGCCGTCCTTCGCGAACGCGGCGCGCAGCGCGCCGAGTGACTCCGCGGTCGTCCCGGCTCGCGGATGCTCATCGGTGTCGACAAGCACCTGCTCCTTCTTGCGCTGCACCGGCACCGCGACGATCTCGTCCTTGAACCGCCCGCTCTTGATCGCCGCCTCCGCCTTCTGCTGCGATCCTGCCGCGAAGACGTCCTGGTCTTCGCGCGACACCTCGTACTCGCGCGCGATGTTCTCGGCGGTGCTGCCCATGTGGCAGTCGTCGAAGGCGCACCAGAGGCCGTCGCGAATCATCTCGTCGACGAGCTGTCCGTGCCCGAGGCGGTAGCCGTAGCGGCCGTTCTCCATGAGATACGGCGCGCGCGACATGTTCTCCATCCCGCCTGCGACGAGGCACTCGGCATCGCCCGCGCGAATCGCCTGCGCCGCGAGCGCCACGGTCTTGAGCCCGCTGCCGCACACCTTGTTGATGGTCGTTGCCGGGACGCTTTCCGCGAGACCCGCGCCGATGGACGATTGCCGGGCGGTGTTCTGACCGAGACCCGCCTGCAGCACATTCCCCATCAGGACCTCGTCCACGGTGTCGATCCCGGCCCTGCGCAGCGCCTCCTCGACCGCTATCGACCCGAGTGTCGTCGCCGGGACATCGACGTACGCGCCGCCGAAGGTTCCCACCGGGGTGCGCACGGCACTGACGATCACTGCGTCTTCCATCTCAACCCACTCTACGCCCGTGCCGGGGACGGCAGCAGCGGATCCGAGCCGAACGTCGCCGCATAACGGGCGCTGTAAGTCGCGGCGGTGAAGTGATGCGTCTGCGGTCCGCGTTCCCCGACGACGTACGCCGCGGCAACTGATCCCATCCGTCCGGCGACGTCGGCTGATGCACCGGCGCGCAAACCCGTGACCAGGCCTGCGATATAGGCATCTCCGGCCCCGGTTGGATCGACCAGGACGTCGACCACCGCGGGCGGGATGACCGACACCCCGTCGGGACCATGGATCTCGCTGCCGTCCCCGCCCTTGGTCACCGCCACCATGCGCCCTGCGCTCAGGTCGGCGATGCTCCGGCCGGTCCGCTCACGGATCATCTCCAGCTCGTAGTCGTTGCCGGCGATGAGCCAGGCCTGATCGAGGCCCGCTCGAAGCACGTCGTCCGGCATTGCGGGGATCTGCTGCGCGGGGACGAAGATGAGGCGCGCGCCGAGCGTGCGCGCCTGCTCGATGTGCAGCGCCATCGCCTGCGCGTCATCGGCGCCGACGATCACCTCGGACACACCCATCAGCACGCTGAGGTCGACGCCGGCCGCACGTGCCATCGCGCCCGGGTGAAACGCGGTGATCTGGTTGCCGTCGAGGTCGGTGGTGATGAATGCGGTCGCCGTGTCGATGCCCTCGCACCGAAGCACGCTCGAGATGTCGACCCCCTCCGCTTCGAGCGCCGCGCCGAAACCATCGAAGTCCGCGCCGCCGACTGCGGCACAGAGGAGCGGATGCTCGCCGAGCATCGCCATGGAGTACGCGATGTTGGACGCGGTGCCACCGCGGCGTCGCTCGAGCTGCTCGACGAGGAACGCGACGTTGAGCACGTGCGTCTTCTCGGGAAGGATGTGGTCGCCGAAGCGCCCGTTGAACACCATGATGGTGTCAAAGGCGACAGATCCGGTCACGGCGGTGCGTCCCACGGCCGGGGCAGGATAGCCAGCGCGGCGTACCCGGCGCGCTGGGAGCGGCGACAATGGGCCGGATGGCGCTGCACGAGCTCGGAAGCGGAGCGACCGCCCAGACACCGTTGGCCCGCCTCACGCCGGCGCTCCCAGCGGCCGAGGATGCGGCGCTGGTCGACGCGGTTGAGGTGTACCACCGCACCTACACGACGATCCTGCGCAGCAGCGGCGAGACGCAGCTCCGGGTGTTCGAGCACTCGCACAAGGCGATGGGGTCGAGCCTGCATCCGCTCGCGGCCTCTTCGGACCTGGATCTCGGCGCCCTCCTCTATGCGATCAGACGGCTCCCGGACGCGATCTTCAGTGCACGGCGGGTGGTGATGGGCCAGTCGGCGGAGGTCTTCGCCCAGCGCGGTTTCAGCCCGTTCACCGAGTGGACCGAGGTCAGCGCGCCCGGCAGGCGGCGGCGCTGGTACGACGACGGCGACGGAACGCTCGCGGTGCTCATCGCGAGCGCGTCCGACGTCGACGACCTGATCCCGACGATGGTCGCGCTGCAGATCGAATGGAAGAAGTTGCGCGTCGCCCTGCGCGGCACCGGCATCGAGCACATCGAGGAGTCGACCCCCGCGGACATCGCCGCCGCATGCGGCGGGCTCGAGGACGACTGGTTGCAGCTCCACGAGATCTGGGGCGTGGCCTTCGGCGCCAGGCTCGCCGAGATCGCGGAGCGCGCCATGGCCCTTCGGGTCCGCATGCTCGGCGGCACCCAGGTCGGCTATGCGCGGGTCACCCGGCGCTGGTGGCAACAGGTCACCGGGCTGATGCGCTCCGAGTCGCTCCTCGACCGGCCGGTCTATTTCGTGAGCAGCAACTCGCACGCCATCGCCAACCTCCTGACCGGCGTCGCGCCCAGACACGCCGACGAGGTCGCAGCCGCGGTGGAACGCGACGGGGCTCCCGAGCTGCGCGAAGAGCTGCAGCGCTTTCGCGACGGCACTGCGCAGGGGAACTGGAACAACTTCCTGTACTACGCGGCGCGCGAGCGGTTGCGGTTGCTTCCCGACGCGGAGCGAGCGGCGCTTCGTCGTGAGGAGCGTGAGGCGGGCGCGCTCAATGTCAACAGCAGGACCGCGCTCGACGTGGCGGCGCAGGTGGTGCCGCTCGACCGCCTCACCCCCGCGCACTTCGACGACCGGGTGCTGCCGGTCGATGTCGCAGTCCTCGCGAAGAGCCGTGCGGTCATCGTGAACATCGACTACCCACTCGGTCTTGCCGCGTACAACATCCTTCGCGAGGTGGCGGAGACCGTCGACCTTCGCGGCGTCTACGTCCTCGGCAAGGCGGCGACGTTGAACGCGGACGTCGGCGACGTGATGATCAGCAGCGTCATCCACGACGAGCACAGCCGCTCGACATACTGGCTCGACAACGCCTTCTCCGTCACCGATATCGCGCCCTATCTCCGCTTCGGGAGCGGCCTCGACAACCAGCGCGCGGTGAGCGTCAAGGGCACGTTCCTGCAGAACCGCGGCTACCTCGACTTCTACTACCGCGAGGCGTTCACCGTGGTCGAGATGGAGGCCGGTCCATACTGCAACGCCGTGTACGAGATGACCCAGCCCGCTCGCTATCCGACGAGCGAACCGATCAGCTTCTCCAAGCTGCCGATCGATTTCGGCGTGATCCATTACGGATCGGACACCCCGTACACCCAGGCGCGCACGCTCGGTGCACGCGGGCTCTCGTACTTCGGCATGGACTCGACGTACGCGTCGTCGGTCGCCATCGTGAGGCGCATCGTCGCCCGCGAGGGTGCGACAGGGCAGTAGCGACGCTTGTCCCTGGTCAGCCTTCGCGACGTCGGTGTCGCCTTTGGAGCGGAGAGCGTGCTCCAGGGTGTGACGTTCCGCGTGGAAACACGCGAGCGGATCGCGGTCGTCGGCGCCAACGGGGCCGGCAAGACCACGCTGCTGACGCTGATCAGCGGCGCCCGTGAGCCGACGTCCGGCGAGGTCGAGTGGCAGCGGGGCCTGCGGATCGGGTATCTCCCGCAGGACGCACCGGAGCCGGTCGCGGAGACGATCCTCGACGAGGTGATGGCGTCGCGCGAGGACCTCGCGGCGATGCATCACGAGATGACCACGCTCGAGCCGTTGCTCGCCGACAGCGGCAGGCCCGACGCCGCGAAGCTCCTGGAGCGATATGGCGATGTCCAGCATCGCTACATCGACCAGGGCGGCTACGAGCTCGAGGCCACTGCGCGCGAGGCACTCGGCGGTCTGGGCATCGACACCGCCACTCAGCAGCGCCATCCCTCGCAGCTGAGCGGTGGGCAGAAGCGCCGGCTCGAGCTCGCCAAGCTCCTGGTGCAGGACGCCGATCTGCTGCTCATCGACGAGCCGACCAACCACCTCGACCTCACCGCGATCGAGTGGCTCGAGGACTTCATGCGCGGCGTCTCGACGGCGTTCGTGCTCGTCTCGCACGACCGTCGTTTTCTCGACAACGTCTGCACGCAGGTGATCGAGGTCGCGGGCGGCACCGTCGAGGAGTATCCGGGCAACTACACGCAGTACACCAAGCTGCGCGTCGAGCGTCGCGAGCGACGCCGTCGGGAGTTCGCGGCGCAGAAGGCGTACATCGACCATCAGGAGGAGTTCATCCGCAAGTACAAGGCGGGGCAGCGTGCACGGGAGGCACGAGGCCGCCAGACGCGCCTCGACCGCCTGGAGCGTGTGGAACCGCCGACGGTCGACCGCCGGCCGAGGTTGCGTTTCAGCAGCGCGCCGGCGTCGCGTGTGACCCTCAAGGGCGTGGGGCTCATCGTGGGCCGCGACGCGCCGCTGCTGCTCGTGCCGCCGCTGACGATCGTGCCCGGCGAGCGCATCGCGGTGATCGGGCCGAACGGGAGCGGCAAATCGACGCTGCTGCACACGCTCGCAGGTGATCTTCCGCCGCTCGAAGGAACACTCACGCTCGGTCCGCGCAGCGTCCGCCGTCTGTATCGCCAGGACCTGGGACAATCCTCCGAGCACGGTGCGGCGGACGTGCCCGCCGGTGACGACCGGCGGACCGTGCTCGCGGATCTGCTCGCCACCCACCCGGTCGGTGAGGAACGCGCGCGGACGCTGCTCGGCTCACTCCTCTTCAGTGGTGATGACACGCTCAAGCTCGTCGGTGACCTGAGCGGTGGTGAGCGCGCGCGGCTGATGATGGGCAAGCTCGCCATCGAGGAGACCAACCTGCTGCTGCTCGACGAGCCCACGAATCATCTCGACATCCCGGCGCAGGAGGTTCTCGAAGCGGCGCTGGTGAAATACCCCGGCGCGATGGTCCTCGTGACCCACGACCGCGCCCTCATCGACGCGGTCGCAACACGGACGTGGGCGATCGAGGACGGCGGCATCCGCGAGGTGCTCGGCGGTTACACCGAGCTGCAGAGGGTGCGGGAGCGCGAGCGACGCCGATGACCGTCGCCGCTGCGCGCGTGCGCACTCCTGCGCCCGGCGTGGCGCTCGTGGTCGCCACCGTCGCGGTCTCGTTCTCGGCGATCATCATCCGGTACGCGGACGACGACCCGGCCACGATCGTCTGGCTGCGGATGGGCATGGCCGCCGTCCTGCTCGCTCCCTGGGTTGTGCGCGATGTGCGCCGTCATGTCATGCCGCAGGGGACGCACCCAGATCTCGCTGGTGCTCGCGAGCGGCGTGCTCCTCGCCGGGCATTTCCTGCTGTGGACGGCGTCCCTGCAGTACACGTCGATCGCTGCCAGCGTGCTGCTGGTGTCGATCCACCCGATCATCGTCACGCCGCTCGGCAAGCGACTGCTCGGCGAACGTGTGTCGCGACGCACGCTCGCGGCGGTCGCGCTCGCCCTGATCGGAACCGTCGTCACCTGCGCAGGGGATCTGCACCTGGACAGCAGGGCGTTCTACGGCGACCTGCTGGCGATCGGAGGCGCGGTCTGCCTCGCCGGCTACCTCCTCATCGGCCGTGGCGTTCGCGCCGATCTCGGGGTCGCGGGGTACTCGGCGATCGTCTATGCGGTCGTGTGCGTCGTCGCGGCGGCGACCGCGGTTGCCGGTGGGGTGGCGCATCTCCCGTCGCCCAGGGTCGCGCTCGCCTGCTTCGGGCTTGCGGTCATCTGCACCATCGGCGGCCACACCGTGTACAACTGGGCGCTCCGCCATGTGCAGGTGCTGCTCGTCTCGCTGTCCTTCCTCGGTGAGCCCCCGCTCGCCGCGCTGCTCGCGCTCGCCTTCTTCGGCGCCGTGCCGACGCTCGCGACGATAGCCGGCGGCGTCTTGATCATCGTCGGGCTCGCGCTCGCGCTCATCGAGCCGCAGGCGTGGTCGCGGACGGCGCAGATCGCCTTGAACGGATGACGGCAGTGCAGGCGCCGCCCACGACGGAGACGGCGTGCGGTCATCCCCGCGAGGACCTGGTGCGGCTCTTCGACGCGAAGGATCCGGCGACCGGCGACGCGTTCCGTATCGAGCAATGCCGGCAGTGCAATCTCGCGCAGACGGTTCCCGCGCCGTCGCCATCGGAGCTCGATCACTATTACCCGCGCGGATATCACAGCACCACGAGGCGATATCGCGGGGGGATGGACCGGGTGCTCTCGCTCGTGCACCGCGCCCGCATCCGCGCTGTCGAGCGGCTCAACGGTGGCACGGGCAGCGTGCTCGACATCGGGTGCGGACCGGGCGTGCTCCTCAACCAGATGCGTGCGCGTGGCTGGACGGTTCGCGGCACCGAGCGCTCGCCGACCGCCGCACAGCAGGCGCGCGATGTCTTCCATCTCGACGTGCGCGCGCAGGAGGTGGACGATCTGGTCGCCGAGGGCGCCACCTTCGACGCGGTGGTGCTCTGGCACGTCGCGGAGCATCTCCACACGCCGCTTGCCACGATCCGTGGCATCGCGCGACTGCTCAGACCAGGAGGCATCCTGCTCATCGCGGTCCCCAACTTCGGGTCGCCTGAGGCGCGCTTCGGACGGGACCGGTGGTTCCATCTCGACGTCCCGCGGCATCTCGTCCACTTCACTCCGGCGACGCTCGGCGCCATGCTCGCCGAGGCGGGATTCGAGACTGCGAAGGTGACGTACCTCGTCCCCGAATACGACCTCTTCAGCTTCGTGCAGACCGTCGAGAACCGGCTCGGTCTTCCGCCGAACCTGCTCTATGACGTGCTCCGCAGGTCCGAGGCGCGGCTACGTGAGAGCCGCGCCGGCGCGCTGTCGGCAGCGATCGCCCTCGCACTCGCCCCGCCGCTCAGCACGATCGCGGCGGTCTGGGCGCCGCTCGCGGCCGTGATGCGTCGCAGCGCGACGATCTCCGTCTATGCCGTGCGGAGTCCGGCTCAGCGCGAGTAGCGGCGGGAGCGCAGCCCGAGACGGTGCAGCTGATAGCGGCTCACCGTCCAGACCGTCTTCAAGCCGTACACGATGGAGACGCGGAAGTTGACCGACGACGCGTCATCGAAATACCGCGTCGTCACGGGAACCTCGGCCACCGTGAAGTTGAACGCGGCGGCCTGGGTGAGGATCTGCGTGTCGAACACGAAGTCGTTCGAGTTGCGCAGGAAGGGCACGGTCGTCAGGAACTTGCGGCTGTAGGCGCGATATCCGGTGTGGTATTCGGAGAGTCCGAGCCCGAGCGCGCCGTTCTCGTACGCCGTCAACGATTTGTTGGCAAGACGCTTCCACCAGGGCATGCCGCCGGCGCGCGCGCCACCGGGGTTGAGGAAGCGTGACCCCAGCACGACATCGGCGCGTCCACTGGCGATCACATCCACCATGTCGCTGAGGATCGCGGGGTCGTACTGGCCGTCCGGATGGAGCATGACGATCACATCAGCGCCATCACGCAGCGCTTCCATGTAGCACGTCTTCTGGTTGGCGCCGTACCCCGCGTTGTGGGGATGCTTGATGACCACCAGGTCGAGCGATGCCGCGAGCTTTGCGGTGTCATCGGCGCTGCCGTCGTCGACGAGGATGATCGTGTCCACGACCCCGGGCGGGATGCGCTCGATCGTCGACTCGAGAGTCTTCGCCGCGTTGTACGCGGGCATCACGACTACCGTCCGCAACGCTGCGATCGAGCCTCGCCCGGTGACACCCGAGCGTTTCCGCTGTGCCGTGTCTGGCAACTCAGTCCATCCCACCTGTCGGGCGCCAGATCCGTGGTGGCGCGTTTGACCTCTTTCTGCGATCGATCATACCGTCTGCTCATGGGGTCCCGAAAGCGGCCGCACCGCTACGGTGCGGTGGTGGGCTCGGCGGGCTTGTAGTTGCGCCGGTAGAACTCCCAGAACTCGCCCGACTTGAGCGGCCGCCACCAGTCCTCGTGTTCGACGAACCAGTCGACGGTCCTGCGCATGCCCGCCTCGAACGAGACGTCCGCATGCCAGCCCAGTCCCGCGATCCGAGTCGCATCGAGCGCATAGCGCCGGTCGTGACCGGGACGGTCGCGTACGAACTCCTTCAGCGAGCTCGGCTTGTCCAGCAGCCGGAGCACCGTGTCGGCCACCGTGATGCCACTCGTCTCGCCGCCCGCGCCGATGTTGTAGTCGGTGCCCGCGGCGCCGTGGCGCAACGCGCAGTCGATCCCGCGAGCGTGATCCTCGACATACAGATAATCGCGAACGGCCCCGCCATCACCGTAGATCGGCAGCGCGCGATCGTCGATCGCGTTGGTGATGAAGAGCGGGATGATCTTCTCCGGGTACTGATACGGGCCGTACGTGTTCGACCCGCGCGTCACGATCGCAGGGAATCCGTATGAGGTTCGATACGCCTGCACCTGCAGCTCGCCGCCCGCCTTGCTCGCGCTGTATGGACTGCGGGGGCGCAAAGGATCGCCCTCGACGCTGAGTCCGTTCGCCACCTCGCCATACACCTCGTCGGTGCTCACCTGCACGAAGCGCTCGTGTTCGTTCGCACGCGCCGCGTCCATGAGCACGAACGTGCCGTACACGTCCGTGAGGATGAACTGACCCGGGGCCTCGAGCGAACGATCGACATGCAACTCCGCCGCGAAGTTGACGATCACATCGACGGCGGTGGCGAGCTCCCGCACCAGTGATCCGTCGCAGATGTCCCCGCGAACGAAGCGGAATCTAGTGTTGTCGCGAACGGAGTCGAGATTGCGCTCGTTGCCGGCGTACGTGAGCTTGTCGAGCACGATCACCGAGTCCTCAGCGTGATCGCGCAGCGTCATGCGAACGAACTCGCTGCCGATGAAGCCCGCCCCACCCGTGACCAGGAGGCGCACGTCAGATGTTCTCGATCGTCCAGTCGAAGCCGATGCGCGGGTCGTTCCATGCGATGCGACCCTCGTCGGGATCCGCGGCGTTGTACGGCTCCGTGACGTAGTAGTTGAGGATCACGTCACGCTGCGAGAGGCACTGGTAGCCATGCGCGACCAGTGGCGGGATGGCAACCATGCGCGGCGCGTTCTCGCCGAGCATCAGCGTCTGCACGGTGCCAGCCGTTGCCGAGTCATGGCGCAGGTCGACGAGCACGATGCGCGCGTCGCCGGCGATGATGTCCCAGTAGTCCCACTGCCGCTGGTGCCAGTGGAACGCCTTGATCAGCTCGGGAGGGTTGCCGCCGCGCGCGTAGCTGAGGCTGCGGGACATCTGCGCGAAGGGCTGGTCGGGCATGAACGCCCGTCCCTGATCGTCGAGGTCACCGCGCTTGAGCTGTTCGATGAAATAGCCGCGCTGATCCGTCCACTTCTTGAAGGTCTTGACCATGACGCCGTCGATGGACCCGAGGCGATCCACGAGGGGACGCGAGGCGGATGCGTTCAGGACCCCCTCCATCTCGGGGAGCAGCGGCATCCATGCCATGGCTACTGGAAACAGCTCCCACGAGCGTTCGCGGCATACACGGTGCCGATGCTACTGGAACCAGCCCTCGAGATCGATCGCGGCGTTGATGCTGCCGATGGGATTGAAGAGCGACATGGAACCGTCGTGCGCGTCGCCGGCGGTGTCGAGCTGCACGACCGCGAGGTTCGGCAGCGTCTCGCCCGCATTCACGTTCAGATCGGATGCCAGAGGCGGAGTTTGGACACCAGGGTCCGAGGGGAAGAGCGTGAGATAGGTCGCCTCGCTCGGCGCGATCGCCGTGAGGTTGGCGATCACCGCGACGATCACGGGATTGCCGCCGCCGACTGCGGGCACCCCGCCGTTGCCGGCGACCGCGATGAGCCGGCTGACCGCCGCGCCGAGCGCGCCACTCGTGCATCCGGCCGACGCGGCGCGCGTATCACAGATCCGGCTCGGTGCGATCGCCTCGTACTGCGCCCCTGACGAGGCGCTCGCGTCGCCGTACCAGCCGTTCGCGTCGAGCACCACGTTGATCCTGCCGAGCGCCGCGTAGACGCAGACCGACGTGTCCGGTCCGCCGGACGACGCGGGACCCAGCTCGACCATCACGCGGTTGGCGACGACCGCGCTCCCCATGAGGTTGAGCGTCGAGATCGAGGGCGGATGGGATCCGTTATAGGCACAGGTTCCGTTCGACGAGGTGGGAAACACGCTGATGTACGTGGGCAAGGTGCCCGACACCCCGGTGATGTTCATGACCACGGCCTCGGCGGTGCCACCCTTCGGGACCGCTCCCGCACCGCTGCCGGTGACGTTCACGACCATCGGCGTGCCACCGACCAGGGCTCCGTGCACGCTGCAGGGGGTTGGTGTCCGCGAGGCTCGCGTGTCGCAGACGCGAACGGGAAGGATCGGATGGAACTCACCGAGCGGCGTGCTCGAGGCCGGGGGCGCGAAATACCCTTCGACGTCGGCGAGCACGTTGACGCTGCCCAGCGCGTTGTAGATGGTCACCGCACCACCCTGGCCAAGGGTCGCCGTGACGAGGTTCGCCGTCACGGTGCCCGTGGCGAAGTTGAGGTTGGAGGCGTTGGGGCGCAGCGTCCCGGTCGGGTACACGGTCAGGAGGCTCCCCGCCGAGCCGTCAACCTCGGTGACGTTGAGCACAACCGCACCTGCGGTCGCCGGGATCGGCGGGGTTCCGACCCCGGTGACCTGGAGGGTGCGCGTGGCGCCCTGCCCGAGCGGTGAGCCGTGACCGGAGCGCGTGTCGAGGACCCGGAACGGTGCGAGCGGCGTGTAGTTGCCGAGTTCGACGTAGATGTAGCCCGAGGCAGCGTTGAGCGGACTGGCGCCGACCGATGTCGTCACCTGCACCTGGACGTAGCCCGCTGTCTCCGGCGGCGTCGTGAGTGTGAAGGAGTTGAACGTGACGCTCGCCGGCGTCACGGCGGTGCCGCCGATCGTGGCGGTCATCCCGCTCTCAAAGCCGCTTCCGGTGACCGTCACCGTCTGGCCACCGGCGATCGGGCCGGTGCCCGGTGTCACGGAACCGATGGCGGCAGCCGGGCCGATGCCGAAGGCACTGATGCCGTTCGGGCGTGCCGAGACCGGTGGGACCGTCCCAGCCGGCGCCGGCGGTGCAGAGGTCGCTTCCCCCGCAGCTCCCGTTGGACCCGGAGGTCACGTCGTTCAGACCTGAGGTGTGGCTGTAGATGTAGCTCGGGCTGCGGGTCGTGGCAGACGATGTGAGCGCGTACACCGAGGCGACGATCGGCGATGCGACGCTCGTGCCTCCGACATCGACCCACCCGCTGACGCCGTTGTCGGTGTCATAGGTGTACACGCCATGACTGGGGTCCGCGATCGCGGACACGTCCGCGTCGGCGCGACCGTGGCACGAAGGATCGATACCCACCCCATGCTGCCATGAGGGTTGCGGGGTCTCCCCGACCGAGCACCCGCTCCCGGCGCCGCTCCAGGCCGTCTCGGTGAAGCCGCGCGGGTTGCCGGCCGGAAGCAACGTGGTGCCCCCGACGGCGGTCACGTAGGGGGACGCCGCCGGGTATTCGACGCCGAAGCCACTATCACCGGTCGACGCGGTGATCGGGATCTCCGGATGATCGAAAGCCAAGTCGAGGCTCGCTTCGCCCAGCCCGTCCGCGCCGCCCCAGCTGTTGCTGATCTCGGTCGCGCCGAGCGTCGCCGCCTCGTTCTCGGCGACGAAGAGGCTGTTGTCCTGGTCGGAGTGGGCTTCGACGAGCAGGATGTGGCAGTTCGGGCAGATCGCCGACACCATGTCCAGGTCGAGGCTGATCTCGAGCGGCCAGTTGTCGTTGGGGGGAGGTGGTCCGGGATACGAGGTACCTCCCGTCTGGTTGACCTTTCGGAAGCACCCGTCGGCTGTCGTGCACGCCGGGAGCCCGAAGTTGCTCCGGTAGACGGCAAGGTCGGACTCGGCGCTTGGATCATCGAAGGCATCCACGATCGCGACCGTGTGGCCCTTTCCGTTGGTCGCGGAAGGCAGGTTGTAGGCGGTCTGCAGGTCGCACGGGATATATGACGAGTCCGTGCCGCAGAGGTTGGGAGGCGCGCCAGAGGTCGCAACCTGAAGGGCGAAGCACCGAGCGGAGCCAGGCTCCGCGGGACCGCATGCGGCGCTCGGCGTGTGGCCGGCTGACGCGGCAGCCATGCGTGCGGCCCAGGCGAGACGGGCGGCAGGGGATTCCACCTTCGCGCACGTGGTCGAGCCGGCAGCGCCGCAGGTCGAGGGAATCGGTGAGGAAGCGGCAGCGGCCGTTGTCGCCGTGGGAATCCAGAGCGCAGCGGAGAGGACCAGTCCCGAGACGACTGACACAAAGAGCCCCGTCCTTCCGCGGCCGTGACCGGCTGATCGCACCTGATACCTCCTGCAGCTCAAAATCCCTCCCACGGGGTCGCCCCATGATCGAGGGCAGCCACGACAAATCGAATGCGGTTTCCGTTACGACTGGGTAAGGCCTGGGACGTCCCGGGCCACCCGCACCCTCAATCGAGACGGAGGCTCAGAGGGTTCGGCCAGAGCACGTTCGCGTTGACGTAGGGGTCCGGAATCCCGCCCGCCGTCTCCCAGCGGTCGCGAAATGCGATCGCGTCCGGGTCGCGTGGATCGGCGCCGACACCCCGGTCCGCGTCGCCCCACGTGAGCTCAGAAAGTGGCGTGCACAGCACCCGTTGACCGAGCGCGCGGACGCGCATGCAGTAGTCGATGTCGAAGAGCTGCTGTTGGAACCGTTCGTCCAGGCCCGCGGCGTTGTCAAAGACGTCGCGCCGAGTCATCAGGCACGCGCCGGACACCGCACTTGTCTCCCGGATGATGTGCAGGAGGGGGTCGACGCTGGTGGCGATACCGAGCCGTCCCACCACCACGCCCTGATGCGCTACCGAGCCATCCGGATACCGGAGCTTGGCGCCGACGGCAGCGACGTCGCCGCGCTGACTCAACTCGAGCATCGTCTCGATCCATTGAGGCGTGATGACGCGCACCGACGCATCGAGCAGCACAAGGTGATCGCCGCGCAGCCCGGCGGCAGCTCGGTTCACGGCGCGCGAGATGCCGTCGCGTGCGGCAACAACGGTCACCCGCCGGTCCACGTAGGTCGAGAGCTGTTCGATGCTCGCCGCGCACGCGGTGGCATCCGAGGCCTCAGCGCGCGCGATCACCAGAATGTCCACCGTCGGAGTTCCGCTGATTGCGTATCGCGGTATGTACAGACCCGGGCTGGGTCCGAACTCCGCGTGAGCGTCCTCGCCGCGCCGCTGCAGCGCGTCGTCAACCGCGCGACGGCCCGCGTCATCCGCCAGCGGCTTGCGATCCGCGGAGATCGCCGTTGACCCGAGGGTCATCCGCCATGCGTAGAGCACGTCCGCGACATGACCGACGTGCCGTGCACGCTCGCTGACGCGCAGGACCAGGTCATGGTCCTGGCTGCCGTCGAAGCCTTCGCGAAAGTCGCCGGCATCATGCAGCAGAGACCGCCGGACCACGGTGAAGTGGTTGAAGTAGTTGCCGCCGAGAAGAAGTTCCGGCGAGTAGTCGGGCTTGAACGCCGGCAGACCGAGGCCGCCGTCCGCGAGCAGCTTGTCCTCGTCGGAGTAGACAACGTCCGCGTCTGCATGGTCGCGGATGTACGCGGCCATGGTGAACAACGCGTGGGGACGCAACACGTCATCGTGGTCCAGAAACCCGACGAAATCCCCGGTGGCCAGCTCGATCGCCGAGTTCGACGCTGCGGCGATACCGCCTCGCCGTTCTCGGAACACCACCCGTACTCGCTTATCCGCGACGTGATCGAGCACGCCGCGCACGTACGGCTTTGTCGATCCGTCGTCTGCGATGCACAGCTCCAGGTGCGGGTAGGCCTGTGAGAGCACGGAGTTGATCGCCGCCTCCAGCCATGCCTGGTCGGGGTCGTGCACCGGCATCACGACGCTGATGACCTGCGGGTGCTCGAAAGCCGCAGCCTCACGACGCATGCGCGCGATGACGGTCGCGCTTGGCGTGTGAAGTGCAAGCCAGCGGCGATACTGTCGCCGGCGCGCGGCAGGTGTGTCGGCAACGCCGATTGCACGTCGCAACTCCCGATCACGGCGAATTGCACCGACCACCGCCGCCGGACCGTGATCGATGAGCACAAGCGTGCGCGAGGCTGCGGTGTGCAGGCTCTGCTGCCGGCGCGACTCGGGTGGCACGAGACGTCGCATCTTGCGTGCCGCCGACAGCGCGATCCGCGCAGAGGCACTGTCCGTCGACAGGATGAGGTCGGCGCGAACCCGCTGGAGCTCAACTTCCAGTTCGGTTACTCGCCTGCGGGCCGCCTCCAGCTCGTCGTGGAGCCTGCCCATCTCGTCCGAGGGGGCAGTCATCCGATGATCGGGCGCGAAGTCACCACGTCCATTCTCCGGTGCATCGACAGCAGATGGTAGGCGCAGCGCGCGCGATCCGCCCGCGCTTAGTATGCTCGAACTCGAACGGGGGATCTGGCAACTCGATCTGAATGGAGATTTCGGACATGAGCGGCGTCACCGGCATTCAACAGCGGCTGGACTCGTGAGCAATCGCGGCGTCAAGGCGAGGCGATCAGCGTTGACGTTTGCACAACCGCCCGCAGACGCCGTCGCGGCCCGGTGCCTGCAGCTGTTGGCTCGGCGTGTCCATTCCTCAAAAGAGGTTCCGGTGCCCCTCCTCAACGCGATCCGATCGCTTCTGGAAGCCGGCGTGGCCAGGAATACCGGGGATCGGAGGGAGGCTGTCGAGCGGTTGGTCGCCGACACCTTCGAGGACATCTACGATCAGGACTCCTTGGACCTGCCCGACGCCGTCGTGCAGCGCACGATTGTCGACCAGTTTCATCGGCTCTACTATCAGGATCCGGCAACGTGGCGCGACACGTACTGGCTGGGTGTTCGCACCCTGAAGTGCCCATTGGACCTCTGGATCTACCAGGAGATCCTGCAGGAGCTGCGCCCACAATTGATCATTGAATGTGGCACGGCATTCGGTGGAAGTGCCGCCTACCTCGCATCCATCTGCGACCTCGTCGGAAGCGGGAGGGTCGTGACCATCGACATCGAGTCGAAACCAGGACGTCCGGTGCATCCTCGGATTACATATCTGCTCGGCTCGTCAGTCGACCCCGGGACAGTTGCGCAGGTGCACGCCATGATTCCATCCGACGGTCCCGTGCTCGTGATCCTTGACTCGGACCACAGCGCGGCTCACGTCACACGCGAACTGGCTCTCTACTCCGAGTTCGTCACAGTCGGCTCGTTTCTCGTCGTCGAGGACTCCAACATCAACAACCATCCTGTTGCGCCCACCTTCGGGCCTGGACCGATGGAGGCGATCGTCGACTTTCTGGAAGGCAACAACGAGTTTGTCGTCGACGAAAGCAAGGAGAAGTACCATCTCACCTTCAATCCCCATGGGTTTCTCCGGCGGGTCAGGCAGCCATGACCGTTATCGCCCAGGGGAGCGGCCGCCTCGAGGCGATCGACCGGCCGAAGAGCGTCTTCCAGAGGACGCTCAACCTCACCCGGGAACTGGCGATCACGCAATTCAAGCTGAAATACACAGGTTCGGCGCTCGGATACATGTGGTCGCTGGTCAAGCCGCTGCTGCTCTTCGGGATCATGTACCTCGTCTTCAGCGTGTTGTTGAAGACGGGGGGAAGGACAAGGACTTCCCCGTGGAATTGCTGCTCGGGATTGTCATATGGACCTTTTTCGTCGAGTTCGACCACGCTCGCAATGAACGCCATCGCCGGCGCCAGCGATCTCATCCGGAAGGCCTACTTCCCGCGTTGGATCCTTGTCGTCTCATCAACAGCGAGCGCGGCGCTCTCCTTCGTCATCAACACGCTGCTCGTTGTGGTGGTCACGCTCCTCCTCGGGAAACTCCATCTCTCATGGGGGAGCCTGCTCGCACCGCTCTACTACATCGAGCTCATCGCACTCGTGCTGGGCCTCTCCCTCTTGCTTTCAGCGCTCTTCGTGTTCTTCCGAGACCTCGGGCACATATGGGAGATCCTGTCCCTCGTGCTCTTCTACGGATCGGCAGTCGTGTTTCCATTCGTCCGGATCGTGAACCCAACGCTGCGCGACCTCGCGGGCTTGAACCCTGTCCTGCAGATCGTGGAGGACGTACGTCATACCGTCGTCAATGCCGGCATTCAGTACACGCCCTCGATGGCATCGATCATGGGGCCGCTGGTGGCAGTTCCCATCGTCGGCACCCTGGTCGTCCTGATTATCGGGTTCCTGGTCTTCAACCGGCTCACGCCGAAGTTCGCCGAGGCGCTGTGAAACCGGTCGTCGAGGTTACCCACCTCAACAAACGGTTCCGGCTTCCGCTCGACAAGAGCACGACGCTCAAATACCGCGTCACGCACTGGCGAAGCACATCGCGATACCGTGACCTCAACGCGTTGCGCGACATCTCCTTTGAGATCCCCGAGGGTCAGTTCCTCGGAGTCGCAGGACCGAATGGCTGCGGGAAGAGCACGCTTCTGAAGATCCTTTGCGGAATCTACAAGGCGAGCAGCGGAAGCGCCGTCGTCAACGGCGAATTCTCGGCCTTCCTCGAGCTCGGCGTGGGGTTCAATCCCGAGCTCACTGCGCGCGAGAATATCTTCCTCGGTGGCGCGGTGCTCGGACTTACGCGAGCGCAGCTGCGCAACAAGATCGACGAGGTCCTGGCCTTTGCTGAGCTGGAGGACTTCGCTGAGCAGAAGCTCAAGAACTTCTCATCGGGAATGCAGGTCAGGCTGGCATTCACTGTGGCGATCCTCGCCCGGACCGATCTGCTGATCATGGACGAGGTGCTCGCGGTCGGCGACGCAAGCTTTCAAGAGAAGTGCTTCGACGTCTTCAACACCTACAAGCGCGAAGGCAAGACGATCATGCTGGTGAGTCACGATCTTGGCGCTCTCGAGGAGTACTGCGACCGAGTGCTCCTCCTGAACCAGGGAGAGGTGATCGCTGACGGACCAGCAGCGGAGGTCACGTCCGCCTATCACCGGATGATCGTCGAGCATTCGATGTCCACCGCTCATACCCGTGCGGCCGCGACGCTGTCGAACGATCCGGCAGCAGCGGACGTGAAGGCCATCGAGATCATGTCAGTCGGGCTGCTCGACGGTGACGCACAGCCGTCGCGCCGTTTCGAAACCGGGGAATCGATGACGCTCACCATTGAGTTGGTCGCGCGTCAGGACGTCGGCGACTTCAACTGTGGCATGGCCATTCGCCGCACCGACGGCCTGCTGGTCGCCGGCACGAACACGCTTCTCGACCAGGTCGCACTGTGCAGCAGTCCGATCGGCAGCATCATCTCGGTCCGCTACACGATCGACGCTCTCCCACTTCTTGCGGGTGGCTACATCGTTCAGGTGGCCCTCGAGGACATGGCCGGTGCGACGACATACGACCACAGTCCTGCGGCGGCAAGCTTTCACGTTGACAACAGCAGCGGACACGTCGGCCTGCTCGAGATGCACGGCGGGTGGCACGTCGAGCGCGATGACGACGTGCCGGCCGGCGGCGCGGTCCGCCAGACCGCCCGGTAGGGACGGCGCTGGTCGCGAGCAGCCGATCGCCGGCAGTTCGCCGGCGCAGCACGTGGTCCCGCCTCGGGGTCGTTGCCGCCATCGCCCTCGGTTTTGCGGTGCGGCTCGTGCTCGGGATGCGCGCCCCGCTGGACCCCGGCGAGGCGACACTCGGCCTCACGGCGCTGCACATCGTGCACGGCCAGGTGTTTCTCATGGACCCGGATGGGCAGTACCTCGGTGCAACCGACGCATACATGGTCGCGCCGTTCGTGGCCGTCTTCGGCACAAGCCTCGCGACGGTGCGAGTCGCGCTCGCATGTGCCGGCGCTCTCACCGTCCTCTGCGCGTACTGGTTTGGACACATCGCGTTCCGGCGCACCGGGGCCGCAACCATCGCGGCGTTCGTCGTCGCGGTGTTTCCGCTCTTCGCTGTCGAGTGGTCATCACGGTTGCATCCGGGGGCGGCGGACGGCGTCCTGCTGGAGATGGTCTGCCTGTCGTCAGCGGCGCTCGTCGGATGGGGACGCGGAAACCGGCTTCGATGGTGGGCGCTCCTCGGCCTCGCCGGCGGCATCGCGCTCTGGTCGGACCTGCTCTTTCTCTGCGTGGTGCCGGCGATCGGCCTGGCGCTGCTGCTGCGCGCGCCGCGCATCGGGTGGGCGTACACCGGCCGCGGCGCAGCGGTGGCCGCGATCGCGGGTGTTGCGGGCATGCTGCCGTGGCTCATCTACAACGTCCCGAACGGCTTCCCCAGCCTCCATGCGATTCCGAGAACCGGTGCGGGCATCGGCACCGGTGTCGCCAACCTCGTGAGCGACCAGCTTCCCATCCTGCTCGGGGGAAGCAGCAGCTGCGGCCACCCGGTCCTCCCCGCGGTCGTCACCGACACGGCGTTCGTGGCGCTCATCGCCGTGTTGCTGTGGACGCGGCGGCGAACCCTGCAGTACATCGTGGCGGGTCACTGGACGGGCATCTCGCACATCGACGTGGCGCTGCTGGTGATTCCCGCAACACTCGCGACCGTGCTGCTCGGGGGCCTCAATGCGAACGCGTGCGTCGCGCAGAACCTCATCCCGATCGGGGTGCCCGTCGCACTGGGCGTCGCCTCGATCCTTGTCGATATGCGCGGGCGCGTACGGCGTGTCGCGTTCGGGATCGCTGCCGTCTGGCTCGTCATCAGCGCGGTCGCGGCTGTAGGCTCCCTCCCCGACTCACAGCCGTCGACAGCGTCCGGCGCTCCGATCCCGGGCAACCTGAGCGCGGGCGTCACGATGCTCGAGCAGCATCACCCCGGCGCGATCTGGGCGGACTACGCACTGTCGAGACTGCTCTCATTCACCAGCGGCGACCACCTTCCGATCGGCGAGTACGGAGGCGACGTGGGCTTTGTGGCACGCCAGCAACAGGTCGAGACGGCGCTCGATCCCAGCTGGGTGTTCGTCGCCGGTGATCCCGAGGTGGCGTCGTTTCTGCGTGCCTGCCAGTCGCGGTCGATCACGTACACGGAGTACACCTCGGGAGGTCTCGTGCTCTACACGGACCTCACGGGAACGCTCGAGCCCGGCGACGTCTTCAGCGGTGTCGAACCGCAGACGCCGTGATCAGATGGGAGCTCCGGTCACGAAGAACAGCAGGTGCGCGGGGACCACCCCCATCACCACGCTGATGATGAGCACATAGAGCATCGCCGTCGCCGGCTGGTTGGCGCGGATCCGCGCGAAGTGCCGTGTGAGCAGCGCAACCCCGGTGGTGAAGACAATCCCTGAGCCGACGACGAGCAGCCAGAACGGGAACGCGTCGCCCGACCAGAGCAGCTCGCCGCGGACCGACGCTGCGGCGGTGACGATGACGAGCACGATCACGACCGCCTGCACGGCGACCGCCGCGAACACGATGTCGATCGCGCGGCGCAGCGGGCGAAACGAGAGGTTGGGAGCAACCAGGTACCAGTGGCCGAGCAGCATGCCGGCGAGCGCGCTCCCCGAGACCAGCGCCGCGGGGACGAAGGCAACGACCGCTGCTCCGACGCCGCCCAGCGCTGGCCCGAACGCCGCTGCGGATTTCGCGATCGCCATCGCGCCGAACGCGATCGTGATGAAGCCGACCACACGGCGCGCGACATCGGTCATGACGATGCAGAAGAACGCGTAGCCGAGCAGGGCGACCGTGAACGCGATCGACCAGTGCAGGAGATCCGCCTGTGACCCGGGTGGGAGCGGGGCACCGAGCAGGGCGCTGTCGGAAGGCAGCAACGCCTCGATGAGCACGTCGATGGCCATCAGCCCGGCGCAGATGAGCGAGGTCGTTCCCGCGAAGCCGCGCCCCACCCTGCCGAGGAGGTCCACCACGTACGCCGCGGCTGTCGTCCCTGCGGCAACCTCGAGGAGCACGACCACGGTGGCGACCGGGGCGAGCGCGGGCAGCGAGACATCCAGCACGGCTCGATCCTACGGTTGTGGAGATCCCCCGCCGTTGGAGGGTTGCGGCCTCAGTCGCTCGGCCGGCGACGGAAAAGTCGTTGCAGCCCGTGAAAGGCTGAGCGGAGGAAATCGCGCCGCATCGTTCCCTGGGGCGCGGCCTTCACGGCGAGATCGTCCGCCCGCATCGCCAGCCTTGCCGCCGGGCGTTCGCTCCAGCCAACCCTGCGTTCCAGCGACTGGACGCGCTCCTGCAGATCGCTCAGCTGGCGCATCTGATCGAGCACGACGGCATTGCGCTCCTGCAATTCGAAGCGCATCCGCGAGTACGCCCGATCGTAGTCCGCGACGACGCGGTGCAGCGGCGCGGAGGACCGGCGATAGCGAGCCGCCCAGGGAGCGATGTAGATGGCGTCGTAGTCGACGTCGCGGATGAATCCCTGGCGGGCGAACCGCTCGGTCCAGTACTCCTGCGGGTGGATGTTGGTGTGCGTCGGGTCGCGGTAGTGCATCGGCGTCGACGACACGACGAGCTCGTCGGTGGACGCGCAGAGGTTGGCGATCGCCGCGTCGGCATCCTCCGGGGTCATGTGCTCGAGGACCTCGAGGCAGGTGATCAGGTCGTACCGCTTGCCGAGCGGTGTGGTGATCGAGCCGGCGGTGAGGAACTGACGGATGTCGTCGCGCGACTTCGAGATGGCGAACTCGCTGAAATCGATCCCCTCGGCGTCGACCCCACGATCGCGCATCGCCTCGACGAGGAGCCCGATCGCGCACCCCGCATCGAGTGAGGTGCCCGGGTGGAAATCCTCGATCAGGCGGTCGGCGATGTGCCCGAAGAATGCGAGCCAGTGCGGGCTGTGCTCGTAGGTGATCTCTCCCTGGGAGTAGTGCTCGTAGTAGTCGGCCCCGTAGTCCGTCGAGACGGCCGTCTTGCGGGCATCGCCGTTCTGGCTTCGCTCCGACGCCTGCTCATCCCCGGCAGTACCCGTTGCGATCTCCACCCCGGGGCATGCTAGCACCCGCCCACACGACCGGATGTTTGCCGCGTGACGGTTTCGCACACCCGGTTCGAATTCGATTTGGCTCTGATAGCTTGCTCGATGGATGGTCAGCGCACCCTCGAGGTGGCGATGGGTCATCGGCGCCGCGGCCGGCCTGTGCGCCGTGTACCTGGTGGTCAGATCCATCGCCGACCTGCACATGGCGTTTGGCGGCGGCACAGCCGTCGATTACCTGGCGATCGCGTCTGCCGGCAGGCTCGTCCATGCCGGATCCTCGTGCGTGTACTGCACGGTGCCGCTCGCCGCGATGCAGGCGCAGCTCCTGGGCTACGTGCCGGCCACCAGCGCGACCTTCCCGATCCCCTTCGTGAACCCCGCGCTCATGGCGTGGCTCATCCAGCCACTGGCGACGCTGCCGCTGCAGACCGGCGCCGACATCTTCATCGCGGCCAACGTCGCTGCGATGGCGCTGTCGGCCGTGATCCTCGTCAGGCGCATTCGCCCGGCGCTCGGCGGGCTCCTGGCCACGTGCCTGGTGATCACGGTGGTGTTCTCGCTCGAGGCCGGGACAGGGATCCTGCTCGGTCAGTGCGACGGGCTCATGCTGCTCGCCGCGACGCTGGCGATCGAGGCGATCGACCACCGGCGACCGGTGCTCGCCGGCCTGCTGCTCACGCCGCTCCTGCTCAAGCCGCAACTGCTCTGGCTGGTGCCGCCCGCGCTCATCGCCGCTCGGCAATGGCGGATGCTGCTGGCGCTCACCGCCGGCGCGCTGGTCGTGCTCCTCGGGTCCATCGCCATCTCCGGGCCGCAGAACGCCGCAGGGTTGATCAGCGCCCCCGGGTATGCGCACCTCGATCTGCAGAGCAACTCCATCCCGACCCTGCTCGCCCGCCCGCTCGGCAGCAACGCCGCAGCGTGGGTCGCCGCCCTGGCGCTCGCCGCCGTCGCGGTCGCCGGCATGGCGTTGCTGCGGGCTCGCCTCCGCGAGAACCCGGTCGCGACGGTTGCCGTGGCGATCGGGCTGTCGGTGCTGCTCTCCCCGCACCTTGGCGATTACAGCCTCATGCTTCTTGCCGTGCCGGTCGCGGTCCTTGTCCCGCGTGCCCAGACGCTCGTCCTGGGTCTCGCCGCCGCGTACACGCTGGCTTCGCTCTGGAATCCGCTCGACTGGATCCACGAGAGCACGGTCGCCCTGGTGCTGCTCGCCGGAGTCGTGGCGATCGCATGGCGCCAGCTCCAGCTCGGGCCGAAAGCCCCGGCCATGCGTCTCTCCGGCAGGGCAACCCCCGCGGGTGCACGCAGTGCCTGATCAGCGCGACCTGCTCCGCGGCCGGCTCGCCTCGGTCATCGACAGCGTCGCCGACGTCGCCGCGCAACTGGACCCGCCGGCGACGCGGCCGACCGCACCGCCACCGCCCCCGGCGCCTCCCGGGCGTCCGTGGAGCATGGCGGCGGCGATGGAGGTGATCGCCACGCCGGTCGCCGAGCGCGGCACCGCCCCGGCGAGCGCGCTGCCGCCGCTGATGCCCCCCGATGTCGCGCCTCCCATGGACCCGCCGGCGCATCACCGGTTCCCGGCGAAGCTCCTCGGGTCCGGTGTCGTCGGGCTGGCCGGCATCGTCGTGATCGCCATTGCGACGCTGCACCTGTTCCACGCGGCGCCCCCGCCCCCGGCGGCGACGACCGATCAGATCGCGCTCACCGCCGTGCGCCCCGTCTCCTCGTCAGGTCCGGCCGGCGGCCTGGCGCCGCCGACCCAGGTCTCGTTCCCGTCCGGGACCGCGACCGTCTCCATCGAGGTGAGCTCGGGGACCGCGTCGGGTCAGGCGCCGGTCGAGATCCTGGTGAGCGGCGGAGCGCCACCCGTGACCGTCAGTGACCATGACTATGTCCTCGACTCGTCCGGGGCGACGCTCATCGCTTTGACGGCGCCCGGCGCGACGTTCGCGCCCGGCGATTACACGGTGACGATCTCGAGCAACGGCGCCACGCTCGGCTCGACCGCCTTCGAGGTCCGCTGACCCACCGGGTCAGCGCTCGACCGGCAACCCCGCGTCCTGCCAGGCATCGATGCCACCGCTGACGTTGTACGAGTTCGGCCGCCCGAATGCCCGCAGGTACTCGACGGCGCGCGCGCTGCGCCCGCCCATCCGGCAGTGCACGTAGACGTCCTTGTCCTCGGGGATGTCATTCATCCGCGAAGGCAGCTCGGCAAGCGGGATGAGGATCGAGCCGGGGATGCGCGCCTCGTCGTATTCGGACCGCTCACGCACGTCGATGAGCACGGCCCCGCCGGCGTGCAGCGCCTCGCTCGTCGCTTTCGGGCTCACCTCGAAGCTGTCGGGCATTCGCGGCAGTATAGATGCGGGGGTCGAACGAGCCAGCGCGTCCAAGCGCCTGCCGGCCTGCTAGGCTCGTCCCCGTGAGCACGGTTGCCGCACCGGCGGTGGTGGACTCTCCGTGGCTGAACGCGCAGCGTCAATTCGACAACGCCGCGGAGATCCTGCAGCTCTCGCCGGGCCTGCGAGCGGTGCTTCGCGAGGTCCGTCGCGAGCTTGTCGTGCGCTTCCCGGTGAAGATGGACAACGGGACGGTCCGCATGTTCGAGGGCTACCGCGTCCAGCACAACGTGACCCGCGGCCCGGCCAAGGGAGGCCTGCGTTTCCACCCGGCAACCGACATCGACGAGGTGAAGGCGCTCGCGATGTGGATGACCTGGAAGTGCGCGCTCACCAACCTTCCCTACGGCGGCGCCAAGGGCGGGGTCGCAGTCGATCCCTCGACGCTCAGCCATCGTGAGCTCGAGCGGCTGACGCGCCGATTCGCAGCCGAGATCAGCGTGCTCGTCGGCCGGGAGTCGGACATCCCGGCGCCGGACGTCAACACCACCGCGGAGATCATGGCGTGGATCATGGACACGCTCTCGATGCAGGCCGGGTACTCGGTCCCCGCGTCGGTGACCGGGAAGCCCCTCGAGATCGGCGGCAGCGAGGGACGCCCGAGCGCAACCGGCCGCGGGGTCAACATCATCGCCATCGAGGCCTGCAAGCGGCTCGGCAGAGAGCCCACGGAGACGACCGTGGCGGTGCAGGGCTTCGGCAACGTCGGCAGCTGGGCATCGACGCTGATGCACGAGTCCGGGTTCACCATCTGCGCAGTTTCTGACGTCAATGGCGGTATCTACTCGCGCCAGGGCCTGGACATTCCGGCACTGCTCAAATACCGGCAGAAGACCGGCGGTGTGCAGGGGTTCCCGGGCACCGAACCGGTCACCAACAGCGAGCTGCTCGAGCTCGAGGTCGACGTGCTCGTCCCCGCAGCGATGGAGAACCAGCTGACCGCGCGCAACGCGGGCAGGGTCCAGGCGAAGTTGATCGTCGAGGGCGCGAACGGGCCGACGACACCGGACGCGGACAGCATTCTCGAGCGTCGCGGCATCACCGTCGTTCCGGACATCCTCGCGAACTCCGGCGGAGTCACCGTCTCGTATTTCGAATGGGTGCAGGACCTGCAGTCGCTCTTCTGGGAGGAGGACGAGATCAACACGCGTCTCAAGAAGATCCTGCAGAAAGCGTTCCGGCAGATGTGCGAGCAGGCCGACCTGCACCACGTGTCGCTGCGCCTCGGCGCCTACCTCGTCGCGGTCAAGCGGGTCGCTGACGCCACGGCGGTGCGGGGCATCTACCCGTAGGGGTGCCACCCGCCACCGGCACCCTTCCATGACGCTCCTCGACCGCCTGCGCAGGCTGCCGCTGCCGGTCGGGACGGTCCCGGTCGCCGTCGGCCTCGGCCTCGCCGGGCTCATGCAGTACGGGTTCCTGGTCGTCGCGGCGCGGGCACTCGGACAGACCAACTTCGCCCCGCTCTCGGTGTTCTGGGCGCTCCTCTTCGTCTGCGGCCCCGGCTTCTTCCTGCCCATCGAGCAGGAGACCGGGAGGGCGATCGCCGCGCGGCGGGTCCGTGGCGAGGGCGGCCGGCCGATCGTCGAGCGCGCCGCGCTGCTCGGCACGGCGCTCGCGGTGGTCCTGGTCATCGTCACCCTGGCGCTCGCCGGTCCGATCGACCGCCGCGTGTTCGACGGCGACCCCGCACTGCTGGCGGCGCTCATCGCGGGCTTCGTCGCCTACCTCGTGCAGTTCCTCGCCCGAGGGACGCTCGCCGGGAACGGTCGCTTCGGGTCCTACGGGGTGCTGCTCGGCGGCGAGGGGGTCCTCCGAGTCGCGTTCGCGACGATCCTGGCGCTGATCGGGGTCAAGGTCGCGGGCCCCTACGGCATCGCGATGATCGTCGCGTCGGTGATCGCGATCACCATGGCGACGGTCGGGCGGCGCGGGCTCCTCGAGCCAGGGCCGCCCGCGCCCTGGTCGGAGATCTCGAGCGCGCTCGGCTTTCTCCTCATCGCGTCGGTCTTCACGCAGCTGCTCGCCAGCGTCGGCGCCGTCGCGGTCCAGCTCCTCGCGAGCCCGGCCCAGGAGACTGCCGCAGGGCGGTTCCAGCTCAGCCGGATCGTCGCCTACGTCCCGCTGTTTCTCTTCCAGGCGGTTCAGTCGGCGCTGCTGCCGCGGCTCTCATCCCTCGCCACGGCGGGCCGCAACGCGGAGTTCCGGAGCCTGCTCTTCCGGCTGCTCGCGCTGGTGGGAGCGCTCGGCGTGGTCGCGGTGGCCGGCTTCACGCTCCTCGGGCCGGCGGTGACCCGCCTACTCTTCGGCCACGGGTTCGAGCTCTCGAGCCTCGACTTCGGGCTGCTCTCCGCAAGCTGCATCGGGTTCATCGTGACCCAGGTCTTCGGGTACGCCCTGATCTCGCTCTCCAGCTACCGCCGGGTGGCGGTCGGCTGGGTGGTGGGAGGCCTCGTGTTCATGGGCGTCGCGGCGCTCGGCTCGCAGCTCTTCCTTCGCGTCGAGCTCGGCCTGCTCTGTGGCGCGATCGCGTCGTCGGTGGTGATGGCGGGACTACTGCTCTCCCTGTTGAAAGAGAGAGACAACCTAGACACGGAACCGCTAACTGCCGAAGCGAGGGCCAATACGGCCTGAGACTGGGCCAATGGGAGCTCGTGCCCGGATCGCACTGGTCGGAGCCGGGGCGATGGGGGCCAACCACGCACGCGTCATCGCGGAGTCGGACAGCGCCGACCTTGCGGTGATCATCGACACCGACCGCGAGCGGGTCCGTCCGCTTGCGGAGCGGCTCGGCTGCGACTTCTCCGAGGATCTCTCCGCCGCCGCGGGGTGCGACGCCGCGGTCATCGCAACGCCGACGGCCTTTCACGAAAGCGCCGCGCGGGCCCTGCTCGAGCTCGGCAAGCCGATCCTCGTCGAGAAACCGGTGACACCCGACCTCGAGACGAGCCGGGGGCTCGTCGCCTGCGCGGAGCGCCGCGGTGTGCCGCTCATGTGCGGATTCGTCGAGCGGTACAACCCCGTGGTCGCGACCATGCGCAGCCTCCTCGATGAGGAGCCGGTGCACATCGTCGGCCTGCGGCACTCCCCGGCGACGCCGCGGAGCACGCTCAGCGTGGTCTTCGATCTGCTGATCCACGAGATCGACCTCGCCCTCGCCTACTTGGGCGGGGTGCGCCCGTCGCGCGTGTGCGGCGCCACCAGCACCGCCGGTCGCGCCCCGATCATGGAGGTGGCGGACTGCCTGCTCCAGTTCCCGGGCGGAGCGGTCGCGACCCTCTCCGCGAGCCGCGCGAGCCAGCGCAAGGTGCGCTCCCAGCTTGTGGCGACCGCGAACGCGCTCTACGACGTCGACCTGCTCCGGCAGGACCTCACCGTCTACCGGCACCGAGCCCATGAGCAAGGCGTCGGCGGTGGCCAGGCGGCCGGGTACCGGGCGGAGACGGTGATCGACATCCCCTTCGTCCGCCACACCGGCGAGCCGCTGGCCCTGCAGTTCCGTCACTTCCTCGATCTGATCGACGGCAGGGCGGACGCCTGCAAGGAGCGCAACTCGATCCTTCCGGCCCACGAGATCGCCGCCGCCATCGAGGAGTGCGCATGAGCGAACCGACCTTCACCTACGTCATCCCGGTGCACAACCAGACCGCCGATCTGCGGCGGACGGTGCGCCTGCTCGTCGAGCGCCTCACGCATCTCCCCGGGTCCGAGGTCGTGCTCGTCGAGAACGGGTCTTCCGACGGCTCCGGAGCGCTCTGCCTCTCGCTCGCCGCGATGTTCGACGGTGAGGATGTCGCCGTCCGTGTCACCACCTCGGCCAAGGGCCTCGGGTTCGCGTGGCGGCGTGGCATGGCGATCGCGCGTGGGGAGACGATCGCGCTCTCCGCGGCGGACCTCCCCTTCGGCTTCACCGATCTCGACGGCTACCTCGGCATGAGCCCGCGCCCGCCGCTCGTGCTCGGCTCCAAGACGCACCCCGACTCCATTGTGGAGACCTCCTTCGTCCGCCGGACCATGTCGGCCGGATTCAACGTGCTGCGGCGCGGCCTCGTCGGCATCGACATGGACACGCAGGGCACGATGTTCATCAGCCGGTCCCTCGCGATGGCGCTGCTGCCGCACCTGCGCATCGACGACTACCTGATCGGCGCCGAGATCAACTGCTGGGCGATCCGTGAGGGGATCACACCGGTCGAGATCCCGGTGGTGTACACGGCGAGTGGACGGTCCACGGTGTCTCCGCTGCGCGACTCCACGAAGATGGCCCTCGGCCTCGTCGCGCTGCGCCGCCGTCTCGTCGACGATCGGCGCGCGGCGCAGGGCACTCGCGAGGTAACCGCGTCGTGACCACCGTCCAGGCACCCTCGACCGAGCGCATCCGCATCTCCGCACCGCAACTCGGCGCCGAGGTCGAGGATCTCGTCCTCTCGGTGCTGCGCAGCGGGCATCTCGCGCAGGGGCCGATGGTGGAGCGCTTCGAGGCGCTGTGCACCGAGATGGCCGGGACGGCCCATGCGGTGGCGGTCACCAACGGGACGATCGCGCTCGATGCCGCACTGCAGGTCCTCGACATCGGGCCCGGCCAGGAGGTGATCACCTCGCCGTTCACCTTCGCCGCGACCATCAACGCCATCCTTCGGAGCGGCGCATCCGTCCGTTTCGCCGACATCGGCGAGGACTTCACGGTCGACCCGGGCTCGGTCGCGGCGTTGATCGGTCCGGCCACCACCGCGCTCATGCCGGTGCATCTGTATGGTCTCCCCGCGGACATGCGCGCGCTCGCCTCGCTCGCGAGCGCGAACCGTCTCGCCATCATCGAGGACGCTGCGCAGGCGCATGGCGCGTCGGTCGACGGGCGCAGAGCGGGGAGCTTCGGCGCCGGCTGCTTCTCCTTCTACGCCACCAAGAACGTCACCAGTGGCGAGGGCGGCTGCGTGACCACCGATGACGCGATGCTTGCCGAGCGCCTGCGCGTGACCCGAAATCAGGGCATGCGCAGCCGGTATGATTACGCCATCATCGGCCAGAACTGGCGGATGACCGACGTTGCGGCGGCGATCGCGATCCCGCAGATGCAGCATCTCGACGAGATCAACGCCGCGAGGAGTGCCAACGCCGCGGCCCTGACCTCGCTGCTCGCGGGCGATGCCGCGGTGACCGCACCGACGGTGCCGGCGGGACGCACGCACGTCTGGCATCAGTACACGGTGCTCCTCGACCCGGCGATCGACCGCGACCACGTCGTCGCGTTCATGTCGTCACGCGGTGTCGACGCCGGCGTGTACTACCCCGGGCTCGTGTGGGACCACGATGCGTACCGGCACCATCCCAACGTGCACCACGACGACACGCCGGTGGCGCGCGGCATCGCATCGCGCTGCCTGTCGCTCCCGGTCCATCCGGGGCTGAGCAGCGCGGATCTCGAGCGCGTGGCGGACACGCTCAGCACGGCGATCCGGACCGCCTGACCGCTCTACCGGGGCTGAGCTAGGCGGTCGAACTCGATCGCGGAGAGCAGCTCGTCGCCCTGGTCGCTCGGTCCGACCAGAGCCATGCGCACATCGCCGATCCCGCCGGCGATCTGCTCGGCGATCGCCTGCACCTCGTCGGCGGTCACCTTCGAGATCGCCTCGGCGCGGTCGTCCGGCGTCTCCAGCGGGAGGCGCGCGCGCCAGCGGCTGCCGTAGAAGCGAGCGCTCGCGATCGCCGTCTCCGTCGAGCGGAGCAGGCGCCCGATCATCGCCGACTTCGCGGCGGCGAGCTCGTCGGCAGCGACCTTCTTCGCGGCGATCTTGCGGAACTCCTTGAAGGCGAGGGTCGTCGCCTTGCGCGCATCCTTCGGCCGCGTTGCGGTGGCGATCGCGAAAAGGCCCGTGTCGTCGAAGCCCGCATGGTGCGAGTAGATGCTGTAGCAGAGCCCGTTGCGCTCACGCACCGTCTGGAACAGCCGCGATGACATGCCGCCACCGAGCACGTGCGTCATGACCGACAGCGCGGTGCGCTGCGGATCGCTTGCCGGGATGCCGGGCACCGCGAACACCATGTGCACCTGCGGTTCCTCCTGGGCGGTCACCGGACGCACGTTGGCCGTGTATCGCTCGCCGAGTCCCCACTTCGCCTTCGTGCGCGGCTTCGGGGTGGCACGAGGAATGTCGGACAGCAGCCCCATGGCGCCGTCCTGCGAGAGGGTGGCGCCGCCGGCGATGACCAGGCACATCGAGGCCGGCGCGTAGAAAGCGCGGTGATACGTGGTGAGCTGATCGCGAGTCGCCTTCTCGATGACTGCCGGAAAACCGGCCGCCGACCAGGACATCGGCTGATCGCCACCGAATGCGACGGTGCCGAGGCGGTCCCAGATCCATCCGTCGGGATCGGCGAGTCGCATCGAGAGCTCCTGCAGCACGACGTTGCGCTCGCGCTCGACCTCCTCGGCCGCGAAGAGCGGCCTGCTCAGCATGTCGCAGATGATGTCCGCGAGCTGATGCATCGCCATCGCCGGGCCTTCCGCGAAATACGCGACCTCCTCGGTGTCGGTGTACGCATTCGTGTTCGCGCCGAGGCGATCGATCTCGCGCGAGATGATCTTCGTGGTCGGACGGCGCTCGGTGCCCTTGAAGAACATGTGCTCGAGGTAGTGGGCAAGCCCCGATGTCTCGGCGGTCTCGTCGCGCGAGCCCGCGCGCACGATCAGGAAGACACCTGAGTTACGGCTGGCTGACGGCGCGTTGAGCAGGCTCACCCCATTCTCGAGGACGGTGAGCTCCGGTTTGTACAGGATGGGTGCTTCTTTTGCCATGGCTATGAGGTTCCTGATTCCCAGGAGGCGAGGTACTTGCGCTGCTCCGCGGTGAGCACGTCGATGTTCACGCCCATGGCCTGCAGCTTGAGACGCGCGACCTCGCGGTCGATCTCCTGGGGCACGTCGTGCACCGCGAGCGCGAGCTCCTTGTGGTGCTTGGCGATGTGCTCCGCGCAGAGTGCCTGGTTGGCGAAGCTCATGTCCATGACCGCGGCAGGATGTCCCTCCGCCGCTGCGAGGTTGAGCAGACGTCCCTCGGCAAGCACGTGCACGGTGCGCCCGCTGTGCAGCCGGTGGGACTGCACGAATGTGCGCGGATTCGTGACCTCGGCGGACATCTCGTCGACGGCGGAGAGGTTGATCTCGTCGTTGAAGTGCCCGCTGTTCGCGATGATGGCGCCGTCCTTGAAACGCTCGACATGCACGCGATCGATGACGTTGATGTCGCCGGTCACGGTGATCACGATGTCCGCTTCGGGTGCGGCCTCGGCGAGCGTCATGACCCGGTAGCCGTCCATCACCGCCTCGAGCGCGCGCGTCGGATCGACCTCGGTGACGATCACGTGCGCGCCGAGCCCCGCCGCGCGACTGGCGAGCCCGCGTCCGCACCAGCCGTAGCCGCAGACCACGAGGGTCTTGCCGGCGAGCAGCACGTTGGTGGCGCGGATGAGGCCGTCGATCGTGCTCTGGCCCGTGCCGTACCGGTTGTCGAAGAGGTGCTTGGTGAGCGCCTCGTTCACCGCGATGATCGGGAAGCGCAGCGCGTCGTCGCGCGCCATCGCACGAAGGCGGATCACGCCGGTCGTGGTCTCCTCGGTGCCCGCGATCACGTGCTCGAGCAGCTCGCGACGTCCCTTGTGCAGCTCAGCGACCAGGTCAGCGCCGTCATCCATCGTGATCTGCGGTCGCGTGTCGAGCACCGACTGGATGTGCGCGTAGTACCGGTCGGAGTCCTCGCCCTTCACCGCGAAGGTGGGGATGCCGTAGTGCCGCGCGAGCGCTGCCGCCACCGGGTCCTGCGTGGAGAGCGGGTTGCTCGCACAGAGGGTCACCTCCGCGCCACCGGCCTTGAGCGTGATGGCGAGGTTGGCCGTCTCACTGGTGACGTGCAGGCACGCACCGACGCGGATTCCTTCGAGCGGGCGCTCCTTCTCGAAGCGCTCGCGAATGATGCGCAGAACCGGCATCTCCCGCGCCGCCCATTCGATGAGTCGCTGCCCATCGCCGGACAGACTGGTATCCGCAACATCCGACGCCGCGGCTTTCAGCACGTTGGTCACTGGACTCCTCCGTTGTCGTTCATGTGCAACAGCGCCGTGTACGGGCGCCCGCCGAGCGCGGCCGCTCCCCCGAGTGCGCTCAACTCGATGAGAAATGCAAAGCCCACGATGTCACCACCAAGGCGTTCGACAAGCGCCGCTGCGGCGCCCGCAGTGCCACCGGTGGCGAGCAGGTCGTCGACGATCAGCACGCGCTGACCGGTCCGGACCGCATCCGCGTGCATCTCCACGACCGCCTCGCCGTATTCGAGGTTGTACGACTGCGAGATGAGTTCCGCGGGGAGCCGGCCTGCCTTGCGGATCGGGATGAATCCCGCGCCGAGCCGGTCGGCGACGGCGCCGCCGAGGATGAAACCCCGGGACTCGATGCCCGCGACCATCGCCACGTCGCGATCGCGGTACGGCTCCGCAAGGGCTGATACGGCGGCGCCGAAGGCAGGCCCGTCGCCGAGGAGCAATGTGATGTCCTTGAAGACGATCCCGGGGCGCGGAAAGTCGGGGATATCTCGAAGAAGAGCACGCAGCCGTTCAGCCACATCCTGCTCTTGAATCGTCACCGGAGCCAGTCTATCCGACAGACTCTGTGGCCGTGCCCTCCCCATCCCGCCCGCCGATATGAGGGTGCTGATCGACGGCAGACCCCTGCAGGGCGCGTCGTCGGTGCGGGGGATCGGCAGCTATGCACGGGGATTGCTCGCCGGATTCACCGAGCTCGACGACCCTCCTGAGGTGAGCCTGCTCCTCTCCAGCCGTCGCGAGCCGCCGCCCGAGATGAGCGCGACCGTGCGCCCCGCGTCGCGGCGGATCAGGGTCGTGCATCCGACCCTGCAACCGGTCGCCGACATCGTGTTCGTGGCGCAGGCATTGCGCGATGCCCGCGCGGACCTGTATCACGCGATCGAGTTCGGACAGCCGCTGCGCACCCGGTTGCCGGTGGTCGTCACCGTCCACGATCTGATCCCGTTCGTGATGCCGCAGGACTACCCGTGGGTCCGCAGAGCTCGGATCCTCGGACTGCGTCTGCTTCGCCGCGCCGACGCCGTGATCGCCGTATCGGAGGCGACGCGGCGCGACGTGCTGCGTCTGACGCCGACGAGCCCGGAGCGGGTGACGGTGATCCCCGAAGGCGTCGCACCGGTGTTCCGGGCAGCATCCGCAGGTGCGGTGAACCGGCTCCGCGAGCGGCTCCGCATCGACCGCCCGTTCCTCCTCGCAGTGGGCACCTTCGACCCCCGCAAGCGCATCGAGTCGCTCGCCGACGTCGTTCGGCGTGTCCGGCGAGACCACGACGTCGTCCTCGTGATCGCCGGTGACCAGGGGACCTTCGCGGATGCGGTCACCGGGGCGCTCGACCGGGCCGGCCTCGCGGAGCACAGCCGCGTGATCGGTCACGTCTCGACCGCCGACCTGGTGACCCTCTACACGGCGGCCGAATGTTTCGTCTTCACCTCGGCCTACGAGGGGTTCGGGCTCCCGCCGCTCGAGGCCATGGCCTGCGGAACCCCCGCCGTGGTGTTCGACAACTCGTCGCTGCCGGAGGTGAGTGGCGCCGCCGCGGTCGTCGTCCCGGACGGCGACACCACGGCGATGGCGCAGGCGGTGTCGCGACTGCTCGCCGATGCCGCGGAACACGATCGCCGGCGAACAGAGGGGCTCGCGTGGGCCGCGACGTTCACCTGGCACCGCGCTGCCGCGATGACCTACGAGATCTACCGCGCCGCGCTCGCCCGCTGATCGCGCAGCTGCCTACTCCTTCTCCGTGACGCGATACTCGAGGTACGCCCCGAACATGAGTCGCGTCTGCGCCTCGAGCGCGGGGATGACGCTCAGCGCGAGTCCCACGACCGGATACGTGAACAGTTGCAGGTCCGCCCAGCGCTTGCGCCACCACGGCCACGCCTTCGGCTTGGGACAGATGCGATGGTCCACCTGCACGAGCAGGAGCGTGTTGAGCAGCGTGATCGTGAGGATGCTCGCGCTCGCCGTGCCGAGGAGTGTCGCCGTCGACGAGAGGCTGTAGTCGAGGTCGATGAACGCGGGGAGCGCGCCGCCGAAGAAGAGCAGCAGCGGGAGCGTCGCCCACGTGAGGTGGTTGAAGATCAGACTGGCGTAGCGGCGCGCGCGCATGCGCCACGGGATCTCCGTGTGAATCAGCATTCGCGCTGTCACATAAGGGATATCGGTCGCTCCCCATGCCCAGCGCTTGATCTGGTTGTACTGCGAGGCGTGGGTCGCCGCGTAGCCACGCGCACGCGGCGCGTCACCGCTGACCGTGAGGAACGCGGGACGCAGGTTGAGCTTGCCGCCGCAGTGAAAGAAGCTCTTCCAGAAGAACCGTGAGTCCTCCGGGATGACGTCGGAGTCCCAGTACCCGACGTCGTCGAGCAGGTGGAGTGACAGGGTGTACGACGAGAACATGATCAGGCGATGCGGGTTCTGATGCAGGAACATCTGCCACTGCGTCGCCGCGGTCGCCATGACCCGCACGGCGGTCGGCACGCGCCACAGGTTGTTGAGGAACACCGGAACCGGCTGCCAGATCGAGAAGAGCCGGTCCTGCGCGCCGCAGAACTGCAGGGCGATGTATGCGAAGTACTGCGGGTGGAGGCGGAAGTCCGAGTCGAGGTCCGTCACGAGCGTGCGGGTGGGATCGAGGCCGAGCTCGTCGCAGGCGGCCTTCAGCACGGGTCCGCCGTATGACATCGCCGCCGACTTCCCGACCACGATGCCGGGCAGCAGCGGATCGCGGATGTGCAGGAAGGCGAGGAACCTCCCCTCGAACTCCTCGCGCAGGCGACCCACGTTCTCGATCCCGCCGAGATCGGTCTCACGGGTGATGATCGCGCAGACCCGAAGGTGCTCAGGGTAGTTCTGGGCGGCCAGCGCGGCCACCGTCGCGCGCAGCACCTGGTAGGACTCGGTGTAGGTGGGGATCAGAGCGCACTGGACGATCTCCGAGGGTCGTGGCGCTCCCTCGGGCAGGTCGGCCTCGAACTCCTCGCACCGCTTCCACCAGTCGATGCGAGCGGTCGCCTGGAGCGACGCCGTCGTCCGGCGCACGCAGCGAACCGTGATCGTGGTGCGGACGAGCCAGTAGGCGTCGAGCAGCACGGCGCCGACCCCGAGGATCCAGAGCATCCCCGGGTCGTTGAGCCTGATTGCGAAGGCGACGACCACCGGGACGAGCAGGGCAAACCACGTGAGCGCACCGGGGAGGATTTCAAGAAGCCGCTGCTGGGTATGTTGCGACAGCGGGATCGCCGAGGATCGCGCGATCATCTGCACTGCAGTCTACCCATCCGTCACATACGAGCCTGAATGCCTACAGAACCATCCGACCCCTCCGTCGACGTCGATTCCGATGAGCCCGATGCACCTCCTGATGTGGTGCTCGAGGGCGACGCGGTAGAGCTGGACGACGCGGAGGAGATCGATATCGAGATCGGCGTCGTTGCCGTGGTCGACGATGACGACGAGGACGATGAGGATGAGGACGAGGAAGAGGCCGTTGTGGTTGTCGCGCCGGTCGCCGTCGCCGTCGCGCCCCGGCCGTCGCCCACGCCGGGCCGGCCACCGGGAGCCCGTGAGGAGCCGCCGCCACCCTTCGGCGTCGGCGAACGGGTGATCCTCATCTCGAACACGCGACCTCGGACCGGCACCTCGATCGGCGATTACCCGATCGGCTCGCGCGGCGTCGTCGAGACCGTCCTGAGCCAGACGGCGATCGTCCGCTTCGACAGGCATCACGACTTCAAGGAGGTCGTCGCCTTCACCTGCCTCGAGACTGCGGAGACGCCTGAGCGTGCTGCCGAGCTCAGGCAGCTCATGGTCGAACCCGTCCGGGTGTCCGATCGCGGCCCAAGGCCACCTGCCGACCGTTCGGACGGCGCCGCAACGCCGGCGGCAGAGCCCGTCGCGGTCGTCGCTCCGCCCGTCCCCGCACCTCCCAAACCCGCCGCCACCGCGGCCGAGGTTCCGGCGCCCGCTCTCGAGAAGACGGCGCCGCCTGTCGCCAAGCCCACGACAGCGCCGGCGTCGAATGCTGCGGCCCCAGTGAAACCGGTGGCGACCGCGAAGCCGTCACCTCCCGCAAAGCAGGCTCCGGCTGCGAAGGCTGCCCCCGCTGCGAAGGCTGCTCCGGCTGCGAAGGCTGCCCCCGCTGCGAAGGCTGCTCCGGCTGCGAAGGCTGCTCCGGCTGCGAAGGCTGCCCCCGCTGCGAAGGCTGCTTCGGCAGCGAAGCCGGTGCCCGCACCGAAGCCGGCCCCGGCGAAGGCTGCTTCCGCAGCGAAGGCCCTCCCCGCGAAACCTGCCCCGAAGGCGAAGCCCGTGGTTGCCGCCAAGGCTGCGCGACCGCCAAAACCCAAGTCCGCAGCCAAGCCCCTGCCGAAGCCGAAATCGGTGGCCCGCCCGGCAGCGCCGGCTGCCAAGGCGAAGTCCACCTCGCGACCTGCCCCGTCCAAGCCCGTGGCGAAGGCGAAGCCGGTTGTCAAGGCAAAGCCTGTGGTCAAGCCCAAGGCCGCCGCGAATCCCGTCGCGAAAGCCAAGGCTGCCGTCAAAGCCAAGCCGCCGGGCAAGCCCCGGCCTGCTCAGAAGCCGAAGCCTGTCGCCAAGGCCGCGGCTCGGTCCACGGCACCGTCGCGCCCGGCACCGGCCCGCAAGCCGGCCGCCAAAGCTGTGGCGAAGCCGGTGGCGCGCGCCAAGGCTCCGGCCCGACCGGCGCCGAAGCCGAAGCCAAAGCCCAAGACCGTCGCCAAATCAGCATCGACCAGGGCAGCGCAGGCATCGTCCACGCGCCAGCGTCCGGCCGCCAAGACCTCGTCGGGTCGGGCGCCGGCCAAGTCCTCGAGCTCCAAGAGCAGCGCGAGCCGTCGCGGTCGCTGACGTCAGCGCGACGTGACGGCCGTCGGACTCTCGACCTCCGCGGCGTAGACGCCGCGGTACGCGGGCGGGAGCAGCTCCGCAATCCGCCTCCCGATGAGATCCGCGATGGCCTGGTCGTCCCGCCGGTCGGCGGCGGTTCGCTCGGGAAGCTGAAACACCGGTCCGTACCTCAGGCGCACCGGGACACGCTTCGGCAGCGTGTGGCCGCGCGCCAGCGCGGCCTCGCTTCCCCAGATGGCGACCGGCAGCACCGACGCGCCCGAGCGCCGGGCGAGGAACCCAACTCCGGCTTCAGCCCTGCGCATCCCCGGGGTCGCAGAGCGTGTGCCCTCGAGAAAGATGAGCAGCCGGCCCCGCCGCGCGAGGACGTCGAGCGCGGTCCGGAGCGCGCGCCGGTCCGCGGCACCTCGATCCACGGGAAAGCAGTTGCAGCCCGCCATGATCCAGGAGAAGACCGGGTTGGAGAACAGCTCCCGCTTGGTGATGCAGTAGAGGGCGCCGGGAGCGTACCCGCCGAAGAGGAACGGGTCGATGTTGCTGAGGTGGTTGGAGACCACGAGCAGCGGGCCCTCGGACGGGAATCCCGTCGGTGGATCGACGCGGAGCCCGCGTCCGAGAAACCCTCGAAGGACAGTCCTGCACACCCACGACACGACGTGGTAGCGCAGGCTTCGCCTGCCGTCGTCACGGACGGGAAAGTGCTCGGGAAACCCTGGAAACTCGGCGGTCACCCGGCCGATGGTAGGGCGTGTCGCGTGCCCGCCATACAATCCTGGCTCCCGCCCCCTTAGCTCATCGGTAGAGCAGCCGGCTTTTAACCGGTTGAGGGAGGTTCGATTCCTCCAGGGGGCACTCGCGCTACCCCGAGACCGGTTCTTTCGAATCGACCAGCGATCTCACATACGCTGCCACGTTCTCCATGCTGGAGATGAGGCCGTCGTACTTGTCCATGTGGTCACGGCCGGCCTGGTCGGGGAACGCCAGGCTGTACGTCAGCTTGGTCACTCCGTTCGTTTCGTGCAGATCCATCGTCTCGACGGCCTCCACACCCGGCCATCCGTCGAACACCCACGTCTCGACGGTGCGGGTCGGTGACGCGACCTCCAGGTAGGTTCCACGGAACGAGCATTCGATTCCATCCTTGGTGACCATGACGATGTGGTAGTTCCCCCCGACTCGCAGGTCGATGGAGCACACGGTCACATCCTCCTCAAACGGTGCGAAGTGCTTTCTCACATGCTCCGGTTTCGTGAAGACGTCGAAGACGAGTTGGATTGGAGCTTCGAACTCTCGAGTGAGGACGATCTCGAGATCGCTGGGGAATTCCACGACTGCCGACCCTTGTCCATTCGGTGTCACTGCGGTTCTCCTTGATGCTGCAGCTCTTTGAGGTAGTCATCCACCCGATCCATTCGGGCATTCCAGGCCTCTTCGTACTTGGTCAACCACTCCTGAAACGGCCGCAGTCGCGCGGGTTCCAGCCGGTACAGCCGGCGACGCCCCTCCGGCCGGCACCTGACAAGTCCCACCTCGCTGAGCACCCGGAGGTGCTTTGACACCTGGGGCTGGGACATCGAGAGGTCGTTGACGATCGTCCCGACCGCCTTCTCGCCCGTGAGCAGCGCGTCCAGGACGTCGCGGCGGTGCGACTCGGCGATCGCGTTGAAGACGTCCGAGGTTGTGGAGGAGCGAGCCATCGCCACATTATATGCCGATAGCGGCATATATCGTGGGCACCGGCCACCGCCCCTCCGGCTTTGATCACGCGGACGGCCGGCGCTAGACGGCGGGTGGAATCCGCGTGTAGGTGAGACCGAAGTCGCGGGACCATTCCCTGCCATCTGCCGACCGCAGCCACTCCCCGTCGATCCGGGAGCGATCGTCACTGAAGCGGCCGGCGAACCGCTGGTGAAAGTCAAGCGGCGAGAAGTCCGGCTCGTTTCGCTCCAACGTCCAGGTGCGGCCGTCGAAGGTCATCGCGTAGAGCCGTGCGACACCCCGCGCGTCGAAGTAGTGCTGTACGTGGCTGCCGTCCGGCCGGGTGAGGACGATGCACCAGCTGCCCGGCGCATCCGGTGACGGCAGCACGGTGCGCTGCACGAGGACGCTGCCCATCTGCTCGAAGACGACGTGACCGCGAACGTCTTCCGCACCGGGCAGGTCGACCGCGAGCTCCCACTCGCCCACGAAGTCATGCAGGTCCGTCATCGCCGCCTCCAGTCAACGAATGTCGATGTCGAGCAGTGACTGCGCGTGCCGGAGCGCCGCCTCAACGCCGGCCGGAGCCGCTCCACGGGCGAAGACAAAGCCGAGGTAGCGGTCACCCTCGGGGAGCGGCACGACGCGCTCGCCCCGCGGGACAGCGATCGTGACGCCCGTGACGCCGGCGACAGCGGATGCGCGTTCCACACCGCCCACCGCACGGAGCGTTCCCTCCCGGGAGATCGGCAGCATCACCACGCCGCACGCCGCGTCGATCATGTGGATCGCACCGAGCGGCAGATCACACGCCTGCCGAAGGATCACCTCCTCGAGCGATCGCTCCTGGCGCGAGGCGTCGTCGCAGACGAGACGGATCACCTGCGAGCACAGCCCTCCGATGGAACGTGCCGCGACCTCGATGACCACCGCCTCGCCGCTCGCGATGCGCACCTCAGCGTGGATCGGTCCGTGGCGCAACTCGAGCGCGCTCACGGCCTCGCGCACCGCTCGTTCCGCAGCGCGCTGCGACGCATCGTCGAGGCGTGAGGGGGTGACGTAGAGCGTCTCCTCGAAGTAAGGCCCGGTGAGGGGATCCGGCTTGTCGAACAAGGCGATGACCTCGAGCGCTCCGTCGCGGACCAGGCCCTCCACCGCCACCTCGACGCCGTCGACGTAGGCTTCGATGATCAGTGGCGGAGTTGTGTCATCCACGCAGATGCTCCGCAGCAGAGCCCCGACTCGCTCGACCGCCGTCATCACCTCGGCACGCGTGTCGGAGCGGATGACGCCGCGACTCGCGGCGAGGTCGACGGGCTTGACCACGCAGGGCAATCCGACGACACGTATCGCCTCGTCGATGACCGCATGTGAAGCGGCGACGTCCGTCGCAACAAAGCGCGGTTGCTCCATGCCGGCAGTTGTGAGCCGCCGGCGCATCAGACGCTTGTCGCGTGTCGCCTCGACCGACGCGACCGGGTTGCGGCGCAACGTCCCAAGCCGCTCGGCCACGTGCGCGGCGGTGACCACCGAGGACTCGTCGACACCGATCACCGCATCGACGGGCCATCTCGCCGCAAACGCCTCGGCGCGATCGGCGGAGTCGTCGGGATGGCGGAGGTCGAGCGTCAGCACATGCCCGTCCATCAGCGAGGCAAGCGTGGGCGCCTCGTTCGAAGCGACCACGATGTCCAACCCGAGCCTGCCGGCGGCGCGAAGGAACGCGGTGGCGCGATAGGTCTCGGTGGGCAGCACCAGCATCACCCTCGCCATCGGTCTCAGCCTACCCTCGGAGTCGGGAGACGTACCATGGGAACACCGTGAAAGCGCCGAGGATCGCCACCACCGACTACGCGCTGACCCGCATCGAGCAGGTCCGGGCGAACCGCAAACAACCCGATGCTGGGGTGCGCATCGCGATCACGGGTCGGCGCGACGGTCAGTTCAGCTACGACCTCGCGCTGGTCAAAGCGGGTGAGGAGCGAGAGGGCGAGATGGTGGTCGACGGTCCGCCGGGGATCCGATTCACGATGCCGTTGGAGTCGGCCCCCTACCTCGACGGCGTCACGATCGATGCCGACCGGCTGAGCGGCGCGCTCAAGGTGGAGAACCCGAATCCACTCTGGATGGATGAGCTCGCTCGGGACGTGCAGGACCTGCTCGACAATGAGATCAATCCCTCCGTGGCCTCCCACGGTGGCTACATCGACCTGCTCGACGTCCGAGACGGGATCGCCTTCATCCACATGGGCGGTGGATGTCAGGGATGCGGCATGGCCGAGGTCACGCTCGGACAGGGCGTGCGCGTCGCGATACTGCAGCGCTTTCCGGAGATCACCGAGGTACGCGACACGACAGACCATGCGCAGGGGGCAAATCCCTACTACCAGGCTGCAAAGAAGTAGGCCGCTGCGGGGCTACGCGCTCGCGCCGCTCATGTCCAGCCAGTAGTCGAGCCAGCTCTCCCGCGTCGCGCCGGCATGGTCGTACACAGCCTGAGCGCGGAGATTGTCATGCGCCGTCTGCCAGATCATCCGCGCAGCGCCGTGCTCGCGACAGCGCGAGACGCATGCACGCATGAGCGCCGAGCTCACACCGCGACCACGAGACGAGGCCACGACGTAGAGGTCGTTCATGACGCCCACTCTGCTCGAGATCGTCGTCTCCCAGCTCCAGAACAGCGTGGCGAAGCCGACATCGACACCGCTCTCGGTTGCGAGCAGCTGGACGCCCTCATGGAGGTGATCCGCCGCGAGCGTCCGAGACATCGCGAGCAGCGCCGCATCGCCTGGGGAAGCGTGATAGAAGTCGCAATATCCCCGCATCAACGGCAGCAATCGCTGCACCTGAGATTCGTCGCTCACGATGGTAATGTCCACGCTCGTGCGGTGGTCCCCGGCGACCTCATGAGCCGGCCGATCGCTCGACGTCATCCTCGTTTCCCCATGACTTCATGCTTCAGATGCACACCCTGCACCACCATGCCCCGCACAGCATGTCATGACAGCTGACCGGCCGCGCGGGCTCAGTCCGATGCTCGCGCGGATGTCGCCGGGGGCACTCGTCGAAAGCGCCGTCCTCGCGTTGTCGCCGGTCATCGCATTCTTCGGGTTGCGACTTCGATTGATGCCGGTCCCGGACCTGAACGATCCGGCGATGCACACGACCTTCATCATCGATCCGCGGTCGATCTTCCTTCGGTACACAGCCGCGTTCACACCGTCGGAGCGGCTTCGCGAAGGGTCGCGAGTCGCATTCCTCATCCCGGGGCGGATCGCGTATCTTCTCTTCGGCGCGTTGCCGGGATTCGTCATCTTCCGCTACGTGCTTGCGCTTGTTGCGGTGGTGCCCGCGTATCTGCTGCTGCGCCGTCTGTATGGTCGCGCTGCCGGCATGGTCGCTGCCGTCGTGATCCTGAGCAGCCCAGTGGTCATCACCGCCTGGGGAACCGACTTCCCCAACTCAGCAGCCATGTCGTATCTGATCGGGGCGCTCGCCTGTCTTGCCATGCCGTCGCTTCGACACCGCGTGGCATGGCTGGTTGCCGCCGCGGCGCTCTTCACGATGGCGGTGTGGTCCATCGCAACATCCGTGCCGATCATCGGTGTGACCATCGCCGTCTACGGGTTGATCCGGCTACTTCGCGAGCGCGAGCACCTGCTCCGGGACGCGGTCGTGATGGCGGGCACGGCGGTCGCGGTCACGGCGGTGCTCGCCGTCGGTTCCGGTGTGTTGCTGGGCCAGTTCGACTACATCGTTCCGACCATCCAGTCGGTCGTCTACCTGAGCCACAAGTCACTCGAGGCGATGTACCACTCCGCGAGTTGGAGGTGGGCACCATTTGTGGCATATCTCCTTGTGCCACCTGCGGTTGTCGTCCTGTGGCTCGTCGCGTTCGGACGTCAGCTCAAGGCGATTCCGACCCCGCAACTCATCGTCGGCGCGGCGTGCGCGGCGCAGCTGGTCGTGTGCGCGTTGCTGCAGTTCGTCGGCAAGGTGCAGATCCTCGAGGTGCACTACTTCTTCTCACTGCTCTGGGGAGGTGTGAGCCTCGCGCTTGCCACAGCGCTCGTCCAGCTCAGTCGCCCGATCCTCGGCAACCCCTGGTACGCATGGGCGCTCCCGGCCCTGCTGCTCCTTGTGCCGCTCGCATACGAGCTCGACCCGCACGTGCCGGCGTTCGGCTGGCTGCCGTTCGGCGACGCGCTGCTCGTGGCGGTCGCCCTGCTCGCGGTGATCGCCGCTCGGATCCGAAACGCGCGCCAGCGTCTGTCGGCACGCATCGGCGCGACGCTGTCGCTCGCGCTCATCGCCGCATGCCTGCTGGTGCTGACCGTGGCGCCGATCCCGCCCCACGCCATGCTCCCGGACACGATCTTCGACCCGGATCCCGCCTACGCGACGGCCCTCGGCGGCAACTCGTCGCGCGGCATCGACCTGTACGTGGTCACCGCCGATCTTCCCGTGTTCGTCGGCCCGGCGACGTACTCCGGCGAGCAGCTGCTCATCTGGTGGCCACGGGACGAGCAGCAGCAGATCCTCGGGCCGATCGGCATCTACCACGCCTTCTTCAACTCGATCCCGGGGGATCTCGGCGCCCTCTCGGCCCCGGGGCGCGAGATGATCGAGCAGCGCCAGGCGGCGCAGGTCCTGCTGCTGAGCTTCACGGGAATGGACTTCGCGCAGTCCCTGACTGCACTGAGCCCATTCCAGCCACGACTGGTCCGTACGGCAATCCTCCGGTCGGGCTCAGTTGTCCTCCACGTCTGGCTGATCGATCTCGATCAGTACTATCGCGGGGCCTCCTGACCCGACTGTGGCGGAGGCACCCCGGATCGGGCGTCATGCGACCTGCACGAGCGGGATCATTGTCGTTCCACAGACGCAACCGGAATTCGACAGGGAATCGGCAAAGCTCCTCGGGTGAGCTCCGCCCCTCCTCGTGAACGGCGACTGATCCCGAACCGAGTTCGGCCGGTCGCGCGAGCGCCGAGAGGGCTCTGGATTGCGTACGGGACCCTCGGCGCACTCCTTGCGGCCTACCTGGTCGGCCTGGTCGTCCGCGGCGACGGGGTCGAGTGGCCCTGGATCGACGGCTGGGGTGTCGTCGCATTCGAGTTGACCGCGATCGGGCTCCTGCTCGCGCGAGCCTTCAGCAAGCGCCCCGGACGAGCCATCCCGCTCGTGCTCGGATCGGCGGTGCTGGCATGGGCGTTGGGAGACCTGGTGCTCACCTGGGAGACCTGGAACGGCGCGTCGGCCCCCAACCCGTCCCTCGCCGACGCGTTCTACATCTGCTTCTTCCCGCTCGCCTACGCTGCAGTTCTCCTGATGCTCCGCAGGGAGGTCCACCGGCTGCTCCCGGCCACATGGCTGGACGGTGGGATCGCCGGGCTGGGCGCTGCCGCGGTCTGTGCCGCATTCGCCTTCAACGGGATCGTCGGGACGCTGGGTGGCCCCAAGTACGCGCTCGGCGTTGCGGTGGATCTCGCGTACCCGATCGGCGACGTGCTGCTGCTCGCGCTCGTCGTCGCCGGCACCGCGATCCTCCCGGGACGGCGGCTGCCGTGGATGATCTTTGCGGGCGCATGCGCGGTCAACGGCGTCGGCGACACCTTCAACCTCCTCAACCAGTCGGCCTCGCATGTGACCGCGATCGGAGAGGTCGTCGAACTCGGTTGCCTGGCCGATCGCGATCCTCATGATGTCGATCTCGATGTGGCTGCCGGCGGGCCGCCGCGACCTCAGCGACAGCAGCCGGATGCCAGGGTTCGTGCTGCCCGGCCTGGGCGCGCTCGCCGCTCTGGTGATCCTGTTCGTCAGCGCGCTCGATCACGAGAAGATCCAGCCGGCAGCTGTCGGCCTGGCCACCGCAACGCTCGTGGTGGTCGGGATCCGGCTCGCCGTGTCCGTCCGCGGACTGCGCGCGCTCACCGAGGAGCGCCACCGCCAGGCGGTGACCGACGAGCTGACGGGGCTCGGGAACCGGCGCAGGCTCACGACGCTGCTCGACGCGTATTTCGCCGACTACGCCGACCCCGAGACACCACCTCGCAACCTCGCCTTCCTGTTTGTCGACCTCGACCATTTCAAGGAGATCAACAACTCGTTCGGCCACTCCGCCGGCGACGAGCTGCTCCGGCAGCTCGGCCCTCGCCTCACGGGCTCGCTCCGCAGCACCGACGTGCTGGTCCGGATCGGTGGCGACGAGCTGGGCGCGGTGCTCGTCGACACCGACCCCGAGTACGCCGCCGGACTTGCGCAGCGCCTCACCGCGCTGCTCGAGCAACCCTTCGAGCTCAACGGGATCAGCGTGCGCATCAGCGGCAGCATCGGCATCGCGATGGCACCGACCGACGCCACCGACAGCGTCGGGCTCATGCGGTGCGCGGACGTGGCGATGTATCGCGCCAAGCTCGGCCAGCGCTCGTTCGAGGTGTACCAGTCGGACATCGACGACGGAGGCAACCGCCTCGTCCTCGTCGACGAGCTGCGCTCTGCCGTCGACACCGAGGAGCTGGTGCTCCACTACCAGCCGCAGGTGGACCTGCGCACCGGCGAGACGGTGGCCGTTGAGGCGCTCCTGCGCTGGCCCCATCCGCGCCTCGGCATGATCCCACCCCTCGAATTCCTGCCGCTCGCCGAGGAGGCCGGGCTGATGGGCTCGCTCACCCGCCTCGTCCTGGAACAGGCGCTGGCACAGTGCGCCGCCTGGCGCACCGCCGGTTCCCGGCTGGCCGTCTCGGTCAACATCTCGTCGTCGAACCTGCTCGACCCCGGGTTCATCGACGTCGTGCGGTCAGCGCTGCGTCGACACCGGGTCCCGCCTGCGGCGCTGATTCTCGAGATCACCGAGACCACGATCATTCGCGACTTCGAGGGATGCCGGCAGGTCATCGAGGAGTTGCGCCTTCACGGCCTCGGCATCTCGATCGACGACTTCGGCTCGGGCTTCACCTCGCTCGCGTATCTCGGCAGCCTCTCGGTCACAGAGCTGAAGCTCGACCGAACGTTCATCGGCGGCCTCATCAACGACGGCCGTGAGCAGGACGTCAAGCTGGTGCGCGCCACCATCGAGCTCGGCCACGCGCTCGGGCTCAACGTGGTCGCCGAGGGAATCGAGACGTGCGCCACGCTGGAGATGCTGGCGCTGCTCGGGTGCGATCGTGCGCAGGGATACTTCACCGGCCGGCCGGTGCCTGCCGCGCAGATCGTGCTCGCACCGCCGGGCTCATCGACCGCGCCCGCGCCGTACATCGCGACTGCCGTCTAGCGCCTCGACTCGTGCGCCGCGCACAGGTCGACGGCCGCCGATGTGTGCATGGCGGACGAAGTATCGCGCCCGCTGCTCTGACAGAGTTTGCGTGCAAAGCGTACGTCGCTCACGTGTCGGTCATCAGAAGCACAGGTGAGGTATCGCAATGCTCTCGGCTCTCAACCCGGATCCCAGCTGGCTGAATTCCGGCGACACTGCGTGGCAGCTCACGTCGGCGACGCTGGTGGGGATCATGAGCATCCCCGGGCTCGCGATCCTCTACGCAGGGTTGATGAAGCGCAAGTTCGCGGTCAACTCCGCGCTCATGGTGGTGTACGCGTTCGCGATGACGCTTGTCATCTGGATGTTCTTCGCGTACGACATGAGCTTCGGCCAGCCGCTGCACGTCGCCGGCGCGGCCACGACATTCGTGGGCATTCCGCATCCGGTGGCAGGAGCGACTGATCTCGAGAGCCAGGCGAGCATCCCGCTGCTCACCGGGTTGATCCCCGCGCTGCGCTTTCCGATGTCATCGCTCGTGTACTTCCAGTTCGTCTTCGCGACGATCACGGTGATCATCCTGGGTGGCGCGTTGCTCGGCCGGATCAGCTTCCGCGCATGGGCGCTGTTCGTCCCGCTGTGGATCACGCTCGTGTACTCGGTAGGTGCGTTCAGCCTCTGGGGTGGCGGCTGGCTGGGCGCGCTCGGCGCGGTCGACTACAGCGGTGGCTACGTCATCCATGTGGCCGCGGCCGTCTCCGCATTCGTGGCCGCCGCGGTGCTCGGTCCGCGCCTGCTCAAGGACCGTCAGAACAATGCGCCGAGCAACATCATGCTGGCGGTTGCCGGCGGTGGCCTGCTCTGGCTGGGCTGGAGCGGCTTCAACGGCGGGGACCCGTACTTCGCCAACGCCGACGCTTCGGCGGCGGTGCTCAACACCCATCTGTGCACGGCGACGGCATTGCTGACCTGGATGATCATGGACATCTTCTTCCTGAAGAAGCCGACGATCATCGGGATGATCAGCGGGATGATCGCGGGCCTGGTGGCGATCACCCCCGGCGCCGGGTACATCAACGCCTACGCGGCATTCGCGATCGGCGTCGGCGCAGGCGTGCTCCCCTGGTTGTCGATGAACAAGCTGGGTAAGACGCGCATCTTCCAGCGTGTCGACGACACGCTCGGCGTCTTCCACACGCACGGGGTGGCGGGAGCCTTCGGCGGGCTCATGACCGGCGTGTTCGCGTCGCCGAACATGATCGTGTACGTCGGCACGGGCGGGACCGCGTCGGTCGCGATCACCGGGCTGCTCTACGGCAATGCCAAGCAGCTGGGGCTGCAGGCGCTGGCGCTCGGGTTCATCATCGTGTACGACGCGGTGGCGACCTTCGTCGTGATCAAGCTGGTGAGCTTCTTCGTGCCGCTGCGCATGACCGACGAGGAGCTCGAGGTCGGTGACCTCGCGCTGCACGGTGAGGTCGCAATCGACATGACGCCGGACCCGCAGCCAGTCCTCGGGCTGAACGGCCACCGAGTGCCACAGCCGGCACCCGTCTCAACCGGGCAGCTCGTCTAGTCCAGCCTTCTCGACCCCGAGACCGTCCAGCACCTGCAGGGCGGTCTCGGGGTTGACGAATGTCGCGGTGCCCACCTGCACGGCGCGGGCGCCGACGGTGAGGAAGTCCTGTGCGGACGCAGCGTCGACGATGCCACCGACTCCGATGACCGGTATGGACACGGCCTCGCACACCGCCGCGACGGCGGCGAGCGCAAGCGGCTGGATCGCCGGGCCGCTGAGCCCGCCGGTGCCGAGCGGCAGCACGGATCTCCCGCTCTTGCGGTGGATCTTCCTGCCGATGTAGGTGTTGACCGCGGACACCGCATCCGCGCCGGCGTCCTCGACGGCGCGCGCGACCGCGGCGATGTCGGTGACATTGGGGCTGAGCTTCACGATCACGCAGCGCTCCGTGATCGCGCGCACCGCTGCGACGAGCTCTCCGGCAGCGCGCGCATCGCGACCGAAGTCGAGACCGCCCGAGATGTTCGGACACGAGATGTTGAGCTCGATTCCGGCAACCTCGGCGACGGGATCGAGCATGCGGGCGCAGTGCACGTAGTCCTCGACGGATCCCCCGGCGACGTTGACGATCACCTTGATCGCCCACCCCCGCCAGCGCTCCGCATACTCGCCGGCGACGACGTCGATTCCCGGGTTCTGCAGGCCGATGCTGTTGAGCATGCCACCGCCGGTTTCGGCGATGCGAGGCGGCGGGTTGCCCTCGCGCGGCGCGACCGTCGTTCCCTTCGTGTACAGCGCGCCGATGCGTTCGATGTCGATGAGCTGCTGGAGCTCGAACCCGTAGCCCGCGGTGCCGCTGGCGAGGCCGACCGGGTTCGGGAGGACGAGACCACGACCGAGGTCGACCCCGGATCGCCCAGCGTGCTCGCTCATGCGACGTCGGCCCCCGGGAGTGCGCGAACACCGTCCCAGTCGACGTCGCGCATGGGCATCACTGGACCGTCCGTGCAGCAGAGCTTCCAGACGCTCTCGCCGTTCTCACCGCGCATCGGGAGCGCGCAGCCGAGGCAGGTGCCGAAGCCGCATCCCATCGGCGCCTCGAGCGACGCCTCGAGCACGGCGGGCAGCTCTGCGCCGGATGCCATCAGCGTGGTCATCACGGCGTCGAGCATCGGGTTCGGCCCGCACGCGTAGATGGCCGACGGGTGTGACGCCAGGGCCGCGACGAGGAGCTCGGTGACCGGTCCGTGGTGGCCGCGTGTGCCATCGTCGGTCGCCTCGGCGACGACGGGCACCGCCGGGCGCGCGAACCGTTCCGGCGGGTACAGCCGGGCCGCCGTGCGCGCACCGTTCAAGACAACAATGTCGTCAACACCGCGGCGTCGCAGCTCGTTGATCAGCAGTGGGAAGGGCGCGCATCCCAGCCCACCCGAAACGCAGATCGCGGATCCACCCTCCACGAGGGTGAAGCCGTGGCCGAGCGGGCCGAGGCTGTCGAGAGGATCGCCGGGTTGCAGCTCCGACAGCAGCCGCGTTCCGGCACCGACCGCCTCGAACACGAAACCACAGGTGTCGTCCTGCGTCCAGGCGACGCTGAACGGGCGGCGCAGCAGTGGGATCGTTCCCGACCCGCAGCGGAGCTGGGCGAAGGACCCGGGCATCGCCGTCGCCGCGAGGTGCGGGAGGCGCGCGACGAGCTCCAGGAGACCACCCCCAAGCCGCTCCACAACGAGCACCTCGCCGGTCTCGAGGGCGGCCCTGCTCAGGTCCGCGGTCACGTGACCGCCTGCACGAGGCCTTCGCGATATTCCCGCACCGTCGCGACGCGAACGCTCTGTCCGGAGGTGTGTCGCCCGATCGCGTCGACGAGCGCCGCCGCGGTGTCGAGCGACGTGCAGCACGGAATCCGGCGTTGCTCGGCCGCGAGCCTGATGCGGTATCCGTCCTTGACGGTCCGGCCGACGGCCGCGGCCGCACCGCCTTTCGCGGAGAAGTCCAGCTCGTCGGTGCCGAAGTTCGAGACCGTGTTGAGGACGATGGACACCTGGCCGTCCTCGATGACGTCGATGACGTTGGGGCGCCCGTGGCCGATCTTGCCGACCGAGACTGCCGAGATGCCCGCGCTGGCAAGCGCGGTGGCGGTCCCCGCCGTCGCGTAGATCGTGAAGCCGAGCGAGCTGAGCTGCGCGATGATCGGGAGTGCCTCGGCCTTGTCGATGTCGGCGATGCTGCACAGCACACCGCCGGTGGCCGGCATCTCACCGAGCGCCGCGATGAACGCCTTCTCGAGGGCCGCACCGAGGTCGGTGTCGATGCCCATCACCTCGCCGGTCGACTTCATCTCGGGACCGAGCGCGGTGTCGACGTCGATGAGCTTGACCGTCGAGAACACCGGTGCCTTCACCGCGACAAGCGGCCGTGATGCGACGAGCCCGGTCGCCCACCCCAGCTCGGCGAGCGCCGCGCCGCGCATGACGCGCGTGGCGAGCTCGACCATCGGCACACCGGTCACCTTGCTGAGGAAGGGCACCGTGCGCGATGCGCGCGGATTCACCTCGAGGACGTGCGGGATGCCGCGATGCACGGCGAACTGGATGTTGCAGAGCCCGCGCACATCGAGCGCGCGCGTGATTCGGACCGTGGCGTCGACGATGAGCGCGCGCACGCCGTCGTCGAGGCGGCGCGCCGGGTACGCGGCCATCGAGTCGCCGCTGTGGACACCGGCCCGCTCGACGTGCTCCATGAGGCCGGGGATCACGACGGTCTCGCCATCGCTGATGGCGTCGACGTCAACCTCGGTCCCGAAGAGGTAGCGGTCGATGAGCACGGTCCCGCGCCTGCGTCCCGTGTCGGCCGGCAGCGCGGCCATCGCGGCCTCGAGGTACCGGTGCAGCGCATCGCGGGTGTGCACGATCTCCATCGCCCGCCCACCGAGGACGTACGACGGCCGCACCAGCACCGGGAAGCCGATGTTGTCGGCGATCGCGAGCGCCTCGTCGAGGTCGGTCGTCGCAGCGCCCTGTGGTTGCGCGATGGAGAGCGACCGCATCAGCGACTCGAAGGCGCGCCGGTCCTCGGCGAGATCGATGCTCGAGATGCTGCTCCCGAGGATGCGCACGCCTGCGCGGTCGAGCGGCTCCGCAAGGTTGATCGCCGTCTGGCCGCCGAACTGCACCACGACGCCGCTCGCCCGCTCCTCGTCGATGATCGCGGTCACCGCCTCCTCATCGAGCGGCTCGAAGTACAGGCGCGTGCTGCAGTCGAAGTCGGTGCTCACCGTCTCCGGGTTGCTGTTGACCATCACCGCGTCGACGCCCTGGGCGCGGAGCGCCATGGCGGCGTGCACGCTGCAGTAGTCGAACTCGATGCCCTGGCCGATGCGGATCGGTCCGCTGCCGAGCACCACCACGGTGTCAGGCGCGAGCGTCGTCGCGGCCGGCCCCTCGTCCTCGGTCTCGTACGTCGAGTAGTAGTAGGGCGTGGCCGCTTCGAACTCCGCTGCGCACGTGTCGACGCACTTGAACACCTGCCGCATGCCGGCGGCGTCACGCCGCGCGCGGACGCTCTCGACCTCCGCGCCGCAGAGCGCGGCGATGCGCGCATCGGTGAGGCCGACCATCTTCGCGGCGCGCAGCGTCGCGTCGTCGAGTCCGCCCCACCGGAGCCGCTCCTCGCACGCCACGATCGTCGCGAGCCGGCGCAGGAACCAGATCGAGATGGTGCTGCGTCGCGCCAGCTCCTCGGGGGTTGCGCCGCCGCGCAGCGCCTCGAGGAGCGCGTGAGCGCGCCGGTCGTTGGCAACGTCGACGAGCACCGGCTCATGCAGCGCCGCGGGGTCCGGGGGTTGCTGCTCCAGCGAGCGCAGCGCCTTGCTGAACGCGGCCTCGAACGATCGCTCGATCGCCATCACCTCGCCCGTGGACTTCATCTGCGTCCCGAGGCGGCGATCGGCCTCGGGGAACTTGTCGAAGGGCCAGCGCGGGATCTTCACGACGCAGTAGTCGAGTGCCGGTTCGAAGGCCGCGCATGTCTTGCCGGTCACCGCGTTCGGGATCTGATCAAGGCGGCGTCCGGCTGCGATCTTCGCCGCCACACGCGCGATCGGGTATCCGGTCGCCTTCGATGCGAGCGCCGACGAGCGCGAGACCCGGGGGTTGACCTCGATCACGTGGTACTCGTGCGAGTCCGTGGCGAGCGCGAACTGGACGTTGCAGCCCCCCTCGATGCCGAGCGCGTTGATGATGCGCAGCGCCGCGCTGCGCAGCTGCTGGTGCTCGCGGTCGGTCAGCGTCTGTGCGGGCGCGACGACCATCGAATCACCGGTGTGCACACCCATCGGATCGAGGTTCTCCATGTTGCAGACGGTGATGCACGTCCCAGCGGCGTCGCGGATCACCTCGTACTCGATCTCTCTCCAACCCGCGAGCGAGCGCTCCACAAGAACCTGGCTGATCGGCGATGCGGCAAGACCCGCGAGCACGGTCTCGGTGTAGCGCTCCTCGGTTTCGCACAGGCCGCCTCCAGTCCCACCCAGCGTGAAAGCGGGGCGAACGACGAGCGGCAAGGCCATCCGCTCGCGCAGGGCCCGAGCCTCCCCAAGCGAAGCGACGATCGACAACTCGGGAGTCGGCTCGCCGATGGACGTCAGCAGTTCCTTGAACTTCTCGCGATCCTCAGCGGTGCGAATCGCATGCAGGCCGGTCCCAAGCACGCGCACGTCGTACTTCTCGAGAATCCCCGCGTCATCGAGCGCAACCGCAAGGTTGAGCCCAGTCTGCCCACCCAGCGTCGCAAGCAGACCATCGGGCCGCTCAGCAGCAATCACGCGCTCGAGCACCTCAGTTGTCAAGGGCTCGACATAGACCGCATCCGCCGACGAATCGTCAGTCATGATCGTCGCAGGATTGCTGTTGACGAGCACCACCCGAATGCCCTCCTCGCGCAGCGCGCGGCAAGCCTGCGTACCCGCGTAGTCGAACTCGGCGGCCTGTCCGATGATGACCGGCCCCGAACCGATTACAAGAACACACTTGGGCTTCACGTCAGTGCCGGATTCGCCGTTTGGTGTGAAATGCGAGCTCGTATCGCTGAGAGTTCTGGCAAGGGGAGGACGGGGAGACGTGGCGAGTTCGCGGAGCGGTTCGACCGCGCGCGATGCTTTCTCGTTGCGCGAGGGCGAACCGAGGAGCGCTGTCTGAGCAAGCGCCTCCCCGTCCTCCCCTTGCGCGGCGCTGCACATGCGAAGGAACTCGTCGAACACACCCGCTCTGTCCTGCGGCCCAGGCGCACCCTCAGGGTGATACTGAACGCTGAACGCGGGCAGCTCTCGATGCCGGAGCCCCTCGACGGAGCCGTCATTGAGGTTGCGCTCACTGACGTACCAGCCGGAGTCCGCGGGCAGCGAGTCGGCATCCACCTGGAACTCGTGATTCTGTGAGGTGACGTACACCGCGCCGGTCTCGGCGTCGCGCACCGGATGGTTTCCACCGTGATGGCCAAATCGGAGGCGCGATGTCGACGCACCTGCCGCCTGTCCGAGGATCTGATGACCCAGGCAGATTCCGAGCATCGGGATGCGACGCTCGAGGAGGTCGCGGCACAGCCGCACCGCGTGCGGCAGGCGCGAGGGGTCGCCGGGTCCGTTCGAGAGGATGATCCCGTCGGGACGATGGCGCAGCACGTCATCGATCGTCGCGTCCTGACGCACGATGATCACCTCGGCACCGCAACTCACGAGCGCGCGCAGCTGGTTGAGCTTCACCCCGTAGTCGATGACCGCGACGCGCACACCCGTCCACGCACCTGCGCTCCCGGCGAGCACCACGCCGCGGTGCAGCGTCGCGTCGAGCGGATCGGTGAAGGCGCGCCAGGGCTCATCGATCGACGCCATGCCGACGAGGTCCTCATCGCCGACGAACGGCGCCGATTTCGCTGCGGCGATCTGCTCCGCCTCCGACATCTCCGAGGACGCCGCGATCACACCGCGCAGCGTCCCGTGATCGCGAAGATGACGCGTCAGAGCACGGGTGTCGACGCCGCGCAGACCGGGAACGTCGTTGCGCAGCAACTCCTCCTCGAGCGTTCGCTCGCCACGGGGATGGCCGATGTCCGCGGAGAGCTCGCGCACGACGAGCGCTCTGCACTGCACGCGCTCGGATTCGGCCGTGTCGTCTCGGCAGCCGTAGTTGCCGATCAGCGGGTACGTCATCACCACGACCTGGCCCGCGTAGGAAGGATCCGTGATCACCTCCTGGTAGCCGGTCATGCAGGTGTTGAAGACGACCTCGCCGTTGCGCGCGTGCGTGATGGGTGCGCCGAACAAGGTTCCCTCGAAGACGGCACCCGATTCGAGTGCGAGGCGTCCGCGCGTCTCAGGCACCGGCGACCAGTCCTGTGGTGACCGGAACGCGCACGGCGTCCTGATGGATCACGCGGCCACCGGCGATGGTGAGCAGCACCCTGCCGCGCAGCCTGGCGCCGAGCAGCGGTGTGTTCCGCGAGCGCGACTGCCACTCGCCCTCACCGACCGTCCATTCCGCAGCCGGGTCGAAGAGCGTGCACGTTGCCGCCTCCCCGATGCGCAGCCGGGGCTCCGGAACGCCCGAGTTCGGGCCGAGAATCCGGTGCGGACCGGTGGTCATGCGCTCCACGAGCGCGGGGAGCCACTCCCCGCCCATGCCGCCGATCGTCAGGCAGGTTGCGAGCGCGGTCTCGAGCCCGACCATCCCCGGGGCCGCGTCGTCAAAGGCGACCGACTTCTCGGCGGCACGATGCGGCGCGTGGTCGGTCGCGACCGCCTCGATCACGCCCTCGCGCAGCGCGCGCACCAGTGCCGTCCGGTCGCGCTCGCCACGGAGCGGCGGGTTGACCTTGAGCAGCGCCGGCGGATCGGGCTCCTCCTCGACCGGCAGCCACATCGAGAGGTGGTGCGGCGTCACCTCCGCACTCACCATGAGCCCCTGATGTCGGGCGCGCCGCAGCGAGGTCACCGAGGCTTCGCAGGACAGGTGCTGGAGGTGGAGATGGCCAACCCGCGAGTGCGTCAGCGCGCGGATCGCAAGGTTGACGGCGCGCGTCTCGCTGTCCGGCGGACGAAGCGGGCTGCGCGTCACCGGTCCCTGCGTGCCGTTGGCCTGCGCGATCATCTCCTCGTCCTCGGGGTGCACGAAGACCGGACGGTATTGATGCCCCGCCTCGGCGAGTGCGATCGCGAGCTGACGGGGCGACACCGCGTTGCGGCCGTCGTCGCTGATGGCGACGGCTCCAGCCTCGATGCACCGCTTGATGTCGACCAGCTCCACTCCCTTGAGGTCGCGCGTGAGCGCGGCCACCTGCAGGATCGACACCGGGAGGCTCGCGGCCATCACCCGTGCCTCGGCGACCCGCTCCGGGGTGTCGATGGGCGGCAGGGTGTTCGCCATCGCCACGACCGTCGTGTAGCCGCCCGCCGCGGCTGCGCGGGCGCCGGACTGGAGCGTCTCCGCCTCGTCGTCACCCGGCTGGCGCAGGTGCGCGTGCAGGTCGATGAACCCGGGACAGAGCACGCACGGCTCCGCGCCGTCGGCCGGGGTCAGGTCCACGATCGGCACGCCGGCTGCCTCGATGTGGTGGTAGATCGCGAGGATCTTCCCGCCGTCGATCCAGACGTCCTGCCCGCCCGCGTCGAGCCGGCCGAGGGGGTCGATGACGCGGACGCCGCGAAGGATCGCGTTCACGAGTGGTCGCCCCGGCGCAACCACGCTCCGTCGACACCGTCGACCTCGAGGAAGCGCACGAAGACACGATCACCGCTCGAGGTCGGCACGTTCTTGCCGACGTAGGTCGCCCGAAGCGGGAGCTCGCGATGACCGCGATCGATGAGCGCGAGCACCTCCACGACGGCGGGACGTCCGCAGTCGACGAGCGCGTCGAGCGCGGCGCGCACGGTGCGCCCCGTGAAGAGGACATCGTCGACCACGATCACGACCGCACCGTCGATGCGCGGGGCGGGTCCGCCGTCGGCATCCCACAGCGCGGGTTGCGGTGCCGATGGCCGAGGCCGGTCGTCGCGATGCCCGCTCGGGTCGAGGATCAGGACCGGTGGTGCCGCATATCCGAGCATGGCGAGCTGCTGCGCCACGCTCCGCGCCAGCGGAACACCGCGGGTGGGAATCCCCACGAGCATCACGGCGTCCAGCGTCGGATGGCGCTCGACGATCTCGTGCGCGAGCCGGAGCGTGATGCGTCGGAGCGCCGCGGCATCAAGGAGTCGCGGGCTGTCGTCGAGCGGTTGCGCGAGCCCGGTCATCGTGGGTCGCTCATGTCAGCAGCATCTCGAGGAGGGCCATTCGAATCGCGACGCCGTTGGCAGCCTGGCGGAAGTACGCAGCGCGCGGGTCGGCGTCAACCTCGGGCGCGATCTCGTCGATGCGCGGGAGCGGGTGCATGACGATCGCGTTCGCGGGGAGCCTCGCCATGAGCGCCGCGTCGATGCGAATCGCGGTGCGTGCCAGCTCGTACTCCGCCGGGTCGGTGAAGCGCTCCTTCTGCACGCGCGTCTGGTACACGACGTCGACGCCGTCGAGCACGTCGGTGAGCTGATCGGCGAGCCGGCACTCGATCCCGCGTGCTTCGAGCCGGTCGAGGATGTCGCGACGGACCTGCACGACATCGGGGGCGACGAAGGTCATGCGGACGCCGGGATACAGCGCCATCAGCAGCGCCAACGAGCGCGCCGTGCGGCCGAAACGAAGATCGCCGCAGAAGGCGATGCGCACGCCCTCGACGTGCCCGATCTCGCGCTCGATCGTGTAGAGGTCGAGGAGCGCCTGGGTCGGATGCTCGCCGGGACCGTCACCCGCGTTCACCACTGGGACCGATGCGACCGCAGCCGCCCGGGCCGCGGCACCCTCCTCGTCGTGGCGCAGCACGATCACGTCCGCGTACGTCGACACCATGCGGATCGTGTCCTCGAGCGTCTCGCCCTTGATGGCGCTGGAGAACGTGTGGGCCGCCTCGGTACCGAGCACCGCGCCGCCGAGGCGCAGCATCGCCAACTCGAAGCTCAGCCTGGTGCGCGTGCTCGGCTCGTAGAAGAGTGACGCCATGACCTGGTGGGCGAGGCGGTCGTCGCGCACCCCGGCGAGCGTGGAGGCCCTCCGGAAGATGTGGTCGAGCAGGGGACGATCGAACTGCTCGCTGCTGATGACGTGGCGCAGCGTCTGCTTTCGCGCCGTCTCGACCGTCATCGCGCCATGTCCTCCAGCCCGAGCGGTGCGGGCAGGGGCGGCCGCGCGGCGGCGCCGCGATCCCTTGCCGGCCTCTCGGACCTGCTTGAAGTGGATGCGTTCGGCGGACTCTACCTTAGAGTGACGTCATGGCATTCGGTGACGTTGGAAAGCTGCTCCTGATCGCCGGCGCGGTGATCGCGGTGCTGGGCGGCGTCATCCTGATCCTGACGCGGCTCGGCGTCACCTCCGTGCCCGGCAGCATCTCGGTGAGCGGGGGGAACTTCTCGTTCTTCTTCCCGGTGGCCTTCTGCATCGTGGTGAGCATCGTTCTCACGGTCGTCATCAACCTGATCGTCCGCCTTCGCCAGTAAGCGGGGAGCACGGTGTGACCGAGGCGACGAGGGACCTCATCATCACGCCCGACGGGGCGTTCTCCCTTGCCGCGGCCGCGAGCTTCGGGTTCGGGCCGAACACGGGCCGGCCAAAGCCTGACGGCAACTCGATGACCCTCGCGTTCGTTGCGGACGACCTCGTCCATCAGTCGGCCGCGATCCTGAACCAGGACGCGGACGGTGCGATCCGCACCCGGGTCTTCGGCGACGCGGACACGGAGCTGGTCGAGGCGCAGATTCGACGGGTCCTCTCGCTCGATCACTCGGGGTCGGAGTGGGCCGCGGTCGGCGCCCGCGACGCCGTGATCGGTCGCCTCCTGTCCGAGCACCCCGGGCTGCGCCCGGTGCTCTTCCACTCCCCGTACGAGGCCGCGGCCTGGTCGGTGCTGAGCCAGCGGCGGCATCGCACCCAGGCGACCGCGGTTCGCAGGCGGCTCTCCGCAGCGCACGGACGCGTCTTCAAGCTGCCGAACGGGGATGTGGAGGCCTTTCCGCTCCCGGAGAACCTCCTCCGCGTGTCGACGTTTCCCAGCCTCGAGCCGCAGCGCATCGAGCGGCTCCATGACGTTGCGCGCGCGGCGCTGGAGGGCCTCCTCGATCCAGCCCGGCTCCTGGCGATGGAGCCCGAGGCCGCTCTCGCCGATCTGCAACGCCTGCCCGGCATCGGCCCCATGTACGCCGGGCTGATCCTGCTGCGCTCGACGGGCGCAACGGACATCCTGACGCTCAACGAGCCACACCTCCCGGCGTACGTGGCGCACTTCTACGGACTGCCGAAACCGGCTGCGCGTGTCGAGCTGCAGCAGATCGCCGAAGCCTGGAAGCCGTATCGGACGTGGACGAGCGTGCTCATCCGCGTCGCCGGCGACCGTGCCGGCGTCGCCGTGGATCGATGACCGGTCGCGACGTCATCGTCTTCCTCACGGCGTTCGCGGGATCCAGCGTCGAGTCCGTCGAGGCGCTGACCATCGTCCTCGCGGTTGGGATCACCCGTGGATGGCGCGCCTCGCTCCTCGGCGCGGCCGGCGCGCTCGTCATCCTCGCAGGCGCCGTCGCGCTGCTCGGCGGGACGGTGCTGGCGCACGTGCCGCGCAGGCTCTTCGAGCTGGTGATCGGCCTGCTCATCCTGGCCCTCGGCGTGAGCTGGCTCCGCAAGGCGGTGCTCAGAGCTGCCGGCCTCAAGGCGCTCCATGACGAGGCGCGCACGTTCGAAGCTGAGCGAACGCGGCTTGCCACCGGCAGGCACGGGGCGCTCGACCGCCTCGGGATTGCGACCTCGTTCCAGGGCGTGCTCCTCGAGGGCTTCGAGATCGCGTTCATCGTGTTCGCGGCAGGCGCGGGTGGGCCGTCGATCGCACCGGCGGCAGCCGGTGCCGGTGTCGCCGTGCTGCTCGTGGCCGGGGCAGGCGTTGCGCTGCGCCGGCCGCTCGCCCAGGTCCCGGAGAACACGCTCAAGTTCGCCGTCGGCATCGCGCTCACGAGCCTGGGCACCTTCTGGGCCGCGGAGGGGGCCGGGTTCACGTGGCCGCTCGACGTGGTCTCACTCGCCCCGATCGCCGCGATCTACACGCTGGCTGCGCTCACCGCGGTTTCGACCTTGCGCAGACGCGCGGCGGCTCAGACGGGAGGAGGCAGGTAGCGCGCGGCGACGATGCTGCCGCTCACGATCTCCACGGCCCACGTGCCGGCTTTCTCCCACTGCATGCCGCCCTTCATGGGCACGTGCTCGTCGGCGAGGAACTGGACCATCTCCGCCATGACATCACCGTGCGTGCAGAGCACGGACCCGGGCACGGCCGAGAGCCGGCTCATCGCCCACTCCGGGCCGGCGCCCTCGGCGAGCTTGTCCTCCTCCTCGACCCGCATTCCCAGCGCCGCGGCGAGCGGTGCCACCGTCTCCACGCAGCGGACGTAGGGGCTCGACTGCACGGCTCGGACGCCCTTCCCGATGAGCTCGATGAGGGCGGCCGCCTGGGCTCGGCCGGCATCGGTGAGCGGCCGGCTCCGATCGGCCTCGGTCCAGCGTTCTCGTGAGCCCGCCTTGGCGTGCCGGACGAGGTAGCTGGTCGAATCAGTGCCAGGCATCGTTCCACCGCTCCTCGACGCGCTTCCAGACGGCCGGCCATCCCGCCCGGGCGCGTTCGGCCGCATCGCGCTGCAGGGCAACCAGCTCGCCCGTCGTGAACAGCGCGGTCTCGTGGATCCGCGGCGCCTGCGAGCGCGTCCTGAGCCACTCCTCCGCCACCACGGCATCGTGGAGCTCGCCGAGCACCTCCTGGAGGGCGGCGACCTCGCGTGCGAAGAGCGCGGCTCGCTTGCCGGTTGCGGCGGCCGCCGCCTCCGCCGCGTACCGGCATCGCTTCGCGCGGATCCGCAGATCGTGGAGCTGCTCGTCGGGCACGCCGCCACGGCAGGCGATCGCACCGGAGCGCAGCGATCGCCACGGCCGGCGGACGAGCGCCGGAAGCGCCTCGCGCGCCGGCTCCGCTGCTGCGGCAGTCAACGCCGGCGCCCGCGCGGCGGCGACGAGGTGGTCGATCACCTCGTAGTAGTGGTCGGTCTCGATCGACGCGAGGAGGTGACGGCGGGCCGTACGCACCTGCGCGACCAGCGGGGCCACCACGGCGCCCGCCGAGCGGCGGTCGACGGCGGGGAGCGTGGCCGCAGCGGCGCGAAGCCGGTCCCTCAGGACCTCGGCATCGCGCACCCTCCCGAGCTCGGCGCCGAGCCAGCGCAGCTCATCGCGCAGCGAGTTGGTCCATTCACGATCCAGGAGCGGTTGAAAGGTCCGGAGATCGCTGCGCAGCCGGCGAGTGGCGACACGCGCCTGGTGCACATCCTCGATATCGAGGCCGAGCCGTACGCCGGGGTCGTGACGGAGGAGGCGGATCACGGATGTGGACAGCGCGCGGCGGACGACATCGCCCGCCGTGGCCGTGGGACCGAGCCTGACCGGGGTCAGCTCCGGCGGCGGTGAGCCGACGAGGCCGAGTGCGCGGGCGACGAGCGCCCGGGGCGCGGCGGGCTGAGCGCCCGCGGCCTCGAGCCGCTCGGCGATCAGGTGGAGGAGCGACTCGTTGTCGCTGTACAGGTCGATCTCGCGGAACCGCTGCGTGATCCTCGGGCCCGAGTACACGGAGACGGTCTCATCGACAAGGCGCGCCATGAGAGCGCCCGCATCGTCGAGCAGCACGGTCTCGCCGGTCATGGTCACGAGACGGGCCACGAGCTCGATGGGCACCTGGCGCGCATAGCCGCGCACCAGGTGAAGCGCCTCTTCCGGCGGGTGGTCAGCCGCCGCGTCGAAGTGCAGCTCGGCGCCGTCGGGCGCGGTCATGCCCTCAGCGGTTGCGGGCAGGCGGAGGATCCACCCGGCTTCGCCGGAGTGCTCGAGCGCGACGTTCCAGCGGGCGAGCCGCAGATCCGCGGTGTCCCAGTGCGTCGTCCGCAGCCGTCGAACCGGTTCGGCGATCACCGCGGCGGCGACGTCGCCGTCCCCGAGCGGCACGGGGGAGAACGTGATCGGCACCTCCAGCCGCAGCCCTCGCGCGTGCGGGGTGGAGCCCGCAGCGCTCACCGAGCGCTGCGCTCGACTGCGAGCCTGTGCAGCTCCGCCTGAGCGTCGAGGCCCCGCACCCGCGGAACGTTTCGCCAGCTGCCGTCAGCCTGCAGCTCCGAGGCGAGGACGTCGTCCGCAAGGAGCACGTCGACGATCTCAGCGAGCCGCGCCTGCAGCTTCGGGTCGGTCACCGGGACCACAGTCTCGATCCGGCCGTCGAGGTTGCGGCCCATCAGGTCCGCCGAGCCGATGTACCAGTGGTCGGGCCCGAAGTGATACAGCCGCGAGTGCTCCAGGTACCGGCCGCAGAGCGAGCGCACCCAGATGTTCTCCGACATCCCCGCGATCCCGGGCCGCACACCGCATGAGCTTCGGACGATGAGATCGATCCGCGCGCCGGCGCATGACGCCGCGTAGAGCGCCTCGATGACCTCCGGGTCGATCAGGTGGTTGCACTTGATGATGATCCGGCCCGTGCTGTGGGTCTGGGTGCGGATCAGCTCCACGATGCCGCTGCGGAGCGTGACCGGTGCGACGAGGAGCCGGCGGTACTGGCGCTGGCGGCTGTACCCCGTGAGGTAGTTGAAGAGGTCGGTGAGATCCTCGCCGAGCTCCTCATCGGAAGAGAGCAGGCCGATGTCCTCGTACAGGCGGGCCGTCGACGAGTTGTAGTTGCCGGTGCCCATGTGGCAGTAGCGGCGGATGCCACCGTTGGTGCGCCGCACCACCAGCGTCGCCTTGGCATGCGTCTTCAGGCCGACGACGCCGTAGACCACATGCACGCCGGCCTTCTCGAGCTCCTCGGCCCAGGTGATGTTCGCCTGCTCGTCGAAGCGGGCGGTGAGCTCCACGAGCGCGACCACCTGCTTGCCGGACTCCGCGGCACGGATCAGCGAGCGCACGATCGGGCTGTCGGGGCCGGATGTCCGGTACAGGGTCTGCTTGATGGCGAGGACGTCCGGGTCGCTGACCGCCTGGTCGACGAAGGCCTCGACGCTGCTCGCGAAGGACTCGTAGGGGTGCTGGACCAGCACGTCCGTGGAGTCGAGGACGCGGAAGATGTCGACCTCACCCTCCTCGCCGGGCGGCAGGGTGAACGCTGGTGGGATGACCGGCGCCGGGAGCCGCTCCTTGAGGTCGGGTCGGTTCAGCTCGTAGAGGCCCCAGAGCCCGCTGAGGTCGAGTGGCCCCGCCACGGTGTAGACGTCCTCGGCGGAGAGCTCCAGCTCGCGCATGAGCAGGCGCTTGACCTCGTCGGACATGGAGTCGTCGATCTCCAGCCGCACCACCTGGGGCGAGCGGCGGCGCCGCCGCAGGTACTCCTGCACGGCGGCCCGGAGGTCCTCGGCCTCCTCTTCCTCGAGTGCGGGGTCGGCGTTGCGTGTGACCCGGAACGGGAACTGGCCGACGACGCGCATGCCGGGAAAGAGGCGATCGAGGTGCGACGCGATGACCTGCTCGACGGGCACGAATCGCTCGCCGTCCGGCATCACGACGAATCGCGGCAGGAGTGGCGGGACCTTGACGCGCGCGATGCGCTGCTCGGTGCTGCGTGGCGCGCCGACGACGACCGCGAGGTTCAGCGAGAGGTCGCTGATGTAGGGGAACGGATGCGCCGGGTCGACCGCGAGCGGCGTGAGGACCGGGAAGATCCGGTCCTCGAACACGGAATCCACATACTCGCGATCCTCGGGGTCGAGCGATGCGTAGTTCGAGAACCGGAGCCCCACGTCGGCCAGGCTCTCGACGATGTCGCGGAATGCGTGGATCTGCCGCGCCGCGATGTCGATGGCACGCGTGCGGATCTGCGAAAGCTGCTCGTCGACGGTCATGCCGTCGGGGCTCAGCGCTGCGACGCCGGCTCGTCGCTGCTCGATGAGACCCCCCACTCGGACCTGGAAGAACTCGTCGAGGTTCGTGCTCGAGATGGCAAGGAACTTGGCACGCTCGAGCAGCACTCTCGACGCGTCCTCGGCGAGCTCCAGCACCCGTGTGTCGTAGTCGAGCCAGCTCAGGTGCCGGTTGATGTAGCGATGCCTGCCGTCCAGGTCGACCGCGTGGTCGTTCGTCCGGGCGGCGGTCACAGGAGCGTCGTCGGGGGCCTCATCGGTCACCTCCGAGCTTTCGGAGAGTGCCATCAGCCGAGCTCCTCGATCGCTCCCGAGTCAAGGAAGACGAGGTCCTCGGCGATGTTGGTGACCCGGTCGGCGATCCGCTCGAGGTGGTGCGCGATGAACACGAGGTTCGTGGCGCGGAAGACCGTCGTGTTGTCCTCGGTCATCAACTGGATCAGGTCGTCGAAGAGCCTGTGGTAGATCCGGTCGACGCGGTCGTCGCCGGCCGCGATGCGGCGCGCCTGGAGGACGTCGCGAGTGACCATCGCCGCCAGGATGCCCCGGACCTGATCGCTGCAGTACGCGGCCATCTTGGGGACGTCCACGTACGTCTCGAGGGGCGGGAGATCGGCGAGGTTGCGCGCGAGCTTGGCGATGCTCACGCAGTGATCGCCCATGCGCTCGAGCTCGGACGACATGTTGAGGAGGCCGATGATCTCGCGCAGGTCGCGCGCCAGCGGGGCCTGGTTGACGATGAGGGTGAACGAGAGCTCACGCAGCTCGCGCTGCCGGTCGTTGACCAGCGCGTCATCGGCGATGACCCGCGCGCAGAGGCTGACGTCGCGCTCGGCGAGGGCGCTCGTCGCCTGGGTGATCGCGGCGTCAACCAGCTCGCCCATGTCGGCGACGATGCGCCGGAGGTAGGTGAGCTCCTCGACAAGCGTGGCTCGGTGCGGGTGCAGCAGTGGCTCGCTCATCGCTCACTACTGTAGTGGGCGAATCGCACCACCACCACATCTCCCCCGGCCCATATCGGTTTCACAATCGCTTTGCTCTCCTCACCCACCGCATACTCGAAAGCGTGCAGGAAGTCGAATCGGTGCCCTGGGACCGCATGGCGACGCTCGACCAGCTGCGGCGCCGGGTGGCGACCATCGAGGCGCTGATGTTCGCGTGCGACACGCCCCCGATCCTCATCACGCTCGTCGAGGACCTCTACCAGTCGATCGGCCGTTTGGAGGATCCGCGCCCCTCGTTCGGTCGGTCGCCGTCTCTGCGGGACGCAGGCTGAGGGTCTTTCCGAGCCGGGTCCGGAATCGGCGATTCAGGTCCGAGGGCTCCCAGGCGTACGGGAGGCCGGTGGTGACCACCACGCGGTTGCGTCGCTCGTCGAGGCGGACGGTCGGTGGCCCACCGCCGTTGACCCGGCGATCCAGCTCGTCCGCGAGCTCGAGGACGACGGCCAGACGGTCGATGCGCTTGATGTCGTCGCTCGTGCACAGCCGGGCGTAGCGCGGCAGGTTGCTCCGGGCCTTGCCGAGACGTGCGAGCGTCGTGGCGATGAGCGCCACCTCGCGGTGCGTGAAGCCCTGCAGGTCGGCGGACGCGACCACGCCCGCCGCGTGGGTCCAGCGGTCGTAGTAGTTGATGCTCTGACCGACGTCGAGCAGTGTTGTGGCGTGGTCGAGCACCTCGCGCATCTCGGCGGTCATGGTCGGGTCCGCGACACCGAGGATCGCCCGCACAAGGTCGAGGCGGCGTGCGGCCCGCTTCCCGTCCCAGGTGGCGAACCGGGATGCGAGCGCTGCGACCGACCCGCGCCGCACCGCCCAGACCTCGGGGAGTGGCAGGTTCAGCTCGGCAAGCGCGAGCCCCTCGCGCAGACCGTGCCCGGAGACCATGAGGGTGCGGGCGCCGAGCGCCTCCATCGCAGACGCCACGACGAGTGCGCCGCCGGTGATGGAGTCGGCCCTGTCGGTCGAGAGCCCGGGCACCGTTCGCAGGGATGTCAGGTTGCGGCTCACCACGCGCGACGTGAGATCCCGGACGTCGCGCCGCTGCAGGACGTACCCGTCGACGCGGGCGATCGGGTGCCCGATCGAGCGCATGTGCATCTTCGCGAGGTTGCGCACCGTCCCCCCGGTGCCGACCATGCCCCCGTCGTCGGGAAGCACGGGGACTCCCGCGTCCCGAAGCGTGCGGGCGACGTGGTCGCGCAGCGCCGCGACCTCGGACGCTCGAGGAGGGTCGCTGCCGAGGAAGCGGTCGGTCATCACAAGCGCGCCCAGCTCGAACGTCCACCAGCGCAGGGGACGGCGCCGCTCGAAATAGGCGAGCTCGAAGCTGCCGCCGCCGACGTCGATCAGGTATCCGGTGTCGATGGGGAGGCCGTGCACCGCGCCGAGAAACGCGTAGCGCGCCTCCTCGTCGCCGTCGATCACCTTGATGGCCAGGCCGGTGTCGGCCTCGAGGCGCGCGAGCACGCTGTCGCGGTTGGCTGCGCCGCGGATCGCCGCGGTGGCGACCGCGATCGTCCGCTCAGCGCCGGCCGCCGCCGCGACGGCGCGGAAGTCACGCACCGCGGCGACCGCCGCGGTGACGGCGCTCGCCTCGAGGCGCCCGCGAGCGTCGATGTGACGAGCGAGCTGGAGCGACGTTCGGGCGTCCGCAATGATGTCGAGCTGGCCCGCGGCATCCAGCCGGAGGACAGCGATACGGGCCGAGTTCGACCCGATATCGATGACGGCGAGGGTGGAATCTACGGCGGCCATCTCCCTGGTTCGACCCCGGGCGGGAGCGGCAAGTATAGGCAGCACCGATTCTCGGGAGTTCAGAGCCTTCCGATCAACGCGACGTCCGGTGGCGCGGCATCAGCCTCCTCGACGATCCGGTCGAGCCGGTAGCCGACGCCGTACACCGTTGTGATCCGGAATGGAAGCGCCTCGAAGGGCTCGAACTTCTCGCGCAGCCAGCGGACATGCACGTCGACCGTCTTCCGCTCACCGAAGAACTTGGGGCCCCAGACGCGGCGGATGAGCTGCTCGCGCGAATGCACTCTGCCGGGATGGGCGAGCAGGAACGAGAGGAGGTCGAACTCCTTCGGCGAGAGTCGCAGGTCGTCCGACCCGACGCGCACGGCACGCGCACCACGATCGAAGCGGAAGTCACCGAGCTCCTCAACCTCGACGACCCCGCGTTCCTCCACCATCGGCTGCGCCCGGCGGAGCAGCGCCATCACGCGAGCGGTGAGCTCCGCGAGCGAGAAGGGCTTGGTCATGTAGTCGTCGGCGCCGACGCGCAGGCCCACGATCTTGTCGAGCTCGCTGTCGCGCGCGCTGAGCACGAGCACCGGCGTCGTCGTCTCCTGCCGAAGGATCCGGCACACCTCGAGACCGCCGAGCTCCGGGAGCATGAGGTCGAGGACGATCAGGTCCGGGCGCAGCTCGCGAGCCTTTTCGAGCGCCTCGATGCCGTTGCCTGCCTGGCTCACCTGGTATCCCTCGCGCACGAGGTTGAAGCGGAGGGTCTCACGGATGACCTCCTCGTCCTCGACCACCAGGATGTGCTTCGCTCCCACGTTATCCTCGTGAGCCTACGCGGAGCTCTCTTATGGAGGGGTTAAGGAAAAGGGTCAGAAGACCGGGGTCTCTCGATGCGTGCCGAACACCGCGCGCAACGCTTCGACGATCTCGCCCTCGGTGGCCCGAGCCCGAACGCAGTCGATGATCGCCGGCATCATGTTGTCAGTGCCTTTCGCGACCTCCTGCAACGCGTCGAGGCGGGTCGCGACACTGGTGTTGTCGCGAGTCTCGCGCAGGGCCCTGAGGACGGCCGCCTGCGACGCCTCGACCCCCGGGTCGATCACCAGGGTCTGCGGCTGCGTGGAGTCGACGCTCTGATCGAAGACGTTGACGCCAACAATGACCCTTTCTCCAGTCTCGAGCTGGCTCTGATACCGGAAGGCGGCGTCGGCGATCTCGCGCTGCGGGAACCCCTCGTCGACGGCCGCGATCATCCCGCCGCGTTCGCCGATCGCCGTGAAGTAGTCCTCCGCCGCCTGCTCCATGCGGTTGGTGAGGTCCTCGACGAACCACGAGCCGGCAAGTGGGTCGACGACCGACGGAACGCCGGTCTCGTACGCGAGGATCTGCTGCGTGCGGAGAGCGATCTGCGCAGCCTTCTCGGTCGGCAGGGCGAGCACCTCATCCATCGAGTTGGTGTGCAGCGAGTTGGTCCCGCCGAGCACCGCGGCGAGCGCCTCGAACGCGGTGCGCGCGACGTTGTTCTCGATCTGCTGCGCGGTGAGCGAGCACCCCGCCGTCTGCGTGTGGAAACGCAGCTTGAGCGAGCGTTCGTCCTTCGCGCCGTAGTGCTCGCGCATGTGGCGCGCCCAGATCCGGCGGGCTGCTCGGTACTTCGCGATCTCCTCGAAGAAGTCGATGTGAGCGTTGAAGAAGAACGACAGTCGCGGCGCGAACTCGTCGACGTCGAGCCCCCGCGCGATACCGGCCTCCACGTACGCGAACCCGTCGGCGAGCGTGAAGGCGAGCTCCTGCGCCGCGGTACTCCCCGCCTCGCGGATGTGGTACCCGCTGATGGAGACGGGATTCCAGCTCGGGACGTTGCGAGTGCAGAACTCGACCACGTCGGTGACGAGACGCATCGACGGCCGGATCGGGAAGATGAACTCCTTCTGCGCGATGTATTCCTTGAGAATGTCGTTCTGCAGCGTGCCGCCGAGCCTCCGGAACGGAATCCCGCGCTCGTCGGCCGCGGCGAGGTACATCGCGAAGAGGATCGGCGCCGGCGAGTTGATGGTCATCGACGTCGTGACCGATCCCACGTCGATCCCGTCGAAGAGGGTGAGCATGTCCTCGACCGAGTCGACCGCAACGCCGCAGCGGCCGACCTCACCCATCGCATGCGGCGAGTCCGAGTCGATGCCCATCAGGGTTGGCATGTCGAAGGCGACCGAGAGACCCGTCTGGCCCTGGGCGAGCAGGAACCGGTAGCGCTCGTTGGTGTCCCGGGCGCTCCCGAAACCGGCGAACTGACGCATCGTCCAGACCTTGTCGCGGTACATGGTCCGGTGCACCCCACGCGTGAAGGGAAAGGCGCCGGGCTCGCCGAGGTCGCGGTCGACGTCGACGGCCGAGTCGCCGGGACCGTACCAGGGAGCCAGCGGCAGGCCGCCGAGGGTGTCGAGGGGAATCGGGGGCGTGGTGCGCGCGGCGGGCTCGTCCGGAGGGCCGGCCTTCGCTCCCGCACGGTCGATCGTCTGGGTCATCAGGGCGTTGCTTCCTTGCTGTGCCCGTTGAGGATTCGCTCAGCCAGGGCGTACGGGTCCACCTGGCTCAGATCGCCTTCGAGCTCCTGACTCATTGTCCCCTCATGGAACGCCCTTCGCGCGCGATCGGCCGCCCGCTCGACGACGATCGCCTCCACCTCGGCACGGAGCCGGGCGATCCGGCGGCGTTCGAGCTCGCCCGACGCGGCGATCGACTCGCCGTGGAGGTCGATCGCCGCGACCACCTCGTCGACGCCCTCGCCCGTTTCGGCCGTGGTCATGAACACGGGTGGGGCCCAGGCGGTGCGGAGCTTGTTGTGGCGCACGAGCTCGCGGAGGTCGCGAACGACCTTGGCCGCCCCGGGCAGATCGGCCTTGTTGACGACGAAGATGTCCGCGATCTCGAGGATCCCGGCTTTGATGATCTGGACGGCGTCACCGCTGGAGGGCGTGGTGACCACGATCGTCGTGTCGGCCGTGTCCATCACCTCGAGCTCCGACTGCCCGACCCCGACGGTTTCGAGGAGGCAGCGGTCCCTGCCCGAGGCATCGACGAGGCGGATCGCCTCGCGGGCGGCGGCGGCGAGCCCGCCCAGGTGCCCTCGGGCGGCCATGCTCCGGATGAAGACCCCCGGGTCAAGGGTGTGACGGACCATCCGGACGCGGTCGCCGAGGATGGCGCCCCCGGTGAAGGGGCTCGACGGGTCGACCGCGATGACCCCGACCCGGTGTCCCGCGGCTCTCCAGCGGTGGATGATCTGGTCGCACAGCGTGCTCTTCCCGCTGCCGGGAGGGCCGGTGACGCCGGTGACCCGTGCACGACCCGTGTGTCCGCGAACCTCCCGCAGCAGAGACGCGATGCCCGGGTCACGATCCTCGACCATCCTGATCGCACGAGCGAGCGCCCGGGTCTCGCCGGCCATCAGACGTTCGGCGAGCGGAGCGTCGCGCATCACGCCGAGTCTACCGGCGGGCCGATGAGAACCTCCTGCCCGTAACCCTGTCGTCAGTCGAGTTCGTTATAAAGCCTCAGGTGAGACGACAACGCGCCTCTGTGCGCCGGCGCCACATCCGGCGCAACAAGGTGCTGATCGGGATTCTGATTCCGGTCGGTTTCATCCTGTCCGGAGCGGTTGGCGCGCTTGCGTACTTCATGCCCGCGATCGTCACCGCCTTCCAGGACACCGGCCACACGATCACGCAGATCACGCCGGCCGCGACGGCGGCTGCAAGCGCCTCCGCGAGCGCATCTGCCTCCGCCGCGGCGACGCAGCCACCGGTCGTCGCGCCGCCGGGCGCTCCGTTCACCGTGCTCCTGCTCGGGTCGGACAACGATGCGAAGTTCGGAGGAACCGTGCTGACGCAGTCGATGATCCTGGCTCGCGTCAACCCGACGACTCGTCAGGTCGTCATGGAATCCATCCCGCGCGATCTCTGGGTGCCGCTCGCCACCGGCGGGAGCGCAAAGATCGACGCCGCCTACGCGCACGGTGGCGCGAGCGGGGCGGTGGCCACCGTCGAGGAGGACTTCGACATCCACATCGACCACTACGCGTGGATCGGGCTCCTCGGGCTCGTGAACCTGATCAACGAGGTCGGCGGCATCGACGTGGTCGCGACCAACCCGGTCATGGACGATTTCTACCCCTCCGACCTGAGCGGGAAGAACCCGTACGCGTACGAGCGCGTCGCCGTCCTGCCCGGACCCCAGCACATGAACGGCATCGAGGCGCTCATGTACGTGCGCTCGAGACACGGCGACCTGCGCAGCGACTTCGGACGCTCGCAGCGCCAGCAGCAGGTGCTTCTCGCGTTGCGCGCAAAGGCGAAGCTGCTCGGCATCGCCGACCTGCCGGACATCGCGACCGCGATGGCGAACGACTTCTCGACCGACATGACCATCAGCGAGATCGCGTCGCTGCTGCCGATTGCGAGCAGCGTGCAGCTCCAGAATGTGCAGCAGGTGATTCTCGCGTCGCCGTACACATCCACGCTCCAGATCGACAACCAGGACGCGCTGCAGCCGAACTGGGGCCTCATTCTTCCCGAGACCCACAAGTTCTTCCCCGCGGTGTGAGGCACGCACGATGAGGCGGGCGCTCACCGTCGTCACACTCCTGGCGCTGATGGCGGGCTTCGGCTTCGGTGTCAACCGTCTGATCGCGTCGCGCAAGGCGAAGATCCCGACCGAGGCGACGGTCTACATTCCCAGCGCCACGCGTCCTTCGATCGTCCTGCCGGGCACGCTGTACCTCTCGCAGAACGGCGAGCTCTACACGCTGAGCGACGGTTTCTTCACCAACCTGCACCTCTCCGTCCGCACGGGCGCGTGGATACAGCCCACCTTCGTACCCGGCAGCCAGGACATCGTCGCCGTGCTTCGCTCGCCGGAATACTCGAACCTCTATCTGATCAACGGGCAGGGCAAGGTGCTGCGCCAGCTGAGCAACAACGCCACGCTGCAGGCGCCGAAAGTCTGGCTCAACCACTGGATGTTCTGGCCGCGCTTCAACACCACCGGCAGTACCCTGTACTTCAGCTACGACCAGCCCAAGAATTCGAGCTCGTACGCCGTCGATTTCTCGGTGTGGTCCGGATCGCTGAACGGGACGCTTGCGAAAACCCGCCTGACAAACGCCAACCCGTTCACGGGCGGCGACGTCGACGCGACGCCGATGGCGAACGGCAACATCATCTACTCGCGCTATTCGATCGGCAACGGCAACGCGTTCTCGTTCATCGCGCTGCAGACCAAGGCGCTCGCCACCCCGATCATCCTCACCAACGCAACCGAGGACTGCGGTCAGCCGGCGCCGTCACCGGACGGCACGATGGTCGCCATGATCTGCATCGGCGGCACCGGGCTGCAGAGCACGCGTCTCGAGGTCGCGCCACTGGTCGGCAACAAGCTCGGCCCGGGTCGGATCCTCGTGAACAACTGCCTCTGCTCGGCACCCGAATGGGCTCCGGACGGCAGCGGGCTCGTCTACTTCAATCCCGCGGACGCCACGGGGCACTTCGAGCTCTGGTGGATCGCTGGTGCACTGACCGCAACACCCGCACTTCCCAAGCAGGTGACCACGAACCTCGATTTCGACGCCACCTCGCCGCCATCCTGGTCGCCGCTGGCGACCGTCCCGGTGATGGCCCGCTAGGCTCGGATCAGTAGAAGACGCTCGCGAGCTCGTACAGCTCGCGCGGGACACGGCGTTGCTCGGCGACGACGTCGGCGATGCGAGCGACCTCGACCGTCCCGCCGCGCACGACCGGCATCTCTCCGTAGCGACCTTCGACGATGAGGTCGTATGCCTTCGCTCCGACGCGGGTCGCCCAGATGCGGTCGTATGCGGTCGGCGAACCGCCGCGCTGCACGTGCCCGAGCACCGTCGCACGCGTCTCGTGCCCGGTGCGCTCCTCGATGATGCGCGCGAGTGTCTCGCCGACACCTCGCCGGCTCAGCTGCACGTGGCCGAAGGCGTCGCGTGCGCCCTCTGCCTCGTCCTTGTTCTGCAGACCCTCCATCTCGACGCCTTCGGAGACGACGATGATGCTGAAATCGCTGCCCGCGCGGCGGCGCACCTCGAGGTGCGCGACGACCTCGTCGACGGTCACCGCGAATTCGGGGATGATGATCATGTCGGCGCCGCCGGCGAGCCCGCCCATGACCGCCACCCATCCGGTGTCGCGACCCATGACCTCGCACACCATGACGCGGTGATGTGAGGTCGCCGTGGTGTGGAGCCGGTCCAGCGCCTCGGTCACCACGCTCACCGCGCTGTCGAAGCCGATGCAGTAGTCCGTGATGCTGAGGTCGTTGTCCATCGTCTTGGGCACACCAACCACCTGGGCGTTCTTCTCGGCCAGTCGCGCGGCAACGCTCAGCGTGTCATCGCCACCGATGGCGACGAGCGCGTCGAGTCGCAGCCGTTCCATGTTGCGAAGCACGTCGTCGACTCCGCCGTCGACCTTCATCGGGTTCACCCGTGAGCTGCCGAGCATCGTGCCGCCGAGCTGGAGGATGCCCGAGAGCCTCGGACGCTCCAGGTTGATCACATCGCCGTCGCCGAGCAGCCCCGCCCAGCCGTTGCGGATGCCGAACAGCGTGTCCCCCAAGCTGATCGCGCGCCTGCCGATGGCGCGAATGGCGGCGTTGAGCCCGGGTGCGTCACCCCCGCCGGTCAGGACAGCGATCCTCATGCGCGTGTGCCGCTCGGCGCTAATTGCCGATCCCGGGATCGCCGAGGAACGAATGCTCCTCGTTGGCGCCCAGCACGACGATGACGTCGCCGGGCGCCGCGGCGGGCGTCGACGCCGGCGATGCTGGTCCGGTCGCGGCCGGCGATGGGGTCGGCGGAGGTTGAACGGTCACGCTGACGCCGAAGTATGCGGCGAGCCATGCCGCTGCTGCTGTGTCCTTGCCGCCGCTCTGATCGATGACCGAGGTCACGCCCTGAGTCTTCCCCTTGCCTCCGTTGACGGTGGCGAATCCGAGGCTGCTCATCAGTGACGTCCATCGCCCCGACGCGTTGTTGCCGCCGCCGCTGGCGTCGATGAAGCGCACCTGAGCGCCGTCGGCGAGCGCGGCATCCGAGGGAAAGATGTTCTGCACGTAGTGGGAGAGCGACTTGAAGCTGGCGTCGTCGGCGAAGAGGTAGTACCCGCCGCACCGGCTCGGGTAGTCGCAGTTGTAGAGGAAGTTCGTGTTGTCGATGCTGATGTGCTCGATGCTCGCCGGGTTGACCCCCTGCACCTCGCCGTACAGGGCTTCGGCATCACCGATCGTGAGGTTCGTGAGCACGTCGTTGCCGAGCGCGTTGATGAGGTCCGGGAGCTTGCCGATACCGCCGATGCTTTCGATCTGCGCCTTGAGCGCAACGATGATCTGCTGCTGACGGCGGCTGCGAGCGAAGTCGGAGCCCTGCCCGTTGTTGCCATGGCGCGATCGCGCATAGATGAGCGCCGTCGCCCCGTTCATGTGCTGCTCGCCGGCGTTGAAATGGATCGTCTCGTACGCGCAGTTCCCCTCATCGCACTCGCCGGCGGGGTACTGGTTGTCGGTGAACCCCGTCGGGACGTCGATGTTCACGCCCCCGACCGCGTTGACCGCCTGTTTGAAGGCGTCGAAGTCGACACCCACGAAGTAGTTGATGCCGATGCCGAGCAGGTGCTCGAGCAGCGGGTCCGCAACCGCAGCCCCGGCGTCGACCGCGCTCGCCGGCTGCGGGCCCTCACCGAGCATGCCCGCCGCGTATGCGAAGTTGATGCGCTGCTCTGTGGACTGTCCGTTCTTGAGGGGGATGCGCACGTACCAGTCGCGCGGGATCGAGATCTCCGCGATCTGCGGGGGCTCGTTGAGGATCGGCTGGATGGACACGACCATGATCGAGTCGCTGAGATCGCCACCCGAGTGCTGGTCGCCGCCGTATCCGTAGAGGACGATGTTGACGCGCTGCAGGCTCTTGCGTGACTGATCGATGGCAGAGCCACCGCCACCACCGAGGGCGTCGATCGCGGCGTTGAACGGGCTCGTGTGAAAGGTCTTGGCGAGCGCGAAGGAGAGGCGCACGCCGTAGACCGCGGCGCTCACGAACACCACGGAGAACATCAGGGCGATCGAGACCACCACGCGCTTGCGGGTGATCCAGCGCGGCACCAGGTTGTACCGGGAGCGTCGACGGCGTCGGGACGCGGACCTGCTGAGTGTTGCCATGAATGGGGTTCTCTCGGGATTCCGAACGGTTGTACCGACCACCGCGAGCGGTTCGCGAGGTCGGCGCGCTTCGGCGGGCTTCCTGTGGGGGGAAACGATGGTGGGGAGCGATGGGTTACCCGCCGGAGCGGTCTAGGGTACCCCACGGTCCGCTGGGAGGGAGCCGTGGAGTGGCATCATCTGCGGCCATATCGGGATGGAGGAATCACGGTGCGAGCACAGCAGGTTCATGGTCTCGAGGGCCCTTCAGGCCTTCGTCTCGTCGATGTCGAGGAGCCGGCTGACGACGCCCGTGTGGTGATCGAGGTCGCCGCCGCCGGGGTCAGCTTTCCCGATCTGCTGCTGACGCGGGGCGAGTACCAGATGAAGCCGCCGCTGCCGTTCGTCCCCGGTGTCGAGGTCTCCGGCAGCGTCCGCTCGGCACCTCTCGGCTCGGGATTCCGAGCCGGCGACCGGGTGATGGCCTTCACGATGCTCGGCGGTTTCGCCGATGTGGCGGTGGCGGAGCCGGCGTTCACCCTCGCGATCCCGACGGGGCTCAGCCTCGAGGCCGCGGCCGGATTCGTCATGAACTACCACACCGCGCACTTCGCGCTCGCGCGGCGTGCGCGGTTGCGCGCGGGTGAGCGCATCGCGATCCACGGAGCCGCAGGCGGCATCGGCACGGCCGCGATCCAGGTCGCGCGCGGGCTCGGCGCCGAGGTCATCGCCATCGCGGCGGGCCCGGACAAGATGCACATCGCCGAGCGCGCCGGCGCGCATCGCGTCCTCGATGCCGAAGGCGACTGGGTGTCGGCGCTGCGAGCGCAGAACGACGGTCACGGGGTGAACGCGATCCTCGACCCGGTCGGCGGTGAGCGCTTCGACCAGAGCGTCCGCTGCCTGGCCCCGGAGGGCCGCCTCATCGTTGTCGGGTTCACCGACGGACGGATTCCGTCGGTGCAGGTGAACCGCGTCCTGCTCCGCAACATCGACATCGTCGGCGCGGCGTGGGGCGCGTTCCTCGGCGTCGAACCCTCGCTGTTCGGTGAGACGCAGCGAGCGCTGAACACCATGATCGAGGCCGGAACGGTGGCTCCGATCGTCGGGAAGAGCTATCCGCTCGAGGAGGCGAGGGCCGCGCTCGACCTCCTCGGCCAGCGCCAGGCCACGGGGAAGATCGTCCTGCGCATGTAGCGCACATACTTGAGTGACCGTGAACCGGTGGCTCTGTTCTCTCCTGGTCGCGGTCACGCTCGCGGCGTGCGGGTCCAGCACGACCACGCCGGCGTGGTTCGTTCGCGACTACCAGGGCCTCCCGCCTGGATACACGCTGACCCCGCCGCAGGCACTCGTTGACACGGCTGTCTGGAACGCTGCGGGCCAGGTAGCTGTCGTGAGCTTTGGGAGTTCGTCGTGCCCGAAGCTGCCGGTCCATCTCGAGACATCAGCAGGCAACGCGCTGACGATCACGTTGAGCAGCGGAGCCGCGCTCGCGGGCGGCGCTTGCACCGCCGACTACGCTGCGACAACGACCTTGATCTGGGTGCCAGACACCGTCGATCAGACACAGACCATGAAGATCACGATCATCGACGGCGCGGATCGCCACTCCGCCGTACTCCCGCCGTTCGGCTGACCTCCCGCCTAGTTGCTGAGGAGATCCCTCGCGATCACGACGCGCTGGATCTGACTCGTCCCCTCGTAGATCTGGGTGATCTTCGCGTCGCGCATCATGCGTTCGACCGGGTACTCGTTCACGTAGCCATAGCCACCGAGAATCTGCACCGCGTCGGTGGTGACCTTCATCGCGGTGTCCGCGGCAAGCAGCTTCGCGATGGCCGCGAAGTGCCCGACCTCGGGACTCTTGTCGTCGATGAGCTGTGAGGCCCAGTAGACCATCGCGCGCGCGGCGGCGGTCTGCGCCTCCATGTCGGCGACCATGAACTGGATCCCCTGGAAATCGGCGATCGCCTTGCCGAACTGCTTGCGCTCCTTGGCATATCCCACGGCGTAGTCGAGCGCACCCTGCGCGATGCCGAGCGCCTGCGACGCGACTCCGGGCCGCGACCGATCGAGCACCTTCATCGCGATCCGGAACCCGTCGCCCTCCTCGCCGAGCCGGTTCGCCGCGGGGATGACCACCTCGTCGAAATGCAGCTCCGCCGTGTTGCTGCCGCGGATGCCGAGCTTTCCGTGGATCGTGCTCGCGCTGAAGCCCTTGAGATGCTGGGCGTCCTCGAAGACAAAGGCGCTGACACCCTTGGAACGCTGCGTGGGATCCGTCTTGGCGAAGACCGTGATCGTGTCGGCGACACCACCCGCGGTGATCCAGATCTTGCTGCCGGTGATGACGTACTCATCGCCGTGCCGCTCGGCTCGCGTCTCCATGCCCGCCGGGTCGCTGCCGGCGCCGGGCTCGCTCAACGCGTACGCGCTCAGCTTCCTGCCGCTCGCGAGGTCGGGCAGCAACCGCGCCTTCTGCTGATCGCTCCCGGCGATCATCAGGGCATAGCCGCCGAGCGCCTGCACCGTCAGGATGAGCGCGCTCGTCGCGCAGACCTTGGCGATCTCCTCGATGGCGACGTTGAGCGTCAGCGCGCTGCCGGACAGGCCACCGTACTCCGGTGGAAAGGGGAGTGCGAAGAGATCGTGCTTCCGGTAGAGGTCGACGACGTCCCACGGGAACTCTCCGGTCCGATCGATCTCGGCGGCACGCGGCGCGATCTTGTCGCGTGCGATGTCGCGAACCGTGTCGCGGATCATGACCTGCTCTTCGTTGAGACGAACGTCCATGCGGCTGATGCTACCAAGCCCGCATCGGACGGGTCAGCCGCGCAGCACGTGCCGGGCGATCACGACTCGCTGGATCTGGTTGGTCCCTTCGTAGATCTGGCAGGCCTTCGCGTCGCGAAAACGGACGGCCGCAGGATGGTCGTCCGCAGCGGAGTCGGGCGCGCACAGGTCGACCGCCGCCTGCGACACCGCAACACATGTGTCCGTCGCATAGAGCTTCGCGATCGAGGCGGCGAGGGTGACCCGTTCACCCGCATCGACCATCGCGGCCGCGTGCCGCGTGAGCTGACGCGAGGCGGCGGTGCGCGCCTCCATGTCCGCGAGCGCGGTCTCGTCGATCCCCTCACCCGCGTCTCGCCTGCGGCGCGAATGCGCGACTGCCGCGTCGAGCGCTCCCTGCGCGATGCCGACCGCCTGAGCGGAGATGCCGACGCGCCCGCTGTCGAGCGCGGACATCGCGACCGTGAACCCGATGCCCTCGTCGCCGAGGCGGTTGGCCGCCGGGACACGCACGCCCTCGAGCACGAGCTCCGCGGTCCACGACCCGTGGAGGCCCATCTTCTCGAGCGGCTTCCCCGCTGTGACGCCCGGCCACGCAGCCTCGACGAGGAAGGCGCTGACACCTCGCGTGCCCTCTCCGGTCCTCGCCATGACGGTGTAGAGGTCCGCGTCTCCGGCACTGGTGATGAAGGCCTTGGTCCCGTCGAGCACGTAGGCGCCGCCATCGCGCACGGCGCGGGTCTGCAGCGCGACGGCGTCGCTGCCGCCCGCGGGCTCGGTGAGCGCGAACGCGGCCAGCCACTCCCCGGAGGCCAGCCTCGGGAGATACCGCGACTTCTGGTCATCATTGCCAAAAACGAGCAGCGGCTCGGTGCCGACCGAGAGGTGCACGTCGAGGATCACGGCGCTGCTCGCGTCGACTCGCGCAACCGCTTCGATGAAGTCGATGAAGTCGCGGTGCGTGCCGCCTACACCTCCGTGGCCGGACGGCGTGAGGATTCCCGCCAGGCCAGCTTCGCCGGCAGCCTCGACGAGCTGTTTCGGGTGCGGCCCCTCACCGCGGGCCATTGCCGGCGCGATGGGAGTGACGATGTCCTTGACGAATCCGGCAACGCGCCCGGCGAGCGCCGCGTGCTCGATGTCAGTCGACACGGACGAGGGTGGCCTCTCCCTGCGCGATGCCACTGCAGATACCCGCGGCGCCATAGCCACCGCCCCTGCGGCGCAGCTCGTAGAGCAGCGTCATCAGGATCCGGGCCCCGCTGGCGCCGATGGGGTGTCCGATGGCGATGGCGCCGCCGTTGACGTTGACGCGGTCCGCGTCGACCTCGAGCATGCGAGTGCTGGTGATCGCGACCGCGGCGAAGGCCTCGTTGATCTCCACGACCTCGAGCTTTCCTGTGTCCACCTCGCCCCGGGTGCGAGCCAGCGCCGCCTCGATCGCGAGCGCCGGCACGGTCGCGAGATACGGATGCTCGGCGGCCGACTCGCCGTAGGTGAGCCAGGTTCCGAGTGGTGTATGCCCCTCGGCGCGGGCGCGGTCCGCGCTCATCAGGAGGATCGCGGTGGCCCCGTCATTCATGCCCGGCGCGTTGCCGGCCGTGATCGTCGAGCCCTCGCCGAAAGCGCCGTGGAGCGCCGAGAGCTTCTCGAGCGTGGAGTCGGCGCGAGGTTGCTCGTCCCGCTCGACGCTGGCGCCGTTCACAGCCACCGGAACGATCTCCTCGGCGAACTTCCCTGCAGCGAGCGCGTCCTGGTAGCGAGTCTGCGAGCGCAGCGCCCACTCGTCCTGCTCGAGCCTGTCGACGCCGAGCTCGGCGGCGACCGCACTCCCGTGAACGCCCATGAGCACACCGTCGACGGGACAGCACAGACCGTCGCGCATCATGCTGTCGACCGCGACGCGATCCCCGAACCTGCTGCCGAAGCGCTGGTCCTCGAGCAGGTAGGGCGACCGCGACATCGACTCCATCCCGCCGGCGACGACCACGTCCGCCTCGCCGGAACGGATCAGGAGCGCGCCGAGGTTCACCGCTTTGAGCGCGCTCGCGCAGACCTTGTTCACGGTGAACGACGAAACGCTCGCGGGCAACCCCGCGCGGAGCCCCGCCTGACGTGAGGGCACCTGACCCTGACCCGCGGCAAGGACCATGCCCATGATCAGCTGGTCGACAGCCGCCGGATCGGTGCGCGTGCGCTCGAGCACCTCGCGAATGGCGCGTGCACCCAGGTCGACCGCCGGTACCGATGCGAGCCCGCCGCCGAGCTTGCCAAACGGTGTGCGTGCCGCGGCGACGATGACGGCTTCAGTTGCCACTTTCACCCTCGAGCACCTCGAAGGGGCGCAGCAGATGGCGGGCGATCAGGATTCGCTGCACCTCGCTCGTGCCCTCGCCGATCTCGTTGACCTTGACGTCGCGGTAGAGGCGCGCCACCGGCGACGCCTCCATGAAACCGGCGCCGCCATGGATCTGCACAGCCTGGTTCGCACACGCGGTCGCGACCTCCGACGCATGCAGCTTTGCCATCGACGCATACGGTGCAGCGCTCCTCCCGGCGTCGATCGCGGCGGCGGCCCGCCATGTCATGAGCCGCGCCAGCTCGATCTGAGTGCCCATGTCGGCGAGCTTGAACTGGGTCGCCTGGAAGGTCGCGATCGGGACGCCGAACTGATGGCGCGCCGAGGAATACGCGAGGGAGGCGTCGAGACACGCCTGCGCGACTCCGACGGAGAGCGCCGCGATCGCGACCCGGCCGCCTTCGAGAATCTGCAGGAACTGGGTCAGGCCGGCCCCGACCTGGCCGACCACGTTCCCGGCAGGGACACGGCAGTCCTCGAAGATCAGCTCGCGGGTGTCGGATGCGTGCCAGCCGAGCTTGCGGTACTTCGGCGCCTGCGTATACCCGGGCGTCCCCTGTTCCACGGCGATCGTGCTGATCTCCTTGTGCCCGTTCTGCTTTCCGGTGATCGCGGTGATCGTGACCCCGGCACTGATGTCGGTGCCCGCGTTCGTGATGAATGCCTTGCGGCCGTTGATCACCCACTCGTCGCCGTCGCGCACCGCCCGGGTCTGTGTCCCCGCGGCATCCGAGCCCGCGTCCGGCTCTGTCAGCCCGAACGCCCAGAGGCGCTCGCCTTTCAAGAGCGGCGCCAGCCATCGCTGCTGCTGCTCGCGCGTGCCGAACTTGGCGATCGGCGATATCCCCAGGGATACCGCCGCCTCCAGGGTGATGGCACAGCTCGCATCGGCGCGGGCGATCTCCTCCATGGCAAGGCAGTACGAGATGAAGTCGCCGCCGGCGCCTCCGATGTCCTCGGGAAAGGGCAGCGAGAAGAGCCCGAGCCGCGCCATGCCCGCGACCAGCTCGTACGGGAATTCACCGGTCTCGTCGTAATGCGCCGCGCGCGGCGCGATCTCCGCCTGGGCGAAATCGCGAACCGCGTCGCGGATCTGCCGCTGCTCGTCACTGAGATCGAAATTCACTGCGTCTCACGGTAGCGCGGCGGGATGCGCTCGATGTCGGCCGTCGCCGGTTCAGCTTCCGAGCAAGCGCCGCGCCATGTCCGCAACCTCGCGGAGACGCTCCTCGTCGATCTCGGGAAAGTCCTTGCTGAGGAGCGCGATCGCACCCGAGGGCAGGACGCGCTCCTCGAGCTCGCCTTTGAGCATCGACCCGTTGAGCGCGTCTCCCTCGACGTGGGGTGCGAGGTGCGCGTGCATGTGCGGGATGTGGTCCCCGAAGATGTACACGTACACGAGCTCCGCTCCCGCCGCCTGGCGAAGCGCTGAGGCGCATCGGGCCAGCACGGGCCCGAAGCTTGCCGCCTCGTCGCCGTCCATGTCGGCGACGCTCCGGATGTGGCGCTTCGGCTCGAGATAGCTGAAACCTGGGGTCACGTCGCCGGGGCCGATGCTCGTCGTGAGCCGCCAGAGCGCGTCCTCCCAGACCTGCTCGCGACCCAGCTCGGCGTCCCCCGCCACACCGCGGCAGAGCACGCAGCCGTCAGCCAATGCGGGTCGACAAGCGCTCCGCGGTGAGCCGCACGACGTCCTCGATCGTGTCGGCGATCGCAGCGCCGGCCTCGGTGAGCGCATCGATCTTGCTCTGGGCGCTCCCGGTCGTTCCGCTGATGATCGCGCCGGCGTGCCCCATTCGCTTGCCGGGCGGCGCCGTCCGGCCGGAGATGAACGCGACCACGGGTTTGTCGAAGCCCGTCTCGCGAATCCATGCGGCCGCGGTCTCCTCGTCCGAGCCGCCGATCTCGCCGATGAGCACCACGGCGTGGGTCTCCGGGTCGTCTGCGAAGAGACGCAGCACGTCAGGAAAGCTCAGCCCCATGACCGGGTCCCCGCCGATGCCGACCGACGTCGTCTGCCCCATGCCGCCCTGCCCGAGCCCCTGGATGACCTCGTACGTGAGGGTCCCGCTCCGGCCGACGATGCCCACCGGCCCCGGAGTGTTGATGTGGTTGGGGATGATGCCGATCTTGCACTGCTGCGGGGTCACGATTCCCGGGCAGTTGGCGCCGAGCAGGTCGTTGCCGGTGCGCAGCACGAACTCCCGAGCCCGAACCATGTCAAGCACGGGGATGCCCTCGGTGATGCAGACCGTCAGCCGTATCCCCGCAGCCGCTGACTCCATGATCGCGTCGGCCGCGAACGGCGGCGGGACGAAGATCCCCGAGACGTCCGCTTCCGTGGCGGCGACCGCGTCCGCAACCGTGTCGAAGATTGGCACGCCGTCCTGGTCAGAACCGCCCTTCCCCGGCGAGACGCCTGCAACAACATTGGTCCCGAAGGCACGCATCTGCGCCGTATGGAAGCTCCCCTCGCGCCCGGTGATGCCCTGGATGAGCACGCGACTGGACCGGTCGACGAGCACGCTCATAGGACGTCTCGGGCAAGGAGATGAACCGAGGTGGGGAGGGCATGAACGGAGGAGGGCCGTCTCGGAGCCCGGGGCTTACCCCCGGGCGAGAGCGAGGGGCCGGACGGCGAAGGCGTTCGGACCCCGTGCCCACCGCAGTTCATGCCCTCCCCACCGTGTGCGGCACTATTCATGCCCCATCCTCGCGCGTCAAAGCGACGATGGCCGCCGCAGCCTCCGGCGCGCTCTTGCCGGGGACGATGCCCGCTTCCTGCAACAGCCGCCGTCCCTCCTCCTCCATGGTGCCCGTCATGCGCACCACGAGCGGCTTGGTGATGTGCAACTCGTCTCGGGCGGTGATGATCCCGCGCGCCACCTCGTCGCCTCGGGTGATGCCGCCGAAGACGTTGATGAAGACGCCGCACACCTTGGGGTCCAGCAGCACCATGTCGAGCGCGTTGCGCACGCGCTCGGCGTTCGCGCCACCACCGATGTCGAGGAAGCACGCGGGGTCGCCACCGTGCTGCTTGACGAGGTCGAGCGTGTTCATCGTCAGCCCGGCGCCGTTCCCGATGCAGCCGATGTCGCCGTCGAGGTGGACATACGTGAGTCCGCGACGGCGCGCCTCGACCTCGAAGGGATCATCACCGGTGCGACCGTCGTCACCGGTCTCGTCCTTCGCCAGCTCCTCGGCCACGTCGGCATGACGGTAGTGCGCGTTCTCGTCGATCTCGAGCTTCCCGTCGGCTGCGACCAGTGACCCCTCCGGCGTGAGCACCAGCGGGTTGATCTCGCAGGTGAGCGCGTCGAGTGAGGTTGCGACCGCGTACAGACGCGTGGCCATCGTCACGATCCCGCTCACCAGCTTCGGCGCGCGATCGTGCAGCTGTGGCGCGTGTGCAAGCCCGGAGAAGGCCAGCGCGCGAATCTCGTACGGCTGCGGGCCCGCAAAGGGATCAGGCCAGAGCTTCGCGATCTTCTCCGGCGCCTCGACGGCGACCTGCTCGATCTCCATGCCGCCGGCGGCCGAGAAGATGATCACGAGTCGGCGACGGTCGCGATCGAGCGTGATGCCGAGGTACAGCTCGGCCTCGATGTCGAGCCCTGTCTCGCACCACACGCTTCGGACGGGGTAGCCGCGGATGTCCATCGCCAGGATGCGCGCGGCCTCGCGACGGGCATCGTCGGGGGTCTCGACCACGGCGATACCGCCCGCCTTGCCCCGGCCACCGATCGGCACCTGCGCCTTCACCGCCACCCGTCCGAGCTCGCGAGCGGCGGCCGCGGCCTCGTCGGGAGTCCGCGCCAGACGCCCGGGCGGAACAGCGATGCCTGCGGCGGCGAACCGCTGTTTCGCCTGGTATTCGAGGAGCTTCATCCGCTGGCCAGTCTAGAGAAAGGGCGTTGCCTCATCGCCGCGGCGCGATCCGGTCCAGCTCCTCGAGGTCGGCCGCGCTCGGGCGCCAGAACCCGGCCCTCGCGTTCGCGTGCACCTGCTCCGGCGACATTGCGCCGGCGATCACCGACACCACCTGTGGTTGCGCCGCGAGCCCGCCGATCGCGACATCGAGGAGTGAGACCCCGCGCTCCGCGGCGAACGGCTCGAGTGCTTCGACGATGTCGAAGTTGCGATCGTTCAGCCATCGGGACGCGTTGACGCCGGGCGCGGTCGCGAGGCGGGTTCCCGGCTCCGGTGGGCGTCCCCGGCGGTGCTTCCCGGTCAGCACGCCGTTGCCCAGCGGGCTGAACGGGATCATGCCGACGTCGAAGTGCGCACATGCAGGGATGACCTCGTTCTCGACGGATCGGTTCAGCATGCTGTACTCGTTCTGGGCGCTGACGAATCGGGTCAGGCCGCGGCTTCGTGCGATCCAGTCGGCGTCGGCGATCTGCCACCCGTCGAGGTTCGATGACCCGGCGCAGCGGATCTTGCCCTCGCTCACGAGCTCCGTGAGCGTTTCCAGCGTTTCCTCGATGGGTGTGTTCGGATCGGGCGTGTGCATCTGGTAGAGGTCGATCCAGTCGGTGTCGAGACGGCGCAGGCTTTCCTCGACCGCGACCCGGATCCAGCGCCGCGATGCACCGCGCCGTCCCTCGGGTCCACCCATGTGCCCGAACTTCGTCGCGATCACCGCCTCGGCTCGGCGACTTTTGAGGGCCGCGCCAAGCATCTCCTCGCTCTGCCCCTCGCCATAGAGGTCGGCTGTGTCGAAGAAGTTGATGCCGTCGTCGAGCGCCGCGTGCACGACCCTGGACGCTCCCTCCACATCGAGCCTGCGTCCGAAGTTGTTGCACCCGATCCCGACAACGGTGACCTGCAGCACGCCGCCGCCGAGTTGACGCTTCTCCTGATCGCTCATGCGGGACAGAGTACGCAAAGGCGTCTTCTGCGCACCCTGGAAGGCTGCTAGGCTCAGCGCGGTGGCCAGACGCGTCCCAGCCAGAGAGACCAACGACGATCCGCCGCCGGAGCCGGCGAAGCCCTCGGCCGTCGAAGAAGCCAACAGGCTCGCCGCGGAACGGAACATCGCGGCGCGCCGCGACACCAGCGCGGCGATCTCCGTCCGCACGCTCGTCACAGCCGCGCTGATCGTCCTCGCGATCGTCGCCATCGTCGCCTTCCTGGCGAGCATCGTCAGCATCGTCCTGGTCGTGCTGGTCGCGATCGTCTTCGCAGAGGGCATCAGGCCACTCGTCGCGGATCTCCGCCGGCGCCGTATCCCCACTCCCGTGGGGATCCTGATTGTCTACATCGCCCTGCTCGCGCTCATCGCGCTGATGGTCCTGCTCCTGGTGCAACCGATCGTCAGCGAGGCGCAGTCGCTTGCCGCCAACTTCCCCGCCTACCAGAAGGACTTTCTCAACTGGTTCACGGGGATCGAGAAGCAGTTCCATTTCAATGTTGACATCGGCAAGCAGTTGGGGACGGTCGTCGACACGACGCAGAAGATCCTCATCGCCATCGGCAGCACCATCTTCAGCGTCATCGTCAACTTCGTCCTCGTGCTCGTCGTCGGGTTCCTCTGGCTGGTCAGCAGCGATCGGTTGAAGGCCTTCACCGTGGACCTCTTTCCCGAGGCGCATCACGAGCTGGCCGTCGACATCTTTCGCGAGATGGGATTCCGGATGGGTGGGTTCCTTCGCGCGAGCGCGATCAACAGCATCGCGGTTGGCCTGGTCGTCGGCGTGGCATGTGCGGCGATGCAGCTCCCCAACTCGGTGATCCTCGGCATCTTCGCGGGACTCACGGCCGCGATCCCGATGGTCGGCGGCATCATCGGCGTGATCCCCGCGGTGCTGCTGGGATTCACCATCGGCCCGGAGTACCCGATCCTCGTGCTTGCGGTGCTGCTGGTGATCCAGCTCATCGACGCGAACACTGTTGTCCCGATGGTCATGAACCGCGTGGTGTCGTTGCCCGCGCTCGGTGTCGTGCTCGCACTCCTTGTGGGTGGTGCGCTGCAGGGTCTGATCGGCGCCCTGCTCGCGGTCCCGGTGGCGGCTGCGCTGCAGGTGCTCCTGGTGCGCGCCATGGTGCCGGCCATCCACCACGCGCAGGGGCGCACCGATCGCGCTTACGCCAAAGCGTATGTGCCGCTGTCGCCGCATCTGAAGGACTCCGCGCCGCGGATGGGTGGGCGGCGCGTCAACCCGCGCTGAGTACCCGTGCCACTCCGCCTGCATGCGCACGCATCACGACCGATAACGTTCGGCGCACTGTTCCTACTCATCACGAGCTCCGCAGGCTGCAGCCCGCCGGCGCCAATGCCGATCGATATGAACGGCACGTGGACCACCCGAACACTCGACCACAGGTACGTCACGGTTTCTGTGCCGTCCAACTGGAATGTGGGAGACGTCTGGATACAGGCGAGTTCCTTCACCGACCTGGTCGGGAGCTTCAGCAATCAGTCGCTGTCGCCGACGTGCAGCACAGGAGCGAACACGATCGGATGTGGCCTCCCGCTCCAGTCGCTGCAGCCCGGCGCGATGCTCGTCGAGGTCTGGCAGAACGGCAGCCCGGATTGGAATCTCGACAGCGTGCCGGGTACGACGACAACGGTTTCGGGGCTTACGGCCAAGGTCACCGAGCAGTCCGGGGGCGGTGCAGGCTACTGCAGCGGGCTCAGCGCCGATCGGAGCCGGAGTGAGTACATCCCATTCCCTGGCGCGTCCGACAACTGGATCGAGATCGATATCTGCTCACGTGGAGTTGCTGATGCGGTGGGCGCCAGGATCATGGCATCGGTTGCCGTCGCGCTGCCAACCGACTGACGGCGCTGCGACTCAGAGAGGGATGTTGCCGTGCTTGCGGCGCGGCGTCTCCACCTGCTTGTTCCTGGCCATGCGCAGCGCGCTGATCAGGGCAGCACGTGTCTGACGGGGCTCGATCACGTCGTCGACATACCCGCGCTCGGCCGCGTAGTACGGGTTGGCGAACTGCTCGCGATACTCCTCGATCAGGTCCGCTGAGCGCTGTCCCGAGTCGTCCGCCTGCGCGATCTCCTTCTTGAAGATCACGCTGACAGCGCCCTGCGGCCCCATGACGGCGATCTCCGCGGTGGGCCACGCGACGTTGTAGTCGGCGCGGATGTGCTTCGAGCACATGACGTCGTAGGCGCCGCCGTACGCCTTGCGTGTGATCACCGTCAGCTTCGGAACCGTTGCCTCGCAGTACGCGTAGAGCAGCTTGGCGCCGTGACGGATGATGCCGCCGTACTCCTGGTCGGTGCCGGGGAGGAATCCGGGCACATCCACGAACGTCACGAGCGGCACGTTGAACGCGTCGCAGAAGCGCACGAACCGCGCCGCCTTGATGGATGCGGAGATGTCGAGCGCGCCGGCGAGCACCCGCGGCTGATTGCCGACCACGCCGACCGGATGGCCGTCGAGCCGGGCGAAGCCGCAGATGATGTTCTCCGCGTGGTAGTGCATCACCTCGAGGAACTTCCCGTCGTCCACGATGCGCGTCACGACGCCGCGCATGTCGTAGGGCTGATTGGGATTGTTGGGGATGATCGTCTGCAGCTCGGGATCCTCGCGGTGCGGATCGTCGAGAGTGGGGCGGTACGGCGGCTGCTCGCGATTGTTCGGCGGCAGATACGAGAGCAGCTCACGCATCTGCGTGAACGCGTCCTCCTCGGTATCGGCAATGAAGTGCGCGACGCCGCTGCGCTGGTTGTGCACGTCGGAGCCGCCGAGCTCCTCGAACGTCACCTCCTCGCCGGTCGTCACCTTGATGACGTCAGGCCCGGTGATGAACATGTAGCCGACCTTGCGAACCATGAAGATGAAGTCGGTCATCGCGGGGGAGTACACGGCCCCGCCGGTGCACGGTCCAGCGATCAGGGAGAGTTGTGGGATCACGCCGCTCGACTCCACGTTGCGGTAGAAGATCTCCGCATAGCCGGCCAGCGAGACGACCCCCTCCTGGATACGGGCACCGCCTGAGTCGTTGATGCCGATGCAGGGGCACCCGGTGCGCAGCGCGAGATCCATGATCTTCGTGACCTTCTCGGCGAACACCTCGCCGAGCGAGCCACCGAAGACGGACGCGTCATGGCTGAAGATGAAGACCTGCCTGCCTTCGATCGTCCCCCAACCGGTGACGACCCCGTCGCCGGGGATGCGGCGCTCCTCCATGCCGAAGTTGGTCGTCCGGTGCATCGCGAACAGGTCGATCTCGGTGAACGAGCCGGGGTCAAGCAGCTTCTCGATGCGCTCGCGAGCGGTGAGCTTGCCCTTGGCATGCTGCGACCGCGCGGCTGCGCCCGCGCGATGCACCGCGTCGTAGCGCCGCTTTCGGAGCAGGTTGATCTTGCGGTTGGTACCGCCGCTGGAACCGCTCGACGATTCGCCGTCCGCGGGCACGTCCTTGCGTGCCTGTCTGGTCATCGTGTCAGGCTAGCAGGGGCGGCGCGGCTCACACCGCGACCTGTGGGTGATACACGCCGAACACGTCGCGCAATGCCCCGCAGACCTCGCCGACCGTCGCGTTGACGTCGAGCGCGTCCCGCAGCAGCGGCAGCAGGTTGTCGGTGCCCTCGGCGCCGCGACGGACGGCGTCGATCGTGCGCGTGACCGCCGCCGCCGACCTGTTCGCACGCACCTTCGCGAGCCGTTCGATCTGCGCGGCCTCCAGCTCTGCGCCGACACGCAGGATCTCGACCTCGCGCTGCGACGTCTCAGTGTGCCGGTTGACGCCGACGATGACCCGCTCCCCGGATTCGACGAGACGCTGATGCCGGTACGCGGATTCCTGGATCTGTTGCTGGTAGAAGCCGGCCTCGATCGCCGCGACGGCGCCGCCGAGGTCGTCGACCCGAGTAATCAGCGCTCGCGACTCGTCCATGAGCGTGTGGGTCAGCGCCTCCACCAGGTGCGACCCGCCGAGCGGATCGGTGACGTTGGCGGCACCGGATTCGTGCGCCACGACCTGCTGGGTTCGCAGGGCGATCTCGGCCGCCTGCTCGGAGGGCAGAGCGAGCGCCTCGTCGAAGCTGTTGGTGTGCAGCGACTGCGTGCCGCCACAGACTGCCGCGAGCGCCTGAAGCGCGACTCGCACGACGTTGTTGAGCGGCTGTTGCGCGGTGAGCGTCGCACCGCTCGTCTGCGCATGGAAGCGCAGGTGCAGGCTGCGCTCCTGTTTGGCGCCGAAGCGCTCGCGCATCACCTCCGCCCAGAGCGCGCGGGCGGCGCGGAACTTGGAGACCTCCTCGAAGAAGTCGTTGCTGACGTTGAAGAAGAAGCTGAGCCGCGGCGCGAAGTCGTCGACGGCGAGACCGGCGTCGACCGCCGCCTGCACGTAGGCGATCCCGTTGCTCAGCGTGAACGCGATCTCCTGCGGCGCCGTGGAGCCGGCCTCGCGGATGTGGTACCCGCTGATGCTGATGGTGTTCCAGCGCGGAAGACGCTGCGCGCAGTACGCGAACGTGTCGGTGACGAGTCGCATGGACGGACGCGGCGGGAAGATGTAGGTCCCGCGCGCCGCGTACTCCTTGAGGATGTCGTTCTGGATCGTCCCGCCGAGCGTGCCGGAGCCGATCCCCTTGCGCTCCGCGGCAAGCTCGTAGAGGAGCAGCAGCACCGACGCAGGCGCGTTGATGGTCATCGACGTGGTCACCCGGTCCTGCGGGATACCGCGCATCAACAGTTCCATGTCCTCGAGCGAGTCGATCGCCACGCCGACCTTGCCGACCTCGCCGTGCGCGATCGGGTCGTCGCTGTCGTATCCCATCTGCGTCGGCAGGTCGAACGCGACGGAGAGACCGCTCTGGCCTGCGCGCAGGAGGTAGTGGAATCGTTCGTTGGTCTGCTCCGCGCTGCCGAAGCCGGCGTACTGACGCATCGTCCAGAGCCGCGAGCGATATCCCTCGGCGCGGATGCCCCGGGTGTACGGGTACTCGCCCGGCGGCGGCGGCCCATCGCCCGCATCGACGTAGAAGGGCTCGAGCGGCAGGCCTGACTCAGTCTCGAGGCCGGCCGCGGGCTCCGCGCCCGAGTCGCCGCTCATGCGTGCGACCCGGCGTGCTCCTCGTCCGCCTGGCACAGCTCGATGAGCACCCCGCCGCCCGCCGACGGGTGGAGAAACGCGACAAGGCGGCCCGCAGCGCCCTGTCTGGGGCAGGTGTCGAGGAGTTGCAGACCGAGCGCCGCATAGCGGTCGAGGCTCGCCTGGACGTCGTCGACGCCGTAGGCGACGTGGTGCAGGCCACTCCCGCGCCTGGCGAGGAACCCGGCGATCTTCGATTCCGGGCTCGTGCTGCCCAGAAGCTCGATCCGCGACTCGCCAACCTCGAACATGACCGCCTCGATCCCGTCGGAGGCGACCGTCTGACGGTGCGCCGGCACCGTGCCGGTGAGCCGCTCATACGCCGCGACTGCCGCGTCGAGGTCCGCGACCGCAATCCCCACATGATCGATCCTGGTGAATGCAGCCATTGCCGGCCGAGTATAGGAAGCAATACGGCAACGCCGCGTTCGCACCCGGGGAACGGCTGGTAGCGTCGCAGGCGCCGTGAGAACCCGACGAGCGGTCGCGATTGCGTCCGCGGTCGCCGCAGTCCTGCTCGCCTATTACGCGATCGCCTGGGCTCAGGTCACCCCCATCCGCGAGCGCGGCACTGACTTCTCCGCGTCGTACGTGGCAGCGCTCGTCCTCCGCAGCGGCGACGGATCCCAGCTCTACGACCAGCAGGTCGAGCACGCGCGGCATCTTTCGCTGCTCCCCGCCGGGACGGTCATCAACCTGCCCTTCATCACGCCACCGACGACTGCGCTCCTCGCGCTGCCCTTCACCGCCCTGGACCCGGGCACCGCGTACCGGGTCTGGTCGCTGCTCGAGCTTGTCCTGCTGGCGCTGGCCGTCTGGATCGCCATTCGGGCGGGTCCCTGGCCCGCGGGTGGAGGATCCGGTCGCCGCACCGCCGTGCTGCTCCTGGCCGTCGCGGGATGCGGTACCTACGCCTTCATGTTGCTCGGGCAGATCGACGGCATGACCGCGCTCGGCCTGGCCGCCGCGTACGCCGCCTGGCGCCGGGATCGATCGGCGACCGCCGGGTTCTGGCTCGGGCTCGCCTTTGCCGCCACCAAGCCGCACCTGGCGATCGGGCTCGGCGTGTGGCTGCTGGCCCGGCGCGACTGGCGGGCGCTGGCCGGAGCGGCGAGCGGGTGCCTGCTCGTGGCCGCAGTCTCCTTTGCTCTGGTCGGGCCGTCGGGCGTCGGCGGGTTCGTGTCCGCGCTCGGCTTCGCATACGGCAACACCCCGGGCGCGAGCACGGTCGGCATCCCCGGCCTCGTGGCCTCGTGGCTCGGCACCGGGACGCTTCCCTCGATGCTGGGCCTGATCGGCTCGCTGGCCGCGCTTGCCGGATGCGCGATCCTCGGGGCGCGCTCGCGTGGCGGTTCGATCGCGCTCGAGGTCTCGCTCGCCGGTGCGGCGGCACTGTCGCTCGCGGCGTCACCCCATCTGCTGTCGCACGACATCGTCATCCTCGCCCCGGTGTTCGCGTGGTGCGCCGCGCGGGCAGCCGCTGCCGACGCGGCGCCGTGGCCCGGCCTGGCGACGCTCCGCGTTGCCGGCGCCTGGGCGATCCTCGGGCTCGCCGCCTTCATCGACACGGGGAACGCTGCCGCCGCGCCACCGGGGCGGCTCGTCCCACTCGCGCTCATCGGGATCGGCGCGACGGCTCTGATGCTCACCGGCTCGCGTGCACGCGCCGGCGGCCGTGCGCTGGTCCCGCTGGCTCAGTCCGGGAGAGGCAGCGGCGCGGGCGGATCGACCGCGTAGTCGTAGAAGCCACGGCCGCTCTTGCGGCCGAGCCGGCCGGCCGCGACCATGCGCTCGAGGACCTCGACCGTTGCGACGTCGCCGGGATTGTGGTCGCGCTCCATCCGGTCTCTGCGAATCGTCAGCACCGTGTCAAGTCCGGAGAAGTCGGAGAGCTGAAACGGCCCCATCGGCCAGTTCAGGCCTTTGCGCACCGCGATGTCGATGTCCTCCGCGCTTGCAACGCCGCCCTGCAGCAGCGAGAACGCCTCTCGTGAGGCGGAGCCGAGGATGCGGTTGACGATGAACCCGTCAATCTCCTTCTCGACCACGATCGGGGTTCTGCCCATGCGCCGCGACCACGCAACGGCGCGCGCGCAGGTCGAGTCCGAGGTGAGCGGGCCGCGCACAACCTCGCAGAGATCCATCACCAGCACGGGATGGAAGAAGTGCATGTTGCAGCAGAGCTCCGGGCGTGCTGTCGCGTCAGCAAGACGTGACACGACGATGTTGCTCGAGTTCGTGGCGATGCCCGCGCCAGCCGGCAGGTGCGCGTCGAGCTCGGTGAAGATCTCCCGCTTCACCGATGGAATCTCGACCACGGCCTCGATCGCCCAGGCGGACCTCGCCGCGGCGCTGGCGAGATCGGTCGTCGGGCTCACCCGCGCCGCCGCGGCATCCGCCGCCTCGCGGTCGAGCTTGCCCTTCTCGACACGGCGGTCGAGCCACTGCCGGTTCGACGCCATGGCGCGTCCGAGCACCTCCGCGCTGACGTCCACGAGCGAGACGTCGATCCCATGCAGCGCAGCCTGCTGCGCGATCTGTGCGCCCATGGTTCCCGCGCCGACGACGAGCAGTCGACCGTCGGCGCCGACGTCGGGCGTCCCTTGCGTCATGCGGTCAGGCTTCGTCGGGCCAGCGGACGGGCACGCGTGTTGTGCACTCGGTCAGCTCCTGCGACGCCTTCGTGTACCGGACGATGGTCATCATGTCGCCCTTCAGCTTGAGCCGCCCGAGCATGATGCCCTTGGTCGCGTCGAGCTCTTTCTGGGCGACCTGCTTCCACCGCGAGTAGGCGCCCGTGATCACGAATTTCGCCTGCTGCGCATCCTCGCGCGTGCCGACGCGGACATCGCGGGCGTCGCCGTGCCAGAGATCGAGGAACACGCCCTTGTCCTCCGGGAAGTTCTTGTCGGGCTCCGCGAGGATCACGAGGCCGACCGTGCCCTCCCAGCCCGCGGCCGCCTGCTTGTACTTGGCCGATGCGTTGATCTGCGCTTTGAAGGCGTCGGCCCATTCCGGGCTGTACGCGTCGACGACCGCGGCGTCTGTGTCGGTCACTGCTGTGCCTCCTTGGGTTCGGAATCCGGTTGCTTGAGGGCGCGTGCGACGTACACGGCCACGTCGTCGACGGCGAGCGTGTCACCGATCTGCTTGGCGGAGATACCCTCGTCGAACATGGCGAGGCAGAAGGGACATGCGGTGGCGACCTTGGTGGCGTGCGTATCGACAGCTTGCTCCACTCTGCGGTGGTTGACGCGCGGCTGACCCTCCTCCATCCACATCCTGCCGCCGCCGGCCCCGCAGCACATCCCCTCGCTCTTGCTGCGCGCCATCTCGACCACCTTGAGCCCCGGGATGCGCTCGAGGATGTCCCGCGGCGGCGCGAAGATGTCGTTCCAGCGCCCCAGGTAGCAGGAGTCGTGATATGTGATCGTCTCCTCGGAGGCCGCGCTCTCGTCGAGCGTGATGCGGCCCTCCTTGAGCAGGCGGTCGATCAGCTGGGTGTGGTGGATGACCTCGTACTCACCTCCGAAATCCTTGTATTCGTTGGCGAACGTGTTGAAGCAGTGCGGGCACGACGCGATGATCTTGCGCACGTTGTGCTTCTTGAGGACCTCGACGTTCTCCTTCGCGCGCTCCTGGAACAGATACTCGTTGCCGATCCTGCGCGCCGGGTCGCCGGTGCATTTCTCCTCCGTGCCGAGGATCGCGAAGTCGACGCCGGCCGCTTTGAGAATCGTCGACAGCGCGGCGGCGATGGTTCGGGCGCGCTCGTCGAAGGACGCCGCGCATCCGACCCAGTAGAGGTATTCGGCGTCGGGCTTGTCGGCGACGAACGCGATGTCGAGGTCCTTCGCCCAGTCCGCGCGTGATTGGTGCGACAGACCGTATGGGTTCGCGACATTCTCGATGTTGCGCAGTGCCGACTCCGCCTGCTTCGGCATGCGCGACTCGTCGAGCACGAGATGGCGGCGCATGTCCATGATCTTCGGGACGTGCTCGATGAGGACCGGGCACTGATCCATGCACGCGCCGCAGGTCGTGCACGACCAGAGCGTCTCCTCGAGGATGGTGCCGCCGATGAGCGGGCGTGCGCCGCCGTCCGGCACCGCTCGCGCGACGTCCTCCGGCGACAGCCATGAGGGCTGAAAGTGTCCCGGCACGGCGTGGGCTGCGCCCGGGTGATGGTCACCGCTCGTCCACATCACCGCGGAGTCGCCCGCGTCCCTGCTGCCGGGAACCTCGGCGATGTGCGCGTCGTGGGTCGTGGCCGCATAGCCCCCGGCCAGGTTCTCGTAGGCGAGGTCGCGCAGGTCGGTGATCAGCGTCTTCGGCGACAGCGGCTTGCCGGTGTTGTACGCGGGGCAGTGAGTCTGACAGCGACCGCACTCGGTGCACGTGTACAGGTCGAGCATGTCCTTCCACGAGAAGTGCTCGAGCGCACCTGCGCCGAAGTGCTGGTCGGCCTCGTTCTCCGCGTTCATGACCGCTTCGATGTCGACGGTGCGGAGCGCGCCCTTGGGCTGCTCGTTCTTGAAGAAGACGTTCGGAACCGACGTGAGGATGTGGAGGTGCTTGCTGTAGCCGAGATACACGAGGAATCCGAACACGAGGGTGAGGTGGGCCCAGAAGAAGATGCCGTGCAGGACGATCAGCGCCTCGCTCCCGGAGCCGAGTGGCCGGAAGATGCTCGACAGCGCTGACGCGATGGGACGCCACTGACCGAGTGCCTCGGGTGCGTTCTCGGCGATGCGCGTGGCGTAGTTGAGCTCCATGCAGACGAGCAGGACGCCGATCCACGACAGGATGAGAATCGCGTCGCCGCGATGGCTGCCGCGAAACCGCGTCGGGTTGATCACCAGGCGGTTGAAGAGCGCCATCACGATGCCGCAGATGACGACGAAGAAGAAGAGGTCCTGCAGGAACGCGATGGCGCCGCTCCCCGGCAGGAGGTTGAACTGGAACCCCTGCCAGAGCGCCTCGACGATGCCCTGGACGATCGCGGTGAGCAGCACCACGAACCCCCAGAAGATGAATGCGTGGAGCACGCCGGCGAAAGGCCAGCGCAGCAGCCGCCCCTGCGCCACGACGTAGACGAAGAACGCCCGCACGCGCGACGCGGGATGATCGAGACGGCGCTCGGGCCGCGTCGTTCGCCGCATCTCGCCGAGCAGCTTTCGCCAGCGCAGCCCGCTCGCGACGAGCGACGCGCCGGCGAGCAGGACGAGCGCGATCGGACTGAGGATCGCGGTCACTGCCGCGGACACTATCGTCCCTTCCACTCCGGCTGGCGCTTCTGCACGAAGGCCGAGATGCCTTCAGCAGCGTCCTCGCTGCCGAACAGCGTGACGAACTCGCGCCGCTCGACCTCGAGCGCGGCCTCGATCGAGAGCGTCGAACCCGCATGCATCGCCCGCTTCGTTGCCGCAAGCGCGAGCGGCGCTCGCGACGCGAGGAGCTCCGCCCAGCGCCGCGCCGCTCCCGGCAGGTCGTCGGGCTCGACGACCTCCGCGACGAGCCCGAGCGCGAGTGCGCGCTGCGCATCGATCGGATCGCCGGTCAGCAGCAGCTCCGCGGCGCGGGCGATGCCGATGAGCCTCGGGAGGCGCTGGGTCCCGCCCCATCCCGGGATGATTCCCAGCTTGATCTCCGGTTGACCGAAGCGCGCGGTGCTCGACGCGATGCGGAGGTCGCACGCCAGGGTCAGCTCGCATCCACCGCCGAAGGCGATGCCGTTGATGGCGGCGATCACGGGGAGGCGGGACGCCTCGATCGCGAGCGTGAGGTACGTCGCCTTCCCGACCGCATCCGCGCCTTCGCCGAAACCCTTGATGTCGGCGCCGGCGCAGAAGAACTTCGGCCCGTTGCCGGTGATGACCACCGCGCGGCAGCTCTTGTCTGCCTCCGCGGCGGCGAGCCCTTCGGCGAGACCGTTGACGACATCGCCGTTCACGGCATTCACGGGGGGGTGATCGATGGTGAGCGTGACGACGGCGCCTTCACGGTCGACGCGGATGGCGGCATGGAGAACCTGACCCACGAGCTGTGCCTCCCTCGGTGCGATGACGGCTGCGTGCGTCATACAGCAAATGGCGTGGCGCGCGCCCTTCGATCGGGGGAACGGCGAATACAATCCCGTGATGGAGCTTCCCCCGCTCGGCGAGAGGGTCGAACCCGACGCGCTCCGCGATCTGAGCGAGGAGGGCCTTTCGACCCTTGCAGCCGAGCTGCAGGCGACCGAGCGCGCGACGATCGCCGCGATGGCCCCGTACGAGCAGCATCTCCGCGAGATCCGCACTCGCACGACCGAGCTCGCCACCGAGCGACGGCGTCGGGAGCGCGCCCAGCAGGTGGCGCAGCGCGCCGGCGTCCGCGAGGCAGCGAAGACGGGTGGGATGCCGAGCCTCGCGGCTGCGCTCGAGAGCCCGGAGGAACTCTTCGGCGTGGATACCGTTCTGACGGACGTGCCTGCGTTTCTCAGCAGCGGTGGACAGGTGGGCTTCGGATTCGCGACGCGGCCCGGGACCATGACCTTCACGGACGGCCGTCAGCAGCGGCAGGCGCGGACCTGGGGTGAGGCCCGGGAGCTGCACGCGCTCGGGTGGGATCCGGGTGCGCCCGGCATTCCCGGGGTCCGTGTGCACCTCGCGGGCAGTCGCGTGGAACGCGTCGTCGCAGCGTCCGAAGTCGTCGTCCGGCTGGGCAAGGAAGGTGACCAACCATGAGTCGGTGGACCATCGCTGCCGTGATCGGCGTGGGCTCGGTGCTCGCCGCGTGCGGTTCCACCACGCCCACGCCGACGGCTCGCGCCACCGCTTCACCGACGCCGTCGCCGCCACCCACCGCCGTCCCGACTCCGTCGCCAAGCCCGACGCCCACGACACCGTCTCCCTTGGTCGTCACGGTGCAGGACATCGGCCCCGCGTCCAATCCCTTCAGCGCGATCAAGCTGACCCTGATCAGTGAATCCGGCCACGTCACCGGTTCGGTCAGCGATCCCGGAGGGGTCGACGGCGACGACTACTTCGTCGCTGCCGATCACGTGTATTTCATCGACGGCACGAACGTCATGGCGATGGGACGCGATGGCACGGTGACGAACGCCGGTCAGGTCCCGCAGCCAACCGCAACGGTGAGCGCGGTGAACCGGCAGAGTTTCACCGCCTTCGCGGTGTCGCCGGACGAATCCACGCTGCTCTTCGGCATCCCCCTTGCGGTGGCCGACAACGACGGCGCGACGCGCGATCACTCACAGCTGTGGAGCGAAGCGGTTGGAGGAACCGCCGCATCCGCGACCATGGTCTATGACGAGCCCGCAACCATGAGCGGTGAGCTGCTTCCCTTTGCGTGGACCAGCGGGGACGTCTGGGGGTCGGATCTGACCACGAGCGGCCTCGGCGGCGCCGGGCCGTTTCTCGACTACTCGGCCTTCGGCCCGTTCACATTCGACCCGGCGTCCGACGCTCTGACGGCGGTGCCGAGCACCTGCTTCCTCACGGACTCCGCCGCCGTGGACGCAGTGAACAACTACGTGTGCGAGTCGCAACCGAACTCGACGTCGCTCACGGTTACAGAGGCCTCCGGGACCAAGCCCGTGACCATAGGACCCATGGGCGCGACAGCGTATGGCGCCTTCCGGGTCAGCACCGACGGCCGCTACCTCGCCTACGGGGTCTTCAACGGCGACTTCGGGCTGGGGACGGGCACGTACTCCACCGTTGTGGTCGACCTCGACAGCGGCGAGGCCGTGGCCACGGAGCCGGGCTACGCGCCAGACCGCTGGCTCGACGACGACCGCCTCCTGGTCAACACGAATTACATGGAGCCGCCGACGTACCTGCTGTCGGCGTCCTTTGCCGCCCCCACCCGAATCTCCGTGAACCTCGTCGTCGGCACGCTCCCGTAGCGCCGCGTTTCAGCCGCCGCTCGCCGACCTCACGGGGGGCGCCGTCGGGGTCGCGGCGGGGAGACGCTGCACGATCACCTTCTCGATCTCGCGGGACACGACGATCGCCGGGCGGGTGGCGTCGATCCTGAGGAATCGGCGCGGATGCTGCGCGGCAAGCTGTTCGAACGCGGCCTCGACCGCCGCATGAAACGTCTCCGGCGCTACCTCGAAGCGGTCGAGCGGCAACTGCTGCGCGCGCTGACGCTGCGCGGCGGCAGAGCCCGGAATCGCGAGGTACAGCGTCAGGTCGGGCCAGACGTCACCGCACGCCGCGGCGTGGAGACGCAGCAGGTCTGCCGGAGGGATGCCACGTCCGCCGCCCTGGTAGGCGATCGTCGAGTCCGCGTAGCGATCGGCGATGACCACCGCGCCGCGCCGGAGCGCCGGGAGGATCGTCTCGTGCAGCAGCTGCACGCGCTCGGCGGTGAACAGGAGCGCTTCCGACCATGCCTCGAGCGCCGGTCCGCGCTGGTGCTGGAGCACAAAGCTGTGCAGGATCTCTCCGAGCGGCGTCTCGTCCGGACGGACGGTGACGACGTCGTGTCCCTGTTGGCGCAACGAGCCGGCAAGGGACGCGACCTGGGTGCTCTTCCCGGCACCGTCAAGCCCCTCGAACGAGATGAAGAAACCGCGCCACACGCTCATATCGATCACTACTCCCCCGCCGCTGGGCCCCTCAGCCAAACGGCTCATTCCGCGGGTCGCAGTATGACGAGTCGGCGGTTGGGTTCGTCACCGGTGCTGCGGGCTGTGAGCTCGTGGCGCTCGACCAGCTGATGTTGCAAACGGCGGACGTACGAATTCTGTGGCGTGAGCTCGACGTCGTCACCGGTTCGTTGCATCTGCTCGATTCCCTCGATCACGTCCTGCATCGCGGCCTCGGTGTCGTCGGGCGCCTCGACGCCGTAGACGCGCGCCAGCGCGCCCTTGATCTGCGCAACCGTGTTGCTGCGCAGCACGTGGATCGGAATGCCAGACGACTCCGCGGCCTTCACCGGGGAGTCGTGTCGCCGGTAGTAGTTCTTGAGGGTGAGCACCACGTCCGCATCGTCGATGTGGTGCTGGATGCGCACCGGCAGCCGCATCTCGCGAAGCGACTGTTCGAGGTAGCTCCGCGAGACGCCGTAGGGAAAGATCGAGAGCGGCGGTCCGGTGTGCGCCGGTTGTGGCGGGGCCTGCGGCGGCGCCACGGGCTCCCACTGCCGCTCCCGGCGCTGCTGTCCGGCGATGTACTCGTCGACGTCGAAACGGCGGCGGCGTTCACGGCTCCGGCGAGCGCTGCGCACGCCGCTGGAGAACGGAGCGGGTTCGAACGGCGACGGCCGCGTCGCAGCGGTCGTCGTGTCGACGCGACTGATGATCTCGCCGTCGTCCCCGCGCGTCCGGAGCTGGGGCGGCCGCACCCTGCCGCGCAGCGCCTCGTCCACCGTCTCCGCGAGCGGCGCATGCACGACCACCCGGTCGCGTTCCTGGATCTCGATGAGCACGTCGAATGTTGGTGGCGACTTGCGCTCGAGCACCGACTTCTGCGTCCCGCGGCGCCGCGCCTCCTCGTCGGACAGGGTGACTGTCTGAATGCCCCCGAGCAGGTCGTTGAGCGTCGGGTTGACGAGCAGCGAGTCGATGTTGGAGCCGTGCGCGGTGCCGACCAGTTGCACACCACGCTCCGCGATCGTCCGCGCGGCAACCGCTTCGAGCTCCGTGCCGATCTCGTCGATGACGATGCACTGGGGCATGTGATTCTCGACGGCTTCGATCATCACCGCGTGTTGCAGCGCAGGGGTGCGCACCTGCATGCGTCGCGACCGGCCGATGCCGGGATGCGGAATGTCGCCGTCGCCGGCGATCTCGTTGGAGGTGTCGACGATCACCACGCGCTTGCCGCACTCGTCGCTGAGCACGCGCGCGCACTCGCGCAGCATCGTCGTCTTGCCGATACCGGGCGGTCCCAGCAGCAGGATCGACTGACCGCTGATGACCATGTCCTTGATGATGTCGATGGTGCCGGTCACCGCGCGACCCACTCTGCACGTGAGGCCGACGATGTCACCGGCGCGGTTGCGGATGGCGCTGATGCGATGGAGCGTCCGCTCGATGCCGGCACGGTTGTCGTCGCCGAAGAGACCCACGTGTTGCGTGACGTAGTCGATCTCCGCGTTGCCGATGTTGGCCGTGTCGAGGATCGCCTCGCCGTCGGTGAATCTCGCCTCGGGCTCGCGGCCGAGGTCGAGGACGACTTCGAGGAGATCGCCCCGTCCCTGGGACAGACGTTGCGCGGCGGCGGCGATGCGGGGAGGAAGCGCGGCGAACAGCAGGTTGAGCTCCTCCTCCCACGAGGATCCGTAGGGCATCATCTGGGCGACGATCTCTGTCTCCTCGATGCGGTTGTTGACAGGACGCGGAGCGGGACGTTGCTCGAGGCTGCGGGAACGCTGCGCGCGATCCCGGCGTGGATGAGAACGGGCTTCTTGCGGCGCGACGGCGCCTGGATGCGCACCTTGGCGCCGAGCTCACTGATCAGGAGCAGCTGCGTGCCGTACACGGCAAAGCCGCGTTTTTGCAGCGCGCGGATCAACTCCGAGTCGTAGTGGCGGAGCACGCAGGTGGCGGGACCGGACGGAAGCTCGCGCAGCACGGCGTCGATGATCGCGTCGCGCAGAGCCGGGTCGTGCCCCTCGCACATCATGCTCAAGCTCGCCGGCTGCGCCGCCGTGGGAGGACGGATCGCGGCCCACGCGACGATACCGGGGTGCTCCACGACGACATGCTTCACGTTGTCACGGCCGAGTCCCGCGACGAGACCCTGCGCGTACGCGCCCTGCCACGTCTTGAGCGACGGGCCCTCCACGTCGGCGACGTGCGACGGCGTGGTGCGAAGGTAGAGCAGGTGGATCGCGCCGATATCGTCGCGGCGAGCGGGCCGGATGAGCGTCGAATGCACAGTGCGCTCGGGATCTGCTGCCGCCTCGTCGCGGTAGAGGATCTGCTCGGTTGCGAACTGCGTGAACCCGTGCTCGAGGAAGACCGGGAGCAGTGGGTGGTCAAGCGGAAGGCGAACGTGCACACGCTGGATGCCGTGCTCCAGACCGCGGTTGCGCATCCCGTCGAGCAGCTCCGCGCGCGCGAAATGGCCGTGCGCCGTCGTCGACGTGCAGAGATTGAGGATCTGCCACGACCGCGGACGGACCGGGAGCGACTGGACCTGCACGAAGCCGACCACGCCTTCCTTCGGGTCCTCGGCGACGAGCATCTCCTCGGCCACGTCGGTGATCGGGACCAGTGATGAGAGCGACTTGGTGAGCGCTTGCCAGAGCCGGAGCAGGGTCGCCTGCGGGACAGGGCTGTCCGGGGTCATCTGCGCGCCGTGGCGCTCGTCCTCGGTGGCCTCCCGGTACAGTTGCTCGACGCGCGCGAGGTCGCGGAACGATGCCGACCGGATGATCACGCTGCGCTGACCTCGAGTGCGGCCGTGGCCCGCTCCAGGAAGAGTTGGTGCAGGCGAGGATCGTCGGTCACCTCGGGATGAAAGCAGAGGCCGAGGTGCGGCCCCTGTGCGACGGCGACCGCGTTGTCGTCGAAAGTGGCAATAACCTCCGCATCCGGGCCGGTCGCCTCGATGAGCGGTGCGCGGATGAACACCGCGCGAAACGGCGCGAGCCCGAGGGGCTCGACATGGAGGTCGACCTCGAAGGACTCCACCTGCCGGCCGTAGCCGTTGCGCCGGACGGTGACGTCGAGCACGCCCAGCGAGGGCTGGTCGGGCCGCCCGTCCAGAACCTCACGGCTCATGAGGATGAGACCGGCACATGTGGAGAGTGTCGGCATCCCCGCCGCAAGCCGCTCCTTCAGCGGCCCCTCGAGGCCGAAGACCTGGAGCAACCGGCTCATCGTTGTGGACTCGCCGCCCGGGAGGACGAGCGCGTCCACGGCGTCGAGATCCTCAGCGGTGCGCACCGACGTCGCCTCGGCTCCGCAACCGCGCAGTGCCGTCAGATGTTCGCGGACGTCGCCCTGGAGGGCGAGCACGCCTACCCGCAGGATGGTCGCTCCCTCTTCAGCGGACGCGAAGGCTCCGTCCCCGGCGGGGCAGTCTTCGCGTCATTCGCACCTGATTAGTGTACGCCCCCGGCGAGGCGTGGGCAGGATCACCAACCTCGTGTCGCAAGCAGCTCCCCGACCGGCATCGACGCGACGTCGAGACCCGGCATCGCCTTGCCGAGCCCGTCGCTCACGCGGGCGATGACCTCGGGCTTGTCGAAGAAGGTCGTCGCCTCGACGATTGCCTTCGCATACGCCGGCGGGTCGTTGCTCTTGAAGATGCCGCTGCCGACGAAGTTGCCGTCGCAGCCGAGCTGCATCATGAGCGCGGCATCGGCTGGGGTGGCGATGCCGCCGGCGGAGAAGTTGACCACCGGCAGCTTGCCCGTGGCATGAATCTCCTGCACGAGGTCGAAGGGTGCGCCGAGGTGCTTCGCCTCGGCCATCAACTCGTCCTCGGACATCGCTGCGATGCGCCGGATGCCGCCGCGGACCGCACGCATGTGGCGAACCGCTTCGACGACGTTGCCGGTTCCGGCCTCACCCTTGGTGCGGATCATCGCGGCGCCCTCTCCGATGCGGCGCAGTGCTTCACCGAGGTCGCGCGCACCGCACACGAACGGAACGCTGAACTTCCACTTGTCGATGTGGTTCTCCTCGTCCGCCGGAGTCAACACCTCTGAACTCGTCGATGTAGTCGACACCCAACGACTGGAGCACCTGCGCCTCGACGAAATGACCGATGCGCGCCTTGGCCATCACCGGAATGGTGACTGCCGCGATGATCTCCTTGATCAACCCGACATCGCTCATGCGCGCAACACCGCCGTCGCGGCGGATGTCCGACGGCACGCGCTCGAGGGCCATGACCGCGACAGCTCCCGCGTCCTCTGCGATCTTCGCCTGGTCCGGCGTGACGACGTCCATGATGACGCCGCCTTTCAGCATCTCTGCGAGGCCGCGCTTGACCCGCACGCCGCCCGTGTGCGACTCGTGTCCGTTGGCCGCTGTCTTGTCGCTCGTCATGATCTCGCTCCTCACCCGGCTCGTGGCACCGGGAACGAGATTCATTCTAACGGCTTTCTCTAAGTGTTTTTCGCTTTCGCGCGGGGGCGTGCAGCGGTCTTTGTTGCAGGTTTTGTGCTGCTTTTGGCCACCGGCGTCGCGGTCTTTGTTGCAGGTTTTGTGCTGGTCTTCGGCGCGGGTTTTGGTGTGGCACGAGCAGCGACGAGCTTCTCGGTGTGCAGCTTGAGGGTCTCCACCGAGCGATGCAGGTTGCCGCGCATGATCGGTTCCGCGGCGCGGCCGAGCAGCCGTCCGGCGATGCCGCCGCCGAACTCGTACTCCAAGTCGAAGGTGACGCTCGTCGCCTTCTCGCCCTTCGGCGCGAAGCCCCAGGTGCCCACCTGCTTGAACCCTTCTTTGGAGCGCCAGGCGATCGTCTTGTTCTCAGCCCATGTCGTGATATCGACAACGGATGTCAAGGTCGTCGGTCCTGCCTTCATGCCGACGTTGAACTGCGCGCCCTTACCGTGCGTGACCTTGCCCGTCGGTTGCCACCTCACCAGGTCCTTCATGTACTTGGTCGTGTTGCGATAGTCATCGACATACGCGAACACGGTGGAAACGGGAGCGTTGATCGTCATGTCGATGGTGATATGGCCCATGTGCCTCGACTCCTGGCGCGGTGGCACCGCGCGATTGCCTCAGTATGCGACGCGGGGCGATGCCTCGTCGGGCCGCGATCGGGGGCCGCAAACGCGGGTGGTATCATCCGGCCGGGCGTCGGGAAGTAGCTCAGCCAGGTTAGAGTGCTCGGTTCGGGACCGAGAGGTCGGGAGTTCGAATCTCCCCTTCCCGACAGTTACTCAGTGCGGCACCGGATAGAGCAGCTCCGCCCACTGTTCGCCCGAAAGATCGAGGTCCAGGCGCCGGAACCTGCCGACACCTCTCACCCGCAGCTGCGCCCGCGCGGGCATGCGATCGATGAGCCGCGAGTCGATGAGCACATCGCGACCTTCGATGCTTCCCAGCGGTGTCCACCGCACGCTCGCGGCAGAACGCCGCGCTGTGTCGACGTTCACGCGGATGCGCACATCGCACACCGTTGCACCGGAGCAGCAGGCCCGCGACGACATGTATGCGATGAACAGGCGAGACACATCCTGGTGATCGTCGAGCCAGCGCCGCGCGGACATGTCGACGGACAGCGTGCATGCCTCGCCAACCATCAGTGCAGCCACCCGATCAGTATGCGCCCCACCGCGAGAGCGGAGCGCAGGCTATGGGCGAGTGGCGATCGGCAGGCCGGCGAAAACATCATCGGCGTAGATGTACACCTGCAGCAGCCCCACGGTTCGCACCGCCTCCGGTTTGGGGAATCCGGCCAGGTTGGCGACGTTGATGCAGAGATCGTTGTTGTAGCAGGAGTCGGTGAGCGCGATGACGAACACGGGACCGGGCTGCGCCTGGAACCAGGCGGGCGCTGAGAACTCGTAGTGACAGAGACCTTTCACCCCTGACGCGGTGCGGCACTGTTGGAGCGGCAGCGCCGAGATGCGCTGGTCCGTGTGCCAGCCGATGGCGTACAACTCCCAGTACCCACCGTATCCGTGCTGCAACCCGAGCTGCGCAAGTGTCGCGGTGAGCTGGGGGCCGTCCACATAGTCCGGATCCTCGAACGGATACGACGGCATGCGCGCAACACCGACTGCGGCAATGACCACGAGCGAGGTCACGCTCACCGTCACAGCCCGGCGCACCATGCCGCGCTGCAGGAGTCCGAGCGGCAGCAGCGCGGCGATCGCGAACCACAGTCCGTCGACATAGTGGCCGGTCTGGTTGATCGGGTCGTACTGGATGCCGAGGCCGGTCAGGCACAGACTTGCGATGAGCCCGGCGCACGAAAGCATCCAGAACCACACATAGAGGTCGCGTCCGGCAACTGCGCCCGGCGAGCGACGCGTCACCTCTCGCGTCACCATGTACAGCAGCGCCGCGAAGAGCGCGAAGGCAGCGATGGCGATCACGTCTGGAAACGACGCGCTGTACCAGACCCCGGTGACCATCTGCCCGAGGGTGAGCGCCGTCGTCCGGAGGCCTGATGTGATGCCGTTGAGCGACGGTGACAGACCAGCGTTGCTGCGCATGATCACGCCGCTCGCGCTCGCGAGCACGGCGAGCAACGCCGATGCAAGGATCGCGGTGCCTGTGGTGACCGCCACCGCAATCCGGCGTTCGGGTCGGCGCAGCGCAATGACCGCAGCGCAGATCATCCACGGGACAACGGCCGCGGTGATGACCATCGGGTCCGAGAGAAGGCAGACTCCCGCAAGCACACCAACGCCGATCGACGAGCCGAGCTTGCGGCCTCGAGGGGCCTGGGCGAGCGCGACCAGCTGCCACGCGCACACCGCGGTCATGAGGAGCGTCGTCTCGTGCGCGACCGGGTTGAGCGCCTCCCACGCGACCACAGGGGGCGACGCGACGCACAGGACGGCAGCCGCCACCGCTCCGCGCGTTCCGACGACGCGATGCGCGGTCCAGACGATGAACCCGGCTGCGAGCGCGACCAGGAGGCCTCCGACCGCCATCCCGGCGGCATCGTTCCCGGTGATCTGGTTGAGCAGGCCGATCAACCAGAGAGGGCCGAGACCGCTCTGGCTCGGTACCGGCAACCCCTGGCCGTAGCCGCCGTGAAAGGCCGCAACGCCGAGACGCAGCGTCTCGGGAAAATCGCTGTACCAGTAGAACGATGTGAGCACCCCGGGCAGGCGCACGGCCACCACTGCCAGATAGGCAATCGCGGCGCCGATCGGCGCGACAATCCCCGGGTCGAGCCACCACCGACGGCCGGCGGGGGCGGCATCGGCGCGGGCATCAGTCCCGGCCCGCCGCTCGCGCAGCGCCGTGATCACCGGCCGATGGTACGTCCGAGTTCGGCCCCGAACCGAACGTTTTGGTTACGTCCGGATCACCTGCCCCCCACGAGCCTGCTCACGTCCTGGCTGGATTCGGATGCGCCCAGGACATGTGCCTCGAGCGTGCGCACGTAGCCGAATCCCTTGCGGAGCTCGGCGATGACGTCGTGCCAGTAGCACTGTCCGAGGTAATAGAGCAGCAGCCCGGCAGCGACGATCACGCCGATGTCGACGCTGATCCTGCCCTGCTGCGCCCAGTACACGTCCTTCAGCTGCAGGAGCAACGCGAATTCGTCGAGGACGAGTGCGAGGCCGATGCCGAACGGGATCGCGAGAAATGGGTGCCACTTCGCCGCCTCGAGGCTGAGCGCGAGGAAGCCGCAGATGGCGATCAGCAACAGACCCCACATGTAGTGATGGATGTGGATCGTTCCTCCGGATCCACCGCCGATGACGATGTCGTGGAAGGGTCCGAGGTTGTTGTGGATCGAGTAGGTGAGGAGCCGGATCAGCGCGAACGTGATGAGAAACGACGCCAGCAGGCGTAGCGCGGCGCGCCTGCGAAAGTCGAGATGGGTCCGTCCGACGTGATCCAACCGCTGGCGCAGCGTGCCCTCGCGAGGCTCGTCAATGGTGTGGTCGCAGCTCGCCATGGCGGAAGCCTACGAGTTACGAGGAGCACACGGAGCGGGTGAGCCAGCCGGAGATGAATGCGTCGGCCGTCTCAGGATCGGTCCCGGTGCAGTAGATGTCGTCGACCTGGAGCGCGCTGCCCCGGACCACCACCAGCAGGTCGATCTTCTCCGGCGCCGCTCCCGCACCGAAACCGAGCGAGACATGGATGATCCCGCCAGTCGACGAGGGAACCGCGTTGAACGCCTCGGTCGCCCATTCCGGGTCCTGCCCGCCCCCGAGCGGGTCCGGAGCGCTCGGCGTCCCCGCGACGTCATCCTCCAGCTGGGTCACGAGCCGCGGGGTCAGCGGGCACGGCGCGAACACGTCCGCTCCCGACGAGCCCGCGTCGCACGTCGTGAACATTGCCGCTCCCGCGCAGGTGCTCGGCGTGCATGGCGGGTACACCATCGCGGCAAGACCACTCAGCTCCGCGCTCGTTGCCGCCGCTGTCGAGAGCGGCGCAATGGTCGGCGCCGGGGTCGGCAGCGGCGTCGCCGGCTCTGATGTGGTGCCCTGCGAGGATGGAGCCGGATTGCCGGCCGAGCCGCACGCTGCGAGGAACGACAACGCCACGATGGTGACCGCAGCCACCGTGCGCAGGCGGCTCATGTGCCCGCGGTCAGAGGCTCATCGTCGGGGTGCCGTCATCGGTGATGTCAACCTCGACGGTGTCCGACACCTGGCTCGGACCTTCCTTGTCGACCATGATCGTCGCGGTGAGCTTGTTCGGGTACTGCGCCTCCAGGGTGAGGTAGTGATTGTGTTGCTGATGGGCCGGCAGGCCCGACGTCATCGTGTAGTACTGCTCACTCGCATCCCCACCGAGCTGCCCGACCACGCGCATGCCGGCCGGCAGTTCGCGCTCGGAGTTGTTCTGAAGGATGTAATGCACGCGGAAGAAGTTGTCCGAGAGATGCTCAACCTGCTCGATCGTCACCGACAGCGCGTACGACTGTTTGTCGTCGAAGGCCTGAGCCATGGCCACGCGCCCGGGAACAGTGACCGGCGCGCCATCTGACATCCCCATCGAGTCGCCGTTGGCATTGACGACCTGGACGAACACATCCCATGCCCCGGGGTCGATCTGGAGTGCCACCAGATCCTCGTGTGACTCACCGATCCCAAACGCGTCGAAGGGGCGTCCATCGAACGACGCGATGCCCTCCGCGGAGTGATCCGATACCGCCATCACCTTGGGTATGAGCGTGCCCGCGACGATCGGTGATTTCCCGGCGTTGGTCACGTTGTAGATCACGCTCACCCCTGTGGTGCCATCTACCATCGTGATGACCTCGACCTGCGGCTTCGCAACAGTGAGGGTCGCGTCGCCCATATTCACCGGGGTCACGGGAGCGCCCGCTGCAGGATCGGCCGCCTGAGCAGCGGCACCCGGTGCGGGATCGGCCGCTGCCTGAGCGGCGGCTCCGGCGGGGGCTCCTCCCTGGGCGGCGGGCTGCCATGCAGAGCCGTCCCACTGCCACTGGCCGTCCTCGGAAAGCTGTCCGCCTACGGCAGGAGCGGCTGCGGCTGGAGCGGCATCCTGCGCTGTCCCCGCGGCTGCCGCTGCTGGAGCTGCATCCTGCGCCGTCCCCGAGGCTGCGGTAGCGGCGGCAGGACTCGCGGCTCCGGCGACCGGCTGCCACTGTGCGCCGTCCCACCACCATTGACCGTCCTCCGAACGAGGTGCGGCTTGAGGAATATCAGTCATGTTCGTCCCTCCTTCGCCCGGCGAGCATGTCGAATGCGACGGCACATGGTACAGCGCGGCTCTCCCGGCTACCATCTCTCTGCGCCCACGCGGCGTGCGCGTGCTGCGCAGTCAAAACGCTTACGCGGCCCCGTAGCTCAGTGGATAGAGCAGTGGTTTCCTAAACCATGTGCGCAGGTTCGATTCCTGCCGGGGCTACCACTGTGCCTCGGGCAGCACTCGGTGTAACGGCCATTTCGTTGCGGAGTGGTGACAACGCACCGTCCCAGCTCCCGGTACGCTCGGACCGTGGACTACAGGAAGGGTGAGACATGGTGGATGGGGTATCTGCCCGCCCTGGACGGGCTACGCGGAATCGCGATTGCGCTGGTGGTGATCAATCATCTCGACATCCCTCTGACTCAGAGCCTCGGCGTTGTCGGCGTGACTGTGTTCTTCGTCATTTCCGGCTTCCTCATCACCAGCCTGCTGGCGCGTGAGTGGCATGCGCATCGACACATCGACTTCCGAGCCTTCTACGCCCGAAGGATCAGACGTCTCTTTCCAGCGCTTGTGGTCGTCCTTGTCGCGGTCACGGCGGTGGACGCCTTCAATCGCGACGTCGCACACATCGTCGGACGGGTCGTGCCCGCACTGCTGTATTTCTACAACTGGATACCCGCAGGCACATCGGTCACCGGCGACCCGCTCGCGCAGACATGGTCGCTGAGCGTGGAGGAGCAGTTCTACCTTCTGTGGCCTATCGCCCTCCTCCTCGCGCTCAATCGCGGTGGACCGCGCCGGGCGTTCCACGTCGCGGCAGCATTGACGGTCGTGGCCTTGGTCGATCGCGCCCTTCTCTACGCCGTCCTCCACGCCTCAGCGGTGCGCATCTACTTTGGTTCCGACACCAACGCATTCGCGCTCATGACAGGTTGCGCTCTTGCACTTGCGCTCTCCCGGGGGAGGCTCCCGCGCATCGGGGGAATCGCGTCAGCGTACGTGTTCGCGGCTGTCGCCTTTGTGGTGGTCACGGCGCCTGCGGGTGCGGACCGGCTCTTCAGCCTGTTGGGACCGGTGGTCGTAACCGTTGCCACTGCCATCGTGATCGCGCGTCTCGTCACCACGGGCGGCGGCGGTTCTCTGAACTGGCCGCCGCTCAGAAGCCTAGGGCGCATCTCGTATTCGCTCTACCTGTGGCAAACGCCCGTGATCGTCTGGGGTGATCTGTTGCTCCGGACCGCACCTCCGCTGGCTCGAGTGGGCGTGCTCGCTGCTGCCTCGCTCGTGTGCGCCTGTGCGTCATACCGGTACGTCGAGGCTCCCTTTCGGCAACTCGGACGCGCGCGAAGGCCCCCCACGCCGACATCTCTGGCCGCTCGGGCGCCATCATGATCGAGGAGTGAATCCGGGCCCGGTTTCAATCACCAATACGGTCGTGCGCTCCATGCGCGACGACGACTGGCCGAGGGTGCGCGCCATCTACGGCGAAGGCATTGCCACCGGCGAGGCGACGTTCGAGACCGAGGCACCGACGTTCGAACAGTGGTCGTCGCACCATCCACCCGTGCATCGCCTCGTCGCGACGCGTGCGCAGGATGTGATCGGCTGGGCCGCGCTATCGCCGGTGTCCGACCGATGTGCATACGAGGGAGTCGCGGAGGTCAGCATCTACGTTGCAGCGGCTGCGCGCGGCGAGCACGTCGGCAGCGCGCTGCTCGAGCGTCTGATCGAGAACTCCGAGGCTGTAGGTATCTGGACCGTGCAGGCAGGGATATTTCCCGAGAATGCTGCGAGCGTGCAGTTGCACCTGCACCACGGCTTTCGCGTCGTCGGCACGCGTGAACGCCTGGGGCGGTTGCACGGGCGCTGGCGCGACGTGCTGCTGCTGGAGCGGCGCACGTCATCCGCGAGCGCCTAACTGCGACAATCCCGTCGCACACACAGGAGATGACATGAGCGAAACAGACGTCTTCATCCTTGCCGACCACGCGCTGAATCGCGTGGTCGGGCAGATAGCCGACGACCAGTGGGACATGCAGATGCCGGCGACCTTCGCCCGACGAGGGGACGCGAACAGCCCGACGCTGCGCACGATCATCCAGTACCACGCATATGACGACGCGTGGGTGCCGGACATGCTCGCCGGACGCACGATGGACGAGGCCGGAAAGACGAAGTACGACGGCGATCTGCTCGGCGAGGACCCGAAGGCGGCCTTCGCCGCGATCGTCGACAAGGCGTGCACCGCCGCGTCAGCACTCGACGACCTCGATCGCACGGCGCATCTGTCATTCGGGGACTTCTCGGTACGCGAATACCTCTGGCAGATCAATGCTTTTCGCGGCTTCCGCGCCTGGGAGATCGCCCGGGTGATCGGGGTCGATCCGACTCTTCCGGATGATCTGGTCGAGGGCCTGTGGGAGGAGATCAGCCCGGTCGCCGACGAGTGGCGGAAGTTCGGCGTGTTCGGGCCCGCCATCGCCGTCCCCGACGATGCGCCGCTGATGCAGCGGCTCCTCGGACTCACCGGACGCGACCCGAGATGATCATCGCGGCGCACGCGATCCTGTACGCGGACGATCCCGAGGCGGCGCGTGCTTTCTTCCGCGAGGTTCTCGACATGCCGAACGTCGACGCGCACGGGGGCTGGCTCATCTTCAAGCTGCCGCCGGCAGAGCTGGGAGTCCACCCCGCCGGAGAGCTTTCCCCCGGTGGTCACCACGAGCTCTTCCTGCTGTGCGACGACATCGAGCGGACCGTCGCGGACCTGGCCGCCAAAGGTGCTGCCTTCAGCGGTCCCGTGACGGACACGCGCTTCGGCCGTCTGATCCGGATGCTCGTCCCGGGTGGCGGGGAGATCGGTCTCTACCAGGCGTCGCACGCAACCGCCTACGACCTCGAGGCGTGACGGCGAGGGTCCGTCGCCGCAGACGCTCAGTACCATGACGCGATGAGCTACGAGCCGCGCTGGCAGACGATCACAACCCCCGACGGACGCGACCTGGAGGTTGTGTCGGTCGGACCCGAGGACGGCCGCTGCCTCTTCTGGCACGGCGGAACCCCGTCGGCTGCGGGGTTGTTCCCGCCGGCCACCGCCGAGACCAGCAGTCGAGGTCTTCGCTTCGTCACGTTTTCACGGCCCGGGTATGCGGCATCGACCGCGCGTCCTGGCAGGTCGGTCGGGGACGTCGCCGCCGACGTCGCGGTCGTCCTCGACGCACTCGGCTTCGACTCGTTCTTCTGCGCCGGCAAATCGGGCGGCGGCCCTCACGCCCTCGCGTGCGCCGCGCTTCTGCCGGACCGGGTGCTCGCCACCGCGTCCATAGCGGGCGTCGCGCCGTGGCCCGCCGACGGCCTCGACTGGTTTGGCGGCATGGGGCCGGAGAACCTCGAGGAGTTCGACGCGAGCATGAAAGGAGCCGCGGCGCTGACCCCGCTGCTGGAGGGTGAGGCTGCCGATCTCAAGGGGGTGCAGGGCGCTGAGGTGGCCGCGGCGCTCGGCGGGCTTGTCAGCGACGTCGACAAGCGAGCGCTCACCGGCGAGTACGCGGACTACCTGGCGACGAGCTTTCGCCGCGCGGTCTCGACCGGCATCGCCGGGTGGCGGGACGATGACATCGCGTTCGTGACGCCGTGGGGGTTCGACGTCGCGTCCATCACGACCCCCGTTGCCATATGGCAGGGCGATGCGGACTTGATGGTGCCGGTGCAGCATGGAGCCTGGCTCGCCGGCCGAATCCCGGGGGCGGAGGAGCATCTGCTGCCCGGTGAGGGGCACCTCTCGCTGGACCTGAATAATTTCGGTGACGTGCTCGACGGATTGCTGTCCATGGCCGACACTGCACCGAAGGCAGCCCACGCTTCCTGAACGCCGTATAGTCGCCCCCATTCTTCGAGGACGAGGAGAGGAGACCACCAATGCCATCAGCCGATGAGGTCAAGCAGAGCATCACCAACTGGTGCTCGTCAGACGACGACCTGGAAATAACGACCGACCGCTTCGAGCCGGGGACCGACTTTGCGTTCGGGCTCAAGTCCGGAACGCTGAGCAGCACACCGGTCGACCTGGTCGTCCTGAAGGGCGACGGCGCCGACCGCGTGACCATCCGCCGGAGCCTGACCCTCAGCGGCGACAACGTGAGCGCGGCGAACCAGTTGATCGCGTCGCGACCCGGGTCGGTGACCGCAGCCGTCGAGCGCTCGGGCGCCGACACGACGGTTGTCGCCCAGACGTACGTCTACCTCGACGGGCTGAGCAAGCACACCTTTGTCCAGGCGGTGGCCGAGCTCGCGCGCACCAGCACGCTCCTCGATGCCATCAGCGCCGAGGTTGTTGCTCCTGATGAGGACACCGACCTCGCCGACATGCCGGACGACGGCACGACGACAGACACGGCATCGGATACGGCTGCCGCAGCCGCGACCGACGACGGCGTCGCGGCGGCTGACAGCGCTGCCGCAGCAGCCGCGGCCGACACCTTCGAGACGACGCCGACTCCGACGACCCCCGCAGTGGCGGCAGCCGCCGAGGTCGCACAGCCCGCCGCGGTGCCGGCGCCAACCCCCGTGCCGGCGGCGGTTCCCGTGCCGCAGCCGCTCCCGGCTCCAAGCTTCACGACCTTCCCGGTGCAGCAGCCTGCCGCCGCCCAGCCTGCGGCCCAGCCGGCATACACGCCGCAGCCCGCGCAGCAGCCGTACCAGGCGCAGCCCGTCCAGGCACAACCGGTGCAGGCCCAGCCCATGCAGGCGCAGCCGGCGGCGAGCCAGTGGGTCCCGAGCCACTCCGTGCCGCCGCAGGGGCTTCGTGCCTGGAGCGCGCCGGATCCGTCTGGGCCTGTCGTTGCCAACCTGGCACCCGGCTTGCCGATCCAGGTTGCCGAGGTCCGCGGGGCCTGGGCACGCGTGATCTGCTCCAACGGCTGGACCGGCTGGATCGACGGACGGATCATCGGCGTCGCCGCCTGACGATCACCCGTCGATGAGCACCGGCCCGGACGACCGGTGACCGAGGCCCGGGAGACGCCGGGGCTCGACGAGCTCTCGGCCGCGCTCGGGGAGCGACGCGCTCGTTCGCTTGCGATGGGCGGGACGGACCGCATCGAGCAGCAGCACGGCCGGAACAAGCTCACGGCTCGGGAGCGGATCGATCTCCTGTTTGACGCGGGCACCTTCGTCGAGTTCGGCCTCCTCGCCCATCAGCACTCGATGACCGGCGGGGTGACCGAACCCGACCGCACGCCCGCCGATGGCGTGGTGACCGGCGAGGGCCTCGTGGACGGCCGTCGCGTGTACTGCGCCGCCTACGACTTCACGGTCATGGCCGGATCCATGGGGATGATCGGCGAGCAGAAGGTCGCGCGCCTCCGCAAGAAGGCGATGCTCAACAGGTTGCCCATGATCTGGCTGCTCGATTCGGCAGGGGCACGCATCCAGGAAGCAGCCGGGAGCACGTTCGCCGGCAGCGGCGCCCTCTTCTACGAGCAGGTGCAGATGTCCGGCGTCGTGCCCCAGGTGGCGGCGATGCTCGGACCCTGCGCGGCGGGAACCGCGTACATCCCCGGCCTCGCCGACTTCGTGCCCATGGTCAAGGAGACGAGCAGCATGTCGCTCGGCGGCGCGCGGCTGGTCAAGGCGGCGACCGGCGAGGAGACCACCGACCACGAGATGGGCGGGAGCCAGATCCACTGCTACGTCAGCGGAGTCGGCGACCTCGAGGTCGAGGACGACGCGGCCTGCATCACGTCAGTGCGCGAGTTTCTGTCGTTCCTGCCGTCCAACAACAGCGAGGCGCCACCGCGGCGCGAGACCGGCGATCCTCGCGACCGCCAGGTCGACGGCCTGGCGAAGCTGGTGCCGACCAACCCGCGTGCGGCGTACGACATGCGCAAGGTGGTCCGCCGCCTCGCCGACGACGGTCATGTGTTCGAGATCAAGCCGACATTCGCACGCAACATCATCACGGCGTTCGCCCGGTTCGACGGACGAAGCGTGGGGATCGTGGCGAGCCAGCCGATGATCAAGGGAGGCGCGCTCGACATCGACGCCGCCGACAAGGCGGCCCGTTTCGTCTGGCTCTGCGATGCGTTCAACGTCCCGCTCGTGTTCCTGCAGGACGTGCCCGGCTTCATCGTCGGTACCGAGGTCGAGAAGCAGGGGATCATCCGGCACGGCGCCAAGATGCTCTTCGCGGTGAGCGAGGCCACCGTTCCCAAGGTGACCGTGGTCCTGCGCAAGGCGTACGGCGCCGGCTACTACGTGATGTGCGGACGAGGGTACGAGCCGGACACACTGGTTGCGTGGCCCACCGCGGAGATCTCGGTGATGGGTCCCGAAGGCGCCGTCGACATCATCTTCACGAAGCAGATCGCGGCCGCGGAGGATCCGGCAGCGGCACGTGCGGCATTCGCCGACACCGTGCGACAGACCATCGATCCCTTCATTGCGGCGTCATGGGCGATGGTCGACGACATCATCGACCCAGCCGACACCCGGCGCGTCATCATCGACGCACTCGAGGGAGCTGCAACGAAACGACAGCGGCGCGCCTGGCGCAAGCACGGCGTTCCACCGGTGTGAGGAGGGCAACGTGGCGGACGTGAAGGCCGAGCTGGTGGGGAATCTCTGGAAGATCGTGGTCGAGATCGGGCAGGCGGTCGAGGAGGACGACACCCTGATGATCCTCGAGTTGATGAAGATGGAGATCCCGATCACAAGCCCCATCACCGGGACGGTGATGCAGATCCTCGTCGCCGAAGGTGATGTGGTCCAGGAGGGTCAGACGGTCGTCGTCGTCGAGTGATCCCGTGGCCGGCGGTCACCGTCTCGCGACGGTGGGAGCAGGCGGCGGCAGGCGTGCGACGATGACTCGGTGAACTCGACGCAGCTCGACACCATCAGCGTCAAGACGTCCGACAACGTCACGCTGGGGTACACGGTGGCGGGGCTCGGCAGCCGGATCGTCGCGCAGATCCTGGACAACCTTGTGGCCATACCGCTCACCTTCGTGGCGGCGCTGCTCGCGGCGGCGGTGGCCGGGACCTTCGTGACCACCAGTGAGGGGGCCACCTTCGCCAGCGCGGCGGTCGGGTTCTTCGCGGGATTCGTGTATTTCGGCTACTTCCTGGTCGCCGAGGCGGTGACCACGGGCAAGACGCCAGGGAAGAGTGCCATGGGACTGCGCGTCATCAAGGTCGACGGCTCCGCCGTGGACCTCTCCTCGGTAGCGGTGCGCAACGTCATTCGCATCATCGATTTCGCGGTGCTGCTGATCGGCCTCGTGGTGATGTTCTTCCAGCCGCAGACGCGCCGCCTCGGCGACCTCGCAGCCGGGACGCTCGTTGTTCGCGATCGGTCGCTCATCACACTCGCCGCCGCCACCGCGCCGCCGCCGATCATTCTCCGGACCCCCGACGCGGGACCCGCAATCGACGGCCTCGAGCGTCTCGGAACGTTCGAGCACGACGCGTTGCGAGTCTTCCTCTCACGGCCGGGTTTGAGCGAGTTGCTGCGCGCGAGCCTCGCGGCGGACATCGCGAAGCGACTCCTCGAGCGTCTCGCGCTCCCCCCGGACGCACCGGAGCGCCGGTGGCCGCCGGAGCTGTTCATCGAGCGCGTGTACCTGCAACTCGATGAGCGGCACCCATGAGCTTCGACACCTTCATCGCGGAGCGGCAGGCACGGTGGGCCGAGCTCGACGCCGCCATCAAGACGGCGAAGCGGGGCAGGCTGCGCACGCAGTCCGCGAGCGACATCGAGCGCTTCGGCATGCTGCTGCGGCAGGCGTCGAGCGACCTGGCGATCGCGCGACGCGATCATCCCGACGCGGCGATCACGGAGTACCTCAACACGCTCTGCGCGCGGGCACATCCGTTGCTGTACCGCGGGACGCCGATGCGTGTCGGCTCGATCGGGACGTTCTTCGCGACCGCGCTGCCGCGGTCGTTCCGCGCAGCATGGCCCTACATCGTCGCGAGCCTGGCGCTGATGCTCATCGGTTTCATCGCCGGATGGGTGGCCGTCGACGTGCGGCCGGACCTGCGCGCGTCGCTCGTGCCGCCGTCGCTGTTCGATGAGATGGCGCGCGGCCAGATCAGCACCGGCGTACCCGATGCGCCGTTTGCCGCGGCGTTCATCATCCAGAACAACATTCGCGTTGCGCTCATCTGCTTCGCGGGCGGCGTGTTCCTCGGCATCCCCACCGCGTTTGTCCTGCTCAGCAACGGCTGGATGCTCGGCACAGTCGCCGCGGCGGTCCGGCTCGGCGGGTACGACTTCCAGTTCTGGTCGCTCATCGCCCCGCACGGTGTGCTGGAGCTGAGCGTGATCGTCATCAGCGGCGGCACCGGACTGATGCTCGGCGATGCGATCCTGCGGCCGGGGCAGCTCCGCCGCAGCGAGGCGCTCGCCCGAGTTGCGAAACGCGCGGTGCTGCTGGCGCTCGGCGCGGCCAGCCTGCTCGTGATCGCGGGCACGCTGGAGGCATTCGTCTCACCGTCGGCGCTTCCCGGCGGGGTCAAGCTCGCGGTGGGCGCGACCGTGGGCATCCTGCTGTACTCGTGGCTGATCCTCGCTGGACGCAGCCCGCACCGGCGCCCGTCGTTTCGTTTCGACCGTCCTGCGGAGAGCCCCGCGTAGACTGAATTCGATGGACGTCGTGAGGATCACGCCACGCGGCTACTGCCACGGTGTCGTGGAGGCGATCCGCATCGCCAAACGTGAGGGTGCGGCTCGCGCGGGACACGAGAAGGTGACCATGCTCGGGTACCTGGTCCACAACGAGCACGTCACCCGCGAGCTCGAAGAGTTGGGTGTCGCGCTGGTGGCCGAGACCGACCGCATGAAGGCGCTCGACCAAGTCACTGAGGGCACGGTGATCTTCACCGCACACGGGATCTCCCCAGCAGTCGTTGCGGCGGCGCAGGCGCGCGGTCTCAACGTCGTCGACGCGACCTGCAGCGACGTGACCCGCACCCACGACCTGGTTCGCGAGCTGGTCCGCAGCGGCCACCACGTGATCTACATCGGCAAGCGGGGACACCCCGAGCCCGCCGGCGTTCTTGGCATCGCGCCGGAGCACACGACGCTCATCGAGACGCTCGACGATGCTGACGCCGTGAACCCGACCGACGGTCGGCCGCTCGCGGTCACGTGTCAGACGACGTTGAGCATGTGGGACACACAGGCGATCATCGAGCGCCTCGTCGAACGCTTTCCCACCATCGCCGTCCACAACGAGATCTGCCGCGCGACGCAGGAGCGTCAGGAGGCGGCGGTCATCGCGGCCGATGACGTCGAGTGCGTGGTGGTGGTGGGCAGCGCTCGCAGCAGCAACAGTCAGCGGCTCGTGCAGGTGGTGCGTGAGAAGGGGCACAAACCGGCCCATCTCGTCGACACCGCAGCGGACATCGACCCGGCGTGGTTCAGAGGCATGCACCGGATCGGCGTCACATCGGGCGCGTCGACGCCGACGCAGATCACCCGCGGCGTCATCGCCGCGCTGGAGGCGTTGCCGGAAACAGCCTGAGGTGACGTTTCGCCTGCAGCTGTCACAAACGCCAAAGGCCTGCTACTGTCGGCGGTGCAATGACCTCCGGAGGGCCATATCCGCCACCACCGCCCCCAGGTCCGTGGAGCGGAGGCCAGTTCCCGCCAGGCCCGCATCCCCCGCCACCCGCGTATCCGACCCAGTACTATGCGGGTCCGCCGCATGCCGGGCCTGCTCCGGGCATCGGCTATGCCGGGTTCTGGATTCGCTTTGTCGCGCTGCTCATCGACGACATCATCATCGGCGTGCCGCTGGCCATCGTCTTCTTCGTGGCCGAGGGCTCGACGCTCACCAGCTACACGGACTGCGTGAACAACGCGCTCGCGAGCGGGACGATCGTCAGCACCTGCAGCGGCACCCTGACGGGGGCCATCGCGCCATTCGAGCTCTTCGGGCTTCTTGTTGAGGCCCTCTACTTCGTGGGCCTCTGGTCGCAGCTCGGCGGGACACTCGGACAGCGAATGCTCGGCTTGCATGTGGTCGACGCCGCCACCGGGAAGCACATCGGGGTGGGCCGCGCGATCGGACGCTTCATCGGTTTCGTGATCAGCGGGTTCGTGCTCTCGATCGGCTTCATCTGGGCCGCATTCGACCCGCGTAAGCAGGGCTGGGCCGACAAGATGGCCAGCACCTTCGTGGTCCGCAAAGTCTAGAATCCGGCAACCGTCCTCAACGGAACGAGACGGAATACCGAGGAGGAGAGCAATCGTGGCAGCACTGCCGCCCCAACCACCTGGGAACATACCCCCGCAACCGCCGAGTGTCTCGCCGCCAAGCGGGCCGCCCGGTGGGCCGCCGCAGGGTCCCTATCCCGGCGGAGCGTACGCGCCGCCTCAGATGGCCCCACAGCCGTATGCCGTGCAGCCGGTCGCGGTTGCTCCGGTCAAGGTCCACAAGCGCACGTTCTTCCTGACGATCGCGCAGCTGATCATCATTGTGCTCGCGATCATCCGCGTCCTGGCGGGAATCGCGTTCGTCGGTTTCGGCGTGTACATCCTCGTCGCCGGCTCGTCGCACCTGGCGACGCTCCCCGGCTACGACCAGTACGTCAAGCAGTTCGGTGACGCAGTGGTCAACCTGGCGGCTTCGCTGTTCTTCATCATCGGCGTGCCGATCCTGGTCATCGGCATCGTCGACCTGGTTCTCGGGATCGTCGTGGGTCGTCCATCCAACATCGCGCGCTGGTTCATCATCGTGCTCGACGTCCTGAGCATCCTGTATGTCATCGACATCCTCGCGCACAACGACATCGGCGGCGGGGCGACCCTCGTCTTCCTGGTCTACCTGGCCCTGAAGGTCATCGTCTTCTACGCGATGGCCCTCGACCCGGCCACGCGACGGGACTTCGCAGGCAAGAGCCGATAGTCTTTCCGGCGGGCGCGTCTGGTTACAGACGCGCTCGCCTTTTCAGGTCGAGATAGCGGTTCACGAGCCGCGGTGACAGCGTGCGCGCGTCAGCGTCGATCGTCTCGACCCCGGAGCGACGCAGCACGCGCAGCGTGTCCTCGCGGTCGGCGATGAGCCCGCCGGCGACCGCGCGCGCGTAGGCTTCCTCGCCCGACCGCGGCACCGCGTTGGCGGCGTCGTCGAGCGCGGGGTCGCGCACGGTGACGACGAGCGGCAGGTGGCGGCGGCGCAGGCGCGCACACTGCCGGATGAGCGCCTTCCCCTGGTCGAGGTCGAGGACGTCGGTGAAGATCACCACGAGCGAGCGCCGCGTCTGCCACCGGCTGTAGAAGGTGAGCGCGTCGTCGTAGTCGGCCTCGGTCTCACCGGGGACGATCGGTCGCGTGGCGTCGAGGAAACGGCGCAGCTGCGCGGTCCCCGCGCGCGGAGGCAACGTGTTCGTGACCGTGTCGGAGAACGCGAGCATGCCGGCCCGATCCCCGCTGCGCAGCGCCACGTGCACGAGCAGCAGCGCCGCGTTGATGGCGTGGTCGAGCTTGGTGAGCTCGCCGGCGCCGATGCCCATGAGGCGGCCGTGGTCGAGGCAGATGACCAGGGGTTGCGCGCGTTCGGGAATGAGCTCGGTCGCCATGAGATGTCCGGTGCGGGCGGTGGCGCGCCAGTTGATCGAGCGTTGCGGGTCATCCGGGAACGCATCACGCACGCGCTCGAACTCGCTGCCCTCGGTCCGCAGCCGCATGGTGCGCAGCCCGATCTCGGCAAGCTGACCGCGCCGCGCCAGCGCCTCGTACACGTCGATTGCCGCGAGGTTCGGGTCGACGCGGACCGAGCGCGGCTCACCGACGGTGGACTGCCGCCACCCGAGACGCCACGGGCCGGTGACGCGCACGACCGCGGGACCCAGCGTCGAATCGCCACGCGCGATCGGCGTGATCGTGTACTCGAGCCGCACGGGCAGGCGAACACGCCACTGCACGCGCGAGGGGTGCAGCGCCGCAGGCACCCGCTCCTGCACCATCGCCGGCGTCCCGGACGTTGGCGCGCTCACCTCGAGCGAGACGCGGTTGGCGATGCCGACCGACAGGAGGTCCGCGCATGCGCGCTGAACCCGCAGGGTCTTCGCGCCTGCTGCGCGGCGTGAGTCGACTGCGATCGCGGCGATGGAGACTGCGAGCAACGCGAGCCCCGCCGGAAACAGCAGCGGCACCGCCGCGCCACCGGCGATCACCGCGATCGAAACCAGCAGCAGGCCGGCGCCGCGCCACGTCATCGCGGGGCGCTCACCTGGGGACCGGGACTCGTCCCACCGCTCGCTGGACCGCCGCAACCTCGGACACGCCCTGGATCTCCGCCTCCGGGCGCCGGATCATGCGATGGCGCAGCGCCGGAATGCACACGTCCTTGACATCGTCGGGGACGACGTAGTTGCGCCCTTGAATCGCGGCCATCGCCTTGCCCGCGAGGAGGAGCGCGATCGACCCGCGCGGGCTCGCGCCGAGCGCGAGGTCGGGGCTCGTCCGGGTCGCGGTCACGATCGCGGAGATGTAGCCGAGGACCTCGTCCGAGACGCGCACCGCCTGGACCTCCGCCCGCACCGCTGCGAGCTTCTCCGCGTCGATCACGGCCGTCACCCCGGCGGCGTCGAGGTCGTGGGCGTTGAAACCGCTGTCGACGCGCCGGAGCATCACCATCTCCGTCGGCGGCTCTGGCACGTTCACCTCGAGCTTGAAGAAGAATCGATCGAGCTGCGCCTCCGGGAGCGGATACGTCCCCTCGTATTCGATGGGATTCTGGGTAGCCACCACGAGAAATCGATCACCGAGGGTCCGGCTTTCGCCGTCCGAGGTGACCTGCCGCTCCTCCATCGCCTCGAGCAACGCCGACTGGGTCTTCGCGGGCGCACGGTTGATCTCATCCGCAAGCAGGGTGTCGGTGAAGATCGGCCCCTGCCGGAATTCGAAGGTCCCGGTGTCCGGCCGGTACACGCTCGTGCCGACGATGTCCGAAGGCAGCAGGTCGGGCGTGAACTGGATGCGCGTGAACCGGGCGTCGAGCGCCGCGGCGAGGGTGCGCGCCATGAGCGTCTTCGCGGTGCCGGGCACCCCTTCGAGCAGCACATGGCCTCCGCAGAGCACCGCGATGTAGAGCCCGTCGATCACCTGCAACTGACCGACGACCGCACGCCCCATGGTCTCGTGCAGGGATGCGCGCAGCGCCGACGCGTCGCTAGGGGTTGCCACTGCGGGCATTGTGCCCTGCGCGCTCGCTGGATCGATCATCCGACCGGCGCGCTCATCCATTCGCGCTCGCAGGTGTCGACGTCGCGCGCGAGGCGCAGGAGGTCGCTCTCCTCGGGACGGCCCGCCGCGAGCGCTCGAGCGTGCGCGAGCAGCGCTGCGATGCCCGGGGCGCCACGATCCCCGGTCGCAACGATCGCGGCGCAGAAGGATGCGTCGTCAAGGTGCCAGTCGATGCCGGTGGCGCTGCCGATCCGTCGTTTCAGCTCCTCCGCGTATCGCGCGGCGATCGGTCCTCGCTGCCGGCTGCGGGAGAACAGCTGTCCCATCGCCGTCACGTACGCGGTCGCACTCGGCACCGCCGCCGAACCGCCGTCCTGCGCGGGCTTACCCAGACGGCGGCCATTGATCGCGAGCGCCATGATCACCACCAGCGCGACGAGCAGCGTCGCAAGGCCCACCGGCCCGCCGAAGATTGCCGCGGCTCCGCTCGCACCGGAGCCCTCGCCGTGGTGAAACTCGTCGAAGCTGATCCGCCCGCCCCGCGAGCGCTGCAGAAAGCTGAGGGCCAGGAACGACGAATCGCTGTGACGAAGCCCGTCGTTCGAAAGCGGCTCGGTGTCACCGAGGATGTACGCGCGACCGCCGCTCCCGACCCGCACCATCCCCGCAACGACCTGCCCGTCCTCGACGAGCATCGGCACGAGCGGCTCCTGGTCGGTGAGCGTGAGGCCGGCACCGACGGGCACCGACTGCACGCGGTCGGTGCTGTCGAACGGCTGCGCGACGGTCGCGACACCGCCGGCCCGGGTCACCGCGGGGTCCACGTCGAGCTTGCCGAGCAGCGGGGCCGCGTTCGCGAGGCTGTCGGTGCTGAGCGCGAGCACCACGTCGCCTCCGGACTGGAGGAACGACATGAGCGCGGTGACGTCCGATGTGCTCAGCGGAACGGTCGGGTCGTAGCAGAAGACGAGGTCACTGCCGTGCAGGTCGAAGCTGCCGCTGATCCGGTTCACGTTGAGGCCGAGGTCCGAGAACCACGTGTAGAGCGCGAGCGTTCCCAGCGTTCCGGCGGAGCGCGAGGACGGGTTGGTCTCGTCGTTCGGCGGGATGGCGGCGGCGACTGCGATGACCGCGAGGATGCACATCGCGGCGATCAGGACCAGCACCGCGGAGAGCGGCGGCCGGCTCATGGAGCAGGCGCCTTCGATGCAGCCCGTGCAACCTTCCGCACCGCTTCGCACCGCGCTCGCGCAACCTCCCAGTCCGCGGCCACGACCGGTTCCGCGCCGTACCAGGCCCTGTCGAATGCCGCGGCCGCCGGCGCGACCGCAGCGAGCAGATCCGCGTCTCCGGACAGGGTGGCGAGCATCTCGCGAGTCGTCCAGGCGCGGTCGATGTGCGCCCGGCGTCCGGTGACGTCGAGCAGCGCCGAGCGGAATGCACGGCGGATCGCCTCGCGGTAATTCCCCTGCTGCGCCGCCGCAAGGGCGAGCCGCCACTCCTGTTCGGGATCGTCCCCCGACGTGGCGGGCTCGGCTCGCGCGGTGGCGCGGCGGCCGCCGGCGACGCCGCGGACCCGGTACAGCACGAAGGCGACGATCGCCGCCGCCACGAGCAGTCCGAGCAGGATCGAACCGCCGTTGCCGAGGAGCCCGTAGAGATGCGAGAGCACCCAGTTGATCACGGCTCCGATCTGCGCGAAGATCGAGGGAGCCGGTTTCTGGTCAAGATCGGCAAAAACCGATGACGCGTAGACGTTGCGCAGCGCGTTCTGCGCCGCCTGCGAGTCGACGTCGCAGGCGGACCCGGCGGGAAGCGCGAGCGTCTTCGTCAGAAGGTCGAGGCCCTGGCGGCTCGCCGTCACGTCGGGAGGTGTCGAGGTGAGACCGCCGATGATCGGTCCAAGGACCGGGCCGGTCGACGGCACGAGATCCTCCGCCTGCGTCAACGCCGTCAGCGCCGCCACCGGCTGCGGCGGCACTGACGCGAGTGCCGCGTCGCCTCGGTCGAGGAGGCCGATGTACGTCGTCGTGAGACAGGTGGTTGCGGCCGTGACGCGCGCGCTGCCGGAGGCCACGACGGTCAGGAGAGACGTGGCGATCACGCCGCCCGCGAGCAGCCGCCTCACAGCGAGCTTGCGAGCATCTCGATGTCGAACCCCTCTGTGCGAATGCGCACGTCGTAGTACAGAAGGGTCACGCCGATATAGGTGATCGGCCCGATGAAGACTGCGGCGAGCCCGCTCGCCAGCTGGTCGTAGATGAAGGCGTTGCTCGGGTCGAACGCCGATCCGGGGAGCTCGAAGATGGCGGCAAGCACCCCCGAGATGATCCCGGAGATCAGGCCGAGCAGCAGGATGCGTCCGAAGGTCGGCCAGAAACGTCCCTTGATCAGATTCCAGCTCCGCCGCAGCCCGCTCCATCCGGAGACCTTCTCCAGCACGATCGCCGGCGCGGCGACGCAGGTGCGCACGAGCACCAGGATCACGAGCGGGATGAAGGCGAGCACCGCGAGAAGGACGATCACCCCCCCTGCCGCACCAGCCCCGACGGCGGCGAAGAGCACGGCCACCAGCCCGACCGCAAGGATGCAGCAGATGTAGGCGCCGAGGAGGATCAGGCTCATCATGATCAGCGAGCCGAGACGGCTCAGTGCCGCTCGGTACGCGGCGCGGAGCGAGGTCGGGCGGTCGAGATAGCGGTCGCTCACCGCGCGCGTGGTCGCCGCCTCGCCGAGCGGCAGCACCACGATCGCCGTGATGATGAGCAATCCGAGGGAGACCGCAAGGACACCGAGCGCTGAGTTGATGAGCGCCGTGGCCTGCGCCGGGGTCAGTGTCTGCGTGTTGACGTTGCCGAACGGCGAGCGCACGAACGTGCCGAGGCCCGTGACCTCATAGACGAGCAGCGTGAGCAGCGCGTATGGAATCTGCACCACGGCGCTGATCGAGGCGATCAGCACGAAATTGCGTCTGTAGAGCGTGAACGTGGCGTCGAGCCATTCCCCGACCGACATCGACCGGAAACGCCCCGAGCCGACCTGCGACTGGATCGGTCCCGGGTTCCATCCCGGCTGCGGGCCGCCCCAGGCCGGCTGTCCGCCCCATCCAGGCGGCTGCCCAACCCAGCCCGGAGGCTGGCCGCCCCAGCCGGGCGGCGGCGATCCCCACCCGGGCGGAGGCGCTCCCCAGCCTGCCGGCGGAGCTCCCCATCCGGGCGGCGTGGCGCCCGGATCGGTCACGGAAGGCGGGTGTGGCGGCGGCTGGTCGGCCATGACAATCATTGTGGGTGCTGCAATCCCACGGTGAGCAACGGTATCCTGGGTAGTCCAGGCGATGAGTGATCTCACTGCTGCGCTGGTTCGCGGCCATCTCAACCACCGGTACGTTCAATGCGGGCGCTAGTCGTCGATCCGTCCCTCATGGATTCCGGCGGCGGCCGGGGCCGGCGGCGGCGGGCTCAGGCGAACTCCTCGCTTCCCGTCGAGGTCCGTGATGTCAGAACCCCCGTGCCGCCCGGGCCCGGGTGGGCGCTGATCCGTCCGGCGCTCGCGGGGATCTGCGGAACGGACCTCGCCCTGGTCCATCGCGACCCCACCCCGAACGTCCTCACCGCCTACGGATCCGCCGGCACGTTCATCCCGGGCCATGAGGTGGTGGGCGTCGTCGAGCGCGCGGCAGCGACTCGCTGGGCGCACGAGGGCGACCGCGTCCTGGTCGAGCCAACGCTGCGCTGCGCGCACAAGGGGCTCGCCGAGTGCCGTCGCTGCCGCTCCGGTGAGACCCACCTCTGCGAGAACGCGGATCGCGGTGGGGCGCTGTGCTCCGGCCGGTCGGTGGGATCGAGCGAGCGTGCGGGCGGCGGGTGGAGCGAGGGCTTCCTCGTGCACGAGGACATGCTCGTCCCTGCCGACGGGATCTCCGACCAGCGCGGCGTGCTGGCCGAGCCGGCCGCGACCGCCCTCCACGCGGTGATGCGCTGGACGCGGCGCGGTGACACGGCGGTGGTCATCGGATCCGGCACGTTGAGCCGCCTCATCGTCGCGACGCTGCGGCGCATGCATCCCGACCTCGACATCATCGTGCTCCACGACGCGCGCAGCAGCACCCGGCCCCGACTTGGCCGGAGGCACCGCGAGGCCGCTCCGCTGAACGGGGATCCGAACGCCGCCTTCATGGCGATCAGGTCCATCGGCGCCAACCGCGTCTGGCACGGCTCCTCCGAGCAGCTGCTCCAGAAGACCGCCGAGCACATGGAGGCGCGCGTCATGCGCCCTGCGGGTGGCGGCCTTCCGGTCCTCGACGGCGGCGTCGACGTCGTCTTCGACTGCCGGGCGTCGGCGCTGAGCATCGATCTCGCGGTGCGCCTCCTCCGCGCCGGCGGCACCCTCGTCCTCTGCGGACGATCCGGCCGGCACGAGATCGAGTGGTCGCTGATCTGGGCACGCGAGCTGACCGTCCGCGGCGCGGCCTCGTACGGTCGTGAGCCCGACGGACGCCGCACCTTCGGAACGATCCGGGAGTGGCTGAGCGACGCGAGCTTCCCGGTCGACGGCGTGGTCACGCACCGCTTCCCGCTCGACGAGTACGCCGCGGCTCTGACGATCGCCAACGCCGGTGTGGCGTCCGGCGCGGTCAAGGTGGTCTTCGAAGGCCCGGCCGCGACGAGCCTGCGGCCCACGGCGGCGGCGGTGGTCGTCCATCAACCCGACGAGCCCGTCCTGCTCCAGTCGACCGCGGCGCGAGTTCGCGGCGGGCGCGTCAAGGTCTCGTAGGCAAGGTCATCGTGCCCCGGTTCGTACGAGCCGGCGCCTGTCTGCGTGATCCAATCCCGTGGAAGCGGTCGTACCAACAGACGCGCGGCCCCCGAGCGCGTGTCGGAGCATGAGTGCACCTTACTGACGACGACATTGTCCGCTCGATCTCTGCCCATTCGCCCGAAGGGATCGAAGCCTTGTACGACCGATACGGTGGCCTTGCCCACACCGTGGCACTGCGGATCCTGAGCGATCGCGGGGCGGCGGAGGACGTGGTGCAGGAGTCGTTCCTCTCGGTCTGGCGACGGGGCGCGACCTTCCAACCCGGCCGCGGATCGCTGCGGGCCTGGGTCTGCACGATCGTCCGGAACCGGGCGATCGACCGCCTGCGGGGCGACCGCCACCGCACCCGTCTGGACACGCCGATGGAAGGGCAGTCGATCGAGCCGGTGATCTCCGATCCCTGGGCGGCGGTGGCACTGGAGCTGAGCGGCGAAGAGGTCCGCAAGGCGCTCGCCGAGCTCCCGGTGGAGCAGCGTCAGACGATCGAGCTCGCGTACTACGGCGGTCTGTCGCAATCCGAGATCGCGACGGCGATGGAGGTCCCGCTCGGGACGGTCAAGGGCCGCGTCCGCATCGCCCTGGACAAGTTGCGAACGTCCCTCGCCGATCGCCTGGAGGCGCCATGGCAGCCGCAATGAACTGCGACGAGGCGAACGATCTCCTCGCACTCGACGCGGTCGGGGCGCTGGAGCCGTCCGAGCGCGACGAGATGGAGCGCCACCTCGCCACCTGCGTGGCGTGCCGCCAGGTCGCCGCGCAGTACGTGGACGTCGCTTCGCTCCTCCCGGCCGCCCTCGACCCGGTCCCGCCGCCGGCGCGCCTGCGCCGCAATCTGATGGCGCAGGTCTACGCCGAGGCGAGCGCCAACGCGCAGCTGCCGTGGTGGCGGCGCCTGGTCGCCGCGATCCCCGCCAACCGGGCGATCACCGTCGTCGGCGCCGTGGCTGTGGCCGCGGCGCTCGTCCTCGCCATCTGGGGGATGACCGGCCGGCTCTCGACACCGCAGCCGATCTCATACGTGGTGTCGGGCGGCACCTCGCAGGACTCGGTGACGGGCACGTTCGAAGTGGACGCGTCGAGGAGTCAATCGGTGCTGAGCGTGCAGGGTCTCGCCTCGCTGCCCAGCAACGAGGTGTACGAGGTCTGGCTCATCCCGGCGCACGGTGCGCCCAGGGGAGTCGCGTTCCTCACCCCGAGCCCGAACGGGGGAACCTGGACCGCGGTCGTGAACGGCAGCCTCGACGGCTACGACTCGATCGCGGCGACGAACGAGCCCGTCGGAGGCAGCCCGGCCCCGACCGGATCCCAGGTCCTCATCGGTCAGCTCGGCGAATCCTGAGGCCGCTCGGGCGTCGCCGCCCTGCGACGCTTCTCGGCGATCGCCGGGAGCACTCGCTTGATGCCGGCGTTGTCGACCACCATCCTGCGCTCGCGCTTGCGGTCGCGCTGACGGACGCGCTCCCGCTCCGCGTCGGGGAGATCCGGCTCGGCTTCCATCGCTCAGGCGGACGCGGGGGCGTGATGCCTGCCGCGCGCGACCGCGACACCGACCGCGGTCGCTGCGGCGAGCGTGACCACGGCGCCTCCGGCGATCGCCTGCACCCTGCGGTCGAGGCCGAGCGCCCGAAGCCTGGCCCCGGCGCGGCGAGGTCGTGCGTTCGAGACGGCCAGGGCATAGATGCGCGCCCGTGCCGCACGGGTCAGGCGGGGTGCATCGAGCGCCTCGCCAACCTCAGCGCTCATGTCGACGAGGTCGCGCAGCTCCGGAGATGCCGCGAACGCGGCGAGATCGCTGTCGAGCGCCGCGTCGAGGCGGTCCTCGTCGATCACGACCCCGATCTCGTGAGGCGCTCGGCGGGCAGTGGTGCGCCGAGCCGGCGGCGGAGTGCGGTCAGCGCGCGAAAGGTGAGCAGCTTCACGGCCCCCTCGCTTCTGCCCATGACCTCGGCGATCTCGCGGTTGCGGAGATCCCCGCCGAAGCGGAGCAGGATCGCCTGACGCTGGTCGTGGGGGAGCGCGGCCACCGCGGAGCGCACCTCCTCGGCACGGTCGTTCGCCTCGGCGTGCTCCGACGGGTCGGCTCCGGTGTCGGGGAGCATCCGCGGCTCGAGCTCGATCCAGCCCGGTCTGCGGCGGTCGCGCGACACGAGGTTCCCGGCGACGCGGTACAGCCACGCCGAGTACGGCACGCCCCGCCACTCGAAGCGTGGAAGCTCCTCGATGGCCCGTGTGAAGGTCGCTGCTGTCACGTCGTCGGCCTGTTCCATGTCGTGGGTGAGTGTGTAGACGTAGGCATGGATCTGGTCGACGTAGCGCTCGTAGAGCGCCGCGAAGGCCGCTCGGTCGCGCTGCGCGGCCAGGATCTCAAGCCGCTCCTCCTCGAGCTCGGCAGGGGTGCGATGGGTCATCGCGGGCCTTGCCGTCCTCGGAGAGGACGCACTTCGCAGAAGCGTGCCGGCAGCATGGCGTTACGCCCGGTGGCCGCCGCCGATCAGGCCGAGCCGGGTTCCCGCCTCCTCGAAGGCGAGCAGCGCGCGATCGAGTTGCTCGTGCGTGTGTGTGGCGCAGACGATGGTGCGGACTCTCGCCCGGCCGCGCGCGACGGTGGGAAACCCGATGCCCTGCGCGAAGACGCCGCGCTCGAGCAGCAGGTCCGAGAGCTCCATCGCCACCGGCGCCTCGCCGCACATGACCGGAGTGATCGGCGTCTCGCTGTTGCCGATGTCGAACCCGAGCTCGCGCAACCCGCTCTTGAAATGGCGCGTGTTGCTCCACAGCTGTTCCATGAGCTGCGGCTCCTGTTCGAGCACGTCGATCGCCGCGATGCACGCGGCGACGACCGCCGGCGGGTGCGAGGACGAGAACAGGAACGGCCGCGATTTGTGGATCAGGTGATCGCGAACGATCTGCGAAGCGGCGACATACCCGCCGACGACACCGACCGCCTTGCTGAGCGTGCCGATGTTGAGCGCGACGCGTCCGTGCAGACCGAAGTGGTCGGTCGTGCCGCGGCCGTGGCTGCCGAGCACCCCGGTCGCGTGCGCGTCGTCGACCATCACCGCTGCGCCGTAGTGCTCCGCGCGCTCGACGAGGTCGGGAAGGGGCGCGATGTCGCCGTCCATGCTGAAGACCCCGTCGGTCACGAGCAGGACGCGCCGGTACCCCTTGCTGCGCGCCTCCTGGAGCGCGCGTTCGGCGTCGTCCGGGTCGACGTGCTCGTACAGGATGCGCTCGGCTTTCGTGAGCCGGATGCCGTCGATGATGCTCGCGTGGTTCAGCTTGTCGCTGACGACGCAGTCGCCCGAGTTGAGCATCGAACCGATGACGCCGACATTCACCGCGTACCCGCTCTGGAACGTGAGCGACGCCTCGGTGTGCTTGAACGCCGCGAGCCGGCGCTCCAGCTCCTGGTGCAGCGTCTGCGTCCCGGCGATGGTGCGCACCGCGCCGGTGCCCGCGCCCCACTCCAGCGCTGCGCGTGACGCGGCCTCGACCAGTCGCGGATGGGTGTTGAGACCGAGATAGTTGTTGCTGGACAGGCTGATGACCACCTTTCCCGCGATGTCGACCTCCGGACCCTGCGCCGACTCGAGCACGCGAAGCGGACGGAACAACCCATCCCGGCGCAGCGCCTCGAGATCTTCGTTCAGCGATGCATCAAGGGCCTGCACGGCCTCCGACGTCTTCGATCCGATCACCATGGGGAAACCATACGCTGAGTGGATTACTCGGGCGTGAGCGTGACCTTGCCGCACTCGCCGGACTTCATGAGCGCCATGGCAGCGTCGATGTTGCGCAGCGCGAAGCGGTGCGTGATCAGCGCGCCCACGTCGATGACGCCCTCGCGGACGTACGCGGTGGTCTTCTCCCAGGTGTCGGGGATGCGCCGGCCGGCGACGCCGTAGAGGCTCAGCCCCTTCATGACCACGTCGCTCGAGAGGTCGACGACGTCCGGGCCGTCGCCGATGCCGAGCAGGCTGATCCATCCGCCCGGACGGACGAGCCTCGTCGCCGATGCGACCGCGACGGGTGACCCGCTCATCTCGAGGACGCAGTCGATGCTCTCGCCGGCCGCGCGACGAACCGCGTCGTCGGCGGGGGCATCCGTCGCGCGAACGATGGTGTGCGCCCCCATCTTCTCGGCAAGGTGCAGGCGGTACTCGTTGCGGTCGACGCCGATCACGCGCGCAGCCCCCTGGACACGGGCGATCGCGATCGCGGCGCACCCGATCGGGCCGCACCCGAACACGACGACGGTTCGGCCTGCGAGATCGCCGTACGAGCACGCATGGACCGCGTTGCCGAATGGCTCCATCGCAGCGGCCACGTCGGGTGCGACGGTGTCGCCAACCGGCCAGACATTCGCCGCGGGGACGGCGAGGTGCGTCGCGAAGGCGCCGTCGACGTCGACGCCGAGGATCCGGGTGTTCTCGCAGACGTGGAAGTCGCCGCGCCGGCATTCGTCGCAATGGCCGCAGACGAGGTGCGACTCGACCGCGACGCGGGTCCCGATCGGAGGGCCGCTGACCCCCTCGCCCCAGCCCACGACCTCGCCGCACACCTCGTGGCCGACCACGCGCGGCGGATGGACCCGCGCGGCGGCCCAGGGGTTCCAGTCGTAGAGGTGAACGTCGGTGCCGCAGACGGAGGTCGCGGCGACGCGAAGGAGGACCTGCCCGGCGCCGGGGGTGGGAACGGGCACGTCGCCGATGAGGAAACCGGGGGCGGGCGTTGGCTTGATGACGGCGAGCACGGCGCCGTGATTATGCGTTGCGCTTCAGCGGAGCAAACCAGGGACCGTCCGCGAGGCGTCCGCCGAGCCCGGAGAGACTGCGAGACATCGCGGTCCGAGCGGCCGCTCAACGACAGGCGCGGAGGGACATTCGCATGCTCGATGGCATTGACCGCCCGGCACCGGGGCCTCGCCCTCGCCGGATCCCGGTCGAGGACCTCAGCGTCTACGAGGGGCGCGGCGGCCACACGCTGCGCCGGCACGTCGACACCAAGCCGGGCGACGAGATGCGCCGGATCCTTCGTGAGGGCGTCGCCGCGGCAGGGCGGTTCGTCAGCCGGGCGACCGCGCAGCGATGCGTCGACGTCGCGGTCACACGGCGCAGCCCGGACATCGCCGCGTGGCTGTCCGGCCGCGACAAGCGAGCGCCGTTCACGTTCGTCGAGGACATGGGCGAGATCGTCGGCCACGTGCTCACGTATGCCGAGGTGAGCCGCGGCGTCGCAGTGCCAACCCAGGTGACCGCGGTCCGGCTCGTGCTTCGTCGCTGCGAGGAGCTCCCGGGCGGCTTCACCCTCGTCACCGCATACCCAACCCGATCCCCGCTTCGGGATAAGCGACACTAGGAGCATCGACATGAACGGCACCATCGACTTCGACACCGTCGCGCGCGCCGGCGCGGACTACCCCGCGCTGGCCCAGCTGTTCGGCGGCTACTACCACCAGGACTGGCAGGAGGACCACGCGTCGCCGGAGGCTGCGCTGCAGGCGTTCGTCCGCGACACGTCGGCGAAGACCGTCAACGCGGCCGCCACCGAGATCGACCGTCTGCTCAACGCAGGCTTCGACGATGCGGGTCTGGCGCAGATGCTCACCGACGGGTTCGACTGCAACTACGTCGCGGAGACCGACGGTGTCACCGCGCTTGCGTGGCTCAACGAGGTTCGTGACGGGCTGCGCGCAGCGGCCGCCTGAACCGACCGATCATCGCGCCCGCGGCGCCTCTGCGACCCGTCGCATCAGTGCGGCGAAATGCAGGAGCGTCGTGGGCACGAGCGTGGGGATCGCGATGATGAGGGCCACCAGCCACACCGGCCCGCCGAACAGGCGCACCCAGAACAGCGCGAAGAGCACGATCCCGGTCAGGCCGGTGTTCCTGCGCCCCCACACCGTGTAGACGAGCTCAGGACGCCGGCCGGTCAGCAGGACGAGCGGCGTCAGCAGGACCGGGCCCGCGTAGCGCGCGACCACGAGGATCGCGAGCCACAGCGGCGCGATGCCCAGCGTGCAGCAGCCGATCGCGCCGACGACGAAGTACATGGCGTCGCCGAAGGGATCCATCGCCTTGCCGAGGACGGTCACCGGCCCGTACCTCCGGGCGATGAACCCGTCCACCGCGTCGAGGAGGCCGACCGACCCGCCGAGGCCGGCCCAGAGCGCGAGCGCGAGACGCCCGGGCAGTGAGAGCGTCGCGATGAAGAGCAGCGGGACGCACGCGTACGCGCGCAGCGCGGTGAGCCCGTTGGGGATGCCGTAGCGATCGACCAGCGTGCCATCCGGTGTCATGAGCAGCGCCGCGCCGCCCACGACACCGATGGTCACGGCGATCCACCAGACCGCGGTCGCAACGACGGCGCCACCGATCGCGTCGTGGCCGTGCACCGTCGCGACGAACGCTGAGAGCGCCTCGCCGAGCACGACGCCGAGCAGGGTCCAGAAAAGGAGGGAGTTGCGCAGGTGCGTGCTCCCACGCAGGCGCGCAAGCGCCGTCCCGTAGAGGGCGGCTAGTCCTCCCAGACCAGAGCTCCCAGCCGGTGCCGCAACGCCCGGATCAGACCGCGAGGCACGTGATCGTCTTGACCACGCCGTCCGCGGACTGGATCCGCTCGAGGATCAGCTTCCCGATCCCCGGAACGTCCGGTGACTCGACCTGAGCGATGACGTCGTACTCGCCCGTGATCGCGTCGACCAGGACGATGCCGTCCTTGCCCCTGAGTGCTTCAGCCACGTGTTGTGCCTTGCCGGCGCTCGCGGTCACGAGCACGTACGCACGGATCATCTCGTTGCTCCCACGGTTCAAACGCCCGGCGACTGTAGCATGGGGATATGCCGTGGGCCATCGCGATCAGGCTCCTGGCCCGGTTGGCGGCCAGCCTCTTTTTCTGGCGGTTGGCAACCCGCCGGCGCGGCGCCTACGCGGGCACACCGGTGCCGCCTGGGAGCACGCCGAAACCACGTCAGATCGATGCGCAGGCGGCGATCGACGCCGTCCGGACGTCGGTGTCGCTGACCTGGCGAGCGCTGCTCACGGCCGCCTATGCGGCCGGCGCCGCGGTCGCCGCTGTGGCAGGCGTGACGATCATCGTGCTCACCCCCCGCTGGCTCGGCGCGATCCTGCTCGCGGCCGGCATCGCCGCCGGCGTTGCCGCGGTGTTCGAAGGGCGGCTGCTCTTCGTTGCGCTGCGCACCCGCAGCAGACGGCGCCGCGACGAGCGTCTCCGGAAGGCTGCCGCCTCCTGATCAGCTGAGGTAGGGGGCGACGCCCTCTGCCTGTTCGGCCGCGTCCATCATCAGCTCGCTCACGGTGGGGTGCGCGTGGATGATCGATCCGAGGTCGTCCATCGACAGTCCGTCGCTGATGGCGACGCCGACCTCGTGGATGATCTCGACAGCGTGGACACCCATGACCGTCGCGCCGATCAGGCGATCGGTGGCGGCGTCCGCGTAGAGCTGGGCGAGCCCGTCCGGCTCGCCCTCGCCGAGTGCCTTGCCGTTGCCGAGGTAGCGCGCCTGGCCGAGCTTCACCTCGATGCCCGCATCCTTCGCCGCCTGCGGGTTGAGGCCAACCATGGCAATTTCAGGATGGGTGTAGATGCACGACGGCACGACCGTCCGGTCCATCGGCATCACCTCGTGCCCGAGCGCGTTCTCCACCGCTCGTCCGCCCTCGGCGCTGCCGAGGTGCGCGAGCTGCAGTCCGCCGATGCAGTCCCCCGCCCCCCAGATCTTCGGGTTGGCCGTGCGCAGATACGGGTCGACCACCATGTGGTCGCGATCGTCGATGACGACACCGGCGTCCTCGAGACCGATCCCGCGCGTCTGAGCGCGGCGACCCACGGAGACGAGCAGCAGGTCCGCCTCGATCGCGGTCGCGTCGTCGAGATGCGCGGTGACCGATGCCGTCCCATAGTCGACCAACTCGACGCGGCGCCCGGCGAGGAACGTGATCCCCTGCTTCTCGACGATGCGGCGCCACTGCACCGCGATACGGGCGTCGACTCCGGCGAGCACCTGCGGCAGGACCTCGACGACGGTGACCCGCGAGCCGAGCGCCGCGAAGAGGCTTGCGAACTCGCAGCCGACGACACCTCCCCCGATGACGAGCAGGTGCTCGGGCACACGCTCGAGACGAAGGATCCCGTTGGACGTGACCACGAGCGGATGGTCCATGTCGATGCCCGGGAGTCCCGAAGGCTCGGTTCCGACGCAGACCACGAGATGGTCGAACTCGTAACGGGTATCCGCCGCCACCACGGCATCGCGGTCGACGGTTCCCTGCGCGCGAACCACGGTGACGTTGCGGCGCTTGCACGCCGCCTCCACGCCGTTGCGCATCTTCACGACGATCTCTTCCTTGCGCTCCATCATGCGCGGGAAGTCGACCTCGGGCTCACCGACCCGGATGCCGAAATCCGCGGCATCGCGGATCCTGCGGAGCAGGTCCGCGCCGGCCAGGAGTGACTTGGTGGGAATGCATCCCCAGTTGAGGCACGTCCCGCCGAGCTCCGCGCGTTCGATGAGCGTGACGTCCGCTCCGAGTTGCGCGGCGCGGAGCGCGGCGACATCGCCGGCGGGACCACCGCCGAGCACAACAACGCGCTGGGTCATGTGGCGATCGGCGCTGCGTCGGGATTGTTCGAGAAGGAGGTGAGCTGACTACGGCGCGACGTCGCGAACGCCTCGTTGACGATGCGCTCCTCCTCGAGCTGATGGGACCCCGCATAGCCCTCGGACGGGCTTGCGCGGCGTGGCCGGCCGATGTATTCCCACTGGACGTGTGCGGGACGCGCAAGTCCGACGGCCCGCTCGAGGCTTCCCCAGGCACCCATGTTCTGTGGCTCCTCCTGTACCCAGCAGAGGCGCTCGAGCAACGGGTACGCCGCAACCAGGTCGAGGATCGCGTCGACGGGAAGAGGATAGAGAAGCTCGAGACGCGCGATCGCGACGTCGGTGGCGTCCGCGCGCTTCGGGGACAGGCTCAGCTCGTAGTACATGCGACCCGAGCAGAGCAGCAGCGTTCGCACCTCCTCGCGGCGTTGGGCACCCGTCGGGTCGTCGATCACCGGTTGGAACCGGCCCGTGGTGAGGTCGGTCAGCGTCGACGTCGACTCCTTGAGACGCAGCAGGCTCTTCGGCGTGAAGATGATGAGCGGACGCGGGTCGTTGAGCAGTCCCTGGCTGCGGAGCAGATGGAAGTACTGCGACGGCGTCGTGCAGTTGGCGAGGCGCATGTTGTCGTTCGCGCACAGCTGGAGGAAGCGCTCGATGCGCGCGCTCGAGTGTTCGGGACCGCTGCCCTCGTAGCCGTGTGGGAGCAGCATGGTGAGTCGCGAGTGCTGCCCCCATTTCGCCCGCGCTGACGAGATGAACTGATCGACGATCATCTCGGCGTTGTTGAAGAAGTCACCGTACTGCGCCTCCCAGATGACCAGCGTCTCGGGATCGGCCGCGCTGTAGCCGTACTCGAACCCAAGGCACCCGACCTCGCTGAGTGGGCTGTTGAGCACCTCGAACGTCGCCTCCGCGTCGGTGAGGTGTTGCATCGGGATGAACAGCTCGCCGTTGCGCTCGTCGTGGAACGCGAGGTGACGGTGACTGAACGTGCCGCGGACCGTGTCCTGTCCCGTGAGCCGGATCGGATGGCCCTGCGTGATCAGTGATGCGAAGGCGAGTGCCTCGGCATTGCCCCAGTCGATGCCGCCCTCGACGATCGCGGTGCGGCGACGCTCGAGCTGGCGGATCAGCTTCGCGTTCGGCGTGAAGTGCTTCGGGAACGTCAGCAACTGCTCGTTCAGCGAGGTGAGCAGCCGGTGCGAGACGGCAGTGCGCTGCATCGGGTCGTCCGGTTCCTCGATCACCTGCTCGTTCGTGAGGTCGTCGAGCTCTGCTGCCAGATGCTCCTTGACGCGCTTGTGCGCATCGGCGACGCGGCCGTAGGCGGCTTTCGCGAGCGCCTCGACCTCCTCCGGCCGGATCAGCCCCTCACTCACGAGCTGGGCGGCGAAGAGCTCGCGCACCGTCGGATGCTGCCGGATCTTCTGGTACATGACCGGCTGCGTGTACGCGGGCTCATCGGCCTCGTTGTGACCGAAGCGGCGATAGCCGATGAGATGCACCATCACATCGCGCCGATAGGCGCGCCGGTAGTCGTACGCGAAGGTGATCGCAGCGAGGCACGCCTCCACGTCATCGGCGTTGACGTGCACGATGGGGATGTCGAAGCCCTTGGCAAGGTCCGACGCGTAGCGGGTCGACCTCCCCTCCTGGGGGTTCGTCGTGAATCCCACCTGGTTGTCGGCGATGAAGTGGACGGTGCCACCCGTTGTGTACCCGGGCAGTGACTGGAGGTTCAGCACCTCCTGCACGACACCCTGCCCGGCAAACGCCGCATCGCCGTGGATGAGCACTGGGAGCGCGGCCATCGGATCGAGATGCAGCGTCGTGGCGCGACGTTGCGTCTGTGCGGCGCGGCACCATCCCTCCACCACGGGGTCGATTGCCTCGAGGTGGCTGGGGTTTGGCAGCAGCCGGACCAGGATCACCTTGCCGGTCTCGGTGTGGTATGTCCCCGTCGCGCCGATGTGGTACTTGACGTCGCCGGTGGACTGGAAGAGGGCGATGTCGCGGCGCGCGGACGCGAGCTCGAACGCGTTGAGGATCGAACTCGTACGGGCGGTTTGCGACGTGCGCCACGACGGCGAGACGGCCGCGATGCGACATCCCCATGACCACCTCACCGATGCCGTCGGCGGCGACGTTCGTGAGGAGCGTCTCGAGCATGGGCACGAGCGCGTCGAGGCCCTCGATCGAAAACGTCTTCTGCCCCAGGAAGGTCGCGCGCTGGTAGCGCTCCATCGCGTCGACCTTGGTGAGGCGCTCGAGGAGGCGCATGCGCTCCTCGACGGTGAGAGTCGGCTGGTACGCACCGGACTCGATGTGCTCGCGGAGCCAGACGCGCTGGTCGTGGCTCGAGATGTGCTCGATCTCGAAGGCGATGGTGCTGCAGTACGTGCGCCGCAGATTCGGAAGCACCTCGGCGAGGTTGCGTCCCGGGACGTAGACGCGGAGGAGATCTGCGGGGATCTGCTCCATGACCTCCTGTGTCAGCCCGTACGTCGCCGGGTCCATCGCCGGATCGCCGATCGGCGGAGAGCCGAGGGGATCGAGATGGGCCCCGAGATGGCCGTGGGTCCGATGCGCCTTCACGAGCGAGGTGGCCGCCTGCATCGCGCCGAGCAACGTGCGGGCCGGTGCGGTCGAGACCGCGGCCGGCGCGGACCTGACTGCCGGCGGCGGAAGCGGGACCGGGGCCGCGCGTGACTTCAGCTCGAGCTCAGGAAGGTTGATGCCAAGGCTGGCGGCAACAGTTTCATAGAAGCCGTCGCCGCCGTCGAGGAGCGCTTCGATGCGCCCGAGGAACTCACCCGAACTCGGCACCCTGGATGACCCGGTGGTCGTACGTGCTGGTCATGGTCATGACCTTGCCGATGCCGAGGTCTCGGAGGTTGTCCTCCTTGACGTTCCGCCATTCGGCGGGGTAGCCGATCGCGCCCACGGCGACGATCGTTCCCTGACCCGGCATCAGGCGCGGCACCGACGCAACGGTGCCGATGCCACCTGGATTCGTCAGCGTGAGGGTCGCCCCCTGCAGCTCGTCGACGGAGAGCGTGTTGGTGCGCGCGCGCTCGATGAGGCGCTCGTACTCGTCGCGGAACTCGTTGAAGGGACGCTGCGAGGCGTCGCGGATCACCGGGACAACGAGCGAGCGCGAACCGTCCTTGCGCAGGCTGTCGACGGCGAGCCCGAGGTTCGCCGGTCCCGGAACGCGCGCGGGTTTGCCGGCGGCGGTTCGCGCGAAGTGCGTGGTCATCGACGGGCTCGCGGCAGCGGCGCGGGCAATCGCATAGCCGATCAGGTGCGTGAACGAAACCTTTGCCGGGCTGCCGCTCGCGGTCAAAGCGCTGTTGATCTGTCGCCGGCGGGCATCGAGGATGTCGACCGCCACGGCGCGGAACGATGTCGCGGTCGGGATGTCCCGGCTGCGCTCCATGTAGTCGACGAGCGTTGCGGCCGGGCCCCGGATCGCCTCAGCGGTCTCGCCTTCGGCCACATGCACTGCCGCGTCCTGGCGCGGAGCGCCGCCGGCTTTCGCGACGAGCACGTCGCCTTTGGTGACGAACCCGCCCGGTCCGGTTCCCTGGACGGCGCGCAGATCCACACCGTTCTGCGCGGCGGCGCGCCGGGCGAGCGGGGCGGCGTCGATGTCGGCACCGTCGGCTGTCAGCGGCGCGACCGGCGGCTCTGGTTCATCGAGTACGGAGACCAGCTCGGCTGCCAGCTGGTGCGTCGGGTGTTCGATGGCTGCGGGAGCCGGTGGTGCTTCAGGTCGCGTCAGGGGTGCTTCCGTTGGTGCCGCCGGCTCACTCGGCGCTGCACCGTTGCCGTCGGAGCTCAGCGCCGGTGGCAGGGACGGCACCTCTCCTTTCGTAACCGCGCCCGGAGCGATCCGCCCGAGGACCGCACCGACGGCGACCGTTTCACCTTCGGCGGCGACGATCTCCGTGAGCTGCCCGGACGCCGGAGCCGGCACCTCGACATCGACCTTGTCCGTGGTCACCTCGACAAGCGCCTCACCCTCATCGACGCTGTCGCCGACGGCCTTCAGCCACCGGGACACGATCCCCTCCGAAACGGACTCACCCATCGCCGGGAGGGTCAGCGAAACGGGGTCAGCCACTCCTGAATCGTCTCACCTTCTCGCTTCAGCAGTGTGGCTGCCCGTTGATCGCCGGGGAGCCCGCCGGTGCGGGCGTGGGCACGTTCGTCGGCACCGGCGAGGGCGTGGCGTTCGGGGGCATCGAGGGCGGTACCGCCGGCGGGTCGATCACCGGGGAGCCCAGGTCCTCGTAACAGCCGACCGGCGGGGTGCAGCCGGTCAGGACGAGGCCCCAGTCGGGTAACTGGGCGAAGCTGGTGCACTGCCAGTTCAGGGCTGTGGTCGGCTGCGTGTCGAGGTAGTGGGTGACGTAATCGTCGATCCGGCAGTGATCGCTCGGCGTGACGATGAAGTGCTGGTCGACCGAGTCGCTGAAGCCATCGCCGAGGACGTCCAGCTCCATGCTCTTGCACGCCCTGGCTGCCGCCTGGAAGCACGCGACGGCCGGGTCTGACGAGATCGGTGCGGTGTGCGCGGAGTTGGGCTGGCCGCACTCGGGTGCCGATGGATATCCGCAGGAAGCGAGGCCGAAGCCGAGCAGAGCCAGTGCGGCGACCTGGACGAGAGCGAACCTGCGGAGGGTGCGGACCATCGAGGGCAGTCTAGGTCGGGAGACTCGGCACACAAGCTACACAGATATGTATAATGCCACTTGGCCGGGATCGCCCGGCGCGGCCGGAGGGGCGACCGTCCACCTCGATCTCGTGGAGGTCGTTCCATGGCTGCCGTTCGCCGTTTCCGCCTGCTCATCGGCATCGCCGCCGTCATCGGTGTGGTCGCCTTCGCAGTCCATGCGGCGGCACAGGCGCCGAAGCCGGGCCAGTACATCAGCTGGGCGCCTCCGGCCACAGCGACGGCGACCCCGGGCGCCGGGCCGGTCATCCCGATCGCGAGCGCACCACCGGCCGCCGAGCCGGGGCTGCTCGGGGGGTTGACCTCGCCGCTCTCGGGGCTCTTCAAGCAGTTGAACACCAACACCGCGGCGACGGCGAAGGGCGAATTCTCGATTCTCCAGAGCCTCGAAGGGGCGCTCGTGACACGGATCGGGCAGTTCCTGAACTGGGTCACCGGCGGACGATGAGCGCGGGGCGGTCAGAATCGAGAGGTGCCACCTCCAATTGTGCCGGGCGAATTGCGCCGGGCCGACCTCCGCAACGTCGCGATCATCGCCCACGTCGACCACGGCAAGACCACCCTCGTCGATGCCCTCCTGAAGCAGTCACACGTCTTCGCCGCCCACGAGCAGGTCGGCGAACTGATCATGGATTCGAACGATCTCGAGCGCGAGAAGGGGATCACCATCCTCGCCAAGACCACCTCGGTCCGCTTCAACGGGGTGAAGGTCAACATCATCGACACGCCGGGCCACGCCGACTTCGGGGGCGAGGTCGAGCGGGTTCTCGGAATGGCCGACGGGTGCCTTCTCCTCGTCGACGCCGCTGAGGGTCCGATGCCCCAGACGCGCGTGGTGCTCCGCCAGGCGATGGCGCTCGGCCTGCAGCCGATCATCGTCGTGAACAAGATCGACAGGACCAACGCGCGGCCCGCTGAGACGGTCGAGGCGACGCACGATCTGCTGCTCGAGCTCGCCAAGGAGTCCTGGCAGCTCGACGCGCCGATTCTCTACACCGACGCTCGCGAGGGAACCGCGACTGCAGACCTGACCCATCCCGGCGTGACCCTCGAACCGCTCCTCGACGCGATTCTCGAGCACGTCCCGCCGCCACTGGCCGACCCGGACGGTCCCTTGCAGATGCTCGTGAGCAACCTCGACCACGACAACTGGAGCGGGCGTCTCGCACTCGGCAAGATCCATCGCGGGACCGTGCACCCGGGCCAGAGCGTGGTGTGCTGCACCGCCACCGGCGCCGGCAAGCTCGAGCGCATTGCGACGGTGCTCACCGTCGAGGCCCTGCAGCGCCTCTCCGTCGAGTCGGCGTCGGCCGGCGAGATCGTCTATCTGTCCGGCATGCAGGCGGTCGCCATCGGCGACACGATCGCCGATGCCGACGCACCCGAGGCGCTGCCCCGTCTGGAGATCGGAGAGCCGACCCTGCGCATGCAGTTCTCGGTGAACCAGTCACCGCTCGCGGGTCGCGAGGCGACCGTGAGCAGCACCTCCCGGCAGCTCCGCGCCCGCTTACAGCGTGAGTTGCTCACGAACGTCGCGCTGCGCGTCGAGGACGGCCCGACCGCCGACATCTTCGACGTCAGCGGCCGTGGCGAGCTGCACCTGGCGATCCTGATCGAGACGATGCGCCGGGAGGGCTACGAGTTCGAGGTGTCGCGGCCCGCGGTCATCACCAAGGAGATCGACGGCGAGCGCGTCGAGCCGGTCGAGGATTGCGTCATCGACTGCTCGGCGGACGTCGTCGGCGCCATCACCGACGCGCTCGGATCACGCGGCGCGAAGATGACCGCCATGCGCACCGACGCGGGCGGCGGCGTGCGCCTGACATATCACGCGCCGACACGCGCGCTCATCGGCCTGCGCAGCCAGATTCTCACGCTCACGCGCGGCACCGGGGTCATGGCGACACGGCTGCTCGGCTGGGAGCGCACCTGGGCGCTGCCGACGACCATGCGAACCGGTGTCCTCACCGCCAGCCAGCCCGGCACCGCAGTTGCCTACGGTCTCGTGACCCTGCAGGAACGCGGACAGCCGCTCATCGCGCCGGGAACCCCTGTCTACGAGGGCATGGTCGTCGGGCTCAACCGGCGACCCGGGGACATCCACCTCAACGTCACGAAGCAGAAGCAGAAGACCAACATCCGGTCGTCCACCGAGGACATGACCATTCGCCTCGTCCCACCGCGGAAGATGTCGCTCGAGGAGTGCCTCGACTTCATCATCGACGACGAGCTCGTAGAGGTGACACCGGTGGGCATCCGCATGCGCAAGCGCGTCCTCAACGCGGATGAACGAAACAAGCTCCGCAAGCGGGCGATGGCCGGCGAGGTCGGCTGAGGGGCGGGGTATCCCGCCCTCGTCAGCTCTGCGTCGAAGCGGGGGTCTGCGCGGCGCTCCGGGCGGCGGCCTTCTTCGCGGCCTTCGCAATCGCCGATGCCTTCGGCTTCTTGCCCTGGCGCTTCGGTGCTCCCCGCGTTTTCTCACTCGCCATGTCGTCGTCTCCTCACCACAGATTCCGTCGCCACGAGATTAGTACAAGTTTTGCCGGCGCAGCACCTGAGGCGCTCCCCGGCCGTGCGATCGCCAGGGTTCCGGCTACGCCGGCCGCCTCCGGCACATCACGCGTGATCGCACTGCGCGGCCGCAGGCGCGCTTGGCCCGCAGATATAGAGGGGCGCGTCGAACGTGACCACGTACTGAGTGGCACCGACTCTGTAGTCCACCGTGACGCCACTCCATCCGCCGCCGGTTGAGCCGACGGGGTTCGCCACTCCCATATCGATCTCGGTGGTGGAGGTCGGCACCGGCGGCTCGCTGCTGTTGAAGTTGCACTGCTGTGTCACCGCGTAGCCGTCAATTGGTTGGAGCACCTCCGATACCTGCGGTGGAAAGCCGGGTATTTCGCCGATCGCACCGCCCGCATCGACGGGGATCAGTCGCACGAATGCCCCAATCAAGCGCAGTCCGTTGCCCTGCTCGGCTGTGGGGGCGATGCTCTCGAGGATGACCGGATCGGTGCCCTGCTGGATGCAGGGCTGATAGCCGGCTGTCCACGGTCCCGGCCCGGAGTCCGCGTCGAACGTGAAGCCCGCGCCTCCGAAGGCGAGCGGACCGTCGTTGTGCAGGTGGATCGGCCCGAACGCATGGAAGACATTGATGCCCGCGACGGTGGCGACCGCGACAGCCACACAGGCCAGGATCGTCGAGACCCGCCGGTCCGGCCGAACCGCGGTCACCATCTCATGTCCTCGCTTCCTGCCTCATCGTCCCAGGTGGGCTGCACCGTAGCAGTCCTCGCGACCGAAGACAACTGCCGGTCCCATGAAAACGCCGACGTACCGCAGTCCAGGTCAATAGACTGAATGCCGTTCTCATCAGCACTCGGAGGAGCGCGACGTATGGCCCCCACGAAAACGACCACGACCAAGCCGAAGTCGGCGAGGCCCACCGGTGCGAGCGCCACGAAATCCCAGGGATTCAGTCCCGAAGAGAAAGCCGCAGCGCGCGAGCGCGTCCGCGAGCTGAAGGCAGAGGCTGCCAAGGCGGATGGGAAGGCGGAGCTCCTCGCGGCCATCGCCAAGATGCAGGAACCGGATCGCACCATCGCCAAGAAGGTCCATGCGCTGATCACCGCCGCGGCACCAGGCCTGGCGCCGAAGACCTGGTACGGAATGCCCGCGTACACCAAGGATGGCAACGTCATCTGCTTCTTCCAGAATGCAGGAAAGTTCAAGGTCCGATATCAGACGGTCGGCTTCAGCGACAAGGCGAAGCTCGACGACGGCGCCATGTGGCCGATTCAGTACGCGCTCAGCAAGTTGACCGCCACCGAAGAGGCAAAGATCACCGCGCTCGTCAAGAAAGCTGCGCGCTGACCACCGTGCAGCGCCAGGCTTGACAGACATACACAAATCCGTATAGTCTGCTGACTGTCCGGGTGCTCACCCCGGAACGGCCGGAGGGGCGACCGACTACCGAATCGCATGTATCGGAGGTCGCCCATCGTGGCTCAACTCAAGGCACTCATCGACAACTGGATCCTCATCGCTCAGGGGCTGCTCGCCAGCGTGGGCGCGCTCGCGTTCCTCATCGCGTTCATGTACAAGATCGTCGCCGTCGATCCGTCGAGCGTCGCGCAGGCGAAGAAGTGGATCGGCCGCATCGTTTTCGGGACGATCGGTGTCGAGGTTGCCGGCACGTTGACGCACGCGCTCATCGCCAGCGTCCCCGCGACCATTCACTGAGCAGCGGGTGCAGTCCATCCCGGGGATCGTGCAAGGGCTGCGCGATCCGCTCGGCACCATCCTGCAACTGCTCACCGGCGTGCTCTCGCACTTCATCGCGACAGCCCGAGCCGATCTGAACACGGAGCTGACGCGATACCTGTTCAGCACCGTCGATCCAAGCTCGTCGGGTCTCCGGCCGATCACCGCAAACCCAGCGGTCGCGCGTCTCAACGGATCGCTGGCGATCATGGCCGACGTCCTTGTCGGCGCCGTCCTCCTGTACGCGTCGCTGCGAAGCATCTTCGAGCGCTCGATTCACGCCAGCTACGAATTGCAGGTGGTGATCCCGCGTGTCATGGCCGCACTGGTGATGGTGCACGGCTCCATCTACTTCATCCAGATGGCGGTGGACCTCAACAACGCGATCGGGAGTGTCGCGCAGTCGCTCGGTGGGCCGTTGACGATCGACACGCTGCCGTGGTCGGCGTCGATGAGCCCGGCGACCGTGTCGCTCATCCAGAGCTCGCAGGACCTGTTCCATGCGCTCTTCGCGCTCGGCGTCGTGGTCGCGGTCGTGATCCTGGTGCTCTCGTACGTCATCCGCGCGGCGATGCTCGATGTCCTCATCGTGCTCGCGCCGCTCGCGGCGCTCTGCTCGGTGCTGCCCGATACGCGACACTTCGCGTTCACCTGGCTGCGGCTGTTCCTGGTGGCCGTCTTCATGCAGGCCGTGCAGCTGATCATTCTCAGGGTCGCGACAGCGGTGGGATTCGGGGCCGGCAGCGGCATCGCCGAGAGCCTCTTCGCACTGGCGACGCTCTGGATCATGCTCAAGGTCCCGGGAACACTTCACGCGGCAACCAATGTCGAGACCCACGCGCACACCGCAGTGCGGCACGTGCAACGCTCGGTACACCGCGCGCTCATGCCGGTGCACCACGTCGTGCGCCACCGGAGCACGCTGTGATCCGCGCGATCGTCGCGCTGACCGCGGTGATCGGCATCGGACTGTGCGGCGGCACCGCGCTCGCGACGGGCGCAGTTGCGGACAGTGCCTCAGGTGTTGCGTTCGTCAAACCGGTCGCGCACGCGTGGATCTCACAGGGATTCGGATGCACGAGCTTCAACCTCGAACCGATCGACCTCGCGTGTCCGCAACATCACTGGCACTCGGGCATCGACCTGGCGGCAGCGCGAGGCACCCCGGTCATGGCGACGCTGCCGGGGATCGCGACGGTGATCCTCTCGGCGACCGGGTACGGCCTGCACGTGATCATCGACCACGGCGGCGGTTTGAGCAGTCTCTACGGACACCTCGACACGGTGACGATCGTCAGTGGCGAGTACGTCACCGGCGGTGAGGTGATCGGTACGGTCGGGTCCACCGGAAACGCGACCGGACCGCACCTGCATTTCGAGATCCGTCGCGACAACATCCCCGAGGATCCGCGCCTGGACGTGTCACTCCCGTGAAAGGTGGCTACTTAGGCACACCCAGATACCAGAGACCGTGTCCCTCGGCCAGGCTGCTCGCGGTCGCCTGCCTCCAGGACTCGTAGTCATCACCGAACGGAATCGGCTTCTGTGTCATGTCGAAAAGAGACTCAAAGAAATGCCGCTCTCCGGCGGCCTCCTGCAGCGAATCACAGATCCAGGCACGGACCGGGACTCCGCCAAGCGTGAATCTGTGTGCGTGCTGCAGAACCACGTGCTCAAGGGTGGTCCCGTCCACAGCGTCGAACAGGCGTCCCCATGTCAAGAAGTATCGTCGCGCGCCATTGTCAAGCTCCACGCCGACGGCAACTATGTCGTCCATCGCTGAGGCGGCCCTAGACCGTGTGCACTCCCGTCGCGCGTGCGTCGCCCGGCGCGGTGCCGCGAGTGTCAGGCGCGGCGCCGCGAATGTCCGGAGACGTCCGTGAGTCGGCTGTCGGAGTCGTGCGCGCCTGCTTCCAGACGACCCAGATGCGCTGCACCGCGGTGACGTTGGTCAGCACCGCGAGGATCCAGAGCGCCCAGATCAACAGCGGTGCGATGACGAGGCCGATCACGGTGATCACGACGCGCTCGGGTCGCGCGAGCAGTCCACCGTCGACGGTGAAGCCGAGCGACTGCGCGCGCGCCCGGACATACGAGACGAGGAGTGATCCGGTCAATGCGAAGACGACCAGCATCGGCTCGAGCGTGTGGTGGCCGTGAAAGATGAAATACGCCAGCAACGCGATGGCGGTCATCGCCTCGGCATAGCGGTCGACCGTCGAGTCGAGGAAGGCGCCGTAGCGTTGCTCGCGACCGGTGACCCGCGCGAGGGCCCCGTCGAGGATGTCGAATCCGCTCGACAACAGCAGCAACAAGCCGCCCTCCCACAGGAACCCGAACGCGACGAGCACGGCGGAGCCCGCGCAGATGATCAGGCCGATGATCGTCAGGATGTTCGGGGTCAGGCCGAGTCCACGAAGCGCCGGCACCACGTGCCGCGCGCTCCGTCTAACCCAGTCCTGGAGCCTGGACGTGAACACCAGACGCCTCCGTGCTCGCGCTGGCACGCAGCCCCGCCACGCGATACACATCGAGAATCTCGTCGACAACGTGGTCCCAGTCGTAGAGCTGCGCCTTCGCGAGACCCTGCGCGCTCATCGCCGCGCGGCGTGGCGCATCGTCGAGCAACTTCGCGAGCGCCGCCGCCCAGTCCTTGGGATGCCGAGGTGGGACGAGCATGCCGTCGACGTCGTGCGCCACCACACTGCTGAAACCCGGGATCGACGATGCGATCACCGGGACACCGCTTGCCATCGCCTCGAGGAGCACGATGCCGAAGCTTTCGCCGCCCGTTGCCGGGGCACAGAAGATGTCCGCCGACGCGTAGTAGCGAGGCAGAAGCTCCGACGACACTCGACCAGCGAACTCGACGTCCGGGATGCCCATCGCAGCGACCTGGCTCTCGTATCCCCAGCGCATCGGTCCGTCGCCCACGATCACAAGGCGGGCGTCACCGCGCGCGCGGCGTAGCTGGCCATACGCCTCGAGGAGCGTCGGCAGACCCTTGCGCGACTCGAGGCGGCCGACGAACAGGATCGTCGACTTGCCGGGCGTTCGGAGCTCCTCGATCCGCGCATGGTGTGGATTGAATCGCGCGCAGTCGATGCCGTTCGGCACCACCCGGTACTCGCCCTCGAAATAACGGGCGATGAAATCGCGTGCCGGCACGCTCACCGCGATGTGCGCGTGCAGGCGGTTGAAGTAGCGCTTCAGGAACGGCCGGCCGTAGTAGTAGCCGAGGTTGCGACGGGCCATCGCGTGGAACGTCCCGACGTTGGCGCCGCTGTGAAAGCGCAACACCGTGATCGGCAGCGACGGGACGAGCGGTTCGTGGTAGTGCACGACGTCGAACGCGTTCTCGTCGAGCAGCGCGCGAACACGACGCACGAGGTGAAACGACAGCGCGATCCGCGCCACGGATCCGTTCGTGCGGACCGGCACGCTCCGGCCGATGCGGACGTACCCGGGGATGCCGTGGTCGTCGCCGACCTTGCTCGACGGCGCGAGGACGGTCACCTCATGGCCGCGGGCACGCAGCTTGTCCGAAAGATGGCGGACGTGCTCGGTCACCCCACCCGGGTGCATGAAGTCGTAGGGCGAGACCAGGCAGATCTTCATCGAGCCCCCGGCGCCGTCCAGATCGGATCCAGCACGTGCCATTGCTCGGGGTGGTCGCGGATCGCCCTCTCGAAGATGCGCAGCAAGACCTGTGCAGTCTTGCGCACCTCGGCGTCCCTCGGTTGATCCGGCGAGTAGTGGATCTCCGGGTAGACGACGGCGTGGACCCGGTACGTGTCCCTGAACAGCAGGATCGGGACCACGGCAGCGCCCGCCCGGATGGCGATCTCGACCGCCCCGATCGGGATCGGCGCCGGCTGCCCGAAGAACTCGAGCGGCTCGCCGTTCCCGATGAGGTCGCGGTCGAGCGCCATCGCGACGACGCCCCCCGAGCGGAGGACCTTGAAGACCTCGCGCATCGAGTTGGCGCCCAGACGCCGCGCCACCTGCACGTCACCCTCGCGCATCGCCTGGGTGTCTATGGGGATGATGTGGACGCCCTGGGCTCGGCGGGCGCCGACCACGCGCTCGAACAGCTGTGGCGGGCGCAGCACCTCGGCGAGCAGCGCCATCCTGTGGCCCATCTTGTTCCAGCCGGCGAGGCCCACCTCCCACGAGCCGAAGTGCATCGAGGCGACGACCACGCCCTTGCCACGAGCAATCGCCGCGGTGAAGTGCTCCAGGTCGTCGATGTCGATCCGCGACGGGAGGTTGGTGCGCCTCGACGACATCTCCATGACGTCGACCCAGCAGTGCGTCAGGTTGCGCACGTTGCGGCGCACCAGATGCTCGAGCGGCCGGTGGCTGATGTTCGGCAGGACGTGGCGGAGGTTGTCGCGCAGCCCGTCGAACCGCGACGGGACGGTCGCCAGCAACGCGTCCGCCGCCCGATCGCCGAGCCAGTACGACACCCGCTGCGGGAGCATCCCGACCAGGCTCTCCGCACCGCGGTACGCGTAGTACGGCAGCATCCGATCCCGCTCGGGCCGCTGCACTACGGGGTGCTTGAGCACCACCTCGCCGGCCTGCATCAACGCTGTCGGCTCTCGATCGCTCGGCCGCTAATTCGTCGCGGGTGCGGCGGGTTCCGCCTCCGGGGCGTCGGGGACCACCTCGGCCGCGCGGCCGTTGCTCCGACCAACCACGGATTCGACGCCGGCGATGAACTCCTCGGTCGCGCGGTGCGCCTGGTCGTCGGAAACCTGCTTCGGCGGTGACTTCATGAAGTACGACGACGGCCCTTCGAGCGTGCCGCTCAGGCCGCGATCGAGTCCGAGCTTGCAGCAGCGCACCGCGTCGATGACGATGCCCGCGCTGTTCGGCAAGTCGTGGACCTCGAGCTTCATCTCGACGTTGAGCGGCACGTCACCGAACGACTTGCCCTCGAGACGGATGAACGCCCACTTGCGGTCGTGGAGCCACGGGACGTAGTCCGAAGGACCGATGTGGATGTGGTCCTTCTGCAAAGGAGTCTCGAGCTGCGACTGCACGCTGTTGGTCTTGCTGATCTTCTTGCTCATCAGCCGCTCGCGCTCGAGCATGTTGAGGAAGTCGGTATTGCCACCGAAGTTGAGCTGATACGTGTTCTCGATCTCGACGCCGCGCTCCTGGAAGAGGTGCGTCAGCACGCGGTGCACGATCGTCGCGCCGACCTGCGACTTGATGTCGTCGCCGATGACCGGCACACCGGCCTTGCGGAACCGCGCCTGCCAGTAGTCCTCGCGTGCGATGAAGACGGGCATGCAGTTGACCATCGCGCACGGGGCCTCGAGGATCTGCTCGGTGTACCAGCGGGTCGCCGCCTCGCTGCCGACCGGCAGGTAGTTGACGACGACGTCCGTGCCGGTGTCCTTGAGCACCTGCGCGATGTCCACGGTCGAGCCCGGTGCCTTGGTGATGACCTCGGAGAGGTACTTGCCGAGGCCGTCATGCGTCATGCCGCGCTGCACCGGGACGTTCAGCTTCGGGACGTCGCTGAACTTCACGGTGTTGTTGAGACCGCTGAAGATCGCCTCGGAAACGTCCTTGCCGACCTTCAGGATGTCGATGTCGAACGCCGCTGAGATCTCGATGTCGGAAATGTGATATCCGCCGAGATTCACATGCATGAGGCCGGGCACGCGGTCATTCGGATCGGCGTTCTTGTAGTACTCCAGGCCCTGCACGAACGACGACGCGCAGTTGCCCACGCCGATGATCGCGACTCTGACTTTCTTGCTCACGACGCGCCCTCGTGTACTGGTGTGGTTGATGTGATCTCGGCTGGCATCCCTGCGACAGAGATGAGCCGGGCGAAGCTCTTGAAATGGGAGGCGATCGCGTCGCGATCGAGGCGGCAGAACACCTCTCGTCCGTCTCGCCGGGTGCGGATGACCTCCGCTTTCCGCAGGATGCGGAGATGCCAGCTCATGCGTGGCTGGCTCACCTGGCAGTAGTCGGCGAGCTCGGACACGCGCATCTCCGATGTCGCCGCAAGCCGCTCGACGATGAGCAGGCGGGTGGGATTCGCCAGGCCTTCGAAGTGCACCGACAGATCGCTCGCGCCGATGGCGATGCTCCCGGGAAGCGCGCGCCGCGGCGGTCGCGACGGGGCGTCAGAACCCATAAAGGAATCTTTCATAAAGGATCGCTTATGAATGCTAGACCTTCCGGGGCACCGAGCGCAAGCCCTTGGTCAATCCGGCTGGTCGGTCTCCTGCGCCGTAGGCATGTTCTCCCCGCCGGAGGACGAGCCGACCGGCGCCGCATCAGCGTCAGTGGCCCCGGCGGCATCGGGCTCAGGGGTCTCGTCCGCGTTTCCGGGCGGCGTTCGATCCTCGTAGGAGGGCAGGATCGCCGCCAGCAGTCGAAGGATCACGACGCAGACGAGGATCACCACGACGAAGCCGACCACGGCGAGCCCGATGCCGCCGAACACGGAGCCGATGTCGAGGAGCACCCGGGAAGGATGGCAGGCGCGGCTACGATCGATTCGATGACCGCAACGCCGAACCCGGCAGAGCTCCCCCGTCGCTCGTGCTCCGGCGCGGGAAGATCGTCTTTCGCGCGCGGCGCCCGGTGGCGCTCGTCCTGCCGCTCATGGCGGTGACCGAGGCGGCGGGGATCGTCTGCCTCCTCATCGGAGCCACGATCGGCTGGTTCATCATCGCGGCCCCGCTGATCGGGCTGGGGATGACCGCCGTCGTGCTCCGGCCGGCTCTCGAGTTGAGCCGCGACGGCCTTGTCCAGCGCCAGTACCCGTACAGCAGCCTCACCAAGTGGTCAGTCATCGAGGACGTCGGCCTCGCCAGGGCGGGGAATCGCACGATCCTCGCCTACAAGCTCGTCGACGGCGTTCCGCCGCCGCGCCACCAGCCTGCCCGAGCACTGCTGCTCGCGGTCAACTCGCCGTACGACGGCGGGTGGTTCGCCAACTCGCTCGTCGGCGGTCCCGAGGAAGCGCTCAAGGTCGTGCGGCGCTACCTCGAGGACCCGGCCGCCCGCGAGATCCTGCCGCTCACACGCCGTTGAGGCGGCGACCGGGCTCCCCGAGGAAACGTAGGATTCCCCGGCATGGCCGACGCTGATCTCGCAACTGCCGACGGACAGGACCGATATGTGCCGTCCGCGACCCGGGACATCATGTCGGCGGGCCACGAGGGCGTCTATGAGTGGATCGCAGAGCACCTCGTCAAGAAGGGATCTCGGGCGCTCGACCTCGGCTGCGGCACGGGCTACGGCGTCGCGCTGCTGGCTGGAGCGGGCGCAACGGCCGATGGTGCCGACAGCTCACCCGCGGCGATCGCCTATGCGACGGAGCACTACGGCGCCCCCGGTATCCGGTTCTTCGTTGCGGACCTCGTGAAGCCGCTCCCGAAGGAGTTCGCGCCAAGGTCATACGAACTCGTCGTCAGCTCCGAGGTCCTCGAGCACGTGGTCGATCCGTTCGCCTACGTCCGTGGGATGGCCGATTCAGCGGTCGATGACGGTGTCTGCTTCGTCGGCACCCCGAACCGGCTGTGGTCGAGTGAACACCTGCCCGCCGGGCATCTCCTGGCGCCATCGCACCTCATGGAGTTCACGCCCCCGGCACTGATCGCGCTGCTCGAGACGGTGTTCGAAGAGGTCAGCCTCATGGTGCGAGTCTTTCCGAAGGGCGCGATGAACACGGAGGAGGCGCCGGCAAGGCCCCGTCCGCAGGTGATCACCGCCACGGCGGCGCTCGTCCGCAAGGTGGCGCCAGGTGTTGTCGCACGGATCAAGCACGCCGTCGACCCGCCCGCGCAACCGGCGCAGGAATGGCTTGCGTCCGACATCGTGTGGGCTCCGTACGACGACCCGACGGTCGACATGGACCGCGCGGTCGGCCTCGCCGCCGTGTGCCATCGACCTCGGCGGAGGCCGCCGACTGTATAAGCTGTCCAGTTGCAGCGGTCGATCGGCTCGAGGGTTCGTCAACCGGAAACCCCATAGGCCGTAACGACTTCGCACTTCATCCCAGGGTAGCCAAGTGGTCAAGGCAGCGGTCTGTAAAACCGTGTACCGATGGTTCGACTCCATCCCCTGGGACCACCACCGCACCGATCGCTAGACGCGGACGCGGCTCGACATGATCAGGACGTCGGGGCGCAACGGTTGCGGGTCGACGGCGACGGCTGCGACCGCCGCCTCGAGGAAATCGCGCCGCGTTGCGCCGTCCAGCTCCGCGACGAACGGCGCGAGATGGGCCATCCCGATGCGACTTGCGACGATGTCCGCCGGCGCCGCGACGCCCGTGTCCACCATGCGTTCAGCGATGACGACGTCGTCGAGACCCGCGGCGAGCGCGCATGCGCGCAACCGCTCCGGCGTGTTGGTCATCGGCTCGTAGTCGCGCTTCAACAGCTCATACCAGCCGGGCCGGGTGTACCCGTATCGCTGCGCGACGGCGTCGACGACGTCCTTCGACGTGTTCGCCGGCGCGGCACGGAACTGCGCGACCATGACGACGCCGCCGTCGCGCACCACGCGCCGTGCCTCGGTGAGCGCTCGCACCGGGTCGGCGACGTGCGAGATCGCGAAGGCAGCGAGCGCCCCGTCGAAGGACTCGTCGTCGAAAGGCAAGGCAAGGAGATCGCCGCTGACGGCATCAAGGCCGTGCGCCCGCATCTGTTCCACCATGTCGTCAGCCGCATCGACCCCCGTCACACGACCGCCAAGGCGAAGGACAGCGCGTGAGACGGCGCCGGTGCCCGCACCGATGTCGAGCACACGCCGGCCCGAGATCGGTTCCGGGTACTCACCCACCACCGCATCCGCAAGCCGGTCGTACACACGCGACGCACCCTCCGCCCAGGCACGCGCAACCCCTTCGTACGCGGTGTCGGGACTGCCGGTCGGTCGCGTGTTCGAATCGGTCATCAGGTCACCCGCGCGGACTCGCGCTACGGGGTGAGCACGACCTTCAACGCTTCGCGTCGCTGGAACAGGTCGTATCCGAGCACCGCGTCATCGAGCTTCATGCGGTGCGTGATGATCGAGTTGGGGTGCACGTCTCCCTTCGCCAGGATGGCGAGCGCCTCATCCCATCTGCCGATGATGTTCGCGGTGCCGCAGAACTTCAGGTCGATGGCCTTGACGAAGGTGGTGTTCAACGGCAGGACCAGCTCCTGGTCGCTGTGCACCCCGATCACGCTGATCCGGCCACCGGCGCGCGCGACGTCGATGCAGTCGAGCAATGCGGGAACGAGACCGACGCACTCGAGCACGGCGTCGGTGCCGCGCCCGCCGGTGTGATCCTGGATGTAGCTCGGCGCGTGCACCGCGTTCGCGTCCACGGGTATCGCCCCGAGCGTCTGCGCCATCTCCAGGCGCTGCGAGACCGTGTCCACCGCGTAGATCGTCGAGGGCGAGAAGTTGCGCGCCGCGAGGATCGCCATCAACCCGACCGGGCCGCAACCGATGACGGCGACCGCGTCACCCGGCTCGATGCGCGCTTCGACCGCGCAGTCGTATCCCGTGGTGAAGATGTCGCCGACGAAGATCCCGTGCTCGTCGCTGATCGATGCGTCGAGGTGGTGCAGCACCAGGTCGGCGTTCGGGACGAGGACGTACTCCGCCTGCGCGCCGGCGACGTCGCCGAAGAACGATCCGTAGCCGAACACCCGCTGGTCCGGACAGCGGCTGAAGAGGCGTCGCTCGCAGTACCAGCAGGTGCCGCAGGGGATGGTGAACGACCCCACCACCCTGTCTCCCTCCGCAAACCGCCGCACATCGGCGCCGACGGCCTCGACGACGCCCACGAACTCGTGACCAAGAATGCCGCCGGGGCTCATCCCCGGAATGCGCCCGTGCACCACATGGAGGTCGCTGCCGCAGATCGCAGCGGTGGTCACGCGTACCAGCGCATCGGCTGGCTCCTCGAGCACGGGCTTGGGGACGTCGACCATCTCGACCGCGCCGAAATCCTTGAACGCCAATGCACGCATGGTCAGACTCCTTTCCGCGCTGAGATCAGCGGGTTTCTTCCTCGGCAGCGCGACGCTGGATCACCCGGTCGCGCAACTCGTCCTCGAGGTCGCCCGCATTTTCCGCATCGCGCCGCAACCAGAACGGAATGCGCTCAGGCTCCCCCGCCGCGAGCGCCTTCGCCTGGGCATCCAGGTAGGCGCGCAGCGCCGAGTCAACCGCACTCGAGAGGTCCGCGCCGGTTGCGACGAGCGGCGATACGAGATCGCCTGCGATCACGACGCTGTTCGACGGCGCAGGCGGTGGCTTCGACCCGAAGAGCCTCCCAAGCCACGACATGAGCCGAGTGTACGCAGTCTCGCGATGCTGCCTCAGATCGGGGCTGTCGCGCGGTACCGTACGTGCGTGGCACGCACCGCTGCGCTGAAGCCTCGGCTCGAGTGGACGGGCGATCCGGAAGCGGATCGAACTCGTCAGCGAGAGCCCGACCGCGATGCTGATCGGATTCTGCCTCGATCAGCAGGTCCCGATCGAATGGGCGTTCCTCGGACCGCTGCGCATGCAGGAACGGCTCGGCACCTTTGACGCCACCGCGATCGCGGTGATGGATCCGGCCACGGTCGAAGCAGCGTTCGTGAAGCCACCGGCGCTGCATCGTTTCCCGGCGAGCATGGCCCGGCGCGTCTACGGCCTCTGCCAGGCGATCGCCGACGAGTACGGAGGCGATCCGACCCGCATCTGGACCGAGGCGGCCGACGCCAAAGACCTGCAGAAGCGCTTCGCGGCGCTGCCCGGGTTCGGCGCCGCGAAGGCTCGGGTCATGGTCGGCGTTGTGGCGAAGCACCTCGGCGCACGGCCCGACGGATGGGAGAAGGTCGCCCCGGACTGGCCCACCCTCGCGGATGTCAGCACCGTCGCCGAACGAGAGGCCTACCAGGCGCAGAAGCGCGCCTTCAAAGCGGCGATGCGCGCCGAGGCCGCGGCACAGTCGCCCGCGAAGGCCTCCCCCAGGAAGAAGAAGGTCGCACAGCCGGTTGGCCGTGGCCGCAGCTGACATCACCGTCTTCGAGGACGGGGGTGTCCGGATCGTGAAGATCGGTCCGATGGGGCCGTACGGCAACAACGCCTACGTGGTTCGCGACGTCGAAGCCGGCGAGGGACTGCTCGTCGACATGCCCCTCGAGGAAGGTCCGCTGCTGGAGGCGATCGCGGCGGAAGGTGGTGTGCGGACGGTGATCGCCACCCACTGGCACCCCGACCACTGGATGACCTACGACGCGGTTCGCGCCGCAACCGGCGCGCCGGTGCTCGTCGGCGCCTCGGAGATCAAGATCCCCGAGGAACGGATCGATGGCCGCCTCGATGACGGAGCCGAAGTCGCAGTCGGCGCGGTGCGCATCACCGTCCTCCACACGCCGGGGCACACGCCCGGCAGCATCTCGCTGCAGGTGGGCGGTGCGGTGATCACCGGCGACACGCTCTTCGGTGGCGGTCCGGGCAAGACCGCGGCCCGCGGCGACCTCGAGACGATCCTCGCGAGCATCAGTGCGAAGCTGCTCCCACTGCCGGAGAGGACGCTCGTCCTCCCGGGACACGGGGTGAAGACGACGATCCGGGAAAGCCGGCAGGGGTTCGCGAACTACAGCCGTCACCCCAAGCCGGCCGGCTTCTACGGCGACGTCGCCTGGGTTGACTGAGCCGGCCGAACAGCCCGGAGCACACGCCATCAACGGGGCTGAAGGCCTGCACCTCTCCACGGCCCGCGGGAAATGGGTCCTCACCGCGGCGGTGCTCGGCAGCTCGATGGCGATGCTGGACGGCAGCGTCGTCGGGATCGCGCAGCCGGCAATCGGGAAGGAATTCCACGCGCAGATCGCCGGGCTGCAATGGGTATCCGTCGGATACCTGCTCTCGCTCGCCGGGTTGCTCCTGCTCTCGGGCGGCCTCGCCGATCGCTTCGGACGCCGGCGCCTCTTCGTCATCGGGGTCGCCTGGTTCGCCGTCGCCTCGATGATCTGCGCGACAGCACCGAACATCGAGTTGCTGATCGCTGCTCGCGCCCTCCAGGGCGTGGGGGGCGCTTTGCTCACTCCCGGAAGCCTCGCGATCCTCCAGGCGTCGTTCGCGCCGGGGGAGCGCGGACGGGTGATCGGCGCCTGGTCGGGTCTCGGGGGTGTGGCCACCGCGCTCGGACCGTTTGTCGGCGGCTTTCTCATCACCACCTTCTCCTGGCGGCTGATCTTCCTCATCAACGCCCCGATCGCGGTCGCCGTGATCTGGATCTCGCTCCGCCGCGTCCCCGAATCCCGGGATCCGCAGGCGACCGGGTACATCGACATCGCGGGCAGTGCGCTCACGATCACGGCGCTCGTCGGCATCTCGTTCGGCCTCATCCAGGGCACCGCGGGAAGCTGGACGTCGCCCGTCGTGCTCGGAGCCCTCGGTGCCGGGGTCGTCGCGCTTCTGGCGTTCCTGCTGGTCGAGCTGCGCGTCCGCGCACCGATCGTCCCGCTCGGAATCTTCCGGTCGCGGCAGTTCAGCGCGACCAACGTGGAGACGCTGCTCATCTACGGAATGCTCGGTGGGGTGTTCTTCCTGTTGCCGATCGAGCTCCAGCAGGTGTCGCGATACAGCCCGACGGCGGCAGGCGCGTCCCTGCTCCCGACAACCGGGCTGATGTTCCTGCTCTCATCGCGGTCGGGAGCGCTGTCGGCTCGTATCGGGCCACGACTCCAGATGTCCGCCGGCCCGCTGCTGATGGCGGTGGGGATGGCGCTCTTCGCGCGAATCGATGCATCCGGCAACTACCTCCTGGAGGTGCTTCCCGCGGTGCTCCTCTTCGAACTCGGGCTGTCGATCCTGGTCGCGCCACTGACCGCGACAGCGCTGTCCTCGGCGCCGCCGGAACGCACCGGGCTCGCATCCGCGGTCAACAACACGGTGGCGCGCACCGGCAGCCTGCTCGCTGTGGCCATCCTGCCGGCGCTCGCCGGGATCACCGGCGACAGCTACCTGCATCCCGCCGTCTTCGAGTCAGGTTTTCAACGGGCGGCGCTGATCGCAGCCGTCGTCTGTGCCGCGGCCGGCGTCCTCGCTGCGGCGACCATCCGCAATCCGCAGGCGCCACGGGCTGCGCAGCCGCTGCTCGACCATCACTACCACTGCGAGGTGGACGCACCACCACTCCGGCCGCACAGCGGAGGTGGACTTGCAATCGCTCTGCAATCGGTGAGCACGAGGATCTCCTCGAGCGTCACCACGGCGCGAGAGCACGCATCAGGAGGACCGACAGATGACGACAGGCATCGCGGCGGAGCAGAAGACCCTGACGCAACCCGATGAGGTCCGAACGTTCGAGAAGGGACGGCTGGAGCTCGTGAACATCGGTGGGGGCGAGGTCGGTCGTTTGACGCTGGAGCCGGGTTGGCGGTGGTCGGTGCACGTGAAACCGCTCGCCGGCACCGACCTGTGCGAAGCGCCGCACTTCCAGTACCACGCGTCCGGCGTCCTTCACGTGGTCATGGCTGACGGCAGCGAATTCGATGCCCGTCAAGGCGACATCACCGCCCTGCCCTCAGGTCACGACGCCTGGGTCGTCGGCGACGAGCAGGTGGTGCTGATCGACTGGAACGGCGCCAGCAACTACGCAAACGGCTGATCAGACCTGAGCCTCGCGCCCCGAGCCCATGGCTCGTATCGTTACGAGCCGTGGGCGGAGGTGCGGGGCCACTGCGCGTGCACGTCATCGGCACGTTTCGTGTCGAGGGATTTGCCGAGCACGACCTGGGCAGCCGCAAGGCCCGCACGGCGCTGCGCCTCCTCGCGATCGCGGCCGGCGTACCGGTGAGCACCGACCGCATCGCCACGGTGCTCTGGCCCGATGCCGAACAGCCCCGTGACCCCGGGGCGCAGATCGCCGTGATCATGAGCCGGCTCCGTCGCGTGCTCGGAGCTTCGCGCATCGCGCACAGCGATGCCGGCTACTCGCTCGAGGTCGACTGGCTGGACCTCACCGCCGCGTCCGAGTTGCTCACCGAGGCGGAGCGAAGGTTGGAGGCGCGCACTCCCGCCGCTGCCCTGGCCGCGGCGCTCTCGGCTCGAGGGCTGCTCGCGGTGACGCTCCTGGATGACGATGTCTGGCTCGAGCACGAACGGCTCGCCGTGACGCGGCTCGCCGCACGAGCGGGGCACCTTGTCGCACGTGCCGCGCTGCTCGCCGGCGACCTCGCAACCGGCGTCGAGGCTGCGGAGCGGTTGATCGACGTCGACCCGTACGACGAGGAGGCGCTGCGACTCGCGATGGCCGGGTTGAGTGCGCAGGGGCGAAGCTCGTCGGCGCTCGCATTGCACGAGCGGATCCGCAGCCGTCTCGCCGAGGACCTCGGAGTGTCGCCGTCTCCGGAGACGGACGCAGCCCACCGAGCCGTCCTCAAGGGACTCCCGATTGCGGGCATCGAGGTCGCCTCGCGCGTCCAGCGCGAACCGGCTCCGGATGTCCCACAGCTGTTCGACCGATCCGAGCAGCTGGGTGCCCTCGACCAACTGTTTGTGATCGCCGCCCGTGGCGCCCCGCAGGTTGCCGTGATCGAGGGCGAGCCCGGCGCCGGCAAGACCGCGCTGGCCCGGGCGTGGCTGGGCAGCCTCGACTCAGGCGTTCGGGTGCTCGACACGAGGTGCGACCAGTTGAGCCGCCTGCTCCCGCTGCAACCCGCGGTGCTGATGCTGCGCTCGTTTCTCCGTCAGGCTGGGACGGCCGACGCCGTGGCTCTGCTCGCAGACGACGCGGCGATGCTCGAGCCCGTGCTCGACTGGCGGGTCACCGCGAAGGCCGCGACGCGCGACACGTTTCAGGTGCTCGCATCCTCGCCGGCCGGCATCGCCATGATCTTCGCCGCGTTGACCCGTGTGGTCGCCCGCGTCTGCTCGACGCCGAGTGCGCTGTTCATCGACGACGCGCAGCGCGCCGACGCGCTGACATCGGACTGGATCGACACGCTCGCGCACATGCCGGACGTGCCCCTGCTCATCGTCCTGAGCCGCCGCACCGGGGAAGGTCGGGTGCCGCCGGGCGCGCAGACGATCACGGTGTCGCCGTTGTCTCTCGAGGCGACGGAGCGGATGGTCGGTGCTGAGCGTGCGGGAGCGCTGCACCTCCGCACCGGTGGCAACCCGCTGTTCCTCTCCGCGCTCGCGCGATCCGAGGCGAATGCCGCGCTTCCCGAGTCCATCCAGAGCGCGGTGCTCGGGCGGTGCGCCGAGGCCGGCGCCGATGCGGGAATCCTCCGTGATACGGCTGTTCTTGGCACGAACGTGGATGTCGACCTCGTCGCACGGGTCCTGAGGATCGATCCGATCACGTTGCTCGGCGTGCTCGAGCAGGGGATCCGGCTCCAGCTCCTGGAGGACCGCGACGGAGCCTACGCGTACCGGCACGAGATCGTCCGGGAAGCACTGGAGCTGTCGGTCGGCTCCCCGCGCCGCGCGCAATTGCATCGCGACGCGGCGCGAGCGCTGACCGCGCAGCCCGGTGCGGACCCGTTGCTGATCGCGCATCACGCCCGCCTCAGCGGGGCCGCCGGGATCGCGAGTGACGCGTTGACCGCTGCGAGTGGCATTGCAGCCGCTCGATTCGACTACGCGACCGCGCTCCGCCTCGCCGACGAGGCGATCACCGCGATGGACACGACGGCGGCGCGGCTGCGCCGCGCGACCGTGCTTCTGGCGATGACGAGGTACGAAGACGCCCGCGACGATGCCGAGGTTGCGGTGACCCAGGGGGATCAGCTGCGCGCCTATGAGGTGGCGGGTGCCATCGCCTACTACTGTCGCGATTTCGCCCGAGCGGCGACTCTCGGCTCGGCGTTGCTCGAGAACGCCGAAACCCACGAGCAGCGCGTCCAGGCGCACGTCATCCAGGCGCGCGCCCTGCATGCCGAGGGAGATCTGCGCGCAGCCGGCCGGCATGTCGACGCTGCGCTGCGAATCTGCCGCCGCTACCGGATACGGCAACCCACAGCGGTGTTCGCGTGGTTCAAGGTGCAGGCCGGCGATCCCGGCGCAGCGATCACCGCGCTCGAGTTCGAGCACGTTCGGCACGCGAGAGACGGACTCCACCATCTACACACCGGCGCACGCGCGCTTCATCTACGGATACGCGCTCGCCACGTGCGGTCATGCGGGCGAGGCCCTGCGAGTGCTCGAGCGAGCGTCGGACGAGGCGCAGCGCCGCGGTCTCGCCCGCTACGGATCGCTCGGGACCAACATGAGCTCGTGGGTGCTCCGCAACGTCGGGGAGTCCCAGCGAGCACGCGAGTGCAACCACAGCGCCCGCGAGAGCGCGAAGGTCACCGGCTACCCGGAGCTCGAGGTCTACGCGGTGCTCGATCTCTGCGACGACGACCTCGCTTCGGGAGACACGGATCCCGCGAAGGCACGGCTCAGCGAGGCACGTGCGTTGATGCGCGAGCCGTACGCGTACCGATGGCGTCATGCACTTCGGGTGCTGCTGCTCGAGGGACGGCTGGCGCTGCAACGCGGCGCGCCCGATGCGGCGCTGACGGCGGCCGAGCAACTTGTCGTCGATGCGGACGAGCGATTCGCTCCGCGATACGCTGCGCTCGGTGCGGCGCTGGCACTGCAGGCACGCGCTGCGCTCGGTGAGCAGCCACGCGCGTCCGGCGTCGTGGCGCTCAGTGACACGCTGACCACGATTGCCGGCCTGGAGGCATGGCGCATTCTCGGTGAGCTCGGCGAGCGATCCGGGCTTGCGGTGTGCTTCGAGCTTGCGAGCAGCCACCGCGACCGTCTCGCGGAACACCTTGAACCGGCGCTGCGAGAGCCTTTCCTGCGCTACGCGGATCGGCGGCTTGCGACCATGCGGCGCGGTGCCGTCAACGCCTGACGGTCAGAGGATCTGCAGGGCCTCGTTGAGACGGTCACTCCACCAACCGAACTCCTGCTCGTCGTCGTTCTTCGACCATCCGAGCTGCAGGAACGCACCGGCGAGCGCGGGCCGAAGCTGCGCCTCCCACCAGGGTTTGGTGTCGACGCCAGCCGCCTCGAGGGAGCGACGGTAGGCGTCGAGCGTCTCCTCCTTGCTCTCCGGCAGCCGGTCGCAGTTCACCGCGAGATACCAGGCCACATCGACGAGTGGGGCCCCCGCACCGCAGCGGTCCCAGTCCAGGAGGATGGTCGTGTCCTCCGTCGATCCCAGGTTCCCGAGCTTCCAGTCCCCATGCAGCAGCGTGACCGGACCTACGCTGAGGGCTGCCGCGAGCGGTGACGGATCGCGCGCAAGGTCGAGGAGAATCTCACTCTGCTTCGGGTGGCGCACCGACATCAACTGCCATCCGCGCCCCACCGCGGGAGGCACTGGATCCGCGCGTCCCGCCGCAGCCTCGATCGCGGCAGTCGTCGGCGTCAACATCACGAAGTGATGCACCTCCGGGAAGAGGTCGTCGGAGGGAACGAAGCCCACGTACGCGGCGTGCATCCGCGCCATGTGATCGAGGAAACCGCGCTGCAGGGACAGGGATATCGGCGCGTCGCCCGTCGGAACGAGCTCGGCGGACACGTCACGCATCAGGAACGCACCGCCGCGGTGCCCGTGCTCGGAGGTGTACGGCGCGCAGGCGACGATCGCGTGGTCGATCACCGGCGGCAGCACGTCGAGGACACCCGACGTGAACAGCGTCAACTGCCTGCAGTGCAGGTCGCCGGTCGCGCGCATGATCCAGTCGTCGTCGACGCAGGTGTACTTGACGACGTAGCGCTCACCGTCGATCCGAACGCGTTCGAGCCGGCTCCCGGACAGCGAGTCGCTGTTCTTCCACGCCTCACGATGCGTTGCGCCGGCGAGCATCTCGTCGACGGACGCGGCCACGCGCACGTGCTCAGCCAACGAGTTCGGCATCAGCCATCTCCGCCTGCAACGCCGCCCCCCATCTGCCGCCGCACCAGGCGACGTCGCGCTCGATCAACCCGTCCCGAAGCGTCAGCACGTGCGCCTGGTGGCACATGTGCGGCTCACCCGCCTCCTCCCATGTGAGCACGAATCGAATCAGCGCCCCACCCGGCAGCTCCGTGACGCTCAGATCCTCGAACCGACCCGGGTCCGCGAACCAGCGCGCCAGCTCCGACTCGATGTTGGTCGAGCCGACCACCGTGAAACGCCAGTGCGGCACCGTCGCGTCAAGCACCGCATCGGGCGCGAAGGCGGCCGATGCGGGGATCTCGGCGTGCTCGATTGCGTGAACGAAACGATCGACGGCAGTGGTCATGGCGGCTGCCCCTCAGCTTGGCGCACCCCGGATGGGTGCTGCGAGGACGAGGATGACCGCGGACATTTGCAGAACGATTGCACCCGTCAGACCTGCCCGCCACGGGCGGGGTCAGTTCAGTGGGCCAGGCCCTGGTTGATCTTCGCCGCGAGGTCCCCCGCCTCGTGGCCGACGAGCTGGACGACCGCGATGAGCACCACGATCGACACCAGGGTGACCCCGTACAGCGCCCATCCCCGCGTGCGCTGCCGGCGCTGAAGCTGGCTCGGCATCGTCGACACTGCACCCCCCCTTGCAACCCATCCCTTCCGGCGCCCCCTGCGCCGTGACCTCAGTATTGAGGATCGCGTCAAACGATGCAAGAGGCAATATTTCCCGCCGTACCCGCACGGGGAGTCGAACCCCGGTTACCACCTTGAAAGGGTGGTGTCCTGACCGCTAGACGATGCGGGCGCGAGGGCCAATCTTAGGTTCGGGCACGCAGCCCGTCGCGCCTTGCGGAGCATCCGGATCGCGCCGGTATACTCGCGCCATGCCTGTTCGCGAGATCGTCGGTAAGACCGTCGGCTTCGGCCTTGTCTCCCTGGCCCTGATCATCGGCGGCATCCTCGACCTGCTCGGCGGCCACGTCTACAACGACTACTTGAACGCCGCGCTCGGGATCATCCTCATCCTCATGGGCCTCGGGACCGGCGCGCTCGGGACCTTCCTCATCGTCGGCATCCTCTATGAGGAGAAGCTGCGCCGCCAGGACGAACAGGTGCACATCACGCCGCGCGGCACGCCACCCGCGGCACCACCGCCCTGGGGCATGGCTGATGTCGGCAAGCCACCCGGCGTCGTCCGCGTCGGCGAGGCCGCCGGCGCGCACGGTGGCGGTTCCCCGCGAGTGATGAGCGTGGTCGTCTCGAACCTCGATGCGCCGATGCTCATCATCGGCCTGCTCGCCTGGACGGTCCTGACGCTCGTTCTCTTCGCGCCGCACTAAGTGGCCGGCGCCGGCACGCAGGTCCGGACGCGGTTCGCGCCCTCGCCCACCGGGGCGCTGCATTTCGGCTCGGTCCGCACAGCTCTCTTCGCGTGGCTCACCGCCCGCCATGCCGGAGGCGCGTTCATCCTCCGCATCGAGGACACCGACCAGGAGCGCTACATACCGGGCACCGAGGCGCTGATCCTCGAGACGCTCAGCTGGCTCGGGCTCGACTGGGACGAGGGGCCCGAGGTGGGCGGCCCACACGATCCGTACATCCAGTCGCTCCGGATCGACACGTACCGCGAGCACGCCGACGCGCTCGTCGCGAGCGGTCACGCGTACTGGTGCACGTGCACGCCGGCGCGGCTCGCGGCGATGCGCGAGGCGCAGCGCGCACGATCGCAGCCGACGCGGTACGACCGCCGCTGCCTCGGGCGTCAGGACGAGGTTGCGAAGGAACGCGCGAGCGGCATGGCGGCGGTCGTGCGCCTGCGCATGCCGGACGGCGTCACCGAATGGGATGACGCCGTGCGCGGCCACGTGAGCTTCGAGAACTCGGACATCGACGACCAGGTCCTGCTGAAGTCGGACGGGTTTCCGACGTATCACCTTGCGGTGGTCGTCGACGATCACCTCATGGAGATCAGCGACGTGATTCGTTCCGAGGAGTGGATCCCGTCGACGCCGAAACACCTTGCCCTGTATCAGGCGTTCGGGTGGGATCCCCCGCGGTTCGCGCATGTGCCCGCTGTTCTGGGACCCGATCATCAGAAGCTCAGCAAGCGGCGCGGCGCCCGCAACGTCCTCGAGTACGGGGAGCTCGGATACCTGCCCTCGGCGATCGTCAACGCGATGGCGCTGCTCGGGTGGTCATCCGGCGACGAGGAGGAGGTGTTCACCCCGCAGCTCCTGTGCGAGCGGTTCACGCTCGACCGCGTCAACCCCGCCCCGGCGATCTTCGATCCCAAGCGACTCGACGATCTCAACGGTGTGCACATCCGGCTGATGGATACTGAGGCGCTCGTGGAGGCGCTCGAATTCCCCCTGATCGGCACGAGCAAGGAGGTGCGCCGCGCGCTCATCCCGATGCTCCGCGAACGCATGGTCACGCTCGCCGACGCAACGCGTCTCTGCGCTCCGCTGCTCGGCGACATGGTGGTCGACCCGGGCGTCGAGTTCCCACCGAAGAAGGTCGACCAGGCGACGGCGGTCGCGATTGTCGACGCGGCGATCGACGCCGTCGAACACGGCGGACTCGACGATGAAGCCGCGCTGCTCGAGCGGATCCGCGCGGTGGCGGAAGGCGCGGGATCGAAGCCGCGCGACGCCTTTCGCGTCCTCTACGTGGCCATTCTCGGCAGCCCGACGGGACTGCCCGTCATCGAGTCGATGGCCTTCCTCGGGCGTGACGTGTCGCTGCAGCGCCTGCGACGCGCGCGCGCCCGTCTCGGCTGAGCGGCAGCAGCGGGCTCACAGCCCAGGACCGTCGACGCGGGTCTCAACCGGGTGATCGGACGTCAGCGCTCTCCGCCGCCGGACGGGTGCATGCGACGCGGTGCCGCGCACACCGCGAACGCGCGTCTGCGGGGCGGGCGTGTGCACCTCGCGCTTCGGTGCCGGCGGCGCCGGTGCAGCCGGCTCGGGCGCAGCGGGAGCGGAGGGTGCCGGCGCCACCGGAGGATGAGCGCGCCACGTCCCGGCCACACGCGTCGCCACGCTGCGTGCGAGATGCCATGCCGCTCGGTCGAGTCCGGTGACGTGCCCGGCAATCGCGACGGAGATCACGATCGCGCTCACCGGCCAGAGCGCGGAGAACAGCGAGAGCCCGGACAGCACGCCGAACCCAGCCACGATCGGGTGACGGCGCACGAAGGAAGGCGGCGCCGGAGGTGGTGCCGGAGACACGGAGCGGTCGTCTGAAATCGTCATGTCACGACGCTATGTGACAGCGCGGGACAGGTCGCGGACCAAGCTGCCAATTCAGGTCTGATGGTTCCGTTCCGGTGTCGTTACCACGATGTCACCGTCCCGTGGACAGTCGCTGCCGGTTGTCGCGACACAATCGGAAGGCCACTCAGTGGGGGACTGAATGTGGATCGACAGGAGGTCGACATTGATCAGGGGAATGCCGCGACGTGACGTGATATGAGCGAGATGTCGGTGGCGCACCCACCGATGCTCGTCGCTCGTGCGCGCGCCCGGATCGGACGGCTCAGCGGACCCCAGCGTCTCGTTCTCTTCTCGGTCGCGCTCGGCCTGATCGGCGCGACGCTCTGGCTCCTCCCGCTGCGCGACGTGCAGCGGCCTCCGATCATGAGCTCGATCCCCTGGTGGGTCGAGCTGGCAACCTGCTACGCGACGAGCCTGCTCTTCGTCCAGGTGCGCGTGCACCGTGAGGTCACGACGCTCTCGCTCACCGAGATTCCCGTCGCGATGGGACTGTTCCTCATCGACCCGCACCAGTTGCTCGGCTGCTACGTCGTCGGAGTGCTGCTAGCGAGCTGGACGCGGCGCCGGCGCATTCGATGGGTGAAGGACTTCGCCAACGCGATGCTCGACGTTCTGTACATCGGCGTCGCCGTGCTCGTCTTCCATGCTGTCGGGCCGGACCTGCAGAACGCGATCGCACCGCGCAGCATCGCCGCGTTCGCGGTGGCGATGGTCGTGGCCGGCTGGTTCGTCTATCCGATCGCGCTCAACGTCGGCACGACCCTCGCCCAGGGCAAGCTGCGGCTCGGCGATGTGACGCGGGCGTACCTCTTCCAGGTCATCGCCACCACCACCAACGCGTGTCTCGGGATCGTGGCGCTCATGATCCTGACCACGTCGCCATGGCTGGCATTCGTGCTCGTACCACCTGGAGTCCTGGTCCTCGCAGGTCAGATCGCCGCGGGTGAGAGTCAGCGCCGCGCGGACCGCAACGAATTCCTCTACCGCACCACCGAGATCCTGCACTCGACACGGCAGATGGGTGAGCGCGCGGGGGAGCTGTTGAACGGCATCACGGAGATGTTCGGCGTCGCTCGAGCCGAGCTCGTGGTGATCCCCGAAGTGCGTGGCCCGGCAGTCCGCTTCGTCTCGATCGGCGACGATGAGCATGCCGTCGTCTCCACCTCCGAGCTCACCTTCGCCGAGCAGGAGGTGCTGAACGAGCTGCGTTCGACCGCCATCCTCACCGGGCCTCTCGCCAACGACGAGTCGCTCGGCCTCGCGCTGGCCGAGCGCAACGCGCGCGCCGGAACGGTTGTGGTGCTGCGCGGCCGCGAAGGCCCGCAGGGCATGCTCCTGCTCCTCGACCCGACCCGCGGTGGCGACCGGCTGGGAGCGAGCGAACAGAGCCTCCTGACGACGGTCGCCGGCCTGATCAGCGTCGCCCTCGAGAACGGCCAGCTCGCCGATGCCATCCTCGCGATGTCGTTGGAGAGGGCCGAGCTCGCACGCCGCGCGTTCTACGACCCGCTGACGCAGATCGCGAACCGCTCCCTCTTCATCGACACGATGACCGCGTCGCTTGCGCAGCTCGCGACCACGCACCGCCCGATCGCGGTGATGTTCATCGACCTCGACGGCTTCAAGGATATCAACGACAACTTCGGGCACTCGGTCGGCGATGAGGTGTTGAGCGCGGTCGCCGCACGGCTCCGCGTCCAGGTCCGCAAGCTCGATCTGGCCGCGCGCCTCGGTGGCGACGAGTTCGGCATGCTGCTCGACGGCATGCGTCACAAGAGCGACGCCTCGGTCGTCGCCGACCGGATCATCGAGACGTTGCGCAGGCCCATCCCGCTCGGCGACGCCCTCATCACGATCGGCGCCAGCGTCGGGGTTGCCGTCGTCGACGACCCTGCCGACGCGCCCGAGCCCGAGGAGCTGATGCGTCGCGCCGACATGGCGATGTACCTGGCCAAGCGGCAGGGGAAGAACCGCTTCGTCGTCTTCGACGAGAGCGCGCGCACACCGGTGATCGCCACCGCGCCGGAGGTCTTCGGACAGGCCGCGAGCTGAGGCTCCCTCTACGATGGGCGTGTGACACCGCCTCGCTGCCTGTCGATCGCCACCTCGGACTCCGGAGGCGGAGCCGGCATCCAGGCGGACCTCAAGGCGTTCGCGGCAGCCGGCTGCCACGGGATGACGGCGATCGTCGGCGTGACCGCGCAGAACACCGAGGCGGTCGTCGCCGTGCACCAGCTGCCGGTGTGGGTGATCTGCGCTCAGCTCGACGCGGTGCAGGCGGATATCGGCGTCGATGCAGCCAAGACGGGAGCGCTGCTTTCGGCAGAGGTGATCGATGCCGTCGCGGACTTTCTCGAGCGCAACCCGGTGCCGCTGGTGGTCGACCCCGTCCTGGTCGCGAGCAGCGGCGCCCGGCTCCTCGATCCGGAGGCAGTCGGCGTGCTCATCGCGCGTCTGCTCCCGCTCGCGACCGTGGTGACGCCGAACCTCGCCGAGGCGCGCGTCCTTGCAGGTACCGACGGCGACCGGCGATCACTCGCAGAGGCGATCGCGGCTCGCGGTGCCCGCGCGGTGCTGATCACGGGTGGGGACGGGGCCGGGTCGGATCTACTCTTCGACGGAAGCGCCTGCACGGAGATCCCTGTCGCCTGGGTCGACGGTTCGGCGACGCACGGGACCGGATGCACGCATTCGGCGACGCTGACAGCTGAGATCGCGTGGGGCACTCCGCTTGTCGAGGCTGCTCGTCGTGCCGCGGAGGTCACCGCCGCGGCGATCGCGAGCGGGTTCGAGGGGATCGGCGCCGGGCCGGGGCCGGTCGCGGTCGGTCAGGCCTCGGGCGCGAGCCAGCGCGTGCGGACGAGGTAGACGAGCAGGCCGATCCCGATCAGGTCGATCAGGAGGAGCAGCGGACCGACATTGAGGCCGTTGCCGAAGTCGAGGCCGGAGAGCGGGGTGAGCGCCTCGACCGGCGGGATCCGGGCCGCGTCAAGACCGCCCGAGTTCAGGGAGGCGACCGCGCCGGTCAAGGGAGCGAAGGGGGTCGGGTCCGCGGGAACCTGCACCCGCGTCGCGGCCGGCGAACTTGCGCCGCCCGATCCGCCCGAATGTCCGCCCGAGGAGCCGGACGACCCGGAGGGTTTGGTGGTGGGCGCGGGTTTCGGAGTTGGGGTCGGCCCGTTGCCGCCGCTGGATCCACCCTTGCCACCGCCCTTGCCACCACCGACTGTCGGCGACGGGGTCGGTGTCGGAGTGGCGGTCGGGGTCGGCGTGGCGGTCGGGGACGGAGTCGGCGTCACGCAGGGGTTGGAACGCGGGCAGCAGGAGCCGTCGGGTCTCGTGCCGTGGTGGCAGGTTCTCGGAGTGGGGCTTGGGGTTGCCGACGGCGTCGGCGTCGGGGTGGCTGCCGCAGGGGCAGACGCGGCCACGCCGGAGACACCCGCAAGTACGATCGCGAACACGCCCGGAAGGAGCGCGGCGATCGCCCGCCCTCGCGGGCGCTTGCGCGGAGTGAGTCCGCCGAATACGTTTGCGTTCATTGACGTGATCCAACTGTGGTCTTAATACCACCGGCTGCCAAGGCGCATCGGCGCCTCGTGACACCGCCGCGAGGACGTGTTCACAGAGTTCACAGGGGCGTGGGCGCGCCTCTTACGATTCGCCGGATGTGCACGATCCTCCTGGCCTGGCGTTGCGACCCCGATGCCCACATCGTGCTCGCCGCCAACCGTGACGAGCTGATCGCCCGGCCGAGCGCTCCGCCGGAACCGCTGAGCACGGATCCCTGGATCGCGGGCGGTCGCGATCTCGTCGCCGGCGGCACCTGGCTGGCGGTGACCGCCGGGGGGACGGTGTGCGCGGTGACCAACCGCCATCCCGGCACGGGCAGGCCGCAACCCCCCGACCCGTCGCGGCGCTCGCGTGGCGAGATCCCGCTGGCCCTCCTCAGGGACACGCGTCCGGAAGACGTGCCCGCACGCCTCGCGGTGCTCGGTCCGGGGCGGTACAACCCGGTCAACGTCCTCTGGGTGTCCTCGGACCGCGCCCTGGTTGCCGAGGTCGACGACACCGGACCGGTCCGGGTCATCGAGCTCGATCCCGGCCCCCACGTCCTGACCACGGGCGACCTCGACGACATCGCCCGGCCGAAGGTCGCGATGCTCCGCGCCGGCATGGGAGCCGCGGTGAACGCCGGCGGTGGCCCCGGCGCGACGCTGCTGCGGATGCGCGCGCTGCTCGCCGGCCACACCTCACCGACCGGACAGGCCGTTGACGCCGCGTGCATCCATGGCGATGTCTACGGGACTGTCTCCGCGTCGAGCGTGGTCACCGGCCGGCACGGTCTCCAGTACGAGCACGCGCCCGGCAGGCCGTGCGTCACACCGTTTGCGAGAGTCGCAACTCCGAGCTAGTGGCCTGCCGTCGCGAGCTGCACCGCCTTGACGAGCAGCAGCGCCATCGCGATCAGCGCATACCCGCGGACGGTGCAGAGCGTCACCAGCCTGGTCCGCGACTTGACGGGGCGTGTGAGGAGCGCGAGTGACGGCATGCGCCATGTCTCACGGTCCTCCAGCTCTCGTGGGTCGGGCGGCCGTGCCCTCTGGTCTCGCACGTAGACCGCGATGGTGATGGCAAGACCGATGACGACGACGACCGACAGCCCGATGAAGAGCATCGGCACGTTGACAGTCGGGACGATCGTCGACACGACGAGGATCACGGAGAGCATGAGCAGCACGCCGAGGATGACCGTTGCGAGCAGGTTCGTCACGGGCCGGTTCACCCACGGACCGAGCACATCGCGGTCGTTGCAGAGAAAGAGCAGGAACAGGCAGGCACTCGGCAGCATCACTCCCGCGAGCGCCTGCACTGCGGTGGTGATCAAGCCGAGCGGCGCGTTGGGGATGAGCACGAGGCCGGCCGCGAGAGTCACGAGGATGGTGAACATCGCGTAGAACGGCTTGGCCTCGCGCCACGACCGGTGCAGCGAATTCCTGATGCCGAATGTGTCGCCGAACGCGTATGACGTCGAGAGGGTCACGGCGCTCGCTCCGACCACCGACGCGTCGATGAGCAGGATCGCGAAGACCGCGCCCGCCGCCGGCCCGACGAAGTTCTTGAGCCCTCGCGCGAGGTCGAGCGCGTTGGTGAACGCACCCTGCTTCGGCGTGCCGCCGAAGGCGTACGCTGCCGCGATCATGATGCAGGCGGCTCCGATGACCACGACCATCGCGCCGATGACCGTGTCCGCACGCTCGTAGGGAATCCAGCGCGGCGTGATGCGCTTGTCGACAACATTCGACTGCTGGAAGAACAGCTGCCAGGGTGTGACGGTGGTCCCGACGATCGCGACGATCAGCAGCACACCGTCGGACTGGAACCCTCCCTGAATCCCCGGAAGCACGAAGTTGGTGACTGCGCCGAGCGTCGGATGGCAGAGAAACATGAGCGGGATCACCAGGAGATTCCCGAACAGGATCAGAAACATCAGGCGCTCCCACGTTTCGAAACGCCCCGTGACGGTGATGCCGACGAGCAGGACGCCCGCAAGCGGTACCGCGACCCATGACGGAACGCCGAAGTACGCCGCGCCGAGCGCGATGCCGATGAATTCCGTGGCGATCGTCAGGAAGTTCAGAACGAACAGGTCGCCGACCGCGAACCGGCCCCAGACGTTGCCGAAACGCTCGAAGATGAGACGGCCGTGTCCGACCCCGGAGACGGCGCCGAGGCGAACCACCATCTCCTGGTTGACGATGAGCACCGGGATGAGCAGCAGCAGGGTCCAAAGTAGGGTTGTCCCGTAGTTCTGTCCCGCGGCCGCATACGTCGAGACGCCGCCCGCGTCGTTGTCGCCGACCATCACGATGAGGCCGGGCCCCATGATCACCGCGAGCGCGAGCACCCTCTTGCGCCACGAGCGCGGAGCGTTGGCATTGTGGTCGTGCTCGCCGATGGTGCCGAATGCGCCGCGGATGTCGCCATGGTGTGCGTCATCGCGAGCCACCGTCGCTCCGGCCGCCCTCGTTGCGGCCGGCTTGCGAGCCTTCTCCTGCGCCAATTTCGGACCTCCCACCGTCGATACGGCAAGACTGAGCGGGCTCGACCGCTCAGGAGGTCACGACTGCGTGATCACCTCGCTGCGGGCGTGCCCCGAGGTTGCCGGGACTGGGTACTGCCGCCGCCGTCCATGTGTGAGCTGATACACCCCGAACGTGTGGTTGCCGTCCTCGGAGTGTACAACCCGCGTGACGCTCGAAGTCCGAGCGTCAGTCGCCGTCGGCCTCGGCGCGACGCCGCCACGCGTCGGGCAGCATTGCCTCGAGCACATCGTCAACGGTGATCACGCCGATGACCCGGTCCTCATCGTCGACCACCGCGACGACGGTGAGGTTGAAGTCGGCCATGCGCCGGGCAACTTCCGGGAAATCATCGTCGACGTTGACCGATGCGTTGGTGTGCTCGACCAGCTCGGAGACGCGCACACCCGGCTCGGCGCGCACCAGGTCGATGAGGGGGATCGATCCGGCGAGCTTGCCGTCCTCGAGCAGGAACACATCCGCTGAGACCTGGGCGAGCACGTCCGTCGCGCGTGCCGCCGCAAGCGCTTCGGCCACGCTCGCCGTGGGTGCGACCGACACGAAGTCAGTGCTCATCAGGCCGCCGGCGCTGCTCTGCCCGTAGCTCAACAGGGCGCGCACCTTTGCCTGCTGGGACGGGGGGAGCAACGAGAGGATCGGGGCACGCCTCGGCTGGTCGAGCTCGGTGACGAGGTCGGCCGCGTCGTCTGGCCCCATCTCCGCAAGCACCGCCGCCGCTTCCGCGTCGGACTTGTCGCGCAGGAACTCGACCTGGTGCTCGGTGTTCAGCTCCTCGAACACGTCGGCCTCGAGCTCCGGGTCGCCGTGAACCGCGGAGATGATCTCCTCGCCCTCGTCGTGTGACGCCGCCTCGACGAGATCGGCGATCTGCGCGGGATGCAGGCGGCGAAGGCGGCGCAACGGCATGAGGAGCCGCGAGGTCGGGACGTGACCCACAAAGGGCTCGATCGCCGCCCAGTCGACGAATCCCTGGGGCTCGCCGCGGCGTCCCGAGAACCTGCCACGAAGGCCTCGCGCGCGCGTATCGACGCCCGCGACGACCCATCCCGTTTCACCGAGCCGCAGCTCGATGTCGTGCGCGACGACGAGGCGACCGGCTTCAACGCTGATGAGCCGGCGACCGAGCACGTCATCGCCCAGCAGCACCTCACCCTGGCGTCGCTCGAAATGCGCGAGGTTCAGGTCCTCACCGGCGAGCTGCACGGCGCCGGGACGCATCTCGGCGATCCGATCGCGAGGGATGAAGAGCCGGCGACCCGCGATCCGGCCCACGAGGCCGGTGACCGGAGGGTAGCCGCCCTCGGCGAAGCGAGCGATGACATCGTCCACCCGGCCGAGCCGTCCCCCCGCTCGGTCGACGAGGGGGCTTCGCAAGATCCCGGTCAGTGCCAGCCGGCCCGTTTGGGCGGCTGGCTCCCCGGCGTCTGAGGTCGACATACCGCGCTCAGTCTGCCACGTCGCGGGTCCGAGTGTCTGTCCGCGCTGTGTCCCCGGCCGGGGCGGAAGGTTATGAGGTGTCCGTGTCCGCGCTCCCGATCCCCGGTACCCGCTTCGCCCCCTCTATGATCGATGAGGCCGCTCGCGGGCACGGACATCTCCGTTCGCTCGCCGGGCGGGGTGAGGAGGGGTACCGCGTGGAGTCCGACGACCGCCGTTTGATGCTGGGCGTCTTCGCGCCGGACCGTGTCCGGAGCATCGTGGTGGTGACCGACGACGGCGAGCTCGCCGTGGCGGTGCGCGACGCGGTGCCGCGTGGCATCGCCGTTGTCCGGGACGCGCGGCCCGACGATGTGTCGGAGGTTGCCGCCGCCTGTCTTCCGTGGCCGTGGATGGTGGTCGGCGCAACCCGGTCGATGACTCCGGGACTCGCGCACGTGCTGCGCACGCGGCCGGTCCTCACCCTCTGGCTCGGCGCCGCACCTGCCGGACTCCCAGAGCACGCGAGCGCCTTCGACCGCCCAGCCGCGCTGCTCGATGCCATCGGCGCCGCGTGCTCCGCCCGGGTCGGCGGCATGCGGCTTGCACCCGGCAGCGGCGTCGAGTTGCGCGACGGCACGCTGATGCGTGGTGCGACTCTCGATGCACTGCTCGGAGCGTACCCGGGCGGGTTCGCGCTGCCGGCACGCACGTTCCGCACCGTCGCCTCCGCGCTTGCGCGCCACCATGCGGCGTGGACGCCGCAGCGCAACGGCGATGCGCGCGTCGTGCTCGCCCCGTGCCCGTCAGGAGCTCGCGCATGAGGGCGAACCCCGAGGTGCTCATCCTCGAGGACGACGCCGAAACGCTCGAGGGCCTGCAGAGTCACTTCACGCGCAAGCGTTTTCACCCGCTCTCCGCGCGCAGCGCATCGCGTGCGCTGTCGCTGCTCGAGCACAATCGATACTCGAGCCGGCCGGTGCTCGCGATCGTCGACTGGGATCTCGGCAAAGCGCCGGACCGGAGCGCGAGCAGCGCGGACGTGCTCTCGCGACTCGCGCGCGAGCTGCGCGAATGCCCGGTCATCGTGTATTCGCAGAACATCGACGCGTTCAACGTGCGGAGCCAGATCCAGCGCTCGCATCCGCGCGCGCTGCTCCACGACAAGCGCGACGGCGACGCGTCGCTGCTCGAGCGCGTCGACCGCATGCTCGACAGAACCGTGGGCGACCTGCGCATCCATGAGGGGACGGTCGTCGTCCACCTGCCGAGCCTCGACCAGCATCACCATCGCGAGGCGATACGGCTGGTGGTGCATCACCCCGACATCGTCACGTTCCACTCCGACACCGCGACCAAGGCGGTGCGCAGGTTCGGTGAGTGGCTGCGTGAGCACGACTCGGCGGTGACGCTCGTGAGTCACGGCAATCGCAAGTACCGGCTGAGCGTCGCGACGACCATCGACGGGAACGCGCTCGACGACGAGTCGTGAATCTCACGATCGCTGAGATCGCGGAGCTGCCACTCGCGGCGGCGCTCATCGACTCGGCGGGCGATGTCGTTGCGCGGACACCGGAATGGGACGGTCCGGGGCCCGGCGCCGTCGCCTACCCGGTACGGAACATGCGCCTCGTCGTGCGCACCCGGCCGGCGTCCTCGCACTGCGATGAGCTGCTCGGCCGCCTCCTCGACACGATCGACCAGGCGGCCGCCGGGCTCGGGGAGACGCATGCACAGCGTGTCCGCATGCTTGCCGGATCGCTGCGTCTCGTGGCCGGACGCGAGGCGGGCGGCTGGGGCACCACGGATGAGGTCGTGCAGCTCGCATGCGCCGGGATCACCGCGCGGACCGCGCTCGCCGTCGAGTCGGTGACCGGCGACATCCGGCCGGTGCTCGCGCCGGAGGTGGCGGCGCTCGTGCTCGTGCAGCTCGCCGTGAACGCCGAGCGGCACGACGCAGCCGAGATGGTCCGCGTCGAGGTCGACAAGACGACGTTCCGTGTGGTCTGGCGCCGTGGTGGATCACCGGCCGGGGTGAGGACCGCTCGACGCCGCGCCGACCGCGAGCGCTGGGGCCTCGGCTTCGCGCGCATCGCCTCGGACGCCATCGGGGGCACGGTCTACCCGCCGCGCGCGATCGGGGACGGGAAGGTCGCGGCGACTCTCGAGCTCGGCGTCCGGCGTCTCGCATTGCCCGTCGCCGCCATCCGCGACGGGCAGGTGTGCCGGGCCACGCGCTCCTGGGACGAGGAGACATCGCTGCCGCCGGGAAGCGATGCCCCGGCCGGGTCGCGCCTCGGAATGCTCTGCGCCGAGGCGGCGCTCGACCCCGGTGCGATCGTGAGCGACGGATGGGCAGCCCGCCGGGGCGCGAGCATCACCTGGGTGGCCGTCCCTCCCGACGAGGCGTCGGTTCGCGCTCGCGACGTCGTGGCCGGGCTCGCCCATGAACGGGCGCTCTCGGATCGCATCGAGGAACCGGCTCGTTCGACCATCGGCGCCCTGGCCCTGCTCCTCGCGACCCTGCTGGGCGAACCGATGCCGCGCGTGCCGATGGCCGCGTGGACCCGCCGGATGGCGGAGCTCACCCTGGCGTTCGGGATCGCACTGCCCATCCCCCACTTCGACGGCGTCGGCGCGATCGACCCGCAGGTCGTCGCGCTCCTGGCGACATCGGCTTCAGGATTCGAGGTCGACGGCGACCGGCTCTGGCTCCGGATCCGCGACGAGTGCCGCGAGGACGCGGCGGTCCGGGTGCTCCTCAGGCCTGGTGAGGATCGGATCCCGCTGGGCTGACCGGCCCCGGGACCGCCGGAGAGCGCAGCAACAGTGAGCTGATCACCGTCAGGAGCGGATGAACGGCGCGCTCCACCGGCGTCGCGCCGGCCTCCTCGAGCGCGGCGTCGAGCCGCAGCAGGTCGGAGGCCAGGATGCGCACGGCCGCACGGATGAGCGTCGCGATGTCGCCGGCGTGGGCGGGCTCCCATGCGCCGTCATCGATGATCGGCGGCGTCTCGGGCAGGTAGCTGACATCCTCCGGCGCCCCTGCCTGATATGCCGTCGCCCAGACATCGCAGCCGAGCGCCTCCTCGTGTCGGAGTCGCACCGCCAGCCGGCGCAGAGCGTCAAGCTCCTCCGCCGGGGCGGTGGCCTGCTCGATGAGACGGAGCACGAGCAGCCGCTCGTACCGCGTGACCCAGTATCGGGAGATCCCGGCGGTCAGCAGCCGAGACAGCCGCACCTGCGCGATGCCCACCTTGCGCAGCGAGGTCCCGTCGAAGCTCGGCGTCAGGACCTCGACGTCACGGCGCATGTCCCAGACACCGCCGAGGACCCTGATGATCGACGTCGGCCGCCAGACTCCCGCGGCGTCATCCCACCAGTCGACGGGGACATCACAGAAGTCGCGCTCGCACGTGCTGGTGAGCAGGGCTTGATGGAGGTCCTCGCGAGTGCGAGAGGCGAGGAGCGACCAGCCGGTGGGGAGTGTGGTGGTGGCCATCGAGAATGTGCTGGGACGTTGACTGGAACGTTGGTGCGAATCGGCGCGGCGCCGGTTGGTGGCGTGCAGTATGCCCCCGATCGGGCGATTGCGCCTGTACGGTCGCGCACAGATGCGGGCGTGAACTCCAGGGAGGCTAGAGATCCGAGGGCGGCAGTGCCCCGCCCGCCGTCCACCAGGGATCGACATCGCCGGTCCAGGAGCCATCGCGGTGGCGCGCCCGCACGACCGTCTTGATGTTCCCGCGAACGTTGAAGTCTCCGACCACCTCGCAGTACCGGGGCTCGAGGAGGCGGACCAGATCGTCGAGCACGATGTTCACGACGTCCTCGTGGTACACGTTCCGATCGCGGTAGCCGTTGATGTACAGCTTCATCGACTTCAGCTCGACGCAGCGTGGCCCCGGCACGTAGCGGATGTGGAGCGTCGCGAAATCGGGAAAGCCCGACCGCGGGCAGAGGCACGTGAACTCCGGGATCGTGAACTGGATCGTGTAGTCACGTTCCGGGGTGCGGTTGTCGAAGGCCTCAAGCTTCGCCTCGCGGATCATGCGGGCGCCGTAGAGCTCCTCGCTCATCGTTGCGCACCCCGCATCAGCGAGCGAAGCGAAGCGAGCGGGATCGGCGCGAACTTCGTATCGCGGTCGTAGGTGTCGATGCCCTCGACGCGCTTGAGCACCGTGACGATCGCGTAGGTGATCGGTGTGGCGATGACCTCGTACGCGACCTTCACGACCCAGACGTCACGAATGATCACGAGCAGCAGCGACCACGGTTGCGTCCCGGCGAAGCCGAGCGTGATGAACACCGCGCTGTCGACCCCCTGGCCGATCACCGTCGACCCGATGGTGCGTGTCCAGAGCATGCGGCCGCGTGTCGCGACCTTGAGCCGGGCGAGCACGAACGCGTTGAGAAACTCGCCGAGCAGGTAGGCGGTCAGCGATGCCGCGACGAGCCGTGGCGTCGAGCCGAGGACGCGTGCGTACGCTGTCTGGTCCGTGTAGTGCGAGTCCGCCGGGACTGCGATCGCCGCGGCGATGAAGAGCACCACGATGATGTTCGCGAGGAATCCGGTCCAGATCACCGTGCGAGCCACCCGATACCCCCAGACCTCGGTGAGAACGTCACCGAAGAGGTACGCGAGCGGAAAGATGACGATCGCTGCGGGCACCGAGAAGGGGCCGACGGCGGCGATCTTGACCGCGATGATGTTCGAGGTGACGAGCGTCGCCACGAACAGGGCGGAGATGGTGAGGAGCAGTGGGCTCGGGGCGCGGACGGCAGATGGCTCGGTCATGCGGAGCCGCACAGCGTAGAAGATCTCCCGGTGAGCAGACGCGGCCTGGCGCTCTTCGCGGCGATGTGCGTCATCTGGGGCATCCCGTATCTGCTCATCAAGGTCTCGCTCCGCGGTCTCGGGCCGGTCGACCTCGTGTTCGTCCGGTTTGCGCTCGGAGCGGTGTTGCTCGTGCCGATCGCGCTCTCCCGCGTGGACGTCCGCCCGATCCTGAAGCGGTGGGGCTGGATCGTCGTCTACACGATCATCGAGATGGGCCTGCCGTGGGTGCTGCTCTCCGATGCGGAGCTGCGTATCTCGAGCTCACTGTCCGGCCTGCTCGTCTCGACGGTTCCGCTCATCGGCGTCGTGATCGGCGTGCTCACGCGCAGCGGGGAGCGGCATGGCTGGCGGCGGATCCTCGGCCTCGTCGTCGGGCTCGTGGGCGTTGGGGTCCTCGTCGGGTTCAACGTCTCGGCGACGACCTTCGGCGCCATCGGCGAGGTGCTCGTGGTGGCGGTCTGCTACGCCACCGGCCCGTACATCATCAACCGCAAGCTGAACGATCTTCCCGCCCTCGGCGTGATCGCCGCGTCGCTGCTCCTCGCCGCGGTCGCGTATGCGCCCGCCGCGCTCGTGCAGCTCCCGCACGCATGGCCGTCCGGCCAGGTGATCGCAGCCGTGCTCACGCTCGGCATCGTCTGCACCGCGCTCGCGTTTCTCCTCTTCTTCGCCCTCATCGGCGAGATCGGACCCGTGCGCGCGACCGTGATCACGTACGTCAACCCGGCGGTGGCGGTGACGCTCGGCGTGCTCCTCCTGCACGAACCGCTCACCGGGGGCATCGCGGCGGGGTTCGCCCTGATCCTCGCGGGATCGGTGCTCGCTGCGCGCGCCGCGCCGGCGCGCGCCTGAGGCTCAGACCTCGGCGGTCTCGGGTGATGCGGGCGTGACAGCGGGCCCGACGCCGCTGATCGTGATCTGGCCATCCTTGGCGTCAACTTCGACGGCGTCCCCTTCGGAGAATCGTCCTTCGAGGATCGCCATCGCGATCGGGTCCTGCAGGCGGCGCTGGATCACGCGCTTGAGGGGACGCGCCCCGTAGGTCGGATCGTATCCCTCGGCGGCGATGGCATCGACTGCCGCGTCGGTCACGCGCAGCGTGAGCTTGCGAGCCGCGAGCCGGTCGCGCACACCGCGGAGCTGGATGTCGACGATCTGACGCAGCTGCGCGCGGTCGAGGCGGGCGAAGAGGATGACGTCGTCGACGCGGTTGAGGAACTCGGGACGGAAGTTGTTGCGCAGCTCCGCCAGGACACCCTCGCGCACGCTCTCCCACTCCGCCGCGTTCGCCTCCGGAGGGACGTCGGCGATGAGCTGCGAGCCGATGTTGCTCGTCATGATCACGACGCAGTTGCGGAAGTCCACGGTGCGGCCCTGCCCGTCGGTGAGCCGTCCGTCCTCGAGCAGCTGCAGGAGCACGTTGAACACATCGGGGTGCGCCTTCTCGATCTCGTCGAGCAGCAGGACGCTGTACGGCCGGCGCCGGACGGCTTCGGTGAGCTGCCCGCCCTCCTCGTATCCGACGTATCCGGGCGGTGCGCCAACGAGCCGCGACACCGTGTGCTTCTCCATGTACTCGCTCATGTCGAGGCGGATCATCGAGTGCTCGTCGTCGAAGAGCAGCTCCGCGAGCGCGCGTGCGAGCTCGGTCTTGCCGACCCCGGTCGGCCCCAGGAAGATGAACGAGCCGATCGGCCGGTTGGGATCGGCGAGTCCGGCTCGTCCGCGACGCACCGCATTCGCGACGGCACTGATGGCGTCGTCCTGTCCCACAACCCGACCGTGCAGGTCCTGCTCGATGCGGAGCAGCTTCTGCATCTCCCCCTCGAGCATCTTGCTGAGCGGCACGCCGGTCCAGCGCGACACGACCTGGGCGACGTCCTCCTCGCCAACCTCTTCCTTGAGCAGCGGGCGGTCACCCTGCATCTCGACGAGACGCGCCTGCTCCTGCTCGAGCCCGCGCTGCAGCTCGTTGAGCTGTCCGTAGCGCAGCTCCGCGGCACGGCCGAAGTCGCTCATCTGCTCGGCTCGGTCTGCGTCGTGCCGGACCTGCTCCATCTTTCCCTTGATCTCGCGGATCGTCGACAGCGCCCCCTTCTCCTGCTCCCAGCGCTCGCGCAGGCCGCGGCCGCGCTCCTGCAGGTCCGCAAGCTCGCGCTCGAGCGTGTCGAGCCGCTCCTTGGAGAGCTTGTCCGACTCCTTGCGCAGCGCCTGGCGCTCGATCTCGAGCTGGCGCACCTCCCGTTCGACGATGTCGAGCTCGGTCGGCAGCGAGTCGATCTCGATGCGCAACCGCGACGCGGCCTCGTCGATGAGGTCGATCGCCTTGTCGGGGAGGAATCGATCGGTGATGTAGCGATTGCTGAGCACGGCTGCGGCGACGATGGCGGCATCGGTGATGCGCACCCCGTGGTGCACCTCGTAGCGCTCTTTCAAGCCACGAAGGATGCTGATCGTGTCCTCGACCGAGGGCTGCTCGACGACGATCGGCTGGAAGCGGCGCTCCAGCGCGGCGTCCTTCTCGATGTGCTTTCGATACTCGTCGAGCGTGGTCGCGCCGATGCAGCGAAGCTCGCCGCGCGCGAGGGCGGGCTTCAGCATGTTGCCGGCGTCCATCGCGCCCTCGGCGGCGCCCGCGCCGACCAGCGTGTGCAGCTCGTCGATGAACAGGATCACCGCGCCGTCCGACGAGGTGACCTCGCGGAGCACGGCCTTGAGCCGGTCCTCGAACTCACCGCGGTACTTGCTTCCGGCGACCATCGCGCCGAGGTCGAGCGCGATGACGCGCTTGTCCTTGAGACCCTCGGGCACGTCGCCGGAGGCGATCCGCTGCGCGAGCCCTTCGGCGATCGCGGTCTTGCCGACCCCGGGCTCGCCGATGAGCACCGGGTTGTTCTTCGTGCGGCGCGAGAGGACCTGGATGACGCGCCGGATCTCGTCGTCGCGGCCGATGACGGGGTCGAGCTTGCCGCGGCGGGCCGCCTCGGTGAGGTCGCGCCCGTACTTCTCGAGCGCCTGGTACTTGGCCTCGGGATTGGCGTCGGTCACACGCTGCGATCCGCGCACCGCCTCGAGCGTCGAGTACACGCGGTCCGGGGTCACGCCGGCCTGTTGCAGCAGGCGTCCTGCCTCGCCCTCGGGCTTGGCGACGAGCGCGAGCAGCAGGTGCTCGGTCGAGACGTACTCGTCCTTGAGACGGTTCATCTCCTCGAACGCGGTCATGAGCACGGTGCGCAGCGCGCTGCTCACCTGAGGGTCGGTGACGCCGACCTGCTTCGGACGGTTCTCGAGCGTCGCATGGAGGCGCGCGGCCATCGGGTCCGGCGCCACCTCGAGCCTGCGCAGCAGCGTGGGCACGAGCCCGTCCTCCTGCTCGAGGAGCGCAAGCAACAGGTGCTCGGGCTCCACGGCGGGATGTTGCAGTTGCTGCGCCGCCTGCTGCGCGGCGGTCAGCGCCTCCTGAGAGCGTTCGGTGAATCTATCCAGTCGCACGAAATCCTTAATACCACCGGGCCCCGGCGGCTAACCTTGCGCCATGCGCCTCACCGTGCTCGGCAGCGGCAGCGCGTTCAGCTCGTGCGGCTGCAACGCGGGATACCTCGTGGACGGATGCCTGCTCGTCGACTGCGGCGCGCCGGTTCCGGCCGTGCTCCGGCGCGCCGGAACGACGCTGCGCGACGTGAGGCTCGTGCTGATCACGCACTTCCATGCCGACCACACCTTCGTGCTCCCGACGGTCCTCGGCGCTCGCGCCTACGCCGACGACGCGACGCCCGGGACCATCACGATCGCCGGGCCGGTGGGGACGCGCGAGTACGTGACGCGCCTCATCACGACCGGCTACGGCCGGCACATGCGCGAGACCGTCCAGAACAGCCTCCGCCCTGACTACGTCACGCTGCAGGACGGCAGCGACATCGAGATCGAGGGCTACCGGGTGCAGACGTATTCGGTGATCCACAGCGTCGGTCCGTCGCTCGCGTACCGCGTCACGGATCAGGCCGGCGTGACGATCGGCTTCTCCGGTGACAGCGAGATGTGCGCCGGGCTGCGCCGGTCGATCGCCGGGTGCCGGCTCTACGTCTGCGAGTGCACCGGCTGGGATGGCCCGGAGCCCGGTGGACATCTGTGGCGCGACGAGGTCGCGGGCCTGATGGCCGAGAATCCCGAGACGACCTTCCTGCTCAGCCACCTCGTGGAACGGCGCCAGCTCCCCGGTGCGCTCGTCGCGCACGACCTGCTCAGCCTGGAGATCTCCCCGGCAGCGGGCTAGCGGCGAACAGCGCGCGCCGCCACGTGTGGAGCGCGATCGCGCGGTCCTGTTGCGAAGCCCCCTCGGCGCTGAACTCGGCACGAGCGGTCACGGCGGCGAGCTCACCGAGCGCCGGGCCGGCACGCGGGCGGGCGCGGGCAAGTCGTGCGGCATACGCTCGGTGCGTCTCGGCTCCTCGGCGATCAACACCGGAGATCACGCCGAGCGCCTCGACCCGTCGCCAGGCTCCTTTCAGCGAGCGCGGGAGCGCCAGCCAGAGCAGGGCCACGACCGCGAGGACCAGGACACCCCCGATGACGCCGAGCGAGGCGATGACCGCGGTCGGGATGCCGGCGTGCGTTGCGGTGTTCTTCGGAATGTTCGGATCCTGGCCGCCGAACCCCGTCTTCGGGGTGGGTCCGCCCCGAGGAGTCGGATTCGCGGCCGGAGTCGAAGTGCCGCCGCCGGTGGCTGCGGCCGCACCCCGGGGAAGCGGCTGGTAGTTCCCCTGCGCCGACGCCGGCGTCGGCTCGAACGGGATCCATCCGTAGCCGGGGAAGTACGCCTCGACCCAGCTGTGCGCGTCGCTCGTGCTGACCGTCTGCTCGCGCTGTCCGGCGCGACCGCTCTGGGCGCGCGTCGTGCCGGGACCGTACCCGCTGACCAATCGTGTGGGGATGCCGAGGCTGCGGAGCATCGAGCCCATCGCCGACGCGAAGTACTGGCAGTAGCCGCGGTGGCTGACAGTGAGGAAGTACACGACCGGCCATATCGATGTGTTCGGCACCGGCGGCGGGCTGAGGGTGTACTGGAAGTTCGCCGGGTTCCGGAGGTGGTTCTGGATGGCGATCGCTTCGTCGTAGGGGTTCTTCGCCCCGGCAGTCCATTGCTCCGCGAGCCGCTGGATGGTCTGCGCGCCATGCGTGAGATCGTCCTGGAGCCCTGTGTACTGCTTGACGAAGGCCGGGTAGTCGGTGCCGGCAGCCTCAAGCTGCGCGACCGTCGCCGTGGAGATCAGTGATGTCGTCTCGATCGTCGTCCCCGACGCGATGTCCTGGTTGAGGACCACCTGGTCCACCGACAGCAGTGCAATCGGGTCCGACGGAGCCACCGTCCCGTACGCGATGCCCGGATCGTTCACCGAGTCGGGCTCTCCGGTGAACGGCACGAGCGACTGCTGCCCGGTCGCGCCGTGCTGGAGCGTGATGGTGGCCTGCACGGCCTGCTCCTCCTTGCCGACGCCTCCGTCTGCCGGATCGGTGTCACGCGGCAGGGGCCCGCCCTGGTACGCAAGTCCGTTCCAGTTGTTGCTGGTGGACGCGCTGACGCCCGACTGCGGAAGCCAGCTCCCGGCGACGAAGAGCGTGTCGTTCGCGACCCGCAGATACACCGGCGCCGCCGTGTTCACCGAGTAGGTGAGCACCAACTCCGGCTTGCTCACCAGCGGGCCGCCGAGCTCGACCGAGGGGTTGAACCCGATGGTCGCGAGTCCGCCCGGGGCGGTGCCGCCACCGCCCTTGCCGGAGCTGCCGATCCCGAGCCCATTGGGGAACAGCCGGGTCGAGATGTCGGTGTCCGTGAGCGGCGGCACGATGAGCGCGAGGATGGTGAGGCCGACAGCGACCGCTGCCACACTGCCGCCGAAACGGACTCGCATGCCTTCGAGCGGTGTGACCTTCGCCGTCGCCCAGCGATCGCCGAGCGCACCGAGATACGCGGCTGCCATGACGGCGAGGGCGAGGACGACCGCGACCGTCTCCGGGAACGCGATCGGATCAGGATCTTTCGCGTTGACGACATTGGTGGCCAAAACGGAGAAGACCGGGATCACGGCGAGCACACCGCGGTGCTCGCGCAGCGCCGTCCAGCCGAGCCAGTACCCGCAGAGGAAGAGGATCGCGCAGAGACCGACCGTGAAGTCCCAGTCGGTGGTCGACGCGAGCCCGGTGACCAGTGCCCGCACGTAGTGCGACGCGATCGAGCCCACGGTCTGGCCGGCGACGGGGGGCATCGCCGCGAGCGTCGTCGGGACGATCGCCGCCAGTCCGAGGAATGGAGCGGCGATCGCCGCGGCGATGCGCGGGGCGCGCGCCTGCGCAAGCAACGCAGCCTCGATGACGGAGGTGACCGCCACCACCGCCGCGCCGCCGCCACCGTTGACCCAGCCCGCGGCGAGCACCGCCCAGGAGGTCGCGGCGATGAGTGCGACGCAGAGCACCGCACCGATCTCGAACGTGTAGTTGCGCTCCGACTCCGTCTTCGCCCGCGATCGCTCGCGGAGCTGGACTTGGTGGTCGATCCAGGCTTCCATCGCTCAGCCTGTGGCGGAGGCGCGTTCGCCGGTGCCGAGCACGTCGCCACGCCGGACCACCCACCAGTCGAGCGCCAGGCGCCAGGCGGCGGGGATGCGGAGCGCCTGACCCTGCGCTCCGAACGATGTCGGCTCGATGAAGATGCAGAGATGGCGCTGACCCCGAGTCGCGCTGTCGACGAGCGCCTCGACCCAGGCGCTGGATCGGTTCGCGGTGATCACGACCATGCCGCCGCGTCCGCGCCAGCCCTCGCCGTGGCGCGTGATCGTCTCGGCGAGGCTGCGCACTCCGTCATCGGTGGCGAGCGCCAGGTAGTCGAGGAGACGAAGCCGCTGCACCTCGCCGCGGCCGGCCCCGAACCCATGGCCACCGCGGCCGTTGGTGACCATTCCGACCGCCTGTCCGCGGCGGATCGCGCCGTGGACGACGGAGGCGCAGATCGAGACCGCGTACTCCACCGACAACTCGATCCCGCTGCCGGCATGGATGCCACGCTGCAGGTCCAGCACGACGAGCAGGTCCGCGCTCTGTCCCGTGTCGAACGTCCTGCTGATCAGCCGGCCGGTGCGCGCGGTGGAAGCCCAGTGGATCCGGCTCAGACCATCGGTGGGGGCGTAGTCGCGGATGGTCGAGACGTCGGGTGGCACATCGACGGGCTGGCCGCGATGCGCCTCGGCCACGCCGTTGCCGCTCCACTGCGGAACCATCTGGAGCAGCGCGTGCAGCGCCGGGTAGACGATCACCTCGTTCTCGGGCGCGACGCGGATTCGCCTCGGGAAGAGTCCGAAGGGATCACCGAGACGTGCCTCGAGCGGGCCGAAGTGATGGATGCCGCGGAGGTTGAAGACGCCGCGCGCCGTCCACGAGACACTGCCGCCCGCGGCGAGCGAGAAGGCACGCCCGGGCGCGTAGCCGGGGAGCTTGGTGCCGTCGCGAACCTCGCAGTACGGGAGCCGCAGGCCGCTTCCGTTCTTGACCGTGAAGGTCTCCTCGAAGGGCTCTCCCATCATGAAGGACCCCTGTGGCGACTCCCGTGTGACCCGGAGCTTGCGAGCGAGCAGGCGCGACCAGATGTATGCGACTGCGAGCAACAGGATGAGGACATACGCCAACGTGTACGCAAGACGGATCCCGGTGATCCCGGCGAAGAACGCCAGCACCGCGACGCATGCGATCAGGGGCACCCGCGCGGTCACGGCGCGCCCCCGGTGCACACCGTGCTCACGGTCACGCCAGGCGCCGGCCCGTCATGGGCACTGACTCCGTCGCCAGCACCTCCTCCAGCACCGCCGCGGGCGTGAGGCCGCGCAACTCCGCGTTGGGGCGGAGCACGACGCGGTGCTCGAGCACGTTCGCCGCGATGTCCTTGATGTCGTCCGGGAGCACGAAGTCGCGGCCGGCGAGCGCGGCGCGTGCCTGACCGGCGTGCAGCAGCCCGAGCGTGCCGCGGGGCGAGGAACCGAGCGAGACATCGCGATGCTCGCGGGTGCGCCGCACGATGCGAACGCAGTATTCCTTGAGCGCGGTGTCGCAGTAGACCTCGCGGCAGATCCCCTGCGCGGCCTTGATCTCCGCGGCATCGGTGACCGGTTCAAGCTCGCCGAGCGGGCTGCCCGACTGGAACCGATCGAGCATCGCCACCTCCTCGTCGGCGGGGAGGTAGCCGAGTTTCAGCTTGAGGAGGAACCGGTCGACCTGCGCCTCGGGGAGCGGGAAGGTCCCACCCAGCTCGATCGGGTTCTGCGTCGCGAGAACCATGAACGGATCGGGAAGCGGATGGCTGGTGCCGTCGACGGTGACCTGCCACTCCTCCATCGCCTCGAGCAGTGCCGACTGCGTCTTGGGGGTGGCGCGGTTGATCTCGTCAGCAAGCAGCACCTGTGCGAAGATCGGCCCGCGGCGGAACTCGAACGTCTGCTGCTGGGGGTTGTAGACGCTCACCCCGGTCACATCGCCCGGCAGCAGGTCCGGTGTGAACTGCACCCGTTCGAAGCTGCACCCGCTGCTGCGGGCAAGTGCCTTGGCGAGCAGAGTCTTGCCGGTTCCCGGAACGTCCTCGATGAGAAGGTGGCCGCGGCAGAGCAGCCCGACGATGCAGAGCTCGATCTCTGCGGCCTTCCCGACAATTACCGTCCCGAGGCTCTCCTGCAGACGCCGTGCCATTGCCTGGACGTCGACGTTCATGGTGATCCTCTCGGTGTCTCAACCGGGCTGGTGAGTGAGTTGACCTCGTCTGGAGTATACGGTCGGCAGATATGCTTCCAGCATCACCCAGAAGGATGATCCACACACCTACCCCAAAGCGTTGTATAACTGCACCTGACGAGATCCACGGCTGGGTCTCCACTGGTTGACGGTCTGGAGGAGGAGGAATTGGCAGAGCGCGAGGAAGAGATCCTCACAACTGGCGAAGCGGCGGCACTCTGCGGTGTGTCCCGTTCGACGCTGCGCCGCGCCGTCGCTCAGGGGCATCTGCGCGCCTGGCATACGCCGGGGAAGCACCTTCGGTTCACTCGGGCCGCCTGCCTCGAATTCGCCCAGTCGCTCGGCCGGGTCGATCTCATCGGCCAGTCCTATCGCGAGGCTCCCGTTTCAGGACAGCCAGCTCAGGCAGGGGCAGTCGGGGTCTAGGACCGAGAATCTGCTGGCGCACTGATCCGTGCGCCGGCGGGCTTCAGCGTTTGCCGGAAAGCAGTCCGCCGACTGTGCCGCCGAACAGCGCCAGCAGGTCGCCGCTGAAGACGTTGCCCATGTCCATTGGGCCGAGGTCGATCAGGTGATGGCTGTTGGTCGCCAGCGACGCCGCGATGATCGACAACTCCTGGAGGAATTCGAACAGGGCGCCGACGGCGATGAAGCCGATGGCGACGACGATGCCCTGGTACATCCCGGCGCGCCCGGCGAGGCGCGCGGCGAGCCAGCCGCCCAGGATCACGGCCAGGAGTGTCGACACGCCGACGACCCCGCCGTCGATGGTGCCGGTTGAACCGAAGGCGGCGTTGGTGGCGATGAGCCCGACGTTGCTCAGGACCAGAAGCGTGAGCTCCCCGACGAACAGCCCGAGCAGGCAGTGCCGCCAGGAGATCATGTGGCCGGTGCTGACCGCAGCCGGCGCGTTGTTTGTGGGCCGCGAGCTGGCGCGCGCAGGCTGACGACGCTTCGGCGTATTGGTCCCTGTTGCCATCGCGTGGAGTATACGAATCTGTCGCCAGCCGGCAGCGGAGCGTTCCAGCGTCGGTAACGCACCTACCCTGCGGGCGGATGACAACCCTGCTCCAGCCGGATGCGCCCGTGCGCGCGCCCAGATCCTCAACACGTTCGAGCCACCTCACGGCCTGGCTGTCCGACCCGCGTCGGGCGCTGCTCGGCGCCGTTCTGATCCTCGTTGCCGCCGTCGGCCTCGATGCGCTGAGCGATCCCGACGTGTGGTGGCACCTCAAGCTCGGCGACTGGATCATCGCCCACCACCAGATCCCGGCCGGCGAGCTGTTCGCCTACACGGCGTTCGGCAATCCGCTCGTGGCGCACGAGTGGCTCTCCGAGGTGATCTTCGCGGCGCTTGCCGCAGTCGGCGGCCTGGCACTCGTGACCTTTGTGATGGGCGCCGTGGCCTGGAGTGGGATGCTCGCCACATTGCTGCGCGGACGGATTCGCGGCCCCGGTCCGGTGGTGCTCGCCGTCGGGCTCGCGCTCGGAGCGCGTGTCGCCGAGCCCGTGCTCGGGACGCGACCGCAGATCTTCACGTTCGCCCTGGTCTGCTGGACCCTCTGGATCGCGGAGTCGTATCTGCGTTGCGGCGGGCGCCGGATCTGGCTGCTGCCACCGCTCTTCCTCCTCTGGGCCAACCTGCATGCCGGGTTCATCGCGGGGATCGGCTTCCTCGCGATCGTGCTTGCCGCGGAGGTGGTCAAGCAGCGCTGGCCGCTTGGAGTCGTGGCGTCCCGCAAGCGGATCACCGGGCTCGCGGTCGCGCTCGGCGCATCGGCGCTCGCCGCCTGCGTCAACCCCTACGGGCCGTCGCTCTTCGTCTTCGCGGCGACGACCGGCGCGACGGAACGGCAGAAGGGAATCATCGAGTGGCAGTCGCCGAACTTCAGCGACCCGGCGGAGTGGGTGCTGCTGGCGCTCCTGCTGACCTTCGTTGCGCTGACGATCACGACCGTCGCGCGCAGGTCGTTGCGTGGTCGCTTCGAACTCCGCGACGTCGCCCTTGCCGGCGCCGGCGCGGCGCTGGCACTGACGTCGGTGCGCAACACCGCGATCTGCGTCGCGGTGATGCTCCCGCCGTGGATGGCGATGGCAGCGGATCTCGTGCGTTCGATGGAGAGCCGGCGCACGCGACCGCGACCGGTGCGCGCGGCCGGCACGCCGCTCGTGGGCGCCGTGCTCATCGCAGCGGCGGTGGCCGGTCTGGGCGTTGTCGGCGTGCGTGTCTACGGCAACGCGACGCCGCAGGGCATCGCCGCCGCATACCCGAGCTGTGCCACCGCTCTGCTGGCGAAGAGCCCGACGACGCAGCGCGTGTTCACGGCGTACGGGACCGGCGGGTACGTCATCTACCGGCTGTGGCCGAAGGCGTCTGTGTATGAGTACGGTAAGTCGATCTCACTGGGGACCGGCGTGTTCGACGACTACGTGCGCATCGCCGGCGGTGCCATCACGAGCCCGACGGCGCTGCAACTCCTTGATTCCAGCGACACAACCGCGGTGCTGTATCCCGCAGGCCAGCTGACCGAAGATCTGGCTTTCGCCGGATGGACGGAGATCTTGGACAACCGTGACCACGGCATGGAGCTGTGGATCCGCGGCGACGCCTCATGGGCGTACGGCGGCGCATGTGACGGTCCCGCCCGCGGCTGACAACCTTCGCAGCAGCGTATCGCTGGAGTACGGTCACGCCGATGCGACTGATCGGCCTCACCGGGGGCATCGCGACCGGCAAGAGCACGGTCGGCCGGTTGCTCGAGGCGCGGGGTGCGAGGGTCATCGATGCGGACGCGCTGGCGCGTGAGGCAGTGCAACCCGGCGAGCCCGCGCTCGACGCGATCATCGAGCGCTTCGGGAAGGACGTCATCCAGGCCGACGGCACCCTCGACCGTGCCCGGCTCGGCGCCATCGTCTTCGCCGATGCGGGCGCGCGTCACGACCTCGACCGGATCACGCATCCGCGCATCGCCGAGCTGACGGCGGAACGCATCGCGGCCGCGCTCGATGGCGATGCGCCGCTCGTGGTCGTCGACATCCCGCTGCTCTTCGAGAACGCCCGCGAGAGCACGTTCGAAGGCGTGCTCGTCATCTATGCGCCGGTCGGCGTTCAGGTCGAACGTCTGCGCGAGCGCAACGGCCTCGACGAAACCGCTGCGCTGCAACGCCTTGCCGCACAACTCCCGATCGACGACAAGCGTGCTCGTGCGACCTGGGTCATCGACAACAGCGGCGACAGGGCCGCGACGGAAGAGGCGGTCGCGGCGTGGTGGGACGAGGTCGTCACCCCGTAGGCGGCGATGCACTCCTCGGTGCGAGGCCGTCGAGGAGGACCTCGAGCATCTGGCTCTCGTCGCCCGCGAACTCACTCGGTTCGCTGCGCCGCAGCGTGCCCATGACGTACCCGGTGAGCACCATCTCCGCGGCGCCGAACACCATGTAGCTCGCGAGCTTCGGGTCGACCGCGACGTCGATCTCCCCGCGATCCCGCGCCGCACGGATCATGCCCTCGATTGCGTCGAACGCCACCAGGACCGAGCCGATGTCGTGCAACTCGAGGAACTCGTACGACCGCGTGACCTCGTTGATCAGCACGGTCATGAGGTCGGGCTCGCGGCGATAGATCTCCACCCAGAAGTGCACCAGCCGGCGCATCTGCTCGCGGAAGCCGATCTCCATGCCGGCGACATCGTGGAGATAGCTGACGTACTGCGCCCAGCGCTCCGTGAAGATGGCGCCGAGGATGTCGTCCTTGTTGTGAAAGTAGTGGTAGACAAGGCCGTACGCGATGCCGGCCTGCTCGGCGATGTCGGCGACGCGCGCGCCGTGGAAGCCTGAGCGCGCGAACACCTCGGTCGCCGCGGCGATGATGCGCTCGCGTGTCTGCGCACTCCGTGTTGTGCGCGGCGTCATGCGCGCGGCGTGCGACGCCTGGCTCTGGGTCACCGAATTGCGCCCGCTGTCCGGAGCGACGAGACCTCATCGGCCTGATATCCAGCCTCGGCGAGCACCTCGTCGGTGTGCTCCCCGTATCCGGGTGCCCCGCGCCGAAACGTTGCCGGGGTCCCCGCGAGGCGGATGGGGAATCCCACCTGCGCCGTCGGCCGGCCGTCACCGGCGTCGAGTCGCATCCCACGGCTGCGCACCTGCGGATGCTCGAAGGTCTCGCTCATGTCGAGCACGGGCTCGACGCAGACGTCGAGGTCCGCGAGCGCGTCCTGCCATTGCGCGCGAGTCCGGCTGAGCAGAACCGCCTCGACCGCCGTGACCGTGCGTGCTCCCTCCTCGCCTTCGGCGAAGCCGAGGTCCGCCAGCTCGGGGACGCCGATCGCCTCGACGAACGCGTGCCAGAACTTCGGCTCCAGCGTTCCCACCGCGAGAAACCCGTCGGCGCAGGGATAGAGCCGGTAGCACGGATAGCGCCCGGTGAGGATGCCCTTGCCCGGCTCCGGCGCGACCCCGGTCGCGAACAGCTGTGACGCGTGCACCGCCGTCCAGCTGATCAGCCCGTCGACCATCGACACGTCGCAGTGCTGACCATCACCCGTGCGCGCCGCATGATGCAGCGCCACCATGATCGCGAGTGCAGCGTCGAGCGCACCCCCACCGAGGTCACCGACCTGCAGTCCCGGCATCACCGGCGCCCCGTTGGCACCTTCCCCGAGCCGCAGGACACCTGCGGCCGCCGCATAGTTCAGGTCGTGTCCCGCGCGGTCGCGATATGGTCCATCCTGGCCATAACCGCTGATGCTGCAGAGCACGACCCTCGGGTTTCGCTCGCGCAGGGTCGCGAAGCCGATCCCGAGGCGATCCATCACTCCCGGCCGGAAGCTCTCGACGACGACGTCCGCGGTGTCGACGAGGTGGAGAAACGCCTCCAGCCCCAAGGGGTTCTTGAGGTCGATCGCCAGCGAGCGCTTGTTGCGGTTGATCGGATGGAACATCGCCGAGTACTCATCGACGAGCGGCGCCATCCAGCGCATGTAGTCGCCACCCGAGGTGTCCTCCACCTTGATGACGTCGGCGCCGAAGTCCGCCAGCAGCATCGTGCAGAACGGTCCGGGAAGCAGTCTGGTGAGGTCGAGGACTCGCACGTCGTCGAGTGCCGGCATGGTCGCGCGAGTGTAGCAATCGTTCGAACTCGCTCGATCGTCGGAAGGGCTGTGCTAGATTCGCGCCAGGGTTGACGTGATGAGCAACGTGAGCGTTCTGTCGAGCGAGGCTTGTTGATGGACGAGCTCGTCATCAAAGTCCCCGCGCCCTTCAGCGGCATCGAAGACCTCGGCTTTTCCGCGCGCTACCCGGCGCAGGAGCGAAGCGAGCCGCTCCGGGACATCCCCCTCTTCGTCGAGGGACCGGCCGCGCCGATGCAGCTGCTCGTCGAGCGCCTGGCGCTGTTCACGGACAAGGACCGCATCGTCGGCACGACGGCCGACGACGATCAGTACGCGTGGACCGCCCCGGTGCAGCTCACCGACCAGGTCTGCGTGCTCGCGTTCCAGGACCGGAGCATCCGGGGCAACGAGCGGCTGCTCGAGCCGGCCGAGGCGGCACAGGCCGTCCGCGGCTACATCTGGAATCTCGTCCGGCCGATGGCGTTCACCTTCCTGCGGGACTGCGTCCGCATCGGCGGGTTGCGCCTGTCCGAGCGCATCGCGGTCGTGATCGACACCGGGCACCCGCCCGCGCTCGACATGGAGCTGCAGCGCTCGGCGATCACGCCGGAGAACGGCAGCCGCTTGCTCTTCGCCCTCTGACCCTGACTACGGATTTGCGGCTGACGGGGTCGGCGTTGCGGTGGGAAGCGGTGTGGAGTTCGGTGGCGTCGTCGGCACCGGTGTCGCTGTGGGCGTCGGCGTCGGTGCGGGCGTCGCTCCAACCGCGGTCGGGGTCGGCGTCGCGGTCGGGGTGGGTGTTGGCGGCAGCGGCGGCGTCGGGCAGTTCGCCAGGGCCGGGTTGAACGGTGTCGGGGTCACCGTCGGAGTCGGCACTGCCGTCGGCGTCGCGACCGGCGACCCGCTCGGGGTCGCGGTCGGCTTCGGTGTTGCGGTGGGCACCGGCGATGGCGTGACCACGTAGGGCGTGTAGCTCGGACAGGGAAGCGGCGTGGTCACGGGTCCCGGCTTCGCCGCGGAGAGCCCGAGCGAGATCGCCACGGCGATGGCACCGATGATGATCGTGGCCACGAACGTGATCGCCCCCCACTCGCGACGGAAGACGCTCATCCGGTTGCGGTCCCCTGAACTCACGACGGCGCTGAACTCGGGGTACTGCCGGGCGAGATGCAGGTTCGTGGCCAGCCAGCCTGCGGGGGTTCCGACGTCGAGAAGCTCGCCCTCGAACTCCACACCCCAGACCTCGGTGGAGCCGAGAAGCCGGGTGATCGCGTCGGTGAGCTGGATCTCGCCGAGCGCCCCGGGCTGTGTCTCGCGAATCGCCGGGAAGATCGCGGGGGTGAGGATGTAGCGACCCATCACGGCCAGATCACTCTTCGCCTCGCCGGGGCGCGGCTTCTCGACAAGACCTTGCACGCGATGCAGCTTGCCACGTGACTCGGCGATATCGGCACAGCCGTACCTGGAAATCGCGTCGCCGGGGACTCGCATGAGTGCAAGGATGGGGGTACCGAGCTGCACGTGGGCGTCCCAGAGCTGACGGAGCAGCGGGGGCTCGCCGACGGACAGGTCGTCGGGGAGCATGCAGAGAAAGGTGCGGTCTCCGACCGCATCGGCCGCGCAGAGCACCGCATCGCCGAGGCCGCGAGGCGCTGTCTGACGCGCCACGGTCACCCGGCAGAGGTTGCCCGCATGGCGCACCGCCGCGAGCTCCGCCAGCTTCCCCCGCTCCTCGAGCAGTCGCTCGAGTGCCGGATCGGGCCGCAGATGGGCGGCGAGCGCCTCCTTGCCCTCGGCGAGGACGAGGACGATCTCGTCAGCACCGGAGGCGACCGCCTCCTCGACCGCCCACTGGATCACGGGACGGTCGAGAACCGGGAGCAACTCTTTGGGAAGCTCCTTGGTGGCGGGGAGAAAGCGCGTTCCCAGGCCCGCGGCCGGGATCACGCAGGGCAGCGAGTCCACGGCGGCGAATTGTCGCCGGTCTGGACGCAGGCGTGCTCCCCGTTACCCTTGCGCGATGACCGACACGAGAACGTTGCTGCTCCAGGCAGTTCGCGAGGCTCTCGATGCCGCGGGAGTCGACCCCGGCTTCGAGGTTGTCGTCGAGCGGTCGGCCCGTCCCGAGTTCGGCGACTGGTCGACGCCGGCCCCGCTCGGGCTTGCCCGAGTGCTGCGACGCCCGCCCGCGGCGATCGCCGTCGAGCTGTGCGCCCACCTCGAGGCAGCCCACCTGCCGCTGGTCCGCGCCTGGACGGTGACGCCGCCCGGGTATGTCAACGCCCACCTCGACGACCGGGCATGGGGTTCCGCGGTGCTGGCCACGGCCGCCGAGCTGGAGCGCACCGGTGCCGTGAATCTCCCCACGAGGGCCGCGGCGGCGGCTGGCAAGACGCTCGTCGAGCACACGGCGACCAATCCGAACAAGGCCGCGCACATCGGCCACCTCCGCAACGCCTGCATCGGGGACACGGTGGCGCGCGCGCTCCGGCGGACCGGGCATGCAGTCGAGGTGAACAACTACATCGACGACACGGGCGTCCAGGTCGCGGACGTCACCGTCGGGATCCGCGAGCTCGGCATCGAGCAGTTGCCGGACGAGCCGTTCGACCAGTACTGCTCTCGCGTCTACGTCGAGGTCTCAGGCCGCTACGAGACCCACCCTGCGCTGCTCGCGCGCAGGCGCGAGATCCTTCATGAGGTCGAGGAGGGCGGCAACGACACAGCGGTCTTCGTGAAGGACCTTGCGCGGCGCATCGTCAACGCGCACCTCGCGACGATGCACCGGTTCGGCATCGCGTACGACCTGCTCACCTGGGAGTCCGACATCATCGGGCTTGGGTTCTGGCGACAGGCGTTCGAGCTGCTCAAGGAGCCGGGAGCGATCGTGCTCGCCGAGTCGGGGAAGCTCGCGGGCTGCTGGGTGATGCCCGCCGAGGGCGACGACGACGAGGGCGACGACGACACCAAGGTTCTGGTCAAATCTGACGGTATCGCGACATACACGGCGAAGGATATCGCTTACCAGCTCTGGAAGTTCGGCCTGCTGGGGCGAGACTTCCACTACGTGCCGTGGGAGGGCGAGCCGACGCTGATGAGCACCGCGATCCTCCCGCAGCCGGGTGAGGTGGTGGCGCACTTCGGGCGAGCACAGCGCGTGATCAACGTGATCGACGCTCGCCAGGCGTACCCGCAGCGGGTGGTCCAGCGCGCGCTCCGGAGACTGCATCATGACCGTGAGGCGGACAACTCGATCCACCTGAGCTACGAGGTGGTCGCGCTCACGCCCGCGGCCGCGGCGGAGCTCGGCGTGGAGATCGAGGAAGGCCGCGAGAGCGTGGCGTTGAGCGGACGTCGCGGCATCGAGGTGCGAGCCGATGATCTCCTCGACCGGGCGATCGAGCGGCTGCGGGCGAATGCTCGCGATGCCGAGAGCGCGAAGGCGGTGGCCGCCGGTGCGGTGCGCTACTACCTGCTGAAGTTCTCGCTGAACCAGATCATCGCGTTCGACTTCGACGAAGCCCTGCGCGTGACCGGCGACACCGGCGTCTATCTGCAGTACGCGCATGCCCGCGCCGCGGGAATCCTTCGCAAGGTCGACGACGGTGGCGAACCGCCGGCGCCGCCGCAGTCACTGCACCCCGCCGAGCGCGAGCTGCTGCACAGCATCGAGGCCTATCCGCGTGCGCTCACCGAGACCGCGCTCGCGCTCTCACCATCGCTGCTGACCACCTACGCCTTCGGCCTGGCATCGGCGTTCAGCGACTTCTACGAGCACACGCCGGCTATGGTCCGCGAGGAGGATCCGGTGGTCAGGCGGTTCCGAAGGGCGCTCGTTGCCGCGACGCGGGCGACGCTCGCGGACGCCCTGCATACCCTCGGGATGGCGGCGCCGGACCAGGTCTGACGCTATGATCCAGAGCCTTCGAGCCCCGTTCGTCTAGAGGCCCAGGACACCGCCCTCTCAAGGCGGAGACCATCGGTTCGAATCCGATACGGGGTACCACCCGGGTCCGAGGCGCCATCAGCCGGCGCTCCGCTGCAGGTGCCATGCGGCGTGGAGTGCATCCTCGATGGCGCCAGCGTCGCCGCGAGCCAGATCCGCCACAACCATCATGTGTTTGATGTATCGAGACGGGACGCTGAAGGTCTCAGGAAACTGCCGCAGCAGCGAATCGCGGTAGCCAAAATCGGCGCGGATCACCACATGCGCGCTGTCAAGTTGCCGCGCGACGAGCCTGCCGTGGTATCGCCACTCAACAAGTCCCTGTGGCGCCGAGACGCGGACGCCGGCCAGGGATTCAGCAAGGGCCTGTACGTCGCCGATCTCCACGAGCCGGAACATTTTCATCTCATGGCCGATGCAACGTGCCCCCGTGAAAGGCCCCGGGAAGTCACTTCCGCCTGCCCGGTTACGATGGCGGCGTGCCGAGACAGCGTCAGCAATACGGAGGCGGGCGTGGCGACCTGACGGTCGTCATCGACTGCTCGGACCTGGAGCGCGCTGCCAGGTTCTGGACAGCGGTGCTTGGATACGTCCCCGACGGCGAGGCCGAAGGCAACTACCAAAGCCTGGCTCCGTCGGACGGGATCGGGGTTGAAGTGATGCTTCAGCGCGTCCCCGAGGCAAAGATGACCAAGAACAGGGTGCATCTCGACCTGCGGACTCGCGACCTGGATGGTGAGGTGGCGAGAGTGCGCGCTCTGGGTGCCGCGTTGCTCACGTCGGAGCCCTTCCACGAATACGGTTGGATCTGGCACATCCTCGGCGACCCCGACGGGAACGAGTTCTGCGTACTGCAACCTGGTAGCGAGTACTGGGATAGTCCGTAACGGCCGCGACGGGTCAAAGATACGTCGCAGCCTGCAGCGTCACCCAGATGTCGTAGCCGACGTGACCGATGATCACCGGCAACAATCGGCGCGTCTGCAGATAGAACGCCGTCATCATTGCTCCGAAGACCAGCGGCTGCACGACGCCGATGCCGTACTCGGCGTGGTACGAGCCGCGAATGATGAGCGACACGAACGCGATCGCAGGCATCGCCCAACCGAGACCGCGGAGCCGGTTGGTCAGATAGCCGAGCACCACCACCTCTTCCACCACTCCCGAAACGAGGGCTGTGGCGATGCCCGTGATGATGAACGTCACCTTCGGGGTGCCGGGCAGCAAGGGCGTGCCGTAGACACCGGGGACGTGAGTGTCGAACAGGAACTGACCGATCCAGTTCGAGACGAAGTGCGCAGCCACCATGAGGCACAGCCCCAGGAGGATGTCGCGGCCCAAACGCGATCGGTCGAGCCCGATCGAGTTGAACGACAGCCCCGAACGTCCGAGCAGGTACCAGACGAGCGCGAGCGGTGCCGCCAACGCGAACGTGTACAAGACTTGGAGGACTGTCGCGGCTGTGGGACCGAGCTCGTTGAAGACCGAGCCGCCGCCGACGTGCCCCTCGACCTCCGCGACCAGCGTGATGATCGCCGTCATGGTAGCCAGCGCAGGGAAGACCAGCAGGACCACCACGAGCTCACGACGGATCGTCGGTCGGTCCAGCTTCGGCGCCGGGAACGAGGCGTTGCCGGCGCCCGGATACGGTGGTGGCGGCGGCGGTAGACCATAGGTTGGCGGTGCCGGCGGTGCAAGCACCGAACCCACGTCTCCCGTGTCCATCGCGACGATGCTAAAGAGCGCCGGATCGATTTCCTCGTGCAGCGACAGGCCGCGAACCGATCGGTGACAGAAAGGCCGCGTCCGTCCTTTTCTACGAGATCTTGCGGCGGTAGATGACCATCGCGAAGCTGTACGCGACGATGAGGATGCCGACACACCAGGCAAGGGCGATCCAGATGTCGGAGCCAAGCGGCTGCTGTGTGAGCAGGTCGCGGATCGCGTTGACGATTGATGTCACCGGCTGGTGCTCGGCGAAGGCGCGCACCGGGCCGGGCATGGTGCTGGTGGGCACGAACGCCGAGCTGATGAACGGCAGGAAGATGAGCGGGTAGGCGAACGCGCTCGCACCGTCCACGGACTTCGCGGAGAGGCCGGGGATCACCGCGAGCCACGTCAAGGCGAGGGTGAACACGATCAGGATGCCGGCGACCGCGAGCCACGCCGGCAGTCCCGCCCCCGAGCGGAAGCCCATGAGGAGGGCGACGAGCACGACGACCGCGAGCGAGATGAGGTTGGCGACCAGCGAGGTCAGCACATGCGCCCACAGCACGGATGACCGTGCGATCGGCATCGACTGGAATCGCTCGAAGATCCCGGTCTGCAGATCGAGGAAGAGCCGGAATGCCGTGTAGGAGATGCCCGACGCGATCGTGATGAGCAGGATGCCGGGCAGCAGGTAGGTCACGTACGAGTGCGACCCTGATTTGATCGCGCCGCCGAAGACGTAGACGAAGAGCAGCATGAAGGCGATCGGCATGATCGTCGTCGTGATGATCGTGTCCGGGCTGCGGGTGATGTGGCGCAGGGATCGTCCGGTCAGCACGGCGGTGTCACCGACGAAATACTTGGTCATGGTTGTTCCTCACGCGTTGTGGCGACGCCGGGTTGACTGCTGACGACGGCACCCTTCCCGCCTTTTCCGACGATGGCGAAGAAGACGTCTTCGAGGGTCGGCTGCTTCTCGACGTACTCGACCTTCGCGGGTGGAAGGAGTTGCTTGAGCTCGGCGAGGGTCCCGTTCACGACGATCCGACCCTCGTTGAGGATGGCGATCCGGCCGGCGAGTTGCTCGGCCTCGTCGAGATACTGCGTCGTGAGCAGCACCGTCGTTCCCTGCCCGGCGAGCTCCTTGACGGCCTGCCACACCTCGATGCGCGCCTGGGGATCCAGCCCGGCCGTTGGCTCGTCGAGGAAGATGACCTGCGGATACCCAATCAGGCTCATCGCGATGTCGAGGCGGCGCCGCATGCCGCCTGAATAGGTCGACACTCTCCGTGCGCCCGCATCGGTCAGCGTGAAGCGATCGAGAAGGCGGTCCGCGATGGCGCCCGGATCCTTGAGGTGCCGCAACCGCGCGACCAGCACGAGGTTCTCCCGCCCGCTGAGGATTTCGTCGACAGCCGCGAACTGTCCGGTGAGGCTGATGGAGTCCCGCACGTCCGCAGCCTGCGTGGCGACGTCGAAGCCGTTGACGCCGGCAGTCCCCGCGTCGGCCTTGAGCAGCGTGGACAGGATCTTCACGACCGTGGTCTTGCCGGCCCCGTTCGAGCCGAGCAGGGCGAAGATGCTGCCCCGGTCCACATCGAAGTCCACGCCGCGCAGCACCTCCACCTTCCCGTACGACTTCATCAGGCCGTGCACGTGGATTGCACTGGCAGCGGTCCGGGCATCCGCTCCGGCGTGCGTGTGCGTGCGGGGTCCGCCGGCGGTGACTTTCATACCGCGCTCGCAGTCGTGGTCCGCGCTGGTGCGCGTTGGATGGTGATGTCACCGAACGAGGTGCGCGCCCGGACTTCCACGGTGTCCGCGCCCGGCTCGGGCTTGGGCGCCGCGTCGAGGCTGTTGACCACGACGCCGAACGAAGTGTCGAGGTCGAGCCAGGCGGCGACACCGTCCTGGATCCCGATGTCGACCTTGCCGAGCGCGGTATGCGCCTGGATCACTCCGCGCGCCACGGCGCCGATCCGAACGTCGCCGTTCGCGGTCTTCGCGGTCACGGTTGAGCCGGCGCGGTCCACGACGATCCGCCCGTTCGCCGAATTCACGCGAAGGTCTCCGGAGACCTCGCCGATCGACGTGTCTCCGTTGGAATTACGGACCACCGCCGTGCCGGCGATCTCACCGATCCGGATGCTCCCTGATCCCGTTTTGACGTCGGCTTGGCCTGTCGTGGCGTCGACTTTGATGTCACCGATACCCGTCCTGATCTCGACTGACGACGCTTCCGCGATCTGAATGTCGCCAACGCCCGTGTTGTAGCGGCACTCTCCCAGGCGACCGGCGCAGCGGAGGCTGCCCATCCCGGCCGAAGCATGCAGCTGCGAGCCGGCCGGTACCTCGATGACGATGTCGACGGACTCGGAGCCCTTGCGCGGGCCGACATACCGCCATCCCCATCCCTTCGGGGCTTTCACGAGCAGCGCGCCGTTCGCGTACTCCACCTGGGTCTGTTGGGCTGCGGCAACGTCCGGCTTCTTCGCTGGATCGGTCGGGCTCACGTCGACGACGGTGTCGGTCCGGTCGGTCGCGATGACCCGGAGGTCACCGACGCCGAAGTCGACGGTGACGGAGATCGGTCCTGGGGGTGTCGAAACTGGGCATGACGGTGTGTGCTCCTCAAATGCGGGATCCGCGTGACTCAGCGGACCCATCCCGTGTACCGGTTGCTGCTCCGCGCCTGGCGCGGTGCGTCTTGACGTGGCGAGTTGGGATCCTTCAACCCGCGCGGCGGCGGCTCGGACCAGCCACGCGTTGACGGAGAGCGCCTCATTCCCCGCCGCGCGCTCGATGCGCACCTTCAGCTGCTCGGGCAGGCGCAGGTTGATCCGCGACATCCCGCCTTCATCACCCTCGTCCGGAAGATGTGCGGTCGCGCCCGTGTCGAAGGAGGACGCCGCGGCCGCATCCGCCGGCGGATGGGTCACGACGAACTCGATGTCGCGGCCGCGCAGCCGGAGTTCGACCGAGCCGGGCGCCAGGTCGACGGTGATCTCCTCGGCCGCAGCGGTCACGGCGTCCTGGATTGCGAGGCGGATCGCGGAGTCGAGCGGGGCGACGAGACGCTCGGCGAGAGCGCGGGCTTCCTCGCCCCCGGTTTCGGCGGCTGCCTCGAGTTGGCGCTGAATGCTTTCGACGTAAGGTCGCAGGTCCATGGCACCACTATGGCACCATTGATGGCACCATGTCAAGCGGCTATGGCATCACACTGATGCCAAGCGAAATGGAGCCTGCCCTCATTCGCCCGGCGGAGTTCCAGAGCCGGTGTACGCTCGTTTCGCCGTGCTCCGACCACTGCTCGTCGTGTCCATTGCCGTGTCGCTCCTCACCGCCTGCGGTGGCGGCTCTGCTCCCGCCGGCGAGTCGCAAGCGACAGCCGTGAGCCAGGCGAAAGCAACCGCCCAAGGCGTTTCGAGCACACCTGTCAGCTTGGTATCGGCAAACTCAGGTCCGTTTGCAAATATCGTGGTCACGACCGGCGATGTCGTATCTGCGAACCGAATGGTCTGGGCTGTTGTGTTCCACGGCACCTTCAGCGCTGCGTCCTGCGGACCGGCGGGCCCGGGGCCCCATACGTGTCAGACCAGCACCACGATGCTGGTCGTCCTCGACTTCCAGACCGGCGCCTTCCTCATGGGACAAACGCCGGCTCAAGACGGATAGCGCTCCGGTCGATCGAGACCCCCCGCAGGTCACGCTGGGCATCCAGGGCGTAACAAGATGGATGCGCAACGCTGGAAGGGCGCATGACCACGACTAGGCTGTAGTCCAAGGCACCGTACCGCGGGGTACCAGGTGCCGAGGAGTTGAACCAGTGGACAAGATGAAGCCGTGGCAGCGTCTCCGGAAGCAACCGGCTGACGCACCGTCGACGCACAAGGCCCCCGAAGTGCCCGATCAGAAGTGCATGGACGGCGAGTGCTCCAAGCCCGCCACCTGCCGCTGCACGTATGTCGACCGCCGCCAGGTGAAGTGCGGGACTGCCTGGTGCGACGAGCACAGCAGGATCGTCCTCGGGCTTCCGTACTGCCGGCGCCACGCAACGGTCGCGCCCTCGCTCTCGAACGGCTTCTTCACGCACATGCTCCCCGACGTCGAGAATCGCGCCCCATCACTCGCGACCTGGGTCGGATCCGAGCTCGACACCGCCGTCCGTATCGCGCTCACCGCGGATGCTCCGCACAAGGATGCCTACGTCGTCAGCGGCGCGGTCCGTCCGGTGCGTGTGCCCGGGAGCACGATGCCCGTGTGGCTGCGCTCATGGACGCTCGTCGACAGCACCGGCGTCCTCCAGCACGTCTCGATCGAGGTCGACGAGGAGGACGACCGTGCGGTCGTGGTCCGCGTCGGCGGCGAGCCGATGGGACGCCATCAGCCACCCTGGATCGGCCGCCCGCGCAACGAGACGATCGCCCCGGAGCTCGATGCCGCTGCCCGTCAGGCCTTCCGCATCACCGTGATGCACGACATCGAGCTCGGGCTCCTCGGCGCCCGCATGGAAGTCGCGTCCTGATCGGACTCCGCTAGATCAGGGAGCGTCGGCGAGGAACGAGGCCTGCGCCGCCTGGTTGCACGTGCTGCTCGGCACGGTTCCGTAGACATCGACCTGGTAGGTGTGTCCGTTCTTGCTCACGTTGAATCCGCAGACGTGATTCCCGGTGTGGTTGTCCCCGTTCGAGACAGTCGCAGTGGCGTCCGAGGTCTTCAGGCTCGACTCGAGGCTCGCGATGGCGGTGCTGTCGCTCGTCACGACGATCGAAACAGACAGGCCCTCGACGGACTCGGACGCGGTGATGGTCTGGTTGCCGCATCCGGCGAGGAGCAGCGTGGTTCCGATTCCCGCAACGATGAATGCCGCACGGCGCACTGGTCTCCCTCCAATGTCCTGGTGATCGAGCCGAAGCATATACGGTTGCCGGCGCTCGCTCGGGAGAGTGTTGAGGATCAGGAGGCGAGCTTCGCGACCGCGGTCTCCGCGGCCGCTCGCTCGGCAGGGACGAGCCCGAGCCGCACCCGCCGGTCGAGCAGGTCGTCGAGCGTCAGCGCGCCCTCGTGGCGAAGCGCGAAGAGGATCTCGACCCCGAGTGCCGACACGCCGCCGGCGAGCGGTTCGAGGAGCGTCGGGTCTCCGGCCGCGAGCGATGCGACCGCAGGCGCCTCGATCCCGTAGCGGCGTACCAGACGCTCGGGAGCTTCGAGTCCGCGAAGCACCGGCGCGCGGCGCGGCGCCGACCAGCGGCAGTCGGGCGGTCGCGCTCCGGGGCCCGCCGCCTCCCAGGAGACGATCGACAGTGTCCTGCGCCATCCGCCGGTACGTGGTGAGCTTGCCACCGACCACGGTGACCATCCCCGTCCGTGAGTCCACGACGATGGCGTGGCGACGGCTCAGGTCACGCGTGCTCTCGCCGCCGGCGCTGAGGAGCGGTCGCAACCCGGCGTAGGAGCCGATCACGTCGCCGTGGTCGAGCGGGACCTCGAGCGCGCGCGACAGGGCGTCGAGAAGGTAACGCTCCTCGGCCGGCGTGACGGTGGGCTGATCCGCGAGCGATCCGTCATAAGGGTCGTCGGTGACGCCGACGATCACGTGGCCGTCGCCCGTGGGCGTCGCGCCGACCCACCGGGCCGACTCCCCCGCGATCGGGACGACCACTGACGCGCGGATGTTGCCGAGCGACGAGCCGCGCACGATCACATGCGACCCCTTGCTCGGCGAGAGCCGCACGTCCGGCGCGAGGCTGTTGGCCCACACGCCGGTCGCGTTGACCACGTGCTTCGTGGCGATCTCGAAGCGACGATCGGCCACGGTGTCGCGGACGGCGACGCGACCGCGCTCGACCTCGACCGCGTCGCAGTACGTGAGGATCATCGCGCCGTTCGCCGCCGCTGTTCGCGCGACGGCGATCACGAGACGCACATCGTCCTCGAGCTTGCCGTCCCAGAAGACGATCGCGCCGCGGAGGTCGTCGCGGCGGAGGCCCGGAATCAACCGCAACGCCTCGCCGGCGTCGACGCGCCGTGGTGCGGGGAGTGCGCGGCGTCGCGTTCCCGCAGCCGCACGCATCACGTCACCGACTCGGATGCCGGTCTCAGCAAACGCACCGTACACGGGTCTCATCGCTCCGTCGAGCGGAGCGACGAAGGCCATCGGACGCACCAGGTGCGGCGCCGTGCGTGACATGAGGATGTGGCGCTCTCGAGCCGACTCCCACGCGACCGTGACCTCTCCCTGCCGCAGGTAGCGAAGACCGCCGTGAGCGAGCTTGCTGCTCAGCCCGCTCGTCCCGTTCGCGAGATCGCGACGCTCCACGAGTGCCACACGCAGCCCGCGTGTCGCCGCGTCCAGCGCCACGCCGGCGCCGGTGATCCCACCGCCGATGACGACAAGGTCGACCGATTCGCCACCGGCCAGGCGATCGATCTCGACGCTGCGGCGGCCCGCGTTGAGCGACGACGAACGCGTCGCGTTCACAGACGAACCCCGCGCGCGGACGCGGTTCCGCGACTGCGGGTTGGGTATGCTTCGCACTGCATGTTCGCGACGACGCCGCCAGGCCTCCTCGAGGTCATCGGGATCCCGATCCTCTTCGTGCTGGTGACAATGGCTGCCCTCACCGGTCTCTTCGTTCTCTGGAACCGGGCAAGACCCTAAGCGCCGGGGTCAACTCAGGGAGACGAGCTCCACGTCGACGATGAGGGTGGCGTTGGGCGGCACGTTCGCAGATGAGTTGCCGGCGCTCCCGAACGCGAGCGCCGGGGGGACGACGAGCCTTCGGGTGCCGCCCACGCGCATGCCGGGCACGCCGACCCGCCAGAACGGGAGCGTCGACGTGTCGCTGAGCTGGAGCGCGTTGGGGGTCGATCCCGCTCCGCGCGTGGTGACCACCTGCGTGCCGTCGGTCAGCCAGACCGTGAACTGGACGTTGACGTTCGAGGCCGCACCCGCCTCCTTGCCGCATCCGACGGAGATGTCGCCGAACTGCAGCCCCTGAGCGCCGGGCTGCAGGGTGACCGGCGTGCTGAACTTGTCGACGGCGGCCGCGGCCCGAGGATTGGAACAGGTCGGCGGTGGAGGCGTGATCTGGCTGCTGACAGTGACCAGGCTCCCGCAGCCGCTCAGCGCGAGGGTCGCCAGCCCGATGACGGCCGCGATCGCCGCGAATCGGATGCGGAGAGCGCCGTAGGGAGGTGCCATCGGCGGCGAATCGTACCCCGACGCCGCGTACAATCGATTCAGAGACCGTTCTAAGGAGCCCCAGCCGCCATGGCAAACACGATCAAGGAATCCAAGGGTGTCGCATCCCAGCGCGACATCCTCACGCACGTCCGCTGCCCGATCTGCAACAACCTCATGCGTCAGAACGAGATCGGCGTGGAGATCGCATTCCGCCACAGCCGCCGCCCCGGCGAGCCTCGCCGCGAGCGGATCATCAAGCACACCAAGAACTGCAAAGCCGCGTAGTGCGGCGCTGATCGGGGCGGGGAATCGGCACGTCATGGCCATAGAGATTCCGCTGTTCCCGCTCGGCTCGGTGCTCTTCCCGCACATGCCGATGTCGCTCCACATCTTCGAGGAGCGCTACCGCACCATGATGCGAGACTGCCGCGCCGCCTCGACGACCTTCGGGATCGTGGCAATCCGTCAGGGTCTCGAGGTCGGGGCGCCCGCCACACCGTACGAGGTCGGCACCCTCGCGCAGATCGATGATGTCGAGGAGCTGGACGACGGCCGGTACAACCTCACCGTCGTCGGGGCATCGCGGTTTCACATCGATGCCCTCTCCTTCAAGCGGCCCTACCTGGTGGCGGCCGTGCACTATCTCGAGGACCTTCCCGCGCCGACCGGCGACACGGAGCGTCTCGCCGCCGCGGTCACCACCGCGTTCCGCGGCTACGCGACGCAGCTGCAGGGCGTCGGCCAGGGCGATCCTCTCGACTTCGGGCTGCCCTCCGACCCCGAGCTGCTCTCCTACCTCGTCGCAGCCGCGATGCAGGTCGAGACGGCGCAGCGCCAGCTCCTGCTCGAGATCGACGGGACCGCGGACCGGCTCGCCGCCGTGCTGCGCCTGTTGCGACGCGAGGCGGCGCTCCTGGACCGGATGCTCGTGCGAACCAAGGACCACGCCTCGACGGTCGGGCTCAATTGAGCGCGAGGTGCCGGTGACCGTCGCAGAACGCTTCGCCCTCGACGGGAGGGTCGCGCTCGTCACCGGCGGCAGCCGCGGCATCGGTCTCGCCATCGCCGCGGCGCTCGCGGAAGCCGGCGCGACGGTCGCGATCAACGCCCGCCACGCTGATGCCTGCGACGAGGCCGCAGCGCAGATCGTCGGCACAGGCGGCCGCGCGATCTCGGTGCCAGGCCACGTCGGCGACGCCGCGCAGTGCGAAGCGGTCGTCGACGAGGTCATGCGCCAGACGGGTCGCCTCGACATCCTTGTCAACAACGCCGCCACCAACCCTCAGTTCGGTCCGATCCTCGATGCCGACGAGGGGGCGATCAACAAGATCTGGGATGTGAACGTCATGGGCCCGATTCGCCTGACCCGTCATGCAGTGGCCGCATGGATGCGCGATCACGGTGGGAGTGTCATCAACATGGCCTCGGTTGCGGGCATCAGGCCCGAGGCGCTGACCGGCGCGTACAACGCGAGCAAGGCCGCGCTCATCACGCTGACGCGCACGCTCGCCCGTGAGCTGGGACCGCTCGGGATCCGGGTCAACGCGATCGCGCCCGGTCTTGTCGAGACGAAGCTCGCGCGCTACCTCGTCGAGACCACCGCGGTCCACGAGCACATCATCGGGCAGACCGCGCTCGGTCGCCACGCGGTCCCCGACGAGATCGCGGGCGCTGCATTGTTTCTCGCGTCCGACGCGGCGTCCTTCGTGACCGGTTCCGTGCTGGTCGTGGACGGGGGCTGGTCGGCGTAAGCACAAACGCCCCCCCGTCGCGAATGGCAGAATCGCAACGCGGCAAAGAGAGCATTCGGAGGGTTCCAGCCATGGCGAATGACCAGGGTCTCGGCTTTACGCTCAGCCGGCGCGCCCAGCTCAGCCCGGACAACACGGCGCTCATCTTCCGCGACGAGCGGTGGACGTACTCCGAGCTCAACAAGCTGACCAACAAGGTGGCGCACGGGCTGCATGCGCTCGGGGTGAATCCCGGCGATCGAGTCGGGTTCCTGGGACTCAACCATCCACGGTTCTTCTTCACGCTGTTCGCCGCCGCCAAGCTCGACGCCATCTTCGTACCGCTCAACTTTCGGCTGACCGGGCCCGAGCTCACCTTCATCATTCGCGACGCGGGTCTGCACACCCTCGTGTACGAGGAGGCGTTCATCTCGATCGTCGACTCGATCCGGGGTGACCTGAGCGTGCGTGAGTACGTGTGCGCCGTCGAGCAGAGCGGGGCTCGCGGCTTCGACTCACTGCTGCACGATCAGCGCGACGCTGACCTCGACTACCCGGTTGCGATGAGCGACGTCGCGCTGATCATGTACACGTCGGGAACCACCGGGCGGCCAAAGGGGGCGATGCTCACCCACGGCAACATCATCTGGAACAACATCAACGCGGGTCTCGCCGATGACGGAACGTCGCAGGAGATCTCGCTCGTGGTCGCACCGCTGTTCCACATCGGCGGGCTCAACGTGACCCCGCTCATGTCGTTCATGAAAGGGGCGACGGTGGTGATGGAGCAGATGTTTGAGCCCGGAATGGTGCTCGAGAACATCGAGAAGTACCACATCACCTCCATGTTCGGCGTTCCGGCCATGTACCTGTTCATGGCGCAGCATCCGGATTTCGCGACGCGAGACCTCAGCAGCATCCGCGTGCTCTCGTGCGGCGGCGCGCCGGTGCCGGAGGCGCTGATCAAGATCTACGGCGCGCGCGGACTTCCCTTCAACCAGGGATACGGGCTCACCGAGACATCACCGTTCGCATCGTTCCTTCCGTCATCGATGGCGACGAAGAAGCTTGGCTCCGCGGGCATCGCGCCGTTCTTCACCGACGTGAAGATCGTCGACGACAACGGTCACCATGTGCCGGACGGCGAGCGAGGCGAGATCGTCGTCCGTGGCCCGAACGTGATGAAGGGATACTGGAACCGGCCCGACGCGACCGCGGAGGTGCTGATCGACGGGTGGTTCCACACCGGCGACGTGGGCATTCGCGACAGCGACGGATACTTCTTCATCGTCGATCGCAAGAAAGACATGATCATCAGCGGCGGTGAGAACGTGTATCCCGCCGAGGTCGAGGACGCGCTGTACCAGCATCCCGGCATCAAGGAGGTGGCGGTCATCGGCGTCCAGGATCCGCGCTGGGGCGAGTCGGTTCGCGCCGTGGTGGTACCGAAGGACGGCGTGTCGCTCACCGAGCAGGACGTCATCGACTTCTCGCAGGACAAGCTGGCGCGATACAAGCAACCGAAATCGGTCGTGTTCGTCGACGTGCTGCCGAGAAATCCCGCCGGCAAGGTCCTGAAGTTCGACCTCCGCGAGAAGCACGGTCAGGGCGTCGCCACCGATGCGGCACCGGCCGCAGCCGAAGGGGCAGCAACCGCGGCGAGCTGACGCGCGAGCGTCGCGCTCGTTACGTGACGTCGATGATCAGGCGACCGCCCGAGAGGTAGTAGGCGTCGAACGGCGCGTTCTTGCGCAGCGTGATCTTGAAGACCAGCCGGTTGGTGTTGCGCGCCATTGGAAGAGGCACGACCGAGACGACGATCTGGTTGGGAGGCATCGACTGGATCGGGGCTGTGCCGTTGACGCCGGTGAACTCGACGTAGATCGTCGTCGGTCCGTCGTAGCCGATAACGGTCGTCGGCGAACCGGTCACGCTGTCCGGGAACGCGAGGTCGAAGACGAGCCGGAAGTCGTTGGGATGCTCGCCGATCCGAAGGTCCGCGACCGTGAAGCCCCCCGACCCGGTGCCGAGGTTGTGGACGCCCGTCAGCTCCTGGGGCGTCGGCGCCGCGGGAACCGTCGCAGCGGGAATCGGTGTCGCGACGGGCAACGGCGCGATCGTCGCCGGCGGCACGGCATGTGCGGTCGGTGCGGGCCGGTGAATGGTCGCGGGCGCCGGTGAGCCGGTTGTCGTGACCTGTCTGCCGATGATCAAGCCGATCACCATCACCACCGCCGTGACGGCGCCGAAGATCCAGAGCGTGCGGTCGCGGTCCGCGGCGGCCACGGCGGGACCGCCGATCGGGAGCACGTGGCGGCCGGTGACGGGCTGGGTCGGATTCCAGGATCGCCGTTCCGGCTTCTGGGACTTCAGACGCCGGACGTGGCGTCCGGGGCCTGCCGGCTGGGCCGGCTCCTTGTACGCGCGGAGGGCGTCGGGTGAGACGAGCGCGTCCACAGCCGCGAGCGTCTCCTCGGGCGTCTCGACAGCGGCCGCCTCGTGCACGGCCGGCTTGTCGTTCGCGATGGGGACGACGTCGGCGACGGGCGCCGCGTCGTCGATCGGCACCGTGACGACCTTCGATGTGGGCTTCGGAGCCTGCTCGGGTGCGTGCTCCGGGACCTCGGCGGGAGCAACGTCGGGCGCTGGCGCCGCAGTGCGGCCGAGTGGCGCGGCCAGCGTCGCGACCTCGCCGAGCACGTCCGCAAGCTCCGGGGTCGCCGTCGGTGCGTCGACGATCGGGGGCCGGTCGGCCACGACGGGCGTGTCCTCGCGTCGGCCGGTGAACTCGTGCTCGCGCGGTGCTGTGGCGGAAGGTGGCTCGGGTTCAACCACGACGGGCGGGCTGTCAGTCCATGCCTTCGGGTGTGCCCGCTGATTCCACGTCGGCGCCCCTGCCCCGCTGACGATCTCGACGCTGGAGTCGAGATTGGCTCCGCCGCCGCGCCAGAGCGCGATGCGGACCGAGATCGCGTCGCGCATCTTCTGGAATGCGGTCGGTGCTCCGCCGGAGTACGGCTGCGGTGGCTGCGGCGCCGCGGAACCGAGTTCCGGTGGCTGTGGTGCAGACGTGGCCAGGTCGGGTGGTTGCGGGGCGGCCGCCGGCGGGTTGGCGGCGGGTGCCGTGGCGCTCGGCGACTCGACGGGCTTCGCGCGCTCGGGCGCGGGCAGCACATGGAGCGGCGGTGGCGAGGGGCTCGAAGGGATGGTCGAGGTGACGATCTGGTCCAGGGGCTCGTCCCACAGCAACAGCTCGGGCGGGTCGGCAACGGCGGTGCCCGGCGACCGGCCACCGATGAGTTCGCGAGGCTCGCCGGAATCCTTCAAATCATGCCTCCCGCCCGGCGCCCACGGCAGGGCCATGCCACGCTCGGCGCCGAACCACGGCGGCGCCTCGACGCTGACCGGACGCGCGAGGTGCGGCGGTGCAACAGGAAGATCGTCGCCTTCCTCGATCAATCCGATCTGGCTGAACAGCTCGTGGACGGCGCGGTCCGGGATGTGGACGCGGGCGAGGCCGCCGATGCGTTGCGACTCCTCGCGCAGGTGGCCGATCGCGGTTCTGCACCGATCGCAGGCCAGCAGATGCGCCTCGAGCTCACCGGTGGGCTCGATGCCGAGTTCTGCGTCGAGGTAGCTGCTGAGTGCGAGGAGGCTGCACCTCACAGCGCGATCTCTCGATAGATCGAACCGAACTCGCGGCGCGCTGCCGCGACGAGCCGTGCAGCCGCCTCGGGCGAGCACTCGAGCGCTCGCGACATCTCGTGGTAGTCCAGCCCGCAGAGGTCGCGAAGGAGGAGCGCGGCACGGCGATCGAAGCCGAGCATCGCCATAGCGCGCTTGACGGTGTTGATGCGGCCGGCGTCGACGGTGTCGACCTCGACGTGCACCGAGCCGCCGCTCCGCCGGAACATCCTCCCGATGCCCGCGGGTCTCGGTGGGAACCGCTGGCCGTGCCGGCATGCCCGCGTGACCGCTCGGTACAGGGCGGCGCGGCCGTCGAGGCGGAGACGAGCGGGTGGATACCGGCTCGCGTGATGGATGCCACCGGCGACGAAGGCCACCGCGTCGGCCTGATGGTTGACCAGGTGCGTGGCATACGTGACCAGATCATCGAGCTGCTCGCGCACGGTTGCGGCAAGCTCGCGCGCCTCGGGAGCGATGTTTGCTGAGACGTTGATCATGACGTTGAGAAGACGGGCGCGGTAGGTGTCCGAAGAATACACCGGGAGTCCACCCTGCGGTCAAGCAGGAGATCAGGACGAAGTGTGCACCAACTCCCCGCCGGTCACGGCGTGTGGCCGGCGCAGCCCGGCGCGCTCCCAGGCCGCCGCGGGCATGCCGATGTCCGCTGTCCAGATCGCGCCCGCGCGCGCGAGCGCACCGCTGCCTCGCAGGCCCCGCTTCATGGCGGTCAAGGTGCACGTCACGGTGGCGCGTACGCACGGATCGAAGGCCTCTCCGCTGGTGGCGTCGAGGCCGCTCGGAACATCGACGCTCAGGACCTCGCCCCCTGACGCGTTCAACTCCCTGATCACACTCGCGACCGGGTCGCGCGGTGCGCTGCGCAGACCCGTGCCGAGCAGCGCATCGAGGACGAGCGCGGACCCGGCGATGCTGACGAGCGCGGCGGCCGGCGCCGGCGTCACCGTCACGGTGACACCACACGCGCGGGCAGCGATCACATGGTCGTGGACGAGACCCTGCAGGCGTGACTCGTCGGCGACCACGGCCACGCGCACGGTGCATCCCCACGTGGCAAGGTGGCGTGCCGCAACCAGCCCGTCGCCACCGTTGTTGCCATGCCCGGCCAGAACCGCGACGACGGCCGGGCGCCCGCCGATCTGCTCCCACGCACAGCGCGCAACCTGCCAGCCGGCGATCTCCATGAGCTGCATCGTCGTGACACCGCATTCGACGGCGGCCGCGTCGAGACGGGCGACGTCGTCCGACGTGAGGTCGCCGAACGCCTCTGCACTGTCTGTGGTGGTGCTCATGCCAGCTCGACGATGACCGTGTCGCCCAAACCTGGCCCACCAACGCTCGACACCGGACGGCCCCTTGCCGCGACCTCGAGGTGCCCGGCGCTGCCGATCAGTGCCGCCGGCCCGTCATCGATGTCTGCGTACGTCGTGACCGGCCCGACGCCGGTGCTTCCGGGCCAGCTGACCGCCCGGACGGACCTCGAGCCGATGTCGGCGGTGCGGATGGAGGTGATTGCGTTGCCGAAGTGGTCGACGACCACGACCCGCCCTGTGAGCCTGTTGCCGGCGTGCTCGGCAAAGGCGTCCGAGCGTATGAGGGGGTCATCGATCGCTTCCCCCAGATCCTCGAGGCTCCGGCCCGCTGCGAGTCGGGCCGAACTGGGAGCGAAGACGTCGCGACCGTGGAAGGTCGGCGACGCCTCAACAGGGATGTCGATGCGCACCGCGCGGCGCGACCTGGGCAACGCATCGGCCCAGAGGTAGGACACGAGCCCATTGTCCGGCGCGACGCATCGGATCCCACCCACCTCGATCGCGATCGCCCGTCGAGCCGTGCCCACATCGGGATCGACCACGGCGCAGAGCACCACGCCTTCGCCAAATGCGAGCGCGAGTGCGTGCACGTGGTACGCGCCGCCGAGCACGTCCCCCGCGGGGATGCCATGGGTTCCCTCGACGCAGCGTGCGTCCGGGTCGACGCGCCAGGCCGCGCCGGTGAGCGCCGCCGCGTAGGCATCCTCGCGGCCGTAGTCGGTGACGAAGACGATCGGATGCCGCACGGACTTGAGTACCGTATCAGTGCCGTGGACAGTACGCAGACCACCCCCGACGACAGTTCGGTTGCGGAGGCGGCCCCCCACCGGCAGCGACCGGCGTGGAGCGTCCCGGTTCTCGTCCTCGCCGTCGTCGCGATCGTCGTGCTCTTCGTGGTCGGCTTCACCGGACTCTTCGCCAACCCGGTGAAGTCGGTGAACAGCAATGGGACCACGACGCTCTCGGGGACCTTCGAGCCGTACCTCTGCAGCAGCACCTCCTGCGACGGCTACATCTCGGCGGGGGCGCGCAGCGTCTTCATCGTGTTTCCCAAGGACTGCGCGCCGCCGGCGCGCGGGACGACCATCACCGTCGACGGAAGGGCTGCCCCCGACCTCGGTTCCGCGTCGTACCGCGCAACCGCCTGCGCCTGACCCCTAGTCCCAGCGGAAGCGCCACGCCGCCAGGCCGAAGCACACGACTGCCCAGGCGAGCGGGACCACGACGTCGACGGGCGGCAACCCACCCCCGGAGTTGAGGATCTGATGCAGCGCATCGGAGACGTAGTACACGGGCAGGATGTGCACCACAGTCTGCAGCCAGTTCGGGAGGGCGTCGACCGGGAAGAAGATGCCGCTGAGAAACGCCATGGGAAAGCCGATCAGGCTCGAGACGCCACGAGCGGCGTCACTGGTGCGGACGAATGAGGTGAGCAGGAATCCGATGCTCACGAAGCTCGCGATACCCGGGATCACCGCGACGATCGCGAGCAGCCAGCTGCCATGGCCGTGAGCGCCGAAGAGAAACACACCGACGATGGCGAGCACGGCGACTTCGAGCGCAACGGTGATCGCACCTCCCGTCATCGCCGCGCCGAGCACCTGAATGGGATGCAACGGGGTTGCGCGATATCTGCGGAGCACCTTGCGCTCGCGCTGATCGACGATGGTGATCGACACGTACGTGAGGCCGGCCAGCACCGCGACGTACGCCATCATCGATGGAAGGAAGTAGTCGATCGTCGTGATGTTCTGCGTGCCGATCTCCGTCGTCGTCACGTTGATGCCGGGGGTGCCACCGATGTGGGCGGCAAGCGCGAAGCTCTGCGTGATCGCGTTGATGACCTGTGAGGCGATCTGTGAGTTGGACGGGTCGTTGCTGTCGAGGTTGAGGGTCACACCGGTGCCCGGGCATTCCTGACCGACGGGACACGTTGTCGCGAAGTCCGGATGGATCACGACGACTGCGACGACGTCGTCATGCTGCAGGCGGCTCGCCTCTCTGGATGCCGTCCCCTCCTCGATCACCAGGTTCTTGTCGTGCTTGAGCGTCGCGACGTATGCGGTGCTCAACGTGGTGTTCGCCTGGTCGACGACACCGATATTCACCGACGCGCTGCCGCCCCCGATCACGTTGCCGAGCAGCACCATGAGGAAGATGGGAATGAGCAGGGTGAAGATCAGCGCCGGGCGGTTTCGGAAGCTGCTGCGGACGGTCGTCGTCACCAGCGCGAGAAACCCTTTCATTCGCGCAGAGCCCTGCCCGTGATCGCGAGGAAGACATCCTCGAGGGTGCCGCGTTCGACGCGCAGATTCGTCATGCCGCTCTCGCCGTCAGCGTCGGGATGCAGCAGCTGCGCAAGCACGACCTCGGGAGTCTTGGTGCTCAACCGAACGGTGCCGGTGATGACCTCGGCGGAGTCGACGCCGTTCAACGTGCGCAGGGCCTCCAGGTCGGCGTGCGCGTCGGTGTATTCGATCGTTGTCCCGGGGCCGTATTGCAGCACCAGGTGTTTCGGTGTGTCGAGTGCGACGACGCGACCCTTGTCCATCACCGCCACGCGGTCGCAGAGGTGCTCCGCCTCATCCATGTAGTGAGTGGTGAGCATCACCGTCTTTCCACGCGCGCGGAAGCGCTCGATGAAACCCCACAGTGCGATGCGCGCCTGTGGGTCCAGCCCCGTCGTCGGCTCGTCGAGGAACACGACGTCAGGGTCGTTGACCATCGCGAGCGCGATGCTCAGCCGCTGTTGCTGCCCTCCGCTCAGCTTGGAGGTGATCTGCCTGGCCTGAGGGACGAGGTCGAACTCCTCGAGCAGGTCGGCCGTGTCGCGTGTCTGGTCGTAGAAGGCGCGGAAGAGGTTGATCGACTCGGTGACCGTTGTGAAGTTGGGCAGCGCGGTCGCCTGCAGCTGCACGCCGATGCGCCGCTTGACGGCGGCCGCCTCGTGCTCGATGTCGGTGCCAAGCACGAGCGCGCTGCCGGAGTCGATGTTCCGGAGACCTTCGAGCATCTCGAGCGTGGTGGACTTGCCGGCGCCGTTGGGACCGAGCAGGCCGAAGATCTCGCCGCGCTGCACCGAGAAGCTGACGCAATCGACGGCGACGATGTCGCCGTATCGCTTCGAGAGCTCACGAGCCTCGATGACGGCGGTCGGGATGTCTTCCAGGACTCGCGCCGGCGACGGACCGGCGTCCTTCGAGGTTGATGTCGAGGGCGGAGCGGCAGGTGCGTGTGGTCCGTCGTGTGCCCGCCTGGACATGAACACCATGCCGCCGCGGATCAGCAGAAGGACGCCGAGCACCGCAAAGATGACCGCGTCGGTGCCGATACCCTTGCTTGCCGCGATGACACCCGCGATGACGAGCAGGACGATCCCGATCACCCAGGCGATGGGGATGCGCGAGAACGGTCCGGGAAGGCGGGCGTTGCCGAGCATGAGCATGGGCAACGGCCATGATGCCCGAAGCGTCCCCTAGTGGCGCCCTCGGCGCATGTGGGGTGATCGCCGAGGTCGCGCCGAGTTGCTAGGCGGCGGCGATCCCGATGAGGCGCCAGCCGCGGTGCGCGACCGTCCAGCCGCCGTCCGCGACCTCGTGCTGCTCGTCCTCCACGCTCGTGTCGCCGGTGGGGTCTCGCTCGAAGGTCCAGTCCTGGACGATCGGGGCCGAGTCGCCGACGATGCCGAAGCGGACGACCGCCTGCTCGCGTCCTGACACGATGGTCGCGGCCGTGACCTCGGCGGATTGAATGTCGGCATCGAGGGAGGGAGCGCCCTCGCTGTGCGCGTCCTGCATCACCCGGAAGGTGTCTCTCGCGATCAGGAGAAACTCGTCGGCGCTGAACGCGGGGTCCACCTTGGTCACCGCCGAGAAGTCGAGCCCCGGAACGGCCTCCTCGCCCCGTTCGTGGAACTCGCCGTCAAGATCGGTGAGCATCTTGTCGTCGAGGGCGTCCAGCTGATCCTCGGCGGCCTCACGCCTGGCGAGGCGGCTGCCGATGCCCGTGACATGCAGGAAGCCCTCGCCGACGGACTCCTCGAAGGGATGATCTGGCAGCGCGTCGCTCATGGAGATACCTCGGTGGTGGTGGGGAGACCGAATCTACCCGCGACCGCGATGCGGCGATCCGGCCGTCGCCGTCTTGTAGCCGATCGTTGCCGCCCCATCAGAGCGCCGGTCAGTGGACCGTAATCGTCTGGCTCCCCGAGACGGTGGCGAAGCCTGCACACCGGATTGACCGGTTGCAGGAGCTCCACAGAAACAAAAGAGCGGCCCGAGCTCTCGCCCGGACCGCCCTTTCAGGAATCGGATCGGTTGCCGATCAGTACTCCGGCATGGGCGGCGCGGCCGCTCCACCCTTCTTCTCGGGAATGTCGGTGATCAGAGCCTCGGTGGTGAGCAGGAGCGCGGCGATCGATGCCGCGTTCTGCACCGCCGACCGCGTGACCTTGGTCGGGTCGATGATCCCGGCCTTGACCATGTCGACGTACTCGCCCTTGGCGGCGTCAAAGCCCTGGCCCTTGGGGAGGGACTTGACCTTGTCGACGACCACGGAGCCTTCCATGCCGGCGTTCTGCGCGATCTGACGGAGGGGCTCCTCGAGAGCGCGGCGGAGGATATTGACGCCGGTGAGCACGTCGCCCTCGGCCTTCACCTTGTCGAGCGCGGGGATCGCGTTGACGAGGACGACTCCACCACCAGGCACGATGCCCTCTTCGACTGCGGCGCGCGTGGCGGACACGGCGTCCTCCATGCGGTGCTTCTTCTCCTTGAGCTCGGTTTCGGTCGGGGCGCCGACCTTGATGACGGCGACGCCGCCGCTGAGCTTGGCAAGGCGCTCCTGGAGCTTCTCCTTGTCCCAGTCGCTGGTGGACTTGTCGATCTCGGCCTTGATCTGCTCGATGCGGCCCTTGATCGCGTCCTTGCTGCCGTTGCCCTCGACGACAGTGGTGTCGTCCTTGGTGATGCTCACGCTGCGGGCCCGGCCCAGCGAGCTGAGTTGCGCGGAATCGAGCTTGAGGCCGACCTCCTCGCTGATCACCTGGCCGCCGGTCAGGATCGCGATGTCCTGGAGCATCGCCTTGCGACGATCACCGAAACCTGGGGCCTTCACCGCGACGGCGTTGAAGGTGCCGCGGAGCTTGTTGACGATGAGGGTGGCAAGCGCCTCGCCCTCGACATCCTCGGCGATGACCACGAGCGGCTTGCCGCTCTGGACGACCTTCTCGAGGATCGGGAGCAGGTCCGCGATCGCGGAGATCTTCTTGTCCGTGATGAGGATGTAGGGGTCCTCGAGCACGGCCTCCATGCGCTGGGCATTGGTGACCATGTACGCGGAGATGTAGCCCTTGTCGAACTGCATGCCCTCGACGAGCTCGAGCTCTGTCTCCAGGCCCTTCGACTCCTCGACGGTGATGACGCCGTCCTTGCCGACCTTCTCCATCGCGTCGGCGACGGTCTCGCCGATCGTGGGATCGGCGGCGGAGATCGACGCGACCTGGGCGATCTTCTCGCGCTCGGAGATCGGGATCGACTGCTCCTTGATGGCCTTCACGATCGCCTCAACGCCGAGCTCGATGCCCTTCTTGAGCTGGATCGGGTTGGCGCCGGCGGCCACGTTCTGCAGGCCGGCCGCGATCAGCGCCTGGGCGAGAACGGTCGCGGTGGTGGTCCCGTCACCGGCGATGTCGTTGGTCTTGCTCGCCACTTCCTTGACCAGCTGGGCGCCCATGTTCTCGAAGGGCTCCTCGAGCTCGATCTCCTTGGCGATCGTGACTCCATCGTTGGTGATGGTCGGCGAGCCGAACTTCTTGTCCAGCACGACGTTCCGGCCCTTGGGGCCGATGGTGATCTTGACCGCGTCGGCGACCCGATCGACCCCTCGTTTGAGATGGGCGCGGGCCTCGACGTCGAACAGCAATTGCTTGGCCATGGTTCCTCCTGGTATGTCCTCTAGCCTTGAGTTCCAGGGGATAGTTTAGCACTCGGCGTGGCTGACTGCTAGCGGGTGGCAAGGGTGAGTGCTAAGCGCCGTGGAAAGGCTTGACGCGATGACGACGGACCCCCATGGCCAGTGGCATAGTCCCATCCAATCGAGATGCCCCTCGACGTCGACGACGCCGTCCGTACCGCTGCCTTCGCCTTCCTGGCAGAGCAGGCGCGGACACGCGGGGAAGGGTGGCCACCGGTTCTCCCCCGCTCGATCCTCTCAGAGGGTTTTCTCTTCGGCGGCCGGAGGGTTCCACTCGTCGGGCCTCAGGGGATCTTCAAGCCCGCAGTCCTCGCGTCAATACCACTCAGCATCGCGACCGCGCCACCAGACCCGCGCAAGGAGGCACCCTACGAAGACGACTTCGGGTACGGGCGGCTGACCTATCGGTATCGCGGGACGGATCCAACGCACCACGAGAACGTCGGGCTCCGTGCGGCGATGTCGCAGCAGAAGCCGCTTGTCTACTTTCACGGCATCGTTCCCGGACGCTACCTCGCCGTCTGGCCCGTGTTCGTGATCGGCGACAACCGGCGAGAGCTGTCGTTTCAGGTGGTGTTCGAGCCAGGCGATACCGCACGGCTCCCGGAACTGGTCTTCGAGGAAGACGCGCGAAGGTCGTATGCCTTTCACCTCGTCAAGCAGCGCCTGCACCAGGCCGACTTTCGTGAGCGCGTTCTTGCGGCCTACCACCGCACATGCTCGCTATGCCAGCTCCGTCATGAAGAGCTGCTCGACGCCGCTCACATCATCCCGGACGGCCAGCCACGTGGCGAACCGGTCATTCCCAATGGCATCGCGCTCTGCAAGCTGCACCACGCGGCATTCGACAACAACATCATTGGCATTCGACCGGACCTCATCGTTGAGATTCGCACCGACGTGCTCCGTGAAGTCGACGGTCCGATGCTGCGTCACGGCCTCCAGGGGCTGCACGGGTCGACCATCACGGTCCCCCACGAAACCCGGCTCCGCCCCGCTGCGGACCGTCTCGAAGAGCGCTACGAGCAATTCCGGCGCGCCAGCTGACTCGTACCCCTGCTCGCGCAGCGACAGGCTCGTGTCGCGACATCCGCGTATTCAGGGGGCGTGAAACGTGGATGCACAGCGCCTGACCCCGACTGACCCGGTCATCGCCGACCGCTCTGTTGGCGTGATCCTCGCCTCCGCGGTCGGCGACGCCGTCGGGGCGCCCCACGAGTTCCGCGGGCCCCTGGACGAGTTGGCCGACCTGCGCATGACCGGAGGTGGGATCTACGCGTGGAAGCCGGGCGAGTGGACCGACGACACGCAGCTGACGCTCGCGCTCCTGTCCCCGCTCGCCGCGGGCAATCGCCGCGTCGATGGTGTGGAGAACGCCCTGCTCACGTGGTTCGCAAGCGGACCGCGGGACGTCGGCAGTCAGATCAGTGCGGTGCTCCGCTCCGGCCCGCCGTTGCTCGACTCCGCGGCCGAATTCCAGCGCGGCCGGCCGGACAACGCTCCGAACGGCGGACTGGTGCGCATCGGACCGGCCGCACTCGCCTATCCCGGACGCCCGGAGCAGATCGCGACGTACGCGAGGCTGACCACCGGCCTCACCCATCCGCATATCGATTGCATCGACGCCAGCATTCTGTGGGCGATCGCGATCGACGACACCATTCGTCACGCGCCTCCGCCGGAGGAACCCTGGGACTTTGCCGAGGCGCTCCGCAACGCGCTCGATTTCGTCCCGAAAGGACGGCGTGTCTGGTGGACACAACTCATCAATGAGGCCTGCGATCGACAGCCCGTCGACTTCCACCGGAACAACGGCTGGGTCATCGACGCGTTTCAGGAAGCACTCTCCGCGATCGTGCACACGCCGGTACCCTCCGGTCCCGCGACGTGCGGGCACCTGCAAGCCGCCATCGGCACGACAGTCCGAGCGGGTGGCGACACCGACACCATCGCCGCCATTGCCGGCTCGCTGCTCGGTGCACGCTGGGGTGCGACCGCGATCCCGCTCGCGTGGACGTCGACGCTCCGCGGAAAACGCCTGTACAACCGGCCCGACCTGCACGCATGCGACCTCGACGCGATGGCTCGGCGGGCAGCACGCGGCGGCCGGCCGGACACTGTCGGGTGGCCTGGTTGCTCGCTCCTGGTGCCGCACTACCTCGCGACGTCCGATGGCGGACCCGAGCCGGTGGAGCTGGGTGGGGTTCAGTTCGGCGGTATTCGAGGCCTGGACGCGGCGCTCGAGAGCGGCGCCGACGTCGTGGTCTCGCTCTGTCGCATGGGCACGGAGGACGTCCCCGACAGGACGGAGCACCGGGTGATCGGCCTCATCGACGGCGGTCCCTTCGACAATCCGAACCTTGCATTCGTGCTTGCCGACACCGCCGACTTCATCGCGTCGAGGGCAGCCGGCGGTCACAAGGTGTACGTGCACTGCGTCGCCGCGCAGAACCGCACGCCGTCCGTCGCGGCGACGTTCCTCACCCGGCACCGGGCCATGGATGTCGATGCGGCGCTGTCCACGGTGGAGGCCGCCCTGCACCATCGACCCACGCCGCTCTTCGCGGAGGGCGTCCGTCAGGCGGCAAGCGTCTGACGCGCGAGGGTCAGCGCCCGAGCACGACCCAGAGTGGACCTTCCTCGGCCTTGCGAATCCAGTCCTGCGCCTAGGCGGGAAGCGACTCCCACGTCCCGGCCTGCTCGACGTCGCGGCGGAGGGCCTCGAAGTCCTCAGTGGTCGAGCCGATCTCGGCGACGTTGCTGCGGAGCGCGCGCTCGACGCGGAACTTCAGGCCGGGCGACGCCGCCGTGACCGGGGTTGTGCGCAGGTATCTGTGGCGCCGCGCATTCCACTGATATGGGCTCGGCTTCGGCTTCGATGCGTCCTCCCCGACGAGCATTCCGACCGCACGCACGTTGCTCCTGACCGTCACGTCCGTCGGTAAGGCTCCGTATCCGGCGACGTGCAGGCGCAGAGACAGGTCCGCAAGGTACGGTGCGCTCTGCGCGAGGTTGTCGCAGCCGTAGTTGCGCTCCGGGCTGCCGCGCGTGAACCCGAGGCCGGCGAGCGACTCGCGCGCGCCCGCGCCGAGACGGCGGCGTTCGTCAGGCGAAGCCCACTCACGCGAACCGAACTCGCCGTAGAGGATGCGGTGGCTCAGCTTGATTGGACGTACTCGTCCTCGGCGCCGGCGTTTTCGAGGACCACGAACTGCTTTTCGAGCGCGCTGTCGAGGAAGCACTGGAAGATGCGCGTCGTCCGACGCCGCAGCTCGTCGATGCTCATCACGCGACCTCCGTCTGTGTCGCAGCCACGTCGGCGACATTGCCTTCGATGGAGATGACGCGGTCGAGGACACCCTGGCGCAACGCATCGAGGCCGTTGCGAACGTCACCGGTCGCGGTCGAGATCGACGTGAGCTTCGACTTCATCCCGGCGATCGCGTTGAGCTGCGCGCGGATCCCATCGAGTTCGCGACGGACCGCAGGGGCGTCGACCACGTCCGCACGATTCCGCACCGCAACGAGCGCGAGGGCTCGTCCGAGTCGCACCGCCGCGGCGAACGCTGTGTCGTCGGGATCGTCCGGATCGAGCTCGCAGATGATGTGCTCGCCGTGGAGCGTGAACGGCGCGCATCCCGCCGGTGCATTGCCGGCGCGGTACACAGCGACCGCCACGACCGCGCCGCGGTTGCGCCGCGTCTCGTCGAGGTCGCGGCAAAGTTTGGCGAGCCCGACCCGCCCACTCTTGGCCTCGACAGCAACGCACACTGCAAGACCACGTGTCCAGGACGGATCGAGCGTGATCAGGAAATCGCCCTTGCGGCCACGCACGCTGTTGCCGACAGCCGTACCGGTCGGCTCGACGAGATCACCCGTCCCGCGCAGCAACGTGTCGAGACGCGCCTCCACGGCGTCCTCGAAGTCGAGACCTTTGGCGGTGCCTCTCTCACGCTCGTCGGTTCGCGCGTCCCGGGCAGCCTCGAGACGGATCAGGCGATCGCTGACGTCCTTCAACATCTCGCGCATCTCCGTGCGAAAGCCGTGCAGGGGGCTGGCCGCGAGTTCGAGGGTCGAGCAGCCGGCTGATGATCGCGCCGTCGCCGTCGAAGTACCCGGCCAGGAGCGTGCGCATGCGACCGATCGCGCTGTCACGGCGTTCCTCGTCGAACAGGTCGTCCACGAGGCGGCGCAGCGTGCCGTCGGCGCCGAGGAACTTCTCGAGGGTTCGCGGCAGGGTGCCGTCCGTCGCGGCGAACGTGTCGCGCAGGGCGAGATCGAGCGCCGTCGCCGCCCTGTCGTGTGACTCGTCGGTACGACGCATCAGGCGATCGAACTCCCGAGCGACGAAGTCCACGTTGATGGTCACGCCCGCGTTGCGAAGCGCGATGAGTCCCACCTTGAGGCCGCGCTCGACCACGGCGGGACGATCGGCTTCGGGATGCTCGCCCACGTAGGCCGCTAGTTCGGCGTCGTGCAGAGAGAGACCCGTGACGGCGATGTTGTCGCCCTCGACGCGAACGTCGCACCCGAGGGTGATGGGTTCCACCTTCCTGAGCATCGCTTTTCCTCACTTCGCTACCCCGCCACGGATCTCCGGGCCTGAGCTTCGCGTGGCAGTGCGACACATGCCTGTCGCGAGTGAGCAAAGGCGTCAGCCCGCCCGAACCACCTCGACTTCGTATCGCTCGAACACGGGGTCCGCGGTGAGGATCGCGAGCGACTCGATCTGCGACTGCGCGATCAGGAGGCGATCGAATGGATCTCGGTGATGAGCCGGGAGCGCGCCGACAGCAAGCGCGTGAGCATGTTCGATCGGCAGACCGAGAACTCCACTGCGTCGCATCTGCTCCGGAATCAACGCATCAGGCGGCGAGGGCAGCACCAGCCGCCCCATCGCGTGCTTGATGGCGATCTCCCACGAGCTCACTGACGAGAGATAGAGGTCATTGCGGCGGTCCTCAACCATGGCGCGGGCGTCGGGGCTCAGGCGGGCGGGATCGGCAATCATCCACACCCACGCGTTGGTGTCGAGAAGAACTCTCACCGGTAGAAGGTGTCGATGACGTCATCGGGCAAGGGCGCGTCGAAGTCAGCGGCAATTCGGATGTCCGGACACGTGCCGAGCAGTCGTTTGCCGGCCTGCTCGACCGGTACGAGCCTGGCCGCAGGCTGTCCGCCGCGGACGATCAGGATCTCCTCACCCGTGGCTACCCGGCGCAGCAACTCCGAAAGGTGCGTCTTCGCCTCATGAACGCCGACCCTGGTCATGCCAAGCATTCTATCGTGTGGACTAAGTCCTTGACTAAGTCTTGCTCGGATCGAGGACGACGAGCTGGGGATCCGCACGAAGTAGTGGAGGAGAAATTGCAATACAATCGTGCCATGGCACAATCGTATGAGCTGCGATCCACCGCGGCCTCGGTCCTCGTACTCGCCCGCATGAAAGCCGGATTGAGCCAGCGGCAATTGGCAGAGCGTGCAGGCGTCCCCGCGACCATGATCTCCGCCTACGAACGGGACCTTCGTCAGCCAACTCTCCCGACGCTCGAGCGACTGCTCGCAGCGGCCGGTCTCGAACTGCGACTTCACCTCGAGCCCCGCGACCGACACGACGAGGTGCTCGCTCACCTCGAAGCTCGGCGGTCGCCTGCGGAGCGTCGCCGTCGCGATCGGCAGATCGCGGTCTGGCGTCGCGCCGTCGCCGTGAAGCGGTGAGGTGAGCGCCGAGGATTCGATGTCGGACCCGCAACTCAACGCTACCCGCATCGTTGCGGTACTCAACAAGCACGGTGCTCGGTACGTTGTCATCGGAGCCTTCGCTGCGATCACACAGCGCGCCCCGATACCGCCCACCCGCGATATCGACTTCACGCCGGACGCGACCCGGGCAAACCTCGACCAACTCTCGGCGGCGTTGAAAGAACTGAAGGCGCGAGTTCGCACCGACACAGTTCCCGGTGGTCTTGCCTTCGACCATGACGGTGCGTCGCTGGCGAGCGCGACCGTCTGGAACCTTATCTGCCCCGATGGGGAGTTCGACCTGTCCTTTCAGCCCGCGGCGTTTGCCGGCGGGTACGCAGATCTCGAGCCGCACGCCCACCGGATGTCGGTTGACGGTGTTGAGATTCTCGTGGCAGATATCGCTGATGTGATTCGCTCGAAAGAGGCCGCAGGGCGGCCCAAGGACTTGCGGGTACTCCCGTTGCTGTACCGGCATCTTGAGCAGCTGAGCAGCGAGGAGGCCGGCAGTCGCAGTGACGTCTAGGCCCGCATCTTCCCCCGCAGCCGCTCCACCGCCTCGGCGAGGTCCCACACCGTCTCGAGCGCACCGTTGAGCTCGCCGGCGGTGGGCGGCAGCTCGTACACACTGTGGTGGCAGGCGTTGGACAACGAATGCCAGGTCAGGATTGCGCGCCCTCCGAGCGCACGATCGTTGAGCATGCCGCCGAGGCACAACAACTGGCATCGCGTCGTGGTGCGCTCGAGCCCCGGCGCGGTCACCTGCCACAGCCGGGCCATCGCAATCTCCAGGCCCTGACGCGCAAGCAGCGCCGCGGCCCTCGGCCACAATCCCGCAGTCGTCGCGTCGTCATCGCGGATGAGGTCTCGCGCCGCCGACACGAGCGCGTGCGCATCCGCCATCGGCTGAGCGCTCACGTCAGTGCGCCTCGAGCATCTTCTTCGTCAGCTGCTCGACGGCGCGGATGAAGTCGACCATGTTGCCGTGCAGGGTTCCGCTGTGCGTGCCATGGTTGCAGTCCTTGACCGCGTCGACGGCCCACGGATAGTGCTTGAACAGAAACCCACTGACGTCGCCGGCGCGTCCCGCGTCGTTCAGCAGCGCCAGCGCCAGCCACATGTTCAGCGTCGTCGGCGTCGCGAGCGCCGCTTCGACCTCGGCGTACGACCTGCCGTCATGCAGCATCCGCCGTGTCGCCGCAAGCGATGATGCTGCCTCGAGCGCCAGCCTGCAAAACCCGGGTATGACGCGCAGCGCTTCCGGCGGAAGATCCCCGCTCTTCGCGACCGCAAACGCATCGGCGATGTAGCGCTGCACCGGGTCCTGGATGCGCCGCAGCTCCACCACCGACTGCTCTCGTCGCGACACCTCGATGACCGTCGCATCGATGTCGAGCATTCGCATCGCCTCATCGAGGCGCATGTCGTGCGTGAGCACGATGACCTGGCGCTCCTTCGCGGCCCGGGCGAGCACGGTCGCGAGGCCGGCGACCTTCGCCGGATCCATCGCCTGGACCGGATCGTCGATGACGACAAACCGGAACGGCGATTCGGGCATCGACGCGCGGGGCAGGAAGAGTGACAGCGCGAGACAGTTCAACTCACCCTGGCTCATCACGCCGAGCGCGGAACCATCCTCACCATCGACCTTGACGTCGAGCGAAAGACGTCGCTGCGTCGACGCACCGAGAAGACGCAACTCGCCGAGCGAGACGTTGCTGTCCTGACGCAACTCGGTCCAGTTGGCCTGCACCGCACCGGCGATCGGCCCGAAACGCTCGTCGCGCAACTCGTCGTGCGCCTCCTTGAGCCATCGCTCCGCCTCTTTCAGCCGTCCTACCTCGTGCTCCGCTCCCTGCGCCCGGCGGCCGAGTGGCAGCCACAGCGCAATCGCGTCGGCGGCAGGACGCCAGGCGCGCTCCAATCGCTCGAGCTCGGCTGCGGCCGCCCTCCGCAGGTCTGCGACGGCAGCGATCAGCGGTGGACCGTGGGTTTCGAGGTGGCTCGCGAGCGAAAGAGCGTCGTCGTCTGCGGCAACGTCAGCCCACCGCTCCCAGAGTCCCACGACCGGTGCGATGTCGATGCCGGCCCACGCACCGTCGCGGAGCGCAACGAGCGGCGCGGTCACAAGCTGCCGAGCCTGCCGCATCGTCGTTGCCAGCATCGTGCGCGCTGCACGCACCTCAGCCGCGCCGGCGCGAAGCGCGACGACATGGTCGCGGGCCTGCACGCGCCACTGATACGTCAGCACGCCTTCGGTGTTGCAGACCGGACAGCGCTCCCCCTCAGCGTGCGCATGCACGTCGAGCGCCTGCTGCAACAGTGCAGCCACCTCGTCAGCCCTGCCCGCGTCCGTACCGCGGAGCCGCTCGGCCGCCGCGTGCGCCTCGCGCAGCTCCGTAGTGGCGGCGCTCAACCTCTCGCGATCCAGAACCGGAAGACCCGCCAGGTCGCGCAGCTTGCGAAGCACGACGTGTTCGTCACTCTCCGCGTCGCCGCCGACGGTGCCCGCGACGGCGTCGAGATCCCACGCCTTCTTTGCCAGCGCGGCGCGCACCAGGTCGGCACGCTCGTCGGTGGTGTGCTCGAGGAGCGCGCGCAGCGCCGGAAGCGATTCCCGTGCGGTCTTGACATCGCGTTCGCGCTCGAGGCGCGCTTCGCGCAGCGTCTGTTGCGCCGCGGCAAGGTCGCCCAGGCCGAGTATCCCTGCCAGCGCGTCGTACAGCTTCGACTGCTCGCGGTCGAGCGCATGCTCGAGCTCGTTGTGCGACAGCAGCGGCGGATAGCCGGCGAGCTGATGCGACCACCCGAGCATGTCAGGCGTTGCCGGCTTGCCGTCGACGGACAGCGCCGAGCCGTCGACCCCGTCATCTTCCTTCCAGACGCGAGCGACCTCCAGCGGTTGCTTCCGCCCGTCGACGGTGAACCGGGCGGCGACGCGGGTGTGCCGGTGATGCAGGTTCTGCCACCCGTCGCGCCAGACCTTGACCCGCTGCTCCCAGCGCTGGTTTGTGCCCAGCAGCACCATCTCGAGGGCTTCGGAGAACGACGACTTCCCCGACCCGTTGCGGCCGACCACGAGCGTGAGCCCGGGACCGGGATCGATCGACAGGGTCGTCGGCGGGCCGATGCCACGGAAGCCCTCGACCTGAATCGCGGTGAGGTACACCGCCGCCGGTGCCGTCGACGCGGCGGCCTTCGCACCAACGGTGGAGGGGCTGGACTCCCCACGCAGCGAGGCGTCCACCGAATCGGCGCCGTCGAATGCGGCAAGGATCAGATCTCCGGCGGAATCCGTGGGTGGATGCGTCGCGATCCGGTCGACGACGAGTCCGAGCAGGGCGTTGTCAGGCATCGGGAACCGACGGCGTGCCGCTGACACGTTTCAGGACGATCTCGTCCGGCGTGCGCCCGTGATCGACGAAGTACGTGGCGCGAGTGCCGTCCTTCTCGAGATGGACGAGCGATCCAACTTTGAAGGTGTCCGCGGGCATCGTGAGCGGCGGCATCCGCACAGGACGCTGCACCTGCGGTTGCGCCGGAGAGGGCGCCGGTGTGGGCTGTGTCACCGGCGCGGCCGCGGGCTGACGCTCGCGCTGCACATGGTGCCGGTGCACCGTCACACCCACCGCGATCGCCGTCAGCACGACGATCGGGACACTGATGTACCAGTACGCGATGCTGAGCGCGAGCACCACCGCGAGGACGACGTAGCCGGCGCATCCGATCCCTCCGGTGGCTTTCGCCGCCTGACGGACAGCGCGATGCGGGCGCCTCGCGTAGGTCGAGAACCCCGCCCAGAACCCTCCCGGAAGCGGATGACCCAGATAGAAGCGCACGCGCCATTCTGGCGCCCGGGCCGTGCCCTCTTCCTCAGGCGTCGCGTCCGACCCACAATGACGGCGTGCCTGAACAGAGCAATGCCGCCCCACTCCTGACCGGCCGCTTCGCTGCCGCCTTCGCGTTCGCATACCTGGTGCACGGGCAGCAGCTGAGGAAGAAGACGGGGATTCCCTACATGGCGCACGTCATGGCCGTCTCCGCACTCGCTCTCGAGCACGGCGCCGACGAGGACGTCGCAATCGCCGCCCTGCTGCACGACACGGTCGAGGACTCGGTCGACGGCGAAGCGACACACGCGATCATCCAGCAGGAGTTCGGCGGTCGCGTGGCGAGGATCGTGATGGCGTGCAGCGATGCTGTCGCCGTACCCGGAAAGCCGAAGCCGGACTGGCGCGAGCGAAAGGAGCGATACCTCGAGCATCTCGATGGGGACGCCGACGCCGACGTGCTGCTCGTGTCGGCCTGCGACAAGGTGCACAACGCAGGCACGATCCTTGCCGATGTCCGGTCGGAAGGTGACGCGGTGTGGCAGCGATTCACCGTCTCGGACCCGAGACAGCAACTCTGGTACTACACGAGCCTCACCGAGATCCTGCGGCGACGGCTGCCGGGCCCACTCACCGACCAGCTCGGTGAGATCGTCAGAGCGATCGCCGCGCGCGTCTCCTGAGGTCAGATCGAGTCGAGGATCCGCTGGCGCTGCGCCGCGTACTCGGCGTCATTGACGACCCCCTGCGCCTTCAGTGCGTCCAGCTCCTGCAGGCGACCGGTCGCGTCACCGGGAGCAGCCTGCTGCGAGGGGACGCCGGCCGCGGCGTCGGCCGCGAGGATCGCCTCAGCCGATCCCGGTGCGGGGGCGGTTGCGCCTGGGAGCGCGAACCCTGGCCCGTCGGGCACCACGGTCGCGGGGCTTCCCATCTGCAGCACGACGGGACCGGGCGGCACGTTCGCGGGGATCGGATACCCATGACTTCTCAACACGTTGAGAGTCGCCTGACGCGCCGCCTCCGGGTCGGCACTGTTCTGCTGGCGCACCGCCTGCAGTTGCTGTGCCATCTCGCCCATCGCCTTCGGGTCGAACATGGCGGGACTCATCACCGTCCCCGGTGCGCCGGGCGTGGCGCCGGCGCCGAACGAGCCGCCCATCGACGCAAAGGTGAGCCCACCCGCACCTGGTGTCCCTGCCGGAGCCGCGAGCCGCGAGCCCGTGTACGGCCCGGCACCCGCCGCGAATTGCGAGCGCCACTTCGCAGCCTTCGCACGTGACGCGGCCACGCTCATCATGATGATGCCGATCACGGCGACCCAGATCCCCGCGAAGAGTCCCAGGAAACCGAGGTTGTCGGCAGGCGGGCACGGTGGCCCTGAGCAGAACCCGTCATCGGAGCACCCGCACGAGCCGTTCGAGATGAGGACGACGAGGCCGTACGCAAACGCAGCGGTCCCGACAACGGCGAGAAGGGCGCCCAGCCACTTCACGACATCCCTGCCCATTCTTCCTGCTCCCTCAACAACGAACCGTCACGTCTCCGACCCTTGTCGTGGCGCATATGATGCGCGCCGATGAGTGCCTCTCGTCCACTCGAGGACCGCGTCGCGATCGTCACCGGCTCGAGCCGCGGCATCGGCCGCGCCATGGCGCTTCGCCTCGCCGCCGAGGGCGCGGCGGTCGTGATCACAGGCAAGTCCGAGACCGGCACGGGGAAGCTTCCGGGCAGCATCCACACCGTCGTCGAGGAGGTCGAGGCCGCGGGCGGCGCAGCACTCGCGGTGCGTGTCGATGTGCGTCACGAGGACGAGGTCAAAGCGATGGTCGACACGACAGTCGCGCGCTTCGGTCGCGTCGACATCCTCATCAACAACGCGGGCGCGCTGTGGTGGCAACCGGTCCTGCAGACACCGCCGAAGCGCTACGACCTGATGTGGGAGATCAACGTGCGCGCTGCGTATCTCTGCGCGTACTACGCGCTGCCGCACATGGTGGAGCGCAAGTGGGGTCACATCATCATGTGCTCACCACCGATCTCCACCACACCGAGCCCAGGGCACGTCGCGTACATGACCACCAAGATGGGCATGACCCGGATGGCGATCGGGATCGCGGCGGAGCACGCCTCGGACGGGATCGCGTGCAACTCGCTCTGGCCGGTGACGATCATCGAGAGCCTCGCCAGCATCAACTGGGGGCTCGGGGACCGGAGCCAGTGGCGCTCGCCGGAGATCCTCTGCGACGCGATGATGGAGATCATCGGCACGGAACCCCCGACGCTCACCGGGCAGCAGATCCTCGACGAGCCCTTCCTCCGCGATCGGGGCTGGAGCGACGAGCGCCTCGACGCCTACTGGCTCGAGGGCAAGCCCCCCGAGCATCCGGTCTACATCGACGGGCGGTCCGGTTCCTCGATGTAGATCCGGGGTCAACGCGGGTCCACCCGTATGATCGAGGCATGAGCCCAGCAACTCGCGCCGAGGTCGTCAGGCGGACTTTGACCGTCGGAGCGGTCGGTGCCGGGGCGGTGCTCTCAGCCCGCGTCTTCCTTCGTCCCCAGGTCAACACGCCGCGCAGGCTGGTCGACTGGGAGGATGTCCGCCGCATCGCCCTTGCGCGAACGGGGGTGGCGGCGAGCCGCCGGATGGATGTGGCCGCGCTCGAGACCGCCTACACGGAGATGGCCGCGCGGGTGGCGCCGTCCATGACCGAGATCTCCGAGGTACCGCTGACCGCGTACCCGCGGTTCATGGCACTCGACCGCGAGGGCTTCATCGACGCGAACCTCGGCATGATCCAGCGCCTGCTCGCTCCCGTCGAACGGCTCCGGGCGACGGTGCCGGAGTCGATCGCGACCGGCCTGAGCCGGCGCGTGCTCGACCGCTACGTCGGCGAGCTGTTCGGGCTCATGTCGCGCCGCGTCCTCGGCCAGTACGACCCCGTGCTCTCGCTCGAGAGGGCCCCCGGGGACGCTGCGACGACGACTGCGCTCTACCTCGTGGAGCCGAACATCGCGGGCATCGAGCGCGACCTCTCGCTCGAGGGCACGGAGCTGCGCCCCTGGCTGATCCTGCACGAGCTGACGCATGCCTGGCAGTTCGAGCTGCATCCCTGGCTCGGCGAGCATCTCGAGGCGCTCATGCGTGGTCTGATGCTCGACGCGCTGTCGGCGGACGGCGAGACGCTGCTCCCTTCGCGGCAGATGGTGCGCAAGCTCCCGGACACCGTCCGCGAGCAGCTCCGCGCGGTCAGCCACGTCCAGGCGGTCATGAGCGTGCTCGAGGGATACAGCAACTTCCTCATGCATCGCGCCGGTCGTCGTGCGGTGCGCGGAGCCGACCGCCTCGAGGCGGCGATGCAGCAGCGTCGCCGCCAGCGCGGGCCGATGGAGCGGCTGATCCTCAGCATCACGGGGCTGGAGATCAAGATGCGCCAGTACGAGATCGGCGAGCAGTTCTGCGTGGGCGTCTTCGATCGCGCCGGCCTTTCCACGCTCAACCGGGTGTGGGAGTCGGCGGCAATGATGCCGACGCTCGACGAGTTGCGGCACCCAGAGGCCTGGGTGCGGCGGGCGAGCTGAGGCATGCCCGTCTCGGCCGGCACCAGCGTCGCGGACCAACTCGCCGCACAGGGACATCGGCTGACCCTGCAACGGATGATCGTCGCCGGCGCGCTCGCTCGCGCACGGCATACGGTGAGCGCGCAGGAGCTGTACGAGTCGTTGCGCATCGAGCATCCGATGCTGGGACGCGCAACGGTCTTCCGCACGCTCGACTTCCTCGTTGAGGCCGGTCTTGCCCAGCGCTTCGAGGCCGAGGGCCACGTCCACGTGTACACCTCGTGTGCGGACAACCATCACCACCACCTCGTCTGCCGTGTGTGCGGATCGACGACGGAGATCGACGACACGGCGGTCAACCAGCTCATCGACGCAGTCCGCGGCGGCTACGGCTTCGCACTCGACCACGATGCCCTCGACTTCTACGGCACCTGCGCGACGTGTGCAGCCGCGGCGCTGACCGCCCTCTGAGCACCGTCCCCGTCGTCGTCTGCGCGCCCAACGCGTTCAAGGGAACGCTCGATGCGCGCGCGGCCGCGACCGCGCTCGCCATCGGGGTGAGGGAGGCGGGTGGTCGCGCGATCGTCGCGCCGGTCGCCGACGGCGGCGACGGGACTCTCACCGTGCTCCTGACCGCCCATCGCGGGTCGAGCGCCACATTCCATCAGGTGACCGGTCCCAGTGGGGGCGCGGTTCGCGCCCGGCTGGGGAGGCTCGCGAGCGGCACGGCGGTCATCGAGCTTGCCGAGGCTTCGGGTCTCGGCCTCGTCGACCCTGCACGCCTCGATGCGCTGCACGCCACATCGCGCGGCACCGGAGAGTTGATCCGAGTCGCGCTGGACGCCGGCTGCCGGCACATCGTCGTGGGCGTCGGAGGGAGTGCCTGCACGGACGGCGGCGCCGGGATCCTCCAGGCCCTCGGCGCGCATCTCACCGACTCGAGCGGGAAGGAGATCGGTTTCGGCGGCGGGGCACTCGACGACCTCTCGGCGATCGATCTCTCCGGCGTTCATCCGGCACTGACCGACGCTGTTCTCGAGGTGGCCTGCGACATTCGGAGCCCGTTGCTCGGCTCGGAGGGCGCCGCGCGGATGTTCGCCGCCCAGAAAGGGGCGAGCCCAGCAGAGGTGGAGCGCCTGGAACGCGCTCTGGGGCACCTCGCCTCGGTGGTCGCGGGAACCGGTCGCGCCGAGCTCGCTCAGCGTCCGGGTGCCGGCGCCGCGGGTGGGTGCGGGTTCGGCCTTGCGCTGGTCGGCGGACGTCTGCTTCCCGGCGCCCGGCTCGTCTGCGACATGGTCGGGCTCGACGCCGAACTCGACGAGGCGAGCCTCGCGATCACGGGCGAGGGACGCCTCGATGCCCAGACCCGGACGGGCAAGGCGCCGGCTGAGGTCGCCGCCCGCGCACGCGCACACGGGATTCCGTGCGTCGCCGTCTGCGGCACGGTGCTCGACCCGCTCTCCGACCTCTTCACCGCCGCGGTCTCACTCGAGGAGATGGCCCCGGGCTTCGACCGCGTCCACCAGACCATGGGGTTGCTCCGCCAGGCCGCGGCACGGATCACCCAGGACGCGCTCGGCATCGCCGCTCAGTAGACGGGGGTGAGCAGGGCCTCGTATTTGGGGTCTCGACCGGTGGCCAGCTTCGCGTACATGTCCTGGACACGCATGGTGACCGGCCCGGGCTCACCGTCGCCGATGCGACGACGATCGATCTCGACGACCGGAGCAATCTGAGCGCCGGTGCCGACCATGAAGACCTCATCCGACACGTACAGCTCGGACCGATCCACGGATCGTTCGTGAACCTCGAGTCCGAGTTCCTCGCGAAGCAGATGCATGACCGTCGACCGCGTGATGCCCTCGAGGATGTTGTCCGAGGGGGGCGGGGTGATGACCTCGCCGCGTCGCAGGATGAAGATGTTCTCCGCACTGCCCTCGGAGACGTGGCCCTCGCTGGTCAGCATGATCGCTTCGTCGAATCCGCCTTGCAGGGCCTCACTCTTCGCCAGCGCCGAGTTCACGTACAGGCCCGTGCACTTGGTGCGGACCGGCGCCATCGAATCGTCGATGCGGCGCCACGACGACACCATGCAGCGGATGCCGCCGTTCCCGACGTACAGACCCATCGGCGCTGTGACGATCGCGAAGCTGTCGGGAACATCGTGCAGCTTCACGCCGATGATCTCCGCGGACTTGAAGCACAGCGGCCGGATGTAGGTGTCCTCGCGGTACTCGTTGCGGCGCAGCAGGTCGAGCGTCGTCTCGACCAGCTGGTCGACGCTCCACGGGATGACCATCTGGAGTGTGCGAGTGTTCTGATGCATACGCTCGAAGTGCTCAACGACGGAGAGCACGAAGAGCTGCTCGCGTTCTGCGTTCCAGTACGCGCGGATGCCCTCGAACACGCCCGTGCCGTAGTTGAGGCCGTGGGTCAGCAGGCCGACCTTGGCGTCCGCGTAGCGCACGGTTTCCCCATTGAAGAAGACCCACGACTTCTCGCGGAGTGACGTGGCCTCGGCGATCGGAACGGGAGCGGTTTAAGTCATCACCCACAGCCTACAACCACAACGGAGGAGCCCGGCAGGATCGGCCCCAGGCCGGAGACCCTTTGCTATGCTCGCGACGTCCGGAATACCTGCCTGGAATGGCGATCGTGATCGAGCGGGGGGGAGATCGCGGCCAGGAGCATTGGAGGAGTCATGACCGACGTCATCAAGACCCACTCGAGCAGCCTGCCCGCGGCTCGCAACGTCCGCTGGAACCCGTCCCCGACGGAGCTGCGCGAGTTGACGTCGCACATGCCGAACGCCAGACACACCGAATACGACAACTACAACGTGCAGACGAAGGTTGTCTCGCGCAGCAAGGCGAGCACCTACATCGTCACCGACAGGCCGGACGAGCACTCGGACCAGACGATCAGTCGAGCTGACGGCGCGAAGATCGCGGAGCGTCAGGACGAGTACATCCGCAACCAGGACATGCTGGTCATCGACGGGTACATCGGCAACGACGCGGATCATCGCGTCGCCGCGAGGCTGTACATCGAAGCGGCCAACGCCAACATCGCCGGCATGCAGCGCTGGCTGTACTTCGATCCGGAGAACCCCGGCCCTGACTTCGATCCTGTCCTGACCGTCATCTACACGCCGAACCTCGACGCGCCGGGGTATCCGAGCGATCGAATCATCGCCGTCGACCTCGAGGCCGGCGTCACGCGTGTCCTGAACAGCGACTACTTCGGTGAGTCCAAGAAGGGTGGGCTCCGAATGTGGAACAAGCTCACCTATGACAACGGCGGCCTCTCGCTCCATGCCGGTTGCAAGGTGGTGCCCACCGCACGCGGCGAGCAGGCGCTGTTGATCATCGGACTGTCGGGAACGGGGAAGACGACGACGACCTTCACACGCCAGAACGACAGCAAGCCCGTGCAGGACGACTTTGTCGCGCTGTATCCGGGTGGACGCGTCGTCGCAACGGAGAACGGTTGCTTCGCGAAGACGTTTGCGCTCGATCCGAAGGACGAGCCGTCGATCTACGGGGCCGTGTGCGAGCCCGGGGCGTATCTCGAGAACGTGTCGCAGAACGACGCCGGCGTGGTCGACTTCTTCGACACCACGTACACACCCAACGGCCGTGCGGTGTTTCGCATGGACGCGCTCGGCTGGCACAAGGACGCGCGCGAGGTCAAATCGGTAGACCACTTCCTGATCCTCAATCGCAATGACAACCTCATCCCCGGCGTCGCGCGGCTCAATCGTGAGCACGCGGCCCTGTATTTCATGCTCGGTGAGACACGCGGGACATCGGCCGGCGGCGCGGAGGAGGCAGGCAAATTCCTGCGCGTGCCCGGAACCAACCCGTTCTTCCCGTTGCGCCATGAGCAGCAGGGCAATCGCTTCCTGGACCTCATGGACAGCAGCGACTTCCAGGTCTATCTCCTGAACACCGGACGCGTCGGCGGCCGGGATGACGATGAGCGCGCGAAGAAGGTGACCATCTCGTACTCGAGCGCGATCGTGAAAGCGATCTCCGAGGGGACGATCGAGTGGGAGACCGACCCGGACTTCGGCTACGAGGTCGCGGTGTCATTGCCGGGTCTCGACGATCCCGAGATTCTGCAGCCGCGCAAGCTCTACGAGCGGCAGGGCCGCCTGGACGAGTATCGCGCGCTCGTGGAACAGCTCAAGCGTGAGCGCCGCGAGTATCTGGCGAAGTTCCCAGGCCTCCGTCCGGAGATCGTCAGCGCGGTCGAGTAGCCACGGCGACGGGTGACGCTGGCGCGGGTACAGCGGTCACCGCGAGTGACGTCGTGGCGACGCGTGACCTCTGGCTTGAGCGGGGCGTGTCGCCGACTATCCTTATGCATATGCACGCCGTCATCAACACCCTGCGCTTCAAGGAATCGGTGGACCCGTCCTTGTTCGTGCGAGCCGAGCACGAGATGGCCGACCAGATGCGCGCCATCGAGGGATTCCAGGGCTTCCGGGTCGTCCAGGTCGCGGACGATCAGGTCGTCCTGGTCATCTTCGCCGACACCGCCGAGGTTCTTGACCAAATGGCGACGGCGCTGGGGAATACGTGGATGGGTGCGAACGTCGCCCCCCTGCTTGCCGGACCACCGGACCGGCGGATCGGCCCGGTCATCGGGTCGGTCATCGTCTGAGCATCGACCCGCCCGTTGCAGCGAGTTCGGCGGGCTCAGGATCCGTCGTGGCAGAAGTGGACCCTTTCGGGCGCACGGGCGCGGAGATCGTTCAGCGTTCGATGCCAGGCGTCGGGGTCCGCAGCCTGGCCCGGCGGAAGCTTCGAGGATGTGCTGGCACGCTCCCACACCGCGCGTGTGTAGGCCGCGTCTCCGATGAACAACTCGGCTCCCACCTCTGTGGTCGCGATCACGGATTGGTGCCCGATCGTGTGGCCCGGGGTTCTGATGAGCCGCAGATCGTCGGCCAGCGCGACGTCGCCGTCGACGAGCTCGAATCGCATTCCCGATGCCTCGATCCAGTCGGTGACCTCGTCGCGCTCGCGGAAGATTCGCTCGTGCTCTGTGCGCTGCACGAGGAGCGGCGCGTGGTCGAAGGCCGGATTCTGACCGCAGTGGTCGAAGTGCAGGTGCGTGTTGATCACCATCTTCACGTCGATTGGTGCGAGGTCGTGCGCGGCGAGCGCGTCGGCGACGGTGCGGTTGACCACCCCGTACTCGCGGAGGACCTCATCGGGGCCTCCGCAGCCCGTGTCCACGAGAATGGTTCCGAGCTGCTCATGCAGGATCACGTAGCCGTGAACCGGCCACCGATCGCCCTGAATGTACAGATGGCCGAGATCGAGTCGTTTGATCTGCATTCGCTACGGGAGGCGGCCCCACAGCAGGATCCGCTTGAAGGGATAGAAGTACGGACGCTGGTCGCCGAGCGCATCGTGCAGCCGTTCCCGGTATCGCGCAACGAACTCCGCATACAGCGCCGCGGGCAACCGCTTCTCGTAGTCCGTGAGCAGCGTTCCCTTCACCCACTCGACGACCGAGTCGGATGAACTCGAGCACGTGGCCGTACACCTGCAGCCGCACCAACTGTGCCGCGAACCCGAGGTCGCTGAACAGCGTCGCGTAGTCCTCGGGCGCCAGCACGGAGAACCTGCGCTCGTACCCGTGGAGGGCCGCTGCAAAGGGTTCCTCGCGCGCGATGTCCGACGCCAGCACGTGCGAGACGTGGTCGAAGTTGGCCGGCACCTGGACCGCGAGCTCGCCGCCCGGGACGAGCATCGTCGTCAACCTCTTGAAGAGCTGGGGATGATCCGGGAGCCACTGGAGCGCCGCATTGGAGAAGACGACATCGCATGGCTGGTCCGGTTCCCAGTCGCCGATATCGCCGTGCACGAAGCGCACGCCGGGAGCGTCCAGCGCACGCGCTCGCTCGAGCATCGCGTCAGATGAGTCGACACCCACTGTCTCCGTCGCGCCCAGCTGGTCGTGCAGCGCGGTGGTGAGCAGGCCTGTGCCGCAGCCGAGGTCGACGACGCGGCCTGCGGGCCGTCGCGTGATGAGCGCGGCGAGATCGTGGAACGGCTGCTCGCGCTCGGCGCGAAACCGCTCGTACTGGGTGGGGTTCCACGTGTCGCGCTCGGTGGTCACGTGAGAGTCCGGCGCGCGGGCGGCGTGAGCATCGGCGGACAGGATAGCGTTGCCCGGTGCGACCCAGAGTGTGGACGCGGCTTGCCCTCGGAGCAGCCGCCTGCGCCGCGACCGGGTGTAGCCCGGCCGCGCTCACGCCGACCGCGGCGCCGACTGACGAACCGACGCTCGGCACCCTTGCCGCGCCGGCATCTCCGCCGCTGACGCTTCCCGCCGTCTCACCCCTCGCGTTTCACGATTGCCCCGGCGCCGCCGGGCTGCAGTGCGCGACGCTGACCGTGCCGCTCGACTATGCGAATCCAGAGGGCGGGAGCATCGCCATCGAGGTCGCGCGACTCCCGGCACTGACGAGCCGGGCGCGCGGGTCGATCATCGTCAACCCGGGTGGCCCCGGCGAGTCCGGGATCGACTATTTGACCGAGGCGGCCAACCGGTTCACGAGCCTGCGCGCCTCGTACAACGTCGTCTCATTCGACCCACGCGGGTCCGGACGAAGCGATCCGGCGCACTGCCTTGCGCCGGCCGACCTCGATCAATACTTCGCAGCTGACCCGATCGCGGAGACGGCACAGAGCCAGGCCGTGCTGGTCGCGCTCGCGCAGCGTTTCGCGACCGGATGCCTGCAACGGACCGGACGGACGCTCCTGTTCCTTGGCACGCAGTACACCGCCCGCGACCTCGAGGAGCTCCGCCGCGCCATGGGGGGAGCGAAGCTGACGTACCTGGGTCTCAGCTACGGGACCTACCTCGGGGAGATCTACGCGTCGCTCTACCCGCAGAACGTGCGAGCGATGGTCCTCGACGGCGTCGAGGACCCGACGATTCCCCTCCTCACGGCCTCGGAAGACCAGGCCACGGCGTTCGAGCACGACCTGTCCGATTTCGAGGCGGGCTGCGCGCAGGGATGCGGGTTCAGCCAGTCGCCGGCGGCAACCATCGCGCAGGTCCTCGCCACCGCCGCGAAGGATCCCCTGATCATCAACGGACGAAAGCTGACCCGCGCGGAAGCGATCACCGGCATCGTCACGTATCTCTACGAACCCTCGGAGGACCGGGACCTCGAGCTGGCCCTCGCCAACGCGATCAACGAAGCGGCGCACGGCGACGGCGATCTCCTCCTCGGATCGGCGGACGATTACGTGGGGCGCGCGGGCAACGGGACGTACAACCCGCTCGTCGAAGCCAACATCGCGATCGCGTGTGCCGACAACCCGGTGCCCACCACCCTTGCGACCTACGTTTCCGAAGCACAGCGCATGAACACGATCGACCCTGTCTTCGGCGCCGACACCGTGTGGGGCGACCTGGTCTGCGCGTTCTGGCCCTTTCATCCCCCACCGCCCACCTTCCATACGGTGGACACCGCGCCGCTCCTGCTCGTCGCAGCCACCGGCGACCCCGCAACGCCGTATCAATGGGCACAGGGCGCGATCCAGTTCTTCCCCGGATCCGTCCTGCTGACGCGTGTCGGCGACGGACATGTCTCGTTCGGGAAGAGCCCGTGCGCGAATGCCGACGAGCAGGCCTACCTCGTGAACCTCACCCTGCCGCCCGCGGGGGCATCGTGCCCGACGAGCTGACGCCCGACCCGGACGGGTTCGCACCGGCGGCGACCCCCGAAGGGTCGATCGTCGATGAGCCCGCGCAGGGGCGCCGCCCCATCGCCAGCCGGGCGATCCGCACGATGGCGGTCGACGCCCGATCCCTTCGCGACTCCCGACCGTTCCGCCGCCTGTTCATCGGGCAGCTCATCTCGCTGATCGGACGCCAGATCACGCTCGTCGCCGTCCCGTTCCAGGTCTATTCGCAGACGCGGTCGGCGCTCGACGTCGGTCTTCTCGGCATCGTGCAGGCGGTGCCGCTGATCGCCGGCTCTCTCGGAGGCGGCGCCATCGCGGACCGATTCGACCGGCGGCGCGTCCTGATCGTCACCCAGCTCTGCCTCGCGCTGTGCTCGGGGCTGCTCGCGCTCGGCGCATTCGCCGGACACCCTCCGCTCCTCGCGATCTACGGCGTGGTCGCGGTTGCCGCACTGGTCGGCGCCGTCGACTCGCCGACACGCACAGCGATCATCCCGAACCTGGTCGGCACCGAACGTCTTGCGGGGGCGCTGTCGCTGAACATCGTGCTCTTCCAGACGACTCTCGTTGCGGGCCCCGCCATCGGTGGCCTCGTGATTGCGCACCTCGGCCTCGCCGAGGCGTACTCGGTCGACGTGCTCACCTTCAGCGCAGCGCTGATCGCGGTGGTCGTGCTGCCACCCCAGGGCCACTCCACGACCAGACGGGAGCGGCCGATCGCAGCGATCCTCCGAGGCCTCAGCTTCACGCGACGCCAGCCGATCCTGCTCGGCACCTTCGCGATGGACCTTGCGGCGATGATCTTCGGTCTCCCGCGGGCGGTCTTCCCCGTGCTCGCCGCGAACACCTTCCACGCCGGTGCGCAGGGCCTGGGACTCCTCTACTCCGCTCCCGGCTTCGGTGCGGTGGTGGCGGCGCTCTCGAGCGGCCCCGTGGCGCGCTCGAAACGCCTCGGCCGGATCATCGTCGTGTCGATCGCGGCATGGGGTCTGGTCGTCATCAGCTTCGGCTTCGCGCGTTCGCTCTGGGTGGCTCTGCTGCTCCTCGCGATTGCCGGCGCGGCCGACAGCTTCAGCGCGGTGTGTCGCACGACGATCATGCAGAGGATCGCTCCCGACGAGCTGCGCGGCCGGCTCACATCGCTGTATTTCATGGTCGTCGCAGGAGGGCCGTACCTCGGCGACGTCGAGACCGGCGTGGTCGCCAATGCGTTCGGCGCGGAGGTCGCAATCATCAGCGGTGGCATCCTCTGCCTGGTCGGACTCGGCGCCGCAGCAGCGGCGTTTCCGTCGGTGTGGCGGTATCGCCCGGGACCGTAAGATTCGGACCTCGTGAATCGCCTGCTCGTGGCGAGCCTCATGTGCTTGCTCGGACTTGCCGCCTGCGCATTGCAGATTCCGTCGACCCGCGTCACCGTGGGGAAGTCCTTGGCGACCGCACCGTCGAGCGGTGCGGCGCCACTCGAGGTGGCCATCCGCGACTCACGCGACCTCGGGGCGATGCCGGCGGCACAATCGCTGAGCTTTGACCTGACCCTTGCCGACCGCGACCCCGCGGGCCTCGCGGCCGCGATGGCCACGGGATCACCGGTGAGCGCTGCCGAGTTCGCCGATCGCTTCGGGCCTGACCCTGCTCGCGTCTCCTCGGTTGTTCGGGTCCTCGCAGCAGCCGGACTGACCGCCCACTGGTCGGCGGGAGACGTGCTGTTGCGCACGACCGGACCGGCGGGCGCGATCCAGCGATTCCTCGGGGTCAGCATCCACCGGTTCATCGCCGCCGGGGGAACTCCTTTCTATTCGGCTCTCACCACACCTGCGATCCCCGCGTCGATCAGCGGGACCGTCATCGCCGTCACCGGTCTCGATGACTACCGGCGCGACCTGACATCGGCAGTGCCGTCGGCGGACGTCGCCGGGGTGACGCCGCAGGACATGACGACCTTCTACAACATCACTCCGCTGCGCAAGGCCGGGTTGGACGGCTCCGGAGAGACGGTGGTGTTCATTGAGTGGGGCGTGCCGTCCAACGCGGTCCTGAACACGTGGGCACAGAAGTTCACACCCGGCGCCCCCTTCAACGTGCAGGTGCACCAGGATGCCGCTGACTGGGGCGCGCCGCTCGTCAGTGGCGACAAGCAGTACTCCGCCGTCGCCGGCGAGGCGGCGCTCGACCTCGAGATCGTGCACGGCATCGCCCCCGGGGCCACCGAGGTCGTGTACGAGTTCGGCAACGCGGGAGCGATCCCGGACGTCGTGAGGGCGATCGCGGCAGCGTCTCCCGGGGTGATCCTCTCGAGCAGCATCAGCGAGCACGAATGCGAACTCGAGCAGGGCGCGATCGCCGACGGCGCTGCGGAGAACCAGGTCGACACGGCCGCGGCGGCTCAGGGAATGAGCATCTTCTGGGCGTCCGGCGACCGCGGCGCCTACATGTGCCTCAACGACTATCCCGACCAGGACAAGAACGCCAACACCGAGATCTCGGTCATGCCCGACGCCGCGAGCCCCGGCGTCACCGCGGTCGGGGGCACAACAGCCTTCCTCGCGGAGAACGGCGGCTACTTCCAGGAGTCCGCGTGGGGTGAGCCGATCGAGCAGTGGGGCAGCGGCGGTGGCGTGAGCACCGCATATCCCCGGCCGTCCTGGCAACAGGCACCGGGCATCCCGAGCTCGATGACCGGCCGCGGCCTCCCAGACGTTGCAGCCAATGCTGACATCATCTCCGGCTGGGACATCATCGCACCGGGCCAGACCGGCGGTGACCAGGTGCAGGAGGGTCCTGTGGGCGGCACCTCCGCGGCGGCGCCCTTCTGGGCCGCGGTGACGGCGCTCATCGACGAGGACCTCTCACACAAGTCGCTTCCGCTCGTCGGTTTCGCCAACCCCGCGCTCTATCTCTTCGCGCAGTCCCCGGCGGGCCTCCCGGCTCCGGCCTTCCACGATGTGACCCTCGGCTCGAACCTGCACTACCCCGCAGGCCCCGGGTGGGACATGGCAACCGGGCTCGGCACTCCGGACGTCGGCGCGCTGGCCAACGACTTCGAGTGGTACGAGAAGACGCACGGATCAGGCTCATGACCGACACTCCAGCGAGCGCTCCCGACGACTCGGCCGGCGGTGCGCCGCTCGTCACCTGCAGGCACTGCGGAGCGGTGGTCCCGGCCGGCGTGTTCTGCGGCAACTGCGGAGAGCATCTGGAAGGCGTCGCCCCGCGCGGACGCGCCCATACCTACGTCGTGGCACCGAATGAGCACGTGAACCGCACCGCCGTGGTCACGACACTGTTCCCGCATCTCCCGCACCGCCAGGCGCATGTGTTCCGCGAGGTGCTCGTCATCGGGGTCGGCGTCGTGCTGCTCCTCGCCGCGCTCCGGCTCGTCGCACCGGCGACGCTCGTGTCGGTGCTGCTGCTGCCCGTGCTCTACCTGCTCTACCTCTACGAGTTCGAGGTCTACGAGGACGAGCCGATCCAGGTCCTGCTGCTCACCGTCGTCGCCGGCGGGGTGCTCGGGTTCCTGTACTTCGTGATCGCCAACCAGCTGACCACCACGCAGCTCAACGGGACCGTGCAGGGTCCGCTGGTCACCGGTGTGCTCCTCCCGCTCATCGCCCAGGTGCTCATGCTCGCGGGCCCGCTGGTGCTGCTGACGCGCACCAAATTCGACGAGACGCTCGACGGCCTGACGTTCGCCGTCGCATCGGCGCTCGGTTTCACGCTCGTCGCCGTCATCGCCAGCTCATGGCCGTTCTTCACCGCACCGCTCGTGCACGGGATCGCAGCCGACGACGTGCTCCGCATCCTCCGCAGCGGCGTGGTCGCATCGATCGTCAACGCAGGGACGACCGGTGTCATCGCCGCCGCCCTCTGGCGGCGAGCACCGGGTCACGCCGGTCGCGCCGGGTGGGTGACACCGGTCGGCGTCGTCGCGGGTTTCGCAGTCCAGATCGTTCTCGGCGTCGCCGGGTACTACATGCCCGACGCGCTCTCACTGCTCATCCTCTGGACAGTCCTTGGAGCGGCATTGCTCGTGGTGGTGCGCATGGTGCTCCACGCGGCGCTGCTCGAGGAGGCCGGCAAACACGCGATCGGACCGCTCGCTCCGTGCGGCGAGTGTCACCGCATGGTGCAGTCGATGGCGTTCTGCCCGAACTGCGGAGCCGCGCGTCTCGCGGCACCGAAGCATGCGCGCCACGTCGTGCACGAGCCCGAGGCAGCGTCGTGAGCACCACATTCGGCGGGCACTTCTGCGGACACTGCGGCGCACCGCTGACGGCGGGAAGCCTGTTCTGCGGGAAGTGCGGGGCGCCGACCGCGGCAGCACCGGGTGTGGGCTACACACCCGTGCCTCCGTACGCGGGCAGCGGCAACCGCGCGAAGCTCTCCCACACGACGATCATCGTCGCCGCAATTGCCGCCATCGCACTCGTGGCGACGCTCGTGACCGTGTTCGCCGTGCGAGTCTCGACGAGCGCGCAGGGATGCGGCTTCTACTGCGCGCCGGATGTGGGCCCCCGGCTCGCGGACTCACGCCAGTTCCTCGACACCAAGTGGGGATTCGTCATCGACTACAGCGGCTCGAATCTCACACTCAATCAGCCGGACCCGTCCGGCGACTCCGCCGACTTCCTCGCCCAGGATCAGAACGGCGGCACCGTCGGCGAGATCCTCATCACGGCGATGGCGGCGACCAACACCTCGCAGGTGATCCAGGGTGCGCTGAGCGACTTCTCGGGCGACCAGTTCCAGGACATCACGCCGGTCGAGGCGGTGCCCGGAGCGGAGATCGGGCTCATCCCCGCGGTGGGCGAGGGCTACACGGCCAACGTCGTCTCGACATCGGGGAGTTCGGGCAATCCCGTCGGCATCGTGATCGTGGCGGCGACCCACGGCGACGTCACGATCCTCGCGGAGATGTGGAGTGAGACGAACACCGGCGGCGACGCGCCGTTCTATCTCGCGACGGATCAGTCGTTCGACTACGTGCTGACCAACCTGCACTTCCAGGGCAGCTGACCGGTCAGGAGTTCGGCGCCGCGTCCGTGAAGATCGACTGCGCGATGAGCGACCCGGGGATGCTGTTCGCGAACGCCTGAAAGCCGCTCGCCGGAGCGAGGATCTCGACCCACACCGCTTTGAGGCTTCCGTTCGAGGCCTTGGCGACACCGGCGATGTATGCATCCACCGCCGAGAAGGCCGGACCGTTGTCGGGCGTGATGCTCTCGCAGATCGAGATGACGTCCGCGGTGATGCCCCCGCCCGAGCCGGTCAGCTGCGTCGTCGACGGCGCCTTGCTGCTGCACATCTTCGCGCTTGGATCATCACTCTGCTGATCGCCCGCGAGCAGCGCCTGGTCGAGCTGCGCGTTCGTCGTCGCACCATCGAGCGGCTCCGCCTGGAGCCCGATGGCCTCGTCATCGCCGCTGTTCGGCGTGAGGACGATGTAGTCGTCCTCCTGGTCGCTGACGGTGTACCCGGACGGCACGAACACCTTCGCAAACGGAGTCGTGACGGTCTGTCCGCCACCGCTGGTTCCCGCCGGCCCGGATGGCGTGGACGAGGGCGGCTGAGTTGGGGCGGCGGTCGGGGCTGACGTCGGCGGCGTGGTCGGGACGTTGGCGGGGACGTTCGTCGACACCGTCGCCGTCGTCCCACCCTTGTGCACCGCGGCGTAGATGATGCCACCGCCGCAGACGACGACCAGGACGGCGACAACGATCGCGATGACCATCGTGCTCGAGGTTCGATGCGCGAGCGGAGTCCCTGTCGGTGGCGCGGGCAGATACGGTGTCGCGCCGGGGAGATACCCGGGCGGCAGGAAGCTCGCCGGAGGCTGTGCCGCAGCGAGCAGGTCGCCGGGCGACGGCGGCGCGCCGGGGACCGAGGGCATGAATGGTGGCGGCGCCATCGGGTCCACGACGGGAGCGTTGGCCGGCGGCAGCGCATCGGTGACCGCAGTCCGGACGGCGGCCAGCGGCGACCCGCAGCTCATGCAGAACGCGTTGCCGGCCGGGTTGTCGGTGCCGCACCGCGCGCAGATGAGCGCCATCTACGCTCCCTCCGATGTCGCTGCCGGCGTCGCGGCGGCCGTCGCGGGAGCGGCGCCGGTCTCGCGACGCAGCGATGCGCTGATCGCGCTGCCGCAACTCGGGCAGAAGCCCGCCGCCATCACGTGGTGGTGGCAATGCGCGCACACGACCGCGCGATATCCGAGGTCGAGACCTTCCTCGAGCAACGCGTGATGAACGAGGTGGCGGATGTAGACGATGAGGACGAGCACGACCGCGGCCTGGTACAGCAGCACGATCAACGGAGCGGAGTCGTGCGTTGCGAGGATCTGCCCACCGGCATAGAACGCGATCACCGCGACGAGCGCGACGGGAATCCCGAAGAGCGAGACCCAGCGAGCGCTTCCGCCACGCGACGGCCGCCAGAGCGTTGCCGCGACGGCACCGGAGGAGCTGCCGTGCACCAGCGGCACGAGGACCGCGAGCGAGATCATCGGGTAGATCCACGATGCCGAGTTGGTCTGCACGCCCTGGTTCGCGATGACGTTCGAGTAATTGACGATCCCTTCGGCGATGCCGAATCCGAGTCCGGCGGTGACTCCGAAGACAAGGCCGTCGATCGTCTCGTTGAACTGCGGGCGCGTGCGCAGCAGCAGCGCCGGCAACGGCATCACGATCAGCTGGATGATCGGGAGCACGACCGTGTAGCCGATGATCGGTCCGGCCGTCGCATGGAGGCTGACCCCGATCACGTGGTCGGCAATGATCGTCACGATCAGGCCGAGCACGATCCCGCCGATCAGCGTGGCACCCAGGACGACGGCCGGCTCATCGCGGTAGACCTGGGCCTCGTACAGATACACGATGTAGAGGGTCGGCACCAGGAAGATCGAGGCCAGCAGCGCAGCGACGATCAGACCGGTGGCGACCAGGGCCACGATCGCAGCGAGCCCGATGATGAACGCCCAGCGAAACTCATGGATCTTGCGGTGTCCGAGATGCGGGAGCAGCGTGCTGAAAACGGACGGTTGCGACACGTGCTCACCCGGGTGCGCGGCGTAATGCTGGGTGCGCTCCTGCGCGGCGATCCCATCCGCAGCGAGACCCTGATGTGCTCCGCAGTTCGTGCAGAAGACCGCGTCAGGTACCTGCTTGCCGCAGTGGTCACACGTCAACGGCGGGCCTCCCCTTGTGCTGTCGCCCCTTGAGCGTCGGTGAGTGTAGCGGACCGCGCGGCGGTCAAATGTGGTCCAACCCCGGCTTCGACGGCGCCCGTGTATCGTCCGAACCTCAATGCCCAAGCCGGATTCGACCGACATCGGGACGATGCCACGCCTCGGCGAGGTGCCGGGCCAGATGCATGCACAGCTCATCCGCCCCGAGCGCTACGGCGATCCGCAGACCGCCTTCGTGGTCGAGACGGTCGCGACTCCGCATCCCGGTCCCGGCGAAGTTCTCGTCTACGTCATGGCAGCGGGCGTCAACTACAACAACGTCTGGGCAGCGCTCGGACGCCCCGTCGACGTCGTCGGCGCTCGCCAGAAAGCCGGTGAGACCGAGGCGTTCCACATCGGCGGCAGTGATGCATCGGGCATCGTCTGGGCCGTCGGCGAGGGCGTCGACAGCGTTCGCGTCGGTGATCACGTGGTGGCGCACTGCGGCGTCTGGGATCCGAACGACCCATGGATCACCGCCGGTGGCGATCCGATCATCGCGCCGAGCGCGCGCATCTGGGGTTACGAGACCAACTGGGGCAGCTTTGCTCAGTACACGCTCGTCCAGGCACACCAGCTGCTCCCGAAGCCGCCGCGCCTGAGCTGGGCTGCTGCGGCTGCCGGCACGCTGGTCGGGGCGACCGCATACCGGATGCTGTGCTCCTGGCAGCCGCACGAGGTCCGCGAGGGCGACGTGGTCCTGATCTGGGGCGGATCCGGCGGACTCGGCTCCCAGGCGATCCAGATCGCGAAAGCCAGGGGCGCGATCCCGGTTGCGGTGACCTCCGGTCCGGAGCGCGGCCAGTACTGCATCGACCTCGGTGCGCGTGGCTACATCGACCGTCGTGACTTCTCGCACTGGGGTGTGATACCGGACTGGCGGGACGACGCCGCATTCGGCGCGTGGACCGCCGGTGCGCGCGCATTCGGAAAGGCGCTCTGGGATGTCGTCGGCGAGCGGCGCAACCCGCGCATCGTGTTCGAGCATCCCGGCGAGGACACGATTCCGACATCGATCTTCGTCTGCGAGAACGGCGGCATGGTCGTGATCTGCGCGGGCACCACCGGCTACCACGCCGCTGTCGACCTTCGCTACCTCTGGATGCGGCAGAAACGATTGCAGGGCTCGCACTTCGCCAACGATGACGAGTGCGCTGCGTTCAACGACATGGTCACGCGCGGTGAGGTCGACCCGTGTCTCTCACGCACCTTCGCGTTCGACGAGGTGGGGCTCGCGCATCAGCTGATGCGTGAGAACAAGCATCCCATGGGCAACATGGCGATCCTCGTCGGCGCGCACGACGCGCAGGAGCGCGACTGATCTAGGGCAGCGGCTCGAGCCTTCTGAGCGCGGCGATCACCCGGTCCAGCACCAGCTCCGGGCGCAGCGTCGCGACCTCGACCCGCCGCCCGCTCAGCAGCCACTCGATCTCGTCGGGTCGGAGCAGCGAGCTCAGATCTCGCGGCAGCCGTGCCGGCGCACCCTCGATCACCTGGTGGTTCGGACCGTCGACATCGGATGGGCGCAGACCCGCGTCCTCCACGGTGATCCCGGAGTCGCGCAGGTCGAGCACCAAGGCACACCCTCGCGGCGAGGCGTCGTGCAGCACGATCGCCTGCCCCGCGGCTGCGGTGGCGCTCCAATCCTTCGCAGCCACGACGAAGGCGTCGCCGATCCCGGCACGCTCGAGGTTGGCGGCGACCAGGCTCGCGGTGTCGCTCGAGTTGCAGATCACCGTCGCCTTCCCGGCATCTGTGGCCGGGGCCGGCAGTGCGGCGGCGGGGTCGATCAGACCCGGGACCTCGACGTCGCCGAACCTGGCGCGGAACTGGTCAAAGGAGAGTGCGAGCAGCCGTCCGGTGAGCGTCGGTCTGTGAAACCTGCCGATGAGGCCCGCGAGGATCAGCGCCGCGCCGAGTGTGATGAAGAGCACGAACAGCACCTTGATGCCGATGAGAATGAGCCCGACCAGGATCAGCAGGACCCCGAGTCCGATCTCGCCGTTCGCGGCGGTGTTCGTCGGCGGCGTCTCGGCGCGGGCGCACGTCGCGTAGTACAGCTGCCGCTGGGTGTACCGCCACCCGTCACTCGCAAGCCCGGTTCCGGAGTCCTCGACGAGCGAGCGGGTGACCGGGAGCGCCATCGCGGCGGAGTCTCGCATACGATCCAGACGGGGAAGACCAGGTTCGCCGGCGCCGGACGCCGAGATATGCTGCGGCCATGGTCACCGGTCGCGACGCGTCAGTGTCGCCCGCGGTGGAGGAGGGTGCACCGGAGTTCTCGCAGGCGCTCCTCGAGTGGGAGGAGCAGCGGCTGGAGCCCGCTCGCGAGCGAGGCGAGCGCAAGGACCGATTCGAGACGGGCAGTGGTATCCCCGTCGCACCCCTGTACACCGCCGCCGACCTCACCGGCCACGACCCGCTCCGCGATGAGGGCTTCCCCGGCGATCCGCCGTTCACACGAGGCATCCAGCCGACGATGTATCGCGGCCGCCTCTGGAGCATCCGGCAGTACGCCGGCTTCGGAACGGCGACCGACGCGAACGCACGATTCCGATACCTGCTCGCGCAGGGCCAGCCAGGGCTTTCCGTGGCCTTCGACCTCCCCACCCAGATGGGGCTCGACAGCGACGATCCTCGCAGCGCCGGCGAGGTCGGGCAGGTCGGAGTCGCCATCGACTCCGTGCGCGACATGGAGGATCTCTTCGAAGGCATCCCGCTCAGCGCGGTGAGCACGTCGATGACCATCAACGCACCCGCGCCCGTGCTCGTCGCGATGTACGTGGTCGCTGCGGAGCGGCAGGGTGTCGACGCCGCGTCGGTCATGGGGACCGTCCAGAACGACGTCCTCAAGGAGTACATCGCGCGCGGAACGTTCATCTACCCGCCGCGTCCGTCGCTGCGGCTCGCCGCGGACCTCATCGCATGGTGCACGGTCACCACGCCGAAGTTCAATCCGATATCCCTTTCCGGGTATCACATCCGCGAAGCGGGGAGCACAGCTGTTCAGGAGATGGCATTCGCGATCGCCAACGCGTGCGCGTATGTGCAGGCGTCGGTGGATCGCGGTATCGGCGTCGACGAGTTCGCGCCGAAGCTTTCCTGGATCTTCAACACGCACATCGACTTCCTCGAGGAGATCGCGAAGTACCGCGCGCTGCGACGGATGTGGGGCAAGGTCATGGCGGAGCGGTTCGGCGCACGCGATCCACGCTCGCTGATGCTTCGCACGCACACGCAGACCGGCGGCTCGACACTCACTGCGCAGCAGCCCGAGAACAACATCGTCCGCGCTGGCATCGAGGCGCTCGCGGCCGTGCTCGGTGGCGTCCAGTCGCTCGCGCTGTCGTGCTACGACGAGGCGCTGTCGATCCCGACGGAGAAGGCGCAGCGCATCGCCGTGCGCACGCAGCAGATCATCGCCGAGGAGACCGGCGTCACCAACACCGTCGACCCGCTCGCCGGCTCGTACCACCTCGAGTGGCTCACCGACGAGCTCGAGCGTCAGGCGCGGACGCTGCTCGACGAGGTCGATGCACGGGGCGGAGCGGTTGCGTGCATCGAGTCCGGCTGGATCCAGCAGCTCATCCAGGACGAGGCATACCGCACCGAGCGCGCGATTGCATCCGGCGAGAAGGTGATCGTCGGCGTGAACCGGTACACGGAGACCGAGGAGGACGCAGCACCGCTGCTCTTCCGTCCCAACGAGCGGGTCATGGCCGAGCAGGCGAAGCGCCTTGCCGGACACCGCGAGAACCGTGATGCGGCCTCGGTGCACTCCGCGCTGCGGGGCATCACCGACGCCGCGAACACCGACGGCTCTCTGATGCCGCGCATCCTCGACGCCGTGCGCGCGGAGGCGACGCTCGGAGAGATCTGCGGAGCGCTGCGCGCGGTGTTCGGCGAATACCATCCGCCGGCAACGATCTGAGGAAGCGTGTTCGCAGGCATCCGGAAGTGGCTCAGGGACAGCCCGCGGATCGTGTTCCTCATCTTTGCGGGCGCCGTGATCCTCGGGCTGTTCCTCGGGGTCATCTCGCCGCTCTTCGCAACGACTGGACCGACCACCGCGGACCTGAGCGGAGTCATTCCGGCGACCGCGGCGGCGAACCAGCGATTCGAGGTCGACGTCTCGATCGACAACACCGGTGACTCGATCGTGGGCCAGCTGTGCGTCGGCGCTCTCGTCCAGGGTGCGGTCACTCCGGTGAATGCCATCTTCCAGAACGTGGATACCGAGCCGTTCGTCGACGGCAGGGTCTGCGGCGGTGAGCTGACAGCCCAGTCGAGTGCTCCGGTGCAGCTCTTCTTCACCGCGGGTTCTGCCGGCACGATCCAGCTTGTGCTGTCCCCGATGAACGGCACGAAGACAATCGGTGCGGCGCTCACGGGGTCGGTTTCCATCTCCGGCTCCTGACCTCGGAGGAATTGGATACAAGCCTGTCACGCCCAATTCCGGTGGCACGCCTCCGTCTACGCTTGGCTGCCGAGAGGGTTATGCATACCGAGAGCGCCGCTCGGCGCTGGCTGCCGATATTCGCGACAGGGGTTCTGCTCGGGATCACCGGGTGGCAGTTGGTCGATTCCTCATTGCCGCCCAGGGTGATGCTGGTCGAGATCGAGGTCGTGGTTGTTGCGGCTGTGATGCTCGAGATCACGATTCGGTTGCGTCACGCGTCGCGCGTTGGCCCGTCAACGGCCGCGCTGGTCCAGGGGCTCACGAGCGTCGGGCTCTGCACGCTGATCCTCGGTCTGTCCGCGACGCGCCTGTCGCATCCGGTTCCGCTCATCGTGCTCGGCTTTGTCGCAGTGCTCCTGACCGTCGATCCGTCCGCGCGTCCCGCAGCGCTCTGGACCATCCTGTTCGCATCGTGCGCGGGTCTCGCGGGAGTTTGGTGGTGGGCCGGGATGTTCGCCGCTCCAGACGGTGCGAAGGCGTTGATCCAGGTGGACGCGCTCGTCATCGGGGTCGTCGTCCTCGCGTACTCGAACTGGTCGCTCACCGACCGCCACTACCAGGCACAGTCCCGACGGCTGCGGGCTGTCGCCGACGTGGCACGGCGGCTCGGTCTGACGACCGACTCGGGCGGCGTTGCCGCCGCGGTGCTCGAGGGCTGCCATCAGGCGTATCCCGATGCGACCTGGGGCCGCGTCCTGCTCTTCGACACCGACTCCGGGTCGCTGGCGACGCTGCCGCTGATCCTCGGTCCGGGCGGCGTGACACCCGCGGCCGGTCCGCTCGTGACCATGTCGTCCGGTGAGGGCGTGATCGGCCGTGTGTACTCGACCGGCGAGCCGTCCCTGCTGCGCACGCCTCGTGACATCAAGCAGGCCTATTCAGAGATGCCCAGCTCACGCATCGAGGAGCTCGAGAGCCTCGGCGGCGGACGGCGCTCGCGAAGCTTCGTCGCGGCCCCGCTGCGCGCCGCCGGTGGGCGGGTGATCGGGGTGCTCGTGCTGATCTCTCACGCCCGCCGCGGCACCTGGGATGTCGACGACCTCACCGTGGTCCAGGCGATCGCCGACGAGGCCGCGGTCGCCGTCGCGCGGGCGGGACTCTTCGAGGAGAAGGCGATACACGCCACCACCGACCCGCTCACCAAGGTGGGCAACCGCCGCGCGTTCGAGGAGCGCCTCGGCGAGATGACCGGCGCGACCGCGGTCATCGCCATCGACGTCGACCATCTGAAGCCGCTCAACGACGAGTTCGGACACGAGGCGGGCGACATGCTGCTCGTCGAGGTCGCGCGCACGCTGCGCGCGCAGCTGCGCGGCGGCGACCAGCTGCTCCGCATCGGCGGCGACGAGTTCGTGTCAATCATGGACACAACAACCGAGGACGAGGCGATCGCCATCGCCGAGCGCATGCGCATCTCGCTGCACGGCGTCGCGCTGCCGCACGGCAGGGCGCGGATCAGCGCCGGTGTCGCAGCCGGAGCCGGCGGTGTGCACGCGCTGTGGCTTGCCGCCGACGAGGCGCTCTCACGCGCGAAGCAGGGCGGCCGCGACCGCGTGGTCGTCGCCGGTGATCGGACGCTGCCGAGCCTGGTGCAGGGTGGGAGCGACGCCGGCGCGATGCTCGACGCGATCCTGAGCAAGCGGCGCGTCATCCGCGCCACGTTCCAGCCGATCGTGCGGCTCACCGATCACAAGGTGCTCGGCTACGAGGCGCTCGCTCGCGTTCCCGGTCTGCGCGACCCGCTGGACGGAGTCGAGGATGTGTTCGCGCTCGCGCACCGGCGTGGCGTCACCAAGGAGGTCGACTGGATCTGCCGGCGCATCGCGATCTCCGCGGCATCGGCGCTCCCGGATGGAGCGCCGCTCTTCCTCAACGTGTCGGCGGCGATGCTGCTCGACCCGCTGCATCCTGTGGACCACATGCTCCTGCTCGCGCGATGGGCCGAGCGCAGCCCCGAGACCATCGTGCTCGAGATCACCGAGCGCGAGTTGATCGCCGACAAGCAGCGGCTGCGCTTCGTGCTCGCGAGCTATCGAGAGCACGGGTTCCAGTTCGCTCTCGACGACATCGGTGAAGGACACTCCACGCTGGAGCTGCTCGCCGCGGCAGTGCCCGAGTTCGTGAAGGTCGCGAAGAGCATCACCCAGGACTGCTCCGAACGTGGTGCCCGCGCCGTCATCGAGGCGACCGTCGCCTACGCGCGCAGCTCGGGCTCGTGCGTGATCGCCGAGGGCATCGAGGACGAGGCGACGGCGAACCAGCTGAAGGAGCTCGGCGTCACCGCCGGGCAGGGATACTGGCTCGGACGCCCGCAGGAACCGGTCCTGGACGCGCAGTCGCGCGGCGAGGCGACCGCCTGACCGCACGTCACGCGGGTGCGGTGACGGCGATGTCCCAGACGGATCCCTCGGGTGTGTCGCGCACCTCGATGCCCGCGTCGATCAGCGCGTCACGCAGCTTGTCGGCAAGTGCGTATGCACCGGAGGCGCGCATCTGGACACGCAGCGCGAGGATGCCGTCGACAAGCGGGGCGATGAGGTCCTTCGGGTCACCGGCGCCGCTGCGCGCGAGATCCCCGAGCCGCACCACGTAGCGCCGGAGCGTTTCGCGCGCTCGATCCTGCTCGTCCGAGTCAAGCGTGTCGGCCGACCATTCGTGCATCTGCGTATCGATCGCGAGCACGGCACCGACCGCGCCATCCACATCCCGCGCAGCGAGTGCGCTGTCCGCCACGTCCGACTGTCGCGTGACCTCCTGGAGGAATGGCGACACACCGGGTGCGGGTGGGGTCAGATCCACGACGGGCTGCGCGCCGGCGGACGCAGCCGCATCATCGGTGTCCGCTGCGATGGCAACGCCGCGCGCGAGCTCGCTCACGGGCATCGTGCTGCCGTTCTCGAAGCGCTGGGACCGGCCGCTGCGGCGCAGGGTGAGCCCGCCTCGCCCGCGGATCGAGACCGTGCCCGCGTCGAGGTCGAAGATCGCCGCAGTGTGCTCGTCGACACCGATGATGTCGACGCCGTCCGGCAGCATCTCCTCGAGGATGCGCAGCCGGCGCTCGCCCATGTAGCAGTAGCGCGTGTCGTGGGTGCCGCCTTCGGCGTTGTTGTAGTGGGGCACCACGGCCGCGCGGAGCCCGATGATGCTCATGAGGTCGAGCCCCTCCAGCCATCGCGGGTCCTCGCCGACCTTGTACACCTCGTACACCGGGAGCGCGTAGAGGCCGAGGCCCACTGCCGCGGCACTGGCGAGCGTGACGCACCCGCCGTCGCGCAACTTCGCGCCGAGGAGGTCGGGCACGCCGGTCCCGAGCCACTGACGCAGCGCGTAGCTCGGACTCCCCGGCCCGGCGAACACATATCGCGCCTCGGCGACCCTGGCGAGCATCGTCTCGTACTCCAGCGGTGTGGCAAGCTCGCGATTGCGGAAGGACGCTACGGCGATCGGAAACCCGACGCGTTCGCGAAAGTACGCGACGGTCTTCTCGCTGATGTCCGACGCGTTCTCCTGGAACCCGAACGGCGTGTCGAGGAGCACCGCGGGCACCGGCCGCGGGCCGAGCCGCGCGAGCAGGTCGGCGTGCACGGAAACCATCGTCGGCGTGGTCTCGCCGGAGCCCATGATGCACAGGAGACGCGGCATCCGATCGCCGCCGGTGGTGGCCGCCATGCCTCGATCCTACGGTGTCCGGCCCGTGACAACATCAGGCGATGGACGCCGCCACGCTGAAGCAGGAGCTCGGCGACGAGGCGCGCCGCCTCGGTTTCGCCGCGTGCGGCGTGACCTCGGTGCGACCCTTCACCGAAGCACGGGAGCGCGCGCGCGCTGCGATCGAGGCCGGCCGGATGGACGGGATGCCCTGGTACACGACGGATCGGGTCGACGCATCGGCCGACATCGGCGGCCGTTACCCATGGGCACGATCGATCATCGCGCTGGCGTGGCCGTACCGCCCGGCGAGACCACCTGCCGGGGCAGCGGCCGCCGTGGATGGGACGCCGATTCGCGGCCGCTTCGCCGCGTACGCGTGCATCGATGAGGGCGGCAGCCCGGTCGACTACCACGACCTGCTCGCGCAACGATGCGACGCACTCGTCGACTGGCTCCGCGGCCGGGTGGATGCGGTCACGACCAAGCGCTTCGTCGACCATGGGTGGGCGCTCGACCGCGCCATCGCCGAGCGAGCCGGCATCGGCTTCGCCGGCAAGCACGCCTCGGTCATCACGACCGGTGCCGGGTCGTACGTGATGCTCGCCGCGGTCGCGGTCTCGGTCTCGCTCCCCGCCGACGCGCCGTCGCGTCGCGCGTGTGGCCAGTGCCGAGCCTGCATCCCCGCCTGTCCGACAGGAGCGATCACCGCCCCTGGCGTCATCGACTCCCGGCGATGCATCTCGTATCTGACGATCGAGCATCGCGGCGCCATCCCGCTCGAGTTGCGCCCGCTCATGGGGACGTGGGCGTTCGGCTGCGACCTCTGTCAGGAGGCGTGTCCCATCAACGAGCGTCTCGCGCCGGACCCCCTCGGCGAGGGACCGTCGAGCACCGCGTCCGGACCGGTGCCGCACCCGGACCTGGTCGAGTGCCTCGAGCTCGGCGACGAGGAGTTCGGCAGGCGCTTCCGGCACACCGCCGTCTGGCGGACGGGACGCGCGGGGCTGGCACGCAACTGCGCGATCGCGCTCGGCAACGCCGGGAATCGTGCCGCGCTGCCGGCGCTGGAGCAGAGCGCGGCGAACGACCCCGACCCGGTTGTCCGCGAAGCCGCGAACTGGGCCATCGCCCGGCTGCGTTAGCCGGGGGCTTCTAGCGGAAGAGCAGGAAGGCTGCTCCGGCGCCGATCACAAGCGGCGCGCCGACGCACGCGGCGAGCAGCGACACCGAGTCCGGCTCACGCGGCCACCAGGACGGCGGGAGTGCTCGATTGATCGGCACCCGCGCGCCACGGATATGCGCATTGCCACCGAAGAGCGTGAAGCCGGCGACGCACGCCAGCGCGGCGAGCAGGGCAGCCTCGGAAAGCAGACCGGCAGCCCCGGTGGCGCCGATGCCGTGCAGCCATGCCGTGAGCACGAAGGTGATCAGTCCCAGACCGACGCCGCACGTGGCCGCCAGCAGCGTGGTCGGCGGTGAGGTGCGCGGCAGGCTCGGGAGTCGCATGGCTTTCAATGGGAGCGTAGCACTCACGAACGGCCGGCGACAGTTCACACGGGCAGCGCTCCGTTGTGACGAAACCGTTACGGCGAGCGGCAACGCTTGACGCCGGCGATCGGGTGTGCCTACGCTGCGCTGGTCGCCGCTCGGGCGGCCGGTTCCCCCATCTCCCCCAACGTCTCACCACACGAGGAACCCGATGCCGACCAAATCCCGTCTTGCTGTCGCGGCGCTCGGTGCCACCGCTGTGGCGACCATCCCCTCCGCGGTCTTCGCGAGCTCGTACATCGTTCGCCCCGGAGATACCGCCTCCGACATCGCGGTGCGTCACGGCACGACGGTTGCTGCCCTTCTTGACGCCAACAGCATGTCCGCGCCGGATCTCATCCACGTCGGGCAGATGCTGCAGATCCCGGATGTCTCACTCACCCTGCCGGCCTACGCGCGGGGCGGGCACGATTCGGAGACCTACCGGGTCGGCCGGGGTGAGGGCGTGTTCGAGACCGCGCGTCGCTTCGGCGTCGACCCGACCGCGCTCGCGAGAACCAACGGCATCGGGGTCAACGCCCCGGTCGCCGAGGGCGACGAGCTGGTCGTCCCGGGACGGCTGCCCCGGATGAATGCGCTCGTGAGCTTCGTCGCGGGCGATGTCGGCGTCGATGTCCGGTTGCTGCGCGGTGTGGCCTGGGCCGAGTCGCAGTGGCACCAGGACCGCGTCTCCCCGACCGGCGCTGTGGGGATCATGCAGATCGAGCCCTTCACCGGTGAGTGGGTGTCAAGGCACATCGCCGGCACACACCTCGACATCTGGCGCGCGCAGGACAATGTGACTGCCGGCGCGATGCTGCTCCGCCACCTGATGACGAAGCACGAGGCGGACATCCCCGGCACGCTCGCCGGGTACTACCAGGGTGATGCGAGCGTCGCGAGCCACGGCGTCTACGACGACACGCGGCGCTATCAGCGCGAGGTGCAGGCGCTGATCGCTCAGGACGCCTGACCGACAGGGACCGGCCAGCCACCGACTCGCAGCACGTCCCCCGCGCGGTCCACAAGCCGCGCCGGGAGTCCCGCCAGCTCGAGCCATGCCCTCGCTGAGCCACCACGGACGATTGCGGCCGTGGCTGCGATGTTCGCGTCGACGCAACTCCCGGCAACCACGCTGACCGTCCGCCATGGCCCATCGGCGGGAAGGCCGGTCGCCGGGTCGATGATGTGATGGAGCTCCACGCCGCCGCGACGCCAGCGCCGGACGGTGGTGCTCGATGTCGCCACCCCGCCTGAGCGGATCGCGATCGTCTCGCCCTCGGGCGTGATCGAGGCGCGGCTGTCCTCGGCGATCTGGACATGCCAGCCCTCTTCGGGAGGCATCCCCGCGACCGCAACATCGCCACCGAGGCTGACGAGCACGCCGTGGCCGTCGATGGCGTCCCGCGCGGCCGCAGCACCGAGATCGGCTGCGAGCGCCTTCGCGGTGGCACCGAGATCGATCTCGATGCCCGGCGGGATCTCAACGCGACGGGTCGCGGAGTAGAGGCGGATCCGGCGCCACCCGGGCACCGGGCGGACTGTCAGCGGAATCGCGGCGCCGTCGCTCGCGACCGAGTCGAAATCGACGCTGTACCCGGCGCTGCGGACCGCCTCGCCGACGGTCGGATCCACCGCGCCGTCGGTGAGCTCGGCACCTCGCAACGCCGTGGCGATGGCCTCGGCGAGCAGCGGCGAGACCACCGCCTCGCGGTGCCCGGGTGTCGCGAGCAGGCGGCTCAGCTCACTGTCGTCGCGGAACCTGCTGCAGGCTCGGTCGATCAACTCGACCACCCAGGCGACGGATGCCGTGGCCGCGTCGAGGTGCGCCGGGTCGGTCACCACCACGTGCATCGAGGTGCCGAGTGCGGTGCCTCTGAAGGCCGGGAGGGTCACGACGCGCCGCTCACCGTGCTGGCCGAGGAAGCGCTGCCGGTCGTCGCCGTGCCGCTCGACAGCGACGACGAGGAACTGCTCGACGAGGTCGGCGACGCGGTGCCCGTGGTCGAGGTGGTGGTCATCGAAGCGGTCGATGCCGTGCTCGCCGTCCCGGCACTCGAGTGGGCCGCCAGTCCGGCGATCGCCGCGAGCGCGATCGTGCCGGCCACACCGGACGTGGCGGTGAGCTTCCGGCGGAGGCGCAGGGCGCGGTCACGTTCCGCAATGGTGATCCTGCGCTTGCGGGAGGTCACGATCGGCTCCGGGGGCGGTGTGTTCACTCACCCTGAGGATGAGGACCTCCCCTTGAGCAGGGGTCAGAGACTCCTGGGCGAAGCCTGGGAATCCCGGTCAGTGGCCGCCTGGCTTGCCGCCGTGACCGCCGGACGCGTATCCCCCGGAGCCGCCCATGTTCGGACACGTGACGGGATCCGTCCCGCTCTTGGTGATCTTCGCCGGCTTCGTGGCCGCCTTGAGCGTGACCTTCGCCGGCTGAACCGCGATTCGGACAGGGGCGGGCTTGACCGAGAGGGTCAGTCCGACTGCTGTGGCGCCGGTCGCTCCAATCGCCACGCGTTGGTGCACTGCGGGCCGCGAGACCGACGAGGCCCCCGCTGCGTGTCCCGCGGTGCCGAACAGCACGGCGCTCACCCCCGCGGCAACGACGAAGGAAGCTGCGCCGGCGATGAGTTTCGGGCTGAGTTTCATCATGAGCAAGCACCTTACCCAGATGCACCAAAAACGTCAAATGACGGAAATGTGGTGATCGCCGAGACGCGAGGCTCCGATCTCGGTGGGCTGCGTGCGCAGCATTCGCGCGATGCCGCGGAGATCCGCCATCGCGGTACTCGCGATCCTGACGCGCGAGTTCGACGTCCTCGGTCCACACGACCGGAATCTCCAGGGTGCGCAGTCGCGCGCGCTGCGCGAGGACGAGCAACTCTGTGTCGAAGAACCAACCCTCGTCTCGCACCGACGGCAGCAGCTCGCGAGCAACCCCTGCACGTACGGCTTTGAAACCGCACTGCGCATCGCGCACTCGCAGGCGCAGGACGGTGCGAAGCAGGAGGTTGTAGCAACGCGAGATGCATTCACGCTTGAGGCTGCGCGCGACTCGCGCGCCGGCCAGAAGCCTGCTGCCGATCACGACGTCGGCACGACCGCTGAGGAGAGGTTCGATCAACGCCCGCAACGACCCGAGGTCGGTCGAGAGGTCGACGTCCATGTACGCGACGACGTCGGCGTCGCTTGCGAGCCACGCTGCGCGCAACGCCCGTCCGCGTCCCTTCTGGTCGATGCCCACAAACCGAACACCATCGAGCTCGCCCTGCAGACGCCTGCCGATCGCGGGTGTGGTGTCATCGCTCGCGTTGTCGACGATCGTGATGCGCGTGGCCCATGGCAGCTCCGCGCGGACGTGTGCGTGCAGCGCGCGCACGCTCGCCTCCAGGTCGCGCTCCTCGTTGAACACGGGGATCGCGATGTCGACCGTCGCCTTCGCTGCCTGATGCATGCCTCCAGCGTGGGATCCGCGGCTGTGCGCACGCCGCGAGGACGCTGGGGATGTGCAGGGGATCCGCGGCACGGTGATGCCTGAGCGGACTCACAGCAGGCTCTCGCCGGGCTCTGAGCCGGTGGACCCTAGACTCGGATGGTGAAAGGCAGCATGCCGGACTCGCGACGCTCGTTTCCACGCCCGCGCAGCGCGAGCGGCTGGATCATGACCGTGCTCGCGGGCATCGTCGCCCTGGGCGCTGCGGCAATGCTGTTCGTGTACTTCGTCCTGTTCAGCCACTCGGCGCCGGCGCCGCTCTCGCTGACAGCTCCCTCATCGAGCGCCGCAGCGTCTCCGGCGCTGACCGCGACCGAGATTCCCGGCACGTGGACGGTCGCCGCGCATTCCGTCGCCGGCTACCGCGTTCGTGAGCAACTTGCGTTCCTGCAGGCGCCCAGCGATGCCGTCGGCAGGACGTCGGAGATCACCGGAAGCGCGACGATCACCGGATCCGGGAGTGCGCTCACCGTCAGCGCGGCACGCTTCACCGTGAACGTGCAGTCGTTGACGAGTGATCAGCAGATGCGCGACGAGCACATCCAGACGCTCGGCCTCGACAGCGCCGACTTTCCGAAGGCGACGTTCGTCCTGTCGTCGCCGGTGACATTGCCCGCGGACGCGGACTCGGGGGCCGAGATCCACGTCTCGCTGACCGGCGCGCTGACCATTCACGGCACCACGAAGACCGAGACGATCCCGGTCACCGCGCGACTGTCGGGCTCCGAGATCGAGATCGTCGGGTCGATCTCGTTCCCCTGGGGCGACTTCAACATGCAGGCACCGAACGTCGCCGGGTTCGTGAGCGTCGACGGCACCGCGACCATGGAGTTCGACCTCTTCCTCAAGCACGGCTGAGGCCGGGAGGTCAGCGGCGGTTCGCGACCGCCTGGAGGCGCAGGGCCAGCGTCGGGCATCCAGACACCGCGCGGCGCGCGTGCGGGAGGACCGAAGCGGGGATCGCGCCCGTCCGGATGATCGGGTAACCCCAGTCGTCGAGCTCGATCATCTCGGGCAGCAGATCTGCGCAGACGCCGTGACCGTCGCACTTGATGCGGTCGATGCCCATCATCACTCGCTGGCTCACGACGCCACCGCCTGCGCTGTTCTTGCTCTGCACCGCCGGTCGTGCTCGTGTGACTGGAACTCGCCTGCGAAGACGCGCAGAGCGGAGTTGAGGAGTCCGGCGGCGCCGTCCGGGTGTTTGCACGCGCCACGTCCGGGGAGCAAACCGCTCCACCGGGTGATGTGGTCGAGGTCGGAGTCGGTCGACGTGAGTCCGGCGACCCGGCCGCTCGCCGCCGCGATCGCTCGCAGCCCGAAGGTGCAGGGCCCGCATTGTCGAGCGCTTTCATGCGCGAGGTACGCAAGGATTCTTGCGGTCTCGACGACACCGCAACGTCCCTCGGGAAGCACCGCGATGATCCCGCAACCGAGCGTGTGGCCTCCGGCACGCAGTCGCTCGGCGTCGATCACGAGCCCCCATGCCGTCGACGACTCGACCCAGCCACCGAAGTAACCGCCGAGGAGCACCGCGTCGCTGTCGGCCGTGAGACCTCCGGCGGCGTTGACCGCCTCGGTGATCGTGGTTCCCTGGGCCGCTTCGATGAGCGTCGTCCGCGGGACGGCGCCGCCGACCGAGATGAGTGTTGTCCCTGACGCGCCACCAACTCCGAGCGAATGGAACCACGCGTCGCCGGAGCGGGCGATCAGCGCAACGTGGGCAAGCGTTTCAACGTTCTGCACGAGGGTCGGCCGTCCGTCGATCCCGCGCTCGTACGGGCGCGGCGGGATGGATGTGGGCAGCGCGATGCCCGAGTTGACGAAATGAATGGCGGCTGTCTCCTCTCCCGAGACGTAGCGCACGGGTGCGCTGACGAGACGAAGCTGCTCGCGCTCGAACGGCGGACGTTCACCGACCGCGCGGTGCATCGCGCGAATTGCCGCGGCATGTTCCGCGCCGATGTAGAGCACGACCTCGCGCGCACCGACGGCGCCGGCAGCGAGCAGGGCGCCGTCGATGACGAGGTGCGGGCGCTGCTCCATGAGCATCCGGTCCTTGCGACTCAGTGGCTCGCCCTCGCCGCCGTTGGCGAGCACGACCGGCGGCCCGCTCTGCTGCGCCGCGACCGCGCGCCACTTCGTCGCCGTCGGGAACCCGGCGCCGCCCTTGCCGCGAAGTGTGCTGCGCTCGATGGTGTCGATGAGCGCGGCGTGGCCCGGCGGAAGGGGTCCAAGCCGTTGCGCGTGCGCCGCGTATCCCTCCATGCCGCCGTCGGCCGGCGGTCCCGCGAGCAACGCCGCGGTCATCGACCCGTCCCGAACGACGCGCGTTCCGCAGCATCACGACGTTCGTCTGCAAGCGGGTCGGGCGGTGCGGCCGCCACGCGCCAGCCGAGCGCGACCAGCACGGCGGCGACGCACGCGACGTCGATGCCGACCATCCAGACCGCGGTGGCATCGGTGCCGGTGCCGATGCCGTGGAGCACGGCGACCGGCCAGCTCGCGTAGGCCAGCCAGTGGATCGCGCGCCAGGTGCGCGCTCCGATGTGATGCCGGAGCAGGCTCGTCGCGACGATCGCGATGAGCAGCTCGAACGCGATGGTGCCGAGTCCCAGCCAGAACGTCCGGTAGTACGAGCCGAACGGGACGACGGCCGCGACCAGCCCGAGATGCGTGAACGGATCGACGACCGCGGTGACGATGTGCAGCACCAGGAATACGAGGGTCATGAGCGCGAGGTCGCCGTGCACCGCCGCGCTGAGAAACCGCGGCCAGCCGCGAGCCTCGACGCGGAGTCGCGCAAGCAACCCGAGCACGACGACCGCGCTGAGCAGGATGAGGCTCACCGCCCCGGCGCCGCGTGTCGTGTACCAGAGCAACTGATTGGACATCAGATCACCCCCGCAGGGAGCTCGACACGGAATGTTGCGCCGCCGCCCGGGGTGTCGTCGACGCTGATCCGGCCGCCATGAGCGTTCACGACGGCGGCGGCGATGCTGAGGCCGAGACCGCTGCCGCCCTGGTCGCGACTCCGAAGCGGATCCGCTCGATGGAAGCGCTCGAAGATGCGGTCACGCTGCTCCGGCGGGACTCCCGGCCCGTGATCGATCACATCGATCTCCGCGTGCCCGTTCTCCGGTTGGAGCGTCACCTCGACCGGGCTTCCGGCCGGGGTGTGCACGAGCGCGTTGCGCACGAGGTTCGCGACCGCCTGTCGCAGGCGCAGATCGTCGCCCGTCACGACCATCGGTGCGGTGATGCGCGCGATCACCGTGCGCCCGGGATCCGCTGCGCGCGCATCGCTCACCGCGTCGTTGATCATCGACGTGAGGTCGACGGGCGCGCGATCGAGCGGACGGCGCTGGTCGAGCCTCGCGAGCAGCAGCAGGTCGTCCACGAGCAGTCCCATGCGCCGTGTCTCATCCTCGATGCGACGGACCGCAAGCAGCACATCCTCGCGCGACATGTCGGGGGTGCGCTGCAGCAGCTCCGCGTAGCCGCGCATCGACGTCAGCGGCGTGCGCAGCTCGTGCGAGGCATCGGACACGAAGTGGCGGAGCCGTTGTTCCACGACATCACGTTCCGCGAAGGCTCGCTCGATCTGTCCGAGCATCTCGTTGAGCGCGAGACCGAGGCGCCCGACCTCCGTCTTCTCGGTCGACGGTGAGACGCGGCTGCCGAGACCGGTCGCCGCGATGGAACGCGCGGTCGCGCCCATGCGCTCGAGTGGGCGCATCCCACGACGCACGACGAGCCAGGTCGCGACGAGCACGATGATCGTGATCCCGCTGCTGATGGCGATCTCGAACAGGAGCAGCGTGCTGAGCGTTCCGTCGACACCGTCGACGCCGTCGAGCGGCACCGCGACCACCAGCTTTGCCGATTGGAGGTTGGATGCCACGAGAGGGGTGACGGACACGCGATACGACTGCCACGCACCGACGCCGGATACCGTCAGGGCGCGGGTCGCAGTGTCGATGCCGGCAGGAAACACCGGGTGCGACGAGGATGTCGTGACGTAGCCACCGTACAGGTTGCCGCCGAACGTCTGACCGGACGCGTCGACGATCTCCGCGTAGGTCCCGGCGGGAAATGAGTTCCCCTGCCCGAAGCCGCCGCCCTCACGGGGTGGCCCCTCATTGGGATTCTGGAGCACCTCCAGCACACCCGGTTGAATGTCCAGCAGCTGCTGGTCGACGCCCTGCAGCAGCGATGTCTGCAGCGCCGCGTAGGTTCCCGCGTCAGCCGCGGCGAGACCGATGATGAACAGCGGCGCGAGCGTGAGCAGAAGGCGGAGCCGGAGCGACATCTAGGAACCCGAGCACATGGTCAGCGCGTCACGCCTGCGCCGCGCTGGCGCGGGGAACACGCATCACATAACCGACCCCTCGAACTGTGTGGATCAACGGCGGCTCCGACCGGTCGACCTTGCGTCGCAGGTAGCTGATGTACGTCTCGAGGACGCTCGCGTCCCCGCCGAAGTCGTAGTCCCAGACGTGGTCGAGGATCTGCGTGCGCGACAGCACGCGGCCGCTGTTCATCATGAGGTAGCGCAGCAAGCGGAACTCGGTGCGCGTGAGGTCGATCGGTGCCCCACCCCGGAAGACCTCGTGCGTCTCGTCGTCGAGCTCGAGGTCATGGAGGACGAGCTTCGCGCTCGTCGCGGCGCCGTTGGGGTTGTGCCGCCGGAGCACGACCCGTATCCGCGCGACCAGCTCCTCGATGCTGAAGGGCTTGGTGACGTAGTCGTCGCCACCGATGGTGAGCCCGTGGACCTTCTCGTCGGTCGCATCACGCGCGGTGAGAAAGATCACCGGCACCTTGACCCCGTCGGCGATGAGTCGCTGCACGAGCGTGAAGCCGTCGTCGTCGGGCAGCCCGACGTCGAGGATCATCAGGTCGGGACGGAAGTCCATCACCGCATGGCGGGCGTTCTTCGCCGTGCCGGCGGTCTGGACGGAGAAGCCCTCGTACTTGAGCGCCATCGCGACCAGGTCGGTGATCGCGCGCTCGTCGTCGACCACCAGGATCCGATTCGGCTCTCCCGTGCTCTCTGTGGACACGAGCCCATCTTCGCGCGGAAGTCTGGGAAAAGGCTCAGAGGTTGTTGGAGCTTCCCTGGGCGTTCCGCGGGCTCATCCGGCCGTTCGCGCTCCCGATGCCGAGCGGCAGCGACAGGCACCGGACACCGCCGCCCGCCTTCAGGAACTCCCCCATCGGCACCGGCAGCGTCGTGAAGCCGGCGGCACGCAGCGCCTCCTCGAGCTGGGCGATCGTCAGCGACGAGACCACCCGATTCCCGATCGGCATCGCGTTGCAGGCGAACCCCGCCGCGACCTCGGCCGGGACCTCGATGAGATTCGGGACCAGCTGCCGGATGAGCTGGGCCGATGCCGGCGAGAAGGCCTCCGGCGCGGCGAGCACCGTCGTGGCGTCGAGGGGGCAGAAGCAGGTGTCCAGGTGATAGAACCGCTCGTCGACGAGCTCGAGCGACACAACCTCGACCTCGAGGATCCGAGCCACCGGCCGGTGCGCTGCGCGGTCGGTCCTGAACCCGTACCCGCAGAAGAGCCGGTCGCCCACGAAGAGCGCATCACCGGCGCCCTCGAACGACAGTGAGCGGGGCAGCTCGTGGACCTCGAGGTGCAGGCGTTCCAGCTCCCGCCGCCAGTGGGGCTCCTCGCCACGCCGCTCCGCGTGGTGGAAGTTGCTGAGCACGGCACGTCCATCCCACAGCACGGCCGCGTTGGCGGTGAACACCATGTCTGGGAGCCCGGAGACCGGTTCGGCAAGGTCGATCTCGACCCCGAGCTCGGTGTACGTGCGACGCAGCCCCTCCCATTGCGCGGCGGCCAGCGCATGGTCGACCTTCACCGCCACGTGCATCCAGGGGTTGATCTCGTACTCGATGCCGAAATGATCCGGCCGGCACATCAGGACGGCGGGGGTCATCCCCTCGGCCTGGGCAGGAGCGCAGTGTCGCCGAGCGGCAGCGGGACGATCAGGGTCGGAGCGAACCCGGCTCCTGTCGAGGCGTACGCGGGGGCTGGCACCGGCGCGCGGCGCACGCACCACTGCGGGTCGACGTCGTCGCGGATCGCGAGGAGCGAAGACCGCAGCAGCGCGCCGCCGGCGCCACGACCCTGATGGCGGACGGTCGCGGTGAGGGCGGGTCGCAGCCAGGTTGCGTCGAACGGCTGCACACCCTCCAGCATCGCCGCCGGCACGGCGAGCGACGCGGCCTGACTCGCGAGCCAGCGAGCAATCGCCTTGTCGTGCGGGCCGTCGACCTGGCCGGCAAAGACAAGGCGTCCCGCCACCTGCTCACCGAGGATCAGGCGCGGCGCCCCGATGCGGCGCTCGACGATACCCGCGATCACGCACGTCGTCTGCTCGACCAGCGGGATCCGCAGCCGGTCGGGCGACGCAACTCCAGGGCGGTACGGGGCGGTGGCGCGCCGAGCGAGCAGCGCGGGCAGCCCTCGCGCCGAGGCCGCGACGGCGAGGGCCGTCCCACGCCCGCGGACGTGGTCCGGCACCTGGAGGACGTCGCCGCTTCCGGCGAAACCGCCGAGCGCGTCGATGCGCCGCTCCAGCGTCCAGCCGGTCGTCGGGCGCCCGTCGAGATGGAGCACGTCGAACGCGAGAAACACCGCGGGGAGATCGCCGGCCAGCGACGGACCCGCGGCGAGCCGCCTGCCGAGGGCGCTGAGGTCGGGCCGGCCCTGGGCGTCGAGGACCGCGATGACGCCGTCGAGCACGGCGGGCCGCCCGTCGGGCGAGCTGACGGTGCCGGCCACGTCAGGAAATCGCCGGTTGAGATCGAGGTGAGTTTCGCCCTGCAGGCGGACCGGCCCGGATGGATCGAGGAAGAGCAGGGCGCGGACACCGTCCCAGTCAATGCTGAACAGCCAGTCACCGTCGTCGAAGGGTTGGAGGCAGGGAACCGACGCCTCGAGCGAGATGTGCCCGGGGAGCACAGGCGTGGTCGGGGTGCGAAAGAGCAGCGGTTCGTCGACCGCGGTCGCAGTGCCGCGGGATAAGCCTGCCCTGATTGCCACCCTCTGTCCGCGAAGCCTCAGGACGCCCGCTGACGGCGCGCGGGCTCCGCGGATTCGCTTTCGGCGGCATCGTCCTCCGCGGCCGCGGACTTGCGCGACTTCGCGGCTTCGACCGAGGCCTTGAGGGCTGCCATGAGGTCGGTGACCTTGCCGGGCTCGGGGACTTCGGGCCGTTCCAGCGGCTGGTTGTTCAGCTTCGATTCGACCACCTGGATGACAGCCTCACGGTAGTCATCGTGGTACCGCATGGGGTCGAAATGCGCGCTCAGGTTCTCGATGAGCATCACCGCCATGTCGAGCTCGCCCTTCTTGACGTCGAGGTTCTCGTCGGGGATCGACAGCTCCCCGGCCGAGCGGATCTCGTCCGGCCAGTGGAGGGTGTTCAGCAGGAGGCCGTTCTCGTGGAGCGCGAGCCTGCAGAGGTGCTCGCGGTCGCGCAGGGCGATCTTCCCGATGGCCACGGTCCCGGTCTTCTCGAGCGCCTGACGGAGCAGCGCGTACGGCTTGGCCCCCACCGCTTCCGGCTCGAGGTAGTACGCGCTTTTCAGATAGACGCCGGCTTCGATCTCGGAGTCCGGGCAGAACTCGACGATGTCGATCGTGTGCGTCGTGGTGAGTGGCAGGTTGTCGAGATCCGAGTCCGTGACGATCACGTACTCATCCTTGCCGACCTCGTACCCGCGCAGCGCGTCGCTCCACCCGATCTCGCGGTCCTCCTCCGGGCACCAGCGCTTGTTGCGGACCGGCGTCTGGTCGTTCGGACAGAGCAACCGGAACGAGACGCTCTTCGACTCGGTCGCCAGGTACAGCCGCACGGGAATCGCCACCATGCCGAAGCTGATGGCGCCCCGCCACATGGATCGAGGCATGGCGGGTCGAGTATAGGGCCCAGTTAGGCTTGGCAGCGATGGTCAGGCGATGGCTGTCGAGATCGGACCGGTGGGTCGTGGTGCGCCTCCTCCTCGCATCGGGCAAGGGGTGGACCGCGGCCGTCCTGCTCTTCGTTGCGGCATCAGCGATCGTGCCGAACCTCGTCCTCGTCTCGGTCGGGTTCATGGTGGGCCAGGTCCCCGCGGCCGCGCGCGACGGGCTGTCCTCACCGGCCGGCCACGGACTGCTCCTCGCGCTCGCGATCGCCGGCACCGCGTATGCGGTTGCGGTGCTCCTGGGGCCGATACAGACCGTGTTGAGCACGTCGCTCAAATGGAAGTTGACCTACTCGATGCAGGGCAGGTTGATGTCGGCCGTCTCCCAGCCGGTTGGGATCGGACATCTCGAACACTCGCAGGTCCTGGACCGGGTGGCTCTTGCCCGGGGCCAGTTGATCAACTACTACCCCGCGGATGCGGTGATGACCCTGGCGATGGTCGCCAGCAATCGCATTGGAGGTCTGCTCGCCTGCATCGCCGTCGGCAGCTACCGCTGGTGGCTCGGCGCCGGGATGCTCGCGATGTGGCTTGTGATCCGGCGACCACAGGGCTCGGTGATCACGGAGCAGGCGCGCACGTTCAACAGCAACGCCGAGCTGATGCGCCGCGCCTTCTATCTCGAGGACCTTGCGTCCCGACCGGAGGCGGCCAAGGAGACCCGCATCTTCGGCCTCGGTGGCTGGCTGATCGATCGCTATCGCGCGCAGTGGACGCTCGGGATGACCGCCTCCTGGAAGGCACTGAAGCGGCTCGACTCGCGCGTGCTCGGCCTGAGCCTGATCGTGCTGGCCGGGTACGCCGCAGCCACCGCGTTTCTCGGTGTGCAGGCATACGACCATCAGATCGCGCTCGGGACGCTGTGCGCGCTCCTGCCGCTGCTGATCGCCACCAACACGGTGGGCGACATCTCATGGGATGACGTCGGGCTGGCGTGGATGCTCCAGGCGCTGCCGCACGTCGACGATCTGGAGGCGGAGCTCGGCGGTCACCCGGAGTCCGACCTCGCCACGCCGAAGGACATGCCGGTCGGGGACCGCCCGGCGCAGGAGATCCGCCTGACAGGTGTCGTCTTTCGATACCCGGAGGCCACGCGACCCGTCTTCGACGGGCTGGATCTGACCATCCCCGCCGGGATGTCGACCGCGATCGTCGGCGTCAACGGCGCCGGCAAGACGACCCTCGTGAAGCTGCTGGCCCGCCTCCACGACCCGACCGGCGGCGTCATCACCGTCGACGGCGTGCCGCTGGTCGAGCTGCGTCCGTCTGACTGGCAGCGGCGCGTCGCGGTGGTCTTCCAGGACTTCGTCCGCTATCCCCTCTCTGCGCACGACAACATCGGGTTCGGCGCAGTGGAGCACATGTCGGACGCGGCGGGCATGGCGGCAGCGGCACGCCAGGCGGGCGCGCTCGAGCTCATCGAGTCGCTCCCCCACGGGTGGGACACCATCCTCTCCGGCCGCTACACGAGCGGAGTCGATCTCTCAGGTGGAGAGTGGCAGCGCGTTGCGCTTGCACGCGCGCTCTTCGCCGTGGCGCACGGCGCACGCCTGCTGGTGCTGGATGAGCCGACCGCCTGGCTCGACGTGCGTGGTGAAGCGGACTTCTTCGACCGATTCCTGGAGATCACCCGCGGCCTCACCACCATCGTGATCTCGCATCGATTCTCGACGGTGCGGCGCGCCGATCGGATCTGCGTGCTCGACGGCGGGCAGCTCGTCGAGGAGGGAGACCACACGAGCCTGCTCGCCTCGAACGGGCGATACGCCGAGATGTTCCGTGTCCAGGCCTCGCGATTTGCTGACGACCTGCCGGAGGACGGCGAATGACCGCCCACGGCGGGGCGACTCGCCGCCGCGTTGCGGGCATCGTCTTTGGATCCGGGTGGCGGGCTGCCCCTGGCTGGACTGCGTACCTGGCAGTCCTGCTCGTCATCCAGGGCGGGTGCTCGATCCTCTACCCGGTCGGCTACGCGGTCATCGTCGACGCCTACCTGCAGCACCGGCCCACGGAGCTGGTTGCGGGTGTCGCGGCAGTCGCGCTGCTGTACACGGTGAGCTGGGCGCTTGCGATGCTCGCCGGCACTGCGGGCGTGCCGCTCTCCGATCGTGTGGCGATGTACCTGTCCACGCGCATCGCGCAGCTCGTCAACGGGCTCGCCGGCATCGATCACTTCGAGCGCCCGGAATATCTGCTCGAGCTCGAGCTGCTCGACCAGGAACGGCGCATGCTCGCCAACGGACCCCGCCAGGGTCTGCTCATCCTCCAGGTCCTGATACGGACGGTCGGGGTGATGGTCATCCTCGCCACGATCTACCTGCCGCTTGCGGCGCTGCCGCTGTTCGCCCTGGCTCCGTTCGCCGGCGAGCGGGCATCGGTTCGCCTGCGCCAGCGCACCGACGAGGCGCTCGTCGAGGAACGCAGGCTCGCCGACGACCTCTTCGGGCTCGCGGCCGACGCCGGGCCGGCCAAGGAGCTCCGCGTCTTCGGGCTGGGACCAACGTTGTGCGCTCGGCACGCTGCGCTCGGCGAGCACATCTCGCGTCGAACCGCACGCGTCTCGCTGCTCGGTGCCGTGCTCGGCGGCGCCGGATGGGTGGTCTTCGCTCTCGGCTTTGTCGTTGGTGTCGCTGTTGTCACCATCCGCGCGACCCAGGGTCACGCGACCGCCGGCGAGGTAGTCCTTGCGGTGACACTGGTGCAGCGGGCGCAGACGCAGGTGGGGCAGGCGACGAACGCCATCGCCCAGCTCCTCACCATGGGACGCGCGGCGCGTCGCATGATCTGGCTCGAGGATCATGCCGCGGCCGAGCCGCGCGGACAGGCCGCGCACGCGGTTCCGGAACGGCTCCGTCGCGGCATCACCCTGGAGCACGTGAGCTTTCAGTACCCCGGCGGCGACAACCTGGTGCTCGACGACATCACGGTGGAGCTCCCCGCCGGAGCATCGATCGCTCTGGTCGGGGAGAACGGCGCTGGGAAGACAACCGTCGTCAAGCTCCTGACGGCGATGTACCGGCCAACCGCGGGGAGGGTGCTGCTCGACGGTGCGCCGCTGGACGAGATGGACGTCGACGCCTGGCGGTCCCGGATGTCAGCGGCGTTTCAGGACTTCGTGCGGATGGAGCTTGTCGCCATGGAGACCGTCGGCGTCGGTGACCTGCCGCGAATCGACGATGCCCCGGCGGTGGAGCGTGCCCTGGTGCGCTCCGACGCGACGGCCGTGGTGGACGCGCTGCCGGCCCGGCTTGCGACGCGTGTCGGCCGTTCGTTCGAGGGTGGCACGGATCTCTCATCGGGCCAGTGGCAGCGTCTCGCGCTCGGCCGGGGGATGATGCGCGAGCTCCCGCTGCTGCTGGTGCTCGACGAGCCCACAGCCAGTCTCGACGCGCTGACCGAAGCCGCTCTGTTCGAACGCTACGTCCACGCATCGAGGACTGCCGGACGGGCCACCGGCGCGATCACGCTCCTGGTGTCGCATCGATTCTCCACGGTGCGGATGGCGGATCTCATCCTCGTCCTGCACGGCGGGAAGATCATCGAAACCGGGTCGCACGAGGAGCTCGTCCAGCAGGGCGGTCTCTACGCGGAGCTCTTCGAGCTTCAGGCTCGCTCGTACCGTTAGCGAGCCTCTCGAGGGGGCTAGGCTGCGGCGAGCAGCCGGTCGTACGCCTCTTTGAGCTCCGGGTAGCGCAGGAAGATGATGTGCGCGTACTCCTGGGTGAGCGGGACCGGCTTGCGCCGGAGCGTGAGGCCGACCTCCTCGGGGCGGTGATTCGCCTTGCGCCAGTTGCACTTGCGGCACGCGATCACCACGTTCTCCCAGCGGTCCGGCGCACCGCCGCGGGAGACGGGGATCACGTGGTCGACGGTGAGCTCGGCAGCGGTGCCGAGACGTCCGCAGTACTGGCACGTGTGGTCGTCGCGGAGGAGAAGGTTTCGCCGGTTGGGGCGGAGCAGGCGTCGCGGGACATGGATGGTGCGCAGCAGGCGCACGATGACCACTCCCTCAGGAAGTCGCCTTCCGGCGAGCGCCTCGGCGGCGGCGCGCTCGGCCGCCTGATCAACAAACGCCACGCGCTCCTTGGTCAGGAGGACCACCAACCGCCGGTGACTGATCACGTTGAGCGGCTGCAACGATGCGTTGAGCAGCAGCACTGCCATGGCCGAATTCTATTGGGAATCGTGCTTTGGCGTCGGTCGCCTCGACGGCCCGCGCCGGCTCAGTTGTACGGCGCCGACTTTATCGGACCGATCTTGATCGCGCCGCTGCAGACGTCGCTGTCCGGCATTGCGGTCACGTCGGTCTGAAATCCTGTGGTCGGCAGCGTGATCTGCCAGTACTTCGGTGACGTGGACGCGGCCGCTGAGCACGTCGCGTCGGTCCAGGAGACGAGGAAGAAGCCGTGTCCGGTCGCGCCCGCCGCCCCGAGCGGATCCGAGCCGGCGGTGAGGCTCACGGCTGAAGGTGATGCCATGGAGTTGTCGTTGGTCCAGGATGTCGAGAGCAACCCTCCGCCATCACCGAGCATCTGGAGCTTCGGGTAGCCGTTCTCCGTGCAGTCGGTCGTCGAGGTGTTGCGAATCTCGAAGGTCGCGTAGATCGTGCCGGCGGCCCCCTGCTGGTTGTTGATGTCGATCTCGAACTGCCCGGGCATGCACGGGATGGCCGGCGTCGCCGTGGGCGTGGGCGTCGGCTCGGGAGTCGCGGTAGCCGTCGCGGTGGGTTGCGTCGTCACTCCCGCTGTCTCGGTGGGCGGGTTGGTCGTGGTGTCCGAACCGCATGCGGCGAGCACACCCGTGGCGACGAGCGCGATGAGGGGGATCAGCGACTGCCGCATAGCGCCGGAGCGTACCCGCTCGAAGCCGTTCATGCGCATCTCAGGCGCCTTCGGGCAGCGCCTGGTCCGCCTGGAGCACGGGGGCGAAGAGGTCGCCGCGCTCAGCGACTCGCTGCGCGATCGTGGCGATCGTCCATCGATCGGGGCGTAGCTCCGGGTCGTCGAGCTCGTCCCACGTGATGGGCGTCGACACCGGCGCTCCCGGCGCCGGACGCAGCGAGTACGGAGCGGCGAGGGTCTTGTTGATGATGTTCTGCGTGTAGTCGATACGGATGCGACCGGTTCGCTTCGCAACCGCCCATTCCCAGCTGACGCGTCCCGGCGCCGCCTGGTCGATGGCGCGGCCGACCTCCTCGACCCAGTGGCGCACCGCCGAGTAGTCGGGGCCGCGCCGCACCGGGACGTAGATCTGGAGACCGGTCTGCCCGCTCGTCTTGATGACCCCGTGCATCGAATAGTGGTCGAGCGCGGCTTTCACGAGCTTGGCGATGTTGATGACGTCCTGGAATGTGGCCGGCTCGAAGGGGTCGAGGTCGAAGACCGCCCAGTCCGGTTCGTTCGGCTCGTCGATGCGCGAATGCCAGGGATGCAGGTCGATGACTCCGGCGTTCGCGACCCACGCGAGAGTCGCGACCTCGTTGACGACGATGTAGGTCTTCGTCTTCTCGCCGTGGTACGTCCACGAGTTCGATCCACTTGGGGGCATGCTCGGGTTTGTCCTTGCGCCAGAAGGACTTTCCATCGATGCCATCTGGGAAGACCTGCATCGAGAGGGGACGGTCGCGAAGGTACGGAAGCATGTAGGCGGCCATGCGAACGTAGTACTCGATCATGTCCCGCTTTGTCAGGCCGTCCTTTGGCCAGAGCACCTTGTCCAGGTTGGTCAACGGCAGGCGCCGGCCCGCTATCTCCCAGCGCGCGTTGCCGTGCAAGGTCTTCAGGATTTCGAGCGACGCATTGATGTCCGGGTTCTGTCTCCTTGGGGGCCCCTCGTCACCTCCGCGCTGGGTCTCCTTAGGGATGTCGGTGATTCTGGAGGGCGACGCATCCTCGTCGCCAAGCACTCCGGCGACGCTGCTCCCCACCGAGCCACCCGGACTCCTTCTTGCTGAAATCGTTTCGCCCGGGCCGGTACTTGCGCTGGGTTTCTGGCCGCCTCGACGCCGCTGACCACGTGAGCTTGGTGCGTTGTCCGAGGGGGACTGGGCAGCGGGCATTCTCTCGTTGCCAGAGGCCTCGACACGTTGCCCTGCTTCGGCCTTGGCCTCGACCTTGGGGGCAGCTTCGACCTTGCTCTTGCTGTTCTCGCGGCGGGTGTCTTCGATTGTCTGATCCGGTCTCAGCCTCTGGAACGCGGGGTGACGCAGCATGCCTTCGTTGGTCCATTCGGAGTAGCGAACCTCGCAGACCAGCTCCGGTTTCACCCAGGTTGCAGGCTCCGATGTCTTCGGGATCTTGTCGAGCTGACACGTCGGGACGACGAGTGGGGCGAGGCGTTCCCTGATGTCTCGCAATGTCCTCTCGTCAAAACCGGTGCCGACCTGACCGCAGTGGACGAGGCGTCCCTCGACGAGGACCGCGAGGATGAGCGCCCCGAGCTGTGAGGTCCGCCGGCCGCGACCGGCCGTGTACCCGGCGATCACGCAGGACTGGCTCCGCCAGGACTTGATCTTCACCCAGTCCGGCGTGCGCAACCCGGGGCGATACTGCGAGTCCGCGCGCTTGCCGACAATCCCTTCGACACCGGAGCGGCGCGCCACGTCGAACAGCGCGATGCCGTCGCGCTCGACGTGCTCGGCGAAGAGGATGTACGGCGAGTCGACGATGGTCTCGCGCAGCGTCTTCTTGCGAATGCGCAGCTCGGTGGAGAGCAGGTCGCGGCCCTCGAGCTGCAGCAGGTCGAAAGCGATGAACGTGACCGGGTGCTCGGCTGCGATGCGCCGCGCATCGCTCTCCCGCCCGACATTGATGCGCTGCTGCAACCGCTCGAACGACGGGCGGCCGTCGGTGTCGAGGACGACGAGCTCGCCGTCGATCACCGCCTGTCGAGCCCGGATCCCCGCTCTGATCGAGTGCGCCTCTGGATATCGCGAGGTCTCGTCGCCGCCACGCCGGCCGGTGATGCGCACCGCGTCGCCCTCCACGCTCACCATCGCGCGAATCCCGTCGTATTTCAGCTCGAAGATCCATCCCTCCCGCGAGAACGGCTTCTCGATCGAGGTGGCCAGCATCGGCGCCGGCGCTCGAGCCGGTCCGACGGCCGCCGGAGCGCTGACCGGCACGACCGCCTCGCCCCGAGCCCGAGCCCGCCGCATCTCCCGGGGATCGCCGCCACCCTCACTCGCGATCTCCGCCAAGCTTCTGCCGGTCTTGACCGAAACATCGAGGTCAATCGCCTCGAACCCCGGCACGACAAACGAGTCGCGCTTCTTGAGCATCAGCCAGTTCTTGGTGCCGTCGCTGCTGCCGCCGTACTGGCGTCCGCGCTCTCCGATGTGGACGAGCGCGAACTCCCCGGAGATCTTCGTGCCGGTGAGCTGGAATTTCACATCACCTCGGACCCTGGATCGCTCGACGTCCTCGGCGGATTCCTTGATCCACTCAAAGGTTCCGATGTCCCAGAGCATCACCGTGCCGGCGCCGTACCCGGAGGGGATCACGCCCTCGAATTCGCCGTAGTCGATGGGGTGATCCTCCGTCTGCACGGCGAGGCGCTTCTTCGAGGGATCGAGTGTCGGACCCCTCGGAATCGCCCAGGAGAGGAGGACGCCGTTGTGCTCGAGCCGGAAATCGAAGTGCATGCGCGTGGCCCGGTGTTTCTGCACGCAGAAGCGGTGCCCGTGGGGGAGCAGATCCCAGGCCGAGCGGTCCGAATCGGCACGTCCGACAGGGTCTCCGCTGGGCTCAGGCGTCTGTTTGAAGTCGCGCTTGCGGCGGTACTCTTGAAGTGCTTCTTCAGGCACGTCGGCGACCTTGGGGACGAGGTGCCGTGCAACCGGCGCGGACAATGTCCTTCACGCTCGTGATGCTAGTGCAGCGTACCTCGTCGAGGAGAGCGAAACAGCCCGCCGGGCTGGTAGAATAGAGCCATCTGGAACGGCCGATTTGAGCGATCAGCGCTGGACAATCGAGCGGTTTCACCTATGGCCCCACTTCAAAGACTCACGTCACCACCGGAGCATCACCGATAACCGACACCGCACGCCCCGAACGCCCCGAAGAGATGGCGGTCGAGTCCACCCCGAACCGCACTGACGGCGGCTCTGGCCCGCATCCCGCCGGCACTGGCCGGGTTGCCAAGGACACGTACTCGGCCGACCAGATCCAGATTCTGGAAGGTCTCGAGCCTGTCCGCCGCAGACCCGGCATGTACATCGGGTCAACGGACCTTCGCGGCCTGCACCACCTTGTGGTCGAGCTTGTCGACAACAGCATCGACGAGGCTCTCGCCGGCTGGTGCGACACGGTCAAGGTGGTCCTCCATGCCGACAAATCCGTGTCGGTCCTCGACAACGGGCGTGGCATCCCAGTCGGCATGCACCCGACCGCGAAACGCTCGGCGCTGGAAGTCGTGCTCACGACGCTGCACGCCGGTGGAAAGTTCGGCGGCGGCGGCTACAAGGTTTCCGGTGGCCTCCACGGGGTTGGCCTTTCCGTCGTCAACGCGCTGAGCGAGCGTCTGCTCGTCGAGGTCTATCTCGACGGTGAGGTGCATCGCCAGGAGTACACGCGCGGCGTGCCGGACGCGCCTGTCGCGGTGGTTGGCAAGACCAACCGGCGCGGCACCTACGTCCGCTTCTGGCCGGACCCGGAGATCTTCCCGGAGATCGACTTCTCGTGGGAGACCATCCAGAACTCGCTGCGCAGCTACGCCTTCCTCAACAAGGGCATCACGATCCAGCTCGCCGACGAGCGTGACGACGCGGCGTACACGTTCCATTTCGAGGGCGGGATCCAGTCCTTCGTGCGCTACCTCAACGCCAACCGCAACGTCATCAACCTCAAGCCGATGTACGTGGAACGCGAGATCGACGGCAACGTCGTCGAGATCGCGCTGCAGTATCAGAACACCGTCTTCACCGAGCATGTCCTCGCGTTCGCCAACAACGTGCACACCGAGGAGGGTGGCGCGCACGTCACCGGGTTCCGCACAGCGCTGACCGCGACGCTGAACAAGTACGCGCGGAAGGCGGCCATCCTCAAGGAGCAGGACCCGAACCTCACCGGCGACGACGTCCGTGACGGGCTCACCGCGGTCATCAGCGTCAAGCTGCGCGAGCCGCAGTTCGAAGGTCAGACCAAGACGAAGCTCGGCAACAGCGAGGTGACCGGTCAGGTCTCGACGGTGCTGAGCGACGCGCTCATGCAGTACCTCGAGGAGAACCCCGGCGACGGGCGCAAGATCATCGATCAGTCGCTCACCGCGGCACGCGCTCGTCAGGCCGCAGCCAAGGCTCGAGACCTCGTGCAGCGCAAGTCGCTCCTCGAGTCGGCGACCTTGCCGGGCAAGCTGGTTGACTGCAGCGAGCGCGATCCCGCGCACTGCGAGATCTTCATCGTCGAGGGACTGTCCGCAGGCGGCACCGCCAAGGAGGCGCGCGAGCGTCGCAACCAGGCGATCCTGCCGCTTCGAGGCAAGATCCTGAACGTCGAGAAGGCTCGGGCGGACAAGATCCTCGGCAACGAGCAGATCAAGGACCTGATCATGGCGCTCGGTGGGGGGTTCGGCGAGACGTTCAGCGTCGACAAGCTGCGCTACCACCGCATCGTGCTCATGGCCGACGCCGACGTCGACGGATCGCACATCCGCACCCTGTTGCTCACGTTCTTCTGGCGCCACCTGCGCCCGCTCGTCGACGGCGGCTACCTCTACCTCGCGCAACCGCCGCTGTACAAGCTCGAGAAGGGCAAGGGGCGCAACCGGCAGACCGAGTACGCGTTCAGCGACGACCAGCGCGACGACAAGGCCAAGGCGATGGGACGCGACACGGAGATCTCCCGGTACAAGGGCCTCGGCGAGATGATGTCCGAGGAGCTGTGGGCGACGACCATGGATCCCGATCGGCGGGTGCTGCTCCAGGTCGGCGTCGCCGACGCGCTCAAGGCGGACGACATCTTCGACCGGCTCATGGGCTCGGACGTCGAGCCTCGGAAGCGATTCATCCAGACCCACGCGACGAGCGTGCGCAACCTCGACGTCTGATGTCCCTCCCGATCGCGGTCGACGCGATGGGCGGTGACAACGCCCCGGCAGAGATCGTGCGCGGCGCACTCCGCGCCGTCAATGAGCATGGGCTCGCGGTGATGCTCGTCGGCCGGCGCGAGGCCGTCGAGTCAGAGCTGCGAAGCGCCGGAAGCGCGCCGGGCGGCGCGATCACCGTGGTCGACGCCCGTGAGGTCATCGAGATGAACGAGCATCCCGCAAACGCGGTGCGTTCCAAGCGCGACTCGTCGCTGGTGAGCAGCTGCGCGCTCGTCGCGGCGGGCAGCGCGAGCGCCGTGGTGAGCGCCGGCAACAGCGGCGCGATGCTCGCCGCCGCGCTGTTCACCATCAAGCGCATCCCCGGCATCAGCCGCCCCGCGATCGGCGCCTCATTTCCGAGCGAATCGGGGCAGACGTTCATGCTCGACGTCGGCGCGAACACGGACTGCAAGCCGGAGTGGCTCGCGCAGTTCGCGCTGATGGGCGACGTGTACGCGCGCACCATGCTCGGCATCGAGCTCCCGCGCATCGCACTGCTCAGCAACGGCGAGGAGGCCGAGAAGGGCTCCGAGCTCGTCCAGGCGGCGCATCCGCTGATCGCCGCACTCCCGATCAACTTCGTCGGCAACGTCGAAGGCAAGGACGTGTTCCGCGGCGGTTGCGACGTCGTGGTCACCGACGGCTTCACCGGCAATGTCGTGCTCAAGGTTGCCGAGGGGATCGGTGACTTCCTCTTCTCGAGCATCGCTCGCGAAGCGCGAAAGTCAGTCAGAGGCAAGGTGGGCGGGGCACTGCTCAAACCGAAGCTGCGCCCGCTTCGCGACCGCGTCGACTACCGGAAGACGGGCGGCGCGCTCCTCCTCGGCGTCGCCGGTGAGGTGGTGATCGCTCACGGCCGTTCGGACGCCGAGGCGACGATGAATGCGATCCGCGTCGCCGCACGGGCTGCCGACCAGGCTGTCAGCACGGTGATCGCGGGCGCGGTGAGAACCCCCGCGGAGGTTGGAGTCCAGTAATGGCGATTTTCGAACCCGGTCAGATCCACCCGATCGAGCTCGAGGCGGAGATGCGCGCCTCCTACATGGATTACGCGATGAGCGTGATCATCAGCCGCGCGCTCCCGGACATCCGCGACGGGCTCAAGCCGGCGCAGCGACGCATTCTCTGGGCGATGCTCGACACGGGGATGACCGCCGGGGCGCGGTACCAGAAGTGCGCTGCGGTCGTCGGTGAGGTCCTCGGGAAGTATCACCCCCACGGTGACTCGGCCGTCTACGACACGCTGGTTCGCCTCGCCCAGCCGTGGGTGATGCGCTATCCGCTCATCGACGGCCAGGGTAACTTCGGGTCGGTTGACGGCGACCCGCCCGCGGCGTACCGGTACACCGAGGCGCGCATGACCGCCGTGGCCATGAGCCTCGTCGACGACATCGAGAAGGATACCGTCGACTTTGGCCCGAACTTCGCCAACGTGCCCGGGGTCCGCGAGCCGGTCGTGATGCCGTCGCTCCTCCCGAACCTGCTCGTCAACGGGGCGAGCGGGATCGCGGTGGGCATGGCGACCAACATCCCGCCGCACAACCTCGGCGAGATCTGCGATGCGGTGGTGCGCCTCATCGACGACCCCGACACGGCGACCGAGGACCTGATCCGCATCGTCAAGGGACCGGACTTCCCCACCGGAGGGATCATCTACACACGCGACATCGCCAACGTCTACGGCACCGGCCGCGGGCGGATCGTGATGCGCGCACAGGTGGACTTCGAGGAGTCGAAGTCGGGGCGCGAGCAGATCATCGTTCGCGAACTCCCATACCAGGTCAACAAATCGCGGCTGATGCAGACGATCGCGGAGCTGGTCAACGATCGCAAGATCGACGGGATCGCCGACCTCCATGACGAGTCGGGACGCGAGGACAAAGTTCGCATCGTCATCGAGCTGAAGTCGAACGCGCGCCCGCACACGGTGCTCAACAACCTCTACAAGCACACCCAGCTGCAGATGACCTTCGGCGCGCTGATGCTTGCCATCGTCGACGGGCGGCCGCAGGTGCTGAGCCTCAAGGCGATGCTCCAGCACTACATCAGCCATCGCCAGAACGTGGTGACGAGGCGCACGCGGCATGAGCTGGAGACCGCGCGCGACCGGGCGCACATCCTCGAAGGACTGATCAAGGTCCTCGACAACCTCGACGAGACGATCCGGATCATCCGCGCCGCGCAGGACGAGAAGGCCGCGCAGAGCGCCCTCGAGGAGCGCTTCCAGCTCACCGACCGTCAGTCGAAGGCGATCGTCGACCTGCGGCTCGGCCGGCTCACACAACTCGAGAGCGGCAAGCTCCGCGAGGAGTATGAGGAGTTGATCAAGAGGATCAATCAGCTCGAGGAGCTCCTCGCGAACCCGCGCCTCATCGACGCCGTCATCAAGGACGAGGTCACCAACCTGCGCCGGCGCTTCGCCGATCCGCGACGCAGCGAGATCCGCCACGACGAGCTCGAGATGAACGAGGAAGATCTCATCCCGCAGGAGCAGGTCTTCGTGACGCTCACGCATCGCGGGTACGTGAAGCGCATGCCGCTCGACACGTACCGGGCGCAGCATCGCGGTGGCAAGGGCATCGTCGGCGCGCGGCGCTCAACCGACGAGGACTACATCGAGCACTCGACGACGGCGAACACGCACAGCGACATGCTGTTCTTCACGAACCGCGGTCGCGTGTTCCGCCTGCGCACGCACGAGATTCCCGATGTGAAGCGCCAGGCCAAGGGGATCCCGATCATCAACCTCATCGACGTCGACCAGGGTGAGAAGGTGACTGCGCTGATCGACATGGAGGTCTTCAGCGACGAGCAGTACCTCGTCATGGTGACGAAGCTGGGCCAGATCAAGAAGACGCCGGCGGCCGCGTATGCCGCGGTGCGCCGCAACGGCCTGATCGCCATCAACCTGCAGGACGACGACGAGCTGAACTGGGTGCGCCGGTCCTCCGGCGGGAACGAGGTCCTCGTGGTCACGCGTCAGGGCAAGGGTTCGCGCTTCACGGAGAAGGAGGTGCGCCCGATGGGTCGCGACACGATGGGCGTCGGCGCCATCCGGTTGCGCAAGGGCGACGAGGTCGCGGGCTTCGACATCGTGAACCCCGAGGGCCACGTGCTCGTGATCACCGAGAACGGCTTCGGCAAGCTGACCCCGATGAGCGATTACCCGATCAAGAGCCGCAACATCCAGGGCGTCTACACGGTCGACCAGACCGCGATCCCGAAGATCGGCGAGATCGTCGGGATGCGCGTCGTCGACGCGCTCGACGAGGAGTTGATGGTCATCTCGACCATGGGCCAGGTGATCCGCATCCCGCTCGAGCAGGTGCGCATCTCCGGCCGGCAGACACGGGGCGTGATCATCATGCGGCTCGACGAAGGCGACCGGGTCGCGTCGATCGCCGGGGTCGGCGCGGTGGTCGCACTCGAGGCGTAATCTCGCGCTCGTGACAGCGATCTTCCGTCTCTCCGACTCGTACGTCGAGAACCTCTGCGGCCTCGATCCCTTCACGGCAACGGCCATCGGCGAGCCGGGGTTCGACGACCAGGTCACCGACTACTCGCCGGACGGCGTCGAGGCGCGCGCCGACCTCGCACGTGCGACGCTCCACACCCTCGATGCGTCGCAACCGGAGAACGACGAGGATCGCATCGCCGCGGCGGTGATGCGCGATCGGATCGAGGTAATGCTCGAGGGCCTTGCGGCCGGCAACCCATGGCGGCAGCTCTCCGCCTTCGACTCCCCGATCTCGTTCATCCGCGCAGCCTTCGACGGCGCTCCGCGCGCCACACCGGAGGACTGGGCGCACATCGCGGCGCGGATGTCGCGCGTGCCCGATGCGATCAGTGGCTTCACGAAGTCACTGCGCCACGGCCTCGCGACCGCCCGGATCGCGCCGCGGCGGCAGGCACTCGTCTGCGCCGGCCAGGCAGGGACGCTCGGTGGTGAGAACCAGCCGGGGACGCCGTACTTCGAGGCGCTCGCCGCGGCAGGCGAATCCGCGGGAGGCGATGCCGAGGCACTCCGCGCCGGTGCCCGGCGTGCGACCGCCGCCTACGCGGACCTCGCGAAATTCCTGCGCGACGAGTACGCCCCGCTCTCGCGCGATTCGGACGCGGCGGGCGAGGACCTGTACGCCCTCGGAGTACGACGCTTTCTCGGCCTCACCTGCGACCTCCACGAGGTCTACGCCTGGGGCTGGGAGGAGTTGCACCGCGTGGAGACGGAGATGGACCGGACCGCGGACCTGATCGCCCCGGGACTCGGCCTCGACGGCGCCATCGCGCTGCTGCGTGAGGACCCGAAGCGAAGTCTCGAGAGCGTCGACGAGCTCCTCGGCTTCCTGCAGGGCCTGACCGACCGAACGATCGACGAGCTCGACGGCGTCCACTTCGACATTCCCGAGGAGATCCGCCGTGTCGAGTGCCGCCAGGCCCCACCTGGGACGGCGGCGGCGATGTACTACACGCCGCCGTCAGCGGACTTCTCGAGACCCGGCAGGACCTGGTATCCGGTGAGGGACCGGACCCGGTTCCCGCTCTGGACCGAGGTGAGCACCGCGTACCACGAGGGCGTCCCGGGCCATCACCTCCAGGTGGGCCTCTGCATGACCTTCCAGGACCGGCTCAGCAGGTTCCAGCGCGAGATGGGCTTCTACTCGGGCCACGGCGAGGGATGGGCGCTCTACGCCGAGCGGCTCATGGAGGAGCTCGGCTATCTGGAGAATCCCGATTACCGGCTCGGGATGCTCGCCGCCCATGCCTTCAGGGCGATGCGCGTCATCGTGGACATCGGGCTCCATCTGCAACTCGCGATCCCGGCCGCCGAGCGCTACGAGCCCGGCAAGGTCTGGGACTGGGAGGTCGCGCTCCCCTTCGTCACTCGCTACAGCTACTTCGGCGGCCCGGGCTTCGCGCTCAGCGAGCTCGAACGCTACTGCGGGATGCCGGCGCAGGCAATCAGCTACAAGGTCGGCGAGCGTGTCTGGCTCGACATTCGCTCGCAGCTCCGGGGACGGCTCGGCCCCGCGTTCGATCTGAAGCGGTTCCACATGGATGCGCTGCACATGGGGGCGCTCCCACTCGATCAACTCCGTCGGGAGCTGCTGGGACCCACCTGAGCCCGCGGGTGTGGTGGTGTGGGGCGCGCCTGCACCCCGTCACCAGTACGCGCTCCGCCGGGTGGGTACAGGCGCCCATCCCGGCGGGTGACCGCTAGGCGGCCTTGCCGATCTTGAAGATCTTGGTGCCGCAGACCGGGCACGTGCCGGTGGTCGCGGGCTTGCCGTTCTTCATGGTGATGGCTTCAGCGCCCTTGATCTCGCGCTGCTCCTTGCATTTGAGGCAATAGCCGGTGGCCATTTGCTCTCCTCCGGGTGGTTGGGGTGGTTGTGCGACTGCTCGGAGGCAGGTTGCGGGCATTCTAGACACATCGGACCCGAATTGGAGCCGAATTCAGCCGCGGCCCCTCCACGACGTCCGGGGTGGGTGTCCTCAGACGGGGGCGACCGTCGTGGCCAGATGGGTCCGGAAGAAGGCCCGCGTCCGCTCCCAGGCGAGCCGCGAGGCGTCGGAGTCGAAGACCTCGGGACGGGTGTCGTTGAAGAAGGCGTGGTCGGCCCCGGGGTACCAGAAGAACTCGACGTCGACGCCGGCGGCGCGGAGCTCCGCCTCGAGCGCGGAGACCTGCTCGGGCGTGTACGCCTCGTCCTTCTCCGCGAAGTGGCCGAGCACGGCGCCCTTGATGTTCGCGACGTCGGGCTTGGCAGCCGCGGTCACGCCCATGTACGGGTAGAACGGCACCACCGCGGCGAACACGTCGCTCAGCGTGGCGGCGTAGAGCGCCAGGGCGCCGCCCATGCAGAACCCGACGATCCCGACACGGTCCCCGGCGGTGCGGTCGCTCTCAGCCAGCCACCTGCCCGCGCCGAGCATGTCACGAGCGGCCCGCGGGAGATCGAGCTCCATGAGGAGCTTCCCCGCCTCGTCGGGCTCCTTGGTCGCCCTGCCGTGATACAGGTCTGGAGCGAGGGCCACAAATCCCTCCGATGCGAACCGGTCACAGAGATCGGTGATGTGCGGGACGAGTCCCCACCACTCCTGGATGACCACGACGCCCGGACCGCGACCGCTCGACGGTGTCGCGAGGTATCCGGTCGCGGTGTGCCCGTTGCTCGGAAATTCGACCGTCTCACCCATGGCTCACTCCTTACCTCACCTGCCGCGTCATGCGGCCGAATGTTCGCTGCTGCTGTGCGCCTCGATGAGCTTCTGCGCCACGTGCGCGGGCACTTCCTCATAGCTCGAGAACGCCATCGAGTATCTGCCGCGTCCCTGGGTCATGGCACGCAATTCGACGGGGAACGTGTACATCTCCGACTGCGGCACGTGCGCGTTCACCTCGGCACGGCCGTCACCGAGCGGGTTCATGCCGCCGACGCGACCGCGCTTGGAGTTGAGCAGTCCCATGATGTCGCCGGTGAACCGCTCGGGCACGGTCACGTGCACATCCATGATCGGTTCGAGGATCACCGGCGACGCCTTCTGCACCGCTTCGCGCATCGCCATCGCACCCGCGATCTGGAAAGCGATGTCCTTGCCGTCGACGGCGTGCGTCGAGCCGTCGACGAGCCGCACCTTCACGTCGACGATCGGGTTGCCGGTCACCGCTCCCTGTTCCATGGTCTGACGCACGCCCTTCTCGACCGAGGGGCGGAACTGGTGCGGGATGGACCCGCCGAAGATCTTGTCCTCCCACTCGTAGCCGCCGCCGCGCGGGAGCGGCTCGATCTCGATCGTCGCGTCGCCGTACAACCCTGCGCCACCCGACTGCTTCTTGTACTTGTGCGCCACACGCGCCGTGCCGGTGATGGTCTCGCGGTAGGGGATCTTCGGCGGATGCAGTTCCGCGTCGACGCCGAACTTGCGCTTCATGCGCTCGAGCGCGACGTCGAGATGCACGTCGCCGAGCCCGTGCACGAGGACCTCGTTGGTCACGGGATCCCGGTCGGTCGAGAACGTCACATCCTCTTCGGTGAGGCGCGCGAGCGCGCTCATGATCTTGTCCTCGTCGCCCTTGGTCCGGGCGACGATCGCCGCCGAGGCCGTGGCCACCGGGGAAGGCAGCGCGGGCAGCGTGACGGGCGTTTCCTTGACGCAGAGCGTGTCGCCCGTCTGCGTGTGCGCGAGCTTCGTGACGACGCCAATGTCGCCGGCGACGACCTCGGGCACCGTGACGATCGCCTTGCCGTTGGGCTGGCCCAGCTGCGCAAACCGCTCCTCCTGGCCCAGCCGCACGGTGACAGGATGGCTGTCGCCGCGCATGGTCCCGCGGATCACCTTGAAGAACGAGACCTTGCCGAACGTGTCGACGGTGGTCTTGAAGACGTGCGCCACGAGCTTGCCGTCCGGGTCGCACGCGATCGAGATCTCGGCGCCCTTCGCGTCGACGGCGGTGCGCGTGCGCTCGGTCGGTGCGGGGAGGTAGCGAACGATGCTGTCGAGCACGAGGCTCGCGCCCTTCTCGGTTGCCGCCGCGGCGCACACGATCGGCACCAGCGATCCGCGGGCGGTCGCAGCGTGCAGCGCGGTGCGCACCTCATCGTCCGTGAGCTCGGTGCCCTCGAGATATTTCTCGAGCAGGGCGTCGTCGCTTTCCGCGGCGGCGTCGACGAGAGCCGCGTGGGCGCGCTCGATCTCCGCGTTGATGTCGGCCGGGACGACGGTGTCGGTCGCGCGCCCTCGCCCGTCGAACTCGTGCGCGCTGTCGTTGACGAGGTCGACGTAGCCGCGGAATCCGTCGGCGGCGCCGATCGGGACCGCCACGGCGATCGGTGTGCGCGCGAAGGTCTCGCGCAGCGCGTCGACGGTCGCCTCGTACGCGGCGTTCTCCTTGTCCATGCGATTCACGACGATGAGCGCGGGGACGCCGGCGGCGCGGATCATCTCCCACGCCATCTCGGCCCCCACCTGCACGGTCCCGGTCGCGGCGACGACCAGCACCGCGGCGTCGGCCACCGCGAGCGCCTCGACCACCTCGCCGGCGAAGTCCTGGAAGCCGGGCGCGTCGATGAGGTTGATGCGGTAGCCGTCCCAGTCGCAGTGGGCGATGGAGAGCCCGATGCTCATCGAGTGGCGCTGCTCCTCGGGCTCGAAATCGAAGAGCGAGGTTGCCTGCTCCGTCGAGCCCATGCGCTGCGTCGCGCCGGCGGTGTGCAGCAGGGCTTCACAGAGGGTCGTCTTGCCGTCGTGGCTGTGACCGACGACGGCGACGGTGCGGATGCGATCAGGCGTGGGCGTCGGCATGGTGAATGAACTCCAGACAGGACTCCCGGACCGAAGGAGGGCAATGGTAGCGGCTCACACCTCCCGTCCTGGGGTGCGTCAGGTCTTTCGCCGCCGCGCGACCACCAGGAGGCTCTCGGAGAGCGGGGATCCCTCCGCGCGGGTCCATCCGTCGTAGATCGCCACCTCCCCGAATCCGGCGCGTTTGAAGAGCCGTGGGATCGACCCGAACGGGCAGAGCCATCCGCTCGTCTGGCGCACAGCGACCGTGCCGTCGTCGAACACCGCGACGTCGCGGAGCACGTAGGTGTGGCGGCGCGGGTCGTAGACCGAGTCGCCGAGCAGCACATGACGTCTGTCGGAGAGCAGCGAGCTCGGGACGACATCCCACCAGTCGAGACGACCCGGAGGCTGCTGCGGACGGACGCGCAGCTCGGCGATCAGGACACCGCCCGGTTCGAGCGCTGCCGCGATGCGCGCGAGCACCGTGGGTTGCTCGGTTCGTGGAAACGCCTCGAGGACGAAGTACACGAGGAGCGCCGCATCGAACGCCCCCGGCGCGAGGTCCACATCGCGGAGGTCGGCGCGCACGAAGTGCGCGGTGCCACTCGGGTGCGCGTCGCGAACCAGCTCACGCGCGTAGCCCAGCGCCGGCCCGCTGACATCGACACCGGTAATGTGATGCCCAAGGCCGGCGAGCGCAACCGCGTAGAGGCCGGGCCCGCACCCGGCGTCGAGGATCCGGGCCGGCGGCGCGGGGAGCAGGCGCCTGAGCCTGCGGACGTGCTGCGCGATGACGGTCCTGCGCCGGCTCGCGCCGTCATGCGACTGATCGAGGTGCTCCTGAAGCAGGCGACGCGCGTACTCGGGCTGCCCCCAGTCGAGCTCCGCCTCAGCGTCGAACGGCACCGGCCAGGGCCGCAGCGAGGAGGGGCGGAGGATTCGCCGCATATTCGCGGCAGCGTAGGCCACAATCCGCGGCGATGGGCGGCGTGATCGGTCAGTGGGTCACCAGCGGGGGGATCCTCATCGTGCTCGCGCTGATGCTGATCAACAGCTGCGGCGTGCCCTTCCCGAGCGAGGTGATCATGCCGGTGGCCGGCGTGCTTGCCGCGACCGGGCACTTCAACATCGTGGCGGTGATCGTCGCGGGCATCGCCGGGAACGTGATCGGCGCGCTGATCGCCTACTCCCTGGCGCGGCGCTTCGGGCGGCCGCTCCTGCTCGGGCCGGGCAGGCGAATCGGGATCTCGCCAAGCCATCTGGACCTCGCCGACCGGTGGTTCGACCGTTTCGGGCTGCTGACGGTGTTCTTCGGCAGGATGCTGCCCGTGATCTGCACCTACATCTCGTTCCCGGCAGGCCTCGCCAAGGTGCAACCCGTCTGGTTCGCCACGCTCTCGCTGCTCGGGTCGACCATCTGGGTGACCTTCCTCGGCGTGCTCGGCTACGAGGTGGGCGCGAACTACACGAAGGTGTCGGGGCCGATCAGCAAGATCGCGATCGGGTTCGCGGTGCTGATCCTGATCGCGGTGATCGTCTGGTACATCCGCGGGCGGCGCAGGGCCGCCTCACGCTCCAACGCCGGCGTCTGAGCGCGGCGTCAGGACATGTCGGGCCAGGGGCTCGCGGAGTCTGCTTCTCCGTCGTCACCCTCGGCGCGCTGGCGATACCGGTCGGCGACCATCTTGTAGGCGACGGTCTTGGGGAGGCCCAGCTTGACGAGGCTCTTGACCTCATCGGCCATGACCTTGTCGCGGGCGGTCTCGATCGCGGCGACGAGATCCTCGATGGAGACGGTGGAGGCGCGTTTGGACATCCCTAGCAGTCTACCGCCGCTCGCGCGGAGCAAACCTCCTCGGGGGGCGGCGATACTTTGAGCATGGCGTATCTCCCCAACTCCGACGCCGAGCGACGCGAGATGCTCGACGCCGTGGGGGCGGCGACCGAGGCGGACCTCTTCACGACGATCCCGGCTTCGCTTCGCAACCCCGCGATCGATCTCCCGCCGCCGCTCTCCGAGCAGGACCTCGTCGCGGAGCTCGACCGCCTCGCCTCGCGGAACCGATCGCTCAGCGCCTACGACAGCTTCCTCGGCGCGGGCGTCTACCGGCGATTCAGCCCGGCCATCGTGCGCGGGACGATCTCCCGTCCGGAGTTCTACACCGCGTACACGCCGTACCAGGCCGAGGCATCGCAGGGCACGCTCCAGACGATCTTCGAATTCCAGTCGATGATCTGCGCGCTCACCGGGCTCGAGGTCGCCAACGCCTCGATGTATGACGGCGCCACCGCCGCCGCGGAGGCGATGGTGATCGCGGTCCAGGCGAACCACCGGACGCGCATCGCGGTCGCCGACAGCGTCCATCCGGAGACCATCGCGGTGCTGCGCACGTTCGGCGAGGGCCGGCGAATCGCGATCGATGTCATCCCAACCGACGGCGGGGTGCTCGACCCCGAGGCGGTTCGAGCCGCGCTCGGCCCGGATCACGCCGCGCTGCTGGTGCAGCAGCCGAGCTTCGTCGGGACCATCCAGGACCTCGCGCCACTCGCGCAGGCCGCTCACGACGCGGGCGCGCTCGCGATCTGCGCGACGGACCTGCATGCCTGCGCGCTGCTCACACCTCCGGGCGAGAGCGGGTTCGACGTCGCCGTCGGCGACGGCCAGCCCCTCGGGATTCCGGCCTCCTTCGGCGGCCCGCACGTCGGCTTCATGGCGGTGGCGCAGGCACAGATGCGGCGGATCCCCGGTCGTCTCGTCGGGATGACCCTCGACCACGACCAGCACCGCGCCTACACGCTGACGTTGCAGGCACGCGAGCAGCACATCCGCCGCGAGCATGCGACCTCCAACATCTGCACCAACCACGCGCTGATCGCGCTCGCCGCAACCGTCTACATGGCGCACATGGGCGCGGGTGGGATGCGCTCGGTCGCTGAGGTCAGCGCGCTGCGGGCGCATCACCTCGCTCAACGGCTCGGCTCCGTGGAAGGGCTCTCCCTGGCGAACCCGTCGACACCCTTCCTCTGGGAGTTCGTGCTGCGCACACCGGGCAGCGCCACCACGTTTGCCCGCTCGCTCCGCGAACGCGGCATCGTGGCCGGACTGCCGCTCGGCCGCATCGACAAGAACCGCGAGGACGAATTGCTCGTGTGCTGCACCGAGCTCACATCGCCCGCGGCGATCGACCGGTATGTCAGTGCCGCGGCCGATGTCGTCGGTGCCGCGCGGAGCGAGCTGGTCGCGATGGTGCCCGCATGATCGATTCGATTCCGGGCGTGCGCCACACCGCCGGCTGGGCCGTCGACGAGCCGCTCGTCTTCGAGCTGAGCACCGATTACACGAGCGGGCCGGCGGTGACGGCTGCGGGCGTGCCCGTCACCATGGACGACACCGCCATCCCGCCGTCGCTGCTGCGGAGCGCACCGGCGCCGGTGCCGCATGTTCCGGAGCCGGTGCTCGCGCGCCACTTCGGACGGCTGGCGCGGCGCAACCACAACCTGCATGAGGGGATGTACCCGCTCGGCTCGTGCACGATGAAGTACAACCCGGTCGTCGACGAGCAGCTCGCCTGGCTCGACGGCTTCGCGAACCTCCATCCGTACCAGGACGAGGACGACGCGCAGGGCGCGCTCCAGTTGATGTGGGAGCTCGACCGTCTGCTTGCGTCGATCACGGGGATGGCGCGGATGTCGCTGCAGCCGGCGGCCGGAGCGCACGGCGAGTGGACGGGCCTGCGAATGATCCAGGCGTACCACGCCGCGCGCGGCGACACGTCTCGCACGCGCGTGCTCATCCCGGACTCCGCGCACGGCACCAACCCGGCGTCCGCCGCCGCCTGCGGGCTCGACGTCGTCACCGTGAAGAGCAACCACGACGGCACTGTCGACGTCGACGATTTCTCGCGCAACCTCGATGCCACGGTGGCAGCGGTGATGCTCACCAACCCGAACACACTCGGCGTTTTCGAGAAGGACATCGTCGAGATCGCCCGGCTCGCGCACGAGGCGGGAGCGCTCGTGTACTACGACGGCGCCAACCTCAACGCGCTGGTCGGCGTGGCACGCCCGGGGGACATGGGCTTCGACGTCGTGCACCTCAACCTGCACAAGACGTTCTCGACTCCGCACGGTGGCGGTGGACCGGGCGCCGGACCCGTCGGCGTCGCTGAGCGCCTCATCGATTTCCTGCCGACGCCGACCGTCGAGCGCGACGGTGACCGCTTCTATCTCGACTACGAGCGGCCGAAGAGCGTCGGCAAGGTGCGCTCCTACTACGGCAACTTCGGGATGCTGGTCCGCGCCTACGCGTACATCCGCGCGTACGGCGACCACCTGCCGTGGATCGCACGCGACGCCGTGCTCAACGCCCGGTACCTCCAGTCGCAGCTCAAGGGGCTCTTCGCGATGGCCGTCGAGACGCCGTGCATGCACGAGTTCGTCGCGACCACGCACGGCGGCCGTGTCGAAGGTCTGCGCGCGATGGACGTCGCCAAGCGCCTCCTCGACTACGGCGTCTACGCGCCGACCGTGTACTTCCCGCTCACGGTTCCCGAGGCGCTCATGTTCGAGCCGACGGAGACCGAGTCGAAGCAGAGCCTCGACGGTCTCGCCGCCATCTGCGCGTCGATCGTCGAGGAGGCGGAGCGTGACCTGGCGTTCGTGCAGGCGGCTCCGCACGAAACGCCGGTGAGCCGCGTCGACGAGGTGCTGGCGGCACGGCACCCGGTGCTGCGGTGGACCGCGTGACGGCCGCGACCGACGTCGCGATGCGCGATGAGCTGCGCAGCCTCGTGGCGAGTCGTGCCTTCACGTACGGCGATTTCACGCTCACGAGCGGCCGCAAGAGCGACTACTACGTCGACGGCAAGCAGGTCACGCTGGACGGTCGCGGCCTCTACCTGGTGGCCTGGTTCGCGCTCGAGCACTGCCGTCAGCACGACGTCGATGCCATCGGCGGCTTGACGCTCGGTGCGGATCCCATCGCGGCCGCAGTCGCGGCGTTGAGCGGCGAGACCGATCGACCTCTCACCGCGTTCATCGTCCGCAAGGAGGTGAAGGCCCACGGCACCGGCCGTGCCATTGAAGGACCGAACCTGCATCCCGGGCAGCGCGTGCTGCTCGTCGATGACACGCTCACCACGGGCGGAACGTTTCTGCAGGCGAGCGAGGCCGTGCTCTCGACGGGCGCGACGATCGTCGGCGCATGGTGCGTCGTCGACCGTGAGGAAGGGGGACGCGAGGCGCTCGAGACAGCGGGGATAACACTGCATGCGATGTTCCAGCGTCGCGAGTTCGGTCCCCATGCTCTGCCCGATCTGTGAGCGACCGCCGCGCGTCCTGAATCGTTCGCACCGAGGCTATCAGCAGCCTGGGACGTTCGTGGTCGCGGAATGCATGTACTGCGATGCGCAGTTCGTCGAGCCCATGTCCGTCGAGCCCGGAATCTACGACGACATCTACCGGAGCGCCGCAACTCTCCCGGCCTACTCCAGGTACGACACCTTCGCGAAGTCGATCGACAAGCACGCACACCCTCTGGACTGGCTCGCGGGTGAGGAGGACATGTATCTCTTCATCCGCGCCGCGCTTCGAGAGCGCCGCACCCGCCGTCTGCGAATCGTCGAGGTTGGCAGCGGACTGGGATACCTCACGTTCGCCATGCATCGAGCCGGATACGACGCATGCGGCCTCGAACTCTCCGCCGTCGCCGTGGACCAGGCTCGCGCCCGCTTTGGAGATCTCTACCGCGTCGGCGATGTCACCGATCTGCCCGCGGACCTCGAGGGATCAGCCGACGTCGTCGTCATGCTCGAGCTGATCGAGCATGTCACCGATCCGGTGGCGGTCCTTGGCGGCATCCGCCGGCTGCTTCGGCCCGGCGGATCTGCGCTCATCACCACGCCGAACAAGTCGTTCTACCCCAATGGGGCGTACTGGCAGACGGAGAATCCGCCGGTGCATCTCTGGTGGTTCTCCGAGTGCACGATGCGACGGATGGCGGAAAAGCAGGACATGGAGATCGACTTCTTCGATTTCAGCACCCGAAAGTCGCGGCCGGCAGCGCAGGCGGAACAGCATCTGCCCCCGTTCCTCGACGCCTCGGGCCGTCAGATCTTCCCCACCGGCCTTGCGCTGCGCGCGATGGAGACCGGTCCGATCGTGAACACGCTCGTCAGATACCGTCGGAGTTGGCTTTATCGAAGCAACGGGCGGCAGCTGCGCCGTCAGCGCAGCTCGTCCATGGGCGTGACGCTCACGAGACGCGCCTAGGGCGCTCCGTCGTATTCGATCTCCTGCGTCGCGTCGCGCACCTCGAGGAAGACGTGCTGCCCCGATGGTATGTCGTGTCCCCCGTACTGCCCGGACGTGGGATCGCGAGTGAGGACGGTGCTTCCCGCGGAGAGTTTGCGACTGTGTGTGGCACCACCGACTGTCCAGGTGATCACAGCCCCAGCAGACCCGTGACTCAATGCGGCCAGTGGGCCCGTGGTGCTGCCCGCGAAGGCGAACCACCCACTGCCGGGACTCGTCATATCCCAGTAGCAGACTGTGTTTCCGCTCGGAACGTAGGACAGGTAATCACCGCACGACGCGGTGAAGGCAACATTGATGCCGAGCGCGGCGACGGTGATGTGACCGGCAACCGGGAACGGTGTCGGGATCGGCGTCGGTGTTGGTGTTGGTGTAGGCGTCGGCGCCGGGGTTGGAGTCGCAGGTACGGGCGTTGCGGTGCTGGTTGGCGTTGCCGCAGTGGTGGGCGTCGCAGTCGGTGACGTCGATGCCGCACCTCCGCAACCCGCGATGATGATCGAGCCGCCCAGGACGAATACCGCCGCCACGCGCTGTTTCATATGGCGGTAAACAGCGCTACCAGGGCCAGGGTTACGACGCCGCGATCCGCGCCGTGTCAGCGGAGACGCTCCCCGGAACTAGACTGGCCCAAATGCGTGTGAGTGCCGTGCGCCGAACGCTGCTTCTGTTGGCGACTGGAGCTCTGACGGCGTGCGGTTCGCCACCTTCGAACTCACCGGCTCCAAACAGCGGCTGTTCGCGGATCAGGATTTCCGCGGCGCCGTTCTTCGAAGCCGGTCCAACTGCTTTCGGAACGCCGCCCAATCAGCTCACAGCAACGGTGACTGGTGCGACCGGGGGGCCGCTTGCCGACGTCACCATCGATTTCTCGGTAGCAGGGCACCGGATTGGCACCGCACTCACGAACGCCGGGGGGATCGCGCAATCTGACCCGGACGGGGTGAGCATCGGATCCGAACTGTGGATGGCGGTGCACCCGGCGGATGCGCACTGTGCCGCTACAGCAGTGGCGCCCTACACCAAGGAGCCCTAGGCCCATCCATTCCCTGGCGGTCTGGAGCGTGGTAGGAACCATCCTCGGAAGTCCTTGCGCCCAAGAGCCCCAGCGCCGTCTTGGCGTTGATCTCCGTGGTCACCTGGCCGCTCGCGTCGTGGATTTAGTTCGCAGCCCAGTCGCGCCACTGATTGAGCAGCGCAGCCAGTTCCTTCGGTTTCACGCCGAAGTTGGTTGGCAATCTCTTGTCAACGCCGACCAGGGCTCGGTTTATCGATACAGTCTCTGGATCGCGTCCCGGTTTCGGCAGCACGTTGAAACCTACGCGGCGCAGGTTGCTACTGACCTTGACGACCTTGAACGGGCTGATCGATGCCCATGAGTAGGCTTTCGACTTACCGAACCCAGTGAGCGTCAGACCGGTTTGCCCTGCCGTCAGCCGGGGAGTACCACGGATCCACTGCACGACCCCAGACACGGTGACGACACCGAACAGGGCAACGGCTGCCCAACCTAACCACTGACCCGTTAGAGCCATCCACAGCCCACCCGCAACAACGGCCGGCCCCACGAGGACGGTGAGCGCACGATCGCCGCGGGATGCATGAAGGTCCAGCGGCGGGGGAGCAGGCGGACCAGGGCGCGCGAGGTCACGCGGCGTGGGCGCAGCCAGAGCGCGGGTGGGTGGCGAGATGGCATATCGCGTCGACCGTGTGACAACGCAAGCGAAAAGCACGACAGAGCCGACGAGTAGGGGTACCCATATCGCGGGGTCGCCTCTCTGGAAGGCCCCCTGCGTCGCGAGGAAGAACGCCGTGACCGCGACAAAGTAGTTGAACGAAGCTGCCGCAACGCGTCTCCGGCGGAGCAGCAGAGCGCTCGTAAACGCCATGTATGCAACTCCAGCCTCGGCCAGCATCAAGGCCAGGGCAGCCACGCCACGCGCGCCGTCAGCGCCACTGAAGTAGTGGACGCTTTCGGCGGCGTTCAGGGTTGCGAAGGTGACGAGAAAGATGCCGTACAGGCAGTCGAGGACGATCGCGATGAAGAACGGGGCGGAACCTCGCCGGCGATTGGGTGAGGCCAGGGTCGGAGTGGTCAAGCCTCAGAAGTCCGAGCGCCGTCTTGGCGATGATCTCCTTCATGACCTCGTCGGTGCCGCCGCCGATGCGGATCAGGCGCGAGTCGCGGAAGTATCGGGAGATGCCCGTCTCGGCCATGTAGCCCATCCCGCCGTGCAGTTGCAGGCACGTGTCGGCGACAAGGCTCGTCACGCGTCCCACAACAAGCTTCGCCATGGAGATCTCGGTGACGGGATACTCGTCGCGGTCCCAGCGCTCGGCGATGCTGTAGATGAAGTTCTTCGTCACGGTGATCTCCGTGTACAGGTCCACGAGCTTGTGCCGGTTGACCTGGAACTTCCCGATCGGACGGCCGAACGCCTCGCGCTCCTTGCACCAGGCGAGCGTCTCCTCGAAGGCGACCTCGGCGCCGGCGATCGATCCCGCCGAGCCGATCAGCCGCTCTCCCTGCAGCTCCCACATGAGGTTGTAGAAACCCTGGCCGACCTCGCCGAGCACGGCATCGTCGCCGACCTCGACATCGTGGAACGAGAGCTCGGCGGTGTCGCTCGAGTGCATCCCGAGCTTCTTCAGCTTGCGCGAGACGGTGAAGCCGGGCAGGTTCTTGTCGACGAGGAAGAGCGTGATCCCGTGAGCGCCATCCTCCTGGGGCCCGGTGCGCGCGACCAGCAGGATGAAGTCGCAGCGAACACCGTTGGTGATGTAGAGCTTGCTGCCGTTGATCCGCCAGTGGCCGTCGACGCGCTCCGCCCGGGTGCGGATGTTGGCGACGTCACTCCCGGCGTCGGGCTCGGTGATCCCGAGCGCCGCGATCTTCTCGCCGCGGATCGCCGGCACCAGGTAGCGCTGCTTCTGCGCCTCGGTCCCGAACTTGAGGATCGGGGGCGTGGCCATCTCGGTGTGGACGCTCACCGCCATCCCCACCCCGCCGGAGCCGCACCGAGCCATCTCCTCTGCCAGGACGATCGCGCTGAAGTAGTCGCCTCCCTGCCCACCGTACTGCTCCGGGTACCGCAGTCCGAGCAGCCCCAGCTCGCCCATGCGCGGGAACACCGCGTCCGGGAAGTACTCCGCCGCCTCCCACTCGTCGGCGTGGGGACGCAGCTCCTTGGAGACGAAGTCGCGAATCGTCTCGCGGAGCGCGTCGTGCTCGGCCGTGAAGTGCATTGCCGCGTGCCTCCTGGTGGGGCTGCGCCGCGCGCTTGACCCGCATGTCAATTCTGTCACCGCCCGGGCAGCGAATGAATGTCTCTCTAGGATGAGGAGGATGCCCCGGCGTGCTCCGCTCCTCCTGTGTCTGACGAGCGGCGGCGCCCTCATGCTGGCGGCCTGCTCCTCGGCGACCACGCCGACCCCCACGCCATCCCACGCGACATCGCCCACCCCGACGCCGACGCCACTGCCCCCGGACACCCTGACCGTCGCGATCATCGCCTCGGGCGTCGGCACGTTCGACCTTGCGGCCATCCCGGTCGCCGACCTCAAGAACGACGCCACGTATCACGGGGCCGACTCCGTGGTCGCGCACTTCGTCACCCACCGGTCGGGCCGGACGCTCGGATCCCTCGAGTCGGTGCCGGTCAACCTCGCGCCGGGCGAGACCCTCGCCGTGACCGCCGACTGCACCGACGCCTGCAATGGCGCCACCAGCGTGACCGTGACGGTCAGCATCGGCTCATGGCCGACGAGCATCGGCGCCGTCTTCACGACCGCCGCAGCCGCGTACTCATGTGAGCCATGCCACACCGGGCACGGGTTCGGGAACGTCAAGGGGTCCCTGACACCGTCGTCGACGCTCGCCTCAAGTGACCCGGTGGTCGGCTTCGCGGTGTGCCGCAACAAGGCCGGAGCCATCCTCGGCGGGGGGTCCGAGCAGTTCGTCTGGCAGTCCGGGACCAGCCTCACGGTCGACGTCCCGGTCGTGCTCAACGCCGCTCCGAGCTCCTGCGTCCTCGGCGCTTCCACCGGCTGGTAGGTGACGTTCGCTCCGTTTGAGCGACTTGCAGCCACAAGTACCGGGTGTGGTACGGTCGCCGACGGTTCAGGGCGCCAGCTGCATCGAGACGCGAGTCTCCAGACGCGCAGCAGGGGTCGAGCCGTACAGAAGCTCCGGCCAGGGGAGAAATGCCGGGAGCCCGACCAGCAAGGAGTGATCCACGTTGCATTTGCCCAAACGGGCACGCGGCCTGGTTCTCGGTTGCCTGATGATGGTGGCTGGACCCGCGACCGCAGTGCTCATCACGACACCCGCGCAGGGAGTGGCGGCATCCGCCTCCCTCGTCCGTTCGTCAGTCGGTGAGGTGGACCGTCTCACCAATGTGATCACGCACCCGATCATGCTTCGGGTCCGGCAGCCGATCCTGCCGAGCAGCTACAGGCCGAAGCCCGCGGCGCCGCGGGTGATCCACTATCGCCCGGCGTTCATCGTTCCGGCAGGGCTCTCGGTGAGCCAGGCGCAGGTCGTCGCCGACATCACCGCGGCCGCCGAGAAGTGGGGCGTCAACGTCGCCTGGATGTTGCGGACGGCGAACTGCGAGTCCCATTTCCACTGGAACTCGGTCAACCCCAGAGGACCCTATATCGGCGTCTTCCAGTTCCTGATGTCCACCTTCATCTCCAACGGGGGGACGGCGGCCACCATCTGGGACCCGGCGGCGCAGGCCAACATCGCCGCCAAGATGTTCGCTCACGGGCAGGCACACGAGTGGTCCTGCGCCTGAATCGACCGTAGGGGCGTCAAACTCACCGGGTGAGCGTTGACGTTGGCTCTGGCGACCTGGCGTCGGCAGAGCACCTCCGCGAGACCCCGACGGCCCGCAGGACCGTCTACAAGGGCCGGCTGCTGACCATCCACGAGGATGACGTCACGCTCGTCGACGGCACCAGGGCGCATCGCGAGGTGGTCGCACATCCCGGGGCGGTCGCGATCGTCGCGATCGACGGCGACGGCAGGGTCGTGCTGGTCCGCCAGTGGCGGCACGCCGCCGGACGCGCCCTCTGGGAGCTGCCCGCTGGCACGCGCGACCCTGGAGAGGAGCCGCGGCTGACCGCCGAGCGGGAGCTGGCGGAGGAGACCGGGCTGCGAGCGTCGAGCCTCCGCCCGCTCGCCACTGCCCCGCTCACGCCGGGCTACTCCACCGAGGTCATGCACTTCTTCCTCGCAACCGGGCTGGTCGAGGGGCCGACGGATCGAGATGCCGACGAGCGGATGGACGTGGCACATCACACCCGCGAGGCCGTCGCGGCGCTCACCCGCGCCGGCGACGTGGACGTCAAGACGATCGCCGGCCTCGCGCTGGCGGGATGGAGCATCACCAGCGATGGCTGATCCGCTCCAGGACGGCGCCGAGGCAGACCGGCTCATCGCGCGCGCCATCGAGTCGGTGCTCGACGCGGTGCCGGAGATTCCCGGCACCGACCTCATCGCCGCCGAGGCGAGCCCCAAGGCGCAGCCGTGGGCGGAGACCGCGGCGCCGCCCGCCAGCGACAAGCGGCCGCTCGAGGCAGTCCTCGCCGAGTACGAGGCGCGGGTCGCCGCGAACCCCGGCGCGCGAGCCGCCCACCCGAACGAGCCGTCGCCGGGAGTGGCCTACCTCGACAAGCTGTCACCAGGCGCCCGCAGCGCAACCGGCAAGCGACCCAAGCGCCGCTGGCAGGGTGGGCGCAAGCGCCGCGGCGGCAGGGGCGGCCGCGGAGGTGGCGGCGCCGCTCCGGGGTGACGGCGATCGGGGGCAGGGTGGCGAGCCGGCTGGAGGGCGTGCTCTTCGACTACGGAGAGACGCTGGTTCGGTTCGTACGCCCCGATGCGGCACTCGCCGCCGCCCTCCTGCGGATCGGCGCCGCGCTGGTCGGCGCCGGCCTGAAGCCTCCACCCCTGCAGATGCTTCGGTCCGATGTGATCGACCGTGTGGAGCGCGAGGTGCTCGATCATCAGCGGCGCGGCGAGCTTGCCGAGATCAGCGTTGTGGACGCCTCACGCCGGGCTTACGCCGAGGCCGGTCTCGACCTCGACGACGAGCTCCTCGACGAGGTGCTCCGCATCGAGCAGGAGGCGTGGTGGCGGGGTGCGACCGTCGACCCTGTCGCGGTCGGGGTTCTCGATGGGCTGCGCCAGCACGGCCTCCCGGTCGGACTGTGCTCAAACGCGCCGTACCGCATCCGTTCGCTGCATGCACAACTGGCTTATGTCGGTCTTGACAGCCATCTGGACTCGGTCACGTTCTCGGCCGAAGTCGGGTGGCGCAAACCGTCGCCGCGGATCTTTTCGGCAGCGCTCCAGGCCCTCGGTACAGCCGCGTCCACCACCGTGATGGTGGGGGACAGCGAGGAGCAGGACATCGCCGGCGCGCATGCGGCTGGAATGCGCGCCGTGCTCCTGCGCAGGACCGGCGCGGACGCTTCCAGCAGCGCCGATGCGGTCATCGGTTCGCTCTCCGAACTGACGGTTGCGCTACGGGACATCGGCCTATACTGGGTTTGAAGGTGGAGTTCAAGGAGTACGTCAAAGAACGGTGTGCGGAGAGGGGAATTTCCTTACATCGACTCGCGCTTCTGTGCGACCTGAACCAGATCTACTTCTACCAGAGCGTCAACAAGAACAAGGACAATCCACCACCCTGGGTGTTGCGTCGCGCGGCGCCGCATCTCGCAGTTCCGTACATGGAGCTGATGATTCGCGCCGGCTACGTGCGTGAGGCGGACATCGATGAGTGGAGGCAGCACCACACGGGCTCCTGACCGACACTCGCGCGGCGCCGCGTCGTTGATGCGTGGAGGCAGCAGCACACGGGCTCCTGACCGACACTCGCGCGGCGCCGCGTCGTCGATGCGTGGAGGCAGCAGCACACGGGCTCCTGACCGACACTCGCGCGGCGCCGCGTCGTCGATGCGTGGAGGCAGCAGCACACGGGCTCCTGACCGACACTCGCGCGGCGCCGCGTCGTTGATGCGTGGAGGCAGCAGCACACGGGCTCCTGACCGACACTCGCGCGGCGCCGCGTCGTTGATGCGTGGAGGCAGCAGCACACGGGCTCCTGACCGACACTCGCGCGGCGCCGCGTCGTTGATGCGTGGAGGCAGCAGCACACGGGCTCCTGACGGACACTCGCGCGGCGGCGCGTCGTTGATGCGTGGAGGCAGCACACGGGCTCCTGACGGACACTCGCGCGGCGGCGCGTCGTTGATGCGTGGAGGCAGCACACGGGCTCCAGAACCGGGCCTGCGCGGGGCGCGCCGGTGACGCAGCGCTCCATCATCCACCTCGACCTCGACGCGTTCTACGCGTCGGTCGAGCAGCTGCGCCGGCCCGAGCTGCGCGGCCTCCCCGTCATCGTCGGCGGTGCACCGTCGGAGGATGGGAGCCCCCAGCTCAATCGCGGTGTCGTGAGCGCGGCGTCGTATGAGGCCCGGGTCTTCGGCGTGCATTCCGCGATGCCACTCCGGACGGCGGTGCGCCTCTGCCCGCAGGCGGTCATCGTCCCCGTCGACTTCCGCGCCTACCGTGCGGCGTCGACGTCGGTGTTCGACATCGCGCGCGAGTACACACCGCTCATCGAGCCGCTCTCGCTTGACGAGGCCTTCCTCGACGTCACCGGCTCGATCCGCCGCTTCGGCAGCGCGCGTCACATCGCCGAGGAGATCCGGGATCGCGTGCTCGCCACCTGTGGTCTGCACGTCTCGTTCGGCGTGGCGACGTGCAAGACGATCGCCAAGATCGCGTCCGACCTCGAGAAGCCTCGGGGGTTCGTCGTGGTCGAGCCGGGCGGCGAGGCGGCGTTCCTCGCACCCCTGCCGCTGCGCCGCCTGCCGGGTCTCGGCCCCGCGGCGGAGCGCGCGCTGAGCGGCCTCGGCATCTCGACGCTCGGGCAGCTCGCGGCGCTGCCGCTCGACACCGTGCAGCGCCGCGTCGGCAGGGCGTCGGGCTCGTCGCTCTGGGAGCGAGCGCGGGGCATCGACAACGCGCCCGTCACGATCCCCGGAGCTCCGAAGAGCGTCTCTCGCGAGGAGACCTTCGCGCGCGACGTGGCGCAGCGATCGGCACTGCACCTCCGAATCGGGGAGCTCGCGAGCGACGTCGGCTCGCGCCTTCGAACCGGTGGATGGACCGCGCGCACCGTGACGCTGAAGCTGCGGTACGCGGACTTCACGACGATCTCCCGCCAGGAGACACTCGCCATCGCGACCGCGACGGACACCACCGTCCGTGACGCGGCGGTCGCGTTGCTCGACACCGCCTGGACCGGCGACGCGGTGCGCCTGCTCGGCGTCGGGGTCACCGGGCTCGAGGATGCGCCGCAGCTCGACCTCTTCGCGCAACCCGCGAACGAGCGCATCGACCGCACCCTCGACAGCCTCCGTGAGCGTTTCGGGCATGCCGCCATCCGGCGCGGGACCGGTGACGGTCTCCACGACCTCGACTGGCGTGGCGACGACCTCCGCCGCTGAGGCATAGTGCGAGCCGTGGCGAAGAAGCTGGCGGATGCGCCCGCAACTCCGCGGCCGCGCACCTGGCTCGAGATGCGTGCCCGCATCGAGAAGATCCTCGAACGTCGCACCGGCGAAGGCCTCGCGGTGTGGTCGGAGCGCGTCAACGCGCTCGGCGACGTCGACGAGCCGCACGTCCGCGCGTGGCTCAGCGAGCATGGGGTCGCCGGCTACCCGCAGATGCTCCTGGTGATGGAGCGGTTCGGATACCCGGACTTCATGCTCGCGAGCGCGGAGGAGCTCATCGACGGGCAGTACGCCGACCGGCCGCAGCTGCGGCCGATCCTCGACGAGGTGCTCCTCCGTGCCGCCGAGGCGGGAGACGTCGACGTGCAGGCGCGCAAGACCTGGGTGAGCCTGGTGACGCCGAAACGCACCTTCGCGATCGTGCGGGCGACGACCCGCGATCGGGTCGACATCGGGCTGCGTCTCCCCGGCGCGGCACCGGGTGGCCGGCTGCTGCCCGCCACCGGGCTCGGCAACGACTACATCAACGTGCGCCTCGCGCTGCGCTCGCTGGACGAGGTCGACGACGCCGTCAGCGACTACCTCGACAAGGCCTACCGGGCCAATATCTGACGGCTATTCCTCGTCGACGTCGTCGAGGTATTCGACGATCTCGCTGTCATACCGAGCCCTCGCCTCGTTGAGCATCCCCGCGACGATTGCGACCCGCTCGTCGGGCCAGCCGAGTTGCGCCGCAAGCTCGATCGCAGTCGCCTCACGGCCGAGCTCATGGCGCATCCGCACCTCGGCGAGCTCGTAGGTCTGCGCGTCGCGGAGGAACGCCTCGGCGCTCGCCCGATCGAGCGCAGCGAGCTCGATCATGTCGTCCATGTGCGACGCCATGAGCTTCGAAACGAAGGCGTCGAGACCGGGGGCGAGGCCGCCACGCGTCGCGTACTCGACCACCGCGACGACGCTGGCGATCGCCGCCTCCTGGGCGAGGTCGCCGACCTCCACGCCCCTGCCGCGCCGCGCCGCAGCCAGCTCGAGGATGGTCGCGAGCTGATGCTCGACGAGCTGGTCGAGCGCCGGCCCCCTGCCCTGCTCGCGCACCGCGGCGAGGAGGTCCGACGTCTCCCGTTCGCTGAGCGGTGGCAGCGCTCGAGCCTGCGCGACCAGGATCTCCGGGCCGTCGAGGTCCCGTTGCGTCAACCGATCACCGGGCCGGGCTCTTGACGTCGTCCTTGCGTCCGAATCGCGCCGCAAGCTGCTCGCACGCGCGGGCCGTCTCGCGCCGAGCCGGACCCTGAGAGGCCATCTCGACCGCGCCGGCGAAGGGGCGGCCGCTCACCGAGTAGCGCGCCGCCATCGTGACCGAGCACCCACCGCCGACCTTCCTGACGTTCACCTCGAGGGTCAGGTCGATGCCCTCCTCGAGGGTGAGGACGATGCGCTTCGGCGGGGTGAGCTCCATGCAGACGAGCACCCCGCGCATGTGCCGGCCCACGAGGCCGGCCTCGACCTCGTAGCGCGCGCCGACCTCGCCCGACGGCCCCCCGATGTGGCGCAGCCGCCGGATTGCCGGGAGCCAGTCGGCGTGCTCGACATCGGCGACCACGGCGAACGCCTCCTCGGGCGGTACCGGCAGCGTCACATCGGCTCGTGTCTCGATCATCGGCGCACGTCTAGTACATCACTGTTGCGAAAACATCGGCGGGCCGGAAGCCGAGCCGCTCGTACACGCGCTGAGCGATCACGTTGTACTGGTTAACGTAGAGGCTGCAGCGCGGCACATCGGTGAAGATCTTCTCGCACACCGCGGCAAGCCCCGCGCGCGCGACGCCCTTCCCGCGGTGATGCGGCGCTGTGTACACGCCCTGGATCTGCACGACATCGGGCGTCCATGCGGAGAGCTCGGCCTTGAAGACCACCTCGCGGTCGCGCATCCAGATCCAGCTCCAGCGCCGCTCGATGAGGGCCATCATCCGGTTGCGCCAGGCGGGCGCATCGACGGCGAGCGGGTCGACACCCATCTCCTCTCGGTGCATCCGCGCGGCGGCGAGGATAAGGGCCTCCAGGTCGTCGCGCGTCGAGAGACGCACCTCGGGTGATGCCTCGCCGCGCAGGTCGCCTCTGTCGAGGATGAGCAGCGGCTGCGGATCGCGAAGTTCTCGCGCAGGTCGGGGCGGTCGAAATGCGTTGTGCAGAGCCATGACTGACGCACGGTGACCCACGACCATGCGCGGTTGCGCGCCGGTGGCGAGGGCCTGGGCGAGCGGTTGCGCCGCTTCCACGTCGGGGATGTACGGCACCACGAGCGACCATCCGAGCACGACGGCGGTGAGCTCGTCCTCCGCGAACGCGCCCCACCAGTCGCCGACCTCGAAACCAAGGCGAAGCTCACTGCGCAGATAGACGTTGTTGACCGGCTCGCGGTCGATGAGCGCGGACAGCCGGCCGGCATGTGCCGGACCGAGCCGGGTGACCCGAAGCGCGGAGCGTGTCGCCATGCGTTGGATTGTGCCCGGATCGACGCCCGCTCAGGTTGGATGGCTCGGCTATCCTCGACTGCGTGACTGTGCCCGCTGCCTTCGCGCGCGCCCTGACGGTGTGCGCCGGCGCCTCCGCGCTGCTGCTCGCCGCCTGTGGATCGCCGATCGCGACCGTGACGCCGAGCTCGAGCACGTCACCGTCCGGGACGGCGTCGAGTCCGTTCAAGGGCGCGGGATTCAGCACGGTGATCCCGAGCGGTTGGGAGGACGAGACGTCCAACCAGAGCGCGGTCGCATCGGTGAGCGGCAGCGGCACCGTCCTCATGCTCCTCGTGGCACCCGACGGCGGCCACATCGATGTCCGCACGGCGCCACAACCCGTGGCCGACGATCAGCTGGCGCAATACCTCGAGAGCGTCAGCGAGAGCGGCGCCACCAACCTGAGCCCGGCCGTTCCAGTCGACATCGACGGCGTGTCCGGCGTGGTGATCACGTACAACCTGGCGCCGGCGCCCGGGGTCGTCGCCAAGGACGAGGACATGGTCGTGAACCAGGGCGGCAACACCTACGACATCGTGCTCAACACCGCCTCGGCAACCTTCACGCAGGACGTCGCCGCCCTGCAGGCCGTGCTCAACGGCTGGAAGTGGAGCTGACAGCTCCTTCCCGTACGATCTGACGATGCTGGTCCTCATGAACGTGCAGGCGACCCCCGAGCAGGTCGCGAACGTCATCAGACACATCCGCGAGCGGGGCTTCGAGCCGATCGAGCTCCCCGGCATCGACCGCCTCGCCATCGGCGTCCTCGGCAGCAACCCGGGCTCCATTCGCGACGCGATCTGCGACCTCCCGGGCGTGGTCGATGCGATCCCGGTCAGCAAGCCGTACAAGCAGGTGACCCGGGAGTGGCATCCTGAGCCCACCGTGGTCGATGTCTCCGGCGTTCGCTTTGGTGACGGGTCCTTCGTCGTGATCGCCGGCCCGTGTGCCGTCGAGACCCACGAGCAGGTGCTTGCGACGGCGCGCGACGTTGCCGCTGCCGGGGCCTCGATGTTCCGCGGCGGCGCGTTCAAGCCGCGATCCTCGCCCTACTCGTTTCGCGGGCTCGGGCTCGACGGGCTCCGCCACCTCGCGGATGCTCGTGCTGAGACGGGGCTCCCGATCGTCACCGAGGTCCTCACCCCCGGCGACGTCGATGTGGTCTCCGAATACGCCGACATGCTCCAGGTCGGCACGCGCAACGCGCAGAACTTCGCGCTGCTCGAGGCGGTGGGCAGTGCCAGCCGGCCCGTCCTGCTCAAGCGCGGCCTCAGCAACACGATCGAGGAGTGGCTGCTGGCGGCGGAGTACGTCGTCGCGCACGGCAACCCCAACGTCGTCCTCTGCGAGCGCGGCATCAGGACGTTCGAGGCCGCGACCCGCAACACGCTGGACCTGAGTGCCGTCCCGGTGGTCAAGGCGCTCTCTCATCTCCCGGTCATCGTCGATCCGTCGCACGCCACCGGACACCGCCCGCTCGTGCCGCCGATGGCACTCGCCGCCTTTGCAGCGGGTGCGGACGGTCTGATGATCGAGGTCCATCCCGACCCGGAGAACGCGCTCAGCGATGGTGCGCAATCGCTCACGCCGGCCGCGTTCGCGGATCTCATGGTTTCGATTCGGAAGCTCGCCGTCGCACTTGATCGTCAGGTCGCGACAGCGCCGTCACCAGTGAGGGCCGCGACCCCAGGTTAGGATGATCGGCGTCGTGGAGTGCCGCCGATGACCACCGCGTTCCGATCCAGCCCAGACACCGAGAGTGCGCTCGCGTCCGCTGGAACCCCGTGCGCCCTTCGCGGATGCACGAACGAGGGCGCGCAGCTGTGCGCGTACCGTGACCGTCGTGGACGGCCCTGCACCGCGTCGTTCTGCAGCGCGCACAGCGTCTCGTTCGCCGGCATCAGCTACTGTCGCCGGCATGCCGGCACCGTGCAGGCGATCGGCGAACTTGCCAAGGACCCCAACGGCTTTCCCGATCTGAACGATCGTGCTCCGTCACTCGTCAACTGGATCTCGCGAGACCTCGATCAGAGCGTTCGGCGCCTGCTCGGCCGCACCGCTCGCAGCGGCGAGAGCGTGATCGTCGACGAGTTGGTCCGTCTCGCCCACGACCCGGCTCGCAAGGCTCGCTGGGAAAGGGCCTGGCGGATCGTCGAGCACACGGGCCTTGTGCTCAAGGTCACCGTCCACGTCTCCGAGGAGAACGACTCACTCGTGCACGTGCGGGTCGGCACCGAGATGGTCGCCGACGGCGTGCCGCCCTGGATCGCCCGCCGCCGCGAGGGCCAGGAGGTCGAGGCCGCGATCGACATCTCACAGCGCCAGCTCTTCTACCGGTTCCTCGAGGAGAACATCTCCGCGGCGGTGATCCGGTTCCGCGCGCGCGGCGACCGCGCGCCCTGGGGCCGCTAGCCGCTCAGACCGCGACCGGCGCCGTCTCCGCTCCGAGGATGCCGAGGAGCCGTCCGAGCAAGGCGCCGCCATCGATGCTCCCGCTCGCATCGGCGTGCCCGCCATAGAACGCGTCCGCAAGGCCGTCGAGCACCTCGAGCGCCCCCGGCGTGTCGAGGTCATCGTCGAGCCGCTCGAAGAACCTGCGCTCGTGCTCCTGCGCGACGCCTGGGCTCAACCGCCCGCCGGAGCGGATCGCCACCTGGTAGCGCTCGTGCTGCGCCGCCGCGACATCCACCTCCGCGTCGTCGTACGTCCACGAGGTCCGGTAGTGGTGCCGGCCGAGGAGCACGCGCACCGCGCCGCCCGGAACGCGACCGAGGAGGTCGCGTACGAAGACGAGATTCCCCAGCGACTTGCTCATCTTCTCGCCCTCGTGATTCACCATCGCGACGTGCGCCCAGTGCCGGACGTACGGCGCGATGCCCGCGGTCTCCGCCTGGGCGATCTCCAACTCGTGGTGCGGGTAGATGAGGTCGTCGCCGCCACCGTGGATGTCGATCGGGTGTCCGAGCGCGCCGGTCGAGAGCACGGTGCACTCGATGTGCCATCCCGGCCGCCCCGCTCCCCATGGGCTCGGCCAGCTCGGCTCACCCGGCGTCGACTCCTGCCAGAGCACGAAATCGAGGGGGTGGCGCTTGCGGGGATCGTCCGGGTCGGCGCCGCGCTCACGCGAGAGCCTGGTCATCGTCTCCCGGTCGAGCCTGCTGAGACGTCCGTAGTCCGGGTACACGTCCGAATCGAAGAACACCCAGCCGTCCACCGCGTAGGCGTAGCCACGGTCGACGAGCCGCGTGACCCACTCGACCATCTCGGGCACGTGCGCCGTCGCACGCGGAGCATCATCGACCGGCGCGAGTCCGATCGCCGCCATGTCGCGGTCGAACAGCCCCACCTGCTCCTCCGCGAGCTCGCGAAAATCGCGGCCGCGAAGTTTGGCGACACGCAGGATGTCGTCGTCGACATCGGTGACGTTGCGAACGCTGCGCACGGTGAGTCCGAGGCCGCGAAGACGCCGGGAGATGACGTCGAACACGTGGTAGACAAAGGCATGACCGAGGTGCGCCGAGTTGTACGGCGTGATCCCGCAGACATAGATACCGACCCGACCGCCCAGCGGCTCGAAGGGCACCACCTCCTGGCGGGCGGTGTCGAAGAGTTGCATGCCCCGCCGATTCTACGGTGCGGCCTCGGCGCCTCCCGCGCCGAGCATCGCGGCAGCTGCATCGAGGACCTCGACCGCGCTCTTGAAGCTCAACCGGCCACGCGCCGCATCGATCCCGAGCCACCCGGCCTCCGCGATCTCAGCCGGATCAGGGCGCAGCGCGGTGCCCGAAGGCGCTTCGACGAGGAAGTGATGGACGCGCTTGAAGACCAGCGCGCCGTGATTCGGACGGCGATAGACGTAGTCGCTCACCGGAAGCGCGCCGCCGATCGTCAGATCCTCGGAGGCGATGCCGGTTTCCTCGGAGATCTCGCGCAGCGCCGCTCCCTCCGGCGTCTCGCCGGCCTCGAGCAGACCCTTGGGAAATCCCCAGTGCCGGCCATCGCTCACCAGGCAGACCTCGAAGCCCGCGGCGGATCGGCGCACCACCACGCCTCCCGATGAGATCTCATTGGGACGCAACGGCCTCCGGGGCATCGCCGAACCGTACTCCGGTTGCGCGGAGCACGGTTGGTATCATCGGGGGCTCCACGGCCCCGTGGTGTAGCCTGGTCTAACACGCCACCCTGTCAAGGTGGAGATCGTCGGTTCAAATCCGATCGGGGTCGCCACGCACCGTTCGACCGCGAACGCGGGCGACGCTCAGTTGATCCTGATGCCGGCGAGGTTGGGTGGCTGCGGGTATTTCGGGTCCATCTCCGTGAGCGTCTCGATGAGCAGGCGGCTCACGGCCCAGTTGCGATACCACTTGTGGTCTGCGGGGATGATGTACCAGGGCGCGGCGTCGGTCGACGTGCGCTCGATCGCCTCGGAGTACGCGCTCTGATACTCCTTCCAGAGCGCGCGATCCTCGAGATCGCCGCGCTGGAACTTCCAGCGTTTCTGGGGGTCTTTGAGGCGCTCCTCGAAGCGGCGCCGCTGCTCGTCCTTGGAGATGAGCAGGCAGCACTTGACGATCGTCATCCCGCCCTGCGTCAGCAGTGACTCAAAGGCGACGATGTCGTCGTAGCGCTCCTTCCAGACGGATTTCGGAACGATCTTTCGCACGCGCGCGACGAGCACGTCCTCGTAATGCGAGCGGTTGAAGATGCCGATCTGCCCCGCGTGCGGCATGGCGCGGTGCACGCGCCAGAGGAAGTCATGCGAGAGCTCCTCCGCCGTCGGCGCTTTGAATGATGTCACCCACGTGCCCTGCGGGTTGACACCACGAAAGACGTGCGCCACCGTCCCGTCCTTTCCCGAGGCGTCGGTTCCCTGCAGGATCAGGAGCAGCGACCGCTTGTTCTCCGCCCAGAGCCGTGCCTGCCATTCGCCGAGCGCGGCTTCGTCATCGCTCAGCGCCGCGTCTGCCGCTTTGCGTCCACCTTTCCCGGCTCGCGTGTCCCCTGGGTCGATCGTCGAGATGTCGACCTTCGATCCCGGTGTGACCGCCCACGTTTCCCGCATCGAGTTCGAACTCTAGTCCACCCGTACGAGGTGACCGCGCACCCACGTGACGAGGTCGTCGAGCACGTGCTCCCTCTCCGGCTCGTTGAAGATCTCATGCCAGAGACCGTCGTACATCTTCAGCGTCTTGTCAGGCGACCCGGCGAGTGCGTAGACGTGCGGTCCACACCCGGGATCGACGATCCCGTCGGAGGTTCCCTGCATCACCAGCAGCGGGACGCGCAGTGCCGGCAGTGCGGCGTCGACGCGATCCATGGTCGCGATCATCTCGGCGCCGAGGCGCGCGCGGATCGGCATGCGAAACACGTACGGATCGTTGTTGTACGCATCGACGACCGCCGGATCGCGACTGATCTTGTTGAGCGGCGGACGCAGCACCGGGGTGCCCGGGGCGATGCCCGACAGCGCTCGCCCGACGGCGAGCTTGACCCGCGACACGTCGCCCGGGCACGCGGCCGGCGCAGAGAGCACCAGGGCGTCGATCGGCGCGTCCGGCCGCACCGCAAGGCTCAGCGCGATGAGACCGCCCATGCTGTGACCGAGCAGGATCACCGGGACCGACGGCCACTCCTCGCGACTGCGCCTGATCACCGTGAGGAGGTCGTCGACGTAGTCGTCGAAGCGCACGACGGTGGTGCGCTTCCCCTCGCTGCGACCGTGACCGCGGTGGTCGGGCGCACGAACGGCACAGCCCTCCTCGGTGAGATGGTCGGCGACGCTCCCATAGCGGCCGCTGTGCTCGGCAAATCCGTGCGCGATGACCACGATGCCGCGCGGAGCGCCCTGCGGCAACCACGTCCGCCACTGGATGCGAAGGCCACGGACACCCGTGAACGCGTCCGCCACAACCCCCGTTGAGGGGCCTCCCTGACCCTGAATCACAAGCGGGAGCCTAGCCAATCCGAGGGGGCGTCAACAACACCCAAAGCGGCACCACAGCGCTGATATAGTGCCCGAGAGGAGGATTGCTCTTTCCGCATGGACAGCACCGCCAACGTTCTTGATATCGAGGGTCTGAAAACCCATATCCGCCTGACCCGAACCACGGTTCGGGCGGTGGACGGCGTGTCGCTCCATATCGCTCCCGGCGAGACCCTCGGGCTCGTCGGCGAGTTCGGGATGCGGGAAGAGCATCACCGGCATGTCGATCATGAAACTCCTGCCCTCCGGCGGGAACATCGTCGCCGGGAGCATCAAGCTCAACGGGCGTGACGTGGTCCCGCTCGGTGAGAAGGAGATGCGCGGCATTCGCGGCAACGAGGTCGCGGTCATCTTCCAGGACCCCATGACGTCGTTGAACCCGACGATGACGGTCGGGGATCAGATCGGGGAGGTGCTGCACATCCACCGCGAGGTCAGCGACGACGAGACGCGTGAGCGGTGCGCGGAGGTGCTCGGCCTGGTGGGCATGCCCCGGCCCAAGGAGCGGCTCAACGACTACCCGCACCAACTGTCGGGCGGTCTCCGCCAGCGCGTGATGATCGCGATGGCGCTGGTGTGCGACCCGAAGCTCCTGATCGCCGATGAGCCGACCACCGCGCTCGACGTGACCATCCAGGCGCAGATCCTCGACCTCCTCGACGATCTTCGCCGCCGCCTCCACATGGCGGTGCTCCTGATCACGCATGACATGGGGGTCATCGCCGGCCGCGCCGACCGCGTCGCGGTCATGTACGCGGGCAAGATCGTCGAGCAGGCCGAGACGCGAACCCTGTTCAAGGGTATGCGCCATCGCTACACCCAGGCGCTCGTCGAGGCGATCCCGCGGCTCGACCAGGACGCGGAGACAGGCCTGTACAGCATCCCCGGACTTCCGCCCGACCTGACCGCACCGCCGCCGGCGTGCCGTTTCGCGGCGCGCTGCCGCTTCGACACCGCGCTGTGTCACGCGGAGGAGCCGGTGTTGATCGAGCACGAGACCGGGCACTACTACGCGTGCCATCACCCCGCCGGCGTCGACGCCCCCGCCGAGCGCAAGCCCGCACCGGTCGCATGACGACGGCGCCACCGGCCACCACAGCGGCGTCGACATCGACCAACGGCGTCCAGCCGTTTCTCGAGGTGAAGAACCTCGTCAAGGAGTTCCCGGTGACGCGTGGCGCGGTGTTGCAGCGCACGGTGGGCGCCGTGCACGCGGTGTCCGACGTTTCCTTCAAGGTGCGCCCGGGGGAAACCTTCGGTCTCGTCGGCGAGTCGGGCTGCGGCAAGACCACGACCGGCAGGATCGTCGTGGCACTCGAGCCGCCGACGTCCGGCTCGATCTTCATCGCCGGCCAGGATATCGCCCACATGTCTCACGGCAAGCTGCGCACCAAGCGCCGCGACATGCAGATGATGTTCCAGGACCCGTACGCGTCGCTCGATCCGCGCATGCGCGTGGTGAGCATCCTGCGGGAACCCCTTGCTATACAACGAATTGGGAGCAAACGCCAGCAGGTCGAGCGCTGCGCGGAGCTGCTCAACGACGTCGGTCTTGCGCGCGGCGCGCTCGACCGCTATCCGCACGAGTTCAGCGGTGGTCAGCGCCAGCGCATCGGGCTCGCGCGTGCACTTGCGCTCAACCCCAAGTTGATCGTCGCCGACGAGCCCGTGTCGGCGCTCGACGTGTCGATCCGCTCGCAGATCCTCAACATGATGAACGCCCTGCAGGAGAAGTACGGGCTGACCTACGTGATCATCTCCCACGACCTGTCGGTCGTGAAGTACATGTCAGACCGCATCGGTGTGATGTACCTCGGCAAGATGGTCGAGATCGGGAGTGGCGAGCAGCTCTACTCCGCGCCGGCGCATCCGTACACAAAGGGACTGGTCAGCGCGATCCCCATCCCCGATCCGGACATCGAGCGCACCAAGGACCGGGACGCGCCCAAGGGCGAGATACCGTCTGCGATCAATCCGCCGTCAGGGTGCCGTTTCCGGACCCGGTGCCCGTTCGCGCAGCAGCTCTGCGCCGAGCAGGAGCCGCCGCTCCGGAACTTCGGACCGACCCACGAGGCGGCCTGCCACTTCCCGCTGATCGCCCCGACCGGCGCCGCAGCGTAGGGAAGTGCTGCTCAGCGCTTCTGGAGCCTGACCTCGAGCGCGTCGCGCAGGGCGTCGCCGATGAAGTTGAAGGCGACGACGGTGAGGACGATGGCGATGCCCGCGGGGTAGATGAGCCACCAGTAGCCGTCGTAGACAAGGTCGACGCCACCGGACAGCATCGCGCCCCAGTTGGTGGCGGGCGGCGCGATCCCGAGGCCGAGGAAGTTGATTGCGGCGACCAGGAGGATCGCGTCCGCAACCTGGAAGGTCGCGTTGACCATGATCGTGCCGATCGAGTTGGGGATGATGTGGCGGAGCACGATCCGGAATCCGCCGCCTCCCATCATCGTCACCGCCTGCACGTACTCGCGGGTGCGCAACGTCAGAGCCTCAGCTCGCACGAGACGAGCGGGAATCAGCCAGGCCGTGATGGCCACCACGAGGATGAGGATCGGGACCGTGCGCGGGAACACGACCGCGAGGAAGATCAGCAGGAACAGTCCCGGGATCGCCAGCATCACGTCGACGAAGCGCATCAGCACCGCGTCGACCCAGCCGCCGAAGAAGCCGGCCACCGCGCCCCAGAGCACACCGAACACCGTGGCCACCAGCGCTGCCGCGATGCCGATCTCGAGGGACGTCTGACCGCCCACCATCAATCTGCCCATGAGATCGAAGCCGTACTCGTCGGTACCGAGGATGTGTCCCGCCCCCGGCGCGAGACGCGCGTTGATGAGGTTCACCGTCGTCTGGTCGGTGTGGTAGATGAGCGGCCCGATGAAGCAGAACAGCGTCATGAACACGACGATCCCGACACCGACCACGGCGAGCCGGTGCTGGATGAAGACGTTGAAGGTGAGCCGCCACACCCCCTGCGCCTCAAAGGCTGGTGCAACGTCCTGGACCTCTCCCGGCTTCTCCTGGGCACCCCCCCCTGGGAGTGGGATCGCAATGCTTCGGGGTTGGTCCAGAGTGCTCATGCCTTGCGGTACCTCACGCGCGGGTCGGCGATCGCGTACATGATGTCGGCCATGAGCGAACCGAGCACGGTCGCGAAGCCGGTCACGACGATGACGCCGAGGATGATCGGGTAGTCAGGCGCCAGGGCGGCGTTCCAGAAGATGTATCCCATCCCGGGGTAGTTGAACAGCGCTTCGGTGATCAACGCACCGCTGAAGATGTAGCCCACCGAGAGCCCGATGAGGGTGAGGATCGGGATCATCGCGTTGCGGAGCACGTGCACGAAGAGCACCCGCGAGTTCGAGGCGCCCTTCGCTCGGGCGGTCCGGACGTAGTCCTGGACCATGTTCTCCAGCGTTGCCGATCGCATGTAGCGGCTGAACGACGCGATCGTCACCAACGCGAGCGTGATCACCGGAAGGATCAGCGCGCTCAACTGACTGAAGTCGTCGGTGACGTACGCGCCCTGCGGCCCGTTGGCCGGCAGCCAGTGGAGCAGCCCGCTGAACACGACGATCAGGATGATCCCGAGCCAGAAGACTGGCATCGAGTAGAAGACGAACGAGGCGCCGGTGAGGATGTAGTCGTCAACCTTGTTGCGGCGCACGGCCTGGTAGATGCCCAGCGGGATCGCAACGATGATCGCCAGCGCTGTCGACAGGCCCAGCAGCAACAGCGTCTTCGGCAGGTACTGGACGATGAGCGAGGCGACGCTCTGGTTGAGCTTGTACGAGAACCCGAAGTTGCCGTGCATGAGTTGCCAGAGATACGTGAGGTACTGCGCCGGCAGGGGCTGGTCGAGACCGTTCTCGTGGTTGAACGCGGCGATCTGAGCGGCATTGGCCCGCGGGCCGAGAATCGCACGGGCGACGCCGCCGCCCGGGAGGATGTGCAACAGGATGAAGACGATCAGCGTGACCCCGATCGTGATCAGGATCGCCTGCAGCACCCGCCGGATGATGTAGCCGAGCATTGGCTCCTACCTCGCCCTGACGACCATTCGACAACGTTACCGGATATAGAAGGGTCAGGGGGATGCCGGCACCCTGCCGGCATCCCCCTCAAATTCGTGTGTGGTTACTCAGCCCTGGTTCAGGACCAGCGCCAGTTCTCGGGGTAGATCTGGAGGAGCGGATCCTGAGGAGTCGCGCCCTTGAGATCCTTGTTGATCTCGGACAGCTGCGCATAGGCAACCGGCATCCAGATGACCGGGAGCTGCTTCGCGAGGTAGTCCTCATAGGTGTACATGGCCGAGACGTTGTCGCTGGTCTCGGTCGCGACGATGTCGGCCTGGGCCTGCGGGTCGCAGTAGCCGCCCGAGTCCGAGCCCGCGTACTGGACGCTGGCGCCGGATCCGGTGCACGACCACAGCTCGTCGCCGGTCGGCTCGTAGTCAGGAGCGTAGATCCAGCCACCGCCCCAGAACTCCATGTCCCAGGTGCACGGCGAGCCCGACTTGCAGGGGGTCGCGTTCCCGATGACCGTGTCGAAGGGCGCGGTCTGCAGGTTGATCGCGATACCGGCCTGGGCGAAGTCCGACTTGAACTGCGCCATCTCCTGGTCCAGCGCGGGAACGCCGCTGATGTACTGGAGGTTGAAGGACGCCTTCGCGCCGGAGGGCACGCCCGCGCCGCACTGGCCGGTGCCCGTGCCCGGGCTGGTGCAGGTGCTCGTCCCGCCCGGGTTCACGGTCCATCCGTTTGCCTGCAGCAGGGACACGGCCGTGCTCGGGCTGTATGGATACGGGTTCGACTTCTCGAACGAGTCCACGAAGTCCGAGTTCGGCTTGGTCGGAACCGGGCCGTAGGTCGGGTAGGCATAGCCGAAGAACGCCTTGCTGATGAAGGTGTTCTGGTCGACCAGGTCCTGCATCGCCTGTCTGAAGTAGAGCTGGCTGAAGATCGGCCCGCTCGTCGGGTTCGTGAAGTTCTCCGGGAAGTAGGTGATCTGCCAGCCCGTCCAGACGTCGAAGTTGTAAGCGCCGTCCAGCGCTGACTTCTCCGGGGCGTCCTCGACAGGCAGATACCCGTAGTCCACGGTGGTGTTGGTTGGCGAGGTCGCCGCCTTGAGGTCATCGAACTCGGCGGTGTCCTTGGTGTAGGGAACCTCGTTGAACTGAGTGAGGGTCGGCTTGACGGGTCCGCCGTACGCGGTGTTCGGGACCATCGAGACGTTGCCCGCGGTGTCCATCGACTTCAGCTTCCACGGCCCCGAGACCACCTGCCAGAGCGGGTTGGTGTCGTAGGTCGAGATGCTCTTCGACTGGGCGTCCAGGAACTTGTAGACCGCCTGCGCACCGGCAGGGGTGGTGTCGTAGTCACCGACCGCGCCGGTCGCCAACTCCTTGTCCCAGACGTGCTGGGGGAGCGGGGTGATCTGGCTCAGCTCGTTGTAGGTGAAGAAGTACGAGCCGTATGCCTGGCTGAGGTTGAAGGTGATCTGCAGCGGGTTGGTCGGGTTGACCGTGGTGCTCAGGACGTTGTCGGGATACTCGCCGGGCGAGTAGCCGGCCCAGTCGTCCTTGTTGGCGGTGACGAGGTTCTGCCAGAACTGGATGTCACGCGCCGTGATCTGAGTGCCGTCCGACCACTTCCAGCCCTTGAGGGTGATCGTGATCGACTTGCCGTCCGACGAGTACACGGGCGGATCGGCGAGGCTCAGGCTGTTGTTCAACGCAACGGAGCCGTTCTGGCCGAACCAGTACAGCGGCCGGTACATGAGGAACTGGAACTGGCTCAGGTTCGAAACGCTGAAGTACTGCAACCCGGCGAGCGGGAAGATGTAGTTCGGTTGCGCGCCCGGGCCCTCTGCGAAGGTCGCGGTCGTCTTGGTGACTGTGGGGCCTGTATTTCCGGTACTGCTGCTGCCGCAGGCTGCGAGCACGATCGCCCCCAGACCAATCGCGGCAGGCAATGCCTTGCCCCGCCAACTCCGAAACGTCATCTACACGCCTCCTTGTGTCGACACATGGTCACATGGCGATCCTCTGCCCCAGGATGCAAACCGTAGGGTAGCGATTGGGCGAGGGGTCAACGCCGCTTCCCGGGGAAAATCACCCTGCTGAGGGATATCCGAACGGTCACGCGGCGCGCGTGTGCGGCCAGCGGCCCTGCGAACGAGCGAGCGCCAGGTCGTAGACGGGCGATATGCGCAGACGGCGGGGCAATGCCGACGTGCCGAGCCGGAGCGACCGGCTCAGGGCAGCGAACGCCGCAGCATGGGCGGGGGTCCAGGCGAGCCCGTACCCCCGCCGCAACCGGGCCGGCAGGAGGCCGGTCGCGACAAATCCGAGGCTGTCCATACCGGGTCGAAGCCACGGGGAGCCGACCGGCGGGTGCAGGACGGTCTCCGCAACCTCGAGCGAGCCGGCGCCGGGGAGCGCCGCACCGCGCTCCACCTCGTGCTGGACGTAGCGCCTCAGGGACGCCGCGTTTCTCCAGCAACGGCTCCGCGGCAGCCCCATGAGCACGGCGACGGCGTCCCACTCCCGCACGAATGCGTCCCGATCCCGCTCGTCCAGACCACCGATGAGGGCATCGTGGGCGGCGAGCATTGTGTCGACGAAGGATGCGTGCACCCAGCGGAGGAGATCCGGGTCGCCGGCCGAGTACACGGTCCCTCCCGGCACCCTCGAGGTTCCGTTCGCTTCGGGCAGGACACCCGAGACACGGCGGTGCAGCGCGGTGACGCGACCCGAGACGCGCTCAGCCTCAGCGGTCGTGCCGAAGCAGACGACCGTGACCCACATCACCGTCCGCTCCAGGCGTCCGTAGGGATCCGTCCGGTAGGTGCTGTGCTCGATCGCGCCCTGGGCGACGAGCGGGTTGGCTGCCTGGAGGAGCAGCGCGCGCCCCGCCGCGAGCAGCAGGCGCGGCTCTCGCATCACCCGCCACGTGACCGAACCGGGGCCGAACAGGCCCGGGTCGGGGGCCGGATCGCGCAGCGGGCTCGGCCGGGTCGCGTACGGCAGTGGCCTGGTCAGCAGGCGTGTCACCGCGCCCGGAACGGGGATGCCCCTCATCGCGACCGGCCGAGATCGGGATGGGTCGTGGGAGTCGGGGCCATGTACCGAGTGTCGCACGGGTCCGCGGAGGTCCGAAGTCCGCCGCCGGTTACCATCCTTTGTCGTGTCAGAGATCGACGGAATCGAACGCGTCCTCGTCGTCGTTGCCCACCCCGACGACTGTGACTTCGGCAACGCCGCCACCACGGCGAAGTGGACGGACGCCGGTGTGAAGGTCTCCTACTGCATCGTCACCGACGGCGACGCCGGCGGGTCGGACCGGACCATCTCCAGGGCCGAGATGGCGGCGATCCGGCGCGTCGAGCAGACGGCGGCGGCAGCGGAGGTCGGGGTGACGGACCTGACCTTCCTCGGGTACCCCGACGGGCGGCTCACGCCGAGCATCGAGCTGCGGCGCGACATCTCGCGGGTGATCCGCCAGCAACAGCCCCAGCGCGTGATCACACAGTCGCCGGTGCGCAACTTCACCCGGATCTTCGCGAGCCACCCGGACCATCTCGCGGCAGGAGAGGCGACGCTTTGCGCCGTCTATCCCGACTCGCGAAACCCCTTCGCGCACAGCGAGCTGCTCGAGGTCGAGGGGCTCGAGCCCTACTCGGTCGCCGAGGTCTGGATGAGTGCCGCGACGAGCGCGACGCAGGACATCACGGTCGTTGACGTCACCGACACAGCCGATCGCAAGCTGGCCGCCCTGCGCTGCCATCGCAGCCAGTACACGGACTGGGGTGCACTCGAGCAACGGGTGCGGGGCTGGCTCGAGGCCACGGCGAAGATGAACGGGCTCGAGCCTGGGCGGCTCGCGGAGCAGTTCGTCGTCGTTCCGACCGCGTGACGCCGCTCCGCACCGGCGGACCCGCGCCCGCGGGCATCTGGCCCTCCCCGATCACGGCGCAGCAGGCGGCCGCGGGCGGGGTGCGCATCTCCGACCTCCAGCTCGACGGCAATGACGCGTACTGGATCGAGGGCAGGCCGAATGAGGGCGGACGATGCGTGATCGTGCGCGAACGAGATGGCGTGATCAGCGACATGATCGCGGCGCCATGGTCCGCGCGGAGCTGGGTCCACGAATACGGTGGCGCGGCGATGCGCGCGCACAACGGGAGGGTGTACTTCTCCAACGCCGCTGACGGGCGTATCTACCGCATCGACGCCCTGGGCCCGGTGGCGGTGACACCCGATATCGGCGACGTGCGCTATGCCGACTTCGAGGTGGACACACAACGCGATCGCATGGTGTGCGTGGTCGAGGACCACCGCGGGTCAACGGTCGTCAACGACATCCGCACCATCCCGCTCGCGGGCGGTGAGCCCGTGACGATCATCGCCGGCAACGACTTCTACTCGTCACCGCGCATCAGTCCGGACGGCCGCAGCCTCGCGTGGCTGACGTGGAACTTTCCCAACATGCCCTGGGACGGGTGCGAGGTCTGGGTCGCAGCCCTCGACGAGGCCGGGGTTCCGCACGACGCCGTGCTCGTGGCCGGTGGCGAGCGCGAGTCCATCACGGAGCCGGCCTGGTCGCCGGACTCGGTCCTGCATTTCACCACCGACCGAACGGGGTGGTGGAATCTCTGCCGCTTCGACGGCGGCTCCGCGACCCCGATCGCGCCGATGGAAGCTGAATGTGGTGCGCCGCACTGGACCTTCGGGTTCGAGACGTATGCCTTCTGCGACGGCGGGCGGACCGTTCTCTGGGCGTGTCGCGACGGCGCCTGGGAGTTCCACCGCCTCGATCCGTCGGGGGCGATCGCGCGGCTCGAGACGCCGTACACGCAATTCGGTTACCACGTGAGCGCGCGCAGCAACGAGGTGGTGTTTCTGGCGGGCGGGCCGGACGCTGCGATGACCGTCGTGCGGTATGACCTCGCGACCGGCACGCATCGCGCGCTCCGCGACGACAGTGGCGGCATGACCATCGACGAGTCGGTGCGGTCCACCCCTGTGCATGTGACATACCCGGGTCACGGCGGAGACACCGCCCACGCCTGGTACTACGCGCCGAAGAACGACGCCGTTGAGGCGACGCCGGATCGCAAGCCGCCGCTGCTGGTACGGGCGCACGGCGGCCCCACCTCCAACACGAACACCGCGCTCGACCCCGCGGTGCAGTACTGGACCAGCCGCGGATTCGCCTACCTCGACGTCGACTACGGTGGCAGCACCGGCTACGGTCGAACGTACCGCGAACGGCTCAACGAACAGTGCGGCGTCGTCGACGTCGGCGACTGTGTTGCGGCGGCCCGATATCTCGCAGAACGCGGCGACGTCGATCCGAGCCGGCTCTTCATCCACGGCGGCAGCGCCGGTGGGTACATCGTGCTCTGCGCGATGGTGTTCCACGACACGTTCAGCGCGGGCATGAGCCTGTTCGGCATCGCGGACCTCGAGGTGCTGTTCGATCAGGACCCGCACAAGTTCGAGTCGCACTACACCGCGCCGTACGACATGAACCTCCTGCGCGAGCGCTCGCCGGTCCACTTCATCGATCGCGTTCGCGGCGCGGTGCTGCTGTTGCAGGGTCTCGACGACCCGGTGGTGCCGGCACGCCAGGCGGAGTTGATGTTCGATGCGCTGCAGGCCGGCGGCGTGCCGTGTGCCTACATCGGGTTCCCGGGCGAGCAGCACGGGTTCCGCCAGGCGGCGACGATCGCCCGCTCGATGGAGGCGGAGCTGTACTTCGTGGCGACCGTCACGGGCACACCGCTCGACGAATCGATCGAGCCGGTGGAGATCCTGAACTTTCCCGCTACGTGACACTCGGCGTGGTGTCGCTCACCACGTCGACACCGATCGCGGCGCCGATCCTGTCGATGTCAGCCCGCGTCCACGCGCCCTGGCGCAGCTCGAACAGGTGCGAGAAGTCGTCACCGACGAAGCACGCCAGGAATTGACCTCGGAGCGGGCCGTTGGCCACACCTCCCTGTCGCGAACGCGGCTGAACCGTGATCTGGCGGACATCGAGGCGCCTGAGGACGCGGCGGTGGAGCACTCCCTGCACTGCGACAGTGCCGCCGACCACGCGAATGCTGCTGCGAAGGCTGAGCGCGTACCAGACGCCGAGGATGAGCGCGAGGACCAGGATGACCGGTGCGATGTAGTTGCTCTCGAACCTCGCGAACACGTCGATGATCCCGGTCAGCAGGATTGCGGCGACGGCGAGACCGAGCACGCTGCGGCCGGTCGGCCGGATGACGCGCGCCGTGGTGTCCTTGAAGACGACCTGCTCAGGCACGAGCGGCGCCGGGGCAGCGCGTTCGAGAGGGTTGTCGTACGCGGCCTTCGCAGCGGCAAACAGGGCGTCGCTCGATGCGCCGGCCTTCCGCGCCTCGGCCGCAGCCGCGGCTGCAGCGGATGCACGGGCGTGGTTGCCGCCGAATACGGTCAGCGCCCACTGCAGCCACTGATCGTCGGTGGTCGGCACTGGAGCGGTTATCGGGAGCGCGTCTCCGGTCGTGGACACGCCCCGATCCTGCGCGCCGCCCTTCGGAAATGGGCTACCCGAAGGACACTACTTCGCAACGATCCCATCGCCAATGGCATCTACGACGATGCCCCGGCGCGGTGCCATGCCCCGATCGAGAGCGGGATCACCACGACGAGGGTCCCGGCGATGAGCAGGAGCGGGAAGACCAGTGCGGATGGGTCGGGCGCGACCGGGATGGCGGCATTCGCGCCCGACAGCAGGGACACGGGCGACCCGAAGGACGCCAGCCGGATCACGTTGTTGGGGTCGACGCCGAGGTCATAGGTGACGTCGGCGCCGGGAGCGTTCAACGTCAGGTACGTGAGGTAGCCATTCGCGGGCACCCACGACATGTTCCGATCACTCGAGAGATCGTGGTGCAGGGTCGCGTTCATCGGCTCGGCGCCGGCGATCGTGAATCCCGCGGCGCCATCGACGCTCGCGCCGTCGGTGGCGTTCGAGGTGACGAGCTGACCGCTCTGCGTGTGCAGCGGCGAGTCGGTGAGCAGGAAGAGATCGGCGTTCACCGGCGACCCGGCGTTCGCGAGGATCTCGAGAGGAACCCACAGCTGCGGCGTACGCATGGTGATGAGCAGCGGCACGCCGTCACCCGCCTGCTGGTGGCGCTGCAGCGCGATCGACGTGTTGTATTTCGCGGCCATGAAGATGGGGCTGGTGCTCGCGTAGCGGAGCAGGTGGTTCTGGATCTCCGGCGACACGAGGAAGCCGTTGTGGATGCACCAGTCGATCACCGCCTGACCGCTTCCCTTGAGCACGGTGACGTCGAGTGCCTCCACCTGAACCTGCTCGATGACCTGCGCCGGTGCGCCCGCGGCCGAGGCGGCGTCCAGTGCAACCGGCGCGTATTCCACGGGCGCGAACTCGCGCTCGAGCCGCTGCAGGGTCCAGGCGCCCGCCTCGGTGATCGAGGTCGGGACCGCGGGCAGCGGCACGATCCAGCCGACGTCGACGACGGCGCCGGTGTAGGCGAAGCTCGTGACGTAGTGCTCGACGCCTCCCGACCACGCGACGAAGGTCGTCGCCTTGGCGAGGCGGACATCGCCGTCGGGTGCGACGAGCCCCCCGCAGGCCAGCGCCTGACCCGCCTGGAGGACGGCGGCGGCGGCAACCCCCATACCGGCAAACAGGAACCTGCGCATCACCGAGACCTCCACTGGATTCGAGTCGTGCGGAGATGGAGACGCGCGTCCGGGCCCCTCGGTTCCCGTTACCGAACAGCGATTGCCAGAAGCTTAGTTAGTCTATATAATCAATTGTATGGCAGCCCCGTCCAACAAGCCCGTCGACGTCGCGAACCGGCTTCGACCGGTGCTGCTCCATCTGAGCCGTCATCTCCGCCGGGAGGTGCACGCCTCCGGCGTCTCGGCCGGCCAGCTCTCGCTGCTGAGCGCGATCGAGGACAAGCCCGGGATCGGCGTCGCCGAGCTCGCCGAGCGCGAGGGGACCTCGATGCCGTCGGTCTGCAACCACATCGACCGCCTCGAGGCCTCCGGCCTCGTCACGAGGCGCCAGGGCGAACGCGACCGGCGCCGCGTGGACCTCGAGGTGACCGCTGAAGGGGTACGCGTGCTCCGGGCCATCCGCTCGAAGCGCACGGCGTGGCTCTCGGCGCGGCTCACCTCCCTCACGGATGTCGACCTCGCGGCAATCGCGGCGGCGATCGCGCCGCTCGAGGCGCTCCTGGTGCAGCCGGAGTGAGCCTCGGGATCGGCAGTGCCACGGCGCGCACCTTCGCGAGCCTGAGCCGCCACTACAACTACCGCCTGTACTTCTTCGGGCAGGTCGTGTCGATCAGCGGCACCTGGATGCAGAGCGTCGCGCAGGCATGGTTCGTGGTCCAGAACACCCGCTCGCCGCTCGCGGTCGGCATCCTCGCCGTCTGCCAGTTCGGGCCTTACGCGCTGCTCGGGCTCTTCGGCGGCGCGATCGCCGACAGGCTGGACCAGCGGCGCGTCCTGATCGGCACGCAGACGGCCTTCATGGTCATGGCCGCCCTTCTCGCGGTCCTCACCCTCACCGGTCACGCGACGGTCTGGGAGGTGTACGTCATCGCCGCGATCACCGGGACGGTCACGGTGCTCGACAACCCGGTGCGCCAGGCGTTCACGATCCAGATGGTCGGACGTGACGAGCTCCCCAACGCAGTCGCGCTCAACTCGAGCCTGTTCAATGCATCACGCATCGTCGGTCCCGCGATCGCCGGCGGCCTCATCGCGATCGCCGGCGTCGGGATCTGCTTCCTCATCAATGCGCTGAGCTATCTCGCAGTGCTCGCGGCACTCTGGCTGATGCGCGTGCATGAGCTCTTCCCGACACGTCGCGAGCTGCACCCCAAGAACCTCTTCTACGGGTCGATCGAGGGCTTGAAGTTCTCGTGGAGGACCCCGGTGATCCGCGCCGTGCTGGTGATGATGCTCATCATCGCGACGATCAGCATCAACTTCAACGTGCTGCTCCCCGTGCTGGCGTCGCGGACCCTGAGCGGCGGCCCCGAGGTGTTCGGCATCCTCTCCGCCCTCTTCGGCTTCGGCGCGCTGCTCGGCGCGCTCTTCTCGGCATCGCTCGGCCGAGCGAGCCGTCGCGTGATGCTCATCGGCGCCGCGCTGTTCTCGGTGTCCGAGATCGCGCTCGCACCGCTGCACGTGACCTGGGCAGCGGGCATCGCGCTCGTGGTCACAGGCATCGCCTTCACGCTCTATGCGTCGCAGGCGAACGCGACGCTGCAGCTCGCCGTGACCGATCAGATGCGCGGCAGGGTGCTCGGCGTCTACGGCTACGTGTTCTTCGGCACCGCTCCGGTGGGCGGTCTCCTCGCGGGGTGGCTCGCCCAGTCCGGCGGCACCGAGCTCGCCTTCCTGGTGGCCGGCCTCACCGGCGTCGCGGCGACCATCTACGGATGGGCGGACACCGGTCGCGCGGTCCGCGCATCCGCACCGCCGATCACGCAACTGGCGTAGCGACGGCGCGTGCGCTCATCCTTACGTGACGTGGAGCAGCGCACGCTCGGCAGCCAGGGTCTCGAGGTCTCGGCACTCGGTCTCGGTTGCATGGGGATGTCCGATTTCTACGGCACCGCCGCCGATCGCGACGAGCGCGAGGCGCTCTCGACGATCGATCGCGCTGCGGAGCTCGGCATCACGCTGCTCGACACCGCGGACATGTACGGACCGTTCACCAACGAGGAACTGGTCGGCAGGGCGCTCATCGGACGCCGCGACCAGTTCGTCGTCGCAACGAAGTTCGGCCTCGTGCGTCAGGCAGACGGCACGCAGACGATCAGCGGAACGCCCGAGTACGTGCATCGCGCGTGTGACGCGTCGCTCCGCCGCCTCGACATCGACACCATCGACCTGTACTACCAGCATCGTGTTGACCGTTCGGTGCCGATCGAGGAGACGGTCGGTGCGATGGGAGAGCTCGTGCGGGCCGGCAAGGTTCGGTACATCGGGCTGAGCGAGGCGGCGGCGGCGACCATCCGCCGGGCGCACGCGGTGCATCCGATCTCCGCGGTGCAGTCGGAGTACTCGCTGTTCACCCGTGACGTCGAGGAGAGCGTGCTCCCGACGGTGCGCGAGCTGGGCATCGGGTTCGTCGCATACAGCCCGCTCGGGCGCGGCATCCTCACCGGGACCGTCACGGCGGCCACGCTCCCCGAGTCCGACATACGCCGCAACAGGTTCCCACGCTTCGCGGAGGGCAACCTCGACGCCAACGTCGCGATCGCGGCGCGCCTCGCGGCGATCGGAGCGAAGAGGGGCCTGACGGCCGCCCAGATCGCCATCGCCTGGCTGCTCCATCGCGGCCCTGACATCGTTCCCATTCCGGGGACGAAGCGGCAGAGCCGCGTCGAGGAGAACGCGGCCGCGGCTGCGGTGGCGCTCGACGCGACGGACCTGCGCGGCATCGACGAGGCGGTGCGCCCGGAAGAGGTCCGCGGCGACCGCCACTGGGACATGTCGGCGATCGACCGCTGACGCAACGGCGCATCCCGGGAGGCGAATCACCCCTGCTAGGCTCGCCGCAGTGAGCGCCACCCCTTCGCGCTTCGCGTGGACGCCTTCGGCGGAGCAGGCCGGCACCTCCCGGCTCCACGGCTTCATCGAGGCGCTCGGCGTCTCCGGGCTCGACGGTGTCGCCCGACTCGCGGCAGAGGATCCACAGCGTTTCTGGGCCGCGGTTGCGGACGACATCGGTGTTGAGTGGACACGCCGTTTCGACGTGGCGATGGACACGTCCGCGGGTCTGCCGTGGACGCGTTTCTGGGTCGGCGGCACGTTGAACCTCGCGCACAACGCCGTGACGCGCTGGGCTCGGCGCGCACCGGAGCGCGTCGCGATCGTCTCGGAAGGGGACGACGGCGTGATCCGCGAGTGGACCTACGCGCGCCTCGAACGCGAGACCGAGTACGCCGCCGCAGCGTTGCGCTCGCTCGGCGTCGGCGCCGGAGACAGCGTCGGGCTCTGTCTCCCGATGATCCCGGAGACGGTCTCGCTCTTCCTGGCGTGCGCGTGGCTCGGCGCCATCGTGGTCCCGCTCTTCAGCGGCTATGGAGCGGGCGCGATCGTCTCACGCCTGCGGGACTGCGACGCCACGGTTCTGGTCATTGTTGACGGTTTCAAACGGCGCGGCGGAGTCGTCGCGATGAAGGCGGTTGCCGACGAGGCCGCGGAACAGCTGCCGTCGCTCCGCCACATCCTGGTGGTGCCGCGGATCGACGACGGGAGCGCCTCGATGCAACCCGGTCGCGACGTGCGGTTCGAGCCGATGCCCGACACGTTCACGGACGGACCCGACGTTGCGGAGACCGACGCCGACACGCCGTTCATGATCATCTACACGAGCGGAACCACCGGCCGGCCCAAGGGAACCGTGCACGTGCACGGCGGGTTCCCGGTGAAGGCGACGCAGGACATGGCGCACTGCTTCGACGTCGGCGAGCAGGACCGCCTCCTCTGGTTCACCGACATCGGCTGGATGATGGGACCGTGGGCGATCTGCGGCGCGCTCAGCATCGGCGCGACGCTCGTGCTCTTCGACGGCGTCCCCGACCACCCCGGCCCGGATCGTCTCTGGTCGGTCGTCGAGCGGCATCGCGTGACGGTGCTCGGCATCGCGCCCACGGTCATCCGCGCGCTCATGCGCAACGGCGACGAACCGGTGCTCGCCCACGATCTCTCCTCGCTGCGCGTGCTCGGCTCGACCGGCGAGCCGTGGAACACCGACCCGTGGCTCTGGTACCAGCAGAAGATCGGCGGTGGCCGGCTTCCGGTCATCAACTACTCGGGCGGCACCGAGATCTCCGGCGGGATCCTCGCCGGCAACATGCTCACGCCGCTGCAGCCGTGCGCGTTCGCGGGGCCGTGCCCGGGCATGGCCGCCGACATCGTCGATGAGCAGGGGCGCAGCGTTCGCGACCGCGTCGGCGAGCTCGTGATCCGCGCGCCATGGCCCGGCATGACGCAGGGGTTCTGGCGTGACCGCGAGCGATACCTGGAGACGTACTGGTCGCGCTGGCCGGACGTGTGGGTGCACGGTGACTGGTGCGAGGTCGACGCCGACGGGCTCTGGTACATCCGCGGACGCAGCGACGACACGATCAAGGTCGCGGGCAAGCGCCTCGGGCCGGCGGAGGTGGAATCGGCGCTCGTCGCGCACAGCGCGGTTGCCGAGGCAGCCGCGATCGGTGTGCCCGATCCGCTCAAGGGTGAGGCGCTCGTCGTCTTCGTCGTCCTGAAGCCGGGCGTCACCGACTCGCCCGAGCTGCGTCGGGGGCTCGCGCACCGGGTCGCCGAGGAGATGGGCAAGGCGCTCGCGCCGCACGCTGTCGAGATCGTGTCAGAGCTGCCCAAAACACGGAACGCGAAGGTGCTGCGTCGCGTGGTGCGGTCGGTGTACCTCGGCAACGATCCCGGTGACCTCTCGTCCCTCGAGAACCACGGGGCCATCGACGCGCTGGAGAAGGTCCGCACGGCGCACTGACCGCGGGGTGTCCGGAGCGCGGCCCGACGATGGGCGGCTCCGAGTCGGGATGCCGCGCCGCCGCAACGACGGCGCCCGCCCGACGTCCTCGAGAAGGGGGCGACCATGCCCGACTCCATCCCGCTCCGCGGCAGCGCGTACCACCCCGCGGGCGGCACCCGCGCCGGACACCGTCGCATCCGGAAGCTCACCGCGGCCGAGCTGCAGGCGGACGCCGGGGTCACGCTCCTCCTGCGCGAGCGGGTGACCGGCCCGACCACCGCCCAGAGCCTCGCCTGGCTGCAGTCGCTCCCGAACCGTGATGCCCGGCACATGGACCTGAGCCAGCTGACGGCGCGCCACGGGTTCGCCCCGGCGGACCGGGACCGGGTCGCGCGCTGGGCGACCGCGGCCGGGCTGCAGGTCACGTTCGAGGACGCGGCGACCCGGCGCGTCGTGGTCCGCGGGAGCGTGGAGCAGCTCGCCCGTGCGTTCGAGGTCGACCTCGAGCAGTTCCGCTGGCAGCAACCCGACGGCCGGACCGTCGAGTACCGCGGGCACACCGGGCCCGTGCACGTTCCCGCGCACCTGGACGGCGTGATCGACGGCGTCTTCGGGCTCGACGACCGCCCGATCGCTCGCTCGCATGTCCGCTCCCTCGACGACGGCCGCGGCGCGATGTTCGCGTACGACCCACCCCAGATCGCGGCGCTCTACAACTACCCGCGCCTGCCCAACGGCGGCGAGGGCCTCGAGCTGGTCGCCGGCATGATCGAGCTCGGCGGCGTCGTCCATCCCTTCGACCTCGCCGCGTCGTTCGCGAGACTCGGCCTGCCCGCGCCCGACATCACCAACGTCTGGCTCGACGGCGCGACGCCGATGCCCGACCCGAACGGCGCCGACGTCGAGGTCGCGCTCGACTACCAGGTGATCGGCGGCATGATCGCCGCGATGGCGCCGAAGGCGCACGTCACGATCGTCAGCTACAACGCGCCGAACAGTGAGCGTGGCTTCATCGACGCGGCGGCGACCGCGGCGAGCGACGCCGCCCGTAAGCCGGCGGCGGTCTCGATCAGCTGGGGATCCCCTGAGGACAACTGGTCCGCGCAGGGCATCCGGGGCCTCGACGCCGCCTTCGCCACGGGAGCGCTCCACGGCCTGACCTTCAGCGCGGCGGCGGGCGACGCGGGCTCGACGAACGACGAGGTCGACGGATATCAGCACCCGGAGTTCCCGGCGTCGAGCCCGCACGTGTGGGCGTGTGGCGGCACGACCCTGCTCGCGGCCCGGGGCCGGATCCGCACGGAGACCGTGTGGAACGAGCTCTCACGCGGCGCGGGGGCTGCCGGGAGCGGGGTGAGCAGTGCCTTCCCTGTTCCCGCGTACCAGGCGGCGCTCGGCATCCGGCCGCGGTCCGCCGACGGCGGCGTGCCGGGTCGCGGCCTGCCGGACGGGTCCGGCAACGCCGACCCGCTCACGGGATGGAACGTCGTCGCGCAGCGGCGCCTGCGCTCGACCGGCGGCACCTCGGCCGTGGCGCCGATGTTCACGGCGCTCTGGACGCTGGTGTCGGCACAGCTCGGGCACCGGATCGGTCTCCCGCACGCCTCCCTCTACGCGCGGCGAGGCCGCGGCTTCAACGACGTCACCGCGGGTGACACGGGCGGCCCGTATCGAGCCGGCAAGGGCTGGGACCTCGCCAGCGGCTGGGGGAGCCCCGACGGCAGGCAGATCGCCCGCGATCTCGGTGTCCGCCTTCCAGCGAACGAGGCCCGCCAGCCTCGCGTCGCCACCGAGGAGCGCGAGATCGCCTGAGGTCAGCTCGTGACGGCGAAGGTGACCGCCCAGTGCGTGGTGGTCCCTCCCGGGCAGTCCAGCGACGAGGTCAGCGTCGCCTGCCCGGGAGCGCCGGCGATCCAGGCCTCGTTGACGCCGCCCTGGGGAGGCGACGGCAGCGGCAGCGGGAACACCTTCAGGACGGTGTCGTCGCTGGACTGCAGCTGCGTCCACTTGCAGCCGTCGGTGCCGGGATGCGAAAGCACGACATCGACCGCCTGGCAGACGGCCATGTCGTAGGTGCGGCCGTTGTCGGCGAGGCCGATCGGGAAGAGCTGGATCGCGTTGCTGCTCTGCGTCTGGGCCTGGCAGTCGAGGCTCGAGGTGACCTTGTACGGCGTGGCTGTGTTCGAGGCAGCGGCGCCGTCGCTGACCAGCGGCACGCCGCCGGTGCTCGGACCGCAGGCCAAGAGGACCACCGCCGCTGCCGCGCCGATCAACGCCGTGCCTGCTCTCATCGCCGTGATGACGCGCGAGGCGACCGGCGAGTTCCCGAGCTCGTGTCGATCACCTGCCGAGCAGCTGGGCGGATCCGGTGGCAAGCGCGATCGTCCGCCCGTCAGCGGCAACCACGTCGGCGGTGGTCACCGCCAGGCTCCGGCCGCGATGCACGACCTTCGCCCGGGCTTCGATGGTGCTGCCGTCGCCGGCGACCGGCCGCAGGAAGTTCACCTTGATGTCGACGGACGCCATGCGCTCGCCGGGTGCGAGCGTCGTCTGCACCGCAAGCGCCAGGGCGAGGTCGGCGAGCACGACGATGAACCCTCCCTGCGGCCACCCGAAGGGCGTCGCGAGCCAGCCGCTCAGCGGCAGCGCGCAGGACGCGGCGCCGTCGGCCGCCTCCGTCGGGACGAGGCCCATGAGGTGGTGCATCGGCGGCAGGGGGAGGTCGCCGCGGATCTGGGCTCGGACGACGTCGATCCCGGGGCGGCGGCGCAGCTCGTCGGGGTCCACGCGGTCATCCACGACCGGCCGGAGGTATGGGTCGGGGCCGTCGTCCGGCGAGGACGGCGGAAGCTCGACCAGCGGGGGCGCTGCCGTGCCTCCCCGCTTCGGAGCTCCCGCCGCGGGGTCTCCGAAGATGCGCATCCGTGACGTGGCATGCGCGACCAGCCGGCCGTCGTCGTCGGTCACCTGGCACTCGGAGAGTCCCATGGTCCGCCCGGCGTAGAGCGAGCGTCCCTGAGCAGTCACCATCGAGCCGACACGCGCAGGACGCACGTACGTCATCGACATCTCCGCAGTCGTGTACTGCGTGTGCGCGGGCATCAACGACTGCAGCGCGCATCCGAGCGCGGCATCGGCCGGCAGTGCGAGGACGCCTCCCGGCACACCGGCGCTCGACCACTGGAGCCACTCCGAGACGGGCATGGTGAACGTGGCCGTTCCCTCATCCGCGCCCGCGAACGTGACACCGGTGAGCCGCCCCATCGGAGGCTGGGCACGGATCTGCCGCAGCGACTCGAGCCCGCTCAAACCGCGGGTCGATGCGTCGAGCACGTCACCGCGGACCGGCACGTCGCGCCAGAGCGCGGGCTCCTGTATCACCACCTCGCGAGCTTAGGCGGTGTCCCGTGAACGCCGCCCTCAGTGCGGCGGTGCGGGCACCCATACGGTCCCCGTGCACACCGATGTAGACCATTGATCCGGCGCTCGACGGGTCTGTGGGTTCGCCAGTTAGATGTGCCGACTTGGTTACCTCGCGGGCGCTGCCGCGACACGGCGGGGATGCTGGCTACATGCCCTCTCGACTTCGTGCGGTGAGCGTCCTGCCCGGAGCGGTATGTCTACTCGCAATCGGCGTCATGGCCTGGGCGGCCTTTCTTCCTTTCATGGGCATCCCGTACTACGGTGGCGGGCTGGCGGGTTGCTGTCAGCCACCCTTGTTTACCGAGAGACTCGCCGACCTATGGGATGGCCGTATCGTGATCGTGGCATTGCCGATCTTTGCCATGGCGACCGCCAGTCAGCTGGCTCGAGTTCGCCCCACCCTCAGTGCCATCGCATGCCTCGCCGCGTCTGTCGGAGCTCTGTTCTTGGCGCTGTTTGAAATCAGTGACGGTGGACGCAGGATACTTCCAGAATGGGTATTCCCACTCCCCACCGGTGACCCAGAGACAGCATCGCCCAGCGCCGGTTTCTACGTATTCTTCATCGCTTCAACGGTCGCATTGGTGGCGTCGCTGATCATGGTCATAACGACCGTGCGGCACCGGCGACCGAGCATGGATGCGATGCTTAATCCCCTGCCTTCCTGACCGGGCACAAGGCCGATGCAGGGCGCGTCAGTGCGGCGGCGCGGGCACCCACACCGCCCCCATGCACACAGACGTCGCGATGGTGGTGCCGACGACCGGCGCGGCGTAGCCGACGCCGCGCACCGTCACGGTGTCGGGGAATCCGGGGATGGGAATGGGCAGATGCACCGTTCGCGACACCACCGCATACACCTGACACCCGTCGCTCGCGCACGACGTCCCGTCCGGATCCTGCGGGTCGTCCGCCGTCTTCAGGACACCGGGGTCGGCAGAGTCACGCGGCATCTGCGCGGACTGGTCGCCGGCCTCGATGCACGCGCGCTGGAACGCGAACAGCGCACCGTCTCTGTCCTGCGGGTTGATGTCGACGATCTGCACCGCGCACGTGCCAGTCGGTCCGGGCGCCACACACGGACCCGATTGCCCGTAGAGATATCGCGGGTCGACCGCGTCAGCGCCTGACTGCGCACCGAGCTGCGCGGCAGCGGTGACACGACCTGACCACACGTAGAGATATGCGCTGTCGGCGACGAGGCAGGTGACGCTGAACAGGAACAGCGCAAACCCGAGCGCGAACATGATCAACGTCTGTCCCCGCTGGCGGGCGTGCAGGCGATCGCGCCGTCGCTGCATCACTGGCGGAACGGCGGCGGGAGCGCTTCCGATTGCGCGTGCACCGTCGGCGTCCAGAACACTCCCCAGGCCAGCGGGGTCTGTGAGAAGTCGAGCTGTGTGGTCGCGCTGCAGATGACGACGTCGAGGCCGCCCGGTGGTGCCAGCGCACGGTCGAGATACCCGGGAATCACCACCCCACCCGGGCCGGTCGAGCCGATGTCGCAGGTGACCTCGGATCCGGTGGGAGAGCCGGGATACGGTCGCGACGCAACCCGCGGGTGTGCTGCATCACCGCTGTCGCCGCCCGACGTGCAGAGCGATCCGGTCTGCCAGTGCAGCATCCCCGTGTACGTCTTCATGGTTCCGTAGAACGACTCGGCCGCGTAGCGGCATCCCGTCGGCAGCCCCGACGTGTCGAGGCTCACGCCGGCGGCGCCGCAGCAGCGCGTGCCCGACGGGTCCAGCGCGTTGTTCGGCGCCTGGAATCTCGACTGCGCGGCAAGCGCCGTCGCGGCGTTGAGCTGCTCCTGCACCGTCACCTGCACCATGAGGGCCACGAAGTTGCACACCAGGAACAGGAGGATCGGCAGGACGAGCGCGGTTTCGAGCACGGCCTGCGCGTCGTCGCCACGGCGGCCCCGCCGCGTCACGGAGCGAAACGAAGTGTGTGCGTGGTTGCCGAGATGTCGGTCGGCAGCTCGAAGCCGGCTGCGCCGGGACCGAAGCCGGGGGGCACGAGCGATGCGACGAACCCGATGACGCGAACGGTGATCATCGGGGAGTCATCGCATCCGCGCGGATAGGGAGCGGGGACGCCCGGCGGCGGCGGCACGCAGGCGGGCGGGTCCTGCTCGCTGACGCAGATGACGATAACGCGTGGTCCCTCCTTCGCCTGCACCTCGGCGGGCGTGGCCGGACAGTCCTGCGCCGTGGCAGGCTCGCACGCGCCGGCGGCGACCGCGCCGCACCAGCTGACGATCCCGGTGCCGAAGAGCGCGGTTCGAAGCTCGCGCGAAACCGCCGCAGTGACCGCCCGTGCGTCAGGTGCGGTCTCCGCGGTTGGATCCGACCCGGCGGAGGCCGCGACCGTGGCGGCCTGCTCGACCGCCGAGACCTCGGCAGACGTCTGGACGGCCCAGAGGCCCGCGTCGAGAGCCCCGATCAGGCAGATCAGAAAGAGCGGGATGACCACCGCGAACTCGACTGTCGCCTGAGCCCGGCGGCCGCGGGGCGTGCGTCGAGGACGCACCACTCCCTTGAGATCCCCTCCCATGACCCGACCATCGTAGCCGGGCGGGTGGTCCTCGGTGTGCCGCCCGACCGCCTCAGGAGGGAATGACGACGAACGTCAGCAGGACCGGGACCAGTGCGGTGACCTTCACGGGATGCGCCGGAAGGCCGCTGACGGGATCGACGAGCGTCGTCCAGGCGCCGTCGCTGAACACCTCGAGGACGTACGGGCCTCCGATCGGCACCGAGGTGAAGACGAAATCCCCGGACGCGTCGGCGGTCGCGGTGTAGAAGGGCCCGCTCGTCTTGTACGTGCCGCCGGGCTCGGCCTTGTAGTTGGTGCTGAGACGGACCGCGGCCGACAGCGGCACGCCGTTCTTGTCGACAAGCGTTCCGCTCACCGAGACCGGCGCGGTGAGCATCGCCTGGGCCTGAGCCGCCTGGGGCGTCCCCGCGAAATGGGTGACCAGGCGCTGCAGCGTCGTCACCGCCTCCTTGAACGCTTGCTGGGCGACATCCTCCTGACCCGCCACCAGCAGCGCCTCCGGGTAGATCGAGTTCGCCGTGCTCGTGGCAGCCGCTGATCCCGCCTGGATGACGGTGTCGAGCATGGCGACGGCATCGGCTCCGTGCCCCGCGGTGAGGAGTGCCTGCGCGTCAGCGGCCTCCTCGATCGGCAGCTGTCGGTGCGCCTGCCCGCCGTCGGCCGTGTCCGAGGCGAGCCTCACGACCTGTTCGAGGCGGAGGATCGCGCTGGGATAGGCGCCCCGAGCGGCATCCGCCGCCGCTGAGCTGTACAGCAGCGCCGCGATGGCCTCGGTCGCCTGCCCGCGGAGCGAGGCCGCGGTCACGGAGCGATACACGGACACGGCCTGGTCGATCTTCCCCGCACGCCCGAGCGCCCTCGCCCACGCGAACGTCGTCTGCTGCTCGGCACGAGCCGCGTCGGAGGCCGCCGTGGCGTCGATCACGTAGAGCAGTCCGGTCCGCCCCTCGATGACGCGGTCGATGGCGATCGCACCCGCATAGTCGCCGGCCGCTTCGAGATGGGCGGCCATCGATGCCGCGTCGGCGGTCGAGGCAGCTGCGCCGGCGGCGACGCCGACAGTCGCCATGATCAGCGCCGCGAGCGCGAACCCGGCCAGCGGCCACCGCCGCCGCGCCGGCGGATAGGCCGCGGTCGTCGGGTGGACCGAAGGCGGCGGCGGAGGCGACGGCCATGTCAGCGGCGGGTGCCAGCCCTCCGCTGCGGGCCACGGCGGAGGTGCCGGCGGGGGCTGCTCGACGGGCTCGCCTGGGCCGGGGTGCGGGTCCATGGACGCATAACGTACGTGCGCGCCTCCGCGGTTCGCGGGATTGGGTCTCTCGATGCCTTCGGGGTCGAGTAGGCTGCTCGCCGCATGATCACCATCGACGGCGGCGCGTTGCCGATCGAGGCCGTGGTCCGCGCGGCCCGAGGGCGCGAGGCGGTGACCCTCGACCCCGGCGTGCACGGGCGGATGGCCCCGGCGCGCGCGACGGTTGACCGGCTCGACGCCGAGGGCGCCGCCGTGTACGGCGTCACCACCGGTTTCGGCGCGCTCGCAGACCGTGCGGTCGATCCACCCGACCGCTCGCTGTTGCAGCGGTCGGTCGTGCTCAGCCATGCCTCCGGGTCCGGCCCCCGCCTCGATGACGAGGTGGTGCGCGGCATGATCCTGCTCCGCGCCAGGACTCTCGCGGCCGGCCTGTCCGGGGTGAGACCGGCGCTGGTCGACGCACTCCTGGCGCTGCTCGACGCCGGCATCGTGCCCTGGGTCCCGGAGCACGGCTCGCTCGGCGCCTCCGGAGATCTCGCGCCGCTCGCCGCCGTCGCGACGGTCCTGCTCGGAGAGGGATGGACCGTGGGCACCGACGGCGCCCGTGTCGACGGCGCGTCGGCGCTCCGCGCGCACGGGCTGACCGCGATCGACGTCGAGCCCAAGGAGGGGCTTGCGCTGATCAACGGCACCGACGCGATGACCAGCATGCTCGCGCTGGCCGTGGGTGACCTCGAGGACTTGCTCCGCGTTGCGGACATCGCCTGTGCCCTGAGCGTCGAGGCGCTGCTCGGTACCTCGGTGGCGTACGACGAGCGCGTGGTCGCGCTCCGCCCGGCGCAGGGACAGGCCGAACTCGGCGGCGAACCTGCGCGACCTGCTGCACGGCAGTCCGATCGTCGCGTCGCACCGCTCCTCGCGGCACGCGGTGCAGGATGCGTACTCGCTGCGCTGCGCCCCCCAGGTGCACGGCGCCGCCCGCGACGCGGTCGCCTTCTGCCGGCAGACCGTCGAGCATGAATTGGCCAGTGTTGTCGACAACCCGGTGGTGCTCGGCGATGAGGTCGTGAGCGCGGGCAACTTCCACGGGCAGGCGCTCGCGTATGCGGCTGACCTGCTCGCGTCGGTGTGCGCGGATGTCGCCGCGATCAGCGAGCGCCGCCTCGACCGGCTGCTCGACCCGGCCCGCTCCCGAGGGCTGCCTGCGTTCCTGAGCCCGGAGCCGGGTCTCAACAGCGGCCTGATGATCACGCAGTACACCGCGGCGGCCATCGTCGCCGCGCTCCGGCACGCAGCGTCGCCGTTCGCCGTGCAGAGCGCGGCCACGAGCGCCGGTCAGGAGGACCATGTGTCGATGGGCTATGAGGCTGCCCTGCGCACGCGCCGGTCGGTGGCGCAGCTGCATTCCGTGCTCGCCATCGAGGTGCTCGGTGCGGCGCAGGCGATCGACATGCGGCATCCGCTCAAGCCGGCGCCCGCGACAGGCGCGCTGGTCACGGCGTTCCGCGCCCGCATCCCCGCGCTCGATGCGGATCGCATCCTCAGCGGCGACGTTGAAGCTGCCGAGGCGTGGGTGCGCAACGGTGACTGGCGCGACGCGGTGGCGAGCGCGGGGGTGACCCTGCGATGACCGCCGGCGCACGGCCCGTGCGGGCACCGCGCGGGAGCACGCTGAGCTGCGGCAGCTGGCAGACCGAGGCGCCGTTGCGCTGCCTCATGAACAACCTCGATCCCGAGGTCGCGGAGGACCCGGACTCGCTCGTCGTGTACGGAGGGACCGGACGGGCCGCACGCTCCTGGGAGTGCTTCGACGCCATCGTCGCGTCGCTGCGCTCGCTGCGCGACGACGAGACATTGCTGGTGCAGTCGGGCAAGCCGGTCGGCATCGCGCGGACCCACGAGATGGCGCCGCGCGTGATCATCGCCAACTCCCTGCTCGTGCCGAGATGGGCGACGTGGGAGGAGTTCTGGCGGCTCGAGGCGATGGGGCTGACGATGTACGGGCAGATGACCGCGGGATCGTGGATCTACATCGGCACGCAGGGAATCCTTCAGGGGACGTTCGAGACCTTCGAGGCGGTGGCGCGGAAGCGTTTCGGTGGCAGCCTGCGCGGGCGGTTGGTGGTGACCTCCGGCCTCGGCGGCATGGGAGGCGCGCAACCGCTCGCGGTGACGATGAGCGGCGGCGTCGCGCTCTGCATCGACGTCGACCGGTCGCGCATCCAGCGGCGTCTCGACACCGGGTATGTCGACGAGGTGTGCGACACGCTCGAAACCGCCGTGCGGCGCGTCGACGTTGCCCGCGAGGAAGGGCGAGCGCTCTCCGTCGCCGTCTGTGCCAACGCCGCAGAGGCGCTGCCGGCGCTGCTCGAACTCCGCGCTTGCGATCGACGTCGTCACCGACCAGACGAGCGCGCACGACCCGCTGAACGGCTACGTCCCGGCGGGTCTTTCCCTCGAGGATGCGGCAGCCCTGCGCGCGAGCGATCCCGAGGCATACGTGCGCAGGTCGCGCCAGTCGATGGCGCGACACTGCGAGGCGATGGTCGAGTACCAGACACGCGGCGCGGAGGTGTTCGACTACGGCAACTCGCTGCGCGACCAGGCGAGGCTCGGCGGTTTCGCGAACGCGTTCGCGTATCCCGGCTTCGTCCCGGCGTACATCCGCGACCAGTTCTGCGAAGGTCGCGGGCCGTTCCGGTGGGTCGCGCTCAGCGGCGATCCGCAGGACATCGCGCGCACCGATTCGGCGATGCTCGAGCTCTTCCCGGACCACGACGGGCTCCATCGATGGATGTCGCTCGCACGTGAGCGTGTGCACTTCCAGGGGCTGCCGGCGCGGATCTGCTGGCTCGGCGCGGGCGAGCGTCATCTCGCCGGGTTGCGCTTCAACGACATGGTGCGCAGCGGCGAGCTGTCGGCGCCGATCGTCATCGGACGCGACCACCTCGACAGCGGATCCGTCGCGTCGCCGATGCGCGAGACGGAGTCGATGCGCGACGGCAGCGATGCCATCGCCGACTGGCCGATCCTCAACGCGCTGCTCAACACCGCAAGCGGCGCCACCTGGGTCGCGGTGCACCACGGTGGCGGCGTCGGCATGGGGCTGTCGATCCACGCCGGTGCGCAGGTGTGCGCCGACGGGTCGGAGCTCTCCGCAAAGCGGTGCGAGCTCGTCCTCACGAACGATCCCTCCACCGGCGTGATGCGGCACGCCGACGCCGGGTATCCCGAGGCGCGCGACGCCGCACGGGAGCGCGGCGTGCGCGTGCCGATGCTCGACAGCGTGGGCGCGGCAGACGCGTGAACGCGCGCGAATGGCTCGACGGCGACGCCGAGTTCCCCGACATCGTGCTGCTCGGCGCACCGATCTCGAAGGCGTCGATCTCACCGGTGCAGTCGTGGTCGACACCGCCCGCATTCCGCGAGGCGCTCTCGCGATTCCCAACCTGGGATGCGGAGCACGGCATCGACATCGCGGAGCTGCGCGTGCGTGACCTCGGCGACGTTATCGGCGACCGGGAGGACACGGACGCGGCGGCTGCGCACGCCCGCATCCGCGAAGCGACCGAGCGCGCGCCGGCCGGGGTGCTCGTCGTCGTGGGCGGCGACAACTCGCTGACGCGACCGGCGATGCAGGGCCTCATGACGGCATCGCCGGATGCGAGCTGGGGACTGCTCACGCTCGACGCGCATCACGACTGCCGGCCCGCGACCGGTGGGTCCCGGAACGGCACGCCGGTGCGCGAGCTGATCGAGTCGGGACTCGACGGGAGACGCGTCGCGCAGATCGGCATTCATCCGTTGGGCAACGCCCGTGAGCATGCAGAGTGGGCGCATGCGCAGGGAATCCACGTGTTTCCGCTCGACGCAATCCGAGAGTTCGGCATGGACGGCGTCGTGGGATCGGCGCTGACGGCGCTCACCGACGGAGGGGTCGATCGCGTCTATGTGGACTTCGACATCGACGTCGTGGACCGCGCGTTCGCGCCGGGATGTCCGGCGAGCCTTCCCGGCGGACTGCACCCACACGATCTGCTGCACGCAGCCTTCCTGCTCGGCGCTCATGCCTCGGTGGCCGCGGCCGATCTCGCCGAGGTGGACGCGAACAGCGACGTCAACGGCATGACCGTCCGGCTTGCGGCGGCAACGTTCCTCACCTTCTGCAGCGGGGTCGCATCGCGAACCCACCAGGACGGCGCGTCGTGACCGATCTCGCCGTCCACGGCATCGGTGCACTCTGCACGTGCGATCCGCGGATGGACGGGTCCCTCGGCATCGTGCGCGACGCGGCACTGATCGCCCGCGACGGGATCATCACCTACGCCGGGCCGGAATCCGGCCTCGACCGATCCGACATCCCGAAGGGAGCGCTCGAGGTCCATGCGCGCGGCGCAGCGGTCATCCCGGGATTCGTCGATGCGCACACCCACATCGTGTGGCTCGGCGATCGTGGCGATGAGTACGGGCGCCGGGCGGCGGGCGCGTCCTACGAGGAGATCGCCGCGTCAGGGGGCGGCATCCGCGCCACGGTTCGCGCGACAGCCGCCGGAACCGTCGACGAGCTCGCGACCGCGGCGCGCGCGCGAGCCCGGAGCATGCTCGCGCACGGCACGACGACCGTCGAGGTCAAGAGCGGCTACGGGCTCGAGCACGAGGCGGAGATGCGTGAGCTGGACGCCGCGGTGCGTCTCGGTAGCTGGAACGACCTCCCCGATGTGGTCCCGACATATCTGCCGCTGCACGCGACTCCCGACGGGTCGCGCGAGGAGTACATCGAGGCCGTCTGCACGACGGGTGTCGCCGGCGCCGCGAAACGCGCGCGCTTCGTCGACGCCTTCTGCGAGACGGGCGCGTACACCGTCGAGGAATGCGAGCGGCTGTTCACCGCCGGCCGCGCCCACGCGCTGCGCCCGAAGATCCATGCGGAGCAGCGGTCTCGCAGAGGCGGAGCGCTCCTGGCGGCCCGCGCGGGCGCGGTCAGCGCCGACCACCTCGAGCACGCATCCGACGATGACTTCCACGCTCTCGCCGCAGCCGGCGTCGTGGGCGTGATCCTCCCGGGCGCCTCGCTCACCCTCGGCGGGCCGCCGCCGCCGGGGAGGCGCCTTCTCGACGCCGGCTGCACCGTGGCGGTCGCGACCGACTGCAACCCCGGCACCTGCTACAGCGAGTCGATGCCGCTCATGATCTCGCTCGCGGTCGCCATGGGCGGGCTCACCCCCGCCGAGGCGCTCGTCGCGGCAACCGGCGGAGGCGCCGCCGCGCTCGGGCTCGCCGACCGCGGCGTCCTCCGCGCCGGCCTGCGCTGTGACGCGGTGATCCTCAAGACCTCGAACTGGGTCGAAATCGCGTACCACCTCGGCGGTGACGTCGTCGACGGCGTGATCGTCAAGGGCCGGTTGGCGGTACCCTCGGAGATCTGATGCTCACCGAATCCTCGCCACGCACCCGGAAAGGACGCCGCGCGGCGGGAACGGTCCTCCCACGCCTCGTGGGGCAGGACCTCGAGGTGCCGCTCGCCTCGGGAGAGGCTCGCACCTACGTGAACCTCGACATGGCCGCGAGCACGCCGGCGATGGAGCCGGTCGCCGACGCGGTCATCGAGTTCCTTCCCTGGTACTCGAGCGTGCATCGCGGCGCGGGGTTCGCGTCCCAGGTGTCGACACGCGCGTATGAGGCGGCACGCGCGGCGGTCGCGGCGTTCGTCGGCGCGCGCTCCTCTGATACCGTCATCTTTGTCAGGAACACGACCGAGGCCGTCAACCTCCTCACGCACTGCCTGGTGCTGCGCCCCGGGCACTCGGTGCTGAGCACGATCGTCGAGCACCACGCGAATATGCTCCCCTGGCGCCGCCTCGCCAACGTCGATCTCCTCGACGCACCGGAGTCGCCGGAGCAGCTGCTCGCCGACCTGCGGCGCGCGCTCGAGGACCGACATCGCCCGATCGGGATCGTCGCGATCACTGGTGCGAGCAACGTCACCGGCGAGGTCTTCCCGATCGCGGAGATCGGCCGTATCGCGCACGAGCACGGAGCCCTGCTCAGCGTCGACGCCGCACAGCTCGCGCCCCACCGCCCGATCGACATGGTGGCCATGGGCATCGACTTCCTCGCGCTCTCGGGACACAAGATGTACGCGCCCTTCGGTGGCGGCGCCCTGATCGCACCCTCGGCGGTGATGGCGGACGCCGAGCCGATGCTCGCCGGCGGCGGCGCGGTCACGTACGTCACGACCGACGACGTGCAGTGGGCCTCCCTGCCGGACCGCCACGAGGCGGGGAGCCCGAACGTGGTCGGGGCGATCGCGCTCGGCGCCGCCTGCACCGTGCTCGGCCGGACCGGCATGGCGCACATCGGAGCGCACGAGAAACGCCTGCTCGCGTATCTCGACGGCCAGATCGACGATCTCCCGAGGCTCCACCGGCTGCGGCTGTGGGATGGACCTGACGTCGACCGCCTCGGAGTCAGCACGTTCACCGTCGACGGCATGCACCACGCGCTGGTCGCGTCGGTGCTGAGCGCGGAGTACGCGGTGGGGGTCCGCCACGGATGCTTCTGCGCACACCCGTACATCACGCACCTCCTCGGCGTGAGCATCGGCGAGGCACACACGATCCGCGAGCGGCTTCGGCGCGGCGAGCACCAGGAGATTCCGGGCGCCATCCGGGCGTCGTTCGGCATGGGCACGACCGTCGAGCACATCGACCGTCTGGTCGCGGCCCTCCGCGAGATCACGACGCACGGACCCCACCTCGACTACGTCGAGGACCCGCACACCGGCGACTATCTCCCGGTCGGCGACCGGCGGACGCTGCCGTCGTTCGACTTCCTGCCACCGCTCGAGGAGATGGCGACGCCGTCGGGCTGCGGTCAGTTCTGACGCGCGGGCAGAATGCCCAGCTCCCGGGACAGCCCGACCATGTCGGTCACCGGCGCCTTGCACACAAACCCATGGCAGACGTACGCGGCCGGCGAGCCCTGCACGAGGGGCTTTCCCTCCAGAAGCGGCACGTCGCCGGGAGCTCCCCACGCGAGCACCGTGCGCGGGTCGAAGAGGCCTTGCGCCAGGCCCAGGAGCGACCGGGTCACCGGGTCGGCCGGATCGCCGGCGATCGCGATCTCGCGCATCGGACCGACCACGAGCTCCATCGCGGCACCGAGCCCGGCGACCGCGAGTGGTGCGCGTCCGACCACTGACGCGAGCGGTGCGACGATCTCGGTCGCGTGCTCACGCCACCGGTCCTCGCCGGTGAACGCGTGCATGCGGCAGAACAGCGTTGCGGCCACTGACTGGCCCGCGCTCACCGGGTTGTCGTCGATCGTGCGCGGGCGGACGATGAGCGGCTCGGCGTCGGCCGCGGTGTCGTAGTACGCGCCGGCTTCGTCCCGATACTGCTGCACGATCCGTTCGCAGAGTCCGAGTGCTGCACTGAAGTACCTCGACTCACCGGACGCGGCGTAGAGCGTGAGCAGGGCGTCTCCGAGGTTGGCAGTGTCGTCGAGGAACCCGATGATGCGCGCGCCACCTTCGTTCCAGATGCGGTGCACGACGCCGTCGCGAACCAGGTTCTCGAGCAGAAAGTCCGCGCACGTCCGCGCGATCTCGACGTAGTCCTTGCGCCCGAGCATCGAGCCGGCCTCGGCGAACGCGGTGACGGCGAGCGCGTTCCAGGACGTGACGACCTTCCCGTCGCGAGCCGGTGCGGCGCGGTCCGCCCGAGCCGCGAGCAGACGCGTGCGAATGTCCTCGATCCTCGTGCGCAGCGCGGGCTCCTCGAGCTGCATCGAGCGTGCAACCTGCGCGAGCGGGTACGGCATCGAGAGCACGGTGGTGCCGTGCTCGAAGTTGCCGCTGTCGACCACCCCGAACACCCGGGCGGCGAGGGCACCGTCATCGGGGCCGAGCACGTCGCGAAGCTGCGCCGGCGTCCAGACGAAGAACGCGCCTTCGCCTCCCGGGCTGTCCGCGTCCTGCGACGCGGCGAAGCCGCCCTCGGGCAACCGCAGCTCGCGAGCCGTGTAGTCGAGGGTGCGCGTGCACACCTCGAGCATCCCCTCGTCGAAGCTGAGCCCGTACGCGTGCAGATACACGGGCGCCAGGAGCGCGTTGTCGTACAGCATCTTCTCGAAGTGCGGCACGGCCCATCGCCCGTCGACGCTGTAGCGATGGAAGCCACCACCGACCTGGTCGTGGATGCCGCCGCGCGCCATCGCGTCGAGCGACATGATCGCGGCGTCGCGCAGCGCGATCCCCTCCTTGTCGCCCGGGCTGCGTCTGACTCGGCGCAGCGACCCGCGCAGCAACAGGTCGAGCGCCTGCGGGTGCGGAAACTTCGGCGCCGCACCGAAGCCTCCGTGACTGCGATCAACCTGCCCGAGCAGCGTGGTTGCCGCGGAGTCGAGGAGTGCCTCGGTCGGCTCCACCGCACCGGGAAGCTGACGTGGCGCAACAGCTTCACGCACCTGCTCGCCCATCGCCGATATCTCCGCGGCCTGCTTGCTGTATGCGTCGGCGGCGGCGCGCAGGACCGTGCCGAACCCGTGCATGCCCTGGCGATCCGCGGGCGGAAAGTACGTCCCCGCGTAGAACGGAAGGCCGTCCGGGGTGAGGAAGACGGTGAGCGGCCACCCGCCGGCGACGCCCATCGCCTGGGCGGCGCTCATGTAGATCGTGTCGACGTCGGGCCGCTCCTCGCGGTCGACCTTGATGCTGACGAACAGCTCATTCATGATCGCCGCGATCTCCGGGTTCTCGAATGAACTCGTGCGCCATCACGTGGCACCAGTGACAGGCGCTGTACCCGACGGAGAGGACGACCGGCCGGCCCTCGGACCGCGCTCGATCGAACGCCTCGTCACCCCACGGATACCAGTCGACCGGATTCTCCGCATGCTGCAGGAGGTACGGGCTGGACTCGGCGGCGAGACGGTTCGGCACCGGCCCACGCTAGCCGAACACCGCGTGCGCGCGCCGTCAGACGAGCAGGCGCACCGCCACGGCCACGCCGAGCACCACGACCAGGATGCGCAGCGGAGTCGGTGGCACGCGGCGGGCGAGCGCCGCCCCGGCGAAGCCTCCGGCGAAAGCCGCCGGCGCCATGGCCGCGACCACGGGCCACGACACGGGGGCGGCGATGGCGAAGCAGACGGCGGCGACGCCGTTCACCACCATCGAGATCACGCCCTTCAGAGCGTTCAACCGCTGCAGCGAGTCGCTGAGAAAGAGCCCGAGCACGCCGAGCAGCAGCACGCCGAGACCGGCGCCGAAGAAGGCTCCGTAGACGCCACCGGCGGCGTCACCCGCGATCAGCAACGGGCTGGTATGCACCGCATGCCGTGCGCCGGTCAGCCAGCGGCTGACGAGCGGCTGCACCGCGAGCAGGAGGCACGCGAAGAGGATCAGCCACGGCACGACATCGCGAAATGCAGCCGGTGAGGTGCGCGTGAGCAGATACGCGCCGATGAGCGCGCCGACGGCTCCCGCAGCGCCGAGCACGAGCACCCTGCGTCGCTGCCCGGCGAGCTCGCGCCGGTATGACAGGCTGCCGCCCGCATAGCCTGGCAGCAGGCCGAGCGTGTTGCTGACATTCGCGACGAGCGCCGGGTATCCGAGCGCGAGCAGGACGGGGAACGTCAGCAGGGTTCCGCCTCCGGCGAGCGTGTTGATGGCGGCGCCGATGAGCCCGACCGCGGCCATCTCCGCGATCGACAGTGCATCGAGATGGATCACGAGGTGGCTCCGTCGACGCGCCGAGGCACGAGCCGCACCATGCCGAGCAGCGTGAGCGCGGCGGCGACCAGGGTCACCGCGCCGATGCCGATCCAGCGCCAGACCAGTGCCGCATCCTGGTATGCGGGCGGCGCGGGGAGCTCCTGCAGGACGTGCACCCAGAGTCCGTTCGAGGTGCCCGCGTACAGCGAGTGCCGCGCGGGGTCGGCCGACAGCGCGTACACGGAGTTGGGCAGCCCCGGCCCGGCGCGGATCCAGTCGTCGCCGCCGTCGGTGCTGATGAGCACCGCGTACCCGTCAGTGCCGAGGTAGATCGCCTCGCTGAGCGGTTGCGTGAACGCCGCCACCGACGTGACACGGGGAACGCCCTGCACAAGGCTCTGGGGCAGGAGCAGCAGCGCCTGTTTCCAGTCGCCGTCCTCGCCACGCCGCCAGACGGTGCCGTCGGTGCTCACGGCGACAACCACGCCGGGAAGCGCAGCCGGGGACGCGAGGAGATCCGCGCCGGCGCCGAGGCTGGGGCTCCCCGGGTCGAAGGTCGGCGCGCTTCGGAGCGCCGAGTTCGCGGTGTAGGCGACCCGGCCACCGGAGGTGATCGACCACACGGCGGTGCCGATCTGCACCGTGCCCGTGGGCGGGAACGCCGGGTTGCCGGCCGCGGGCGCGAATGTCGCACCAGCGTCGGTCGACACCAGCGTCGTGCCGGAGCCGGTGCGAACCATGATCGCGTTCCCGATCGCGCTCACCTTCGTGATCGATTGCCCTCGGAGTCCCACCGGGCTCCACCACCCGTCGGCCGCCCGAACCGGCGTGCTCCCCATCAACAGCACCGGCAGTGCAAGCGCCGCCAAGACAGCCCCGATGACGACCCGGCGCCGGTGATCAGAAGCCATACAGCCCCTGGACGATCCCGAACTGCAGCGCGATGTCCGCAACCGCGTGGATGATCACGGCCGGCCACAGTGAGTTGGTCCGCCGCACGAGCCATCCGAAGGCAAGGCCGACGAGGAACGTGATCGGCACGAAGGGCGCCTCGGGGCCGCCGTAGCTGATGGCCAGGTGGGCGAGCCCGAAGACGGCCGCCTGGCAGACGTTCGCCCAGCGGGGGCTCATCGTCCGCTCGAGCGCGCCGAGCAGCAGGCCACGGAACTGCACCTCCTGCGAGAAGGCCTGGAGCGCGTTCGCGGGTCCGAGAAAGGGGAAGTCGCGCCCGATCGCGACCGGCTGGAGAGCCACGCGTCCGAGCACGCCGGCCGGCAGAGCGAGACCGAGGCCGATGAGCACAGCGCTCCCGAGCACGCCGGCCGCGAGACCGCCGAGGCCAAGGTGGCGCATGCGAAGCGACGCGCGCCAGTCCGGCGCCACCCAGCGCCACGCGGCGAACGCGATCAGGAGCGTGCCGGCCGCCTGGGCGACCGACGACCAGAAGACCTGCGCGTCGTAGCTGCCGGAATGCGTGCCGAGGAGGTCGAAGAGGATCTGCGGTCCCGCGTAGAGCAGCGTGTACGTCGTTGCCACAGCGGCGAGCGCGAGGACCACCGGACGAGCCGGCTGCAGTCGCGGCACCACGAGCGACGGGATCGCGATCAGCACGGACGCGATGCTCAGGCGGGCGAGATACGGGTCCACACCGTTGGGGTCGCTGAACGTGATCGGGACGAGCAGCGCCGCGCCGAGGCCGAGCTCGGCGACGACCAGCGTCGTCGCGGCCGGCCACCAGGCGGCGCCTCGGTAGCGAGTCAGCCGGGAGCTCAGCGGCTCGGTGGCCACCGGTTCAGCGCGCGCCGGAAGGCGGGAGCCCGGCGGTGATACGCGCGGCCATCTCGTCGAGGTCGGCCCGCTCGGGTTCGAGGCCGTAACCGGGCGGAAAGCGGAATCCAAATCGATCCTCCGCACGGCGGGGGATCAGGTGGATGTGGACGTGGGCGACCTCCTGTCCCGCCGCCTCCCCGTCGGCGACGTACACGCTCACCGCCTCGAGCGGGACGGTGCTGGCCCGGAGTGCCCGGTTCAGCGTCGTCGCGACCTCCCAGAGCCGCGCGAGGCTTGCGCTGTCGAGCTCGGGGATCAGCTTCGCATGGACTCGCGGGACGACCAGAAGATGGCCTGGCTGCACCGGTCGAATGTCCATGAACGCCACGACGAGATCGTCCCGATGCAGGACGGTCGCCGGAGCGTCGCCACGGACGATGGCGCAGAAGATGCAGCCGGCCGCTTCCGGCCCCGACGTTTCCATTGCCGAGCATCGTACCGATGGCACGGCAGCGCTCCGGGACGGCGGGCCGCGGACGTCGCGACGCAGCCAGGCCTAAGCGGCCTGGTCGGCCCTCTGGCCCCACCAGCGCAGGAGCGACAGGTCTTCCTCGTGCACCGCGGCGCCGAGCCAGGCTCGCCATTCGCGCTCGAATCCCCCGGGCGTGTGAAACAGCGCCAGCCACTTCCAGTCGGGAGGCAGTTGCTCGGCAAGGTCGGTGAGCGGGCTCTTGTTTTCCATGATGTCTCTCGTCCTGCGCCGGCGTGATTCCGGCACCGATCAGCTTTTCCCCGCCGGGGCGCGGCTAAACCCCTCACTCGAATTGCCGGGTTCCAGTACGCTTCCGCCGCTATGAGCGTCACGGTCCTGGTCGGTGGGCAATGGGGCGATGAAGGCAAGGGCAAGGTCATCGACCTCCTGGCCGACACCGTCGACATGGTCATCCGCTCGCAGGGTGGGAACAACGCGGGTCACACCGTCGTCACCGGCGGCAAGGAGCATCGCTTCCACCTGATCCCGAGCGGCATCCTCTACCCGCAGACGACGTGCGTCATCGGGCATGGCGTCGTCGTCGACCCGAAGGCCTTCCTCCAGGAGCTCGACGAGCTGCAGGCCGGTGGCGTGCCCGCGGAGAACCTCGTCCTGAGCGAGCGCGCACACATGGTCATGCCGTATCACCCCGTCATCGACAAGGCGGGCGAGGAGCTGCGTGGCGACGACCGGCTGGGCACGACGTGGCGCGGGATCGGCCCCGCGTACGAGGACAAGGTTCGCCGCATCGGGTTCCGCATCGGCGACCTGCAGAAGCCCGCGTTTCTCGAGAAGAAGCTGCGGTTCGTCCTGCGGCTCAAGAACGAGACGCTGACGCGGCTGTACGACGCCGAGCCGTTCAACGAGCGCGAGATCCTCGACGAGTATCTCGGTTACGCGGAGCGCATCGACCCGTACATTCGCGACATCTACCCGCTGATCCAGGATGCGCTGGTCGCTGACAAGCGGATCCTGCTCGAGGGCGCCCAGGGCGTGATGCTCGACATCGACCTCGGGACCTACCCGTATGTGACATCTTCGTCACCAACTGCCGGCGGCGCGTGCACCGGCAGCGGCATTCCGCCGTCGCGGGTCACCAAGACTGTCGGTGTGTTCAAGGCGTACACGACGCGCGTCGGATACGGGCCGTTTCCAACGGAGTTGACGAACCTGCTCGGCGATCAACTGCGCGAGGTCGGCGCCGAGTACGGCACCACGACGGGTCGCGCGCGGCGGGTCGGATGGTTCGACGCCGCGGTGTCGCGCTACGCGGTCGCGACCAACGGCATCGACGCGATGGTGCTCACCAAGGTCGACGTGCTCGACGAGTTCGAGACGCTCCGGATCTGCACCGGCTACATGAGCAAAGGCGAGTACTGGGACCATCCGATGGCCAACATCTCCCACCTCAAGCACGTCGACCCCATCTACGAGGAATTCCCGGGGTGGATGTCGCCGACACGCGAATGCCGGCGCTACGAGGATCTTCCGGACGCGTGCCGCGCCTACATCGACCGGGTCGGCGAGCTGTGCGGTGCGAGCGTCGACGTCGTCTCGGTCGGCCCCGACCGCGAGCACACGCTGGTGCGCCGCTCACTCCTCGACTGACCGGGCGCGGGAGAGCGCCGGGAGAGTAGTGGCAGGGGGCGGAGGGCCACCCCCTGCCGGTCAGGAAGGGATAGGGAGAGTTTCAAAAAGTCACGCCGACCGTTGCGTCCCACCGCTCGGTCGGTGCACCAACCACCCGACAGCGATTATATCAAGAGGCGTGATGCCGATGCCACCCGGCGGGGCGTCGGCAGGCGGGCACGCGGGATGATGGACACACCATGACGACGGCGACCGGGCGTGTCCGCGCTCCCGAGCTGAACGGGTCCGGGGGGTGGATCAACACGGACAAACCACTGTCGCTGCGCGACCTGCGCGGACGTGTGGTCGTCCTCGATTTCTGGACGTTCTGCTGCATCAACTGCCTGCGCGTCGTCGAGGAGCTGCGCCCTCTCGAGGAGCGCTTCGGCGACCGGCTCGTCGTGATCGGCGTCCACTCACCGAAGTTCCCGCACGAGTCCGACCACGCGGCGGTCGCGCGGGCGGTCGCGCGCCACCGGATCCGGCATCCGGTGCTCGACGACCCGGAGATGGAGACCTGGCAGCAGTACGGCGTGCGAGCGTGGCCAACGCTGGTCGTGATCGACCCGGACGGCTACGTGGTGGCGATGGCCTCGGGCGAGGGCAACGGGCCCGCGCTCCGCGGCGTGATCGAGCAACTGCTGGACGGCCGCACCGACCTCGCCACCGGCCCCGCGTTCACCCCGGTGCGGATCCCCCCCACAGCCGCTCTCGCTTTTCCCGGCAAGGTCGCGTCCGACGGCGGCGACCGCATCGCGATCGCCGACACCGGGAATGATCGCGTCCTCGTGTCCGATCTTCGGGGACACATCCGGCATGTGTTCGACGGCTTCGACCAGCCGCAGGGAGTGCGCTTCGGCGGTGAGCGCCTCATCGTCTGCGACTCGGTCGCGGGCGAGGTGGTCTCGATCGCGCTCCCGGGCGGCGAGCGCACAGTCCTCGCCTCCGGACTCCGCTCGCCGTGGGACTGCGTGCGGCTCGAGGATGGACGCATCGCCATCGCCGAGGCAGGCTCGCATCGCATCCTCGCCGTGCCCGATGCAGGCGGTCCGGCCACGGCGATCGCGGGCAGCGGAGCCGAGGGCCTGCGGGACGGCCCGGCCGGCTCGGCGCACCTCGCGCAGCCGAGCGGGCTGACGCTGCTTCCGGACGGCGCGCTCGCCTTCGCCAACTCCGAGGTCTCGGCGCTGCGTGTCCTCCGCAACGGGACTGTGGAGACGCTCGCCGGCAAGGGGCTCTTCGAGTGGGGGACGGCCGACGGCGATCGGAGCAGTGCCCGCCTCCAGCACCCGCTCGGTGTGGGCGCGCTCCGCGACGGCTCGATCGCGGTCGCCGACACCTTCAACTCCTTGCTGCGAATCTGGGAGAAGGGTTCGCTGCGGACACTCCACCTGAGCGAGCCCGTCGATGAGCCCGGAGGGATCGATGTGCTCCCGGACGGCCGCCTGCTCGTCGCCGACACCAATCATCACCGGGTGATCGCCGTCGATCCCGTCACGGGCGCGGTGACCCGGATACCGGTCGGGGATGTGGCGCCGTCCACGCCGCCCGCAGGCGACGCGCTCGCCGGCGCGCCCGGCGCGGAGCTGCGGTTGACGGCGACGGTCGACCTCGGCGATTCCGATCTCGATCTGGCGCAGGGTCCGCCCGTCCACGTGAACGTGAGCGCCGATCCTCCGACGCTCCTGGGCGCCGGCCCGCGCTCCTGGGCGCTCGAACTCGCTGCCCGCGTCGATCGAACTCCGTCTCGGTCAGGCGGGGAGCGGCGCGCTCGTCGTGGACGTCATCGCCTCGACGTGCAAGGGCGACGTCTGCACGATCGCTCGAGCCACCCGAGAGCACGCGCTGGTCGTCGGCTAGGGTCGCTCCGGCGAGCTCGGATCAGCCGGCTGGAGCCTGCTGAGCCTTCGCCCAGTCGACGAGGTCCGCCGGAGGCGGGTGCGGGAGCCGAACGTCCACGGTCGCGAGGATGTCGCCCGCTCCGTCGCCGTGCAGGTGCGGCATGCCGAGACCGCGCAGCCGCAGCCGGGAGCCGTTCTGCGTCCCCGCGGGGATCGAGAGCTGGGCAGTGGTCCCACGCAGAGTCGGAACCTGGACGGTCCCCCCGGCGATCGCGGTGGCAAGGGGCGTCGGAACCCGGACCGCGAGATCGTTGCCGGTGCGCGTGAAGACGGGGTGCGGCCGGATGTGCACGCGGATGAAGAGGTCGCCTCTCGGACCGCCGTTGCGGCCGGCGCTCCCCTGCCCGGACGCGCGCACCCTGGCGCCGTCGTGGATGCCCGCCGGGATCTTCACCTCCACCCGTCGCGGCCCGTCCGCCGAGCTCATGTCGACGGTCAGGGGTGAGCCGGTGTACGCCTCCTCGAGCCCGATCTCGGCGTCACCCTCGACGTCAGCCCCTCGCCTGGCCACCCGCCGCCTGCCGCGACCGGCACTCGGCATCTCGGCCTCGCCGCCGAAGAACTGCTGGAAGAAGTCGCTGAAGGGAGCACGGTTCCCGAACATCCCCTCGAGCTCCTCGGGAGACACGGTCCGGTAGCCGAACTGATCGCCGCCGCTGAACGGGTTCGGCCCCGGCTTGCCGGCGCGTTCCCACTGCTCGTATTCCTGCCAGCGCGGGCCGAGCTCGTCGTACTTCTTGCGCTTCTCGGGATCGCCGAGGACCTCGTTGGCCTCGTTGATCTCCTTGAACTTGTCCTCGGCCGCCTTGTCGCCCTGGTTCACATCGGGGTGATGCTGGCGGGCAAGCTTGCGGAAGGCGGTCCGGATCTCCTTGTCGGTGGCTGTGCGCGGAACGCCGAGGATCGCGTAGTAGTCCTTGAACGTGGTGGCCATCCTGGATCGCAGATACCTCGTACATGGCGGCCGCTAAACCCGGAACGCGCTGGTATTGTTGAGCCGTCTCCCCCACAAGGGGCTTGAGGCCTCCCGGCGCCATATTCCGCATTCGACACACCCAAGCGCCCTGCAGTGAGCACATACCACCCCGCCCGCACCTGTCCGCTCGCCACGCACCGGACGAGGCGGCGTCCGATCGGCGCCGTGATGCTCGTTCTCGCAGTGTTGGTGGGCTGGGGCACCCTCGCGTCCCGGGGCGCCTCGGCGGAGATCGGGTTCGCGGAGGCAGGAGCCCTGCCGGGGCTCGGCTCGGGGAGGATCTGGAGCGTTGCGGTGGATCCCACGCAGCCCACCACGATCCTTGCCGGGACGGACACCGGGGTCTATGTGTCGCGCGACACCGGGACGACCTGGACGCAGACGCTGACCGGGGTTCGGGTGTGGACTGTCGGGTTCGACGCGCGCCATGGGGGCGACGCCTTTGCCGGAACCGACGGCAAGGGTGTCTACGCGAGCCTCGACGGAGGCACCACCTGGACCGCCGCCTCGACCGGCCTGCAGAACCTCGACGTGCGTTCACTCGCGTTCGGCCTCGACGGGATCGCGGCGGGGACCAACGCGGGCGTGGCGCTCAGCCCCAACGGCATCACCTGGCATGATGGAGGCCTTGACGCGTACTCGATCGCGGCGGTGGCGGTGGCGGCCAACTTCCCCCAGTTCACCGTGATCGCCGGAGCGGACAGCGGCAATCTCTCCGAGGGCTATCTCTTCATGGCCAGCGGCGGTTCCGCATGGGAGGTGCTCCAGTCGGGGCTCCCCTCGGGCGCGGTCGTCTCGTCGATCACCTCGGGCCAGATCGACCTGGCGGTGCCCAAGCGTCCGCTGATCGTCGCGACCTCGGAGGGCATCTTCCGCAGCGGCGACGGGGGCGACACCTGGACCGCCGGCACCGGCGCGGCCGCCGGGACCACGATCACGGTCGCCACATTCGGGCCGCTCGACCCCACGCTCGCCTATGCGGGAGTCGATGCCGGCGGCAGCACCGGCGGTGACTTCTACCGTTCGACCGACGGGGGCATCACCTTCCACAAGGCGGACACCGGGCTGCCGAGTGGCAGCAAGAACATCGATTCGATCGCCGTGGCCACGACCACGCCTCCCGAGGTCGTCGTGGCGCTCAACCCGCCGACCGGCGGAAGCCACATCTACATCGAGACCGACACCGGCGCACCGACCCCGCCGAAGCTGATCCCCGAATCCCCGGGTGCGGCGGTCCCGTCCGCGGTCGCAACCCCGGTGCCGACAGCGACGCCGGTACCCGTCGCCACCAAGCCGACGGCCCCCACGCCGCCACCGAGCGGCATTCAGCGTTTCGCGCAGGCGGCCTTCCACTGGCCGACGCCGCTGGTCTACGAGATCTTCTTCGTCCTGCTCGCGCTCTACGTCTACATTCGCTGGCGTCAGCACTACTACGTCGAAGGGCCTCCCTGACAGCTCCCGCCCTACCCTTGCGGGATGATCGCCGCCTCCTCGGGACCGTCCATCCCGCTCGCGTTTCTCGCGGGCCTGGTCTCGTTTCTCTCGCCGTGCGTCTTCCCGCTGATGCCGGCCTACGCCGCGTACCTGAGCGGACGCGCAGGGACGCCGGCGCTTGCCGCGGCGTCGGCCTCCGGGGGGACGATCGTCACGTCGCGGCGCAGCTCGGTGATGACCACCGGGGTGGCGTTCGTCCTCGGATTCAGCATCATCTTCATCGCCGAGTACTACCTCCTCGAGGGCGTCCTCGCGATCACCGTGTTCCAGCGCAACCTGGACCTGGTCAACCGCATCGCGGGCGCGATCATCATGGTGCTCGCGCTCCAGACGATGGGATTGCTGCGCTTCGGCTGGCTCGCTCGTGAACGGCGCTTTCACCTCCCGGTCTCGAGCGGCGCCGCCGGAGGGCTGCTGCTCGGCCTCACGTTCGCCGCGGGCTGGCTTCCCTGCCTCGGACCGCAACTCGGCGCGATCCTGACCATCGCCCAGAACCGGGAGTTCGGCGGCCTGCCGTTCATGCTCCTGTACTGCCTCGGGCTCGCGGTCCCGTTCCTCCTGGTCGCCCTGCTCGCCGACCGGCTGCAGGGCGCGCTCCGCAGCGTGAACCGGCACCTCCGCGTCATCAGCATCGTGGCCGGTCTGATCCTCTTCGGCTTCGGGCTCCTGATGGCGACCGGGCAGCTGACGGTGCTCAGCTCACTGTCGTTTCAGTCGCCGTTCAACCTGTAGGAGGCGCGGGCGGCGGGCTCGGCGCCACCTCCGGGCGGAGCCAGACGGTGACGGTGGTGCCGGCGCCCTCGGTGCTCTGGATGGCGACATCGCCGCCCTGGGCGCGCGCGAGCGCCTGCACGATGCTGAGGCCGAGCCCGCTGCCACCCTCCTCGCGTGCCCTCGTCTTCTCGCCGCGATAGAAGCGCTCGAAGACGTGGCCGAGGTCCGCTGCCGGGATGCCAGGGCCGTCGTCGTGCACCTCCAGCTTCACCCAGCCCTGCTCGACGGCGGTGCTCCATCGCTGCGGTGCTCCGTGCGCGTACTTGCACGCGTTGACGAGCAGGTTGCGAATGATCGTGCTCACCGCACCTCGATCCGCGTGCACCAGCAGCGGTGCGACCGCGTAGGCGCGCTGCACGTGCTCGGGCATCCCGGGGACACCCTCATCGAGCAGAGCGTCGACGGTGCCGTTCAGGTCGAAGTCCTCAGGGTGCGACTCACGCCGCGCGTCAAGACGCGCCAGCGTGAGCAGGTCCAGGACGAGCACGCGCATCCGCTCCGACTCGTTGCTCATCGCCTCGAGCGCCGCGTCGAGCGCTCCCGGGTCGCGTCCCGCTCCCCGGCGCAACACGTCGATGTATCCCTTGAGCGCCGTCACCGGCGTGCGCAACTCGTGCGACGCGTCAGCGATGAAGCGGCGGACCTGCGACTCGGAATCCTGTTGCGCCGCAAAGGCTTCCTGGATGCGGTCCGCCATGTGGTCGAAGCTGCTCGCAAGCTGGCCGACCTCGTCGGAGCTCGGTGTCAGTCGGCTTCGCGCCGTGAGGTCGCCGGAGGCGAGCTGCTCCGCCGTCGCGGTGAGCCGGCGCATCGGCCGGAGCGTCCGTCCGGTGAGGAGCACGCCGATGATGAGCGCCAGCACCAGCATCACGACGCCGCCGAGCGTGATGAGCAGCAGCTCGTCATGGAGGACGCCGTCGATCGGTGACATCGCAACGGACAGCTGTGCAACGCCGCAGGCACCGGACGCAGCGAGCACCGGGAAGGCGACGACGAGTTGATCGCCGCTCCTCGTCGTGAGCTGCTGCGGCCCCGAACGAACGCCGGTTGTCGCGACGCGCTGCAACACGCTCTGGTCGAGGAGTGGTGGCGCAGCACCGGCGGGAGCGACCGCGAGTTGCGCGAGCGCGCGGCTGTACACGACGACCTCCACGGTCTGCCCCGTCACGACGGACACCGCACGCGCCACACCACCCGCGACCAGGTCCGGTCGAGTCGTGCAGAGGCGCTTCCCGGTCGTGGTGGCGCCGAGCGCCGCCTCCTCGGTGACGAGCAATCGCCGCGCCGACGTGAAGTCGGCCTGCATCTCACCGACCCGGTTGCTGATCAGGCTGGCGCGCAGCGTGAGGTACTGGTAGCCGGCAAGCAGCACGAGCAGCAGCGCGAGCAGCCCGACAAACGTGAGTGTCAGCCGCCATCGCAGCGAGGCGAAGGCGTGAGCGATGCGACCCACGACCTACCGCTCGGCGGCGTTGCTCCCGTCGCCGGTGCTGCGCAGCCGGTAGCCGACACCGCGCACGGTCTGAATGCGCTCGTGCGCCGTGTCTCCGAGCTTCTGGCGCAGGTACCGGACGTAGACCTCGATGTTGTTCTCGTCGCCGAAGAAGTTGTACCCCCAGACCTCGTCGAGGATGCGCTGGCGCGCGAGCACCTGGTCCGCGTTGCTCGCGAGGTAGAGCAGGAGGTCGTACTCGCGCACGGACAGCTCCACCGCTCGATCGCCAGTGCGCACCTCGCGGGTCGCCGTGTCGATGGTGAGGTCACCTGCGCGCACAACGCGACTGAGATCTGGGTTGCGGCGCCGCAGCACAGCGCGGATCCGCGCCAGCAGCTCGGCGAAATCGAAGGGCTTGACGAGATAGTCGTCGGCGCCGAGCTCCAGCCCCTGGATGCGATCGCTGGTCTCGTCGCGCGCGCTCAGGATGATGATCCCGCGCGACCGGTCACCGGAAAGCGCCTTGCACAGCTCCCATCCGTTGATGCGGGGCATCATCAGGTCGAGGACGACGAGGTGTGGCTTGAACTCGTCGACGACGCGGAGCGCCACGTGCCCATCCGGCGCGGTGCGGACGTCAAAGCCTTCGTGGCGCAGGCCGAGCGCGATGAAGTCGGTGATGCTCTGCTCGTCATCGACGACGAGGACGCGGGTCGCTGCACTCATCGCTTCGAGTATATGGTCGGCCGAAGTGTGTCTCCGCGTCGATACGATCTCGTTGAACGCTTCTCAGCGCACTCTCAGCAGCCAACTACACTGGGATCGAGATGGCTGATGCGAACGCACGCGCACGGAACGGGCTCGGCCTTGCCGAGGTGCACGCTCACACGCTCGCAAGCGACGGCATGGTGGGCGCGGAGGAGTTGGTGCGCGCCGCGGCGGGGATCGGGCTGCAGGTGCTGTGCATCACCGACCACGACACGATCAGCGACCTCCGGCCGGCAATCGAGCTCGGCGCGTCGCTCGGTGTCGACGTGGTCCAGGGTGAGGAGATCACGGCCTCGTTTCCCCCTGGGATCCACATCGTCGGCCTCTTCCTCGATCGCCAGATCCGTATGCACATGTCGGTTGAGGACACGGTCGACGCGATCCACGACGCGGGCGGCCTCGCGGTGATCGCGCATCCGTTCATGCCGACGTGGTTCGCCTCCATGACCCCTGGGCGAGCACGCCGGTTGCTGGGATCCCACCACGTGGACGGCATCGAGTTGCGGCACACCGCGCCTGTGCTACCGCGAACCTGGGGGCACCTCGATTCGTTCTACGCGGAGCACAAGGGCCAACTCGGCGCAGCCCTCGGCGCCGGTGACAGCCATTTCGGCACACACGACCTGGGAAGAGTCCTGACGGTGTTCCCCGGGCGCACGGCAGCCGATCTCCGCACAGCGATCGAGGCGCGAACGACGTCTCCGCGATCGGGATCGGTGTCCCCGTCCGGGCCGCCCCTCAAGATGCGCCTCGCCCAGCAGTATCGATCGATGATCTGGCTCGGAGGCGAGCGCCGGGCCGGCCGCGTCGGAACCGGAGTGGGGCCAACGGGACGGTGACCCCCGGTTAGAATCGGACCGGGCCCGTTTAGCTCAGTTGGTAGAGCAGGGAACTTTTAATCCCAAGGTCCAGGGTTCGAGCCCCTGAGCGGGCACCAAGTTCTTGTGAGAGTTCGGCGGATGCGCGACAAAACGCATTCGGCTGAGGCTTTACACAGCTTCGGCTGATGCTTGACGCCAGGTTCGGCTGACTCCTGACACCGGTTCCGTCAGGGTGGCGGTTCCACAACGGGAACCCCGTTGTCCATGCGGATGCGCCAGCCCTGCTCGTGCACAGCGCGGTGATGCCGCCGGCACAACGAGACCAGGTTGCCGAGCTCGGTCGGACCACCGTCCGCCCAGTGGATGATGTGATGCCCGTCAGTCCACGCCGGCGGACGATCGCATCCCGGGAAGCGGCAGCCGTTGTCGCGCAGGCAGAGCGCGGTCCGGATGTGCACCGGGATGGTGCGCGTCGCTCGTCCCACCGAGAGCGGCACCACCGGCGTCGTGACCGCCGAGAGCCAGGCATCGGCACCATCGGCGGGCGGCGCCACGCTCACCTCGGTCTTCACCGCGTCGCACGCGATCCGGCGCGCGGTTGCCGGGTGGATCGGGCCCACGCCCTGGAGCACCGCTGCCTCCGCATCGGCGCCGCTGCGCAGCGCCGCCGCACGCACCGTGACGGTGAGATGGGGACGCTGTCCGTGCACCTCGGGATGAGTCCGGCTGCGCAGCTGCGCGGCCGCAAGATCAACCAAAGCATCGGCACGACGCTGTGACGCCGAGCGCGTGTCTCCAGGACCTGGCATCTCCGTGACCGCATCGAGCAGGGTCTTGAGCAGGGCGCCGCCTTCGGCATCGAACTGGCCCTGCGCGAACCACTCGCCGCCATAGGTCTGGTCGAGGTTGAACCAGCGACGCTCGTGGGCGCGGTTGTCGGCGGCGAGCACGCCATCGGGATCGACCCGGAGCCGGGCAGCCTGGATGACGGTGCGCATCGGCGCTGCCTCGAGCGTCTCCGCCGCGCCCACGAGGATGCGCTCGAGCGGGGCCACGTGTTCCACCCCGACATCCTTGGCGAGGTATGCGATCTGGGTCACGTTGCTCAAGGGCGCGAGACCGGCCCGAGCGCTGTCGAGCGCCGCCGGCAACTCATGCAACGTCCGCGCCAGATGCACGCGTTCCGCGGCCGCCTTCCCGGTCATGGCGCAATGGCTGCGCACCCAGGAGGTTGTGCTCACCCCGCCGTCGGCGAGGGCTCCGTGGGCGCGATCGAAGCGCCCCAAGCGGCGGAGACACTCGGCTTCGAGCCGATCGATCTCGCGCCGGATGTCGACCACGTCCGTGCCCAGCGCGTGCGTCGAGAACCCGTCGATGGACTCATCGACGAGTGCATCGACCGCCGCACGCACGGCGTCCTTGGCATCGGGGATTGCGAACGCTTCCATTCACAAGAGTATACCAAACACCTGTTCGCCGATGCGTGAAATCAACACGGACAAACTAAGGCCGCCACAGGTTTAAGTCATTAGCGGCAATAACACATTGACGCGCGCGTGGCGCCGAATCAATGTGGTCGGATCAGCGGGACAACCCACCGCGCACCAGAGCGTCCCGCAGTGGAGATCAGCTCGGACAGTCCTCAGCGAACTGAAGTTGAAAGGCGAGAGGAAGCGACAGGCTCTCCACTCGCGAGAACCAGCCCACCTGCACCTCCAGATTCAGTTGGTCACTACCCGTTTCGACGGAGCTCGCCATGTTGCACGGGTCCGTCTTCCACATCACCCTGATGAAGCGGAACTGGCCCGGCAGAATGGTCTGCCGCGCCGTGAAATACAGTCTCCCCGGGTACCCACCCCCGTAGTCGCCGTATGTGGACACGGCCACTGAAACGTCCGTGACTCCCGCCATCCCGACCAACCCTGTTGGGCTCTCCGTGGAGGTGGCAAGGCCAACTACGGTCTGAGCGGCGCTGCTCGGGTTCTCCACCTGCACCACGAACCCCTGCCACTGCCCGTCGCGAGCGGGAACAGTGGTGGCCTGCGCGCCAAGTAAGGATGAGTTGACTGCTCGAGACTGGTCCTGCGGGTACAACCATGCTGACGACCCGCCGAAGGTGAGGCTCGGCGTTGTCAGGTACAGGCCAAGCCACGTCGTCAGCACGCAAGCCACCGCCACGCCCACCGCGATCACCCCCCAGCCGCGCCGGCCGAACCGATTTCGGAGCCGCCGCTTGGGCGATGTCGGGGCAGCCGCGGCCGGCGCCGACTCATCGAGACCTGCATCGGTCCGCGCTTCAGCGGCCAGCTTCGCAGGGGAACCGAGCCGCCGAAGGACGGCCGCCACCGTCTCGTCGCTACTGCCTCGCGGCAGAGCCTCGTCGAGGTGCGCGGTGATCTGCTCCATGAGCTCGGTCGCCTGCGGCGCCGGCAAATCCCGCAGCGCTCTCTCGAGCTCAGCGAGATAGCCCGTGACGCGTTCATCCCGTTCCGCAACGCTGCTCATCGGTCGCTCCTCAGAGCAACGAGAGCCGGGCTGCCGATCACCTCGGAGACCGTCGCTGAAAAGCGCGCCCACTCCTCCCGGAATGCGGCGAGGTGCATTCGGCCTGCCGCCGTGATCGAGTAGTAGCGGCGGGGGCGCTCCCGCGCCTCGTCGCGCCATTCGCTGGTGACCAACCCGGCGTCGCGCATCCGGTTGAGCAGCGGGTAGACCGTTCCCTCGCTGGTCAGCAGGTCGTCCGCGGACGACAGGTCACGGACAAGTTCGAGCCCGAAGCGGGTCCGCTCCTCCAGGAGGGCGAGGACGCACGGACCGAGCACCCCCCGACGCAGCTCGGTGAGGTCGCGGTCCTCGGTCATGCCTGACATGGTATCTTGCGAGACAAGACTACACAAGGCGAATGCACGATTCGGCTCAGGTAATGCCATCGACGGCGTCAGTTGGTCTGCGCCGCCTGCAACTCCGCGCGCGTCTGCCCGCCCCAGGTCCACTCCGGGAACTGATCGGTCTCGCTCATCAGGCTGTTGTTCCCGGCCGCCACCTTCGCGGTCGCCGGATCGCTCCGGATGCTCGGGTCGTATGCCGGCGCTGTGAATCGCAACTGCGTGTCCGAATCGATGACGAACTGCGCGGGATACGGCCCGACGGCAACCGAGTTCACGACCGACAGGTTCGACCCGGTCACGGTCACGGTCTCACCACCTGCCGTGCTCGAGCTGCCCTGCACGTCATAGCCGGTCACAACCGGTGCACGGTTGCTATCGCCCGGGGTCTGCGGCTGCTCCGGCGTCGCCGGAGCCGGCCCCTGCAGCTCGGCGCGGGTCTTGCCACCCCACGTCCACTCGGGAAACTGATCGGTCTCGCTCATCATGCTGTTGTTCCCGGCCGCCACCTTCGCGGTCGCCGGATCGCTCCGGATGCTCGGGTCGTACGCCGGCGCGGTGAACCGCAACTGCGTGTCCGAGTCGATGACGAACCCCGCGGGATACGGGCCGACCGCCACCGAGTTCGCGATCGACAGGTTCGACCCGGTCACGGTCACGGTCTCGCCACCTGCCGTGCTCGAGCTGCCCTGCACGTCATAGCCGGTCACGACCGGCGCACGGTTCGTATCGCCCGGGGTCTGCGGCTGCTCCGGCGTCGCCGGAGCCGGCCCCTGCAGCTCGGCGCGGGTCTGACCGCCCCAGGTCCACTCGGGAAACTGATCGGTCTCGCTCATCATGCTGTTGTTCCCGACCGACACCTTCGCGGTCGCGGGGTCGCTGCGGATGCTCGGGTCGTATGCCGGCGCGGTGAACCGCAATTGCGTGTCGGAATCGATGACGAACCCCGCGGGGTACGGACCAACGGCAACCGAGTTCGCGACCGACAGGTTCGACCCGGTGACCGTCACCACCTCGCCGCCAGCAGTCGATGCGCTGCCCTGCACGTCATAGCCGGTCACGACCGGTGCACGGTTGGCATCGCCCGGGGTCTGCGGCTGCTCCGGCGTCGCGGGAGCCGGCCCCTGCAGCTCCGCGCGCGTCTTGCCGCCCCAGGTCCACTCCGGGAACTGGTCGGTCTCGCTCATCATGCTGTTGTTCCCGGCCGAAACCTTCGCGGTCGCCGGATCGCTCCGGATGCTGGGGTCGTACGCCGGCGCGGTGAAGCGCAGCTGCGTGTCGGAATCGATCACGAACCCGGCCGGGTACGGACCAACCGCCACCGAGTTGACGACCGACAGGTTCGACCCGGTCACCGTGACCACCTCGCCGCCCGAAGTCGACGCGCTGCCCTGCACGTCGTAGCTCGTGATGACCGGGGGTTGGTTGGGATCCGCCACGTTCTCTCCTCCTGGTGACCCTGGCCGTCGGTCACCTGCTCTCCTCGGTGCGGAGTCTCGCGCACCGGAGCAGGCACCTGCTTCGTGGCCGGCCCGGCTTAGAATGCCGCTTCAGCGCGGGGAACTCCGATGCACGTCAGCTCGTGGGAGGTTGAGCATGACCGACATTCCGCACGACGCACGGCGTCATCGCGACGCTGGACACTGACCGAGTCGTGCGCTCCCCCAGTCGCGTCGCCCGCGCAGGTGTGACTCTCGTTGCATGCCTCGCGCTGTTCGCGTGCGGGAGCTCCGCGCCGGCGATCACGCCGGCGACGCGGGTGTCGCCGACTCCGGTGCCCACGCCGACACCCGCACCCACCGTTGCGACCACACCGACGCCTGCGAGCGGCGTCCCGATCACGCAGCTGCTCACGAAGTGCCCGCCGCCGCGCGCGTTCTCATCGCTGCAGCGATTCGCCAGCGTGAGCGGCGCAGGCGATGTCGATGTCGCGTCCGACGGCAGCGTCTGGGTGTCGACCGGCGCGCGCGGTGTCATCGCGCATCTCTCCGAGTCGGGCGCGGCCATGGCGTCGTACAACGAGCCAACCCCGCAGGGGCTCGTCGTCCTCGCAAGCGGGGACGTGCTGTTCGCTGACCAGGGTGCGGACAGAATCGACGAGCTCAACCCCTCCACGCTCGCGGTCACGACGTTCCTGCAGCTCACACCCCGCTCGGGTCAGCCGAACGTCGACGGACTTGGCGTCGATGTCGCGAAGGGATTGCTGCTCGTGCCGGATACCGCGCAGGGTCAGTTGCTCTCCGTCCCTCTGTCCGGTGGCGGGTCGACCGTCCTCGGGACCGGGGTTCCGTCACCGGTCGACGCCGCGGTGGGGCCGGGTAACGTCATCGAGATCGCGTCGTCATCGATCGCCGCCCTGCTGTCGATGCCGGCGACCGGTGGTACGGCAAAACCGTACGGCCTCTCACTGCATCTCTCGGCAGTCGTCGTCAGCGGGAATCTCGTGTACTTCACCGCGCCGCCGTCCAAACGCGTCTACGCGTTCAACCCCGCGACAGGGCACACCGCGGTGCTCGTCACGGCCATCCCCAACCCGGAAGGGCTCGCGCTGCTCAACGACGGCCGCCTGGTCGTGTCCGACGAGACGACGGGGATGCTCGCGTCATTTCCCCACTGCTGACGGTGCGCGTGTGACAACCGCCCGACACCCTATTGACCCGGTGATCGGCCGCCTGTCAGCATGGCGTCGCCGCTCCGTGGCAGCGGCTGTTCGCTGCGGGAGTCGGAGAGAGGCATCACGTCGTTGAAGACGCATGCCACCGGGTGGCACACGCGCCCCGTACGTGTCGCGTGCACGGTGCTGGGCACGATCGCGCTCGCCGGCGCCACCCTGCATCCGGTCAACGCGCAGGCACCCAAGCTGCCGGTTGCGGCGTCGTGCCCCGTCGCGACAAGCCCGATGAACTTCGCGTTCACCGGAGGCGAGCAGTGCTTCACCGTGCCACCCGGGGTGCGCGAGATCGAAGCCGGGCTCGTCGCCGGCTTCGGGGGCACCGGGTACAACCCGGCAGCCGGGTCGCCGCTCGGCGGCAACGGCGCGACCGTCATCGCCAACGTCACGGTGACCCCCGGTCAGATCCTCTACGTCGAAGTTGGTGGCTCCGGGTATCCCGGAGGTTCGCCCGGCGCAATCGACTCGGCAGGATTCGGTGGAGGCAACGGCGGCGGCAACGGCGGCACGTCGCAGCTCGCCAAGGGTCAGCCGCGGGCCGGAGGAGGCGGTGGTGAAACCGACCTGCGCGCCGAGCCCTATGCGGCGTGCGGTACCAGCGCGGTGGCGGTCGCCTCACTGGCATCCCGGATCCTCGTCGCCGGGGGCGGTGGTGGCGGCGGTGAGACCAACGACAACAGCGACGGCGACGGCGGCGGCCGGGGTGGGCAGGCCAACATCACCGCGCAGCCGGGCGCCGACGGAACGTTCGAGAGCGGCATGGACGGCCGGGGCGGCGCCGTCGCGACCGCGACTGCGGGCGGAGCCGGCGGCGCCGCAGGTTCGGTCGGAGGCACCCCGGGCGCACCCGGCACGCCGGGATGCGGCGGTGCGGGTGGTAACGGAACCGGCGGCGGCGGCGGTGGCGGCGGCTACCTCGGCGGCGGCGGCGGTGGCGGCGGGGCCGAGGGGTCCGGCGGATCCGGCGCGGGCGGCGGTGGCGCCGGCGGCACGAACTACGCGAACCCGCTCATGACCTGCGATGCCACCTCCGGAACGCAGCTCCTGGCTTCGGCGCGCACCGAGCCGCACGCGGTGATCCTCTTCCCTCCCCAGACGCCGTGTCCGACGCTCACGTTCGAGCCTGAGGTCTCGAGCGGTGGTTTCGTGGTCACCGCGGTCGGCACGGGCTGGGCGCCGAAGGTGCCCATCACCCTGTCCTGGGGTGAGCTCGGGTCGATCCCCACGAACGTGGCCGTGGGAACGATCACGCCGGCGACCGGCTCCTTCACGTTCCCGATCGTTCTGATGACCCACGATGAGGTCGGGCAGCGAGCGCTCGTCGCCAAGCAGTTCGCCGCGGGTCTCAGCAACGTCGCCTTCATGCTGTTGACGGTCTCGCCCGAGGAGCCGCCGACCTTCCTGTTCAGGCGCTGAGGCACCGACGACATGCCGAGCGTGGTGAGCAGCAAGGTCCAGCCTCCAAGCGCCCCGGCGCTCGCGCGCGAGCGCATCGCGGCTCAGCTCGCCGAGCTCTGGACACAGCGTCTCGGGCTGATCGTGGCGCCCGCCGGGTACGGGAAGACAACCGCGATGGCGACGCTCGCCGCATCTGCCGGCGTCCCCGTCGCCTGGTACCGCGTGGAGGGCTGGGACGCGGACGAGGCGTCGCTCCTGCTGCATCTCGAGACGGCGCTCCGCCGCGCGGCGCCTGGGCTCGCCGGTCCGTGGGGATCGCTCGCCGACGCTGCGGCGGCGGTCGAGAACGGGATCACCACGAGGACGTTGCTGGTCATCGACGACCTGCACACGATCGAGAGCACTCCCGCCGAGGCACTCCTCGAACGCTTTGTCGAGTACGCACCGGAATCGCTCGCGGTCCTTGTCGCGAGCCGGAGCCAGCCGCATTTCAACCTGCCGCGCCTGCGCGTGCTCGGCCGCGTCGTCGAGCTCGGGGTGGACGATCTCCGATTCCGCACGTGGGAGGTGGAGCAGCTCTTCCGCGAGTTCTACGCGCAGCCGCTCGGACCGCACGAGCTGGCCGAGCTGGCGCGGCGCACCGACGGCTGGGCGGCCGGTCTCCACCTCTTCCACCTGGCCACGCGCAACCGCAGCGGCGATGAGCGACGCAGCGTGCTCGGAGCGCTCAGCTCGCGCTCACGGATGATCCGAGAATTCCTGACCAGCAACGTGCTCGATCAGCTGCCTGCCGAGCTGCGCGACTTCCTGGTCGCGACGTCGGTGCTCGGCGTCCTCAACGGGCAGCTCTGCGACTGGTACCTCGGCCGCCAGGGCAGCCAGGCAATCCTCCTCGAGCTGCATCGCCGCCGCCTCTTCACCCTCGCGCTCGACGGCGAGAGCAGCTTCCGCTACCACGAGGTGCTGCGCGCTCATCTCGAGGGAGTGCTCGTCGATGAGATCGGCGAGGACGCGGTGCAGGAGGCATGCCGCCGCGCCGGGTCGCTGCTCGAGGAAGCCGGCGCCTTGCCCGAGGCGCTGCGCGCGTACTCGCGGGCAGGCGACGCCGAAGCGGTCGCGCGCCTGCTCGGCCGCCAGGGTGCGGCGCTCGCGGACCAGCCGGGTCACTGGATCGAGGGCCTGCCGCCCGCGCTGCTCGAGAACGACCCCTGGTTGCTCCTGGCACTCGCGCGACGCCACGCGGCGGGCGGCCAGATCACGGCGGCGCTCGACGCATACCGGCGAGCCGAGACGGGCTTCGCGGGGCGGGCGCTCGCCGAGGTCTGCCGCGACGAGCGCCTGACCCTGCAGTCGTGGGCGATGCCCGAGTCGACGCACCCGCGTGAGGGCCACTGGTTGAGCCCGCTCCGGGCGCTGCTCGAGACCGGGCACGAACCCGCGGACGCGCTGGCAGCGGGGCCGCGAGGAGCGCGCTCGGCACTCATCGGCTCGATCGCGGACCTGGTGGCAGGCCGCCTCCCGGAGGCGCACGAGCACGGCCTCGAGGTGGGCGGCATCTCCGATGCGAGCCCTGCGGTCGCGGCTGCGGCGACGGCGGTGGCTGGCATCGCGTCGCTGCTCGCGGGGAACCCGGACGGCCTGTCGGAGCTCCGCCGAGCGGAGGATCGTGCAGAGCACGCGGGCATCGGGTGGGTCGCGCGCCTGGCCAGAGCAGCCCGCTCCGTCGCGGCGTGCGGAGACCCCGCGAGCGCCGCGGCCGCAGTTCGGAACGACTGCCTCGAGGACGGCGACCGCTGGGGAGCGGCCCTCGCCGTCCTCTTCGCGGGGTCGGGATTGCTCGATCGCGGCGCGCCCGATGCACAGGGAGCGCTGCGGGAGGCGGCCGATCGCTTCCACGAGCTGCGCGCCGGGAGGCTGCAGCGGCTCGCCCGCGAGCTCGCGTCGCCGTCGCGGGCGCTTCGGCGAGGCGAAGGTACCGTTGCGCCCATCGAGCCCTTGTTCACGCCGGACGTCACCGCGAGCCCGACCGTCGAGCTGCGTTGCTTCGGCCGTCTCCAGGTCACCGTCGACGGGCGGGATGTCGATCTCGCGGCGGTCAAACCCCGCGTTCGGTCGCTCCTGCGACTGCTCGGGGCGCAGGCGGGCGAGCCGGTGCATCGCGAGGTCGTGTGCGAAGCACTCTGGCCCGAGGCGGATCCCGCGACCGGGCTGCGGAACCTGCAGGTCGCGGTCTCATCGCTGCGCCGTCTGCTCGAACCGGGTGTTTCGCGCGGCGGCGGCGCGATCGTCGTGCGCGACGGCGATGCGTACCGGCTGGCGTTGCCGGGCATGTCGACCTGCGACGTCGTGACGTACCGGCGGATGCTCGCGCACGCGGTGCAGATCGCGGGGGTCGAGCCGGCCGCCGCGGCTGCCGAGTTCGCGGGCGCAGCCGCGATGCTCCGGACCGGGCTGCTGCCCGAGGAGGGTCCGACCGAATGGGCGGAGGCGATTCGCGAGCGGTGCCGCATCGAGGGTGCCGCCGCGGGTCTGCAGGTTGCCGAGCGGGCGCGCTCGGCGGGTGACCCATCGTCGGCCGCGCTCGTCTGCGCGGACACGGTGGTGATCGACCGCTATCTCGACCCCGCCTGGCGGCTGCTCATCGCGGTGCAGGATCAGAGCGGCGACGGCGCGGCGGCCGAGCTCACCCGCCGGCGCTACGAGGAAGTCCTCGACGAGCTCGGGGTGGTGCGTCGAGGCGTTGCGACGCTCCCGTCGCAGGCTCCTGTCCCGGTCCGTTGAGCGGGCGTTGAGTGCCCGTCAATGCGTGCCTGTCACCTTGTCGCCCATGGTCGCCGTCGCGAGCGTGCAGCGCATCGCAGTCGCCGTGCGCGCGCAGGATTCGATCACCCGCGCCGGGCTCGTCGCGCAGCTTGCGCACCGGCACGAGGTGCAGGTCGTGGACGTCGATGACGCCGTCGCGGGCGGTGTCACGGTCGTCCTCGCCGACGAGGTCGACGACACCACGATCCGTGCCGTGCGCGCCGCGCGTGTCGGCGACACCAACCGCGTGGTCCTGGTTGTGACGCGTCTCACCGAGGGTGACCTGCTCAGCGCGGTCGAGGCGGGCGCATCGAGCGTGCTCCGCCGCAGCGAGGCGACGCCGGACCGGGTCGTCGACGCCGTGCGCGTGGCGTCGAGCGGGGCAGCCGCGATGTCACCGGACCTGCTCGGCCAGCTGCTTGACCACGTCGGCCGCCTGCAACGCGATGTGCTCACGCCGCGTGGCCTGCGTTTCTCGGGGCTCACCGAGCGTGAGGTCCGCGTGTTGCGACTCATGGCCGACGGGCTCGACACCGGGGAGATCGGGCAGCGCCTCTTCTACTCCGAGCGAACCGTGAAGAACATCGTGCACGACATCACGAGCAGGTTGCACCTGCGCAATCGCACCCACGCGGTCGCGTACGCGCTCCGCCAGGGCTTCATCTGACGACGATCAAGTGACAGCGCGGGACATCACCCGCGGTAGGAGTGGAGGAGAGAGCGTGACCGATATTCCGCAGGACGCACCCCGATCTGAGGACGGTCAATGGTGGTGGGACGGAGCCCAGTGGCAACCGGTCACCGACGCGAGCCAGGGCCAGCAGCAGGGCGGTCAGCCAGGTGGCGGCGGTGGCACCCCCGGTGATGCCGGCGCGGCCGAATTCGGCTTTGACAACAACGGGCTGATCGTCCAGGTCGACCAGAGCGACAACCCCGACAACCACGTCACGCTGCATGTCGATGCCGGCACCGAGGCGGTCTTCACCGTCTGCAACATGGGCACGGCCGATGGCACTGCGACGGTGACGATCTACGTCGACGATCAGCAGGTGCAGACCTGGACGTCCGGCACCGTCGCGGCAGGTCAGTGCGAGGGCGCCAACGTCTCCGGGTGCGGCAGGTACGGCGCCGGGTCACACACATTCCGCGCCATCGTGACCCCCGGGCAATCCGGCAACGACGACACGACAAATACTGTCGATATCGGCGATAACTGAGGCAGGCCTACTGCTTGCCGAAGAACTCCACGTCGCTGAGCGCGACGGCGGTGCCGGTCGTTGACGGGTACACCGACGTGATCTGAATGGTCATGCTCGTGATGGAGCTCGCGCCGTTGATGGTGAACTGCTGCGAGTTGCCGGTGTCGGCGAGCGTCAGGTTCTGCGACCCGCCGTTGGAGAACACGATGTGCACCTCTTTCGGCCGCGCCTCGGACAGCTCGTTGGCGGTGTCGCCGGAGATGAAGAGCATCACGCTGATGTTGGTGTTCGGCGCAAAGCCGACCGTCAGCGTCGGATGCGGGTCCTTGGCGAGCGCCGCCTCCCAGAACGTGTTGCTGAAGGCGTCGACGGCGAGGCTGCCGTCGTGCCCGCTCACCGCGGAGCTCGCCTTCACCGACGTGGCGTGCACCGGCGTCGGTGGGCTGATCTTGCCCGTGAAGTTCGAGATCACGGCGTTGACCTTGCTGTTGACCGCGTCCCGGAACTGCGGGAGCGCGCCGTACGCAAGGCCGCCGAGCAGGATCACCGCCAGCACGACGTAGCGACCGACCCGCAGGATCGCGCCGAAGCTGAACCCACCGCGTTTGGAGCCGGGCCGCTCGCCCGCGGCGAGAACCTTGGCCTTGCGATGCGGGAGTATCCGCCGCCACCACGATGTGGACGCGATCGTGGCCGTCGCCAGCGACTGGCCGCAACGGCTGCAGAACTTCCTGACCGGCTCGTTGCCCTCACCGCACTGGCCGCAGATGAGGTCGCCGGGCTTGAGCCGCTTGCTCGGTGGGGCCGCCGCCGCGGGTTTGGGCAGTGGCCGGGCACGGAGCGCCGCAGGCTGCATCGCGGCGGGCTGCACCGCGGTCGGCTGCACGCTTGCCGGCTGAGCCGGCGTCGCGGGAGCGGCCATCGGGGCCGCGGCAGTGGGAGCGGTGGCCGCCGGCTCCATCCCGGCGCCGGGCGCGCTCACCGGCCCGGAGGTTGAGGACGGTGTGACCCGGATGATCACGGGGGCGGGCGTCGGCGCGGGCAGGGTCGGAGGTGGCAGGGTCGGGCGCGGAAGGCTTGGCGCAACCGGTGCCGGGGGCGGCGTCGCCGACCCCGTTGCGGCGGCGAGCGGGGAGACCGCACCCGGCGGCGGCCCGACGGGCGGGGCGCTCCTCGGCGGCCCCGACGGCGGTGGGCTCGACGGCGGCGGGCTGGATGGCGGCGGGCTGGACGGCGGGCTCGACATCGGCGCCCCGGACGGAGGCGGGCTCGTCGGCGCGGCGGACAGCGGCGGCCCGATCGGCGGCGCGCTCCGTGGCGGCCCGGACGGCGGTGGGCTCGACGGCGGTGGCGAGCTCGGGGGCGCGCTGCGTGGCGGACCGGACGGAGGAGGCGAGCTCGGCGGCGCGCTCCGCGGCGCTCCGACGGGAGGCATCGAGGGACCGATCGGCCGCGGCGTCGCCGAGGGCGCTCCGAGCGGCGCCGGGGAACCCGGCATCGCCGGCCGAGCGCCGGGCGCCGGCATGGGCATGCCCGGGATGGTCGCGGGCGGGTCGATCGCCTCCTTCTTCGGAACGCCGATCGCCGTCACCTGCTGGACGAGCGCCATGAATCCGCCGCGGCGCGCGGGTTCCGACGCCTCCGGGACCGTGGGCGCAGCCTCGGGCGTGGCCGGGGGAGTGACCTTCTCCCCTGTCCACTCGAGGAATGCACCGCACGAGCCGCAGAACGTGTCGGCGTCAGAGTTGTTGAAGCCGCACTTCTTGCAGACGATCATCGATCGTCGCTCAACCTCCCGTCGCGATCTCCAATGCGTGGATCACGTGGGCCGGCTTCGAGGCGCCGACCAGCCGGTCAAGCGCGCGCGTGTCGATACCGGCGACGTCGTCCACATAGACCCGTATTGTCATACGCGGCTCGGGCTGACCGGGCAGGTCTGCGCCACTTTCGCGAGACCAGGCGACGCCGCCCGACTCGACGATCTCGACCCGGCCGCCGGTGACGAGCTCGACATGGGCTCGAAGGCCCTCGGCGGTACCCCGGATCCGGTAGATCTCGACGGCGCGGCGCACCAGCGCGCGACGGCGCTCCTCGGGCCAGTCATCGTCGAGCTCGGTCGCGACCCAGCCGCCCAGCCACGCCAGAAAGTCGTCCGGCGCGACGTCGGGATCGTGGTACGCCGCGAGATTGTCGAGCGATGCGATCAGCGGGCTCAGCACCTCGTCGAGGCCCGCCGTGAGCGCCTGGGCGAACCGGTCCTCCTGGTACAGCGCCGGGAGGTACGGTCCGAGCGGATGTGGGGTGGGCAGCCCCGGTACGAGCGCCCGCATCGCGCTCACGCCGACTCGACCCTGACCTGGTGCTCGTACGAGAAGACGAGCGAGTTCGACGCCACCTCGAGCCGCTGGGTCGCCGACCCGCGCGACCCGGTGGTCGGATCCGCGCCGAAGATGCGCACGTCCTCGACCAGCTCGACGTCGGGCACCGACTGGAGGATCGAGAAGATCTCGCCGGACTGCACCGGCCGGCCGAACGGCCATCCCTGGCCGTCCGGGCCCCCGCTGATCGGGTTGAGGTGCCCGAAGAGGGCGTCGAGCGCGGCCGCCTCAACGCGGGCGACGCTGGCCCGTGGTCGGGACCGCAGCCGGGCGACGACGGTGACGCCCTGGTACAGCGGCGGCTCGACGAGCACGCGCGTGCCCACGAGACGGGCGCCCTCGAGACGGGACGCGATCGCCTGCAGCGTCTCCTCACTCGGGATCAGCTGCTCGAACCGCAGACGCCCGCGGTCCTCGGGGGCGGATGGGACGACCAGGATGCGCACCGATCCCGCCTCGAGGCCCTCACCGGCGGCGAGGCAGCGCACCCGCCCAACCTCCGGCGCCGCCTCGCGCGAGAGCTGCTCGAAATCCTCCGCGGTCACCGCCCGGGCGCGCGTGCGCAGCTGGATCGGGCCGCGCTGCTTCGCGTTCTCGAGATCCTCGCCGTCGACGCCACCGCGCGCCGCCTGCCGGTTCTCGACACGGGCGACGTAGGGGATCGACGACTTCAGCACGGAGATCGCGCCGCGGCTCACGTTCCCGCCGCGACCGCCCCCGGTCGCGTAGGAGCGGAGGCGGAGCTGCTCGCCTTTCGCGGGCACCCGCCCGTAGAGGCGGATCGAGCCGTCGGGCTGGCGGACCGCCGGACCGAGCTGCACCTCGCCCGCCGCCGCGTCGAGGACGAACACCGCGTCGTCGGGCCCGGCGGCTGCGAAGTTCTGCACCTCCGTCCACGGCGTCCAGCCGTCGTCCGTGCTGCACTCGAGCACCGGATCGCCCGCGCCCGCGAGGACCGGGGCCCTCCGGACGGGGAACCGCTGACCCGACGTGCCGTCCGAGATCCCGAGCACCTCCTCGGTGACGATCTCCGCGTTCACGCCGTCGATCGTGCCGCCGATCGTCGCGGCTTCGACCGCCTGGATCTGCGGCGACGCGTTGTACGCGGGCTGGCCCTCGACGGGTGCGGTGATCCGCGCCCGAATCCATCCGCCGCGCCGGCCGTCGAGGACTGCGGGGACGTGCTCGCGACCGACATGGATGACCACGTCACCGTCGCGGTTCAATCCGCCCGTCGCGTCGGCGTCGACGTCGCACTCGTGCCACGTCTCGCCGTCCCAGGCCTCCCAGACGAGCGGCGGATCCTTGGGATCGACGCCGACACCCTCGATCTGGCACTGCATGCGCAGCCGGACCGCGCAGTGCGGCACCGCGTCGCTGAGGCCGATGACCAGCGCGTCATCCGGCTTCGGCTTGGCTGCGAATGCCGCGAACCTCGAGCCGCGACGGAGCTCCTCGGTCCTGTCGACGCGCTCATCGGCGCCCGCGGCCTGCGTCGCGATCGACGCGAGCGAGCAGGGCACGACGTCCAGGTCCTCAACGGTCGAGAAGACGATCGCCCTGTCGGTCTCGGTGCGGACCGTCGCCGCCTTCGTGTTCACGGCGATGCGCTGCACGGCCTCGGGAGGCGCGGCGAGCCAGAACGTGAGCGGCGTGCGCGCCGGAGTCGGCGGAAAGAGGCGCACGTCGATGAGCTCGAGAAACTTGACATAGAGGCGATCGGGGACGCGGTTCAGCCGGTACACGAGCTGATCCGTCATCCACGCGAAGGTCTCGATCAGGGTCACACCCGGGTCGGAGACGTTGTGGTCGGTCCACTCCGGGCAGCGTTGCTGCACCATGCGTTTCGCCTCGTCGACGAGGTCCTGGAAGCGGCGGTCGTCGAGGTTGGGGACGGGAAGGGTCATGCCTCACTCTCGCTCGGAATGGTGTAGAAGGGAAACACCAGGTTGCGCGGGTCGTTGGTCGCCTTCGGGCGGTAGTGGACGTTGATGTAGAGCAGCGCCGGGTCGTCGTCGTCCGGGACCACGTCGACCTCCTCGATGATCACGCGCGGTTCCCAGCGCAGCAGTGACTTGCGCACCTCGACCGCGATCGCGTGCGCCGAGCTCGCGTCGGTGCCCGCGAACACGTAGTTGTGCACGCCGCACCCGAACTCGGGACGCATCGGGCGCTCGCCCGGCGCGGTGGCGAGGATGAGCCGCATCGCCTCCTCGAGCTCGCGCTCGCGGGACACGAGCGCGATGCCGCCGGTCGCATCGGTGCGCAGGGGGAATCCCCACCCGGATCCTATGAAATCGTCACTGTTAGCCATAACTTCACCCGATGAGCACGTTGGCGACGGTCGGCGTGATCGTCCCGGGGGTCGCGCAGCACGTGCACGTCGAGGACGCGGTGGCGGCGGGCTGGCCGCCGAGGAGCACGGTGAGGCTGCCGCTGACGATCGTGCCGATCTGCATGACCGGCACCATGTACGGATCGGCCGGAAAGAGGCCAACATGCGGCGGCGTGTTGTAGCCGGTGCAACCGACCACGGCTGCAGGCTTGCCACCGATCAGGACCGTCGGACAGACGCCGATCGTGATCGGCGCGCTGAACGGCAGCGGCGGCGAGGGTTGCGGGATCCCCGTGGCCGGGTTGGGAATGATGTGGATCGGGCACATCCCCGTGATCTGATCGCCCAGGACGATGGCAGGCGTGCCCATCTCAGTTCAGCTTGATGAGCGAGCCGCTCATCTCCACGACGCCGCCACCGCCGTCGACCTTCACGCCGGCGGAGCCGGAGACGTTGACGTTGCCCTGCGCCTGGATCGTGACGTTGGCTCCGCTGTTGAGGGTGATGTCGTCACTGTCGGTCTGCAGCGTCACCTTGCCCTTGCAGTGAATCGTGATCTCGCTCGTGGTCTCGTTGAGCGACACCTTGAGGTTGCCGTCGCTCGTGATCAGCGCGATGCCCGACTTGGAGTTGTCGTCGAGGAACACGAGCTTGTGCCCCTTGCGCGAGACGACCCCACGTCGCTTGACCTTGCCACCGTCGACGAGCCCGTCGCCGAGGTCGGGCGTGTCCTTGCCGTTGTGCAGGGGGCTGAGGACGAACACCCTGCGCAGGTCACCGAACTCGCAGGCGCACAGCACCTCGTCGCCGACCTCGGGGAGGAACATCACGCCGCTGTTCGGTCCGGCGCCGACGTAGGCGACGCGCGCCCAGTCGCTCTCGTAGTCGTCCGACAGCCAGGGGAGCTTGAGCTTCAGGCGACCGAGCTTCTGCGGATCGTCGTTGTTGGTGACCACGGCGATGAAGACGCCGGGGACGGGCGGCGCACCCCCCGCGGCGCGTCCGTTGGTCGCGCCCAGCGACATGAGCCCGAGCGTCGAGCGATCCTGCATGCCGCTGATCTCGAACTCGGTCCTGTACCCGTCGTCGTCGAACACGTGCCGCGCGCGGGTCAGCGTGTACTTCCCGACGAACGCGTCCGCCACCTGGGCGACGCTCACCGCGGTCCCGGCCCGGAGCTTCGCGTTCCCGATCGCCACGCCCTCGGCCTCCGCGAACGAGCTGCCCAGGTGCTGCGCAACGGCCTTGGCGGTGTCGTCGACGTCCGTCTGTGACGTCAGCGGGTGGTTGTGCACGACGTACTCGGGCGAGCCGAAGTTCTGGGCAAGGCTGGCAGGATCATCCGGGAGGTCCGCGTGCGACGACGCGGGATCCGCCGAGCCGACGAGCACCGCCTTGCTGCCGGGATCCCAGGCACGGACGCTGATCTGCGACACCTGCGCGGAGGACGTCACGCGCGGCCGGAAGGAGATGAGGTCGCGACCGTAGACGAGCTGCGCCGGACCCTGGGAGTCGGCGTCGCCGGGGTCGGGACCGGTCGTCGACTCCACGGGCTTGCGGAAGAAGAACTGCCCATCGAGGACACCGACCTCGAAGCCCAGCTCTCGCGCGCGCGCCTTGAGGAAATCCCAGTCGGTGACGTTCACCTGGGAGACGAACGGCAGCACCGCGCCGCTGTCGTCGATCGTGCCCACGTCCAGACCGGCACGGCTCGCAACGGTTTGCGCCACATCTGACACTTTCACGTTCTGGTATGTCTCGGTGCGCCGGCCACGATGCAGCCGGTGCGACTTGTCGTATCCGCGCACGATCGTGCGGTCCCACCCGCCGTCGTAGCTGGCCTCGAGCGCCGTGACCTCGCCACCGATGAGCACGTCGGGGGTCGTGGAGCCGACCGTCGTGGCCTTGATGGTCACGGCCGAGCCGACCTTGACCGCGGCCTCGGTGATGAGGTTGTGCAGCGGGTCGTCGAACACCATCGTGAACATGTCGGGAAGGTGGATGTCGTTGTCGACGACGACACCGGTGAGCCCGACTCGAAGGTTGTCGGCCAGCGGCGTGCCGTCGATCTCGACCGCGGGCCAGCTGACGACGACGTCCGCAGTCATCGCGATCCCGCCGCCTGCGGATCCGGTGGGATGAGCAGCGTCGTCCCGGGAGACACTCGCAACGGATCGTCGATGCCGTTGGCCTCCGCGAGGACCCGCCACAACCCGGGGCTGCCGTACTCCGTGTAGGAGACGGAGTGGAGCGTGTCACCGGCCGAGACCACGTGCACCCGACGGCCCGCGATGCCGCCGGAGGTCGGGTTGGTCCCCGGTACCGTCTCGGGGTTCTCGGTCATCGTGATCGACGCCTCGGCCCTGATCGGCTGCCCGGCGATGCCGAACTGCTTGTACGTGATCGACAGCGAGGAGATGTGGCCGACGAACTGGAGGCTCCCCCACGTGAAGGTGACTCTCGGCGGGTTCTGCAGACCGGAGATCACGCGCTCCGTCGGGCAGGTCCAGTTCTGGAGCTGGTTGATGTCGTCGCTGATGTCGCCGTCAGGCTCGAACGACTGATCGAACCAGACCACCATGGTCAGCGATCCTGGTGTCGATCGCTGGAACTGCTGTGGTCCGTGTCCCGTCGGAACTGCGCCGCCGGACTGGCCACCCGACGCGCTCGACGGCTGTTGCGAGTTCGGAGCGCGATTCGGCGGCGCCTGCCACTGCGTCCGCCGGGTGATGTTCAGCGACTTCGGGTTGAGGGCGAGCGAAACCATCTGGCCCCCGCCCATCAGACGGGCGCGCTCGAGGCCGGCTGCGAGAGCGGACCCTAGTGCCACGGCGTCAGTTCAGGAATCCCTCGTGCGTGAGCACGAGTGTCTCGAGCGCCATCTTCTGCGAGCTCCCGTCGAGCTGCGGGCCTATCCACTTCGCCGGATAGACGCCGGTCAGGGTCCAGGTGATGACCTCACCCTGTGCAGCGTCGTGCAGCGTGATGCTGGCGGTGCCCTTCGTCGGCTGCATCACCATGGTGCCGAGCCACGCCTGCAGTGCGTTCGACTCCTCGGACGTGCACGCACGCTCGAGGGTGATCTGGCTGTATTTCGCGGCTTTCGGGAGGTAGTGCACGAACTGGTTGTTGCCGAGCTCCTCGTACTCGTCGCGCTGGAAATCGACCTCGAGCCCCTTGCAGGTGGACCAGGCGCCGAGGTTCTGGCCGTCGATGGTCACCTGAAAGCGGGCCGCGTGACCGCGTGGCGCGCTCGAGCCGGGCACGATCAGCGCCTCGTTGCGCGGGCTTCGCGCATCACATGAATCCCTGGTGCGTCAGCTCGAGCTCCTCGGTCGCGACCTGGGCCGCGCTGGCGTCGAACCGCGGACCCGTGTACTTGGTCGGGAAGACCTCCTGGAACGTCCACTGCTGGACCTGCTTCCCGTTGGTGTCGAGCAGCGTGATCGTCGCGGGCTGCGGTGGCTGCGGCGAGCTCGCCTGCTGCGAGAGCCACTTGAGCAGCGCGCTCGACGCCTGCTGCGTGACCGCCCGGGTCAGCTTGATCGGCACGTAGTTGGCGCGGCCGGTGGCGTAGTGCGTGTAGTTCCAGGTCGCTCCGGGGGCGCCGCCCTCCTGGTACTTGGCGACGTCGAAATGCATCTCGATGCCCTCGCATTTCGACCAGGTGCCGAGGCTCGTGTTCCCGACGTCGACGGTGAAGCGAAGAGCGAGCCCAAAAGACGTGTCGTCAGCCATGGCATATCCTCATCGAAAATCTGTCAGCAGTCCCGCGCGCTCGCGGTCGATCAGCAACTCGGATCGCAGCTGGGTCCGGACCTGCCCGTAGACGCGACGGGCGAGGTCGTCGAGGTCGATCGGCGCTGCAGGTTCGTGGATCGTCTCCGTCGGTGACGCCGACGCGGCCGGCACTGGGACAGGCTGCCCTGGCGCGTCCGCCGGTGCCGGCTGCACCGATGCGATGGTTGGGTAGGGCACCGGGACAGCGCTCGCCGGCGGGCTCGAGGGCGACGTCACGTCAGGCGTAGGGAACGAGCCAGCGCCGGGACCTGGGGCGAAGGCAGGGCTCTCGGGCGCTGCGGGCGCAGACCCATCTGCCGGAGCCGCATCCTCGGGTGCTCGCTGCATCGCGACGGCGGGCTGCACGGCTGCGTGTCGCTGTTGCGGGAGGTGTGCCCCCGATCCGGGGAAGACGAGGGATCCGTCCGGCATGCGGATCGCGCGCCCCGAGGCAATCAGCTGGTCCTGGATGTCCTGGACCGTGGACGTGGCAGCTTCGTCGTCGTCGGTTCGGGTGGGCTGCGACGGGACCGGCGCAGGCGCGGGGGTTTCGGACGCGGTGGGCGGCGGCGCCGCCGCTCCGGCATCCCCGCGGACGTGCCGTTCCGTCATCGCGGCGTCGGATTCGAGCCGGCGCCCGGCCGGCGAGTGCTCGAGCGGCACGGCGTTGCCGAGGCGCCGCTGCTGAATGACGTGGGTCAGCTCATGAGCGAGCAGACCGGCGCCCCTGCCGGTGTCGAGACGCCCGGCTGATGCGGGAATGAACACCTCACCACCGCGCGTCACCGCCCGCGCCTGCGCGGCAGCCGCGAGATCCGCAGCCTCCCGGCCCCGCTCGATGCGAACGTCGCCCACGTCGGTGCGATGGACCCGTCCGACCGCGGCTGCGACCGCGCGTGCCGGTTTCTCCGGAGCGGTGAGCTGCGCGGGCCCCTCGACCTGATCATGCGCAGTGGTCGGTGTCGCGTTGGCGTTCTCCTGTCCGAGGGGCGCCTGGAGCCCCAACGGACGCGGACCGCCGGCGCGACGGCGAATGACCGTCCGCTGCAGCCCGTGCTGCGGCGTGGCCGGGATCGACGGTGCGGCGACCTCCTCCTCGGTGCGCTGCATCGGCTCCTCGAATCGCGGCGCGGGGCGGGGCTCCGGAGGAGCCTGCACGAGCGCTGCCAGCGCGGCGTCCACCTCGGTGAGCGAACCCGTGTGCCCGCGACGAGCGCGCACGTGCTGCGGCACCTCTGGAGCCGGTCGGGCATCGCCCGGTTCCGAGGACGCGGTCTCACCCCATTCCTCGTCCCGATCCTGTGATTGACGCTCGGACCGCGCGCGCGTCGCCGGTCGTGCCGACGTCGCCAGTCCGCGCACCGTTCCCGGAGCGGCGGGCTCCGGGAGTCCCGCTCGATGGACCAGCGGCGGGCGCTCACGTGTCGAGCGCAGACGCCTGCTGAGCGCCTCGGCGAGCTCGGCCGAGCGCGCCGTCAGCGGAGCCCGAGCGCCGATGCTCGCCTGCAGCGGCGGCACCGCTCGCCACTCGGAATGCTGCGTTGGCTCAGGCGCAGGGGTACTGTCGACCCCCGCGCGCCCGCCACCGCGCCGCTGCCATGGCATGCGCATCAGATGTCACCCGTCTCGCCCATCTGCCGATGGATTCGGCCGATCTCTTCGATGAAGCGAAGCCGGAGCGCGTGTGGGAGATCGAGGATGCTGTCGAGCTCCCAGTGGAAGTAGTAGGCGACGTACGCGACCTCCTCGAAGAGCTGGTCGGCCGCGTACGTCATGCTTCCCCCGGGCGATCACCCGCGATGTCGACGGTGAATTCGTTGTGGCATGACGGGCAGGTCACGAACGCCTCGGTGTGACCGTCCTGGTTGATGCGCCGGTACAGGTCCTGCAGGAACGCCAGGTCGGACGCGAACAGCCCTTCGATGACGTACGAGTCGACCTCGCTCAACGAGCCGAGCCGGGTGACCGTGCGCTCGAGCAGCAACACGGTCATGTACGCCGCGTTCTGGCGCACGCGCGGGTCGCTCTGCGGACCGATCTCGTCGCGCGCGGTTGCGAGCCGCATGATCCCCTCGCGGTGCGTGACCCCCTTGCGGTCGACGTAGCCGCGCGGAAGCACGAACGGGAACTCGGTGGTCAGCTCCGAACGCGTGCCGGTCAACTCCTGTGCGGCCAGGCTCACGGAGCCACCCGCTCGAGCAACTCGCAGACGATCGTGACCTCCTCCATCAGCACCTCGCTCGAACCCGCCTTGAGGGGGCTGATCGAGATCTTCGCGGGCCATCCGTCGTGGAAGTGGTAGCGCGCGACCGGCGTGCCGTCATACCCGTACATGACGATCGAGCCGCTCTTGCGCGCGCCGACGATGTCCCCGTGCATGACCGAACTCGTGCCACGCCCAGAGCTCCATCGACGTGTTCTTGCCGCGTCGCAACGTGATCGTCGGCGGCTTGCGCTTCCCGGGGAGCTTCTTGAGGATGTTGGCTCCGCTGGAACCGTTCTCCATGAAATCGATCACCTCGACCTCGGTGGTGATCCCCGTCAGCTCCGAGAACTGCGCGATCTCGTAGCCGTCGACGGTGATCGAGAACCGCGCCGCCGAGATGGCGTCGTTGGGCATGCTCGGACCAAGACCTGCTGGCATTTCTAACCCCTCACTCGCTGACGGCCGCGCCGCCGGCGAACTGCGCGATGCGGAAGACGACGAACTCGGCCGGCTTCACCGGGGCGATGCCCACGTCGATGATCAGCTGACCGATGTCGATCGTGTCCTGCGTGTTGTTCTCGGCGTCGCACTTGACGAAGAACGCCTCGCCTGCGGTGGTGCCGAAGAGCGCGCCGTCGCGCCAGACACGGCGGAGGAACGCCGAGACGTTGCGCTTGACCGCGTCCCAGAGGCGCGAGTCGTTGGGCTCGAACACGACCCACTGCGTCCCCTCGAGGATCAACTCCTCGACGAAGTTGAACAGCCGGCGGACGTTGAGGTAGCGCCACTCGGGATCGCTCGAGATGGTGCGCGCACCCCAGACGCGGACGCCGCGACCCGGGAACGCGCGGATGCAGTTGATGCCCGAGGGGTTGAGCTGATCGTGCTCGCCTTTGGTGATCTGCAGCTCGAGCGTGATCGCTCCGCGCACGACCTCGTTTGCCGGCGCCTTGTGCACGCCGCGCGTGTCGTCGCTGCGCGCCCAGATGCCCGCCATGTGCCCGCTCGGCGGGATCATGAGCCCCTGGCCCTTGAGGGGATCGAACACCTTGATCCACGGCCAGTACAACGCCGCGTACTTCGAGTCGTATCCCGCCTTGTCGACGCGCCACTCCTTGACCTGCTGCGCGTTCAGCGCGGGCGGTGCGTCGAGGATCGCCACGCGATCGCCCATCAACTCGCAGTGCGCGATCATCGCGAGCTGCACGGCCTGCACGGCCTCGAGGTCGATGATCCCGCGCTGGTACGCGGCCATCACGTCGGGAACGCTGAGCATCGTCACCTCGTCGACCGCTTCCAGGCCCGCGAAGCCGGTGCGGTCGGCGGAGTTGCCGACGTAGTCGTCCGCGGTGACGCGCACGGCGGTCACCGCGGTGCCGCCGGTGAGCTTCACGCTCGCCTTCTCCGGAACGATCATCGTGCCGCCGCTGCCGATCTCCTCGAGACGGATCAGCTTGGACCGCGCCTTGACGACGGTCGCCGCGTTGGTCGGACCGCGCTTGGTGCTGACGTTGTCGAACGTCTCCTCGACCTTGCCGCCGCGCGACACGGTGACCTTGAAGGTGTCCTCCCCGGGCTCTCCGGGATCGCCGATCTCGACACTGATGTCATCGCCGGCGGGGCCACCCTCCGCCGCGGTCACGCGGTACACGTTGCGGCCCGGCTCGCCCCTGCCCGCAAGCTCCGCGCCGGCACTCGGGGCCGCCGCGTCGCCGTCGGACCCGATGCGCACCACATATGCGGAGCCGCCGCCGTTGAGGAAGTATCCGTACACCGCATGCGCGAGGTACGAGCCCTCGACGAAATCGCCGAACACCGAGCTGAACTGCGTCCAGTTGGTGACCAGCGTGGGTGTGTTGGCGGGGCCTTTCTCGGTCAGGCCGACGAACGCGGCGACCGCGGTGCCGACACCCTCGATGGGTTTCGAGCCCGACGACACCTCCTGAACGTAGACGCCGGGCGACAGATAGCTTGGCATGCGCAGTCTCCTCACCGGTGGGACACGTGGATGCGTCGAGAGTCCCACAGCGCATGTGCGCTCGCGCGGCACGCACGGGCCACCGTTGGGGCACAGGCGGATGCCCGAAGGTGCAGTCCGCTTCGCCCTTCCGGCTGCCCGCATCAGCCTTGCGCGCGGTGCGCCACGGCGCGAGCCTCGAGGCGATGATCGCCGACGTCGACGCGTCGCTGCGCTCGCTGCTGCGCGCGACCGCGCTGCACGGTTCCACCGTGGACGTCGTCTTCGACTCGCCGACGAAAGCGTGGAGCGACCACGTTGCCGGCGGTGTCGTCGACGCATATCTCTGGGAGATCCGCGAGGACGTGACGAGGCGGCAGAACGACTGGGAGGACGTGCGCAACGACGAGGGCAGGGTCATCGGGCGGCGGCCGCCGCTGCATCGCTACCGGTTGCGCTATCTGCTCACCGCCTGGGGCGGGACCCCCGCGGACGAGCACCGTCTGCTCTCGTCGGTGCTCGCGTCGCTCGCCGATCAGCAGGCGATCCCCGCCGACCACATCAGCGGCGACCTGGTCGAGGAGGGGCTACCGGTGTTCCTGACGGTCGCGCTCCCCACCGACGGCGACAACCCGCCGACCGACCTGTGGGGCGCGCTCGGCATCGCGCCGCGTCCCGCGCTGGACCTCGTCGTGACGGCTCCGCTTCCGCGTCCGGTGCCCGCCACGGTCGCCGTGCCGGTTCGCGAGCGCGTCATCACGGTGGCGGACCGGACCAACGGCACCTCGGAGGTGGTTCCGACCAAGGTGGCGGACGAGCGGCGCCGCGACGCGCTTGCACCGTCGGGAGCCGCGAGCGCGGCCACGCGCACCGTCCGCCGCCGCGGTTAGGTCAGCTGTTCGGCTTCAGCGAACCCGCCCAGACCATCCCATCCGAGCACTGGGTGCCCGGCGGCGACGGCGCCGGCGGCCCGGGGCTCTGGCACTGGACCTGCAGGATCATGTTCTGACCCGATGTGAACGTGATCGGGTTGACGAAGTGGAAGTCCAGGTCGCGGAAGTTGCTGAGCTGCTCCTGGAACAGCACGCCGCCGCAGCCGCGGCTCAGCGTCAGGATTCCGGTGTCGCCGTTCGGGTTCTGGAACACGAGGTCGGTGAGCGAGAACGTGTTGCCCGCCGGCACGGTGAGTTGACCCGCGTTGTTGGCCGGGCATCCGGAGGAGTTCCCGGTACCGGCTTTCACCGACAGCCTCCCGCTCGCCGGGCCGCCGCCGCTACCGCCCGGCGTCGGCGTGACCGTCGTGCTCGAGGGTGTCGGCGACGAGCCACCGCCACCACCACCGCCGCCGCCGCCCGGCTTGATCCCGGCAGCCGAGAGCGCGTTGTTGGCGGCGGTCGTCGCGGTCGACTTGATCGCAGGGTTGAGGACCGTCAGCCAGAGGACCACGGCAACGACGGCGAGGGCGATCACCGCGGCCACCGCCTTGGGCAGCCAGGTCGGCAGGATCGGGGTCTGCACCATCGAGCCGTCGACGCTCACCGGAGGAGCCTCGCGCGGCTGGATGATCGTCTGGAAGCGATGGGTCTTCGCGCTCCCGGTCAGGAATCGCTTCTTCGGATGCGCTCGAAGGGTGACGATCGTCGCGGTGCCGGGCTCGGCCACAACGGTCGTCGGGTTGAATGTGAACCGAAGCGCCTCCTCCTGGTCCACGCCACCGAACCCGAGCGTGAGCGGCGTGTTGCCGCGGTTGTCGCAGGCGAGCTGGTGCTTGCCGGTCCGGCTCCCGTGGGAGATGAGCGGCACCAGCTCGCCGGCGAGCTCGGTGAACGCCCCGATCTGGAGCGTCCCCTCTTCGACGCTCGTGTCCGACGGGTCGACCTCCGAGGTGACCTTCACGCCGAACGGCGTGGCTCCGGCGCGCGCTGCGGACACGCGCGCCGGCCTGAAGGAGATGCTCACCTGGCCTTCCGCGTCGGGGAAGAGCGGCAGCGTGTCCGGCGTGACGGTGGCCCAGCGGGCGGCGTCCCCCAGCACCTGGATGTGGAAGTGGTCGACCACCGCGCCGGTGTTGCGGATCGTGAGCTGCGCGACGGCCTCGGAGCCCGGCTCGACGCTGAGTGCCGGGGTCGTCAGAACAGACCGAGCGGTCATCGGGGCTCCGTCCTGATCGCTGTGCCGTCCATGGCCTCTACCTCACCTCACGCAACGATCGACCGTGCGAACCCTAGCCGAGCGAGGGGACATTTTGTAGGCTCCGGCGATGAGCGAGTGGGTGCGGTGGCACGACGCGTACGCGGAAGGGGGACCGCTCGCGCTTCGACTCGGTGTTGTCCAGGACCTCATTCGCTCGGCGCTCGACGCCTGCCCACCGGGACCGATACGAGTCATCAGCCTGTGCGCAGGTGACGGCCGCGATCTGCTCGGAGTGCTCGAGGATCACCCGCGCCGCACGGACGTGCGTGCGCGTCTCGTCGAGCTCGATCCTGAACTGGCGGAGCGCGGGCGCGCGCGCGCCGCGAATATCGGCCCGCGAGTCGAGGTCGTGAACGGTGACGCCTCGACCACGAGCGCGTACCTCGGTGCGGTGCCGGCGGACATCGTGCTGGTGTGCGGTGTCTTCGGCAACATCACCGACGACGATGTGCGGCAGACCATCCGGTGCCTGCCGGAGCTGTGCGCGCCCGACGCGACGGTGATCTGGACGCGCGGCACATTCGCGCCGGATCTGACGCCCGCGATCCGCGACTGGTTCACCGCAAGCGGATTCTCCGAGCTCGCGTTCACCGCCATCCCGGACACGACCGCGGCGGTCGGCGCCGACCGGCTCACCTCGGAGCCGCAGCCATTCGAGCCCGACGTGTCCCTGTTCACCTTTCTCGCGAGGCATCGACGCCCATCCCAGCGCGGCGTCAGGCTCTGAGCAGGCGACCTGTCGTCAGCTCGGCTTCGTGTGGCTCGCCTCCGCCACGGCCGCGTCCCAGTCGATGATCACCTGTCCCGTCTCCTCCGGCCGCACCTTGGCGGGGAGGTTGGAGCCGGGGTAGAGCAGCGGCAGGCCGCTCTGGGGCACCGGGTTTCCCATCTGCGTCTGGTAGGGCGCGTGACCGTCGCAGAGGATCGTGACCACGAACGCATACATGTCGAGACCCGACGTGGGGCTGCGCATCCCCATCGGCTGGCTCTGGATGATCACGGCGCGTGCCGGAGTACCGGTTGCGAGCAGCTCCGCCGCACTCCCGCGGTTCGGGCCGCCCGCCGCCATCGTGATCGTCGGCGGTTCGCTGTCGAAGTCCATGGCGACCTCCTGCGGGTTCGCGGGATTCACGCGCACCGCGACCACCGTTCCCGGAGTCATGAGCGCCTGCAGCGCCAGGATCGGCACGCCCTGATGACACGTCGCCTGGTACACGGGCGTGTTGTCCATGTACACGTTGAGCGCGACGTTGCACACCTGCTTGCCGAGCGCATCGTTGCCGTGACTGACTGTCATGCCGGTCGGCTGCACGCTGACGATCTCCCCGCGCGCGAGCGTTCCGTTCTTCATCAATTCCGGCGACACGCCACCGCCGATCGAGCGAACCTTGTCCAGGAAACCCATGTCTCTTCACCATGGGCGATGGCCGCGCCGGAGTGGCACAACGGTCGCGCCCGCCCCAGCCGGATTGTACGGACGGCGCAGGCGGTGTTGACGCCGTCGGTGCCGTGCGCGCGATCGTCAACGCGTAAGCTCGCCGTCTGATGCCCGATCCGGAGACAACGCGCCCCGACCTGGATGAGGCGATGCGCCGCCGCCGTCTCACCCGCGACGCGAGCCGCGAGGATGTCGTCGCCGCGCGTCATGCGGCTGGACGCAGGACCGCGCGTGAGAATCTCGACGACCTGGTCGACGAAGGCTCCTTCATCGAGTACGGCGGTCTCGCCATCGCAGCGCAACGAGGACGGCGCACCGTCGACGATCTCATCCGGCGCACACCGGCCGACGGACTCGTCGGCGGCACCGCGCGGATCAACGGCGAGACCGTCGGCGCGGATCGAGCCGACTGCGCGGTCCTCTCGTACGACTACACCGTGCTGGCGGGCACGCAGGGCGTCATGGGTCACCGCAAGAAGGACCGCCTGTTCGATGTCATCGAGCGCCGGCGACTGCCGGTCGTGCTCTTCGCGGAGGGTGGCGGCGGCCGTCCCGGTGACACCGATCACGCGATGGTCGCCGGTCTTGATGTCATGGCCTTCGCGCTCTGGGCAGGGCTCTCCGGGCTCGTGCCGCGCATCGGCATCGCGTCCGGGCGATGCTTCGCCGGCAACGCGCTGCTGCTCGGGTGCTGCGACCTCATCATCGCGACACCGGACGCGAGCATCGGCATGGGTGGTCCCGCGATGATCGAGGGAGGCGGCCTCGGCGTCGTCGCCGCCGAGGACGTCGGCCCGTTCGACGTGCAGGTTCGCAACGGCGTGATCGACATCGCCGCCGACGACGAGGCCGATGCCGTTCGTCTCGCCCGCCAGGCGCTGTCGTTCTTCCAGGGACCGATCGCATCGTGGGAGGCGCCCGACCAGCTCCGGCTCCGCGATGTCGTTCCCGAGAATCGGCGTCGCGCCTACGACGTCCGCCGCGCGATCGAGGTGCTTGCCGACTCCGATTCGACGCTCGAGCTCAGGCCCGGATTCGGACGCGGCATGGTCACCGCGCTCGCGCGCATCGAGGGAAGGCCGATCGGGATCGTCGCCAACAATCCGATGCACCTCGCGGGCGCGATCACGAGCGACTGCGCCGACAAGGCGGCGCGGTTCCTGCAACTCTGCGAAGCGTTCCGGCTGCCGGTGCTCTTCCTCTGCGACACCCCCGGCATCATGGTCGGACCCGACGCCGAGGCAACCGCACTCGTTCGCCATGCAAGCCGCCTGTTCCTCGCCGGCGCGGCGCTCACCGTGCCGTTCGTCACCGTCGTGCTGCGCAAGGGGTACGGGCTCGGGGCGCAGGCGATGGCCGGTGGGAGCTTCCGCTCACCGCTCATGACGGTTGCGTGGCCGACCGGAGAGTTCGGCGGCATGGGCCTCGAGGGCGCCGTGAAGCTCGCCTACCGCAAGGAGCTGGACGCCATCACCGACCCCGACGCACGTCAGGCGACGTACGACGCGATGGTGGCGGAGGCATATGCGAGAGGGGCGGCGCTCAACACCGCCATGTACTTCGAGATCGATGACGTGATCGACCCGGCGGAGACGCGCGCGCTGGTTGCGGCAGTGGCACTCCGACCAGCTGTCGAAGGGCGCGGCATGCCGGCGCACCCGCCATCAGCGCGACGATTCGTGGAACTCATGGTGAGCGTGCGACGGCGGAGGATCAGGGCGGCAGCGGACAGCAGCATACCGACGATCGCGAGCGCCGAACCGAACAGGGTCGGCACCGTGGAATGAGGCGCAGCGCCGGTCTCCGGCGTGCCGGGTGGCGTCGGCGGTGGCACCGCGGACACGACGATGCTCGCGGAGCCCGTGTTGTTGCCCGGGACCGGATCGGTCTGCGTCTCGCCGGACTTCGTTGCCGTGTTGACGATGAGCCCGAGCGCCTCGAGGCGCACGGTGATGTGAAGCCTCGCTGTTCCCCCGACCGCGAGAGCGCCGATGGTCCAGAGCCCGCTCGCAACGTCGTACGAGCCTGCGGTCGCGGTGGAGCTCACGTACACGACTCCGTTCGGGAGCACGTCCGTCACCGTGACGCCGGTGGCGGCCACGGGGCCGTTGTTGTGCGTGGTGATGGTGTACACGTCGTCCTGACCGATCGTCGCCCTGGCGACGCTGACGACCTTGGTGACGGCGATGTCGGCGTACGATCCCGGCGGCACGATGTTGAGCGACCTCGTGAGCTGCTCACTCGGGTAGTACGTCCAGAGGTCGAGACCCTTGGCGTCACCGAAGCTACCCGTGCAGGGAACGTTGGTGTTGCCACCCGATGCGGTGCCGAACGCGCGCTGCGTTGAGGACGTGTCGAAGCCGGTGATGGGATTGCTGAACGCAGTCGCCGGCGCCGCGTTGCCGCAGAGCGCCGTGCCGGGTGTGCCGACGGGGACGCCGGTGGTGGTGACATACCCGCGGTCGTCGTAGAAGCCGCCGCTGCAGCCGCCGGTGAAGGGCGGGCATGTGCCGCCGGGCGGGTTGAGCATCGTGATCGTGGGTCCACCCTGCGTGTCGTTCTCATCGTCGATGAACGGGAAGTGGTACTCGCCCGCGTGGACCTCGATCTTGTACGGGTATGACGCACCCGCCGGGAAGTACACGCCGGAGTTGTCCTTGCCATCCCAGGACACCGTCTGTGTGCCCGCGCCCTTGAGCCCGCTGAGCACGCGGTTGTTGGGATTGGTCGGATCGAAGTTGACACCGTCGCGGCTGATCACGATCTGATAGACGCCGGCGACGTTCGACGTGTACGTGAAGGTCCCACCCGTCTGAAAAAGGCTCGTGCTCCCGACGACGGTTCCGGCGAATCCGATGTTGCTGACCACCGACGCGATCGGAAGGAGCGGGATGCCGAGCGCGGTCAACGTCACGTTGGCGGGCGGTGTGAAGAAGATGGGAAACGCTGGAGGCGCGAAGATCACGCCGCCGTCGACCGTCGTCAGCTGCCCGGGGCTGCCGCTGTTCTCGGCGAGCGCGTCGTGGTACAGCGGAGTCACACCGTCGGGCTCGAGGAAGCCGAGCTGGCTGCCGTACTCCAGCCAGCCGTTGGGGTCCATACCTCGCTGATCGATGCGGTACCGGAACCCGTCGGTCGTCACCGCGTACATCGTCGAGTCGACGGGCAATCCGTTGTTGCCCGTGAACAGCGCGAGCACATACGAGAACACACGCCCGCTGCGCGTTGACGAGGGGTCGGTGGGATCGTTCCGTACGGTCACGTCCCATCCGGCAATCGAGGATCCCTGCGCCATGCTGAAGTCGCTCGCAGCCGTGAGCCCGACGTCCGCGCCGACAGTGCCGTCCGTGTTGGACGCCAGCCCGTCAGGTCCGATCATCGCGATGCTGTAGATACCGGTGATCGGCGCCTGGTACACACACGGCGTGTACCCGTTGGTCACGCCACCGCCGGGAACGGTGTCGGGACCGGCCAGCTCCTCGGCGCGGCTGGTGATCCGTCCCTGCGCGGCGATGCCGGATGACAAGCGCTGCGCCGCGCATGAGAACGACGTGGCCCCCGGGATCGTCTCGTTGCCGGGCGGCCCGGTGACGAGCCCCGGATTCCAGATGAGAATGTCCGCAGACCCAAATCCCATCCCGGTCGACCCGACGAGCAGTGATTCACCGGCCTCGACAAACGCGTGCAGGAGCGTGCGCCGGACGACCACGCCGTTGCCGTCTGTGCCTGTGCGCCACTCGGTGTTCGCGCGCGATCCGGACGCGCTGCTCGGGTAGAGATTCTGGGATCCGTCTGCGAGGACGTTGACCGCGGATGCGATCAGCACGCCGATGCTCAACAGTGCGGCAGCGAATCCCTTTCGTTGCACGCGCCGCATGATGAAGGATTCGCCGTCAGATATGGCGGATCTCCTTGAAGAGCTCCTTGAAGAACGGGCGTCCCCAGAGTCCGATCGAGAGAACGCCGCCGAACAGGACGACCGCATCGATGCTCGCGCGCCCCTGCTTCGTCCAGTACACGTCCTTCAGGTCGAGCCAGAGCGCGAATTCGTCGAGCGTCAGCGCGGAGGCTCCGCCGTACAGCACCGAATTGAACTTCGCAAGCGCGTCATCGCTCTGACCGGCGCGGTCCTCTTCGACGTGGATCAACCACAGGTAGCCGCTGCCGAGCAATCCCGCGATGCCGAAGACCAGGTGATGGAGATGACGGCCACCTTCGGAGAGATTGTGAAAGGGGCCGACGCCATCACGAATCGCGTGGGTGATCGTGCGGGTCGCCGCGAAGGTCGCGAAAAATGACACCGACGACAGAAACAGCCGCTCGCGTCGCGTGTCATGGAACGCGTGGCGATACAGCTCCAACGCACGCCGGGGGGTGATCGGCACCCGACTACCCTACTCGATGCGAGGAAGCCGCGCGCCGCTCGGTGCGGCGCGCGGCTCTCGCATTCGTCAGCGCTAGGAAATCGTGTACCTGTAGGGGATCCGGACCAGCTGATCGGAGCTGTCCGTGTTGAAGTTGAACGTCTCGACGGCGATGAATCCGGACACCATCTGTCCGTGCGAGCCGCTCGGCGTGAAGGTCACCGCGATGGAGCCCGTCTGACCCGGGTCGAGGATGGTCGGGGTGTAGCCTCCGGTGAGCCCTTCGAGTGCGGACCAGATGTCACCGCTTGCCGTGCCGACGGTCAGATCGAAGGTCTTGGTCGCCGCGGCGCCGCCCGCCGACCACGGCACGGTCGGCGCGGTTCCGGCAAACGGACCGATCTCGGTCGGTCCGAACCCCCAGACGGAAGCCGGGATGTCCGGCGCGGTGAGGAGTTCCACCGCGTCGTCCCCCGAGGAGAACGAGATGTTGTCCGGGAAGCCGAACGCCGGGCTGGCGTCGAAGTTGATCGGGACCGTCAACTCCGCCGCGAAGGCGAGCTGCGACGTGAACGGCGGCACGACGAACTGCGGCACCAGCGAGAAGTCGGAGATCGGGAGCGTCCCGGTCGTGTCCGTCAGGCTCGCCAGCGACAGCTGGCTGCTGCTGTTGCTCCGCGGGTCGAGCGAGTAGTCCTCTTCGGAGTTCCCGGTGTTCTTGATGGAGATGGTCGCGGTGACCGGCACTCCGCTTGCGAGGTGCGTCGCGAAGCTGTCGGGCACCCCCGAGGAATGAACGCGCACCGTGTTGAAGCGGATCTTCCCGCTGATCGTCGCGCTCGTCAGCAGCGACGACACACCGTTGACCTGCGCGAGGTCGAGGCTCCAGCGGCCCGGAGCCGGGTTCGCCCAGGAGAAATGCATGGTGGTCGTCAGCGCCAACTCACTCTGCGTCTCGGTGCTCTCGACGTCCACCGGCATGACCCGGGGATCGACGAGGAACCCGAGCACCTGGTAGCCCGGCGCGCTCACCGTCACGTCGACGTCGACGTCACGCTCGCCCGCGGGCACGTTGAACTGATAGACGAGCTCCTGACCGTAGAACGCCGCGCGCTCGTTGCCGCCGGTGATGGTTCCGTGGAACGTGCCGACGTTGGCGTGGAAGGGCACGAGCGCGCGAAGCGCGACCGGGATGGTCGACTGCGGATCTGCGATTGCCGCGGAGTCACCGAACACGACCAACTCGTTGAGGTCGCCGGCCGCGGACGGCGTCCGGACGGTGACGCGGAACGTCCCCGTGTGGTCGGGCGCGATCGTGCGTGCAGCCGGGAACACCGCGCCACTCACGGTGTGGAACGACTGCCTGGTGATCGTGTACGTCACCGCGCCGTTGTACGGTGTGCCCGTCGAGAAGACCAGCATCGTCCAGGTGCCGGGCACTGCGTCGTGCACCTCGACCTGCCCGAAGCCACCGGCCGCTCCCTGCGGGCGGGACTGCGAGGTCATCTGGCCGGTCGGGCTGAAGAGCGACAGCCGCAGGGTCGATGACGGCTGCGATGCCGTGTCCCACGCGAAGCTCGCGACCATGCGGTCGGCGCCCGCGGGAACGGTGAACGGCACCAGGTGCACATCCGGCACCACCGCACCCGTCTGATAGATGAACGTCGGGTCGGTGGTCGCATTGAGCGTCAGCGATCCCGAGGCGATCGTCGACATCGCGCCGAGTGCGCGAAGCTTCGGAGCGATCGTCGCCGTGGCGGCGCCGGTGTTGGTCACGCTGACACGGACCGTCTGGCTCGACCCCGCGACAGCGGTCGCGGAGATCGAGTTCGGAGCGATGAGCAGACCGTCACCCTGCGGCGCGGGCGTGCCGTGCGCATCGTGGATCAACTCCGCCGTCTGCACCGCGCGGAGCGCGTCGACGAAGCCGGCGCCCTGGTTCTGGCCAGGAGCGTCCAGATCCTGCGCGCTGCTCATGAGGATCTGCTTCACGAGCTCCGGAGTGGGGCTCGCACCGCCGTGCGTGTCTCGGTAGGCCTCGATCACGAGCGCGGCGGTGCCCGCGGTGAGGGGGCAGGACTCGCTCGTGCCGCCGAAGGCGACGATCGGCTGCGGGGATGAGCCGTTGTACTGGTCCGCACACTCGGTGAACACCGCGGTGTTGGTCGAGCAGTCGGCCCATCCGGACTCGCCCGGGGCGACGACGTCGATCGTGTCGGGCCCGTACTCGGTGTCGCCACTGCTGCTGAACGACGAGACCTCGTTGCTGAGCCAGCCGTTGCCACCGAACTGGTAGCCGTAGGACGTGGTCTGCGCGTAGAGCTGGTAGCTCGTCGTGGCGCCGGCGGAGATGACGCCGGGGTTGGTCGCGGGCGTGCCGATCGTGTTCGTGATGCCCGCGTCTCCGGAGCTTGCGACCACCGTGATGCCCGCGGCGACTGCTTCGGCGTCAATGAGCGCATCGGCGTCGGTGCCCGGATTCGGGATCGGGTTGCCGCCGAACGACTGGCTGAGGATGTCGACATGGTCGACCTCGACCGCGTATTCGATGGCCTGGAGAATGAGGCTGTTGAACGCGAGGTTCGCGTCACCGAACACCTTCATGACCGCGACCGACGCACCGGGCGCGACGCCCTCGATCCTGATGTTGCATCCGGGCGGCAGCGGGTGAGCGGGGTTGACCTCGCCGCTGAGGTCGAAGACCTCGTTCCCCTGCGAGATGATCGAGCTCGCGTCGCCGAACGCCTCCTCGCCGCCGGTGACACCGCCCGTACCCTCACCGGTGAAGTCCTCGTAGTCGAAGATCGCGGACGTGCCACCACGCATGAAGTCGGGGATGGTCGGATCGAGCCCGTCCGGGAAGACCGCGACCTTGACGCCGGCGCCGTCGGCCAGCGACCGGGCATCGGGCGCCGTCGAACCGGGCTCGTCGACCACGTGCATGAGCGAGAGTGCCTCGGGCTCGATGAGGGGATCCGCGGGGTTGGTCGGACAGATCTGCGTGCCGCCCGCGGACGGAACCGCCGTCCTCACGTTCGCCCCTGCCACGACATTGCCGCCGACGGCCGCAGCGTCGCTCGTGACACTCGTCGCCAGGCTCGGACCGGTGATCTCGGTGTCCGGGATGACCGCGCCCACGAGAGGATTCGCGGCGAGCCGAGATGCCTCCGCTGCCGAGACGGTCGCCGAGACGGCGTTGATCAGCGAGTAGCCGTGAGCCTTCGGCGCCTTGAGGAGGTGCAGCTCGCTGAGGATCGACCTCTGGTCGGCGGCAAGCCGTGCGGCTCGAACCTTCAGGGTCCCGTCACTCCCGGTGACTCCGTTCTCCTGGTTCTTCAGGATGACGATGACGCGCTGATCCGGCTTTGCAGCCAGGTACGCGATCTGGGTCGGGCTCAGCGAGCTCGGATCGACGCGCGGGACAGACGTCGTTCGCGCGTTCACAGCCAGCGGTACTGTCGCAAGCGCGGCGCACGCCCCGGCCGTCAGCAGCTTGATCACCTTGGAGCCGGCGGCTGCATGCCCGCTCCGGATGCGATCTCGATTCATGAGCCCACTCCTCCTACCGCTGCTGGATCGATCGGGATGGTAACGCACGATTGACGCTTTTGCGCCAAACTGTGCATTCGGTCATTCTGCTCCGCCTTTCGGGCGCAACAAGACGATCCCGTATCAACCTCGAGGACGAGCGGGGGTCAGGCCCGGGCGGCTTTCGGCCTCGCGAAGTTGGCCGCGACGAGCGACAGCACGGCCAGCACCGTGAAGACGAGCGCGTGCTTCCAGTGGAGCTCCGGCTTGGCGCCGCCCGCCAGGAAGGTCGTCTTCACGGTGAAGAAGAAGACCGCCGCGACGGCGAAGATCACCGCCAGGACGACGAGCGCGAGTGCGAGTGGACGGCTTCCTCTCATGACAATCCCCCGATGAACGATGTGCGTGCGCTCAACTGCACGAGCGCCACGTGCTCAGTGAATGAAGACGAGGCCCGCCGCCCCGAGAGCCGCACAGTAATACGCGAAGGGGTCCAGACGTCCGATGCGCAGGTAGCGAAGCAGGAACCGGGCGCTGGCGTAGGCGACCACGCCGGCGACGATCGCCGCGGCCACCGCGACGGCGGCGGTCGGCGCATCGGTGCCGAGCGCGGGGAGCTCGAGCAGACCGGCTGCGAGGATGATCGGCGTCGCGAGCAGGAAGGAGAAGCGAGCGGCCTCCTCGTGGCGCAGTCCCGCAACGAGCCCCGCCGCCATCGTGATGCCCGAGCGTGAGATCCCGGGCAGGAGCGCGCCGGCCTGGAAGATCCCGACGAAGACCGTGGTGCGCAGGCTGAGGCCCTCGATCTGCGCGTACTCAGGGTCGCCGTCCTCGTGCGCCATGATCGCGGCGCCTGCGGCCTTGCGGCGGCGCTCGTCGCGCCGGCGGAACAGCTCCGCGGCGAAGAGGATGCCGCCGTTCAGGATGAGCAGCGCCGACGCGAGGCGCGGGTTGCCGAAGAGCGACTTCAGCGGATCCTGCAGGAGCAGGCCGATCACGCCGGCGGGAACGGTCCCGACCACGAGCATCATCGCCAGACGCTGGTCCGGGTCGTCGATGCGACCCCGCACGGCCGCCCGGAAGAACCCGGAGATGATGCGCGCCCAGTCGCGCCGGTAGAGGAGCAGCAGCGCCGCTGCCGTGCCGAGATGGAGGACGGTGAGCACGGGGACGAACGCCGGGTCGGTTTCGCGGAAGTTGAGCCCGATGAGCGGCGGGACGACGACGGCGTGGCCCAGCGATGACACCGGAAAGAGCTCGGTGACGCCCTGCAGCGCCGCGAGGAAGAGGATGACTCCCGCACTCAGCATCGCCAGAGCCTACCAGCCGTCTGCTCGTGCTCTGATATGCGCATGTCCGAGAACCCGACGATGAACCGCCAATGGCGCCTCGCGGCGCGCCCCCACGGATTGCCGGTCGCCGCTGACTGGGAGTTCCGCAGCGAGCCGGTGCCGGCGCCGGGCGACGGCGAATTCCTGGTGCGGGTCATCCTCATCTCGCTCGACCCGGCAATGCGTGGCTGGATGAACGCCGGCCGCTCCTATGTGCCCCCGGTGGGCATCGGGGAGGTGATGCGCGCGCTCTGCGCCGGCGAGGTCGTCGCCTCCAACCACCCGGACTTCAGCGCCGGTGAAATGGTCACCGGGAACTTCGGCGTTCAGGGGTACGCGATCAGCGACGGCGCAGGCGTGAGCAAGGTCGCGGCCGACGTGGCGCCGCTCACGATGTACCTGAGCGTTCTCGGCATGCCCGGCATGACCGCGTACTTCGGACTGCTCGACATCGGCAAGCCCGTGGCCGGCGAGACGGTCGTCGTGTCGGCCGCTGCGGGCGCCGTCGGGATGGTGGTGGGCCAGATCGCGAAGATCAAGGGCTGTCGCGTCGTCGGCATCGCGGGCGGCGCCGAGAAATGCAGGTTCCTCACCGAGGATCTCGGTTTCGACGCCGCGATCGACTACAAGAGCGAGGACGTCCGCGCCGCGCTCAAGGAGCAGTGCCCGGACCGGATCAACGTGTACTTCGACAACGTCGGCGGGGAGATCCTCGACGCGGTGCTCACCCGTCTCGCTCGCCACGCGCGCATCGTGATCTGCGGCTCGATCTCGCAGTACAACAACGAGGGTCCGGCGCGCGGACCCGCGAACTACATGGCGCTCCTGGTCGACCGGGCCCGCATGGAGGGGTTCCTGGTCTTCGACTTCCGCGCGCGCTATCCGGAAGCGGAGGCGGAGATGGCCACCTGGATCGCCGAAGGGCGGCTCCGATCGGTCGAGGACGTCGTCACCGGGATCGAGAACTTCCCGGACACGCTCCTCAAGCTCTATCGCGGCGAGAACTTCGGAAAGCTGATCCTGAGCACCGGGGATCTCCCCGGGTAGCGGTCAGGCGGCGGCGCGCGCTCCGGCGCGGCCCGGGCCCGACTGGAGCAGGCGCGCGATGTCGCTCGGCGACACGATGCCGACGAGGCGGTCGGAGTCGTAGACCAGCGCGCGACCGTCCGAGGCGTTGCCCATCCGCTTCAGCAGGGCGGTGATCGGCTCGTCCGGGCGGGCGACCGGCACCCGGTCGACGGGGATCGCGATGTCGATCGCACGGCGGTCGCCGCGCTGCTGCGGCCGGAGCTGCTTGATGCCCCGCATCGTCACGAGGCCGTCGATGCGCCCGTCGATGCTGTGCGTCGGGAACGACGTGAACTGATGGCCCATGACGTACTGCTCGACGAGCAGCTCGACGGTGATCCAGGACGGAACGATCACCGGATCCTTCGACATCACGTCGCCGACCAGCATTCCCTCGAGCGCGTGGCGCGCCAGCTCCCCCTGCGCCTCGCCGCGCGCGGCGCTGTCGAGAAACCACCCGATGAGCATGAGCCAGAGGCCGCCGACCGGATCGAAGAAGAAGAGGTCGAGCACGCCGACGCCGACGAGCACGACGGCGAAGATCCGTCCCGCGCGCGCCGCGCCGATGGTGGCCGCCGTCCGGTTCTTCGTGCGCATCCAGATGAACCCGCGAAGGATCCTTCCGCCGTCGAGTGGAAAGGCCGGGATGAGGTTGAAGATCAGCACGAGGACGTTGATCGCGGCGACCCATTCGGCGACCACCACGACGAGTGGCGGCGCCCCGACGAGGATGAGAAGCCATGTCGCAACCACGGCCAGCGCGGAGATCGCGAGCGTGACCAACGGGCCGATCGCCGCGACGAGCACCTCGGTCCTGCCCGTCATCCAGTCGCCGTTCATCTGGGCAACCCCGCCGAAGAGCCAGAGCCTGATGGTGTCGATCGTCATGCCCCGCCGTCGCGCGACGATGGCATGGCCGAGCTCGTGCGCCACGAGCGAGGCGATCATCAGCACCGCGACCGAGACGCCGACGACCCAGGCGAGCCAGGACGGGGTGCCGTGCGCGTCACCGGGAACCGCGGCCCCGGCAACTCCCCACGCCACCAGTGCCGCGATGACCAGAACGCTCCAGTCCGCGGTGACCCTGATCCCGGCTATCCGGCCGAGTGGCAGGCCTCTGTTCATGATGCCGCTCTCATAGTGCTCGCGACGCCTTTCATCAGTGTGAACGTACCCATGACAACGTCACATCAACAGGGGTCGGGCACGAAGGCGATCCTACGCCAGGGCCGAGCGTGGTTCTCGCTGCCGCTGCGTGACCCCGACCCGCGCGGCGCTCGCCGTCAGCGCGCACCATGTGGCCGCGACGAGCAGCAGTGCCCAGGGGGTCGCGCGACCGGGCAGGCCGACCGTGTTCTGGCCGAGGTCCTCGAGTGCCGCCAGCGAGAGGAGCGCCCAGCCGCCGATGACGACGAGGGTGGCGGGCCCGGGCCAGCGCCCTTCGGCTGGACGGGCGGCCAACCAGGCGAGCCCGGCGATCATCACCGGGGCCAGGAGCGTGAGGTCGTGCCCCAGCAGATGCGGTGACGCGAAGAGCGAGAGGGCGACGGCGCCGCAGAGCGTCGGCTCCAGCAGATCCGACCGGCGGTGCGCGATCGTTCCGAGCCACCCCGCAACCACCGCGGCAGCGAGCCCCGCGGCGATCGACGCGAAGTACACCCCGGGCGCCTGTCCGAGCAACGACCCGAACAGGCCGCTGCTTCCCTCCATCTCCGCCGTCGGCGAGTCGTGGGGGGTGGCCACCGCGGAGACGAACGACGTGAGCCCGTGCGGTCCCACGGCGACGAGCGCGATCGCGAGGGTGACCGCCGCCCCCGCCAGCGCGCCGGCGATGCCACGCCAGTCGCGTCGGCCGACCATGTAGGCAGCGATCCCGATCACCAGCTGCGGCTTCGCGATGGCGGCCGTGAACCCCAGCGCGAACCCGGCGACTCCGGGCCTGCCGCCCCTCCACGCAACGTAGGCGAGCGCAAGCCCGAGAACCGAGACGCCGTCCCACTGGCCCTCGAGGATGAGCAGTCCCGTGCCGAAGCCGGCGAGCGCGAGCATGACGATCGCCAGCCTCGGCAGGCGCGCCAGCGCGGCGGGCCACGGCGCCGCACGGGCCACGAGCCAGAGCGAGAACACCATCAGGACAAGTTGCAGGACGGACCAGGCTCGCCAGGCGGTGCCGGCGCTCAGGAGGCTGAAGGGGATCGCCACGACCGCGGCCGCGGGTGGATTCTCGAAGGGGATGTCGTCGTGGCCGGCCGGGGCGCCGCTCGCGGCCAGCGTTGCCTGCTGCGCCGCCGGATCGTAGATCTGCTCCGCATGGCCGGTCCTGATCAGCGTCGCGGCGACGTAGGTCCCGGCGAAGTCGCTGGTGGGCGCCAGCGACGAGGGCACGACGGCCCAGACCTGCGCGTAGTGCGCGAGGACGATCGAAGCAACGGTGATGAGGGCGGCGGCGAACCACCGCGGGCGCGCTGGCACTGGCCTGCCCACTCTATGGCCATGTCGCTCACGCCACCGTCAAGGTGGCGTCACAGGCTCCTCGCGAAGACCTCGAGATCGGAGTCGGAGAAAAGAGCGAATGTGATCTCCCGCAGCGACGTCGCGTCCGCGGCGAGGGCCAGGTCCGCCTCGTCGATCGCGATCGGTGCGGCGATGTCGATCGGGAAGCCATAGATGCCGGTGCTGATCGCCGGCGCGGCAACCGTCGCCGAGCCGTGCTCCGCGGCGAGGGCGAACGCTGCCCGGTAGGCGGACGCGAGCAGGCCTGCCTCCCCGTGGTTCCCGTCGCGCCAGCGCGGTCCGACGGCGTGGATCACGTACCTCGCCGGGAGACGGCCCGCGCCGGTGATCACGGCCGACCCCGTCGGCGTCCCCCGGTAGCGCTGCTGCAGCTCGCGCATGAGGTCCGGGCCGGCCGCCCTGTGGATCGCGCCGTCGACACCGCCGCCACCGGCGAGCGAGCTGTTCGCCGCGTTGACGATGGCGTCGACGACGAGCGTGGTGATATCGGCTCGGAGCAACAGGATGCGCCCCGCGCCGACCACCCGGATCAGCCCGTCAGAACTCCATCCGCGCGGGCCAGCGCGAGGCACACGTTGTGACCGCCAAAGCCGTACGACGTGCTCAGGGCGAAATCGATGCGCGCATCGCGTCCGTGATTGGGGACGTAGTCGAGGTCGCACTCCGGGTCCGGCTCGTCGAGGTTGATCGTCGGCGGCACGAATTGGTCACGAATGGCAAGAACAGTGATGACCGCCTCGACGGCGCCGGCGGCGCCGAGGAGGTGCCCGTGCATCGACTTCGTCGACGACATGGGGATTGTGCCCGCAACCTCGCCGAGCGCCGCCTTCACGGCCTTGGTCTCCGCAGCGTCATTCATCTGCGTCGACGTGCCATGCGCGTTGATGTAATCGACCTCGTCGGGCTCGCGTCCCGCTCGCTTCAGCGAACGGAGGATGCAGCGCCGTGCGCCATCGCCCTGCTCGTCGGGTTGCGTGATGTGGAACGCGTCGGCTGTCGCACCGTACCCCGCAACCTCACCGTAGATGCGCGCGCCGCGCGCGACCGCGTGTCCCCAGTCCTCGAGCACGAACATGCCGGCGCCCTCGCCCATCACGAAGCCGTCGCGGTCCTTGTCGAACGGGCGCGAGGCGCGCTCGGGCTCGTCGTTGCGAGTCGAGAGTGCCTGCATGGCGTCGAACGCCGCGACGCTGATGTTCGTGATCGACGCCTCGGTACCGCCGGTGATGATCGCCGTCGCCTCGCCGCGCCGGATCCACTCCGCCGCCTCGCCGATCGCGTGACCGGACGACGCGCAGGCGCTGACGATCGCGTAGTTCACACCCTTGGCGCCGCACTCGATGGCGATGGCGCCCGCGGGCATGTCGATGATCATCGACGGGACCGTGAACGGCGAGACGCGGCGAGGACCCTGGTTGTACAGCGCGAGGACGTTGCGCTCGATCACCTCGATGCCACCGACGCCCGACGCCACGAGGACACCGACGTCCTCGGCGATCGGCCGGATGTCGAGGCCCGAGTCCTCGATCGCCTGACGCGCGGCGAACAGTGCGAGCTGGGTGCACCGGCTGGTGCGCCGCGCCTCCTTCTTGCCGAGCACCGCCTCGGGGTCGAATCCCTTGACCTGCCCTGCGATCTGCGTCGTCAGATGCGAGGCGTCGAAGGCGGTGATCGGTCCGATGCCGCCGTGACCGCGGCGGCAGGATTGCCAGGTCGAACTCGGCGTCGAGCCCGAGCGGGGTCACGGCGCCGATGCCGGTGATCGCCACGCGCGGCGTGCCGTTGGTTGCGCTCACGTGGTCACCTCGACTGTCGGGATCAGCGGCGCGCCCTGGGAGTGATAGCCGCCGTCGACGTGGATCATCTCGCCGGTGATCGCGCGGGAGAGATCGCTCAACAGGAAGGCGGCGGTGTCGGCGACCGGTCCGCTGTCCGCGCTGTCCCAGCCGAGCGGCGCCTGTTTCCCCCACGACGCTTTCAGCACCTCGAATCCGGGGATCGACTTCGCGGCGATGGTCTCGAGCGGGCCCGCCGAGATGGTGTTGACGCGGACGCTGCGGGGTCCGAGCTCGCGCGCCAGGTAGCGCGCGATCGCCTCAAGCGCGGCCTTGGCCGGTCCCATCCAGTCGTAGAGCGGCCAGGCGATGCGCGCGTCGAACGTGAGGGCGACGATCGACCCTCCCGTCTCGGGCATCACTGGCACGAAGGCGGCGGCGAGCGTCTGCAGCGAGTAGCTGCTCACCTGGAACGCGGTGGCCACCGAGCTCCAGGGGGCGTCGAGGAAGCCACCGCCGAGGCAGTCCTCAGGTGCGAAGCCGATCGCGTGCACAACTCCATCCAGGCCGCCGAGCGCGCTCGTGACGTGCTCCGCGACGGCCCTCGCCTGCTCCGGATCGGTGGCGTCGAGCTCGAGCACCTCGGGCGCGGGATGCATGCGCTGCGCGCTGCGCCGCGTCAGGCTCATGGCGCGGCCGAACGAGGTGAGCACCACGTCCGCCCCCGCCTGCTGGCAGGAGGACGCGATCGCGAAGGCGATGCTCTTCGGGGTCAGCACCCCGGTGACGAGGATGCGCTTCCCGCGAAGGAGGTCGGTGGTCGGACTGGTTCCAGGGGTGCTCACAGGCGAACGTACCTTATAAGGCTCGCACGGGGCTGCGCAGTTACGCGGCGACGATCTCGAGCATCGCCTCGTGCCATGCCGGAGTGCCGGCGAGGATGTTGCCGCTGACGAACACGGCGTCCGCGTCGCCGTCCCAGTCGGTCACGACACCCCCGGCCTCGGTCACGAGCAGGGCGCCCGCGGCAATGTCCCAGATCCCCAGTCCGAGCTCGAAGAACCCGTCGAAGACGCCCGCGCCGACGTAGGCGAGGTCGAGGCTTGCGGCTCCAGCGCGCCGGAGGTCCTCGAATCGGGCCAGCGCCCGTTCCATGACCGGGAGATACCGGGGCAGGCGCTCCTTGCGCCGGAAGGGAAAGCCGGTCGCGACGATCCCCGCCCCCGGATGCGTCGAGACCGCGAGCCTTCGGCCACGCTGATCGGTGGCGCCCTGGCCCTTGGCGGCGCTCCACGACGCCCCCATCAGCGGCGCCGTCACCGCCCCGACGACCGGCCGGCCTGCCTCCACCAGGGCGACGCTCACGCCCACGACCGGGAAGCCGCGAAGGAAGTTGGTGGTGCCGTCGATCGGATCGACGACCCACATCCGCTCCGATCTCGATCCGCCGGCCTCCTCGGCCAGGATCGGGATCTCGGGGGCGCCGGCGTTGAGGACCTCGATCGCGGCGCGCTCGGCGGCACGGTCGATCTCGGTGACGTAGTCGCCGGGGCTCTTCACCTCCCCGATCAGTGTCGCCGTGCCCTCGTGGGCTCGGACGACCAGCTCGGATGCCGCCGCTGCCGCGGCGACGGCGAGCTCACGCAGGTTTTGGCGCTGCTCCACCCGCAGAGGGTACGCGGCGCGGGCGCGACGCCTTCCTGCGAGCAGCCGGGCGTGGCACCGGGGTGACGCGCATGAATTGCGCGGGATCGAGGCCGCCCTTGCTGAGCAGCGCCTCCATGGCCTCGACGTCGCACGGGCCGGCGAGGTGGAACCCCTGGGCCATCGAGCAGCCGAGCTCGTTGAGGCGCTCGACCTGCAGCGGCGTCTCCACCCCCTCGGCGACCAGGGCCAGCCGGAGTGCCTCGCCGTGGCGGACGACGGTCCGCGCGAGCTCGCCGCTCGAGTTGGGATCGCCGAGCTCCGCCACGAGCGGACGCGCGATCTTGAGGATGTCGATCGGCAGGCGGCGCAGGTAGGCGAGCGACGTGTAGCCGGTGCCGACGTCGTCGATGGCAACGTGCACGCCCGCGCGCTGGAGTGCGTCAAAGGCGGTGATGGTGCCGTGGAGGTCCTGGAGCACAACGTTCTCAGTGATCTCGAGGATCAGGCACGACGGATCGACCTGCACCTCGTCGAGGAGGCGGGTCACCCGCTCCACGAGCTCCCGCTTGGCCAGGGCGCCCGCCGAGACGTTCACGGAGATCGCGAGCTCGGGGGTCGCGGGATAGGCGTTCTGCCAGCGGCGGAGCTGCTGGCAGGCGCGGCGGAGGACGAACTCCTCGATCCGCTCCACGAGCCCGCATTCCGCGGCGACCGGCAGGAAGTGAAGCGGCGCCACCAGGCCGCGCATCGGGTGCTGCCAGCGGACGAGCGCCTCGGCCCCGAGAATCCTCCCGGTCCGGAGCTCGACGATCGGCTGGTAATGGACGACGAACTCGCCGTTCTCGAGCGCGGCCTCGAGCTCCCTCGGAAGATCCGGGTCGGCCGGCCCGGACGCGACGCCGCCGTGGACGCCGAAGGTCCCGGTCCCCGCGTCGCGCGCGTCCTTGGCGGCATTGGTCGCATGCCGGAGCAGCAGCGCAGCCGAGACGACCTCCGTGTTCGCGCAGGCGAGCCCGACCGACGCGCTCACCGTGAGCTCCCCGCCGTCGATCCGGATCGGCGCGGCGAGCGCCTCGACGACGCGCTGCGCGATGAGCTCTCCCTCCCGGGGATGCAAGACCTCGGGCAGGAGCAGGGCGAACTCGTCGCCGCCGAGGCGGGCCGCGGTGTCCGTCCGTCGCAGGCACTCGTGCAACCGCTGCGCGATCTCGATCAGGACGGCGTCGCCGGCGGCATGGCCGTGCTCCGCGTTGATCGTGCGGAAGTCGGCGAGGTCGACGTACACGACGCTGACGACGTGACGCTCCGGGTCGCGTTCCAGCAGCGCTCGCTCGATCCGATCGATGAAGAGCACACGGTTGGCGAGGTGGGTGAGCGGGTCGTGGAACGCCCGATCCGCAAGCTCGTTCTGCAGAGCGGCAAGGCGGAGCAGCGCGTCGTGCAGGCGGCTGCGCTCGATGGTCATGGCCGCGAGGTTGGCCAGCTCCTGCAGCATCTGGTCGTCCCCGCGAGCGGCCCCGTGCTCGAGCTTGCGGATCCCGAGCGCGAGATACCCGACCGTGCGCCCGTCGTACCGGAGCGTCACCGAAAGCCCGCCCGCGATGTTGAGCCGGTTCGCAAGGCGCCCAACCCAGGGGTCGGCGAGTGACGCGGCGATGTGCACCACGCCGAAGATCGGCGGCGACAGCGACCCCTCGTCGTCCTCGAGGTCGATCGAACGCATCACGTCGACGGGCTCGGACCGGCGCATCGTCGTCCGGAACGCGGCCGGCATCCCCGTCTCGGGAAGGAGGGTCAGCTCCGCGCACTCGGCGTCGAAGAGGCGGCACGCGCGCCGGAGCAGGTCCACGGACGCCGCCTCGAGGTCGCGCGACTCCAGAAGCGCCTCCTGCGTGCTGTGGAGGAAGCCGAGGCGCGTCTTCTCGCGGCGCACCGCCGCCCAGGAGATGCCGGCGAACCCGAGTGCCGCGACGAAGAGCAGCAATCCCGCGAGCAGCGGGGTCGCCCCGATCATCGGACCTGCCTCAGGGGCAGGACGTTCTCGCGCGGCTCGGGGTCGGCCATGAGGCGGGTGCGGTCGATGCCTCCATGCCGGAGCAGCGCCTCGATCTCGGTGTCCGGCAGCGGGTGGCAGAGCAGGAAGCCCTGGCCCGCGAGGCAGCCGAGCTGCAGCAGCCGCGTCACCTGGGGCGCCGACTCGATGCCCTCGGCGATCACCTGGACCTGGAGTGCCTCGGCGAGGCTGACGATCGCACGGGTGAAGTCCTCGTCGGAGCCGCTGCCGAGGTCGTCGACGAACGGCTTGGCGATCTTCAGGATGTCGACCGGGAGGCGGCGCAGGTAGCTGAGTGACGAGTACCCGGTGCCGAAGTCGTCGATGGCGATCCGGATGCCCTTGCGCCGGAGCGCCTCGAGCTTGGCGGAGACGAGCGCCGTGTCCTCGAGCAGCATCGATTCGGTGATCTCGAGGATCAGGGTGTCGGGAGCGAGCCCCACCGCACGGACGATCGCGAGCACGTCCTGCACGAACGTCGGCGTGTTGAGCTGGACCACCGAGACGTTGACGCACACCGCGAGCGGCGGCACCTGCTCGGACGCCTGCTCCTGCAGGCGCAACGCCGTCTCGCACGCCGTCCGCAGCACGAACGCTCCGAGCGGCAGGATCAACCGGCTCTCCTCCGCGACGTGGATGAACTCGCCGGGGGCGACGATGCCGCGCGTCGGGTGGCGCCACCGGACGAGCGCCTCAACCGCCGAGATCTCGCCGGTGATGAGGTTGACAACCGGTTGGTAGTGCAGGATGAACTGCTTCTCATCCATCGCCCGCTCGAGCTCGCCGCGCAGCTGTCTCCGGTACACGACATCGCTCTCCATGCCGGGTGCGAAGAGCACGTAGCGATCGCGACCCGAGCCCTTGGCGGCGTACATCGCGACGTCGGCATGGCGCATGAGACTCGTCGCGTTGTCGTCAGCACTGTCTGCAACTGCGATGCCAAGCGATGCGCGCACGGAGATCGTGTTCCCGGAGACGACGAACGGCCGGCGCAGTGTCTCGAGCACGCGACGCGCGACGTGCTCGGCCTCGACCGCGCTGTCGACGCCCTCGATGAGCAGCGCGAACTCATCGCCGCCGAGTCGGGCCGCGGTGTCAGGACGGCGCAGGCAGGAACGGATGCGCGCCGCCACCTCGACGAGCAGCGCGTCACCCGCGGCGTGCCCGAGTGTGTCGTTGATGCCCTTGAAGTCGTCGATGTCGAGGAAGATCACGGCGACGCTGGAGCTGCCCTCGGCGCTGCGCCGCAATGCCATCTCGATGTGCTGACCGAAGAGCGTGCGGTTGGCCAGGTCGGTGAGCGAGTCGTGGTAGGCCTGGTGCGTGAGCTGCTCCTGCAGCTCGGTCAACCTCGCGATCGAGCGCTCCATCCTGCTGTTCTCGAGGATGACGGTCGTGCGCGTCGCGAGCGTCCGGAAGAGCTTCAGGTCGCGGTCGTCGAAGGCGCGCGCGTCGAGATGCCCGCCGACCATGAGGCTGCCGATCATTCGCGACTCGCCTCGGAGCAGCGCGACCATCGCCTCCCGCACGCCGCGTCGTTCGAGCATCTGCGTGCTCGGATCGTCGGGAGCGCCGCCGCGGACGATCACGCCCGCGGTCTCCGCCTCGAGCACGTCGTCGAGCTCGCCGAGCGCGAGAGGAACCATGACCTCGTCGGGCTTGCCGTGGCGAACGGTGGTGCGGAACGCCTTCTCGTTCGGCATCGAGGGGAAGACCGTGAGCTGCGCGATCTCGGCGTGAAAAATCGCTCGTGCTCGATTGAGGAGCAGCGCGATCGACTGTTCGAGCTCGCTGCCCGCCAGCGCGTCCACCGCGCCGATGAGGAACTCGGCTGCCTCGTGGTCGTAGCGCTCGCGGACCCAGGCTCGGTGGGTGATGAGCACCGCAAGCGTCACGACCGACAGCGGCACGAGCGCGAGCGGGTCGACGGGGATCAGGCGCACCGCGATCAGTCCGATGCACATCGATGCCGCGGCGGCGACATAGGCGGCGCGGAGGTGGTTGGCGACGTCGATCCAGGAGTCGCGGTCGCGGGGACGGAGCATGACGCCCTCCGAGAGCCCGCGCCGCAGGACTGTGATTCCCGTGGCCGCAATTGCGGCGACTGCGCTGTGCCAGACGTGTTGGCTCGGGCTGCCCGCGATGGCCCGGAATGCCCAGATGCCGGCTCCCGCAAAGACTGCGAACCGGATGATGTCGAACGCCGTCTGCCAGACGGCGATCGGACGCCTGGTCGCTGCCGCGAGGCCGGTGCCGAGGGCGTAGCCGATGAGGAGATCCGTCGGCGTCGCATGGAAGAGCCCGACGACGAACGGCGCGGCCGCCAGCGTGATCGCCTGCGTGCCGCGTCGTGGACTGTCCATCGCCGCCAGTCGCCCGGCGGCGAAGAAGGCGATCGTGAACGCCCACCAGGGGATCGTGGGCGCGGCATACACGGGGATCGCGGCGAGCGCGTAGGCGAGCCAGATCCCGGTCGCGACGGTGAGCAGCGCGGCGCCACAAATCAGCAGCCGCGGTTCGATGCGCGGCCACCGGGTGAGCCCGGCGCCCAGACGTCGTAGCAGGGGCGTCATCGCTGCTCGGAAAACTCCGCCTTGTACACCACCGCCGCGGATCGTATGGCCAGTTGCGCCGATGCTTTCACCAGCTTCGGTGACGGCTTCGTTACTGTTTGCTCAGATTGGCCGCGCCCATTGCCGTCGGCACCTGCAACTGGGCCGACCACACCGACTTCTACCCACCGGAGCTGGAGCACGGACGCCGGCAGCGAGAGAAGCTGACGTTCTACGCCGCGTACTTTCCGATCGTCGAGATCGACACCACCTTCTACGGGATTCCGCGACCGCCCGTCGCCGCGGCCTGGGCCGAGCGAACGCCGGAGTCATTCCGCTTCAACATCAAGGCATACCGGAGCCTCACCGGTCACGAACGCGAGGATGGCCGTCCCCGCCGCCCGACGCCCGAGGAGGAACGCGACTTCATGGCGGCGCTGGCGCCGCTCCGCGAGAGCGGCAAGCTCGTCGCGGTCCACTACCAGTTCCCGCCCTGGTTCACCAACCAGCCGGACGCCCGGGAGTGGCTGCTCGCGGCCCGCGACCGTCATCCCGACGATCTGCTGGCGATCGAGTTCCGGCACCGCTCCTGGTACGACGGCGACGCCTGGCCCGCAACCGAGGACCTGCTCCGGGAGCTCGACTTCGTGTACGTCGGGGTGGACGCGCCGCAGATCGGGACCGCGACCGCTCCCCCGCTACTCGCCATCACATCGCGCCGTCTCTGCATCACGCGGTTCCACGGGCGCAACCGGAAGACCTGGTACTCGGGCGGCCCCACGAGTGGCGACCGCTTCAACTACCTGTACACGCCGGCCGAGCTCGAGGAGTGGGTGCCGGCAATTCATGCCGCCAGCGAGGACGGCGTGCCGGTCCACGTGCTGCTCAACAACAACAAGAGCAATTACGCGGTCGTGAATGCATTCGATTTCGGGGCGATGCTCGGGCTCCGGCTGCCGAGACCGCCCGAGCCGGTGATCGAGACTCTTCGTGAGCGCGACGGCACGATCCCGGCCTGGGTGGCGGCATCCGAGCCGATCGCGCCGCCCCTTCCGGCAACCGCCGGCGAGGGCGATGCGGACGAAAACGGAGATCAGCTCACCCTCTCGCTTTGAGTCCCCCGTTTGGGGGACAATGGTTGGGGCGAACCGGCTCGTGCCGGGCGGATTGGTATTGGAGGTGTTCACGATGGCTATGGCGTCCTCTCGACGCAACGACCGTGGACGCCGGCCGGCCGCAAGCGGTGTGGTCATGCGCAATGACGGTGGCACCCACGAGGTCGAGGTGTCCCGCGCGCTCAATCAATGGGCGGTGACCGTCACCTCGATCGCCGACAACCGGATGATCACCCAGGACTTCTTCTCGCGCCGCTGGGAAGCGGTTGCGCGCGCCGAGGATTTCGTCCGGCTCCTCAACCGCAGCGAGCCCCCTCCCGGCTGGTAGGCGGCGCTCAGCCGGCCTCGAGGTCGAGCAGGAAGCGCTTGCGCGGCAGCCCGCCGCCGTAGCCGCCGATCGCTCCGCCGGTGCGGACCACGCGGTGGCACGGCACCACGACTGGAATGGGGTTCGAGCCGAGCGCGTTGCCGACGGCTCGCGCCGCCCGCGGGGTGCCGATCCCGGCCGCGACGTCGCCGTAGCTCGCGACCGATCCGTAGGGAATCCGCGCCGTCCGGCGCAGGACGCGCCGGGCAAACGGGCCGACCAGCGACCAGTCGAGATCGAGGTCGAACTCGTGGATGCGGCCCGAGAAGTAGTCGTCGAGCTCACGGCGCACCGCATCGAGGCGGCGCGGCGATTCCATGATCCGCGGCGAGAGCTGCATCGCCACCTCGCCGAGGACCTCGTCGCGATTCTCACTCTCGAACGCGATCCTGACGAGGCCCCTGCGGGTCGCCATGAGGAGCAGCGTCCCGATCGGGCTGTCCATGCTCGTCACCGCCACGTCGACGAGGCCGCTCGCCTCGGCGAGATCACGGAATCGGTCTGCCACGGCCGCATCAACACTCATCGACGATCCCTCCTGAGCTTCTTCAATCCCTCGTGCACGCTCTGCCGTGCCGAGTCCTGGGTGGTCGACATCGCCGCCGCGATCTCCGGATAGCTCTGGTCGCCCGCAAAACGGAGCACCACGGCTCGCTGTTGCTTCAGAGGGAGGCGGCGCACGTCATCCCAGAGCAACTCGTCGATCGCCGCGGTCGCGTCGGGAGCGACGCCCGGGTCCGGGTCCGCGATCGGCGTCGGGCGCCGGGCCATGGCGCGGCGCGCGTCGATCGCCTTCCGCCGCGCGATCGTGAACAGCCAGCCCCGCAGGTTCGAGGCGTCTCGAAGACGGGGATAGGCGCGCAGCGCGCTCAGCATCGTCTCCTGGAAGCAGTCCTCGGCCTCGGATGCCCCGACCGCTCCGAAGAGGAACGACAGCACAGCGCCGGAGTGCTCGTCGAACACCAGCTGGAACGGCGGAAGGTGGGTCGTGCTCACCGTGCTCACTGCATACCAAACGCCGGCCCCGGCCCGGGTGTGAGCCGGTCGCCGGGTCAGGCTTCTGCGGCGTTCTCGACGGGCGCCTCGGGAGGCGCTTCTGCCGGGACCTCCGCCGGAAAGACGACCGCCACCTCGGAGACGTCGCCGTCCCGCCAGAGCGTCAGCATCATGGTGTCTCCGGGTTGCCGGAGTGACACCGCGCGCCGGAACTGGTCCGCCCCGCCGTTCACGGTGTACGGGCCGATGCCCGTGATCACGTCGCCGGTCTGGATGCCGGCCGCCTCGGCCGGCGAGCCGGGCTTCACCTGGCCGACCTCGACGCCGTAGGTCGCGGGGAGGCCTTTCGCCGTCGCGATCTCACCGGTAACCGTTCGCACCGAGGCGCCGAACGCGACGTGCTGGTCCTCGCTCTCGGGTCGCGGGAGGAAGCGCGCCAGCTGGACGGGGTCATGGCCGACGAGCAGGCGCTCACCGACCTGCACGACCGGGACGACCACCTTGCCGAGGCGCCCGAAGAGGATCGCGGTGGCCGACGGGTCGCTGAGAACGTCGCGCTTCGTGTACGCCACGCCACGCTGATCGAGATACCGGAGGGTCGCCTCCGACGCCGGGTCCCCGGGCCGGACGAAGACCGTGACCGTGTCGCTCACCGCCCGTCAGACCTCCGGCGCGTCACCGGCGGTGGCCGGCGCCACGAACGGCTGCGGCTCGCCCGGCGGCGTCTCGGATCCGCCTTCCGGCGTCTGGCCCGCGGTCAGACCCGCTCCGGCGCCACGCCCGCGTCCGCGGCGGCGGCGGCGTCGGCGTCGGCGCTGCGTGCCGTCCTGCGACTGCCCCTCACCCGGGGCGGGCGCAGCGGCCGGCGCGCCGGCGCCGCCCTCGGCGGTCGTGACCACGGGCTGCGGTCCACCACGACGCCCGCGGCGCCGACGGCGGCGGCGTTTCGCGGCACGCTCCGGATCGGCGCCCTCGCCGGCCTCGACGGTGGCGCCCTCGCCCTGCGGACGCTGTCCGCCTCCCCGGCCCTGCTTGGGTTGCGAGACCAGCTCGAGCGCGCTGAGCCACCCTCCGGTCGAGCGTGCGGCTTCGACGAGCGCTCCGTACATCGAACTCGTCGCCGCTGCGCAGAGTCGCGCTGTCGCCGATGCACGCGACCAGCCGCTTGGCGCGCGAGATCGCGACGTTGAGACGGTTCGGGACGCGGAGGAAGCCGATGCGACCTCGCTCATTCGAGCGCACGAGCGAGATGACGACGATGTCCTCCTCGCGGCCCTCGAACGAGTCGACGGTGTCGATCTTCACGGTGCGCTTGAACTTCCTGCGTCCGAGAGCCTGTCGCAGGCGCTCCACCTGCTCGGCATACATCGCGATCACCGCCATGCTCAGCTCGCGCGGCGCGCGCTCGTCGAGGAGCCGCACAACCTGCGCGGCCACACGCACCTCCGCCTCGTTGCGCAGCGCGCCACCGGGCCCGCGCCGCTCGCGCCCGCCACGCATGCCCTCGGTGTCGACGAAGTGCAGCGCCACCGGGAACGGCTTGCGCGTGATGTAGTCGTATGCCTCGACCTCGGGGGCATTCTCCAGCTGGCTCTCGTAGGACGCGGCGGACACGTACGCGGCGATGTCGGGGTGCATGCGGTGCTGGATCGTGAGGAGGCACTGCGCGTCTGCCGGGAGCCCGCCGTCCCAGCACTGCTCGAACAGGCTCCGGTTGACGAGGTCCTCGAGCGCCGGATCGATCTCGACGATGCCGTAGAGCGCGTCGTCCTCGACCGGTGGCAGCTGCTTGTGGTCTCCGACGAGCGCGAGGCTGCGACCCAGTCGCAGCGCGGGGAGCGCCTCGTCGGCGCGCGCCTTGTTCGCCTCGTCGAGGATGACGATGTCGAAGTTCATGTCGGTGATGCCGGACGTGGCCGCCGTCGCGCAGGTTGCGAAATAGCAGTTGGCCTCGAGGAGTCGCGGATCGTCCTCGTCGTCGCAGCGGAACTTGTCCACCGCGGGATGCACCCGCTCGGCGCGGGCGACGCGGACCGCGCGCATGCCGGGCGTGCCCGCGAGGCGCTCGAGCGCGTTGTCGACCGCCAGGTTGCTGTGCGAGGTCACGAGGATCCGCTCGTCGGGGTTCGCCGCGAGACGGCGCTTCACCGCCTCGACGATCACCGTGGTCTTGCCGGTTCCGGGAGGACCCTGGATGAACACGGCCTGCCCGGCGCTCAGGCGGCTCAGCAATCCGACGGCGCGGTTCTGCGGCTTGTTGGGTCGCATCCCGCTGGTGAGCCAGGAGGATTCGGCGTCCGACTCGTCCTTGGGGGCGATGATCGTCTCGGGGCTCACGAGCAGCTGCGCGAGCAGGCCGACGCCGAAGTCCTTGGTGGCGATCGCCGCGAGCACCGAGCGCTTCGCCTGGTACAGCGCCTTGTTGAAGGACGGCGCGATGTATCCCTCGCTCCCGGAGTGCTCGAAGGTCCGTGTGACGATCTCGACCACGTGCCGCTGATGGTCGATGCGGGCCACCCGTCCGACGAAGTTGGTCTCGTCGTCGGGCTCGATGAGCACCGCCGCGTCAGGGGTCAGGTTGATCGGCTCGCCGGCCGGGATCTGGAACTCGACCTTGCCGACCTCCGGCGACTTGCGGTCCGCGTCGGTGAATTCGCGCCCGCAGGACGGGCAGCGCTCCTGGCTCTCCGGACGCCAGAGCGCGCGGCAGGTCCGGCAACGCCAGAACTCGCGCGCGCCGTTGAAGCGGGTGCGCTGGGTCTGCGCTCTCTGCTTCTCCGCGCGCTCGAGGCTGTCGACGAGCTTCAGGGTCGCGTAGAGCTGCTCCGAACGAGCCGCATGCTGCGTCGAGATCCGCCAGTCGAGCAGGCGGAATGTGTCGCTGACAACCCCGTTCGCCTCGGTGACGATGGGCTCGCGGGTCGTGATGGTCAGGAGCTTTGCGCCCTCGGGCTGCCCTCCCGTGGGCCTGATCGAGATGACGCGCAGGCCGAGATGCTCGCGGGTCCCATCCGGGCCCGCCTGCGCGACGCACTGGAGGACGAGGTCGGGAAGATCGAGGCGCAACTGCGGCGGATCCTCGTCGCCGAATGAGACGGAGACGTGTCCGACCTCGCCGATGCGGTCGGCAAAGACGGTGCGCGGATCGGCGCCGGGTTGCGCGCCATGCGCCCATGCTTCCAGGACGACCATGGCATCGCTGCCGTCGGGCACGATCAGGTGCAGACGATCGAGCGCGAGGTCTGGGGCTATCAGCGGACTGTCAACCTCGGACGCGGCGGTGGCCCTGTCCACCGGCGCAAATGAATGGACTTCGGGACGGCTTCGGGCGGTGCGTTTCGCACGCGGGGCGACGATCCACATCGACGTCAACCGCGGGGACGCCCGAGGGCTCCCGTCTGCAAATGACTATACCCGATCCGAGTGACGGCGCAACGTCAGGCTTGTGAAGGGTTGTCTCCACTACGATCACTGCATGGCCGACAACCCCACGCCCGGCGTTGACCTGAGCGGCATCCATTCCGAGCTGGACAAGCTCAAGTCGCAGCTCTGCCGGTGCCAGCATCAGGGCACCTGCATGGCGTGCAAGGGATTCGAGGTGATCCGCCAGCAGGTGCAGGTGGTCGTCGCCGCGGCGTCGCAGCCGGTGCTGATGCAGGTGGCGCAGGAAGTCCAGATGGAGCAGCTGATGTCCCAGCTCGGCGGCCTCCAGGAGAAACTCTCCGAGGACCCGCAGCTGCAGGAGCTGATGGCCCGCATGTTCGAGCGGGTGCAGGACGACCTCGGCGGCCCGGAGCAGTTTCAGCAGATGCTCGGTGGCCTGTTCGGGGGGATGCCCGGCATGGAGGGTCTGACACCCGACACCAACCTGCCTCCGGACGACCGGCCCTCGCCACCGAAGGACCGCAGGCCGCGCGACGAGACGCCTCCCGACGATCGGGACATCCCGCCTGACGACCCTCCCGCGCCCTCGAAGGATTAGCCGAGCGTGTCCACGGCACGTCTTCGCCGCTCGGTTCTCGCCGTTCCTGGCAGTAACCCGCGGATGATGGAGAAGGCGTCGGCAAGCGCCGCGGACGAGGTGTTCCTCGACCTCGAGGATGCGTGCGCGCCGCTCGAGAAGCCGGCGGCACGAGGCAAGGTCGTGGAGGCGCTGCGGACGCACGACTGGCACGGCAAGACGCGCGTCGTCCGCATCAACCAGGTGACCAGCGAGTTCGCGTTCGACGACCTGCGCGAGGTGGTCACCGGTGCGGGCGCGATCCTCGACTGCATCATGGTCCCCAAGGTCCGCAACGCCGGTGATGTCGCGTTCGTGGACCGCGCGTTGCTGCAGCTCGAACAGTCTCTCGGCCTGCCGGTTGGACGCATCGGCATCGAGGCGCAGATCGAGGACGCCGAGGGCCTGATGCGCGCGGACGACATCGCCTTTGCCAGCACCCGCCTCGAGACGCTCACGTACGGGCCGGCGGACTTCTCCGCGTCGATGCAGCTCCCGTCATTGACGGTGCGAAACAACGACACGTACCCGGGCGACATCTTTCACTATGTCCTGTTCAAGCTCGCTGTGGCGGCGCGAGCCGCGGGCCTGCAGGTGATCGACGGGCCGTACCTCGCCATCCATGATGTCGACGGCTACCGCGCGTCGGCGGCGCGTGCCGCGGCGCTCGGATACGACGGCAAATGGGCGCTGCATCCGGCGCAGATCGAGCCGGCGAACGAGGCGTTCACACCGGCGCAGGCCGACTTCGACAAGGCCGCGCGCATCCTCGAGGCATACCGTCAGGCAACCGAGGTCGATCGCAAGGGGGCCGTGATGCTCGGCGACGAGATGATCGACGAGGCCTCGCGGAAGATCGCGCTGCAGTTCTACGCGCGTGGCGTCGCGGCCGGGCTCACGCCATCAGCGGCGCGGGGTGAGGACGCGGCGACCGGCTGAGATCCTCGCGCTCGCGGCGTGATCAGCGCGCGGGGGTCGGGGCCGACGTTGGCGGGAGCAGCGGGGCCATGCCCTCGAGCGCGAACCCCCAGTCGAACAACCTGCTTTCGAGACGCGCCGGGTAGTTGCCGTTCAGGATCACCGCGAGGAGCCGGTGACCGTTGCGCACCGCCATACCGATGAGGCACGCGCCGGCATTCCCGGTCCACCCGGGCTTGATCCCGACCGCCGCCGGATAATCCTGGAGCAGCGCATCGAGGTTGTGCAGCACGAACGCGGGATGCTCCGTGTTGGCGGGAAGGGCGATCGTCCGGGTGGCGACGATCTGAGCGAAGAGCGGGAATCGGTCGTACGTGAAGGCAGCGATCACCGCCAGGTCGTACGCGGACGCGTACAGATCCGGGTCGTCGAGCCCCGCCGTGGCCGAGAACAGCGAGTTCGTGGAGACCGAGCGCCGCCACCTGCGCGTTCATCGCGGCGACGAAGCGCGGCGCTCCGACCGTGTCGACCGCCATCGCGCTCGCCGCATCGTCGCCACTCGGCAGGAGCATCCCGTCGAGCAGCTCCCCGACGGTGAGCGTCTCGCTCGCCTTGAGGTGCATGACCGTGTCGTCGGCTGCCTGGCCGAGTGCATCCGGTGTGACCGTGACCTCCATGGCGGGGCTGAAGTTCTCGAGCGCGACGAGCGCCGTCAGCACCTTGGTGAGACTGGCCGGCGGGAGCCCGAGGTTCGGCTGTCGCGACCAGAGGATCTCGCCCGTGTCGAGGTCGACGAGAATCCCCGCCCGAGCGCGAGTGGGCGGCGCTCCCGCGGGCATGAAGGCGGGCGTCCAGAAGCTGAGGTGGCCGCTCGCCACCTGCATGTCGAACCACGGGGCCGAGGAGGCCACGGGTTCTGGCCTCGTCGCCGCCGCTGCCCTCGGCGCAGCCGGGAGCCGCACCGCGCTTGCGAGCGCGCCGAGAGCGACCCCGGCCGCGAGCGCGACCAGGGCGAGGCGTCCGTACGGGGGGAGCTTGACCATTGCGGCCGGTTGCATCGTATCCCGGGCTGGAGCGCCGTACCGGTGTGCTGCGCTTCAATGGTCGCGTGAGGCGCACATCACTCGGACGCGACGGCCCGGAGGTGGGCGTCATCGGTCTCGGGTGCATGGGGATGACTGCCAGCTATGACCTGGAGACGCCGCGCGACGACGCCACGTCCATCGGCGTCATCCACCAGGCGCTCGAACTCGGCATGACGCTCATCGACACCGCCGATGCGTACGGCCCGTACACGAACGAGGAGTTGGTGGGGCGCGCACTGAGCGGCGGTGTTCGTGAGCGCGCCGTGCTCGCCACCAAGGTGGGCCTGACCAGCGACACGCCCGCGTCAGCTGCCACCACCGGCGTGGCCTCCCCGGGCATGGGCCGCGACGGCCGCCCCGAACATGTCCGCTCGTCGATCGACGAAAGCCTTCGCCGTCTCGGCACGGATCATGTCGATCTCTATCAGCTGCACCGCGTGGACCCTGCAGTGCCACTCGAGGAAACCTGGGGCGCGATGGCGGAGACGGTGACTGCTGGGAAGGCCCTGCGCATCGGTCTGTCCGAGGTGTCGGTGGCCGAGATCAGACGAGCACAGGCGGTGCATCCGGTCGCGTCCGTGCAGTCCGAGCTCTCGCTCTGGAACTCGCGACGTGCTTGCGGAGGTGCTGCCCTACTGCGGGGAGCAGGGCATCGCGTTCATCCCGTTCTCACCACTCGGCCGCGGATTCCTCGCCGGACGGTTCTCGTCCTTCGAGGACCTGCCGCAGGACGACTTCCGTCGTCACCTCCCGCGCTTCCAGCAGGACGCGATGCGCGCGAACCTTAAGATCGTCGGCACCGTGCGCGGGGTTGCCGAGCGAGTTGATGCCAGGCCGGCGCAGGTCGCACTCGCGTGGGTTCTGGCGCGCGGCCCGTACGTGGTGCCGATTCCCGGAACCAAGACGCCGAAATACCTTGTCGAGAACGCAGCCGCCGCCGATGTCGTGCTTGCTGCCGCGGATCTCGCAGAGCTCGATGCGCTTCCGGCGCCCGAGGGAACCCGCTACTGACGCGTCGGTTCGAGCGGGTCCCGCCCGGCGAGGACCAGCGTCGCGAGGCGGTCTCGCGAGATCTCGACTGCTCGCGGATCGATGTCCGCACCGACGAACTCGCATCCGAAGCGCACGGCCGCGACCGCTGAGGATCCGCTCCCGCAGAACGGGTCGCACACCGTGAATCCCGGCTCCGCGCTCGCCTCGAGCATCATCTCGAACAGCCGCACCGGTTTCTGCGTCGGATACGCGGCACGGTGGATGCGCGGCACGGCCCAGACATCGGGGAGATCTCGACGCAAGAGCTTGCGACGTCCCTTGCTCGCAAACACGATCTGCTCATGGCGCCGCCGGAAATAGTGGCCCATCCCGATCTGGACCTTGTCCCACACCACAACGCCTTTGACGTCGAAGAAGTCCCGGACCAGCGCGCCGAGCGACAGCATCGAGAAGCTGTCGAACATGATGTAGATGTGCCGGTCCTGGCGGAGAACGCGACGGCACTCTGCGAGAAAGAGTCCGTAGGTCTCCGGGTCGTCGGAGAACTCCTCGAACCACCGTTGATTGTCGGGCTTGCCGTAATGGCCGACGATCCTTCCGTGCCCGAACCGCATGTGCTGGTTCATGCCGGAGTACGCGGGGTCGGTGACGATGAGATCCACCGACGCGTCGGGCAGGGAGCGGAGAAACTCGACGCAGTCCTGCGTGCGAACGTCGTACCCGCCGAACGCAGGGTCGGATGCCGCCGCGTCCATTGCAGACATGCGGGCGATCATCTCGCGAACGGCCGTTCGCACATGCGAGCAACTGTACCAGTGCAACGTCGTCCTACACTGCCGGACGCATGGCGGGAGGCTTCGAGCGTCAGACCCGCGCGCGCGAGGAGTACCGGCGCCGCAACCCGTCCTGGGCTGACAGCGTCACCCGTTACCGAGCGCTGATCGGAAGCGCAGCACGGCCCGGGGCGCGCATCCTGGATCTTGGCTGCGGGCGCAACGGACTCCATGGCGACGATCTCTCCTGCGCGCCGGAGACGACGGTCGTGGGGCTCGACTCCGACACCGGCGCACTGGCCGGCAACACGGTCGTCGACCATCGCGTCGCCGGCTCCGGCGAGGATCTGCCCTTCGCAGCGTCGTCGTTCGACGTCGTCGCATCCGCGTGGGTGCTCGAGCATCTCGACCATCCCGGCCTCGTCTTCTCCGAGGTGCGCAGGGTGCTCGTCGACGGGGGGCGCTTCATCTTCGTGACCCCAAACGCCTGGAACTACAACGCCTGGATGATCCGAGCGGTGCCCCATCGCTGGCACGCGGCGATCACACGACGCCTGTACGGTCGCGGCGAGGGCGATGCGTACCCGGTGCGATACCGCGCCAACAGCGGCGCCACGCTGCACCGCCTGCTCAACGCCGCGGGGTTCGCCCGCACACGCCTCGCGTACAACGGCGATCCCTCGTACATCGCCTTCAACCGGCCGCTGCTGGAGGCTGCATTCGGCATCGAGCGGGTGCTCGCGTCGCCCGCGATGCGGGGTGCGCAGGTGCACATTCTCGGCGACGCCGAGGCCTGAGGCTACACTCGCCGCATGTCGATCGACATGACCACCGAACAGCGCGAGATCGTGGGCATGGTCCGCGAGTTCGTCGAGCGCGAGATCATCCCGGTCGCGCACGACCTCGAGCATGACGATACGTACCCGGAGAAGATCGTCGTGCAGATGAAGCGCCTCGGGTTCTTCGGGTTTGCCGTGCCCGAGGAGTACGGGGGCGCCGGCCTCGACTACGCCACCTACGCGATGGTCTGCGAGGAGATCGCGCGCGGGTGGATGTCGATCACCGGCATCATCAACACCCACTTCATCGTCAGCTTCCTGCTCGAGAAGTTCGGCACCGACGAGGAGAAGGAGCGCTTCCTCCCGCGCTTGGCGACCGGCGAGTTCCACGGCGGCTTCTCGATGAGCGAGCCCAACTGCGGCTCGGACGTGCAGGCGATTCAGACTCGGGCCGTCCGCGACGGCGACGAGTACGTCATCAACGGCACCAAGATGTGGGCGACCAACGGCGAGCACTCGACGGTGGTCGCGACGCTCGTCAAGACCGACCCGGATGCGAACCCTCCGCACCGCGGGATGTCGTGCATCCTCGCGGAGAAGCAGTACCCCGGCTTCAGCGCGTCACGCCACATCGAGAAGCTCGGCTACCGCGGCGTGGAGACGACGGAGCTGGTGTTCGACAACAACCGTCAGCCCGCGACCAACCTGCTCGGCGGTATCGAGGGGCAGGGCTTCAAGCAGATGATGGCCGCGATCGAGGTTGGCCGCGTCAACGTGGCGGCGCGCGGAGTCGGCGTCGCGCAACGCGCGTTCGAGCTGTCCATCGAGTACGCGCAGCAGCGTCACGCCTTCGGGGTGCCGATCGCGCAGCACCAGGCGATCCAGTTCAAGCTCGCCGACATGGCGACGAAGATCCAGGCGGCGCGACTGCTCACCAACTTCGCGGCGCGCCGAAAGGATGCGGGGGAGCGGGCGGACATCGAGTGCGGGATGGCCAAGCTCTTCGCCACCGAGACCTGCTTCGAGGTCGTCGGCGAGGCGATGCGCGTGCACGGCGGCTACGGGTTCTCGAAGGAGTACGAGATCGAGCGCCTCTACCGCGACGCGCCGCTGCTCATCATCGGCGAGGGAACGAACGAGATCCAGCGCGTGATCATCGCCAAGGGTTTGCTGGAGCGCTACCGGATCACTCCGTGATCACCCGGAGGCCGGGCACGCTCGCGAGCCGCGTGCGCATCACCTCGATCGCCGCAGGCTGATCGTCGATCAGGAGAAACCGCCTGCCCAGCTCGGCGGCAGCGGCGCCGGTCGTGCCGCTGCCCGCGCACCAGTCGACGACGAGCTCACCCGGACGCGACGACGCGGCGACGATCCTGCGCAGAATCCCGAGCGGTTTCTGCGTGGGATACCCGGTGCGCTCGCGCGAGGTTGTCGGCACGATCGTGTGCCACCACACGTCGGTGGGCAGCTTGCCGCGCGCCGCGCGCTCGGGTGTCTGCAGGCGCGGCGCCATGTAGGGCTCGCGCGCGACCTCCGACGGGTCGAAGTGGTAGCGGCGCGGGTCGCGCACATACACGAGGATCACGTCGTGCTTCGCCGGCCACCTGCGGGTCGTCCTCGCGCCGTAGTCGTATGCCCAAACGACCTCGTTGAGAAAGCACTCGCGGCCGAAGATCTCGTCGAGCAGCACCTTGCAGTAGTGCGACTCGCGCGGGTCGATGTGGAAGTAGAGCGTGCCGTCCTCCGCCAGGATGCGCCGCGTCTCGACCAGTCGCGGCCGCAGCCATCCGATGTAGTCGTCGAACTGATCGGCGTATCGCGGGCCGTGTTCCCGCTCGGTCCGGTAACGACGGCCGGCAAAACCGAGGCGCGTCGCGCCCGCATCCATGGTGGTGCTGGTGCGCAATCCGCGGCGTGCGCCGCCGGTGTTGAAGGGAGGATCGACGTACACGAGGCCGGCGCAGCCATCGGGAAGGCCTCGCACGACCTCGAGCGCCTCGCCCTGGATGATCGTGGCGGGCGCGGTCGACCAGTCGGGGCGGGATCCCATTGCAGCCACGTACAGTAGGGCGAACCATGAGCACACGCGCAGCGGCCTGAGCGACATGCAGTTCGGTCGCTACTACGAGGAGTTCGAGGTCGGCGACACGTACCGTCACTGGCCCGGCAAGACCATCACGGAGGCGGACGATCACCTCTTCTGCCTGCTGACGATGAACCATCACCCGCTGCACACGGATGCGCACTACGCCGAGACCAAAACCGAGTTCGGACGCAACGTCGTCGTCGGCAACCTCGTGTACAGCCTGGCGATCGGCATGAGCGTCGCCGACGTGAGCGGCAAGGCGATCGCGAACCTCGAGGTCGAGTCCCTCAAGCACGAGCACCCGACCTTCCACGGGGACACGATCTACGCGGAGACCACGGTGCTCGAAAAGCGCGAGTCGTCGACCAAGCCGGACCGCGGCATCGTGACTGTCGAGACCCGCGCGTTCAACCAGCGCGGCGAGCGCGTGTGCATCTTCAGACGCCGGGTCATGGTGCCCAAGCGCGAGGCCGGCGAGCTCCAGCCTCCGGACATCCCCGCCGGCGCGGACTGACGTGGGCGCGGCGAGCGCAGGGGTCGCCGCGCGCTACAGCGTGCGACCGCTGCTCCCGGGTCCCGAGGATGCGCTGCGCGATGCCGTGCTTCGGCTCGGCGTTGCGCCGGAGAAGCTCATCGTGCTCGCCGAGCGCGGCGCGGTCGAGGCACTTGCGCTCCAGGGCCTCGCGACCGATCAGTCGCGTGTCCTCGAGCGCCTCGTCGTGCAGGGCGGTGGAGCGATGCTCACCAATGCCGACGGCGATCGCGCCGTCGTGCTGATGCCGCTGATCTCAGCCGGCTCGCTCCCGGAACAGCTCGCCGCGTGGAGCGACAGGACGGGCGAGGTCGGCGCTGCCATCGCCGACGTGCTCGTCGCACGCGGCACTCCTCCTCCACCGTTCGAGGTGGGCGGACGGCGATTCGTCTTCGGTGAGCGGACGCTCGTGATGGGGATCCTCAACGTCACGCCGGATTCCTTCTCAGGCGATGGAGTCGGTGATGACGTCGCCGCGGCCGTGACGCGGGCGCTGCTTCTGCAGGAGGAGGGCGCCGACATCGTCGACATCGGTGGCGAGAGCACTCGACCGTCGAAGCTCCGCGAGGAGGTGTCCGCGGAGGTCGAGATGACCCGCGTCCTTCCGGTGATCCGCGAGCTCGCCGGTCGACTCACGATCCCGATCAGCATCGACACGCGCAAGGCCGCAGTTGCGGCGGCCGCACTCGATGCGGGAGCGGTCATCGTCAACGACGTCTGGGGCTTGCGCGGCGACGCCGACATGGCAGCCGTCGTCGCCGCACATCCGGGGACGGGCGCCGTCGTCATGCACAACCAGCACACGACCGAGTACGGCGACCTCATGGAGGACGTCTGCCTCGGCCTCCGGCAGAGCCTTGCGGCAGCGGAGGCAGCGGGCATCCCCGCGGCGCAGGTGATTGTCGATCCCGGCTTCGGCTTCGCCAAGACGCCGGCGCACAACATCGAGCTGATCCGGCGGCTCGGTGAATTGCTCGGTCTCGGACACGCCCTGCTCGTCGGGCCGTCGCGCAAGTCGACGATCGGATTGCTCACCGACGGCGCCGACCAGAGCCGGCGCCTCGAGGGCAGCATCGCGTTTGCGACGCTCGCGGTTGCGGGCGGCGCGCATATGGTCCGCGTGCACGACGTCGCTGCGACGGCGCGCGCGCTTCGCGTCGCCGACGCGGTGGTGCGCGGCACACCGGAAGCATTGCGCGCCGCTCCGATCCCCGGGCCGACCGGATGAGCGACGCCGACCCGGCAACCACCGACACGGCGTGGGTGTCGCTCGGATCGAACATGGGTCATCGTGGCAGGAATCTCGCGCGGCTCCGCGATGCGCTCACCGTTGACGGCGTTGCGATCGTCAGCGCATCACCGGAGGTGCTCACACGGCCCGTCGGCGTGACCTCGCAAGGCTACTTTCACAACCAGGTGGTGCGCCTGCGAAGCCCGGAACCATGGCCGCCGCAACGGTGGCTCGAGCACTGCAGACGCGCCGAGCTTGCGGCGGGCAGGCGTCCGACCTATCACTGGGGTCCGCGAATCGCCGACGCCGACATCCTGCTGCTCGGCCCTGACGGTGGCTTGAGCGTCAACGAGCCGGGGATTACCGTTCCACACCCCGAACTTCCCCATCGACCGTTCGAGCGTGCCCTGCTCGCCGCTGCCGGCTTCAATCCTGCATCGGCCAGAGAACTGGAGGTGTCATGAGCGCAACCCTGCACGAGAGCCGGACCGCCGGGACCCCGCGCATCGAGGCTGTTGCCGATGGGATCTTCGCGTACATCCAGCCCGATGGGACGTGGTGGATCAACAACACCGGCTTCCTGGTCGGCACCACCGGTGTTGTCAGCGTGGACACGTGCGCAACGGAGCGCCGGACGCGCGATTACCTCGCCGCCATTCGTTCGGTGTCACCGCTCCCGATCCGGACTCTCGTCAACACGCATCATCACGGCGACCACACCAACGGGAACTTCCTCTTCGATGGTGCGACGATCGTGGCCCACGAGAGTTGCCGCACGGAGGTCATCGCGGCGGGCCAGCCATCGTACGAGGGCATCTGGAACAGCATCCCGTGGGGCAACCTCTCCCTTGCTCCCCCTTTTCTCACCTTTCGCGAACGCGTGACTCTCTGGATCGACGATCTCCAGTGCGACCTCGTGCATGTCGGCACCCCGGCGCACACGACCAACAACTCGATTCTCTGGATCCCGGATCGATCGATCCTCTTCAGCGGCGACCTCCTGTTCAACGGTGGATCGCCCTTCCTGCTGATGGGATCGATCAGCGGAGCCATCGATGCCGTCAAGTCGCTCAAGGCCCTGAACCCGCAGACAATCGTTCCCGGTCATGGTGACGTGTGCGGCCCAGAGGTGATCGACGCGGTCCTCGGATACGTGCACCGCGTGCAGGAGATCGCGATCGCGGGGAAAGCCGCGAATCAGAGCCCGCTCCAGGCTGCTCGAGCCTGTGACCTCGGCGAGTTCGCGCAGCTCCGGGACGTCGAGCGCATCGTCGGCAATCTGCACCGGGCATACGCGGAGCTCGACGGTCTTCCGCGCGGCGCACGGATCGACCTCCGGGCAGCGCTCGCGGACATGGTCACCTACAACGGCGGCCGTCCGCTGACCTGCCTCGCATGAGGTTCGACGGGGCGGCTGATCGGGCGGACTACACCTAGATCGGCAGGCGATCAGCGAGCTGCGGCACCAGTTTCAGCGCGGTGTCGATCTGCTTCGCGAGCGCGGCCAGATCCGGCTGCTTCTCGAAATCGAGGAACCACGAGTGCTCGGCGGTGAACTTCTCGACGAGCGTCGTCGTGCCGAGCACCGCGATGCCGACGTGGACGCTCGGTTTGTCGTCATCGGAAAAGGCCTTGCCCAGCAACGTCTGGACGATCTCTACCCAGCCGCCGACCTCATCGAGGTCGTGCAGCTCGTAGCCCCCGTCACCAAGCACGAACTCCGCCTCGACGTCGACGAACGCCTGCGGGGTGATCTGCTGGTGCGGGCAGTCCTGCGCCTCGTCGTCGTCGTGGTACAGCTCGCAGTCGGCGCCGGGTCCGTACGCCGAGATGAACGTCAGGAGCGCGTCCCACGTGTAGCTGACGTGGACGTGATACCGAGGCGGCGGATCACCGGTCAGACGGACGGTGCACTCGAAACGTCGCTCGCCGAGCCCGGGCTCGAGGTGATGGCGCACGTCCTCGATGCTGAGGCCGACGGCATCGACCGCCTCGAGCAGGTCGGAGGCGAACTCCTCGTACGACGGGAACGTCGGACGGTCCGCGGCCTGTTCCGGCGATCCAGCCTGACCGGCGCCGGGATGCTCTGCCATCGGCTCAGGGACCTGGACGGAGGTGGCGGACCGCCAGCCGGAGGATGTTGGCGCCGACGACGACCACGAAGAAGAGCGCGATCGCGATGACGAGCGGCAGCTCGACGTCAGGTGTCGAGTACGTGTAGACGGCGAGCACCGCGGCGACGAACAGCGCCACCGCGATCACGGTCAGCGCCCCGACGGTGATGGACATGACCGGGTCGGGGCGACGGCGCGCGGCGGCCGGCTCTCGAGGGTCGAGCATGGGTGGAGTACGCACCCGCCGAGTGTACTTTGCGGCCGCCCGTCGTTAGCGACGTCGATCAGCGCCTGAGGCCGGCGAAGCGGTAGCCGATGCCGGGGACGGCGAGGATGTGGCGGGGCTGGCTTGGATCCGGCTCGATCTTGCGGCGGAGATTCCGCACGTGCACGTCGATGACCCGGGTCTCGATCGGGTGCTCGTACCCCCAGACCGCGCTGAGGATCCGCTCCCGGGACAGCACCTTGCCGGCGTTCGACGCGAGATAGGACAGCAGATCGAACTCGGTGTGGGTGAGGACGATGTCCTTTTCGGCCCGGGTGACGCGGCGCTCCGCCGTGTCGATCACCAGGTCGCGGAACACGAGGCGCCCGTCCGGCGGCTTGTCCTCGCCGCGCAACTCCTTGGCCTTGCGCAGGTGCGCGCCCATCCGCGCCAGCAGCTCGCGCGGCCGGAACGGCTTGGCGATGTAGTCGTCGGCGCCGATCTCGAGGCCGAGCACCACGTCGATCTCGTCGTGCTTCGCACTCAGGATGATCACCGGCATCCGGTGGCCGGCCCGGCGGATCTCGCGACACACGTCGAAGCCGGAGAGGTCGGGGAGCACGAGATCGAGCACGACGACATCAGGATGGAAGATCTCAAGGCGTGCCAGCGCCTCGGTCGCGCGCTCCGCCTCCTGAACGGTGTAGCCCTCGCTCTCGCACGTGAGACGCACCGCTCGGCGGACGAGCGCGTCGTCGTCGACCACCAGCACCCTTACCTGTTGTCCATCCACGCCTGTTCCCCCGAATAGACCCCTCGCCATTCTCGAGTATTCCCAACCTCGTTCGGAACGGCGAAGGGTTGCTACTATACGGGCCAACTCCAATTCGGACCGCCCCCTCAGGGACGGTCTCCATTCACAAAACTGGAGACCCGCACCCGTGCAGACCCAGGGTTCCCTTCGTGACGGCGGGCTCGCGACGCTGCTCCAATCGATGCAGGCAGAGCGGGCCACCGGCACCCTGACCATCGACAACGGCGGCGACAGTTGCTCGCTGTACTTCCTCTTCGGTCATCTCTTCCATGCGAGCGGACCGGGTGGACAGGGTGAGGAGGTCGTCATCGACGCGCTGGGCTGGGAGGACGGGTCGTACCAGTTCGATCCGCGCGCCAAGCTCCCTGCCGAGGAGACGATCAAGGCCTCCCCGGCCGAGTTGATCGCCGCGGCGGAGAGCCGTCACGCCCCGGCTGCCGCAGCCGCGACCGGCGCCTCGTCGTGGCCGGACACCACGCCGGCCTATGCCGCCAGCGACGCCTATACCGCACCCGCGGCGAGCCTTCCCGCTCCCGTCGAGGAGCCCGCGTACGCGGTGGCAACCCCCGCGCCGGAGCCCGCCGCCGACACGTACAGCCCAGCACCCGCCGCGGAGCCCGAGCCGGAGCCGGAACCCGAGCCGGAGCCCGAGCCCGCAGCGGCGCCGGAGTTCGTCCCGGCCGCGGTCACCCCGGCGCCTGAACCCGTCTCCTACGCGCCGGCGCAACCGGCGCCCGCGGCGTCGACGGCGCCCGCGGCGTCACCGGATCGCCCGGTGAGCACATCTTCGGGTGCGCCATCGTCTAGTGTTCCGCCCGTGCGGGTGTACCCACTGCCGTCGGGCCGGGCCCACTACGAGGGGCTGAAGAGCGCGTTTGTCGACTTCCCCCGGCTGCTGCGCACCCTCCGGTCCGACCGTCACACCGGATACGTGAACCTCAGCGGCACCGGCTACTCCGGCGTGATCCTGCTCAACGACGGCCAGGCGCTCCAGGCGCTGTGCAGCAACGGCACGGCGGTGCAGGGCGAGTCGGCCTTCCTCCAGATCCGTCGCCACATGGACGCCGGAGACGGCGTCATCGACGTCATCGAGTTGGATGGAGAGACGGTCACCGCGCTCGCGCAGCTGTTCACCTCCCCGTATCTGTACAGCGGCCTGCTTGGACGCTTCGTCAACCTGGACGCGCTGCTGGAGTACCTCGCCGAGGAGCACGTGAGCGGATCGGTGGTTGTACAAACGCCGAACGAGGCGGGGATCATCCTGCTTCGCGATGGCGACATCCTCGGGACCTACACCGAAACCCAGCGATCCCTCGACAAGGCGACCACGGCCGTCGCGACACTGGCCAAGGATCGGCAGTCCAGCATCGAGGTCAAGGGCGGCGACGGAGCCATTGCCGCCATCGACGTCGACGCAGCGCTCAACCGCGCGTACTAGCGCCGCTGCGCGCGGCCGCCTCGCCGCCGGCATTCGCAGGACCGCGCTCTGGGCCGTGTCCGGGCTGATCGTCGCCTCACTCTCGGGATGCTTTGCCAGCCCGCCGCAGATCATTCAGCTGATCCCGAATCGCGGGGCGGTCGGCGTCGCCGCGGATGCCCCGATCACCGTGGAGTTCGACAGGGCGGTGAACGCCGCATCGGTCGTCGGTCGCTTCTCGGTGAACAAGCCGATCCCGGGTTGCGACCTGGCCGCCGCCTTCAGCGCCGGTCCGCTCGCGCCCTGCAGGATCGTCTGGATCGACGGGGACACGGAGTTCACGCTCCTCCATCCCCGCGCGATCCTGGCGCCGAACACCGCCTACCGGTTCACCCTCGCGGGCGGCATCAGCGACCCGAGCGGCGTTGTGAACTCGGTCGATCATCAGTGGACGATCACGACCGGGCAGGCCCCGGTGATCCGGAGCATCGAGCCGGCCGACGGTGCGACCAACGTCCCGGTCGACACCCCGATCTCGGTGAGCTTCTCCACGAGCATGGCCGCGGCCGCCACCGAGGATGCGATCCAGCTGACCCCACCGGTGCCTGGGACGCGTGTGGTCCGCAATCGCACCGATACGAGCCGGTTCGTTGTGCTGCCAGGAGCGACGCTCGAGTCCGGCGTGACCTACCGGTTGTCGATCGCCGCGACGGCCGCGGACTCGCACCAGCAGCCGCTGGTCGCCGGCCAGTCGGTCACCTTCACGACGCGCGGCCTCTCGCCGGGTCCGCACGCGGTGGTCCTGGCGCGCGCGCCGGACGAGGGTCCGACCACCGTGTTGCTGTCGCAGCTCGCGCCCGCGCAGGCCGGTGAGCCGATCTCGACCGAGGCACTGCTCGTCGCACCGCGCTGCGAGGCCCGTCTGGGGTGCGGGGAGGCGCCGGTGGGCGCACCGCTCTACACCTACGGCGCCGCGGTGCTCTCACCCGGAGGGCTCTGGCTCGCCGTGGTGGAGGTCGACAACACGGTCGCGTCCGCGCAGCCGGTGCTCATCGTGCTCAGCCCGGCCACAGGAACCGTGCTTGCGAGCTTCGCGCGGTCCTCGATGCCGTCGTGGTCGCCGGACGGTTCCACGCTCGCGTTCTCGCGTGCGGGCGCCGTCTCGTTGTTCAACACCGCGACGCAGACGGTGACGAGCCTTCCGCAAGGGGACCCTCTCGTCGCGCCGGCGGCGTGGAACCCGCTCGGCGAGCAGCTCGTCCTCGATGTCGCGGGTCCGACCGACGTCGAGCATCTGGAGCTGGCTGACTCGGTGGTGCTCGCCCGCTACGCCGTTCCCGGGGTGACCGGTCAGGCGAGCGACCCTGTGATCTCGCCTGACGGGGCGCAGCTGGCATTCCTGCGCTCGTCGCTGCCGGCGCAGGGCACCTGGCTCGCCGGCATCGGCGCGAACCCGAGCGCGCCTCGGCTCCTCGACCAGTCTCTCCAGCCCCTCGGTTTCACGGCGACGGGGACGCTGGTCGGTATCAGCACTCCGGCCGTCGGCACCCCGACCCTCGTGCTCGTCAGTGTTGCGGGCGATGAGCAGATCCCGATTCCCACGGGCCCGGCGCTCGGGTCGTTGAACACCGTGGTCGTCGCACCGTCAGGGCGGCAGCTCGTGTATCTGTCGCCCGACGCCACGGGGATCGTTCAGGCGTACGTCGAGAACGCGGACGGCAGCCACGCGCTCCCGATCACCACCTTCACCCCGCGAACGCTCGTGGCGGCCGCGGTGACGGTGAGCGGATGAGACGGCTGCTCTTTCTCATCGCGGACACGGGTGGCGGTCACCGGGCGGCGGCGATGGCGGTCGAGCGCCAGATGGCCGACACGGCACCCGGAGCGTTCGAGATCACCATCCTCGACCCCTTCAACGCGGCGAAGCAGAAGGTGATCGGCGGCACGGCGGGTCTCTACGGCCCGATCACGCGTCACGCCCGATGGTTGTGGGGCGGCCTGTACCACGCCACCAACAGCCGCCCCGCCGTGACCATGCTCGAGCGCACCGTCCTGCGCTCGGTGCAGACGGCGGTCACCGACGCGATCCGCCGGCTCGACCCCGAGTGCGTTGTCTCGTTTCATCCCCTCCTCAACCACATCAGCGTTCGAGCGGTGCGCGAGCACCACCGGCGAGTTCCGGTCATCACGGTGATCACCGACCTCGTCGACATCCACGCCGCCTGGGCTTGTCCCGACGTGGACGCCGTGGTCGTGCCGTCACCGGGCGGCTTCGAACGCTGCCGTCGCGCCGGTATCCCCGCGTCGCGGTGCCACGACATCGGACTCGCTGTCGACCGGCGTTTCACCGACCTGCCCAGCGATCCTGCAGGCATCGCGGAGCTGCGTCGACACCTCGGTCTGCGGCCGGAGAGCTTCGTCGTGCTCGTGTGCGGCGGCGCCGACGGATCCGGTGGGATCGTGCGCAACGCACGCGCCATCGCCGCCGGGACGATCGACCTCGACCTCGTCGTGATCTGCGGGCGCAACGAGCGCGCCCGAACCGCGCTCGCCGGGTTGCGCACCGGCGCCGGTCGCGAGGTGCGTGTCCTCGGATACGTCGACGACATGCCGCAGTGGATGCGGGCCAGCGATGTCGTCGTCTCGAAGGCCGGGCCGGGGACGATCGCCGAGGCGCTCTGCTGCGGTCTGCCGCTGCTCCTCGTCTGGTACCTGCCCGGCCAGGAGCGCGGCAACGTGGAGTGGGTGGTGGACATCGGCGCGGGCCGTTTCGTTCCGCACGTCGACCAGCTGCTCGATGCTGTCGCGGAGCTCGCGCAGCCCGGGTCGGAGACCCTCGCCTCGATGCGGGTCGCGGTGCAGGCCGCCGCGCGACCCGACGCCACCCGGCGCATCGCCGAGCTGATCGTGTTCCTGGCAGGCGGCAGCGCTCCGTGAGCGTCGAAGCGTCCGACGAACTTCCGGGTCGCGGTATGGAGGAGCCGCTGCCGCGCTGCGCGATCGCTCGCCTGCGCGTGTACTGCTTTCGCAACTACGCGGAGGCGACGGTCCATTTCGGGCCGGGCCTCAACATCATTCACGGGCAGAACGCGCAGGGAAAGACCAACATCCTCGAGGCGATCGCGACGCTCGCGCTGACACGATCGCCACGGACGACCACCACCGCCGATCTCCTCCTCTGGGGACAGGATGCGGGGCTCGCCGAAGCCGAGGTGCATCGGCCGCCGGCCAACGTGGTGCTCGCCGCTCGGTTCGAGCGTGATCCAGTGTCCGGGAGGGTGACGCGCACCGCGCTTGTCGACGGCAAGCCTCGCGCGGCGCGCTCGGTGCTCGGGGTCTGCCCGGTGGTGCTCTTCTGGCCCGAGGACCTGGCGCTCGTGCGCGGCGGCCCCGACGGACGGCGCCGCTTTCTCGACGTGATCCTCGCCCAGACCGATCCGCAGTCCGCGGCGCACATGTCGCGATACCGGCGCGTGCTCGAGCAGCGCAACGCGCTGCTGCATCAGCTGCGCGCGGGCGGCGGCGGTCGCGACGCGCTGGGTGGCTTCACGAGCGAGCTCGCGCGGCACGGCGCATGGCTGGCACAGGCTCGGGCGCGTCTTGTCGTCGCGCTCGCGCCCCTGGCGGCGGCGTCGCTGCACGACCTGAGCGGTCAGCGCGAGCGCATCACCCTTCGCTATGCGCCGGCGCATGCCGCCGCGGTGCCCGACGATCTCGCCGAGGCCGAGCAGGTGCTCCTCGACACGCTGCGCTCACGCGCGGCGGAAGAGGTCGCGCGTGGCATCACGCTTGCGGGACCGCACCGCGACGACGTCGCCATCGACCTCGACGGTCGGCCGGCACGCGGGTCTGCGTCGCAGGGGCAGCAGCGCAGCATCGTGCTCGCGTGCAAGCTCGCCGAGGTGCGCTATCTGCAGGACACGGCCGGCGTCGGTCCGGTCATCCTTCTCGACGATGTGCTCAGCGAGCTCGACCCCGCACGACGAGCGCAGCTGCTCGCGCTCCTCGCAGCCGGCGGTCGGTACCAGGTGCTCGTCACGAGCACCGAGCCCTTTCGCGGCGTTGCGGGATTCGACGATGTCGTGTATCACTCGGTGCGCGCGGGGGTGATCACCGAGGATGCGCGCACGTGACTGAGGAGCGGCTTTCCGACCTCATCGATCCGGCGCTGCGCGGCCTCGGCGTTCGCGGCCAGGTGCGCGAGGAACGACTGCGGCTCGCGCTCGCGGACGTTGTCGGAGCCGGCCTCTCCTCGCTCTGCCGCGCGGAGCGACTCGACCGTGGCGTGCTGCTCATCGCGACCGCCAACAGTGCGCTCGCGCATCAGCTGCAGATGGATGCTCCACGGGTGATCGACGCGCTCAACCAGCGCATCGGGCAGGATCTCGTCCGAAGGATCCGTTTCTCGGCGATGTGATCCCTGGTGCGAGGCATGGTGCTGCGGGTCGTGCAGCTCTTCGTCGGTCTGAGCCTCTTCGGACTCACGCTGGCGCTGATGGTGCGCGCGGGCCTCGGGCTCGCGCCATGGGATGTGCTGCACCAGGGAATCTCGAACCGCACCGGAATCCAGATCGGATGGATCGTCATCGCCGTCGGCGCGCTGGTGCTGCTCGCCTGGATCCCACTCCGACAGAGGCCGGGCGTCGGCACGATCGCGAACGTCATCGTGATCGGCGCCGTCGGCAATCTCTCGCTCGATCTCATCCCCGCGCCGCATGGTCTCCCACTGCAACTGCTCTTCATGGCCGGCGGTGTCCTCATCAACGGTGTCGCCACGGGTCTCTACATCGGCGCCGGACTCGGACCTGGGCCGCGCGACGGCTTGATGACCGGATTCGCCGCGCGTGGACACTCGATTCGCAACGCGCGAACGCTCATCGAGGTCTGCGTGCTGGTCGCCGGCTTCCTGCTCGGCGGGACCGTCGGTCTCGGGACCGCCCTCTACGCGCTGGCGATCGGCCCCCTCGCCGGAATCTTCATCCCGATGTTCGCGCGCGGGCCGTCTATGCGACGCGCACGGGCATGATGATGCAGAGGTAGTCGTCGCTTCCGACGGGACGGATGACGCCGGGCTGCAGTGCTCCGTTGAAGGAGAGGATCACCTCGTCGGAATCGAGCGCGGAGAGCGCGTCCAGCATGTACCGCGCGTTGAACGCGATCTGCACGTCGTCACCCTTCACCGTCGCGACGAGCGGGGCCTCGTCATCGCCCACCTCGGCTGTCTGCGCGAGCAGCGTCAGCGTCCCGTCGCCGATGCGCAACCGCACCGGATTCGCCGCATCGCGAGCGAGCACCGCTGCCGTCTTCGCCTCGCGAAGCAGCGAGGCCGTCGACAGGCTCACCGTCGTGGTCGACTCGCCGGGAATCACCTGGTTGTAGTTGGGATATGTGCCTTCGATGAGACGGGACGAGATCTCGACGTCCTTGAGTGTGAAGAACACCTGGTTGCGAGCATGCGCGAACGCAATGCCCACAGTCGGGCGACTCGGATTCACGGCTCGCGCAACCTCCGCCAGGTGACGCGAGGGAACGATGACGGATGTCACCGGAGGCGTCCCGTGCACGGTGACCTCGATCGTCTTCACCGCGAGACGGTGACGATCGGTGGCTGCCATGGTCAGCCGGGTGCCGTCGATCTGGAGGAGCACACCGGTCAGCACCGGGGACGCCTCGTCCGAGCTCGCGGCCATCACCGTCTGCGCGATCGCACTCTGGAGCGTCGCCGAGTTCGACCTCGATGACGGTGTCGGTGTCGCGAGCGGGGAGCGGCGGAAACTCGACGGCGTCGATCCCGTGGAGGTTGGCGTGGTGGACGCCACCGGCGAGCTTGAGGACCTGTGACGCCGGCTCCAGCTCCATCGAGCACGGAGCATCGCCGAGCGACGAGACGAACTCACCCAGCAGGCGGGCGGGAACCGTCGTCCGCCCCTCTTCGAGGACGGTTGCCGGGACCGTGACGGTGATCGTCAGATCGAGATTGGTTGCGGTGACCCGCAGACCGTCAGCCGCAGTCTCCAGAAGCACATTGCTCAGAACCGGAAGGGTCGAGCGTGGCGAGACAGCCCGGCTGACGAGTCCCAGGGCACCACTGAGGGTCGAGGACGAGACGGTTGCTTTCATGAACGGCTCCTCTCCGGACGGTGCGTTGTCACCAAACTCAATGAGTATGACCTGCAGAGTCTGAAAACCAGTAGACGATGTAGTGGTGGGGATACGGGGGACAAGTCGCGACGTGATCTCATCGCGCCCTCGGCTCCGTGTATGGCGTGTGCGGAACTCGGCGCTGTTGTCCACCGGTTGTCCACCGGTCGCGCGGGAACGCACAGAGTCCACATCCTCTCCCGCGCCGCGCACACAGGGTTGTCAACGGCTGTGCAGGTGCTCGCGGATGGCGCGCACCTCACCCTGCAGACGGACGTCCTCGCGCATCAGCTCGGTGATCTTCTCGATTGCGTGGAGTGCCGTCGTGTGGTCGCGTCCGCCGAACGCGCTGCCGATGACCGGCAGCGATGACTCGGTCTCCTCGCGGATCAGGTACATCGCCACCTGACGTGGGAACACGATGTTCTTGTCGCGCCGCTTGCCCTTCATCTCCTCGACGGAGATGCCGTAGTGCGCGGCAACCGACATCTGGATCGTCTCGATGCTGAGGGGCGTGGAGTCCTGGACCGGGATCACGTCCTTGAGAATCTGCTGCGCCGTTTCCAGCGTGATCTGCTGTCCGTTGATCGACGCGTGCGCGAGCACGCGGATGAGCGCACCCTCGAGCTCGCGGATGTTCTTCTGGATCCGGTGCGCGATGAAGGAGCACACCTCGTCCGGGACGAGCTTGCTGTACGGGCCGAGCTTCGTGGTGAGAATCGCAAGCCGGGTCTCGAAATCCGGAGGCTGGATGTCGGCCATCAACCCGCCTTCGAAACGGCTGCGCAGCCGGTCCTCGAGGGTCGGGATGTCCTTGGGCGGACGGTCGCTGCTCACGACGATCTGCTTCTGGAATTCCTGCAGCGCGTTGAACGTGTGGAAGAACTCCTCACGGGTGTGATCCTTGCCGGCGAGGAACTGGATGTCGTCGATGAGCAGCACATCGACGCCGCGGTAGCGCATGCGGAACTCCGCCGGCCGGTTCTCAACGATCGACGCGACCATCTCGTTCATGAACTTCTCTGACGTGACGTACGCGACCTTTGCGTGGCGATCCGTCTCGCGCACCGCGTGTCCGATCGCATGCATGAGATGTGTCTTGCCGAGACCCACGCCTCCGTAGAGGAAGAGCGGGTTGTACGCCTTGCCGGGCGCCTCGGCGACTGCGCGACAGGCCGCGTGCGCGAACCGCGATGAATTGCCGACAACGAAGGTGCTGAACGTGAAGTTCGGATTGAGGCGCGAGTCGTTGGCGCCGTCCTCCGGCTCGCTCACGTGCGCGTAGGTCGGGTCAGGGAGGTGCGGCGCCTCCGGCGGCGGCACCGCCTGCGGGTCGACGGTGATCACGACCTCGCAGTCGCGGCCGAGCACGCCCGAGAGCGTCTCGCGGATCAGGGGAACGTAGCGCTCGCTCACCCAGTCCCGGGCGAAGATCGTCGGCACCCCGACGGTGAAGGTGTGCCCGTCCGACTCGATCAGGACGGCGTTGGCGAGCCAGGCCTCGTAGCCGGGGCGCACGACCTGAAAGCGCAACTCCTCCTGGGCGACCTGCCAGAGCTGCTGCGGGTCCATGCTCGCGGTCGAGCTCGAGCCCTCTGTGACAGGCTCCAGCCGTGCCGGCTGGTCACCCACGATGCCGGCGACAGTTCGGTCCACTCGCTCCTCGGGTTGCCCGTCCGTTCAAAACGCACTTGTCCACAACTTGTGCACAGAAGTGGATAAATGCATGGCCGCTGGTGGCCGGGGGGCCTGGTGAGACGAATGGAAGAACTCCCGCTCCCGCTGCAGCCTGCGGAGTCTAACAATGCGCGGCCCCGGTCACAAGCGGCGCGAGCGCACCATCGCTCCGGCGTCTCGCGGCGACGACCTGAGGGAGGGCGTCCGCCGCCTTGGTATACTCGCGGCGCAACCCCGTCGGGCTCAGCGGTGCCTCAGAGCGCCCCCGACGTGATCAGTGTCTCGGAGAGACGGCCATCAAGCGGACGTACCAACCCAAGAAGAAATACCGGCGCAAGACCCATGGGTTTCGCATTCGTATGTCGACGCCCGGAGGTCGCCAGGTATTGAAGGCGAGACGCCGCAAGGGCCGTAAGCGCCTGACTCCGGCTCCGACGAGATGAACCGGCGGCATCGCCTTTCCGGGCGACGCCGGATTGCCGCGGTGCGGGAGACCGGCAGCGAGGGTCGCTCGGGTGTTGTCCGTGTCCGTGCCGCCCGCAGCGCTGACGACGCGTCGAGGGTCGCCTTCGCGGTCCCGGCGGCGGGCGGTGCCGTCCGGCGGAACCGGGCAAAGCGCCGGCTTCGCGCCGCAATTGCCCCACTTCTCCTCGAGTGGCCCAGACTCGACCTCGTTGTGAGCCTGCCCGGAAGCGCCACAGAGATGCCCTTCTCCGACCTTCGCGCCGCGCTCGCCTCCGCTCTCGGCTCGGCGAGCCGTTCGGTGCAGGCGCGGACATGAGGCGCGTGAGCCTGGGCTTCATCCGGGTGTACCAGGTGACCATCGGCCCGCTCTTCGGGATGATGAGCTCGTGCCGGTACGAGCCCACGTGCTCGCACTACGGCTTCGAGGCAATCCAGCGGTTCGGCACACGGCGGGGCTGGTGGCTCGCCATCCGCCGCATCTCCCGCTGCCATCCGTTCCATGAGGGCGGCTTCGACCCGGTTCCCGAGACGTACGTGAGCTGGCGTGCCGCGCGCCGGCATCACCACGAGGCGACCCAGGCGGGGAGGGCGGCGTGATGCTGGCCTCGTTCAACCCGCTCTCGATCTTCACGATCCTCGAGGGCCCGTTCCAGTGGGCGCTCCAGCAGCTCGTCAACTTCTACGCGACCGTCGGGCCGCTCAAGGCGATCGGAGCCTTTGGTCTCGCTGTGATGACGCTGACGATCGTCATCCGGGCCGTGCTCTTCCCGGTCTTCGGGTGGCAGCTGCGCACCTCACGCCGGATCCAGGCGGAGCAGCGCCTCGTCGCGCCACAGCTCCAGGAGTTGCGCAAGAAGTACAAGAAGGAGCCGCAGCGCCTGAGTCAGGAGATGAACGCGCTCTACAAGGAGCACGGCATCAGCCCGTTCTCGAGCCTCACCGGGTGCATTCCGGCGCTGGTCCAGATGCCGGTGCTCATCGGGCTCTACCAGTCCATCCGCGCCTTCACCAACGGCACGGGCGCCGGCGCCGGGCACATTCCATTTGGAAGCTCGGGCTTCCTCTGGATCAGCAACGTGACCAAATCTGCTCAGGAAGCGTGCTGCGCAGGGCCCCACGGCAGCCTTGCCGGGCTCCTGGGTCAGCCGCAGCTGCTCATTCTCCCGATTCTCGCGGGAGCGTTCACGTTCGCTCAGTCGCGAATGATGATGCCGCAGTCCCGGCCGGACATGACCGACCAGGAGCGCTCCATGCAGGGCGTGACCAAGCAGATGTCGTTGATCTTCCCGGTCATGATCTTCGCGTTCAGCTTCCTGTTCCCGCAGGGTCTCGCGATCTACTGGGTGACCGGCACGATGTTCATGGTCGCGCAGCAGTATCACCTCCTCGGCTGGAACGGGCTCAAGGTTCCGTCCTGGTTCCCCGGGGCGAATCGCGTGACGGCACTGACCATTCCGCGCACGCCGGCGAAGACCGGCGCGGGCAGCAGCAGCAAGGCGGCACTTACTGCCGGAAGTGGCAAGAACGGTGCGGGCACGACAGGCAGGAACGGCACGGCTGCCGCGGGGAAGAACGGCACGAAGAACGGCACCGCGGCCGCGAGCGGCAATGGAGCCAAGCCGGCCGATGACGAAGAACCAGTGCGGTCGCAGAGCGCGCAGGCCCGTTCGCTGGCGCGCTCCGGGACGCGTCCCAACAGACCCAACAGACGGAGGCGGCGTCGCTGAGCACGGCGCCGGGAGAGAAGTGGTGAGTGAGAGACGGTTTCCAGCGGTCGAGATGGAGGCCGAGGATGGGGTCGAGGCTCGGGGAGCGACGATCGAGGAGGCGGTGAGCAACGCGCTCTCGCAGCTCGGCGCGACCAGAGAGCAGGTCGAGGTGCAGGTGCTCTCGCCGGAGAGCCGTGCGCTCCCGGGCGAGCGACTGTCGACCGGCGAGCGGCGCGTGCGCGTCTACCGAATCGACGAGCACGCGGCGAACGCGCGCGCCCTCCTCGAGGAGCTGCTGACGCGCATGGAGGTGCCCTGCCGGGTCAGCGTCCGCCGTGGCACCGGCACCGCAGTCTCCGGGGGACCGGTCATCCTCGACATCGCGGGAGACGACCTGGGGCTCCTGATTGGTTGGCGTGGCGAGACGCTCCGGTCGCTGCAGACCGCCCTCAACCTCATGATCGGCGAGGAAGGCGTGGAGAGCCGCCGGGTGATCCTCGATGTCGAGCGGTATCGCGCCCGCCGTGAGGACCAGGTCCGCGAGCTCGCGGAGCGATTGGCAATGCGCGTCAAGCGGACCGGCGAGGCGTACACGCTGGATCCGATGCACGCCTACGAGCGACGCGTGATCCACATGACGCTCGCCGGCGATCCCGGGGTCACCACCGAGAGCAGCGGTCAGGAACCGGCGCGTCGCGTGGTCATCAACCCCACCGGCCCGGCGCAGGGCGGACCACCCGAGCGCTTCGAAGGAGCCCGTCAGGGCCGCTCGGGCGGGCGATCGTACTGAGCCAATTCGCCGTCGAGTCCCTCGCGGGAGGGACGAGGTTGACAGCGGTCCCGCTGCCCGGCCGGACCTCGGTGGCCGTCGCCTTCATGGTCGCCGTGGGGTCGCGCCACGAGAATCTCTCGAACAGTGGCATCAGCCACTTCGTCGAGCACATGGTGTTCAAGGGCGGCCGGCGCTACCCGACCGCGCGCGATGTGAGCATCGCCATCGAGGGCGTGGGCGGCGTTCTCAACGCGGCGACCGATCGCGAGGCGACCGTGTTCTGGACCCGCGTCCCGTCGGAGAAGCTCGACGTCGCGGTCTCCGTGCTCAGCGACATGCTGCTGCAGCCCGCGCTCGACGGCGCCGAGGTGCTCAAGGAGCGCCAGGTCGTGATCGAAGAGCTGCGCATGTACCAGGACAACCCGCAGGACTACGTGCAGATCCTCTTCGACGAGGTCATGTGGCCCGACCATCCCCTCGGCTGGGATGTGGCAGGCCGCGATGAGACGGTCCAGGGCTTCACCGCCGAGGACTGCCGCGAGCACCTCGCCACGCATCTGACGCCCGCAAACCTGGTGGTGAGTGTCTCGGGGGGGTTCCAGACCGCTGTCGCGGCGGAGATGATCGACAGCGCCATCGGCGCATGGGCTGCGGCCCCGCGCGAGCAGCCGGCCTCGGCGATTCCCGCCGCCCCCCCGACCGGCCCGCCGCTGCGGCTGATCCGGCGGAGCGCAGAGCAGGCCAACATCCTGGTCGGCGCCCGGGCGCCGTCGTACAACGACCCGGAGCGGCACGTCGCCGAGATCCTCAACGTGATCCTCGGTGAGGGGATGTCGAGCCGCCTCTTCCTGGAGCTGCGCGAGCATCGCGGCCTCGTGTACGACGTGCACTCGTTCATGAGCCGGCTCTCCGACTCAGGCGTCCTCGGCATCGGACTCGCCTGCGAGCCGAAGCAGGCCGCCACCGCGCTCGAGGCGGCGGTCGCCGAGCTCCGCAAGCTCGCGGAGGAGCCGGTCGGTGACGCCGAGCTCACCAAGGCGGTCGAGTACACGAAGGGCCGGCTGCTCCTCGGGCTGGAGAGCACGTCCGCCCTTTGCGAATACGCCGGACAGCAGCTCCTGCTCCAGGGGCGGATCCTTGAGCCCGAGGAGCTGGTTGCGAGGGTCGAGTCCGTCACGGCCGCCCAGGTGAGGGCACTCGCCGCGCGCCTGCTCGCCTCCGGCCTGCGCGCCGCGGTCGTGGGGCCGTTCCGCAGCGAGACGCGTTTCGAAAAGGCGATTGCGTGATGCGCGCATGTCAGACTTGCGCGCCGTGAGCCTCGAACGCACGCTCGTCCTCGTCAAGCCCGACGGCGTCCAGCGCCGCCTGGTCGGCGAGGTCATCTCGCGCTTCGAGCGTCGTGGACTCCACCTGGTTGCGCTGAAGCTGCTGCGCATCGACCGCGCGCTCGCTGAGCGTCACTACGCGGAGCACGTGGCCAAGCCGTTCTTCCACGGCCTCGTCGTGTTCATCACCTCCGCGCCGGTCGTTGCCATGGTCTGGGAGGGCGTGGATGCCGTCGCGCAGGTGCGCTCGATGATGGGGGCGACCAATCCGTCCGCCGCCGCGCCGGGGAGCATCCGCGGCGACCTTGCAGTCAACATTGGCAATAACGTGGTGCACGGCAGCGACTCGCCGGGACGCGGCGCCGAGGAGGTGGCGCTCTTCTTCACGCCCGACGAGCTCGTCGAATGGAGCGCCGTGGACTCCCCGTGGGTGAGTGGTTGACGCCGTCCGAACGTCGAGGTCAGGCGACCGCCGCGCGGAGCTGAGGTCTTACGTGCCGCCGTCGTGCGCGCGCTGCTGTGCGGCAACCCTGCGAAGACGGCGGCGCCGCCAGCGCCACGCCTCGAACGCCGCGATACCGAGGGCGGGAATCGCGAGCTCCGTCGTCGACGCGGGCTCGAACGCCGGGCCCGCACCGAGACCGCCGAAGTGATCGAGCGGCCAGATGCGGAGGATCGCCTTGGCGAGAATGTTCTTGCGCGGCACCAGCCCGAAGACACGAGAGTCGCTCGAGTAGTTGCGGTTGTCGCCCATGACGAAGTACTCGCCGGGCGGGATGGTGAGCGGCTGCGGTGTCGCGGAGGCCTCGCCGTTGACGAGGCAGCAGTCCTTCAGCGTTGTCCACGGTTGCGGCAGATACGGCTCCTTGAGCACTTGGAACGCTCCCTTGCCGCCCGGCTTGATCAGCACCTGCGTCGGATCGTTGTCGCCGTTGATCTCGATGACATCACCGGGAAGGCCGATCACGCGCTTGATGAAGTCCTGGGACGGATCGGTCGGCGGGATGAGGATGACGATGTCGCCGCGCTGCGGGTTCTGCCCGAAGTCGTACGAGATCTTGCTGGCGAGCAGCAGGTCCTGGTTCTGCAGCGTGCCGACCATGCTCTCGCCGTCGACGCGAACTGTCTGCAGCGCAAAGGCGATCGCGACGTAGAGGACGACCGCGATCAGCAGCACCTCGATGGTGTCCCGGAGCCACGCTCCTCGCCACCACGGGCTCGGCGCGACCGATTCTTCAGGGGGCGAGACTACCTGGGCCACTCGGCCCGATTATGAGGGGAACCGTCCTGACGGCCACGTCTGTGGCCTCGATGCGCTGCTCCATCATGGGAACGTGACACGGGGAGTCCGCCGCGCGATCGCGGCGCTGATCGCCTTGCTGGCCGCGCTGGCGATTCCCATCGCGGCATCGGCTCACGCGCTGCTGGGGTATTCGTCGCCCCCGGCGAACGCGCATCTCGGCATCACCCCCGGCGTCGTCGTCCTGGAGTTCACGCAGACGCTGGTCCCGCAGCTCTCATCAGGCTCCGTCATCGACCCGAGTGGGCACGAGTGGAAGGGCCTGGTCGACAGCGGGGAGGAGATCCGGATCCCGCTCGAGACCAACATCCCGGGCGTCTACAGCGTGGAGTGGGTTTCGGTGAGCCAGGTCGACGGCCACCGCCTGACCGGCTCGTTCACGTTCGACGTGGGCATCGCCGCCGGCCGGCTGTCACCTGAGGCGGCGGAGAACCAGACGCCCGGACCGCAGCTCACCGACATCGCGATCGGTGCGGTCAAGTGGATCGAGGCATTGGCCCTGCTCTTCCTCGCGGGCCAGGTGCTGCTGAGCCGGCTCGCCCGGCGGGAGCCGCAGGTCGAATGGGTCAAGCCGGGATTCCACGCAGCCAGCGTCGCGCTTTCGGCGGGGCTCGTCGTCGTCTGGGCACAGGCCACAGTCGGTGCGGGCGGCCACAATCTCTCGAACTTCTTCGCGTATTTCGAGTCAGGATGGTCCGGCGCCACCCTGATCGCGCGTCTCGTGCTCGAGGCGCTGACGCTCCTCGCCGTGGTCCGCGGCTGGCGGGCGTTGGTGCCGCTGTTCCTCGGCGCGACGCTGGTGCTGCTCGCCGCCGCCGGTCATGCCGCCGGGGTTCAGCCCGCGTGGCTGGGTATCAGCCTCGACGCGGCACACCTGATCGCGGCAGCGCTCTGGGCCGGCGGCATCGCTGCACTGGCCATGCTCCGGCCCCCCGGTGGATGGCGCTCTACGGATGCGCGGGCCTTGCTCAGGCGCTTCACACCGGTTGCGCTCGCAGCGTTCGGGACAACGGTGGTGGCGGGAGGCCTCGAGGCGATCGAACAGCTCGGCTCGCTGCAGTCGCTCTTCGGCACTGACTACGGGCGCGTCCTGCTGGCGAAGATGGCGCTCGTCGGGTGCATGCTGCCGCTCTCACTCATGGCGTGGCGACTCGGTCGGCCGCACGTCCGCATTGAGGCCTCGATTGCGATCTGCGTGGTCGGCGCCGCCGCGCTGCTGGCGTCCTTTCCGGCTCCGCCGACCACTGCCGAGCAGCAGGCGGCGGCGGCAGCTGCGGTCGACCCCACGGCCGGACTGCCGTCGGTGGGTGAGCTCACCATGGCCGGGCCGGCCGGGAGTGTGCTGGTGGCTCTGAGCCTCTCGCCCGGGCTGCCCGGACCGAACCACGCGACCGTCTATGTGCTGCCGATCACGGGCAGCGCCGCAGCGCAGGCGCTGCTTGCCAACATCGCGGTCAACAACGTCTACTCGGTGCTGAAACCGTGCGGCGCGACCTGCCGCCAGGCGACCATCCACATCCAGGCGGGGGACACCGTCGCGGTCGATGTGCTCAATGCCGGTGGCGGTGAAGCCTCCTTCACCATCCCGCAGCTTCCGGCGCCGTCCGGCGCGACGACGCTCGCGCAGGTCGAACTCGGCGATGCACGCACTCTCTGCCTACCAGTACAGCGAAGTCCTGAGCTCCGGGACGACCTCCGTCAGCGCCGACTACGCATCGGTCGCGCCCGACAGGACGACGTGGACGGTGTCCGGCACGAGCCAGACGATCCTGATCGGGTCGACCCAGTACACGCGCGACGCGCCCGGTGACCCCTGGCACATCGAGTCGGATCTCTCGGCCAACCTCGTCCCGTCCTTCGTCTGGGATTTCTTCGAGCCGCTCACCAACGCACACGTCGTGGGGCATGCCGTGCTCGACGGCGTCCAGACGACCGAAATCGCCAGCTTCGGAAACAAGGACGGCTCGCCGATCTGGTTCACGTTCTGGGTCGACGGCAGCGGGCTTGTCCGGCGGCTGGCCATGGACGCCGCCGGTCACTTCATGACCGACACCTACACGAGCTACAACCACCCGACGCCCATCGACGTGCCCTCCACCGGCTGATGCGAGCAGCGGTCCGACGCTGGCAAAATGGAGCCGAACGAGAAGTCCCCCACGGGATTCGGCTTCACACACGAGGCGAGAGATGGCGCTCCTGACGCAGACCCCCTACAAGGCGCGAACCTTCGACCTGTCCGGACTCACCGGCATCTCCGACAACACGCTCGAGGTGCACTTCGGACTTTATGGCGGTTATGTCAAAAACGTTAACCTGCTCAACGAACAGCTCGTCACGATGATGCAGGGCGGTCAGTCATCGAACCCCGCCTACGCGGAGCTCACACGCCGACTTGGCTTTGAGTACAACGGAATGGTGCTGCACGAGTGGTACTTCGGCAACCTCACCAAGGCAACCGGTGGGGGCATCTCGTCGTCATCCGCGCTCGGTCGCGCGCTTGGTGAGTCGTTCGGTGACATCGACACGTGGCGCAAGGATTTCACGGCGATCGGCGGCATGCGCGGCGTGGGCTGGGCGGTGACGTATCTCGACACCGCGACCGGCCGGCTGAGCAACCACTGGATCACGCTCCACGAGGACGGCAACATCGCGGGCTTCAAGCCGATCGTCGTGATGGATGTCTGGGAGCATGCGTTCCTGCTCGACTACAAGCCGGCGGAGCGTCCCAAGTACATCGAGGCCTTCCTCGCGAACTTCGACGCGGATGCCGCCGAGGCACGCTTCACGGGAGCAGCGGACCGGCCGGTCGGCTGAACCCGGGCCGCCGCCTACAGCGGGGGCCCGCCCAGCCTTCGGTAGAGCGCGTCCAGGTCGGAGTCCTCGGCCCAGTCGATGACGATCCTCCCGCCGCCGCCCTTGCGGCGCTGGAGGCGGACGCTGACGCCCAGGGCCTGCTCGAGACCGCGCCGGAGCGCGACGTCGTCCGGCGTGGCCGGGGCCTCCGCCGGGGCCGAGGCTCGAACGGTCGGCGACGTGGTGACCCGGTCCAGGCGCTCCTGGACCGCGCGCTCGGTTTCGCGAACGCTGAGACCGTCCGCGATGGCGACAGCCGCGAGCGCCTCCTGATCGGCGGGGTTCGGCAACACGAGCAGCGCGCGACCGTGTCCGGCGGTGAGCCGGGACTCCGCGACCGCCTCCTGGACCGGGGCCGGGAGGTTGAGGAGCCGGATCGCGTTCGAGACGGTCGAGCGCGTGCGTCCGAGACGCAGCGCGATCGCCTCGTGGGTCAGCCCAAAGGCATCGGCGAGTCGCGCATACGCAGCCGCCTCCTCCATCGGGTTGAGATCGGTGCGGACGAGGTTCTCGGTGAGCGCCACCTCGAGTGACTGGCGGCCGGACTCCGCCGCAGGCCGGACGATCGCGGAGATGGCAGACACGCCGGCGAGCTGGGCCGCCCGCAGCCGGCGCTCCCCCGCGACGAGGCGATAGGCATCGCCGTCCCGCTGGACAACGATCGGGTGCAGCAGGCCGTGGAGCCGTATCGACTCGCCGAGTGCGGCGAGCGCCTCGGGATCGAAGGACCGGCGTGGCTGCTCCGGGTTCGGCCTGACCGTGCGCGGGTCGAGATTGACGAGCGGTGGGCCTTCGGGTGTCTCCGCCTCGCTGGTGAGCAGCGCCTCGAGGCCGCGGCCAAGCCCGCGGCGCCGGAAGGCGCGAGGCTGATCCAGGTCGTCGGTCACGCGCTGCCCGGAACGCCGGCGACGGCGAGGCCCTTGCCGCCCTTGACACGGGCGTCGAGGTTGGCGCTGAGTTCGCGGTAGGCGATCGCGCCGCGGCACGTGGGGTCGTACAGCGTGATCGGCAGCCCGTGGCTCGGGGCCTCGCTGAGACGGACGTTGCGCGGGATGAGCGGTGTCAGCAGCTGCTCGCCGAAGCGGGCGCGGACCTCGTCGACGACCTGGTGGGCGAGCGCGAGCCTGGCATCGAAGAGCGTCATCACGATCCCGGCGACGCCGAGCGTCGGATTGAGCTCACGGCGCAGCAGAGCGAGCGTGTGCATGAGGAGACCGAGCCCCTCGAGTGCGTAGAACTCGCACTGGATCGGGATCAGGAGTGCCTCCGCCGCGACGACCGCGTTGACGGTGAGGAGCCCGAGGCTCGGCGGGGCGTCGATCAGGACGTAATCGTCGTCGGACTCGAGCGACTCGAGGGCGTACTGGAGACGGCGTTCGCGCCGAGCGAGATCGACCAGCTCGATCTCGGAGCCGGCCAGGGCGATGTCGGAGGGGACGATGTCGAGACCGGGAACGACCGTGGAAAGCCTCGCGTCGGCGATCGACCGGCCGAGCACGACCACGTCATAGATGCTGTTCTCGACGCGGGTTCGGTCGATGCCGAGACCCGACGTCGCGTTGGCCTGGGGGTCGATGTCGATCAGGAGCACCTTGCGGCCCATCTCGGCCAGCGCCGCGCCGACGCTGACGGCCGTGGTGGTCTTGCCGACCCCGCCCTTCTGGTTTGCGACCGCGAGAATGGTTCGTGGCACGGTTAGCGGCTGATTATGGGCGGATCGCCACTGCGGCCATCCTGGGGTTGAGTTATCCCGAGTTTCCCCAGGCTGTGGAGCGCGGAGGACCGCCTCTCCGAGTTGGGAGATCTCGAAAGCACGTCCCAACCTGTGGAAAACTCTACCCCGCCGCACATACCCGCTCGGACACTGTTTCCGGCGCAACTTGACGGTGAAACATCAGGCGCGTACCGTGCGGGTGTGCCCGAGGAAAGCGAGCCGAGTTCAGGCCGTGTCGACCTGAGTTCGGACCGATCCGGGGTGAGCTCGGAACCCGGCGACGACCTTGCGACCGGGTTCCTGGTGGGCCTGCTGGTGGGCGAGGGCCACTTCGGCGGTGACGGCCGGCAGCCCCAGGTGACCCTCCGGATGCACACACGCCACGAGGAGACCTTCGAGCGGTTGCGGACCACCTACCCGGGCAGCAGGCTCTACGGGCCGTATCACCACGGCGGCCGCTCGTACTACCAGTGGTCCGCGAGAGGGAGGTATCTCCGCGACCACATCGTCCCCCTCGTCGAGCGGCACCGGTTCCTGCTCGACGCCTACACAGCCGCCCGTTTCGACACCATGTGCGAGCGCTACAAGATCGAGCGATCCGCGTCCGGGTCGCCGGCGCCGGACACCGGGCCGCCGGGCGGCTGAGCGCGCCCGGCTACAATCCGGGGCGATGCTGGCTCCATCCGCCCACACCTGGCGTCTGATCGCCGCCGCGCCCCCGCGAGAGGTCTTCGCGGTGATGGAGCAGATGATCGGCACCCCGCCGTATCGCTACGAGATCGTCGGGGACAGCGAGGCGCGCATCGTCGAGCATCGGCGGAAGGGGCTGTTCGGCAACTGGGCAAAGCCGAAGGTGCGCATCCGCTGGGTCCGCGTGCGGGCGCTCGAGGTCCCCGAGGGGACGTCGGTGGAAGTTGAGGCGAGCTCCGGCGGCGGCCTGATCGCCAAGTCGATGGGCAAGGCCGACAACGGTCCCACGAGCCGCGCCCTGCAGGTTGTGCGCCTGCTCACCGCCGGGGCGGGCGACTCGCGGACCGTGTACCGGGACCGACGCATCCCGCCGGGCCCGGTCACCCTGGTCGCCTCGTGGGCGGGTGTGCCCTATCGCCTCTTCACCGAGCCGCGCCATGACGCGCCCAGGGGGCGCGCGATCTTCACGGCAACCGAGGTCGAGGCTCTTGCCGAGCGCGACGGTCAGTTCGTCAAAGTCCGCGTCGCCGGCGAGGACGAGGGTTGGGTCGAAACCGATCAGATCGTCCCATCGCCGGCCGTCTCGACCCGCGAGGCGCAGATCGAGACGGCGCGGTTCACCTGATGAAGCCGGTGAGTGGCTCAGGCCGCGGCTGTGCCGCGGTTAGCGCAAGTGCGTGGAGAGACCGCCGGGAACGGCGGTTTGCGCCTCTCTCCGAGTGGTGACCTGGCTCCCTGCCGTCAGTTCTCCACCACTGCGCTGGTCGGAAATCCCGTGGTACTCGAACAATCGTTCATCGGCGAAGGTCCTCCTTTTGCCTGAGTGCCACGGCACCGCGTCCGCATGCGTCGTATGTGAGGCGGGGCGGGTCCGGGCCGAGAGACGCCCCCAAAGTGTATCCCGGTTTGGAGTGTTGTCGTGAGTGACGGCGGCGCATCGCCCGGACATCGCCTCGACGACTTCCATCTCGGGGCGTCGGTGCACACGTCCGACGGCCATCATGCCGGGACCCTCCGGCGGATCATCGTCGACGCCGAGTCATGGGATCCGCACGCGCTCATCGTGCAGGAGACGGAGTGGTTCTCCGGCCGCGTCCTGGCGCCCGGCGCGGGGATGATGGTCGCCGAGGTCATCGTGCCGCTCGACGCCGTCGCCACTCTCACCCGCGAGAACGTGCTCCTGAAGCTGGACAAGCGCGCCACGCGCGGTCTGCCGCCCTATCTGAGCTACGGCTGCGCCCCTCTACAGCCGGGAGATCAGTGGCGGTACGCGGGAGCGTTGATCGGCGGCTCGCTCGGCGCCGGGCCGATCTTCTCGACCCTCAGCGAGAAGGCCGACAAAGCCGAGGGCGATATCGAGATCCGGCATGGCGAGAACGTGATGATCGGACACGGCGGCGACAAGCTCGGGACGGTCCAGGACGTACTCTTCGATGAAGGCGAGCTGGTCGGGATCGTGGTGCGCCCCAACGGTTTCTTCACGCACGACGTCGTGGTGCAGGTGCGCTTCCTGGATCGCAGCGACGACCTTGCGCTCTTCGTGCGCATGACGAAAGACGACGTCGCGCACCTTGCGGGCGCGCAGCCGGCCTCCTGACCGATCAGAGCGGCAGGCGGCCCATGAACCCCGTGTCGCGCTGGTGCCAGAACCCGATCCGCTCCTCGCCGAGGCGCCAGCAGAGGTAGATCTGCTCGCCGTCGCGAACTGACGCGAAATCGACGAGGCCGGTCTCAGGGTCGCGCAGGATCACCCCGAGGGCCTCGACCTCGCCAGAGAGCCGCTGCGCCTCGAGAAACGGCCCTGAGGCCGTCACAGCGGCGGCGGCGGACCCGTTGGTCGAGACCGCGTGCGAGATGAATGTCCCGCCCTGCCGGGCCGCGGCGCGCTGCGCGTCGCGGAGGTCCGTGAGGATGTCGGTCAGCTGGGGCAGGAGGGCCGTCGCCTCGGCATGCGTGAAGACACGTTCCATCTGCCGAACGATGCCAGACCGGCCCCGCCGGCGTCGAGGTCAGTAGATGCCGAGCTCGAGCTGTGCTTCGTCAGAAGCCATGGTCCGCGGGTCCCAGGGCGGCGTCCAGACGAGGTTGATGTGCACGTCGCGAACTCCGGGCAGCGGAGCGCACACCGCATGCGCCTGGGTCTCGATGATCGGTCCCATCGGGCAGTACGGCGTGGTGAGCGTCATGTCGATCGTGAGCAGCCCCTCGTCGTCGATGTTCGTGCCGTAGATGAGCCCGAGCGAGACGATGTCGATGCCGATCTCGGGGTCGTAGACCTCGCTCAGCGCGGCTCGGATGAGCTCATCCGAAGCCTTCGCCTCGGGTTGCGCAGCGGGTTCGGTTGTGGTCATGGTGCCGTCCTCGTTTCGGTAGCGCTCAGCCCTTCGAGCAATGCGTTCCACACCAGGGTCGCGCATTTGACCCTCACCGGATACGCGCGCACGCCGCGCAGCGCCTCGAGGTCGCCGATGTCGTCGCCTTCGGCGCCACCGTTGCCGTCCCCGGTGAGCATGGCCCGGAACTGTTCCGCGAGGCGCGCAGCGCTCTCGACGCTCATGCCGGTCACGGCCTCACAGAGCATGCTCGCCGATGCCTGGCTGATCGAGCAGCCGCGGCCCGTGAAACCGATCGCCACGACCGTTCCGTCGGCGAGTCGATAGCTGAGGTCGATCTCGTCGCCGCAGAGGGGGTTGTTCGCCTCGATGACGCGGTCCGCCGGCTCCACCGTCTCGTGGTGGCGGGGATTGCGGTAGTGGTCGAGGATGATCTCGCGATAGAGGTCGTCGTCGACCGGCGTGTACCCGACTGCCATGGAACCATCGTAGTCCAACCGTTCACGTGCAAAACCTCGGAACGCACCCCGAGAATGGCCGGCATGGCCCGCACCGACGTGCTCTCACGCGCCGGCAAACGCGAGCGGGACCCCGCGTTCTGGCTGCTCATCGGCCAGCTGATCATGTTCACGGGTGTCGCCGCGGTGTTTCCGATCGCCCCGCTGTACGTCGCGCATCGCGGCGGGAACTCGGTCGCCGTCGCGATCTTCATCGCCGGGCCGCTCGTGGCGAACACCCTCGTCCAGGTGCCGGCCGGGCGCCTCTGCGATCGCTGGGGGCGGAAGCCGTTCCTGGTCGGACCGCGGCTCGTGTACGCGGTCCTCGCGTTCTTCCTGTTCTTCAACATCGGCACCCTGCCGGTGCTCACCGCGCTCCGCATCCTCATGGGCGCATGCGCCGGCGCCTACGTTCCGGCGCTGCGTGCCGCCCTGACCGACCTCAGCGCTCCGGAGCGGCGGGCGCAACGGTTCTCGCAGCTGCAGGCGTACGAGATGGTGGGCCTTCTCGTGGGGCCGCTCATCGGCGGCGCGGCCGCTCTGTGGCAGGACTCCGCCGTCTTCGGCGTCACCGGGCTTTCGATGTTCATCGGGATCGGACCGATGCTCCGCGTTCCCGAGACCCGCGCCACGCCGGCGACGACGGTGGTCGTGAGGGAGCGATTTCGCTGGTGGCGCCTTCGCGGAATCGTGGTTCCAATCGCGGCGCTCTTCGCCGTGGGCACGATCTGGTCGATGTACGACGTCGTCTGGCCGCAATACCTGGCGGCACGTGGCAACAGCCCGCTGATCATCGGGCTGTCGGTGAGCCTCTTCGCGCTGCCGATCCTGCTGCTCGCGCGAGCCGGGGGTCGCCTGGCAGACCGGGCCGACCGGCGCAAGCTCGTGACTGCCGGGATGCTGGTCGTGGCCACGTGCGCATCCACGTATCCATTCCTTCGGATCCTGGCGGTGATCCTTGTTGTCGGCGCGATCGAGGCGGTGGCGACGGTGATCCTCGAACCGAGCCTCTTTGCCGTGATCGGCGACAGCACGCCGGAGACGCTGCGCGGACGCGCCATGGGCATCGGCGGGCTGTACCAGTTCTCCGGCATGGCGTTCGGCGCCGCGGTCCTCGGCTCCCTCTACGGGGTCAACGCGGGGCTGCCGTTCTGGTGCGGCAGCGGAATCCTGCTGTGCGGTGCGCTCATCTGCGCGGCGTGGCTCCCCGGCAGGCCCGCGACGCGCGCACACGTTGAACAGCCGACGGCCTTCGCAGTGCTCGAGCGTGAGCAGGGCTGAGCCGGCGCGCACCGAGGGGCAACCGACGTTGCTCCTCGGGCACGGCGCGTCCGGGACCGCCGCTTCGATGCGTCCCTGGGTCGAAGCGCTTGCGACGCATGGGGTTGTCGCGCAGGCGCTCGACCTCCCGCGATCGAGTCCCGACCGTGCGGTCGCCGTGTTTCGCGAGGCGCTCGTCGTCCACCCGGGCGCGGCGATCGGAGGCCATTCCTTCGGGGGCCGGATGGCGAGCATGTTCGCCTCGGAGCAGCCGGTTGCGGCGCTGGTGCTCCTGAGCTATCCGCTCCACCGTCCGGGACATCCCGACGAGCTGCGCACGGCGCACTGGCCGGCGATCGAGTGCCCGGTGCTCCTGCTGTCGGGAGACCGCGATCCCTTCGCGAAGATCGATCTGCTGCGCCGCGAGGTGCGAAAGCTCAGCAACGGGGAGCTGGTCGTCTACCCGGGACTCGGTCACGGACTGCTGCCGGTTCGAGCAGCAGCTGCCGCTCGCATCATGACGTTCCTCAGCCCCCGATAGCTGTTGGCGGCCGGGAGGTATTGACGCTGGATTCATTCGTCCAGGTCGTGACACTCGAAGGGGGCCTCCTGTGCAGCCACGCGATGAGACTGCGCGGGCTCAGACCTCATCGAGGTTGGCGAGGTCGCTGAGGTATGCGATCACCGTGGCGATCTCGGCCTGGGTTCGCTTGGCATTGAGGTCCCGGATCTGTTCGATCTTGCCGATGTAATGCCGCGCGATCCTGGTCGCCATTGCAGGGATCACTTCGACGGGGACCTTGCGCCGGTCAGAGCGCACGTTGCTGCGCGTGACGTAACCCGACTGCTCAAGGCGATCGAGCACGCGCGTGATCGTGCTGGCAGGAAGACCCGTCTGCGCCATGATTTCGGTTGGCGTGATCGGGCCTTCGTGGCGCGAGACCACCCCGAAGGCCTGCAAGTCGACGGCGCTCATCCCGACGGTTCGCGCGACCCGCTCGTTGAACAGGATGGCCTGACCGATGAGCGTGCTCCAGAGCTGTGCAACCTTGCTGACCGAGTTCCTCCTCATCGAGGACGGGTTTGAATCCCGGGGCGTCATCCTTCATAATACTTCCATATCAGAAATATCCCGTATTGGAAGTTTATCATGCCCGACAACGGCCCCACCGTTGACCATGCCGTCTCCGTCGACGGAACCAGGATCGGGTTCGAGAGGATCGGAGATGGCCCGGGACTGGTGCTCGTCCAGGGCGCCATGGGCAATGCCTACTCACTCCGCGAACTCGCCGAAGCACTTGCGGACGCCTTCACCGTCATCGTTCCCGATCGGCGCGGACGGGGCATCAGCCCACACCCATACACGCCGGACTACACCGTCGGCGACGACGTCAACGACCTCGACGCCGTGCTGGGGGCAACGAATTCGCGTTATGTGTTCGGCCTCAGCTCCGGAGGAGACGTCGCACTCCGGGCCGCCGCCGCGCTGCCTCGGATCGAGAAGATCGCACTCTACGAGCCGGCGATCTTCCCGGACGGGGTGCCAGCGAAGGGCGTCTCGCGCTTCAGACACTACGCGGCTGCCGGCGACCTGGCGGGGATGCTCACGACCGGCATGAAGGTTGCAGAGATGGGCCCGTCGTTGATGCGGGCTCTGCCCGACTGGGCAGTCAAGCTCGGGATCCGCGGCATCATGAGGGCCGAAGCACAGTCCGGTTCAGGCAACTACGCACCGATGGCCGAACTGGCCGTCGCATTCCAGTTCGACTTTGCGATCGTGCGGTCCATGGACGGGTCCATCGAGGCGTTTCGCGGTATCACGCAACCGGTCCTGCTGCTCGGCGGGAGCAAGAGTCCCAGCTACCTTCGACGCACACTCGGCGACCTCGAACGCGTCATCCCCTACGTGCACCGCGTTGAATTGGAAGGCCTCGATCACGCAGCCGCGTGGAACCCTGACCCACGCCGGAACGCCAACGGCAACCCGAAAGCCGTCGCGGATCAGCTCAGAAGCTTCTTCAGCGCTGGTTAGCGTTGTTGGAAGCAGACGGACCGCGTGACTCACCGCGACGGGCCACTGACGCGGGAAGGGCATCGGCGTCTGGTCCGCCGCGGCTGGCTCCTACAACTGGCGGTGCACCGCGCGTTGGCGTCTGACACCGATCGCCAGAGTCGCAACACCGCCGAACACCATCACAAGTTGTTCGCTACCGCACCATGTGCACGGGACCGTTCGGATGCCGCGTGACGGTTCGCGCCGCGCGGCGGTCGCTAGACCCGGAAGACCCTGCGGACCTCGCCGAGCCCTTCGCCGAGGGCGTCGATCTCCTCGTGCGTCGTGTACAGGTACACCGACGCGCGCGCCATCGACGGGACGTCGTACCGCGCCATGAGCGGCTGCGCGCAGTGGTGCCCCGCGCGCACCGCGATCCCGCGACGGTCGAGGATCGTGCCCACGTCGTGCGCGTGCACGTCCGCCAGGTTGAAGCTCACGACACCACCGCGCGCCTCGAGATCACGCGGCCCGAACACCGTGATACCGCCAACTTCGTCCAGAACGTCCAGGAGGTGGCGCGTCAGCGCGATCTCGTGCGCGTGGACGCGGTCGCGGCCGATGCCGTCGATGTAATCGCACGCGGCGGAGAGCCCGACGGCGCCGGCGACGTCCGGCGTGCCCGCCTCGAACTTGTGGGGGACCGTGTTCCATGTGCTGCGCTCGAGCGTGACGCGGCTGATCATGCTCCCGCCGCCCATGAACGGCGGCATGCGCTCGAGCAGTTCGGGCCGCGCCCACAACACCCCGATCCCCATGGGTCCGCACATCTTGTGACCGCTGAACGCGATGAAGTCGCAGTCGAGCTCTCGCGCCGAGAAGCTCATGTGCGGCACCGACTGCGCGGCGTCGACGCAGACGAGGACGCCCGCCGCGTGAGCGCGCGCGGCGATGGTGCTGATGTCGTTCACGGTGCCGAGCACATTGGATTGATGGCCGATAGCCAGTAGCCGGGTCGGCGGTGCGAGCAGCTCGTCGAGGTTGCTCAGGTCGAGGCGGCCCTCGGCGTCGATGTCGATCGAGGCGAGCGTCAGGCCGCGCCGCTCAGCCGCCAGCTGCCAGGGCACGATGTTGCTGTGGTGCTCCATGACGGTGACGAGGATGCGGTCCCCGGGCTCGAGGAGCTGGGTCGCGTACGAGGACGCGACGAGGTTGAGCGCCTCGGTGGTGTTGCGCACGAAGACCAGGCCGTTCGCCGGAGCGTCGATGAACGCCGCAACACGTGCTCGCGCATGCTCGAACGCGTCGGTGGCGTCGTTGCCGAGGGTGTGCACGCCGCGATGGACGTTGGCGTTGCTGGTCGCGTAGTACGCATCGATCGCATCCACGACGGCGCGCGGTTTCTGCGACGTCGCCGCGGAGTCGAGGTAGACGAGCGGATGCGCGCCGATGCGGCGCTCGAGAATCGGGAAGTCGGCGCGGATGCGCGCAACGTCGAGCCCGCTCTGCTCGGCGACGTGCGTGGTCACTGCGCAGCCACCTCGTCCGCCAGCGCGACGCGCAGCATCCCGCTGTCGGAGACCTCGACGTGATGGACGCGCACCGGCTCGACGGCCGGGAGCGACAGCGGGTCACCGGTGCGGAGGTCGAAGCTCGAGCCGTGCAGCGGGCATTCGATGACGCACCGATCGATGTCGAGGTCGCCTTCGCTCAGCGACGCCTCCGCATGGCTGCAGGTGTCGTCGAGCGCGTAGAAGGTTCCCTCGACGTTGAAGATCGCGACCGGGACGTCGTCGATCTCGACGCGCGCGGCGCAGCCGGGCGGGATGTCGGTTGCTCGGGCCACGTCGACCCAGCCGGCGCTCATGCCCCGGCTGCGGCGACCCCGGCCACCGATGCGCCGGCGATCTCCGCGTCGAGCAGCGCGCCCGCGAGCTCGGCGAACCCACGATGCGGCACCCGGTCGAGGACGTCGTCCATGAACCCGCGCACGATCAGCGAGCTCGCCTCGTCGGGTCGCACGCCTCGTGCCATGAGGTAGAAGCGCTGGTCCGCGTCGATGTGGCCGGCTGTGGCGCCGTGCCCGCACTTGACGTCGTTCGCGCGAATCTCGAGCCGCGGGATCGAGTCCGCTTTGGCGCCCTGGCTGAGCAGGAGGTTGCGGTTGGCCACGTAGCCGTCGGCATGCACCGCCGTCGGCGCGACGTCGATCATGCCGCCGTACACCGAGCGCGCGGTGTCGCGCACCGCGACCTTGAGGAGCAGGTTGCTGCGCGTCTCCGCGCCGACGTGGGCCTGCAGGGACTGATGATCGATGTGCTGCGTGCCGTCACCGAAGCAGATGCCGAGGATGTCGGCCTCGCTGCCGGTGCCCTCGAGGATGACTTCCCACCATGCCTTCTGCAGGCGTGAGCCCAGCGTGATGCCGGTGAACCGAAGCTTGGCGTTGGCGTCGAGCAGCGTTCGCTGCACGGCGATGTGCCAGACGCCGGCCCCCCACTGCTGCACCGTGCAGTAGTCGAGGCGCGCGTCGCGCCCGGCGGAGAGCACGACCACCGAGTCGCTGAGCACGGAATCGGTCCCGGCAGGTGACGCGTAGGCGTCGACGACCGTGAGCGCCGCGCCCTGCTCGAGCAGGACGGCGGTGGTCGGGAACACGGCCACGTTCGAGCCGGACGCCGCGTGCGCGATCCAGACCGGGGCAAGCGCCTCGACCCCGCGTGGAACGTACACGAACGCGCCGCCGCGCCACATCGCGTTCCAGAGAGCGGCGAACTTCAACTCGTCGACACGAACCGCGGCGAGTGCGCGCTGCACGAGCTCCGGATGCACGGTCGCGGCCTCCTCGAGCGTGGTGACGATGATCCCCTGCGCGAGGAGCGTGTCGGCGCCTTCGATGAGCGTCTCGACGGGGCCGTCGAAGATGAACGCGGCGTCCGGCGCGGCGCTGTCGCGCTGCGCGCGCATGGCGTCGAGCACCGCGGTGTCAACGGTCTCGAGCGGTGCGAAGCGTTCCAGGTGCAGGCCCGAGATGTCGGTGCGGCGCCAGTCCTCGTCGCTGTGCGAGGACGGCATCGGCAAAGCCTCGTAGGCGTCCCAGGCGATGCGCCGGCGCGCCGCGAGCCACGCCGGGGAACGGGCCGCCCGGGCTGCCGCGACCTCAGGCCCCAGCACTGCTGTGGGCTCGACGGCCAGCGGTGTGGTCACCCGATCGCACCCTCCATCGAGAGCGCGAGCAGACGGTTCAGCTCGACTGCGTACTCCATCGGCAGCTCCTTGACGAAGGGCTCGAAGAAGCCGTTGACGATGAGCGCTGTCGCGTCCTGTTCGGTGATGCCGCGCGACGTCAGGTAGAAGATCTGGTCCTCACCCACCTTGCTGACGCTCGCCTCGTGGCCGATCGTGACGTCCGGGTTCTCGATGTCCATGTAGGGGTACGTGTCGCTGCGCGACTCCTCGTCGAGCAGCAGCGCGTCGCAGCGCACGCTCACCTTGACGTTGTGCGCCTTGGGCAGCACCTTGATGTGCCCGCGATACGACGTGCGCCCGCTCCCCTTGCTGATGGAGCGCGAGACGATGTTGCTCGTCGTGTTCGGCGCCACGTGGATGGCCTTGCTGCCCGCGTCCTGGTGCTGGCCGTCGCCGGCGAACGCGGCGCTCATCACCTCCGCGTGCGCACGCTCTCCCATCAGGTACACCGAGGGGTACTTCATGGTGACCTTCGACCCGAGGTTGCCGTCGATCCACTCGACGGTCGCGTCCTCGTTGGCGATGGCGCGCTTGGTGACCAGGTTGTAGACGTTGTCGGACCAGTTCTGAATGGTCGTGTACCGGATCTTGGCGCCCTTGTGCGCGATCAACTCGACGACCGCGCTGTGCAGCGAGTCGCTCGAGTAGTTCGGCGCCGTGCAGCCCTCGATGTAGTGGACCGACGATCCTTCGTCCGCGATGATCAGCGTGCGCTCGAACTGGCCCATGTTGTCGCTGTTGATGCGGAAGTAGGCCTGCAGCGGGATGTCGACCTTCACGCCCTTCGGCACGTAGACGAAGGATCCACCCGACCACACCGCGCTGTTGAGCGCCGCGAACTTGTTGTCGTTCGGCGGGATGACCGTCCCGAAATACTTGCGGAAGAGCTCCTCGTGCTCACGCAGGCCGGTGTCGCAGTCGCTGAAGAGCACGCCCTGCTTCTCGAGGTCCTCGCGGATGCTGTGGTAGACGACCTCCGAGTCGTACTGGGCGCTCACGCCGGCGAGGAACTTGCGCTCCGCCTGCGGGATCCCGAGCCGGTCGAAGGTGTTCTTGATCGAGTCAGGGACGTCGTCCCATGACCGGCTCATCTCCTCGACGGGCTTGACGTAGTAGTAGATGTTCTCGAAGTCGAGTCCGGAAAGGTCAGCGCCCCAGTTGGGCATCGGCCGCTTGCGGAAGTGGTCGAGCGCCTTGAGACGGAACTTCAACATCCACTCGGGCTCGTCCTTGTGCATCGAGATCGACGCGACGACCTCCGGCGACAGACCCTTCGCGGTGCGGAACACCGAGACGTCCACGTCGGAGAAGCCGTATTTGTAGTCCTTGGTCAGCTCGTGTGCCTGCACCGCCATGAGCGGATCCTCCTACGCCGTGACGGCCGCAGCCGTCCCGAGAATTGGCTCGTACCCCTCGCGCTCGATCTGTCGCGCCAGGTCCGCCCCGCCGGAGGTGACCACGCGCCCGTCGTGAAGGACGTGCACGCGATCCGGGTGAAGATGTTCGAGGATGCGCGGGTAGTGGGTGATGACGAGGACCCCCATGTCCGGTCCGCAGAGCCGCATGACGCCGTCGGCGACGGTGCGCAGCGCATCGACGTCGAGGCCCGAGTCGGTCTCGTCGAGGATCGCGAGCCGCGGCCGCAGCATCGCCAGCTGGAGGATCTCCGAGCGCTTCTTCTCGCCCCCCGAGAAGCCGTCGTTGATGTAGCGCGAGCGGAAGCTCTCGTCGATCTTCAGCTCCTGCATCTCGGCGCTGAGCCGGTTGAGGAACTCCCGCGCCGGCATCTCCTTGCCCTGGGCTCGGAGCGCGGCGCGCAGAAAGTTGACGGTGGTGACGCCCGGGATGGCGGTCGGGTACTGGAAGCAGAGGAACAGACCGAGACGGGCCCGGGCATCGGCCGTGAGCGGGAGCAGGTCCTCGCCGGCGAAGCTCGCCGAGCCGCCGGTCACCATGTATTTCGGATGCCCCATGAGGGTGTACGCGAGGGTGCTCTTGCCCGAGCCGTTCGGACCCATGAGCGCATGCACCTCACCCTGGGCGACCTCGAGGTCGACGCCCTTGAGGATCTCCTTGCCCTCGACGGTGGCGTGCAGCCCCTTGACCGACAGGACCGCCTGGGTCATCGGCCCGCCTCCGCCGGGGCCATCGCGTCGATCAACGACTGATCGGCGACCAGCTCGGCGAGGGTCGTCTGGCTGAGCACCGCGTCGATGCTCTGCTTGAGACGCATCCAGAGGGCGCGCGACGCGCACTCACCCTCACGCTGGCAGGCGCCGGTGACGTACCCATGGGCGACGCACTCGACCGGGGCGACCTCGCCCTCGATCACGGTCACCACGTCGAGGACGCTGACCTGATCGGCCGGTCGGGTGAGCGAGTAGCCGCCGTGGACGCCGCGGGTGCTCTCGACAAGGCCGCCGCGCCTGAGTTGCGACGCCAGCTGCTCGAGGTACGCGAGCGGGAGATGCTCCACGCGGGCGACCTCGGCGATGCTCAACGGCCCCGAGCCGTACGCCTTGGCGAATTCGGTCATCATGCGCAGCCCGTAGTGCGCCTTGGAGCTGACGCGCATCGAGAACGAGGCTGCCGGCGGGGCGCCGGGCTCCGACGTATGCCGGTGGGCGGTGCGCCGTTCTGAACTCGAGAGAATTCCGACTGTCATGGTCAGGATTATACAACGCCGCACCGGAGGCCCGAGAGGATTGGGGACGCCGCTGCGATATTCTCGCCGGGCGTTGATGCCTCGGCTCCAATCCCCCTTCCTGATCTCGTGCGCGGTCACGGCCACCCTTCTGGCCGCCTGCGGCGGATCCTCGGTGACGCCGACGCCGACCCCGACCCCGCTCTCGCAGGAGCAGATCCAGGCGAGATACATCGCGGCGGCGAGCGCGTACAACGCGAGCGAGACCCAGATCGCCATCACCGAGAACGCCTCGTGCGACGTCGGGAGCCCCACCGCGGCGCTCACGGCGTGCCAGATGGCGTTCAGCGCGCAGCGCCAGGCGACGATCACCTACGACAACGCGATCCGGGCGACGCCCTACAGCGGGACCGCCGCCACCGACGCCAGCCACCTCCTGAGCGATGACGCGGCGATCGAGGCGCTCCTCGAGCAGGCGGCCACCGCACCGAGCCTCGCGACGATCGCGAGCGTCCAGGACCAGATCATCCCGCTGCTCGCCACGGCCGCGACCGCCGCGTCCACGCTCCGCGCGGACATCGGTCTCAAGCCTCCGGCCTGACGCCGGATCAGGTCACCGGCGCGAGCCGCGTCCCCGAGCGGTCCCTGATCCGCTCCACCGCCTCGGCGATGGTGACGGCTGCGACATCGATCTCCCGCTCGGTCGTTTCGCGACCGGTGGTGCAGCGAAGCGCGCCCGCCGCAAGGTCGTCGGGATAGCCCATCGCGCGCAGCACGTGCGAGGGGAGCGGTGCCCCGCTCGCGCACGCGGACCCGGCGGACGCGTCCACCCCTGCCATGTCGAGCGCGGCGAGCAGGACGTCGCTGCGCACCCTCGCAAAGGCGAAGCTCGCGAAGCCGGCGGCGGTGCTGCCGGCCGCGCTCGTGACGGTCACGCCCGCCACGGCGGCGCCGACGGCGTCGATCAACCTCGCGCACAGCGCGCCCTGGCGCTCCGTCTCCTCGGCGCGTTCCGCCTCGGCCAGCTCCGCCGCCCGGGCGAAGCCGACGACGCCGGCAACGTTCTCCGTGGCGCTCCTGCGATTGCGCTCCTGGCCGCCGCCGGTGCTCTGCGCGGCGATGAGCACCCCGTGGCGCACCCACAGCGCGCCGACCCCCTTCGGCCCGTAAACCTTGTGCGCGGAGAGCGTCAGCAGGTCGACGCCGAGCGCGGCCGGCTGCACCGCAACCCGGCCGAGCGCCTGCACCGCATCGGTGTGGATCAGCGTCCGCGGGTTGCGATCGCGCACGGCGCCCGCGATCGCGGCGACATCCTGGATCGCCCCCGTCTCGTTGTTGACGAACATGACGGAAACAAGCAGTGTGTCCGGGGTCACGGCCGCGGCGACCGACTCCGGCGAGACGCGGCCGTGCTGATCGCAGCCGGTGATGGTGAGGGTCGCAGCCCCGGTCTCCTCGAGACGCCGCGCGGTCTCGAGGACCGCCTCGTGCTCGACCGCACTGACGACGAGGTGCCGGCCACGCTCGTCGCCCCAGCGCTCGACGACGCCCCGGAGCGCGAGGTTATCCGACTCCGTCCCGGACCCGGTGAAGACGATCTCGCGCTGGGGACAACCGAGCACGGCGGCGAGGCGATCGCGAGCAGTGTCGACGGCGGCGCGGGCCGCTCTTCCCGAGGCGTGCACCGACGATGGGTTGCCCTGCGTTGTGGTCAAGTACGGCAGCATCTCCTGGAGCACCGGCGGTGCGACCGGCGTCGTCGCGGCGTGGTCGAGGTTGATGCGGTTCACGCGGCCGCGATCGCCGAACGGGTCCGGGTGATGACGGCGTCGGTGAACTCGGACATGGAGGCGTTGCCTCCCAGATCGGAGGTTGCAATGCCGGCTCGCAGCACCTCGAACAGCGCGTGGCGGATGGCGCCCGACGCCCTGACACATCCCGGCTCCCGAGCGAAGCCGAGCAGCGCGGACGCGGCGAGGATCATCGCCATCGGGTTGGCGACGTTCTTGCCCTCGAGGCTCGGCGCGGTGCCGTGCGGGGCCTCGGCCATGACGACCTTCGGGACGAGCGGGTCGTGGTCGAAGCCGAGGAGGAGCGACTCGGCGCCGGCGATGCTGCCGAAGAGCGGCAGCACGAGGTCGCTCAGGCAGTCGCCGTCACGGTTGAGCGCTGGGATCACCAGCGCGTCGCCCGCCCGGCTGAAGAGCAGCGCGTACGTCGCGTCGATGAGCTGCGGCTCGTAGTCCACGTCCGGATGCCGCCCCGCGGCCGCGTCGAGCTCCTCCTTGAACATGCCCTCGTAGACCCGCGACACGGTGAACTTCGGCCCGCCGAACACCCGCGCCTGGGTTCGCGCCGCGTGCACGAAGGCGAACTCCGCGACGGCGCGGCAGGTGGAGCGCGAGATGTGCTCGGTGCGGAAGGCGATCTCGTCGTCGTCGCCTTCCTCGCGCCACTCCTCGGCGTTGTAGGCGTCGTCGACGGCCATGCGAACGATGCTGATCGGCGCGCTGACACCCGCGATCCCGGCAACCCCTGGGAGTCGCTGCCCGGTGCGGAGGATCACGCGTCCGCCGACGCGCTCGCGGAGCAGCGCGTTGGGGCTGCCAACATCACCCCGAGCGGTGGGGGTCACCGTTGCCGCCTTGAGCCCGAAGCCGCACTCGCGCATCGCGTCCGCCGCGTCGCCGACAACTCCGTTTCGCGTCTCGCGACGGTTCGCGAGGGAGAGATCGAACTCCAGCAGGTCCAGGTCGACGCCGATCACGTCCGGCGCGATCACGCGCAGCGATTCGTCGAGGAGCTCCTGGCCGGTCTGATCACCGCGCAGGACCGTGATGGTGGTCACGGCGAAAGGGTACGTCGCGACCTGCGCGCGGCGACCCGTCCCCGCGATGCCATCATCGCGGGCGTGCCGAACTCGGTGACGTCGCGAGGCGAGGAGCAGGAGCACCGCCCGGGCGCGGTTCTCTATGTCTACACGTGGGATCTCCTGCTCGTGATCCTCGCGCTGCTGGTGACGCTCGCGCCGTTCGCGGGCGCGGTGCAGAGCAGCAGCGGCGCCAAGGCGTTGCCGTTCGCGGCACAGGTGATCGAGGCGGTCTCGTCCGCTGCGTTCGCGGCGACGCTCATCATCCTCGCCGCGCTGCTCACCCGCCGCCACGCGTGGGTTCGCCACGTGCAGATCGGCACCCTCGCAACCCACATCGCGCTCGCGCTCGTCTCGGAGGTCGTGCTCGCTGTTTCGGGGAACAGCGCCGGCGTGCCCGGGCTGCTCGGCACCCTGCTCTTCATCCTCCTCGACGGCCTCGCGATCCTTGTGATGACCGACAAGCGCGTGGTGGGCTGGTACGACCAGCCGGCGCCGATTCCCGTCTACGTCTGGGCGGTCCTGGTGCTGTGGGTGGGCGGCAGCGGGCTCAACATCGTCCTCGACGCCGTCTTCCACTGACCGCGTCAGATGTAGGTGAGCAGGTCCTCGACGATGTCGACGAGCTCGTCGCTGCGCACCGGTTTCATCATCACAGCGGCCGCGCCCAGCTGCTGAGCCCGTTCGCGGGCGGGCACATCACCTGCGGCGGTGAGGATCACGACTCCCGCGCGGGGGTGTTCGGGCGCGAAGCGGATCGCCTGGAACAATTCGAGCCCGTCGGTGTCGAGGGTGGCGTCGAGGATGAGCACGTCCGGGTCGAACGCGGAGAGCTCGGCGCGGACCTCGCGGACAGCCTTGGCCCAGCGAACTTCGTGGCCGATCAAGGTGAAGCGGTTGATCACCTGCTGGGCGACCGCGGCCTCATCCTCCGCGAGCAGGATTCGGGCGCGGGATAGCGGCATCACGCGATCCTAGAGGGCGGACGCATGGCCCTGCGCGGGCGACACACCCGCGTACACTGGCGCCGGCGATGCCGCTGCCCCCTCACGTCCTGATCGGCACCGATCGGACCCGTCGCGGGTCCTTCGACGGGAAGCGCCCCACCCGTGACGGCAACCCGTTCACGCGCTGGCTGCACCGGCCGGGGCGCCACCCGGCTGACATCGACGGGCACGCTGCGGGCATCGAGTCCGCGGTCGCAGAGGCGCCGAAACCCTTCTCGACTCAGGTCGACGCCGACACGCGCGCCTTCTGGGCAGGAAGTGAGACCGCCACGATCACGTCCCGGCGCGCGGCCGCGCTCGTCGATGCGCACGAGCGCGGACACAGTCCTGCCGGAACGCGACCGCGGGGCAACCCGGCGTTCAGCGAGGCGCTGTTCGTGGAGCTGATGCGAGCCAACCAGTACCGCCGTGCATTCACGCTGCTCAGCGAGGACTGTCAGCTCAGCTGGGGCTCACCCGAGGCATTCGCCGAGGCGCAGGGGAGCTCGATGATGCGCAGGCTGCACGGCGTCAAGGTCAAGGAGGTGCGCTACCTGCCGGAGTGGGTGGACACCTCGCGCGGCACCACCTACCACGACGTCGCGGAGCTCGACGTCGAGTACGAGGTCGGCGACCCCGATCCGGTCGCGCTGGTGCGTCGCGTCGTGCACCTCGTGCCGGGCGGCGGGCGCTGGCGGTCGATCTGCTACCCCGTGTAACAGCCGGAAACCGACCCTCGCACCCTGAGCCGAGCGTGGGACAATCGCGCTCGTGCACGCCGCAGCCACGCACTCGCAACCGGGTCCCATGGAGCGGACATGCCTGGAGATCGCGCGCATCGAACGGGCCGCGGCGTTCCGTCGCGAGCGGCTCTCCCGGACCCGTCTTCGCGTTCGCGAGGCGGATGTGCTCATCGACCTCATCGAGGAGTGCCGGCTCCGTGACTTCCGTCTGATCCCGCCGGCCCTCTGGAGCGCAGTCGTGCGCGCGGTCGGCGCTGTCGACTCGGACCTGCGCGACCGCCTCGGTATCGACCGCGCCCCGGACCACGTTGCCGACGTCCTGTTCGACGCGCAGGAGATCCTGCTCATGCGCTCCCTGGAGTCGCGGCGACCGAAGCTGGCGCCGATCATCCCGCTCTTCGGCGACCGGGGCCGGACCGCGGTCGCCGGCTGAACCTCCGTCCCAGGTGACCTGGGATGTGGCCGTCGCGGGGACGTTCCACCACGACGATGTCACCACGCCGGCCGGCCGGCGCGACGTGCTCGGGGGATCCGCTGTCTACTTCGCGCTCGCGGCATCGCGGTTCGCGGAGGTCCGTGTCAACGGCATCGTCGGGACCGACACCGTTGCGGACTACCGGGCGATCCTCGATGTCCCCGGGGTGAACCTCGACGGCATGGTGGTGAGCGCCACTCCGACCTTCCGCTGGCACGCCGTCCACGATTTCGACCGCTGGGTGACGGCCTCCGAAGCATCGGAGCCGGGCTGTGATCCCGAGTGGACGCCCCAGCTGCCGATGGGCTCCGCCGGCGCCGAGGTCCTCTTCGTCGCGAGCATGAACCCGACGCTCCAGCGCGCCGTGCTCGATCAGTCCGGCGCGCGACTCATCGGCATCAACTCGATGACCGAGTTCATCGAGGGCCGGCGCGCAGATGTCCTCTCGCTGGTTGCCCGCGCCGACGTGCTCTTCCTCACCGGCTCCGAGCTCGCCGCGCTGACCGGGAGCCCCGAGTGGCGAAGCTCGGCCGCTGGGCTCTGCGGCACCGGCCGGCTGCGGGCGGTCGTCGTCAAGCACGGCCCCCGAGGTGCCGCCTGCGTCACCGCGACGGGCATCATCGCAATGGAGGCCGTCCCTGTCACCGCTGTCGTCGATCCGACCGGCGCGGGGGACGCGCTTGCGGGAGGGTTCCTCGGGCGCGCAGCACAGCTGGAGCGTGACGACGACGCGATCTTCGACGAGGCGCTCGCCGAGGGGATGGCGTGCGCCGCGGACGCGATCGTCGAGTTCGGCACCGGTGGTCTGCGTGGGACCCGCACCGTATGATCGCGGGCGAATGGCTACGCGGCCGCGCGACCTCGGGACCCCGATCGATCGCAACCTTGCCCTCGAGCTCGTGCGCGTCACCGAGGGCGCTTCGATGGCCGCCGCGCGACACATGGGGCGCAACCAGAAGGAGGCCGCCGACCAGGCGGCCGTCGAACTCCATGCGCCGGAGCCTCGGGTTCGTCGACATGGATGGCGTCGTGGTCATCGGCGAAGGCGAGAAAGACGAGGCCCCGATGCTCTACATCGGCGAGCAGGTCGGCAACGGAAACCCGCCGGCGGTCGACGTCGCCGTCGATCCGATCGACGGGACGCGGCTGGTGGCTCGCGGTCTCCCCGGTGGCATCGCGACCGTCGCGCTTGCCGAGCGGGGCTCGATGTACCACACGCACATCCACTACATGGAGAAGCTGATCGTCGGACCCGCCGCCGCGAAGGTGATCGACATCACCGCGAGCGTGGCGCAGAACCTCAAGCGGATCGCGCGCGCCGAGGACCGCCGGGTCGAGGACCTCACCGTCGTGGTGCTCGACCGCGAGCGCCACGAGTCGCTCCTCGAGGAGATCCGCTCGGCGGGCGCGCGGGTCAAGCTGATCATGGACGGCGACGTCGCGGCGGGCCTCATGGCGGCGATGGAACACCGCACCGGCATCGACGTCCTCATGGGCATCGGGGGTGCGCCCGAGGCGGTGCTCGCCGCGTGCGCCATCAAGTGCATCGGCGGCGGCATGCAGGCGAGGATCTGGCTCAGCGAGGGCGAGCGCGGCGTCCTCGACAAGGAGGGCAAGGCCGAGGGAACCGTTCTCGAGCTCGACGACCTGGTGGCGGGCGACAACGTCTTCTTCGCCGCGACCGGGATCACCCCCGGCGAGCTTCTCGAAGGGGTGCGATTCCTCGGCGAGGACCGCTGCCACACGCAGAGCCTGGTGATGCGCTCGTATTCGGGAACGGCACGCTACATCGACGCGGAGCACAATCTGGCCAAGCTGCGCCGCCGTCGCGACCCCGTGGAGCTCGCATCCAAGGGAACGTCGATCGACCAGGCGTAGTCAAGGAGCCGGCGGCCCCGCACAACGCGAGCCGGCCTTTCCCTCGTGACAGAATCGGAGCGACGGTAATGAAGGCACGATTTCGCCCGAACGCGAACCTGATGCGCTGGTTCACGCCGGGGCTTCACGTCAAGCGCTGGCTGCTGCTGCTCTTCGTCGCCATCGTGATGATCAGCCTCGCGGTCGGCTACCTCCTCCGCGACCTCTACAGCGCGTCCTTCGTCTTCCCCTCGTTCGTCGGCGACCTCACGCTGCAGTTCCTTCCCCGTCTTGTGCGGGCGCTGCTCTTCGCGATGGTCGGCGTCGGGCTCATCCTGCTGAGCTTCTACAAGCTCAGCCAGTCCATCCTCGGACCGTTCCTCCCGGGAAGGGGCACGACCGAGCGCGGTCTGGCCGACCAGCTCTACAAGTTCCGTTACCTGGCGAAGGGTCCGCGCGTGGTCGCGATCGGCGGTGGCACCGGACTCTCCTCGCTGCTCCGCGGCATCAAGAAGTACACCGGCAACATCGTCGCGATCGTCACGGTCGCGGACGACGGCGGCTCGAGCGGCCGGCTCCGCGAGGAGTATCGGGTCCTGCCGCCGGGCGACATCCGGCAGTGCCTCACCGCGCTCGCGGAGACGGAGCCGCTGATGACCGAGCTCTTCCAGCACCGCTTCGGCGGCGAGGGGGCGCTGGCGGGCCATTCCTTCGGGAACCTGTTCATCACGGCGATGGCCGAGATCACCGGCGACTTCGAGCATGCGATCCGGGAGTCCGGCCGCGTTCTCGCCGTCCGCGGCCAGATCGTGCCCGCGACGCTGCGTGACGTCGTCCTCTGCGCGACCGCGGGAAGCGAGGTCAGGGTCGGCAAGTCGAAGGTCCCGCACGGAGTGGACCGCATCGACCGCGTGTTCCTCGACCCACCGGACGCGGAGATCAACCCGGAAGCCGAGAACGCCATCCTCGCCGCGGAATTGATCATCGTCGGGCCCGGGTCGCTGTACACGTCGATCCTCCCCAACCTCCTCATCGAGGGGATGGTTGAGGCGTTGCGCGTGAGCCCCGCAGTGAAGGTCTATGTGTGCAACATCGCGGGCCAGCCCGGGGAGACGATGGGGTACTCGGTGAGCGAGCACCTCAAGACGATCGAGGACCATGTCGGCAATCACCTCTTCGACTACGTGATCGTCAACAGCAACGTCGGACTGCCGCTCCCGCCGTCGGCGGTGGAGGCCGGCGTCACCAGGGTCGGGTTCGACCGCGACCAGGCGGCGCTCCAGCAGGTGAACTACATCCTCGCCGACGTTGCGTCGTCGTCGATCTCGACCCACCACGATCCCGAGAAGCTCTCCAAGGTGATCATGAAACGGATCTGGCACTGACCGGATCCGGGGAGCGCATCCGGCGAACGTCGCCGACGCCGAGGACCAGCAGCGTGGGAACGGCGAGGAGTCCCGCTGCAATCCAGAACGCCCCTGAGAGCCCGACTGCGATCGCGACCGGTGCGGCGACCGCCAGGCCGACCGGGGTGAAGACCATGGACCCCAGCGCGTCATAGGAGGAGACGCGCGACAGGAGATCGGCCGGAATCTCGCGCTGCATCGTCGTGACCCAGAGCACGCCGAACACCTCGGTCCCGAGACCTGCGAGCAACGCCGCGACGACCACCACGGGCAACGGCGCGCCCATCGCGAGCAGGACCAGGTCGGGAACGATCAGGAGAATCCCGAGCGTTGCCGCGAGCAGCGGCCGGCGCGGGTGCACCCGGAGCATCAGCGCGCCTGCACACAACGCGCCCACCGAGAAGACGGCGATCAGGACTCCGTACGCACCGGCGCCGCCGTACGACTGCCGGGCGCGGAGGGGAAGGAGGACGAACAGCGACCCGGCAAACGCAACGTTGACGAAGGCGAACTGCGCAACGATCGCCCAGAGCCACGTGCGACTCCGAAACTCCGTCCATCCTTCGCGCAACTCCGCGAACAGTCCGGTGCGCGTCTCGCGCGCCGGGGCCGGCGTGGATCGCAGCAGCGCGATCAGGACAGCGGCAGCGAGGAAGCTGGCGGAGTCGATCTCGATCCCCAGCCCCGGCCCGATGACCGCGACGAGCACCCCACCGAGAGCGGCTCCGAAGATCGACGAACCGTTGCGGGCGAACCCGATCAACGAGTTCGCCCTCTGCAGGTGCTCGGCGTCAACCGTCGACGGCGTCAGGCCCGCCGACGCGGGGAAGAAGAGCGCGTCCCCGATGCCGTCGATCATCGCGAAGACGCACAGGAGCAGCAGGTTCGCTGTGTGCGTGAGAAAGACCGCGCCGATCGCTGCTTCGGAGAGACATGAGGCCAGGCTGCCGGCGACCATCACCAACCGCCGGTCGATGCGGTCCGCGAGCACTCCGCCACCGAGCAGCAGAACGGTCTCAATCGACTGCCGCGCGAAGAGCACGATCCCCAGGTCGGTCGCCTCACCGGTCGCCTGGAGGACGCCGAACGCAAGCGCGATCGGGGCGATGGCGGATCCCGTCAGCGATATCACGCGAGCCGCGAACAGCAGCCGGAACTCGCGGAACCGAAGCGGTCCGAGCATCAATACAGGAGGTCGTGCCTGACGCGATACGCCCACTGGTGGGCGGCCCGCTCGGCCACGCGGTTCCACGCCGCGTAGGAGCGCTGGCGAATGGGGAGATCCCACGTGCCGACGAACTCCGTGATGCGATCGCTGAACCCCGACTTGAAGCGGTAGAGGCCGTAGAGCGGGTGCTCGGGATTGAGCTCCGCGGCGGGAGGAACGGCGACCAGGTCGTAGTGGTCGACGCCCCGGGACTTGAGCCAGCGCATGACCTCCCACTGCAGGAGGTGCGGCGCCATCACGGACTGGTGCTCCTTGGTCGATCCACCGTCCTTGTACCAGGCCTTGCTCCCGATGTACGTGGCGAACACCCCGGCGAGCACCTCGCCGTCGAGCGATGCGAAGAACAGCTGGCCCTGTCCGGCAGCCGCGTGCAGCCGCCAGTACCCCGAGAAGTACTCCTTGCTGCGCAACGTGAAGCCCGCGCGATCACGCGTCGACGCCATCAGCGAGTACATCCGGTCGATGCTCGAGGCGTCCAGCGCGACGGGCTCGACGGTGACGCTGTGCCGCTGGGCGAGACGGATGTTGTAGCGGCACTTCGGTTTGAACGATGCGAGGAGGTCGTCCTCACCGAGCCGGAGGTCGACGATGATCGTCGCCCTGCTGATCTGCACGTCGTGGCGAGACTTCTCGAGTCCCAGCCGGCGCAATGCGGCGACAGCGTCCGCGCTCTGCTCGATCTCGGGCTCGATCTTCATCGCAAAGGCCCGTCCCGCACTCCCGCGGAGCCCGTCGATCAGCGGGCCGAGCTGATCGGCCGTCGCGACACCAGGGCCTTTCGGGATGTAGCCGAGCTCGCCGAGCCCGGGCACGTTGTGCCGCAACACGAGCACCGCAATCGCGGGGTCGTCGTCGCTGACGAGATATCGCGGCATCCACCGATGCGCACGTTTGAACTCGCCCCACGCGCGGGTCTGCAGAATCTGCCCGCCGTCCGGATTTCCGGCGACCAGCTCGTCCCATCGCGCGATCTCGCCGCGTGTGGCGTCTCTCATCGGCGCAAGCGCACCGCCGCGCGGTAGAGACGGTGCCGGAACGGGCGGACTCCGAGGTCCCACGTCCCGGCGCGCTCCACGGCTTCGCCACCGAAGGATCGTTTGAACTGTGAGAAACCTTCCCAGGAATGTCCGGGCGTGCCGCCGTGCGTGATGCCCCAGAAGTCGAATGCCCGTGCCCCGCCCTCGCGAGCGTCGAGGATCATCCGCCACACAAGTGGCGCCGCCGCCTGCAGCCGGCGTCCGGTCACTGGATCGGACACCGCGTGCGCGTAATACCGGGTTCCGGCAAAGTCGAAGCACAGCGCGGCAGCCACGGCATCGTTTCCGGCCTCGGCGATGTACAGGGACGCCGCACCCTCGGGCATGAGCGTTGCCGCCACCGTCCGGTGATACGACGGGGATTGGCCGTGGAATCGCCCCGCAGCGGCGGTGAGCGCCTGCAGCCGCAGGAGCACCTCGATATCGCCGGGATCGCTGCTCGCCCGAATGGTCAGTCCCCTGCGCGACGCGGCATTGATCGCACCGCGATGTCCGGCCGAGAGACCGTGTCGTAGCTCGGTCTCGTCTGCAGTGAGATCGAGGACCCAGGTCCAGCGCGGTTGAATCGACCGTGTGGGCAGCGCTCCGCTCGCCGCCAGTGGGTCAGCGGCGAAGTCACCCGCCGGCTCGGCGCGCACGAAATCGAGAGACCGCGCGCGCGCAGCCCCGATCGCATCCTCCAGTGCATCTGTCATTGCGCCCGAAGAAACCGAGGTGGGGCCGTGCGGCAGATACATGTATCTGGGAAAGCGTCCCGCGCGAATTGCGCCGGCCCACATCCACGCTTCGTCGCGCGACCAGACGACGTCGTGGCCGAGCGCCGCCTGGACGCGCTGCCAGAGCGTGCTCTGCAGGAAATGACCGCCCATGCGCTGCAGCGCGGAGTCCCACTCCGCGTCTGCGACGCCGGCGTTCGCCGCCGACACGCGATGCGACGCTAGCACAGAGGCGGATGCAGTCGATGTTGAGAAACCATTGCCGTTTTCCTTACAATCGCTCGCGTTTCCCCGTCCGTGTCCTGGAGAGAACGCATGGCAACTGTCATCACACGCGATGTCCTCGCGAAGCAACTAGCAGATCGTGCAGAGATCACCGTCACCGCAGCGCGCGACGAGGTGCGCTGGTTCTTCGACACGATCGCACAGTCGCTCGAGAAAGGCGACGAGGTTCGCATCCACGGCTTCGGCAACTTCAAGACCGCGCAGCGCGCAGCCCGCCTCGGCCGCAACCCGCGCACCGGGGAGGCGGTGAAAGTGCCCGCCCGTCGTGTGGTGCGGTTCTCGGCCAGCACCTCGCTCTCGAGCGCGGTCAAGGGCGCCAAGTCCGGGCGCCGGGCCAAGGCCTGATCGCTCAGGCCTCGTGATGTGACGCCGCCGCGTCCGCGGTGACGTCGTCGATGACCACGCACGCATGCTAGGTGTAGACATGCGAAGGCGAGCCCGATGACGGCACCGCGTCCGCGGTGGCCCTGGATCGTTTTTCTGGCGATCATCGGGGCGCTCATCATCGGAGCCGCCTCGTTCGTGGCCGTGAGGCTCACCGCCCCGGCGCCACGGGCGACGGTGGTGATCGACACGACGGCGACGCTTCCGCTCGGTGGTGCCGCACCACCGCCGATCCCTGTGCCCGCACCCGGCAGCTTCGCGCTCTCGACGAGCATGCTCGGAACAGTCGCGAGCCACAACGCGACCGTGGAGCGGCCGACGGGTTCCGTCGCCAAGGCGATGACCGCTCTGGTGGTGCTCGACGCCCTTCCGCTGACACCCGGCGCAACCGGACCTTCGCGGACGATGACCCAGTCCGACGTGGTGCTGTACCGGCAGGCCGTCAAGGAGGGCGGTTCCAACATGCCGGTGCACGCGGGGGAAGTGCTCACCGAGCGTGACCTCCTGCTCGCGCTGCTGCTGCCGTCAGCCGACAACATCGCCGAGTCCCTCGCGGTCTGGGTGTCGGGCAACCGCACGGCGTTCATCGCACGCCTCAACGCCAAAGCGGTGTCGCTGGGTATGGATCACACCCACTATGCCGATCCGAGCGGCCTGAGCAACAGGACGGTCTCGAGCGCCGCCGACCTCGTGCTGCTTGCCAGAGCGGTCACCGAAAGTCCGGCGCTCGAAGCGTTGGTGACGGTCCAGCAGGCGCGATTGTCCAACGGTACCGTGCTGCGCAACCTCGATGTCCTGCTTCAGAAAGTGCCGGGATGGCTCGGCATCAAGACGGGGTGGACGGGTGCGGCAGGTGGCTGCCTGCTCTTCGCCGCCACCAGGGCATACGGTTCCGCACCGACCCTGTCGGTGACTGTCTGGGGTGCGATTCTCGGCCAACCCGCGATGACCGCGCCGGATCCCGCGCACCCGGAGCTCGGCGCCGCTTTTGCCGGGGCGCAGAACGCGGTGGCGGCCGTGCTCGGCAGCTATCGGGTCGTAAACATCGCGGCAGCGGTTCCGGCTGTGAGCGGCACCGTCTCGACACGCTGGGGAGATGCGGCTCCTGTGGAGCTGAACGCCCCCGGGGGAAGCGACAACGTGCTGGCGCGTGGACCGCTGGCGTTCCGCTTGAGCGTGACCGTGTTCGAGCCCATCGCTCCCATCGCCGCGGGTGCGCAGGTTGGCGAGGTCAACGGAACCCTGACCGACGGAACGCAGGTCACGTGGAAGGTGATCGCATCGAGCGCGATCGCCGGACCTTCGTGGTGGTGGAGGCTCCTCAACGACTGAGGCAACGGATCACCAGGCCGAGTCGGTCCGCTCCGCGGCCTCGAGCAGCGCACCCATGACGTCGGCATCCCGGCCGGCCAGGTCGGGCGCGACGCGCAGGCTCTCGACACGCTCCTTCGCCGTGACCATCTCGAGCTCGTGCAGGCCGAGGTTCGTCTTGGTGGCGAGATGTCCTTTGTACGCGGCCAGTGGTGCACGCCATTTCTGACGCAGCGCGTGGGGCGAGAGCTCGCCGGCCTTGACGGTCAGCCCGGTGCCGCCGCGTGCCGGAAAGAGGCGGAAGCGAAAGGCATTGCGCCCGGCCTTCACGCACTGCTCGCATCGGCCGTAGCGCTCATCCGGGATCTCGGGTCGCTTCATGCAGACGCGGCACACGCAGCCGAGGATACCGTGCGCGTCGATGCCGGAGATGGTCACGTTGCGAACCGAGCGCCTGGTGCTCCGGCCATGGCGGGAAGGGGACCGCGAACCGTTCGCGGCACTGAACGCTGATCCGTGCGTCATGGAGTGGTTTCCGTCGACCATGACGCGACAGGAGTCCGACGCGTTCGTCGACCGGATCGAACAGCGCTTTCAAGCACGCGGCTGGGGCCTCTGGGCTGTCGAGGTTCCCGGCCGCCAGCCGTTCATCGGGTTCGTCGGCCTCAGCCCTGCTGACGACACGCTTGGATATCCGTGCGTCGAGGTGGGATGGCGGCTCGCGGCAGCGTTCTGGGGCCATGGGTACGCGCCGGAAGGGGCTTTAGCCGCGCTGCAGTTCGGGTTCGACGAGCTCGCACTGGAGGAGATCGTCTCGTTCACCGCGGTGGGCAACGCCAAGTCGCGACGGGTGATGACCAAGCTCGGCATGGTCCACCGAGAGTCCGACGACTTCGATCACCCGCGTCTTCCAGTGACGTCTCCGCTCCGGCGCCACGTTCTCTATCGAATCGTCAACGACGCATTCACGGGACTGACTGTCGCTCATCGTGGCGTCGGCCCAGGCTGACGCGAGTGGTGGGTCAGTTCGACCCCGGCTTGGGCTGCACCGATTGGAGAGCGAGAGCCGAAGTTGGAGAGGTTGGCGAACGCGCAACAGCGAGATCACGCGGTACGAGATCACGCGGTAATTGAGAACTCGCAGCCTGACCCTCACTCGGCCGGGCTATCAGCCGAGCCGGCCGGCGAAAGCCTCCCCCGCGATGACTGCGGGAGTTGAGGAGCTTTTCGGCTGCTCGGTTAGGCTGAAGGTCGATGCAAGAAGACCCAGAGAGACTGATCCGCCCGGATCGCCGGGTTGGGTATGACCGTCGCAACGTGCCCGACCTGGAGCGTCTCGACGAAAAACTGGATCAAATCGATGAGATTCCACCAGACGCCCTGGTCCGCCCACCGCGAGCGGCCCGACAAGCCACGCAGAAGGTGTGGTGGAAGACCCGCAAAGGCCGGTCGAAGTAGTCGCCGTCAGACTTACACCGGCCGATGCCGTCGTTTGACACGGTGGCGCGGAGCACCTAACATGCCGCTTCGACGTAGTTCGCCCAGAAGGAGCGCCTTTTTGTGACTGGAATCGTGTGCCTTGAGACCGGAAGCGACCGGTTGAAGGGTGGAGTCCGCCTGTCGGGAGTCGCACCTTGAGTCTTTGAGCATCGAGTAGCTCTGCTCACAGGATCGTGCGGCAACCGGCCGGCACGGTCCTTTTTGTTTGTCCAGAAGAGAAAGAGAACAAGAAAACGTGAGCAAGGAGAAGTCGGTGTCCAGGGTAGGTGACGGCGGAATCGCCGTCGAAGTGACCAAGCTGGTGAAGTCGTTCCGGCGGGAGCGACGAGGCCGCCCGTGGAAGCGGCGCGAGCAATCGAGCCGCTACAAGCGCGCCGTCGACTCGGTGGACCTCCGCGTTCGCGACGGTGAGATGGTGGCCATCGTCGGACTGAACGGGAGTGGCAAGTCGACGCTCCTGCGCGTCCTCGCCACGCTGACGATTCCCGATGAGGGGAGCGCCAGCGTGTTCGGCCACGACGTGGTCAAGGACGGGCACGAGGTTCGCCGTCATGTGAACCGCGTCTCGGTCGAGGCGAGCTTCTTCAAGGAGATGAGCCCCTGGGAGAACCTGTCGTACGCGACGCGCCTCTACGGACAGGACGGCAAGGGCACGCGCGACGCCGCAGTCGCCGCGCTGACGCGGCTCGGACTCCCACGTGACACGATCGACCGGCCGATGAAGCAGCTGTCGCGCGGACAGCAGCAGAAGGTTGCGATCGCACGCAGCCTCCTCACGAGCCCGTCGCTGCTGCTCATGGACGAGCCGACGACCGGCCTCGACCCGCGCTCGAAACGCGAGGTGCAGGGGTTCGTGCGCGACATCAGGGAGCAGTCGGGCGTGACCGTGCTGCTGAGCACCCACGACCTCGAGGAGGCCGAGCGTCTCTGCGACCGGGTGATCATCCTCGACCGCGGCCGGATCCTCGCGGAGGGCTCGCCTGCGGAGCTCCGCGCCCAGCACAGCGAAAAAGGCGACGGAGCATCGCTGGAGGACGTGTTCCTCCGGCTCACCGGCAAGAGCTTCGACGACGACAGCGAAGCGGAACAGGAGGACGAGTCATGAGCACGCGCACGCCGGACGTCGAGATGCGCTCGCCGGGTCTGCGCTTCGAGACCAACGCATTCCTCGGGTTCTTCGAGCGGCAGCGCAACCTCTACAAGCGCTACTGGATCTGGGAAGTCGTTTGGCTGGTGTACAGCATCGTCAGCACGCTCAGCATCGGGTACCTGGCCTCAGGGCTTGGTTCCTTCAGCGGTCCGAGCGCGCATGTCGACATCGCGCGTGCGCAGCTGTACCTGCTCATCGGCTCGCTGCTCTGGAGCTATCTCTCGCTCATGTTCTTCGACGTCTCCTTCGCCATCGCGTGGGAACGCTGGGAAGGAACGATCGAGTACACGTTCATGGCGCCGGTGCGGCGGGTGACCCACCTGCTCGGGATCTGCTCGTTCGCGATCGTCTACGCGCTGCTGCGCAGCGTGATCATCATGATCGCGATCGCGCTGGCGTTCCACCTCGACCTGTCCCACGCGGACGTCGGCTCGGCGCTCCTCGTGCTTGCGGCAGCCACCTTCCCGGTGCTGGGGCTCGGCATCTTCACGTCGATCCTGCCGCTGCTCTCCCCGGAGAAGGGCGAGCAGATGGCTGTTGCCGTGCAGGGCGTGCTGTTGCTCGTCTCGGGCGTGTACTACCCGATCACCGTGCTCCCGACGGTCCTGCGCGTCATGGGCCAGGGGTCGCCGCTGACGTACACCCTGAGCGGCATCCGCTCCGCGCTCCTCGACCACGCCGGGATCGGGTCGTTGCTCGGCACCGTCTTCGTGCTCCTCGTGATGGGGGCCGTGCTCATCCCGTGCGGTGTGTGGGTGTTCTCACTTGCCGAGCGGCGCGCGAAGCGGCTTGGGCTCCTCAAGCGCAGCGGCTAGAGATCGAGGTGATGCCGGTAGGCGGGGAAGACCGCGACGCTGCCACCGGTCATGCCGCCCTCGAGCTCGCCGTCGCGTGTGAACCCGAGCCGTTCCGCGACGGCGAGGCTGCGGCGATTCTCCATGCCGGCGTTCAGGAGGATGCGCGTCGCGCCGAGTGACTGGCGCGCCCAGACGAGCAGCGCCTGCGCGGCCTCGGTGACGTAGCCGCGACCGGTGCGATCCGTCTCCAGCCAGTAGTGGATCTCGTATTCCCCCTCCGCGCGCCGGTCGAGGCCGATCACACCGATCGCGACGCCGTGCTCGGTGATCGCGAAGGCGGGCGAGCCGGTGTCCCACCCGGGGATGCCGCGCTCCTCCATGAACGCGACCTGCGTCTCCATGCTCACGTCGAGCGCCCAAGGCATCCACGGCAGCAGCTCCGGACGCGAGGCGATCCTCGCCTGGTAGAGGTCGCCGTCGTGCGCATGCGACACCGGCTCGAGAACCAGCCGCGCCGTGTGGATCGGCTCGCGCGGGAGGACGCTCACCGCCCGAGTCTGGCGCAGACCTGATGCCACCGGGCACCCGTTGCGTTGACGAACATACTCACAGGTGCGTATATTTGTCCGTGTGAACGTCGAAGTCAGGGCGGTCGGACTGCGGGCGATGCGCGACAAGCATCACCTCACCCAGCGTGAGCTCGCGCGCCGGCTCGGAGTGACCCAGAACTACATCCCCGCGCTCGAGGCGGGCACCCGCAACCCCGGTCCGAAGCTGCGCCAGTCGCTGATGCAGCTCTTCGACTGCGACTTCGAGGATCTCTTTCAGGTCGTGATGGTCAACCCGGTCGACCACCGCGAACAGGTGCTCCGGCCGGAGGGCGGCGTTCGCGGGGTGTGAGGCTTCCGGCAACGCGCCGGCACGCCGCATCGGGAGCATCGACGCGCATTCGTACAATCGCGCCGTGCCTGGCGAACTCGACCTGCTTGTGCTCGAGGGGATGTCGTTCTACGGCTACCACGGTGAGACCGAGGCGGAGCGCACCCTGGGCAACCGTTATTACGTCGACGCCGAGATCCGCATGGACCTCTCGCGCGCGGGGGCGAGCGACCACATCGCGGACACGCTCGACTATGCACACGCCTTCGAGCTCGTTCGCGAGGTCGTCGAGGGACAGCAGTTCCGCCTGATCGAGGCGGTCGCCGCGCACGTCGCGAGAACGCTGCTCGCCCAACGCGTGGTCGCGAGCGTCAAGGTGCGGGTGGGCAAGCAACCGCCGATCGCGGGCTCGATCGAGCGCTGCTGGGTGGTCATCGAGCGGCACGCCGAGGTGTCGGCGTGAGCGCCGTGATCGTCGACGGCAAGGCGATCGCCGCGGAGCTGCGTGCCGAGCTCACCGAGGAGGTCGCGCTCATGGTCGCCGGGGGCAGCCCGCCGCCCTCGCTCGCGGTGGTGCTCTGCGGCGACGACCCGGCCTCTGCGGTCTACGTCCGCAACAAGGGGCGGGCCGCGGAAAGGGTCGGGGTGCGCTTCACGCTGCACACGCCACCGGCGGAGTCCTCGACCGGTGAGCTCGTGAGCCTTGTGCGGTCGCTCGAGGCCGACGACTCGATCGATGGGATCCTGGTGCAGCTGCCGCTTCCTCCCCACGTCGACGCGGCCGCAGTGACCGCGTGCATCTCACCCGAGAAGGACGCCGACGGGTTCCATCCGTACAACCTCGGCCGCCTCGCCGAAGGCCACCCCGCCGTGGTCGCGCCGGGCACGCCGCTCGGATGCATGGAACTGCTGCGCCGGAGCGAGATGCCGATACGCGGCAGCCGCGCCGTGGTCATCGGGCGCAGCGCCATCGTCGGGCGTCCCCTGGCCCTGATGCTCACCAACGCCGACGCCACGGTCACGATCTGCCATTCGAGGACGCGCGATCTCGCCGCGGTCTGCCGCGAGGCCGACATCCTCGTGGCCGCGATCGGCCGCCCCGGCATGGTCGACGCCTCGTTCGTGAAACCGGGGGCATTCGTGATCGACGTGGGGACGACCCCGCGTGACGGCGTCGTCCTCGGCGACGTCGATCGCGCTTCGGTGGAACCCGTCGCGGGCTGGCTCACGCCGGTGCCGGGCGGCGTCGGGCCGATGACGGTGGCCATGCTTCTGCGCAACACGACGTCGCTGGCCGGCGCCCGGCGCGGGCTCGTCACGGTCTGAGTCGATGCCGTCGATGCGCGTTCGCTGGAGCGAGTCGGAGGCGCGGAAGCCGTACGCCCGGCCGTTCATGGTCACCTTCGTCAGCGATGACGGCACGGACATCGGGAGTGTCGCGCTCAACGGCGCCGACCTCCTGTACTACACGCACTTCCAGACCGCCGTGCTCTCGCTCGCCGGCGAGCTCTTCGTGGACACGGCCGTCGAGGCGTCCGCGGACCCGCAGCGCGCCTGGCTTGATCGCGTCGCCGGGCTCATCCCGGCGCTGGGCGAGATCACCATCACGCCGAAGTCGTCGTTCGACGACCACCAGGGCCGCGTCTTCCGCCTCGCGGTGACGGCGGAGGGCCACTCGGCGAACGCGGACGCCGCGGCGCTGCTCGAGTACCAGGACTTCCAGGCCGTGCTCGCGCATCAGACCGGCTGCCTTTTCCGCGACAACGCCGTCGAGGACGTCGCGGACCCGGACGCGCGGCGCCGCGCCTGGCTGGGAGCGATCCGGATGCGGGTCCGGCGCCCGGATGCCGGCGAGGCGATGAGCGAGACCTGGCAGTGGGCCTGAGCGGCACCTCCTACGAGCGCGCGGTCGCGACGCTCGAACTCGGTGGCGTGGCGGGGGATCATGCCCGGCCTCGAGCGCACGCGGGCGCTGCTCGCCGCGCTCGGCAACCCGCAGACGGGGCTTCGTGGTGCCCTCGTCGCCGGCACCAACGGGAAGGGCTCGGTCTGCGCGACCGTCGACTCCGTCTGCCGTGCCGCCGGGCTCCGGTCGGTGCTGCTCACGAGCCCGCATCTGCAGTCGTACTGCGAGCGCATCGTGCTCGACGGTCTCCCCATCACAGAGACGGAGTTCGGAACCCTCATCGACACGGTGCGGGAGGCGGCCGAGGTGCTCCCCGACGAGCTCCAGCCGACCGGCTTCGAGGTCCTCACCGCGGGAGGGATCCTCTTCGCGCGCCGGGCGGGCGCGGAGGTCCTCGTCTGCGAGGTCGGCCTCGGCGGCCGCCTCGACAGCACCAATGTCCTCGACCTCGGCGTCGCGGTGGTGACCAACGTCGCGCTCGACCACCAGGACCTGCTCGGCTCGACGATCCCCGAGATCGCGCGTGAGAAGGCGGCGATCATCAAGCCGGGCAACCGAGCGGTGACCGGTGCGGCCGAGCCGGCGCTCGGTGTCGTTCGCGCCCGCGCGACCGAGGTCGGCGCGCACCTCACGGTCGTCGGAAGCGATGTTCCCGCGTCGGGTCGCTCCGAGGGCATGGGCGGCGTGGCGGTCGACACATGCTTCGACGGCCGGCCGATCTCGGTGCGGGCGCCGCTCCGCGGCGAGTTCCAGGTCGCCAACGTCGCGACCGCCGTCGCGGTCTGCGATGCGCTTCGAGAGACCGGCTATCCGATCGACGCCCCGGCCATCGACCGCGGATGCGCTCAGGTGCGATGGGCAGGCAGGATGGACTGGGTCGACGGCAGGCCACCACAGCTCATCGATGGCGCCCACAACCCGGCCGGGATGGCGGCGATGGTTGCATCGGCGCGAGAGTTGATCGGCGATCGCCGCTGCGTCGCAGTCTTCGCCGCGATGCGCAACAAGGACTTCAGCGTCGATGGCGGCCGGGCTCGGGCAGCTGACGGGCGACGTCGTGGTCACCGCACCGGCAGTCGAGCGCGCCACAGCGCCGGAGGATCTCGCACGGCTCTTCGACCCACCGGCGACGATCGCCGCTGATGTCCGGAGCGCGCTCGAGGTTGCGCGTGGTCGCGCAGGTGTCGACGGCGTGGTCGTCGTCTGTGGCTCGCTCTACCTCGCCGGCGAGGTGCTCGGCCTGGCCGGCCGCTGAGGCGTTCTAGGCTGCGAGGACGGCGAGCAGCTTGGCCTCGAGGGCCTGCTTCGGCTGGTAGCCGACGATCCGCTCCTCGGCCTTGCCGCCGCGGAAGATCATCAGGGTGGGGATGCTCATGATCCCGAACATGCCGGGCGTGATCGGGTTGGCATCAACGTCCACCTTCGCGACCTTGACCTGACCGTCGTACTGCGTCGCGAACTCCTCGACGATCGGGGCGATCATCTTGCAGGGCGTGCACCACGAGGCCCAGAAGTCCACCAGCACGGGGATGTCCGAGTTCGAGCACCTCTTCCTTGAAGGTGGTGTCGGTGACGGTGACGGGGTGGGACATTGGGGTCTCCTGATGGTCGAAGGGGCTAACTGATCGTACTCAACCGGCGGTGTCGGTCGAGGCGGCTTTCTTTGTGGTGGTCGACGTGTCGGCTGACGATGACGTGGAGCTTGCTTCGGACTTCTTGGCGTCCGGCTTCGAGCTCGAATCGCCGTTGGACGAGCTTTTGCCCGACGGCTTGGAGTCGCCGCTCACAGAGGTGATCGACGAGGATTCGGCGCCGCGACTGTCGGTCTTGTAGAAGCCCGAACCCTTGAAGACGATGCCGGCCGGAAAGAACATCCGGTTTGCCGCAGCGCCACATTCCGGGCATGGAGCCCCGGGCTCATCGCGCATGGTCTGCCACACCTCGAACTCGGTCGAGCACTTCGGGCAGCGGTATCCGTACGTCGGCAAATCAATGGTTCCCTGGTCGCGGGTGAACGCTCCAACTCTACCCGTCGGAGGGCTCGTGCCAAACAACGGCGGGGTGACGGCGGTGCGATCAGACCTCGAGGAGCACGAGCCCCGTCGGCACCTTCGGGTAGAAATAGGTGGACTTCTGCGGCATCGTCTCGTTCGCATCCGCCACGGCGATGACCTCGTCCGTGCTCACGGGTGTGACCCCAAAGGCGAGGACGGCCTCGCCGGACTGCACGGCCGCGTCGAGCATCGCGGCGTCACGCGTGTACGCGAGCGCGCCCGAGGCGATCGCGGCGGCGGAGACGCCCGCGGGGGCAAGCACCTCGGCCTCGAGCACGGCGACGTCGAGCCCGTCGTGCGGCGAGGCGACCGCGGTGCGCGGACGGCGCAGGACCGCCGCGCCATCGTGCGCAACGACCGCGAATGCATGGTGTGTCGCGCGCAGTGCGGCGGCCGCCGCAAGCGCTGACGTCGCGTCGGCAGCCGGCTCCGTCTCATACGCGTCGTCCAGTCGCGCCCAGAGGTCGTCGAGGCTGAAAGCGATGCCGGGGCCGGGTCGCACCAGCCGGTGTGTCGGGAGGATCGTGAGCCCGGGATCGTCGGCGGCCGCGAGGTAGACGAGGCACTGACCGAATGGCGAGTCCGCGGGTGCACCCGGGTTCGCCGCTCGCCGTTCCTGCGCGTACGCGACAGCGGTCTCGTAGCGGTGGTGCCCGTCTGCGATGTACAGAGAGGCGCCACGGAGTGCGTCGATGATCGCGTCGACCTCCGTTCGCTCGGAGACACGCCAGAGCAGCAGCTTCTCCGAGGCGACTTCGCCGTCGATCCTGCCGCCGAGGAGCGCCGATCCCGTCGCGCTGCGCGCGAGGATCTCGTCGAAGCCCTTCGCGTGCTTCCAGATCGCGAACACGGGGCTCGTCTGCGTGTGGGTCGCGCGCATGAGCGCGAGACGGTCTGCTTTGGGGCCGCTCAGCGTTCGCTCGTGCGGACGGAGGTCCGAATCCTCCCAGGGCACGGCCGCCACTGTGGCGAGCAGGCCACGGCGGCGCCGTTCACCGCCACCTGGATCGTGGAAGAGGTGGTCGACGACGTAGAAGCCCGGAGGGTCGTCGCGGACGAGCACGCCGAGCTCGAGCCACGACCGCAGGAACAACTCGGCGCGTGTGTACGTGTCCCGCACGCCGTCGATGTCGTCGGGATAGCGGAGCCCGTAGTCGATGCGGACGATGCTGCGCATGTCGCGGCCGTAGAGCTCCTCGCGCCGCTCGTCGCTGATGACGTCATACGGCGGCGCGAGCACGCCGCCGAGCTTCACGTGCTCTGGGTTGTATCGAGTGCCGGCGAAGGGTCGAACGGTGGCCATGAGGGTCAGGCCCTCAGAGCCGCACCTGCCGGAGCTGATCGAGCTGGGCGGTCTCGCGCACCTCCTCGAGCAGCTCCGGATTCACCGGGTCGTCGATCTGCATGAGCATCACAGCGTGGCCGCGCGGCCGGTCGCGTCCCAGCTCGATGCCCGCGATGTTGACGTCGTTGCGCGCGAGCAGCGTGGAGATCGCCGCGATGACACCGGGTCGGTCCTGGTGCGTGACGACGAGGAAGGTGCCGGCCGGCTGCATGTCGACCCGGAAGTCGTTGATGCGCGTGATCCGCGGCCCGTCGTCGAACTGCGTCCCCGCGATGCGCAGTGTCTGCTCACCGACGACCTCGACGAGCAGCGACGCCTCCGGGTCCGCGAGACGCGTCGTGTGGCGCTCATCGACGTCGACGCCCATCGAGGTCGCCACGACCTTCGCGTTGACGGGGTTGACGCGCGTCTCGGTGAACGGTGCGAAGAGGCCGCGCAGGACGTGCGCCGTGACGATCGTGGTGTCGACGCCGGCGAGATCTCCCGCGTAGCTGCAGACGACATGACGGAGCTTGCGACCGTCGAGCTGAGCCGCAAGCGAGCCGATCTTCTCGGCGAGGTCGAGGTACGGCTGCAGCCGCGCGAGCTCCTCGGGCAGCACCGTCGGCGCGTTGACCGCGTATCGCGGTGTGCCGCCCGCCAGGTATTCGACGATCTGATCGGCGACGTCGAAGGCGACGTTCACCTGCGCCTCGCGCGTGCTCGCCCCGAGGTGCGGCGTGACCACCACCTGCTCGAGCGCGAGGAGCGGGTTTGCGGGATCCGGTGGCTCCTTCGTGAACACGTCGATGGCGGCGCCCGCGATGTGGCCGCTGCGTATCGCATCGGCGAGCGCCTGCTCGTCGATGATGCCGCCCCGCGCGACGTTGATGAGCCGCGCACCCTTGCGCATCCGCTTGAGCTCGGCAGCGCCGATCACCCCGCGCGTCGCATCGGTGAGGGGCACATGCACGGTGAGAAAGTCAGTTTCAGTCAGGAGCGTCTCAAAGTCGCAGAGCTCGACACCTGCCTGCTGGGCGCGCTCCGCGGTGACCAGGGGATCGTGGGCGATGACCCGCATGCGCAGTCCCTCGCGGGCGATCCGTGCCACCTCGGAGCCGATCTTGCCGAGTCCGAGCACGCCGAGCGTCTTCTCCCGGAGCTCGATGCCCATGAACTTCGAGCGCTCCCAGAGACCGGCGTGCAGCGAACGGTCGGCCGCGGGGAGGTTGCGCGCCAGCGCGAGCATCATCGCGATGACGTGCTCCGTTGCCGCGATCGTGTTGCCGGTCGGGGCGTTGAGCACGAGGACGCCGTGCCGCGTCGCCGCATCGATGTCGATGTTGTCGACACCGACCCCGGCGCGTCCGACCACGCGGAGTCGCGGCGCTGCGGCGAAGACCTCGGCGGTGACCTTGGTCTCGCTGCGCACGACGAGCGCGTCGTAGTCGCCGATGCGTTCCAGCAGTGCGGCAGGGGCGAGGCCGACCACCACATCAACGTCGCCCGCGGCACGCAGGCGCGCGACGCCGTCGTCCGCGATCGGGTCCGCAACGAGGATGCGCGTCACGGTGCCGGTCGCGGTGGGCAGCTCCGCGGTGATGCTCACCCGACGCTGACGGGCTCTGCCTGTGCGACCGTCCCGCGTGCCGCGGTCTGCGCCGCCGCAACGGCAAGGCCGCCGCGGGTGCGCAGTCCCGTGTCGATGAGCCCCGCCTCGAGCAGGGAGAGGATCGCGTAGGCGTCGGCATCGTCGATGAAGCCGAGGTGCCCGATGCGGAAGATCTTGCCCTGCAAGGAGTCCTGCCCACCGGCGAGGACGAGGCTGTGCTTCGTCCGAAGCGTGGTGAGGAGGTTCTTCAACGCCTCCGGCGTGTCCGCGGGGCTGTGCACCGCGGTCACGGTGTCGCTGCGGTGCCCCTCGGCGGCGAGCAGCTTCATGCCCATCGCACCGACGCCCGCGCGGATCATCCGGCCCACGCGGGCGTGGCGAGCCCAGACGTTCTCGAGGCCCTCCTCGCGCATGATCGCGAGTCCTTCCTGGAGCGCGTACATCACCGACACCGCCGGTGTGGTGAACGTCTGCTGCTTGTCCTGGTACTTCTTCTCGCGAGCGAAGTCGAAATAGACACGCGGACTGGTCGTCGTCGCGGCGCGTTCGAGCGCTGCCGGGCTCACCGCGACCATCGTGATCCCGGGAGGCGCCATCCATCCCTTCTGCGAGCCGGTGACGAGCACATCGATGCCGAGATCGTCCGTCTGCAGCGGCAGGCAACCGGCGCCGCTCACGCTGTCGACGGCGAGCAGCTTGCCGCGACTCTTCACAACGCCGGCGATCGCCGGGAGATCGTTGGTCACGCCCGTTGACGTCTCGTTGTGCGTCACGAACACGGTCGTGATGTCGGGGTGCTCCGCAAGCGTGCGCTCGACATCCTCGGGGTCGATGGGCTCGCCCGGCGGCACGGTGAGACGCACCACCTGCGCGCCGTAGGTGTCGCCGATGGTGGCCCAGCGATCGCCGAACGATCCCATCGAGCAGAAAAGCCCCTGCTCGCCGGGGCTGAGGATGTTGACGACGGCGGCCTCGAGGCCACCGGTGCCACTCGCCGGGTAGAGCAGGACGTCGTTGTCGGTGCGGAGCGCCCAGCGCAGGCCGCCGACGACATCGTCCATCACCGCGGCGAACTCCGGGCCGCGGTGGTTGATCATGGGACGGCTCGCGGAACGGACCACGCGAGCGGGGAGCGGGGTCGGACCGGGGACGCGGAGTTGTGGTTCACCCATGGGCCGAAGTCTAGCGAAGGCCGCTGTCGGGACCGCCCTCGGTCTGAGTGGCCCTGCGCTCAGAGTGGAATGTCGTCGTACACGGAGCCACTCCGGCCATTGCGTGCCGGAACGCGTTCCGGTGCGACCGGCGTGCGTGCGCGCTGACGCCGCCGTCGTCGCCGTATCGCGGCCCTGCGCATCCAGAGCACGCCCCCGAACAGCCGTCCCACGATCGCGATGATGATGACGAGCACGCGCGCAACCTGTTCGCGCCAGAGCAGGACCGCGCCCGCGACTGCGATGAGCAGCAACCAGAGGATCAAGGGTTCGAACTGGAATCCCGTCCCCTCCGGGACGTTCGCGGCCGTGGGCTTCAGCGATGGAGAGGCCGCGCCGGGACGCGCGTCGCGCCAGGCGATGATCGCGTTGCGCCGGGCCACGATCGCCGGCATGTAGGCCTCGAGTCCGCTGCGCACTCCGGCGGCGACATCCTGACGGAATGCGGGCGTCGCCATGAGCGCGGCTTCAGCCGGATTGCTGAGATACGCGATCTCGACGGTGGCGGTCGGCACGGCACTCTTCGGCCACGACTTCGGGTCGAGCGCGACGCCCTGGTCCGGCACATCGAGCGGCGTGAGCTCGGCCGCAAGGGCATCGGTGAGCGACTGCGCGAGGGGCTTGCTGCTTGCTGTCGGGTACGTCACCACCGATCCGATCGTCGCGGACATGGGCGAGGTGTTGGCGCCGACGCTCACGACGAGCACCGCGTGGTGCGCTGTCGAGATCTGCTGCCGCCTGGTGTCCGACACGTAGACGTCAGCCGTCCGAGTCATCACGACGTTGACGAGGTCAGCTCGCAGGAGCGCCGCCAGCCGCTGGCTGACGTCGAGATCGACGTCCTTCTCGAGGAGCCCGTTCGTGCCCGTGGCTCCGGGATCGAAGGGGATCTCCGGGTGCGCGGGCGTCGGCTGGCCGCCGAATTCCGGATCGACGGTGATCACGATCGCCGCCGGAGCTTTCGAGCGCGCCGCGAAGGCGCGGGGAACTGGGCCGAGGACACCCGCGACAATCGCGGCGACCGGGGCGAGGACAAGGACGTGGAGAAAACGAGCCCGGTGATGGCGCATGCGCCTGCAGCCCAGTATAGGTGGGGCGTGTCAGCAAAACCGCTTCGTGCGGCGTTAGGAAGGGAGTGATCGCAGCCGCGAGCGTGATGTCGACGAGTGATGCTGTCTCCGAGCAAGCCTTCGAGTCCATGGTGGCCTCGGACGCCAGAAGGCTGTACTCGCTCGCCCTTTCGATCCTTCGCGACGCCGGCGAGGCAGAGGACGCCGTCCAGGAGACGCTGCTCAAGGCGTGGAAGTCGTGGAACTCCCTCTCGCAGATGGAACGCCCGGCTGCGTGGTTGACGCGTGTCTGTGTCAATCACTGCATCAGCAGGCGGCGGCTGCTGAGGACCCGTGGCTGGCCGCCGCTCGAGAGCTTCGACGGCAGGCCCGATTCCGTTGGGGGATCCCGCCCAAAGGCCGAGCTCGTCGACATGGATCGCGCCTACCGGCGGCTCACGCTCAAGCAGCGCGCCGCGATCACGCTCAACTACCGACACGGGTACTCGGTGGACGAGTGCGCGGTGTTCATGGGGTGCAGTCCCGGAACCGTGCGCACCCACGTGGCGCGGGGTCTCGCGACCCTGCGAAAGGAGCTTGCGGATGATTGACATGGATTCCCGGCTCGACGGACGCCTGCGGTCCTTCTACGACCTCATCGAGGAGGAGATTCCGCCCGCGACGGTGACCGGCTTCCAACCGGAGCGGTCACGACGCCCGGCGCGCGGGCTCAACGTCGTTCTGATTTCGGCGGCACTGGCTGCAGTCGCTGTCGCGGTCGTGGGCTTCGCGATCGAACTGCGAGCCCATCTCAACAGCCCGGGGCCGGCGGGGCCTCCGATCCACACGACGCCGACGCCCAGTCCTGCTCCCGCACGCACGAGTGGACCGCTCCCCGTGGTCCAGGGCAACCTGGTCGCAAACGCGGGATTCGTTTCGCCGCAGGTGGGTGTGATCACGAGCGTGACCGCACTGAAAGCGTGGACCGTCGTCGGCAACGTCGAACTCGTCCCAGCGGGGACAATCGGCGAGCCGTTCTTCGGCAACCAGTATCTGGTGCTCGAGCCCGGCCCGGTTCAGGGAGCGGTATCGCAACGCGTGAAGACCGTGCCCGGTACCAACTATGAGGTGGTCTTCACGACCGGCGACGCGCCGGCATGTCAGGGCTCCGGGATGCTCGATCTGTACTGGAACGGCCGGTACGTCTCCGGCACGGAGATGACCTCATCGACGCAGTCCAGTTCAAGCGACCTGGGATGGAGCACCGATGCCTTCGTGAGCGCTCTCGCAACGGCGACGAACACGACGGTCAGCTTCGTCGGCACGGGTCAGTGCGGCGCGTCGCTGAACCAGGTGATCGTCCAGCCCTACCCGCTCCCTACTGGCTAGCGGATCTCCGCAAACGGCAGGAGCGCGATGTGGCGGGCGCGCTTCAGCGCAACCGTCAACGACCGCTGGTGCCGGGCACAGGTCCCGGTCATGCGGCGTGGCAGGATCTTGCCCCGCTCCGAGAGGTACCGGCGCAGCCGGGTGACCTCCTTGTAATCGATGAAGTCGATGTGCTCGAGGCAGAAGCTGCACACCTTGCGGCGGCGGCGATCGAAATCAGGCATAACTCTCCGAAGTCCTAGAAGGGTATGTCATCGGGGTCGACGTCGCCGCCGGCAGGAACCGCGACCGGCACCGCGCCGCCGGAGTCTCCGGAGGGTCCGCCTTCCTGACGGCCGCCGGCGCTGTCGAGGAACTGCACGTCGTTGGCGTTGACCTCGGTCTTGTACCGCTTCTGACCGCTCTGGGCGTCGTCCCAGGAGCGCGTCTGCAGCCGGCCCTCGACGTAGATCAAGCGGCCCTTCTGCAGGTACTGCGCGGTGGTCTCGGCGAGCTTGCGCGTGCCCTGGTTCCACACGACGACGTCGTGATAGTCCGTGAACTCCTTGCGCTCGCCGGTCGCCGGGTCACTGCCATAGCGGTTGGTCGCCAGTGCGAGGTTGCACACCGCGGTGCCGCTCGGCGTGTAGCGCAGTTCGGGGTCGCGGGTCAGCCGGCCGATGAGCATCACTCGATTGAGGGAACCCGCCATCACAAATCTCCTTCGTCGTCATCGATTGCCGAGGGGACGTCGTCTGCTTCCAGATCGTCGTCCCCACCCACGGACCCTGCAGCGACAGTATCGCCGTCTGCGCCATCGATTTCAGCGTTGGGCTCGATGGGACCCTCGACCTCCTCGATCTCGGCTTCGGGATCGGGCATCGGGCCTTCGTGGACCACGATGAGGTGGCGGAACACGGTGTCGTGGATCCGGAGCGCCCGCTCGATCTCGGCGACCTTGCCACCGTCGAGGTGGAAGACGACCAGGACGTAGTGGCCCTCACGGAGCCGCTTCACCTCGTAGGCGAGGCGGCGCTTGCCCCAGAGCGTGGTCTTGACGACCTCGCCGCCGTGGGACTCCAGCAGCGAGCGCACCGACTTGACGGCGACGCGCACCGCGTCATCCTCCAGCTCCGGCCGGACGATGTACATCAGCTCGTAGTCACGCACCATGCGTGGCACCTCCTTTCCCCTGGGCTTGCGACGCCCGGGGTGCTGCGGTTGCCGAGGTGTTCAGGCAATCGCGATCCGGGCGCAGGAAAGCGTTGTGTGGAAACGCTCCTCGAGTGAGAAGCGTCCGAAGTGTAGCAGGAGCCGATCTCAGCCCAGCCTGAAGGTCTTCGGCAGCGTCGTGAGGTTGCGGCAGCCGGTCTCGGTGACGACGACCAGGTCCTCGATGCGGATGCCACCGAGGTTGGGGTCGTAGAGCCCCGGCTCGACGGTGATGACGTCGCCGACCTCGAGCACGACGTCCGCCTCGCTGATCCGGGGGAACTCGTGGATCTCGAGCCCGAGCCCGTGTCCCGTGCCGTGGATGAAGCGCGCGTCGCTCTGGATGTCGCGGTACGGCCGTGCGAGCGACCCGTACCCATGCTTCTTGAAGACCTCGCAGCACGCGTAGTGGACGTCGCGGCCGTTGGCGCCCGGCTTGACCGCGTCGAGCCCGGCCTGCTGTGCCTCGAGCACCGCCTCCCACATGCGGTCGACAGCGGGCTGCGGCGTGCCCCGGACGACGGTTCGGGTCATGTCGCCCCAGTAGCGCGTGTGCTTGTCGAACGGGTAGATGTCGAGAACGATCGGCAGGCCGACGCGAATGACGTCGCTTGATGTGCGGTGCGGATCCGCGGATTCGGGGCCGCCGCAGCAGATCGAGTCCTCGGTGCTGTTGCCGTTGTCGAGCAGGTCGCTCTCGACCGCGTAGATGAGGTCCTTGCTGCTGAGCTCCCGTCCCTCGTGGTACAGAAGGCCGTCGCGGATTTCCGCAGCGGCGATCACATCGATGGCCTTCTGGAGCGCGGTCATCCCCGCGTTCTCGGTCGCGGTGATGTACTCCACCTCCTGCGCGGTCTTGATGCGACGCCGGTACTGGTAGATGTCCGTCCGAGGCCGGATGTCGACGTCGTGCTGGCGCAGATGGTCGGCGAGCACCGTTGGAAAATCGGCGTCGACGTCGACAGCGCTCAGACCGTGCTCACGGCACACCGCGGTGACGAGGTTCGCCCACCCGCTGAACTCGTTGCCTCCGGCCGGCGTCGGCGGAAGGTCGAGCCCCGCGGTGCTGCGCACCTCTCCAGCGCTCGAACTCCTTGCGCGCGCGACCCTCCTCGAGAGGGCTTGTCCAGAGGACGGTGTCGTCCCCGCCGTTGTCGACCACCACCACCGGGTCGGGACACAGGAATCCGGTGCGGTACAGGATGTTGGGATGGTGATACGTCTCACCGAACAGCAGGACGGGACGGTCATCGCTCATGCCCCGGAGCCTACCAGCCGGATGTCACGCTATTGCGGTGTCTGCACGCTGCCGGCCCGGAGCACGGAGGGCGGGCACCGGCTGGTTCCTCGCGGGATACGCCGGAGTCGGCGGTTTCCTTGCGCTGGAGGCCGCAACTCGACGGCACGGGACGGCGTCGTCACTCAACGCGTCGAGTGATGACCGTGGCACGACTCGATTGATCGTCGCGGCGTACGCGACGTCGGTCTCTCTTGCACCGTTGTTGCGGCGCACGCGATCCGCGCGACTCCCTCGCGCGTCGGCACCGCTCGGCGTGGGGCTGCAGGCGATCGGCCTCGGGTTGCGGTGGTGGTCGATGCGCACGCTCGGGCGGTCATACACGCGCACGCTCCGCACCGAGGATGCGCAGGATGTCGTCGATACCGGCCCGTACGCCCTTGTGCGCCATCCGGGCTACGCCGGGTCGCTGTTGATCTGGACCGGTTTTGCGTTGGCGTCGCGCAGCGTTCCGGTGGTCGTCGCCGTCGCGGCGTTGCTCGGAACCGCATACCAGCGGCGCATCGCCGCCGAGGAGGAGCTCCTCCGCCGCGAGCTTCCTGCGTATGCGAGCTACTGCGAGCGGACGAAAAAGCTCATCCCGCTACTCTGGTAACCGGGGTCACCGTCAGCTCACGAGGATTGGTTCGATGGAACTTGGCGTGCATTTCATGAACTTCAGCGGTCTCGGCGACAACACGCAACTGGCGCCGACGCTCGCGGCGACCGCGCAAGCGGCCGATGAGGCCGGCTTCTCCCTGATGACCATGATGGATCACTGGTTTCAGATGGAGGGGTTCGCGCCGCCCACGGAACCGATGCTCGAGGGATACACGTCGCTCGGCTTCGTGGCGGGCAAGACGAAGCGGCTCACGCTCGGGCTCATGGTCACCGGCGTCACGTACCGACACCCCGGTCTGCTCGCAAAGATCGTCACCACGCTTGACGTGCTTTCGGAAGGTCGCGCGATGTTCGGCGTCGGCGCCGCCTGGTACCAGCGCGAGCACGAGGGACTCGGTGTTCCGTATCCGCCGCTCAGCGAGCGGTTCGAACGTCTCGAGGAGACCCTGCAGATCTGCAAGCAGATGTGGAGCGACAACAACGGGCCGTACGAGGGCAAGTACTACCAACTCGCCGAAACCATCTGCTCACCGCGACCGATCCAGACGCCCGGACCGAAGATCCTCATCGGCGGTGGTGGGGAGAAGAAGACGCTGAGGCTCGTCGCCAAATACGCCGACGCGTGCAACCTCTTCGCCCTCGGCTCCGACGAGGTCGGCCGCAAGCTTGAGGTGCTCAAGGCGCACTGTGAGGCCGAGGGTCGCGACTACGACGCGATCAAGAAGACGATGAACGGCGGCGGCAATCCGCTGAGCGACATCGACGGCTTCCTCCGCGAGATGGAGCAATACGCAGCGCTCGGGATCTCCCTGGTTGACCTGCGGAACGTGCCGCCGGACCCTGCCGCCTACGTCAGCGAGCTCGGCGAGAAGGTGCTGCCGCGTTTGAGCCAGATCGGGCCGAACTGAGACCTCGTCGCGCGTTCTCAGGTTAGTCCGTCAAATTGACTGTCAAGTTGCTTGACTAAGGTGCCGCCTGCGGCGTAGGCTCCGCGCATGACAACTGCACCCTCCGAAGCGGAGGAGACCAACATCCCGGCGCTCATGCGCTGGGCGCGTGGCAGCTACGGTCAGGCGGTCAGGAGAAGTCTCGCGATCGCCGGCTACGACGACCTCCCTCGCAACGGCGCGTTCGTGCTCGGCGGCATGGCCAACCTCGGTGGGTCCGCGGCCGACATGATTCGCGGGCTCGGGGTCACCAAACAGGCGGCGAGCCAGCTCATCGACACGCTCGTCCTGCGCGGGTACCTCACTCGGGAGATCGACGCCGAAGATCGGCGCCGCCTCACGATCACACTCACCGAGCGCGGTCAGGGGGCCGCGGAAGCCGTTCGCGGTGCGGTCGAGTCGATCGACGCCGAGCTGGCGGCGAGCATCACGCCGGAACAGCTCGCCGGCCTGCGCGCCGGGCTCAACGTGCTCGCTCGCATCAACTGGCGCCAGGCCGAGGACGAGCACCACCACCACGACGGCGACTGATCCCGGCACGATCCCTGAGGTCGAAGAGCGACCGTTGCGGGCTCGTCTCACGGCCGACCGGGCACACGATCGAGATGGTGGTCAGCGGGGGACTCGAACCCTCGACCTCGCGGATGTGAACCGCGCGCTCTAACCAGCTGAGCTAGCTGACCCCGGGGCAGAAGTCTAGGTCAGGCGCCGACGAGCTTCGTGTAAGCAGCCTCGTCGAGCAGGTTCGCCCCGTCCTCGCTCGCGCTGTCGAGCCGGAGCATCCAGCCCTCGCCGTACGGGTCGGAGTTGACCAGCTCGGGATGGTCGTTGAGCGCGCTGTTGACCTCGGCCACGGTGCCGCCGACCGGCGCGTACAGATCGGAAGCAGCCTTGACCAACTCGATGGCGCCGAACTTCGCACCGGCCTTCAGCGTGGCGCCGACCTCTGGAAGCTCGAGGAAGATCACGTCGCCCAGCTGCGCCTGCGCGTGGTCGCTGATGCCGACGGTTGCCGTGGAGCCCTCGGTGCGGACCCACTCGTGACTGGCGGTGAATCGGTAGGTGGACAGGTCGGCCACGTTCAGGCTCCCTTGGGGCGGCGGTAGAAGGGAAGGGGCACGACCGCCGCCGCGGCGATGGTGCCTCTGATGTCGACCGTGAGCTCGGCGTCGAGCGGGAGGTCGCCGTCCACCGACGCGGTGGCGATCGGATGGTCGAGTGTGAAGCTGTAGGTGCCGCTCGTGACCTCGCCCACGTCCTTGCCCGCTGCGAGCACGCGCTGGCCGTGGCGGGCGATGGCCCGTCCCTGCAGCTCGAGGCCGACGAAGCGGCGCGGCGGATGCTTGGGGTCCAGCGCCGCGAGCGCATCGCTGCCGATGAACGGGCCCTTCTGCGGTTTCACGGTCCAGCCGAGCGCGCAGCTGTAGGGGTCGGTCCGGTCGTCCATGTCCTGCCCGTACAGGCGGAGACCGGCTTCGAGCCGCAGCGTGTCCCGGGCCCCCAGCCCGACCGGGACCAGCCCGGCGGCCTTGCCGGCTTCGAGCAGCGTATCCCAGAGACCGACCGCGTCCGGCGAGTCGACGTAGAGCTCGAATCCATCCTCGCCGGTGTAGCCGGTGCGCGAGACGGCCGCGTGCACGCCCGCGATGCGTGTGTCCTTGAAGTGGAAGGGCCGCAGGTCGGTGACCTCGTCGGCCGTCATCCCGGCCACCAGCCCGACAGCGTTCGGTCCCTGCACGGCGAGGAGCGCCAGGTCGTCACTGAGGTCCTGGAATCCCGCGTCGCCGCCGTGGCCGCGCATCCAGGCCACGTCCTTCCCGCGGCAGGCGGCGTTGATCACGACCATGTATCCGTCGGGATCGCGATATGCGACCACGTCGTCCACGATCCCGCCCTGCTCGTTGCACATCACCCCGTAGAGAGCGCCGCCGGGCTCGAGCCGTGACAGGTCATTGGTGATGAGGTTTTGCACCACATCGAGCGCGCCGTCGCCGGTGAAACGGACCTCGCCCATGTGCGAGAGGTCGAACAGCCCGCACCTCGTCCGCACAGCGATGTGCTCGTCGCGGATCGTCGAGTACTGCAGCGGCATGTCGAAACCGCCGAACTCCACCATGCGCGCCCCGGCCGCGACGTGCCTCTCGTAGAGCGGAGTGCGTGCGGCCATGGGCTCGCGAGTGTAGTACGTTCCCAGACCGCTTCCAATGATCATTGCCCTCATCGCGGCGGCGGCCCTGGTGGTCGTCATCTGTCTCGCTCTGCTGGTCGCGCGCCACCGCCTCCTCGGCGTGTCCCTCCCCAAGGTGCGCGGACGCCTCGCGATGAGCGGGCTCGCCGCTACGGCGACGATCAGCCGCGACCGCTGGGGCGTCCCCCATGTCTCCGCGACGTCGATGGAGGACGCTGCCTTCGCTATGGGCGTCGCCCACGCGCAGGACCGCCTCTGGCAGTTGGAGGTGACACGCCGCGTGGCCACGGGACGCATCAGCGAGCTGATCGGGCCGGACGGCGTCAACATCGACAGGTTCGTCCGCCGGGTCGGCCTCCATCGCGTCGCTCGCGACGAGGAGCTTCGGCTCGGCCCCGAGCCGCGCCGGATGCTCAAGGCGTACGCCGCGGGCGTCAACGCCATCGCGAGCTCCGGCAAGCCGCTGCCCCTGGAGTACCGCCTGCTCAACGTGACCCCGGAGCCGTGGGAGCCGATGCACAGCCTCGCTGCCCTGAAGCTGCTCGCCCTGGGGCTCAGCATGAACTGGGACTCGGAGCTGCAGCGACTGGAGTTGCTCCGTGCCATCGGTCCGGAGCACGCGGCCCGGCTGGACATCGTCTACCCGGAGGCCAACCCCACCATCCTGGCCGGCACGGTTCGCGCTTCGGGAGGTCCCGATGTCCGATCCGAGTTGCTCGCGATGTTCCGCGAGGCTGCGCGATGGATCCCGACCGCCGGGGGGATGAGCAACTCCTGGGTCGTCTCCGGGGAGCGTTCCGCTTCAGGGCGACCGATCCTCTGCAACGACCCGCATCTCGTCCCGGGCATGCCGTCGATCTGGTACGCGGCGCACATCCAGGCGGGCGAGGACTTCGAGTCCACAGGGGTGACCATGCCGGGGCTCCCCTTCGTGATCATCGGCCACAACAAGCGGGTGGCCTGGGGGTTCACCAACTCGTTCGCCGATTGCCAGGACCTCGTCATCGAGGAGTTCGACGCCCCCGCGGGCGATCGCTTCCGCACCGAGCGGGGGTTCGAGCCGACCCGGAGGCTGCGCGAGATCATCCATGTGAAGGGCGCATCCGACGTGCTCGAGGAGGTGGTGGTGACCCGCCACGGTCCGATCGTCGAGCGGATCGAGGATCCCGAGCGGTCGATCTGGCGGGGGCTCGCACTGCAGTGGACGGCGCTGCAACCGGGCGGTGGCGCCGACGGGCTGCTCAGGCTCCAGCGCGCGACCGACTGGAAGAGCTTCCGCGAAGCCTTCATCCCCTTCGACGCCCCGTCCCAGAACGTCGTTTACGCGGATGTCGACGGCCACATCGGGTATCTGCTCTCAGGGCGCGTCCCCGTGCGCAAGCGCAAGCCGAGCGGGCTGCCGGTCCAGGGATGGACCGGCGACGCAGTCTGGACCCGCTACCTGACGCCCGACGAGATGCCGAGCATCCTCGATCCGCCGGAGCAGCAGATCATCACGGCCAACAACCGCATCGTCGGCGAGAACTTCCCTCATTACATCGGGGCCGACTACATGTCCGGGTACCGCGCGCTGCGGATCGGCGAGCTCCTCTCGGAGCGCGTCGTCGACCTCGCCTACATGGCGCGAGCGCAGATGGACATCGTGTGCCCGCCGGCGCGTCAGGTGATCCGGCTGCTCAGGACGATGCACTGCGACGGTCCGGCGGCCGAGCACGCTCGTCGCCGGCTCGCCGAATGGGATGCCGTGATGGATCCGCACCGTGTCGAGCCGACCATCTATGAGGCGTTCATGGCGAGGCTCGCGGAGCACTCTCTGAGCCCGCTGTGCGGCAACGCCTGGCGCATCATCGCCGGCGTCGACCTCTCGCACCCCGTGTTTCAGTATCCCGGCAACCTCGTCGGGCGGCTGACCCCGTCGCTCATCGAGCGCTGGGAGGGCGGCGACGACGGACTTTTCGAGGGCGTCACGACCTGGGCAGAGGTGATCAACCGGTCCCTCGACGATGCGATGACCGACCTCCGGACCCGCTTCGGGCGCGGCTCTCGGCGGCTCATGTGGGGGCGGGTGCACCAGTTGCAGCTCGTGCACGCCTTCGGCCGGCGGCGCGGGCTCGGGTTCTTCTTCAACGCCCGCTCGATCCGCCTCGGGGGCAACACTGACACCGTGCTCGCGACGTCACAGGTGCCTGGCGAACCGTTCGAAACCCGGTTGTCGGCCCCATCCTGGCGCCAGGTGATCGATGTCGGGAACTGGGATGCGAGTGGCGGCATTCATGTGCCGGGACAATCCGGCCAACCCGGATCGAGGCATTACCGCGATCTCTCGCGCCGCTGGCGGACCAACCGGCAGTTCCCCATGTACTGGAGCGCGCCCGTGGTGCGCCGCCGCGCCCGCGCCCGTCTGACCATCTTTCCGCTGCCGGAGTCGCACGCGGAGCCCGGGGCTCGAGCCTCCGGATCGTGACCCGATCGGAGGAGCGAGGCATCGTCCGCGGGTGCTGCGCAGGCCTGGCCCTCATCGTCGTCGCCGTTGCGGGCGCGGCCTTCCTCGCGTTTCGAGCGCTTGCCGCGCCTTCGCTCGGCCCTCCGCCGGCCGGACCCTCACACGGGACGTCGGAGGTCGCGATCGCCCTTGCGCTCGGGACTCAGATGGCCGCCGACCTGGTGGCCGGGCCACACGGCGTGGTGATCCTCAGCGAGCAGGACCTCACCGTGCTCGCGGTGGCGAACAACCCCCATCCGAATGCATACCGCGACATCCAGGTGCGCGTGCGCAATGGACTGGTGGTGGCTTCGGCGCAGATCTCGACCGGTCCGTTCACGCCGACGGCGGTCGTCCATGTCAGCCTGACGTTGCGACCGTCACCGTCGGGTCCGGTGATCGCCGCGCAGATACCCGACATCGATGTCGGTCAGCTGGGCGTGCCCGGGTTCTTCGCCGCCGGGCTCGTCTCGCAGATCGATGCGGCGCTGTCGCTCGATCGGCTGTTCTCGATCGATCCGCGGCTCAAGGCCCTTCGGGACGACATCGAGTGCGTGGCGGTCGTTCCCGGAGGGGTGGCCGTCGGCGTGCACGATCCGGGCGTGCCCTCTGTTGCCTCGGCGTGCGGGTGACCGCGCGGGACCTGTGCGAGGCTTGGGAGGATGCTCCCCAGAGCCGCCGCGGTCGCCGCCGTCCTCTGCGTGGCGTGCACCTCTGCCGTTCCGCGCGGTAGTCCATCCAGTGCGGTCCGGGCGACCCTCGATGCGACGCAGATCGCGGACGGTGTCGCCGCGGCAAACGCGGACATGTACGCAAATCGGTACGCGGTGGCGGACGCCGAGTTCGCGAAGTTGCTGGCAGCCGCTCCGGACAGCGCCGCGGTCCATGCGGCGGATGCGCTTTTTCTCAACTACGAGGGTGACGGACCACAGGCGCAGAGCGAGGCTGCCCGCGCCGTCGCGATCGATCCGCATGACGCGGACGCCCAAGCGGTGCTCTGCAGGGTCGACGACTGGGCCGGCAACTTTCCCGGCGCGCTGACCGCCGGGAAGGCCGCGACCGCACTCGAACCCGAGGATCCCCTCACCCTGCTCTTCGACGGCGAAGTGCTCTCGGACACCGGCGACACCACCGCGGCGCGTGCGCAACTCGCACTCGCGAAATCGGTGATCGCGGCGCACCCGACCGCGTACCTGAGCGCCGAGCTCCAGCGCGAGCAGGCGAATCTCGACGACGACATCGGTGCGACCGCCGCCGCGGTGCAGGCGTTCGAGGCAGCGCTTGCCGCGCAGCCGCACTGGCTCTATCGGACCACCGAGGTGGTGAACGCCGAGCTCACCGCGGGTGACCTCGCGGCGGCGCGCACCGCGCTCGATGCCGCCGCGGCGGAGAGCCCCGACGACCTCGGAACCATCGAGGGCCTGGGGAACGACGCGATGCTCGTGTCCGACGCGGAGGCGGCGAGTGCGCTCTGGGCACGCGCGCTGACGCTCGCACCGGACGATCCCGAGGTGCTCGACGCCAACGGCGAGATCGAAGTTGCAGTCAATCATGACGTGAACAGCGGGATCGCCTCCTTCGAGACCGCAATCCGCGCCGACCCGTATGACGAGACTGCGGCCGCGTATCTGATGGCGATCGCCACCGACATCACGCACATGCCGTCAGTCGGTCGCAGCGACATCATCGCCGCGGTGCTCGGCAGCCTGCCCGCCGGCGGCGTGCCGCGGCACATCCCCGTCATCCCCAACCCGGCCGGGCAGGTCGCGACCGATGCCGACGTCGCCCTCGCCGCAATCAACGCGGCGCGCGCTGACGCAGGTCTCCCCGCCGTCCGGCTCGATACCCGGCTCTCCGGGAGTGCTCTCTCGCACTCGTTCTACTGGCTGTTCAATTACTTCGCACCGAGCGTCGCCGGCCTCGGGATCCACATGGAGACGGCGGGTGACCCGGGATACACGGGCGTGTATCCGTGGACGCGAGCGATCGCCTTCGGATACCCGAACCAGCGCATCGGTGAGGACATCACGCACAGCGGCGCACCCGACACGGCAGTGGCGGAGTGGGTGAACAGCGTCTTCCACCGGTTCTCGATCCTGCGGCCCGACCTGCGCGTGATCGGCTACGGGGAGGCTGATGTCGGATCCGTCGCGATGGAGGACATGGAGTTCGGCTTCGCGGTCGCGACCAATGCGCCGCCGGTGCTCTACCCAGGCGCCGGGCAGATCCAGGTTCCAGCCATCTTTGTCGACAACGAGCTTCCCGACCCGGTGCCGCACGGCGATCCGCGCACGACGGGCTATCCGGTGACCGTCACGTTCTCGGAGGCCGACCGCGTCTCGATGCACTCGTTCACGCTCACAAGACCTGGTGGACAGCCACTGGCGGCGTACCTGCTTGCGCCCTCGGCGGCGACCGAGAATTCCGCATCGCTCCTGCCTGTCGCGCCGCTCGTACCCGGTGCTGTCTATACGGCGCGCATAACCGCCACCGTCGACGGATCGCCCTACACGCGCTCCTGGACGTTCACGGTCGCGACCTGACGCGGGTGATCGCGAGCGCGAAGGACGCGTGGCTCTGCACCTGCGGGTAGTTGCCGAGCGGCGTGCGGTGCGCAGGGTCGGCCACCTCGCCGAAGAGTCCGAGCGGTCCGCGCGTTGCCAGCGCCGCGTCGAGCCACCGCGAGCCGTCACGACCGGCGCCGGCGAGCGCAGCCGAGAGCCAGAAGGTGGGAAAGACGAACGGTGCGCACGGATCGTCGATCGCGTCCGGCTGGCCCTCGTAGCGATCGATGAGACCGTCCCGGTCGAGCCGTTCGATGATGAGATCGAGGGTCGCGCCCACCCGGTGACGGAGCGCCTCGAGCCCGGCGAGCTGCGCGACTTGTGTCAGCGCGGCATCGGCCCCTCCGCCGTCCAGTCTGAGCTGGAGAGCGCCGCTTCCTGGGCGAAGCTCGGCGCCGATGGCCGCCGCCACCGCGCGCCACAGGTCGGCGTCGCCTGCGACGGCGCCCGATTCCGCGAGCTGAGCGGCGCCGCAGAGACCGCTCGTCGACGTGACCAGGGAGTGCGTGTAGCGATGAGCCTGCCCGCGGATCTCCCAGATCCCGTTGTCGGGCTCACGCCAGTGCGCGACGAGCCACGCAGCCAAGAGCGGCACCGCGCGGCGAAGCTCATCCGGGAGAGCTCCGATCGAGTCGAGCGACACGGCGAGCTCGATCACCTCACCAGGCACGTCCAGTTGTGCCTGCGCAGCGGCGGCGTTGCCGATGCGAACCGGCCTCGCACCGAGGTATCCGGCGAGATCGTCGCGCAGGGACTCCTCGGGTGGATCGGTGCCGTCGACGCACACCAGCGGCACCGGTCCTCGATCGTTGACGACGTTGCCGATGAACGCGCCGAGCCCCCGCGCGGCGTCGACGAGGCCGAGCCGGATCATCGCCAGCCCGGCGAGCGACGAGTCGCGCAGCCAGCAGTACCGGTAGTCCCAGGTCCGGGACGACCCCGGCCACTGCGGCAGCGAAGTCGTCGGAGCCGCGACGATGCCGCCGCGGCTGCTGCGCAGTCCGAGCATCACGGCAGCCGTGGTTTCGAGGAGCTCGCGCACGACAGACTCGCCTGTTTTCACTGCTGAAAGGTCGACGTCGAAACTCGCTCCCGCCGGCACCGACGCTCGCCAGGACCCGAGCGTCGACTCGAGGTCGGTGGCGTGCTGATTCGTCCCAGGCGAGCCGAGTGTCACCTGGGCAGGCTCACCCGGTCGCACGACGAACCGGCTCCCCGCCCCCGACCTTCGCTCAGTCCAGACCGACTGCGAGCTGATGACCACCGTGATCGGCCCTGTGACCTCGAGCGCTGTCTCGGAAACGTGCAGGCGCGCCGCAACGTCCTCCCAGCGCGGAGGTCGAAACTCCACGTCCACCTCGACATCACGTCCTTCGGCGCGGAGCCTCCGCACCAGAAGCTGGTGCGCGCCGAGGTCGAGCAAGTCATCGACGATCAGCCTCGATCCGTCGACGTCCCACACCGTCTCGAGCACAAGCGATCGACTGTGATACCGCCGCGAGACGACACGTGCGGAGCGATCCGAAGGACGGACGGTGAGCCCGCCGCCGCGCTCTTCGTCGATGACCGAGAACAGCAGCGGCGTGGAGTCGATCCACGGCCAGCACAGCCACGCGACCGTGCCGTCCGAGTCGATCAGCGCGGCCGTTCTCGAGTTCGGCGAGGAGAGCGTGCGCGCCAATCGGGTACTGCATCCGGCGAGACTAGACGACGCGGAAGCCGGCGAGCCACAGGGCAGCTGGGCGGCGATGCCACAGGTGTGTGACCGTCGATCGATGCGTTGATCGCACGGCGACGATATCCACGTGGGCACTGCATCGCGACGGTTGGGGCTCCTCGGCGCCATGGTGTGCCTGCTGGCCGCTCTCGTCATGTGCGTGGCCGCGTTCCTGCCGTACTCAGGAGGCAATTGGGGCGACGGCCTGAATGCTCCCGCTCAGGTCAGCATGAACATCGTCACCGGTTCCGATGTCTGGTTCGTCCTCGGCACCGTCGTGACCCTGGCGTTCGTTGCGGCATATCACCTCGGGGGCGTTCGACGGCCGGCCACCGGCTTCATCGCGCTGGCCGCATCGCTGCTGTGTGTCGGGCTGGCGCTCAAGCTCCCCGGCACCTGGCTCCAGGACGGGGCGACATACGGAGAGCCCTTTCTCCTGTTCAGCGGGTTCTACGTGTTTCTCGCCGGCGCCGTGACCGCAGTTGCCGGGGCGCTGCTCATGCTCGCGACGGCGCTCATGACCTCGCCCCGGAACGCTGCGACGCCGTTGTCGCCGTCGCCTTCCTGATGCGCGCCAATCGCTGACGAGTCACACTGCCGGTGTCTAACGTCAGGAGGAGCACCACGTGCTGGGACATATGACGGATCCAGTCGAGGGGACGGCGACGCTCGTCGGTTACACCGAGACCGGCAGGCGGCACCTGTCCGCCCTTGAAGTTCTGGCGAAGCTGACGCTGCGCACGCCCGGCATGGACGCCATCGAGGTCGACACGGCCGTCCGGGTTCCAAAGTCCGAGTTGCCACTCGCCGAGGGCCGGACATGGAACGTCCGATTCGAGCGCGCCCAGCCGTCGCACGTGGAGATCGAGTGGCCGGTCGCCGAGCCGCTCGACCGGGACTCGGAGCAGGAGATGGAACGCGAGCTGTCACGCGACGAGGTGCGTCTCCTCGAGGCCACCCGCCGGCGAGGCTCGAAGTGAGGCGCGCGCTCAGGGATTCGTGATCGGGGGGATCGTGTCGGCGATGCTCGCGATCTTCTCGGCCCAGTTGGGGTCGCTCGCGTAGTCGACGTTCATCCCGCGGAGCGTCGGGCCGTGATAGAAGCCGCCGCTCGGTAGCAGGTAGTTCGTCTCGATGAACTGCGCGACGTACTGGATGCACGCGTCGAAGCTCGTGAAGGTCATCGCATCGCCGTAGGGATCGGCGTCGTTGGCGTCGAACCCGAAGAGGTTGTGCTTGTTCTGTGCAATGGCGCTCGTGCCCCATCCGGACTCGAGGATGGCGTGCGCCACGAAATACCGCGCGCTGACGTGGTAGGTCGCCTCGGCCTGCATGAAGCTGTCGCCGAGCCCGGCAAGCGCTGATCCCGCGAGGAACTGGTTGATGCTCGCCGCAGTCTCGCCACTCGGGAGTGTGAGGTTGGTGTCGACTGTGAAGAGCGGACCCGCGACCGGTGGGTAGATGGTCCCCCGAGCGCGCGCTGCGGCAAGTGCCGCGACAGCTTCGGTCAGCGCCTTCTGCGCCTGGTTCACCTGGCGGTGTGCGGCGACGTCGGCGAGGAGCAGATTCTGCTCCTGCACCTTGATCACGGCCTGCGCGGTGGCCGCCTGCTCCTCCGCGGAGGCGAGCGAGGCGAGCGCGACGTTGTCCTGAGCAAGTGTGTTGGCTGCCGTCTGCTCCTCGGATCCGATGCGCGCGACGAGCTGGCCGCTCGCCGTCGAGATCTCGTTCACCTCGACATCGCGCTGGATGGCCGCGGCGATCGTGTTCGCCGAGATGATGTACGCGAGCATCGCCTGCGAGCCACCGCTCTCATAGGACTGGCGAAGGTACGCGGCAAGGTGTCCACGGTCGGTGTCGAGCTCGGCGTTGACCGTGGCGAGCGTCGCGGCGTCCTGGCTGATCGTCAGGTGGAGCGCGGTGATCTGCGTGTTGAGCGCGGCGAGGTGAGCGTTGGCCGCGGCGAGGGCCGCCTTCGCCAGCGAGAGCGCGGTGTCCGCGTTGTTCGCGGCATCGCGGGCGTTCTGCTCATCCTTCTTCGCGGCATTCGCGGCGGCCTGCGCTGCCGTGACGCTGCCCGGCGGGTCCGCGGACACCGGGAAGGCGATCAGCGAAAGCAGCAGCGCGACGGGCATCGCCAGGACGAGACGGTGACGGGCGAACGAAAACCAGGGGCGACGCATCGCGGCCAGTCTCCCATCGGGTCCGCGAGGCGCTTCCCCATGTCATCGCGCCGTGACGTGCCGTCACCGCCACGTCACACAGCCGCAAAGGGAATATCCGAGGTACGCCTGCCATGCGACCGGCCGCCGGAAAAGCTAGGAGGCTTTGCGCTCCAGCAGCTTGCGGCGCAGCTCGTCGGGAGCATCCAGTTCGACCACCGAGCGAGGCCCGCAATCCGCGCAGATGCGATGACCGCCCACTGACTCGCCGTCAGCGCCGTAGTACAGCACCGAGAGCATTGCGCGCTTGCAGAAGGGGCACCTGTCGGCGGTGTCGGGCGTCGTCTCCATCGCTGCGCCCATGATCGCACGGAGGAGGCCGCAAGGGGAGCGTGCCGGTCCACCGTCACCGAGCTTCCACCGACGGGGAATCGGGGGTACCCTCGGCATCGTGCGACCCGAACTGTCCGAGGCGACGACCGTGGCGCTGGACAGATACCTCGACGAGCTCGCCCGCTGGTCGGCGAATCTGAACCTCACCGCGATCCCACGGGAGCAGATGTGGTCGCGTCACGTCGAGGAGTCGCTCGATCTCCTGGATGTCGCGGCGCCGCGGCCCGGCAGCCGCGTGGTCGACATCGGATCGGGCGGTGGCGTGCCGGCGCTGGTGTTCGCGATCGTCCGTCCCGACCTGCGTGTGACCCTGTTCGAGGCTGACGTGCGCAAGAGCGGATTCCTGATGCACGTCGCGGGGCTGCTGGGTTTGCGCGGTGTCGAGGTCGAGTCGATCCGTGCCGAGGATGCCGGACGCCGTGCCGGAACACGCGAGAGCTTCGACCTCGCCACGTCGCGGGCCGCGGCGCCGCCCGACGTGCTGTGCGAGCTCGCCCTCCCGTTGCTGCGCATCGGCGGCACGCTCTGCGCGCTGGTCACCGATGCGCCGCTCGTCCTCGCGTCGTGCGCCGTCGCCGCCGCGGCCTGCGGCGGGGGTGCTCCCGAGGCTCCCACGAACGGCGTGCTGCGCATCGAGAAGGTGGTCCGGACGTCCGCGGAGTACCCGCGGCGCAACGGCGTGCCGAGCAGGCGCCCGATCAGCTGAGCCTGCGCCGGATCGCCGCGATGGCGACCGAGCGCTCGTTCCACGGCACGTCTCCCGACGCCGTCTCGATGGTCTTCTCGTGGCCCTTGCCCGCGCAGAGCACCGTGTCGCCGGCGGCGGCATGGGACACCGCAAACTCGATGGCCTCCTCCCGATCCGGGATGACCAGGACGCTCTCTCCGCGAGTCCCCCGGCGGCAGCCGCTCCGGCAGCGATCTGCTCGAGGATCAGGTCGCGGTCCTCGTGACGCGGGTCCTCGTCGGTGATGACGCTGACATCGGCGAGGCGCGCCGCAACCGCACCCATCGCCGGCCGCTTCGCGAGGTCGCGCTCCCCGGCGGACCCGAACACCGCCCAGAGCCGCCCGGGGGTCGTCCGGCGAAGCTCGCCGAGCACGGTCTCCAGCGCGTCGGCGGTGTGCGCGTAATCGACCACGACCTCGAAGGGCTGGCCGAGGTCGATGCGCTCCATCCGCCCGCTGACCGGCACGGCTGCCTCGAGACCGCGGACCGCGCTCTCGAGATCGGCACCCGTCGCGCACGCGGCGCTCAGCGCCGCGAGCGCGTTGCGGACGTTGAAGCGCCCGGCAAGGCGCAGCGTGACCGGTACGGCGCCCCACGGTGTCCGCGCCGTGAAGCGAACGCCGCTCGCCGCCGTGGTCACGTCGGTGGCGCGGATGTCGGCGTCGACGTCGGCGGAGTCCGTGTAGGTGAGCCGGGTGGCGACTGGGATCGCCGACAGCCGTGGGAAGGCGAACGGGTCACCCGCGTCGAGGACCGCGATGCCGTCTGCCCGCGGAGACACCTGCTCGAGCAGACGCGCCTTGGCGGCGAGGTAGCGCTCGCGGCTGCCGTGCAACTCCAGGTGCTCCGTGGTGATCCGGGTGAAGACGGCCGCCCGGAAGGCGACGTCGTCGACCCGATGCATCTCGAGACCGTGCGAGGAGGCCTCGAGGGCGACGTGCGTGCAACCCAGGGCACGGATCGCGGCAAGGTCTGCCTGGAGCTCCGGCGCCTCGGGCGTCGTGAGCCGTGATGGGTTCTGCACGATCCCGTCGGGGAACCGGCGATCGACGGTGGTGATCGACGCGGCTGCGAGCCCGGCAGCTCGCCAGGCGTGCCAGAGCATGGTTGCGGTGGTGGTCTTGCCGTCGGTGCCGGTGACGCCGGCGACGCACAGATCGGCGCTCGGGTGCCCGTGAAACGCCGCGGCGAGCGCGGAGAGGGCCACCCTGCCGTTCTCGACGAGCACGAGCGGGATCGACGGGTCCACCGCGGGCTCCGGCACGCGCTCTGCGACGATCGCGATCGCACCCCGATCAACAGCGTCGCGGCAGAAGTGATGACCGTCGGCGCGCAGCCCGGTGACGGCAACGAAGAGGCTCCCCGACGTCACCGCCCGCGAGTCGAAGTCGATCGCCGTGATGTCGCGCTGCAACCTCGTCGCCTGCCCGGCCGTCTCGATGCCCGCCGCGGCGAGCAGAGCCGACAGCGACCGCGCCGAACTCGCCTGATGCACCGTCGCAGTCTATGGTAGGGTCGCTTCGATCATGGCTGGAAAGAAGCAGAAAGCCTCCACTCTCTCGCTCGCCGATGCGCTGACCGCGACGCGTTCGGCGCGCCGTCGCGTCCTCGCGCTCGCCGCGCGTCTCGAGGCAACCGAGAAGACGATCCTGGCCGCGATGGCCCCGGCTCCGGCAGCGAAGCCCGCCGCTCCGGCCGCCGCCGCCGCACCGGGCCTGGCGAAGCGTCCGGTCGGCCGGCCGAGGACTCGCCCGATCGTCGCCCCGGCCCCCGCCGCGAAGACGCGCAGAACGGCGGCCACCACCACCGCCAAGCGGCCGGTGGGTCGACCCAAGGGCTGAACCGAATCCAGACTGGCTGGGTCAGGTTTTGGGTAAACTGGCTGCATGGCCAAGTCTTCTCGCGACCTCCTCGACGACGCACGGCGGACCGTCAGGGAGCTCTCGCCCCAGCAGGTCCGCGCTACGGCGGGATCCCGAACCCTCATCGACGTCCGCGAGCGCAATGAGTTCGACGAGGGGTACATCCCCGGTGCTCTCCATCTGAGCAAGGGGTTCATCGAAACCCGGATCGAGGACACGGTCCCCCAGCACGACACGCCCATCACGCTCTACTGCGCCGGCGGCGTGCGTTCGCTGCTCGCGGCGCGAGCCCTCCAGGAGCTCGGCTACACCGACGTCGCCTCGATGTCGGGCGGCTACGGCGCGTGGAAGCAGGCCGGATTCGACTTCATCGTCCCGCGGGTCCTCACGGCGCAGCAGCAGCAGCGTTACAGCCGCCACCTGCTCATCCCGGAGATCGGCGCTGAGGGTCAGGGCAAGCTGCTCGACGCGCGCGTGCTTCTCATCGGAGCGGGTGGCCTCGGCAGCCCGGCAGGGCTCTACCTGGCCGCCGCGGGCGTCGGGACCATCGGTTTCATCGATTTCGACACGGTCGACCGGAGCAACCTGCAGCGCCAGATCCTGCACACCGAGGACCGCATCGGCATGCTGAAGACCGCGTCGGCGCGGATCGCGCTCGAGGCGCTCAACAGCGACGTGCGCGTCGTCGAGCACAACGTGATCCTCACGAGCGAGAACGCGCGCGAGATCTTCGACCAGTACGACATCATCGTCAACGGGTGCGACAACTTCCCGACCCGCTACCTCGCCAACGATGTGGCCATCTTTGCCAAAAAGCCGATGGTGGACGGCGGGATCTTCCGTTTCGAGGGACAGGTGACCACCGTGGTTCCCTTCCAGTCGCCGTGCTATCGCTGCCGGTATCCCTCGCCGCCACCGCCCGAGGAAGCGCCATCGTGCGCAGAGGCGGGCGTGCTCGGCGTGCTGCCGGGGATCGTCGGCGTGCTTCAGGCGACGGAGGTCATCAAGCTCATCACCGGTGCCGGCACGTTGCTCACCGGAAGGCTCCTCCACGTCGACGCGCTCGACATGAAGTTTCGTGAGTTCCGCGTCCCGCGGGACCCGCAGTGCCCGGTGTGCGGCGAGAACCCGACGATCACCGAGCCGATCGACTACGAGGGCTTCTGCGCCGCTCCCGCCTCGGTCGCCACGGAGGCGGTCGGCGCCGGCGTCTGACCTTCGGCGCTCCCGAGAAAGCGCCCTGGGAGACTAGACGGTGTGGGGCGGAGCCCCAGGAACCACAGCCATCGTTGCGTCTGAGACAAGGAATCGCACGACTTCATCCCCCGGGGCCCCTGCCATCTGGGCGCGCACGCAGTACGCACCTGAAGCTGGGAAGTTGATCGAGACGGGAAGGGCGATGAGCGCACGCAGAGGGTCGCCGGGGGCAGCGATTGGTGGTCGACCAGCGGTCAGCTGCGCCGTCACCTCATACAACGGGGGCTGCTCGTCCTGGTGCTCGACGGTCACGCGGATGCCGATGGGGCGATTGGCATCAAGCCAGTCGATCAGGAACGACGCCGCGATCGCGAACTGTGTGGGCGGCGCGGCGGTCGGTACTCCTGGGGGCGGGACCAAGCGGAAGATGTGCGACCACCCGCCGCCGAGGACGTACAGCTTTCCCTCTTGGGTGGTCTGTGCTGAGTCACAGAGCACGACATACTCGAACTCGGGTTTGACGCTGTGGCGCTCCGACGGCTACGGGCTGTCCTACCGTTGTCATACGCCTACAATACATGCCGTGGCCAGTCTGAAACGGCATCGTTGTGCTGGTCGTTGAATTTGAGTGGGATGATCGCAACGTGTCGCAATCTGTCAGAACGCGGACTTGACGCAGCTGACGTGAATGAGATCCTGGCCTCGCGTATTACGGCGCTGAGAAACAAACGGGCCGGTTCGGGTGAGTACAAGCTGATCGGTCGCGCAAAAGGTGGCGAGCTACTGACGATCGTGGTCGCGCGAACTGCCGAGCCAGGGCGCTGGCGGCCGGTTACGGGCCGGAGGAGTACAGAGGGTGAACGAAAGCTCTATGAGCGATGAGACTCGGGGCGCCAAATATCACGATGCCCACCTTGATGACCCAGGGGAATGGGATGACACTGTCGTGGAAGAGGTGACCCCCCGTCCATCGGGGATGACCGTGTTCTCGTTGCGGTTGCCAACGGACGAGTTTGCGTTCCTGAAGCGCGAAGCAGATACGCGCAGGACCACCATGTCCGAGCTCACCCGCAGCGCTTTGAGGTTCTATCTGTTCCCACGAGCAAGCGGAAGCCTCTCCGCTACGTCGATCCACAAGCTTCAAGTGACGACGATGACGCCGACGTGGGTGGGTGGCCAGGCGGACCGCACCGAGCTGAGGGACGAGGAGCCGCCGCCGCTTCCCCTGGGGAACGTTGATCCACGGCGAGCCGGATTCTCCGACTGACCAGTCGACGACGCAGGCACGCGCGCTCAGTCGGCCCCGAACACGAACCATGTTTTGTCATCAGACGCGCTCTCCGAGCCGCTGCGCGTCCGCCGTTCGAAAGCTGCGAATCCTAGGAAAGCGATGAATCGGGCGCTGAAGATGTGTCCTCGCCGATGTTCTCGGCTTCGCTGATCAGCATCACTGGGATGCCGTTGTCGAACTCGATAGCGGAGGTGGCACGTGTCGCAACGGAGCGACGCCGGCTCGACCTCGAGCGGCCCGCGACATTGCGGACACGCGAGGATGTCGAGCAGGTCCTTCGGGAGCGTGCTCATGCGGACGCCAGCGTCGGCACGAGGAACGATCCCAGCGCGTGGTTGAACGCCCGCGGCTCCTCGAGGTTGGTGAGGTGTCCGCAGTCGAGCTCGACGAACCTCGCTCCAGGGATTGAGCCACTCATGGCACGAACCTCGGCGACGGGGATGATCGCGTCGTGCGTTCCAGCGATCACGAGCGTCGGAACGCCGATTGATCCGAGTATGCCGGTGCTGTCGGGACGCGCCGCCATGGCGCGCTGCGCGTAGGCGATGCCCGCGGGCGAGCATCGCCGGATCCGCCCGCGGACCGGGTCGGCGACGTGCGCCTCACCGATCGACGCCGGTCCGATGAGCCGTTCGGTCATCAGCTCGACGATCCATTCCACCGACTGCTCGCGTTCGACACGTTCGGCGATGGCAAGGCGATCGTCACGGCGCGGCGCGTCATCCTCGCCCGCGCGGGTGCTGCACAGTGCGAGCGCGCGAATGCGCGACGGTGCGAGTCGCAACATCGTGAAGGCAAGATAGCCGCCCATCGAGAAACCGACAACAGCGAAACGATCGATGCCGCGCGCGTCGAGCGCCGCAAGCACCGATGCCGCATAGGAATCGAGCGACGGCGTCTCCGCCGGCGGCGGTGGGGAATCGCCGCAGCCCCAGAGATCGACCCGCACGCAGCGGAGGTCGCCGGACAGCGCTGCCACCTGGTGGTCCCACTGCGAGGCGTCGAGCGTGAACGCGTGCAGGAAGAGCACGGTGTCGCCGGTCCCTGTCTCGTGCACCGCAGGCATCACATCGAGCTGCGCGGTCACGCGAGTCAGGCCGAGGCGCCGATCACCGTCGCGGGGAAATCCTCGTCGAGGGTGGCCGGCTCGATGTGTGTGCGCGCGTGCTTCTCGACGTCGCGGAGCTTGAGGATCTCGCTCGGTGTGATCAGCGTGACGGCAACCCCGGCGCGCCCGGCGCGGCCCGTGCGGCCGACCCGGTGCAGGTACTCGTCGGGAGTGAGCGGCACGTCGTAGTTGATGACGTGCGAGATGTCGTCGATGTCGAGACCGCGCGCTGCGACGTTGGTGGCGATGAGGTACTTGATGTGGGATGCGCGGAACTGCTGCATCGCGCGGTCGCGGTCGCGCTGCGTCAGGTCACCGTGGAGCAGGCCGACCTGGTATCCGCGACCGCCGAGCTGCGCCTGCAGGACATCGGCGGTGCGCTTGGTCTCGACGAAGATGAGCGCCATGACGACGTCCGGCTGATCGAGGATCTGCGCGAGCGCGTCGGTCTTGTCCGCCCACGTGGTGCGCACGTACAGCTGGCGCACCTCGGATGGGATCTCCGGCCGCGTGCTGATCTCGACCGTCTCGGGGTCATGCATGTGGCGCAGCGCGAGCCGCCGCACCCACTCCGGCATCGTCGCGCTGAAGAGCAGCGTCTGCCGCTGCGCGGGGCACTGACGCAGGATCCGCTCGACGTCCGGGGCAAAGCCCATGTCGAGCATGCGATCCGCCTCGTCGAGCACGCAGATGCGAACGTTGGCGAGAGTCAGCGAGCGCCGCTGGATGTGATCACCGAGCCTCCCGGGAGTCGCCACCACGATGTGCGCGCCCTGACGGAGTTCCTCCATCTGGCGGCCGATCGAGTCGCCGCCGTAGATCGCGACGCTCTTCAGCTCGTGCCGCTTGCCGAGCCGCACGAGCTCCTCGTGCACCTGGACGGCCAGCTCGCGGGTCGGGCAGAGCACCAGCGCCTGCACCGGTCCGTCACGTGGGTCGAGCCGCTCGATGATCGGGATCCCGAATGCCGCGGTCTTGCCGCTGCCCGTCTGCGCCTGGCCGATGACATCGCGCCCCGCGAGTGCGAACGGCAGCGAGCCGGCCTGGATGGGCGTTGCCATCGTGTAGCCGAGCTCGGCCACGGTGTGCTGCATCGCGACGCTCAGCGAAAGCTCGTCAAAGCTCACCGGTTCGGGGGTTTCGGGACTCGGGGCCTCATCAACCGGCGCCGGAGCGGCGGGACGAGGCCTTGCGGCGAGCGGTCTACCAAACCGCGCGCGAGAAGACGAACGCAAGACAATTGCAGTCTACCCCGAAGTGACGCATTCACGGGTGGGTAAGATCGTCTTGATGCCGGCCGACGTCCTCCGCACGCTCCTGGCCGGGTGACGTTGCTCGCCGATATCCGGGTTTCCACGGCGCGTCCCTCCTTCGAGCCGCGCGCGCTGGTGATCGATCTCGACGGCACGACCATCGACTATCTGCAGCATCTCCACCCTCGCGTTCGCGACGCGGTGCGCGCGGCCGGCGCGCGCATGCCGGTGATCGTCGCGACGGGTCGCATGTACCACTCGTCGCTGCCGTGGGCACTGGAGCTGACCATCGATCAGCCGCTCGTCTGCTACCAGGGGGCCCTGATCCGCGGCATGCCGCGCGAGGGCGAGGTTGACGGTGAGCCCATCTTCGAGCAGGTGCTGCGCTCGGAGCCGGCGATTCGCGCCCTCCACATCGCACGCGCGCAGGACTGGCACTACCAGGCGTACCAGGACGACGAGCTGCTCTGCGAGCGGGATCGGCCCGAGGCGCACCTGTACTCCCACATCAGCGGCATGCCCTTTCGAGTGGTGGGCAACCTGGAGCCGCTGCTCGCGCGCGGCACCACCAAGGCCGCGTGCGTCATCGAGGATCCCGTCGAGGTGGACCGCGCCAGCGCGCTGCTGACCCGTGAGCTCGCCGGGAGTGCGCGCGTCACGCGGTCGAATCCGGAGTTCGTCGAGATCCTCGACCCCGCGGTCAGCAAGGCCACCGCGTGCGAGATCGTCTGCGAGAGGATCGGCTGCACGCTCGCCGAAGCGGTTGCGATCGGCGATGCGCCGAACGACGTTGAGCTGCTCGATGCCGCGGGCTTCTCGGTCGCGATCGTCACCTCACGTCCCGAGGTGCTCGCGGTCGCGGACGCCACCTGCGCGCGTCCCGAGGGCGCAGGGGTTGCGGACGTTCTCGAGACCCTGGGACTGACATGAGCGGTCGCGAAACCAGGCATGCGGAGCGGACGCGCAGTAGGCTGCGACCGTGAACCGCGCCTCCGTGGTCGCCGCGTGCAGGGTCCTCTTCGCCGGCGTGGCACTGGTCGCGATCGCCACGCAGCTGATCGGCCTGGCCAACCAGGGAACCCTGAATCCGGTCAACTATTTCAGCTACTTCACGATCGACAGCAACCTCATCGCCGCGGGCGTCCTGCTTGCGGGCGCCGCGCGTCGGAACACGAGCGGCTCGCTCGCGTTCGACCTCGTCCGTGGCGCGGCGGTCGTGTACATGAGCATCACGGGCATCGTGTTCACACTCCTGCTCGCGAACACGGACGTCGACACCGCGATCCGCTGGGTCAACACCGTCGTCCATGAGCTGATGCCGCTCGTGATGCTCGCCGACTGGCTGGTCTCGCCGCCCTCGGTGCGGCTGAAGGTGCGGCAGGGCCTGGTCTGGCTGAGCTTTCCGCTCGTCTGGATCGTCTACACGCTCATTCGCGGCGCGATCGTCAACCGGTATCCGTATCCGTTCCTCGATCCGGCCAACGGTGGCTATGCCAGCGTCGCCGTCTACTCCGCCGGGATCCTCATCGCGATGATCCTGGTGAGCGCGATCATCGTCGGGCTCGCCAACGCGGCAGGCGGTCGTGCGCAACGCGCCGAGACCGGCTAGGGATCAACCCCCGGCGGGACCGGAATCCCGCCCCGGATGGGTCATGGACTCGGCGTCGAGCAGGCGGGTCAACGTCGCCTCGTCGAGACCGCTGCGCTCGCGAGCGACTTCGCGCACCGTCCGCCCGGTGTTGTACGCCTCCTTCGCGATCGCTGCCGCGGCGTCATAGCCGATGACCGGGGCGAGCGCCGTGCAGAGCATGAGGCCGCGCTCCACCATCGCGGGTCCGTTCTCGGTGGCAGTGATGCCGTCGACGCACTGGGTCGCGAGGTTGCGAGCCGATGTTGCGAGCAGGGAGGCCGACTGCAGCAGGTCGTAGGCGGCCACCGGCATCATCACGTTGAGCTCGAGGAGCGACCCCGCGGCGGCGCAGAATGCGACGGTCGCGTCGTTGCCAATCACCTTCGCGGCGACCATGGTCACCGACTCGCAGATGACCGGGTTCACCTTGCCTGGCATGATCGACGAGCCCGGCTGGACCACCGGGATCGCGATCTCGGCGATGCCGGCGCGCGGACCGAAGCCCAGGAGGCGGAGGTCGTTGGCGATCTTGTACATCGAGACGGCCACCGCCCGGAGCGCGCCGCTCGCCGCCACCACGGCGTCGAGCGTGGACTGGCCGCTGAAGTGGTTGTCGGTCTCGCGGAAGGGGATGCCGAGGTCGGCCGCGACGAGCCCGATCACCTTCGCCGGGAACTCCGGGTGGGTGCCGACGCCGGTGCCGACCGCGGTGCCGCCGAGCGGGAGCTCGGCGAGCGTGGCGATGGCCTCCTCGCAGCGGAGGCGCGCCCGTTCCACCTGGCCCGCGTAGCCGAGGAACTCCTGTCCGAGGCGGATCGGCGTCGCGTCCTGGAGGTGCGTGCGCCCGGTCTTGACCACCGGCCAGAACTCCTTCGACTTCCTCCGGAGCGACTCCTCGAGCACCCGCAGGCCGGGGATCACCTCGTCGTGGATCGCCACCGCCGCGGCGACCTGGATCGCCGTCGGGATGACGTCGTTGCTCGACTGGCCGAGGTTGACATGGTCGTTGGGATGCACCGGCGTCCGCGATCCCCGCTCACCGCCGAGCAGCTCGATCGCCCGGTTGGCGATCACCTCGTTCGCGTTCATGTTCGTCGAGGTGCCGCTGCCGGTCTGGAAGACGTCGACGATGAACTCGCCGTCGAGCGCTCCGTCGACCACGTCCTGCGCCGCGCGGATGATCGCGCCGGCGAGGTTCTCATCGAGCAGCCCGAGCTCCCGGTTGACCATCGCCGACTGCTGCTTGATGAGTTCGATCGCCCGGATGAATCCCCGCGGCAGCCGGAGGTCGCTGATCGGGAAGTTCACCTTGGCCCGCATGGTGTTGGCGCCGTAGTACGCGGTCGCGGGCACCTCGAACTCGCCCATCGAGTCGCGCTCGGTGCGCGTCGAGCCGGCGGTCATGCGGCCTCCTCGCCGTGGAGCGGGATGCGCATGTCGAACTCGGCTCCGCTCCCGGGCACGCTCCGGGCGGCGACGGTCCCGCCGTGGCGCTCGGCGACCGTGCGGACGATGTAGAGGCCGAGCCCGCTGCCCGGCACCTTGCGCTGCCGCTCGGCGACGGACCGGAAGTACTTGTCGAAGAGGTGGCTGGTGTCCGCCACCGGGAAGCCGGCGCCGTGATCGCGAACCGTGAAGCGCACGAAATCCTCCTCGCGGGCGGCGATGATCTCGATCGGGGAGCCCGTCGGCCCGTGTTTGACGGCGTTGCCGAGCAGGTTGGTCAGCGCCAGGATGAGACGGCGGCGGTCTCCCTTGATCTTGAGCCCGTGCTCGCAGTCGCTCGAGATCGTGGACTCGCGGAGCTTCGCCTCCATGGCGACATGCTCGATCGCCTCGTCCACAACCTCCTCGGCGTCCATGACCTCGAGCGCAAGGTGATCGTCGGGATCCTCGAGGCGGGCCAGCTCGGCGAGCGCGTTCACCATCCGCACCATCATCTCCGTGCTCGCGGTGATGCCCTCGATCGCGACCATCGCTGTCTCGGGGAGCTCGCCGAGCATCCCGGCGCTCAGCAGCTGGCCGTAGCTGTTGAGAATCGTGAGCGGGCGCCGCAGCTCGTGCATGGTGATCGAGAGCGACGTGCCGCGCGCCGACGACTCGGACGTGGCGCTCGAGAGCCGGCGCTCGAGTGACGCGACGCTCGTGGCCGCGAGGCGGTGTCCCACCGCGTCCAGGTCGTCCGCCGTCGTCGCGGCGAGCTCCATCGCCTCATCGGCGTCGAGGCGCTCCTCGCGCCCCGCCTCGGCGGTCACCTGGCGCAGCGCCGTGAGGTTGCGAAGCGCTGCCTCGAGCCGTCGTTCAACGTTGGTGCCGCTGTCGAGGTGGTGATAGGCGATCAGCGGACGGAAGTCGTCGGCGCTCAGGGCGACCAGGACCGCATTGACGAACTGGCGGGGGCCTCGCGACCGATCGACCGGCTCGCCTGTCGCACTCGAGGAGGTCTGGCGCGCCCAGAGGTCGGCGATGCGTGCCGCATGGGCCGCGAGAAAGTCGCTGAACTGCCTGGTCACGCCGCTGAAGTCTAGTGCCGGAGCAGCGGCCCTACGCGGCGGCACAATCCTGCGCGATCGCAACCCCGGTGTCGGCCTCGGCATGCACCACGGCTTTGGTGGAACGGCGGTGACGCGTCCAGAGCACTGCGCCGAGGATGGCGAACGGGATCATCTGCATGTCGATGAGCAGCGAGATCTCACCGGCGTGCGCCACCGAGACGCCGGTTCGGGAGAGGAGCGCGACGAGAACGCCCTCGCGAAGGCCGAGCCCGTTGATGCTGAAGGGCGCCAGCGCGACCAGCAGGGTGATCGGGATGCAGACCGCAAGCACCGTCCAGCTCAGGTCGACGCCGATCGCGCGCGCTGCGAGGCTCAGCGCGAGAAGGTTGAAGCCCCAGCCCGCGGCGCCGACGAGGAGCGACTGGGCCACCGCGTGGGGATGCTGCCGGTAGCCGGCGAACGCCTCGCTGAAGGAGCGGATCCCGTGGCTCAGCGCACTGGAAACCTGAGTGAGCAGGCGGTACGGCACGAGACGGTCGGCGCTCAGCGCGAGCAGCCAGATGAATACGACTCCGACTGCAAGCGCGGCGATCACCACGACGACCCCGGTCCCGAGCAGCGCGCGCAGGAGCACCGCAGCGGCGATTCCCCAGCAGGTCATGCCCAGCATGCCGGCCATCCGGCTGCCCGCGAGCGACGCGAGCACGCGACCGTGGCCGACCTGCCGGCCCATCTCGACCGTGCGCATCGCGTCACCACCGACCCCGGCGGGGAGCATCTGCGTGAAGAACAGGCTCTGCAGGTACGAGGAGCTCAGGCGGCGCCAGCTGAGCAGCGAGCCGCCCCCGGCGGCTCCGCCGGACGTTGCGCCGGAGGTGCGAAGCAGGACGCCCCATTCGACGACGCTGGCGGCCACCGCGAGCATCGTGAGCCCGAGCGCCGCCGCGATCCAGAGCGGATCCGCCTTGCTGAGGCTGGCGATCGCCTGGGGGATGTTGATCGTGTGCGCGAGGACGGCGAGCCCGACGACCGTCCCGGTCACGCGGATCCACGGCGAGGCCATCACGGCACGGGCGGTTCCCAGCGCGGTTCGCACAGGCATCATTGAACCAGGGTTGTACTCACCGGGCCACCGCAATGTCAGGAACGTGACAGAGCGACAGGACCTTGCGACGGGACCCGCGCAGGCGGCTCACTCGCCGGCGAGGTAGGGCTCTCGGAACGCCGTCTGTTCCGCGATGAAGATGAGGTCCAGGTCGGCCACCGGACCGTTGCGGTTCTTCGCGACGATCAGTTCCGTCTTGCCCCGGTCCACCTCGCGGTTGTGCATCCCCTCGCGGTAGAGGAAGAGCACCACGTCGGCGTCCTGTTCGATCGACCCGCTGTCTCGCAGGTCGCTCAGCTGCGGTCGCTTGTTCTCACGTCGCTCCGATTCGCGCGACAGCTGCGAGAGCGCGAGCACCGGCACCTCGAGCTCCTTGGCGATCGCCTTGAGCCCGGACGAGATGTCGGAGACCTCCTGCACCCGCGAGTCGCGACGCCCACCCTGCATGAGCTGCAGGTAGTCGATGACGATGAGCTCGATCTTGTGTTGCGCCTTCATGCGACGAGCGCGGGCCCGGAGGCTGTTGATCGGCAGCCCGGGCGAGTCGTCGATCCAGAGGTCCGCGTGGGTCAGGGTGTCCATGGCCTTGGCGATCTGCTGGAAGGCCATCGAGTCCGCCTGGCCCGTGCGGAGCATGTAGGCGTCGACGTGCGCCTCGCTGCAGATGAGCCGTTGCACGAGCGACTGGCGCGACATCTCGAGCGAGAACACGACCACCGGCTTGCCCGCCAGCACTGCAGCGTTGCGAGCGATGTTCAACGCGAACGACGTCTTGCCGACCGCAGGACGCGCGGCCAGGATGATCAGCTCGCCCGGCTGCAGGCCCTGGGTGAGCGCGTCGAGCTTCGAGAAGTTGGTCGGCACGCCGGTGACCAGCTGCTTGTTCTCGATGCGCTTCTCGAGGGTGTCCCACCACTCGCGAACGACCGGCGCGATGTTGCGGATCTCCGAGCCGCGCCGTTCCTCGCCAATCTTGAAGACGGTCTGCTCGGCCTGGTCGATGGCCTCCTGGACAGCCGTGGTGTTGTCGAACCCGAGGCGGCTCACCTCGCCGCCGGCCTGGATGAGGCGCCGCCGCAACGCGTGCGAGATGACGATGTCCGCGTAGTGGCGGACGCTCGCGGCGCTCGGGACCACGAGGGTGAGCTCGGCGATGTAGTCCATGCCCCCGGCTCGCCCGATGCCCGGACCGCGGTCCAGCTGGTCGCGCAGCGTCACCAGGTCGATCGCCTCGCCACGGTCGTCCAGCGCCAGGGCTGCGCGGAAGAGCACCGAGTGGCGTTCCGCGTAGAAGTCCTCCGGCTCGAGGACGTCCCGCACGGCGGCCATGGCATCGCGATCGATGAGGATGCCGCCGAGCACAGCCTGCTCGGCATCGTTGTCGTGCGGAGGGACCCGCATCGCCGCTCCGCTCCCCGCGCCCGTCGCGCGTCCCACGATCTCGGCCTGCGGGATGGACGTCATTGGGCCGCGACGACGACCTTGAGAGTCTCCCTGACCTCCGGATGCAGCTCGATGCTCGCCTCGTGTGGGCCGAGCGAGCGGATGGGTGGATCGATCTCGATCTTCCGCTTGTCGATGTCGATCCCCGCCTCGCGCTTCAGCTGCTTGGCGACATCGGCCGTGGTGACGGTGCCGAAGAGCCGGCCGGCCTCACCGGCTTTGGCATAGACGGTCACGGTGAGCTTGCGGAGGCGCAGCGCAGTCTCCTTGGCGTCGGTGAGCGCCTTCTCGACGCGGCGCCGGGTGGCCTCCTCGCGCCGGCGGATCTGGTCGATCCGGTTCTGGTCGGCAACCACCGCGAGGTGCTGCGGGAACAGGAAGTTGCGGGCGTACCCCGCAGTGACCTCGCGGACGTCCCCCGCCTTGGCCGTTCCTGCCACTTCTTTCAAAAACAGCACCTTCACGGCGTGGCCTCCTGCTCTTCGGGACGCAGGCGCCGGTAGATCATCATCGCGATCCGTTCACCGCTGCGTACGTCGTCATCGAATTTGCTGCGGCGCAGCGTGATCAGCTGCTCCTGCTCCGCGACGACAGCGCGAGGGCAGGCCGCGATGAACGCGCGAGTCGCGAGCAGGCTCAACGCCAGCACGTCGAGCTCGCCGACGATGGGCAGCGACTCGGGAAGGTCAACAACCGGCAGGGCGATCAGCACCAGTCCGCCGCCGAACGCGTACTTCATGTAGCTCGGCACACGGGCGTCGAACATGAGGCAGTACGCGAGCCGCAACATGCGCGGCAGGTCGACGAAGAGGCGTTTGGCGCTGCGGAGCTTGCTCAACATCTCGGACCGCGCATTGTACGTTGGATGCCGTGTCCCCCGAAGGCGCGGCAGGCGTCCGGACGGCGACGCCGGGAATGCGTGCTCACTCCTCGGCGAGCAGCTCGCGATGCGCTTCGATCCACGCGCGCGCACCGTCCGTGTCGCCGGTCGCGATCGACCCGTCGAGGAGGGCGTCGCGGAGCGCCGCCTTCACGCGGCCCACCCAGGGGCCCGGGCCGCGTCCGGCGATCGCCATCAGGTCGTCGCCGGTCAGAGGGTCCTGCATGGCGGACACGGCGCCACCCGAGTCGAGGCGGTTCATCCGCTCCTCGAGCTCCTCGAGCTCGTCGAGGGTTGGGAACGACGACGCCAGGGTGTCGGCGCGGGCGAGGCTGAGCAACGGGCCGCGGAGATCGCCGGCGTCGACGATGAGCCGGCGGACCGCCGGGTCGCCGAACTTCTCGCGCTCGTACTGGATCGGACGAAGATGGAGACGGATCAACCGGGTCACCGCGCCGATCTCGTCGTTGCTGTAGCGCCAGCGGGTGAGAATTCCTCGAGCCATGTCAGCGCCGACCTGGGCATGGTCGTAGAAGGTGTGCCGGCCGTCCGCGACGACAACGTGGGTGGCCGGCTTCCCGATGTCGTGCAGCAGCGCCGCGGTGCGCGTGATCAGGTCGTTCGGCGCCGCGTCGAGTGCCGCGACGCTGTGGTCGTAGACGTCGTGGATGTGGAAGCCACCCTGCTCGACCCCGATGCCGGCAAGGAGCTCGGGGAGGACGTGATCGAGCAGCCCGGCGTCGCGCAGGACGTTGATGCCGGCGCCCGGATGCGGCGAGATCAGGAGCCGGCGGAGCTCATCGGTGATGCGCTCGACCGAGAGGATCGAGGTGCGGCCGGCCTGCGCCCGCATCGCCTCGACCGTGCCCGGGGCGAGCGTGAAGCCGAGCTGCGCGACGAACCGCGCCGCACGGTACATCCGCAGCGGGTCCTCGGCGAACGTTTCGGCGGGATCCAGCGGTGTTCGCAGCACGCCGTCGTGGAGGTCGGCGAGCCCCCTGCCGGTGATGTCGATCACGCGCCCGTCGAGCGTCTGGCAGAGGGCGTTCACGGTGAAATCGCGGCGCTCGATGTCCTCCTCGAGCGAACCCGGCCGGACGTCGGGGTTTCGGGAGTCGGGGTCGTAGCGCTCCGAGCGGGCGCGCACTCCCTCGATGACGAAGCCGGGGCCGCGGATCTGCGCGGTGCCGAACCGCTCGAACCGCTCGGGCGGGTGCCAGCCGAACCCCGACGCAACTGCCGCGAGCAGCGGCATCGGGTCGATCTCGATGGTCACCAGGTCGATGTCCTTGCTCGCGGGCCCTCCAAGGAGCCGGTCGCGCACAAATCCGCCGACCAGGTAGGTCTCCACGCCCAGCGTCTCCGCCGCACGCTGGATGGCCTCGAGGACGTCCTCGAGGCCGAGCGAGGCCGGCAGCACCTCGCGGACGCCGGCGCTCACGAGGCCACCGGACGGAGCACGGTGGGCCGGCTGCGCAGGAGGACGGCGGCCAGGATCGATGCGGCGGCCGCGCACACCCCGGCGCCGAGGAACACGGTGCGCAGCTCAGTCACGATGGCGCCGGTCACGTCCCGTTCGTACGCGGGGCAGTTGAGCGGCGACGACGGACACAGCGATTGCGGAAGGGGCAGCGTCGCCGCAGTCGTGTAGAACACGTGCAGGCTCACCGCCGTGAGGATGGAGATGCCCACGAGCATCCCGATCATGCGCGCAACAACGGCCAGCGCCGACGCCAGACCGTGCATCTGCTCGCGGACCGACACGAGCATCGAAGCGTTGACCGGCGCGATCGCGAGGCCGAACCCGAGCCCGCAGAGGAAGAGCACCGGGTCGCTCGGATGCAGCCAGCCGGTTCCGAACGGATCCGCAAGGGTGGTCGCGGTCCACGATGTCATGAACCCGAATGCCGCGGCGGACATCGCCATGCCCGCCGTGGCGACGACCCGGTTGCCGAGGCGCTGGGAGAGCCAGCCGCCGGCGAGCGCGCCGATCGGGACGCCGACCAGCAGGCGGAGCAGGACGAGCGCGGCGCCGAGCTGCGAGTTCGGGAACACGGTCGCTCTCGCGAGGATCGGCACGTCCAGCAGCGCCGCCATGAGTGCGGCTCCGACTGCGAGGTTCGTGAGCAGCGCACCATAGGCTCCGCTCGACCGGAGCTCCGTGCCGTCGATCAGCGGGCGTGCGGCGCGCCGCTCGCGCAGCACGAAGAGCCCGGCCGAGATCGCCCCGATCGGGAGCAGCCAGATCGCTGACGATGCGATCGGTCCCGCCATGGGGTCCTCGGCGGAGAAGCTCACGATGATCGTGCCGAGCGCCACCGCCAGCAGCAGCGCTCCCGGCCAGTCGACAGCCGCGGCGACCGTGGGGAGCCGCCGGAAGTTGATCAGGGGTCGGGTTGAACGGTGTCGTCGAAGTTCCCAGATGACGAGTGCGACAGCCGCGCCCGCCGCCACGAGCGCGAGCGGGGTCAGCCAGACCAGGCCACCGAGCGCCGAATAGGCGACCCCCAGGGTGTCGCTGTTGCGCAGCGCGTCCGGGGCGACGATCGCCAGACAGCCGGCCGCCAGCGACACGGTGACGAGCGCGATCGAGACCGCGTCGGGCCTCCGCCTGACCCGCGCTCTGTGGCGCGGTGCCGGATCGCTGCGCCCGGCGATCACGAGCCCGATCCCGAGCGCGGCGGCGATCGGGAGGTTGAGCCAGAAGATCGTCTCCCAGCTCGCGACGGTGAGGATCAGGCCACCGTAGAGCGGGCCGAGCACGCTCCCCAACTCCTGGACTCCGCCGATCACCCCGAGCGGCACGCCCCGCCGATCCGCGGGCCAGACGTCGGCAACGAGGCCGAGCGTCACCGGGACGAGGCCGCCGCCGCCGAGCCCCTGCAGCGCCCTGCCCGCGACCACCGAGCCGAGATCGTGCGCCGATGCGGTCACGAGCGAACCGGCTGCGAACACCGCGAGGCAGAGCAGCAGCAGCGGCCGGCGCCCGTGGATGTCCGAGAGGCGTCCGAGCAGGGGCATGACCACGACGTAGCCGAGCAGGAAGCCGCTGATGATCGGTGTCGCCGCCTGGAGCTGGTCGATCCCGATCCCGACATCCGACATGATCGCCGGGAGCGCCAGCACGATCACGTACGTGTCGACGGCAGCAATCAGGACAGACGCCGCCGCGATGGCGAGGAGCCAGGTACGCCGCGTGTTCACCCCGCGGCAGGCGGCGGCGTGACCGACACGTTCTCGCCATAGTTGGCGAGAATCAAGGTGTACGTGCTGTTGGTGCCGGCGGTGACGAACGGACCGGTGAGCACCACGCGGCGGAGCTGGTCGGAGCTCGCGTCGATCCCGAAGGTCGCGTTCACGCTCTTGGACGGATCCGCGCTCGTCAACAGCGCTGCGACCGCGGCGCCGGGCAGCATGCATCCGATCTCGTGCAGCGCCTCGCCGTTGTAGCGATCGTCGTTCTCCACCTGCGCCGACTGGCAGAGGAGCAGGAGCGATGACAGCCCATTCGTCGGGTCGATGAGCTTTGCCGGGTCAGCGAAACCGTAGTCGGCGGGGTTTGCCGTTGTGAACCCCGGGTCGGTCGGCAGCTTGACCGAGAAGGTGCCCCCGACGGACACCACGGGTACGCCGACCGAGAAGCCGGAGAGTGATACCTGGAGCATCCCCGACATGGTCGCCGGACGCTTCATGTCCCCGCTTCCGCCCACGAGCAGCGGGCCCGAACCGGAGACGTTGACGCTGCTGAGCGTGAAATGAAACGACGAGGTGCCGTCGAGCACGCTCTTGGTCTTCTGCAGCAGGGTCGTCGCGTTGATCGAGGGCGTGCCACAGCCACTCAGCATCAGCAGCGATGCCGTCGCGGCGACGGCGATGCGGCGCCAGATGGCGATGACGTGCCCTCCGAACAGCGTCAGGTGTCGCGGGCGAGTATAGGTCTGCCGATACACTGCCACGTGTGACCGAGGAGGAAGGCGCAACGCTGCCTGAGGTTGACGCGGGGCAGTTCTTCGGAGTCGACATCCGAGTTGGCACGGTGGTGCGGTGCGAGGAGTTTCCGGAGGCGCGAAGTCCCGCGTACCGGATGCTCATCGACTTCGGCCCGCTCGGCACGCGGCGATCGTCGGGACGTCTCACCGATCACTACACCCCGGAGGAGCTCACCGGGAGCACGGTGGTCGCCGTCGTGAACCTCCCACCGCGCCAGATCGGACCGGTTCGCAGCGAGGTGCTCGTGCTCGGCGTGTACCAGGATCACTCCGACCGCGTGGTGCTGCTCCGGCCGGACCGTCCCTGCGCGCCCGGCGATCGGGTTGGCTGAGATGCCCGGCCTCGCCCGCTCGTGAATCCACGCACGTTGCTCGGCGAGCCCGGTGCGCGCCGGGTCAGCCCGTTCCTCTTCCTGCTCGTGGTGGTTTGCTTCTTCCTCGCCTTCGCCGGCGTCTCGTGCAACACGGATGCTGCCAAGGCCGGGCTGAAGGGGATCGCCGGGTCCGCCGGGGTGAGCGCGCCGGACGCGAACGCCCTGGACACCTGCCTCGACTCGCTGAAGGGCGAGAACATCGTCAGCTACAGCGGATGGGCGCTCGTCTTCGGCAAGGATCCGACGATCGCCTCGCTGCCAGCCCAGTGCGACACCGGGACCGCCGTCACCGCGAACGACGCCGGGCAGGTGAACATCGGCTCGCAGCTGCTCGCGGTGCTCGGCCTCGTCGCCATCGGGCTCGCGCTCGTGTGCGCGATCGCGGGCTTCTTCGGCGTCGCTCGAGGCCGGAGCCGTGCGTTCGCGGCGGTCATCTTCGGCGCCGGGTCGGGTGTGCTGCTGGTCCTCGACCAGCTGCATGTGCATGACGTGCTGCTGTCGAAGATCGCCGCCAGCGCAGGGTCGAGCGTGCCCGGGTTCGACCCGACCACATATTTCAACGTGAATCCCGGCATCGGCCTGGTGATCGCGCTCGTCCTGCTCGCGATCGCCGTCGTCTACAACATCATGGCGATGATCGTCGGCGACGTTCCGCACGCGCCGCCGGCCGCTGCGATCCCCGAACCGCCGCCGATCTAGCAGTCGACGGCGACGCTCAGGAGGTGCCGCCGAGGAACGGGATGCCGTACGTCTCGAGTTGCGCGCCGACCGAGCTCGACCACACCTCGGCGATGGCGTCGGCAGTCCAGCCGCCGTCGCGGTACGCGACCGAGATCTCCTTCGGATGCGACCAGAGCGAGAGCTTGTCGCCACCGAGCCCGACGCACTGACCGGTCACGCCGGCGGCCCCGTCGGAGCTGAGGAAGACGAGCAGGGGTGCCACATCCTCGGCGGTGCCCATGCCCATCTGCTTGCGCACCGATGCGGGAAGCGGCTCGCCCTTCTCCGCCGCCTCGACCAGCGATGCCATCCCGGGGATCGTCGAGATCATGCGCGTGATCGCGTTGGGCACGATCGCGTTGACGGTGATGTTGTGCTTCGCGCATTCCATCGCCCAGGTGCGCGCGTACGCCGCGATCCCCGCCTTGGCCGCCGCGTAGTTCGTCTGTCCGAAGTTCCCTCGCTGCCCGGCGATCGACGACACGACCACGATGCGCCCACCGGATCCCTGGCTGCGCATCTGCCTCACCGCGGCGCGGGCGCACGTGAAGGTGCCGCGGAGATGCGTCGCGATCACGGCGTCGAAGTCCTCGTCGGTCATGTTCCAGAGCACCCGGTCGCGCAGGATCCCGGCATTGGTGCACATCACGTCGAGACGCCCGAAGGCGCGGACGGCGCCGTTCACCAGCTGGTCGGCCGCCTCGGCGCTTCCGACGGCGCAGACCTCCGCGACGACCCGCCCACCGGCCCTGCTGATCGCGTCCGCCGTCTCCTCGGCGACGTCCGCGTCGACGTCGTTGACCACCACCGCGCACCCGGACTGGGCCAGCGCGAGGGCGTACGCACGTCCGATGCCCCGTCCGCTTCCTGTGACGACCGCGACCTTTCCTTCGAGATTCATGGCCGGGACTCTAGTGCCCGTGTGCCGCCGTCCGCTCTGCGAACTCGACCTCGACGTGGCGACCCCGAGGCTCGTACCCCGCCTGACGGTATATCGAGTTCGAGACAGGATTGGCGGCATCTGTGAAGAGCATCGCGCGCGCCACGTCCGGGCGTGCCAGCGCCCTCGCCGTCACCTCGTACGTGAGCCGGCGTCCGTAGCCGCGGTTGCGATGCTCCGGTGGCGTGTACACCGGCCCCACCCTGACCACCTGCGCGGCGATGCGATGGCCCACGAGACACACCGGGGCTCCCGCGTCGATCCAGAGATCGAAGCCGCCTCCCTGCACGGTGCGCTCGGCGGTCGCGCGCGGGTCCGCCCCGACGACGACCTCGATCTCGGCGCCGAACGCGCGAAGCCAGCCGGCGATCATCGGCACATCATCGAGGGCCGCCTTCCGGCTCGCGCCGGGCGGCGTCGGGACATCGACGAGGCGCCCCAGCTCGTTGAGCAGGATCACGCGCTCCCGCGCGATGGCATCCCCGGTTGCCGCAGCCCACGCCGCGGCGACAGCACCGGCCGAAGCTTCGGGGCCATTGACACCGGCAGGGTCGATGCCGAGCGCAGCCGCCCGCTCGACCATCGCAGCGGCCATCGCCGGCGCGGCCTCGAGCGGCATCGATGACACGAGGATCTGGTACGGCGGGGTCCAGCTCGCCGCACCGACAACGGCGCCGGAGTCATCGACCCACCAGAAGCTCGGCGGCGCGCTGTACGCCGACGACGCGACGCGGACGCTGTCCATGACCGACAGCAGCACGTTGCGGGCGCACGGTTCCTCCTCGAGAAACCGCGTCACCGCAGATGCGTACTCCTCGACGGACGTGGTGCTGTGGACCTGCATCACCGGACGATTGTGCACGGCTCAGAGGGCGAGACGTCCACTTGTGGCGATCTGAGCGGCAACGTAGACGAGCCATGGCAGCAGCGCCACCATCAACAGTCCGCCACGTGCCTGTCCGCGCCAGAGCAGTGCCAGCAGATACGCCGCCGTGGCGATGGTGAGCACCGCGCTGATGAGCCCGCCCGCGTTGAGGCTCCAGGTCGTGAACACCACGCCGATGGTGGCGAGCACGCACGACTGAAATGTCGCTGAGCCGGCGACGTTGCCGAAGGCGAGCATGTCGTCGTTGGTGCGCACCCAGAGCATGCTGTTCAGCGTTTCCGGAAGCTCGGTCGCGATGGGGACGATCACGAGCGCGAGCACCAGCTCGCCGACGTGCAACGCGGAGGCGGTCCGGTTGAGTGCGACGACGAAGAGTTGCGATCCGAGAATCAGGATGGCGACGGCGATCACGAGTTGCAGTGCGACGAGGACCGGGTTCGGCTCGCCTCGACGCCAGCGCACGATGTGCAGTGGTTCGGGCAGATCGCCTCCGGCCCCGCTCCCGCGCAACGTCGCGACGACATACCCGGCGTAGCCGAGCAGCAATCCGATGCCGACAAAGATTCGCGCTCCGGAGGGGAGCGCGCTCGAGAGGACGGCGACGCTGAACGCCACGATGAACACGCCGAGGTCGCGACGTGCCTGTCGTGGTTCGAGCACGAGGCGCCGGGCCCCGCCGCGGACGACGACCGCCACTCCCGTCAGGCCGGCACCGAGAGTCAGCAGCAGAAACGACGACCCGAGGATGGCGCCCGTCGCGACCGAGTCGGCGTGCGGCGCGCGTGTCGCCAGCGCGACGATGGGCACAACCGTCTCCGGCAGTGAGGTGCCGAGCGCCGCGAGCAGGCTCCCCGTTGCGCCCGAGCCGAGCTTGAGCTGGAAACCGGCCCACTCGATGGCGTTGGTGAAGAGCTCCGACGCGGCGACGACCAGGACCAGGCTGGCGACGAAGAGCAGCGCTGTGGTCATCGACGGCCGCGCAGTCTGTCCAGGGGCGTGTGCATCCACGCGGTGGCGAACCCGAGCACGTGACGGACGGTGACGGGCTGGATTCGGTGCACCGGCGGCGCGCCCCCGGCCACCGCGACCGCATCACGAACGCGGTCCCGTATCCACGGGAACACCGTGCGCGGCAACGCCTCCGGAGTGCGCATGCGCACAGCCCACAACTCCAGGCTGCGCCGCGGCGCGCCGCCGGTGATCTCGCCAAGATAGACCACATCTCCCGCGGAGCGCAGACCGCGCCACGAGTACACGCCGACGATTCCGGCGATGCGCACGATGTATCCCGTCTCCTCCTCCACCTCGCGTGCGGCGGTCGTCGCGGGATCCTCGCCGGGGTCGCAATGGCCGCCTGGAAGCTCCCACCCCGGCGGCCACGGCCGGAACTGGAGGAGCACACGACCGCGCTGCACGATCGCCACCTGCGCTCCTTCGACCGGCCATTCGACTCCGTCAATCACGACAGCCGTCATGAGAAGAGGGTGAACACGTTCGGCAGACCGATGAAGATCGGAGTGACACCCGGCACGACCAGGTGCTCGAAGGTGAGGGACGCGGCCCCGACCGTCATCGAGGCGATCGGGTTGACGGCACCGTTGCTGACCTGCAACGGCACCAGCGCCGCGAGCGTCACCACCGCGTACACCGCGTACCGGTATTGCTCGACATAGAGGAAGAGTTTCGGGAAACGACCGAAGAGGAGGCTGCGCACCACGGCGTATCCGTCCAGTCCCGGCAGCGGCAGCGCGTTGAAGACGAAGAGGGCGATGTTGACGAGGAACCCCTGCAACAGCACGCCGAAGAGCACCCCCTCCAAGGTGAACTGCGCGAGGATGTCGAATCCTCGCGGGTCGATCGGGGCCCCGGTCAGCTCGACGCGCAGCGCGAGCGCGAAGATCGCGGCGACCACGAGATGCGCGAGCGGTCCCACAGCGGCGACCGCCGCGCGGCGGCGCGGGTCGCGAAGGTACAGTGGATCGAGCGCCACGGGCTTTCCCCATCCGAACCCGGCGATGAGCATCGCTGCGGCGCCGAAGGCGTCGATGTTCCGGCGCGGATCGAGAGTCATGCGCCGGTCGCGACGCGGCGTCGGATCGCCGGAGCGCAACGACATCGCGGCGTGGCTCAACTCGTGGATCACCGAGCCCACGACGAAGCCGGGCAGGGTGTAAAGGACGACTGCGAGGTAGGTTCCGGGGCCCGTCACCGGGCGTTGCTACTCGAGCTCGACCCGCGACGGGCGGCGCGAGCGCCCCGTGCCCGCTCGCGTTCGTTTGACACCGCTGCCCGATGCACCGCGGGTGGGCGGTTCGGGTTCCTCGGGGGACTGCGTGTGATGCTCGATCATCGCGGCGACGGCGAGCAGCAGCTCCCGCTGCGCGTTGATCAGATGACGCTGCGCTGCGGGCGGGATCAGGTCCCCGATGGAGCTGCCGAGGATGCGGGTGGCGTCGTTGGCGAGCTTTGCGGGGTCAAGCCGGGTCGTCATGGCTTCGGGTCCGAGAATGTCACGGAGAGCATCCCCTCCTCCAGGCGGCCGCGGCTCACGCGCTTGCCGTTGAGCACGCGCGGCAGGGAGATCTCGCGCTTGTACGGGCCGACGGTCACGAAGAGATCTCCCTCACGATGCTTGATATCGACCTCCTCCTTGCCGACGAATGGGAGGTGGAGCTGCAACTCGTAGTTGTTGCCGACCTTGCGGATGCGCTGCGGGATGGAGTGGTAGAAGATCTGCGACGGATCCTCCTTGCCGTAGATCGACTCGGCCATCTCGGCAAGGGAGTCGAGCCCGACGATCTCGTGATCGAAGAGCTTGGTGCGGAGCGTCGGGATCGGCGAGAACGCACTGTCCACCATCGTCGAGTATCGCGACTGCGCCTCACGCCACGAGTCGAAGTACGAGTCGGTGACCTCAGGTGGCAGCACGCGGTTCACCACGATGAGGTCGGTGAGGTAGTCGTACAGGCTCAGATAGGTGAACGCGCGCTGCGCCTCCTTCACGACCATCTTCTCCAGGTTGAGCACGATCCTGGTTGTGCAGACCTTGGGGTCACCGAGGATCTTCTTCATCCCCTCGAGATCGAGGAGCAGGTCGCGCACGTTGCCGAAGATCTCGTCGCTCGGGAGCGGGATGCTGATGAACGGCTGCATGACCGGGCGAGCGACCTTGTTCATCATGCGGTGGATCGGGAAGATGCGGTTGAGGTACCACTTCGCGACGTCGGGAAAGGCGAGCAGCTGCAACGTCTCGCCGGTCGGCGCGCAGTCGACGATGAGCACGTCGAACTTGCCTTCGCGCTTGTGCTTCTTGATCCACATGAGGCTCGCCACCTCCTCCATGCCCGGAGGTGATGCCATCTCCTCGGCGACGATGTCGTCGACACCCTGCGAGGCGAACAGCGAGGTGAGGTAGATGTGGATGCGGTCCCAGTGCTCCTCGAGCTCGTGGAGCGCGTTGACCTCCTGCCCCCACAGATTCGGTGCGAGCTGCGTCGGCTGATCACCGACCTGGGCGTCGACGCTGTCGGCCAGGCTGTGTGCCGCGTCGGTGCTGATGACGAGCGTCCTGTAGCCGAGGCTCGCGCACTTGACGGCGGTCGCGGCGGCGACCGTGGTCTTCCCGACGCCTCCCTTGCCGGTGTAGAGGATCACACGCACGGGCGTGTCTCGCTGCTCACGGGTTGATGCGCGTCACCACGAACGCGGCAATGAGGATGAGCACGATCATGAGCGACGCCATGATCGCGACGCGACGCAGGTCACGAGGCACGTAGGGAACGCGGTCAAACGGGATCGCGGCATCGTCGGTCTCGAGCGGCAGGAACATCGCGGCGGTGCTCACCTGGCGGCTCCCGGACCTCGGCTGAGCCACCGGGTTGATGCGCTGGACGCGCCGTCTCGATGATCCGTCCGCGGCCGCGTAGGCATCCTCGGTCGCGGCGCTCGCCGCAGTGCCGGCGCCGTCGGGCTCCGACTGGATCTCGACGCCCTCGCCGGGCAGTGGGAACACACTCTGCGGAAGCACCTCGGCCACCGCGGGGCGCGGTGCGACCGGCGCCGCCGCCGCGCGCGCCGCCGGAATGGCGGGTTGAACGCGCCTCGCGGGCGATCGCTGCTTCTGCTTACGGGTCTTCTTTGCCATGAACTCAGCCAAGCGTATCAGGGGGCCGATGGCCCAACCCGACAAGAGTGCTCCGGGCTTCTTCGGAGCACGGGCAACAGGGCAGGCAGCGGGCCGCCGGATGAGAACGGCCACGATTTGGAGCCGTGACCGGAGCGGTGGGGAAGCCCGGAGCCCGCTGCCCGACAAACCGTAGATGCAAGGGGTGCAGCCCTACATCTTGTGGCCTGGGCGCAAGGCTAGCACACCATGCGGTGGTATTCAATGACAGGTAAAGGGAGCCTTCGGCCGTGCCGCAGGATCGTCGACTGAGGTAAGAGCAGCTTTCGGCCGCGCCGCACGGTCGGCGACTCAGGCAGGACTGGCCTTCGGCCGTGCCGCAGGATCGTCGACTGAAACAGGACCGGCCGCAGGCGTCTATTCGAGCGCCCGCTTGAACCCCTCTGCGAGGGCGTCGACCAGCTCCTCGCGGCTGACCTGACGGCCGAGGAGCTCTCGAACGCCGACACCACCGAGAGTCGGCGTCGCATCGCCCCGGAGATAGCGCGCGGCGCGCGGTGGTTCAAGCAGCACGGAACCGTGCTGGAGCAGGCCGCCTGAGCGCCGCGCCTGCGCGCTGCCGACCAGCTTGCGGCCGCGGTCATCGAGCAACTCGTGCGCCGCTGGTTTCGCGAAGCAGTCCGCGACCGCAGCACCCTCGCGTGCGTCACGCCGGAGGTCCGCGGGCATCGCGCGAGGCGTGGTGGCAACGCCGAGGAGGCCAAGACCGGCCGCGACGGCGTCGTGGATGCGCGCACACGATTCGAGAACGCGTCCACCGAAGACCGGGTCACTCGAGCGGCACACCACCGAGTACGTCACCTCCTGGTCGTGGAGCACGGCGCGGCCGCCACTGGGACGGCGCACGACGTCGACGCCGTCGCGCTGGCACGCCTCGAGGTCGACATCGGTCATCGGCTGCATGCGACCGAGGCTCAGGCACGCGGGTCGAAACCCGTACAGACGAACCGCTCCGGGGATCTCGCCGCGCGCGCAGGCGTCGAGCAGAGCGACGTCGCGCCGCATGTTCTCCTCGCCAGGAGCGGGCTCGTCGATGATCAGCTCGAGGCTGCGACCGATGACCGTTGCCACTGCGTCAGACATTGAAGCGAATGTGGATGACGTCGCCGTCGAGCATCACGTAGTCGCGACCCTCGAGGCGCTGCTTGCCGCGCTCGCGCAGGACCGCGTACGACCCGGCGTCGAGCAGCTCCTCGGCGTCGGTCACCTCGGCCCGGATGAAACCGCGGGCGAGGTCCGTGTGGATGCTCGCCGCGGCGTCGAGCGCGGTCTCTCCTTCGCGGAGGTTCCACGCGCGCACCTCGGTGTCGCCAGCTGTGAAGAAGGTGATGAGGCGGAGGAGCCGGTACGCGCTCCGCGCGACCCGGAACAGACCCGGCTCCTCGAGCCCGATGTCGTGCAGGAACGCGGCGCGGTCGGTGGAGTCGAGCTCGGCGATGTCGTTCTCGATGCGTGCCGAGACTGCGAGCGCATCACCTCCGGCGAGCCTCGCACGCTGGACGACATCCTCGGGCACGGGTTCACCGGCGGCGGACTCGGCGACGTTGACGACGACCATGAGCGGTTTGGCGGTCAGCAACCAGAACTCTCGAAGCATCAGCTGCTCTTCGGTGGACAGCCCGAGGGTGCGCACCGAGTTGCCCTGGTCGAGGTGGTCCTGGACGCGATGGAGGAGCGCGATCAGCTCGGGTTCCTTCTCCTTCTGCAGCCGAGCACTCTTCTCGGTCCGCTCGAGTCGTTTGGTCACGGTCTCCAGGTCCGCGAGCTGCAGCTCGAGCTCCAGAACGTCGATGTCGCGGATCGGGTCGACCCGACCTTCAACGTGGGTCACATCGGGATCCTCGAAGGCGCGCACCACGATCGCCGTGGCGTCGGCCTCGCGGATGTTCCCGAGGAACCGATTGCCGAGCCCTTCGCCGCGGCTCGCGCCCCGCACCAGGCCGGCGATATCCGTGAAGGTGACCGTCGCGGGGATCACCTTCGGGGGCTGAAACAGCGCGGCAAGGCGATCGAGACGCGAGTCCGGCACAGGGACGACGCCCGTGTTCGGCTCGATGGTGGTGAACGGGTAGTTCCCGACAGCGGCGCCGGCCTGGGTCATGGCGTTGAACAGCGTCGACTTGCCGGCGTTGGGCAGGCCGACGATGCCGACCGTGAGGCTCAAATCCTTTCCAGCTCGAAGGCCGTATGCAACGCGCGCACCGCCTCGCGGACGCGCGGCCGGTCGATGATGCAGGTGACGTGGATCTCGCTCGTCGTGATCATCTGGATGTTGATCCCCTTCTCGGCGAGCGCACGGAAGATCTTCGCGTAGAGCCCGGGCGTGCCCTTGAGGCCGCTGCCGATGACGGTGACCTTGGCAACGCCGGCGGTCGCGAGATGGCCCTGCGCGCCGACGCTCCTGGCGACCGAGGCAAGCATCCGGCGCGCCCTCGGGAGATCCAACTCGGCGATGGTGAAGCTCACGTCGGTGGTGCCGTCGTGACCGACGTTCTGCAGCACGATGTCGACGTCGATCCCGGCGTCGCCGAACGGACCGAAGATCGACGCCGCGATCCCGGGACGGTCCGGGACTCGCAGCAGCGTCACCTTGGCAACGTCGGTCTCGTGCGCGATCGCGCGCACCTTCTGGCGTATCTCCATCTCGCTGTGCCTCGCGATGATTGTCCCCGGTTCGTTGTCGAAGGTGGATCGGACGCGGATCTCCATCGAGTACGCCTCGCCGATCTCGACCGCGCGCGGGTGCATGACGCGGGCGCCCGCGGAGGCAAGCTCGAGCATCTCGTCGTAGTCGATCTCCGGAATCACCCGCGCGTCGGGAACGATGCGGGGGTCCGCGGTGTGCACGCCGGGGACGTCGGTGAAGATCTCGCAGTGGTCGGCATGGATCGCGACCGCGAGCGCCACCGCGGTGGTGTCGGATCCGCCCCGCCCCAGCGTGGTGACGTCCATGTCCTCCGTGGCACCCTGAAAGCCCGCGACCACCACGACGTTCCCGCGTCCGAGCTCGTCGAGCACGCGCTGCGGGACGATGTCGACGATTCGCGCGGTGCGATGCGCGCGGCTCGTCCTGATGCCGGCCTGCGCGCCGGTCAGCGAGATGGCCGGCGTGCCCGCGGCATGGAGCGCCATCGCGAGCAGCGGCGCCGTGATCGTCTCGCCGCTGCTCAGCAGCATGTCCATCTCGCGCGACGGCGGGTCACCGGTCACGCGATGCGCGAGCGCGATGAGCTCGTCGGTCGTGTCGCCCATCGCGCTCACCACAACCACAACCTCGGTGCCGGATCTGATGGACTCGCGGATCCGGCGCGCGACGCGGCGCAGCTTGATCGGCGTCGCGACACTCGAGCCGCCGTACTTCTGGACGATGCGGCTCACGCGGAGACGTCCACCCGGGTGCCGTAGTTGCGCGGGGACAGCACCATCGTGTGTCCCTGGACGCCCGATGCCTGGGCGACCACGGCCATCGCTGCGGCGATCGGCTCGGGGTCCAGCGGCGTCAGCGCAATGACGGACGGCCCCGCCCCGGCGAGCGATGCGCCCGAGGCACCGGCGGCGAGCGCGGCATCGACGACCACCTTGGAGCCGGGCATCAGCTCGAACCGCGCATCCTGGTGCCAGCGATCCTGCATGGCGACTCGCAGCCCGGCGTGATCGCCGATCGCGAGTGCGCGCACCAGCAGGGCGCAGCGGCTGGCGTTGAAGATCGCGTCGTTGCGGCTGAACTCTGCAGGTACGACCTCGCGCGCCTCCGCGGTCGAGAACGGAAGGTCGGGGATGAACATGACCGCGCGGAGCTCCTCCGCCACGGGAAGCTGGACTGCGGGGGCGCCCGGCGAGCAGATGGCGAGCCCGCCGAGCAGCGCCGCCGCGACGTTGTCGCGATGACCCTCGAGCTCCTCTGCGCGATCGAGCACGGCGTTCTCGTCCCAGGGCGCGTGGTGCAGCGCCGACGCAGTCAGCACGCCGGCGAGCACGGCCGCCGCGCTCGAGCCCATCCCGCGGCCGATCGGGATGCGGTGCACACACGTGAAGTGCACGCCGTCAGCGGGGAAGCCCAGCTCTGCGCACGCAAATGCGTATGAGCGCGTGACGAGGTTCTGCTCGGGGTCGGCCAGCGCGGCGGGTGCGTCCGCGCCCGGATCGATCGTGAGCGCCCCCGGTCGCTGCTCGGCGCGGACGTCATTCTGCAGCTGCAGCGCCAGCGCGAGGATGTCGAAGCCCGGACCGAGGTTGGCGACGCTCGCGGGGACGGCGATCCGGACTCGCACCGGTCCTCAGACCTCGATCGCGCGCGCAAGCGCGCCGGCATCGGCCTCGATCTCGAGAATCGGCGCAAGGGCTCCCTCAACGGCTGCCGGGTCCTTGAGCCCGTTGCCGGTGAGAACGCACACGACGCGCGAACCGGGTGCAACGGCGCCGTCGCGCACAGCGTGCTCGAGCACCGCGAGCGACGCTGCGGATGCAGGCTCGCAGAAGACGCCCTCCACGCTGGCAAGGCGCCGCTGCGCGTCGAGGATCGCCTCGTCGTCCACGGCGGCGATCAAGCCCTCAGACTGATCGCGCGCGTCGACCGCGCCCTGCCACGACGCGGGGTTGCCGATCCGGATCGCGGTCGCAACCGTCTGTGGATCGTCGACCGGATGTCCGAGCACGAGCGGCGCCGCCCCCGACGCCTGGCCGCCGACCATGCGCGGCAGGCGGGTTGCGCGTCCGTCGCGCACCTCCTCGCGGAAGCCGCGCCAGTACGCGGTGATGTTGCCGGCGTTGCCGACCGGCAGCGCGAGCACGTCCGGAGCATCGCCGAGCTCGTCCACGATCTCGAACGCGGCCGTCTTCTGCCCGTCGATCCGATTCGGGTTGACGCTGTTGACCAGCGTCACCGGGTGCGAGTCGCAGAGGTCGCGCACGACGCGCAGCGCCACATCGAAACCGGCGTTGATGCTCACCACGGTCGCTCCGTGGACACGCGCCTGGAGCAACTTCCCGGACGCGATGCGACCGCCCGGCACCACGACGACCGTGCGCAATCCGAACCGCCCTCCGTATGCCGCAGCCGAAGCGCTCGTGTTGCCGGTGGACGCGCAGATGATCGCCCGGCTCCCCTCGTGCAGCGCCGCGGCCACTGCGACCACCATGCCGCGGTCCTTGAAGGAGCCGGTCGGGTTCAGCCCCTCGAGCTTGAAGTGCAGCGAGGCGAGGCCGAGCCCGCGCCCGATGGTCAGCGACTCGACGCAGGGCGTGCCGCCCTCGCCGAGGCTGATCCGCGGCGCCTCGGCTGGAAGCGACAGCCGGTCGCCCCATCGGGCGATGACGCCCCGTCCACGCGTGTCCATCGAGGTCACGCCTCGACCCGGTCGAGCGCGCACTCGATCGCGTCGACGGCGGTCAGCGTGTCGAGAGTCTCCAGCGCGCCGTCGTGCACGGCGCGCGGCGCAACACCGGTCAGCACGATGATCCGCGAGCCCGCGAGGTCGACGGCGCCGTCCACCGGCAGGCCTCTGTCCTCGAGCGCCTGCAGCACCAGCGCACGCGCGTCGGGATCCGAGGCGAGGCGCAGGCGCACGTACCCGGCGACCTCGACGTCCTCGCTGCTCAACATGGCGGCCGCCTGCACCGCGCGCGGAGCCCAGCCGCGGGGAGACGCACGGTCGCGCACGGCGTTGACGACGTCGCTGACGACGGCGCTCGCAGTCGAGTCACCGCCGGCACCGAGTCCGCGGAGCATCACGCGCGTCGCGAGGTCGCTCGAGATGATGACAGCATTGTCTGCATCATCGACATCGCGCAGCAGGTGTCCCGGTCCGACCGCGGTCGGGCGCACCTGGAGGTGCACCGCACCGGTGACCGCACGCTCCGCGTGCGCGACGAGGCGCACGCGATAGCCGAGCTGGTCGAGTGCCGCCACGTCGTCGGCGCCGACGCCACGGATCCCGACACGGTCAATCGTGTCGGGCGCCACGTGGACCCCCATCGCGAGCCACGACAGGATGGAGAGCTTGTGCGCGGCGTCCCAGCCGTCCACGTCGAGCGTCGGGTCGGCCTCCGCGAACCCTCGCTGCTGCGCGTCGCGCAGCGCGCTGTCGAACGTCTCTCCCGGAGCGCGCATCCTCGTGAGGATGACGTTGGTGGTGCCGTTGATCACGCAGTCGAGTGCGGAGACGCGGTCGCCGAGGAGGCTCGTGCTCAGCAACGCGACGATCGGGAGCCCGGCACCGACCGCCGCCTCGAAGTAGAGGCCGGCGTGGTGCGCAGCCGCGACCTCCGCCAGGCGTGGACCGGACGCCGCGATCACCGCTTTGTTGGCCGTGACGACCGTCTTGCCCGCTCGGAGCGCCAACTCGATGAGCGCCGTCGCGGGCATGGTGCCGCCGATCGCCTCGACGACGATCGCAACCGCGGGGTCCTCGACCACGGCCGCTGCGTCGCCGAGCAGGCGCACGTTCTTCAGGTCGAGGTTTCGCGAGCGCGAAACGTCGCGCACCGCAACACATCGCAGCACGGGAGTCGCACCGGCGCGCTCGCCCAGCAATTCCCACTGATCGATGAGCCGCCGCGCGACGGCGCCACCGACAGTCCCGAGTCCGAGCAGCCCCACTCCCACCGATTCCATTACCGGGACAGTGTATTGGGGCTCAGATGATGTGCCGCCTCCAGGCCAGGAGCACTGCGGCGGCACGATCCTTGCAGCCGAGCTTCTCGAGGATGTTGCTCACGTGCGTCTTCACCGTGTTCTCGCTCAGAAACAGCATCACCGCGATCTCCGCGTTGTTCTTGCCGTCCGCCATCAGGCGCAGGACGTCGCGCTCGCGCCGCGTGATCGTCGGCATCTGCTCCGCCGCCGCGCTCACGAGCTGCGGGTCCAAGAGCGACTCGCCCGCGGCCACCGCGCGGATCGCCCCGGCCAGCTCCTCGCGAGTGGCGTCCTTGAGCAGGTACCCGACCGCACCCGCCTTGAGCGACGGGAAGATGTAGTCCTCGTTGCGATACGTGGTGAGCACGATGACCCGTGCCTCCGGATCGCGTGCCCGGATCTTCCGCAACGCCTCGATGCCGTCCATCACCGGCATCTGCACATCCATGAGGATCACGTCCGGATGCGTCCGGCGCGCCTGTTCCACCGCCTCCGCTCCATCGGCCGCCCGCCCGACGACCTTGATGTCCGACTCGAGCTCGAGCATGGTGCAGAGGCCGTCACGAACCACCGGGTGGTCGTCGGCGACGAGCACGCTGATCACGCGGAGTCCGCCACGGCGACAGTCTCGCTCAGAGGCAGGCGCGTGGTCACCGTCGTCCCCCGCCCCGGGCTGCTGACGATCGTCAGCGTCCCGCCGGCGTTTCGCGCCCGCTCCGCCATGCCGTCGAGCCCGAAGCAATCCTCGCGGGGCGCGCTCGCGGCGGGGTCGAAGCCGACTCCGTCGTCGGTCACCGAGAGCACCAGCTCCTGGCGGTGCGCGCGCAGCTCGACGTCGACGTGCTCCGGACGGCCGTGGCGCGCGGCGTTCGACAGCGCCTCCTGACCGATCCGCAGGAGCGCGACCTCGGCGGTGGGCGAGAGTGAGGGGTGCTGCGGCACCGCGCGTGCCTTGAAGCGGGCCGGGATCCCGGTGCGTTCCTCCCACGCCTCGACCTCGTGGCCGATCGCCGCGACGAGTCCGGTTGCGGAGAGTGGCGCCGGACGGAGGTTCCACACCGACCGCCGGGCCTCCTGCAGCGCGCCGCGAGCGAGCTCGCGCGCCTTCTCGACGGAGCTCCGGGCACGCCCCGACGACCCACGATTGAGCAGCGTGTCCGCAGCCTCCAGCTCGAGCACGATGCCGGTCAGCTGCTGGGCGAGCGTGTCGTGGATCTCGCGCGCGAGCCGGGTGCGCTCCTCGAGCACGGCATGGTCCGTGAGCGCCTGCACCGGCAGGTACATCCGCCGCGAGAGGAGCGTCGTCGCGATGAACGCGAGCACGACCAGCAGGACGAGCACCGGGAGCACCGTCACCGGGAAGAGCCTGTGGACGCTGTCGTTCACCCCGAGCGTCAGAGAGCTGAGGTTGGGCTCGAGCTCGCTCACCGCGACCGGCGTGGCGATGATCCAGTGGGTGCTGTACACCGGCGCCGAGAAGACGTCGTTGCTGACCTTGTTGAGGGTCGCCGTCACCGGTACCGACGGCACCGTGCCGGTCGTCTCCATGCGCTGGAGCGCACCGGCGAGCGCGCCGTGCCCGAGCACCGTGAGCGCGGATCCGACCGTCGTGGTCGGAAAGTCCGTGAACGCCTGCGGGGTTGCGTACACGAGCTTTCCCGAGGCGCTCACGACCAGCGAGGACGCATCCGCGGACGGCGCGACGCCGAGCGCGGTCGAGATCAGCTGCGCCACCGCCTCACCGGAGAGGTCGACGCCCACGACGGTCTGGCCGTCGGGGAGTGCGAACCACGCGGTCACGCCGGGCTCGCCCGTCTCGAGCAGGTCGTAGGGATCGGTCCAGAACGGGCCGTTGTCGTTGCGGCCGGGCTCGCCGGGGGCGATCCAGGCGTCGGGCGCGATGGCCGACACGCCGCCTTCCGACGCGGCGAAGACGTCGAGCCCGTTGCGGAGGTTCGGGTGGGTGACGTCGTAGCGCTGACCGGCGAGCGCACCCGAAACCGGGAACTCCGGAAACGCACGGAGGGCGCCCGTCTTCTCGTTCTCGAACCAGATCGCCGCGATCGAGGGATCTGCCTTCAGGGTGCTGCCCACGACCTCGAGGATCGGGTTCGACGAGGTTGCGGCCGCGAACCTGCCGTTGGGCTCCGCCGCCGCCCCGGTCGCGACCACGAGCGTGTCGATGCCCCCATCGTTCAGATAGCTGACATCACCGGCGTTGGTGAGCCCCTTCGGCAGGGGCGCGGTGGCCGGCGTGGTGGACAGCTGCTTGGTCAGCGCCTGCTCCAGTGCCGAGAGCTGCACGTTGACGACGCTGAGCCTGTTGTCGAGCGATGCGGCGTGTGCTCCGAGATAGGAACGCTGCTGACCCTGCTGGCGCTGGAGGATCGCGGCCTCCGTCTCATTGGCCGTGCTCTTCGCGACGGTGTCCAGCTCGAAGACGGCGAGCACGGCGAAGGCCACGAGCGGCAGCAGCGCGACACCGACCATGCCGAGCAGCAGCCGGTTGCGAAACCGTCTGCGCGGATCCCGTATTCGTGGTCGGCGATGGAGGCCGATTCTCATGGCGTGCCTCCAGATCTCGCCGCGGCTTCCAAACTCCCCAACGTCCGATCGACCACTCCGGTTCCACTATACGGGCGGGGCACAATGCACGCTCGTGGATGTGGCGCGATATCGACACATGCCCCCGAACAGGCCCGCGCGGCGGCTGGTGATGCCGCTGGCCGCATTGCTCGCGGTCGCGGTCGCCGGATGTACCTCCACGCCGGCGACCACACCGACCCCCCCGGCGGGGGGCCTGTCGCGCAGGGTGGGACGCTCACCGTCGGGGTCTGGCAGGCTCCGACCACGCTGCTCGATGCGGGGATCGTCGGCAACCTGCCCTTCGCCGACGTCATCGCGGCTCCTGTCGAGGAGGGTCTCCTCTGGTACCGCGCAACGACCGCGACGGCGACGACCACGTCAGAGGCCGACTACTGGAGCCCTGATCTCGCGACCGAGGTGCCGACCGTGGCCGACGGCGGCGTGGAGACGAGCGGATGCGCCGACACCGCGGCCGCGATGTGCGTGACCTGGCACCTCCGTCAGGGCGTCAAATGGGACGACGGCAGCGACCTCACCTCGCACGACGTCTGCGACACGTTCGAGTTTCACTGGCTTGCGTACGGCGCGCTCGGCAAGCCGAGCCCGACGCCGCTTGCGTCCACCGCCGGATGGAACCAGGTGATCAAGTGCACCGAGCTCGACCGGTACACCGCGGTCGTCGACTTCAAGAAGCAGTACGGACCGTACCTGGCGCTCGGGAGCGGCGTCGACGGCATCCTGCCCGCCGCGGTGCTCGACCCCGTCCTCGCGGCGGGTGGCAACCTCGAATCCACCTCGAGCACCTTCGATCTCGCGCAGGGATCCGGCAACACCGCGGCATTCAAGGGCACCGGAAACCTGGGACAGGTGCTCGACGGAACGGGTCCGTTCGTCATGTCGAGCTACACGCCGGGGGTCCAGGTCGTCCTTGTGCGCAACCCGGACTACTGGAACCAGAGCGGGCTCGCGCACATCGACAAGCTCATCTTCAGAATCGAGCCGGACCTGGTCACCGAGGAGAAGGACGTCCGGTCGGGCGCGATACAGGTCGGGCTGAACCTCGGCCTCGCGGCGCTCCCCACCCTGAAGACAGCCGCGAAGTCCAGCAACGCGCCGTTCACCGTGGACCCGGTCGCCGGCTCGGGAGCGGAGATCCTCATGTTCAACCTCTGCGCCACCGACGGCGGGCTCTGCGACAACCCGGCCGAGCACGAGAACGAGGACACGGCCGACCTGACCGTTCGCCGGGCGATCCTGCTCGGGATCGACCGGCCGGCGATCGTGGCCGCGGTCGCCCCCGGGATGACGACGGTGCCCGGCAACTCCTTCATGAGCCTCGGTGCGACCTATCTCGGCTCCGCGGATATGCCCACCACAGCCTTCGATCTCGCCTCGGCGAACGCGATCCTCGACACGGCCGGCGACACCCGCAACGCCAAGTGCGGGGTCGCGCCGGACGGCCAGGACTATCGCGCCTTCAAGGACGGCACCTGCCTCGTCATCAACATCGGCACGACGAGCGATGACTCCGCACGGATGACCATCGAGACCATGGTCAGCGCAGATCTTGCCAAGATCGGCATCAACGTGCCTCAGCCCTTCTCGCCGAACGTCCCGGCGGCGACGTTCTTCGAGAGCTTCGCGGCGGGTGGCCCGCTCGAGACGCACGCGTTCGACATCGCGCTCATCACCGTCAGCCTCGGGCTTCCCGGTGAGCCGGACACGTACTCATCGACATGGCACGGCGACTGCGCGGGAACGTGCCCGAGCGAGGACGAGATCCCGTCGAGCGCCGATCTCGGAGCCGGGATGAACTTCAGCGGGGTCAACGATGGGCAGCTCGACAACGCCCTCGACCTCGGCCGCATCACCGCGGACCTGACCGCGCGCGTGCACGACTATCAGCTCGCGGATGCGCGTCTCGCCTCGCTGCTGCCGGCGATCCCGCTGTTCCAGCAGCTGATCGTCAACACGTACTCCACCTCGGTCCTCGGCGTGACGCAGAACGATCTCGTGCCCGACTTCGACACGGCCGCGTGGTACTGCGCGAGCAGCAACTGCGCCGGATAGCGCGACACTCGGCGCTGCCGATCGGCACCGGGCCTATACTCCGCCCTCGTGCGTCAGGTCAGCGAGCGAGCGCTCGACGCGGCCTCGGCGGCCGGCGCGTCGTATGCCGACTGCCGGGTCGTCAACAGGATGGTGCAGCGCGTCGTCGTCAAGAACGGAGTCGTCGCCGCGGTGGAGCTGCTCGAGGATGAGGGTGTCGGCATCCGCGTCATCGTCGACGGCGCCTGGGGATTCGCCTCCGTCGACGCGCTCGATGCACCGAGTGTCGAAGCGGCCGCGCGCCATGCCGTGCAGATCGCGCGCGCGTCGTCGAGGGTGAACCGCGTCGCTGTGCGGCTCGCTCCATTGCCGGCGCTCACCGGCGCGTACCGAACACCCTTCGTGGTCGATCCGTTCAGCGTCTCGATCGACGAGAAGGCGAACCTTCTGCTGCGCACGGACGAGGCGATGTCGCGCGTGCCCCAGGTGCGCATCCGCGAGTGCTCGCTCGAATTCGTTCGCGAGGAACGGCACTTTGCGAGCAGCGAAGGTACAGTGCTCGATCAGACGATCGTCGAGTCGGGAGGTGGCCTCGACGCCACGGCGACCAGTGACGACGAGGTGCAGACGCGCAGTTTCCCCAACAGCTTCGGCAGGCATCAGCTCTGCGCGGGATGGGAGGCGATCGAAGCCTTCGACCTGCCGGGGAACGCGGGCCGCATCGCGGAGGAGGCAGTGGCGCTGCTCACCGCCGACCCGTGTCCCGCGGGGAGGATGACCGTCATCCTCGACGCGACGCAGGCGGCGCTCCAGGTCCACGAGTCGTGCGGGCACCCGACCGAGCTCGACCGCGTTCTCGGTCACGAGGCGGCATATGCGGGCACGTCGTTTCTCACGCCGGACCTGCTCAACACCTTTCGCTACGGCAGCGAGCATGTGACCATGACCGCAGATTCCACGCGGGCGCCTGGGCTCGGCACCTTCGGCTGGGACGACGAGGGCGTCCCCGCGCAGCGCTCGGTGCTCGTGGACCAGGGATTGTTCACCGGGTACCTGTCGTCGCGCGAGACCGCGGCGGTGATCGGTCAGGTCAGCAACGGCGCGATGCGCGCCGACGGCTGGTCGCGGCTGCCGATCATTCGCATGACCAACGTCAACCTCGAGCCCGGGACGTCGTCCCTCGCGGAGATGATCGCCACCACCGAGCACGGGGTGTATCTCGAGACCAACCGGTCCTGGAGCATCGACGACCGGCGGCTCAACTTCCAGTTCGGCACGCAGAACGGATGGGAGATCGTCGACGGCAAACGGACACGCCTGGTGCGCAACCCGATCTACAGCGGCCAGACGCCGGAATTCTGGAGGTCATGCGACGCCGTCGCCGGCCCCGCGGAATGGCAGATGCTCGGGGTCGTCAACTGCGGCAAGGGTCAGCCCTCGCAGTCGATGCACGTCGGGCACGGCGCGGCTCCGTGCCGCTTCCGCAACGTCACGGTCGAACCCGCGCGATGAGCGACGGCGACGAGCTGCTCGCGCTCGGTGACACCGCCCTCGCCCGGCTCGAGCACGGCGAGGCGGAGATCCTGGTCTTCGATGACTCGTCCGAGCTGACCCGGTTTGCGAGCAACGAGATCCATCAGAGCGTTGCCGAGCGATCCCGATACGTCCGCGTGCGGCTCATCGATGACGGCAGGATCGGGGTCGGTGAGGTGCGCGGCTTCGGCCCCGAGGCGGTGCAGCGTGCGCTCGCCGCGGCAGAGGAGAGCCGTCGGGTCACCACCAACCCGGATGTGTCCCCTCTGCCACGGCCGGACGGCGGTGCCGGTGGTCCGGTCGCGTTCTCGGCCGCGACCGCCGCGGCGACTCCGGAGCAACGTGCCGACCTCGTCTCCGTCGTGACGGGCGCTGCGAGAGCGCGGTCCATCAACTCGTACGGCGCGCTGAGCACGGCCACCCGGACGACGGCGATCGTCACCAGCGCGGGTGTGCGCCGCGCTGCCACCACCACGCAGGCGAGCCTCGTCACCGTCGCTCGTGGCGAGGACGGTGGCGGCTATGCCTCGCGGCACTCCGCGGACATCGGCGCGATCGACGTCGAGGGTCTCGCGGCCGAGGTCGTGGACACCTGCGCGCGCAATCAGGGTGCGACCGCGATCGATCCCGGCGACTACGAGGTCGTGCTCTCCCCGTACGCGGTGACCGATCTGCTCGAGCACCTTGCATGGGTCGGGTTCAGCGCGCTGGCCACGCAGGAGCACCGCAGCTTCATGCGCATGGACGAGCAGCTGATGAGCGACCTCGTCACGATCCGCGACGACGCGGCGTCGCGCGCCGTGTTCCCGTTCCCATTCGATGCCGAGGGTGTGTCGACGCGGTCGCTCGATCTCATCCACCGCGGCGTCTGCGCGGGCGTGGTGTACGACACGCCCACGGCGCTCCGAGACGGCGTCGAGTTCGACCGGTCACTCGCTGCCGCAGCCCAACACCTGGGGGCCCCTGCCACGCCACGTGGTCATGGACGCCGGCGGCACACCGTGGGAGGAGATGGTGCGGTCGGTGACGCGAGGCCTCTACATCACGAGGTTCTGGTACGTCCGCGACGTGCACCCGCTGCGAACCGTGATCACCGGGATGACCCGTGAAGGCACGTTTCTCATCGAAGACGGTCGCATCACCCGACCGGTGAAGGACCTGCGCTTCACGCAGAGCATCGTCGAAGCACTCGCCGGGGTGCTGCAGGTCAGCCGTGAGCAGCGGCTCGAGCTCGGGGAAGGAGAGTCGGGAGTGCTCTCACCCTGGTTGCACATCAGACGGTTCACCTTCTCCTCCTGACTCTCGACGTCGAGTCTCAACGAAGATGGTGTCCATGACACGGTCGCCGCTGGTCGGGCTGACGCTGCGCGCGCCTGCCGAGCTGCCCCTGCCCCCGGTGCTCGCCCGCAACCGCGCGTACTTCGACGCACTCGACGCCGCAGGCGGCACCCCGCTCGGCATCAGCGCGTCGCTGCCCGAGGCGCGCCTCCGTGAGCTCTTCGACCTCTGCGACGGCGTGTGTCTCCCCGGTGGTCCGGACGTGCAGCCGTCCCTGTACGGTGAGGAGCTGCGAGCCGACTGCCGCGTCGAGGTCGATCCTGAGCTCGACCGCGCCGAGATGCTTCTGGCGCGATGGGCGCTCGACGACGACAAGCCGCTGCTCGCAATCTGTCGCGGGGCGCAGGTCCTGAACGTCCTCCTCGGCGGGACGCTCTGGCAGGACATCGGCACCATGCGGGCAACCGAGCACGATCACTATCCGGCGAGCACGCGGGGCGAGGTGACCCACCACATCGACGTCGAGCCCGCATCACGACTCCACGCGATCGCGGGTGGCGCCGTTGTCGACGTGAACAGCATGCATCACCAGGCGGTGCGCGACCTGGGGAATGACCTCGTTGTCACCGCCCGGGCGCACGACGGCCTGGTCGAGGCGGTCGAGCATCCCGGCCGGCGGTTCGTCGTCGGTGTCCAGTGCCATCCCGAGGAGCTGTATCTCGAGCGCCCGTGGGCACAGCGGCTGTTCCTCGATTTCGTCGCCGCGACGCGTGGGTGACGCTCAGCCGGACGCGGGGCGGTTGCACCGCCGGATCTGGATCGGCGCCATTGCGGTGTGTGCGGCGCTGGTCGTCGTGCGCAACGTGGTGGACCTCGCGGGCTCGCCGCCGGGGTTGTACGTGGACGAGGCGTCGATCGGCTACAACGCCTGGACCATCGCCCACTACGGGGTCGACGAGCATGGCCTCCACTTCCCACTGTTCTTCGAGGCGTTTGGCGAATACAAGAACCCGATCTACGTCTACGCGGTGGCGCTCCTCGTTCGCTTCCTGCCGCTGACGGTCGCCGTCGAGCGCTTCCCCGCCGCCATCTTCGGGCTGGCCGTGGTCGGTTTCCTCACCGCCGCGGCGTGGCGGCTCACCGGATCGCGCCTCATCACGCTGGGGACGCTCCTGCTCACCGCACTCACCCCGTGGCTCGTCATCGAGAGCCGCGTCGGGTTCGAGACCATCTCCATGGTCGCGCTGCTGGCGGCTGCGGTCTGGTGCCTCTCCGCGCGTACGCCGACTCCGCGTCAGTTCGGGCTCGCGGGAGTCTTCCTCGCCTTCGCGATCTACGGTTACACGACCGCTCGGCTCGAGATCCTGCTGCTCGCAATCGCGCTCGGCGTCGCCTGGGGTCTCGCTCGCACCGCGGGCTGGTGGCGATCGCTCGTGCCGATCGCAGCCGGTTACGTGGTCCTCGGCATCTACGCGCTGCTCAACCCGGGCGCGCTCACCGGTCGATTCACGCTCATCAGCATCTGGTCGGACGGAGCTCCGCTCAACGTGGTGATCGACCGATTTCTGGTCAACTATGTCACGTACTTCTCGCCGAACTTCCTCTTTCTGCAGGGGGATGCGAACCCACGTCAGAACACCCAGATCGGCGGCATGCTGCTCTGGGTGATGGTGCCGCTGCTCATCGCGGGCATCCTGGTGTGCTGGGAGCGGCGGCGTGAACCGCTCGTGCGCTACCTGGTCGCCGCGATCCTGCTCGCGCCGATCGCCGCCGCGCTCACCAACAACGGCACGCCGCACGCGCTGCGCTCGTCGGTGATGCTGCCGTTCCTCATCGTCCTGGCGATCCTCGGCGCCGACCGGATCCGCCACGCACTGCGCGATCGCCCCCAGTTGCTCATCGCCGTCGCCGGTGTGCTCACGGCGGGCCTGCTCGCCCAGGGCGCCTACTACACGGTCGATCTCTACCGGTCGTACCCGCAGCGTGCCGGGCCGTACTTCGACACGGGCGAGCTCGATGCGATCACGACGGCGGCCGAGGATGCCGCCGGCCATCACATCTACCTCTCGGACAACCTCGACCAGCCGTACATCGAGGCCTTCTTCGCCTTGCTGCCCCCGCCACCGGATCACCCGGTCACCGATGACGCCACCCCCGGGCTTGCCGTCCTCGGCATGTCGGTCGTATCGCCGGAATCGGTCGAGGCGAACCCTTCGCCCGGGGAGGTCCTCGTGCTGAGCGGATACGACACCGCACCGCCTGCTGGTTGGGTCTTGCTCAGCAGGCTGCTGGTCCCGGGCGAGGAGCCTCCGTACCAGACTGCGTACGTCTACGAGCCCCTGAAGTGAGGTCCGCTGGTATGGTTGGCCATCCGACCAACCGGTTGAGGTGAGGACATGACGGACGTTGTGATCGTCGAGGCCGTGCGCACCCCGCTGGGTCGCGGCAACCAGCGCAACGGGGACCTGCGGGATGTGCACCCGGTGCTGCTCGCCGCCCACGTGCTGCGCGAGGTCACCGGTCGCGCGGGGATCGACGCGGCGATGATCGGTGACGTGGTCTTCGGATGCGTGTCACAGACGGGCGAGCAGTCGCTGAACATCGCGCGGCAGGCAACGCTCGCCGCCGGGTTCCCGATCGAGGTCCCGGCGACGACGGTGGATCGACAGTGCGGCTCGTCGCAGCAGGCGATCCATTTCGCGGCGAACCTCATCCAGTCGGGGGTGTGTGACATCACCATCGCCGCGGGGGTCGAGAGCATGAGCCGCGTCCCGATGGGCAGCACCGTCATCCAGGGACCGGGAGCGCCGTTCCCCCCGGAGCTGCTCGAGGTCTACAACCTCGTTCCCCAGGGGTTGTCTGCCGAGATGATCGCCGAGCAGTGGCACATCACCCGCGAGCAGGCCGACGAGTTCGCGGCGCGCTCGCAGCGGCTCGCGGGCGACGCGCAGGCCCGCGGCCATTTCGATCGCGAGATCGCGCCGGTCGTGGTCGGCGCCAACGGCGACGGGCATGTCGTGAGCCAGGACCAGGGGATCCGTCCGGACACCACGACCGAGTCCCTGGCGGCCCTCCAGCCCTCCTTCAAGCCGGACGGGATCATGCATGCCGGGAACAGCTCGCAGATCACCGACGGCGCGGCCGCGATCCTGCTCATGTCGGCGGAACGTGCGAACGCCCTCGGGATGACCCCGCGGGCCCGGATCGCGGGACAGACGGTCGTCGGCGTCGACCCCGTGACCATGCTCACCGGGCCGATCCCGGCGACCACCAGGCTGCTGGAGCGGTCCGGCCTGACGATCGACGACATCGACCTCTTCGAGATCAACGAGGCCTTCGCCCCGGTCGTCCTCGCATGGGCCCACGAGCACCATCCGGACATGGACCGGGTCAACGTCAACGGCGGGGCGATCGCGCTCGGCCACCCGCTCGGAGCGAGCGGAGCGCGGCTCATGACCACGATGCTGCACGAGCTCGAACGGCGCGACGCGCGCTACGGCCTCCAGGCGATGTGCTGCGGCGGCGGGCTCGGCACCGGCACGCTGATCGACCGATCCATCTGACCCGCACCGCGGTTTCCACCGGTGCTTGTGCCGGGGCTGCTCACGCGGGTCACGGGTTGGTCACGCCTCCCCGGGACCGCCGAAATTGCCGTGCTATATTCAGCCGGCCCCCAGCATGACCCCAGCGACGAGTACCGCCATGAAGAAAGTCCTGATCATCGAGGACTACTACGCGCTCGCCGACATCGAGTCTCTGCTCTGCACGATGGAGGGCTATGAGGTGAAGGTGGCGAAGAGCGGTGATGAAGGCCTTGCAGCCTTCGGAGAGTTCCAGCCGGACCTCGTCCTGCTCGACCTCATGCTCCCTGGCGACCTCTCGGGCACGCAGGTTCTCGAACGGATCCGCACGGACCACGGCAGTGACCCGAAGGTGCTTGTCGTCAGCGCGCTCGTCAACGCCTCGACGGCGCCGAAGCTGGAGGCGTACGGGAACGTCCAGACGCTGGCCAAGCCCTTCAAGATCAAGGAACTCGCGTCGCGCATCCAGTCGATGCTCGCCCTGTAGACAGCACTACACTCGGGGGGTCGATGCGAGCAGAACCACCGCCGCCGCAACGCGGCAGGCCAGAGCCGCAGCGCGAGTCGGCGCAGTCCCGCCCGCGCGGCCATCGCTGCCCGTATCTCGAGCAGATCATCAAGGAGAGCGCCGGTCCGTTCGGCCTCCTGACCCGCTACAAGGCCGACTGCCACGTCGACCGCAGCACCCACAAGTTCACCGGCCGGCATCCCGTGCCGCCCTGCATCTCGTCTCCGGAATCGTGCTCGCTGTATCAGCAGGAGCACGGCGAGGAGGACGGGCGCATCCGCCGCTACACGGAGTAGGCGACCGGGCTCCGGCGCTACCCGCCGGCGTCCTGCGGGAGCAGGCGCAGCAACTCCGCGGCAGTGTCGTCGAGTGGCCGAACGTCACCCTCTGCACGGCAGAGGATGAGCGCGCCTTCCATGGCGGCCAGGGTCACCATCGCGATTCCGGTGGCGCGCTGCGCCGGGAGGCCCACGGCCTCCAGTTGCTCGGCGAGGACGGCGACCCAGGCGCGGAAGGTCGCGCGCGCCACGCCGAGGAGCGACTCATCGTCATCGGTCGTGCCCGTGTCGAGGGCGACTCCGGCGACCACGCATCCGGAGGCGCCGCCGGATGCCAGCACGGTCTGGCGCCACATGTTCACGAACCGCTCCATCACGCCGTGAGGCGTCGTCTCCGTTCCCGCGCGGAGGTACGCGATGACCCGGTCTGACGTCCACCGGACGGCCTCGGCCGCGAGCTGCTCCTTGCCCTTCGGGAAGTGGTGGTAGATCGATCCCCGGGGCGCCCCGCTGTCCTGGAGCACATCGGAGAACGACGTCGCGCTGACACCGCGCGAGGCGATCAGTGAGGCCGCACTGCGCACCATTCGCTCACGACTGTCCCGGGCCACGTGCTGCAACTCCCTTGACTATGACGATCGTCATAGTCCATGATCCACGTCGTCTCTATGACGACCACCATAACCGCTCGGAGGAGCCTGCCATGCCGATGATCGACGTCTACGCCACGACTGGAACGTTCAAGGACCGGCATGCGCTCGCCAAGGACCTGGCCAACGCGGTCATGCGCTGGGAGCAGGTGCCCCACATCTCCCTGTTTCTGAACAACACCGCCGCGTTCGTGCACGAGCTCCCGGACAACTCACTGTCCAACGCCGCCGGCGACTCCAACTATGTCCGCGTCCAGGTGCTCACTCCGATCGGTGTGCTCGATCGCGCCAAGCAGATCGGCGTCGTCCGCGAGCTCACCGACATCGTGGCCGCGGCGGCGGGCGACCCGTCACTCACCGAGCGAACCTGGGTGCTGATCTCCGAGTTCCCGGAGGGCGGCTGGGGCATCAACGGGCACGCCAACACCGGCGCCGACATCACCGCGCTTGCCCGCGCCGAGCTCGCGGCGATCGCTGCCGCGAAGGGGTCCACCGGGTAAGCCGCCGCGCGCCAGCCACAGGCATGGCGTCTCCTTTGCGTTAATTGCGCCGCAGGATGATGAGGAGGAGACCATGACGACACTCGAGAACCGGCCGAACACCGCGCTCCTCGTCGTTGACGTGCAGAACGGCGTGGTGGCGGGAGCCCACGAGCGTGACTCCGTGGTCGCGAACGTGGGTAGCCTCGTCGAGAAAGCGCGTCGCGAGCACGTCCCGATCGTGTGGGTTCAGCACTCCGACGAGCAGCTCGAGCAGGGGAGCGACGCCTGGCGGATCGTCCCGGAGCTGTCTCCGGACAGTTCGGAGCCGCTCATCCTGAAGAACTACGGCGACTCGTTCGAGGACACCCCGCTCGAGACGGTGCTGTCGGGCCTCGGCGTCGGCCGGCTCATCGTGGTCGGCGCCCAGACCGACGCGTGCATCCGGTCGACGCTTCACGGCGCGCTCGTCAGGGGATACGACGCAACGCTCGTCAGCGACGCCCACACCACCGAGGACCAGTCGGAATGGGGTGCGCCGACGCCCGACCTGGTCATCGCGCACACGAACCTGTACTGGACCTATCAGACAGCGCCGGGGCGGACGGCCGGGACGGTCGTCACCAGCGACGTCAACTTCGGCGCCGCGTCCGGCTGATCCGAGAGCGCCGGGTCAGGCGGTGGCTCCGAGCTCCGGTTCCGGGGCCCCTGGGGCGTCGTCTTCGATTGCGGCACCGCCGTACACGGCGAAGTACCGCGCCTCCGGGTGGTGGAGCACGATCGCACCGGTCGACTGTTCCGGGACGAACTGATAGCCCTCGGTCAACGTGACACCGATCTCCGCGGCGGGGACGATGCGCATCAGCGTCTCGTGGTCTTCGAGATCGGGACACGAGGGGTAGCCCCAGGAGTACCGGCGCCCCTGCTCGTCGGGAAGGCGCAACTCACGGCGGATGCGGTGGTGCACGTACTCCGCGGTCGCCTCGGCCATCTGCGTCGCAAAGCCGTGGACCCGGAGCATGTCGTCGTACGCGCCCTCGGTCTGCAGACGATTGGAGAGCTCCGAAGCACCAGGACCGGTGGTCACGATCTGCAGCGCGATCACGTCGCGCTCACCGTCTGCAGCGTCCTCCGAGGGACGGATGTAATCGGCGAGGCAGAGCCGGTGCTGCTCGTTCTGACGCGGGAATGTGAAGCGCCCGAGCTCGGCGTCGATATCGCCGGGGTCGTAGACGATCACCGTGTTGCCGTCGGCGAGCGCGGGCCAGTATCCGTAGACCGCGTCGAGCTGCAGCCAGCCGTCGCGCACCGCCTCGTCCATCGAACGTTGCAGGCGCGGCTCGAGCTCGCTGCGCAGCAGCTCGTCCCACTTCGCCGGGTCGCGAACGCCCCGGAACTGCCAGCTCATCTTGTAGAGGGAGTTGCGGTCGATGTGCGGGTACACGTCCCAGATCGGGATGTTGCGGAGGACGCGCGCGCCCCAGAATGGAACGGCCGGAATGGGAGCGCCGCGCCGCACGGTGCTGCGCGCCGGCATCGCAGCGGCGCCGGCGGCGGCGGCATTGCGACGCTCGAGCTTCTCGGCCTCGCGCTCGCGGTGCACGCGCGCCTCGTCGAGCACCCGCGAGAGCAGCGCGTCGTGACGCTCCGGGTCGAGCAGCTGATCGATGGTCTCCAGACCCTCGAACGCGTCCTTGCAGTAGAAGACACCGGGCGCGTAGGCGCGCTGCTGGTCGAGGTACAGGATCCGCCGGCCGAAACCGCGGTTGATCGCTGCGCCGCCGATGATGAGCGGATACGTCAGACCGCGCTCGTCGAGCTCCTTGACGCACGCCGGCATCTGCTTGCTGGTGCTCACGAGCAGCGCCGAAAGCCCGATGGCATCGGCGTCGACCTCCTGCGCCTTGTCGAGGATGGTGTTGAGCGGCACCTGCTTGCCGAGGTCGAAGACGGTGTACCCGTTGTTGCTGAGAATGGTGTTGACCAGGTTCTTGCCGATGTCGTGGACATCGCCGTACACCGTCGCGAGCACGACCTTGCCCTTGGTGTATCCCTCGCGCTTCTCGAGGAACTGCTCGAGATGCGCCACCGCGCGTTTCATCACCTCGGCGCTCTGCAGCACGAAGGGGAGGATCAGCTCACCGGCGCCGAACCGGTCGCCCACATCCTTCATCGCCGGCAGGAGCACGGTGTTGAGCACGGTCACGGGATCGAGGTCGAGCAGCGCAAGGTCGATCTGCTCCTCGATGCCGTCCTTGCGCCGGTGCAGGATCTGCGCGTGGATACGCTCCACGGTGGTCATGCCCTCGAACGGGTCCGCGGTTTCCGGCAGACCGGGCATGCCCGTCGTCGAGTCGTCGAAGTGGGCGATGAACTTCGTCAGCGCGTCCGGCGAGGTGTTGAAGACGAGATCCTCGGCGAGGCGCCGAGTCTCCGACTCGATCTCGCCGTAGGGAACGACATGCGTGGGGTTGATGATCGCCGCGTCAAGTCCCGCCTCGACGCAGTGATGCAGGAAGACGCTGTTGAGCACCGGGCGCGTGTGCGGCGCGAGACCGAACGAGACGTTCGACACGCCGAGCACCGTGAGGACGCCGGGCAGTTCGCGCTTGATGGTGCGGATGCCCTCGATGGTCTCGCGCGCCGAGTTCGATCCACTCCGCCTCACCGGTCGCGAGCGTGAAGGTGAGCGCGTCGAACATGAGCTGATCCGGTTGCAGGCCGAACTCGTCGCGCGCGAGATCGTGGATCCGCCGCGCTATCTCGAGCTTGCGCTCCGCCGTGCGCGCCATGCCCTGCTCGTCGATGGTGAGCGCGATGACGCACGCGCCGTGATCACGCACGAGCGGCAGCACCGCGTCGCAGCGAACCCGCCCGTTCTCCAGGTTGACGCTGTTGACGATGCCACGCCCCGGATACAACTCCAGCGCCGCATGGATCACATCGGCGTCGGTGCTGTCGATGACGAGCGGCGCGTCGATGCTCATCTGCAGCGTCTTCACCACGGTGCGCATCTGGTCGGCCTCGTCACTGCGCTCCGTGACCGCGACGCAGAGGTCGAGCGCGTGCGCGCCGCCCTCGACCTGCGTGCGGGCGACGCCGAGGATGCCGTCGTAGTCGTCGGCGAGGAGCAGGCGCTTCACCGCGCGTGACCCCTGCGCGTTGACGCGCTCGCCGATGAGCAGCGGCGCCGGCTGCTGACGCAGCTCGATGGCATGCATGCTGCTGGCGAGGCGCGGCTCGGTGTCGATCGCCTCCCGCTTCGCTCGCGGCGCTGCGCCGACGCGCTGCACCAGCTCGCGGATGTGCTCGTTCGTCGAACCGCAGCACCCACCGACGATGTTCACGCCGTACTCGTGCACGAAGCTCGCGAGCTCCGTCGCCATCGGCACCGGCTCGAGCGGGTAGTGGGCCCGTCCGTCCACGTTGATCGGCAGGCCGGCATTCGGGATGCACGCGACCGGGAGCGTCGTATGGCTGGTGATGTAGCGAATCGGTTCGCGCATGTGCTCGGGACCGGTCGAGCAGTTGAGGCTGACGATGTCGACGCGCAGGGACTCCAGGATGGCCAGCACCGCCCCGACGTCCGTCCCGAGCAGCATGCGCCCGGTCACGTCGAGCGACACCGACGCGATGATCGCCACCGGTCGTCCGCCGGCGACCACGGCATTTCGAGCACCGAAGACCGCGGCTTTGGTTTCGAGGATGTCCTGCTGCGTCTCGATGATCAGCGCGTCGACACCGCCGTCGATGAGCGCCGCCGCCTGCTCCTGGAACACCGGCACGAGGTCTGCGAAGCCGAGCCTGCTCATCGACGGGTCGCTCGACGCAGGGAGGAACCCGGTGGGTCCCATGCTCCCGGCGACGAACCGCTGCCGCCCGTCGGCTGAGAACTCGTCAGCGACGCGACGGGCGAGCTGTGCAGCTGCCACGTTGAGCTCTCGTGTGACGTCTGCCTGACCCCATTCCTCCAGGCGCGGTCTGGTCGCCTGGAAGGTGCACGTCTCGAGGACGTCGCACCCCGCATCGAGGAAACCACGATGGATCCGCTCGACGATCTGAGGTGCGTGCAGCACGAGGCCATCCATCCATCCCTCGAGCCGAGCCCCACCGAAGTCATCGATCGTCGGGTTCTCGAACTGCTGGCTCGTCCCCATCGCGCCGTCGAATACCAGGACGCGATCGCTCAGCGCGGCAATGAACGGAGATCGATCTTGGCCCGACATCGACACGACGTTACCAGGGAACGGCTCCGTGATACGCTCGCCAACCGCCGATCCGCTTCGAGGAGACCCTGTTTGGCACGACGCCCACCCCGGCCCGGCAGCACCCGCCGGCGCGGTCCTGTCCGGCGACGGGACGTTGCCGACGGTACCCCGCAGGTCGAGGTCAAGGAAGAGACCATCGAGATGGACGCGACGGTTGTCGAGCCGCTGCCCAACGCGATGTTCAAGGTGCGCCTGCAGACGGGACAGGACGTCCTCGCCTACACCTCGGGGAAGATGCGCAAGTTCTACATCCGCATCCTGATCGGCGACCGCGTGCGCGTCGAGCTGAGCCCGTACGACCTCTCGCGCGGGCGCATCACCTTCCGCTACAAGTAGCCGCGAGGACCCGACCGTGCCGGCGATCTACATCATCGCCACAGTCCTGGTGCTCCTCTTCCTGATCGGCGCCTACCGGATGATGGGCGCGGGCGCTTCGGTCGACGAGGATCCGAAAGCGGTGCTGGACGCGGTGCTGGCCACCACCGACTCGGCCGCCACCGCGCTCGCGGAGGCGGCGGAGGCTGGCAGCGCCGACGGGGCACACGCGGTGCGACGCCGTCTCGACGGATGCGCGCAGGCACTCGAGCGCATTGCCGGGACTCCGGTCGTGGAGTTGCTCGACCGGGCGCGCAGCGCGCTCGAGCTTGCGGTCGACGAGCTGAGCTGGTCGGCGCGACTCGCGGAGGCACCCGCCTGGGGCCGGGACGAATCGCTGCGCGCGGCGTCGCGGGCGCTGCGCGCTCAGGGTGCCGCGAACCTCGAGCAGGCTCGTTCGGCAATCGGGGTCAGCGCGCTTCCCTGAAGAAGGCCACGGTGCTCTCGATGCCCTTGTCGAACGGGATCGCAGGCGCCCACCCGAGTTGCGTGCGCGCGAGCGTGGTGTCGAGGCAGGAGCGTCGCTGCTCGCCGGGCTTGCCGGGAGCGTGCTCCGCGGCAACGCCGGTGTTGCACGCGGCCGCGAGCACGCGGTAGATCGTGTTGACGTCCGTCTCGACGCCGGTGCCGATGTTGTAGACGCCAGCGGGTCCGTCGACGGCGGCGAGGTTGGCGCGCACGACGTCGTGCACGTGCACGTAGTCGCGGGTTTGCTCCCCGTCGCCGTTGATCACCGGTGGGTTGCCCGCGATGAGACGAACGGCGAAGATGGCGACGACGCCCGCCTCACCATGCGGATCCTGCCGCGGACCGTAGACGTTGGCGTAGCGCAGCGCGACGAACTCCAGTCCGGCCTGGCGGCTGAACGTCCCTCCGTACGCCTCGGCGCACAGCTTGGACGTCCCGTACGGTGACTCCGGGAGACACGCGTTCGTCTCCGGCGTCGGGATCACCGTGGTGTCGCCGTAGATCGCCCCACCGCTCGACGCGAAGATCACACGCCGCGTGCCCGCGTCAGCGGCGGCGCGCAACACGTTCACGGTGCCGACGACGTTGACGTCAGCGTCGTGGAGCGGATCGCGCACCGACTCACGCACGTCGATCTGCGCCGCGTGGTGGAAGATCACCTCGGGTCTGGCATCCGCGACCGCCGCCGCGAGTTCGTCGGAGGTGATGTCCAGATCGACGAACGCGGCGTGCTGGTTCACCTGGGCGCGCTGCCCGCGCGAGAGGTCGTCGACAACGGTGACGGTGTGCCCCGCGTCGATGAGCGCGTCGGTGATGTGCGAGCCGATGAAGCCGGCGCCGCCGGTGACGAGCGCCCTCACCCCTGGGTTGCGATCCGGTGCGCTTTGGGGACGTGGATGTGGGTGAGCACGAAGATCACGAATCCGATCACGACCAGGCTCGCGTAGCTGATGCTCCGGTCGAGCAGCGTGATCGAGACCGCCGAGGAATTGGTCACCCCGCCGACCGTGATCAGCACGCCGATCATGCCCGCCTCGACCAGGCCGAGGCCTCCCGGAAGGAACGGGACCGTCGTGAGCAGCGCTGCGACGAGCGCGATGAGCAGGAACTGCGACGGGCCGAGATGCACGCCGACCAGGTGCAGCGAGAGCACTACGAGACCGAGACGCGTTCCCTCGGCGGCCCAGACGAGGACCGTCAATCCGAGCAGTGTCGGGAGCCGCGCAAACGAGTTGACGGTTCCGAGACGGAGGCTCTCATAGCGGTGAAAGACCGCCTCGGGGAGGAGGCGGAGGATGCGCTGCCCGCGGCCCGCACGCATCACGAGGATGACGCCGACTCCCGCGAGGCAGACGAGCACGCCGATGACGACGTAGGGGATGAGGATGCCCGGCGCCTTGGTGCGGAACACGACCGCGCCGGCGGCGAGCAGCAGTGACATGAGCACGATGAGGTCGATCAACCGCTCGGCGATGATCGTTCCGAGCGCCTTGCTCACGGGGACGTCCAGCTTCTGCTTCGCGAGGTACGCGCGGTAGATGTCGCCCATCTTCGCCGGGACCACGCAGTTGACGAAGAATGACGTGATCACGATGCCGACCAGGGACCGCGAGGGCCGGTCCTCGCCGGCGTTGCCGAGCAGCACGTGCCAGCGGATCGACCTGACGACGAAGGAGGCGTAGTACACGGCGAGCGCCCCGAGGTAGATGAAGAGGTTGGCGTGCCGGATGTTGTCCCAGGCTGCGCCCCAGTTGATCTGAGCGCGCCAGATGGCGACGCCGACGATCACAACGGCCAGGCCGATCGACGCGAGGGTTCGGATGGTGAAGAGACGGCTCGTCAGCGAGGGGGGTGCTTCGCCTTGTTCCGGCTCGCCACGCACGAGCGTGGAGGTCACAGCGCGGACGGTACCACGAGGTTCGAGACCGCTCAGCGGTGTCGACAGGCGCGCGACAGGTCCGAGATCAGGCCGAACCCGGCGGGCGCCGCATCCGCGACAGCAGCGGGCGGTGCGGCGGTGTGTCGCCACTCGCGATGTTGCGCTCGCGCTCCGCCAGCACCCGTGCGAGCTGATCCAGCTCCGCGTGCTCGTCGCGCTCCGACGCGGGACGGCTGTCCCACTGCCTGATCTGGTACACGCCCTTCAACGCGGCGTACGGGACCGCGATGGTTCGGAGCTCTGTGGAGCCCGGCTCGACGATGTGCCAGACGCCTCCGTACCGTCCGAGGTGAGCGTCCGAACGGATGGACGCGCGCAACACCATCCCGTCGATGAAATGGAATGCGGCGCGGTCCCACAGCGCCACCTCCGCCTCGGGCGGCGCCGGTTCCGGATCGCCGACAAGAATCTGGCGTATGGCGCTCACAGGGAAGAGCGCTCGCTCGCTGTTCTGGTTGATGGAGCGGATCTCCGCGTCGAGGATCGCAAGATCAAATGTGATCTCCGGAGCGTCGGCGAGAACAACCTCTCCGTCAACGAAATTGATGACGACTACTGGCACCTCAAAAGTGTCACATTTCGGTCACAAGTCCCACCGAGACGGGCCGTACGATCCTCGCGGAGGTGACTTGAGCAACGGGGCTTGGCTGTTTCAATCTGGCCGTGACCGATCGCGTCATCGCGGCTCGCGCACGCTCATCTCACTGCTCGCCGCTGTCACCATCTCCTGGCTTTTCCTCGGCCCCACGGGCTTGATCGCCGCCGCTGCGGCGCCGTCAGGCATCGCCTCCCCGCAATCCGGCGACGGCGGAAGTGGCGACACGCGTCATGGGTGCGGAGACGGCTGGCCGAGCCAGGATCCCGATGACCGCGGGCATTGCTGCCGCTGCTGCGCGCCACAGCGCAGGACGCCCCCCACCACGCCGACAACCGCCCCCGCGCCGTCCTCGCCTCCCGCGACGAGACACAAGACGGTCCCGGCGCACCCGGTCACCGTGAGCGCTCCCCCACCGGCGGCGACGACGTCGCCGGCGGTCCCGCCGCCGCCGGCCGGATCGAGTCCCGTTGGACTGCAGCCGCCGGTCCTCGCACCGCCGGCACTCACGGTTCCCCCGGCCACCTGGATCGCGACCGTTGCGAAGGGCCCGGGCACCGTCTATATCGTCGCGCTGTCCACGCTGGGTGTTGCGGCGGCGATCTCCGTGACCGCCCTGGTCCTCATCCGGCGTTCCGACTGAGGGCAGCGGCATGAGAGGGGTACGACGGCTGACCGGCGCGTGGCGAGGGGCATCGTTCTCGCTGAAGTTCGCCGCGGTGATCCTCGTTGCGGGCGCGACGGTCGCCGTCGTGCCGTTTCTCCTCGCGGAATCGACCAACCGCGAGCAGGCCGAGAACAGCGCGGCCGACAAGGTCGGCATCGCCTCCAACCTCGTCGCGGGGCAGCGAACGTCGCTCGACAGCTTCATCGCCGGCGTGGCGCGACAGATCGACGCGGGGCACGACCTCATGAGCGCGACGGCGATTCAGACGACGCTCATCGCCGACTCGCAGGTGCTCGGCACCGACGATGTCATCGGCGTCACGCAGCCCGATGGATCGGTCGTCGCCGTGGAGGGCGATTCGGTGCTGACCAGCGCTGACCCCCGCATGGCGACGCTGGTCGAAGCGGTTGCCGGAGGCGCGCGCACGGCGGCGGCACCCGATGGGGGTGCGTGGCTTGTCGAGACGTCGCCGCTGGGTGAGGCCGGCGCGACGACGTTCGTGGCGCGGCCGGTCACCGCTTCGTTCATCGGTGCGATCGGCGAGAACATCACGACCTCAACCGACCCTGTCGACATGCTCCTGATCCGCGACGGCCGCTATGCCCTCACTGGAACTGCAGGCGGCTCGCACGTCGACGCAGGTGACCCGGCGGGCGCGACGCTGCTCGGGGCGATCGGCGCCGCCACGCCGGCAGTGGTGACTCTGGACATGCACCAGGAGGCCGTTGCATCGACGTCGATCGGAGCAGGGTTCATCCTCGCAGTGACGACACCGGTCACCGGAGCGCCTGTCGCGTGGCAGTCGATCATCCTGCTGCTCGCGGTGATCCTCGTCGCGATGCTCTTCATCGTCGTGGTGGTGCAGATCGACCTGCGGCGCCCGCTGCACAGGCTCGATGTCGCGGTTGCGGCACTCGGCAACGGGGACTTCGACGTCCCGCTCCGCACCAGCTCCGTCGATGAGGTGGGACGGCTCGGGGTGAGCTTCGAGGCGATGCGTCTGCAGGTCCGGTCGACGATGCGTGCCACGGCGGCTCGGGCATCGGTGGCGACGCAGCTGACCCTCGCGCAGCCGCTGGAGACGGCGCTGGCGAGTGTGTGTGACGAGCTGCGCGCATCGCTCGAGGTCGACGCAGCCATGATCGTGGTGAACGGTTCGGAGATGGGTGACGCGTTTGCGGTCGCAAGTGGCGGCCGTACCATCGACGTCGACGGCCTGCTCCAGGGTAACGGCCCTCTCGGTGAGGGATACCGGTACATCGGCCGCGGCGCGATGCTGCTCGGCGGCACGGCAGCGAGCCGCGAGGCACGTCTCGGTGTTCGCGAGTTCTGTGTCGCCCCGCTTCGCCTCGGCACGTACGTGCACGGCGTTCTCGCCGTCGCGTGCGAGCGCAGGGCTTTCATCGCCGGCGACACCGACCTGGTCGCCTCGACCGCCGAGCAGATCTCACTTGCCCTCGAGCGCTATCGATTCCTGGCGGTCGTGCAGCGTCAGGCGACGGTGGATGACCTCACCGGCCTGTACAACCACCGCTTCCTCGTCGACTCGCTCGGTCAGCAGGTGGCGCTTGCCGAGCGGCTTGGAGCGCCACTGGCGATCCTCATGCTCGACATCGATCATTTCAAGCTGCTCAACGACACGCACGGGCATCACGCGGGTGACCTGGCGCTCTCGGCGTTCGCGCGTACCCTCGTCAGCAACGTTCGCCGCGCCGACCTCGCCGCTCGCTACGGCGGCGAGGAGTTTGTTGTGGTGATGCCGGACACCACCGCGCAGGAGGCGTTCCTCGTCGCGGAGAAGATCCGTCTGGCGGTCGCCGCGACCGACGTGCGCCTTCCCGGCGCGAAGACGGTACGGCTCAGCGTGAGCATCGGAGTGGCCGCATACCCGGAGCACACGACCAGCGCGGCCGAGCTCTTCAGCCTCGCGGACGACGCGCTCTATCTCGCGAAGCGAACGGGCAGGCAGCGAACCTGCGTCGCCGGACAGGATGCGGCTTCGTCGCGCGTCACAGCGTCCATGGTTCAGGATGATGATGTGACACAGGGCGAGGCCAACATCAGTGCCGGACGCAGTCGATCTTCGCAGTGACACGCTGACCGTCCCCGACGAAGGGATGCGGACGGCGATGTACCGCGCCGAGGTCGGCGACGACGTCTGGGGTGAGGACCCGACGGTGCGGCGTCTCGAGGAGGAGATGGCTCGCCGTCTCGGCAAGCAGGCAGGTCTCTTCGTGCCCAGCGGGACGATGGGCAACCTCGTGTGCGTGGCCGCGCAGACGCGCCCGGGAGACGAGGTCATCGCCGACTCGGAGGCACACGTGGTCATCTACGAGGTCGGCGGGACCGCGATCGTCGCCGGTGTCCAGCTGCGCCTGCTCGACAGTCCGGACGGCACTCCCGAGGCCGATCGTGTCACCGCGGCGGTGCGCGAGACGAACATCCACCAGCCGGTGTCCAGCCTCCTGTGCATCGAGAACACGCACAACCGCAGGGGTGGAGCAGCGGTCGATGCCGAGCGGGTGCGCGGAGCCGCGCGGGCCGCTCACATCCTCGGGCTCCGTGTTCACTGCGACGGTGCGCGCCTCTTCAATGCGGCGGTGGCCCTCGGAGTCAGCCCTGCGGACCTGGTCGACGAATGCGACACGGTGTCGGTCTGCGTCAGCAAGGGTCTCGGCGCTCCGGTCGGCTCCGTGGTCGTCGGTGACAAGCCCGTCATCGACGACATCCGCCGGTGGCGAAAGCGCCTCGGGGGCGGCATGCGCCAGGCGGGCGTCATCGCGGCGGCGGGACTGTACGGACTCGAACACAACGTCGATCGTCTTGCCGACGACCACGCCAACGCAAAGCTCATCGCCGACCGGGTCCGGAGCGCGGGCGCCACGGTGCGCAGCCCGTCGGTGCCCACCAACATCGTGATCATCGAGACGTCACGGCTCGCCGCCGAGGTCGCCGCAACCCTCGCAGGCGACGGCATCCTGGTCAGTGAGATGGGCGAGCACGCGATTCGGTGCGTCACCTACCTCGGCGTCACCGCTGCCGGTGCGCGCCGCGCCGCCGACGTCATCGCCGGCATGATCGCTGCGTAGACCTTAAACAACGAAGGCCCCCGGCACCTGCCGGAGGCCTTCGAACTACGAAATGGTCTGTCGCTGAAGAGCGACTAGCTTGTCGTCGCCGCCGGTGCCGCTGCGGGCGGTGCCGCTGCAACGGACTTGCGAACGACGCGGCGACGGGTTGCCGGCTTGCGCGCGGTGGTCTTGCGAGCCGCTGCGGGCTTTGCCGCTGCCGTGGTCTTGCGTGCGGTGGTCTTGCGGGCCGCCGCCGGCTTGCGCGCGGTGGTCTTACGGGCCGTGGTCTTGCGGGCCGCCGGCTTGCGCGCGGTGGTCTTACGGGCCGTGGTCTTGCGGGCCGCCGGCTTGCGCGCGGTGGTCTTACGGGCCGTGGTCTTGCGCGCTGCGCCCTTGCGGGCTGCCGGCTTGCGCGCGGTGGTCTTACGAGCCGCGGTCTTGCGCGCGGTGGTCTTGCGGGCCGTGGTCTTGCGGGCCGCGGTCTTGCGCGCTGTGGTCTTCCGTGCCGTGGTCTTGCGCGCGTGGTCTTGCGCGCCGTGGTCTTGCGCGCCGTGGTCTTCTTGGCGCCTGCGCGCTTGGCGGTCGAGCGCTTGGCTGTCGCGCGTTTAGCAGTCGTGCGTTTGCCACCACGAACGGCGGTGGTTGCGCGACGAGCAGCACCACGCAGGCTCGCTTCGAGCCGCGCGACAGTCTTCTCTAGGCCCGCAAGGCGCTTCTCCAGCTCGCCGACGGGCAATGCCTTCACGAGGTTTTGCACCGCTTTGACGAGATCGCCACCAGCGGCGGGTGCGCGACGACGAGCTGTCGTCCCAACGCGCCTCACGGTGCGTTTGACGGCCTTCTCGACGCCGCCTCTCCTACGTCTGGTCCTGGCCATATCCTATGGGCCTCCTTGTTGTTTGTGACAGGTGATGTCCAAAACCTCCTGTCGATCGTGCATAGCATGCTGGTTGTGATCGTGATTGTCAATGATTGCGCGTTGGGTTGCTGCCAGGGCAGGCAACTACACGGCATGTCGGAGTCCTAATCCGCGAGGGTCCAGACCTCCACAAACGCCGCTCTTGTTGCGTATAGTGCGGCCTGCGCATGTCCGGGACCAATGAGCGCTCCGCCCTGAGCATTGCTCAGCGGCAGTTCGACGCCACCGCCGACGCCCTGGGGCTCGACAACTCCCTGCGGGCAGTGCTGCGCGAGGTCAAACGCGAGCTCGTGGTGCACTTCCCGGTGGAGATGGATGACGGCTCATTCGAGGTCTTCACCGGGTTTCGCGTCCAGCACAACATCGCCCGCGGCCCGGCAAAAGGGGGATTGCGCTACCACCCCGCCATGACGCTCGACGACGCGCGTGCCCTCGCGATGTACATGACCTGGAAGACCGCCGTCGCCGACGTGCCCTTCGGTGGCGCGAAAGGCGGCGTGATCTGCGATCCGCATGCGCTGACCCTCGCCGAGCTGGAACGTCTCACACGACGGTTCACCACGGAGATCTCCCTGATCGTCGGTCCGGACCGCGACATTCCGGCACCGGACATCGGAACAGGACCGCAGGTGATGGCCTGGATCATGGACACGCTGTCGATGCACGCGGGATTCTCCGTCCCCGCATCGGTGACCGGGAAGCCGCAGTCGATCGGTGGTTCCGAAGGACGGTTCACGGGTCCGGGTCGTGGACTCACCATGGTCACCGTCCTCGCGATGCGCGACGCTGGAATGGATCCGTCGGGAGCGACGGTTGCGATCCAGGGTTTCGGCAAGGTCGGCGGCGTGAGCGCGGAGTTGCTCACCGCCGAGGGCATGCGAGTCGTCGCGGTCTCCGACAGCACCTGCGGTCTCTACCGTGCGGAGGGACTCGACCTCGCCGCGCTCCGTCACCTCAAGGAGGAGGGCGGGCATTTCGTCGACTACGGCGGCGCGGAACAGATCGCGGGCGACGACGTGCTCACGCTTGACGTCGACCTGCTCGTCCCCGCCGCGCTCGAGGCGCAGGTGACTCAGCGCAACGCGGCGCGTGTGCGCGCAAAGGTGGTGGCGGAGGGCGCGAACGCGCCGCTGAGCACCGAGGCGGACGCGGAGCTGGCCGCGCGGGGCGTCCTCGTCCTGCCCGACATCCTCGTCAATGCCGGCGGCGTCGTTGTCTCGTACTTCGAGTGGGTGCAGGACATGCAGTCGTACTTCTGGGGGTCCGGCGAGGTGAACGCCCGCCTCCGCGAGATCATGACCAGGAGCTACCAGGCGGTCCGGAGCGAATCGCAGGAGCACAACGTCAGCCTCCGTGACGCCGCTTTCCGTATCGCGGTGAGCAAGGTCGCCGAGGCGACCCGCGTGCGCGGCATCTACCCCTGAGGCCATCGGCCCTTCACGGAGACACACCACCAGATGTGGTGGTCGAATGCCATGCCTCCCACAAGATGGGGCGCTGTTAAGGCCGGACTCCCTGGCCACTCCTGTAGAATCTCCAGATGGAATTCGAGTTGGGCAGAGGCAAGCGGGCTCGCCGCGCCTACGGCTTCGATGAGGTAGCCCTGGTCCCCGGACGGGTGACCGTCAACCCCGCCGAGATCGACGTCACCTTCGCGGTCAACGGCACCACCCTCGAGATCCCGTTCCTGGCAGCCGCGATGGACGGCGTGGTCGACACGAAGTTCGCCGCGGAGATGGGACGTCTCGGCGGTCTCGCCGTGCTGAATCTCGACGGGGTGCAGACGCGCTACGAGAATCCGGCGGAAGTGCTGCAGACGATCGCCGAGTCACCGGTCGATCAGATCAACACGCTGCTCCAGAAGATCTACACCGCGCCGGTGCAGGACGGTCTGATCGGCCAGAGGATCGAGGAGATCACCGGTGCCGGCGTCGCGTGCGCAGTCTCGACCATCCCCGCGCACGCGGAGCGGCGCGCCCCGATCGTTCAGGAGGCGGGTGCGCAGATGCTCGTGGTCCAGGGCACCGTGCTCACCGCGCGCCACGTGAGCAAGTCGTACAAGCACCTCTCGTTCTCCGAGCTGACGCATTCGGTCGACATCCCGGTGGTCGCCGGCAACTGCGTCGACTACGCAACCGCCCTCGAGCTCATGGACACCGGCATCAAGGGACTGCTCGTCGGTGTCGGACCCGGTGCCGCATGCACCACTCGCGCGGTTCTCGGGGTGGGCGTGCCGCAGGTCACGGCGACAAGCGACTGCGCCGCGGCTCGCGACGACCACTTCCGGCGGAGCGGCGAGCGCGTCGTGATCATCACCGACGGGGGGATGCGCCTTGGCGGCGACGTCGCAAAGGCGTTCGCGAGCGGCGCCGACGCGGTGATGATCGGCTCGATCTTCGCCGCAGCGTCGGAGGCCGCCGGCCACGGGAATCACTGGGGGATGGCGACGCCGGATCCGAACCTCCCCCGCGGCACGCGCATCCGCACCGGCGTCAAGGGCACGCTGCGCGAGATCCTCTTCGGCCCCGCGCACGTCGACGACGGGAGCATGAACCTCGTCGGCGCGCTGAAGACCGCGATGGGCGTGTGCGGCGCGCGAACGATCGCCGAGTTCCAGGAGACGGAGATGGTGATCGCCCCGTCGATCAAGACCGAGGGCAAGGTGCAGCAGCGCGAGCAGCGCGTCGGGATGGGGGTATAGCGACGAGGTGGAGAGACAGCGATGACGGTTGCGACTGACGCAGGCGCGGTGGCGCGCACGCCTGCGCAGATCGCCCAGGACACGATCCTCGTCCTCGATTTCGGCAGCCAGTACAGCCAGTTGATCGCGCGCCGCGTGCGCGAGGCCAAGGTGTACTGCGAGCTCGTGCCGGGCACGATCAGCGCCGACGAGATCCGCCGCCGCAACCCGCGTGGGCTGATCTTCAGCGGCGGACCTGCCTCGGTGTTCGAGACCGGCGCGCCGCACCCGGATCCAGGCGTGTACGACCTCGACATCCCGATTCTCGGCATCTGCTACGGGATGGACCTCCTCGCGGTCGACCTGGGCGGTTCCGTCGCCCCCGCGGAGCGTCGCGAGTATGGACACGCGTCGGTGACCGTCGACGAAACCGCGGGGCTCTTCGCAAAGCTGCCCGCAGAGCTCGCAGTGTGGATGTCGCACGGCGACGTCGTCACCGCCCTGCCGCCGGGATTCCGGCCGATCGCCCATTCGCTGAACTCCGTGTGCGCCGCCTTCGTCGGCCCCGGGGCGCGATACGGCATCCAGTTCCATCCCGAGGTCGCGCACACGCCGCTCGGGCGCGACATCCTGCGCAACTTCCTGATCGACGTGTGCGGGTGCGTCGGGACCTGGGAACCCGCCTCATTCATCGAGATGACGGTCGCCGCGCTGCGCCACCAGATCGGCGACGGCAAGGTGATCTGCGCGCTCAGTGGCGGTGTCAACTCGGCGGTTGCGGCGACGCTGGTGCACCGCGCGGTCGGCGATCAGCTGACGTGCGTCTTCGTCGACAACGGGCTGCTCAGACGCGGTGAGGGTGATCGCGTGGTGGATGTCATGCGCACGCAGCGCCACATCCACCTCGTTCACGTCGACGCGGCCGACCAGTTCCTCGATGCGCTTGCCGGCGTCATCGACCCCGAGGAGAAGCGGCGGCGCATCGGCGCGACGTTCATCCGTGTCTTCGAGGAGCAGGCGACCAAGCTCGGATCGATTGATTTCCTCGCCCAGGGAACGCTCTATCCGGACGTCATCGAGTCGACCTCGCACGACACGCACAACGCCCACAAGATCAAGACGCACCACAACGTCGGCGGCCTGCCGGAGGATCTGCGGTTCGAGCTCGTCGAGCCGCTCCGGTATCTCTTCAAGGACGAGGTCCGTCACGTCGGGCTCGCGCTCGGCCTGCCCGAGGACATGGTGTTCCGGCAGCCGTTCCCCGGACCCGGCCTGGCGATCCGGATCATCGGCGCGGTGACTCGGGAGCGGCTCGAGATCCTCCGCGCCGCGGACTGGGTCGTCATCGACGAGATCAAACGCAGCGGCCTGTATCGCAAGGTGTGGCAGTCGTTCGCGATCCTGACGCCGATCTCGTCGGTCGGCGTGATGGGCGACTACCGCACGTATGGGAACGTCGTCGCCGTTCGCATCGTGGAGAGCGATGACGGCATGACAGCCGACTGGGCGCGGGTGCCGTACGACGTGCTGGGGACGATCAGCCGCCGCATCGTCAACGAGGTGCCCGGCGTCAACCGCGTCGTGTACGACATCTCGAGCAAGCCACCCTCAACGATTGAGTGGGAATAGGCGGCGTGGTGCCCGTCGCTGAGCGGGGCTAGTGCGAGTCCTCATCGTCGGGAGCGGGGGTCGGGAGCATGCGTTGGCATGGGTGTGCCGGCGCGACGCGCTTGAGACCGAGGTCGTCGTCGCGCCCGGCAACGGCGGGACCGCGGCCATCGCGGAGAACATCGCGATCGACGTCGAGGATGCGCAGGCAGTGGCGCGGCTCGCCGCCGACCGCGCGGTCGACCTCGTGGTCATCGGGCCCGATGCGGCTGCTGCTGCCGGCGTCGCCGATGCGTGCACCGAGCGCGGTGTCGCCGTCTTCGGTCCCACCGCCGCTGCGGCGCGCATCGAGTCGTCGAAGACGTTTGCCAAGCAGGTGATGGATGCGGCGGGGATTCCGACCGCGCGATGGGTCGCCGGCGGCGCGGGTGAGCGCAGGGAGTTGAGCGCGTTCATCGCCGACCTCGGCGGCCCGTGCGTCGTGAAAGCCGACGGGCTGGCGCTCGGCAAGGGCGTGCTCGTGTGCGACACGGTCGACGACGCGGAGCGCGCGCTCGATACGTGCCTCGCCTCGATGCGCTTCGGCGACGCGGGAAGCCACGTGGTCGTTGAGGAGCGCCTCACCGGCCCGGAGGTCAGCGTGTTCGGGTTGAGCGACGGCAGCCGCGTGCGGAGTCTCGTGCCCGCGCGCGACCACAAGCGGATCTTCGACGGCGATCGCGGTCCGAACACCGGCGGCATGGGCTCGATCGCCCCACCGCCCGACATCGTGGTGGCCGCGTTCGCGCGGGAGGTGTCACGCACCGTGCTGCAGCCGTGCGTCGACGCGCTTCGCGAGCGGGGCACTCCGTTTGTCGGCTGTCTCTATGCGGGCCTGATGCTCACCAACTCCGGGATCCGCGTGCTGGAGTTCAACGCGCGGTTCGGCGACCCGGAGGCGCAGGTGGTGTTCCCGCTCCTCGCTGAGCCGGCACTCGAGCTGTTCACGGCGTGCGCGCGCGGGGAGGTCGACGCCGGCATCGCGAGCACCGTTGCGGGCGCCGCGGTCGGCGTCGTTGCAGCCGCAGCCGGGTACCCCGGTGATGTCCGGCGCGGCGATGTGATCACCGGTCTTGACTCGCTCGATGACGGTGTCCTCTGCTTCCATGCGGGCACGCGCCGTGACGACGACGGGACGCTGCACACCGCGGGGGGCCGCGTGCTCTGCATCACCGCGGTCGGCGACGGGCTGGAGGCCGCGAGGGCACGCGCTTATGACAACCTTGCGCGCGTGCATTTCGACGGTATGCAGGCCCGCACCGACATCGGCAGCCCGGTGACCGCCGGGGCGCGCTCATGAGCGGGACGCTGCGCGTCGGCATCGTCGTCGGGAGCGAGTCGGATCTGCCCGTGATGAACACGTGCGGCGAGGTCCTCGACGAGTACGGCATCGGCTGGGAGATCGGCGTGATGTCGGCACACCGCGCGGGAGACGTCGTGCGCGCCTATGCGATGGCCGCGCCGGGCCGCGGGCTGCGCGTGCTCGTCGCCGGGGCAGGCGCCGCGGCACACCTTCCGGGTGTGATCGCGTCGCTGACCACGCTACCGGTCATCGGCGTGCCGCTCGCTGCGACGCCGCTCGCCGGTTTTGACTCGCTGCTCTCGATCGTTCAGATGCCGCCCGGGATCCCGGTCGCGACCGTCGCGGTCGGCCCGATGGGCGCTCGCAACGCCGGCCACCTCGCCGCCGAGATCATCGGGCTGTTCGACGACGAGGTCGCCGCCCGCATCAAGGAGCAGCGCGCGAAGATGCGCGCGAAGGTGCAACTGCCCGAGGGATTCACGCTGGAGTAGGGCGGGATCACCTCGCCGGAGCGGTCAGCGCTTGACGCCGATGCTCCTGCCTTCGGTGTAACGGATCGGCTCCTCCAACGTGTCGACGAGAAACTGATCGCGATCTCCCCGCTCCCAGGCCTCTCGCAAACCAGGGGCCGCCAGGTCGAAATCCGGTCGGATCTTCTGAAAGACCGCGCGCAGATCAACATGAAGCTCGGCCATCGTTGGGCGACCCCAGAACCAGTAGCCGTTGTAGACCTTGAAGATCCTCCGCCCGGGTTCGAGGACGAAGGTGTGCGGGATCATCGGATCGTGCGGCTCATCCGTGTATTCCTTGATGTCGAGATCCTTCTGAACCGTTCGATCCGGGTCTGACAGGAACGGCCACGGAGCCCCGAGTGCGTCGCGGAACTCGTTGATGTTCAGCTGGTTGTCGGTCGAGATGACGACCAACCGCGTGTAGGCATTCCGAAACTGGGGATAGGCATCGACGAGCTCGCGGAGAAACTGGTGCTCTTTGGGATCGAAACCACCACGGGACAGGTGGAGCACCATCGCGTTGCCCCCCTGGAGCTCCGAAAGGGATCGCCGTCTGCCGGCCTGATCGGCGAGCTCGTAGTCAGGGAACGTTCCACCTTCGCGAATATCGCTGCGCATGCGACCTCCTGAACTCGGAATGTCTGATCCAGGGCTCGGTTTGACCACGAACCACCTGCTCCTCGCACGATAGCGACCCACCCGGCATGAGACGAGCGCTCGTCCTGCGCGGCGCGAGTGATCAATCGCGCCTGCGGTTCGGCCGGGCCACTTCGATGCTGACTAGAATCCCCGCATGCCCCGTCTGGAATTGGTGGAGACGTCGCTCCGCCACGGGCAGCAGTCCCTCCTGGTGAGCAGACTGCGCCTCCGTCACGCCCTTCCCGTCGCCGAGACCCTCGACCACTGCGGTTTCGCAGCGCTCGACGTCTTCGGCGGCTCGACGTTCGAGGCGTCCCTGCGGTTCCTCGCGGAGGATCCGTTCGAGCGCCTACGCGCGATACGGGCCGCCGCGCCGATCACGCCGCTGCTCGCGATGATCGGCGGGCAGTCACTGGTGGGGCACCGCCAGTTCCCCGACGATCTCGTCGACGCCTTCATCGAGACTGCGGCGGCCGCCGGTGTCGACATCTTCCGCTGCTACGACGCGCTGAACGACGTGCGCAACCTCGAGCGTTGCGCGACCGCTGTCGCGAGCACCGGCAAGCAGGCGGAGGGGGTCATCGTCTACAACGAGGTGCCCGGCCGCGGCCCTGACGGGCTTGCGGAGGTGGCGCGGCGACTGGTCGACGCGGGCTATCCAACGATCTGTCTGCACGACCCGCTCGGCGTCCTCGGCGCATCGGCCGCGGCACGCGCGGTGAGCGTTATCCGCGAAGCGGCCGGTGTTCCTGTCGCGGTATCCATCTCTGCGCAGACGGGCATGGCGGCGCTCGCCTGCCATGCGGCGGGCGTCGCCGGCGCCTACCGCGCCGACTGCGCGCTGTCGCCGCTGGCGGGCGGCGCGGCGATGCCGTCGGCCGAGGCGCTGATCGCCGGGTTTGCCGGCACCGCAGTGGATTGCGGGCTCGATCTCGAACGGGTGGCCGACGCCGCGCTCGTGCTCGAACAGGAGCTCATCCACTACTCGAACGTGATCGACCCGCTTGCGGCGCGTCTCGACACGTCCGCCCTGCGCGGGCTGCTCCCGCCGTCGGCCATGGGGCACGCGATTGCCGAGCTGCACGAGCGCAACGCCATCGGACGCCTCGCCGAGGTGGAGGCGGAGGTCGTCCAGGTTCGCGTGGAGCTCGGCTACCCGCCGCTGGTCACTCCGCTGACAGAGATCATGGCGACGCAGGCTGTTTACAACGTCGTGGAGGGCGACCGCTACGCGACCATCAGCCAGGAGATCAAGGACTACTGCCTCGGCCTGTACGGCGAGCCCCCGGAGCCGGTCGACCGCGACGTGCGCCGTCTCGTGAACGGCCGCGAGGAGCCGATCACGTGCCGCCCCGCCGACCTGCTCGAGCCCGCGATGGAGGGAGCACGCCGCGACCTGGCGCGTGAGGGATATCCCGACGCGGCGCTCGATGCCACTGTCACCTTCGCGATGTTCCCGAACGCCTACCTCGCGGTGGCGAGGGGCGAGGCCGTCGCGGAGCACCTCGGCGACGAGCCCGACGCTCCACCGGTTGCCGCAGCCGATCAGCCCACATCCACCGACGATGTCACCACCGAGCCTGCATCCGACGACGTACCCGCCGTCGCGGTGCGTGAGCTCACCGTGGAGGTCGACGGGCAGAGCTACGCTGTCCGCATCATCGGCGGGCAGGATTCCGGTGGCGCTGCGGTCGCCGCCCCCGCGCCAACCGTGATTCCGGTCGCGCGCGAAGGGACTGTCGTGTCACCGATGCAGGGATTGTTGCTCAAGGTGAACGTGAAGGTCGGTGACCGCGTCGCGCTCGGCGACGTGGTGTGCGTCCTCGAGGCGATGAAGATGCAGAACGACATCGCCGCCACCCGCGCCGGCACCATCACCGAGGTGTACGCGAAGGAGGGGTCCGTCGTCGGCCCGCGCGCACCGCTCGTCCAGATCGGCGCCTGATCGCGCACCGAGGAGGCGCACACGATGTTCGAGAAGGTGCTCGTCGCCAACCGCGGAGAGATCGCGCTGCGCGTCATCCGCGGTTGCCGCGATCTCGGGGTGCGCACGGTGGCCGTCCACAGCGAGGCAGATCGAACGGCCGCGTTCGTCCTGCTCGCCGACGAGGCGGTTGAGATCGGGCCGGCGCCGTCGGCGCAGTCGTACCTGGTGATCGACCGCATCATCGAAGCCGCGCGCGCGACCGGCGCGCAGGCGATCCATCCGGGGTACGGCTTTCTCAGCGAGAACCAGCAGTTCGCCAGAGCGTGCGCGGACAACGGGCTCGTGTTCATCGGTCCACCCCCGGATGCGATGGCCGCGATGGGCGAGAAGGTGCCGGCCCGCGAGCGCATGCGCGAGTCGGGCGTGCCCGTGGTTCCGGGTACGGACGCTCTCGTGGACATCGAGGAAACCGTTGCGGGGGCTGCGCGGATCGGGTATCCGGTCCTCATCAAGGCGAGTGCCGGCGGTGGTGGTATCGGTATGCGCGTCGCTCGCGATGAGGAGGAGTTGCGCGGCGCGTACGACACCGCTCGCAGCACCGCGCTGCGCGCCTTTGGCAACGACACGATCTTTCTTGAGCGTTACCTCGAGGAGCCGCGCCACATCGAGATTCAGGTGCTCGCCGACACGCACGGCAACGTCATCCACCTCGGCGAGCGCGAGTGCTCGGTGCAGCGGCGTCACCAGAAGATCATCGAAGAGGCACCCTCGCCGGTCATCGACGCGGAGACGCGTGCGCGCATGGGCGAGGCCGCGGTCACCGCCGCGAAAGCCGTCGGCTACGTCAACGCCGGAACCGTGGAGTTCATCTATCGCAAGGGCGAGTTCTACTTCCTGGAGATGAACACCCGCCTTCAGGTGGAACACCCGGTGACGGAGCTGGTGTACGGGATCGATCTCGTCGGGGAGCAGCTGCGTGTCGCGTCGGGTGAGCGGCTGACGCTGACGCAGGAGGAGGTCATCCCGCGCGGGCACGCGATCGAGTGCCGCATCAACGCGGAGAACTACGCACGCGGGTTCCTTCCATCACCAGGTCAGGTGACCGGCTATCACGAGCCCGCGGGACCGGGTGTTCGCGTCGACAGCTCGCTGATCAGTCCCGGCGCCGTATCACCGAACTACGACCCGATGATCGCCAAGCTGATCGTGCACGCACGGACGCGTGACGAGGCACTCGACCGCATGCGCCGAGCGCTGCTCGAGTATGTGATCACCGGGATCCACACGAACATCGCATACCACCTCGCCGTGATCGCCGACTCCGACTTCCGCGCCGGCGACTACAGCACGGCCTTCATCGAGCAGCACCCGGAGCTGGTGGCCGCCGCGGACGGATGGGCGACGCAGCAGGAGACATTCCGGCGGGTGGTGCGCGACCCGGCGAAAGCTGCGGCGATCGCTGCGGCCGTGGTCGTCTCGGGATAACGCGTGGAGCCGCGCTACGGGCGGCTCTACTCGGCGGCGGTCCTGCGCCCGCTCGCGGAGCAACTGGTCGCCGAGATCGGCGTGCGGCCCGGCGAGGTGGCATGCGACCTCCTCTGTGACTCTGGCACGCTCGGTGCCGCGTTTGCGACTGCCGTCGGCGCGCAGGGGCGAGTCGTCCTCGTCGAGTTCGAGCATCGCGCTCCCCGATGCCGGTTCGTGTGACCGAGTTCGGATCACTGTGCACGGTCGGATTCTGGTCGGGCACCTCGCTGCTCGACGAGGCGATGCGGATCACGCGCCCGGGTGGCACCGCGGCCGTGCTCACGTGGAGCGCGGATGATCCGCCGGCTCACGAACGAGCGCTCGTTGACGCATTGCGCGACGTCGCAGGAATCGATTCGCGCTTCCTGTGGGAATGTCTCGCCAGCCCCGCGGTGGACGAGCGCGAAGGCTGGGATATTGCACAGCTTCGTGACGTCGTGCGCTTCGACGGCATCGTCCAGTACTGGGCAGCGATGGTGCTCGAACGTCCGGCGCTCACGGACCTCGACGGAGCATCCGAGCAAACCGTGCGTGCGGTGCGGAGCGGATGCGAGGCGGCTCTGCGGCCGTACATCGCAGCCGATGGGACGATGCGCATTCCAGTGACGGCGACCCTGTGGCGGCGCAAGGCTGCGAGTGTGGACTAGGAGTTCGTTCCGACCTGCGTCTGGAAGCTGTGCGCGAGCGTCTGCCCGTCGACGTCGGCGAGCGCGGTTGAGATCTCGAGGGTCAGGACACCTGCCGGCGCATCGGAAATCGTCACGGTCGCGGTCCGTGTGTCCGCGTCGTAGACGGTTGACGAGGGCAGCGGATTCCCGTCGGCAGCGAGGACCTGGACCGCGCCCGCGACGGACCCCGGGTTGAGGTCACTGTCGAAGCTGACATCGAGGACCGTGTCACCACCCTCCGTGCTCGACGTGACCTGGACCACGTGCGGCCCGGTCGCCTCGTCGCGCAGCGGGGTCGAGAGGATGCCGCTCACGACGTAGCCGTGGCCCGTTGCGCTGCCCGACAGCGTCAGCGTTTCGCTCGCAACCTCGGCACTCGCGTGTGTCGCGGTCGGGTCGACGATGAGCTCGATGCTCGCTGACACGCCGCCGTCCGCCTGGAGATACGTGCTGATCACGTAGGCGCGGCTGAGGTTCTGGGGGGTGTTGTCGGCGGCGTCGGCGTTGGGACCGCTGAGCGTCGCGAGGGTTGCGAGGTCACCGCGCACCTGGGCGTCGACGAACGCGCGCAGGGTCGCGCTCGCCGCCGGGGGAATCTGCGGTCCGGTGTGCGCCGCGCTCGCACCGGGGACGGCGGCCTGCTCAACCGACGGCGCGGCGCCGGTGCCATCGCTCGTGAGGTACGCGATCTGGTCGCCACCGGCGGAGAGCGCGAGGCCCGATGCGTTGGACGCGGCCGGCTCGACGGCGAGCGGCGTGCCACTCGGCATCTGGGCCACGACGAGCTGCGTGCTCCCGCTCACCGCGTTCGCCATGACGTAAGCGGCCTCGTCGCCATCCTGATCGACAGTGATATCGCTGACGGTCGCCGACGAATCGAGGACCGACACGGATGCCGGCGCGTTCTGACTGACCTGCTGCATCCAGAGCCGCGTCTGGCTGGTCGACGAGTCCGACCAGATCACGGTGCTGCCGTCGCTGCTGAACGCGACGTCGCTCGTCGAGCCCTGGAGGACCTCAGCCGTTCCCGCATCGATGTTGAGCAGGGCACCACCGGTTCCGCTGCCCGGCGCAACGTATGCGTAGAGGCCGCCCGGATCGAGCGCGGCGATCGTGCCGCCACCGGACTCGACCGTGTAGAGCCGTGCCCACTGCTTGGACAGATCGACCCCCTGGATCGTGGCGCCGTCGGTGAAGATGATGCGGTCGTTCGACGACCAGGTCAGTGCGGTGATCGGCGTCGGCGAGTCGAAGAGCCGCGACCGCTGGCTGCCGTCACTGAGGCTGACAACGATCCTGGAACCGCCGTTGCCGTCATCGACCGCAGCCGCGAGGTAGGTCCCGTTCGGGGAGAACGCTGCCGCGGACGCGAGCGGTCCGAGCTGCGACGGGGTGCCGCCCGACGGAAAGTCGACGGTCTGTCCCGCCGCGGTGGCGCCGTTGTCGACAGTGCCCTCGGGTGTGGCCGTTGGCGAAGGACTTGGGCTCGGAGAGGCGGACGGAGGCGGCGTGGACGCCGACGCCGGCAGCACGCCGTCGGTTGCGACGAGAGATCCATCAGGTGCGAAGAGGAGCGCTCCGCCCAGTCCGTCGCTCCCGGTGTCTCCGACCACGACGGGCGTGAGTGTCGGTGGCGCCGACGGCGCCGGCGGGGGGGTCGGCGCGGTGGCGAAGCGGATGCTGATCGGGGTGGCCGCGGTGACCCCGGACGCCGCGCGGACGGCGCTCTGCGCGATCGTGACCGTGTACGGCGTGTTGCCGCTCAGGTGATGCACCGGGGTGATCACGAGGTTGTTGCCGTTCCAGGAGTACGAGACTTCGGTCGCCGGCTGGATGCGGACGCCGCTCACGACGGCGTTCTCATCCATGGGCTGGTTGAACCGGACCTGGATGACGTTGTTCGGGTTCACCGAGTGCTGCGCGGTGAGATCCGAGATCGCGGTGATGGTTCGGTCAGCAGGGTGGTTCGACAGGAACGTGAGGACGGTCGCGCCGATGAGGACCACGCCGACAGCCGCGCCACCCCACGCGAAATGCGCCGGTCCGAGACGCCACCAGCGGCGCAATCCACGGCCACGAGCGGCCTCGGCAAGCAACTGGCCGCGAAGCCGGTTGCGGAAGCGCGGATCGGGCTCGGCCCCGGGACGGGCGGCATGCACGAGCTGCGCCGTCTCGAGCAGCTCCGGATCGTCGCGGAACAGCTCCTCGAGCTCGGGATCGATCCACCCGCCGAACCAGGCCATCAGCCCTGCTCCTCGACGGTCGCAACGACACCGAGGCGGAGGCGGACGCCGATCATCCCGCGATGGATGAGCAACTTCACCGCGCCCTCGCTCTTGCCCAGGATCTCGCCGATCTGCGCCAGCTTAAGGTCCTCACCGAGCTTGAGCGTCATGGCCGCCCGCTGCTGTGGCGGGAGATCGTCGATCGCCTCCCAGATGCGAGCGGCCTCGGCGCTGTCCACGACGCGCTCGTCCACAGGGCGTGCCGGGTCAGCGACAGCGATGGCGCTGTCGAGGCTCGAGGTCGGTTTGCGGCTTCGGTAGTAATCATTGATTGCGTTGACGCTGATCTGGTAGAGCCAGGCACTGAAGGGGTGGCCGGCGGGTTTGTATCGCCCGATCGCTCGGAGGGCCTTGAAGAAGACCTCCGATGTCACGTCTTCGGCGGCATCCTGATCGCGGAGGCGGCTGAACACGAACCGGTAGATCTGCCCGAAGTAGTGGTCGTAAAGCTCCCCAAATGCGGCGGCGTCCTGTTTGGCACGCTCGACAAGCTGATCCTCATACGCCCGAGGCAGCGTCATCTCGGGATCACCGGGCGCACTCGATCAGTCAACGCCGGCCGTGAGAGTCCGGTTACGTGGCCTGGCATGAATTCTTCCTGCGCGCCGCCGAGCGCAATCTCCCGGCGGGTCTCGAGGGCGAGGCCGGGCAGGTCGGTGATTATCCCCGCCACGCGGCCGTCCGCGAGATAAGCGCGCAATCGCTGTGGCCCATTGACAGTCCAGACCATCATCGGGAACTTGCGCTGCCTCGCCTCAGCGAGCAAACCGGTCCCGGGAACGCGCCGGCTGCGCCCTCGAACTGGCGCCAGCCACTGATGGACCGCGAGGAGGTCGGCGCCACACCGCTCGGCGAGATCGAACGGCAGCCCCTCGTACCGCTGGGCGCGGCTCCGCAGCCGCCCCGGGCCGAGCAGGAGGCCGCAGCGGGCGGTCGGGTCCAAACGCCTGATGGTGCTGATCACCGCCTCCTCGAAGGACGTGTACAGAAGCCGCTCGCGCGGGAAACGTGCCGAGGCCTTCTCGATGACCTCCGCCTCGTAGCCCGGCTCCTTGATCTCGACGTCCAGGGCGATCCGCCCTTCGCAGAGCTCGAGGACCGTGTCCAGCGTGGGTGGCTCGTGGCGGCTTCGGCGGACGAGCGCGGTGTGGGTGAGCAGCGCCACGGGCACCCCCCGGCGGGACGCGTTGTGATGCACGACCAGCACCCCGTCGGCGGTGCGGCGCACGTCGAGCTCGACCGCGTCCGCGCCGAGTGCGATCGCGGCCTCGAACGCCGCCGGGGTGTTTCCCCGGGCGTCGCGAGAGGCGCCGCGATGGGCGATGACCATGGGCAGGGGGGTGCCGTCCGTCACCCCGATAGAATGACCGTACGTGATCCCCCGGTACGCCCCGCAGCAGATCGCGAAGATCTTCAGTGACGCTTCCCGACTGCAGCGATGGCTGGACGTCGAGCTGCTCGCGTGTGAAGGATGGGCCGAACTCGGTCGCATTCCAATCGAGGCGCTGACCGCCTTGCAGAGCGCGAGCGTCGATGCCGAGCGCATCGCGGAGCTCGAGGCCGAGCAGGGGCACGACGTTGCCGCTTTCGTCGCGGCCGTCCAGGAGACCGTCGGGGAGGCGGGACGCTACTTCCACCTTGGGCTGACGTCGTCGGACGTGGTCGACACCGCGCTGGCCACGCAGCTCCGCGACGCCGCGGGAGTGATCGATGTGGACACCGACTCGCTCGTCTCGGCGCTGGTCGAGCAGGCGGAGCGTCACCGGCTCACCGTGATGATGGGAAGGACGCACGGTGTCCACGCTGAGCCGCTCACCCTCGGCATCAAGCTCGCCAACTTCGTCGACGAGGTCCGCCGCGCGCGAACCCGCCTCGCGGCTGCGACAGCGGAGATCGCCGTCGGGCAGATCACCGGTGCCGTCGGCACGCACGCGAGCGTGCCGCCCGAGATCGAGGAGCACGTGTGCGCCGGCCTCGAGCTCACCGTCGCACCGGTGGCGACGCAGGTCCTGGCGCGCGACCGGCACGCATCCTTCGTCACAGCGCTCGCGCTGCTCGGCGCCGTGCTGGAGCGGCTCGCGACGACGATCCGCCTCCTGCAGATCACCGAGGTCGACGAGGTCGAGGAGCCGTTCGGGTTGCGGCAGAAGGGCTCATCGGCCATGCCGCACAAGCGCAACCCCATTCTGTGCGAGCGCATTGTCGGTCTGGCGCGAGTGCTCCGCGGCTACGCAGTCACCGCGATGGAGGACGTCGCCCTCTGGCACGAGCGCGACATCTCGCACTCGTCGGCGGAGCGCGTGATCCTGCCCGACGCCTGCGCGCTCGCCGACTACATCGTGCGCCTGTCGACACGGATCGTCTCGGGGTTGCGTGTCAAACCCGAGCGGATGGCGGAGAACATCCAGCGCCACGGAGGCATCGTGTTCTCGCAGCAGGTCCTCACTTCCCTCATCGTCGAAGCCGGGTGGCAGCGTGAGGACGCGTACAGGGCGGTGCAGTCGATTGCGGCGCGAGCGCGGGACGACGAGGCGCCGTTCCGCGACCTGGTCGCCGCGGACCCCGAGATCTCGGAGGCGCTCTCCGAGCAGACGATCGCCCACTGTTTTGACGTGGAGCCGTACCTCGCGCACATCGATGAGACGTACCGGCGCCTCGGACTTTCCACGTTGCCACCAGACACAGCCGCGGCGGCACAACCGTCGCTGCTCTCCGCAGAGGCCGGCATCGCCGGCGGGAGGATGAACTGATGCAGGTGTTGAGCACGGCCGATATCGAAGGCCTGAACCTCTACCGTCGCGGCAAGGTGCGTGACACCTTTCAGCTGAACGACGGCTCGCTGCTGATGATCGCCACAGACCGGCTGAGCGCGTTCGACGTCGTGCTGCCCACGCCGATTCCCGGCAAGGGGACGGTGCTGACGCAGATGTCGCGGTGGTGGTTCGACCAGACCAAGGGGATCATGCCGAACCACCTGCTCGCCGATGTCGAGGAGGAGATTCCCGAGGCGGTGCGCAGTGATTGGCTGCCGCGCTCGATGCACGTCGCGCGTGCGCAGCGCATCGATGTCGAATGCGTGGTGCGCGGGTTCATCAGCGGATCCGGTTGGAAGGAGTACCGCGACAAGGGCACGCTCGCCGGGGAGGCGCTGCAGCCGGGATTGCAGGAACTCGTCGCGACTGCCCTCGCCGCGCTTCACGCCGGCGATCAAGAAGGACGACGGTCATGACGTCAACATCTCGCGTGCGGAGCTGCGGGGTCTTGTCGGCCAGGAGCTGACCGATCAACTCGAGTCGGCGTCGCTCCGGCTCTTCGATCTCGCAACCGCGCGCTGCCAGAGCCAGGGAATCTATCTCGCAGACACGAAGTTTGAGTTCGGTTTCATCAACGGCACGCTGACGTTGATCGACGAGATCTTCACACCCGACTCGTCCCGCTTCTGGGAGATGTCGGAGTGGAAGGAAGGACAGCCCGCCGTGTCCTTCGACAAGCAGTTCGTGCGTGACTACGTGGAGAAGCTCGGTTGGGACAAGACGGATCCCGGTCCAGCGCTTCCCGAGGACGTGGTCCGCGGAACGACATCACGCTACGTCGAAGCGGCGCGCCGCATCTGCGGAATCGATCTCACGGAGATGGTTGCCCAGTGATCTTCTCGGTCGAAGTCATCGTCGCGCTCAAGGCCGTTGTCAATGACCCTCAAGGGCTTGTTGTGCGCGACAGTCTGCATCGACTTGGATTCGGCTCAGTCCGCTCAGTCCGCGTTGGCAAGAGCATCGAGCTTGAGGTTGATGCGGAGACTGAGGCCGATGCGCGTGAGCAGGTTGGGCGGATGTGCGAGCAGCTCCTGCGCAACACGGTGATCGAGGACTCGCGCATCGAGGAAGTACGGGTTCTTACCGAGTCAAAACAGTGACGGTGCATCGGTCGGGGAGGGCATGGGCTGCGCCGAGGCACGGGGTCGGAACGCCTGTGGCGTCCCGCCCCTCAGCTCTCGCCCGGGGGACCACCCGGGCTCCGAGATGGCCTGGCTCCGCCCATGCCCACCCCGCCCGAGGTTGCGCGTAGTGATGCGGTTTGGAGTCGCCGTTTTCCCCGGGACGTGGTCGGATCGGGATTGCAAGCATGCTGTCGAGCTGACGGGCAACGAAGCTGTGATGCTCTGGCACAAGGACCGGGATCTCCAAGGCGCGGACTGCGTGATCCTTCCTGGCGGCTTCGCTTATGGCGATTACCTACGGGCAGGTGCGGTGGCGCGGTTTGCACCCTTGATGGAGTTTGTTATCGAGTTCGCGAGTGCTGGGGGACTCGTCTGGGGGATCTGCAACGGCTTTCAGATCCTTTGCGAAGCGCACCTTCTCCCCGGGGCGCTGACACGCAATGGGTCGCTCGAATATCGGTGCGAAGCGACCTGGCTACGTGTGGAGACGGTGGACACTGTGTTCACTGCTGGGTGTTCACTCGGCGCCACCTTGCAGATTCCCGTTTCGCACGGGGAAGGACGCTACGTGGCGGATGCGGAGACGCTCGACCTGCTCGAACGCGACGATCGGGTGGCGTTTCGCTACGTTGCTCGGGATGGGTCACCCGTTGGTGAGGGTTCGCCGAATGGGTCGATGCGCGACATTGCCGGCATCGTGAATGAGCGGCGGAATGTGCTCGGGATGATGCCGCATCCCGAGAGGGCTTGCGAGACGTTGCTGGGATCGGCTGATGGGTTGCGATTGTTTGACAGCGTCGCGAAGTTGATCGCCGGCAACGGTGTTGTGCCTGTAGCGGTGTCGTGACCGGAGTGCAGCTCGTCGCACCGACTGACGCCGAGCTTGCCGAGGTTGCGCTCACGCGCAGCGAGTACGAGCACCTTGCGGCCGAGTTGGGGCGCGAGCCGAATCGACTCGAACTGGGGATCGTCGGCGCGCTCTGGAGCGAGCACTGCAGCTACAAGACGAGCAAGCCGCTGCTCGGGTCGCTGCCGACGACAGGACCGCTTGTGCTGCAGGGTCCGGGCGAGAATGCGGGCGCAGTCGACATCGGCAACGGGCTCGCGTGCGTCTTCAAGATCGAGTCACACAATCACCCGAGCGCCATCGAGCCGTACCAGGGCGCGGCGACGGGTGTCGGCGGCATCCTCCGCGACATCTTCACGATGGGCGCGCGGCCGATCGCGCTGCTCGAACTCGCTGCGTTTCGGCCCGCTTGACGAGCCGCACCAACGGCATCTCTTCGACGGCGTCGTCGCGGGCGTCGGCGGGTATGGCAACTGCATCGGCGTGCCGACCGTCGGCGGTGAGCTGTATTTCGACGAGTCGTATCGCACGAACTGCCTCGTGAATGCGATGTGCGTCGGCATCGTGGAGCAGAGCAGGATGGTCCGTGCCAAGGCGAGTGGCCCCGGCAACCTCGTCCTGCTCGTCGGCGCCGACACCGGCCGCGACGGCATCCACGGTGCCAGCTTCGCGTCGGTGGTGCTCGATGCGAGCAGCGCGGCGCGGCGCCCGGCGGTTCAGGTCGGCAACCCTTTTCTCGAGAAGTGCCTCATGGAGGCGTGTCTCGAGCTTGCCGGCGATCCGCGGGTCATCGCGATGCAGGACCTCGGCGCGGCCGGGCTCTGCGGCAGCACCGCAGAGCTCGCGCACCGTGGCGGATGCGGCATCGAGATCGACGTCGCCCGCGCCTCGCGCCGCGAGACGGGGATGACGCCGTACGAGGTGATGCTCAGCGAATCGCAGGAGCGGATGCTCATCGTTGCGAAGCCGAGCGACGTGCGCTCGCTGCAGGCCGTGTTCGAACGCTGGGACCTGCATTCCGACGTCATCGGGGTCATCCTCGGCGACCAGCGTTTCGTGGTCCGCGACGGCGTGGATCACGTCTGCGATCTGCCGCTCGACCTCCTGGTGGACGGTGCGCCGCCCCGTGGAGCTCCGGGACCGCGACCGACACCGGCTCCGCCTGCCGAGGACGAGGCGGCGGACGTGCTTCCCACGCGCTCGTGGACGCCCGACGAGGCGCTGCTCGAGCTCATCGGGAGCCCGAATCTGGGCAGCCGCGCGGCGGTCTACCGCCGCTACGACCATCAGCTCGGCGATTCGACGGTCATCCTCCCCGGCGGCGACGCGTCGCTGGTGCGCGTCGAGGGCTCCTCGGTGGGGCTCGCCCTCTGCACCGACGGGAATTCCCGGTACACGGCACTCAACGCGAAGCAGGGCGCGATGATCGCGGTGTGCGAGGCGGCGCGCAACGTCGTGGCCACCGGCGCGAAACCGGTTGCGATCACCAACTGCCTCAACTTCGCCAATCCCGAGCTGGCGCCGGTGTGGTGGGACCTGCACGACGCCGTCGAGGGCATCGGCGAGGCCTGCCGCGCCCTCGGGGTTCCGGTGGTGAGCGGCAACGTGAGCCTCTACAACGACACCGGAGGCACGGGAATCGATCCGACCGCGGTGATCGGCATGGTCGGGCTCATCGACGATGTGACCGGCCGCTGCACGGCCGGATTTAGTGCCGAAGGTGACCTGATCGCACTCGTCGGCCCGATCGGCGACGAACTCGACGGCAGTGAGTACCAGCGGATTGCCCACGGCGTGAATCGGGGCGCCCCGCCTGCCCTCGACATCGATCTCGAGCACCGGGTGCAGCAGTTTGTGCTCGAGGCGATCTCGGCCGGCCTGCTGCACTCTGCGCACGACTGTGCCGAAGGGGGGATCGCGATCGCGCTGGCGGAGTCATGTCTGCTGGGCGACATAGGCGCGTGGATCGGCATCGACGAACTCGCCGAACTTCGAGAGATGGGCCAACTCGGAGGGTTGATCGAGAGGGAGGCCGGTATACTGTTCGGTGAGAGTCAATCTCGTTTCCTCATCAGCTTCGCCAGGGAGGCACTGGTGCGATTGCATGAGCTGGCTGGACGGCACTCCGTCCCACTTCGTGGGCTCGGTTCCGTGGGTGGCGAGCGTGTGTGCGTGACGGGTTGTCTCGACGTGCCTCTCCGGGACGTGCGTCGCGCGCACGAAGGAGCGTTGATCGAACGTGAGTGATCAGGCCGGAATGGACGCTTTCGACGACGACCACTTCCACGAGGAATGCGGCGTCTTCGGGGTGTTCCATCCCGGAGAAGACGTCGCCAACCTGACGTACTTCGGTCTCTATTCACTCCAGCATCGCGGACAGGAGTCCGCGGGGATCGCGGTGAGCGACGGACACCAGATCCGTGTCAGCAAGGAGATGGGTCTCGTCTCGCAGGTCTTCGATCAGGAGACGATCGACGGGCTCAAGGGGTACATCGCAATCGGGCACACGCGCTACAGCACGACGGGCAGCGCGAAGTTGAGCAATGCGCAGCCGATGCGCATGGACCACCCCGACATCGGGCCGGTGATGATCGGGCACAACGGCAACCTCGTCAACGCAGCAAAGCTGCGCGACGAGCTTGCCGCCAAAGGTGTCGCGTTCGAGACGACGAGTGACACCGAGGTGATCGGGGCGCTGCTCGCGCAGACGCGCGCCGACTCGCTCGAGCACGCGCTCGCGGAGTCGCTGCCGCGCATCGAGGGTGCGTACTGCCTCGTGTTCCTCACCAAGGACTCGCTGGTCGCTGCCCGTGACCCGCTCGGCATCCGCCCGCTCTGCCTCGGTCGCTTCGGCGAGGTCGATGCGCCCGGTGGCACCGGGTACGTCATCGCGAGTGAGACGTGCGCACTCGACGTCATCGGCGCGACATTCCTCTGCGAGATCGAGCCCGGCGAGATCGTGACGGTCGATTCGACCGGGATGCGCAGCACCAAGATCCAGCGCGCGACGGCGCACCGCGCGATGTGCTCCTTCGAGTTCATCTACTTCGCGCGGCCCGACAGCGTGATGATGGGCAAGTCGCTGTACGAGGCTCGGCGCCAGATGGGCCGCGAGCTTGCGCGTGAGGCGCCTGCCGACGGTGACATCGTGATCACGCTCCCCGACAGCGGCACGCCGGCGGCGATCGGCTACGCCGAGGAGTCGGGACTGCCGTTCGCGGAGGGCATGATCAAGTCGCGCTACATCACGCGCACGTTCATCCAGCCGACCCAGCGCCTTCGCGAGGCGGGTATCCGCCTCAAGTTCAACCCGATGCGACATGTGCTCGAGGGACGCCGGGTCGTGCTCGTCGACGACTCGATCGTGCGCGGCACGACGTCGCGACGCATCATCGACGAGCTCCGCCGCGCCGGCGCCACCGAGGTGCACATGCGCATCGCGTCGCCGCCCATCGCCTGGCCGTGTTTCATGGGCATCGACATCGCTTCGCGACGCGAGTTGATCGCCGCGGGACACACCGAGCGCGAGATCGGAGAGATGCTCGGGGCGGACTCGCTGCGGTATCTCAGCCTTGCCGGTCTGCGACGTGCGATGGGCAAGCCGGACGGCAACGGCTTCTGCTATGCGTGCTTCACCGGTTCGTATCCGGTCGACGTGCCCGCGCAGCTCGAGATGGACAAGCTCGCGCTCGAGATCCCGGTCGCCGCAGTCTCCTAGCCCGGACTGACCTCGTGATCTCCACCGCGCCGGCCACGGGCGCCGAGCACCTCGAGCAGATACGCCAGGCGGCGCAACGGATTCGCGGCCATGTGCGCAGGACACCGCTGTTGCGAACCGACATCGCTGAGGGCTTGATGATCAAACCCGAGTCGCTGCAGCTGACCGGCTCGTTCAAAGCTCGCGGAGCATTCAACGCGGTGCTCAGCCTCCTCGAACGAGAACCCGATGTTGCCGGCGTTGTCACGCACAGCTCCGGCAACCACGGTCAGGCCATCGCCTGCGCCGCGAAGAGCGCGGGGTTGCCGGCAACGATCGTCGTACCCGAGGGCGTCACGCCGGCGAAGGTCGCGGGCATCCGGTCGTGGGGTGCCACCGTTGTGTCGGAGGGAGTCAACTACGACAACCGCGAGGAGATCGCCGAGGGCATCGCGCGCACGCAGGGGTTGCACCTCATCCATCCCTACGACGACTGGGATGTCGTGCACGGGGCCGGGACGGTGGGCCTCGAGATTCTCGAGGACATGCCCGTGCCCGGCGCCGTCGTGGTCCCGATCGGCGGCGGCGGTCAGATCTCGGGCATCGCGCTGGCGCTGTCGATGCTGTCGCCCGAGACGGTCGTCATCGGCGTGGAACCGGAAACCGCGGCCGACGCAGCCGAGAGCCTGCGAACCGGCACCCTGCACAAGCTCGACTCGGATCCCACAACGCTCGCCGAAGGGGTGAAGTCGAAGTCGATCGGCGACCGGAACTTCGAGGTCATCGTCACCGACGCGCTCGTGCGCGACATCGTCACCGTGTCCGAGGCCGAGCTCACGGCGGCGCTGCGCGTGGCATGGACAACGCTGAAGCTGGCCATCGAGCCGACCGGTGCCCTTGCGCTCGCCGCCTATCTCACCGGTCGTGTGCCGGCTGGGACCGCGGAACACCCGACGGTACTGGTGCTCAGCGGAGGGAACTTCGATCCGGCGACTGTTGCGGCTCTCCTGAGCTGAGGCCGCTGTGTGACAGGGGTGGGGGGAAGTCGGCTCCAGCGACTCCCCTGGCTATGTCGCCTCCGCCGACTTCCCCCCACCCCAACAACGTCTGCGCCGTCGCCGCGACCCCCTATTCGCCGGTTTCTCCGTCTACTGACTCACGGATGAGGTCTGCGTGGCCGTTGTGCCGCGCGTACTCCTCGATCATGTGCGTGAGGATCCAGCGCATGTTCGGTGCCGTGCCGTCAGGCCAGGTCTTCCGTGCCATCTGTCCGAGGTCTCCGTCGGCGAGGGCATCGGTGACCATCCTGCGCGAGCGCGCAACGCTGTCCTCCCAGATGCCGCGGAGCTGCTCCGGAGTGTCCACGGCGGCTGAGTTCCAGTCCCAGTCGGCGTCTGCGTCCCAGTCGACCGCTGCCCAGTGCGGCTCCTGATCTCGTCCGCGCAGCCATTGCGAGAACCAGTAGTCCTCGACGAGTGCAAGGTGTTTGAGCATCCCGCCGAGGGTCATCGACGAGACTGCCACCTTCGCCGACAGGCCGGCGGCGTCGAGCCCCCGGGTCTTCCACTTGAGGGTCGCGCGCTGGTAATCGAGGAAGCCGAGGAGGGTCGCCGTCTCGTCCGCGACGAGCGGCGGTTCTGGGCGCCCGTGGTCGTCGATCACAGTCATGGCGGCTGAGTCTACCGGCACCGCCATCGGGCCGAGGCAAACCGCCGGCCGCCAGTTCCCGCGGTGCCGATCACGGCTGGCCGCGCCGACGACCGAAATCTGCCGAAGTCCGCCCAGACTGTCGATTCACAGCTGTGTGCTCCGTATAGGAGGTGACGGGCCGATGACCGGCCGAAGCAAACCAGACGGCAAGCGAGTTGCCGAGGAGGACTACCGATGAAGCAGTACATGCTCAGCGTCTGCGCTGTCGACGGTGCCCCGACCCCTTCCGCCGAGGCGATGGAGAAGATGTTCGCCGACGTGGGTGCGCTCAACGTCGAGTTGCGATCGGCCGGCGCGTGGGTCTTTGCGGGCGGACTGGATCCCCGGTCGAGCTCGACGGTGGTGCGAGTCCAGGATGGTGCCGTGCTCACGACCGACGGCCCCTTCGCCGAAGGCAAGGAGTACGTCGGTGGGTTCTGGGTCATCCAGGCCGAGGACCTGGACGCGGCACTCGCGTGGGCGGCCAAGGGCACGTTGGCCTGCGGCGCGCCCGTCGAGGTGCGCCCGTTCCAGGAAGCGACGGAAGACTGATTCCGGCGATGGTGACGATCGGCAATTCCGAGATCGAACGTGTCTTTCGTGAGGAGTACGGACGCGCCGTCTCCGTGCTGGTCCGATCGTTCGGTGACATCGATATCGCCGAGGAGGCAGTCCAGGAAGCGTTCATCGTTGCGGCGCAACGATGGCCCGACACCGGACTGCCTCCCAGTCCCGCCGGCTGGATCATCACCACGGCTCGGCGTCGAGCAATCGACCGTCTCCGCAGCGACAGCGCTCGCCACGATCGCCATGCAAAGGCCGCGCTGATGCAGGCGGAAAACACACCGATCGACGAGGGGCCTGTCCGCGATGATCGTCTTCGCCTGATCTTCACCTGCTGTCATCCGGCACTTGCTCTCAATGTCCAGGTCGCGCTGACGCTTCGGTTACTTGGCGGGTTGTCGACTGACGCGATCGCGCGCGCCTTCATCGTGCCCGAGGCCACGATGGCGCAGCGGCTCGTCCGCGCAAAGAACAAGATTCGCGATGCCCGAATCCCCTACCGCGTGCCGGATGCGACGGCGCTACCCGCCCGGCTGCAGCCCGTGCTTGCGGTTATCTATCTCATCTTCAACGAGGGCTACGTAGCGAGCTCCGGCGAGCAGCTCGCGCGGGCGGATCTCTGCACGGAGGCGATTCGACTGGGACGGCTTCTGGCCGAGCTCATACCCGACGAGCCCGAGGTGCTCGGACTTCTTGCGTTGATGCTGCTCACCAACTCGCGAAAGAACACTCGCACCGCGGTGAGCGGCGAGCTCGTGCTGCTCGCCGACCAGGACCGCTCCAAGTGGGATCGAGAGCTCATCGTCGAGGGGCAGTCGATCGTGCGCGAGTGCCTGCAGCGCAACCAGCCGGGTCCGTATCAGATTCAGGCGGCCATCCAGGCGGTGCACTCCGACGCGCCGGTCGCCGCCGAGACTGACTGGGCACAGATTCTGCAGCTCTACGATCAGCTGCTCCCCGTGATGCCGACGCCCGTCGTCGCTCTGAACCGCGCCGTGGCACTCGCACAGATCGAGGGAGCCGCAGTCGCGCTCGCGTCCGTCGACAGCCTGGATCTTCGCGGCTACTACCTGTTCCACGCCATCAGAGCCGACCTGTTGAGCCGGGTCGACCGCAACGACGAGGCGAGAAGCGCGTACGACACGGCACTCGCGCTCACATCCAACGAGGCCGAGCGCACGTTTCTCACGCGGGCCCGCAAAGCGCTGCCCGCGTAGGAGCGGGAGCTACTTGACCTGGCTCGGGCCGGTCATTGACGGTCGACGCGATTCTGGTCGTCCCTCCACGCGAGCCAGTCGCGCAACGCGCCGAGGTCATAGGCAGGGCCATCCGCGCCGATAACGAACAATGAGATGCCGCGGTCTCGCCACTCGTGACCGACCTTGTCGGGATCACCGGCGACGAAGGTCGAGTGCTCGATCGCCGACGGATCGCGGCCGATCTCGGCGCAATGCTGCTGGAGGACTTGCGTCTTGTGATCAAGGAGATCTCCGTCCGCGAAGGTGTGCCAGATGTCCGCATACCTCGCCACGAGCTTCAAGGTCTTCCGCTCGCCGCCGCCGCCGATCAATATCGGGATTCGGCGGGTCGGCGGTGGGTCCAGCACGGCGAATCGCTGCGTGATCCGCGCGAGCCCCTCACGCAGATCCTCCAGACGGCTCCCGGGCGTGCCGAACTCGTAGCCGTACTCGACGTAGTCGCGCTCCTTGAAGCCGGCGCCGATTCCGAGAATCAACCGGCCGTTGCTGATGTGGTCCACGGTGCGTGCCATGTCTGCCAACAGGTCCGGGTTGCGATAGCTATTGCAGGTGACAAGCGCACCGATCTCGACGCGAGACGTGGCCTCGGCCCAAGCGCCGAGCATGGTCCAGCACTCGAAATGCTTGCCCTCACGGGCGCGTCCAAGCGGGAAGAAGTGATCCCAGTTGAAGAGGACGTCCGCCCCAAGCTCCTCCGCGGCGCCGGCCGCGCGGCGGATGCATGCGTAGTCAGCGTCCTGTGGATGTATCTGGAGTCCGATCCGCAACAGCCGCGTCGATGCCGTGGACATCTCTCGACCAGTCTATGGAATAGAGAACTCAGCGGAAGCCGATACCCGCAAGCGCGGCCGATCCCGGGGAGAGCTTCGCGTACGGCACCTGCGTCAGCGGCACGTCGGTGGTGTTGCCGAGCTCGTGCAGGTCCGATCCCTGCTCGTCGATGTACAGCAGCCCGGTGACGATCTCCTTGCGGCTGCGCGCCGCCATCAGATGCTCGAGCACGCCGGCGCGATCCGTGGGGTCGTACCCCTCGGGCACGCTGCGGAAGCGCAGCGCCGCACCGTCATGCATCGGGATGCTGATGACGCCCTCCGGCGGGATCGTCGCCGAGATCTCGTCGGCGGGAGGCACGAAGTCGGTCACCGTCATCTGCACGTCGTGCTGCCGCGTGAAGAGATAGCTCTTCGTCGAACCCTCATGGTCGTTGAAGGTGACGCACGGCGAGATGACGTCGATGATCGCGAGTCCGTGATGCGCCATCGCGGCACGGAAGATCGGGACCAGCTGGCGCTTGTCGCCGGAGAACCCGCGCGCCAGGAAGGTTGCACCGAGCGAGAGCCCGAGGAAGATCGGGTCGATCGGCTGGAGATGGTTGGCCTCACCACGCTTGGTGGTCGAGCCGACGTCGGCCGACGCCGAGAACTGCCCCTTGGTGAGCCCGTAGACGCCGTTGTTCTCGATCACGTAGACCATGCGCACGTTGCGCCGCACGAGGTGGGCGAGGTGTCCGAGCCCGATCGAGAGCGAGTCGCCGTCGCCGGAGATGCCGATGCAGAGGAGGTCGCGGTTGGCGGCGCTCGCGCCCGTGGCGATCGGTGGCATCCGACCGTGACAGCCGTTGAAACCGTGCGCGCCTCGCGCGAAGTACGCGGCCGTCTTCGCCGAGCAGCCGATGCCGCTGAGCTTGGCGATCATGCGCGGCGGCGTGGCGGTCTCCCAGAGTGCCTGCGTGATTGCGGCGGTGACGGAGTCGTGGCCGCAGCCCGCGCACAGCGTCGACATCCCGCCCTCGTAGTCGCGGACGGTGAGGCCGAGCGCGTTGCGCTCCAGACCCGGATTGGTGACTGCGGGTTTGACGATCGACGGCATCGGTCAGGCCCCCACGATCTGTGCGACGCCGTCGACGACGTCCTCTGCGCTCAGCGGGTATCCACCGTAGACGAGGACGGATTCGAGCTTCTCCTTTGGAACCGGCGTCTCCAGCGTCAGGAGCGTCCGCAGCTGACCGTCGCGGTTCTCCTCGACGACGACGATCCGCTCGTGCGCCTCGAGAAACGCCTTCACGGTGGCTCCGAACGGGAAGCCGCGAATGCGCATGTAGTCGGCGTCGATCCCGCGCTCGGCGAGGATCCCGATCGCCTCGAGCACGGCGAGCTCGCAGCTCCCGAGCGTCACGATGCCGAGCGCCGCGTGCGCATCGTCGCGCACGATCGGCGCGGGGATGTGCTCCGCTGCGGCCGAGTGTTTGCGCGTCAGCCGGTCGACGACGGCCTGGTATTGCTCGGGAGTCTCGGTGTACGCGCCGTCGCTGCTGTGGCCGGAGCCGCGCGTGAAATACGCACCGAGCTCGCTGACACCGGGGAGCGTGCGTGCCGCAACCGACTCGGAGTCCGCCGGCTCGTAGCGATGGAAGACCTCGAGCTCGCGCAGCGCCGACACATCGAGCACCCGCCCGCGATCCGGGACGTAGCTGTCGTCCCACTGCAGCGCCGGGCTGACCCAGTCGTTCATGCCGATGTCGAGATCCGAGAGCACGAAGACGGGCGTCTGGAACCGCTCCGCGAGGTCGAAGGCGACCGGCGCCATCTCGAAGCACTCGGCGGGGTTCGCCGGGAACAGGAGCAGGTGTTTGGTGTCGCCATGTGACGCGTAGGCGCAGCTGAGGATGTCCGCCTGCTGCACGCGAGTCGGCATTCCCGTCGAAGGCCCCGTGCGCTGGACGTCGAAGATCACCGCCGGGACCTCGGCGTAGTAGCCCATGCCGATCAGCTCCTGCATCAGCGAGATCCCGGGGCCTGATGTCGACGTGAAGGCGCGAGCGCCGGCCCACGACGCGCCGAGCACCATGCCGATCGCCGCAAGCTCGTCCTCCGCCTGCAGCACCAGGTAGTTGTTCCTTCCGGTGTCGGGGTCGCGCCGGAACTTCGCGCAGTACTTGGCGAACGCGTCCATGAGCGACGTCGAGGGCGTGATGGGGTACCAGGCCGCGACGGTCGCGCCTGCGTACACGCACCCGAGTGCCGCAGCCGTGTTGCCGTCGATGAGGATCGACCCCTTGGTGGCGTCCATCGGTTCGACATGGCAGGCAAGCGGGTACTCGAAGTGCGAGGTCGCGAAATCGTGGCCGAGGCGGAGCGCCAGCTGGTTGGATTCGCGCAGACGCTCCTTGCCGGCGAACTGCTCGGTGAGCAGTTGCGCGATCACGTCCATGTCGAGCCCGAGCATCGCGACGAGCGCGCCCGCGCAGGCGATGTTCTTCATGAGGATGCGCTCGCGCGGCCCGCGGAACGCCTCGTTGCACATCTCCGCCAGCGGCACGCCGAGATAGGTCACGTCCTCGCGGATCAACGCCTGGTCGAGCGGCCACGACGAGTCGTACATCGTGTAGCCGCCGCTCGTCACCTCCGCGATGTCGCTTGTGTAAGTCTGCCCGTTCATCGCCACCATGAGGTCGTACTTGCGCGCGCGCGCCACGTGACCGTCCTTGTTGACGCGGATCTCGTACCAGGTGGGCAGTCCCTGGATGTTCGACGGGAAGAGGTTCTTGCCGGAGACCGGCACGCCCATCCGGAAGATCGCGCGCATCAGCAGGTTGTTGGCGCTCGACGATCCGGTCCCGTTCACGTTGGCGAGCTTCAGGGCGAAGTCGTTCACCCGGGAGCGCTGGGTGGGCTGGAGGTCCACAGTCACGACGGCACCGGTATCCGCGTTGACATTGCCAGCGGGATCAGCAGCTCGAACTTCTGCATGTCCCACGCGGCGGTCGGGCAGCGCTCGGCGCAGAGCCCGCAATGGACGCAGAGATCCTCATCCTTGACCATCACCCGGCCGGTCTGCGGCAGCGCCGCGGAGACGTAGAGCGCCTGCTCGAGGTTCCTCGCGGGCGCCGACAACCGCGTGCGCAGGTCGGACTCGTCGCCGTTCTCGGTGATCGTCAGGCACTGCACGGGGCAGATGTCGATGCAGGCGTCGCACTCGATGCAGAGCGGTGCCTGGAACACCGTCTGGATGTCGCAGTTGAGGCAGCGCTGCACCTCGCGCGCGGTCTGCTCCGCGGAGAAGCCCACCTCGACCTCGGTGCCGATGCTCTGGAAACGCTTGGTCAGCTCCACGTGCTGCATCCGCTGCCGCGTCGACGGGTTGTAGTCGTTGTGGTAGCTCCACTCGGTGAGCCCCATCTTCTGGCTAACCAGGTTGAGCATCTGCGGCGGGCGCACGCTCGTCGCCAGGCCCTCGCAGTGGTTGTGGATCGAGATCGCCGCCTGGTGCCCGTGCTCCACCGCCCAGATGATGTTCTTCGGCCCCATCGCGGAGTCGCCGCCGAAGAAGACGCCCGGGAGCGAGGACTCGAAGGTCACGGGGTCGACGACGGGCATGTCCCACTCGCCTACCTCGAGGCCGAGGTCGCGCTCGATCCAGGGGAAGGCGTTCTCCTGGCCGATCGCCAGGATCACGTCGTCGCAGGGGATGACCACCGTGTCGATGACCGTGGAATGGCGCGCCTGCTCGTCCCACTCGAGCCGCTGGAACTCCATGCCGACGAGGCGCCCCTCCTCGATGACGAAGCGGGTCGGCGCATGGTCGACGAGAATCTCGACTCCCTCTTCCTCGGCGTCCTCGAGCTCCCACGATGACGCCTTGAAGAAGCCCCGCGGCCGCCGCGCCATCACCTTGATGTTCTTGCCGCCGAGGCGGAGCGAGGAGCGGCAGCAGTCCATCGCGGTGTTGCCGACGCCGATGATCAGCACGCGCTCGCCGATCTTGTCGGTGTGCCCGAAGGCGACCGACTCGAGCCAGTCGATGCCGATGTGGATGCGGTCGCTCTCGTGACGCCCCGGGATGTCAAGGTCCTTGCCGCGCGGGGCGCCGGTGCCGATGAACACGGCATCGAAGTCCTGCTCGAGCAGGGCGCGGAGGCTCGAAACCGGCGTGTTCAGTCGCAGGTCGACCCCCATGTCGACGATGGTCGCGATCTCCTCGTCGAGGATCTCGGCAGGGAGGCGGAAGGATGGGATGTTGGTCCGCATCAGCCCGCCGGGCACGTCGTGCTGCTCGAGGATGGTCACCTCGTAACCGATCGGCATGAGGTCGTTCGCCACCGTGAGCGACGCGGGTCCGGCGCCGACGCAGACGACGCGGCGCCCGTTCTTCTCCTTCGGGATCACCGGGAGGCGGTCGTCGATGTCGCCGCGGAGGTCCGAGGCGACGCGCTTCAGGCGGCAGATCGCCACCGGTGAGCCGTCGATGCGCGTCCGCCTGCATGCCGGCTCGCAGGGACGGTCGCAGGTCCGCCCGAGGATCCCGGGGAAGACGTTCGACTCCCGGTTCGACATGTAGGCGTCCGTGTACCGTCCCTGAGCGATCAGCCGGATGTATTCGGGGACGTTGGTGTGGGCAGGACAGGCCCACTGGCAGTCAACGACCCTGTGGAAGTAGCTCGGGTCGCCAGTGTCGGTTGGGTTCACCTGGTGGATCTGATTTCCTGGGCGGGGTTGAATTCACATGTATGGTGACACCCTCCCGCCGGAGTGCGGCGTGGCCGCGACCATTCCGCGCCATCAAACACGCCGCCGATACACTCTGCCAGGTGGGAGACCTTCGCTACGCGGATGCCGGCGTCGACATCGATGAGGGCAACCGTGCCGTCAGCCTGATCCGGCGCACCATCGCGTCCACCCACACCGCGCAGGTCCTCGGTGGGATCGGTGCGTTCAGCGGTCTCTTCGCACTCGATCCGGGATCTCCCGACGGCCGTGTGCTCGCCTCGAGCACCGACTCGGTCGGCACCAAGGTCAAGGTCGCGATCGCGACCGGGCGGCACCGCGGGATCGGCATGGACCTGGTGAACCACTGCGTCAACGACATCCTCTGCTGCGGCGCCGAGCCGCTCTTCTTCCTTGACTACTACGCGACCGGGAAGCTCGTGCCCGAGCACCTCGCCGAGCTCATCGAGGGGATCGCCGAGGCGTGCCGGGGGGCCGGCTGCGCCCTCATCGGCGGCGAGACCGCCGAGATGCCGGGCGTCTACGCGCTCGGTGACTACGACATCGCCGGGTTCATCGTCGGCTCCGTCGAGCGCGACGCGATCATCGACGGGAGCCGCGTCCAGGCCGGAGACCAGCTGTACGCGCTGCCCTCCAGCGGTCTGCACACCAACGGGTACTCGCTCGTGCGGCACATCGTCGCGGAGCACGAGCTGCAGTGGTCGGACGTGCTGCCGGGCACCGACCGGCCGCTCGTCGATCTCCTCCTCGAGCCGCACCGTGCCTATCTCCACGCCATCCGGGACCTGCGCACGAAGACCGATATCCACGCCATTGCCCACATCACCGGCGGCGGGGTGATCGACAACGTGCCCCGGGTGCTGCCCGAGGGCCTCGCCGCGACCATCGACCGCTCCACGTGGAACATTCCGGCGATCTTCACCGCGCTCCAGAAGGCTGGAGGCATCCATCTCGAAGAGATGTGGCGCACCTTCAACATGGGCGTCGGCATGGTGGTGATCGTCCCCGCCGGAGCGCCGCCGATCGACTCGGCCGCCGGCATCCCGGTCTGGCGCATCGGCGAGGTGGTGCCGCAGTCGGGTCCACGGCGGGTCGTGCTGCAGTGAGCGGACGTACCCCAATCGGGGTGCTGGTCTCGGGAGCTGGAACCAACCTCGAGGCGCTGCTCCGTGCGTGCGCCGCTCCGGGCTTCCCGGCCGACGTGGCGCTCGTGGTGAGCAACCGGCCGACCGCGCGGGCGCTCGACGTGGCGCGAGGTCATGGCGTTCCCGCGGTGGCGCTCTCGCAGGCGGCGTTCGGCGGCGACGGCGAGGCTCGTGACCTCGCGATGCGCGATCGCATGCGGGACGCGGGCGTGCGCCTGGTCGTGTGCGCCGGCTACGACCGCATCCTCAGCGACGCCTTTCTCGAAGCCTACCCGGACGCGATCCTCAACGTGCACCCCTCGCTGCTCCCGGCGTTCGGGGGTGGTATGGATGCCGTCGAGCAGGCGCTCGCGCGCGGCGTGAAGATCACCGGCTGCACGGTCCAGCTCCTCGACCGCGGCGAGGCTGACGGCGGCCCGATCGTCCTGCAGGGAGCGGTCCCGGTCGAGCCCGGCGACGATGCTTCGACGCTCCGCGCGCGCATCCACACCTGCGAATGGGAGCTCCTCCCGCAGGCGGTCGCGCTCTGGTGCGCCGGGCGGATCGCGCGCGAGGGCAATCGAGCACGGGTGCTGCCCGCTCCCGCGGCGGCACCGGTCTGAGCATGCGAGCGCTCCTCTCGGTCAGCGACAAGACGGGGCTCGTGGAGTTCGCGCGCGGGTTGCGCGAATGCGGCGTCGAGCTCGTCGCGACGAGCAGCACCGGTCGCGCGCTCACGGGGGCCGGCATCGACGTGCTGTCGGTCGCGGACATCACCGGGTTCCCCGAGATGCTCGACGGCCGGGTCCGCACGCTGCACCCGGCGATTCACGCGGGTATCCTCGCCCGCCGCGACATCCCCGAGCACATGCGGCAGCTCGCCGAGAACAAGTTCGAGCCGATCGACCTCGTGGTCTCGTCGCTGTATCCGTTCGCGGACACGCTCGCGAGCGGCGCAGATGACGACACGATTGTCGAAAACATCGACATCGGCGGACCGACGCTCATCCGTGCGGCCGCCAAGAACCGCGATTCCGTGGCGGTGGTCACGTCGCATCATCAGTACGTGGCCGTGCTCGCCGAGCTCCGCGAGCATCGGTCGATCTCGATGGCGACACGGCACCGTCTCGCCGTCGAGGCGTTCGCGCACGTCGCGTCGTACGACACGCAGGTGGCGGCATGGCTGCGCAGTGGCTCCGGCGACGGCTCGATGCCCGCCGAGCTCACGGTTGGCGGACCGCGACTCCACGAGCTTCGCTACGGCGAGAACCCGCATCAGCGTGGCGCCCTCTACGCCGTCGCGGGACGGCCGGGCGGTGTCGCGCACGCGCGATCGCTGCAGGGGTCGGCGCTCTCGTTCACGAACTGGCTCGACGTCGACGCGGCCCGTGCGCTCGTCACCGAGTTCGACGAGCCGGCCGCCTGCGTCATCAAGCACACCAACCCGTGCGGCCTCGCGGTCGGCGAGACCGCCGCCGATGCCTACCGGAGCGCGTACGCATGCGACCCGCGCGCCGCCTACGGCGGCATCGTCGGGATCAACCGCCGCATCGACCTCGCCACCGCCACGGAGATCGCGCGAACGTTTCTCGAGGCGGTGGTGTGTCCCGGCATCGACGCCGACGCGGCGGAGCACCTTGCCACCAAGCCGCGGATGCGGGTCCTCGTCGTCGAGCGTGCTTCAGGCGCGGAGCAGCTGGACGTGCGCAGCATCGACGGCGGGCTGCTCGCGCAGACACGCGATCGGGTGTTGACCGATCGGTCGACGATGACGGTGGCGAGCGCCCGGCAACCCGACGATTCGGAGTGGCGCGACCTGCTCATCGCCTGGCGTGTCTGCCGTCACGTGAAGTCGAACGCGGTGGTGGTGGTCCGCGACCGCATGGCAGTCGGCGTCGGCGCCGGACAGATGTCGCGCGTCGAGTCGTCGGAGCTTGCGGTCGCGCGGGCCGGCGATCGCAGCGTCGGCGCCGTGGCCGCATCGGACGCGTTCTTTCCAATGCCCGACGGGCTCGAGACGCTCGGCAAGGCCGGCGTTCGCGCGGTGATCCATCCCGGCGGCAGCAAGAACGACTCGGTGGTCACCGAGGCCGCGGACGCACTGGGGATGGCTGTCGTGCTTGCCGGGGAGCGCCACTTCCGCCACTGACCCGCCGTGGTCAGCGCCCGTTGCGCCTCCCGCGATCCTGCTTGGACTGGTCCTCGATGCAGAAGCGCGCGGTGGGAATCGCCTCGAGCCGCGCTTCGCTGATCGGCTTGCCACATGCCTCGCACTGCCCGTACGAGCCGAGGTCGACGCGCTTCACGGCCGCCTCGAGCTCCTCGAGCTCGAGCTCGGCGTGCTGGAGCACACTCTGGTCCAGCTCGAGGCCGATCGTCTCGCTCGCCAGCTCGGAGGGGTGCTGCTCGGCCGACGAGAGCTCGCGCTCGGTGGCCTCCTGGGCATCCGCCGTGAGCCGGTTCGCCGCCAGGCGGAGCTCCTCGATCCGGGCCCGCTCAGTCAGCAGCCGGGTGCGGGCCTCTTCTGTGTTCATGGTCGTGGGTCACCCTCATATCCGGGCAGAGCGGGCACGCCCCAAGCGCGTCGCGCGCGATGCATCGCACTCCTGATCCATCGCAACTCGTGCGCTCTCGGCCCGCAGGTTTGCACCCATTCTGTCGGCTGGGCACTCGTTAAGCAATGGGTGAGGGCGCCAGCCACAGCACGCCGAGCGGAGGCAGCGTCAGCGCGGCAGAGTGCGAGAAGGCGTGCCAGGGCTTTGGTTCCGCCTCGACGGCGCCGAGGTTTCCGACACCGCTGCCGCCGTAGTGCTCGGAGTCGGTGTTGAGCACCTCGGTCCAGCGACCGGCCAGCGGCAGCCCGACCCTGAAGTCGTTGCGGACGACCGGCGAGAAGTTGGCGACGCAGGCGATGCCGGGGTGCCCGTTCGCGTCGCGCCGGATGAAGCTGAGCACGTTCTGATCGGCGTTGCCGGGGTCGATCCACTGAAAGCCGGCGGGGCTCTCGTCGAGCTCGGAAAGCGCCGGCACGGACCCGTACAGCACACCGAGGTCCCCGATCAGGTGCGCGACTCCCGCATGCGCCGGGTCGTCGAGCAGGGACCAGTCGAGCGACGACTCGTGCGCCCACTCGTGCTCGTCGCCGAGCTCGCCGCCCATGAACAGGAGCTTCTTGCCGGGGTGCGCCCACATCCAGCCGAACATGGCGCGAAGGTTCGCGAAGCGCTGCCAGGGATCGCCGGACATCTTGCCGAGCAGCGAGCCCTTGAGATGCACCACCTCGTCGTGCGACAGCGGGAGGATGAAGCGCTCCGACCAGGCGTACATGAGCCCGAAGGTCATCTGGTGATGCGCGTACCTGCGGTACACGGGATCCTTGTGCAGGTAGTCGAGCGTGTCGTGCATCCAGCCCATGTTCCACTTGAAGTCGAAGCCGAGCCCTCCGCTCGCGGTCGAGCGCGTCACACCCGGCCAGGTCGTCGACTCCTCGGCGACGGTGACGACCCCGGCGTTGCGCGCGTGCAGCGAGTCGTTCACCTCGCGCAGAAGCGCAATGGCCTCGAGATTCTCCTTGCCCCCGTTGACGTTCGGCACCCATGCGCCCGGCTGTCGCGAGTAGTCGAGGTAGAGCATCGACGCGACCGCATCGACGCGCAGCCCGTCGACGTGGAACTCCTCCGCCCAGTAGTGGGCGTTTGCCACCAGGAAGTTGCGCACCTGGTTGCGGCCGTAGTTGAAGACATACGTTCCCCAGTCGGGGTGCTCGCCGCGACGCGGGTCTCCGTGCTCGTAGAGCGGCGTGCCGTCGAAGCGCGCGAGCGCCCAGCCGTCGCGCGGGAAGTGCGCGGGCACCCAGTCGAGGAGCACGCCGATGCCGTTACGGTGCATGACGTCGACGAACCTGCGGAAGTCGTCGGGGGTGCCATGCCGTGCGGTCGGCGCGTAGTACCCGGTGACCTGGTAGCCCCAGGAGCCGCCGAAGGGATGCTCCATGACCGGCAGCAGCTCGACGTGCGTGAATCCCATCGCGCGGCAGTGCGCGGCGAGCGGCTCGGCGATCTCGCGATACGTGAGCACCTTCCCGTCCGGGGCGCGGCGCCAGGAGCCGAGGTGCACCTCGTAGGCGGCGAACGGGGCGTTGTTGAGTCCGGTGCGTGCCCGCCGGCGCATCCACTTCGCGTCGCGCCATCGATGCTCGGTCTGCTCGACGATGCTGGCGGTGCCGGGGGGGTGATCCGATGAGCGGGCGAGCGGATCGGCCTTGAAGATGCGCATCCCGTCGCCCCGCGTGACCAGGAACTTGTAGCGGACGCCGGCGCCGACCCCGGGGCAGAACAGCTCCCAGACCCCGGAGCCGCCGAGCATCCGCATGGGCCAGGTGCGGGCATCCCAGAAGTTCGCGTCGCTCACCACGCTGACGCCGAGCGCGTTCGGGGCCCACACGCTGAACGCCGTGCCCTGGACACCCTGGTGTTCGAGGACTCGCGCCCCGAGGACCCGCCACAGCTGCAGGTGGGTTCCCTCTCCGATCAGGTGGAGGTCGAGCTCGCCGAGTGTCGGCGCGAACCGATACGGGTCCTCCTGCTCCCACTCGCGGTCGTCGTTGCGGAATCGGAGCCGGTAGCCCGGGAGGTCGCTGACCGGGAGCGCGACCTCGAACAGTCCGAGCCCGTTGAGCCGGCGCATGGGCGTGACCCCGTCCTCTCGGGCGACGCTCGCGGCGGTTGCGTCCGGATGGAACGCCCGGATCACCGTCTGCTCGCCGGCGCGGTGTGGTCCGAGGATCTCGTGCGGGTCGCGCAGGCGGCCGGCGATGAGTCGCTCGAGCGCCGCCTCCAGGTCGATCGCGGCGCTCTGGGTCGCCGTCATTCGGACTCCGTGCCTCTGAGCAGGAAGCGGAGCGGGATCGCCGCCCATGTCGGGCGATGACCAAGCTCGTAGCTGATCTCGTACACGGCCTTCTGGACCTCGAAGGCGCGGCGGAGCACCAGTGACGGCCCCGACTTCGGGAGCACGGGGTGCGAGCCGACCGCCTTGAGATACGCGCTCCAGAACGCATCCCGATTCGCATCCGCCCACGCGTCGCCGAACCCGACGAGGCCCTTGGCATCGTCACCGCCCGGGATGACGCGCTCGGCGATTGCGGCCGCTGCCGCGTAGTCGAATGACCGGAGCATCGCGGCGACGTCGCGCAGTGGCGTCGTGAGCTCGCGCCGCTGCGCCGGCGTCCGATCGGGCTCGCCCTCGAAATCGAGCACGACCCAGCCCGTGTCCACGCGCAGCAGCTGGCCGAGGTGCAGGTCGCCGTGGATCCGGGTGAGCAGCCCACCCGGGGGCAGCGAGCGGATCTGGTCGAAGCGCGCGATCACCTGCGCCCGGACCTTTCGGAGCGGGTCGAGGGTGGCGTCGTCGCGCGCGAGCAGCGCGTCGAGCTCGCCGGTCATGGCGTCCGCCCACTGCGCGAGCAACTCGTGCGTGAGTGGCGCTTGCATCATCACGGCATCCCCGCGAACGGTGGCGAGCGCGAGATGCATCTCCGCGACCACCTCGCCGAGCCGGCGTGACTCGGCGACGAACGCGGCATCCTGCTCGTCAACGGCGGCGCGGCGCGCGGCCGCGTCGGCGGGTCCCATCCCTTCTGCCACGGCGTAGAGGTCGCGGAGCGATGTGAGCGCGAGAGCCCAGCCCTCGGTGCTGTTGTGGAGGAACGGCTGCAGGAGCGCGAGCGGCGACGGCGGGTCGGCTCCGCTCGCCCACACCACGCGTCCGAGCAGCGGCGCGATATGCGTGAATCCCGCCGCGGCCAGCGCGTCCGACATCTCGAGCTCCTGGGACGGCCCCGGCTCAACCCTGCGCATGTGCTTGAGGAAGAGCGCATCGCCGACCTCGACCGACGTGTTGCTCTGCTCGACCCGCAGATGGCGCACGGAGCTGAGGCTGCCGGTGTCGAGTGCGGACGCGTCGGGGCATGAGCAGCGCATCTCGCCGCTCGTCGTGGTGAGCACGCGTTGCGAGCGAACCGAGTCGAGCAGCCACTCGATGTACTCGGGATCGCCGATCGCGTCGAAGAGGAGGAGGTCCCGTGGCGCGTCGGGCCACGCGATCAGGAAATCGGGTGCCCGCTCGGCGAGGGGATCGCCGACGGCGCGAACGCTGAGCGGCAGCGCGTAGCGGGTCGTGACGCCGTCGGTATAGGTGACCGCGGCGAGGGCGTGCAGCAGGAGCGGCGCCTCGCGAAGGATGACCGCCGCATCGACGATCTCGATTCGCTCGATGGTCCGGCCGTGCGCGCCCGCCCACCGCTGGTGCGCGATGTATGCGGCAAGCGCGGCTTCGCATCCGTCGATGCCGTGATCGCGGAGCAGAGCCGCAGCGGACGTCATGACGTCGCCGGATCGAGCGTGAACCAGTAGAAGCCGTGCGGTCCCATGGTCAGCAGGTAGGGCAGCTCGCCGATGCGCGGAAAGTGGACGCGCCCGAGCATCTCGACCGGCGTCGTTCCCACGTACTTGCGCAGGTCGAGCTCGACCGGCTGCGCGAAGCGCGAGAGGTTGTTGACGCAGAGGACGACGTGGTCGTCGAGGGTGCGGACGAACGCGAAGACCGAGGGGTTCGCCGCGTCGAGCGCGACGAAATCGCCTTCACCGAACACCGGCCACCGCTTGCGAACGGCGATGAACCGGCGAAGCCAGTGCAGCATCGACAACTCGTTGCGCCGTTGGGCGCTGACGTTGCAGGCCTGGAATCCGTAGACCGGGTCCATGAGCGGAGGCAGGTACAGCTGCGCGAAGTCCGCCTGGCTGAACCCACCGTTGCGGTCGGCGTTCCACTGCATCGGGGTGCGGACGCCGTCGCGGTCGCCGAGATACACGTTGTCGCCCATGCCGATCTCGTCGCCGTAGTACAGGATCGGGCTGCCGGGCAGCGAGAGGATGAGCCCGTGGAACAGCTCCATCTGCCGCCGCCCGTTGTTGAGCAGCGGCGCGAGCCGGCGGCGGATACCGAGATTGAGCTTGGCGCGCGGATCCTTTGCGTACTCGGTCCACATGTAGTCGCGCTCCTCATCCGTGACCATCTCGAGCGTCAGCTCGTCGTGGTTGCGCAGGAAGATGCCCCACTGCGTCTTCGGAGGGAGTGTCGGCGTCCGCTCGAGGATCTCGGTGATGGGATAGCGCTGCTCGCGGCGCAGACCCATGAACATGCGCGGCATCAACGGAAAGTTGAAGCACATATGGCACTCCGGCCGTTCCGGCGTTCCAAAATAGTCGACCACATCCTCAGGCCACTGGTTCGCCTCGGCGAGAAGGACCTTCCCCGGATACTCGGCGTCGATCGCGGCACGCAGGTCGGCGAGAAATCCGTGTGTCTCCGGCAGATTCTCGCAGTTGGTTCCCTCGCGCTTGAAGAGATACGGGACCGCGTCGAGCCGGAAGCCGTCCATTCCCATGCCGAGCCAGAATCGGCAGACGTCGATGATCTCCGCGCGCACCCGCGGGTTGTCGTAGTTGAGGTCCGGCTGGTGACTGAAGAAACGGTGGAAGTAGTACGCGCCCGACTGCTCGTCCCACGTCCAGTTCGACGTCTCGGTGTCGAGAAAGATGATGCGCGCTTCCGTGAAGCGGTTCTTGGTGTTCGACCACACGTACCAGTCGCGATGCTCGCTGTCGGGTGACGACCGGGCACTCTTGAACCACGCATGCTGGTCGCTCGTGTGGTTGATGACCAGGTCCATGATCACGCGGATGCCGCGCCGGTGTGACTCCTCGACGAGACGCGCGACATCGTCGACATCACCGTAGTCGGCAAGGACCGTGCGGTAGTCGGCGATGTCGTAGCCACCGTCGCGCAGCGGGCTCTGCTGGAACGGCAGGAGCCAGATGCAGTCCACGCCGAGCCACTCGAGGTACTCGAGCTTGCTGATCAAACCGGGGAAGTCACCGATCCCGTCGTTGTTGCCGTCGTTGAACGCTCGGACCGAGAGTTCGTAGAAGACAGCTCGTTTGAACCAGAGCGGATCCTCCGCGAGCTCGATGCTCATTGGGTCCTCCGAACGTGCAGGATGTGGGCGGGTTGCTGGGAAGGGTCGAGGCGGACGTAGTTCACGGGACCCTGCCACGTGAACGTACCGCCGCCGAGCTCATCGTGCACCTCGAAGGGCCGGTCGGCGCTCACGCCGATCGCCTCGAGGTCGAGCCAGGTGGTGGCCTCGTGAGGATGGTGGGGATCGAGGTTGACGACGAGCAGGACGACGTCCTCCTTGTCCGCGGTCGCGCGCGAGACGCAGAGCATGGAGTCGTCCGTCACGTGGTGCACACGCAGCGTGCCCAGCTGCGCGATGGCGTCGCGGTGCGCATCGCGGATCTGGTTGAGGCGCCCGATGAGCGGCGCGAGCGACCGCGGGTCCGACCAGTCGCGAGGCCTCAACTGGTACTTCTCCGAGTCGAGGTACTCCTCACTCCCCTCGCGGAAAGCGGTGGCTTCGCAGAGCTCGTAGCCGCTGTACATTCCCCAGGACGGGCAGGTGATCGCCGCGAGGACGGCCCGCGTCCGGAAGGCGGGCGGGCCGCCGTGCTGCAACGTTGCGTGCAGGATGTCGGGCGTGTTCACCCAGAAGTTCGGACGGAACCAATCGACCAGCTCCGTTTGTGACAACTCAGTCAGATACTGGCCGAGCTCCCACGCGCTGTTGCGCCACGTGAAGTACGTGTATGACTGGGTGAAGCCGATCTTGGCGAGACGTTGCATGATCGCCGGCCTCGAGAAGGCCTCGGCGAGAAGGATCACGTCCGGGTGCTCGCGGTGGATCTCGGCGATCAGCCATTCCCAGAACGCGAACGGCTTGGTGTGCGGGTTGTCGACCCGGAAGATGCGGATGCCTCGGGCGATCCAGAAGCGCATCACGGCCGCGAGCGCCTGCCAGAGGTTGGCCGAGTCGTCGGTCTCGAAGTCGATCGGGTAGATGTCCTGGTATCGCTTCGGGGGGTTCTCCGCGTACCGGATCGAGCCGTCCGACCGGTGTTTGAACCAGTCCGGATGCTCGGTCACCCAGGGATGATCCGGACTGCACTGCAGCGCATAGTCGAGCGCCACCTCGAGGTTGGAGCTCTTCGCCGCTTCGACGAACCGGTCGAAGTCGTCGAGCGTGCCCAGGTCGGGGTGAATCGAGGTGTGGCCGCCGGCGGCCGAGCCGATCGCCCACGGGCTGCCCGGGTCACCCGGCCCGCATTCGGTGACGTTGTTCGGTCCCTTGCGATGCGTGGTGCCGATCGGATGGATCGGCGGCAGGTACACCACGGAGAACCCCATCGCGGCGATCGCGGGAAGCCGTTCCTGGGCGAGGCGCAGCGTTCCGCTCTTCGGCGGCACCGCTCCCTCGGACCTCGGGAACATCTCGTACCAGGACGAGTAGCCGGCCTCCTCGCGGTCGACCCAGAGGTGGAACGGGCCGGCGATGCTCGCGTGACTCAGGTCGGCCGTCCGCCGCATCAGCGCCATGGTGGTGTCCCGGGTCGCGAGCTGCAGCCGCGACTCCACCGGGGTCGGGGCTGCGAGCTTCATCGCGAGCGTTGCCATCGCGCGCCGGTCTGCCTTCGAGATCCCCTCGAGCATCGAGCGCGCATCAGCCATCGCGGCCCCGTCGGCGAGATCGAGCTCGACGTCAATGCCCGCGCTGAACCGGATCGCCAGATCGCGTGCCCACCCACCCCAGGCGTCGGGCAGCCCGACCACCGCAAAGCTCCACGGGCCCACCTTCGTCGCGGTGATCCAGCCGCCGAACCAGTCCTGCGGCTCAGCCTCCATCGCGACCTCGACGAGCCCGCGGGGTGGCGCCTGGCGAACCAGCGGGGCGTCGCCCGGCCAGTGCCAGACCCAGGTCAGGAGCGGATCGTGCCCGTCGACGAACGCCCGCGCTGTAACTCGCAGCGGTAGGCCACGCGTGGCTTTTGCGGGGAACTCGCCTCTGTCGACGCGCGGCCGCACGTGCTCAATGACCACGCGCCTTCGGTCGCCGAGCATCTCGCCAAACGCTAGCAGACGCGCACCCGTCCGTAATGTTCCGTCAACGTGCCACCCATAAAGTCGAGCGCACCAGGATGACCCGATACCGCGCCGCGCTTGCCGCCGTCGCCGTGCTCATCGTCGCTGCCGTGCTGGTCACGGTGATCCGCATGCCACCGCCACCGGCCACCGCGTCGACCACCGGCGGCCAGGTGCTCCCGGCGAGCCAGCGGATCGAGGCGCCGGACTTCGTCGGCATCGACGGCTGGCTCAACAGCCCGCCCCTGACGCTCGCCGACCTTCGCGGCAAGGTCGTCCTCATCGATTTCTGGACGTTCTCGTGCGTCAACTGTGTGCGGACGATCCCGCACCTCCAGGCGCTCTACAACGACTACAAGGACGACGGCTTCGTCATCGTCGGCGTGCACTCGCCCGAGTTCGACTTCGAGATGGTCACTGCCAACGTCGCTGCCGCCGTCACGCGGCTCGGGGTGACCTGGCCGGTCGCCATCGACAGCCAGATGGCCACGTGGAACGCGTACCAGAACGAGTACTGGCCCGCGGAGTACCTGCTCGATCAGCAGGGCCGGGTCGCGTACACGAGCTTCGGTGAAGGCGACTACACCCAGACCGACGCCGCCGTGGCGCAGCTGCTCGGCGTCAAGCAGGCCGCGGTCCCGTCGTCGACGCCGGTGCCCTCGGACACGACCCCCGAGCTGTACGTCGGCAGCGACAGCGGGCGCGGGGAGCTCGCCGACAACGAGAGCTACGGGCCGATGGGACAGCCGGTCGACTATCCGGATCCCGGTCCACCCCAGAACGACGACCTGCCCCAGGTGACCGGCACCTGGACCGACGAGGGCCAGTACCTGCAGGCGGACACGACCGGGCACCTGAGGCTGAGCTTCCAGGCCGAACTCGGTGTACGTCGTCGCCGGGACGGGCGGATCCGAACTGCACGTTTCTGTCACGCTTGACGGAAAGTCGGTGGGCACGGTGAACAGCGGCCCGGCGCTGACCGGCTCGGGATTCACGGTGTCGCGCCAGGACCTCTTCCAGCTGCTCACCGGCGTCTCATCCGGTTACCACCTCATCGACCTCACCGTCCCGGCCGGCTTCCGTATCTATACCTTTACCTTCGGCTGATGATTTCGATTGCGACGGTGCTCGCGACGTTCGTCGCGGGGCTCGGGTCCTTCCTCGCACCCTGCACGGTCCCGCTGCTGCCCGCGTACCTCGCCTGCGTCTCAGGGGTGAGCGCCGCCGAGCTCACCAACCCGGACCGGCACAGCTTCCGGCTCCGCCTCCTCGCGGGGTCGCTCCTGTACGTCGCCGGGTTCACGCTCGTCTTTGTGCTGCTCGGGCTGACCGCCGGTGGGATCGCCCGCGTGGCCAACGGGGCGGTGAGCGGCCGTATCGTCGAGATCGTCGGCGGCGTGGCCGTGATCCTCTTCGGGCTCGCGATCATCGGCGTGGTCCGCATCGGGCTGCTCGAGCGCACGGCCGGGTTCCAGCTGCCCGAACGTCTCCGCCGCCGTGGCGTGCTCGGCGCCTTCCTGGTCGGTGTCGTCTTCGGCATCGGGTGGACGCCCTGCGTCGGGCCGTACCTCGCCGCGGCGCTGACGCTTGCCGCGCTCAGCGATCACGCTGTCGCCGGCGCATTCCTGCTCGTCATCTACTCGCTCGGCCTGGGGTTGCCGTTCATCGCCACCGCACTGGTGTGGGCGTCACTGCCCGACCTCCCGCGAAAGCTCAACCGGTTCGTCCGGCCGCTGACCCTCGCCGGCGGCGTCATCACCGTCGCGCTCGGCGTCCTCCTGGCCACCGGCGCCTACTCGCACCTCACCTCCTACCTGGCGCAGCTCTCGACGCCCAGCTGATCTACGGTATGAGGACGGTCCGGACGCCGGGATCCTCGGGCGCGGTCCAGGTGGCCTCCACCTCGGCCAGGGGGACCGGGTGGACGTTGATCTCGAGTGTCCCGGAGCCGATCTCGTCGACCAGCGACGGCAGCTCGGCGAGGTAGGCCTGAGGCGACACCGCGCCCTGACCGTTCCCCTGGATCCGGAGGTTCGCCGATCGCAGCGCCACCGAGGGCAGCTCGATCGTGGGACCGGCCATCGCTCCGATCTCGATCCAGTCCAGCGCCCGGCTCCGATCGGACCTCGCCGTGAGCAGGGCCACCATCGCGCTCGATGCGGGCTCGCCCCAGAGGTAGTCGATCACGACGTCCACCTCGGCTGCCGCGTCCGCGAGGCGATGTCCGGTGACCGCTCGATCGTCGAAGAGCGCGACGACCTCGTCAGCGCCGAGTCCGAGGAGCGCGGACAGCCGCTCCGGGTTGCGGCCGGCGCCGACGACGCGTCCGGCCCCGAGGCGCTTCGCGATCTGGACGGCCATCGTCCCGGCATTGCCGGTGGCCCCGAGCACCAGGACGGACTGGCCCGGCACCAGCGGCACGCGCCGGCGAAGCGCGACCCACGCGGACATCGCGGGGTTCATGGCCGCGGCGATGCGGGCGGCGTCGGCGCCGTCCGGCAGTGGGACGATCCGCCGCCGGTCGACAACTGCCTGGTCGGCCATCGAGCCCCAGGCGTCGTCAGGGATGACGAAGTAGCCCCGGCGGCCGTCCGGCATGCGGCCAACGCCGTCGATGCCGGGGATCATCGGCAGGGTGCCGGTGCTCGTGTAGTGCCGGCCCGAGGCGTCGGTGCGGACCCGTGGATGGAGCCCGACCGCAAGGACGTCGACGAGCATCTCGTCCGGTCCCGCCGGCTCCGGGCTCTCGTGGGTCTCGTATCGAGGAGGGTGGTCGAACGACCGCACGACGGCGGCGTGCATGCCGGTTCCGCGTTCCGCCGGGCCCTCGCTCAGGCGAACTTGCGGCACACCACGACATCGAGCGTCACGTTGCGCTGGATGTGGCGTGCGAGGCGGAGGTACACCCTGAAATCGCGGTAGTGCTGGGCGCCGACCATCTCCTTGAGCTGGTCCGCGTGCTTGTGCATGTTGGCGAGCCAGTGGTCGATCGTCACCTCGTAATGGCGGCGCTCGATGTGGTGCACGCGCTCGATGTCGAAACCGGCCGCGTTCGCGAGCCCGAGCTCCTCGGACAGGGTCCGGTAGTTGCCGGTGTCGCCGTAGATCTGGCTGACGAACTCGCCGCCGCGCTCGAGCTTGGCGTGGCGCGGGTGCTTGAGATGCAGCTCCTTGTTGATCATCACGCCGCCGGGCTTGAGCCAGTCGTGGCACTTCGTGAAGAACCCGCCCAAGTTGAAGAAGTGAACGATCACCTCGTCGGTGTAGATCGCGTCGACCTGCTCCTCGGGCGTGTAGTCCTCCCAATGGCTGAGGACGATCGTGGCGTCGACGCCATGGCGGGCGATCCTCCCCTCGGCGTAGCCCTTCTGCGTCGGCGACAGCGTCAGCCCCGTCCCCTTGAGGCCGTACGTCTCGCAGAGATACGTGAGCGGCCCTGCCCAGCCGCAGCCGACGTCGATGAGGCGCATGCCCTTCTCGAGACCGGCGAGCCGCGCGATCAGGTCGAGCTTCGCGGCCTGTGACTGGGTGTCGGTCTCGGTGCCGGGGTCCCAGAGATTGGCCGAGTACACATTCCAGTCCCCGCCCGTGATGAGCAGGAAGAACTCCGGCGGCTGCTCGTAGTGGACGTTGGTCCGGGCCTGGTCGACGTCGGTCGAATACTGGTGGTAGAGCTGGTGTTCCGGACGGAGGTCCGTCTTTTGGCTGGTCGCCACCGATTTACCCTCTTTGTCGCCGCTGACAGGACGAGAAGAATAGCCGCGCGGTTCCCCGAGTTGTGGTCAGGTCGACTGTTTCGGGTGCGAAGATGGGTGGGTCATGGCTGCCAGCGATCCGTTCGGCACCAGGGCGCAACTCGTGCCCGGGGTTGAGTATCACCGTCTCGAGGCGCTTGCCGAGCGAGGCATCGGCGACGTCTCGCGGCTTCCCGTCACGGTCAAGATCCTCCTCGAGAACAGCGTGCGCAACGCTGCAGCACCCTCCGTCCGTAAGGGTGATGTTGAGGCGATCGCGAGGTGGAACGGCACCGTGCTGCCGACCGACCGCGAGCGAGCGTTCATGCCGGCGCGCGTGCTCCTGCAGGACTTCACCGGCGTTCCCGCCGTCGTCGACCTTGCCGCGATGCGCGCCGCGGTCGCCCGTGCGGGTGGCGACCCGATGCGGATCGATCCGCTGGTGCCGGTCGACCTGGTCGTCGACCATTCGGTCCAGGTGGACGCGTTCGGCAACCGTGAGGCGTACGAACGGAACATCGTCCGGGAGTACGAGCGCAACCGGGAGCGGTACTCGCTGCTCCGCTGGGCGCAGCAGGCGTTCCGCGGCTTTCGGGTCGTCCCCCCGGGGATGGGCATCGTGCACCAGATCAATCTCGAGTACCTCGCGCAGGTGGTGCAGGTTCGCGAGATCGCCGGGGTGCGCACCGCGCTGCCCGACACGCTCGTCGGCACCGACTCGCACACACCGATGGTCAACGGCGTCGGCGTGCTCGGCTGGGGTGTCGGCGGCATCGAGGCCGAGGCGTGCATGCTCGGCCAGCCGCTCTTCCTGCTCGCGCCGATCGTGGTCGGCGTTCGATTCCACAACGCGTTGCCGGCAGGCACGACTGCCACGGATCTCGTCCTGACCCTGACGGAGATGCTCCGAAAGCACGGCGTGGTCAACAAGTTCGTCGAGTTCTGCGGCAGCGGCCTGAGCTCGATGTCCGTGCCGGACCGCGCCACGCTCTCCAACATGTCGCCGGAGTTCGGGGCAACCGCTTCGCTCTTCCCCGTCGACGCTCGGACGCTCGAGTACCTGCGCGGCTCGGGCCGCGATCCCGAGCACATCGCACTCGTCGAGCGCTACACCAAGGAACAGGGCATGTTCCGCACCGACGAGTCGGAGATCCCGCTCTTCAGCGAGACGGTCGAGCTCGACCTTGCGAGCGTGGTCCCAAGCGTCGCCGGTCCAAAGCGCCCGCAGGATCGCGTCGCGCTGCCGGACGTCTGGAACTCGTTCACGAGCGTCTGGGCGCAGCGGGCGGCGCGACCGACCAGCGAGGTCACCGCCGAGGGCGAGGTGCCACGGCTCGTCGAGGAGGGTGGGATCGACCCCGACGGCAACGCGGTCCCGTCGGTGCCCAACGGTCCGCGCGACGCCGACCTGGTCCGCGACGGTTCGGTTGTGATCGCGGCGATCACCTCGTGCACGAACACGTCGAACCCCGCGGTCATGGTCGCCGCCGGGCTGCTTGCACGCAACGCGGTCGCGCGCGGGTTGATGCCCCCCGACTACGTGAAGACGTCACTCGCGCCGGGATCGCGCGTGGTCACCGACTACCTCGAACGCGCGGGCCTGCTCGGCTCACTCGAGCAACTCCGCTTCAACCTGGTTGGCTACGGCTGCACGACGTGCATCGGCAACAGCGGGCCGCTTCCCGAGCTCGTCGCGGAGCGAATCGATGAGGAGGACCTCACGGTTGCCGCGGTGCTGAGCGGGAACCGCAATTTCGAGGGACGCATCCATCCGCAGGTCAAGGCCGCGTACCTCGCGTCGCCGCCGCTTGTGGTGGCGTACGCGCTCGCGGGACGCCTCGACATCGATCTCACCACCGAGCCGCTCGGCGCCGGCCATGACGGAAAACCCGTGTATCTGAGCGACATCTGGCCGAGCACCGACGAGGTGACGAGCACGGTGCTTGCGGCAATCGGAAGCGACCTGTACACGCGCGAGTACGAGCGCATCTTCGACGGTGACGAGCACTGGCGGCAGCTGCCGTCGCCGACCGGTGCGCTCTTCGACTGGGATGCGGACTCGACCTACGTGCGCGAACCACCGTACTTCGTGGGGATGTCACCGGTGCCGCAGCCACCTGCGGACATCATCGACGCGCGCGTGCTCGCGCTGCTCGGCGATTCGATCACGACCGACCACATCTCGCCTGCGGGAAGCATCGCGGGCACGAGCCCGGCGGCGCAACATCTGCGCGAGCACGGTGTCGAGCCGCGAGACTTCAACACCTACGGCGCGCGCCGCGGCAACCACGACGTGATGGTCCGCGGCACGTTCGCCAACATCCGGCTCCGCAATCAGCTCGCCGACGGCAAGGAGGGCGGCTGGACGGCGCATCTTCCGGACGGCGCCGTGATGAGCATCTTCGACGCGTCGGCGCAGTACCAGGCGGACGGCATCCCGCTCATCATCATCGCGGGCAGCGAGTACGGTTCCGGGTCGTCGCGCGACTGGGCCGCAAAAGGCCCGCTGCTCCAGGGTGTTCGCGCGGTGATCGCCGAGTCGTACGAGCGGATTCACCGCAGCAACCTGGTGGGCATGGGCATCCTCCCGTTGCAGTTCCGCGCAGGCGAGAGTGCGGAGTCGCTGCATCTTGACGGCACCGAGCTGTACACGATTCGCGGTGTGGCGCACGCCGCGCCTGGTGCCACCATCCGTGTGATCGCGCGTCGCGCCGACCAGGCCGACATCGAGTTCGACACGGTCTGTCGCCTCGACAGCGAGACCGACGTGGAGTACCTGCGCAACGGTGGGATCCTGCCGCTCGTGCTTCGTCAACTCATGGGCGCCTGACCCCGCGCATGCGTTCAAGGCCTCGCGACTGAATGCTGCTCTTCTTCGGCATCCTCGCTCTCGTCCTCGTGGCCGGCGTGGTGTCGTTCTTCGTCACGCAGCAGCGCGTGCGCGACATGCGGACGTTCGCCACCGCTCATGCTCTGACCTACATCGGAAGCCGATGGGACCTCGGCAGCTGCTTCTTCTCGCTGTTCCTCTCGGGAAACAGACGGTACTGGCGCAATGTGCTGCGCGGATCGTGGGGGCCGCTGCCGGTGACCTACTGCGACTACACGTACGTCCAGCAGGAGGGGAAGAACTCGTCGTCCTTCTCGTTCTCGTGCGTGCTCACCCCACTCGGCATGCAGATGCCCCAGGTGAGCGTGTCACCGCGCAGCGCGCTCGGCGCCTTTGCCGAGCGGTCGATCGGAGCCCCCGGCATCCGTTTCGAGTTCGATCGATTTCAACGACCGGTTCGACGTGCAGTCGAGCGACCAGGCGTTTGCCGTCGAGCTCATCGACGCGCAGATGATCGAGACGCTGCTCGGCCTCGACCACGGGATCCACGCGGTCTTCGGTCCCGAGTACCTGATGCTCTACAAGCACCGGCAGGCGGTCGGGGAGATCGGCGCGATCTTCGATGCCACGTCGACCGTCTCCCAGCGCATCCCGGCCCTGGTCCGCGAGAGTCAGGCAACTCCGAATCAGCCCCAGGCACCCTCCATCTGACCTCAGCCAGGCGCTGGGCGTTTGGACGCCGCTTCCGGCGCGGTACCCTTAGGGCCGCAATCGATTCCCCATTGCGAAGGAGACGTTCGTGATTCCCCTGATCATCGTCCTCGTCATCATCGTGGTCCTCGCCCTCGCGGTGGTGGCCTCGTACAACAGGTTCGTCTCCCAGCGCAACGCGGTGCAGAACGCGTGGGCGGACATCGACACCGAGCTCAAGCGCCGGTACGACCTCATCCCGAACCTGGTCTCGACGGTGCAGGGATATGCCGCGCATGAGCGCGGCGTCTTCGAGGAGGTCGCCCAGGCACGGTCCGCCGGTATGAACGCGCAGGGACCCGCAGCCGCGGCCGCTGCCGAAGGCCCGTTCCAGATGGCCCTCGGGCACCTCTTCGCGGTCGCCGAGAACTACCCGGAGTTGAAGGCCAATCAGAACTTCCTGCAGCTCCAGGCAACGCTGTCCGACACCGAGGATCGCATCCAGGCGTCGCGCCAGATCTACAACGCCAACGTTCAGCAGTTCAACCGCCGGGTCCAGGCGTTCCCGTCGAACGTCATCGCCAACATGTTCCATTTCCAGAACGCGGAGTTCTTCCAGATCGACGCGGCCCAGCGGGCCGTGGTCGCCGAGGCGCCGAAGGTCGATTTCAGCGCGATCACGAACGCGACGTACGGTCAGGCTCCGAGCGTCGCGCCGCCCGCGCCGGCCGCGCCCGGCACGCCAGGGACACCTCCGACCTCAGGAGCCTGAGGCCGGCCGGTGCAGCCGGCGCCGCGTCGCTGGCGGGTGAGCGACGCCGAGCCACTGTCCGGGATGCATCCGGTCGTCGGGCAGGTGCTCGCGGCGAGGGGTCTCGACGCGGCCGCGGCGGCGGCGTTCCTGGCGCAGACCGGCGGCTATCACGACCCCTTCGCACTGCCCGCGATGGACGTGGCGGTGGCCACGGTTCTGTCCGCGATCCGCGACCACGTCACGATCGCGATCTACGGTGACTACGATGCGGACGGCGTGACCGCCTGCGCGATGCTGACGCGCGCGCTCCGCTCGGCCGGGGCGACGGTGATCCCGTACATCCCCAACCGCATGACCGAGGGATACGGTCTCCATGCCGCCGCCCTCGAGGATCTCGCCGCGCAGGGGGCGGGCTGTGTCATCACCGTCGACTGCGGGACCAGCAGCGTCGAAGTCGCACGCGGCCGCCCGGCAGGCATGCGGCTGGTGGTCACCGACCACCACCTCGCGCTCGCTCCCGGCGGCACCCCGCCGCAGCTCGCGCCTGCGGATGCGCTCGTCAACCCGAAGCTGCCCGGCTCGACGTACCCGTTCGACGGGCTCGCCGGGGCGGGCGTCGCGTTCAAGCTCGTCCAGGCGCTCGAATCGGCCGGGGCGGTGCCTGCGGGAAGCGCCGACGCGTCGCTCGGGCTCGCGGCGCTGGGCACGATCGCCGACATGATGCCGCTGCGCGGTGAGAACCGGGTCATCGTTCGCGACGGATTGCCGCGGATCACCGATCTCCCCGGTCTGCGCGCGCTCTGCGAGGCAGCCGGGACGGCGATTCCACCGCACGCCACGGACATCGCGTTCGCGGTTGGTCCGCGCATCAACGCAGCGGGGCGGATGGAGGATGCTCGCCTCGCGCTCGAACTCTGCCTGTCGGATGACCCCGAGGAATCGGAGCGGCTCGCCGCCGACCTGGACACCCAGAACCGCTTGCGCCAGCAGGCGGTCGCGACGGCGCTCGGGCAGGCCGAGGAGCGGGTTGCCGCCATCGCCGACGACGCCCCGGCGATCGTCCTCGGAGACCCGGACTGGCCGATGGGAATCGTCGGCCTCGTTGCCGGGAGGCTCGCGGAGCGCTACGCCCGTCCGACCTTCATCGTCTGCCTGGATCCCGCCGAGGCCAAGGGATCCGCGCGAACGGCGGGCGACGTCCACATCGTCCGGGCGCTCGACGGCGCAGCGCCGGCGCTGCTCCGGTACGGCGGGCACGCCGCTGCCGCAGGCTTCAGCCTCGATGCGTCCCGCTTCGACGAATTCCGCGACCTCATCAACGCCTCGGTGGGCGAGCAGAACGCCGGCCTCGAGCGCCGGCGCGACTTCCCGATCGATTGCGAGATCACCGGCATCGATGTGACGCCCGAGCTCTGCAACGCGCTCGATCAGCTGGAACCCTGCGGTCAGGGCAACCCGGCGCCGCTCCTCTCGGTCCGCGGCGCTCGCGTGCTCGGGACGTCCACGTTCGGCTCGAACGGGCAGCACATCAGGGTCGCCCTCGCGACCGGCGACGGCATCGTCGAGGCGATCGCCTTCAACAAGCCGGGTCTTGCCGACCATCTGCCGCGCGGACGGATCGTCGACGCCTGCTTCGGGCTCGACCTGGACAGCTTCCAGGGATTGCTCCGAGTCCGAGCGCGACTGCGCGATCTGCGTCCGGCGCGGGAGCTCGCGCTCAGCGGCCGGCCCGCGGCGGCCGTGGTCGGAGCGCCGCCAGCCTAGGTGTAGCGTCCGCTGAGCGTCGACACTCCCTCGCCGGTGAGGTCCGACAGCCCGGCCTTGCGACCGGTGAGCGCGAGGATGATCGCTCCCAGCGGGCCCTGCACCTCGGGACCGTCGCCACGGGTCCACTCGACGTCGCTGGCCACGAGCTTGAGCCCGGTCGCCCGGCGCTTGCCGCCGAGGAGGGCGTTGCTCCTGATCGTGAAGTCGGCAACCAGGGTCAGCATCTCGGGCTGAAAGGTGTGCGCGATCCGCAGCGGCCAGCGGATGTCCTGACTGTGGATGACCATGTCGCCTGCCATCACCTCCGCTGCGGGACCGGGCGGGTGCGTCTTCGCGTCGAGCTGCGAGCGGAACCCGGCAAGCGTGTCGGCAGCGGACTCGCCGAGCTGCGCCCTCACACCCGACTGGGTCATCGCGTTGAAGCGGAACCCGCTCGCGATGAAGTGTCCGACGAAGCCCGGCGTCGTCATCTTCGCGGTGGCCGTCATGTGCGCCAGCACCTCACGGACCGTCCACGCGGCGCAGAGCGACTGCGTGGACCACTGCGCCTCGGGCAGGCTCTCGAGGTCGGCGATGAGCGCGGCGCGTTCCGCTCTGATGAGCGGCCACTGGTTGGCAGACACGTCGCACCTCCGTGTTGGATATGGCTTCGACGGTAGCAGCGCGGCCGAAACGAGCCTCCCGCCCCGTTACAACTTCGAACTTGCCTGCGCCGACCCCCGGTGCTAGCGTCGATGTGCGAGCTCCCGCGATCGATGAGCTCGGTGAGCGTTCTCAAGGCGCCCCCTGGAGGTACCTCATGCTCGAGGAGGTCGGGATTCCTCGACTGGTGGTCGGCGGGCTCGGTTCGGGTTCCGGGAAGACCTCGATCAGCCTCGGCCTCACCGCTGCACTGCGCGCCCGCGGTCGCACGGTGCAGACGTTCAAGGTCGGCGCCGACTTCATCGACACCGCGTATCTCGCGCACGCGAGCCGCAGGCCGTGTCGCAACCTCGATTCCTGGCTGCTCGGCGGCGACGGCGTTCGGCGCTCGCTCGCGCACGGCTCACTCGGAGCGGACCGGGTGATCGTCGAAGGCGCGATGGGCCTGCTCGACGGCCATGGAATGCCGTCCGACGTGGCGTCCGGGACGCCGGAGTTCCCGGGGAGCACGCTCGAAGTCGCCCGCCTCATCGCGGCGCCGGTCGTGCTCGTCATCGACGCGTGGGCGATGGGCGAGACGTCGGCCGCGGCGGTGCTCGGCATCAAACAGCTGGACCGATCCGGAAGCGTTGTCGGCGTCATCCTCAACAACGTCCCCAACGACAACCGGCGTCGCGTCATCGAGGACTCGATCTGGTCGCTCGCGCGCATGCCGGTCCTCGGCGCACTCCCTCACATTCAGTCGGTGCGCATCCCCGAGCTGCGGTCGGGACTGCTGCCCCTGCTCCAGAACCCCAACGTCGACGAGGCGATTGCCGAGCTCGGTGACGCCGTCGCGCGCGACTGCGACCTCGACCTCATCGAGCGCCTCATGGGGCGTGCGCGAATGGTCACCCCGCCCGCGTCGGCCCTGCGTGCGAATCTCCGCAGCGAGGAGCCGGTGCGCATCGGTGTCGCGTTCGATGACGCCTTCTGCTTCTACTACCCGGAGAACCTCGAGCTGCTCGAGGATGCGGGCGCGGAGATCGTCACCTTCTCGCCGCTCGAGGACCACGCGCTGCCTCGCGACCTCGGACTCATCTACATCGGCGGGGGCATCTCCGAGGCCTTCGTGCCGAAGCTCGCAGCGAACCAGCCCTTCCTCGAGTCGCTCCGCCGTGCGCGCATGCACGGGATCCCCGTCTACGCCGAGGGCTGTGGTCTGCAGTACTCGGCGCGCACGCTGCGCACGAGTGACGGGGAGACCCATCAGATGGCGGGACTGATCCCGATCGACGTCGCGCTCGAAGCCGGCACGCTGCACAGCGGCTACCGCGACCTCACGATGGCGACCGCCTCGATGCTCGGACCCGCGGGGACACGGCTGCGCGGGCATGAGTTCCACTTCAGCCGGCTGCTCCCTGGCGGCGACTGCCTGAGCCCCGCATACTCGATGCACGACTGCGACGGTGAGCCGCTCGGCTGCGAGGGCTGGACCGGTCCGCTGCTCCTGGCGTCGTTCATCCACCTCCACTTCGGCCAGCAGCAGGAGCTCGCCGACCGGCTCGTCGCCGCGGCGCGCGCGTCGATCGCGACGCGCCGCGAGGACACGGCGCTCACGGGTCGCGGGACCCGATTCACCGCCCCGGTGTAGGCTTGGGACGCGATGTCCCAGGCCCCAGCCACGATCGGTGAGTTGCGTCGCGCGGAGTACCGCGTGCTACCGGTGCGCACCGAGCTGCGCCGCAACCTCATCCGCAAGCTGAGCAACCACGAGGAGCTCTTCGGCGGCATCCGTGGCTACGACGAGTCGGTCATCCCGCAGATCGAGAACGCGATCCTCGCGGGCCAGGACATGGTGCTGCTCGGCGAGCGTGGCCAGGCCAAGTCCCGCCTCATCCGCTCGCTGACCACGCTGCTCGACGACGCGGTTCCGGCGATCGCGGGCTGCGAGATCAACGACGACCCGTACGCGCCGATCTGCCGCCGCTGCCGCGACCTCGTCGCCGAGCACGGTGACGCGACGGAGCTGGCGTGGCTGACTCCCGACCAGCGCTACTCGGAGAAGCTCGCGACGCCCGACACGTCGATCGCAGACCTGATCGGCGAGGTCGACCCCATCCGCGTTGCCGAGGGGCGCTACCTCAGTGACGAGCTGACCATCCACTACGGGCTGATCCCGCGCACCAACCGCGGGATCTTCGCTGTCAACGAGCTGCCCGACCTCGCCGAGCGCATCCAGGTCGGCCTGCTCAACATCATCGAGGAGCGCGACGTCCAGATCCGCGGCTACCGCCTGCGCATGCCGCTCGACGTCTACGTGGTCGCGACTGCGAACCCCGAGGACTACACCAACCGCGGCCGCATCATCACCCCGCTCAAGGACCGGTTCGGCGCGCAGGTGCGCACCCACTACCCGCGCACCCTCGACGACGAGATCGCCATCGCCGAGCAGGAGCGCATGACCTTCGACGACATGCCGGTGCCGGTGATCGTTCCCGCGTTCATGCAGGAGATCGTCGCCGAGCTCTCGCATGTCGCCCGCAGGCACCCGCAGGTGAACCAGCGCAGCGGCGTGTCGGTTCGGCTCACCACGGCCAACTACGAGAACCTTGCGGCGGGAGCGCTGCGCCGCGCGCTCCGCACCGGCGAGCGTGAGGCGGTTGCCCGGATCAGCGATCTTCCCGCGCTCACGTCGTCGACGTCGGGAAAGATCGAGCTCGAGACCTGGGAGGACGGTGACGACGGGGCGGTGCTCGAGAAGCTGATGCGCACCGCGTGCAACAACGTCTTCCGGCGCCACTTCACGGTGCAGGAGTTCGGCGACCTCGTGCAGCGCTTCGACCGCGGCGGGTTCACCGTCGAGGTTGGCGACCAGCACCCGATCTCGCACTACTCCCAGGCGCTCACCGAGCTTCCCGGCGTCGAGAAGGCGCGCCAGCGTCTCGGCGAACCGGACAGCGATGCGATGCGCGTCGCGGTGCTCGAGTTCATCCTCGAGGGGTTGCATCTCGGCAAGCGCCTCAACAAGACCGCTCTCGACGGAAGCGCGGTCTATGGAGGATGAACCGCTCGTCGAGCGGCCACTCGTCGAGCTGAGGCGGAGCGCGCGTCAGCATCGCTTCAGTGGCTGGGACGGCACGCAGGATCCGCTCGGTGACGAGGCCGACGCGCTCTTCGACCGCCTGAGCGAGGACGTCTACCACGGCTGGGATTTCGAGACGGCGCTGCGCCGGCTCCTGAGTCAGGGATGGCGCGACCGCGATGGGAAGAAGTTCGCGGGGCTCGAGGAGTTGATGGAGCGGCTGCGCAAGCAGCGTCAGAAGCAGCTCGAGCGCTACAGCCTCGACAACGTCTTCAAGGACATCGAGGAGAAGCTCGACAACGTGCTCCGGCTCGAGCGCCAGGGCATCGACGAGCGCCTCAAGAACGCCACCGACGAGCGTGCGCAGCGAATTCTCGAGCGCGTCGCGAGCAAGCGGCGCGAGCATCTCGACAACCTGCCCCAGGAACCGGGTGGTGTCATCCGTGAGCTGCAGGGCTACGAGTTCATGGACCAGCGCGCGGAGCAGGCGTTCCAGAAGCTGCTCGAGGAGATCAAGCAGAACGTCGTCAACACGTACTTCAAGCAGATGTCCGAGCAGATGGGCCAGATGTCGAAGCAGGACGTCGCAGCCCTGCGCGAGATGGCCCGCGACCTCAACTCGCTCGTGCGCCAGAAGCTCGAGGGCGTCCCCGAGGCGCAGCTGCAGCACAACTACGAGGATTTTCTGAAGAAGTGGGGCGCGATGTTCCCGGATGCGCCGGCGACCTTCGACGAGTTCCTCGCGCAGCTCGCCGCGCAGATGGCGCGCATGGACTCACTGATGCAGTCGCTCTCTCCGGAGATGCGCCATCAGCTCGAGGAGATGGTGTCCGCGACATTCGGCGACCCCGATCTGCAGGCACAGCTCGCCGAGTTGATGGGTGGGTTGGAGCTGCTCTCCGATCGCCGCCATCTCGGTCAGCGCTATGGCTTCTTCGGGAACGAGCAACTCCCCTTCGATGAGGCGATGGGTGTGATGGACCGCCTCCAGTCGATCGAGGAGCTCGAGCGCGGGCTCCGCGGCATGTACCGCGGTGATCCGCTCGACGCCGCGACCGAGGAGGCGCTGCGCGATGTGCTCGGTGAGAACGCGGCGCGCGATCTCTCACGTCTGCAGCGCATGACCGAGGAGCTCGAACAACGCGGATTGGTCGAGCGCGACGGTGAGGGTATGAAGCTCACCGCGCGTGGACTCCGACGCATCGGACAGAAGGCCCTCGGAGACCTCTTCGCGCGGCTGCGTCGCGATCGCTTCGGTGATCACCCCATCGCTCGACATGGACAGGGCGGAGAGCGCGAAGAGGACACGAAGCCGTATGAGTTTGGGGACGTGTTCGACCTGGACGTTCGGGAGACGCTCATGAACGCGGTACGCCGCGACGCGGACTCGTCGGTGCTCGCGACGGACGGGGGGACGTCGGCTCCGGCAACTCCCCTGGCTATGTCGCCTCCGCCGACGTCCCCCCGTCCCACGTCCGCATCTAGACCGCGGCGCTCTGTTCCTCGACTCTCGCCGGACGACTTCGTGGTGCATCGCTCGGATACGCTCACGCGGTCGGCCACGGTCCTCATGCTGGACATGAGTTCGATCGATGCCACTCCGTGGCTATTTCTATGCGGCGAAGAAGGTTGCGCTGGCGCTGGATTCGCTAATACGCAGTGCTTATCCGCGGGATACGTTGCACATCATTGGATTCAGTGACCTGGCACGTGAGATCAAGCCTGCTGCCCTGCCGCATCTCTCGGTCAATGAATATGTGTACGGGACCAACATGCAGCACGGGTTGATGCTGGCGCGACGGCTGCTTGCCCGGGATCCCGGTGAGAACAAGCAGATCATCATCGTCAGTGACGGCGAGCCGACGGCGCATATCGAGAATGGAAGGCCGGTGTTCTTCTATCCGCCGCTGCCGGAGACGTTTCACAAGACCCTGCTCGAGGTGAAGCGCTGCACGCGCGAGAACATCGTGATCAACACGTTCATGCTCGAGTTCGAACCATCACCTCGTGCAGTTCGTGAACCAGATGACACGCCTCAACCGGGGGCGCGCGTTCTTCATCAGCCCAGACCGGCTTGGGGACTACGTGCTCGTCGATTACGTGAGCTCGAAGCGAGGAGCGGCATAAGGGCGTGGACTTCCCGCGTTACCTCGATCACATCCGCGACGACGGTGATCTGGTTGCCGCAACCGCGCCGCGCGGCCTGCATCTTCCGATCCCCGCCTGTCCTGGATGGGATGTCAGCGAGGTCGTCGCGCATCTTGCGGACGTGTACGACCACAAGGTGACGGCGATGCGTCTCGGGCGGCGCCCTGTGGCCGGTGAGTGGATCACCGATGAGCCGTTTGGCAAGAGCACGGTCGAGTGGTTCGAGGATGAGCACGCGAAGTTGCTCGCCGAGCTCGAGGCGCACCAGCCGAAGGATCCAGCGTGGTCGTGGTGGCCGCCCGACCAGACCGTCGGGTTCTGGTACCGGCGGATGGCATTGGAGACCGTCGTCCATCGCGTTGACGTCGAGGCGCAGTTCGGGCCTCCGAGCGCCATCGACGAGGATCTTGCGATCGATGGCATCGACGAGGTGCTCACGCTCATGCTCGGTGGCGAGGACGAGGCAGCCGTCGAGGCGCCGGGCACCGGGACCGTCGAGGTCAGAGCGGGTGACTCAGCGTGGTCGATCAGGCTCGAGGATGCGCGAACGGTCGTCGAGAGCGGACGGCGTTCGTCGTCCGATGCGGTGCTGTCGGGCGACCCGGCCACGCTCTTCCTGTATCTCTGGGGCCGCGCCCCGCTGGACACGCTGACCCGGAGCGGTGACGAGTCGAAGATAGCGCTGATGCGAGCGCGGCTCGCCCTGGCGACGCAGTAGGGACATGGACCGGGGGGCGTTCGCCGAGCGGATCCGGCTCCAGCTCACCGCGCGGTATCACGACGCGCACGTCGAGGTGGACATCGCGCGGTTCGCGTTGCATGTGACCGGTTCGGGTCTCGACCTCACGCTGCCACTTGCGCCGCTCTACCACTCGGTCGAGCGCCATCCCGACAGCACTCCGGCGCTCATCGCGGAGTACGTCGCCTCGGTCGAACACCAGCTGACGCCGCAGCCCGCGATGATGCTCGCCACGTCGCGGTTGCTGTGGTGCGTGCGCAACGACCGCTCGCTCGCGAAGCTCTCGCGCGCAAACGATCTGCTGCGTGTGCGAGTCGGCGCGGGCATGAGCGCGTTCGCCGCCGAGGAGTTGCCCGGATCCATCATGCGGGGCGTCCCGCGCGAGGAGTGGACGTCAGCCGGTCTCACCGACGATGACGTGCAGCGCGCGACGACCGCCAACACCGCCGAGCGCTTCGCCCCGCTCGCCGGACGGATCGCGCAGACCGACCGCATTCCCAACGACGGATGGCGGGTCGCGTCCGAACCGCTCTTTCAGGGCAGCCTGCTGATGGCTCCGGCGGTGCTCGAGGCGTTCGCGACCCGCGCCGGGGGTGACGTGCTCCTCGGCGTGCCCGACCGCAGCGTCGTGCTCGCACTCCCGGCGGCACTACCGGCCGGCGAGCGATTCGAGCGCCGCGTGGTGCACGAATGGCGCAACGCGATGAACCCGTGCTCGCGGGAATTGCTGATCACCGACGGGCGGTCCCTGCGCTCGGTCTCGCGCAGGACGCGGCTGTCAGGCCCGGTGGTTCTTCCCTGGCTGGCGGAGTAGGAGCGGCGTTCCACCCTCGAGCCGCGTCGCCTCCTGGCGGGCGACGATCGCACCCGCGGCGCCGATCGCCATCGCGGCGGCGAATCCGACGAGCGTCCGCACGGCGGTGCGTGTCGCCTGGTTTCTGCCTCGCGTGGTGACCCCGGGGAGGCCCGGGCCCTCGCCGAACCAGAGGGTGAGCGCCGTCTGATCCGCGACGACGTCACCACCCGATCGGACGTGGCTTCGCTCGATGCGCATCGCGGCCGGTCGCGGACCGCGCCAGCGTCGCGAGTCGAGCAGTCCGGGCGCCGCGCGGAGCGCGCTGCTGCCGGCGATCGCACGAACCACTGCCACGGCACGCTCCGACGTCGCCATGGCTCGAAAGGATAGCGTTCTGTCGATGGCGCTGATCGACGACCTGCCCGGCCGGATCGAGGCGAGCTTCATCGGCGCCCTGGCGGGTGAGCACGCGGCGGGCACGGCCGCTGGAACCGCCGACTTCGTCGGTGTCGCCGAATCGGCGGCGGCCTGCGGCGGCTTCGACGACGCCGATCTCCGCCAGCGTGGGCTCGAGCGACCATCGCGCGCCGGCGCAGCGGGCCTCCTGCTCCGGGCGCTGCCCTTCGGGCTGCTCAGCCCGCTCGATCGCCCGCGCCTGCGGCGCGACGCCTATCGGTGTGTCGCGATGGCCGGCGCCGACGAGGGCACAGCGGTCACCGCGGTCGCGGCGGCGCTGCTCATCGCGGATCTGCTCCGCTTCGACCTGGACACCGCGCTCGTCCGGGTCCGCCAGTCGCTGCTCGAGGATGCGCCGATGGCGTTGCTCGAACGGCTGCGCGTGGTCGAGGCGGGTCCGCCGATGGACGTCTCGGATCCCGACCCGGGCCTGACGCTGCAGCGCGCGATCTGCGCGCTCGCCACTGCGAATCCGTTCGACGACGTGCTCGCGGCTGCCGCGGACGGCACGGCCGTCGCGGCGAGCCTTGCGGGGGCCCTCGTGGGCGCGCGGGACGGCGAGCGCGCAGTTGCCGGCGTGGACCGCGACCACCTCCCCCACGCGGACCGCGCGCTCGGCGTCGCGCACCGGCTCGCGGACGTCGCGGTCGCCGCCCTCCCCGCTCCGGCGGCGCCGAACGGCTGAACTCGTCGGGGCGGACCGGCGCAGGCTCTAACATCAGGAGCGCATGGAGGCAACCGCCGCGCCGCCAACCGGGCGCAAGATCAGGATCCTCACGGCCAAGGTCGGCCTCGACGGACACGACCGGGGCGTGAAGGTCATCTCCCGGGCGTTGCGGGACGCGGGCGTCGAGGTGATCTACACGGGCTTGCACCAGACCCCGGCGATGGTGGTCGAGGCGGCGATCCAGGAGGACGTCGACGGCATCGGCATCAGCCTCCTGAGCGGCGCCCACATGACCCTCTTCCCGGAGATCATCCGGCTGCTCAAGGAGCGCGACGCATCGGACATCGTCGTCTTCGGCGGCGGCATCATCCCGGACTCCGACGTGACGGCCCTCGAGAAGCTGGGCGTCGACAAGGTCTTCACGCCCGGGACCTCACTCGACGAGGCGGTCTCGTACGTCAAAGAGCGATTCGGTTCGGGGGCGGCAGCCTGACCCCCGGGCTGCTGTGCCTGGCCACGGCGGCTGCTCGCGCGACACGTTGCCTCACCGATCCCACGGACAGCAGGGCGACGGTCGCGCCACCACATCCCGCCTTTGCGGCCTTCCGGAAGATGTCGTACATCTGGGTGGACGGCCGCGCCTTCGAGCCGATCGGCGACAGCCTCGACCTCTGGCTCGTCTTCCTTCGCGACCGGGGAGCTCGGCAGGCGTGGCTTGACGTGAGCGGCGGCTCTGAGGTCTGCCGCGTGGTCCGGGGCGACGGGAACGAGACCTGGACGATCGTCTGGAACGGCGGCATCTACATGCTCCACGGCACCGAGGACACCGGCCCGCCGCGCTCCCGTGAGATCGATCTCGCGGGCATGGCACAGCGTCTCGGCGAGGCGGTCGACGCCGAGCTCGGGGCCGGCGCGACCGATGTCCGGCGGACCTCGCTGGAGCGGGCACGGGCCATCCTCGCCTCTGACGGCGATGGTGAGGAGCTCTCCGACGTCGCCTGGCCGTACTTCGTCCTGCCCGAGGGCTCGTCGACGGCATCGCGGCGGCTCATCGCTGCCGCCTGCGCGGCCTGGCCGGAGACCGGCGGTCTGGTCGACCCGGAGGCCGCGACGCCTCGTGGAGATCCCGGCGTTGAGGCGGCATTGCATGCCATCGCGGCAGCGGTGAACTCTTCGGGAGCCGCCGAGCCGGTAGAGTAGCCAGTCTGATGGCCACCGCTCTCGAGCTCCACGCGTCCATCCGGTCGGAGACCGGCCGTCACGTCCACGCCGTCCGCCGGCGCGGCGAGGTCCCGGCGGTCCTCTACGGACACAACGTCGAGCCACAGAACATCGCGATCAACGCGCGCACCCTCCAGAAGGTCTGGCACGGTGCCGGCCACAGCCACCTCGTCGACCTCGCCCTCGACGGCGGGAGAGCGCGCAAGGTCCTGATCCGCGAGCTGCAGGTCAACCCCCGAACTCAGGAGCTCATGCACGTCGACCTCTTCGCGGTGAACCTGCGAGAGAAGCTCACCGTCGAGATCCCGCTGATCCCGATCGGCGAATCGCCGGCGGTCACCGAGTTCAAGCTCGGCGTGCTCCAGCAGATCATCACCTCGGTCAAGGTGGAGTGCATGCCGGGCGACATCCCGGCGCTGCTCAACGTCGACATCTCGGGTCTGACCGAGATCGACCAGGGCATCCGCCTTGGTGAGGTACCGCTGCCCGAGCGCGTCTCACTCGCGACCGGGGTGGATGCGGACGAGCTCGTCCTCAAGGTCGCCCAGGTCCGCGTCGCCGTCGAGGCCGAGGAAGCGGAGGTCGCCGCGGAGGCCGAGGTCGAGGCCGAAGCCGAGGGCACCGAAGACGACTCCGGGTCGTCCTCCTAGCGGCAGCGATTCAGGTTCCGACGCCGGTGTCTGCCGACACTGATGGGAGGCGGCGGTGATCGCCGACGCCTCGACCTGCAACTCCGGCAACTGGTTCAACTTCGTCTGCACGGCGATCCAGCCTCACGGCACGACGGGACCGGTCGGCCCGTTTGTCGAGGCGGCGATCAGCGCGATCGCGATCTTCCTCATCGTCTACGTGATCGGCCGGCTGGTCCGCGTGGTGGTGCTCTGGACGATGCGCCGGAGCAAGGCCGACCGCCAGGTGCGGACGCTCGTGCGCAACCTGATCATTGTCACAACGTACGTCGTCGCGGTTGTCAGCGGCCTGGTGGTCGCGGGGGTGAACGTCGCGCTCATCGTGACCGCCGCCGGTGTCGGCACCGTCGCCGTGGGCCTTGCGTTCCAGGACCTGCTTCGCAACGTGCTCGCCGGAATCTGGCTGCTCCTCGAGCAACCCTTCAGGCTCGGTGACACCATCACCGTGCTCGACCAGACGGGCGCCGTGCAGAACATCACGTTGCGAACGACGACACTCCGCACCGGCGTGGGCGAGCTCGCAATCCTGCCGAATCTCACCGTTTTTACCGGCATTGTCATCAACTCGAGCCACTACGACACGCGCCGTCTCAGCGTCACCGTCCGGCTCCCGGCGGGAGCCGACCTCGCCGATCTGATGCGCCGTTCGCGCGCGATCGTCGAGAAGGTGCCGGGCATCGACGCGAAGCCCGGTGTGACCTTCGAGCCGATCCTGGACCGTGAGGCGCCACTGCTGCAGTGCAGCTTCTGGGTGGATCAGCGCGAGCAGGACCCGGACGCCGTCACCGCCGCCGTCGCCGAGCAGCTGTGGGAGGCGGTGGGCGCGAAGCCGCCGCCGGCGAGAAAGGTACCGGAGCCGAAGGCGTGAGCGTCGCGGTTGAGCCTGGCGAACCGATACAACGAATCGTGCTGGTGCGCCACGGTGAGACGGAATGGAGCCGCATCAACCGTCACACCGGCCGCAGCGACATCGCGCTCACCGCTCTCGGCGAGGAGCAGGCACGCGGTCTCGCCACCACGCTCGCGGGATGGCGTTTCGCGGCGGTCTACGTGAGCCCGCTGCAACGCGCACAGCAGACCTGCGCGCTTGCCGGGTATGGCGAGGCCGCCGTCATCGACCCTGACCTGATCGAGTGGGACTACGGCTTGTACGAGGGGAAGACGAGCGCCGAGATCCAGACAACACACCCCGGATGGACGCTGTTCGGCGACGGCGTTCTCGGCGGGGAGACTCTTGCCGATGTCGCCGCTCGCGCGGCGCGGGTCATCGGTCGTGTCCGTGCTGTCTCGGGAGATGTGCTGCTTTTCGGGCACGGACACCAGCTGCGCATACTCACCGCCCTCTGGCTCGAGTTCGCTCCCGTCGCGGGCCAGCACCTGCAGCTTGCGCCGGCGTCACCGTCGACGCTCGGGTACGAGCACGACTGGACCGCGCTGTTGAGCTGGAACGGGCTGCACAAGGACTGAGGGAAGGATCATGTCGATGGCGTTGAACCCGCCGTTCCCGGAAGGCAACCCGGACGAACGCGAGTTGCTGCTCAGCTGGCTCGGGTTCCTTCGTGGCGCGATCCTGCGAAAGATCACGGGTCTGACGGATGAGGACGCGCGATGGACGCCGGATGGACAGCTCATCTCGCTGCTCGGGATCGTGAATCACCTCACGCATCTCGAATGGCGGTGGATCGATGGTGTCATGCGTGGTGAGGCGACCAGTCGCGGGGAGGCGGAGTTCTATCCGGGTCCGGAGGTGACCGTGGATTCAGCCGTCGCCGCGTACCGTGCGAGGGCGTCGGTCACCGACGAGTACATCAGAGCCACGCCACTCGACACGCCGTGCAGCGCGGGCGGTCCGACGGACCTGCGCTTCGTCGTCCTGCACCTGATCAACGAGACGGCGCGGCACGCCGGCCACGCCGACGCGACGCGTGAGCTGCTCGACGGGGTCGTCGGCGAGTAGACGCGCAATCCTGGATCGTGCGGTGCCCTCCACAGCCGCTCCCGCGTGGAGCGTCAGTAGATAAACGCCTCGACGTCGTAGAGCGAACCGATGTGGCGCTGGTCGATGACGCCGAGTCCGAGGTAGTTTCCCTCGTCGATCGTGAAGCTGTGGCCGCCCTGCACCGAGACCACGTACGCGACATGTCCGAATCCGCTGTAGCCGTGGCCCGGACCGAAGACCACGAGTGCACCGACCCGCGGCGTCATTCCCTCAGGACGACCTGCATTGCGCGCGGTCGCGGCCCATTCCCACGCGTTGCCGCTCCAGTTGACGTTGCGAAGCGATGCGGCATACCACGTGCACTGCCCCCAGGGGAATCCGTCGACGAGAGGCCCGAATGCGAACGGTGGCAATGCGTTCCCGATGACACGCGCTGCGCCCGCGCCGGCTGCGGCGGCTGCGGCTGCGGCAGCCGCCTCCTGCTCGCGGCGGACCTGCGCGATCTTGGCCCGCACGCCGCGAAGTTGCACCATGAACGTTGCGGCCTTCCCCTTCAGCGTCGACGCCTGGTGCGTGTACGCGAGCTCCTCGGTCTGCTGCTGCCCCGCGAGCGTTTGCAGGTTGTTGACAAGTTCCGTCGCCGTCGCCTGATCGCGTGTCTGCTGCAGGGCGAGCGCGTCCAGCTGATCCTTCTGTCCGCGGATCTGGGTCACGAGCGTCTGGACGCGGTTGCTGACCTGGTCGATGCTCGTGAGCGTGTCCATCGCGTCCTGCAGGCTCTTGCTGTCCACGAGGATCGCCGTGACGGTGCCGTCGTCGCTCAGCTCGTACACATGGACGAGCAGCTGTGACAGATCCGTCTGGTCGGTGTTGTACTGAACGCGCACCAGCTGCAGCTGCTTGGTCGTGTCGGCGAGAGCCTGGTTCGCGTGGTCGAGCTGCAGCTGCGCATTCGCCAGCTCGGCCTGCGTGTTCGAGATTGCCTGCTCCGATGCGAGCGCGTTACTGGTCGCCTCGGAGCTCCCGTGACTCAGCGACGCGATCTCACGGCTCAGCGCGTTCGCCTGCGCCGTCAGGGATTGGATCTGATGCGTGAACTGATCCGCGTCAACGCGCACCTCGGTGAGCGGCGAGCCGGCGATGACGAGCGCGATGACGCCCGATGCGGCAACGAGGCGAACGCGACCAGCGAGCAAGAGCGCCTCCATGAGAGAGAAGAGAGCTGGAATGGATGCCGGTGCACCGTACCAGCCGGGCTCTCAGCGGTCAACCCGGTCCAACGTCGGGATCCAGCGTATTCAGAGGAGATTCGATCGTTTCCCGCTCAGCGCCGATTGAGGAGATCGGCGCGATTGCGGCTGAGCGCGGCGCCCGGCCGACGTACCATGCGCTGCATGGACACGGAGTTCGCCGCGAGGCTGCAGAAGAGTCCCGCCAAAGGCGGCTGGACCTACGTCGTCCTGCCGGATTCGGCGGAATTCTTCGGAACGCACGGCCTGGTCAAGGTGCGGGGCACCGTCGACGGGAAGCCATTCACGAGCGCGTTCATGGCCATGGGTGACGGGACGCACAAACTCCCCGTGAAAGCGGACATCCGCAGGGCCATCGGCAAGGAAGCCGGCGACACCGTGAAGGTCCACCTGTCGGAGCGACTCGGAGGCTGACCGCCGCCCGCGGGCGATGCTGCTACCCCAGCACCAGCCACTGACGGCCATCGATGAGCTCGCGCACCGCGTCGAGGTGACCGGCGTGCACCGCCGTCTCGGTGATCACGTGCAACAGCATGGCGCGGAGGTCCGCGAACCTCCATGTGGGCCAGCGCTCCTCCGGCCAGGCAGCGGGTGGAGCGTCGAGCGGTGACGCGGCGATGATGGCGTTCGCCGCTGCGATCTCCGTGCGGTAAAGCTCAAACACCGTCTCCGCCGGTACTTCCGGAGCGACTCTCCACGCCGACGGCTCGAAGGCGCTGAAGTCCACAGCCTCGCCGGCGAAGATGCCGCGGAACCAGAACCGCTCGACGTCGATCGCGAGATGTTGCACCAGGCCCACACACGTCCACCCCGACGCAAGCACCGGACGGTGCAGATCCTCGTCGGAGAGTCCCTCGAGGATCCCGAGCACGTGATCCCGCTGGTTGTTCAAGGACGACAGAAGCGCGCCGCGCTCGGTGTCGACGGATGTCTCTGCCACGGCGACACAGCATACCGACGGCGCGCGGGCACCGTGGCCTCAGCGCCCGAGGGTCACGCGGATGCTTCGCCCGTGGAGGCCGAGGTGCCGGCGGCTGCCGGGGACACCTGGCAGTGCTGTGCCACCATGCGGCACGAGATGGAGCGGATCGGTCCTGCCGGTGTGGCCATCCGCCGTCTGGGTGCGGAGGACGCCCAGCTGTACCGAGCATTTCGCATTCGCGCGGTGCGGGAGACGCCGACCGCGTTCACTTCGAGCCTCGCGGAGGAGCATGCCCGGCCGCTCGCCGCGACGGTCGAGCGCCTGACGGCGCCGGGTCGACCGAACGACGCCATGTTCGGCGCCTTCACGAGCGACATGACGCTCGTGGGGGTCGTCGGCTTGCACACAGGAGTTGGCGAGCAGGAGCGGCATAAGGCAACGCTCTTCGGGATGGCGGTGTCCCCCGATCACTCCGGGCTGGGGATCGGCACAGCGCTCGTCCAGCACCTGCTCAGCTACGCGCGCGGAATCGACGGCCTCGCGCAGGTCGATCTTCGCTTCACGGAGGGCAACCGCGCTGCCGATCGTCTCTATCGATCGTGCGGGTTTGTCGAATGGGGACGCGAGCCTGACGCGGTGCGCGTCGATGGGCAGGCGATCACCAAGGTGCACATGACCTGCGTGCTCTCCCGATGACCTGGACGGGCCCCGGCTTCGTCGACCACCACGCGCATCTCCTCCACGACGCGAGTGTTCGCGGGCCGCGGTGGGGCGGGACTGACGCAATCCGCGCGCTGCATCGCGCATGCGCTGAGCGTGGCGACACCCCGGTCGACGCGATCGAGCCACCGGAGCGGAACGATCTTCCGGCGGCGCTCCGCGCGGCGATGCAACGCGCCGCCGCGGCCGGTCTCGTCGAGATCTGGGAGGCCGGGAGCCGGCACCGGGCGTACTGGACCGCGCTCCGCGCGCTTCGCGACGAGGGGCCACTGCCCCTCCGAGTCCGTGTGCTCGTCGCAGCCGGCGTGGCAGAGCGCGGAATGCCCGAGCAACTCGGGGACGCGTGGCTCGACGTCGCCGGCGTCAAGTTCTACGCGGACGGATGGCTGGGTCCGCGGACCTGCGCGCTGTCCGCGGACTTCCACGACGAACCCGGCAATGAAGGTCTGCTCTTCGAGCCGGCGGATCACCTCGCACGCCGCATCGAACCGTTCGCGAGTGCAGGATGGACGATCGCGACACACGCGATCGGTGACCGTGCCATCGAGTCGGTGCTCGACGCGTACGAGCGCGTGTACGGCGACGACTGCGCAGCGGCCGCACCGCGCATCGAGCACGCACAGCTCCTGCGAGCTGACCTCGTTGCACGCATGGCCGCACTCGGAGTCGGCGCGTGCGTCCAACCTGGCTTCGCTCTCGACGACATGGAGCAGGCGCGTGCAGGGCTGGGTGACGCATGGCCACTCGCCTACCGCTGGAGTGCACTGCTCGATGCCGGCGTTCGTGTCGTGACGGGCAGTGACTACCCGATCGATGACCTCGAGCCGTTGCGGGGCCTCGCGAAGCTGATGCGCAATCCATTCGACTCCGTGTCGCGATCCGACGCGCTGCGGCTGATGACGCGCAGCGACGCGGGCACCATGACGCTCTCCGCGAACCCAGCCGAAGTCGATGTCGACTCCCTCCCTGATGTCAAGGTGCTTGCGACGAGTCCGTCGGGCTAGCGACCCGCGAGGCAGAGTGGTCATGCCGCAACCGGCGTAAGTGGACCAAGTGGTATGCGAGCTGCGCAGCACGCACATTGCCATTCAGACGCGTTTGCGGGGCCGGCGCGCGCACATCGCTCACCCGTTGGAATGAAATCGCGCGCGACGTCTCACCCGATGGGGTGAAATGCGCGCCGTACCTGTGATTTCGCGCGCAACCGGACGCTACGCTTTTTCGGTTTCACGACGCGCACAACCCATGCGCACGCGTCGTGCTTCGCGATATCGGCACAGCGTCCAAGGACATCGGAGGAATCACAGTGCGAGCGACAAAAGTCGGTCTCGGTGCAGTCGGGCTGGGGGTGGTCGGTCTGCTCGCCGTTGCTGCGTGCGGGAGCACGACGGGGGCCACGACGGGCACCCTGGCGTCGTCCCAGGTATTGCACTTTCCCGTCTTCCAGGACCCAGGAACCTGGGATCCCGGTGAGATGGATGCGGAAGTCGACACCGAGCTCATGCAGAACGTGTTCGACAACCTCTGGCGCTTCGACGACAAACTCAACATCGTTCCGGATATCGCTCTGACAGTGCCGACGCAGGCCAACGGTGGCATCTCCGCGGACGGCCTCACCTACACGATCCACCTGAACCCCGCAGCCAAGTTCTCCAACGGCGACCCGGTCACCGCGAAAGACGTGCTGTACTCGTGGAACCGCGGCGCGGACCTCCAGGGCGCGTACGCATCGATCCTGAGCGCGATCCAGGGCTTCAAGGCCGCGCAGACCGCTGCCGGTGCACCGCCCTCGTCGGGCACGCCGACGAGCTTCCAGGCGAACATCGAGAAGCAGCTTGCAGCCGGCAACCCCGCATTCATGATGAGCGGCCTCACCGCGCCCGACGGCGCGAACGGCGAGACCGTGCAGGTCAAGCTCGCGAGCGCCTGTGGCTGGTGCCTCACGGCGTGGACCCTTGAGGGTGCTGTCGGCGCGATCGTCGACGAGAAGGTCATCGACGGCGCGGGTGTCGACCCCGTCAACTGGTGGCAGACGCCCGCCGACCTCGTCGGCACCGGCGCGTACAAGCTCACCTCCTACACGCCAAAGCAGTCGATCGTGTTCAGCCAGGTCCCGAATTGGTGGGGCTCGCCGAAGCCGACTCTCACGACGATCAACATCGACATCAAGGACCCCTCGACCGCACCCACCACTGTGGACGCGTTCTTCCAGGGGGGCTACGACATCATCGGCTACGGCGGTGACAGCGCACTGATCCCGCTGGCGAACGTGCTCGCGATCGACGCCAACTCGCGCGAGAAGCCGGACCTGCTCGTGCAGCCGAAGGGACGCACCACGTGGCTGAGCTTCAACATCGGCTACCCGTCGACCGGTGGACCGTTCCTCGGTGAGACAGCGGCAGCCAAGGGGCTCCGTCTCGCCTTCGACCTCGCAGTCGACAAGCAGGGCCTGGCCACAACCGTGTGCCACAACCTGATCTGCTCGGCGGCGACCGGCGGTCTCATCACCACAGGGCTCGTCGGCAACGGCGGCCCGAACAGCGACCCGCTCGCGAAGTTCGATGCGACCCAGGCGAAGGCACTGCTCAAGCAGTACGACCCGACGGGCTCGCTGACCAAGAACCTCACCTACTCGTACAACGCCGGCAGCCTCAACGAGAGCGTGGCCGATTACCTGCAGAACGAGTGGCAGACCAACCTTGGGGTGCATGTCAACCTCAACTCGGTCTCGGACGCGTCGATCTTCATCAGCAACCGGCTCTCGGGCAAGTACGAGATGTCGCGTGACGGCTGGCAGTTCGACTACAACCACCCGCAGGACTGGTACGACAACCTCTGGGGCGCGATCCCCACGGCTGAAGGCGCCAACACCAGCGGCTTCGACGATCCCCAGTACGACAGCATCCTCAAGCAGGCCGACGCAGAGCCGCTGCAGACAGCGCTTCCTCTGTACAACCAGCTGTCGACCATCCTGCAGAACGATGTCGTCTACATCCCCCTCTACTACTCGGTGGGCAATTTCCTGATCCAGCCGTACGTCAAGGCCGCAGGTTCGAACACCGCCTTCGACCACTACTGGGACGAGATCAAGATCCTCAACCACTGAGAACCTCCACTTCCCCCGGCCCGTTTATGGGGCGCCCGGCATCGTGCCGGGCGCCCTTTCATATTCCCGGATCCGTTGCGGCGCGAGTGCCATGCAGAATACGCGCACCATGGGATTCGTTGATGTGAAAGGGTTGCGGCACGTTCTGCCGGACGGCCGCGTGCTGTTCCAGGACCTGTCGTTTCGCGTCGGCGAGGGGAGCAAGACAGCCCTGCTCGGTGCCAACGGTGCTGGGAAGACGACGGTGCTCAGGATGGTTGCCGGCGACCTGAAACCCCAGGAGGGCACCGTGACAAGCGGCGGTGTCCTCGGAGTCATGCATCAGTTCATCGGTGGCGTTGCAGGTGTGCGCACAGTGCGCGACCTGCTCATCTCCGTTGCGCCCACGTCGCTCCGCCGCGCCGCGATGGCGCTCGACAAGACCGAGACCCTGATGCACCAGCAGCCCGGTGACGTCGCCACCGGGGCTGCGTACGCGCAGGCGGTTGCCGACTACGCCGATGCCGGCGGATACGACGCTGAATCCGTGTGGAATCTGTGCACGAACGCGGCGCTCGACCAGGACTACGACGAGGCCGCGTCGCGGCCGGTCAACGAGCTGAGCGGTGGCGAGCAGAAGCGTCTGATGCTCGACGCGCTGCTGCGTGGCGCCGCATCAGTGCTGCTGCTCGACGAGCCGGACAACTACCTCGACGTCCCGAGCAAGGAGTGGCTCGAGGCCGCGCTCATCGCGAGCACGAAGACGGTGCTGTTCATCACGCATGATCGTGAGCTGCTCTCGCGCACAGCGCAGCGGATCATCACCATCGAGGGACACGGCGCGTGGATCCACGGAGGCGGCTACGCGTCGTATGCAGAGGCACGCCGGAACCGGACCGAGCGCATCGAGGAATTGAACCGACGCTGGAACGAGGAGCACGAGCGGATCATCGAGTACGTGCGCACGTTGCAGCAGCAGGCGTCGCGCAGCCCCGCGATGGCGTCGCGGTACAAGGCTGCGCAGACGAAGCTCCGCCATTTCGAGGAGAAAGGCAGGCCCGCCGAGCGCCCCAGCGAGCAGAACGTGCGCATGCGGCTGCGCGGCGGTCGGACGGGTGTGCAGGCGATCATCTGCAAGAGGCTCGAGCTGACCGGGTTGCTCGAGCCGTTCGACCTCGATGTGGTGTTCGGCGAGCGCGTCGCGGTCGTCGGGCCGAACGGCTCCGGGAAGTCCCACTTCCTGAGCCTGCTTGCCGGTGAGGATGTCGCTCACACTGGCGACTTCCGTCTCGGGGCGCGAGTCGTTCCCGGTGTGTTCTCGCAGCTGCACAAGCGACCCGACCTTGCGGGCCGCTCGCCGGTCGCGATCCTCGGCAACGTGCAGCTCGAGCGCGGCAGGGCAATCGGCATGCTGCGCCGGTACGGCCTCGACCAGCAGGCGGATCAGCTCTTCGAGACGATGAGCGGCGGCCAGCAGGCGCGCCTGCAGATCCTGATGCTGGAGGTCGAGGGAGCGACGCTGTTGCTGCTTGACGAGCCGACCGACAACCTCGATGTCGACAGCGCGCAGGCACTCGAGGACGGGCTCGAGTCGTATGAGGGAACGGTGCTCGTGGTCACGCACGACCGCTGGTTCGCGCGCAGCTTCGATCGTTTCCTCGTGTTCGGCGAGGACGGTCGTGTGTGGGAGTCGGCCGATCCCGTCTGGACGCAACCGGTCCCGCAGGCAGCACGGTAGGTTCGTGAGTACCGCCCCGCCGCGCGTGAGGCGCGCGTGGTGGACGCGTCGTGCAGGCGGTCTCCCTCGATCCTTCTGGGTCGTCTTCGCCGGCACGGTGATCAACCGGCTCGGCTACGTCGTCGAACCGTTCCTGGCTCTCTACCTCGTGCACGGACGCGGACTGTCCGTCGGCGTCGCGGGGTTGCTCATCGCATGCTTCGGAGCCGGAGCGTTTGTTTCCCAACCGCTCGGAGGCCTGCTTGCGGACCGAGCCGGCCGTCGCCTCACGATCATTCTCGGGATGACCGGCTCGGCGGTCGGATTCATCGTGCTCGGTCTCGCTCCGACGCTCGTGGTCATCGGCATCGCCGCCGCACTCTGCGGGCTGGCGATCGACCTGTATCGACCAGCCGTGGCAGCCATCGTTGCCGATGTCGTCCCAACGCCGGATCGTACGCGAGCGTATGGCCTGCTCTACTGGGGTCTCAACCTCGGCGTCGGCGTCGCGGCGGTCGCGGGCGGCTTTCTTGCGCAGCACTCGTACTGGTTTCTCTTCATCCTCGATGCTGCGACGTGTGTCGGTTTCGCCGTCGTCGTGGGCGTGGGCCTGCCGGAGACTCGGCCGGAGCGCCACATTGAAGAGCAGGGCGGCTACGGCGCAGTGCTCTCCGACAGGTTGATGCTCGCGATCGCCGCGTCGGCGTTTGTCAGCGGTGTCGTGTACCTGCAGTCATTCGTGACGCTCCCACTCGTGATGAGCATTCACGGTCTCGGCCCGGCTGCGTACGGCCTGGCGTACGTCGTCAACCCGATTGCGGTGATCGTCGTGCAGCCGTTGACCATTCGATGGCTGGCGAAGCAGCGGCTGGTCTCTGTGTACGCCGGCGGCGCGGTGCTGCTCGGGCTCGGCTTCTTCGTCACCCTCTTCGCTCGCTCGGTGCTCGCATACGCAGCCACGGTGTTGCTGTGGACACTTGGAGAGATCGCCTTCAACGCGGTCGGGCCCGCACTCGTGGCGGATCTCGCCCCGATACACCTTCGTGGACGCTACAACGGTGTCTTCGGCACCGCATTCGGCGCCGCCGCACTGGTTGCGCCGATCGCCGGGACCGCAACCCTCCAGCACCTGGGTGAGGGATTGCTCTGGAGTGCCTGTCTGGTGGTCTCGGTGATCGCCGGGTGCGGCATCCTGCTGCTCGGGACCCACATCGACAAACGACGCGCATTGATGGGCGCCGCGGTCGCCGGCTGAGAGGGGTGAAGGACCGCCGCCGGGCGGTCCTTCACCAGTCTCCGCTCTCGCACATGTCAGCCCACCGACGTCGGACATCAAGCGCAGACGCGTCGCCTCACGCCCTGGTCTGCTCCGGAAACTCCGGTACCTGTCCCGGAACGTTCGGGGTTGGGACCTGAGGTATCTCTCCCGGCGCCTCCAGCGGTGGCGTGTCCGCGGGGAAGTCTCCCGGAGCCGACGGCGGCTCGATCTGAGGGGTCTGCGGGGGATCGATCTGCGGTGTCTCCTGGGGCATCTCGCCTGCTGAAAGGCTCATCGCTTCGCGTGGCCACCGGCCATGAGCTGCCGCCAGCCTCGTACCTCGATCTCGACGCCGAAGCGGCGTGCCGCCGCCCGGATCTTCCTCCAGGCCCGGTCACGGTCGGCATCGCTCACGCCTTCGACCTGATTGAAACGCGCGAGCGCATTGCGGACGTGGTCCGCATCGGTCAGCGGTTCCTTCCGCTGCTTCGTAAAGGCGAAGCTGCGGGCGTCGAGCTTGTTTCGTCCCCGAGTTTGCATGGCCGGTTCCTCGTTTCCTCAGCGGTTGTCCGCTTTGTCCTTCAGGGCGTCGGCGGCTCCCTTCACTTTGTCGGCGGCATCACCAAGCGCGTGCTCTGCGCCACCGACGGCGTGTTGCATCTTGCCTTCGGACTCGCGTTCCTTGTCGCCGGTGACCTTGCCCTGAACCTCTTTCGCCCTGCCGATGACCTGGTCCTGCTCTCCAGACATGTCGCGTCCTCCGATGAGAGAGGGACCGATGTGGAGCCGGCAGCCTCTCGTGAATATGATAGTGACACTATCATGAAAGTACCAGGCTAGGATATGGGGTGTGGCCTCACCCGCCACCGCGTCCTCAGCTTTGTCGTGCGGTCTCGGGCTCCCGCACCGGGGCGTCTCGTGGCGTCCGGAACCGGGCCACCAGCTCGTCGGGCGCGATCGGCCGGCTGATCAGGTACCCCTGCAGCTCCGAGCAATGACGGCTCGAGAGGTACTGGCGCTGCACCTCGGTCTCCACGCCCTCGGCCACGACCGTTAGACCAAGGCTCAGACCCATGGCGATCATGGCGTCGATGATCGGAGCGTCCTGCGACGCGCTGACGATCGCGCGCGTGAAGGACAGATCGATCTTGAGTGTGTCCACCGGGAATCGCTCCAACCGGCTCAGCACGGAATAGCCGGTGCCGAAGTCATCGATGGCGATGCGCACACCGAGGTCGCGGACCATCTGCAGCAGGGCGAGCGCCTCGCCCTGCTGCGGCACGGCAGCACTCTCGGTGATCTCGAGCTCGAGGAGGCGCGGATCCAGACCGGTGACGTTGAGCGCATCGATGACCCGCTCGAGCAGACGGCAGCTCACCAGGCTTCGACCCGAGACGTTGACCGCGACGGGCAGGGGGCCGGCGTCGGAGTTCGCCCATGACTGCGCCTGCCGGCACGCCGCTGTGAGCACCCAGGTGTCAAGGTCGTTGATCAGCCCGCTCTGCTCCGCGATGGGTATGAACACGTCCGGTGCTACCGGGCCACGGGTGGGATGGTTCCAGCGCACCAACGCTTCGACACCCTTGAGGACATTGGTCTGCGCGTCGACCTTCGGCTGATACACGAGCATGAGCTCGCCGCGCGCCATCCCGGCGCGAAGGTCCTGCTCGAGCGTCATCCGCTCGAGAGCGTCGACGTACATCGTGCCGGTGAACACGGCATGACGGTCCTTGCCGTCGGCTTTGCCCACGTACAGCGCCACGTCTGCGTTCCGCACCACATCCGCCGCGACCTTCGCATCGATCGAGGTCGCGACACCGATGGTTGCGGTGATGCTCATCCGCCGCTTACCGATGGTGAACGGCGACTGCAGCGCAACGCGCAGCCGCTCCGCCGTCCGTGAGGCCTCGCACGGGTCGGTGAGATCCTCCAGGAGGATCGCGAACTCGTCGCCGCCGAGCCGCGCCGCGGTGTCGCTCGGTCCGATGCCACTGGCAAGACGCTGGGACACCTTCACCAGAAGGTCGTCGCCGGTTGGGTGACCGAGGCTGTCGTTGACGGTCTTGAAGTTGTCGAGGTCGATCATCAGCACGGCGTAGCAGCCACCGCTGGATTCCAGCCGCTGATGCGCATGCTGGAGCCTGTCGCGGAACAGCGAGCGATTTGGCAGGCCGGTGAGCTCATCGTGAAACGCCTGATGCTCGAGCTCATGCTGGAGGCGCGCGCGATCGGTGACATCGCTCGGGCAGATGATCATCGCAGGCTCGCCGTCGAAGATCATCTGCCGGGTGTCAATCTCGATGTCGAGAACGTCGCCGGCTTTCGTGCAGTGACGGATGTTCTCGAAGTGCGTCCGCCCGCTGCGGACTGCGAGCAGGTTGCCGACCAGTTGCTCGCGATCCTCCGGAGGGCGGATCTGCCCGAGATGGAGCGCGAGGAACTCGGCGCGCGTGTAGCCGTACATTGCTTCGGCCGCCCGGTTCACAGAGAGGAATTGCAGCTCGCCCGTCGGGTGTGCAGACGCCGGGAGCCTCGTGACCAGCATCGGTTGCGGGTTCTCGTCGAACAGTGAGCGGAACGTCTCCTCGCGGGTCGCAATGACACGCGCGTTGTCCGCGAGCCGGTGCGCGACCGTCTCTGCGGCGATGATCCTGTGGCGCCGGCGGCGCGCGAAGAGCGCGAACACGCAGATCAGCAGGCCGGCGGCGATCACCAGGCCGACCGTCGCCACAAACGCGATGGTCACCCCGCCGGCGGCGCTCGCGGCCTCCGCGTTAGCCTCAGCCTTCAATGCGGCGTCCAGCGGCGCGAACGTCGCCTCAACCAGGCTCACCGAGAGGTCGGCAGGCGTCTCCGTGCCCGCAATCCGCATCCCGTTCAGCTCACCTGAGACCGCTTCCTGATACGCATTGGTGAGTTGCGTGATGTGTGTCAGCACCGCACTGGATGCGTCCAGCGACTGGATGCCACGGAGCGCCTTCTGCGCCTCTGCCTGCAGCACCGTCCGCGTGGCCACGCTGTCGAGCACGCTCTCCTGCTCCACAGCGATATCGGTCCGCAGTCCGCTCATCGCCTGTGCCGCGGCCTGCTTCTGGTCAGACCAGACGTGCAGCGCGACGAAGGCGGCGAGGACGGCGCAGGTGAGGGCACCGTAGGCGACGAATCCAACCCAGACAGGCATATCCGCCGGACGCGAAGACCTTCCTGGCCGAGTGATTTTCACTGCTGCCTCGTATTTCGCCTGCAGCAAAGCATGGCTGCTCCCAGTCGCACGCTAGCGCGCGCGACCCGATCCGCACCACGGCATTGCAAAGTCCGCGCAAACCCGAGACAATCGCCGACTTGCATTAGGTTGCCTAATTTGGTAGCCTAACGATATGACCGTCACAGCGAGTGAGATCGTCGAGGCGCTGGACTCGGACTTTCCCACCGCGATCACCCGGCTCTACCGGCGCCTGCGCGCCGAGCGACCTGGTGACCAGATCAGCGACTCGCAGCGGACGGTGCTGGCGCTCCTCGTGCGGGAAGGACCGCACACGCTGCGAGAGCTCAGCGACCACGAGCACGTCACGCCGCCGTCGATGAACCAGACGGTGAACTACCTCGCGAGCGCCGGTTACGTGGCGCGAACCGACGACCCTAAGGACGGCCGCAAGGTGATTCTCACGGCGACGGCGGAGGGCATCGCGCTCATCGCGGAGGCGCGCCAGCGGCGCCACATGTGGCTGAACGGGCAGCTCCAGCAGCTCTCGAACGACGAGCGCGCGGTGCTGTCCAAGGCGACGCACATCCTCAACAAGATCGCTGACTCGTGAGCGCGCAGGCGACTCTCGAAAAGCCGGCGGTTGCGGGGATCTCGCCCCGCTACAAGTGGCTCGTGCTGTCCAACACCACGATCGGCGTGCTGCTGGCGACGATCAACTCGTCGATCATGCTCATCGCGATGCCCGACATCTTTCGCGGCATCAAGCTCAATCCGCTCGCGCCGGGGAACAGCTTCTACCTGCTCTGGATGATCCTCGGCTATCTCATCGTGAGCAGCGTGCTCGTCGTGAGCCTCGGGCGGCTCGGCGACATGTTCGGTCGCGTGCGCATGTACAGCCTCGGGTTCGTCATCTACACATCGGCCTCATTCGTCCTAACTGTTGACCCGTTGACCGCGCAGTCCGGCGCCCTCTGGTTGATCATCGGCCGCCTCCTGCAGGGAGTCGGCGCGGCGTTCCTCGTCGCCAACTCCGCGGCGATCCTCACCGATGCGTTCCCCTCGAACCAGCGCGGTCTTGCGCTCGGGATCAACAGCATCGCAGCGATCAGCGGGCAGTTCATCGGCCTGATTCTCGGCGGCGTCCTCGGGTCGATCGACTGGCGCCTCGTGTTCCTCGTCTCAGTGCCGTTCGGTCTTTTCGGGACGATCTGGTCGTACCGCAATCTCAAGGAGTTGGGCCAGCGTCACCGGGCGAAGGTTGACTGGAGGGGCAATGTCACCTTCGCGCTGGGGCTCGTGCTCGTGATGATCGGCATCACGTACGGGATCGAGCCCGCGGACGGCAAGAGCATGGGCTGGACGAGCGCGCCGGTGATCGCGTTGCTCACCACCGGTGTGGCATCGCTCGTCGCGTTCGGCGTCATCGAATCCCGTGTCACGGAGCCGATGTTCCGGCTTGCGCTCTTCAGGATCAAGGCGTTCACGTTCGGCACGCTGGCGACGTTCCTATCTGCCATCGGGCGTGGGGGCCTGATGTTCATGCTGATCATCTGGTTGCAGGGGATCTGGCTGCCGCTGCACGGGTACAGCTTCGAACAGACACCGCTCTGGGCCGGCATCCTGATGCTGCCGCTGACCGCCGGCTTCCTGCTCGCCGGGCCGGTTTCAGGCTATCTGTCGGACAAGGTCGGCGCGCGATATCTCGCGACCGGCGGGATGACCGGTGCGGCGTTCGGATTCCTGCTGCTTCTCTTCCTGCCGATCGACTTCGCGTACGTCGGTTTCGCTGCGATCCTCCTGTTTGTCGGGCTCTCGATGGGAGCGTTCTCCGCGCCGAACCGCGCCGCGATCATGAACAGCCTTCCAGCCCGGCATCGCGGCGCCGGGGGTGGCATGAACTCGACGTTTCAGACGTCGGCGCAGGTCCTCTCCATCGGCGTGTTCTTCACGCTGATGATCGTTGGACTGTCAGCGACTCTCCCGACGACGCTGACGCAAGGCCTGGTGGCGCACGGTGTTCCGCTGTCGGTCGCGACGCACGTCGGCAACCTGCCGCCGGTGTCAATCCTCTTCTCGGCCTTCCTTGGCTACAACCCGATCCAGACGCTGGTCGGTCCCACAGTGCTCTCGCATCTCTCCGCGGCGAATCGCGCGGCGCTGACCGGGCACTCGTTCTTCCCCAATCTCATCGCCGGCCCGTTCCATTCGGGCCTGGCCGCGGCGTTCATCTTCGCGGCCACGGTGTCGCTGATCGCGGCGGCAGCGTCCTGGTCGCGCGGCTCGCGGTACGTCAGCGTCGATCTCTAACATCACGGGCATGGAGTCGGTGCGGCGGTGAGCACACCGCAGACCGGGATCTTCGCGCTCGGAACGGCGTCGCACACCTACCTTGAATTCGACCTGGTCCCCGGAGCGGACGGCCAGGACCTTGTCGCGAAGGTCGCGTCGCTGCGCGAGCCGCGCACCACGGTGGGCGGCGTGAACCTGGTCGTCGGATTCCGGCCGGAGCTGTGGCGAAGGTACGCGCCGGAGGCCGCACCCCTCGGCGTCACGGGGTTCGACAGCGACATCGTCGGGGTCGACGGGTTCCTGATGCCGGCCACGCAACACGACGTGGTGGTCTGGGTATCGGGGATCGCGTACGACGTCGTCTTCGGGGTCGCGAAAGCGGTCATCGGTGCGCTCGACACCGTGGCGACCGTTGCAGACGAGACGGTGAGCTGGCCCTACGAACGCGATCGCGACCTGACCGGGTTCATCGACGGCACCGAGAACCCCGATCTCATCGATGCGCCAGGCGTTGCGTTGATCGCCGACGACCAGCCGGGCGCAGGTGGCACCGTGCTGCTGCTGCAGAAGTGGCCGCACGATCGCCGAGCCTGGGAGTCGCTTCCGGTCGAGCAGCAGGAGCAGATCATGGGGCGCAGAAAGCTCGACGGCGTCGAGCTCGAGAACAAGTCGGTCCATTCGCACGTCGGCAGTACGGACCAGGACCGCTTCGGCAAGGTGTTCCGGCGCAACATGCCGTACGGGAGCGTCACCGACCACGGCACGATGTTCGTCGGCTTCAGCGCTGACCAGCAACGGCTCACCGCGATGCTGGAGAGCATGGCCGGTCTCCACGACGGCGTTCGCGATGCCCTGACGGCCTACACGCGACCGCTCACCGGCGCGTACTACGTCGTTCCATCATCGGTGAGCCTGCGCGGGTAGGCCTGGTACTCGAGGGGATCCACGGCGCCGGCTTCCTGGAAGCCCTTGAGGCGCAGCAGGCAGGAGTCACACGCGCCGCAGGGACGACCTTCGTTGTCCGGGTCGTAGCAGCTGCTCGTGAGGCCGAAGTCGACGCCGAGCGCCAGGCCCTTGCGGATGATGTCGGCCTTGGTCATCGCGATGAGCGGCGTGTGGATCGTGAGGCGCCAGGTGCCTTCGACAGCAACCTTCACGGCCAGGTTCGCCATCCGCTCGAACGCCTCGATGTACTCGGGGCGGCAGTCCGGATACCCGCTGTAGTCGAGCGCGTTGACGCCGATGAAGATGTCCTGCGCACCGAGCACCTCCGCCCACGCGAGTGCGAAGGACAGGAAGATCGTGTTGCGTGCGGGGACATATGTGATGGGTATCCCCGCGTTCATGGTGTCGAGCGCTCGGTGCTTCGGCACTTCGATGTCGCTGGTCAGCGCTGACCCGCCGAACACGCGCAGGTCGATCGTCGCGACGACGTGCTCACTGGCATCGAGGGCGGCCGCGACTCGCCGCGCGGCCTCGAGCTCGTACGCGTGCCGCTGCCCGTACTGAAAGCTCAGTGCGCGCGTGTCGAAGCCGTCGGCTTTCGCGACGGCGAGCACGGTGCTCGAATCGAGACCACCGCTGAGGAGTACGACAGCACGCGGGTTCGGTGGCACGACACAGCAAATGCTGGCAGATCGATGCCGATGTGCTGCGGTCGCGATTCCCAGTGAGTCCACAGCGCGATCCGAGAGTTCCCGGAGCCGCGATCGCCATCGTCGACGTTGTCGAAACCAAAGCTCATCGGAGACATGACATGACGACGGCAACCATCTTCTTCAACCTCGCGCTCGGCGCCGGGACATCGGGCCTGGTCGGAACAGCAATGGCCCTCGTTCCCAATATCGACCAACTCCGCGTCGCCGGTCGAACGCGAACTGTGCATCACGTCCATCGCCCGCAGGGACATCTTGGGGCTGACCTGCAACCCGGCGGGTAGGCCGCCGAGTGGCGCCCGCCGGGACACGAAGCGATACTAGAGAGCAGGACGCACACGGAGGTGAGTACCTGTGAGCAAGACATTCGTTGCCGAGAAGACCGTCTCGATCGACGCTCCCCCTGAGGTCGTCTGGCAGGCGCTGACTGACCCCGACAAGGTCAGGGAATACTTGCACGGCACCACGCTCGCGACCGACTGGGAGGTCGGCAGCCCGATCACATGGAGTGGCGAGTGGAAAGGCACGCCGTACCAGGACAAGGGAGTCGTCCTCGCCTTCGAGCCGACGACGTTGCTGAGCACAACGTATTGGAGCTCAATGAGCGGGAAAGAGGACAAGCCCGAGAACTATTACACCGTGACGTACACCCTCCAAGACGACGACGGGACCACGAATCTCACGTTGCAGCAGGACGGCAACGAGAGCCAGGAAGCCGCAGACCAGATGGCTGAGAACAACTGGGGCCCTGTGCTCGAGAGTCTCAAGGCAGTCGCCGAGCGGTAGCGTGAGCGACGGGTCGCTGCCGCCGGCCATCTCGCTCGCCGACCTCCCGATCCCTCGCAACGCGGGTGCGGAGACGATCGCCGCCCCTTCCGAGCGCGGACCGGGCCACTGGGTCGGAGCACCGAGCGCCCTGGTGCGCGACGGCGTTCATTACATCGCGTATCGAACCCGGCGGCCCGTCGACGATGGGCGCGGCGGCGACGTGATCGTTGCGCAAGTTGCGACTGACGGCGTTGGGATCGTCGAGCTCTGCCGCATCGACAAGCGATCCATGGATGCCGAGTCCCTCGAACGGCCGGCACTCGTGGTGGATTCCAGTGGACGTTGGCGTCTCTACCTGAGTTGTGCCACGACTGGAACACGACACTGGCGCGTCGAAGTCCTGGATGCCGCATCGCCCGACGGCTTCGTGAGCACCGGGCGTCGCGTCGTGATGGCCGGTGACGCGCGCATGGCGATGAAGGATCCCGTCATCAGGTGCGACGGCCGCGGATGGCGAGCGTGGATCTGCTGCCACCCGCTCGATGATCCGGACGCCACCGACCGCATGTGGACGGAATACGCAACCAGCGACGACGGCATCGACTGGACCCGGCACGGCCCGGCCCTGAAGCCGGCTCCGGGGCGGTGGGATCAGCGAGGCACGAGGGTGACGTCAATCATCGAACGAGGCAACACGGTCGTGGCCTTCTACGACGGCCGGGCGGATGCCGCCGAGAACTGGGAGGAGCGTACCGGCGTCGCGGCCGGGCAAGCCGGGCACCTCGAGATCGTCGGCGATGCGCCGGTAGCGCAGGCGGTGGGCCCGTACCCCGCGCTTCGCTATGCCACCGTCGTCGAAGGTGGCGATCGCATTGCGGTGTATTACGAGGTCGGATGCGAAGACGGCAGCCACGAGCTTCGACGGGAGTGGCTCGGAGCGTGAGCGACAACGAGTCGCTGTTCGCCGGTTGGCCGGAAGGTCACTATTGGGCGCATGCCGTCCGTGAACAACCTCGAGCATGCCCGCTACGCACGCATGCGCTGGAACGCGCCGCTCTCCGAGGAGCATGCGAGTTTGCTGCTACGCCGCCTCGACATCCGGCAGGGGGCGTCGCTGCTCGACCTCGGCTGCGGGTGGGGTGAGCTATTGCTGCGCGCGATCGACAGTGCCGGGGTCACGACCGGGACCGGCGTCGACAATGACCCGGAGGCCATTGCGCGAGCCCGATCTCTCGCTGCCGAACGCGGCCTTGACCGGCGTGCGACGTTCGTCGCCGGTCCGGCCGCCGAATGGCAGCAACCGGCCGATCGAGTCATCTGCGTCGGTGCTGCGCACGCCTTCGGGGGCGCCGAAGCGGCGTTGGCGGCCCTCGGCGGATTTGTGAATCCCAGTGGTCGAGTGCTGTTCGGCGACGGATGCTGGGAGCGGCCGCCGACTGAGGATGCCGCTCGGATGTTCGGCGAGTCCGTCCGAACACTGGGCGACCTGGTCGGCGATGCGCAGCGGGCAGGCTGGCGCATCCTGCACCTCAGCGTCGCCGATCAGCGCGAGTGGGACGACTTCGAGTCGACCTACCGCGCTGGACGTCAGGAGTGGTTGCTGGCCAATCCCGAAGACGAGCGAGCGGCCTCGGTGCGTGACGAACTGGACGTGCAGCTCCATCAGTACATCGGCACCTATCGCGGCGTGCTCGGCTTCTGCTATCTCGTGCTCGGCCGATAGCGGATCCGACAGCACGACCACCTGACCCACTCCCGGACAAAGAGGGCCGCCTCCAAACGACTCAGAGGCGGCCCGGGCGAGAGGGGAGGAGGTTCTAGAAGATCAGCTGCAGCCGCTCGTCGCTCCGCAGTTGTGGCACTTGTAGCAGGCGCCGTTGCGCACCATGAGGCTGCCGCAGTCACTGCAGGTTGGCGCGTCCTCCTGGTTGATGAATGCGCCCGCGCTGAGAGTCGATATCGGGGTGACGGCCTTGCGCACTGCTGCAGCAGGCGTCGCGACCGCGGCCGTTGACTCCACCGACGCGGTGTCGACACCGAAGTCGGCGAGGTCTGTCGCCTCGGGGGTTACGCTGCCATCGGGCTCGCGCCGGATAATGCCGAGGCGATCCCGCTCCTCCTGCGGCAGGAAACGCGATGCCAGCCAGCGGAAGATGTAGTCCATCACCGACTTGGCAATCGGGATCTCGGGGTTGCGCGTGAAACCCTGCGGATCGAAGCGCGTGTGGGAGAACTTGTCGACGAGCGCCGGCAGCGGCACGCCGTACTGCAGCGCGAGTGAGACGGCGGTCGCGAACGAGTCCATGAGCCCGCTGACCGTCGAGCCTTCCTTGGCCATCCGGAGGAAGATCTCGCCGGGTGTGCCGTCGTCGTAGAGGCCGACGGTGATGTAGCCCTCGTGTCCGCCGACCTCGAACTTGTGCGTCAGCGCCGTGCGCTCGACGGGAAGGCGCTTGCGCAGCGGGCGCTCCACCACTTGCGTACGGTGACCGGTGGTCTTGTCGATGCTGGTCGCGAGCGGCTGGCTGCGCTTGCTGCCGTCGCGGTAGATCGCGACCGCCTTGAGCCCGAGCTTCCAACCGTCCGTGTAGGCGCGCTCGATGTCCTCGACGGTCGCCTCGTTGGGCATGTTCACCGTCTTGGAGATTGCGCCGCTGATGAACGGCTGCACCGCCGCCATCATCCGGAGGTGTCCCTGCCACGTGATCGAGCGCTTGCCGTTCTGCGGTGTGAACGCGCAGTCGAAGACCGCGACGTCCTCCTCGCGCAGCGTCGGCGCACCCTCGATGGTGTCGTTGCTGTCGATGAACGCGATGATGTCGGCGATCGCGGTCTCGCCATACCCGAGCCGGCGGAGTGCCGCGGGGACGGTGCCGTTGACCATCTTCAGCATCCCGCCGCCGACGAGCTTCTTGTACTTGACGAGCGCGATGTCCGGCTCGACACCCGTGGTGTCGCAGTCGAGCATGAAGCTGATCGTCCCGGTCGGCGCGAGCACCGTCGCCTGTGAGTTGCGATATCCGTGGCGGGCACCGAGCTCGTGCGCCTCATCCCATGCGTGCCGCGCGGCACCGATGAGATCGGCCTCGATGTTGTCGGTCGGGATGTTGTACGCGGCCTCGCGATGCTTGCCGACAACTCGGAGCATCGGCTGGCGGTTGACCGCGTAGCCGTTGAACGCGCCGACCTCGCGCGCGATGCGCGCCGACTGCGCGTAGGCCTCGCCGGTGAGGATCGAGGTCAGGCAGGCTGCGAGGTCGCGGCCCTGGGGGGAGTCGTAGGGAACGCCGCGCGCCATGAGGAGCGCGCCGAGGTTCGCGTAGCCGAGTCCGAGAGGACGGAAGTCCTCGCTGTTCTTCGCGATCTTCTCGGTCGGGTACGACGCGTTGCTGACCAGGATCTCCTGCGCGGTGATCGTGATGTGAATCGCGTGCTTGTACAACTCGATGTCGATCGAGCCGTCGTCGTTCAGGAATCGCGTGAGGTTCAGTGACGCGAGGTTGCAGCTGGTGTCGTCGAGGAACATGTACTCGCTGCAGGGGTTGCTCGCGTTGATGCGACCCGTCGCCGCGGACGTGTGCCAGTCGTTGATGGTCGTGTCGTACTGCATGCCCGGGTCGCCGCACTGCCACGCGGACTCCGCGATGAGCTTCATGAGCGAGCGGGCCTTGACGGTCTTGAGGATGCGGTTCGAAGTCCGTCACCGCGCGCAGGTGCCAGTCACGGTCGTCCTGGACGGCGCGCATGAACTCGTCCGTCACGCGGACGGAGTTGTTGCTGTTCTGGAAGAAGACCGACGCGTACGCCTCACCGGTGAAGGAGCTGTCGTAGCCGCCCTCGATGAGCGTCCACGCCTTGCGCTCCTCGCTCACCTTGCAGGTGATGAAGTCCTCGACGTCCGGGTGGTCGACGTTGAGGATGACCATCTTCGCGGCGCGGCGCGTGGTGCCACCGCTCTTGATGACACCCGCGAACGCGTCGAACCCCTTCATGAAGGAGACGGGTCCGCTCGCGGTGCCGCCGCCGGCCAGCGACTCGGTCGCGGAGCGGATCGGCGAGAGGTTGGTCCCGGTGCCGCTCCCGTACTTGAAGAGCATACCCTCGGTCTTCGCGAGCGTGAGGATCGACTCCATGGTGTCCTCGACGCTGTTGATGAAGCACGCGGAGATTTGAGGCTTGCTCGTGACGACGCCGAGGTTGAACCACACCGGGCTGTTGAAGCTCATCTTCTGATGCAGCAACAGGTGGGTGAGCTCGTCCTGGAACGCCTGGGCGTCGGTCTCCGTCGCAAAGTAGCCTCCCTCTCGGCCCCACTTTGCGATGGTGTCGGCGACGCGCGAGATCATCTGCTTGACGCTGTTCTCGCGACCCGGAGTGCCGAGCTTCCCGCGGAAGTACTTGCTCACCACGACGTTTGTGGCCATCTGTGACCAGAACGTCGGGATCTCGCAGTCCTTCTGCTCGAAGACCGTCTCGCCCTTCTCGTTGCCGATGGCAGCGGTGCGCTGCTCCCACGTCACCTCGTCGAAGGGATGCACGCCTTCGCGGGTGAACCTGCGCTCGACCTGGATGCCACCGCTCTCGATCTCCACCTTGGTGCTCACGCGGGCGTGTTCCGACCCACTTCGGCGAGGTGCTCTCCGGCCGGTGGGCGGCTCCATCGAGATGTGGTGAGCGTCGTCAGGCGGGAGTTTGGAGGCGGAGCGATCCACGAATCTTTCCTCTTCTAGCTGGTGGGCGCTTCATTGTGCGGAGACGTGTGCAGGACTGCGCCCTGGCTGGCTCGAGGCCCAATCTCCGCGTACTGAGATCACCTCAATGATCCCACATGTTGGGCCCCAGCCGGTCGGGAGCCCCCATATCTTGCGAGTCAGTGGTCCGGGAGTCAAGGGGGTTTTGCACCTCTGTTGCACCGGTGAGGATGTCCCGGTGGAGGATCGGAACCTCGATCCGCATCGTGACGCGGCGATCCCCCGCGATCAGCAGGAACTCGCCCCGAGACGCGGTTTCGAGGAAGCCGCGCTGGGCCTCCGTCAGCCCGAACGCCTGCTCCATCCGGGCCGTTTCCGCGGCTCGATGCCCGCCCAGGAGGACCACCGCGCAGTTCGTCGCGATCACGCTGCCCTCGTCGCTGCTGAGGAGGTCCTGCGCGTTCTGCGTGGCCACGACGAGCGACGCGCTGTACTTGCGGCAGCGTCGCGCCAGCTGCACCAGGAGCTCTCGCAGCGGACGGTGCGCGCAGAGCGCGCCGACCTCGTCGAACACGATGTGCCGGCGGCGTTGATCCCTGCGGACCAGCTCCCACAACCAGCGGGCGACGATGAGCGTCGCCGCGGCGACGTGCTCCGGTGGCATGTCTCTGAGCGAGATCGCGCAGACGCCCGAGTCCACGGCGAGTGATGTGGGGCGGTTGAACAAGGCGCCGAGCCCGCCGGTGCAGAAGCGGCGCACGACGGTCGCGACCGGGCGTGCTTCCTCGTCGAGCGTTGGAAGGCAATCCTCGAGCAGCGGGATGCGATGTTCGCCATGCGCACGTTGGACAGCGTCGCGCGCCGCGACATCGACGACGGCACGCTCGACATCGCCGAGACGGTCGCCGCAGAGCACGGTCACGAGGCCCACGACCGCGGCGATCGTCTCCTCGGCATCGTCGTCAACACCTTCGAAGACGTTGACCGCCGCGTCGGTTCCAGGCGCCAGCTCGAGATACCGCCCGCCAAGCGCCTTCACCACGGCGCGATATTCACCCTCGGGATCGATGATCACCGAGTTCACGCCGGCGACGGCCGCCTCGAGCACGAGCGTGCCGATCGCAAAGCTCTTGCCGTGCCCCGACGCCGCGAACACCGCGATGTTCGGATTCGGGTGGCGGTCGGTGTCGAACGGCGCGACGGAGACCGGCAACCCGGAGCGGATCGCGGCGCCGAGACGGTAACCGCGATGGTCCGAGCACCCGGCCTCGATCCACGGAATGCACGTCGCGGCAGCGGCGGAGTCGACCAGCTTGCCGTCATGGAGGGCGTCGAAGCAGAGCAGCTGCGTGCTCATGAAGGCCTCCATGTGGCGGAAGTGCGTGATCTCCGCAGCTGTGAGCGCCGAGGCGAAGGCGAGTCGCAGCGCATCGCTCTGCAGGTCGAGGTCCTCCTGCGAGGAGCCGTGCGCGGTGGCGATCACCGAGAGATGCAGCGGACGACCCAGGTTGCGCGCGAGGCGGTCGCGCAAGGCCGTTGCGGAGTCGAGCCCGATATCGACGTGGACGTCGGCGAGCGCGCCGCGTTCGTATTCGAGCATCCGGTGCGCGGAGAAATCGCGCAGCCGCCGGTTCAGCCGGCCGAGCGCTTCCCCGAGTGGCGCAGGCGCCAGATGGATGGCGATATCGCAGTCGGCCCTGACGCTGAAGAGAGGCGCCAGCCATCCCGGGCCGACGGCGTGCCCCGGCAGGCGTCGCACGGCGAAGCCACGATGGGGCCGGCCGCCAACGTCCACCTGCCGCGCCTGCTCACGCCACCACACGCCGTCGTTTTCGTCATGATCGTCCGCAACAGCCTCGAGCAGGGCCATGTCCTCGAGCCGGGTGGCGCCGACGCCGAGCGCCCGGAGACGGTCCAGCGCGTGTGCGCAGGCGGCATCGAGCGCCGCGAGGGTTCGGCCGCAGAGCGCGACGTAGACCTGACGTGTGTAGCGACGGTCAGCCCATATCTCGTCTTTCCAGTGCTGTTGCATCGCGTGGTCGAGCTCTTCATGTTGCGGCGGGAACGGGCCCGCGGGTGGGATCTGGAGGCGGCGGACGCGAACCACGAGCTGCATCGGGCTCTCCAGCGTGTGGCAGAGCCGCGCGAATGCGGCGGCAGCGGCTGACTGGCGCGCCGGGTCGAGGGCGGTGATGTCGAGCTCACTGGTCGCGAGCACGGCAGAGAACTGGCCCCGATGCTCGCATCGGTTGCCACGGACGACAACTGGAGCCGGTGCGGGGTTCTCCCAGGCGAGCGGCTTCAGCCGTGCCATGCGACCGGCAGCTCACCGCCAATCCGTCGAGCGAGACGGCGAAGCGCCATCGCGGCGGGTCCGGAGTCGTCGAGCGCGACGAGGCGGTGCGCGTTCTCCGCCGTGACCACGGAGTTGTCGTCGGGGATGTCGCCGATCAGCTGACCACCGAGGTCGGCCATGGGTTCGGAGAGATCGGTGCCGGGACGCGAGCGATTGACGATGTAGCGCAGTTGATGACGCAGACCCAGTCGCCGCAACGCCTCGGTGCTGCGGTACGCGTCCTGGACGCCGCCCGCGGTCGGCACCACGACGACGAAGACGTCATCGCACGCGCCGAGCGCCGCGATGTTCAGCGGCGACAGCTCCGGGGAGATGTCGACAACCACGAGGTCGAACGCGTCCATGTCGAGCTCGCGCAACACCTCCCTGAGGAGCGCAGGCGTCACCGGCCACTCCGGGTTGACCGGGCGCTGGGGGCCGAGCAGCACGCGTGTGCCGGATGCATGCGTGATCATGAAGTCGACGACGCTGCGGTCCTCAGGCGGCGCCAGCGCGAAGTCCAGCAGCGTCTTCTCGGGCGCGCCGAGACGGATGCCGACCGTGGGACTGCGCAGGTCGAGGTCGATGAGCGCAACCTTCAGCGCGGGGCGGTCGTCGCTGCTGCTGGCTGCAAGCAGGCATGCAAGCTCAGTCGCGAGGGTGCTGCGCCCCGTCCCGCCGCGCAGTGAGAAGAAGGTGACCCGTCGCGGCCCATCGCGGCGGTCCGGGTGCGCAAGGATCACCGGGGAGGTGGGGGCTCGCGGTGGCGGCGTCTGCCGAGCGCCGAAGAGCTCGATGATCGGAGCCTGCACCGGCTCGTCTGCGGGGGACGGCTGCGTCGGGTTGGGCGGAGACGGCGTGTCGGAAGTTGCGAGGTTGCAGCGCAAGGACCCGTGCCGCGCTCGAACCGAATACAGGCCCGCGAACACCGCCCAGTCCAGCGCGGGTCGCCCTGCGACGCTGATCCACCCAAGTGCGGCGGCGATCGCGCCGACGACAACGGCCATCGGATCCGCGATCGCCGGAGAGAGCGGCGAACGGAGCAGCGCGTATGCGGCGAGCGCCCCGACCATGACCACCACGAGCTGGCCGGCTCCGAGACCGAACGCGATCTGGTCGGGCCGGTCGAAGCCGTCGGCGAACTCGATCTGATCCATCCGCCACTCCACTGTTTGCGTTCGCAGAATGACAGCATCGTAGGAGTGTCCGGCTCCTCGTGAGCGGACAAACGGCCGGCCCCGCGGGGCGCCCCGCCGATCGCCGTCCATAATCGACACCGGCGTCAACAACCGGTGCAGCGGTGGAGGTACCCAGTGGCAGCGATCGTCGAGCCCGACGTGGCGACGTACCAGCAGTACATCGATGGCGAATGGACCGGGGCGGAAGACGGTCACAGCTACGAGGTCATCAATCCATCCACCGAAGAGGTGATGGCCACCGCGCCGGCGAGCACCAGGGCCGACGCCAAGCGAGCCGTCGAGGCCGCACGCCGCTCCTTCGAGGCAGGTGAGTGGCGGCTCAAGTCGCAGTTGCAGCGCTCCCAGATCATGTTCGAGATCGTTGAGCATCTTCGTGAGGTATCGGACGGCTGGGGGCTGCTCGAGGCGCAGAACGCGGGCGCCGTGCTCCGCAAGACCGAGGTCGTCGACGTGCCGCTCGCCATCGAGTGGTTCCGCAGCCTGGCCGAGCAGGCGCTCGGGATCCCCTGGTACGAGCCGCTGCCGTGGATCGATTCGCCGTACGTGTCCTGGAACTTCATGCAGCGCGAACCCATCGGCGTGTGCGCGGGGATCATCCCGTGGAACTACCCCCTCATCTTCGCCATGTGGAAGATCGCGCCGGCGTTGGCGATGGGCAACTCGGTCGTGCTCAAGCCTGCCCCGCAGACGCCGCTGAGCGCCCTCGCGGTGGCTCGCGCCATCGACGAGACGGGCCTGCTCCCCAAGGGCGTCCTCAACGTGATCACCGGCGACAGCGCCGACGCGGGCATCGAGCTCGTCGAGAACCCGGACGTCGACAAGGTCGCGTTCACGGGCTCGACTGCCACGGGACGCCGGGTTCTCGCCGCCGCGGCCCCCACGATCAAGAAGGTCACCCTCGAGCTCGGCGGCAAGTCGGCGAACATCGTCTGCGCGGACGCCGACCTCGACATCGCCGTCGACGGCGCGCTCTTCGGCACCTTCTTCCACCAGGGGCAGATGTGCGAATCGGGCACGCGCATCTTCGTCCACGACGACATCTACGACACGTTCGTCGACCGCCTGGTCGACGGCGCGGCTGCGCTTCGCGTCGGTGACGCCTCGGATTTCGAGAGCCAGGTCGGCCCGGTGATCAACAGGTCGCAGTACGACATGATCCTGTCGGCAATCGAGCGCGCGAAGGCGGAGGGCGCGACCGTCGCGTGCGGCGGCGGGCGCGCCACCAGTGCCGGCGATCGCGGATTCTTCGTGCAACCGACGGTGCTCACCGAGGTCTCCCCGGACTCGCACGCGGGCACCGAGGAGATCTTCGGGCCGGTGCTCGCGGTGCAGCGCTGGAGCGAGATCGGCGAGGTCATCAGTCGCGCCAACCGGACGATCTACGGCCTCGCCGGCGGCGTGTGGTCGCGCGACACACGCGGGGCGATCGAGATCGCCAAGCAGCTTCGCACCGGGACCGTCTGGATCAACGACTGGCACCTGCTGAATCCGCTGGCGCCCTTTGGCGGCTACAAGCAGAGCGGCATCGGTCGCGAGCACGGGCGCGAGGGGCTGCTCGAATACACGCAGGTCAAGCACATCCACGTCGACCAGGGCGTGCCCCGGGGCGAGCGCTACTTCTGGGACGTGCTGCTGGGCTGAGCTTCGGCCGGGTGCCTCAGTGGCTGGGAACAGGGCCGATCGTGGCCAGGAAGTCGGTGATCGCCGCCGCGACCTCGACGGGCCGCTGCACCGGGAGATCGTGCACGCCGTCGATCCACACGACGTGGGCGCGAGCGCCGAGCACCTCGCGGGCGTGTGCGACCGATCGCACCTTCGGCGAATCCTCGGCTCCGGGATGGCCCGCGGGAATGAAGAGCATGGGCGCCTGGACCTTCGCCATCAGCTCGTAACCGTTGGCGTCGAAGAGATGGTGCGCGATCTGCATGTGATGGTCGAGCGTCAGTCGCGGCCGGAGGGTGCCCTTGCCAGAGCCGTCGTCCTCGAAGTTGCCGCCGAGGATCGCGGCTGCGGTCTCGGGATCCGAGCCGTCGCGCAGCGGGGACGAGTCCATCCACGCCCTGACCATCTCGGCGGTGATCCCGGCCAGGGCGGGTGGTCGCATGGTCCGTTCGGCGACCGCCCAGCTCGGACCGAAGAACGCCTTGAGGTCGCCGGCGCCGCCGTCGATGCAGATCACCCCGAGGGTCAGCTCCGGGTGGTCCACCGCGAAGGAGAGCGCGACGGTCGCGCCCCAGCTGTGTCCGACCACCACCACGGGCTCCGGGTGGCGGAGCGCCGCCAGCAGTCCCTCGAGGTCGGCTGAGACGGTGTCGAAGTCGTAGCCGGTGTCGGGTCGATCGCTACGGCCATGCCCGGGGAGATCGACGGCGATCACCCGGTGCGCCGGGACGAGATGGTCGGCGACGAGATCCCACCAGCGCGCGTTGCTCGCCAGTCCGTGGAGCGCCAGCAGTGCGGGCTCGTCGCCGGCATGGTCGCGCACCGACAGCGTCAATCGCGGCGTGTCGACCCGGTATTCGTCAGTGGGATGCGGCATTGGACAGGGATTGTGGCTGACGACACCGTCCGTACCGGCCCGGTAGCATGGCGATGGCGGGCCGGCCCCGCTCGGTCTGTGAAGGAGCCACGGCCTTGTCGGCGATCGAGCCGTACACACGGCGGATGCTCGGAAGCGTCCAGCCGATCATCGTTGCCAATCGAGCGCCGCTGGTGCTGCATGCGGCCGATCCGTACCGGAACACGCCCGAGCGGTTGGTCAAGGGTGCCGGCGGGCTCGTCACGGCGATGACGTCGCTCGCGGCAGCGACGGATGCGGTGTGGGTCGCACTGGCACGCGACCAGTCGGACCGCGCGCTCGCAGCGCGGGGCGACCCTGCGGAGCTCACCACCGACGACGGCAGCAAGGTGAAGGTCGCATTCGTCGAGCCCGAGGCGACCGCGTACGACCTGTACTACAACGTCATCAGCAATCCGCTGCTCTGGTTCATCCAACACTATCTCTGGGACCTCGCGCGCGAGCCTGTCGTCGACGAGACGATCAAGAACGCGTGGACCGACGGCTACGTGACGGTGAACCAGCTCGTCGCGGATCGTGTCGTCGCGGAGGCGGAGCGTTCCGACAAGCCGGCACTTGTGTTCATCCAGGACTACCAGCTCTATCTCGTCGCGGGAATGATTCGCGCGCAGCGCGAGGACGTGCGCATTCAGCACTTCGTGCACATCCCGTGGCCCACGCCGCAGTACTGGACGATCCTCCCCAAGCACATCCGTGATGCGATTGTGCGCGGGCTGCTCGGTGCCGACATCATCGGATTCCAGACGCTGCGCGACGTGCGCAACTTTCTGCTCACGTGCGAGCAGAACCTCGGGTTCACCGTCGACCATCGCGAGCGCACCGTGTTCTTCGAAGGGCGGGCGGTGTGGGTACGCAACTACCCGATCAGCATCGATCCCAAGACCTTTCTCGAGCACAGCGAACGTCCCGCGGTCCACGCCGAGGAGGAGAAGATCAATCAGTGGCGGCCGAAGCACCTCATCCTCCGCGTCGACCGCACGGATCTTTCGAAGAACATCGTGCGCGGCTTTCTCGCCTACGAGCGGTTGCTCGCGGCGCACCCAGAGCTGCTCGGCGACGTGCTCTTCTGGGCATTCCTGCAACCGAGCCGGCAGGACATCGATGACTACCGCGCGTACCTCGGCCACGTGCTCAGCGTCGCCGCGCGCATCAATCGCGAGTTCAGTCGCGGTGGTTGGACGCCGATTCGCGTGGAGATCGACGACAACATGGAGCGCGCGATCGCCGGCTATCGCAACTTCGACGTGTTGCTCGTGAACCCCATCTACGACGGGATGAACCTCGTCGCGAAGGAGGGCCCGCTCGTCAACAAGCGCGACGGCGTGCTCGTGCTCAGCGAGAACGCTGGCTCACACGAGGAGCTTGGCGATTACGCGATCACCGTGAATCCATTCGACATTGAGGAGACGGCGGAGGCGCTGTACTTCGGATTGATGATGGACGTGCCCCAGCGGCAGGTGCGGCTCAAGAAGATTCGCGAGACGGTGATGACCAACGACATCACCCGCTGGATTGCCAATCAACTGCAGGATCTGCGCGAGTTGATCGGATAGCCCGCACGGAGCATCGCCGCTCCGATCCCCCTGAAAGGCCGGGTCAGTGATTGAAGCCGGCGAACCCCGCAATGAAGAGCCAGCCGACGATCGCGAAGAAGCCGATCCAGAGAGCGATCCAGACGCGCCCCATCGCGATCCGCTGACGGCGGAGATACCGACGACGCACCGCCAGGTCAGCCGATCCGTCGGGCTGATTCCTGGGGAGTCGTCGGGCAGGGGAGATTTCCGCCATGTGCAGTCTCCAACGGGGCGGACCAGGGTTGGGTTACGCCCGGCGAGGTACGCGCAAGTATCATGCAGACCTGCCGAATTGTGGGTGAGAGTCCGGGCACGGGCCGCGCTTTCCCACGCCTGGAGGTTATGTGGCCGGCGACGCGCCTGACAGCACCGACCCGATCGCGCTTGCGCGCCAGGTGATCGAGGACGCCATCCGCCTGGGACGCGCCGAACTCGCCGTCGTCGGCGCGGAGCTCAAGCGCGCGGTGATCCAGCTGGTCATCGCGGCCGCCATGATCATGGTCGCCGCGACCTTTGTCCTGATCGGAGTGATCGAGGCGCTGGGTGCGCTGCCGTCGGGGCTCGGGATCCTCGGCGCTGAGTGGGTGCGCTGGCTGGCGCTCGGCGGGCTCTTCCTGATCCTCGCGGTGGTGCTCATCTATATAGGGCAGCGGCGGGCACGGAAGGCAATCAAACGGGGACGGACGCAGATCGAAAGCACGTTGAAGGAGGATGCCGAGTGGCTCCGGGATCTGACGAAGCGCAGCGTCAAAGGGAGCTGACCAAGCAGGCGCTCGCGCAGAGCGCCGGCAAGCTCGAGCAGCGTGTGCGCGCTGAACTGGACTGGAAGGCGCGCCTGCGCCGCGACGGGCCGCGCTACGCGGCGATCGCCGGCGGCGCGATCGTGCTCATTGGGACCATCGTGATCGTGCGGTCGCGACTCCGGCGCGACAAGGGCGAGGAAGAGGTGGCGCCGACCACGCTCGAGGATCTCGCGGCCGAGCTCGAGAAGATCCGCAAGGAGATCCGAAAGGGCGGCGACAAGACGCCGATCTGGCAGAAGGTGGTCCTCCGCGGCGTGACCGCGGCCGGGGCCGCGGGTGGCGCAGAGGTCGCGAAGCGGGTGACCGCCCGCCAGGAGGCTACGGCCGGGGCCGAACCGCGATCGTGATGCGGCCGACGGCGCAGAGGGCGCCGTCGTCGTTGGTGATCTCGACGTCCCAGATCCAGGTCGTCCGACCGCGGTGACGCGGCTTCGCGTCGGCATGGATGGTGCCGGCGGTGATCGGGCGGAGGAAGTTCATGTTGTTGGACATTCCCACGGAGATGTTCCCCGCCTCCTGCACGCCGATGTAGGTGCCGACTGAGGCGATCGTCTCCGCCATGGCGCAGAAGACTCCGCCGTGGACGATGCCGAACGGTTGCAGGACCTTCGGCGTTACCGGGCACGTCGCCGTCATGTGGTCCGGCCTGGTCTCTCCGAACTCGAGGCCGTAGAGGCGGTCGAAGACCATGTCCTGACCCGGATCGAGGCTCGCCATACGGCGGGGAAGTGTCGCACGACCCCCGGTCGGGGTCGTCGCCGTCAGTGCTTGACGAGCAACTCGGTAAGCGCGCCTTCGTGCGACGACAGGAGCGAATGGAGCTCGAGCATCTCGTCACCGGTGATGGGGTCGACGACGTCCGGGACGCCCTCATCGATGGCCGGGGCTGCCTTCTCGTCGGCCTCAGTCTGGAAGATGATCTGGAGGAGGTTCTCGTCGTTGCAGGACGCGCAAGTGACGCGGACCAGGGCGCGGTTGCCCTGCTGGGCAAGGACGTTGATCCCGCAGTCGGCCATGTTCTCGCCACATGCCGAGCAGCGATATCTCCGTGCCTGAAAGCGGAGCAACTCGAGCAAGTCCATCACTGTCCAGTATATGCCGCCTGCCGAGGCCGCAAACAGGGGCCGAGTTGGGCGTCGGGTACACTCGACGATCTCCGCTGGGGAGTGGCCAAGTGGTAAGGCAGCTGATTCTGGATCAGCCAATCAGAGGTTCGAATCCTCTCTCCCCAGCCACTCTCTCCCCAGCCACACCCCAGCCAACCCGAATGTGTACCTTCGGTTCACTCGTGACGAACGGTTCTCGGCTGAAGCCACGTCCGCGTCGCAGCTACACTGCGGCGCGATGCACAACGGCGTTCGCCACGACCAGACGAGCGGAGCCGTCGCAACGCATAACGAGGCAGGGCAGATGGGTCGCCGTGGCCATGCGCACCCGGTGGCAATAGGAAGCGATGGGTAAGGGCGTCGACATCGGGTTGGTGCTGCCAATGCATGAGCGGCCTGATGACGGCGGCAAACCGACGTGGGCGGATATCAGCGCATGGGCTCGTCGTGGCGAGGAACTGGGCGCCGATACCTTGTGGTTGGCGGACGAGATCCTCTGGCGAGTTGAAGCCTGGCCTGGTCCCCGAGGCTGGTGGGATTGCCTCACCATGACCGGCGCGGTTGCCGCCAACACATCGAAGGTTCGCGTCGGAACGTGGGTGATGTCTGCGCTTCAGCACCAGCCGGGGATGATCGTCCGGGCCGCTGAGGCGCTCGACGAGATATCGGGTGGGCGCTTCGTGCTGGGGCTGGGCGCTGGCCACGGCGGTGGCGCCGAGTCCTTCGGGTATCCGGCCGACAAGCCTGTAACGCGCTACCTGGAGGCGTTGGAAGTCATCGTGCCGTTGCTGCGGGGTGCGCCGAACTCGACGTTCGACGGCGAATTTCATCATGTCAAGGACGCTGAAGTGCGTCCTCGTGGACCTCGACCCGGACGCATCCCTTTGATGATGGGCGGACATTCGACGCGCACGATGACGGCGGCAGCCACCCATGCCGACGTCTGGAGTGCATACGCAACGTCCAGCAGCTTGCCTGAGGCCTTTGCGACGATGACCGAGGAACTGGATCGAATCTGCGAGAGCATCGGCCGCGACCCGACGACCATCGGTCGGTCAGTCGGCGCGTTCGTCGAGCCGGGTGACGCGAGGTTGGCTGAAGCAACAGGATTCGGTGTCGCAATAACGGGCTCGATCGATCAGATCACGGAAACGATCGCCCGCTTCTCAGAAGTGGGCGTCACGCGGGTGGAAGTGATTCCCTGGCCGCCCTCGATCGACACGGTCGAGCAGCTGGAACCGGTGTTCTCCGCCCTTGCCACCGACTAGCGATTGCCACCGGTTCAGCATGCTGAGAGGAGGACTCGAACGCTGACGACACATCGTCTGATCCACATCGCACGTTGCGCCGTCTTCGATGTTCCGAGAAGGCTCGTGCCCGCCACTCCCACATGATCTCTCCAGGCTGGACCAGATCCCAGGGTGGATACGGGGTGAATCTCAGGCGCTTTGTGCGGGACTCGCCGCCACGGCGCGCCGGGTTAGTAACTGCGAGTGCACTTGCGCACCCCGCGCATCCACTGACCGAATAGAACGGCCAATCCTGGATCATCGAGTTGCGCCTGGCGGACTCGCCGATGACCTCACCGTCATAAACGGCGGCGAGTTCGTGAGCGTGTTCTGGCAAAGGCGTGACGTGATCGGCGGAACGCTCCCCGCTGCGCTGGGAGCGGACTGGCTCGTCAGCGCATGGGATCAGAACCCGACATTGCGCTATGCCACGCCCGCGACAGCGGTTTCGGAGGTTGCTCGCCGGACGTGGCCGGCGGTCAGCCGCCCGGCGCGACGGGAAGGGTCACCCGCACGCGTTCTGGAACCCCACTGGTGGATTTCGCCGGGACCGGAAGGGGTCGGAATCGCGCCAGGAAAAACCGCAGGTCCTGGGGTTCGTCGGTGAATGCCAGGCCGCCGATTTCGTCCGAGTTTGCGCACACGCCGGCGACTGACTCCGCGGCGACCTCCATGTGCGATTGCGTGTACACGCGCCGCGGGATGGTCAGGCGCACCAATTCCAGCCGGGGATGGCGATTCTCGCCGGTGGCCGGATCGCGACCGGCTGACACGACGCCACGCTCCATCGTGCGCACCCCGGAGTCGAGATAGATCGCAGCCGCCAGCGACTGCGCAGGCAGGTCGTCCTGGGGCACCTGCGGCAAGATAGCCCGCGCGTTGAGATACACGCCATGTCCACCGATGGGCAGGACGATCGGAACGCCCGCATCGATGAGCAGATTGCCGAGATACTCCACCTGACCGATGCGAGCACGGACATGGTCGTCACCGTCCACCATCTCCCGGATGCCGCACGCGAGCGCCTCCATGTCGCGCCCGGACATACCGCCGTAGGTGTGCAGCCCTTCGTAGGCGACGAGCAGCCCGCGAGCACGCCGCGCGAGCTCCGGATCCCGCACCGCCAGGAACCCGCCGATGTTGACCAGGTTGTCCTTCTTCGACGACACCGTGGCGCCGTCCGAGTGAGAGCAGATCTCGAGGAGGATCTCGGCGACACTCCGATCCGCGTAGCCGGCCTCGCGCTGCTTGATGAACCAGGCGTTCTCCAGGGCGCGGGTTGCATCGAGCATCACCAGGATGCCGTGCTCGTGGCACAGCGCATAGGTTGCTCTGAGATTGGCCATCGACACCGGCTGTCCGCCGGCCATGTTGACGTTGGTCTCGAGCGAGATGTACGGGATCCTTTCGGGGCCGACCTCGTCGATGATCCGGCGCAGCTTGTCGAGGTCGATGTTGCCCTTGAAGGGATGCAGGGACGCGGGATCGTGCGCCTCGTCAATGATCACGTCGGCGAAGGAACCGCCGGCGTTTTCCTGATGCCACCGTGTCGTCGTGAAGTACATGTTGCCGGGAATGACGTCGCCGGGTTTGATGAGGATCTGGCTGAGGATGTGTTCCGCTCCCCGGCCCTGGTGCGTGGGCACGAACTCCGAGTAGCCATACACCTCGTGTACCGCGTCCACCAGGTGATAGAAGCTGCGGCTGCCCGCGTAGGCCTCGTCGCCGATCATCAGCGCTGCCCACTGCCGGTCGGACATCGCCGAGGTCCCCGAATCGGTGAGCAGATCGATGTACACGTCCTCGGAGCGCAACAGGAACGTGTTGTACCCGGCGTCGCGGATGGCTGCCTCGCGGTGGTCGCGTGTGGTCATCCGGATCGGCTCAACCATCTTGATCCGATACGGCTCTGCCCAACGCCGATGGCCGCCGCCGAGCGCCTCCATGGTCCTGAGCATGCGACCGCCGGTTGCCGCCCGCCAGGGCCGTTTGTCACTTCTTGGGAGTCACAGTCCGCCATCCGCGCGAAGGAACCCCTTCTCGCTGCGAGGGAACGGGCTATCCAGATCGCTTTCGGGTCCAAGGACCCTAGCTCGAGCCCTCCGCGAGGCGCTAGGCTCGGAGGTCGCGAGCCGTTGTGCGACGACCTCGCCGCGGGCCCGCTGGAGGTGTCCAGGTGACTGCGATCGCAACCGTGCCTTCAAACACAGTGGCGGCGGGAAACCCGTGGCATAACGCGCAGCGGCAGTTCGACGAGGCTGCCGAGTTAATCCACCTCGCACCCGGCCTTTGCGCCGTGCTCCGCGAGGTGAAACGTCAGCTCATCGTCAGCTTCCCGGTGAAGATGGACGACGGATCGGTGCGCGTCTTTGAAGGCTATCGCGTCCAGCACAACATGGCCCGGGGGCCAGCCAAGGGCGGCATCCGATACCACCAAGGCGTGACCCTCGACGAGGTCAAGGCTTTGGCGATGTGGATGACATGGAAGTGCGCCATCGCCGGATTGCCGTTCGGAGGCGCCAAAGGTGGCATTGTGGTCGACCCCAAACGCCTCAGTGAGGGTGAATTGGAGCGGATGACCCGGCGCTACGCCACCGAGATCAGCGTCATCATCGGCCCCGAGTACGACATCCCTGCTCCAGACGTGAACACGTCGCCGAAGATCATGGCGTGGATCATGGACACGATCTCGATGGAACACGGATTCTCGATTCCGGCCGTGGTCACCGGCAAGCCGCTCTCCGTGGGCGGCAGCCAAGGGCGCAACGCGGCGACCGGCCGGGGCGTGATGTTCGTGGCACTCGAGGCGTGCCAGCGACTTGGTATCGACCCCAAGGGCTCGACCGTCGCCGTGCAGGGATTCGGGAACGCGGGGTCGATCGCGGCGCAGCTCATGGCTGCGCAGGGCTTCACTGTCGTAGCGGTTTCTGACAGCAGCGGCGCGATCCACAGTCCCGCTGGCCTCGACGTGGGTCGACTGATCGCGCACAAGAAATCGACAGGCAGCGTCACCGGCTTCCCCGGCGCGAGCGTCATCGCTGCTCATGAGGTCCTCGAGGTGCCGTGCGACGTGCTCGTGCCGGCCGCGCTGGAAAACCAGGTCACCAGCGAGAATGCTGGACGTATTCAGGCTCAGCTCATCCTCGAGGCGGCGAACGGACCGCTCACTCCCGACGCAGACATCCTGCTGGAGCAACGTGGCATCACCGTGGTGCCGGACGTCCTCGCCAACGCGGGTGGTGTCACCGTCTCGTACTTCGAATGGGTTCAGGATCTGCAATCCTTCTTCTGGGATGAGGACGAGATCAACGCTCGCCTCGAGAAGGTGATGCACCGGGCTTTCACTGAGGTTTGGGATATGTCGAAGCAGCACGGGGCCTCGCTGCGTCAAGGCGCCTACTTCCTCGCCATCGAGCGGGTCGCTGAGGCGACGACCGACCGCGGCATCTATCCCTGATGTCCGATTGGTGTATCGAGCAATCGCTCGAGTGAGCCAAAAATAACGCATCCATTGCCGATCTCCCGTCGGATTGGCTTGAGCGGGTAGTGCAAAGTGTGGTCGCCGAAATGTTGACAATCGGCCACCGACGTCGTGACGCGCATCCTCGCATGGTTCCTGGCTAACGGTCGCGCGGTCGGGCGCTGGCCTCTGGAGTGAACGTCACCCTGGAAAGGTCCTACGTGTCGAAAGACGCGGACGCGCATCGGTTCTAGACGCACGCGTTCGCTGCACTCGCTGCCACGTGGCTCCGCCGTTGTCAGGAGGGGTCGCGCCCAACACGGTGCTACGACGTGCGCGCCATCAACCTGAGCGTCCCTTTTGCCGTGCGTTCCCGACGAAGGACATGCGGCCAGTGTCTCCTGCTCTTCACTAGAGTGTTTTCACCCAGCGCGCAATATGACGGACGCCGTTCAACCACAAGCTGCCTGGTGACGTGGCTTCAACGGCCCGCCCGCGAGAGGAACGGAACGCATCAGGTAGGTGACGACGTCGGCGGCGGAGTAGCCATCACGATGGCCCAGCACGGTCCGGAGCGTACCGAGACCATCACCGCTGGTGATCACCGCAGGCTCCACGCCGGCCCCGCGCACCTGGCCTAGCCCCACCGCGGCGCTGAGTCCATTGCACAGACACATTCGATCGACCGTCGCCGCGGCATCGCCACCCTTGGCGACGTAATCGGCGACGGGCTCGGCGGCGCAGCGGTAGCCAACGCCGCCGCCGGGCTTGACGTATGCCTCGCGCAGGTAGCCCAGATCGCAGAGGCGCGTCCGTGCCGCGTAGACCTCTCGCGCGGACAGAGTCCCGGGGATTGATGCCACCTTGAACGGATAACCGGTGGACGAAGCGCGCGACGACGTGAGCACGAATTCCCCGCCGCTTGTAACCGTGTCGAGCACTGCGCAGCGCAACGCCGGGGTGAATCCTGATTCACGGCAAAAGGCGAAGAGCGTGCCGACCTGGACGCCCGTGGCCCCTGCGGCGAGTGCGCTACCGACGCGCTCCGGTGAGTCCATGCCACCAGCCAGCCAGAATGGCAGGCCGAGGGCGCGCATAGCTGCAAGATCGACCCGGTCGCGCTCGCCGTAGAGTGGCTGTCCGAGTGCGTCATAGGTGGGCGTGCCACGTGGCGGCGCGTTATGCCCTCCCGCCGTTGGTGCCTCGACGATAAAGCCCTGCACCGAACCGCTCGCCTTGCGCGCCAACACAGCCGCCAGGGCGTGTGATGACACGACGGGGAGGAAGGCCGGACGCCGCGGTGCCGTGCTGATACCGAATCGGTTCGGATCGAAGCGGAGATGGGGGATGGTGTCGCGGGCGGAAGCGCCCACCACGTCGAGCCGTGTCTCCACCAACTTCATTTCCGCGAGGCGGTCGAGAATGCCAGGAATATCTCGTGGTATCCCTGCACCCATAAGAACGAAGTCGACATCCGCGAGCATGGCGCCAAACAGCGTCGGCACGGTGGCGATCTGCACCTTGGTGAGCAGATTGATGCCGATTCGGCCACGGTGATCGCGCTTAGCGAGCATCACTTCGACGAACGCTGCAACCGCGAGCAGGTCTTGAGCGGCGTGCTTATCCCGGTGCGAGTGCATGGGCACGCCTCGGTACGGGCGCCCGCGGCGGCCTGCCGCAAGGAAATAGCGTTGCAGTATCTGCTCGGCGATGGCGGGCACGGGGAATTCCTCGATCGCGAGGCGCATCTCGCCACCTGGATCGCCATCCTGGAGCCGTCGCGCGAGCACCAGGTCGATCGCTGTCCCAGAGACTACCCCGAGATGACCGGTCATTGCCACGGCGCGGGCGAGACGATGGTTGGACACAGCAACACCCAGGCCTCCCTGGATCAGCTGCGGTGGTGTTGCGTCGACTGCCGGGTTGGCCGCAACTGTTCGCATTGTGCTCCTTCAGTGTCTGGCGACTGCCTCCCAGCGTATAAGCAGCTTTGTCCTCGCCGGCAGAGCCGAAAGACCTTCGGGCGCAGAGCCTAATGTCACACTTGTAGCCGCTTTGGGCCATGGGTACGGGGTGTGCCAAGACTTGTTTGGCCACGACGGCCAAACGATGAGAAGTCTTCATGTGGCTACTCTGCCGTGGTGCATGGCGAGCACAAACCGCTCGAAATACCTGCCACTGAACACCGCCACACCCGGCACGGTGATCAGTCGTTGTCCTCGTCGACGGTCGTGGTCAGGCTCTCGGCGAGGCGAAGCATGAATGAGCGGATGGTGGCCTCGGCCACGTGGTGTATGAGCAGAGACGGTCGACACGCTGTCCGAGCCGCGCCGAGTGGGGGTTTGTAGCTTCCACGCAAGCGCCTGTATGTCGTTGTCGGCGTCGGGCGGGCCATCGCCCGACCGCACTTCAAGCCGACCCGTGGGGATGGGCCGAGAGTGGGTTCGGGGCCGGGCAAGAAACAGTCACTCCCATGCAGCGACCTCCGCGCGATCCCCGGAAGCCGCGCGCATTGCTTGCCCGGTCGTCTTTCAAACGGACGCGGCATCGATGGTCACCGCACCGGAATCGCTCTGGGATCAGCTCCGCAGCGTCTCCCTGCCTCACCTCGTTCGGGTGTGCGCCCTGCTCCGCCTCGGAGCGGTCAGCACGCCCACCGCGGCGTCGTCCGCAGCCGCTGATCATCACGTCTCGACGCGGGGCCGGGCTTCTGGCTCCACATGGAGCCGGGAACGCCGCACAGTCTAGGATTGCGGGTCAGTCAGCGCTCGCGGCGCCATCGCGGACGAGTAGCCCGTCCACGCCCGGGGTCCATATCGTGCGGCGTTGATCGCTGATGGCCAGCGCCTCGTATCCGTCGATGGTGGCCACCCAGCTCGGTCCGACTGCGCCCATGACAAACGCGGCAGTTGAGTAGGCATCGGCATATGCAAGGCTCGGCCCGAGCACAGTCATGCTCAGGAGGCCGGTGGGAGGCCGCCCGCACCGTGGATCGACGATGTGCGCGCCGCGTTCGTAGGTGCCACTGGTTGCGACAGCGAGGTCCGTGACCGACAGCACCGCAGCGAGGCGATCAGTCTGTTCTGGATGCCGGATGCCCACCCGCCAGTTGCGGTCCGGCGCTGGCCGGCCAGACGCGACGATGTCACCGCCTGCGTTGATGAAATAGTTGCGTGCGCCGGCGGCCTTGAGTATGAGTGACGCTCGCTCGACGGACCAGCCCTTCACTAGGGCAGAGGGATCACAGCGCCCGCCCTGCCAGATGTCGAAGCATCCCCCACTGGTTCGGCGAACCTCCTCGCAGAGGAAGAGAACCTCGCGTACGTCGCGTGTACAGTCGCTCACGCGCACCTCACCGCGACCGAGGCGGTTGATGTCGCTATCTGAACGGAAGGTGCTGAAGGTCGCATCGACCTCGCGGAACCACGCAAACACGCTGTCAAAGACTTCCTCGGGGACGTCCTGATCCCGGACGTCGATGGCGATGACGGTGCCCATCAAGGGCTCCGCGCGGACTCTTCGCGTCGCCGCGTGGTCAGTCGGGACCGTCGCGAGACTACGCACGCGCCAGACCCAACGCGGATTGCACCGATTGCGCGTAGCTGTCACTGGTGAAGGTGGCGCCGCTGATCACGTCGATCTGGGCGCTCTGGGCCTGGAGGACTTCATTGTGGAGCAAGGGCACGGCGACTGAACTGATGTAAGCCGACTGGGGCCGATCTGTCGGATATTGCAGCGGGACGACGTCCGTTATCTTGCCCCCGGATACGACGAGCTTGACCTGCACGTCGCCGTAGAAGTTGGGAAAGTCCTGTCCGGTGAAGCTCCCGTTCTTGAGCCCGGTGCCGCTCGGCGTGGGCGTGGGCGATCCACTCCCGGCGGGTGGCGCCCCGGAGGCTGTCGGCGTTGGCGCAGACGTGGGTTGTGCGGACGACGACGTGGACGGCCGCACCGGCGGCAACACGCCGAGACTGTTCGACGGCGGCGTGCGAAAGCTCACCAGGAGCACCAGTACCACGACGGTGGCAAGCAGGGTGACGACGGCGCGCATGGGCATGTTGAACCTCGCCTTACAGGAACGCGAATCGCTCGCGATGGATTTGACGCGGCGGGACACCGACGTCGCGCAGGCTCTTACCGACGCCCTGGAGCATGTCAGGGGGGCCGCAGATGAAGACATCGCGATCCTTGATGTCGGGAACGAGCACGCGCAACGCGCGCCATGCGAGTGGTTCGAGTGGGACTTCGTGTCCACGGCGACCCACGATGTAGTGGACGACACCGCCGCGGTCCTTGATCAATTGGTCCAGTTCCGGCTGAAAGACGACGTCCTCCCAAGAGCGCGCGCGATAGATGAGGATGATTGCGTTCTTGCGCTGCGGCATCTCCTCCAGGAGCGCACGAAGCGGTGTGATGCCGATGCCGCCGGCAATGAGCGCGACTCGTGGGAGACGCCTGCGCACCGAGGTGAAGATCCCATATGGACCCTCGACGACAACCTTGGTCCCACTGGTCAGGTGACGCATGGCGGAGGTAAAGTCCCCGACGGCTTTGACAGTGATGCGAATGTACTGACCGTTAGGCGCTGCCGAGAGAGAGAAGGGATGGACCCGCCACCACATGCCACGGGCAAGGAATCGGAATTTGAAGAACTGTCCAGCACGCATAGGGAGGTCATTCAGATCGCGACCGGTGATGTAGACGGAGATTACGCCGGGGACCTCCTCAGTGATCGAGCTGATGTGCAATCTGTGGCGCAGCGCCATTCTGGTGGGGATGACAACGCGAAAAGCAAGCACGAGCAAGGCGGCGACCACGTACAGCGCCACCCAAAAGCCAATCGCGACAGGATCGCGCTCAAAGTCCGTGCCGACCACGAGTTGATGCGGAAAGCTGAGGATGATCGCCAGATAGATGTAGAGGTGAATGAAGTGCCACGTCTCATGGGAGAGCCGGCGGCGCGCCGCACGCACCGAGACCACCGCGACCAGGATGAACAGCGCGGTCGCAACGTAGGCCATGAGCACGAAGGGGTAGGTGCGGAGAAACGTGGAGGTTTCGGATAGGAGGGATTGACCGTTGCTCACCGCGTATCCGACGGTCGTGAACGCGACATGGGCGCATATCAGGTACACCGTCGCGAAACCCAACCAGCGATGCCAGCCGGCGATCCGGTCGATACCGTACAGCTGATCCACCCACGGACTGCGCGACATCAGGACCACTTGCACGAGTGCCGAGTAGGTCCCAAGCAGTGCCGTCAACTGTCCGAATGCGGACAGCACGGCGCCGCCGTTGGTGAGATTGGCGAGCTGACCGTGGCGGACCCACATCCCCACAATGAGGCCCGCGATCGCGAGCACGATCAGACAGAGATCAGTCGATCGGAGCCCCCACGAACGGGGAACCCGCAGCGAGCGGCGAGTTGCCGCGCTGCCGCGCGTTGCGAACTCGGGCGCCGTGCCGTCGAGGTGGATTCCTTCGCGGTATGGGACAACGACTCCGACGCCCGTCCCGAGCGTCGCCTGTGTCGATCCGGACATTTCGGCATGACGAATCGCCTGCGCGCCAGCGGGCTCGGGACGAGGAGAGACCGGTGGCCGGCGTCGGCCGACCCTGCGTTCACGATGTCGTGCCACGTCACAAGCCTAGGAGGCGCCCCTGACGAAAGGCTTGCGATTGCCAGGGTGCTTGGCCACCCACCGGGTCTGGATCGTCAGGATCCCGTCAGCGGGAGCGAAGAGCATTGAAGGGTCGTGAGCCGTTCCCTTCGCCCCTGAAAGAACCCAGGGTGGACCTCTGAACGTGAGCGCTCGCGGCTGTCAGGCTAGTGTTGGCGCATGCGCCTGCTCGTTGCCGAGGACGATCCAGCACTGCTTGCGGTGCTCGCCAGGGGTCTCCGTCAGCACGGCTACGTCGTCGATACGGCATCCCGGGGTGATGACGCCCTCGATCTCCTCGGCACCGGCGAGTATGCCGCAGCCGTCCTCGATTGGCGCATGCCCGGACTCGACGGCGTGGAGGTGATCGTGTCGATTCGGCGTCAGCAGCGAACACTACCGATCCTGCTGCTCACCGCTCGCGATACGCCAGCTGACCGGGTGACCGGTCTGGACTCGGGTGCCGACGACTACATCGTCAAACCGTTCGACTTCGGCGAATTGCTCGCGCGTCTCAGGGCGATGTTGCGACGAACGGCAGGCGACGGAGCGCCGTTCATGCGCGTAGCAGGACTCGAGCTCGACCCCGCCACCCATGAGGTGCGCACCGCCGGTGAACTCATCCAGGTCACCCCTCGCGAATACGCGATTCTCGAGGTGCTGATGCGCAGAGCTGGGAAGGTGGTCACGCGCCACAATCTTGCCGAGCAGGTATGGCCCGACGGCGAGGCGACCTGGAATGCCATCGAGGCGCATATGGCCCGCCTTCGAGCGAAGATCGGGGGCGATGCGGGTGTGGCCATCGTCGCGGTGCGAGGCACCGGTTACCGATTGGTCGAGTTGTGAGCGGCAGGGTCCGCAGCCTTCGGCGCCATACCTGGCGAACGGCGACGATCGCCGCCGCGCTGGTCGGTATCGGGCTTGCTGTGTTTCTGACCGCAACAGACTTGCTGGTCGCGCACAACCTGACCGCGGCGGTCGACCAGCGGCTCGCACAGCGTATCGGCGAGCTCATCAGGCACCCGCCCCCGATCATCGACGAGGCCGCACCGGATAACGACTTCGACGAACCTTTGCTCACGTGGGTCACACCAGCCAATAGGTCATGCCGTCCCATCGGGGCCGCCCCGCCGCTCACACCAAGCCTTTGCTCCGTGACCTCGCCGGTCAGCGCGAACATCGCCGGGACCTCGTTCCGCCTCAGCGGCGCTCAGATCTCGGACAGCGAACACGTGGTGGTGGCGGCGAGCCTGGCCCCGTCAGCCCATCAGATCAGCACGCTGATCCTCGCCGAACTCATCGTGGGACCTTTTCTGGTCGTGCTCGGCTTCCTCGGGGCGCTCGTGATCGGCAGACGGGTCGGCGGCCCCGTGGAGCGGATGCGTCAGCGGCAGCTGGCGTTCACGGCGGACGCCTCACACGAGCTACGCACGCCTCTCACGGTGATTCAAGCGGAAACCAGCCTGGCGCTCGCCGGTGACGACGGTGAGCTGCGATCGGCCCTGGGCCGGATCGACCAGGAAAGCGGCCGGATGCGACATATCATCGAGGACCTGCTCTGGCTTGCCCGGTTCGACTCCGAACCCGATCCGCCGGTTTCCGTGGCAGTCGATCTTGCGATCGTGATCGGCGTCGCCGCTCAGCGCTTCGGCGCCGTCGCAGCGTCTCGCGGCGTGGCCATCGCGGTGCATGTGCCGGACAAGCCAGCGATCGTCGCGGTCCCAGCGGAGTGGCTGGATCGGCTCTTGGGCGTGCTGCTCGACAACGCCTGCCGGCACGCTCGGTCGCAGGTCACGATCGGTCTTCGCATGCCGGCTGGGCGCGACGCCGAGCTCGTCGTTTCCGACGACGGCGAGGGCGTTCCAGCGACTGAGCTTTCGCGGCTTTTCGAGCGCTTTCATCGCGCCACGACCACGGGCGAGGGAGCCGGCCTCGGCCTGGCCATCGCGGACTCCGTGGTAACCGCGACGCACGGTCGCTGGGAGATTGTGAGCGCTCCGTCGCAGGGTGCACAGTTCGGCGTGCTGTGGCCGCTGGCGCGCGGCGCCCGACTCCGCCCGAGCCAACCCGAACCGAAAGACCTACCCACCGCTTCGCTGGAGAACGCCTGACGGATTGCTAACAGACGGATGGGCGCAACGTCGAGCGCTTGAGGGCGAAGCGGCTGTCAGCGTTCTGTCAGGGTCACGCGCCTACGATGGCCCCGATGCCCCAGCAGGAAGTGTCCGACTCGACAGCGCTGCGCGGACATGTCGACGTTGACAAGCGCTCGACCTCCCTCGAGGTTGTTGCGGCGACGCGTCCGGCGATGTTGGACCGGCTGCTGGCGCTCGTCCATGTGGACTGGTCACCGCGCCACCGTCAACCGACAGTGCTGCGCATTGCGATCGCGACCGTCATTACGATCGGTGCCGCGCTTCTCGCCGACGCCGTGCTGGTCTCAGCCGGCACCCATGTGTTTCCGTCGACCCGAGGGTATGGCCACTTCAGGTTCAATGATTACGCCAAGCTCACGATCATCGGGGTCTTGATTGGATGTATGGGCTGGCCCGTGCTGACGCGGATCTCGTCGGCGCCGCGCTGGCTCTATGGCTGGCTCACGATCCTCGCTACGCTCGCGCTGTTCCTCCCTGACGGGTGGTTGTTGCTGCGGGGTCAACCGCTGAAGGCGGTTGCTGTTCTGATGACCATGCATGTGGCGGTCGCACTGGTGATCTACGTGGTGATGGTGACCATCGCCCCCGTATACAGGGCCGCGGACCGCGGCGACGTCTCCGCCCAGCGCTGACTGCCATGGCACGACTCCAGCCCAGTTCGCCGGCGTGGCTGGCCTCGCTGCGGTGAGCCAAGTCAACGCTGACGCGGGCTTGACCCGGTCAAGTCCCGCGTAGTGGTGCACTGCCGCGCCCGGGGAGTTGTGCCCAGGACCCTGAAGCAGTAGCGCCACTCGATTTGACGCCGTCGTCCTCCACCTGCACTCCTGGGTTGGTCAGGGTGTTCCAGGATGGACGAGCTTCGCGAATCTGGTCATGGCGACACGGCGTAGTAAGTGATGATCCGCGAGCCGTTGGGGGTAACGCAGGTTTGAAATTGGGCGGTCGTCCCTGGCGGGGGAATGTCCGCCGCCCCATATGCGTGGGTGTACTGGTGACCCTTGATGGTGAACCGGCGAGCAACACCGGCTGCGTTGTACCAGGTCAGCGTCTCACCGTTGTACGCGTGGGTCAGGACACTAAAAGGGCCACCGAAACTATGACCGATGAAGTAAACATCCCACGTCATGCAGATATCGATTGCGGCGTTTCTCCGTGTGAGTTTGGAACGGCCGGTGCAGTCGCTATAGATGGATACACCGACGTTGAGACCTGGGCCGATCAGCCGGTTTCGAGGACCAGCCGGCAGCCGGCGTGCGAGACGCGCCGTCTTCGCCTGTAACGTCAATGCCGTCCTCACGGCATCGGGCGTCGGGGACACCGTAACTGGGGATGACGTCTGGACACGTGAAACGAGTGTGGCCGGGGCAGTCTGCGCGAGCACGGAGAGCCGGCCGCTTGAAGCTGATGTTGATGTCGGTTTCGTCACCGCCGTCGACCGGGATGCTGCGACGCTGCCTCCACAACCAGCGGCCAGGAAGGTCAAGCCCGCGAGGCCGAGAACACGCAGTCGCGTCATCACTGGAACCAGCCCTCCACGTCCACCACGGCGCTGACGTCGCCGCTGGCATTGAAGAGGCGAATATTTCCTACCGGACTGAGTTGTGAAAGACCCACGACGACGAGGTTGGAAAGCACCGGACCCACGATGTTCAGGTCAGACGAATTGGGGCGGGGCGCGACATCTGCTGGATACGAGGTGAGGTACGTGCCTGAGGACGGCGCGACAGCAGTGAGGTTGGCAATGATCGCGACCGGACCGACTGTCGGGAAACCGTCAACACCGGCAACGGCGATCTGCAGCGTGGTACCCGCGCCGAGGGTGTGGCCGGAGCACGGTGTCTCAGTGCCGGCCCGCGTGTCGCAGACACGGCTCGAACCGATGGCTTGGAACTGCGCGCCGACTGGCGTTGAGGACAAGCTGGATCCGAACCATCCGTTCACATCGAGGATAACGTCGACGGACCCGGCAGCGTTGTAGACGCAGATATCCGTTGCGGGACCACCACTCACATCAGGTCCGAGACTCACGAAGACCCGATTCGCGTCAGTCGACCTCGCTGAGAGGTTGATGGTGGAGGTGGCCGATGCCGTTGGGCAGGAGCCGTCGGCGCGTGGTGCGAAGAGGCTGAGGTAGGTTGGGAGTGTGGCCCCGGTTGCCGTGAGATTGAGCACGGCCGCCTCGGCTGTGCCGTCACTCGGGATGCTCGCCGGAGTACCCGTGACGCCGGCCGGGATCCCAGAAACGTTCACCTTGATGACTGCGCTCGTGCCGAGCCGACGCCCGGGCGCCTGGTTGCACACGTTGGCTGGCTGACCCACTCGGGTGTCACAAACACGGAGCGGTGCAATCGAGTGAAACTCCCCGACCGGATCGCTACTTGGTGTCGGAGCGAAGTAGCCTTCAATATCGGCGACGACATCGAGCGACCCGAGTGGGTTGTAGATGTTCACGTCACGGTTCGGGTCAGACACGGTGGTTTGACCCAACGTGACGGTGACCAGGTTGGACGTCGCGGTGCCGGCATTGAAGTTCAAGCTGGAAGCTCGAGGAAGCGCGGTACCGGTGGGATAGAGCGTGAGCAGACCACCTGTAGTGCTCGAGACCGCCGTCACATTCATCACGATCGCCGTGGCTGTGGCAGGAACGAGATCGGTACCACTTCTCAGGTTGGTCACCCCGGTGATCTGCAATGTCCTTGTCTGATTCCATCCGAGTTTCCCCGCGCCGCATTGGATGCAGGTTCGCGCGCGCGTATCGAGGATTCGAAATGGCGTCAGGGCGACATAACTCGCGAGGGGGGTGAATACGTATCCCGCATCGGCGGTGAGGACGTTCGATCCACTCGGCGTCGTGACGACCAACTGAGCTGACCCTGCAGCGCCGGACGGCGTCGTGATGGTGAACGCGGTGTTCGTAACCCCCGTGGCGGCCACGGTTGTGCCACCCAGTGTGACCACCATCGAAGGTGCGAACCCAGTGCCGGTGACCACCACGGTCTGACCGCCCGTGGTCGGGCCCGCAGCCGGAGACAATGACGCGACCACGGGGTATGAAGGAGCGATCGCAATGGCGGGTCCGACTGCCACGCCCATGCCATGGAACGTGGACAGCATGGCGGTGAATTGAGAGTCTGAGTAGGTGAATTGGTTGCCGGAGTACACATCCAGGAGCGTGATCGAGTGCCCTGGGTTCGTACCAAGCACGGTGACCGCATGTTCGTGAAGCGTGTAAGGGATCTTTCGCCCGTCAAACGCGGTCCACGTGCTGGTCGCGTATCCGGCGCCACTGTAGAGGCTCCGAAAGTCGATCCACACAACCACAGGATTGCCGGCTTCGATCTCCGCTTCGATCGAGGCGGTGGTCCATCCCGTGGCGGCCGTCGCGACATGCCCGACTTCGGCGACGACGTTGGCGATGGGTTGCTCGTAGACACCATAGCCGTCGCCCGGGGCGAATCCTTCAGAGCCGTTGACGTCGCCCACAAAGTCGGTGTTCGGGTCACCCCACGTCACACCGCCATCCCTGTCGACCGCGGCTCGGTGGTCGACGGGAATCTGATCGAAGATCCAGTTCTGGAGGTTCGCGTTTCCGGTCTTTACCTCGACCTTTCTTGCGATGAAGGCTGCGGCGAGTGCTGCCGCTTCGCAGTCGAGGTTCTTGTCCTGAACAGTGAGTTCCGGGTCGAGGTTCACCGGCCGGGCGGAGTTGAAAGCGGCGCTAGCCTGAAGAGAGGATCCTGCGAGGCTCACAGCTCCAAGGCTGACCGCGAATCCCAGGGCAATGAAGATTGCTACGGTGGCTCGGCAGCCATGGACGTTCACACTCTCGCCGATGTGTCATAGCGAGGGTCGGGAGAGGGCTTTGTATGACACAACATGCACTTCAATGTGGACGTGACGTCTCGCCGGGGATCGCACACTCAGCAGACGAGAGTGCATGAGAAGCATCACAAACATATTCGCTGCGGGTCGAACGGCCCTGCCTTGTGATGCCGTTGGGCACGGTTGCAGCGACTCATGTGGCATTTGCCGATCAGACGCGAGCCCCGTCCTTACTCAAAATGCGACCCCTCGCTCGATGCGCCGAACGGCTAGTCTTGTAAGGACATGGGACGCCGCATGGGGCGCGTCGCATCTGCTCGCATCGAGCCCAAACGGCGTGAGCGCTGTCTCGCCGCTGCCAATAGCAGCGTTCAGCGCCGCGAGCGCTCGAGACCCCGACTTGGAGAAACTATCAGCGAGGCTCCTTACCGGCGAGCATCGCCAGCTCAGGGGAGCGTCTAGGTTCGTTCGATCAGTTTGCTTCGGCGCGCCGGGCCACACGACCCGTCAACAGTGCAGCGCTGGCACCCGCCAATAGCCCGACAGCCGGGCCGATCAAGAAGGCTCCCGGCCAGAAGGTCTTGGCGCAAGAGCCGATCGGAACGTAACCCGTCCATCCCGCCCTGCAAGAATCCGCGTACACCGCGTTACCCAGGGCCAAGGTGGCCACGAGAGCGACGGTCACGAACGTTGCGATCGCGACGACCGAGGTGCCTCGACCACCAGTCAGTCGGAGATCGTATCAGCGAGAAAGTTGACCCGCTCGGTGTAGTGCCCAGAGAGGTTGTCTGGCAAAGAGAGAGCCCCCGGGCTGAGCTTGGGTTGTTGGAATCCACCCAGACGGAGGCTCTCCGGTGACGCACGTGCTCTGGATGTCTCGTAGCCGCGGGTGAGGGTGTGGATCGACTGACGGACGGCCCCGACAGTCGCGGGCTACACCGGCCCGACGCCGCCCCAGCCCGCTCCGGAGACCGACGCGATAGCAGGCGCGACCGGTCATCCTTGACGAACTCCGATGTGGTCAGTCGAGGACCGGCATGCGCATGCTCGGATCAGTCGATGGGCCTGAGTTTGCGGGCAGCGACAATCATCGACGGATTGCGGAACGGATAATTCCATATCAGCCATTGATCCGGTGCCCCTTGGTGCGCGTCATGCCCAGCGTTCGAGGGTCCGCCGTTCCGGCCCGCGCTTTCTCCGACTTCTAGTCACTCTTGGAATAGCCGTTACGAAGTGGCGGAGCCGGCTCAGGACCACGGGAATCCGAGCTCCACGCCCGCACCGTCCGTAGCCACTTGTAAAGCGCAGGGAGGCAGTTTCCGGATCGCGCGGTGCGTTGACAAACGGCGGACACAACGCGCATGTTGGGTGCCAATCCTCTGGTAATCGGCCGGGGGCGTAAGGAAAGGGGATACCAACTATGCGTACCAGGCTCGGCCTGATTGGCGCGTTTGTCGTTTCCGCAGTGATCGCGAGCTTCTTCGCAGCGACGTCGGTTGCTGCAGCACCGGCAACGCCGCCATCGCCTCTCTGGGTCAACGCGACGGGAGTCGTCGGCACCGACACCAGTTGCGCAAACCCCGGCTACACCACGATCAGCCCGGCGCTGTCCGCTGCCGTGTCAGGGCAGGTGATCAACGTCTGCGCCGACGCGTATGACGAGCAACTCGTCATCACCAAGGCGGTCTCGCTGGTCGCCAACGGATCCGTCACCGTGAACGGGTCAGGCACCTTTAGCGGCACCTCGACGAGTTGCGATGCCGACGGGCCGAACAACCAGGACGAAGTCGACATCTGCGTAAACGGCGCCGTGAGCATCAGCGGCTTCACGATCAACGGTGGATTTGCTGAGGCTTATTGCAACGACGACTACTATGGAATCGCGGTGCTCGGCGGCGCGACCCTCACGCTGAGCAACTCCATCGTCGAAGGAGTCGGCGGTCCGAACCCTGGAGGATGCCAAGGTGGTGTCGGCGTCCAGGTCGGCGAGGCGACCGGCCCGACGACTGCGGACGTAGGTCACGCAACGCTCACCAGCGACACCGTCGAGACCTACCAGAAGAATGGGATCACCGTTGACGGCGGTGGATCGACGGCGGCCATCACCGACGTCACCGTTGTCGGTGCCGGCATCGCGCCCATTGCTCAGAACGGGATCCAGATCAGTGATGGCGCGAAGGCGACGATCACCGGCGCCGACGTCACCGGCAACGAGTGCGATGAGACTGCGGTACCTGCGTGCGGCCCGAATCCGGACGAGGACACGCAGTCGACCGGCATCCTGCTCTACGACGCGGGCACGACCACCGTCAAGAACTCGACGTCAAGCAATAACGACATCGGCATCTACAACGTTGGCGACTTGCAGGGAACCGGTTACTACACCCCACCGTCGCCGTTCAACATCGTCGAGACCTTCACCAACGTGACGATGTCCAACCGCTACGAGAACGCCTGCGCTGACTCCGGCAAGACGGTGGTCAACAACTCGCACATGACCGGCGGTGAGACTGGGCTCAGCGTATTCCAGTACGACGGTCAGCCGATCGGGGCCACCTTCACCGGCACCGGCGACACCTTCAACGGAGCGTCGACTGCCGCCGTCAACATCGACTCCGACGGCACGTCCGGTGATTTCCCGGTTGCGGTCACGCTGACCAAGAGCAACCTCAACTCGACCAACGCTGCGGGAGTCCTCAACGACACGAGCGCCGGCGACGATGTCGTCAATGCGACTGACGACTGGTGGTCCAACGCCAGCGGCCCGTCGGTCTGGAGCTTCGGAACAGGCTTGAAGATCACGCAGAACGTCAATTTCTTCCCGTGGGCAGTCACCTCGGAGGTGAATTCGTTTAAGAGCTGCACCACTGGCACCAATGAGTCGACTTCGGGCAACGACGTCGTGCTCTGCGCGAAGGGCACAGGTGCCGACACACTCACCAACGCCGGCAAGGGGTCGGTACTCCTGATCGGCAACAGCGGCGCCGATCACCTGAACGGCAGCGCCACTGGCGTGACGTACATCATCGCCGGCCAAGGGCACAACGTCATCAACGGGCACAGCGGTCACGGGTGGATCCAGTTGCGCGGCAACACGCATGACACCGTGACGAACGACGGATCGTACACCGTAGCGCCCTGACTTCCCGACGCAGGCCAGGTCGAAGACCTCCTGTCCCCTCCAATGGGGACAGGAGGTTCCGGTCAGTGAGAGGACGCTTGCGCATGCCAGCACGTGTTCGCAAGCCGGCGTGCAACGGCGGCGCGGATACCTGTACGCTGGTGAGCAGCCCAGCATCGGAGAAGGAGCCACCGATCAAAGACGCGGTGCCACCGCTTCATCGCGAACCTACAGGTATCGCTCCACTCGATAAGCGTCGTCGACGAAGACGAGCGTTGGAGTGGCGGGGTGAGCATTCAATAGCAACAGTTCGCCCCGGCCTACTTGGCGGCACATGCGAAGTAGCAGTTGGACAGCTTCCACCGGCAGAACCCTGCACTCAAACTGCCTGCGGCGCTAGGGTTGCACAACCTCGCTTCTGGGCTTGTTTCGGGCCTGTAGACACGGGAAAGGTTGCATTCCACGTATCCGAGAGTTGCAGAAGTTGCGTCTTCGCCCGCGAGGCCCAGGAGGCCATCCGTACGGACTCCCCAAGGACGTAACCATGAATGACGCGTTCGCGTTGAGTGTGCGGAGGCAGGACATGAAAGTCAGAACCATCATCATCGGCACTGCGATCGCAGCCGTCGGCCTCGCAGCTTGTAGCTCGACAGTCGTCCCGACTGCGGGGCCGGCGACGCCGACGCCAACTCCCACCGCGACCCCGACACCCACGCCGACAGCAACCCCGACGCCCACCCCGACCGCCACCCCAACGCCGACACCCGTGGTTGTCACCGTGACGACTACGTGCTCAAGCGAGCAGGTCGGGCCCAACGGTACAGGTACCGTGACGCTCAGCGGATTGACCGTTGGCTACGCCCTGAACCTCGAAGACACCGGGGCGGTCACCATCACGTCCACAAGCTACACCCAGACGGGGCTTGCACCCGGGACCGATACCTACGCTGAGACGAACGGCGACACAACGGTTGCGAGTGGCACGTTCACTATTCGGGCCTGCGCGGGGTAGGTGATACGAACAAAGACCAGGGCCGGGCTGAGATCGACAGCATCGACCACTCGACGCCCGCGCGGTCTCAGAATCTCAGGACACCATCGCCTGACCGAGCGAGCCGTGACTGTCGCACTTGACACGCTGCCGTGGGAACTCGCCAGAAGGATGCGCCGCCTCGCCGAAGAGTAGTCGTGCGATCTTCACCCGGAGCGAGGTAGCGGTCGTACTTGCCGGCGTAATGGTTCTGCGATATTATACAACCAGATGGTTGTAACTCAGGCATCCGACGCTGCCGTCGACCGCATCTTTCACGCCCTTGCTGACGGCACTCGGCGCGACATCCTCGCCCTTGCCGTCGCGGGCATGTACAGCGTGTCGGCCTTGGCGAAGCGCTACCCGATGAGCTTCGCCGCCGTGCAGAAGCACGTCGCCGTGCTCGAGGATGCCGGGCTCATCACCAAGGAGCAGCGGGGGCGCGAGCGGCTCGTGCACACCGACGTCCACACCGTCGAGAGCGCCCGGATGGTCCTGAACGGCATCGAGGAGCTGTGGCGGGGGCGGGTGGACCGGATCGACGACCTTCTGGCAACCGAGAAGCGAACCACTGGAGGCAGGCGATGAGCGTGACCAGCGTTGAAAAGGACCCCGAATCCCTGACCATGACGGTCACGGTGGATCTTGATGCCACCGTCGAACGGGCATGGCAGCTGTGGGCCGACCCCCGCCAGTTCGAGCGGTGGTGGGGGCCTCCTGGCTACCCGGTGACCGTGGTCGACCACGACCTGCGCGCCGGAGGGCGGATCACGTTCCTCATGGCCGGGGCCGAGGGCGAGCGCCACGACAGCACGTGGGATGTCATCGCCGCTGACCCGCCCCGTTACCTCGAGCTGCGGGACGCCGACGTCGACGATGACGGCCGCCCGAACGACGGGAACGCGATGACGGCTTTCATCATCACCATCGACGAGCGCGATGGCGGTGGAGCGGTGATGGCGATCCACACGCATTTCAACTCGCTGGCGGGCATGGAGACGGTGCTCGCAACAGGGGTTGAAGAAGGCATGCGCCTTGTCCTCTCACAGATCGACGCGGTCCTCGCCGGTACGCCTGTGTGAAGGGCTGACACGGTGGCCGGGCGGGAACCCGGTCCCGTTTCGGATCGAGGGCGGCTTCCGGAAGGTTGCGCACAAAGCTGAACGCACGGGCTGGCTCTGGCTCAGCTGGTATCGGATCCGATGGTGGTGCCGGCCGCCTCCGCGCGCTTCCCGAGCAGTGGCGACCCGCCAAGACGCCACACGCCGACGATCGCCGTCGCAGCCGCGGCCGCCAAGGCCAGGCCGGAGACGAAATCGCCCATCGCGATGCGCTCACCAAACAGAGTCAGCCCGAGGACCGTACCGGTCACGGGTTCCATCACGGATGCGGCAGGCAGTGCCGCTTTGAGCTCGCCCACCCTGTACGCGTACTGCAGGAGCACAAAGCCGGCGGCGCCCACGATGACGAGCAAGTAGGGCGAGAACGTCGCGAGCACCGCGAGGTGCTGCGACGACGCATCAGCAACAGTGGTCTTGACGAGCGCGTCGGAACAGCCGAGGGCCGTGCCGGCGATGGCCCCGAGCGCCATGGCGGCTCGCGCCGGATACCACCGCGGAGCGCGCCAGAGCGTGGCAGCGCCGATCGCACCGAGCGCAATGAGCAGAGGAGCAAACGCAGCCGCGGCCGCCCGCGGACGCCCACCGGTCGGGTCGGCGACGATGACAAACGCGGCGACCCCGGCGGTGGCGAGCAGCAAGGCAAACCAGTCCGCTCGTCTGGGTCGCCTCCGCCGCCGAACCGCTGCCACCACAATCGCCACCACGAGGCTGGCCGCAAGAATCGGCTCCACGACCGCGAGGCGCCCGAGGCCGAGTGCGGCCGCCTGGAGTCCGAATCCAGCAACCATGCCTGCGACTCCAACGAGCCAGGATCGCCGGCGGAGCAGCGCCGCGATGAACCCGAGCCCATCGGAGCCAGGCCCCGTCACGTCATGCGCTGCCTGCTGCTGCAGTGCTGCGCCGAATCCGATTCCGAACGCCGCCCCCACGGCCAGAAGCACAGGCCAGGCGGCGATCCCCACTTTCGTCTTGCCGCTACTGGAGGAGGCGCACGAGGGTGCGTCCCACCGGCCCTCGGGCCCCACCTGTATCGTCCGCCGCCTGCAGGATCCGCTGGGCGGCCGAGAGGAACCACCAGCGCAGCGGTCCTGGAGGAAGCGTCACGGGCCGGCGTGTGACGAAGGGCAACGTGACCTCCTCAGTGTTGCGACCAAGCAGGAGATCGGTGGCCACGCGAGCGAGCAGCGCTGACGGCCCGACGCCATGCCCGCTGTATCCGAGCGCGTATGCGAGACGGCCGCGACGCAGCCATCCGACCGTCGGCATGCAGCGCACCGTCGCTGCCACCGGGCCGCCCCATCCGTCGCTGATTCGAACGTCGGCCAGTTGCGGGAAGGTCTGTCGGAACGTTTCCTCGAGCCGTCGGAAAATGCGAGGGTCCCGATCGCGCCGAGGGTCAGGACCGACGGCCGAGACGGGGGCGTCGCGCCCACCCCACAGGATCCGTCCGTCGGGAGTCGGCCGATGGAAGTGCGGCATCACCCGCCGATCCTCGATTCCCATCCCGCGTTCCCATCCGACGCGGTCCCACTGTGCCGCGGTGAGCGGTTCGGTGCAGATCATCGACGCACAGATCGTGAAGAGAAATCGCCGAATCCGCGCCACCTCATGCGCATACGCGTTGGTCGCCAGCAGTCCGCATTGCGCGCGCACGGCGCCTTTCGCCGTCGTGACGACGAGTGCCGACGGTGTCACATCGGTCCGTTCCATGGGCGTGTGCTCGTAGACCACGACGCCGCGACGCTCAGCCGCACAGGCAAGGCCGACCGCGAGCGCGGCTGGGTCGACGAGCAACGCGTTCGCCTCGAAATGGCCGAGGCGCACGCCGTCTGCAGCGACGAGCGATCGGCACTCTGCGCTGCTGAGGGGCACGAGGTCGTCGAGGCCGAGTCGTTCCGCGGCCATGAGGTCCTGCTGAATTCGCACATCCTGCTCGGGGCCGTTGGAGACGGTGAGGAGACCTGGGCGCGTGATGTCCGCATCGATGCCTTCGGCAGTGCAGAAATGCTCGATATCGGCCAGGGTGTCGACCATCGCGCTATGGATCGTCTTTGCAAACTCCGGCCCGACTTTGCGAACCAGATCGTGGAGGCTCCGAGCCACCATCGTCATCGCAAACCCGCCGTTACGGCTCGAAGCGCCGAAGCCGACGGATTCCCGCTCCAGCACAACGATACGGAGCCCCGGGTCGAGGTCTGCGAGCCGGATTGCCGACCACAGTCCGGTGAATCCGCCGCCGATCACCACGACGTCAGCCTCGCGGTGACCCTCGAGTGGCGGCCGCTCCGGTGGCACCAGGCGAACCGCCGCGCGTTGGTGCCACCAGCTCGGAGACGGCTGCGCCATCACCGTGCCGAGCGCCGTCCACGACTGCGGCGGCGGGAGTGCACGGGGCGCATCGTACGTCCTTGAGACCGCGTCCCAGATGCGCCCTCTGAGCGTGCCCCAACTCGTGCCTTCCGGCCCTTGCGCACGTCCGCAGGAGTCCCTGATCATGTCGTCGAGAACCCAGCTGGCAGATCGAGTTCAACCGGGTCCCTCAATTGAGTTCACCGGGAATCGCGAGGTGGCGCACGTGTACAGAGCACTCGTCGACTGCATCGAGTACGGGGAGGTCGCCGTCGCCGATCTGTCCGAGGGGGCCAATCTCCGCATGACGGGCTCGGGCCACCATGCCTGACACGCTCACCATCGTCGACAACCGTACAGGCGCGAGCTACGAAATCCCCATCGAGCACGGCGCCATTCGCGCGACTGCGTTCGAGCAGATGCACGCGCCGGATGACGACCACGGGCTGTTGGTCTACGACCCCGCCTTCATGAACACGGCATCGTGCACCAGCCGCATCACATACATCGACGGCGACAAGGGCATCCTCCGCTACCGCGGCTACGCGATCGAGGAGCTCGCCGAACACAGCACGTATCTGGAGACCGCGTACCTCCTCGTCCACGGAGAGTTGCCTTCGCGCGCTCAATCCGAGGAATGGGAGCATGACATCACCATCCACACGCTGGTGCATGAAAACATCAAGAAGTTCATTGACGGCTTCCACCACGATGCTCACCCGATGGGCATCCTCGTCTCCACGGTGGGCGCGCTCTCCACGTTCTATCCCGACGCAACTCGCATACACGATGAGGAGCAGCGGCGCATCTCCATCTACCGCCTCATCGCCAAGATGCCGACACTCGCCGCACTCGCCTATCGCCACTCGCTCGGTCTGCCCTACAACTATCCGGACAATGACCTCCCGTTTGCCGCGAACTTCCTGAGCATGATGTTCAAGATGGTCGAACCGCGCTACGCCGCGGCGCCGGAGATTGCCCACGCGCTCGACGTCCTCTTCATTCTGCACGCGGACCACGAGCAGAACTGCTCGACCAACGCCATGCGCACGGTCGGCTCTTCGCATCCCGATCCCTACTCGGCCACGGCTGCAGCGGTCGCGGCCCTTTACGGCCCCCTCCACGGCGGGGCCAACGAGGCGGTGGTGCGCATGATCGAGCGCATCGGATCGATGGACCGCATCCCCGACTTCATCGCCGGAGTCAAGGCTGGCAAGGAGCGGCTCATGGGTTTCGGCCACCGCGTCTACAAGAACTTCGATCCTCGTGCCAAGGTGATCAAACAAATGGCAGACCAGGTGCTCCGCGTCACCGGGTCCTCGCCGCAGCTCGAGGTGGCGTCGGAGCTGGAGAAGATCGCACTCGAGGACGAGTACTTTGTGAGTCGCAAGCTCTACCCCAACGTCGACTTCTACAGCGGCTTCATCTACCGCGCTCTGGGGATTCCTGTGGAGATGTTCCCCGTGCTTTTCGCGATTCCCCGCACCGCCGGCTGGCTCGCGCAGTGGGAGGAGTCGCTGCTCGACCCTGAGCAGAAGATCTCGCGGCCTCGCCAGATATACGCCGGCAGCGCTCCACGCGGATACGTGCCGCTCGAGCAGCGCGACGCAGCGCGGAGCACGGAGGGGTGACGACGACACGCGGTGAGCCGCCTGACTCACCATCCTCCCGCCTGAGTGTTCCTGGTATCGGGTCCACAAGCGGTTGGGCCGGTCCGCGAGCGCGTGATTGACTGAACGCTGGAGTTGTGGTGTCAGCTATCAAGGCGAGGGTCGAGGCCGGATTCAAGCGTCTCGAGCGCAAGCTCGGGATTGACCGCGAGGGTCGATCCGTATGGGTTTGGCTGTTGCCTCCGGGGTTAGGCCTCGTGACTGCGGTGATGGTCCTGTTCCTGCCGGGAGTTTCAAGCGATATGGGCCTGTTCGGTAGCGTGACGCTCGCCATCTTCGGGCTGCTCGCCGTGACGATGATCGCCTCGATCTACCTCATCTCGTTCGACAAAGACCACAACCAGCAGGCGCCCGACGAGGTTTCGCCAGTTCGTGGCGACGACGAGTTCCGGGAACGACCGGCGCCGTCGGGCTGATCTCAGGCGCTTACGGCTGAGCCCCTTGGAGGCGGCCAGCGCAGAAACGACAGGCAGACGGAGATGCAGGTCAACGGCCGGAGGGAGACCGTCACGGCCGCTATGGCTGGGCGTTGGCGACAAGCACGCACGCTCCCCCTCGCCGCTTGGCCCTGTACAACGCCTCGTCCGCCATCTCCAACGCTGCGTTGAAGGGAGCCTGCGCCTCGAGTTGCGCGACGCCGGCGGAGAAGGTTGCCGGCTTCCATTCGAGGGTAACCGTCTGTCTCAGCAATCTCAGCGTGCGTCGCAGGCGCTGGGCCCCCTCAACCGGTGTTGCATCAGGAAGGAGAACGACGAACTCGTCGCCTCCCCACCGCGCCACGAGGTCGGCGCGACGACCTGCGCGAAGCGCGTCTGCGATGCCGATGAGCAGTCGATCGCCCGTCGCGTGGCCGTGTGCGTCATTGATGGCTTTGAGTCCGTCAACATCGACGAGCGCCACCGCCAGTGATGACCCCATGCGAAGAGCGCGGTTCTGCTCGTCGAGCACGCGCACGGTGAAGGCATCGCGGCTCAACGAACCCGTCAACGGATCGTGTTCACTCTGAGCTTCGTGGCGAAGCAGATGCAGAAGCATCGGTATTCGGTCCACCGACACTGCCATGGCCACGACACTGAGATTGACGCGCCCGCCATCGGAATGGCGCGCCACCATGTCCGGGTGAGCAGGCGCGCGCGAGCTTCGCTGCACCGCCAACAAGCCCTGCACGAGCAAACAGGGCTGCGTGCACACCGGTGCCCCGTACATCTTCACTCCCTCGAGGAGGACTGCACAGCGGCTCCCCACGGCGCGGGTGGCCGGATGGCCGAGCAACTCCGCTGCCGCGGAGTTCCATGTCGTGATCGTGCCGTCAGCATCGGTCAGAAACGCGGCGTCAGTCAGCCGCTCAACCTGGGCTGACGTGATCATCGGAAGGTCGGCCGGTTCCGAGTCCATCCGGTCAAACCTTTCCTTCAGAGCTGATCTGGAGGTGGTATTGCCGATTCACCATTGCCGCGATGATGACCCCCTGACGACCGTATGACCACAGCCGATGTGGAAGGGCTTCGCGAGACTCTCATGAGGTCGCGCGAAGCCCTTGTGGAGTGGAAGCGCCTAGCCGCGCACCCTCGATGTCTTCCGCGCTGCGACCGCACGCACCGGGCGGCGTGCGACGGTGCGCTTCGGCGTCGCCGCGGCGCCGGATGGCGTCCTGACGTGCTTCGCCATCGGCGGCGTGACCGTTTCGATCATGCCGCGAAGTGCCTTGCGCTGCGTCTCGAGCACTCGCTCGGCGAGGCCATACGCGGATGCCACAGCGTCGGCGACGGTGGGCACGGAGCCGCCCGTTGCCATCCTGGGGGTGACGCTCTCGAGAAGCGGCACGAGCGCCTCCCGCTGTGCCTTCAGGGTCTTGGCGGCGAACGAGAGGGCACCGTCGATGACGTCCACCGGTGCGGGAACAGCCTCGACGACCTCGGTGGCGGCGCTGAGCACCCGCTCCTCGGTCCGAGCGATGTTCGTCCACGTCTTGTTCATCAGCCTGTCCTCAGGCCTGAGCGTCTCATGCCGTGTGCGAACGGACTTTGTGACTGCCTTTCTCATGATGTTCTCCTCTGAACGCGAGACGTGATCGTCTTCGCCATTCCTAACGTAGATCGTCGCGAGCCTTTCCCAATAGAGGCGAAGGTCATCACCCTTGTCTCGAAGGTTGCTCGCCACATGCCGGAACCAGTCGACTAAACCGGTGCTGCGACGGGGGATTGCGCCGGCACTTGAGCGGCCAGCGGAACCACGACGATCGGCACGTCGGTGTGCAGGGTCAACCCGTGGCTTGTGCTGCCATGCAGCAGCTCGCCGAGCGCGTGCAGGGCGCGAGTGCCCACGACAATCAATTGCGCGCCCACCTCCGTGGCCACATCCGCGAGCACGACGGGGGCCGACCCCTCCAGGACGCGCGACCGCCACGCCACGCCGGCAGCCCTCAGTGGCGCGCAGAACTCGGTGACCACCCGCTCCTCGAGGTCAGCCTGGCTCTGGTCGAGGACGTCCTGTGGGACATACATCACGTATCCGCCCGCTCCGGCGATTGGCGGCGCCAGCGGCGGGGCCACGTGGACGAGGACGACTTCCGCGCCGAGTTGGCGCGCCAAGTCGGCGGCCCAGGCGACTGCGTGCTGTCCCTGTTTCGAACCGTCCGTGCCGACGACGATTGTCTTGATCATCTGACGACCTCCATGAGCCTGGATGTCACTGTGATACGGCCATGACCCCATCCTCGCCAGGGTCGGAGGACATCAAAGCAATGGACCTTTGGTCACCCGGAGGAGTTCCGGGCATCCGCACCTGGGGCGGGGACGCTTCCCACGTGCATCGGACATCCTCTGGGATTGCGTGACCAACCTCGCGGTCGAGAGCTTGCTGCGGCGATCGGGTCCAACCATTTGTAATGTCGGGTGTCATGACGCGACGGACAAGGCAGACCCCGCTCGACCGCGCGCTCGACGCGCTTCGCATCCGGCAGTACTTCAACGCCGTCACGATGGCCCGCGAGCTCGCCGATGGGATACGCAGCGATGCGTCGTTCCTCCGGGTTGCACGGCGAGCCCTGCTCACGTTGCCGCACGAGCGATCTCCCGCCATCGACCTCCATCCCTTCCCCCGCTTCAGGAAGACGCAGCTCCCGCATCTGCGATCACGTCGCGTGGCCCTCCTGACCACCGGTGGGAGTGGGGCGCTCGCCTCCCTTGTGGGCGCGGCCCGGGCATTCGAGGAAGCGGACGTCCGCCCCGTGGCGATCTCTGTCTGCTCGGGGGCGGCGCTGTTCGGGTTCCCGATCGCGGCAGGATGGCGCGCGGACGAGGTGGCGGAGGTCACCCTCGGGTTGACTGCCTCGGACCTCGTCGACGTCGACTGGCAGGCCCTGCTCAGATTGATCCCCAGCCGGGGCCGGGGCTTCAATGGACTCCTGCGCGGCGATCGCATCGAGGCCTGGTACCGGGAGTGGCTCGGCGACATGACGCTTGCGGAGCTGCCGATCCCCGCCTACGCGCCGGTGTGGGATGTGGAACGGAACCAGGTCGAGTACGTCGGACCGCGCACGCATCCGCGACTCGCGGTTGCTCGCGCGATTCGCATGGCTGTCGCTCTTCCACTGTTCATCGAGGCCGTGAAATACCGCGGCCATCACTACTGGGACGGAGGCACTGCCGACATTCTGCCGGTGCATCCTCTGCTCGACATCGAAACGCCGCCGGATGTCGTCATCGCGATCAACGGGTTCTACCCGAAGGAATTCGACGGTGAGGACATCACCGGGTGGCTCGAGAAGCCGGCATCGATTCTGTATGCCGCATCACAGGTGCGAGAGATCCAGCACATCGAGCTGGCGCGCGAGAACCTGGCTCGGCTGCGTCGTGAGGTGCCGGTCGTCAAGCTCATCGATCCCGTGCCGTATGAGGCGATTCGCGGGGTCGGTCTCTACCGGCAGTTCCTCGACAACACGATGTGGCCCGACTTCATGCGAGCGGGTCACCGGATGACTCGGCGTGCGCTTGCCGTCGAGGTCGGACACACGCGGTCACGCAGCCGCACAGGCCGTTGATGAGCGCGTTCGGCGCCATCGGCAGCCCGTCTGCGGGACTGCGTCAGCCCGTGACACCCATGACAGAATGCGGCGGTGTCTCAGGATGCGGCGCCTAACGCCCCGCTCCCGGCAGCGATCGAAACCCACGATCTGACCAAGCGATTCGGAGCTCGCCGGGCAGTCGACTCGCTCTCGATCCGGATACCGCGGGGCGTCATCGCCGGACTCGTCGGACCAAACGGAGCCGGCAAGACGACCACGTTGCGCATGCTGCTTGGTCTGATCCGCCCGACCGGAGGAAGCGCGTCAGTCCTCGGTCAGTCGATCAGTCACCCGCGTGCGTTCATGCACAGCGTCGGGGCGCTCATCGAAGGACCGGCCTTCTACCCGACGCTGTCAGGGAGAACCAACCTCTCGACCCTTGCGACGCTTGGACGGCATCGCGACGCGGACATCTCGGGGCTGCTCCAGACGGTGGGCCTTGCGGATCGAGCACGCCACAACGTCGGCTCATATTCCCTCGGCATGAAGCAGCGCCTCGGCATTGCAGCCGCGCTCCTGTCCAACCCCGAGCTGCTCCTCCTCGATGAACCGGCCAACGGTCTCGATCCACCCGGGATCATCGAGATGCGTGAGCTGATGCGGCGCCTGCGAGATGGTGGCACGACGCTTCTCGTCAGCAGCCACCTCCTTGCCGAGGTGGACCAGATTGCCGACTGGCTGATCGTCCTGGTGGCGGGCAGGGCTGTCTACTCCGGTCCGGCCGCGAGCCTCCCGGGGCGGCAGACAGGGGCGATCGTGGTGGGGACGGAGGCGCCGGAGCAACTGGAGACCGTCGCCAGGATCGCTCGCGATCACGGCTATACGGTCGTGATCGAGAACGGCCGTGCTCAGGTGGCGGCGCCGCCGGCATTCGCCGGGGAGCTGAACCGGCTTGCCATGCAGGCAGGCGCAACCCTCGTCGAGCTGCATCAGGTCCAGGTCACCCTCGAGGAGAGCTTCCTGAAGATCATCGGGGAGACCACCTGATGCTCGCGGCATTCCTGTCCGAATGGCCGAAGATCCGCCGGCGCAGCATCCTCCTGGCGCTGCTCGTCATGGTGGGGCTCACGGCGCTCGCCGTCGGCGTCACCCTGGCGCGCATTCAGCGGCGTTCGTTCGAGCAGCAGTTCCTCATCAGAACCGACCTCGGTCTCGTCGGCACGCTCCAACCGAGCGCGAGCCTTGTGGCGGTCATCGTGCTCATCACCATCGCGGCGGTGCTGGGAGCCGACTGGACTCAGGGCACGTGGAGGAATCTCCTGGTGCAGGAGCCGGGACGCGTACGACTCCTCGCTGGACGCGTGATCGCGCTGCTCGTGTACATGATCATCTCGACGGTCCTCACCATCGGCGTCGGCACCCTTGTTGCGATGCTCATCGCGCCGCATGAGGGCATCAACACCGCGGTGTGGTGGGACTCGACGGGCACTCGCGACTACCTGGAATTCCTCGGCAATCTCGTGCTGGCAGTCATCGGGTGGACGATCTTCGGCACGCTGGTGGCCGTGCTGGTCCGCAACCCCGCGGGGGCGGTCGGTGCCGCGATCGCCTGGTTGCTCGTTATCGAAGGTCTCGTCAACCAGGTGGAACCGACCGTCGGTCAGTACCTGCCCGGCCGGATCCTCTCGGTGGTGCTGACCGGTGGTCAGGCAACCGTGTTCAATGAGGCGGGCTCGTCGAGCGTCTCGTACACCGGTGCACTGCTCATCGCGGGTGTGTACGCCGTCGGCATGTCAGTCGTCGCCGGCGCGAGCTTCTGGTACCGCGATATCACAGCCTAGCGGCGCCAGGTGCCCGACGACCTCGACGGCACGTCGCGGATCCGGCCGTGATGCGTGTGGATTCCAGCGTCGCGAAGCTCTGTCAGCAGGTCACGTGAAGGATGGCGTTGGTGTGTTTGCGGTGAGTCGCGAGCATGGCGATTGCCACCGGGGTGGGCGCTGTCACCAGCTCGACATCACGTCGTTCAGCCTCGGCTTTGACATCCTTCATCACCGGGAGCGCGCCGTCAGCACCGGTGCCGATCACGAGCCGGCGGCACTTCCAGGGGATGTCCTCCGCGGCGGATAACGGTGTGTGCCCATAGCGCTCTCGGTGGAGCTTCGACGCGCCCTTCTTGCGCTTACGGACCGTGCCCTGATCGATGACCACGTCGAACGCATACGTTCGACCGTCGATCTGTATGGAGCCGAACGAAAAGTTGTCGATTCGCATGGTGAGGTCTCCTTGTTCAGCGTACGTCTCCGAGCCATGCCGGAGTGCGATCAACGGGCGCGAACGGAACCGGAAGGGTGCAGCTCAGCCAGCCTTGTACCCGAAGCTCCGCAGCAGGGCCTTGCGGTCGGCGACGTCCAACTCGCTCTCGATGCCCGCCGGTCTGACCCCGTCGATGACGCCGAGGATCCCGCGTCCCAATTCCGTCTCGGCGACGACGACATCGACAGGATTGGCGGTGGCGCAGTGGATATGACACACCTCGGGCACGGCCTGGACAGCGCGCAGCACGTTGATCGGAAAGGCGTTGCCGAGCAGGATGAGGAAGGTGTGTCCGGCACCGAGCTCGAGCATCGTTTCGCGGGCCTGAACGATGAGATCGCCGTCGGTGCCGCTCCAACGCACCAGTGCCTTTCCCGACGCCTCCGCAAATGCCAACCCGAAGCGGATTCCCGGCACCGAACCGACCAACGCTTCGTGCAGGTCTTCAACGCTCTTGATGAAATGGCTCTGTCCGAGGATCAGATTGACGCCCTCGCCGGGACGGATCGCCACCACATGCAGTTCCATCGTCTGTGCCCTCACAACGTCCTGCCATCTCGCGAGCCCCAAACGGCAGTTGCGAATCAGTCGCCGTGCCCGCCATCGTCTGTCGGCGAATTGCCGGCGCGGATCACCGCGCTCAGCCATCTCAAGCGTCGCGCCGGGACCACCGTGAGTTCCCATTTCCCCCATGCGACGAGGGTCTCGAGACGGGACCGCGGCTCCGCAGCGCGGTGTTCGGGCGCACGGCGCCCGCCCGGTCGCGCCGCATCCTGGGTCGTTGGCGTCAACGGCGGTCCGCCTGGATGACGTGCACCAGCAGCGCCGCGGCGACGCGCTGGTGCCGCATCCGCTTCACGTGCGGCCGCCACACTCACGTCAGGACCCTGCATGTCCGGCGTCGGCACCCGGCGGCGCTTCGACGGGGACCCCGGAGGTTGGCGCGGTTTGGCGGTAACGCGCTCCATGCGTTCACGAAGCTCGCGCGGTGTTCGGTTGCGCGTCACGCGGCGACCTCCTTGGTCATGAGCTCGTCCAGCACCGCGCGGTATGGGTTGTCGGCCGCGGGGACGGTGCCGAAACTGGTGGTGAGGCTCTCACGCAGCGGGATCTCCGCTTCGAGGAGCGAGACGCCCATGTCTGTGAGAATCTCGCGTGTGAGCCTGGCGCTTCGCGTCGCCGCGCGCACCCGAGTGAGCAGCACGAAGCGCTGCGTGCTGGAGGTCGCATCGACCTCTGCGATGAGATCGAGTGTCGGGCCGAGACGGTCGAGGTCGATGATGCTCGGGGGGATGGGGACGAGGACGATCCCGGTTGCAGCGATCGCGCTGCGCACGATGGCGCGATCTCCTGGCGGGGTGTCGACGACGGCGTGCATCCACCCGGGCAGGAGGCCGTTCAAACGCTTGTGCAGGTCGCGCACCGGGAGGGCAATGACCTCGAACGGCAGCCGTTCTGCCTCCTCCGACCAGGAGAGAGCCGAGCCCTGAGGGTCGGCATCGATCAGGAGGGTTCGTCCCTGCTCCGCCAGGACCGCGGCGACGTGTACCGCGGTGACCGTCTTGCCGGTGCCGCCCTTGAGATTGACGATTGCGATGCGCATGAGGTGAACCCTGTGCGACCGGCCGAGGGGACGACGCCGTAGTCTACGTCCCGCCACCACGTGCACGTGAGGTCACCGGGCGAGTGCCGTCGCCTGTCGGGATGTCCTCGACCAACCCCGGCGCGCCGAAAGATGTGACGCGCCAGGCTACTGCGCTTGCACCGGCTCGAAGCGCGCCGTGAAATGGCGCAGTGCCGGGGGCTCCTCGACAATCCGGTATCCAGGAAGCTCTCCGGCGTGCCTTGACACCTCACCGCACACCGCGATGACGTAGTCGATGTGGCTCTGCGTGTACGTGCGCCGCGGGATCGCCAATCGCACCAGGTCCATATCCGCGGGCCGCTCTGTACCGTCGGGTTGTCGACCGAACATCACCGTGCCGATCTCACAGCTCCGGATCCCCCCCGTCTCATAGAGCGCAACCGCCAGGGCCTGACCGGGGTACTGCAGTGGTGGGACATGCGGCAACAAGCCGCGCGCGTCGATGTAGATCGCGTGTCCTCCGGGCGGCTGGACGATCGGAACACCGAGGTCGGTCAACGCCTCGCCGAGATATGCCGTCGATCGGATGCGGTAGCGCAGGTAGTCGTGCTGCACCACCTCGTGCAGGCCCTGGGCGATCGCCTCCAGGTCCCGACCCGCGAGACCACCGTAGGTGGGGAAACCCTCAGTCAGGATGAGCAGGTTGCGACACCGGACTGCGAGGTCGTCGTCGTTCATCGCAAGCCAGCCGCCGATGTTGGCAAGCCCGTCCTTCTTGGCGCTCATGGTCATGCCGTCCACGAGCCCCGCCATCTCACGAACGATGTCGCGCACCTCTCTGAGCTGCTGCCCCGGCTCTCGCTCGCGGATGAACCACGCGTTCTCGGCGAACCGGCACGCATCGAGGAACAGCGGAACCCCGTAGCGGTCGCACACGTCGCGAACCGCATGCAGATTCGCCAAAGACACCGGCTGGCCGCCTCCCGAGTTGTTCGTGATCGTGATGAACACGACGGGGACCGAGCCGTCGTGGGCGTGCATGAACTCGTCGAGCCGGTCGACATCCATGTTGCCTTTGAACGGATGCCGTGCTGAAGGATCGCGGCCCTCGGCCACGAGCAGATCGACCGCTTCCGCGCCGGTGAACTCGACGTTGGCGCGCGTGGTGTCAAAGTGGGTGTTGTTCGGCACAACTTTGCCCGGTCCGCAGATGGCGGTGAAGAGGATCTTTTCCGCGGCCCTGCCCTGGTGCGTGGGGATGACGTGCTTGAACGGGAAGAGATCCTGGACCGCGTCAAGGAAACGAAACCAGGACGGGGAGCCCGCGTAGCTCTCGTCCCCGTGCTGAATGGCCGCCCACTGATCGCGCGACATGGCGCCCGTTCCGGAGTCGGTGAGCAGGTCGATGAGAACGTCATCGGAATGCAGAGCGAACAGGTTGTAGCCGGCCGCGAGCACCGCCCGCCGGCGCTCCTCCTGAGTCGTCATGCGAAGCGGCTCCACGGAGTGAATCCGGAACGGCTCGATGATGGTCTGGAGCGGCGTCGGCGGCGTCATGCGCGCGCGCCTCCGTACCAGCGGGACGGCGCTCGCTGCGACTCGTCTGCCATCCCAGCGGACTCTAGAACCTGCCGTAGTACTTCGGCTGATCCCTCCCGATCAGCAGGTTGGATTGCTTCGGACTGATCCCGCGAAGGCACCAAGCGTCGTCGGGCCGACCGAACCGTACTGGGCGTCTCCGCCAAAGGTCTTCCCGTTGGCCATGTTGCCGAACTCCCACACGCAATGGCCGCCGACCGTGGCCAGGGTGAAATACGGGTAGAAATTGCCCGGCCCTTGGGGTGGCAGCTGGCATCCCGCTCCCGTGGAGAGGTTGCAATTGGTGTTGAACTGCGTGGCGCTGGAATCGGTCATGAACTGGATCTGCGGATAGGGCTTACCGCCAGAGGTCGGCTGCTGCTGCAGGAACGACGATGGGAAGGGGCCGGCAGTGGTCGCGTCGGGCCAGTCGGGCCAGTACGGCTGTCCGTCGTAGTCCAGGTCGCCGATGGCGTCGAAGAAGACGTCACAACCGGTGACAAGGTCGGGCGCGGTGGTGCCCCCGTGCGTGTCTCCTTTGCGGTAGCAGGGCGAGTCATCGGGCTCGTTGGCAGTGGAGCCGTCGGCCGCGGTCTCGTAGGGGCCCTGGCAATGCTTGTAGTACGTGTCAGTGAACGTCCCGATGGTGGTGGTGGCGGCACCCGAGACCGACGTGCACGCCTCCCAGTGGCCGATCTCATACTGCGAGTTGATCATGTAGGGCCCGATCCCCCAGGGGATGATGTTCTGGGGGCGCGCGGTCGCATACTCCGGCTCGAAGTTGAAGGGGGTGCCCGTGCAGTCGAACGGGTTGGTGTTCATGAACCCGTTCCGCGCTGAGGCGATCATGTAGCCGCTGCGCCCGGTGGTGAGGTCCTGCTCTCGCGTTTCCAGGGCGTGACCGCCGGGTATCGCGGCGTCGAACATGTGGACGGTGATCTTGTCCCCCGGGTTCATCAGCAGCGTGTGGGCGTTGGGGCTGAAGGTGGCCAGGTTCGAAAGTTGCGGACTCGGCGGCCCGGTGGGAATCCCGTCGGTCTGGATGAAGGCGAAGTTCACAGGCTCCACGCAATTGTTGTTGCAGTTGCCAGTGCCGTTACCCTGGCACTCAAGGCTGTCGATGTTGAGGGCAGAGCACCAATGGGTGTCATCGCAGCTGGTGGCGTCGGCAAACGGGGCGAAGCCCGGTGGATAGAACTGCAGCTCCACAAAGGCGGCGCCGCCTCCGGGATATTGCCCCCGCGGTGCGTTGTTGTCAGACCGCGGAGTGCACGGAAGGAGTGGTGCGGAGTTCGGGTCGCAGACATCGGTGGAGAACCACGGGGCGACGCTCAGCTCGAACCAGTAGGTGACGTCGTGACCGGGGCTGGCAACCGTCGGCGCTGCGGTCGGATCCACCGGTAGGGACTCCGTTATCGAGAAGTCGTTACCGGAGCTGGGGGAGGACGACACGAACCGAACCGACGGCTCGTCGTGGCCGATATAGCTTCCGTTCTCATAGAACCGGCCGCCCCACGACCCGCGAGGATCGGCACATGCCAGGTCGGCCTTGACCGCAGCCTGGATGGGGCTCAAACCGTTGCAGTCGAGTTCGCCGACCGCGTTGGGCCGGACTGCCGGGGCTCGCCCGACTGCTCCGAGAGTGACCGGTGTGCTGACCAGCATGGCCGCTGCCAGCACCGGCCCCGCCACCGGAATAACAAGGCGATGTGGCAAGTGAAACATGGACATGCCAAGCCCCCCTGGATCATCTCGGCTCCTGAGAAGGAGGACACGATAGCCGACTCACCTTGCGGTTGTCATCTGAGCCTGCGGGAAACCGCCGCCTGTACCGTCATGCCGGCAGGGCATTCGGTGCGCCCGAGTGAGCCAACCGACCCGTATCTCCGAGACGAGTTCCAACGACTTGATATTTGATGAACGTGATCGAGGCGGCGAGAGCCTGGCAGATCCCAACCGCCTCTCGCAGGCGGTAGAGGCCGCGCAGCGCGGCGAGGCTCGCGGGTGGAGCGCACTGTTCGAGCGCTTCTACCCGGACGTGCATGCGTACGCGCTCGCGCGACTAGGGGACGTGTCGTCGGCTGAGGATGTGGCACAAGACGTGTTCGTAGCAGCTGTGACATCCATACGGAACCTTCGGGATCACAGGGAACCGGCGGTGCAGGCGTGGTTCCTGCACATCTGCAGGAACAAGGTCGTCGACCACATACGACGCGCCGTCCGATATCGCGCAAACACAGTCAACCCGGCTCACTCCTTCTCACCGGATCCGAGTGTCATCGCCGAAATTGGCCTCGAGTCCGACCGGGTACGCGCTGCGATGACCCGCCTCACCGACGAGCAGCAGGACATCCTCGTGCGCCGATTCGTTTTGGACCAGTCGATCGAGGATGTCGCGTTGATCACGAGGCGCAGCCTCGGCGCCGTGAAGTCGATGCAGCATCGAGCGCTGGAATCACTCCGGCGCGCGCTCGAGAGGGCAGCATGACCGACGTCGTCGATCCGATCTTGTCGGAGCATCTTGCTGCCTGGCGCCAAACGAGCCGCCGGGAGCCGCGCCGTCACGCTCGCGAGCGGGCCCTCGATGCGATGCTGGCCGCGGTGTCCTCCGGCGCTGCGGCACCTCGCACGTCAGCGACACGTCTTCGTCCCCGTTTCCGGTACGCGGGGATCATTGCTGCGACGGCGACGATCGCTGCAACCATCGGCGTCGCGGCGGCTGGCTGGAATGCGCCGCCTGGGTCAGCGCTCTTTGTCGTTCGGGCCGCGCGTCAGAGCGTGATGCTCAAGCTCCCGGGATCCAACGACGCCGAACTTCACCTCGAGTTTGCCGAGGCGTCGCTCGTCGAAGCGCACGATGGCATCGATGTCGAACAGACCGTCGCCGACGCGCGGGGGGAGCTCGCAGCTGCGCTCACCGAGCTGCCCGCCGATCACACATCCCCGCTCTGGGCTCGCTATCGGTCCGACGTGACCACGCTGACAGCCGACGAATCGGCCCTGGAGCACAAGGGAGGCCCTTCTGCGGCCGGCACCCCGACGCCGAGACCGACGGATGACGACACGCGGCCTGAGCCCACCGAGTTGTCAGTCGGGGGCGGCGACACCCCGCGCTCCTCGCACAGCGGCAGTCCGGCACCTACCGAGGACGGCACCGGAGGTGGCGGTGACGACGATCAATCCGGATCTCCCTCGCCGGGAGTGAGCCCTCCGCCAGACGACTGAACTCTCAGTGGCGATCCGGCTCGCGGTTGAGCAGCAGCGCCACCCTCGGGCACTGACTGACGGCTCGCTCGGCCATTCGCAACAGCCTCGGATCACGTACTGGATCCGTGGTCAGCATCGGGTAGCCCCAATCATCGAGAGCGATCAGCTCGGGAACGATCTCGGCGCAGTAGCCGGCGCCGTCGCAGAGGATCGGATTGACCCGAAGGCGGGGGTGTTCGTCCATCATCGCCACCCCCTCCGTCTACGGGGCGGTGCGGGGAGCGGCGTGCGGCTCATGGCCGAGCACACCCGGCCCGAGACATGGCGCTCGACGTCCTCGGCGAAGGTTTCGAGCGCGCTTCGCACATTCTGGACCGCGCCGTCAGGGTGGTGACAGGCGCCGCGTCCGGCAACCAGCTCGGACCATCGGTGGATGCGGTACAGATCGCCTCTGTCGGCGTCGCCGGTCGAGAGACGGGTCATCGCCACTGCAATGTCCCGGAGCCCGTGGACGCACGGCCCGCACTGTCCTGCGCTCTCCTGCGCCAGATACCGGACGATCCGAGCGGACTCGACGATCCCGCAAGCATCGGCGCCGAGCACTCCGATGATCCCGCAGCCAAGCGAGACGTCGGTCGGACTGAGGCGTGCTCGTCCTCCGCGTTCAGCGTCGAGCCAGGTGCCGAAGTAGCCCCCGACAAGGACGCCGACGGGCGTCGAGACGACGCCACCCGCGCCGGCCACGGCTGCGGCGAGCCTCGATCCCAGGTCGACCTCTCTGACGCCGGCACGGACGACATTGCCTCTGATCGTCACCAGTGTCGTTCCGGGCGCGTCCTCGGTGCCGCGCTCCCGGTACCAGGCGTCGCCGAAGCGCGCGATGAGCGCCGCGTGCGCGAGGGTTTCGGCGTTCTGCACCAGGGTCGGTCTGCCGACGACGCCGCGCTCTGAAGCGTGTGGCGGAGCGAACCGGGGCTTGGACGGGCCACCGCTCAGGCGGCGAACGACCGCGGACAACTCGCCCGCGACATACCGGTGCTCGGTGTGGACGATCCTGATACGCATCTCAGAACGGGGATCGCCGCTCCGTTCACGCAGAGCATGTTTGAGGCTCCGCGTCATCCCGCGGGACGGTCGCGACAGATAGATCACCACCTCATCGGCACCGACGGTCTCTGCAGCGAGGAGCGCGCCGTCGATCAAGAGATGCGGCCGATGCTCGGCCAGGACTCGATCCTTCGCGGAAAGCGGTTCGCCCTCCGACGCATTCACAACCACAACCGAGGGTCCTCGGAGGTCGGCAAGGCGGCGGACCGCGCGCCACTTTCGGTGAGTGGCGAACCATGCACCGCCCCTGCCCCTGAGGCCGCTGCGCTCGATGGCGTCGAGGAGCCACTCGCCCCCGACAGGTCGCCTGCCGAGGCGCGATCGGTGATCGGCGAAGCTCTCGGATCCAAGGTGGAGGTCTGGTCCCGCCAGCAGCCTCATACCGTCCGCGGGCTTGGCAAGCACCGGAGGCGGCTCGGGCGCGGTTCGGACGAGCGTTCCCTGGCTCACAGCGGGCCTGACGTCACGATCCGACCGGTGATCGACGGCCCGATTCCATACAGCGTGATCACGAGGCGTGTCGTCCCGCAGAGCGCGTAGAAGGAGACGCCAGCTCGGGCGGGGACATTGGCACACACCGTCGAGCCGTTGCGCGCGACGGTCAATTCGGGGAGCGTCTGCGTCGGTCCGGGGCTGACGATCACGACGGTGAGACTCGTGTCCACTGCGTCCCGGAGCGCGATCCCCGTGCCGCCCGAACTCCTGCTGACCGTGCCGATCAACGCGTCGTCAAATCCGTTCCGGGTTGACCGGATCACTTGGGACGTCGAGCCCGAAGTGAGGACCGAGCGCGGCGTGCCGGCTTTCACGGCCCATCCGGGCTCCAGCGGACCGCCGAAAGCCCATGTGCAGAGCTCGACCACCGTCACGATTGCGACGCCGGCCGCGCCAACTCGCACGGGAGCCGTCCTGAGGCGGCCGACGAGCAACCTGCGGGCCAGCGCGACCACCACGGCTGCCATGCACGCCGCGGTGATGCCGAGCATCCACGGCGCTTGAGCGTCGGAGCCTGTGCCGAGCCCGTGCGCGAGTGCGATCGGCCACGACGCGTACGTCGCCCAGTGGATGAGCTTCCAGACGCGCGGTCCGAGGTGCCCTCGAAGCACGCTCGTCGCCGTCACCGCAACCAGCACCTCGGCCGCGATCACGCCAAGGCCGAGCCAGACAGTGCGATAGGCGCCCGCAAACGGGATCACCGCGTCCGCCGGCCGGATTCCGGCGAAGGGATCGAGCACCGAAGTCGCGATGTGGACCGCGAGGAGGAGGAGGGTGAAGAGGCCGAAGTTCCGATGCAGCGCCGCGGTCACAAATCGCGGTGTCCGCCTGCCCTGCACGCGGAGGGACGTCGAGATTCCAAGGATCACGACCACGGTGAGGCAGACGAGGGTCATGACTCCCGCGCCTCGGGTGGCGAACCAGAGCGGGCTGGGGTTCGTTGCAGTCGCCGCGACCATCACGATCGCGCGGAGCGCTCGTCCGGCCAGCACCCGACGGTGATGACTGACCCGTCGCGGTGGACGAGCCGGGCCGGCAGGTTCTGTGCACCGAGCCAGGACGGCGCGGCATCTCCAAGAATGATCGCTCCCGTAGCCGCGGCATTCGCCCCGGCGCAGGTCGCCCCCGCGACGCTTGCCATGACCCAGGGGGAGACCGCGGGCAGGCCCGTGGACGGGTCAATGATGTGGTGCAGGGTCTCGCCTCCGCGCCGCCAGGTCCTGCTTTCCGTCCCCGAGGTCGCGAGACCCCCGTCGAACATCAGCACGTCCTGCCAGGCGCCGGCATCGACCAACTCGGTGACCCGGACCCGCCATCCGTCCGCTCGATCCGGTCCCGCGACGGCCACGTCGCCGCCACACGCGACGAGCGCGCCGGCGCCGATGCGCGCTGCCGCGGCGAGGGCGGCCCGGTCCGCCGCCCATGCTTTGCCGACGGCGCCAAGGTCGAGGGATGCGCCACTCGGAAGCGCGACCGTCCGCGCATCTCGATCGTGCCGCACGCTTTCCCAGCCCGGGGCGGATCGGACCTCGAGCTCGATCGCCGGCCCGTCCGCGGGCACGTCGTTGAAGGTCACCGTGTACCCCGCGCGCTCGATGAGCCCGCCGATGGTGGGGTCGACGAGTCCATCAGTTGCTGCCGCGGCGTCGAGAGCAACGTCGATCGCCTCGTCGAGCAACTCCGAGAGCCCGACCGAGCCGCCCCCCGCGGAGCGGTTGAGCCGGCTGAGCTCGGATTCCACCCGGAAGCGGCTGCACGTGGCGTCGATGGACCCGACCACCGAGCGGGCCACGGACCTCGCCAGGGGGAGCGAAGCGGGGTCATCCACCGCCACAACCACGGTGGTGCCCATTGCTTTGAAGCAGGAACTGGTCAGCACGGATGCGACGGGGTCGAGTGACATACAGGCGGTGGCGGCGGAGGTGGTGGTGGCGCCGACGAACTGCCGCCACTGGACGGCGGCTTGCGAGGCGCGGGGATCCCCTTCGACGTCGCGTACGAGCCGGCCGACGACGCCGGTACGTGGACCACTCGGACGATGACGCCCGGGGTGGCACGGACACCCTGCACCGGCGCACTCTCGGTAGGAATCGGCGGTGCTGTCAGGGAGCTGGATGGCGCGGTGGCTGCAGCGAAGCTCGCGGCACTCGCCGCCGACAGCGCTCCGGTCAGGACGATCACACCGGAGACACCACCGGCCGTCCACGATGCGACCCGCCGAAGTGCGCTGTCGCGGTCTGAAGGGTGGTAGTCCGCCATGTCAGTGGTCACCCCCGCCACCGCAGTCGTCGTCACATGGTGTCGGGGTGGGCGAAGGAGTCGCTGTCGGCGGAGCGGTCGCCGGCGGCGGTGTCGCGGGCCACGGCGTCGGCTCGGCGGCCGAGTGCGGGGCGGGCGGGTCGGTGACGACGATCACCTCGTGTGTCGGATCCGGCTCTGTTGGCGCGGGGAACAGGCTGTCCGCGCGAAGCGGGGTGCCCGGGAGCTGCGCCGCGACGGTATGCGGTCCTGCCGTCTCGAGCGAGGCAAATGGGCCGACGCCTCCCGCTGCAGCGAGGCCGGTCACCGCGCCGCAGAGCGCCACGAAGGTGGCAGTTGCAAGGAATCGAGGGCGATGACGAGGGCGCAAATCGTGTCCTCCACATGGGGCGCGCACAGCGCCAGATCCATGTGACTAAGTCGTGCCACGCGGCGGGCAGGATACGGGTCGCGATCGCATATCCCTGTGACGTTTGATCGGATGCTGTTCACTCGGACCGGCACGCACGCCTCACCCTGATGCGATGGAGATTGTTCACAGCGGAGTCCGAGCATTCGCGCAGTCCTTCACCAGCCCCGAAGTGCAGCGTTGTGTTGTCAACACGACCACTGGGGACTCTCAGATGAACAACACACCATCGGGCCAAGATCGCGTGGCGCGGCGGGATCGTGCGCTCAAACTGCGCCGCAGGATCAACGCTCTCGCGGCCGTCACAGGCGTCACGGCGGTCGGCTATGTTGTCGCGGTGAACGCGACGACCAAGCCCGGCGTCTCGACGGTTGCCACGACACCCACGACATCCGTGACGCGCACCGTGACCACGATCTCATCATCCGGAGACGACGGGACCGTGACAAAGACCACAACAACCACGCTCATGCCCGGAACTGCGGCCAGTGGCACTCCGAGCAGCGCGACCGTGGTCAGCGGTGGATCAACGGTGGTGAAGAAGTGAGTGCTCCGGTGCGTTTACTGCGCCCCGTGGGCAGCGCCCGATCGCCCTAGTCACGAATGCGTTCTCCATGGCGTCGATGAGCGGATTGCGACGATGCGGGCGCAACCTTCGGCTCTGCACCCGGCCACGCCCCGGCAACGTTTGCACAACGGGCGTCGTTGCAGAGCCTGATCGCACCTAGCATCCGGTGCTGTGCGTGAAGGCGGTCCCAAAGTGGACAAACCGGTACCCCAGAAGAGCCTTCGCCGGCAACTGGCACTTGCCAGCGGATTGATGCTCTTTGTCGAACTGGCGCTCATCAAGTGGCTGGGTGAGAACATCCTGTTTCTCTCCTACTTCTCCAACTTCGTGCTGTTGGGAAGCTTCCTGGGCATCGGATTGGGTTTCCTGCACGCGAGCCGGGGTCGTGCGGCGCTGCTCCCCTGGATGCCAGCGGCCCTCGCGGTCCTGGTCGGATTGACGCTCGTGGTTCCCATTCACGTCTCTGTGCCCAACGGGTCCTTCATCCTCGTCGGCGTCTCGGTGAGCGGTGGACCGGCTTGGATCGTGCTCAGCATCGTGTTTCTGGCGACCACCGTGATCATGGGCATGATCGGCGATGGTGTTGCGCGGCTCTTTCGGCAATTCCCGCCGCTCGAGGCGTACCGCCTGGATGTGCTGGGCAGCCTTGCGGGCATCACCCTCTTCTCACTGCTCGCCCTGCTGGAAGCGCCGTCGTTCGCCTGGGGGCTGATCGTGGCCGTCGCGACGGCTCTATTGCTGCGCAGGAAGCTGAAGATTTTGGGCTGGATCGGATTGATCGCCCTGGTGGTCATTCTTGGTCGAGAGGACCTGACTCCCGGTGTGAGCTGGTCTCCGTACTACAAGATCGAGACCTTTCCCGCGGTGACCCACGGGTACTCCACGCCGGTGATCTATGTCGACGGCCTCCCCCACCAGGGCATCAATCCGGTGACGGAGATCGAAAAGTTCGGACCTTCCGCGTACCTGCAGCCGTATCAGGAGATGGTCACTCCCCCGAAATCGGTCCTGGTGATCGGCGCCGGCAACGGTAAGGACGTGGCCATCGCACTTGCCATGGGCGCTCAGCACGTCACCGCGGTGGAGATCGATCCTGCACTTGAGCAACTGGGGGTCACGCTCAACCCGGATCACCCCTACCAGAGCTCCAAGGTGACCGTCGACATTGGCGACGGCCGCGCCTTCCTGGAACAGAACACCCAGAAGTTCGATTTGATCATCCTGGCGCAAACAAACTCGATCACGGTCGTCTCGGGGCAGTCATCGCTTCGCCTGGAGAGCTACTTGTTCACCCAGGAGGCGATTGACTCGGTGCGCCAGCACCTGACACCAAACGGGGTGTTCGCTGCTTACAACTTCTATTGGGAACCGTGGTACGTCGATCGCCTGGCCAACACCATGCACATCGCCTTTGGGACGCAACCCTGTGTCGACGCAGAGGACGTTGCCGGCACGTTGGACTCACTGACCATTGGGATGCATGGCCCGGACGTGACCTGTTCGCACCCCTGGGCTGCCCAAAGCGGCAGTCTCCCGACGCCAGTCACCGACGACTATCCATTCGGATACCTGGAGACACCGGGGATCCCGCCGTTGTACCTGATCACCTTCTCGCTCGTGCTCCTGGCTTCGCTGCTGTGTGTGCGGCTGGTCGGAGGGCCGCTTCGCTCCCTCTTCAAGTACACCGACTTCTTCTTCATGGGAGCGGCCTTCCTGCTCCTGGAGACCAAGAGCGTGGTGGAGTTCGCCCTGCTCTTTGGAACAACCTGGTTTGTGAACGCGTTTGTCTTCGCCGGCGTCTTGCTCTCGGTGCTGCTGGGGATAGAGATCTCCCGCAAGTTCGTCGTACGGCGCTACTGGTTGCTGTATACCCTGCTGTTCACGGCGCTCCTCGTTGCGTGGCTGGTTCCCGAGGACTCGTTGCTGGGCTTCGGCTTCTGGCCCCGCTTGATTCTGGGCATCGCCGTTTCCTTCGCACCGGTGACGATTGCCAACGTCATCTTCGCGCAGCGTTTCCGGCAGGTGGGAGACTCGATCCCGGCATTCGCAAGCAATCTGGTCGGAGCCATTGTCGGCGGCGTGCTCGAATACGTTGCGATGCTGACCGGGTACCGGGCTTTGGTGATCGTCGTCGCAGCCCTCTACTTGCTGGCGTTCACTTCCCGAAGGCTCGGGGTGCGCGTTCCCCTGCTCAGCCGAGCGATCTAACTACACAGTCATCAGCCATTGCAACGGGCACACGACGCATCTCCTCGCCGGGTACTGGAGGCCGATGTGTGGACGAGCCTCGGCGAGGCCAGCACGGCGCTGGCAGCAGGTGACCGGCGCGGTCTCGGCCGCACCGCCGTTGCGACAACGATTCAGGCCCTGTCCTCGCGTGTCCATCAGCACCGACGTGCACCGAGGTCCGTTACAGCCTCCCCACCGGCGGGTCAAACCGACCCCTGATCACGATGGCGCGTTTCTCGCCCCGTCGCGAGCGACGTTAAGCGACCGCCGAGTCGCTCGGTCGTGAATCGGCGACGGGATTCGACGGGAGCGCGAGGTCATGGGCAGACATCGGCTGGCTGATGAAGTATCCCTGAGCGAGGTCGCATCCAATTGCCGCAAGGAGGTTGAGCGCGTCAACGTCCTCGATTCCCTCCGCGACCACGCGCATATTCAGCTTGTGACCGAGGGCGATCGTGGCGCGCACCAATGCCAGGTTGCGTTCTGTGTCTCCGGTGGCCAGACGCGTCAAGAAGCTGCGGTCGAGCTTCAATTCGCTGACGGCAAGGCTTCCAAGATAGGCAAGTGATGTCACGCCGGCACCGAAGTCGTCTATGGAAACACCCAGTCCGAGCTGGCGCAGTTGTTCGATGACGCCCTTGCACAGATCGAAGTCTCGAATGATCGTGGTCTCGGTGATCTCGAGGATGAGGCATCCGGGAGCGACGTCATGCCGGCGGAGAGTCTCGATGACCGATTGGCTGAAGCCGGAGTCGAGAAGGTTCGTTGCCGAGACGTTGACGGAGATCGTCACCATCTCACCGGCCGACCGCCAGGCCGCACACTGTTCGACGGCCCGCTCGAGGACGAGTGCAGTGAGCGACTGCATCAGACCGGCCTCTTCCGCCAGGGGAATGAAGTCGAGCGGAGGCACGAGTCCGAGACGGGGATGCCGCCAGCGCACGAGTGCCTCCATCGCCGACCGCTTGCCGGTAACCAGGTCCATCTGCGGTTGGTAATGCACCTCGAGTTGATCGTTGACAATGGCGCTGCGCAACTCCTCCACCAGCCGCAGCCGGTTACCGTCGTCGTCGATATCGTGCCGGTACGACTCGAAGGGTGTCGGTCCCACCTTGGCGCGATACATGGCGAGGTCGGCGCACCGAAGCAGGTCGACACTGTTGGTGGCATCCGCCGGTGCATTGGCGATGCCGACACTCGCTCCGACACGGACGCTCAGTGCGTCGAGGTGGAATGGCTGCTCGAGTTCGGCGATGAGGCGTTGCGCGACAGTCAGCGCATACGTGGACTCGGTATCCATGACGAGCACCGCCAGCTCATCGCCGCCGACTCGTACGAGGACGTCTGTTTCGCGCAGGTGGGCGGTGAGCCGTGGCCCTATCTGCCTGAGCACCTCGTCCCCGGCCGAATGTCCGAACGAATCGTTGATCTCCTTGAAGTGATCGAGGTCGATGTATAGGAGCGAGAGCGTGCGGTCCATCGTTTCCGGATCTGCGTAATCGGCAAAGAAGGCGTCAAGAAGGTTGAAGAGTTGCCGTCGATTTCCCAGGCCGGTGAGTTCGTCGGTGATGGCCTGACGGTGGCGCATCTCCGTCAGGAATCGCAGAACTCCGAACCGAGAGCGCCAGGCGAACGCCCACGGCGATCAACGTGGCGGTGGCGAGCGCCACGGCAACCGGAGAGACCTGGTGCAAGGTATCCACCAGAAGGATGGACAGGCCGGCGGCGGCGCCGAGACCGGGGAGCAGAAATCCCGGAGCCCCATTGCGCGCCAGCGGATTGGTGTGCACTGGGCGAATCCAGACTGCAAAGGAGATCAGAAGGACCGCGGATGGCCACGCGACGCCGTCCAGAATCACCCCGATATGCGAAGGGGAACCCGAGCTGGCAAACAGATTGAACGTATCGCCGACAGCAGTGCAACCGATCGCACCCGCGATGAGCAGCCACTGTGGGTTCTTGCGACCAGGGATGATCGCCGTTCCTCCCACCGCGAGGATGAGGAGCAATGCGTCACCAATCGGATAGGCAAGATCGGTCGCGACGGTCGTGGGGTTTCCGCCGACCGAATGCACGATCGTGTTGAAGGCGAAGCAGGCGCACAGTGCCGCGGCACCGAGACCAGCCACGCCACCGTCGAGCAACGTCGTTGCTCCCACTCGCGTGAGGTGCTTGCGCGTCAGGATGACGAGCGCGACATAGGTGATTGGGTAGAAGCCCAGCCAGAAGAGGTCGGCAAGTGATGGCACCGGCACTGCCCCTCCACCTGCCGACTCCGCGGCCAGAATGGTGTCGCCGATGCTCCACGAGAGTATTCCAAGGCCCAACAGGAGCGGAACGACTTGCCGGCGCGAGGTGACGGCTCGCCAGATGCAGAGACCGCTCGTGACCAGCTCGAACGCAGCAACGCCCCAGCCGTCGACATAGGGGTTCGACTGGTCGGGTTGCCTGACGATCAGCGACACGCAATACGCGACGAGGAGCACCGCCAACGCGGTGTAAAGGACCACCACCCAACGCGGCAGGCTGGGAGCGCGCACCGAAGCGCGGGCAACTCGAATGTGAGGGTGCTCCATCGACACGCGAGCAGGGTAGGCTCACGACTTTCAGAGTCGTGCAAACAGTCGGTGGTCCATCTGTTACAGAACCGGCACAAAGCCATGGCTGTCCATATGCGAACGCACCTCGATATTCCTGCGCGATGCCACGTCGAGGTCATGCGTCAGCTGGCTTGTCGGCTCGCTCCCGCGCAGCCACTACCCGCGCACATACCGGATCCGCGGATCGACCGCGGCGTACAGCAGGTCGGTGATCAGCGTCCCGAGCACGGTGAGAACACCGCCGATCAGGAGCACCCCGAGCATCGTGTAGAGGGCTTCCGCGCCCGCGGCGGACCACAGCGTCGTTCCCAGCCCCGGATACCCGAACAGCACCTCGACGATGAGCTGCGCCCCGAAGATCTGTGGGAGCCGCGTGCCCAGCAGTGTGATGATGGGCAACGCTCCATTGGGGAGCGCATGACGGAGACTCACTCGGGCCCGCGAGGCGCCCTTGGCTCGCGCGGTTGTCACGTAGTCCTTGGTCAACTCTTCGAGCATCGACGCCCGGAGATAGCGGCTGAAGAGCGCGACCGTTCCCGTTGCGAGGGTCAGCGTCGGGAGGATCAGCGCCGCCGGGTCGCTGAGGACATCGCCCGTGTTCCAGTCCGGGGTGTTCAGGTCGATCCAGTGCAGATCCGTCACCAGGATCACGATGAGCCAGGTGCCCAGCACGTATGGCGGGATCGAATAGAGCGCCATCGAGATGATGTTCGAGAGGTGCGCTCCGCGCCGGCGCCGCCGCGATGACTTGTAGAGCGCGATCGGGACGGAGAAGAGCATCACCACCAGAGTCGACAGGCCGGTCAGGATCAGCGAGTTGATCATGGGCCCCTGCACAAGGGCTCCCAGATCGAGGTCAACCTCGACCCCCTCGATCGGGTTGACGGAGTTGGCGAAACCCGGCGGCGTAAACGCGATCCTTCCGTGGATGACATTCGCGAGGAAGTCGAAGTACTGGACCCAGATCGGCTGGTCGAGACCGTTCTGATGGTCGTAGATCGCCCACTGGGCCGGGCCGAGGCGCGGCGCCAGCATGATTCTTCCGGGGTCGCCGGGGAACAGGCGCTCCAGGAAGAACACGACGGTGACGACGCCGAGCAGGACCACAACCGCCTGAAGGAGGCGGCCGACGATGTATCTGAGCATCTCGTTCCATTGTCACCAGAGCGAACGGTCGCTCCTAGTCTGCGTTGACCGATGGGGCCGTGACCGTGCCCGCGTCCTTCGGGTTGTGGATCACCCGATCGTGGCGAGGTACGCGGCCAGCAGTCGATAGTCGTCCTCTCGGTTGTATGCCTGTGCCGACAGGCGCAACACCGTTCTGCCTCGTGCCACCGCGATCACCACCTCTGCGCCGAGCTCCTTCGCCACTCGTGCACGCAGCGCGCGACAGCCGGCGACGTCGGTCGACATTCGCGCCGGCAACTCGAGCGTCACCATGGACAGCGGGGTCGCTGCGGGTGGTTCCTGCCCAAGCGCTCGCGCGACGACCGCTGCGCCTTCGTTGAGCAGCGCCGCGTTGCGCTCGCGCAACCGATCCACGCCGCTGGTCTGGAGCAGGTCGAGTGCCGCCGGAGTCGCGAGCAGCGCCGAATAATCATTGGTGCCACTCCACTCGAGGCCCGTGGGGAATCCTTGATCAGACTCCGAGCCGGGCACCGGCGAGACCATGCGCTCCCGGCACTGAGGAGAGACAGAGAGAAATGCGGCGCCTCGAGGCGCGCAGCACCACTTGTGAAAGGCGCCCGCATAGAAATCAGCGCCGGATTGTGCAACATCGAGTGCCAGCATCCCCGGTGCATGAGCGCCGTCGATCAGCACCGCTGACCCGTTCGCGTGACACAGTTGGACGAGCGGCTCGGGGTCCAGCAACGTGGCGGTGGGCGACGTGATGTGATCGATGATTGCGAGCCTGGTGCGCGGCGTCAGCCCTCGGACAATCGCTTCGCTGATCGCACCGCCGTCACCAAAGTCGCTCGCGGGAAGACTTGCCTGCACCAGACGCGCTCCGGTCCGCGAGCACGCATCCTTCGCCGCGGCACGCACGCCCTGGTACGTATCGTCGGTGATCAGCACCTCGTCGCCGTGCTCAAGCGGTATCGACGCCAGCACCATGGCCGCGCTCCACGTCACGTTGGGGGTCAGCACCAGCCCAAGCGGATCGGCACGGAGGAACGCTGCCGCCGCGCGCCGGACGGCATCGAATTCCTCTGGAAGCATGCGTGAGAAGAACCCAGTCGGGTTCGAACTCGATGACGTCCCTCCAGCGATCCTGCGTCGCGCGCACGACGTTGGGGACGGCACCGAATGACCCGTGATTGAGGTGCAGGATGTCGGGTGCGAGTGACCACGCCTCGCGATCGAACAGGTCCGTCATCGCGCTTGGAAGTAGGCCGTCGGTGTGAGCCCGACCTCGCGGTGAAATGCAGCGACAAACGCGCTGGTGGATTCGTACCCGACCTCGGGCGCCACGAGGCTGATCGAGCGCCCGGACGCGAGCATGGGCAGTGACGCCTGGAGGCGCGCCAGCGTGCGCCACCGGCTGAACGGAAGCCCGGTTTCGGAAAGAAATGCTCGCTCCAGCGTGCGCCCGCTGGCGCCGACCTTTTGACCCCACGACGTCAGGGTCTGGTTCTCGGCCGGATCACGGAGCAGAGCCTCCGCGACGGACCTCGCGCGGCCATCGACAGGCATCCGCACCTCGATCGTCGTCACGTCCAGAGGTTCGAGCAGATCGACGAGGAGCGCGGCGGCTCGCTCGCGTCGCTCGGTGCCGAGCGTCTCGTCGCCGAGATACTCGATCAGCTCCGCCAGGAGCGGTCGGGCCTTGACCACTGTCGGCATCTTCCACGCGATGGCGAGGAGTCCGCGCTTGATGTAGAGCGACCGCATGACCGCCGCACCCTGGGCACGCACCTCATGCCGAGTGCCGGCCGGAATCCAGAGCGCGCGCGACCGTGGCAGCAGCCACGTGGCCGCATCGGTGACGACGGAGAGCACTCCACGCGATGCCCAGGCGAGCTGATCGTCGTCGTGCGTGTGCCAGTCAAAGCGCGCTCCCTGATCCATCGGGAACATGCAGGCGTCGATCCCTCGGGTCCTGGCGTGAGGGGCATCGACAGGTTGTCGTTCTCGCGACACGGTTTGTCAGCGTACGCCCTTGTCCGTGGCGATCGTGCCCCTCATCGTCGTCTGCATGAACGAGAACCACGCTCTCTGCGCAACCCCCGAATGGGCCGACCACATCCACCACGAAGTCCTTGGATCGCTGCTGTCAGAAATCGACCTGGGTGACGAGATGCTCGAAATCGGGCCGGGCCCAGGCGCCGCAACGGAATGGCTGCACAAGCGCGTCCGGCGGCTGGTCGCGATCGAGGTCGATCCGGAGCTGGCTCAACGTCTGTCCTCCCGATACGACGGGTCGAATGTGCAGGTGGTCACAGGCGATGCGTCAAGGCTCGAGTTCGCCGACGAGTCCTTCGACTCAGTCGGCACGTTCACCATGCTGCATCACCTGCCGACGGTCACACTCCAGAACCAGGTGCTCAAGGAAGCATGGCGCGTGTTGCGGCCGGCCGGGATCCTCGTCGGATCCGACAGTCTCGCGAGCACCGACCTCCACGACTTCCACGCGGGCGACACGTATAACCCCATCGAAGCGTCGTCGTTGATCCCACGTCTCCAGACCATCGGATTCGATCACGTGATGGTGTCCGTCGGATACGACGTGCGGTTCGTCGCGCGGAAGCCCGGCGACGAGTCCTCGGAATGCGCGAGCGGTGCCGACGCGGCGCGGGCGCGTTGAGCATGTAGCAGACAGGGCCCCTCGGGTGGATGATGGCCTTTGTTGTCACTGCCAGTGCGCCTGGCTCGAAATAGGAGGAGGACTCCCGATGGCGGCTGTTTCCTTTAGCGTCGAGAGCATGCCGGTGAGCACGGTCGACCTGATTCTCACTGTCACCTACGGTCCAGGAAAATTGGGTGAGCTTCGGATCAGCAGGGGAGGCGTCGACTGGTGGCCCCACGGATCCCATACGAAGAAGATCACCCACAGGTGGGGCGCATTCGCTAGGCTCCTTGAGTCCGTTGAGCCGAAGACCGGGGTTCGAGTGCCCAAGCGAGCGCCGCGGAAGCGCCCGAGAAAGGTCGCGACCGCTGCGCGGCGCTAACCGCCGACGCCTTTTGAGTTGAGCCCTGAAGACGCGGCCCCGCTGGAAGTCGAGCTCACCAACCTCGACACCCCGCTGTTTGACGGGGCAGGGGCAACCAAGCGAGACCTCATCAACTATCTGGAGGCCGTCGCCGACCGGATCATCCCGGAGCTTGCCGACCGGCCCCTCTCGGTGATCCGTGTGCACCGCGGTCAGGAAGCCTTCATGCAGAAGAACCTGCCGTCGTATACGCCCTCATGGGTGCAGCGGGTGACGATGTGGGCGGAGTCGTCGAAGCGTGAGGTGACCTACGCGCAGTGCAACGACCGCCGGACGCTACTCTGGTTCGGGAACCAGCGCGCGATCGAATATCACCCGTCGCTGATACGCCTCGACAATCCCGAACACATGACGCACCTCGTGCTCGACATCGATCCGCCGAGCGGCGATGCCTTCCGCGAGGCCGTCCGAGCCGCACGCGTTGTGCGGCAAGTCCTTGTCGATGAAGGTCTCGATGCCGTTATCAAGACGAGCGGTGCGAAGGGCCTGCACATCTTCGTCCCCATTGACACCAACGTCTCGATCGACGACGCCGCAGCGGCCACCCGGGCGATCGCCGCCCGGGCCGAACGTCTGGATCCTTCAGCGCTCACCACCGCGTTCGTCAAGGATGAACGCGCCGGCAAGGTGTTCGTCGACTCGACACGCGTCGGCGGCGCGACGGTCGTCGCCGCGTACAGCCCACGCGTGCGGCCTGGCGCTCCGGTGTCGTTCCCGGTGGACTGGGACGAGCTGGACAAGGTTTCTCCCGGAGAATTCACGGTGCTTACCGCCGTGCGTCACCTCGGAGATGGCGAGCATTGGGCGACGCGGATGCCGCAACCACAGAAGCTGGGCGCCGAGTTGATCGAGGAGGGCAGATCGATACCGGTCGGTCGCGTCCAGGCGATGCACGAGGGCAAGCGGCGCGCTCGGGGAAGCCGCCAGGAGTAGTCCGCCATCCCGGCGAGTCCCTTCAGCGTAACCTCTGTATTATAGTGGCGTTATCACTACAAGTGATAGCCAACAGCCCGGCTAAGCCAAGCGGGCCCACATTCAGGGGATTCGATCAGGAGATGGACGTGTTGGACGAAACCCTCGCGCACAGCGAGGTCACCTGGGTCACCGACCCGGAGATGCTGCTCCCCGGCGAGGACCCGACATCGGGCGAGATTCGTGACGCCATTCACTGGAGCCAGGTCTACGGCGAGTTGATCGGGATGACCAGCGCGTTGCTGGAGCGAGCCGAGCCGACGGTGCGAGACATGGACGACCACGCCGCCGCCGAGGCGCGCGGGACGCAACGGGTCCTGCGCGCCCAGCGTCAGCAGTATCAAGCGAGGTATGGCTTCTGGCGAGATCGCGCGACTGCCTTGAGTTCGCACCCGAGTTAGCCGGCTTCGGGCCATGCGACGGCCCACCGACTGCACCTGAGCGAGCGGACGCATGATTCTCGAGAGCGTCGTCTTCTTTACGCTCCTGCTCGCGACTACGGTTGCCGTCGCCGTGTCGCCGCGGACGATGACGGCGCACGCGTGGCTCGGTATCACGTGGTGCGCGGTCGCCCTCGCGGCTGCGGGTGCGGTGTTTCTTCTGGTCGAGAAAGACGAACCGGGGATGACGACCCTCGGCATCGTGGCGATCGTCCTGGTCCTTGTGATGCGAGCCGTCCAACCGCGTTGGAGCTTCGTCGGCGCCCAGCTCTTCGTGGCCGTGAGTGCAGCAGCGTTCTGCTATGTCGCATACGCAGCACTCCAGACATTCGCCGGCGATCTGCCGATCGCAGCGGTGATCGTGTCGATCCCCTTACTGCTGCTCGAGCTGCTTGCGCTAGGGCTCTCGGTGTCGTTCACGTTCGAGATCTGCGATGTGCTCTCTCGACACGAGCGCCGACGACACGCGCCTCCGCTCACGCGCGAACCGTGGGTCGCGCTCCAGGTGCCGACGTACAACGAACCGGTCGAGGTGGTTGGGCCCACCCTCATGTCGCTGGCCCAGCTCGACTACCCGCACCTGCTCATCCAGGTCGTCGACAACAACACCACGGACCCGGCGCTCTGGAGGCCGCTCGAGCAACTCTGCGCGCAACTCGGTCCGCGGTTCAGCTTCGTCCATCTGGAGAACTGGCCGGGCTTCAAAGCCGGGGCGCTCAACGAAGCCACACCGCGGCTTCCTGCTGAGGTCGAGATCCTCGGCATCGTCGACGCCGACTACCAGGTGCATCCTCAGTGGCTGCGCAACACGATCGGCTATTTCGACGATCCCTCGGTCGCCTTTATGCAGACGTCGCAGCACTACCGCGAATGGCGCGACAACCGATACCTGCGCGGCCTCTTCTACAGCTTTCGATACTTCTTCGACATCACGATGATCGCGCGCAGTCATCGCAACGCGATCATCTTCTGCGGCACCATGGGACTCATCCGGCGATCGGCGTTCAACGCGATCGGCGGTTGGAACCAGGACTGCATCACCGAGGACGCCGAGGCATCGCTGCGCCTGCTCGGTGCAGGGTATCGCGGGGTCTACGATCCGGCCGCGTACGGCGAGGGGTTGATGCCGCTCGACTTTGACGGGCTCAAGAAACAGCGGTTCCGGTGGGCGCTCGGCGGCATCCAGATCCTCAAATTCCACTGGCGCGAGATGGTGCCGTTCGCGAAACACCGAATGGGGCTGACGGTCGCGCAGCGCGTCCACTACCTGCTCGGGAGCGTCCAGTGGTTTGCCGAGGTGCTCACCGCCACCTTCACAGTGCTGCTGCTCGCAACTGCGCTCGCGGCGTCGCTCCATGACCGCCTCCCGGTGCGGCAGCTGACCGGCGCGGTGCTCGTGGTGCCGGTGGCGTTTGCGGGAACGGGCATGCTGCGCGCGGTGTGGGCGATGCGCCGGGCCTGCCGCGCGAGCACGCGCGACGCGCTGTATGCGCTGCGCGTGTGGTTCGCACTGTCGTGGGTGGTCGCGCTCGCATGCGTGCGCGGTCTCGTGCAGAGGCAGGCTGAGTTTCTCCGCACCGCGAAGAGCAAGGAGGGCCGGTCGCTGATCGGTGCGCTCCGATCGTCACGAGCGGAGACGCTGCTGATGGTCGCGGGCGTTGCCGGCGCGGGAGCGATGCTCGTGCGCTCACCCAGTGCAGTGACGGTCGTGATCGCGGTGTTGCTCGTCTTCGAGGCGTTCGTGTACTCCAACGCTCCGTGGGCGAGCCTCGCCGCGGAGGGCATCATCCTCACGCCGGAACGTCGCGCCTACGCGCGATCCCCGCAGAACACGGGTGATCGCCCGGTGCGCCGGCGACCACTCGTCGCACCGCTTGCTGCAGTGGGCGTCGCCGCGGCGGCGGCGGCCGTGGCGCTCGTCGTTGCGTCGCCGAGCCAGAACGCGCCGTTTGGCGGTCCGCAGGCGGATCTTCCTCGCATCGGGAGCATCGTCCCCAACCTCAAGCTCGGGCCGCTTCCCGACGTGACTCCATCGCCAAGCCCGTCGAGCGCTCCATCGCCCAGCCCGTCGGCGTCGCCGTCTCTGTCTCCGTCTCCGAGCACCTCGGCCGGACCGTCGCCGACCGCATCACCGACCGCCGCCCCAACCCCGACGCCCACAGCTCCCGTCCCCACTCCAACACCAGTTCCGCCGACGCCAACTCCCTCGCCCTGACCTGGCTGCCGCAATGACACTGGGTAACGCCATCTAGAACTCGGCGCGTGTGGAGATGCCCGGGCTGCGGACGAGAGAACGCTGACGACGCGCGGTTCTGCCCTTCGTGCGGAACCGCCATCGGCGGCCATGACCAGCGCACTGAAGCCCGCAGGACCGTGACCGTGGTCTTCACGGATGTGACGGGATCCACTGCGCTCGGCGAGGGCCTGGATCCGGAGCCGCTGCGCCGCGTCCTCACCAGGTATTTCGACTCGATGCAGGAAGTCATCGAGCGTCACGGTGGCGTCGTGGAGAAGTTCATCGGCGACGCGGTCATGGCGGTCTTCGGTATCCCACAGCTGCACGAGGACGACGCACTGCGCGCGGTGAAGGCAGCGTCGGCGATGCGCGAGCGGCTCGTCACGCTCAACCAGGACCTCGCCCGCGATCACGGTGTCCGGATCGAAACCCGCACCGGCGTCAACACCGGTGAGGTGGTTGCGGGGGACCCGACGTCCGGACAACGGTTGATCACCGGCGACGCCGTGAACGTTGCAGCGCGACTGGAACAGGCTGCCGCCCCGGGAGAGATCGTGATCGGCGCGACAACGCACCGGCTCGTTCGCGATGGCGTGCGTGTCGAGGCACTCGAACCGCTTGATCTGAAAGGGAAGAGCGCGAAGGAGCCGGCCTTCCGACTGGTCGAGGTTCTGCCGGATGCGGCAGCGATTACGCGCCGTGGTGACTCGCCGTTCGTTGGACGCGCGTCCGAGTTGATGATCCTGAGGGACCAACTCGCTGACTGCGTGGCCGAGCGTTCGTGCCGCCTCGTGACCGTGTTGGGTGCTCCCGGTATCGGCAAGTCGCGTCTCATCGGGGAACTCATCGCGGGCCGCGGGGACTCAGCATTCGTTGTGGGCCATTGCCTTCCGTATGGCGACGGCATCACGTACTGGCCACTCGTCGAAATTGTCAAGCAGATCGCGGGCGGCGACGCGCGAGCCGTCGCGAAACTCATTCCGGAGGACGGTGCACTCGTGGCCCAGGGGGTCGCCGCCGCAGTCGGGCAAGGCGGCGGCGCCACCTCTCCGGAGGAAACGTTCTGGGCCGTTCGAAAGCTGCTGGAAGCGCTGGCCCGCGATCGTCCGTTAATCGTCGTCCTCGAGGACTTCGAATGGGCGGAGCCGACATTCCTCGACCTCGTCGAATACGTGCTCGGCTTCGCGTCGGCCCCAATCTGCCTGGTTGCGGTGGCGCGGCCAGACCTCCTCGAACGGCGTCCATCGTGGACCGCCCCGCGACCGAATTCGACATTGCTTGTGCTCGAGCCGCTCCCTGACAGCGAATCGGCGTCGCTGTTCGACCACCTGCTCGCGGGCGCGGAAGTCCCGCACGAACTTCGGGTGCGCATTCTCGAGGCGGCCGAGGGGAACCCCTTGTTCGTCGAGCAGATGCTCGCAATGAGCGCCGAGAGCGACCTCACCGAGTTCGCCGATTCCGCCGACAATACAGGCGCTGCTTGCCGCACGCATCGACAGGCTGGAACCAACCGAGCGCGCAGTTGCGGAGCGCGCGTCGGTCGAGGGGAGGCTGTTCCATCGCGGCGGAGTTGTCGAGCTGGCGCCGGCTCAACTCCGCGCGAGCGTGAGCGCGCAGTTGCTCTCCCTCGCACGCAAAGACTTGATCCGGCCGCACGAGGCCGAGTTTCCGGGCGAGGATGCGTTCTGGTTCAGGCACAACCTCATCCGCGACGCCGCCTACGCCGGGATCCCCAAAGAACTGCGCGCGGAACTCCATGAGCGGTTCGCCATCTGGCTCGAGCGGAAAGCGGGCAACCGGGCTCGGGAATACGAGGAGATCGTCGGCTACCACTTCGAGCAGGCATATCGCTATCGCCGCGAGCTTGGCCCTCTCGACAGCCGGGCCAGCGAGCTCGGCCGTCGAGCCGGTGAGCTCCTCGGTGCCGCGGGAGAACGGGCGGACTCGCGGCTTGACGTCACCGCTGCTGTCAACCTGCTCGATCGAGCGCTTGCGGTGCTCCCGGATGGCCACCCGTCGCAAAGCGAGATGCAGCTGGCACTGTGCGACGCGCTCTTTGAGGTTGGAGAGCTCGACCGCGGAGCGCGGATACTCACTCAGGTGGCCGCCGACGCTGCGGCGAGCAACGACACGACGATAGCCTGGCGTGCGCGCATCCAGCTCGCGCTCATGCAGGAGCGGACGAATACGCTGTTCTGGGACGATGCCTTGCGCCTCGTCGATGAAGCCCGGGCAGCGCTGACGCCGATGGGCGATGATGCTGGACTTGCCATCACCTGGCAACTGGCCGGACAAGTGCAGAGCACGCTCGGCGACATGGAAGGGCTCCGGACCGCGACGCAACGTGCACTCGAGCATGCGCGCCGTGCTGGAAACGTGCGACTGGAAACAGAAAGCGTCTTCTGGATCGGCCTCAGCGCCTTTTTCAGCGATCGACCGGTCAGCGTTAGCATGAGCATCTGCCGCGAACTCGTCGATGGAGCGCAGTCCCCTCTTCAGCGCACGCATGCGCGTTTCTGGCTCGCAGCCGTACAGGGTGTCGCGGGCGGCTTGCAGAGTGCCCGGCTCGAGCTCGACGCGGCATGGAAGACGTACCGCGAACTCGGCCTCGAGCTCCTGCGCGCCTCGACCGCGACGGCCTACGCACATGTCGAGTTGCACGCCGGCGATCCCGTCCGCGCCGAGGAGCTGCTGCGCGAAGGCAACGCGATGCTTGAAGCGACCGGTGAGAAGGGCGTCCGATCCACCATCCTGGCCGACCTCGGCGAGGCGCTGTATCAGCAGGGCAGATACGAAGAGGCGGAGCGGGTCGTGGCTGAGTGTGAGGCGATCAGCTTGCCCGAGGACGCCGCACATCTCCTGCTGATTGCGGCGCTGAAGGCGAGACTGTCCGCTCGTCGCGAGGACTTTGTCCATGCTGAGCACGCGGCTCGACAGGCGGTGGACAAGGCAGCGGATGCTCATCTCAGCAGCACTTTGGAGGACACCTTGATGAGCCTCGCTGAGATCCTTTTCCTCGCTGGACGAGGGGCGGAGGCGCGCAAACCGACGCAGCGGGCGGTCGAACTCTACGAGAGCAGGGGTCTTGTCCCCTCTGCGGAACGCGCGCGCGAGTTTCTCGCCGGCCTTCCCTCCACCCAGAGCCGGCACACGAGGGCCCCACATTGAACACACGAAGCGCGCGCAAACAGATCGTGCTGATCGCGCACGACAACCGCAAACCCGACCTCCTCGAGTGGGCGCGATTCAACCTCGGGTCACTGCGTCAGCACGACCTCCACGCGACCGGGACCACCGGGGCGCTCCTGAGTCAGGAGTTAGGGCTCGATGTGCAGCGGTTCCTCAGTGGACCGCTCGGCGGTGATCAGCAGGTGGGCGCTGCGATCGCGGAGGGGCGCGTTGACGTGGTGATCTTCTTCTGGGACGCGCTCGAGCCGCATCCACATGACGTCGACGTCAAGGCGCTGCTCCGCATCGCCGTCGTCTACAACGTGCCGATCGCGTGCAATCGCTCCACCGCCGACTTCGTCATGTCCAGTCCACTCATGAGGGAGCCGTACCAGCGAGGAGCTGCCGCCGGTGACGCGGCAGGGGAGGCGGAAACTGGGCACCCGCCGGTCGTCTGACCGAAATTCGCCGGGGCTTGTCCAGAGGATTTGGACTGAGTCCAGGATTGGAGCTAAACTACGCCGATGCGCCCGAAGACGTCCGCAGACAACGCCTTGCTGCTCCGCCGGAACCAGATCCAGGTGACCGCCCAGCGTCTGGCCGTCTTCAAGGCCGTTTCCGACAGACCCCACAGCACCGCGGACGACATCGACAAAGCCGTCCGGGCCGAGATCGGTGCGATCTCCCCGCAGTCGGTATACAACGCTGTCGGGACGCTCACGATCAAGGGCCTCATCCGTCGCGTGCAGCCGGCCGGATCGTCGGCGCGCTTCGAGGACCGGGTCGGTGACAACCACCACCACCTCATCTGTCGCACCTGCGGGCGGATGGTCGACGTCGACTGTGCGGTCGGGCACTCCCCCTGCCTGACTGCCGCGGACGACGCGGGCTACGTCGTCGAGGAAGCCGAGGTCACCTACTGGGGGACATGCCCCGACTGTCTCGCGACACCATCATCGTCACAAACAACTGCACAGCAATGAGAAACACGGAGGACCGAAGTGTCTGACAGCGCTACCGCGAATACTCCAGGACCACAGATCGAGCGCATCCGGTCGAACCGCGACTGGTGGCCGAATGCACTGAATCTCAAGGTGCTCGACCAGCCCTCGTCCCGTGCGAATCCGATGGGCAGGGACTTCAACTACGCAGCGGAGTTCGCCACGGTCGACCTTGACGCGCTGAGGCAGGATGTCTTCGCTGTGATGAGGACGTCGCAGCCCTGGTGGCCGGCGGACTACGGCCATTACGGGCCGCTCTTCATCCGCATGGCGTGGCACAGCGCCGGCACGTATCGAATCGCCGACGGCCGCGGTGGTGGCGGCTCGGGTGCGCAGCGCTTTGCTCCGCTCAATAGCTGGCCCGACAACGCGAACCTTGACAAGGCGCGAAGGCTGCTCTGGCCCGTCAAGCAGAAGTACGGCCGCAAGGTCTCCTGGGCCGACTTGATGATCTTCGCCGGCAACTGCGCGCTCGAATCGATGGGATTCACGACGTTCGGATTCGGCGGCGGTCGCGAGGACATCTGGGAGCCCGACGATGACGTCAACTGGGGCCTCGAGTCCACGTGGCTCGGTGATCAGCGCTACAAGGGCGACCGGCAACTCGACCGCCCCTTCGGCGCCGTGCAGATGGGGCTGATCTATGTGAACCCGGAAGGCCCGAACGGCACCCCGGATCCGCTTGCTGCCGCGCGCGACATTCGCGAGACCTTCGCTCGGATGGCGATGAACGACGAGGAGACGGTTGCGCTCATCGCCGGCGGCCACACCTTCGGCAAGACGCACGGTGCGGTGAAGGGCGAGTGCGTCGGCGCCGAGCCCGAAGGTGCGGACCTCGTCGAGCAGGGTCTCGGCTGGCGGAACTCATGCGGCACCGGGATGGGCACTGATGCGCACACCAGCGGCTTGGAGGGCGCATGGGCCAACAACCCCGTGCAGTGGGACAACGGCTTCTTCGACAACCTCTTTCGCTATGAGTGGCAGCTGACCAAGAGCCCCGCGGGTGCGCAGCAGTGGGTCCCCACGGATCCGGCTGCACAGACGCTTGTGCCTGATGCGCACGATCCGTCGAAGCGGCACGCGCCCGTGATGCTGACGACCGACCTCGCGTTGCGGTTGGACCCGATCTATGCGCCGATCTCCAAGCGCTTCCACGAGCATCCGGACGAGTTCGCACTCGCGTTCGCGAAGGCCTGGTACAAGCTGACGCATCGCGACATGGGACCAGCCTCACGCTACGTCGGCTCGCTGGTGCCGGCAGAGCCGCAGATCTGGCAGGACCCGGTCCCCGCCGTCGATCACGAGCTGGTCGGCAACGCGGACATCGCCGCGCTCACCGAGACGATCCTTGCATCGGGACTCTCCATTCCCCAGCTGGTCGCGACCGCCTGGGCGTCGGCCGCGAGCTTCCGCGGCACCGACAAGCGTGGCGGGGCGAACGGAGCGCGCGTACGTCTTGCGCCGCAGAAGGATTGGCAGGTCAACAATCCGGCAGAGCTGGCCACGGTGCTCCAGAAGCTGGGTGCGATACGGCAGGACTTCAACAGCGCACAGTCCGGCCGGACGCAGATCTCACTCGCGGACCTGATTGTGCTTGGCGGCTGCGCCGCCGTCGAGCAGGCGGCGAAGAACGCGGGACACGACGTGTCGGTCCCATTCGCGCCGGGTCGCACCGACGCGTCGCAGGAGCAAACCGACGTGGAGTCGTTCGCCGTCCTCGAGCCGACGTTCGATGGATTCCGCAACTACATCAAGGCCGGACACACGTCGCCGGCGGAGCAGCTGCTTGTGGAGCGGGCCAATCTGTTGACGCTCACCGCTCCGGAGATGACGGTGCTCGTCGGCGGTCTGCGCTCGTTGAACGCCAACGCCGGCCAGTCCGCACACGGCGTCTTCACTGACAAGCCAGGAACGTTGACCAACGACTTCTTCGTGAACCTCCTCGATATGAACACCGTGTGGACGGCGTCGGAGACGGCGGCCGGCGAGTTTGAAGGCCGCGATCGCAGCACCGGGGCGGTCAAGTGGACCGGTTCCGCTGTCGACCTCGTCTTCGGTTCGAACTCTCAACTCCGGGCCGTCGCGGAGGTCTACGCGTGTGCAGACTCGGGCGAGGCGTTCGTGGGTGACTTCGTAGCGGCGTGGAACAAGGTCATGAACCTGGATCGCTTCGACCTGGCCTGACCGCCTCCTCGCATTCGCTCCCTGCTCTACTGCTCCACGCGGAACAGGACCCACTCGCCAGGCACGCCCTTCAACGGCTGTGCGCCGAGGTCGATGAACCGAATGCCGGAGCCGGCGACAAGGTCCTTCACCGTGCTGGAGACACGCACCTCGCCCGGCCCAGCTCCGGCCGCGACCCGAGCCGCGATATGCACGGCAATGCCGGCGAGTCCCGAAGCCGTCACCTCGCACTCACCCGTGTGCACGCCGGCCCGGATCTCGATGCCGAGCGGCCGCACCGCCGCTTCGATGACCTGCGCGCAACGAATCGCGCGCGCCGGGCCGTCAAAGCGGGCCATGAAGCCGTCGCCTGCCGTGTCGACTTCCGTACCGCGGTGGATCGCGAGCTCGCGTCTCACCACTGCGTGGTGTGCCTCGAGCAGATCTCGCCAGGCCCGATCGCCGAGCGCCGCCGCGCGCTCGGTGGAGCCGACGATATCGGTGAACAGCACGGTCGCGAGCACGCGGTCGGTGTCGGGTGCCCCATGCGCGCCGGTGAGGAACTCCTCGATCTCGTTCGTGATCGCCATGGAATCGCCGAGAAAGGGAATGTGGTCATCGCCCGCGAGCTCAACGAATTTCGCGCCCGGAATCCGCTCTGCGACAGCACGGCCCTGCGCAACGTTGGTGACGCGGTCGCCGGTGCGATGGAGCACGAGCGTTGGAGCCTGGATGAGTGGCAGGGCCTGCCGCACATCGACCAGCGCGAGGATCTCCGCCCGCTCGCGCCACGCTCCCGGCGAGTTGCCAAGTCGTTCGAAGCGCGCCCACCATTGCTTGAAGCGTTCGTCGTGACTCGGGCCCTGGATATCCAGGTTCCGTCCAGTCCCCATCTCACTGGTGAATCGCTCAAAGAAGTGCTGTTGTTCTTCCTCGGTGCGGCCGTACGGCCAGTCCGGCGAGCGAATCGTCTTCGCCGCAGGCGCATACAGGACGAGCGCCCGGATGCGCTCGGGGTAGGTTGCGGCAAAGAGCGTCATCATCGCGGCGCCGCGCGCACCACCGAAGATCGCCGCCGTCTCCGAGCCGGCTGCATCCATGACCGCGCGGACGTCGTCCATCTGCAACTCGACGACCGGCGGTTCCGGACCGCGATCGGAGAGCCCGACCCCGCGCATGTCGAACAGGATGAGCCGCGAGAAGGACGCCAGCCGGTTGAGATATCGCGCCCACGCCGGCCACTCCCACATGATCTCGAGGTTGGACCAGATCCCCGACGCATAGACGAGGTCGATCGGTCCATCGCCGATGACCTGGTATGCGATGTGCACGCCCTCGTGGACGGCGTAGCTGATCTGCTTGTCCATCGCTGAAGGGTACCGACCGCTGCGCAACGGCTGTCTACAAGCCCGCGTCCACTTGCGCTATGAGGCTAAGGCCGCAAAACGAGGAGCGCTACCTGCCTATCGAGCTGGGTGGGCCGTCGCGCAGCGACATCACCGCTCGATCCCAACTCTCATCTGCGATCGGCTCCGCGTTGCCCATGGCGGCCATCAACTCGAGGAATGCTGACTTTCGCTCCTGCCTTCGGTCGCTCAGCAACGCCTCGTAGGAGGAGCGTCGCGCTCCGAGATCGGCCAGTGCCCGAATCGCGGCACTGCGAGACAAGGGTGGGACCTGTCGCGCGAGGAGCCAAGACCCCATTTCAGTAATCTCGGTTGGCCGAAACGTGACTCGGCCGTAGGCGCTCTGTCGATGCCGTTGAGAGGCCTCGGTGGATGTGGATCTCCTTGCGCCTGCCATGGCGCCATTTTCGCTCGCATCAGAGCGATGACGCGACCTTTCCAAGGGCGCGACACTGGCTGGGGGTGCCGTTGCGCACATGAAAGTCCGGCCGGGGAACCCGGCCGGACTCTCGATCACAAACCAGCTAGCCGGCGAGGGCAGGGGCGAGGGCGATCCTCGCAGGCTTCGCCGTCTTCACGCCGACCACGAGGAGGTAGCAGACCATCCAGATCTCAGCGACCGCGCACGGGATGACGATGAGCGCGTGGATCTTCTGGTCGAAACCTGGGGTGATGAAGGCCGCGAGCATGTCCACGAGATAGCAGCCACTGGCGATCACCAGTGCCACACCCAGCGCCTTGGGGAACCACCCGGACTTGTACGCGAGGTATCCGAGCGGCGCCAACCAGAGACCGAAGAAGATCTGCGCGGTGAGGAGGCCGTAGTGCTGGGCATCGAGCAGCAGCAGGACGAGGGCGTTCGAACCACCGACACCGAACGTGGCCGCGTTGACGCCGCCGGTTGCGACGCGCAGGCCCTCGAATTCGAACACCGCGCTGACGCACGTGATGACGGCCGCGAGGGCAACGAAGACGAGCATCGCTCTGGCCGCGCTGAGGTGCACGCCCTTCAGCAAGGTGTAGAGCGCGAGGGCGGTGAAGACGAAGAAGGTCCCATCGAGCAGATCGGCGACGACGCCCATGCGGAGGAGGCCGGCATTCGCGACCACGTTCCCGGCGGTGGCGGCCGCATTGCCGGCCACGTACATCTTGGGCTCCACGAATCCTTCGGCGAAGCCGCCGAAGATGCCGACGAGCAGGTAGAGGAGGCCGGAGATCCTGGCGAGGCGGTTGGTGGGGGTCATCGGTTGTCTCCCTTGAAACGTACTTTGTAAGCTTGAGCCGTACGGTACACTTACGCCGTAAGTTTGTCAAGGGCGCCTCAAGCCCGAGGTGGGTGCATCTCAGAGTGGTGCGCGGAGGAATCGAGTGGCCGGTCAGAAGATCGTGAGCGTCAAGCCCCGACCCGGGTTGAGCCGGGAACGGGTGCTTCGCGCTGCCGTGGCCCTGGCTGATGATCGCGGGATCGAGGCCCTCACGATGCGCCGGCTCGGCGAACGGCTTCAGGTCGAGGCGATGTCCCTGTACAACCACGTCGCCGGGAAGGACGACATCCTCGATGGCATCGTCGACCTGGTGTTCAGCGAGATCGAGCTCCCGACCGGCTCCGGCGACTGGAAGACCGCCATGCGCCTGCGGGCGATCTCGGCCCGAGACGCCCTGGCGCGCCACCCCTGGGCGACAAGCCTCATGCAGTCGCGGATCAGACCCGGCCCCGCGACGCTGCGGCACCACGACTCGGTGATCGGCAGCCTGCGAAAGGCAGGATTCGACATCGACATGGCCGCGCACGCGTTCTCTGTCATGGACGGCTACATCTATGGCTTCGCGCTGCAGCAGGTGAATCTGCCGTCCCACACCCCGGAGGAGAGTGCCGCGCTCGCGGAGAACATCCTGCGGGAGCTGCCTGCCGACCGGTACCCGTATCTGGCCGAGATGATCGTCGAGCACGCCCTCAAGCCGGGCTACGACTATGCCGAGGAGTTCGAGTTCGGGCTCGATCTCATCCTCGACGGTCTGGAACGGCTCCGGTAGGACGTTCTCGTCCTCGAGGAGGATGTGAGCGCGTCACCGCTCCGGTAGGCTCGCAGCCAGGACGATGCTCACAGACTGGATCAAGCGCTTCCAGGCGCTCCCACCGATCGTGACCGATGGTGCGCTGGCGCTCCTGCTGATGGTCAGCGCAGACCTCGCGGCGTACCAGGACGCAGGGAAGCTCACCGCGATCCAGGTGGTGATGATCGCGCTCATCACGCTGCCGGTGGCGACGCGCCGTCGGTTTCCCGCGATGGTCACCGCGTTCATCGGTGCCGCGCTCATCCTCAACCTGGTCCTGGGCTTCACGAATTCGTTCATCGAGAACTTCGCCGTGCTCGTCGCGTTGTACACGTTGTATTCGTCGGTCGGCGGAGGGTGGCGGCTCGTTGCAGTCAGTGGAATGCTCGCGGTCGGCGTTGTTGCCGGCGTTGCACTCGGCTGGCGCAATCAGCACCAGGTGTACCTCTCCGACATCGGGTACAACGCCATCATCTTCGCCCTGCCCGTGATCCTCGGCTACGGTGTCCGCACGCGGCGCGCCTACGTCGCGCAACTGCATGAGCAGTCGAGACTCCTCGCCCGCGAGGCCGCAGCCAATGAGCGAACGGCCATAGCTCGCGAACTGCACGACGTGATCGCACACAGCGTCAGCGTCATGGTGCTGCAGGCCGAGGCGGGCGGTCGGCTCGCACGCCGTGATCCTGCCGGCGCAGCGGCGACGTTCGAGGTGATTGAGCATGCCGGTCGTGACGCGCTCGCCGACATGCGTCGCGTGGTGGGGGTGCTCAAGGACGACTCGGCCGCGGCGATGATGCTGACCCCTCAGCCCAACCTGCTCCAGCTGGACGCGCTGGTCGAGCAGGTGCGGCAGGCAGGCGTCAATGTTCGCGTCAGCATCGATGGCGAGCAGCGCCCACTCGCCCCGGGCGTCGAGCTTTCAGCCTATCGGATCGTGCAGGAATCGTTGACGAATGTGCTCAGGCACTCGGGCGCCAGTGACGCTGAGGTCGCGCTCCGCTATGGAGGCACCGACCTCACGATCGACGTCACCGACAACGGACAGAAGAGCACCGCGCAGCAGGGAGAGGGCAACGGGCTGACTGGGATGCGCGAGCGGGTGGCATTGCTGAACGGCGACTTTCGTGCTCGACAGACCACCCAGGGCTTCAGCGTTTCCGCCCGCCTGCCGCTCGAAGCACGAACCGCATGATCGGCGTGTTGCTGGTCGACGACCAGCCGCTGGTGCGGACCGGACTGCGGACGCTCCTCGAAGAGGAAGCGGATATCGCTGTGGTGGGTGATGCGGCAGACGGCGAAGAGGCCGTGCGTGCGGTCGCGCACCTCGTCCCGGATGTGGTGCTCATGGACATTCGCATGCCGGTCCTTGATGGACTCGAGGCAACGCGGCGCATCACCACCGGCGGCTCCGCAGCGCGGATTGTGATCCTGACGACGTTCGATCTGGACGCGTACGTGTTCGAGGCGCTGCGCGCGGGGGCATCCGGATTCCTGCTCAAGGACGCGCCGAGCGATGAGATCGTTCGAGCGGTGCGCGTTGCAGCCGCCGGCGAGGCGCTGCTCGCACCATCGGTCACGCGACGTTTGATCGAGCGGTTCAGCGGCCACACGCCGCGTGCCGAGGCATCGCGGCTTCGCGAGCTCACGGAACGCGAGCGCGAGGTGCTGCTGCTCGTGGCGCGCGGCCTCAGCAACGGCGAGATCGCGCAACGGCTCTTCCTCGGTGAAACGACCGTGAAGACCCACGTCGCGCACATCCTGGACAAGCTCGAGGTTCGCGACCGCGTGCAGGCCGTCGTGCTTGCCTACGAGTTCGGGTTGGTGGCGCCCTCCCTGCAGTAGCGAGCGGCCAATCTCATCCGAAGGGATGACGATGAGTTACTCCTGCGGGTGACGCCGGGCGACGCGGTGTGATCGGACGATCCGGGGTACCGGACACCGGGAACGTGCCTCTGAGGATCGAACACATGAGCGAGCACCGGCTTCTGGCGATTCCCACGAGCACCGAGTTCGCAGCGCTCACGGCGCCCGCGCGCGTCGCATCCCCCGACGCCGCGCAGCCATCGGTGGCACACGGTCGTTCGCGTTGGAGGACGGACCGGGTCGTGGTCGGTGGTGTGGCACTGGCCGCTCTGGCGGTGCATCTGGCGACCAACGGGCTCTACGGCTTCCAGCGTGATGAGCTGTATTACCTCGACAGCGCGCGCCACCTGGCCTGGGGATTCGTCGACTACCCGCCGCTGACGCCCGCCATCGCCAGGCTGAGCCTGCTGATCTTCGGTCCGAGCGTCTGGGGCCTTCGCCTCTGGCCAAGCCTCGCGGGGGCGCTGATGGTTGTCCTGGCGGCGCAGATCGCGTACGAGCTCGGCGGCGGCCGGACGGCGCGCACCCTCGCCGCAATCGGAGCAGCCACCGCCCCGGTGCTGCTCGGCGCCAACTGGCTGTTTCAGACAGTGACCTTCGACCAGCTGACGTGGCTCGTCTGCGTCTGGATCACCGCGCGCCTCGTGAGGACCGGCGATCGACGGCTCTGGCTTGCACTCGGGACGGCCTGCGGCGTCGGACTCGAAACCAAGTACACGGTCGTTGCGCTCATCGCGGGGCTGATGGTCGCGGTTGCCGTCACGCCACTGCGCCGGCATCTGCGCACGCCGTGGCCGTGGGTTGGACTCGCCCTCGCAGGCCTGATCCTTCTCCCCAACCTGGTGTGGCAGATCGCGAATGGATGGCCATCGGTCGCGTTCACGCTCGCCCATCCCGTGGCGCAGTCCGGTGACTTCGGGCCGCTGGCGTTTCTGTCCCAACAGCTCGCCCTCATCGGGCCACTCGCCATCCCGGTGTGGCTCGCTGGGTGCGCGTGGCTGCTCTCAGGGCGAGGCCGAGCTCTCGGCGTGGCGGCGATGACTGCCTTCGTCATCTTCCTGTTCGTCGGCAAGGGCTATTACGTGGGACCGCTGGATGCGGTCCTCCTCGCGGCCGGCGCCTGCGCCATCGAGATCTGGACGCAACAGCGGCGTCGTTGGCTTCGAGCGACGACGGCTGTCGCACTGGTGCTGCAGGCGATCGTGCTCGCGCCGATCGCCATACCGCTGTTCCCAGAGTTGGTCATGGCGCGATCTGCTCTCCCCTCGATCCGCACGGACTTCGCGGACACCGTCGGCTGGCAGGACCTGGTTGGAGAGGTCGCCGCCGTCTACGACAGGTTGCCGCCGACCCAACGCTCCGGCGCGGTGATCCTCACCGACAACTACGGTGAAGCCGGCGCGGTGAACACCTACGGTCCAGCGCTCGGCTTGCCGGCGGCGGTCTCCGGTGAGCTGACTTACTACTACTGGAAGCCCGCCCACATGAACGGTCCGGTCATCGCAGTCGGTCTCGACCCGAGGTTCCTCTCAACGCTGTTCAACGACTGCGCGACCGTCGCGACGGTCTCCAACTCGTACGGGCTGGACAACCAGGAGTTCGGCGCTCCCATTGTCCTGTGCGGGCAACACAGGCTCCCGCTCGATCAGCTCTGGCCGCGACTGAGATCGTTCGAGTAACCGCTGATCGGTTCATCCCCACATCGGTCAAGGGCCTGCAACCGGAGACGTCAGCCGCGGACTGCCGCGATGAACGTCGCGAAGTCGGCGCCACCGGTCGTGTTCCACAGCTCGCGCACCGAGTCGGGCACGTGGTGCAGGGTCGTCTCGACCTGGGCGTCGGTCATCTGCTCGAAGAGCAGGCCGAGCACCAGCCAGATTCTGTCGCCGGTGAAGTGCCCCATCGCCCATCCCGGAAGCGCGCCCCACTCGTCCTGCGAGACGGTGACCGCCGCGAGTGGGAGGATCTCGCGCTCCTCCTCGACGAGGTGCACGTCGAGCTCGACTGCGAGCCGGCGGATGGCAGCCGCCAGCGCCGTCGCGTGCTCACCCGTCGGTGCGGCGCTGTAGGCGTCGAGCGCCCGCGAGGCGGCGAGGGTGACCTCGTCGACGGCGGCATGCTGAGCCTCCATGCGGTCCAGCAGCGCAGCGTGCTCGGGAGCGCGCTCACGCAGCAATGGCCAGAGCAGCGCGTCCTCGGCACCGTGGTGCGCGTGGAGAAACGCGAGCACGTTCGCGTAGAAACCGGTGATCAGCGCGGCGCGCTCCGAGGACGACCCGGTGCCGATGACATCGCGTGCACTGGCGAACGCTCCGCGGAGCATGCCGTGCGGGATGTACATGTCGGACGTGTCGCAGGTCCTGGTCAGTGTTTCCTGGTTCATGGTGCGTCTCCATGCCGTTCGGGCGGGTGCAACACGACGATCGCGCGCTCCCGCATTCCAGGTCGTCCCCTGAACGGGCCATTTCTGTGACTCCGACACGGTGACCCGATCGGGTCATGGGTCGATCAGGTGACGCGCAGCCGGGCCGCTTCGGCCGCTGCCGCGGCGCGGGTCGGGACATCGAGCTTGCGCAACACCGCCGCCACGTGGCGATGAATGGTGTGCGGACTGAGCTGGAGCTCGTGGGCGATCGCGGCGTTGCTCAGCCCGGCGGCGACCAGACGCAGCACCTCGGTCTCGCGTGCCGTCAAACCCGCCGGACGCGCATGCGCGGCCGTGTTGCCGAGGAGGTGGCTCGCAGCGTCCAGCGCGGCAGCTGCCTCGTCGAATCGGCCGGCCGCGCGGAGGACTGCTGCCTCGTGACGCCGAGCCTGCGCCGCGTCGAAACACGTTCCCGCATTCGCGAAGAGACGCGCAGCCTCGCGATCGGCGGCGACGGCCTCATCGACCCTGCCGTCGAGCGCGGCCACGGCGGCCCGCGACAGTGCCAGCCAGGCACGCACCGGCGGGGTCGCGATCCGCTCTGCGATCGGCTCCAACTCTGCGAGCGCGCCGTGCGCCGTCGCGACGTCACCGGCGGCGGCGGCGGCACGGATGGTGAGCTGATGCGAGAGCACGCTGCGCGTGTCGCGCTCCCCCTCCATCATCGTCGCCAGCTCCTTCGCAAGACGTGTCGCCGTCTCGTGGTCGCCCGCGTCCAGCGCCATCTCGGCGCGCAGGCGCAGCACGTCGGCTGTCTCGGGGCACTCACGGATGAGGTGCGCCGCGCTCTTCGGGTCGCCACGGCGGCGCTGCAGGTCGGCGAGCTTGACCAGCGCGTTCCCCCGGATCAGGCGATGTCCCTGGCGCCAGTGGCCGGTGTCGAACATATCGAGCGCATCGCGCAGTCGAGCCTCGCCTTCGCTGGTGCGGCCCAGCACACCGAGGATCCAGCCGTATGTCGCCAGACAATTCGCTTTGAGGAAGCCGCTGGGCCGGTCGGATTCGACGGCGAGCCCCGCGCGGCACCACTCCTCGGCGCGCGCGTAATCGTGTGCGGATTCGCAGGCGGCGAGGGTGACGCAGAAGCAGTCGCTCATCACCAGCGGCGCGGTGGTGTCACCGGATGCGACGCCGGCCATGGCGCTGTCGATGAGCCGCATCCCGGCGTCGACGTCCCCGTTGATGACCAGCGCGAATCCCCGTTCGGCGAGGGCGCTGAGCTCGAGATCGCGATTGCCGTGACGGCGGGCGATCGCCTCGGCCTCGAGCGCCGCGTCTGCCAGGCGTTCGGAGTCGCCCTCGAAGGCGGCGCGGTAGAGGAGCAGCCACCCGTGCTCGGCGCATTCGGGGAGGTCTTCGAGGAGGCGGGCGGCACGACCGAACCACCCGCTGGCGACGGCGCGGTCGCCATAGGTGAAGGCTTCCTCGAAGCCGGTCCAGCAGGCGACCCAGGCCGCGCGTTGCGGCGCCCCGCCGTCGACGAGGCGTCGATACGCCAGCTTCATCTCATCGATCGCAGCCGTGGTGTCGTAGCCGCACCAGAGCGCCGTGGCGAGAACGACATGTGCCTCCCCGTCGTCGCTGCCGGCGATGCACGCTCGCGCGCACTCGGCAGCCGTGCGCCAGTCTCCGCCTGCCAGTGCGGCTTGGGCCCTCCGCAGGTCGGCCGAAACCTGTCCCTCGGACGTGGTCATGGGGTGATCTTGCGTGATTTCGCGCTTGGAATTCAGTTCAGGTGCCTGGCTGCAGCGCTTTCCTTGAGCATTTGCTCAGTCACTTGATACTTGCTCACTCGTGCCGCTATGGTGCCGGGAGATGCCGCTGGTCCCGCTGCAGCAGATCCTGGGCAACGCCCGATCCGATGGATATGCGGTCGGGTACTTCGAGGCGTGGGACGCGTGCTCATTGGAGGCGGTGCTCGACGCCGCGGAGGCGGAGTCCGCGCCGGTGATTCTCGGTTTCGGGGCGATGATGCTGGACGCGGGGTGGCTCGACGGCGGCGGTGTGGAGGTTCTGGGCGCCATCGGCCGCAGCTACGCTGCCAGGAGCACCGTCGACGTCGCGCTGCTGTTCAACGAAGCCCACACGCTTGACCAGACGAAACGCGGTATCGAAGCGGGCTTCAACGCGGTGATGATCGACACGCATTCCTGGCAGACCGAGCGCGCGATCGTTGCGGTGCGGGAGCTCTGTCGCGTGGCGCACGAGTCGGGCGTGGCGGTTGAAGGCGAGCTCGGCAGTCCCGCGGAGGCCGGCGCCGCAGGCGTGGATCACAGCCACGCCACCCTGACCGATCCGGACGAAGCCGCGCGTTTCGTGGAGCAGACCGGCGTGGACTGCCTGGCAGTTTCGGTCGGCAATGTCCATATCGCGATGGACCACGAAGCGTCCATCGACATGGAGCGCCTGCGATTGATCCGCGAGCGGGTCGACGTGCCACTGGTCATCCACGGCGGGACCAGCTTCCCGGCGGCCGCAGTGGCGCCGGCGATCGCGCTCGGGGTCGCAAAGTTCAATGTCGGCACCATCCTCAAGCACCAGTTCTGGGGTGGCCTGGAATCCGCTGTCGGCGCGGCGGGCAGCCATCCCGATGTGCACCAGCTGCTCGGGTCGCACAAGACCTCCGACGTGACGGCCGTCGCGCAGACGCGGATGACCGCCGAGGTTCGATCGCTGATCAAGGTATACGGGTGTAGTGGCCGCGACGTGAGCGCGCCGAGGGTGACCGCGGTATGAGCTCGGACACACGCGACGCCATCGAGACGACGGTGCCGATCGACGCCGCGCACGAGCTCGACCTCTATCGCCACATGCAGCTCATCCGCCGCTTCGAGGAGCGCGTCTATCTCCTCTATCTGCAGGGCGAACTTCCGGGGACGCTGCATCAGAGCCAGGGCCAGGAGGCGGTCGCGGTCGGCATCTGCGACGTTCTTCGGCCCACCGACTGGATCACCTCCACGCATCGCCCACACGGTCACGCGCTGGCGAAAGGCGTTGACCTTCGCGCGGCGATGGCCGAGCTGTACGGCAAGGCGACCGGCTGCTGTGGCGGCAAGGGCGGCTCGATGCACCTCGGCGACCCGTCGGTCGGCATGCTGCCGGCGATCGCCATCGTCGGCGGAGGCAACACCGTGGTCACGGGTCTCGGGCTGGCGTTCAAGCTGATGCGGACGGACCAGGTGGCCGTGTGCTTCTTCGGCGAGGGCGCGAGCAACGAGGGCGCCTTTCACGAGGGGCTGAACTTCGCAGCCGTGCAACATCTCCCGATCGTGTTCGCCTGCGAGAACAACCTGTACGGCGCGTCGACCCCGTTCCACCAGGTGAGCCTCGTCTCGGATGTGGCGACTCGCGCTGCCGCGTACGGGGTGAGGGGCGAGATCGTCGACGGGATGGATGTCCTCGCGGTGCGCGAGGCCGCCGAACGCGCTGTGGCGGAGGCGCGCGCCGGAGCCGGCCCGGTGCTTCTGGAATGCAAGACGTACCGGTTCGCCGGCCACAGCCGTGGTGATGTCCGGGGCTATCGGAGTCGCGACGAGGAGGCTCTGTGGAAGGAGCGTGATCCGATCGTCCGTCTGCGGACACGCCTCCCAGCGACAACGAATGGAGGGGTCCTCGCCCAGACGGACGCGGAGGTCGAGGCGGCGATCGACGACGCCGTCGAGTTCGCCCGGAACTCGCCCCTGCCGCGAGCCGAAGACGCGTTGACCGATGCGTACGCGACGGTCATCAGCCTGGGCCCGGTGCTGTGACCATGGCTGCCCCGCCCATCATCGGCGAACGCCGGCTCACGATCGCGGAAGCGCTGCGAGAAGCGATCGCCGAAGAGATGCGCCACGACGAGCAGGTGTTTCTCATCGGCGAGGACATCGGCGTTCCCGGCGGGTTCGGGGGTGCATTCGGCGTGTACCTCGGCCTGACCGAGGCATTCGGCCACGAGCGCATCATCGACACGCCCATCAGCGAGAAGGCGCTCGTGGGCGCGGCTGTCGGCGCCGCGCTGATGGGGATGCGACCGATCGCCGACCTGCAGTACGCCGACTTCCTGTTCGAGTGCATGGACGAGCTCGTCAACCAGGCGGCGAAGATGCGGTACATGTCGAACGGGAAGTTGAGCGTCCCGATGGTGCTCCGCTGTCCGGTCGGCACGGCAAATCGCGGTGCGCAGCATGGTCAGTGCCCGGAGAGCTACTTCGTGCACGTGCCCGGCCTGAAGGTCGTGTGCGTTTCCGACGCATACCACGCCAAGGGACTGCTGAAGAGCGCGGTGCGCGACAACGACCCGGTGCTCTTCTTCGAGCACAAACTGCTCTACGGCAGCAAGGGGCGCGAGTCGGCCGGCGGTATGGACCTGACCGCGCACGTCCCCGAGGAGGAGTATTTCTTTCCGATCGGCAAGGCCGTGGTGAAGCGCGAGGGCGCGTCGGTCACCGTCGTGGCAACGCATATGAGCCTGTACCGTTCGCTCGCCGCGGCCGAGGAGTTGGCGCAGGAAGCCATCGATTGCGAGGTGATCGATCCGCTGACGCTCCTGCCCTTCGACGAGGAGACGATCTTCGCGTCAGTCAGGAAGACCGGGCGTCTCGTGATCGCCCACGAGGACACCCTCACAGGAGGGTGGGGCGCAGAGCTTGCCGCCCGCGTGGCAGAGGAGTGCCTGTACTCGCTGCAAGCTCCGATCAGAAGGGTCGCGAGCCATGACGTCCCGCTGCCGGTCGCGCCGGTGATGGAGCAGACCGTGGTGCCTTCGCAGGCAAGGATCAAAGCCGCGATTCAACGCTGCTGCGAAGGCTGACGCGAGCTGTGCAACGCATCGACATGCCGTCCGTGGGTCAGACCACCGATCAGTTGGTGATCGTCGAATGGCTCAAGAAGGAAGGCGACACTGTGGCACTGGGCGAGTCCCTGTTCAGCGTCCAGACCGATAAGGCCCAGGTCGACGTTGAGTCGGTCGCCGCGGGAACGCTGCTCAAAGTGCTCTGCGCTGCCGGGGAGACTGTGCAAGCAGGAGCGCCGGTGGCCTATATCGGCGCACCGGGAGAACCGGTGCCGGATCCTGGCGGTGTGGGTGCTGCCGGCCTCGCGTCCGCAGCAGTCCGTGAGACTCCGACGCCGGCGCCCGCCCCGTACGCCGAACCCGAGCGCCGCTCACCGGAACGCACGCCAGGCAGCGTCGCGGCGCTGCCGGCCGCGCGGCGCTTGGCGAGCGCACTTGGGATCGACGTGACGAAGGTCGTGGGCACCGGCCCGGATGGCGTCGTCACGGTCCGGGATGTCGAGCGTGCCGGCGAGGAATCGCCGGTTCTCTCAGACGACGAGCCATGACCGCAACGACCGCCGGGGTGCACAGTCGCTGGAGCGACGGCGACGCAGCCGCGTGTGCGACCGAGCTCGAGCTCCGTGCCTACACGTCTCGTCTGCTGGGCCAGGATCCGCGCCTGGTGCTGCACGGTGGCGGCAACACGTCGGTGAAGCTCACTCAGACCAACATCTTCCGCGAGGCTGAGGACGTTCTCTGGGTCAAGGGGAGCGGATGGGACCTGGCCTCGATCGCGCCGGCCGGCTTCGCACCGGTTCGGATGCGGCACCTGCTGGCGCTCTCACAACTCGCCGCGCTCTCCGACACTGACATGGCACGACAGCTGCGCGTCGCAACGATCGATCCGTCAGCGCCGTCACCCTCAGTGGAGGCGATCCTCCACGCCATCGTCCCGTTCAAGTACGTCGACCACACCCACGCGGATGCGGTTCTCACGCTCACCAACTCGGTGCACGGAGCCGAACTGGTGCAGCAGGTGTATGGAGACCGTCTCATCGCTGTCCCCTACGTGATGCCCGGATTCAAGCTCGCAGCCTTGTGCGCCGATCTCTACCCGCGGCAGCACGGTCCGCAGACGATCGGCATGCTGCTGATGAACCACGGCATCTTCACCTGGGGCGAGACAGCTCCTGAGTCGTACGAGCGAATGATCGACATGGTCGCGCTGGCGGAGGCATACATCCACAAGCAGATCCAAGGGAGGGTCGGGCCGCCGGGGCGGGCAACCAGCGCGTACGCATCCGCGGATGTGGCAACCCTCCGGCGCGCGCTGTCGGAGGCGGCGCAAGCCCCGATGATCCTGCAGGTGGGCGATGGGGCGGCGGCCGTTGCGTTTGCCAATCGTCCGGACGTGTCGGAGCTCTCGCAGCAGGGTCCGGCCACTCCCGACCACGTGATCCGCACCAAGCGGCTGCCGCTCCTGGGTCGCGACGTCGCGACCTACGCGCGCGACTACGAGCGGTACTTCGCGGAACATGCGCACCGTTCGGCACAGCCGCTGCAGATGCTCGATGCAGCACCGCGGGTCGTGATCGACCCACAGATGGGAGTGGTCTCAGCCGGCCGGTCCGCTGCCGACGCAATCGTCGCCGCGGACATCTACGGCCACACCATCGAAATCATCCTCGACGCAACAGCGCTCGGCGGCTACCGAGCCCTGTCAGCCGAGGACATCTTCGACGTCGAGTACTGGGACCTGGAGCAGGCCAAGCTCGCGAGAACAGGCTCACCCCCGCCGTTCACGGGCGAGGTGGCGCTGATCACCGGGGCAGCGTCCGGCATCGGTCGGGCCTGCGCGGAACACCTGTTGCGCAACGGCGCCGCAGTCGTTGGCCTCGATCTCAACCCGAACGTTGCAGACGTGGCCCCGGGACCCGCGTGGCTCGGTCTCCAGTGCGACGTCACCGATGCCGAGCAGGTATTGGCCGCCATTGATGGCGCCGTCAGGCGTTTCGGTGGCATCGACCTCGCCGTCCTCAACGCAGGCATCTTCCCGGCCGGTCAGCCCCTCGAGGCGCTGGATATCGATGCGTGGCGTGCGGTCATGAGCGTCAACGTCGAGGCCTCGGTCGTTCTCCTGCGTCACCTGCATCCGCTGTTGCGGCTCGCACCTCGCGGGGGGAGGGTCGTCGTGATCGGCTCGAAGAACGTCCCGGCGCCCGGTCCCGGCGTTGCCGCGTACTCGGCCTCCAAAGCCGCGCTCACCCAGGTCGCGCGCGTCGCCGCGCTGGAGTGGGGCACGGATGGCATCCGGGTCAACGTGATCCATCCCAATGCGGTGTTCGACACCGCGCTGTGGACACCCGAGATCGTCGAGGAGCGTGCGCTCCGGTATCGCCTCCGTGTCGCTGAGTACAAGAGCATGAACGTGCTGCATGCCGAGGTGACGAGTCGCGACGTCGCGGAGATGTGCGTGGCAATGTGCGGCCCCGCTTTCGCCAAGACCACCGGTGCGCAGGTACCGGTCGACGGCGGCAATGAGCGGGTGATCTGAGTGAGCACTCGTGGCGCGACACCGAAGGTCGCACAGAGCCAGGCACGCGGCGTCGACCGCGACATCGAGTTGATGACGCGCGTCGCGTCGCAGTACTACCTGGAGGGGATGACGCAGGAGGCAGTCGCGCGCTCGCTTCGTCTCTCTCGGCCCAAGGTCGGCCGGTTGCTGGATCGCGCTCGAGCCAATGGGATCGTGGAGATCACGGTCAATGTGCACCCCGAGATCGGGCTGCAAGTGGAACGTGCGTTGGTCTCGGAGTTCGGACTCGACCATGTGCTGCTCGTCAACGACCAGACCGACGAGGCGTCCCAGCGCGCGTCGGTAGCCCGGGCGGCTGCCGGGTTGCTGCGGCGTCAGCTCAGTGACGGCGACGTGGTTGCAATCGGCATGGGGAGGAATGTCGGCGCTGTACCGGACTTCATCGGCACTCCGGCACCGCGCGCAGCGACGTTCGTCAGTGCCATCGGCGGGTCGCCCCTGGTCGATACCGGAGTCAACCCCAATGACATCAGCCGGCGTCTCGCCGACGCATTCGCCGGCAGCGCCGAGGTGCTCTACGCACCCGCCTACGCGGAGACGCCGGCAGTGCGCGATGCGTTCATCAATCACGACGACGTGCGCGATGTCCTCGCGCACGCTCGGTCGGCCACCGTCGCACTCATCGGAGTCGGGAACGCCCGAGACGACAGCGCCGTCGTGAAGATGGGCTGCTTCTCGGGCGCGGAGATGCGCACGCTCCGCGAGCGCGGTGCGGTCGGCGACATCCTCGGCTCGTTCTTCGATGCGCACGGCCACGCGGTTGTCGACGGAATCGGAGACCGCGTGGTGGCGATCGGGCGATCGGATCTCGAGGCGATCGACTGCGTCGTCGCAATCTCCAGCGAGCGAGACAAGGGAGAAGCGGTCCTCGGTGCACTGCGCAGTGGCATGGTGAACGTGCTGGTCACCAACCTCGCGACGGCACGCACCGTCCTCGAGCTGTCAGGGCGCGCATGAATCCGCGCGTCCTCTGTGCGGGGATCCTGGTCGGCGACCTCTTCGTGCCGCCGTTGCCCCGTCTGCCCGCGGCCGGTGAGCTTCTGGTGACCGACGACTTCCTGATGGGCGCGGGAGGCTGTGCCGCCAACGTCGCGGTGGTCCTGTCGAAGTTGGGCGTCGCTGCAAGGGTCGTGGGAAAGGTGGGCCGTGACCCCTTCGGCGACTTCGTGGTCGCGTCGCTCGGAGGGTTGGGTATCGACGTCTCGTTCATCGGGCGCTCGGAGGCGATGGGCACCGCGAAGACGGTGATCGTCCCGGTTTCCGGCGACGACCGGCGCTACATCCACACGGTGGGGGCCAACGCCGGCCTGACGGGGCAAGACTTAGTCCCGGGTGCCATGTCCGGTGTTGACGTCGTCTACCTCGGCGGATACCTGGTGCTCCCGGGTCTCGACCCGGAGGCGGTGGTCGAGTTCTTCGAAGCGGCGCATCGAGCCAGGGCGCGAACAGTGTTGGACGTCGTCCTCCCCGCTGACGCAAAGGCCTCCATAGACGATCTGCGCGCGATCCTCCCTAGCGTCGATTTCTTCCTGCCGAACTACGACGAGGCCCGTCACCTGACGGGCGAGGATGACCCTGACAGACAGGCGGCAGTCTTCAACGAGGCCGGCGCCGACACCGCGGTCATCACAATGGGCGCCGATGGGCTGGTCGCCCGCCAGGCGATCGACGCGCGCCACCTGGCCGCTCCGAACGTCGAGGTCGTCGACGGGTCAGGAGCCGGCGACGCGTTCGCGGCCGGCCTGATCGTCGGCATCCTGGAGGGCTGGGCCTTGGAGCGGTCACTCCGGTTCGCGAGCGAGGTTGGCGCCCTCGCTTGCACGGCGCTGGGCTGCTCGGCCGGAATCTCGGATCGACAGCAGGTGTTGCGGCGGATGGCAACGCACTAAGGTACGAGGCGTGTTGACACAGGAACAGGTCGAGGACGCGCGGCGGCGAGCAGCGCAGATGCTCGATGAGGCGGGGTTCGTCCTCACCGAGGCGGAGCGCGACAGCATCGAGGTGGCCGACTTCGGCCTGTCAGAGCTCGAGCAGACGGGGCTGGAGGTCGTCGTGTACGTCAACACGGAGCGTGTCTGTGCCAAGGAGATCGTGATGTTTCCCGGCCAGACCTGCCCCGAGCATCGCCACCCGCCGTTCGACGGCACCCCCGGCAAGGAGGAGACCTTCCGCTGCCGGCGTGGGCTGGTGTACCTGTATGTCGAAGGTTCGCCAGCGGAGGTGCCCTCTTGTCGGCCGCCAAAGGCAGACCACGGTGCATATACGGTGTGGCACGAGGTGATCCTCCAGCCGGGTGAGCAACATCTGGTTCCGTCCAACACGCTGCACTGGTTCCAAGCAGGTCCGGGGGGTGCGATCGTCTCGGAGTTCTCCACGAAGAGCCGTGACGATCTGGATGTCTTCACTGACCCTGACATCGCGCGAACTACCGTCGTCGCGTCGCGCTGAGTTCAGCGCGCCGGTGGCCCACGCCAGGATCTAAGTAGGAACGTTCTGGCTAGGCTAATCAGGCGCGCGATATCCAGTACCCCACTCAAGGGCCTACGCCTTGGTAAGGCGTAGGCCGTGAGCTCAATCCTCACCCTGGCCTCCGCGAGGTACATACGAAGTACATCACCGACCCAAGGAGGAAGCGCAGGAGCGGTGCGTCGTTAGCCTCGAGGCGATGAGAGAGTACTTCTCCCAGTTGCCGCTTGATTACCAGGACCAGGCCGATCCCCTCACCGGCGAGGGTGCGGGTGGGCGAACGCGACCACTCTTTGTGTCCCGACCGCCGACTAATTAGCGGCGGCGGCCACACGCAGTTGCCGCGACCGGGGCGCGTAACGAAGTGAGCGACGGTGATGGGCGGACCGGATCACTCACCCAGGACCGAGACCTGCGAGACCAGAGTGTCGTTGACCAATGTCGCGGCCGTCGGAGCAACCACTCCCGTCATCCGAATGGTGATGTGGGTGGTGGTCTCGGGTGCAACGTAAGCGTATTGGAGGCGGCCGCCCAGCGGCAGATTCGAATCCGTTCCGAACTTGACGTCGTATGTTGGGCCGGAATCGAAGATCACCGACGCCTCGGACACGCTCCAGTGCGCCGTCCAGAGATCCGCTCCGGTCACGGGATCGGGTCTATCGTCACCCGGGTCGATTCCGACAGCGCGCACCGTCGTTGGCTTCTGAAACGTGATCGACAGCGTCCATCCGGTGCCGCTACTGTCGGCCTTCCATCCTCCACCCGCGGTGGCCTGAACAGTCTCCCCACGCGATCCCGCGGCGGTGACTGTCGCTAAACTCGTGACGTCCTTGAGATCTGGCGGGACTCCAGGCTGCGCATATATCGCCGGTGCCGGTGAGGCGCTGGCGACGACCAGCGGCGGTACGGCGCCTTTGTCCGGATTTGACGTCCCTCCGCTTTGATCAGCGACGGCCACGCTCACGCTCGTCTGCGCTGGCGCGAGGCGCGTCAGCAGCCCACCTCCGATTCCGATGCCAACGGCTACGGCAAATGCGGCAGCAACGCGACCTCGCTTCACGGGCTGCCTGGAAGGTGAAGGAGAGTGACGGCCCCATCTTCGCCGGCGACCAGAAGGTCGCCGTCCTTGAGCTGGCCGACCAGAGCAGGCACGGAGCGCAGGGCGTATGACCACTGCTGCTTACCCGTCGCCAGATCAAAGGCGATGAGATGCGGATCGTACGAAGACGTCGCCAGCAGCGCAGAACCAACGACGAGGAGATCCGCGATCGGATACGAATCATCGACCGTTGCCGGGTCATTGGCAACTGCAAAGTAGCCGTATCGCGTGGTCCATTGCTGCGAGACGGCGGTCGGGCTACCCTTGAATTTGGTGATCACGCCATGATCATCAGCGGCCACGATGTCGCATGTCGCCCCGGGAAGCAGTGCCACGTGGGTAGCGCGATTGCCGTCGCCCGTCCCCTGGCTGGCGTCCACGCGCGACTTCCAGACCTCCGTGCCTCCAACGGTATCGCGCTCGACGAACCCGTCGTCCGTCAAATAGGTGATGTCGCCGGGACAGAGAGTGGGATCGTCCGGTTGGCCATACTTTGGATCACTCGGCGTACCGCTGGTGTGACCTACCTGTTGGAAGGTGGAGTCGGTCTTGTCCGTGCTCTCGACTATGTCGCCGTCGGTCGTGAACAGTCCGTCATGCGCGGGGTTAGAAAACTCGCCCGAGTCGCCCGAGATCGCGTAAGCCGGAATCGCATCCTGCACATTGGTCGCAGCATTCCATCTCCACCATTGGCCACCGTTAGCAGGAAAGATCACGGTGTTGTCGAACTGCATCCAGTCCCCGGAGATGCCGACGCCCCCGGCCGACGAAGAACTGTTCACGCTCGAGGCCGACGACCCGTCAGCGCTGACTGTAAACCTGTCGCCCGCGGTGAAGATCCCCGCAAAGCTGATGAGAAGCGCTCCGTTCGGGAGCAGAGTCAGCTGAAATGGCGGCCCTGTCGTGAAGAGATTCGATGCCGGGAGCGGAGTCTCCCAGACCCGGGTTCCGTTAGGTAGGTCTTTCTCCGCAGTCGACTGATCAACTCGAACGGTGTATTTGAGATCACCTGAGGCATCGAATGCGTCGAGCTCCGTCGCTGATCCCGAACTCTGCGGTCCGTACAGGTAGAAGCCTTGGCGGTTCTGGCTATCCGTGACCGACGGCAGATTGTCCCAGCCCGACGGGGTAAACGGGACAGTCACATCCGAGAGCCCAGTCGCAGATGGAACACTCTTCAACGCGGTCGTGATGGCCCGCTGGGAATCAAGCGAGTACACGGTTCCCTCGCCGCTTGAGGTGATCGTGGCACCAAAATCCGCCGCCGTGATGACAAGCCCGGCGATCTCAGGTGCCTGCTGGGCGACCTGCAGCGCCGCCAGCAGGTCGCCGCCCGGGACGATGATTTCAGCGACCTTCTCTGCAACCTTGGTGATCACCTGATACCCGATGCTCTTCCCGATCTCATCCGTCGCGTCTTGCAGTGCTGCGGTACTCATCTGTCCAACTGAACGGCCGCTCCCGATGAGGTCGAAGAGCATTGCGAAGCCATCGATATGCTGAAGCGCCAATTCCGAGACGACGGACCGAGCACCTTCTCCGAAGGAGCCGTCCTCCGCGGCCTGCCACAAAGAGTGTCCGAGCAGACATTCGATCGCTTCAGGATGGTCCAGACTGTTGGCGAGGACGTCCGCCAGTAGCGTGCCTAAAGCAACAAGATCGCCGGTGCCGCTCGACCCTGAGAGATCGTTGAACACCTGGGTGACCGGCGCCTTCACGGCATCACCCAATGCGATGAATCCCTGAAGGCATGCGTGCCCCAGGCCCGCATCAGACGATGACGAATCGGCAGCACCGGGTGTTGGCGTCGGCGTCGTTGATGGAGCCGGCGCTGTTGCCTGGTGAGCATCATCGGCTGCCGTACCGATATCGAGAATGACGAGCACGATTGGGCGAATGAGTTCATCCAGGATCGACAGGGCCGCCGGCGCAATGAAACGCCCATCGGTGACCCCAGGGTTGCCGGGGTCAGCGCCGTTGGGAAGGCCGGCGGTGAGCGTCATCAGAGTTCTGTTCTGAGGCGCTGTTACCGTGAAGGTGGTGACGGTGTTTGTGGCGAACCGCCGGATCTGCAGCTTGAGCTGTGTGAGAAGGTCATCGGAACTCAGATAGGGGTGATACGTGACGCCAACCAGATTGCCCAGCCACGCCGCCACCTGCTTGCCCGTATTGACGACGCCGCCGGTGTTTGCAACTGCATCGCCGATGGCACTGAGGAGATCGGCAAGACCGGAGATCTCCCACTTCTTCGGTTGGATGACCGCCAGCGGAAGGGAGTCAGCGGCCGAACCGCTGCTCGAGGACGACGTGGAGTACACAAAGGCCCACCGTGGGGCGAGGTTCACAGCGCTCAGGCTCACCTGCTCTCCGGACCCATTCGTTTCATCCTTCGTGACCGAAAGACAGATTCGATCGCCTTCGCGCCCCCCTTGTGCAGCGATTCCCGGTCCGTCGCAGGACGGTTGAAACGGCGGCGACGCCTCCCCAGACGCGCCAGATACGGCCTCAGTAAAAGGAGGCGGCACGACTGCAGAAGCTGGGGTGGACGACGACGATGGCAACGGCGCGGTCAGGACCGCTGCGAGGGTGGATTGCAAAGTGGCCGTGTCCGCGCTGATTTGATTTGGCAATGCTGCAACCGCAGTGCTCATGGCGGAGAGAACCTCGGCCGACGGATGTGCCAGATACCCCGCCCCCTGCCGAGCGGCCGCCGTTGCGAGAAGGGTCGCAAGCTGCGCAACCTCCGGCATCGCCGAAATCTCGCGATCCATCACCAAATCCGTCAGCGGCTCGGCCGTAGTTATCCCGGGCGACGTCGCAACCAGTGCCACTGCTGTGGACATGAATCCGACGGTCACGGTCGAAACGGTGAATCCAACAGGGATCGGGAGATCGGCCATGCCAACAATGTCGCCATTAGCTGCGGTTGTCCGGATCAGCCCGGTCGCCGCGGTCGTGGCGATCACCGCAAAATTGGCCGTGGACGGGGACCCCGGGGGGCGCATGCCGAGCTGCGTTTGCAGTGGCTTGCCCCCGAAAACTGCAAGGAAATTGGGATCGTAGGTGCCGGTGACAGCCGTTGTTCCTGTCGAAGTTGAATCCGCGGTCGTGACCGTCGGGGTTACCGCAATAGCCGTGACGCCATAGAGGCTCGAGCTGAGGACCACCAGCACGGAAATGAGACGTCCCCATCTTGTCCCGGCGGCGTGACGCAGCGAACCCATCACGACGGTGTCGTCTTCACTGATGTGCCGAGCTTCCGCCTGGTTCGATTCACCACGTCTCGAACACGCGCCGCGCGGTCTCCAAAGGCAGCACGCGCCCCTCCCCCAATTACGCCAATCACACATCCGACAGCGACAAGCATCCAGGCGACCCCAAGCACATAGGTGGTTCCGACATCACCAGCGGTGGTCATTACCTGGTGAGCCAGCTCAATCAACAGGATGAGAGCCAACACCGCTGCGGCCATCGTGAGGAGACCGTTGATACGCGATCGCGAGCAGGCAAGGAATGCGCCGATGGCCAGAGACGGTACCGCTACAAATGTCCAGACATAGACCGGGGGAAGCGCGGCCAGCAGATTCCAACCCGCCAGGGCGTGCGGCGCTCCGCCGCTGATGTAGGTAGTGATGACCCCCGTCGACTTGGTGGCGAAGAGTGGCAAGACTGGCTGTATGAATAGCCCACACGAGATCAACAGCACCACGCTGGACACAGGAAATTCCTGGAGCGCTGGCGCGCGCGCAGTCGTGGCCTCGACCGCAGGTTCGCGCGGGGCATCCGGCGGCGGAGGTGGCGGAAGAGGCGACGGTGGTGACGCAAGTCCCCGGTCGATCCGAGTCCGCTGGAGCCCTACTGACGCCGCCGGATTGCAGCCCCCACTCGCGGGCAGATCAGGCGTGGCCGCGGAAACAGCGCTGTCACCGTCACTCACCAAGATCACGCGAGGCTCGGCCTCACCATCTGGCGTACGGGCGGCGCGGTGTCACGTTCAGGATCTGCCGTGAGCTGCGAAGTGCGCGGCGTCGCTCTGTTCCGCCCATTGACCACCGAAACCTTTGGTGGCGCCAAACCGCGCGTATCGGGGGATCTACACAAGAGGAAGACCACCGTCTCGTGAATAGACCGTTAATCTCGCGAGCCCGCAAGCGTTGCACCAGTCATGGATGATCGACACCTCGGACCATCACACCGGCGCTGTCGATGGAAGGGCTGCCAGCGCGGTGCGGGCCGCCGTGGCATGGACCTGGTGGCCCGAGAGGGTGGCCATCCGAAGGTACGTCGCCGCGGTCCCGGCGTCACCACTGTCGGCGTACATTTTTCCCAATGACAACGCTGCGCGCGGGCCCCATTCTTTGTGGCCTGAATAGGCGACCGGATGGAGTGCCTGTACCGCCCCGGTCATATCCTTGTCCTTCAGTAGGAGCGTCGCCAACCAGTAGCCGGACTCGGGTGCGACGCCCGGGTCCTGGGTGTCGATGGCTTGCTGGTACCAGATGCGAGCCGAGGCGTCGTCGTGGAGCTTTGAGGAATACAGCGCGCCGAGGTTGTACATGGCCCTGGCCGAGTAAGACGGGGCGTGGAGATCCACCACCTGCCGAAACGCCGCGATCGCGTCGTCGAAGCGGCCAGCGTTCCTCTCAACCATGCCGAGATTCAAACCTGCGCCTGGAAGCTGTTTGGTCGAACCCAGTGCAATCGCGCTCCGAAGGTCTCGTGCGGCCTCGTCCCATGCCTTGGCATTGAATGCCAGCACCCCCAGCGCGGCCCACGCCTGCGCCGAGATCTCAGGATGGGTGCAGCCTGCCGCGGTTTCGTAGTGCTGCCGCGCCTGTGCCGTATCGCCGGCGCGAGACAGCTGTCCGGCAAGAGTGAGGGCGGCACGGCCGGTTGCTGCGGTGTTGTCGCCGACGGCCGCGGCGTCCCGCAGAGCGGCGGCATTCTGCTTCTTCTTCACGGCGCCGGCGCCCTGTGACGCTTTGCCAATGACCCAGAAGACGGAGGCGATGATCATCAGGACGATGACTACCGGAATCGGGAGCCAAATCATCGACGTGCCTCCGGTGCGCACCACATGCCGGATGATTTGTGATGCAACTCAGCTGCCCGTGAAAGTGGACAGGTGGCGTCTGTCGATGCGAGCGAGGTGATGCTCACCGACCGGCTCCCGATGCGACGACCGCGCACCAGGAGGCACCGTCCCACCAGTAGTACCCGTCGTCGGATCGATCCGCCGACGGCGGAGTGGCTGTCGTCTTGTCGCGCCACGCGGCTCCATCCCACCATCGGGCGCGGTCTGCAGACACCTGAAGGACGGCACCGGATTTCGTTGTGACGTTGACTGAGCCGCCAGTCGCCGAAACCGCGGCCGGAGGACGCAGCACTGCTGAAGCTGCATGGGGTGGTCAGGATGCGATCTGAGGTGGTCCCGATGCGAATTGGGGCGGCCCGGATGCGATCTGAGGTGGTCCCGATGCGAATTGGGGCGGCGCGGATGCGATCTGAGGTGGTCCCGATGCGAATTGGGGCAGCCCGGATGCGATCTGAGGTGGTCCCGATGCGAATTGGGGCGGCCCGGATGCGATCTGAGGTGGTCCCGATGCGAATTGGGGCGGCCCGGATGCGACCTGGGGTAGCGCCGATGCGAACTGGGGCGGCCCGGATGCGACCTGGGGTAGCGCCGATGCGAACTGGGGCGGCCCGAGTGCGGCATGGGGTGGCGCAGCTGGGGCCTGGACGGCTGCGGATGTCTTGGGGGGAGCGAACGTTGGTTGGACGCCGGACATGCTGGCCAGGAATTCCAGCCAGACCCCGGCGAAGGGAACCTGGAATCTCCAGGGTGTCCTCACGGAGGTGAAATGAACTTCGATGCCCGAACGGTCGGCCAACAGCTCGATGCTCTTGATTTTCCGGTGAGGTACCGCGGTCTGGCCCGCCTTGAGCGCTCTGACGTCCTGCATGGCCTTCAGAACATTGGTTGACCCGATGCCAACCAGCCGTTCTGACGTCAGCATCGAAGTGCCAGGATTCTGTTGCATTCCATGCGCTGCGGGAGATGACCTTATGTGACCGCGGATCGGTGCCGAAGGGAACTCGGGTTTCGGTTTGTAGGCCATAGAAATGGAGCAGCGCTCGCGACGTTGAAAGAAGTGGCTCGCTCGAACCCAGCTCCGCCTGCTGGGAGCTGACGCCGGGATGCTGCCATCCGTACGCCAAGAGCCGCTTGGTCGCAACGACGGCGTCGGCGTCGCTGCCCGAGCCGATGCCTGCGATGTCATCCGCCATTGCAGGCGCGAGTTGGGAAGCAGTCGTGGCGCCCAGAACCGCGTCGTCGGTGGCACCGCCGAGGATGGCGACGATGGCAGCAGCGTGCGCAGCGGTGCGCTGCTGGGCAACGCTGGCGCCTGGGAGGGCGGTCGGGGCCCAGGCCATCCACTCCGAGAACTTTGCTGGGTAGGCCGCAGCATTGGTTTGGAGAATCGCCTGATGAGCAGCCCGACGAAGCGCCCAAACCCCGACAGCGATGACGATGGCCACCCCCGCTATCAGCGCAAACAACACTTCTGTGTACCTCCGCCCGGAGAGCCGATCTGCTCCATGAATCAGAACGCTGAATAGCGTGGCAGCGATATGTCGCGTTTCAGCGCAGCGTGAACAACGACAATGCTCTGGTGCGATCGCTGAATGGTTCTCCGAGGCCGATGTCCCCGTCGGCGGCGCTTTGCCGCTCCCGGTCGATGCTGAGCTAGTCTGAGTCGAGCCTCACGGTGTTCCGTGAAGGCGCACCGGCTTCTTGGCGGCATGCGACGGCCTGAACCTCAGCCCTATTTGAGCGTCGTCCGGCTGGCGGGAGTGGACGGAGGTCGCGGCGCTCAGTCGCTCACAGCCAGCGGCAGCCTTACGACGCCGTTACCGCGTGACCGGTACGTCAGAGACAACGGGAAGATCGCACGCAGGATCGCGCAGGATGGTGAGCTCGTGCATGTCCTTGTTATGGGCCGTCATCGGATGGCTGACGCCGTGGGTCTCATCTAGACACCAGCTTCGGGCGACGGCGAGGCCAACATCGCCTGCGGCATCAACGCTGTGCTCGACGTCTATGGTTGGTCCATTGACATCAATGAAGAGTCCAACGTCGAGTTTCGGCTGACCGACGTGGGGTGATGGAAAGGAGACTGTTTGATCTTGCTTCCCAACAGACGCTCAGAACCGTGGACTGACTCTTAGGAGCTCCGTGGCGGCCAGGAGCCGCGGAGCCTAATCCTGCCGCGCATCAACGCCCTATTGTAGGAGGGCACGGAAAGTGCACAGAGTTGAGCACGAAAAGTGCACAGCTCAGGGTCACGCAACCATAGCACTCCCTCCCTTGGCCTGTTGCGCAGCGTCGTAGCGGCGCATGCGGTAGCTGTGGCCCTTGATGTTGATGACGGTGGCGTTGTGGAGCAAGCGATCGACGATGGCTGATGCGACCACCGGATCAGCGAAGACCTGGTTCCAGTCACCGAAGCCGCGGTTGCTGGTGAGCACGATCGAGGCCTTCTCGTAGCGCCGGCTGACCATCTGGAAGATCCAGTTCGCCGACGCCTGGTCGAGGGGCAGGTAGCCGAGCTCGTCGACCACCAGGACGGACGGACCGGTGTAGGTGCGCATCTTGTAGCTGGCCGTGCCCTCGAGGTGCGCCGACTGGAGGTTGGCCACCAGGTCGGCGGCGGACGTGAAGTAGGTGCGGTAGCCGGCCTCGGTGGCGGCGATGCCGAGCGCGATGGCGAGATGGGTTTTGCCCACACCCGGTGGCCCGAGCAGGATCACGTTGCGGCGCTCCTCGACGAAGCGCAGCGTGGAGAGTTCGGCGAGCACCTTGCGGTCCAGCGAGGGCTGGAAGTCGAGGTCGAACTCGGCGAGCGTCTTGTGGATCGGGTAGCGCGCAAAGCGCAACCGGCCGCGCAGGCGGCGCGCCCGGGTTGCCTCCGCTTCGATGCCATGAGGCGTTCCTAGGACCTGCGTTGCGGACGCCTGCTCGCGCGCGCCACGGTCGAGTCGTCGGCAAGATGCTCAGCGGCGGCGCTCATCTCGAGGTACGCAAGATGCTCGCGCAGGCGCTGGTACGCGCTGGGGTCCGAGCTGCTGGCACGCGGGCTCACAACGCCACCTCGTAGGCGCTGAGCGGACGCACCTCGACCTGCTCGCCGAGCTGACGCTGCGCCGCATCGACCACGTGCAGCACTGCGCGCGCAGCGTCGTCGCCGGCAAAGCGCTCGAGCAGATGACGTGGCACGGCGCTGAGCAGGCGGCGTTCCTCGGCCCAGGCCTCGCCGATGATCCGCTGGGTGGTGCGGTGGCGCCGGGGCAGGAGCGCTCCTGGATCCAGCGCAGGGCGAAGGCGTCGTAGTCGGCGATGGTCGGCCGCGGCGGCAGCACCTGGCCGGTGAGCCAGCAGCGAAAGCTCTGCTCGAGCTCACGGTTCTCGCGTTCGACCTTGCCTTTGGTCTTGGCCCGGTACGGCCGGCACGCCCGGGGCACCGTGCCGAGCAGCTCGCAGAGGTCGACCCACTCGGGGACGAACAGCGGGCCATCGGCGGCGTGGTTGCAGAACACGGTGTCGCGGTCGGTGAGCAGCTCGCGGCGTGACCCCGCCGAGGTCGTCGAGGCAGCGCACCAGGCGCTCGAAGCTCACCTCCCGCGTGCAGCTGGCGGCGATCCGGATCGCGGGCATGCGGCTGTGCCCGAGGATCGCCACCATGGCGTGGAGCTCGACCAGCTCCTCGCCGAGCGGCCAGCTCCCGATGTGCTTCCAGTCCGCCTGGGTCTGCACACCGGGCACGGTCTCGAAGCGCACCTCGGGTCATGCGGCAGGGCGGGGCGGAGCGGGCGCACCTGGCGCAGGAAGGTCCAATAGCTGCCCGCGTACCCGTAGTCGGTGCGCAGCTCGTGGTGCAGGTCGGTGCTGCGCAGCACCGGACAGACCAGCAGCCGGCGTTCGATGTGGGCCAGCTGCGCCGCGTGAGCGGGTGCCGCGGGGCGCGCTGCGGGTACCGCGCGGGCGCTCGGCGTCGAGCTCCCTGCGCACCGTGCGCCGGTTGAGCTTGAAGTGGCGGGCGAGCGCGCTGACGCTCCAGCCGTGTTGGTGCAGGACATGCAGTTCCATCCAGAGTTCCTCAAACTCCACGGTGGTCCCTCTTGGTGCTGGTGGCTTGAACACCGCCCAGCTTGCCCGGAGGGACTTCCTCTTTTCCGATCACGATCAGGTCCAATCCACCCCCAGGACCTGTGCACTATTCGTGCTCAGAACTGCGCACTATTCGTGCTCACCCACACTACAGTCTTTCTTGACGTATCCACCGTGCTCCATCGGTATCTCTACACGCGAAGGCGTTGTCCATATCGGGCCAAGGATTCCTCCATCGAGTTCAGGACGGGGCGTCGTCGGAAAGGGCGCCTTCGTAAGACGTAGGCCGTGAGTTAATCCTCACGTTGGGCCGTGAGTTTAATCCTCACGTCGGGCTCCAGCTTCCTCTTTGGATCGAGAGTTGATTTGCAGCAAGGTGATGTTCAACAAGCTCGCCTCGCCCCAAATAAATCAAATGCGTTGGCCTGAAATTGGGCCAACATGCCAAACCTGTGTACTGAACCGCCCCGGGTTTTGTACAGACGCTGGACCGCCCTGACTTCTGTAGAGTTGAATTAGTCGGTTCGCGCTGCCGAAATTGGCTGAAGACGAGCCTCGAACTCGACCGGTGTGCCGGTGGGCCGCGGACACCCGAAAGGCGGCGCGCGACGGTCGCCGCTGTTTAGTCCGTATCGCGCCCCAGCCGTTCTAAATGCTCGTAGGGGTGATCTGAACCCGGGACCTCACCGAACTCGATGATCTACGCGTCACTTCGCTGGCCACACGTAGTCGATCGTGAGCACCTTGGTCGCCGGATCAGCCGATACGTCTGAGCTTCAGGATCGTGAGAGACGGGAACGCGCGATTCGCATCGAGGAGTTGAGCTGCTGAGAGCCATCACTTGTGGTCACTGGGACCAGCGGCTTTCCCCTCCATCCCTGCAACTTTATGGCGACGGTTTAGGCTCATCCGCTCACCCCCCTCGCGCACGGTATAACGTGACCGATGTGAGATGCATCACTGGGATCTCGATACGGATCCACCGATGATCGGGGGACTCATCGGCGGCTATCTATGGGGACGGGGCCGCCAGGGCATCCTTCTGAATCTGTTCCTGGTTTGCGTAATGATCAACATCGCTGTCGAGTTCCCAGACGCCCGACCTCTCGCTCTGATCGTGATCGTCGTTTGCGGAGCACCGCTCATCTTTCGCCTTATCCTTCTGTTTCGGCGCTAGATGTAGTGCCGACAGAGGTTGTTGGAAATAGAGTGGCTTCTCCGATTGCTGTGATGACTGCCTTCGGGCTGTTCGCCGTGGAAGTCGGGTTGCCGGCAGCATGGATGCGCAGGCGCGCATTCCGTCGACGGACCCGCGTGCTGGCAATAGAGAATCAGATCCGCGCGAGCGGCGAGGCGTGATCATGCAGGGTGACCTGGAAACGGTGAGTTCGGATCCTTTTCGGCTCGACCCTCTGTCTCCATCGCGGCGCGCGGACGCTCCCACATTAGCCCTAGATCTCCACCGGCGCTGGTGCAGATCCGGAAACTGGTACCGGCGGCTTGGCCGCGATCCGACAAGCCTCGAGCGAGTTGATTCGATCCTCGAAGAGGGATACGCGGTTGCGATTCGCCTTTCAGAACAGCATATACGTCTTGAGCAGAAGCCTCCGACGTCACGTCCGGCTCGCGGCACGCTTCCGCGGGAGGTGGCTCCTGGTTCGCTTCCCGATCGGACCAGCGAGTATCCACTGAGCGCCAAGGAGAAACCGTTCGTCATTTCGGCGCGCAAGCGGCTATGTGATGCGTGTCGAGGTCAGAGAAAGCTCCGCTGCAAACGCTGTGCCGGGGGAACCCAGAGGACGCGATGCCTGCACTGCGATGGCACTGGCCACGACCGTCCAACCCAAGTATGGGCTGGGGATGATGATAGGGCGGCCTACGATCGTGCTAAGCGCGCGAGTGGCGCTGGATCGTCGGAGGATGCGGCGAACAGGATGGCGACCCATCGCGAGAATCATGGGGGATCGAGATGGTCGAAATGCAGCGTCTGCAGCGGCAAGGGTTATACATCTTGTAGCGAGTGCCGAGGCAAAGGCGAAGTCACCTGTAACACCTGCGACGGCCAGGGGGCTCTGCACGACATCGTCACCGGTGTACGCGTCTTTCGGGTCCGACAATTAGCAGTGTTGACTAACTCGTGCGGCGCACGTGCAAAGGATGTGATCAAACAGGCACACACGCCGTCTGCGAAGCGGGTCTTGATGCAGCCGTCGGCCGAGGCCACTTGGCAGCTACAACGCATCGGCGCCGCGGTGGCTGGCGCTTCGGGTCAAGGGCCACTCGTTGTTGAGCGGTTTCAGGCGCCCTGCGTGGCGTTGCGATTCACGCTAGACCGAACGCAGTATCGTGTGGCGCTGCTGGGCGACCTACGTCCGCAACGGGGAAAGCTGACCTTTGAAGTCAGGGCTGCCGCTCGATCCAGTGCGGGTGAGAAGACGGCGCATCATCACCCTGGTGGCTCTCTTGCTGCTTCTGAGCGCTGGAGGCATTGCCACGACAGTGGTGCTGCGTTTGTACACCGCGACGGTCACACTATCGCTTGTCGTACTCCTCGCGATGGGACTGAGAATTCGGTGGACTCAGATACGAACGTCGCTCGGCCATCTCGTGAACAGGGTGAACAAACCCTCTTCGAGACCAATGCCGTAGCTTACGCAGGCGTTAGTGCTAAGTCTCGGTGGAATCGCGGTATCTGAGTTCGAATCCCCCTCGTTGCGCATGGTGATGTCTCAGGACATGGCTGGGGCTGCTGGCAGTAGAGGTTGCGCGTCGAATCTGACACCTGGGGAGGTCTCTGCCGTGAAGGGCGCCATGTGCATCGCGGTGAGCGGCAGCTCGGTGCCCAAGTGATCCGCCATTGCCTAGCCGATCACGCGGCGCGAAAAGCAGCGATGATCGTGGACAGAGACAACCAGCCTTCCCAGGTGCGCACGTAGGTGATGTCGCCGACCCAGGGCTCGTCAGTGTGCGTGGGCGCGAAGTCGCGCTGCACCAGATCAGGCAGGGCCGTGAACGGGTCGCCGACGGTGGTGCGCCGGCATCGCTTCGGCACCGTCCCGCGATGCCGGCTCGGCGCATCAGCCGGGCGATGCGCTTGCGGCTGTGGCGCTCGCGGCAGAATGCGCAGCTCGGCGTGCACGCGCGGGGGCTCCGTAGGTCTGCCGGCTGCGCGCATGGATGGCGGTGATGCGCTCGCTGAGTACAAGATTGGTGGATGCGTGTGCGGTGAGTGGGTGGATGGATCAGTGGCAATAGCGAGCTCTGGAGACCTGGAGCACGCGAGCGTTGTGGCCGCGTGATTGATCTTCTCCACCTCGATCAACCGATATCGGCAGGACTGTCGGATCGAGATAGGCGCTGGTGGCGTGAGGGGAGCTCCAGACAGGGCCGGTATCTTCCAGGTGCGCTTGGGGCACAGGCCCGACTATCCACGGCTGCGCATGCACATGGTGGAGGTTGAATCCTAGCAGTGCCAGTAGAAAAAGAAGGTCGACGACAGCACGCGATGCCGGCCGCTGCTATCGGTCCAGCGGATGTCAAAGGCCAAGGACAGCGGATTCTGTGGGCTATTCGACGGCTTTGCCCCCCCGTCGTCGTAATAAAAATCCCATGTGAAACGCTGCATGACACCCGTTCCGGCCATAGTGCCCAGTCGGTATGGGTCACGATCAAAGGGGCCGCCATTAAGCGACGAGTCCAGGTAGGCATTGACAGGCGCGGCGCCGTTTGGGTACTGAGCGAAGGTGAACGCCAGTTCGATTGCGATGGCTGGATCGTTCGGGCAACCTGGATAGCCCGCTTGCGAGAGGTACGGGGAGTTCCGGGTGGTTGCCGGCGCTGCGACGCTTCTGGTGTATAAAAGGCACTGGGGTCCAACTGCACAGGTTGCAACGGAGAAACGTAACCCAGTTACGTTGATCGTGTCCGACCGCGCGGGCGTCGACACTCTTCTCGGCGTCGGCGTGGGCGTTCCAGTGGAGTCGGACGATATCGCGGCTTGCGAAGTAGGTACTGGGACATTTGGAGGTGGCGTCGTGTAGATGCTCGGATCGGGGGATGGGGTGATCACAGGCGCTGACGATTGCTGCACGGAGCCCGTCGACGTCCTATCGACGATCGCTGATGGTGCGTCCGACGGCCGGGAGAGCAAGACAAGAGACGCACCTCCCGAGACGATTACCACGCCGATAATCGCGACACTGAGCCGCCGCCACCGGTGGTGGCCATCAGTTGAGACTGGTGTTGGGAGTTTAAGCGAAGGCTTCATCGTGTCACATGCCTGCGACGTCCCATTCTTGGGGATTCAGAGATAGCGGCGCGTTTGCCCCAATGCTGTGATGTCGCCGGTGGTGTAGCCATTGCGCAGAACCTCAATGTGGCTGCGTCATGTCGCGCTTCAACCTACAGCGGCGAAACAACTGTGCGCAGGGCTCGTCGCAGAAACAGTTGTCGTCGGCTCTCCGCCCTACGAGCATGGTCTTTGGTCACAGTGGCACGACGGTGCTGCGCGCAACTCCGAAGCAGGCCTGACATCTCACCAAGGATGCCACCCGCTCATGGCGATGCTGACTGGCTCTTGTCTGAGCTTTGCCGTCTTTAGTAACCGGATCATCAGTCCCCCGGTCACAACGACTGCCGATCATTGGTCCTTATACCAGGGATTGAGGGTGATGACATGTCGCATGCGGCCGTTCGGTGGTCTCGCCGAGAAAGGCTCGTACCGTTCGTCCTGGCAGCTAGGCATGACGACAATCGCCAGTCCCTTGCGTCGGACACCGATTGAGATCGTGGTCTCATGAAGAGTCTAAATGCGATCGCGATACTGACGGCCATCGCCTGTGCAGGGTTTACGTCAACGTCGGCAAGTGCCCAGTCCATGGCAGGTGTTGGTGTTCGCGCGTTGCGGCTGGGTGCGGCATCGACCATTTCTCGAGAGCCGTCGCGCACTCCTGAACTGGCTGTCAGTGATCCTTCTGAAAGCCTATGGCCGCATCCCGACTTCATTGGCGATGGGACGTGCGGGTTCGCCGTGTTCGATAACAGCGACGCCTGTAATCAGGACGTAGTGCAAGCGACCAACAATGCTCGGACGATCCTTGAAAGCCTGCCCGCACTCTCCTTGAGCCTGACCCCATATGAGGCGATGACGCTACCGGAGCAGCTCTTCGTGATTGCCAATGTGGAGCGCGTGGCCCGGGGCATTCCCCCGATCGCCGGGCTGACGACCCAGCTCGACACGCTCGCACAGGCGGGAGCCGATATCTATGATGATCCATCTTTCCCCGCAGGACTTAAGGGTGGAGCGGTGTTAGTCAGCGGCGGCGCTAACTGGGCGGGGGGATGGGTCAATCCCCTTGGAGCCAACTATGTCTGGATGTACGACGACGGCGGCCTCACCGCTTGGGGGCATCGCAACAACATCCTCGGTGGCTATGCGACTGCCAGCATTTGTAGCTCATGGGGGCTTCCTGAGGTCCAGGATTACATGGGCGCTGCAACCTATGGCACTTCGTTTGCAGAGATCTTTGTTGGAGCGTGCGGGGCTACCCCGACGGACGTGGTGTTCACCTGGCAGCAGGCGTTGCAGCTGTTGGAGACAGCCACGATCAGCACGGTGACCCCGGCGCACGGCCTCACGACCGGCGGCCAAACGGTGAAGGTGGCCGGGAGTGGGTTTGAGGCGGGGATGACAGTGACCATCGGCGGAGTCGCGGTGACGCCGACGGGCGTGACGCCGACCTCATTCACCTTCGTCACCCCAGCAGAGGGCTCGGGGCTCGTCGACGTCCAGGTAACGACGTCATTCGGTCCGAGTGCGCTGACGGCGGCGGACGAATACACATACGGGACCCTGCCGATGATCAACTCGGTGACGCCGCTTGGCGGTATCGTCAGCGGTGGCCAGACGGTCACCGTGACCGGGAGCGGGTTCAGCGCCGGCCTGACTGCGACGATCGGCGGCATTGCAGTGACGCCGACGGGAGTTTCTGCCACCTCGTTCACATTCACGACCCCGGCTGAGGCGGCAGGGGTCGTGAATGTCCAGGTAAACACTGTGATCGGTGCGAGTGCGCTCAGTGCGGCGGACGCATACACGTATGAGGGTCTGCCGGTGCTCCGCGCGGTGACCCCATCGGCGGGTCCGCTGACGGGCGGCCAGGTGGTCACGGTGACCGGCAGCGGGTTCGTCGCCGGCATGACCGCGACCATTGGCGGTACCGCGGTCACGCCGACGAGCATCACGGCGAGCTCATTGACCTTCACGACCCCGGCGGCGGCCGCCGGGTACGACCAGGTCCAGGTGACCGACCTGGCGGGGGCGAGCGCGCTCACGCCGGCAGCCGGATACATCTATACGGGGCTGGGCAGCTTCGTCCCGGTCACCCCGTTCCGGATCCTGGACACGCGCTCCGGGCTCTGTGGGATCCACACCTGCGGCGCGCTGGGGGCGGGGCAGACGCTCGCCCTCCAGGTAACCGGATACACGGACGGGCGCACCGGCGAGTTGGTCCCCGCAAACGCGACCGCGGTGGTGCTCAACGTGCTCGCCATCAACGGCTCAGCGTCGAGCCTGCTGACCGTCTATCCGAGCGGGACCGGACGGCCACTGGCCTCGAACCTCAACTTCAACGCCCATGTGAACATTGCCAACCTGGTGACGGTCGCGCTCGGCCAGAACGGCACGTCCGACAGCCAGCGTGAAGTCAACATCTACAACGCCCTGGGGACGGTCAACGTGGTCGTGGATGTCGAGGGGTATTTCGTCCCCCAGGCGTCGAGCAACCCGGCGGGGGAGTTCCATGCGATCGCACCCCTGCGGGTGTGCGACACCCGGACGGGACAGCCGGCGAACGGCTGCAACCTGGGGCACGGCACCGACAACAGGCTGGGCCAAGGTCACGTGCTTAAGGTGAATGTCAGCGGTATCCCGAGCGGGGTGGGCGGCTTGCCGGCGAGCATCCCGACCGGTGGCAGCGCCGGGTCGGCGGTGCTCAACCTGACCGCGGTGGCGGGCACCCAAGCCACCTGGCTGAGTGTCTTTCCGACCCAGAGCAACGGCACGTGTCTGACCAGCCAACCCGGCTCGTCGACCATCAACGTGTCGGCGGGCGGGGTCCTGGCCAATCGGGTGATGGTGCCGCTCGGCCCCAGCCACAGCGGCGGGCCGAATACCGACGTGTGCGTGTACAACGCGGTCGGGACCGTCAATGTGGTCCTGGATGCGAGCGGCTGGTTTGGATCGACGACGGGCAGTCCGCCGCCCGGGGCGCAGTATCAGGCGATCGGACCGACCCGGCTCTGCGACACGCGGAGCGGGGCCGGCACCCTGTGCTCGGGGCACCCGCTGACCTCGGGCGGGACCCAGCTGGTGGCGGTTGCCGGCGTGGATGGGATCCCGGCGAGCGGACCGGTGGCGATCATCGCCAATCTCACCGCGGTGGTCGGCAGCCAGTCGACCTACCTCACCGTGTACCCGGCCGACGTGAGCCCGAAGCCGAACGCCTCGGACCTCAACCTCAACCCGGGCCTCGCCTTGCCCAACCTGGTGGTGGTGGGCCTGGCGTCAGGCGTCCATGTCGGTGACGTCAACCTGTTCAACGCGATGGGCAGCATCAACGCCGTGCTCGACGTCGACGGCTGGTTCCAATGACGCGGTGATTGCCACTCCGCGCGATGCCAACGTCGATGCCAGTCGTGAGTTGCAACCAGTCAGACCCCTGACGGCGTGACCGTGCTGTTATTCATGAGACGGGCCGAGACGGCGCCTGTCGGGTCACGTCTACTTTCTGGAAACGCGGTATACCGGGTAACTGGTACCGAGCGCCTGCGAACGCCGGTCTTGGTGAGCATTCACCGCGATGGCACCGGTTGACGCCCTATCTCTGCGCGCCGTACAGTTTCTCTCGACGTATCCACCGTGCTCCATCGGTATCTCTACACCCGAAGGCGTTGTCCATATCGGGCCAAGGAACCCTCCATCGAGTTCAGAATGGGGCGTCGCCGGGAAGCAACGCCTTGGTAAGGCGTGGGCCGTGAGTTCAATCCTCACCCTGGGCTCAAAGGCGCGGCTGCAGCACTCCAGTCCCTCGCGGCTGATCACGCGAAGTGGGGTAACCCTCGCCCGCGCAAGGTGCCTCCAGGGGAAGACCTGGCTCGCCGCACAAACGTCGAGCAAGGCGCGGGATCAGCCAATTGGCTGCTCCTCTTGGAGGCACGACCATGGGGAAAAACGACGACGCGAATTCGGTCTCCCGGACGGCGAGTTATGCCGCTTGGATGGTATCGAACCGGGCTTCAGACGCCCGCAGATATGCATACGAAGCCGAAGCAATACGCGATGAGCTAACCACGGCACAAGTCTCGGCCCATGTTCTGGCCGACGCTGACGAACTGATAGCACGTGTTCACGCTGCTGCTCGGGACGCGATGTCGGTTTGGGAGGATGCGCGTGCGCTCCTGCAGAAGTGCGCCCCGGAAACCATTGAACACGAGGGAGACATGTACGTCCTGGGTGCGCCTCGCCGCACATCCACAAACGCCCCCACGGCTGCCGACGTCCGATACACCGACGCTCGCCAAGCGATGGCGCGCGGACGCGCTGCGCTCGACGACCTCATTGCTCTAGCGATCGCAGCGGGTGTCACAACGAGCGAGTTGCACAATCCGCAGAAGTTATGGCGCACAAACCGCGGCGCCAGGGATATAGAGCCGCGCCGTTTCGAGACATAGAACGAACTCGCGGGATCGTAGCCTACTTCTGGATCACGAACTGATACGGGAACGGTCCCACATTCGAGAAGTTCACGATCAGCTCGTAGGTACCGGCCGTCTGGATGATGTACCCCGAGTTGGACGTGCAATCCAAGCGCAGGCCCGACCGGCTTTCCGGTGGCATCGGCAAGACCGATGATCGAGTTCTCCGGCCCGATGTTGCACCCGCTCCCAAAGATGTGCAGGGAATCGCCCGCCTGCGCGGTGAACTGATACACATCATGCGTGGCGGTGTCCGGAATCGATCCCGAAATGGTCTGCCCGTAGCTGGTCTGGCTCACCACGTCGTGACGCTCGAAGCGAATCGGCACCCCGTAGGTCCCCGCTCGCTGCTTGTCCGCATTGGCGACGAGCTGGTACGTCCCTGACGTCGTCGCTGCGATTCGGCCGATCTGGCAGCCCGGCAGGCCAAGCGAGACCTCCTCGGCGTTGAGCGTCTGACCCGAGGGGTCAACCACAGCAAACGTCAACCCCCCGTCGTCGCAGCCGGGTTGCCCGAACCAGAGGATGTCGCCGACCTGTGCGGTGAAGGTGAAGACCTGCTCCTCGGCGGGGCTGTTCACTCTGCCGCTGTCGATGGTCACTCCCTGGAGGTTCGGGGTCGGTGAGGCCGTGCCGGGCGTCGGAGTTGGTCCGCCGCCTGTCGACGGCGGCGAGAACGGCGGCAGATGCTGTGCGAGGTTGGACTGCACGGTCTGCACGACCTGCGTCTGCGCGTAGTGACTCACCACCGCCGGGCTCTTGACCGCCGTCACATCGACAACGCAATCGGCGAGGAGGTACTGGTCGGTGACGCCGTCGGCCTGGCACTCCTGCGTCGCCGCCGCGGCGCCCGGAATGTTGCTCCCGTTGACATACGTGGACGGGAACGATCGGTTCGTGAACGTCGCTGTCGATTGACCGGGCTTGTAGTCGAACAGCGACTGCGCCTGCGTGATGCGCCACGAATTCGCGAACTGCTGGTGCACCGTCTGCGCCGTTGGTGCGGTGAGCGTGACCCCGTCACTCGTCGTAAGATCATCGCCCGGCTGACCGTTGTCGTTGCCGAGCAACCCGGTCAGTGTTCCCGCCCGTGCCGCGGCGGGTTTGACGGTGATGTTGAGGCCGACCACACCCAGCTGGCCAACCTCCAGCGGTCGTCCCGTCCTGCCACTCGAGGAGGAAGCCCACGCCGGCGTCGGTCCCGAGACGCTCCAGCGTGCCCGTGCCGACGTTCGTGACACCACCGGTGTTGTCGGGCACTCCGTCGACACGCGCGACGAGCAGGCTGTTCTCCAACTGGAGCGTCACGCGATGACCGCCCAACTTTGCTGCGACCGCCGAGTTCACCGCAACGGGATAGGAACCCGGCAGCGGAACCTGGCGCACCTGAACGAGGAAGTCGTCGACGGTTGACTTCACCAAGGTGAACTCCCCAGCGGCCTGCAGGTCGTAGGGACGGTTGTCGAATGTCAGGAGGTGCGGATCCCCCTGTGAAACCCCACCAGGCTCGGGCTGCTGATCATCGCCGCCACCGCCGCCGCCACCACCGCCACCATTGTTCGGCGGAGCGGGCGGCGGAGGCCCGGGGTCCAGGCTGCTTGCAGTACTTGTCGAGCGAGAGGCCCGCCGCGTACGACGCGATCCCCGTGTCACCGCCGTCGAGACCCAGCGAAACAAGACCTTGGGAAGGAGTCGTGAATTCAGAGGCGCCGGCACTGCCATCCGGACACTTGCAGCCGTTCGACATCTGGCAGAGCGCCAGCGGCGCCGTGTTGGTGAGCGTCCGCTCCATGCCGAAGTCCTGGTCGTGCGCCTCGCCATATCCCGCAGCGAGCACGATGATGAGGATGTCGGCGCTGCCGTCGATGGTGATCGGATGTGCCTTGTATGCGGCATCGCTCGCGATGTCCTTGATGTCGCCGTCGTTGATGTGCTGCTGGTCGGGTGCGGGACCCGTGGTTGGCGGCGTGCTCGGGCCCGCCATCCTCCAGTCGCCATGCGACGAGTCCTCGTAGTAGCTCGACCCCCACGAGCTGTAGTAGCGATTGCTCCCGCTACTCATGAGCAACGTCAGCGCGGCCTGGTCCTGGTGGCCGATGTCGGCACCGACCACCGGGAGCAGCTGGTCCCACACCGTCGTCTGGTCGCCCGCCATGTCACCCTGGTGCCCGAACACACCGACGCCGTCGTAGTCGCGCTGCGAATAGGGCGTGCCCGGCGTGTTCGTGTAGAGATCCCACGCCTTCTGCTCCACGACCGCGCCCGGGTCGAGCGCGTCCATCACCCAGTCGGCCTCGCCCTCCTGGATCCACGCACCGACCGTCTCCCAGTTCGCTCCCGTCCCCTCCTGCCGGTATTCGAAGCAGTGCCAGACCTCGTGCGCCAAGATCGCCGCCGCGCTCACGGCATCGAGCCCGACGAACTTCGAGTTGTAGACCAGCGCGGTGCAGCCGTCAGGCTGTGGCGTCCATGGTCCGTTGCCGTTTCGCACCCAGAGCCATGTGGCCGCGTACGTGGACGGGTTTGGGGGTGGCTCATACGACACCTCGACGGTCAACTCGACCGTGGAGGTATGGGTATTCAGCGCCTCGTCATGGTTGGCGTCGTCTGCGAGCCCCTGATAGTTGAACGCCGGGGTGTTGGTGTTCCCAAGGAGTACGGCGCCGGTGCTGCGAGTTGGTCCGATGCTCCGCTGTGTTTGCGCGCGCGATCCGGTGAGATACCTGGTTGCGGCCGTCCGCTGCGGCGCGGTCAGGTGGTCCCATTGACCGTAGAGGCCGGTCACCGCCATCGACGCGTCGAACTCGCCGGTCGGCGCGATTCCCTGCACCGAGACACCGGGCAGTGGGCCGACATCAAGCGCGAAGAGTTGCTCGGCACGCAGCGGGGTCCAGCCCTGGGTGTTGATGGCCTGGATCAGCTGATCCTCGTTGGTGATCCCGCCATTTGAGGCCGGTCCAGGGGTGTGGCTCGCTCCGGTCGTCGTCGACGTCGCGCTGTGGCGAGTGACGAGGACGACGGTCACGACTGCGGCGAGGAGCGCCACGATCGTGACCGCGGCGACGATCGCCTGCGTGCGGTTCGGGCGGGTGCGCGAGCCCGGCGGCGGCGCCGCGGGTGGCGTCGCCAGCGGTGGCGGCTCGGGCACCGCAGTCGGTTGTGGCGGCCCCTCGGCTCCCATGGACAGCGAGCTTACTGAAGCTTGTCGGATTTGTCTGTGACGAAACGCCTCGCGTTAACGGGTTCGCAGCTACTGGAACCAACCGTCAACGTCGAGGAGTGCGTTGACGTTCCCTGCGGCGTTGAAGAGGCGGATGTCCCCCGCAGGCGACACCTGCGAGAGACCGACCGCGACCAGGTTGGGGAGCACGGAGCTCACGACATTCAGGTCCGACGCGTTGGGACGCGGTGAGGCGGTCGCCGGGTACGCGGTGAGGTACGTCCCCGCAGGACCGAGGGATATCGCCGTGAGGTTGCCGACAATCGCGACGGGGCCGGTCCTCGGCACTCCCGCAACGCCGTCAACCGCAACCAGGAGGGTTGCGCCCGACGTGAGCGTATGGCCTGCGCACGGCGTCCCGGAGCCCGCACGGGTATCGCAGACGCGCGTCGGTCCGATCGCCTGGAACTGCGTGCCGAGCGGCGCCGTGGCGGATCCGAACCAGCCGGTGGCGTCGAGGATGAAATCGATGCTTCCGGCGGCGTTGTAGACGCAGACATCGGTGGTTGGTCCGCCGCTTGCGCTCGGCCCCAGGCTGACCATGACTCGATTCGCCTCGGTGATCTTGGCGCTCACGTTGATGGTGGACGTGCCTGCCGACGTTGCGCAGGAACCATCTGCCTGCGGTGGGTACACGCTCAGATACGTTCCCGACGTGCCGTCGACCGCGGTGAGGTTGAGGACCGCCGCCTGCGCCGTGCCGTTTGTCGGAATGCTCGCCGGCGCGCCTCTGACTCCACTCGGCACCCCGGACACATTCACCTTCAACACGTCACCCGGTCCCAGTCGGTGGTCACTGGCGCCGGTGCCGTTGCACACGTTGGCAGCCTGATGCGCCCTGGTGTCGCACACCCGGAGTGGCGCGATGGCGTGGAACTGTCCGGTCGGGTCCGAGTGCGTGTCCGGAACGAAGTATCCCTCCACATCCGCAACGACATCCACCGCGCCGATCGGGTTGTAGATGTTGACCTCGCGGTTGGTGTCATCAGCGGTGGCCTGACCCAGCGCGACGGTCACCAGGTTGGGCGTCGTCACGCGGGGGCCGAAGTTCAGATTGGACGCGTTCGGTCGGCCGGTGCCGGTGGGATAGATCGTCAGGAGACCGCCGGTGTTGCTGAAGACGGCAGTCACATTGATGACGACGGCGGTCGCATTGGCGGGCACGGGATCCGCCCCGCCACTGAGCCCCGCGACACCCGTGATCTGCACGGTTCTCGTCTCACCCGTCGTGAGCTTGCCGGCGCCACACTGCACGCACGAAGCTGTACGGGAATCCAGTATTCGAAACGGCGTGAGGGCAACGTATTTCGACAGGGCCGTGTAGATGTAGCCCGAGCCGGCGCTGAGCCGGTTCGACCCCGCGGCGTTGGTGACCGTCAACTGCGCGTACCCATCGGGTTCAGCCGGCGTCGTCATCGTGAAGGAGGTGGAGGTGACGTCAGCGGGTGTCACTGCCGTTCCGCCGAGCGACAGTGTCATCGCGGGGTCAAATCCCGTGCCGTTGACGGTCACGGCCTGGCCGCCGGAATCCGGACCCGCAGCGGGCGACAGTGACGACACCACCGGATACGCCGGAGGGACGACCGTCCTCGGACCGACAGCGACGGCCATCCCACCGAAGGTTTCGATCATCGACGTGAACTGCGCCTCGGTGTAGGTGTACTGATTGCCGGAGAAGACGTCGAGGAGCGTGACCGAATGCCCCGGATACGCACCGAGCACCGTGACCGCATGCTCATGGAGCGTGTACGGGATCGTCCGTCCGTCAAAAGCGGTCCACGTGCTCGTTCCGTATCCGACGCCGCTCGCGAGGCTGCGGAAGTCGATCCACACGACGACCGGGCTCCCCAACTCCACCGCCGCTTCGATGGACGCCGTGGTCCATCCCATGTGCGCGTCCACGGTGTAGCCAACCTTTGTCACGACGTTGGCAATCGGTTGGTAGTACACACCGTACCCGTCGCCGGCAGCGAAGCCTTCCACACCGTTGACGTTGCCGACGAAGTCGACGAAGGGATCACCCCACGTGACGTTGTCGCCCGAGACGACCGGATTCCGCAGGTCCACAGGGACCTGATCGAAGATCCAGTCCTGAAGATCCTGGCCGCCGGTATCCACATTGATGCTTCGGACCTGGAACGCGGCGGCAAGCGCGGCAGCCTCACAGTCGAGGTTGTGGTCCTGCACGCTGAGCGCGGGAGCCAGGTTCACGGCCCCGGGTTGCATGACCGCTGCTTGCGCGAACGTGGAAGATCCGGCGACGCCGGCGATCCCGAGGCCGATCGCAACCCCGAGCGCGATGATCGGTACCGCGGGCGTGCGCGAGCGATAACCCTTCACGCTTCGACGGTGCTCCGTCGGTTCGGTCGATGCCTTGACCGCGTGGTAACGGATCGGTGGCGAAGATGACGAGCCGCGTTACCGCAGCCTTGGGCCGGGATCTACGGAAGCCGGCCGCCACCTTCCCCTGGCTTGCCCGTCATCGGATCTGTGAGGCCGGAATCCGATCACGGGGTCACAGTGCCGTGGTGGGTGAATCGGCGTGGCAGCGGCACCGTAGATTTCACCCCAGAACTGCAAGCGGCGGGGCAACAACCACAAGAGACCGGGGGGTACTCAGGGCATGGCTGTCGTACACGGCATCAGCTGGGACGATCGCAAGCGTCGCACCGTGAGTGTGATGGCGACCGCCGCGGCGGTCATGCTCACCACTGCCGCATTCGCGACCGGCGTGCACGCCGCTGGACCGATGAGCTCCGTCATCGTCCGTGCAGAGCCGGGTCAGGCTGCGGCAGCGAACCAGGACATCACCACCCTGGGCGGCCATGTCACACAGCAGATCGGGCTCATCAACGCCGTCGTCGCCGACGTCCCGTCCAACGCTGTTCCCGAACTCCGCGCATCCGCCGGCGTCGCCGAGGTGACTCCGAACGCATCGGTCCAGCTCCTCGGGAGCTCGTACGCCCCAACCGCAACGTCGTTCGACGCCGTCGCTGACGTCAACTCGATGTACAACGTCGAGGGGATGGACGGAGCGCACGCATACTGGAACGCGGGCTACACGGGCCAGGGCGTCGGCATCGCACTCATCGACTCGGGCGTGACGCCGGTCGACGGACTCACCACTCCGGGCAAGCTGATCTACGGCCCCGACTTCTCGTCCGAGGCGCGCTACTCGTCGCTCCGCAATCTCGACACCTTCGGTCACGGCACGCACATGGCCGGGATCATCGCCGGCCTCGACAGCGAGGCGAACGGTGTCAGCTCGAGTGACAGCACCGACTTCATCGGCATGGCGCCGAGCGCGCAGATCATCAGCATCAAGGTCGCGAACGCGCTTGGACAGACCACCATCTCGCAGGTGCTCGCCGCCATCAACTGGGCCGTGCAGAACCAGAGCCGCTATAACATCCAGATCATCAACCTCTCGTACGGCACTGACGCCAACCAGCCGTACACGATGGATCCGCTCGCCTACGCGGCCGAGCAGGCGTGGCAGAGCGGCCTCGTGGTCGTCGTCGCGGCGGGCAACGAGGGCAACAATTCCGACGGCCTCGAGGACCCGGCGATGGATCCGTATGTGATCGCGGTCGGCGCGTCCGACACCGAGGGAACCACGTACGTCCACTACCATCAGCCCGCCGTCTTCACGAGCGAGGGTGACGGCACGCGCAACCCCGACCTCTCCGCACCCGGCACGCACATCGTGTCGCTGCGGGACCCGGGCTCGTTCATCGACGACACGTTCGGCTCAGCCGCGAACGTCGACGGCCGGTTCTTCCTCGGCAGCGGGACGTCCCAGGCCGCGGCGATCGTCTCCGGCGCGGCAGCGTTGCTGCTCAGCCAGCGGCCAGGGCTCACGCCTGACCAGGTGAAGGCACTCCTCGCCGGCAACACGCGCTCCATGCAGGGCAGCACGCTCCTCAAGGGCAGCGGTGAGCTGAACCTGTCGGCAGTGCTCAACGCGCCGACACCGAACACCTCACAGAACTTCCCAGCATCGACCGGCGGCTACGGCAGCGGCTCCTCGTGGGGCAACGGCGCCTCGTGGTCCGGTGCGTCCTGGTCGGGCGCCTCGTGGTCCGGGGCCTCGTGGTCGGGCGCCTCGTGGTCCGGGGCCTCGTGGTCGGGCGCTTCGTGGTCCGGTGCGTCCTGGTCCGGGGCCTCGTGGTCCGGATCCAGCTGGTCCGACTCCGGCTGGAACTAGACCGTCGACCCGAACCGCGCGGCCACCCCGCGACGGTTCGTCAAACCGGTGCGTCCGAGGTCGATACCCCTGCTACCGGTTGGCAACAGGGCTGGCACGGCGAGTTCAAATCGATCTGACGTCCCGCAGCATTCGGGCATGACCAGCGAGGTCGAGAAACCCGCGTCTTCAGGAGACGCGGGACTCGCAACTTCGAGCCGGAGGGGACACCGCGTCCATCTGCTGACTGCGGTGCTTGTGGCCACCGCGGTCGTGCTGCTCTTCAAGGTCGTCGGTCCACTCCATGAGCTGCCGGCACCGGGCCAGATCCCCTGGTGGGTGCTCATCCCGCTCTTCTTTGCGGCCGAGGTGTTCGTGGTCCACATCCAGTTCCGCCGCGACGCGCATTCGTTCTCGCTGAGTGAGCTGCCGCTCGTGGCCGGGCTGTTCTTCGCTCCTCCGGTTGTGGTCGTACTCTCGATGGTCGCCGGGACGGCACTGGCGCTCATGATCCACCGCCGCCAGTCGCCCTTGAAGATCGCCTTCAACCTCGCCAACTTCACGGTCGCCAACAGCGTTGCGGCGTTCCTGTTCATGCGCCTTGTCGACCATCACAACGCGCTGAGCCCGTTGAGCTTCCTCGGTGTGCTGGTGGCGATCCTCGCCGGCGGAGTCATCCAATCGCTGGTCATCCTGATGGCGATCTCCTTCTCGGAAGGGCGCATCGATATGGCCGGCATCGCATCGACCTTCGGCTTCGCCCAGGCGGCTACGCTGGTGAACACGTGCCTTGCGCTCATCGGCGTCCGGCTCATCTGGCAGGATCCCGCCGAGCTCTGGTTGCTCGCGGTGCCGACGATCGGCGTCTTCGTCGCATATCGCTTCTACGTGGCCGAGCGCGAGAAGCGCGATCAGGTTGACTTCCTCTACCAGTCGAGCAAGCAGCTGCAACGCAGTGAGGCCGTGGACGAGGCTGTTGCCGCACTGCTCACCAAGTCGTGCGAGGTCTTCCGCGCGGAGCTTGCGGAGATCACGTTCCTGCCGACGCGTGAGCGTGATGCCGTGTTGCGCACCGCCGTCGACACGGAGCGGACGACGCAGTTCATGGCGCCGATCACGCTCGACGAGGTGGAGCTCCAGTTCATCAGCCGGCTCCTGCTTGACTCGCCGCTGCTCCTGAGTGCCCACGGCAAGACCGACGGCGATCCCGGTGGCTTCCTCGAGCGGCGCGGGCTGCGCGACGCGATGGCGGTCGTGCTGCGCGGCGAGAACAACATGGTCGGGACGATGCTCATCGCCAACCGCCTTGGCGAGGTCTCGGGCTTCGACCACGAGGATCTGCGCCTGCTCGAGATGCTCGCGAACCAGACCGGCGTCATCCTCGAGCGGGGGCGCCTGCAGCACTCGCTGTCGCAGCTCACCGTGCTCCAGGATCAGCTGCGCCACGAGGCGTCACACGATCCCCTCACGGGCATGGCGAACCGGCTCCTGTTCGGGTCACGCGTCGAGCAGGCGCTGGCGCAGACGGGACAGCACGTTGGCGTGCTCTTCATCGACATCGACGATTTCAAGACCGTCAACGACAGCCTCGGCCATGCCGCCGGCGACGGGCTCCTTCGTGCCGTCGCGGACCGCATCGGGGAATGTCTCCGTCCCGGTGACGTCGCAGCCCGGTTGGGCGGCGACGAGTTCGCGGTGCTGCTCATCGGCATCGAGGAGCCGGCGACGGCGGCGCGCATCGCCGACCGCGTCATCGAGGCGCTGCGGGAGCCGTTCATCATCGCCAACGAGGAGGTGCTGACGCACGCGAGCATCGGCATCGCGACCGCGCTTGACACGGTGTGCGACGGACAGGAGCTGCTGCAGAACGCGGACCTCGCGCTCTACACCGCGAAGAGCGCCGGCAAGTCACGCTGGGAGCTGTTCGAAGCGTCGATGTACGCGGCGGTACAGCACCGCCACCGGCTCAAGGCCGACCTCTACCATGCCGTTGAATCCGTCGAGTTCGAGCTGGTGTATCAGCCGATCGTGCAGGTCTCCACCTGCTCCGTCGTCGCTGCGGAGGCGCTGCTGCGGTGGCGTCACCCGACGCGCGGCACCGTGCTCCCTGACGACTTCATCAGTCTGGTGGAGGAGACCGGCCTGATCACGCAGGTGGGCGCGTGGGTCCTGCGCAGCGCGTGTGAGGAAGCGCGCGACTGGCCCGTGCTCGACGCCGCCCACCCCGTCTCCGTGAGCGTCAACGTCGCGGTCCGCCAGTTGCGCGAACCGGATTTCGTCGAGAGTGTGCGCACCGTCCTGCACGACACCGGTCTCGACGCCCATCGCCTCATCCTCGAGGTGACGGAAGCCGACATCATCTACGACACCGACCCGATCATCGACTGCCTCAACGCGCTCCGCGCGCTCGGCGTGCGCATCGCGCTCGACGACTTCGGCACCGGCCACTCGTCACTGAGCCGCCTTCGCGACTTCCCGGTCGACGTGCTGAAGATCGACCGGTCGTTCACCGCATCGCTCTGCGGCCCCACGCAGTCGATCGGCTTTGCCCACTCCGTGTTCAGCTTTGGCGTCGGTCTCGGGCTCAGCGTGATCGCAGAAGGCGTCGAGACCGAGGAATGCCTCCACGAGCTGCAGGACCTCGGATGCGAGCTCGCGCAGGGTTATCTCTTCGGGCAGCCGCTCGCCCCGTTCGCGATGCGCAGGCTGCTCGACCGCAGCATCGCCGTGCCGATGTCACCACTGTCGCTCGCTGCAGCGGGGACGATGGGTCTGGGAGCCTAACCCCAGAAGTCGTCGACAGCCTGCTGGTCTTCCTGGAAGATCCAGGCCTCGGTGAGCTTGCCGTCGGCGAAGTGCGCGATGTGCGCGTATCGATCGTTCAGGGTCTTGCCGTCAGCCATGGTCCTCTCCTCTGTCCATGAGCCGCGGGTGGGCGAGCCGGGGCTCGCGGGCGCCAGTTCTACCCCGCACGCGGTTGCGGCGACAACCGAGGGCTGAACAAGGCCCCGCTGCCGATCAGGCCCGCTTTGGCAAGTCCCCCTGACAGGCACTGCTGGCGCTGTCCTGACCGGCTTGGGGTTGGAACCATGAACTCATACGGCGGGCCGCATTTCGCTGTCCGATCCGGTGACGGTGCTGTGCCGCGTGTGCACGGCCCGCGATGTGTGACTGCTGATCGAATTCCTGTCAGCCGGGTCACACCGGGCCGCTACATGGCCAGTTCGCGGGGTGGGCCGTCGCGCAGCACGAGGGCCAGCTTGGCCTCGATCCACGCAGTTGCATCCGGGCACCCGTCCTCGCGCCACTCGGCGACGAGGCGCCCGGGTGGGACCACTGAGTTCTGCCAGTCAACGTCGTAGCACGCGTCGAAGGCACGAAGGTTGGCATCGAGCCGGGACCGACCCTGCCACAGCCATTCGTGATGGGCCTCGGCCCAGGCGCGCAAGAACGGCGACGCCATGGCCCCCGAGTCCCCTTGATCGAGTTTCAACCCATCTCCCTGGGATATCACTGTGCTTTCCCTGAGTGTGCGTCGCGCGGCTGAACGCTTCCGGAAGTTCCTGTGACAAGCAATCGCATCCCCGGTCGCGCCCGTCGTGACGACCGCGTCACCGATGCTCAGACACTCATGTGCGGGGGCGAATCACATCCCTCGACAGGCTCGGTACGGTACCGGGCAGACCCTCGCCAATCGAGGTCGTCACAGTCCCGGGCAAGGGCTTCCTGATTCGGCACCATTCCTCCCGATGCCGGCAGACATATGCCCCCTCCAACTCCCGGTGCGTGGACGGGGAGCAGCCGTCGGTGGTTGCGCACTCAATTGCGGCGCTGACGTCGCCACTCCCCGTCCTGCCCTCTTTGGCCCTGTCCTTGTGGCGTGCCCCTGGTGGCGCGCTACGGCCAGGTCGGGCTCAGCAGCAGGTTCGTGAGTCGCTCGATTCTCGCGCCGTCGACACCGATTTCCCGCAACAGTGACACCGGTCCGCCGTGCTCCTTGTCGACGCAGTCCATGGTGCTCAGCATCGCCTCACGTGGCACCGTGAAGAGCCGCTCGACACGCACCGGATCCATCCCGCGCTCGACCGCGGTGACACGGTCACGGGCGAGCATGTCGGCGAGTTGCACGCCGCTGATGGCGTAGTCGTCGGCGATGTCATCGATGCTCACACCGGCGAGGCGCAGCACCAGAGCGACGATCACGCCGGTGCGGTCCTTGCCCGCGTGACAGTGCACGAGGATCGGTGCTGACGGCGCATCGGCGATCGCGGTCATGGCCCGAGCCACGCCGTTGCGACGTTCGCGGAGCCACCAGCAGTACACCTCGCCCGCGGTGGCGAGATGGTCCGGGTATTCCTCCTCGTCGGTGAAGATCGGCGCGTGCGCGTTGCGCACGCCTGCATCGATGAGTGGGCTCGGTCGCTGCTCACGCTCCGACGTGGTGCGAAGGTCGATGACCGCACCGATGCCGAGGTCGAGCATCGCGCGCATCCCCGCCTCGGTGAGGCGGTGTGGCGACTCACTGCGCAGGAGCCGGCCGGTCTGGGTCATCGCGCCGGATTCGGTGGGCAGCCCGCCCAGGTCGCGGAGGTTGACGAGCCCTTCGATGTCGATCGCGTCGGAACGCTCAGTCAGCACAGGATCCACCCTACCAAGGGTGCGGTTAAGAGCGTCATCTGGCCGCAAGCCATACTGCATGCCACGCTCGAATCCTGAGGAGGCCATCCATGTTCAGTCCCGCAGCCGCATTCAGCGGCTTCTCCGTCGACGACCTGGCCAGGGCGAAGGAGTTCTATTCGCAGACCCTCGGGCTCCGAGTTCGACGCCGAGGGCGTCGGGGCGCGGATCCACCTGCCCGGCGGCGGCACGGTGTTCTTCTACCCGAAGCCCGACCATGAACCGGCGACCTTCACGATCCTGAACTTCGAGGTTGACGATATCGACGACGCCGTCGACGAGCTGGCCGGCCGTGGCGTGCACCTCGAACGCTACGCGGATATTCCGCACGTCGATGACAAAGGTGTCATGCGCGGCAGGGCGAACAACATGGGTCCTGACATCGGGTGGTTCCTGGACCCGGCGCGCAACGTCCTGTCAGTGATCCACTGAGCCGGCTGGCGACTCCGGCTCGGCATCGGGATCGGGTTCCTGCGCCGGCGTGGGCTCAGGATCGGGATACGGCTCCGGATCCGGCTCCACCTGGGGATCGGGTTCGAACGTCGGCAACGGTGCCATCGGAATGTTCATCGCGGGCCTCCTGGGAGTCGTTGGGAGATCGGCCACTAGCACTGTGGGCTAATGTGATAGGATCACTATAACATTAGTCAAAGGCACTGAGGCACTTCCCCAGTCGCCGCCACGAAGGAGGCAGACATGTACATAGGTGGTGGAGCCGTTCTCGTCATCGTGATCATCGTCATCCTGCTGCTGACGCACGTCATCTGACGGCGGCCAGTCAGGGCACCGCTGCCTTACGGCTGCCGGCTCACCCAGCGATACCTGGGATCGACGTACACGCGCATCACGCGCTGCTCGCCGGCCAGGATCCAGAGGTACCAGAGACGGTGGCCCGGAGCGGCGACGACCGGATGGAAGCCGGCGGTGATGGCCGCAGCCTCGCCGTCGCGCACCATCCACAGGTCGTCCTTCCCCGTGTCCGTGTCGTACCGCGCCTGCATCGCGAAGCCGTCGGCGGGTTGCAGGCGGTAGTAGTAGACCTCCTCGAGCCTCACCTCATCCGCCGAGTTGCGGTCGTGACGATGCGGCGGGAACGACGACCACGTTCCGGTGCCGTTGTGCACCGTCTCGCCGACGATGAGTTGCGATGCCGCGTCGTCGGGCCCGAGGATGTTTCGGACCGTGCGGCCCCAGCTGCCGCTGCCGACGACGGTCTCGCGCTGCGCCCCTGCAGCGATGACTCGCGCTGGACCGGGCGCTTGCGAACCGGGCGGAGCGGACACGACGGCCATGGTGAGTGCGTCATCGGCCGCGGTCACCACCACTGACGATTCCGTGGGCACATACACGGCGTCACCGGCACCTTCGAAGACATCGGTCCTGCCGCCGACCACCTCGGAGTCGCGCCTGTCCAGCACGACATCGGCGCGCCCGGAGAGCATGACCACAAGCCGTTCGGCTCCGGTTCCGAGCGCGAGCGACTCACCGCGCTCGCCCGTCACCAGATCCAGCGAGATGTACGTGGTCTGCTCGCCGGCGCGGATCAGCGAGCTGACATTCACGATGCCGTCTCGTGGTCCGGGTTCGGGATCATCGATTCGCGCACGAATGCGTTGAGGTCGCCGCACGCCGCGATGAACTGCCGCAGCGTCCGACGCGTTGGAGGGAAGCGGTCGAAATCGTCGACGGCGATCCCGTTCTCCGTGTATGCGCGGCGAAAGTCCTCGAAATGCGCCAGCAGTGCATCCACCGTTCTCGGCTCGACCGGATTGTCGATCCGCGGTGTCACGGCGATGTCGCTCGCGTTGAGGCGCCGCTGCCATGCGTACGTCGGCGACACCACGGCGTCGGCGCCGATGAACTCGCTCCAGTGCATGTGGTTGCGAAACGCCGCGGAGAGCAGCCGGATCCGATAACCGCGCTCGCGAAAGATCGCGTAGGTCTTCTTGAACACCGCGACGCCTGCCCACTCGAGATACCCGGGATCGACGCTGATCCCATCGCGCTCCATCACCACCTTGAGCCAGTCATCGAGCCGGCCGACCATGATCGTGCAGACCGGACCCATCGAGGCGATCTCCCTGCCATCAGCCTCGCGACGCCGCAGACCGCGCTCCACCGCCTCCGCGACGGCGATGGCCTGCGGCAGCGTGAAGGAGACCGTCGCGTTGATGCTGACTCCCTGGTAGGTCGCCTCCTCGATCGCCGTGATCCCCGCGCGCGTCACCGGGATCTTCACGATCATGTTCGGCGCGAGGCGGCTGAACGCAAGCGTCTGCTTGACGATCGCGTCGCTGTCGCGGAAGCACCGCGGATCCGTCTGGATCGAGAGGCGCCCGTTGCGACCCTGGTGCGTCTCGAAGATCGGCTCGAGGAGTTTCGCTGCCCGGATCGACAGCTCCTCGACGAGCTTCCACGCGATCGTGTCCTCCGTTGCTGTCGGGAAATCGCGCACCAGCGCGTCCGTGCGAGGTCGCCACGTCGCGGTGTCACCCGCGAGCACTGCCGCCGCGATGACCGGATTGCACGTCGCCCCGACTGCGCCGTTCTCGATCGCGTAGGTGAGCTCCTCGATCGACGCGGAGTTGTTCCAGAACGACGTCGGCGTGGTCTGCGTCATCTGGAGGAGTGGGCTTCCGTACGTCACGCCCGTGCCGGCTCCGCTCATCTCCGCATCTCCAGTCCAGATTCGAATCGCAATCTGCGACCTAGAGTACGGCGCACGACCCGCTCCATGAGGAACCGCCGGGCGCACCACCGAGGTGGCTATGCGGGCCGGTGCTGCCTCCGGCGGATCCGTCGCGACATGACCACGGTCGTCGCCCCGGCGAGCACCATGATCGAGCCCACGACGATTCCCTGGCCGGTCTGGCCGGCACCCGTCGTCGGAACCGTCGGGTCGGTGACGATCGTGAGCACACCGAGGATGCCGCTGCCGATCGCCGTCGAGCCGTTGTAGTCCTCATCGCCGGAGTACGTCGCGGTCACGGGGTAGCTGCCGGGCGGGAGATCCATCGACGACGTGCAGGACACGGCCGGGAGCGTCGCGGTGCAGAGGACCGTGCCGCCCGAGGTGAACGTCACCGTGCCGGACACGCCGGTCGGCAGACCGGTCACCCACACGGTGATCGGCGAGCCCGGCGTCGCCGACTGCGGATTGACGTCGACGACGATCGCCGTGCTGGCCTTGATGACGGTGAACTGCGCAGTGCTGGCGGTGGCCGGCGTGTCGTTGGCGTCACCCGAGTAGGTCGCGGTGACCGGATAGAGCGCGGGGTTCAGCGTGATCGGCGTCGTGCAACTCTTGGCGGGCAGCGTCGCGACGCACAGCGTGGTGCTGCCCGAGGTGAAGGTCAGCGTACCGGTTGCGCCGTCGGGCAGTCCCGACGCCGACACGGTGTCAGCCGTGCCGAACACGATGCTGATGGGGGACGCCGCCTCGTCGAGCGTGACGACTGCTTTGGTGACGGTGAAGCTCGCGCCGGTCGTGGTGGATCCGTTGTAGCTGCCGTCACCCGAATACGTCGCGGTCACCGGGTACGTGCCCGGAGCGAGCGTCATCGAGGTCTGGCAGCTCGTCGCCGGCAGGGTCGCGGTGCAGAGCGTGGATCCACCCGACGTGAACGTCACGGTTCCGGTCGCGTCCAGGGGCAGGCCCGTGACCGACAGCGTGTCCTGCGTGCCGTACGCGATGCTCGCGGGCGCCGCGAACTCGTTCATCGAGGTGTCCGCCTGGGTGACGTTGAAGCTCGCGCCGGTGGCGGCGCCGCCGTTGTAGTTGGCGTCACCCGAGTACGTCGCGGTCACCGGATACGTTGCGACTGCGAGCGTCGACGATGTCTGGCAGCTGACCGCGGGGAGCGTCGCAACGCAGAGCGTGGTGCCGCCGGAGGTGAACGTGACGGTCCCAGTTGCATCACCGGGAAGCCCCGCGACGGACACGGTGTCCGCGGTGCCGTACGGCACGCTCGACGGCGCCGCTGAGTTGGTGAACGTGGTGTCTGCCCTGGTCACCGTGAAGCTCGCGCCGGACGCGATGGAGCCGTTGTAGTTGACGTCACCGGAGTAGGTCGCCGTCACCGGGTAGGTGGCGGGGGCAAGAGTTCGCGGAGGTCTGGCAGCTCGTCGCCGGCAACGTCGCGACGCAGAGCGTCGAGCCGCCCGCCGTGAAGGTCACGGTTCCTGTCGCGTCGACCGGGAGGCCGGTCACCGAGACGGTGTCAGACGATCCATAGGCGACGGTCGCGGGCGCCGCGAAGTCCGTCATCGACGTGTCTGCCTGAGTCACCGTGAAGCTCGCGCCGGTCGCAATCGCGCCGTTGTAGTTGCTGTCTCCGGAGTAGGTTGCGGTTACGGGATATGGTGCTGGCGCCAGCGTTCCCGAGGTGAGGCAGCTCGTCGCCGGAAGCGTTGCGACGCAGAGGGTGGATCCGCCCGAGGTGAAGGTCACTGTACCGGTTGCGTCGACGGGCAGCCCGGTCACGGAGACGGTGTCAGCAGTCCCGTACGGAACGCTCGACGGCGCGGCCGACTCGGTGAAGGACGGGGTTGCCTTGGTGACCGTGAAGCTCGCGCCGCTCGTTGAGGAGCCGTTGTAGTTGCTGTCGCCGGAATAGGTCGCGGTCACCGGGTACACGCCAGGTGCGAGCGTCGTCAACGTCTGGCAGCTGGTGGCGGGGAGGATCGCGACACAGAGTGTCGAGCCACCCGATGTGAACGTGACCGTTCCCGTTGCACCTGCGGGGAGTCCGGTCACCGAGAGCGTGTCCTGCGAGCCGTACCCGATCGACGGCGGCGAGGCCGATTCGCTCATCGACGTGTTCGCCTTGGTCACGGTGAAGCTCGAGCCTGTTGCGGTGGTTCCGGTGTAGTTGCTGTCGCCCGAGTAGGTCGCGGTCACCGGATATGCGCCAGGCACCAACGTTGTCGAGGTGGTGCAGCTCGTCGCGGGGAGCGTTGCGACGCAGAGCGTTGACCCGCCCGATGCGAACGTCACGGTGCCCGTCGCGCCCACGGGCAGCCCGGACACCGACAGCGTGTCGCTGGTGCCGTACGGGACGCTGGACGGCGCCGCCGACTCGACCATCGTGGTGCTGGCCAGCGTGACGGTGAAGCTCGCGCCGGTCGCGGTGGTGCCGACGTAGTTGACGTCACCTGAATAGGTCGCCGTCACCGGGTAGACACCCGGGACCAGCGTCGTCGGTGTGGCGCAGCTGAGTGCCGGCAGTGTCGCGACGCACAGCGTCGTCCCGCCGGACTTGAAGGTGACCGTGCCCGTCGCGCCGACGGGAAGACCGGACGCCGACAGCGTGTCCGCGGTGCCGTACGGGATGCTGGGGGGCGACGTCGACTCGGTCATCGAGGTGGTGAGCTGCGTGACGGTGAAGGTGGCTCCGGTCGCGATCGCGCTCGTGTAGTTGCCGTCACCGGAGTACGTCGCGGTGACCGGGTATGTGCCCGCCGACAGCGTGGTCGCGGTCTGGCAGCTCGTTGTCGGAATCGTGGCGACGCACAGAGTTCGAGCCGCCCGAGGAGAAGGTCACGGTCCCTGTCGCGCCCGCGGGCAACCCGGAGGCCGACAGCGTGTCCTGCGTGCCGAATGGGATCGAAGCCGGCGCCGCGGCCTCGGAGAAGGTCGGCGTGGCCTTCACGATCGTGACGGTCGTGGTCGTGGTCTGCGGCGCAAACGTCGAGTCACCTGAGTACGTCGCGGTGACGGTGTCGGTGCCGACCGGTGCGTTGGTCGCGGTGCAGCTCACCGCGGGAAGCGTCGCGGTGCAGAGCGTGGTCGCGCCGATGGTGAAGGTGACCGTCCCGGTGGCCAGCGCCGGCAGCACCGACGCGTACGTCACCGACTGCAGATACGTCTGCGGCGACGGCAGTGCGGACGCCGTGAACGCGCTGACGGTGACCGCGTCGCTGCTCACCGCCGGCAGACTGTCTGTGGATGAGATGCGCGCCGTGTTCGTCACGGTGCCGCTCAGACTCGACGCGAGGGTGACGGGAATCGTGATATTGGGCAAGGCTGTTCCCGCGGCGATGGCCGAACCGGGCGTGTACGTGCACGTGACCGTCTGACCGGCGGTGCCGCACGCCCAGTCGGAGCTGCTCGTCGCGGTACCCGGCGTCATGCCCGTGGGCAGCGTGTCGGTCACGGTGAGCTGGCTCGACTCGGGACCGCCGCTTGCGGACACGCTCGGCGCGAGGATGAAGTTCGCGTGGTTGCCGGCCACCATGTGGCCGTTCTCGTTGTCGGACTTGGTCAATGCGAGGTCCGGCACCGCGCCGATCAATGTCGTCGCGACGAGCTGGTTGACCTCGTGATACTCATTGGCGCCACCGGTCGACGCGGTCCAGCCGAAGGTGAGCTGGTAGGGGATGCCGGTTGCGGGGTTGATCCACGACGCGGGGAACGTCGCGAGCGCGGCGTTGTTGCTCGTCGTCGGGAGCGCACCCGTCAACGTCTGCTGGGTCGCGGTGCCGAGCGGTGTGTACGCGATGAGCCAGGAGCCGGCAGGAACCGAGAGGCCACTCGCGGTGGTCGTCGCCGATGCCGACGGGTCGATCGCCATCTCGACCGGGACCATGACGCCGGCGCGCGACGTTGCCGACTGGTTGTCGAGGGTCAGACCGGGTCCGAGGTTGCTGACCGATCCATTGCCGCTGCCGCCACCGTCAGACTGGTTCCACGTCGTCGCGGTGGTACCGAGGATGCAATAGCCGACAGTCCCGTTGCCGGGCCCGCGCGCGGTCACCGACTCCGGGTACGCCCTGTTGGCGACGAGCGGCGAGGGGATCGCGCACCCGGACCCGCCGGCGAGCGGCGTGTTCTCGTAGTTCCCGTACACGTCGAGCGCGATGCCGAGGTAGCCGTATGGCATTCCCGCGGCTCCCGCCCCACCGTTGGCGGCCGCGTAGCCGAGGTTGCCGCCGAGCGGACCGGTGGTTGCGGGAGGCAACGGGTCAGCGGGGTTGGCGGCCGCGAGGCTGAACACGATGCCGTCGGCCCCGGAACCGTCGAACTGATACGTGTCGAGCGTCACGTCGAGGCCCTGCGTCGTCGGGAGGCTCGCCTGGTAGAAGACAGCGCCGACCGAGTTGCCGGCGTTCGTGGTCAAGCGCAGCGCGCCGTTTCCGTTGGTGTCAGGCGGCGAAGCGCAGTTGGGGATCGATGTGGTCGCCGAGACAGGGCCTGCTGTGAGGCATGCCTGGTTCGTTGCGCCCGACCCCGCCGGGAGATACCACTGGCCGGCACCGGTCGCGTTGTTGGCGAACGTCTCGGCCTCGAGCGGCGAGCCCGACGCGAGCACGCGCGTCGGCAGCAACGCGACGACCGTCGCGGCCATCGTGACAACCGACATCGGCGCACGGAGCCGGCGTGTCAGGGCGCGTCGCGACGAACGGGTCGGGTGAGTGTTGCTCACAAAGGATCTCAATAACCTGATAGACGACGACGCCGCGAAGGTAAGGCATGACCCGCCCGGGTTAAGGCGTTGTCATCAGCGGTGATCGGTTTTGTGACTCACGAGGCCGGTGCGGTAAATGAGTCCGCGCGGCGGGTGCGATCTCGGCCGCCCTGTGTGGCGTCGTTGTTACGGTCGCTGTCGCGGCCCTGCCCCGATGTCTCGCTCTGCGTTGTTACGCGAGTAACGCCACGAGCTCGTCATGAGGCAGCGCGTAGGCCACCACATCGTCCGCGCCAGTCATGGTCTCCGCGGCGACGAGCGAGTTGACGATGGCCTCCTCGGTCGCCTCGATGGCGGCGTAGAAGAGCGTGTCGAGGAGCGGATCAGCGATGCGCTGCACGGTTGCGACGGGAGCCTGGTCGCCGTCCATGATCCAGTCCGACGCGAAGCTGTGGTTGGACGTCGAGAAGGCGAGGCAGAGGTCGCCGCTCCAGTTCTCGCCGGCGCCGCCGGTGCGGCCCACGCCGAGCATCGCGCGCGAGGCGAGCCGGATGCACTGGTTCGGCAGCAATGGCGCGTCGGTCGCGACGATGACCAGGATCGACCCGAGCTTGCGAGACGGGTAGAGATCCCCTGAACCGCCCCACATCTGGCCGGCATGGGCCGGGATCGGTATGCGATCGACCGGGAAGTGCTCGCCGACCGGCACGCCGTTGATGCTCAGCCGCTCGCGATGCCCGTGGTTTGTCTGCACCAGCACACCGACCGCGTAGCCGCCTGCTGTGGCATCCGTCACCCGCGACGCGGTGCCGCTACCGCCCTTGAACCCGTGGCAGATCATGCCGGTGCCACCGCCGACGCTCCCTTCCGCGACGGGTCCGCTCGTGGCACCGTCAAGCGCCTCGTAGACGTGCTCGGCCCGGACATGCTGCCCCTCGACGTCATTGAGGATGCCGTCCCAGGTCTCCAGCACGATCGGCGGCGTGCCGAAGCCGAGAGGGCCGCGTTCGGTGATGCCGCGGGCCACGAGCGCGTCGCACACGGCGCCGACCGACCAGGAGCTGGTGAGCGCGATCGGGCCGCAGAGCGTTCCCCACTCGCGAAGGGTCTCGAGGCCGGTCGGGTGCGTGACCCCGCTCAGAATGTGGACGCCTCCGAAGACGGCGTCGCCCCATACGTCGCCGTCGTGGGGAACGACGACGGTCACGCCCGTGCGCACCGGCCCTTCGCCGCGGACTCGCCTGCCCGAACCGCGGATCAGCGTCGAGTGTCCAACGCGGACGCCTGCCACGTCGGTGATCGCGTTGTGGGTCCCGGTCGGGAGTCGGCCGATCGTGATCCCCAGGTCGCGGGCGCGGGTCACGGAGCCGGGTCGGTTACCGGGAGCCCTGGCAGATCCTGCATGTGTTCGATGAGGAGTGCTGCGACGCGATCGCGGTCGCGCGAGACGATGGCATCGAACAGATCGCGGTGGCTCGTGGCCACGCCGAGGAGCTGGTCGTGGGTGGGCAGCGCCTCGCGGAGATGCGTGTAGAAGTACGCGCGCATGCGTGGCGCGATCGTCCCCCAGATCTGTGTCGTGTGCGGCTGCCCCGACCGCGACATCACGAGCCCGTGAAAGGCGACGTCAGCCTCGACGAGCCCCATGAGGTCACCGCCTCGGACGGTTTCCTCCATGTGCTCGACGATGCTGCGCAGATCGTCCACATCAGCCTCGGTCAGGTTGTTGAGCGCGTGGGCGAAGCCGAACCCTTCGAGCGTCGCGCGCAGCGGGATGAGCACCTCGCGCACCTCGATGGACGAGATGCGAGACACGAACGATCCGCGATACGGGAAGGACATGACGAGTCCCTCCTGTTCGAGCTGCCGCAGCGCTTCGCGCAGCGGACCGCGGCTGGTCCGCATCCCCTGCGAGATCTCCTCCTCGACGAGGCGTTCGCCGGGCTTCAGCGAGCCGGTGAGGATCGCGTCTCGCAACGAGGCCGCCACCTGCTGGCGCAAAGACCGTTCCGCCGGCTGCAGCAACCGATATCGCTCGCCTTCGGCGACCCATCTCGGCTTGCGTTGAGCAGGGGGAGTTCTCACCGTCATGCGTGAATCGTACTGCACGGCGCAGAGTCAATTGTTGACAATCGGCAATACACGAGGTACGTTGCCAAAGCTCGTAACGCGACCTTCGGCAGTCGCATACCGCGGAGATGGAGAATCTGCCGGATGCCAGAGATGCGACCCGTTGGTGACGTCAGCGCGGTCGGCGACGTGGCATACGCATTCTTTGTCGATGGCATGGCGCTCACAGTGCGCCGATGGACCGAGCATGCGAGCGACGGCGATGAAACAGGTGCGCGCATCGAGCTGCAACGCCTGCACGAGGATCGGAGCCACGGCACCGAGTTCGCCATGGCCGCGGTGCTGCTCGGGGCGCCGATCTGGCGCGCCGACCTCTTCCGCCTCGAGACTGCCAGGGACGTCTGCGAGCGTGCGCATCAGCACCCGCGGTTCACCGACGGCGAGCCGTGCAAGCGCGTGTGGCTCTCCGAGGATGACACCGCCGACCCGATCGCCTGGACGCAGCGCGTCCTGACCGACGGCCTCGAATCCCTCCTCCGCGATGCCGGCGCTGCCGACCTCTTCGGGACGGCGACGCAGCGGCAGGTGGCGGAGGTGCTGCCGCAGGCGCTCGCTGCGGTCAGGGCCTGCTTGGGCGACCAACCATGAGCGCGCCCAGCCGCCCAGGCTTGACCCTGGGCGGCTGATTCGGGAAGGGACTGAGAGGCCTCCTCAGCGAGCCGCGGCCGCCGCAAAGGCGTCGAGGCTCGTCGGCCAGCCGTCCGAAGACGCGATGGCGTCACGATGCGGCTCCCAGCCGTCGCCATGGCGGTCGAGGTTGCGGTGCTCGAGCACGACGCGGGTGCGATCGGGCCCCTCCGCGGTGAAGGTCACCTCGATCTCGCTTGCCTTCGCGGGATCGGTCTCCAGCTCGAAATGGTTGCTGACGTCCCAGCTGAACACGACACGGTTCGGCGGCTCGTACGCGAGCACGCGGGACCAGTGGCTCTCCCGCCCGTCGACCGTGCGGTCGTATACGTGCCCGCCGGCGCGTGGTTCGAAGGTCATCGACGCGATCTCGCCCTCGATGATGTGGTGGCCGCGGGGCCACCACGTCCCGATGTCCTCGGTGAACACCTTGAAGGCTCGATCGATCGGCGCCTCGACGAGCACGGACGCGCGGACGGATGTGCCTTCGATCTGGGTCGTCATGTGACCTCCTCCTCGGTTTGTTCTGCAGCAGTCTTGAATGCGACCAGGGCGTGGTTCCAGAAACGGTCGAAATAGGCGCGCACCTCCGCGAGCCCCTGGGGGTCGAGGCTGTACAGCCGGCGATTGGCCACCGGGCGGTCGCGCACGAGACCGGCGAGCTTGAGGATTCGCAGGTGCTGCGACACCGCCGGCCGGCTCACCGGCAGCCCATGCGCGATCGCCCCGACCGCCATCGGCCCGCCGGCGAGGCGCTCGAAGATCGCCCGGCGGGTGGGGTCGCCGAGCGCGGTCATGGCATCTGCGTTAGTTTTCACTTACGGTAAGTGTGGGCGCACATAGCGTTCGATGTCAAGCGAGAGTGAAGGAGGGGAAGGCCCGGTGTCCGGCGGTTCGTGCGTTCGTGTTACAGACGCGTGACAGCTGACGCGATGGCGGCGGAGCCCGTCGTGCGCCTCTGATAGCGTCATTCGCGGCAAGAAATGGGATGTTGATCCGCTCGTCCCTGTCCGCATGCGCGGTCATCGCCGCCGGACTGCTCATGGCCGGGTGCGCATCGCCGATCCCCGAGCCCGCCGCGGCGACCCCAACTCCTGGGCTCGGGGACTCCCTGCGCGATGACCTTGGGACGCTGCAGACGTGCCTCGAGAACTCGACCGCGCCGCTCACCGCTGCCAACGCCATCTGCTACGAGGGCTTCAGCTACACGCTCGACGGATTCACGTGGCCGTCAACGGTCAGCGAGAACGAAGCGGCCCTGCGGACCGCCGGCCTGAACTCTTGCGACCTGCCTCGGCGGCGCCGCCGTGTCGACGTGCGGACCGGACATCACCACCTTCAACAGCGATCGCGACCAGCTCCTCGGCTCCGTTCCCTGATCCGGCCGGACCGAACCCGTTCAGCGACTGTGCTGCAGAACGGGTTCGCACACGGGTTCAACCGGCCGATTCCACGCTTCCCCGCGCAACGGATGCGAGGGCGGGCGGCACCGGCGGCGGACGGCGGCGACGGACATGAATCCGAGCATCACGAGCAGGACCGCGCCGCTCGCGAGGTAGGAGTCTCGAACCACGGGCCAGCGACCGTAGGTGACATCGACGGTGCCGGCTGGGACGTTGTCAAAGCCGGTGAGCGCACCGAGCTCCTCTGTTGCGGGCTGACCGTTCGCCGACCAGCTCGAGTCGAACGGTTCCGCGAGCACCAGGCGCGGCGTCGGGCTGTCTGTGCGCACGGTCACATGCACCGGGCTCTGCACCGTCACAGCGGGCGGAGCGTTCGATGACACCGAAGCACCGAGAGCCGGTTCACGGATCGGACCCGGTCCGGGGTTGCGTACCACGACGTAGTAGCTCGTGAGCGACGCCTCCTGGGCGAGCCCGACGACATCACCCCATGTGTCGACGGTCACCGTTGCGGTGGGAGCTTCAGCGAGCGGCGCCGCCTCCAAGTTCTCGAAGAGCGTGAGGTCACCCCAGCTCTGGACGACGCGGATATCGGACTGCGTGTCCATGAAGCTGTAGTCCTTCCAGTCGTCCGCTTTGGCGAGGAGCACGTAGCGGATGCCAAGCGGCGCGAGCAAGCGGCCGAGATGCGTCGTCTCGGAGCCGACCGAGAACAGATACTCGAGATAGCTGGATCGTGGGTCACTCAACTCCGTCTCGATGTCGCCAGCCTCGATGTTGTCGCCGGAGATCACCGGGCGGCGGAAGTACGAGGCCATCGGATTGACAACGGTCCGTCCCTGCGTCCACGAGAAGTCGAGGTAGAGATGCCACGGCAGCGCGAGGACGGCCTGGTCGCCCGTGCCCATGAGCTCGTCGGCCTGCGCCCACGATGCGGGATAGTCGGAAGGCGCCGCGTACCCATGGAAGCCCCAGAAGGTGGTGAACCCGTACACGCACGGGATCAGGATCGCGAGCCCGGTGACGAGTGCACGCTGGGCGTTGCGACGCGCGAACGCGGCCACGCAACCCGCACCCAATCCGAAGAACGCAGCGTACGCAAGTGCGATCAGCGCCGAGAACTTCTCGGGCTCGCGCATGATGGCGAATCCCGGAACATGGTCGTACAGCAGCGTGTACAGTCCGCCGGTCGGTCCCTGGTTGCCGAGCGCAAGCACATATGCGATGACGGCTGTGACGGTCAGCGTGACGACCAGGGCACGCGCGCGAAGGTGCCGCCAGGCGAACCAACCTCCGATGCCGGCGAGAACGAGAATCGCCAGCAGTATGAACGGCCACCCGGACAGCGACGCCTTCGGCAACGGCGCGCCCGGCCGCCAGAACCCATAGAGACCGAGCACGTTGATCCCGAGTCCGTAGCGCGCGTCACTGCCTGTCTGAAATGCGGCGAGGTCGGCATTGGTGACCGGCAGTGACTCGGGGTGGTAGACGAGCGCTGGAATCAGCCAGTACAGCGAGAGAGCGCCGACCACGACGAGTGCGCCGCCGATGTCCTTCGCGCGCCGCCAGTCGTGCGATGCCATGTGGATGGCGAGTGCGACCACGACGAGCAGGCCGGCGATGAAGATGAAGTGCGGCGCCAGCGCGATCATCAGGGCGATCAGCAGCCCGGTCAGCACCGCGTGCGTGAGCCGGCTGGCGGTTCGATGCAGCAGCATCGACAGGAGCAATGGAAGGAGTGCGTACCCGACGACGAGATAGACCTGCCCAGCGCTCATGCGGTCGTCCGTCCAGGGATTGATGACAACGAATGTTGTTGCCACGGCGACTGCGAGAGTCCGCGCACCGAGCAATCGCCGGAAGCCGATCCACGCGAGCGGCGCAAGCAGAACGAACGGCAGCAGCCGCAACCATCCCCAGTCCAGCGCGCGGAAGACAGCGAAGAGCGCCACGTCCACCGGCGCCCGCGTCACCAGGCCGGGAGGGAATCCCCAGATGCTCGCGTCCATCTGTGGTTGCGGTCCGGCCGGATACGTTCCGTAGTCGAGCAGGAGGAGCGTTCCAGAGTGCGCGAGGGGGATGACGATCGCGAGCGTGAGCCCGCCGCAGACGAGCAGTGCGGGCAGCATGCCGCGACGTCTGCGCGCGGCGGCCATCATGCTTGCCGTGGTGCCGTCCCCGCGCGACGCGGAATGCTGTCGAGTGCCAGACAGATGATGGCCATCGCGAGCAGCGCGAACGCGAACGTGGCCAATCCGTCAAGCGTGCCACCACCACCGAGCAACGCGACGATCGGACACGCGGCGATGACCGCGAGCCCTGCCAACCACGGCAGCCACCATCGCCGCTGCAGCAGGAAGAGCGCGGAACCGCCGCTCAGCACCGCAACCGCGAACTCGACCCGAGACGCGCCCGATTCCGCAAACCCCAACGCGATCGCGGCGACGACGACGACCACCACCACAGCGGTCATCAGCACACGAATCCATCGCGGGAGCGGGCGGACGTTGCGCACCGGGGTATCGCCGTCAAGCGCCGGACGTATCCGCCACATGAGCACGAACACACCCATGAGCACGAGCAGCGAGACGCCGAGTCCGATGATGCCGACCCGGTTCCCTGAGTAGTCGAGCGTGATGGCGTGATGCCCCGCGGGGAGCAGGTAGCCGTTCACGACCGACTGAACCGCGATGGGACTCTCACTCGTCCCGTTGCTCGTCGACAGCTGCCACCCGGCGTCGTATCCCTGGTTGAACACGAGCACGCCGGCGTGGCTCGACGTGAAGGTCGCCTGGTACGACGACCCTGCGGTCGTCTTCGGGATGACGACGGGAAGCGCATGAATGCCGGATGTCGGCAGCACGACGGCATGACAGCCGTCACCGAGCATGGTGGCTGGAAGGTCGACGTTGAGATCTCCGCCCGAAAGCGCGGTGCCTCCGGATGCCGCGGCGGCTGCGGCACAGTCGACGCCGGAGTGCTCCGACAGCAACTGGACCTGCGCGCCAGGGGACGCGTACGGAGCGGGATATGACTCCGCCAGGGATGTCAGCGCTCCGGACAGTGCGACACCGCTGACGCGGAACGAGCTCGACAGTGCCTTGGAGGGCAAGGCGATCCGGATGCCGGTCACCGCAGCCCAGTCGGGATTGTCGGCGATGGCGGGATTGTCGGTGCTGAGCGCGATCGGCCGCCATCCCGCTGCGTCGTCCTTCACCGTGAAGTAGGCGTCGCCCGCTCCCTTGTTGAACGTGACGACAACCTGGTACGTCAGTCCGCTGTCGGTGCCGTAGAAGTCCATGAAGACATCGGCGCGATGCGACCAGTTCTGCGGTGGCGCGAAGCTGTGCTGCACCGCCGCGTAGGTGCTGCGACCCGCGGGCACCGAGACGTCGACGGCCGAGGCACCGGAGCCGGTGACATCGGGGGACACCGTCACGCCGGTTGTCGGTGTCCAGAACGCGAGCGCGGTGCCGGGGAGCGCCGTCACCGGCTCGAATGCCGCGGAGGACGCCGCGTTGAAACCGGGCGCGCCGGTGTCCACCGCATAGGCAATGCGATCCGAGGCCAACTCCAGGGCTGCGTCGATCTGCGACTGATCGGCGATGCGAGTCTCGCTGTTCACCACGCGGGTCTCGTCGACCTCATAGGTGTCGCCGAACTCCGACCGCTGCGCCCCGATCGTCACCACGTGCGTGCCTGCCGAAAGCGTGACCGTTGCTGCAGGGACCCATTCGAACGTGTCCGCGCCCATCGCGAGGGGCGTCTGGGCGTCGACGGAGCGCCCGTCAACGCTGAGCGTGATGGTCGCGGCGTCAGGCGCCGTCTCCATGTGCGCCCAGAGCTCCACGGTCTGCGTGCTCGACAACGTGAACGTCGACGTTGCCTTCGTCGTTCCCGGCAACGGAATCCCCTGGTTCGGATCGGCGAGCGCGCCGGTGAACGTGCTCTGGTCGGACGGGAGCAGCAGCGTCTCGCGACCCGGTTGCGGGTCGGATGTGATTCCGGAGATCTTCGTCAACGGTGGGGCGGCCAGGGCCGCGATCTCGCTCGACTGGGTCTGGCCCGCCACCACCAATGACGACTGCTTGATGACACTGAGCAGACGTGGGAGCCCGCCCGCGGCGATGAGGTCGTCAGCGTCGAACGCGGCCCAGCTGGATGCATCGATACCTGGGAGGTCCGCGAATTCCGCCAGCTCCGCGCGGCCGCCGAGCACCACGGCGACGTTCGGGCGGAACGTGATCAACGGGCTCGCTGCCGGTACCGTGTACACGGTTCCGCCCGTGGTGCTCGTCGAGGCGACCAACCCGTTCATCCCCTGGGCTTCGGTCTGCTGGTAGAAGCTGCCGCGCGTGGCGTCGACCACCTGCGCCGCCTGAATCGGCTCGGCGAGGCTCACGACATCGCTCACACCGACCGAGCCGAGAAGGCGCGCGAACGCGGGGTCTCCGGAGCCGAGCAGCGTCGACGTGTACGCGATGTAGTCACTGGTGCGCTGGTCCCAGTCGCCGGTGCCCAGCGTGGGCACGCCGGTGAAGAGTGGGCTCTCGTAGCCGATGTCGTGCTCGTATCCCGAGTAGGCGGGTGTGTCAACGAACATCGTCGACTGGTCGTAGGGAATCGTCGCCACGGTGCCCGTGGCCGTCCCTCGCAGCGAGTCGAGGAGCTGCAACTCGTTTGCCGGCGGCTCCCAGGTCTTGAGCGCGGTCGCGATGGTCGGCGCCACCTGCATGAGCATCGCGGCGATGACCACGAGCGTGAGCGCGCTCACGAGGACCCTGCCGAAGCGCAACGGCACTCGAATGCGCCTCAGGAGCGCGGGACCTCGGCTCAGCATGCGATCGATCGTGATTCCCGCGAGCACCCCCAGGGCAAGCGCCTCGAAGATGAGCCATCGGTTGGGATCTCGGATGTCGGAGACGATCGGGATGTGGTTGACGGCCCACGTGTACAGGTCGCCGAACGGCGGGTTGGAGCCCTTCGCGAGGAAAACCGCGACGATCGCCATCACCGCAAGGAAGATGGTGCGGCGACCGCGATCCCAGGCGAGTGCCAGAAATGCGCACACGACGACGACGCTCGCGAACGCGTAGTACGCCCATAACGGCAGGAAGGGGAATGAGAACCAGGTCTGCTGACCGGTGAAGGCGAGATAACCGATCTCGCGTCCGAAGCCGAGCAGTGACTGGTACGCACTGAGCGTATGGGTGGCGATCTGCTGCAGGTCGAAGAGCTGCCCGGACGACAGCCACTTCGGTCCGTAGCCGAGTGCCACCGGGAGGATCTGGAAGACGTTCAACGCGAGCGCGGCCGGGAGCGCGACAGCGATCGTCTTCAGCGCGTTGCGCACCGGACGCATCGGGGCCGCGTAGGGAGCGGCAAAGCACGCGTACAGGGCCATGAACGGTGCGATGTACAGCACCATGTCGAGGCGGATGAGCAGCATGCCGGTCACCAGCAACGCCAGGCCCAGCGCACGTCGCACGCTGAATCGCTGCAGGCACAGCGACCAGCTCCAGAGCAGCACGGGGGCGAGCGCGATCGCCATGGCGACATTGAGCTGTCCGCTGCCCCAGCGTGACAGCGCCGCCTGCGACAGCATGTACAGCAGCCCGGCCACGAGGGCAACGGTCCGCCTGCGGTACCAGGACCATGCGAGCAGGTACGCGGACGCACCGGTGGCGAAGATGACCATGACGTCGAGGAACTTGACGGTCAGCACCGGATTCCCGGTCACGATGGTCAACGCGCCCATGACGTTGTCGAGGCTCCATGTCCGCGGGTACCCAAGCGACGTCGGCGTCCAGAGGCTGAGCGCGTTGCCGACCGACGCGTTCTGCGCCGAACGCGAGACGAACCCGAGCATGTCGGTGCCGGCAGGGAGCTGGCTCGACAGCAGGAAGTCCCGCGTGAGCCAGAGGGTGACAGCGAGGAGCACGACCAGTGGCGGCGCATGCCCACCGACCAGGCGGCGTCCGCTCATCACGACGGTGCGCCACGACAGCCAGGATCTGGCCGGCGCTACCTCAACAGCGCTCTTCGCCACCGGGTCCATCCGCCAGCTGGCGGTAGAGCGCCACGGTCTGGTCCGCCGCGCGATCCAGCAGGAATCCCGCTTCCACGAAGGCTCTTCCGGCGGCGCCGATCTGACGTCGTAGCCGCGGGTCGAGGACGAGGCGCGCGATGTCGCCGGCGGCTCCGGAGCTGTCGTCGTATCGGATCACGGCGCCGCCGGACCGCGCGACCATCGGTGCGAGTGCGACGCCCTCCGTGACCACCACCGGGCAGCTGTGCGCCCACGCCTCGATGACGACGCGCGAAAAGGCCTCGTACCGTGAGGGGACGAGCGTGACGTCGGCGCACCCGTAGGCGAGGTCGACGAGTGCATCGCTGATCCAGCCGCTGCAGACGACGCCGGGGACAGCGGCGAGCGGGTGCTCCTCGGGCGTTCCGATCAGCAACAGCGTTGCGTCACCGAACTGTGCGCGGAGCCTCGTGATGATCGCCGCGGCGAAATCAAGTCCCTTGCGTCCCTCCGATCGCCCGACGCAGATGATCAGCGGCCCGTTGCCCACACCGAGATTCCGGCGCGCCGAGCGCCGCTCGGCATCACTGAGGACGGGCGCCACGGACCGCACCGCGGGCGGGATGACGCGAACGCGCCTCGCGCCCATCCGGATGAAGAAGTCCGCCTCCTCGTCCGTGAGGGCGACGACGGCGTCGGTGAAACGCGCCGCGTACGGTGCCGCGCGGTCGAAGCCCTCCATCACGCGCAGCGCGCCGCGGTTGCGCCACATGAGGCGTCGCGCCGGGTGGAAGGTCGGGGTCCAGACCAGGGGACGGTGCGCGGCCTTTGCGGTGGCCATCATGGACCACGCCGTCGGTGACGGCAGACATCCGTAGACGTGCACGAGCGCCCGAGGCAGGCGCCGCAGCCCCGCACGCAGCTCTGCGAGGCTGCTCACGACCTGCACCTGTCCGCCGCGCCGGCGGATCCCGTCCGCCTGATTGTCGACGTCGACCCGTATCCCACCGGGCTGACGTACCGAGTACGCGAGCAGCGCCTCCAAGGTCACAGACCCGCGAGCGCATGCGCGCTCGCCCATTCGCCGCGAAGCAAGTCGCGCAACGCTCGCCAGTCGTCACGTGGCGCGTGCAGCCATCTGGGAAGCAGTGCGGCAACCTCCTCCAGCGAGGCGGCGGTCACGGTGCCGTCGTCACCGACGGCCTGCAACAGCCGCACGGTGGTATGGCCGAGCTCGTACTCAAAGGGCGTCGTGCGCACCACCGCGGCCATTCGGTTGTTCCCGCGCAGGCGGGAGAGCGATGCGTACTGCGCGTTGCGGACGATGGCTCGCGATACCCGCGCGGCAGGACGCACGGCCGCCATCTCACTGACGAGCAACCCGCGGATCGTGAACCATGATCGTGGGTTGGTCGACTCCGACAGGAGCCCGGCGATCCCAGGATCCTGCGAGCGAGCGAGCGCCTCGGTGAGCGTGGTGGCGTAGGAACCATGCCGCAGCAGCCGGAGCTGCACGATGTGGAGCAGTGCCTTCCTGACGCCGCGCGTCACCACGTCCTCAGGCCACGACTCGGCGAGCGCAGGTGCTCCGGCCGCGTCCAGCAGCACGAACGCTGCCGTCATCAGGTACGAGTACGCGCTCGTGGCCGTGAGCTGGAAGGGTGCAGGGCGTTCGAACGGGAATCCTTCCGGCGCGAAGAGCACGGTTCCCTCCGTGTGCAGCTTCCAGACGTAGAGGTTGGTCGCGCCGCGCCGGAGCTGAAACGTCGGAAGCGGATTCAGCGACACCGGCGCGCCGAGCTCACGCTCCAGCTCGTCGCGAGCCGCTGCAAGCCGGCTGACGGCGCGAGGGATGCGAGCAAAAGGCAGGATGACGACGAGGTCGTAGTCGCTGGATCCGTCCCACGCCCCGGTCGCTCTGCTCCCCGCGAGGAAGACCGGTGCGCGACCGACCGCGGCATGGATCGCCGGACGATGCCATCCCAATCCGGCTCGACGGTCGCCGACGCCGGCGACACACGGGCGTCCACGGCGAGCGTGCTCATCGGGATGCCCCCGCGGCGAGCGCCACTCGCGCACCGTCGAGCTCGATGGTCGGAGCGTGCGCCGGCTTGCGGAGCATGGCCCACGTGGTGAGCGTTCCCGCCGTGAGCCCGAAGGTGACGATCAGGACGTGCAGCACCTGCGGGATGGTGCTGTGACTGGCGTAGAGGCCCGCGATCAGCGCGACTGACGCGACGCCGAGCACCGCGATCACCGCGGCTTGACGCTGCGCGAGCAGGTACATCGCGCACAGATAGACGCATCCGTACAGTCCGAAGGCGAAGCCCGCGAGGCCGACGAACTGCCCCGCTGCGCTGAACCTGTCGCCGAGCAGCGGTGTCACCACCAGTTGCGGTGCGACGGTGAAGACTCCGGCGATGAGGACTGCGCCGCCGAGGATCGCGGCGAGCGCGAGGCCGAGTTGCTTCCTCGCATCCTGGCCGCGGTCGTGGTGGGCGCTGAAGAGCGGGAAGAGATAGATGGACAGCACCGACGTGATGAAGTACACGATCTTTCCGCAGATCGAGACGCCGGCGTACAGGCCCGCGGTCGCCGGGCTCATGTAGTGCTTCGCGGCGAGCGTGTCAGTGGAGAGCAGCACGGCGAGCAGCACCAACGTTGCGAGCGTGATCACGGTGTAGAGAGCCGGATGCACGCGCGGGACGTGGCGCACCTCGCTGTATGGAAGGTACCGAAGCATCAGCGCGCCGACCAGCAGGGCGCTCGACGCGCCCGCGACGACCGCGAGCATGCCGCCCGTCGCGCCCCGCCAGAACAGCGTCAGGAGCGCGATCGCACTTGCAATCTTCGCCACAGCCTCGACCGCGGTGCTGATCGCCAGACGACCGAATCGCTGCGATCCCTGGAACACACCTCGCTGCAGCAGCGCGATGCACCAGAGCGGGAGCGCAGCGGCGAGCACGATGATCGGTCCGACCGTGTCGATCTTCAGGAAGCTGGAGATCCAGGGACTTGCCGCCACCAGCACGACGAACGCGACCACACCCGCTCCTCCGAGTCGCCACCCGTAGAACCACATCGCGCCGCGCAGCTCAGCGAGGCGGCCGCTGCTGATGTAGGCGGTCGTCTCGCGACTGGCGACCGTCTGGATCGTGGTCAGGATCGGATTCACGAGGTAGAGCAGGCCGACGGCAGCCGCGAGTGAGCCGTACGTCGAGGGGCCGAGGAGCCGCGCGCCCGCCGCGTTGAAGACGAAGTTGGAGAGCTGCCAGAGCAGCGTGGCGGCGAAGACCGGAGCTCCAGCGCGCACAAACGGCATGCGGGCAAGGCGAGCGATCATCGCGCGTGCACCAGGCTCGACATCACCGGCGCGGGCGGAGCTTCCTCGGCGAGACCGAGGAGTGACAGACACATCGGTGCGATGTCCACCATCTCGAGTGGTGCCGGCGCCGCGGGTCCGACGTGCGACGGCGCGACTAGGATGCCGAGCTGATCCCGATCAGCCGGGTCGTACGCGTGCATCGCCTTCGGCTTGATGTACGAATGGAAGTTCGGAAAGATCGCGGTGCCGGGCTCGAGCAGAAACATCTCGTCGCCGTAGAGCCGTGACCCAAAGCGAAGGTGGAACGCATCGAGCTCGTGATCCGCCAGCCAGTGGCCCCGGTAGGTGTGCGCGACGATGTCACGCACCTCCGCGCGCAGGGCCGCGTCGTCACGCCAGTACCAGACGCGCACCATCGTCGCGTCGAGCGCGAAGAGAAACCGCTTCGGGAAGGCAGGATGGCGGTGGAGCCGGGGAATCCCGTGCTGCTCCTCGATACGTGACATGCCGTGGTCTGAGAAGACGAGCGTCGGCGAGTCCGGGAACTGGTCATGCACGGCGCCGACCGTCTGCCGGATCAGCTCGTCCGTGCTCGTGAGCGAATGACGGAAGCGCTGTGAGTCGATGCCGAACACGTGCGAGGCCATGTCGATGTGATGCAGGTACACGAAGACGAGACCGATGTCGTCCGGGAGGTTGGCGGCGCGATGCACGAGCGTCTCCCGGTCGATCTTCGACGAGTTGAGATAGACGAACTTGAGTCCGGCGTCGCGGCACCGATCGAAGATCGTCGCGCACTCGAGCGCGCGGTACGACGTCATCGGGACACGGAGGGTGAGATCGAAATACGGCAGCGCACGGAAGGGGACGTTGCGAAGGTCCATGTGCTCCAGCTGGCGGCGCCGCGCCATCGCGCGCATCGCGCTCATGGAGACCGCCAGCTTGGTGCCGCGCAACGCGACGTCACTCGGGAAGCGGTCGAGGGCGCCGAAGTTCTGCGCCCAGGTCCACGGCGAGCTGGAAGGACGCATGCCGTACTCCATCCAGTATCCGTGCTCGTCGGGGTAGCGCCCCGTGAAGATCGTGGCCCGGATGCCGTCGCTGTACCCCAGGATCGGACGCAGTGGGCTGCTCCATCCCTGCAGCGCGAGCGCGTGGAGGGTGGGAGTCATCTCCTCGTTGAGGTAGTCATGGCGGAACGCGTCGACGAGGATGCAGAGAACCGGTGGACGCGTTCGCATCTCAGGCAGGCTGTGCGATTGGAGCCGCCTCCCGTTCCTGCACCGTACCGGCAAGGTCGATCGCGCGGCCTGCGGTGCGTCGTCCGACCCACTCGTACTCGTGCACGAGCTCGACGCCGGAAAGCTCCTGGTACAGCGCGGTGTAACGCTCGAGCACCTCGGGCCACAGCGAGCTTCGTACGCGCCGCTGCGCTTCGGCTCCCATGCGCTGAAGCAGCGGCTTGTCCTCGGTGAGGAAACGAAGGCACATGGTGAGCTGACCGATGTCACCCGGCTTGACCAGGAATCCCGTCTTCCAGTCCTCGACCACCGCCGGGATACCGCCGACGCGGCTCGCGACGACGGGCGTGCCGCATGCCATCGCCTCGAGGATCACAAGCGGCGACGCTTCCGAGACCGACGGCAGGACGAGGAGATCCGCGCCCGCATAGTAGCGACCGAGCTCTGCCGGCTTGAGGTGCCCCGCAAACCGGATCCGGTCCGCAACGCCGAGCTGGATCGCGAGTTGCCTGATGCGGTGCTTTGCCGGGCCGTCGCCGACGAACACGCAGGTGATACCCGGAGCCTCGCTGAGCGCGCGGACCAGCACGTCCGGCGACTTGCGGAGATCGAGACTCCCGACGAAGAGGCAGTAGCTGCCGATTCCCATCTGCTCGGAGACCGAGAGCACCCCCGGACGCTCGTCCGACAAACCGTCGATGTCGATCGCGTTCTGGATGGACACGACCCGCTCCCGCGGGATGCCCCAGCGGGTGGTCAGCTCCTCCGCGAGCAGCGCGAAGTTGGTCACGATCGCGTCGACGCGCCGGAAGGCGGAGACGTTGAGCGTTCGATAGATTGATCTGCGGATGAGCCGCTCCCACCAGCGGCGGTAGTTGCACATCCAGGGGGTGGCATCGTGCTCCGTGTACACGACGGGTATCGTCGAGGTGGCCTGCTTCGCGCGGATCGCGCAGACGGCGCCGTGCGCGTGGATGACGTCATACCCGTCCGGGCGCCGTCGCAACTCCTTCCGGATGCGCCGGCCGACAGCCAGATTGCCCACGAGGTGCTGAAGGAGCCAGCGCGCGAAGCCGCGAGGCAACCTGAGCACCAGCGCACGCAGCGGAGCGAGGCCGACCGGAACGACCACGAGCCCGCGGGGGATTGCGACGTGCTTGGCGTCGACGTCCGCGATGAGCGTGACCGAGTGACCGCGTTCCACGAGCGCTTTCGCGAGCTGGAAGGTGACGAGCTCGGCACCGCCGGCGCCCCGCCCGATGGGAACCACACCACGCGACGCGATGAGGATGCGCAGCGTTCGCCGCCCGCCGCCCGGCGAAAGGAGCGAGTCGAGATACGTGATCGTCGTCTCGTCTGAGCGCTGGTGTCGACGTCTTTCGATTCGCAATTTCTTAACTTCGTCGTCTCCGCAGGATGTGGTCGGCACGCCAAAAATCGAGGTCAGACGCCGTCGCAACCATTCCCGTCCCTGAGGTTAAGGCGAGATTATGTGACGCTCCAAAGGCGTCAAACGTAAGACCTTGGTCCTAAGACGTGTTCGATATGTCTGAAAGCCTTGACGCGAATGGAAGGGTGTAATAGGATGGCGCCTTCAAGCGGCGACCCCGTCCTGGGAGGACCGAAATGTCGAGGCTGTTCAAGCGACTCGGACGATCGATTTCGAGTTTGGTGGTGGGCCTGATGACCATCGCGTTGCTCGGAGCGCTGGGCACCAGCCTCGCGTTTGCGGCGCCGGCGTCGGCGTCCTCGGCGACGTCGGAGGGATCCGGCTACCACCAGCAGAAGCCGCACCTCACGTGCAATCCCGCGGATCCGCACCTCAACGGCGGGTGTGAGTTGAAGTTCAACGACATCACGGACCCCAACGGCAACAAAGGGTTGATCGTCTGCTTCTCCACCGCGCCGAAGAACATCGTGCTCGGTGCGAAGAAGAACTGCTCGCCCGAGAACGCTCGCGGCAACGCGTACGGCGTGTTCCTTGCCCGCGTGTGCGGACGGGCGCCGGTCTACGCGCTGGTTCGCAGCAAGGTGAACGGCAAGGTTCACTTCCGCACCGCTAACGTCATTGTTGACGTCCGCTGCGGGAGACGCCACGCAGGCTGATCCCCATTGATCATCCGGCGCCCCCTCGCCGGCTGATCTTCCTCCGGTCATCCGGCGCCGCGTTGGGCGCCGGATGACTAGAGTCCGGAACCGTGGAGTTGAGTTCAGGCGAGCCTGCCGGCACTTGACGTCGCGCGAGGCGAATTCGCCACGGACGTCATCTTCCTCAACACCGCCACGCTGGGACTCCCGCCGCGGCGCACGCTCGAGGCTATTCGTCGCACGCTGGAACTCTGGGCGTCCGGGCGTGCCGATGCGGCCGCATACGACATCCCGCTCGCCCACGCACGCCACACATACGCACGGCTGGTCGGGGTCGAGCCGGAGCTTGTTGCGGTCGGTGGCCAGGTCTCGGTGTTCAGCGGGCTCATCGCCGCGTCGTTGCCCGACAACGCCGAGGTGCTCACTGCGGCCGGTGACTTCACGAGCGTCGTGTTTCCCTTCCACGTTCAGGCATTTCGGGGCGTGACCGTGCGCGAGGTGCCGCTCGACGAGCTCGTCGAGTTGATCACCGAACAGACGTCGCTTGTCGCCGTATCGGCGGTGCAGTCCGCCGACGGGCGAGTCGCTGACATCGACGGCCTGGTGGGCGCATGTGCTGCGACGGGGACGCGGATCATGCTGGACATCACGCAGGCGAACGGCTGGCTTCCTGTGGATGCGAGCCGCTTCGCCTACACCGTCTGCGGCGGCTACAAGTGGCTGCTGAACCCGCGAGGCACCGCGTTCATGACGGTGCAGCGCGACCTGCTCGATGACATCACGCCGCACACCGCCGGCTGGTATGCGGGTGGTGATCGCTGGAACAGCATCTACGGTGCCCCACTGCGGCTCGCGACCGATGCGCGACGCTTCGACGTCTCGCCCGCGTGGTTCTCGTGGGTCGGCGCCGCGACATCGCTCGACCTCCTGAGTGAGGTGGGTGTGGACGCCCTGCACGCGCACGACGTCGCGCTCGCCAACCGCTTTCGAGCCGGCATCGGCATGGCGCCGTCGAACTCCGCAATCGTGTCCACGGTTGCCGACGCCGAGGTCCCAAACCTGATGCGTGCCGCCAACATCGTCGGCGCCACGCGCGCCGGACGACTCAGGCTGTCCTTTCACGTGTCCACGAGTGAGCAGGACGTCGACACGGCAATCGATGTGCTGGCGGGGCATCTCGCGCCGTAGGCCAGGCCGTCGAGCCGGACGCCCGTAGAATCGAGTTCCAATGCCCGGCATCCCCGCAGAGACCGTCGCTGTCATCGGTTTCGGCCGCTTTGGGAGCCTCTGGGCATCCATGCTCGAGGACGATTGCGAGCTAGTGGTCTACGACTCCGATGAGCATCTTCGGGCCGCAGCGGCCGCGCAGGGATTCTCGTCCGTGCCGCTGTACACCGCGCTTGCGGCAGAGGTCATCTTCTACTGCGTTCCCATCTCCTCGTTCGAATCGACGCTGCATGAGCATGCCGCGTACTTCTCTCACCTCGAAGGGACGCGAACGCTCATCGACACGCTGTCGGTGAAAGTCCATCCGCGCCAGGTGTTCGACCGCCATCTTCCCGAGACGTACCAGGCACTACTGACGCATCCGATGTTCGGACCCGACAGCGTTGCGGTCGGCGGCCTCGCGGGGCAGACGATCGTGCTCGACCGCTACCGCATGACCGACGACGCGTTCGACGGTTGGCGGAGATACTTCGCAGAGAAGGGACTCAACGTCGTGGTCATGTCGGCCGACCATCACGACCGGCTTGCGGCCGAGAGCCAGGGAGTCACGCACTTCATCGGCCGCACGCTCGAACGCTTCGGCTTCGAACCGACACCCATCGACACGCTCGGCACCCGGATGCTGCACGAGATCACCGCGCAGGTGACCAACGACACGGAGCAGCTCTTCGTCGACCTCCAGACCCGCAACCCGTACACCAGCGCCATGCGGGTCCGTCTCTCGCACGCGCAGGACACCGTCTTCGACCAGCTGCTGCCCAACCGATTGCAGACCGATCGCCTCGTCGTCGGCATCCAGGGCGGTCGCGGGAGCTTCAACGAGGAGGCGGCACACCACTTCATGAGCGCCACACCGGATGAGCCCTTCGAGCTCGTCTACCTCCACACCACCGAGCGTGTGTTGCGCGCCCTGCACGACGGCTCAGTCGACCGCGGGCTGTTCGCGATCCACAACTCCGCCGGAGGCATGGTGGGCGAATCGGTCGCCGCCATGGCCAGGTACCGCTTCGACATCGTCGAGGAGTTCGCGATCACGATCTCGCATGCGCTGATGATGTCGAGCGATGGCGACATCGCTGCCGTCGACACGGTGATGACGCACCCACAGGTGCTCGCGCAGTGCAGATCCACGCTCGCGACCAGGTACCCACACCTCAAGCTGATCAGTGGAGAGGGCGATCTCATCGACCACGCAAAGGTCGCGGAGCTGCTCAGCACCGGTGAGCTCGAACCCACCATCGCGACGATGGGGAGCAGCGTGCTCGCGGAGATCTACGGACTGCGAGTGATCGAGGACAACCTGCAGGACCTCGGCGAGAACTTCACCAGCTTTCTCTGGGTGCAGCGCCCGGGCGCGTGAACCGCGCCGCACTCAGCGCTGATCGGCGCGGTCCAGGTTCCAGTGCCGTCCCACGATCGCCAGCCACGACCCGTTCGGCATCGACGTCAGCGTGAACCTGCTGATCATTCGTTGCGCCGGGCGGTTGGCGGATCGCGCTGACATGAACGTCGCGATCGCCAGGATCAGCGTTCCGCCTGCCGTCGCGAGTGCTGAGACGGTCACCCAGTCCATTGGCGCGAGAGCCTACAGATTTGGCGCAGGCCGTGAACGGCTCACACATTCACACCGCGCGCAGCACACGCTCTTGCACAATGGCGGCGTTGGCCACCAGGGCTCGGAGGGACCGCATCTTGTCAAGCGCGCGCGCAGCCTCGACCTTCCCCGCCGATTTCATGTGGGGAACCAAGACGTCCGCATACCAGGTCGAGGGATCAGTCGACGCTGACGGCCGCGGCACTTCCATCTGGGACACGTTCAGCCACAGCAGCGGCGCCACGCGCAACGGGGATACCGGCGATGTGGCGTGCGACCACTACCGCCGCCTGGACCAGGACCTTGATCTGCTCGCGGCTCTGGGAGCGCGCGCCTATGCGTTCTCCGTCGCCTGGCCGCGTGTGCAGCCGACGGGCAGCGGTGCGGCGAATCAAGCCGGGCTGGACTTCTACCGGCGCGTCGTCGACGGGCTGGTGAAGCGCTCCATCGCGCCGGTGGTGACGCTGTATCACTGGGACCTCCCGCAGCCTCTCGAAGACGCCGGCGGTTGGGTGTCGCGCGACACGGTGGCGCGATTCGCTGAGTACGCGTGGCTCGTCGCGCAGGCGCTCGGCGACGCGGTCCCCATGTGGATGACGCTCAACGAGCCATGGTGCTCGTCATGGCTCGGCTATGGCACCGGCGAGCACGCACCGGGAATCCGCGATCACGGGAAGGCCGTTGCGGCGATGCACCATCTGCTGCTCGCGCACGGGGAGGCGGTCAGCGTGCTCCGCGCGGTGGCCCCATCGGCGCAGGTCGGCATCGGGCTGAATCTCCAGCCGACACGCGCTGCGACAGACCACAACGACGACCGCGCGGCGAGCCTCCGCGTCGACGGCAACCTGAACCGTCTCTTCCTCGATCCGCTGTTCAAGGGCAGCTACCCGGCCGACATGCTGGAGCACTACGCGGGACACTCGCCGGGTTTCGATGTCGTGGCCGACGGCGACCTCGAGGTGATCAGCCGCCCAGTCGATTTCCTCGGCGTCAACTTCTATGCACCCGTCACCGTGTGCGCGCCGACACGTCGTGCGGAGGCTCGTGCCGCCGGCTGCTGGATTCCGGAACCGGACCGCCCCGAACTGGTCGGCGACCTGGACGCGCTGCAGGTCCTCCATCCCGCATCGGCGCGCACGCAGATGGGATGGGAGATCGTGCCGGCGGCGCTCACCGAGCTCCTGGTGCGCATCCGCTCCGACTACACGACCATACCGATCCACATCACCGAGAACGGCGCCGCGTTCGACGACTACGTCGGACCTGACGGCCAGATCCACGACACCGAACGCATCGAGTACCTCGACGCACACATACGCGCGGTGCACGCCGCGATCGAGTTCTGGCGTCGATGTTCGTGGCTACTTCGTCTGGAGCATCCTCGACAACTTCGAGTGGGCGGAGGGCTACTCCAGGCGTTTCGGGCTCACATGGGTGGACTTTCGCAGCGGTGAGCGCATTCCGAAGGACAGCTTCGCCTGGTATCAGCGAACCGTCACGAGCAACGCGCCCGCCTGATTCGATCTCAGGTCTGGCTTCCGCGACCGTTCCGGTGACGGAGGCCTCTTGCAGAGCGGCTGGACTAGGACTATGATCCCGGCCATCCTGTAAGCGCTTACTGGTAAGCGCTTACAGGCAAGTCAGTGGTCGGGATTGGAGGCGGTAGGCTCTGCATGACGGAGGCGAGGCGGTCCAAGGGAACGCTGACGATCTACGACGTCGCCCGCCTGGCCGGCGTCTCGATCGCCTCGGTTTCGCGGGTCCTGAACGGCCAGGGAACACCGCGACCCGACACCCGCGAGCGCGTGATGCGAGCCGTCGGAGAGCTCAGCTTCGTGCCCGACAGCGCGGCCCGCGCCCTCTCGAACGGCCTCAAGGAGGTCGTCGGGGTGGTCTTCCGGCGCGGTGCGGAGGCGACTTATGAAGATGAGGACGAGAGCCTGCTCTTCATTGACGGCATCAATCGTGGCATCGAGCTCGCGGCTCAGCATCGACGTTTCGATGTGCTGATCGGCTCGGTTGGGATCCATGACCCCCAGGCCTCCGGCCGGATCTCGGGCGTGGCCGGCAAGGCGGACGGCATCATCCTCCACGACCGATCGCTGTCGGCCTCCGGCATCGCCCGGCTGGCCGAGATGGTGCCGGTGGTGACGCTCGCGGGGACGCCGTCGCGGGCGTCGGTGAACGTCTGCTGCGACAACGAGGCGGGAATGCGCGCACTCGTCAACCACCTGACGCTTGATCACGGATATCGCCGCCTCGCATACCTCTCCGGGCACGCAGACAGCCCGGACAACCGGGCTCGAGCCCGCGTGTTCGAGGCCGCCACCCTGCGCGCGGGTGCCGAGATCCTGACCGGACCGGCGTGGCGAGGTAACTACAGCGCATCCGGCGGGGCCCAGGTCATTGGAGCGCTGCTGGATCGGGGCGCGGAACTGCCGCGCGCCATCGTGTGCGCCAACGACCAGACCGCGTTGGGGGTCATCCACGCCCTGGCACGGCGGGGCGTGAGCGTGCCGGGCGACGTTGCCGTGACCGGCTTCGACGACGTCCCCGTGGCACGTCACCTCCACCCGTCGCTCACGACCGTGCGTCAGCCCATCGAGCAGATGGGGGCTACGGCGTTTGACGTGCTGTATTCGATGATCAGCGGGGCCGGCAGCGAACCAAACGTCGTCATGCCAGTTCGACTGATGCTCCGCGAGAGCTGCGGCTGCGCTCAAGCCGTCGCGTCGCCGAGCACCAACCGTCTGTCGGTCGCTGGATAGCCATGGGAGCCCTCCTTCGCCGACTGGGTGTCTACCTCCTCGCAGCCTGGGTCGCGATCACCGTCAGCTTCCTGCTCCCCCGTGTCGTCCCCGGCAATCCCGTCGCCGGCGCGATCGCACGGGCTGAGTTGTCGGGCATCTGCAACACCTACTGCATCAAGGCGATCGAGGCGCAGCTGGGCTTCAACGTCCACACGAGCCTCTGGGCGCAGTACGTGCAGTACCTCGGGAATCTCGTGCACGGGAACCTCGGCTTCTCGTGGTCGGAGAACGCGTCGGTCACAAGCCTGATCGTCTCGTATCTGCCCTGGACGCTCGGGCTCCTCGGAGTCGCCACGATTCTGAGCTTCATCGCCGGAACCGTGCTCGGCGTGGTCATGGCCTGGCGGCGCGGTTCCGCGCTGGACTGGATCCTGCCGGGTGCGACGTTCTTCCAGGCGATTCCGTATTTCTTTCTCGCACTGGTTCTGGTGCTGATTCTCGGGCAGACGGGGAGCATGCTGCATTGGTTCCCGAGCCTGTACGGGTACGACATCTACGGCGTCACGCCGGGCATGAATCTCCCATACATCAGCAGCATCATCGGGCACGCAGTGCTTCCGGCACTGACTGTGATCCTCGCATCAATGGGCGGATTCATTCTGTCGATGCGCAACCAGATGATCACCACCATGGACGAGGACTTCGTCCTGGTCGCGCGGGCCAAGGGCTTGCGCACCAGCAAGGTCGTCTGGTATGCGGCGCGTAACGCGCTGCTGCCATGCGTGTCGAACTTCTCGGTTGCGATCAGCCTGGTCGTCGCCGGGCAGATTCTGGTCGAAATTGTCTTCAACTACCCGGGAATCGGCTATCACCTGTACGGAGCGCTCGGGGCGCTGGACTACACGCTGGTGCAGGGAATCTTCGTGGTGATCACCCTCGTTGTGCTCGGGGCGAATCTCCTTGCGGATGTGGTCTACGTGATGATCGACCCGCGCGCTCGGCAGGAGGCCTGATCGGTGGCTCTCAACACGACCACGCTCAGCAACCCATCGGCGATCGGCGCGGTAGCGCCGACCGCCCGAGCGTTGCGCCTGCCTCGCTCGCCCAAGGTGATCGCAGGCCTTGTGATCCTCGTGGTCTTCGCGTTGATCGCCGTCATCGGCGCATGGATCGCCCCATACTCCCCGAATCTCACGAACGAAAGCTGGGTGCAGCACGTTCTTGTCGCGGGCACCGGGCCTGGGACGAACATCAAGGCCGACTACTACCCGCTGCCGCTGCCGCCATCGCCGGCGCACTGGCTTGGCACCACCATCTTTGCGCAGGATGTCTGGTCGCAGCTCCTGGTCTCAACGCAAGCGACGGTCGCGGTTGGCGTGCTCGCGGCGGCGATCGCCACGGTGCTCTCGATCATCGTTGGTGTCACCGCCGGATACCTCGGTGGCGGCGCAGATGAGGGCCTCTCGTTGGTGGGCAACGTCTTTCTGGCGATCCCCGGCCTTCCCCTCCTCATCGTGCTGGCCGACTACGTCCCAGCGGCGGGCACGAGCGTCTTCCTTGTCAGCCTCATCATCGCCATCACCGCCTGGGCGTACAGCTCTCGGGTGCTGAGGGCGCAGACCCTGTCCCTTCGAAATCGGGATTTCGTTGAGGCTGCGCGGGTTTCGGGGGAGGGGCGATTTCGCATCATCGTCGTTGAGATCCTGCCGAACCTCATTCCGATCGTTGCCGCGTCGTTTCTTTTCACCACGCTGTACGCGATCGGCGCCTACGTCGCCATCTCCTTCCTCGGGCTCGCCGGGTCACCAACCTCCTCGCCACCAGGTCTCTGGAACTGGGGGAACATGCTCCGGGAAGTCTTCGCGAACGATGCGGTGCGGGGCGGCTGGTGGTGGTGGTGGATACCTCCGGGCCTCTGCATCGCGCTGCTCGGTACAGGCCTCGCGCTCCTCAACTTCGGCATCGACGAGTTCATCAATCCCCGGCTCCGGGTGGCGGGACTCTCGCGTAAAGCGGCTCGCAGGCTGGGTATCAGTCGCCGGCCGAAGCTCGGCCTCACGCCGGTGGTGCGCCGGAACGCGGTCAGTCCCACCGTTGCCGGCGCCGAATCGAGCACCCCATGAGCGTCCAGGGTGTCGGTGCTGCAAGCCTGGGAGCCGGCGATGGTCCGCGCGCCACTGACAGCGCGGACATTGACCCCGTGCTCGAGATCCGCGGGCTCTGCGTTGACTACGGTTTCGGAGACGACGCGGTGCACGCGGTGGCCGATTGTGACCTCACGCTCGGCCGCGGTCGTGTCGTCGGGCTCGCCGGAGAGAGTGGCAGCGGCAAGTCGACGCTGGCGATGGCGGCGATCCGCCTGCTCCGCTCGCCGGGAGTGATCACCGGCGGCGAGGTGCTCTTCCATCCCAGGCGCGCGTCTCCGAGCGAGCCGGCGCGGACAGTGGATCTGCTCGCCGCGGGCGAGAAAGAGCTCCGAGCCGTCCGCTGGTCCGAGATCTCCATCGTGCTGCAGAGCGCTTTGAATGCACTCAACCCGGTGAGCACGATCGGGTCGCAGTTTGACGAACTCCTCGCCGCGCATCGCCCCCACATGGACCGTGGCGAACGACGCGACCGCGCCGGGGAATTGCTCGAACTGGTAGGTATGACCGCGGACCGACTGCGCAGCTATCCGCACGAGATGTCAGGCGGCATGCGCCAACGGGCGATGATCGCGATGGCGCTCGCGCTCGATCCGCAGGTCATGATCCTCGACGAGCCCACGACGGCTCTCGATGTGGTCACGCAGCGAGAGATCCTCGAAGAGTTGATGGGGCTGCGCGACCGGCTGGGTTTCGCCGCCCTCTTCATCACGCACGACCTCTCGCTCCTCGTCGAGTTTGCTGACGACATCGCGGTGATGTACGCCGGTCGGCTGATGGAGCGGGCGCCGGCCACATCGCTGTTTCGCGCGCCGCGCCTTCCGTACACATATGGCCTGCTCCACTGCTTCCCGCCGATGCACGGCGAGCGTTACCGAATGGAAGGCATCCCGGGCTCGCCGCCAGACCTCAGAGACCTCCCGGCAGGATGTGCGTTCCATCCGCGCTGCGAATGGGTGCTGCCTCGATGCGGCCAGGATGTGCCAAAACTCGAACCGTTGCCGGAATCGGAGCGAGAGGTCGCGTGCTGGCTGCATCGAGACGACGGGACGCCCCCGGCCGAGTTGACGCTCCCCGATCCGGCCGCTCCGCAACGCCATACCGCAGCAATTATCGATGCGGGCGCGGAGCGGGCCGTATGACCACGCTCTCCGTGGCGCCGCAGCTCGCAACCGAGACACCCGTGCTCGAAGGGCGTGACCTGACAAAGTCCTTCTGGGTCAAGCGCAGCAGCGGTCTCCTGGCGCGTCGCTCCCAACTCCATGCCGTGGATGGCGTTTCGATCCAGCTCATGGCTGGTGCCGTGACTGCGGTGGTCGGCGAGAGCGGGTCAGGGAAGACGACCGTCGCGCGGTTGCTCGCCAGGATTGTGAAGCCTGACAAGGGCGAGGTCCTGCTCGACGGTACGCCTGTCGCCGCGACACGCTCTCGAAAATTCGCCGCTCAGGTGCAGATGGTGTTCCAGGACCCATTCGCATCGCTCAACCCCGTGCACAGGGTGCGCCACGATCTGGTCCGTCCGCTGCAGATTCACCACACCGCGGACGGTGATCTCAACGAGGCGGTGCTGCAACTGCTGCACCGGGTGGCGCTCGACCCACCCGCGAAGTTCGCCGACAAGTTCCCTCACGAGCTTTCCGGTGGTCAGCGCCAGCGAGTCGCGATCGCGCGAGCGCTCGCGGTCCGTCCCCGCGTACTCCTGGCCGATGAGCCGGTGTCGATGCTCGATGTGTCGATACGTCTCGGAGTGCTCAACCTGCTCGCCGATCTTCGTGACCGTGAGCGGCTCGCGATCCTCTACGTGACGCACGACATCGCATCTGCGCGGTACCTCGCCGACACCATCGTGGTGATGTACGCCGGTCAGCTGGTCGAGGCGGCGCCGAGCGTGAGTCTCACCGACTCCCCGGCCCATCCGTACACGCAACTCCTGTTGTCCGCAGCACCCGATCCGGAACGGCTCGAGCGGCCGATTCTCGCCGCACGAGGTGCGCCGCCGAGCCTGCTTGCACCGCCGGCCGGGTGCCGTTTTCATCCCCGCTGCCCGCACGCCATGGAGATCTGCAGACTCACGGCGCCACCGACGGTGAAGGTCTCGCCGGATCACTCCGCCGCATGCTGGCTTCACGTGGAGTCCGGCGACCGGCAGACGGTCGGCGCCGGGACGATGCCCGCGCGACCAGCCGAGGCGCGTGTGCGGGGCGAGTCTGAAGTTGGGAGATCTCCTTAGAGGGCTCTCGGGCGCTCTTCACCGTTCAGGAAGTGCGCTGCGCTGTGCAGCCCTTCACAGAAATCAGGAACCAAGTCAGGAACCCAAGGAGGACATCGACGTGATACGGAAACCATTGATCGCTGCTCTCGGCATGGCGGGCCTGTTGCTCGCCGCGTGCGGGAGTTCCAGCACAGGACCCACCAAGGCCACGGGAGCGCCACTCATCTACGAACCGACAACGGGGGTCACGTTCTCGGATGACTTCAACCCCTATGACCCCAACTCCGTCGCGTCGAGCGTCGGGATGAAAAGCATTCTGTACGAGCCGTTGGTCGAATTCGATCAGCTCGATCCGACTGCTGCGGGCACGCACTACTGGCTTGCCACTGCGTATGCCTTCCAGAATGGCGGCAAGGATCTGCAGATCACCGTGCGCACCGGCGTGAAGTTCAGCGACGGCTCATCCTTCGGTCCAAAGGACGTCGCCGCCACGTTCGTGGCGATGAACAACCCGAAGGCTGACACTCCCGGGGTCCCCCCGCAGACGTCCGCCCCAACGATCTCCGGGAACACCGTGACCCTGCACTTCGCCACGGCACAGTTCACCGGTCTCTGGGCAATCCTGGGAACGACCTACATGATGCAGGCATCGGTGGCGAACCAGGTGGCGGCCAACCCCACGATGCAGATCACACATCCGGTCGGCACTGGACCTTTCGAGCTCGACAGCTATTCCACGTCGCTGATCAAGTTCAAGCCCAATCCCAACTACTGGGGCGGAAAGCCACCGGAATCAGAGGTTGAGGTGCCCTCAGTCGCTACCAACGCTGCGGCGAGTGATGCGCTGGTGAGTGCCCAGCTCGACTGGGCCGGTAACGACATCCCCAATATCTACGCAAGCTTTGTCAACCTCAACCCGCAGACCAACCATGCCTGGTTCGCGTCAGGGAACACCGTCGTGATGTGGTTCAACCTGAATTCGGGCAACGGCGGTGCGACCGGAATCAGTGATGCGGCTGTTCGCAAGGCGGTCAGTTACGGCATCGATCGCAACGCGCTCGCCCTCCTCGGCGAGTCCGGCTACGAGCAGCCTGCGAGCTCATCCAGCGGACTGATCCTGCCGAACCAGAAGGCATTTCTTCCCGCGGACGGCAGCCTTACCGGCGATCTCTCGACCACCGGCAACGTCCCTGATGCGGCAACTGCGACAGCCGACAAGCTGCCGAGCGGCGACGACGTGTACGACATCCTCACCGGCGACGGCTGGAAGGCGCCCGCAACCTCGTCGTACAGCAGCGGAACGTACAAGTCGTCCGGAAACTGCGATGGCAGCAACGTCGGCAACTGCTGGACCAAGGGTGGCCAGATCATCAAGTTCTCGATCTACGACCCTGTTCCGTTCTCTGACTACTGGGAGGATGCGGGACTCATCTCCCAGGAGCTGCAGGCCCTCGGTATGGACGTCACCACCAAGCCTGCGCAGGGGTACTCGGACTGGAACGCCAATCTCACCGGCACTCCCTCTGCGTGGCAGGTTGCCCTGCATTGGGGCCAGGGTGGCAGCATCCCCTACATCCAGCTCGAAGACTGGCTCGACGGATCGAGCTCCACAACGGCAGCGCATTACGAAGGCTATTCGAACCCGGCTGCGGGGACGGCGCTGACGACGTACGCCAGCACCGATCCCAGTGACACCACGGACCTCTATCCCGCCGTCCAGCAGCTCGAGAAGATCATGTCGACAGACGTTCCCGAGGCGCCGCTCCTCTATGGCGCGGATTGGAACGTCTACAGCAGCAGCAAGTACATCGGATGGCCCGATCAGTCCGATCCGTACATGGATCCGTCGCCGAGCGATCCGCAAATGCCCTACATCCTCATGCAGCTCAAGCCCGTTTCCTGAGCCGGCATCACCGAAACGATTCGTCGCCATCACCTTTGATGGCCGGGTCCGTCCGGCCGGCATCGCGCCGGCCGGACAGCCGGACCCGTCGCACTGCAACCGGATCAATCGAAAGGACACGCCACCATGAACGCCACGGCCATCGGCACCAGCAGTGACGAGTTTGGCCTGTTATCGCGGCTCAGTCTCGAGCAGAAAGTTCGTCTGCTGACAGGTGCGGACGCCTGGTCGCTCAACGCCATCGACACTGTTGGACTTCGCACGCTGATCATGTCGGACGGCCCGTCCGGCGTGCGCGGGCGTCGCTTCGATCCGCGGCATCCTTCGTCCTCGCTGCCCTGTCCCGTCGCCCTCGGCGCGACCTGGGATGAGAGTCTTGTTCGCGAGGTGGCGCTCGCGCTTGGCGAGGAAGCGCGCTCAAAAGGTGTTGATGTGCTCCTCGCGCCGACGGTCAACATCATCCGGACGCCGTTGAGCGGGCGGGGCTTCGAATGCTTCTCCGAGGACCCGCTGCTCACCGCGCGTCTCGCTGTCGCCTATGTGCGCGGCGTGCAGCAGTCAGGCGTGGGGGCGACCGCCAAGCACTACGTCGCCAACGATTCCGAGACGGATCGCCGCACGTACGATGCGCGGATCACCGAGCAGGTGTTGCGGGAGCTGTACCTCGCGCCGTTTGAAGCGTGCGTGTTCGAGGCCGACGTGGCGCTGGTGATGGCCGCATACAACTCGGTGAACGGCAACTCGATGACGGCAAACTCGCCACTGCTTCGGGATCTGCTCAAGAACGAGTGGGGTTTCCAGGGCGTCGTCGTCTCTGACTGGCATGCGGCCAGAACGACGGAGCCGGCGGCGATCGCCGGCCTCGACCTGGTGATGCCCGGACCCCTAGGGCCGTGGGGTGACCTGCTCCTTGATGCCGTTCGCGCCGGCACGGTTCCCGAGGCCGCCATCGACGACAAGGTTGCGCGGCTGCTGAACCTCGCTCGCCGGGTCGGGGCGCTCAATGGCATGCAGCATGCGGAGGCGCCGGACGATGTCCCGGTAGGGCGCGATGCAGCGCCACCGGCGGTCCAGGCGCTCGTCGATCCGGCGCTCCTGCGCGAGGTGACATCGCGATCGTTCGTGCTGCTTCGCAATCAAGACGGTCTGCTTCCGTTGGACAACGCCACGGTGCGACGGATCGCACTCATCGGGCCGAATGTCGCGGACCCGCAGACACAGGGCGGCGGAAGTGTGCGCGTGCTGCCGGTTCGTCGCCCCGGCCTCGTCGATTCGATGCGCTCACTGGGTGAGTTCGATGAAGTGGACGTGCAGCAAGGCTGCCTGACGTGGGCCACGATTCCCCCGCCAGGCGACGGCAGCATGCGCGATCCCGTGAGCGAGGTGATCGGCGTCCGCGTCGAAGTCCGTGATGCCACAGGAGCGTTGCGATACGACGCGATCCACCCGAGCAGCGTGCTCACGTGGTGGGACGGCCTGCCTGACGTCGTGCATCGCCCCGGCTCGGAGTTGCTCATGCGCGCGCGCTATCGGGCAGCCACGACCGGGACTCATGTCATCGGCGTCGCCGGCGTCGGCGTGCTCAGCCTCGCGGTCGACGGCACCGTTGTCGCCGAGGCGACGACCCTGCCCCCCAACGAGGTGGTCGAGGCGCTCTCCCGTCCGCCCGAGCTGCGCGTGCCGATGCGACTCGCCAGTGGCAGCGAGGTGGAGATACGCGCCACATTCCGACCTAGCCTCCGTGGCCCAGAGCCTGGCTTTGTCACCATGCGACTCGGCGTCACACCGCAACGTGATGAGGATCAGTTGCTTGACGAAGCGGTTGCGGCGGCAGCGAGTGCCGACGTCGCCATCGTGGTCGTCGGGTCGGCCGAGGGGACGGAGAGCGAAGGCTATGACCGCGAGACGCTGTCGCTGCCGGGACGGCAGGATGAGCTGGTGCGACGCGTCGCTGCGGCGCAGCCGAAGACCGTGGTCATCGTCAACTCCGGCATGCCCGTGGTCATGCCGTGGGTCAACGACGTCGCGGGCATCATGCAGGTGTGGTTCCCGGGACAAGCGTTCGGCGAAGCGCTGACAGACTGCGTCCTTGGGGTCGTCGAGCCCGGAGGCAGGTTGCCGATTTCGATTCCGCGGGAGGAGGGGGACTCACCGGTGCTCCATGCGACGCCAAAGGGAGGCGAGCTCGACTACTCGGAAGGCCTTCTTGTTGGCTACCGCGGGTACGACCGCACCGGCCGCGAACCGCTCTTCTGCTTCGGTCACGGACTCGGCTACACGACCTGGAACTACGAGTTGTTGACGGTCGACGCCGAGGTGCTCCATGTGAATGAGGCCCTGCCGCTCACGGTGACCCTTCGCAATACCGGCGACCGTGGTGGCCGTGAGATTGTGCAGATCTACCTCGAGGCGCCCGATGACGATCCCAGCCGTCCGCTCCGCTCATTGGCGGCGTTCGCCACGGTCGAAGCTGCACCGGGGCAGTCCGTGACGGCGCGTTTGGTCATTCCACCTCGATCGTTCGCAGGCTTCGATCCGGACGCGCACGACTGGGCCTGGCGGCAAGGCACGTTCACCGTGCGTGCGGGCCGATCGTCGCGAGATCTCCGGCTCAGTCAGCCGGTGCATCTGGACGCTTGAGCACGACACTTCATCGCCGCCTCAGGCCCGTGGCCACCGGGGATGCCGCTTCGCACCGCCGCTTCAGCGCGTCGGCTTCGATCTGGACGTGATGGCGTGTCCTGTCGCCGCTGAACAGGCTGACGATCCCTGCGAGCGCTCCCGTCTGATCGATCCCGAGGGTGACCCGCACGCCACGGGCGCCGGCGGTCAAACGGTGGGTACCTGACGTCCTGACGCCCGGGCTCGACGCCTTCCAGGTGAAGGACGTCCTGGGATCGAAGCCTGTCACCTCCCACACCAGCTCTGGGAACCCCGGTTGCTTGACCCGCGCCTTGGCTCCGACAGCCATCGGACCGTCATCGAGCCGCTTGACGCTGGTGACCGATGGCGTGAACTCGGGCCAGCGCTCGACGTCGATCAAGGTCGCCCACACCTGGTCCACCGGGGCGTTGATGTCCACCGATGTCTCGAATTCCGTGGCCGGCTCCTGCTTGCGATGATGTATCTGTACCAAATGGTACATGTACCATATGGTTCGTGTCCACTGACGCCAAGGCCACACCCAAGGACCAACTCCTCCAGGGAGCCATCGCGTACCTGACCGAGCGCGGTCTCAGTGACGTCTCGCTGCGCGAGCTCGCGACGGCGCTCGGGACGAGTCACCGCATGCTCATCTACTACTTCGGCTCCAAGGAAGGTCTCCTTGTCGAGGTGGTGCGCGAGGTCGAGCGCCGGCAGCAACAGGTGCTGCTTGCGCTGTCGCAGGAACTCGTCAGGCCCCCTCATCGACGTCGCGCGGCGGTTCTGGCAGACGCTTCGAGAGCCGGAGCTCGCGTCCAGCGAGCGCCTCTTCTTCGAGCTGTACGGGCAGGCACTGCAGGGGCGTCCCTATGCGGTGCCGTTCCTCAACGGGGTCGTCAATTCCTGGGTGGAAGTCGCGGTTCCCGCGATGGTGGCCGGCGGACTCACCGAACCGGAGGCACGCGCGCAGGCGCGACTTGGCCTGGCAGTCGTGCGCGGTCTCTTGCTTGACGTGCTCGCCACCGGTAACGATGCCGCGGTGGACGAGGCCTACGAGCTGTTCCTCACGGCGGTCACGTCGATGCAGGCGGCGCCGGCGAGCGCTGAGCAGGACGTTCCGTGACTCCGATCGCCAACGTGGCGCATGAGGCCTGGAGGACCATCGTCCCGCCCGCCGGCGATAGGCACGGTCCGCTCGCACCACTGCTGCTCGTGCTCACGGCCGTCACCGGCGTGGTCGACGCCTTCAGCTATCTCACCCTCGGACACGTCTTCGTCGCCAACATGACCGGGAACGTCGTCTTCCTCGCCTTCGCGCTTGCGGGAGCGAGTGGGTTCTCGATTGCCGCGTCGCTGAGCGCGCTCGTCGCGTTCTCGGCCGGCGCCTTTGCCGGCGGCCGTCTGGCGCGCGTCAGGGCCGCGCACCGGGGGCAGCTCCTCGCGGTGGCCTGCGCGGTCCAGAGCATGCTCATCGTCGTAGCGCTCGCCGTCGACCTCGTCGCAGGGAAGGCACCGGGCGGTGCTGTGCAGTACGTGCTCATCGCCCTGCTCGGAGCGGCCATGGGACTGCAGAACGCAATCGCGCGGAAGCTCGCCGTCCCGGACCTCACCACCACCGTGCTCACCCTGACCATCACCGGGATCTCCGCCGACGCGAGGGGTGCCGGCGGTGGTGGTGCGCGGGTGGGTCGCCGGGCGCTTGCCGTGCTCTGCATGTTCGCCGGCGCCATCGCGGGCGCCCTCCTTGTGTTCCACACGAACAGCGCGCTCGCGCTGCTGCTTGCGCTGGCGATGCTGGCGGGGGTCACGGCGTCGGCGGCCTTGGTCTCGAGAGGGAGTCCCGCCTGGGCGCACCTCGCCTGAGTCTTCCGCGGGCCGCGTGACATTGACGCCAAAGGGATCTACACTCGTGCGCTCCATGCCAGATGATCCCGATCAGGGTCCGGGCGGGGCGGCGCAGCGGCCCAGGAGTGGGGATGCGTCCGGCCCGTTCTGGTCGTGGCCGGAGATTCGGCGCGGTACGCCTGTGCGGGTGCTCATCGACCTGCTGCAGTACGCGATCGCGCTCGTGCTCCTCGTCCTTGCGGTGGTCGTCCTGGTGCGCAGCTTCGCGGACTTTCTCTCGAACCCGAGCGGCTACCCGCAGACGCTGATCAGTGCTGTCGACGGCGTGCTCGTCGTGATCATCCTGGTCGACATCATGCGGACGGTCCTCACGCACCTCGAAGGCTGGGCCTTCCCGTATCGACCGTTCCTGGTCATCGGCATCATCGCCGCCGTGCGAGACATTCTGGCTGTGTCCACCCGTCTGACCCTGTCATCCGGTGGGAGCCCGGCCGGAGAGGCATCGGTGCCGCAGTCGCTCGTGGAGCTGGGCACGAGCGCCGGCGTGGTGCTCATCCTCGCTGTCGCACTCTTTCTGACGCGGGAGCAGAACGTGGAAGAGGAGACCGCGCCGTAGCGGCGTTCACCTCAGCTTAACCCGACCTTTGCCACGGGTTATCGGAAGGTGGAAGATGCCATAACCCTTACTCCAGCATCGTTTCGGCCCGAGAGTCGGCCCGGGTTTCTGGAGGAGGATGCATGCAGCGACGACCATTGATCACGCTTGCCGTCTCGGCGGCCGCGGTGATCTCGAGCGCATCACTGGCGGGCGTGTCGGGAGCCGCCGCGGCGACGACGGCACGCGGCCCCGCCACGACAACGCCGATCAAGCACCTGGTGGTGATCTTCCAGGAGAACGTCTCGTTCGACCACTACTTCGGGACATACCCGAACGCCACGAACACCGACGGACAGAAGTTCACCGCGAAGCCGGGGACGCCGACTGTCAACGGATTGAGCCCCTCGCTCCTGCTCGCCAACCCGAACGGTGTGAACCCGCAGCGCCTTGGACCGTCGCAGTCCCTCACCTGCGACCAGGACCACGACTACACCGCGGAACAGCAGGCGCTCGACAAGGGCCTGATGGACAAGTTCCCGGAGTACACCGAGGTCGACAGTTGCTCGCCCCCCGATCAGTCGATTCCGGGACTGGTGATGGACTACTACGACGGCAACACCGTGACGGCGCTCTGGAACTACGCGCAGCGTTTCTCCATGAGCGACAACACGTTCGACACGGAGTTCGGACCATCGACCCCCGGGGCGCTCAACCTCATCTCCGGTCAGACCCACGGTGCGACACCGCCCGACCTGTCCGGTGTTTCCGACAATGGGACGGACTACGGCGACGCGGATCCCACGTTCGACGACTGCTCCGCGGGTTCAACGATCGCGATGAGCGGCACCAACATCGGTGACGAGCTCAACGCGAAAGGCATCACCTGGGGGTGGTTCCAGGGTGGTTTCCAGGCAACCTCGCGAGTCGGCGGCACGGCCGTGTGCGGCGCGAGCCACACCAACGTCGGTGGTGCGGTGGTGAGCGATTACAGCGCCCACCATGAGCCGTTCCAGTACTACGCGAGCACCTCAAACCCGCACCATCTGCCGCCCGCGACCGAGGCGGAGATCGGGCACAACGGTCAGGCCAACCATCAGTACGACCTGAGCGACTTCTACGAGACGCTCAAGGACGGCAACATGCCGAGCGTCAGCTTCCTCAAGGCGGATCGCTACCAGGACGGCCACGCGGGGTACTCAGATCCGCTCGACGAGCAGAAATGGCTGGTCACCGTGATCAACGCGATCGAGAAGTCGCCAGACTGGAAGTCGACCGCGATCGTCATCACGTACGACGACTCCGACGGCTGGTACGACCACGTTGCACCGCCGATCGTCAATCCCTCGGCGTCCGCTGAGGACATGTACACGAGCACCGGAACGTGCGGGAACGGGTCCCCACTTGGTGGCTTCGAGGATCGCTGCGGCTACGGTCAGCGCCTGCCATTGCTGGCGATCTCGCCGTGGGCGCGCCAGAACTCGGTGGACAGCGCGATCACCGACCAGACCTCGATCATCCGGTTCATCGAGGACAACTGGGAGGTACAGCGCATCGGTGGCGGATCGTTCGACGCGCTGGCCGGCAGCCTGAACGGGCTCTTCAACTGGACGCACGCGGACGACACGCCGTTCATCCTCAACCCGGCGACGGGCAAACCAGTCTCGTAGCCCGGAAAACTCCCCCATACCAAGGAGCGGGGCGGCCGAGCCGCCTCGCTCCTCTTGCATTCCGCGCGAGCGACAATGGCGGTCGCTGGTCGGGTGTCGGTCGACGCACAGGGGGCGACAACGTGACGGACTCCGTGGCTCGGATGCTTGCCGATGACGCTGCATCACGCGCGCTGGGCATCGAGGTGAGCGACGTCGGAATCGGCTTCGCGACGGCGACGATGACGGTGCGCGCAGACATGGTCAACGGACACGACATCACACACGGCGGGTTCGTCTTCGCGGTCGCCGACACCGCCTTCGCGTGCGCCTGCAACAGCCACGGGCCGCTCACGGTCGCAGCCGCCGCGGACATCACGTTCGTCGCGCCGACGCATGCCGGCGACGTGCTCGTGGCTCGGGCCGTCGAGCGCACCAGGTTCGGCCGCACAGGCATCTATGACGTCACGGTCTCTCGCGGTGACGACGTCATCGCGGAGTTCCGCGGCACGAGCCGCACCATCGAGCGGGCGTCACGATGACCAGGCTCGGCACCGCACCACCACGCGAGCTGCTCGACGCCGGCGAGCGCCTTGGTCGCGAGCAGCTGCTCGATCTGCAACTCGGGCGTCTGCAGTGGTCGCTCCGTCATGCGTATGACAACGTCCCCCACTACCGCGCGGCCTTCGACGCGGCGGGCGTCACGCCCGACGACTGCGCGACGCTCACCGAACTCGCGCGATTCCCCTTCACCACCAAGCACGATCTGCGCGACAACTACCCGTTCGGGATGTTCGCCGTGCCGCGCACGGAGGTTCGTCGCATCCACGCGTCGAGTGGCACGACAGGACGTCCGACGGTCGTCGGCTACACCGAGGACGACCTCGACACCTGGTCGGATCTCATGGCCCGCTCGATCCGCGCGGCGGGCGGCCGTCCCGGCGACATCGTCCATGTCGCATACGGATACGGGCTGTTCACCGGTGGGCTCGGCGCGCACTACGGCGCCGAACGGTTGGGCTGCACCGTCATCCCCGTCTCCGGCGGCATGACGACACGTCAGGTGCAGCTGATCAACGATTTCGGGCCGTCGATCATCATGGTCACGCCGTCGTACATGCTCGCGCTGCTCGACGAGTTCGACCGCCAGGGGCTCGATGCCACGCAGTCGTCGCTGCGGATCGGCATCTTCGGCGCGGAGCCGTGGACGGAGGCGATGCGCGTCGAGATCGAGGAGCGCCTCGACATGCATGCCGTGGACATCTACGGCCTGTCAGAGGTGATGGGGCCGGGTGTCGCCGAGGAGTGCGTCGAGACCAAGGACGGCCTGCACATCTGGGAGGACCACTTCTACCCCGAGGTCATCGATCCGATCACGGGCGACGTGCTCCCGGAGGGGGAGAAGGGTGAGCTCGTCTTCACGTCGCTGACCAAGCAGGCGCTGCCGATCATCCGGTACCGCACGCGTGATCTGACGCGGCTGCTGCCCGGCACGGCGCGTCCCGCGTTCCGGCGCATGGAGAAGATCACCGGGCGCACCGACGACATGATCATCCTCCGCGGCGTCAACGTCTTCCCGACCCAGCTCGAGGAGATCGTCCTGCGCACGGCGGGACTCTCGCCGCACTTCCAGCTCGTGCTCACTCGCGAAGGCCGGCTCGACGAGCTCACCGTTCGCGTCGAAGCCCGCGCCGACTGCCCGCCGGAGCGCAGGCAGCTCGCCGGGCGCGAGCTCACCCGCGAGGTGAAGGGTCGAGTTGGCGTCACCGTCGCCGTCGAGGTGATCGACCCGGAGACTCTCGAGCGCTCCATGGGCAAGCTCCAGCGGGTCGTCGACCGCCGGTCGTAGACTGCGGCAGCCCGCCGTTCGACCAGGCAGGCGGGCCACGGGAGGCATCTCCGGGTGGATCGGTTTCTCCTCTATCGGACCTACGACGAGCTGGAGGTCGGGCAGACCCAGCGCACCCGGGGCCGCACCATCACCGAGGGCGACATCGTCAACTGGTGCGCGCTGACCGGCGACTGGTTCTACCCGCACATCGACAAGGTCGCAGCCGAGCGCTCGATGTTCGGCCAGCGTGTCGCGCCGGGGATCATGGTGTTCGCGCTCGGCACCGGCCTCGGCGTCCCGAGCGACGCAACGACGATCCTCGCGAACTACGGCAGCGACCGCCTGCGCTACACGGCGCCGACATGGATCAACGACACGATCTACCTCGACATCGAGGTGCTCGAGAAGTCCGACAAGGACGCGAAGTCCGGACTCGTCACCTATCGCTGGGACATCCTCAACCAGAACGGCGTCACCGTCTGCGCGAGCCAGTTGAAGATCCTCACCGCCAAGGAGCGCGCGCCGTATGCCGGAATCTGACACCTCGCCCCCGGTGCTCCTGACCATCGATGCGGGCGTGGCCGAGGTCGCGCTCAACCGCCCCGACAAGATGAACGCGATGAACCTCGCGATGGTGCACGACCTCGTCGATGCACTCGAGCAGGCGCAGGCCGGCGGCGCGCGCACTCTGCTCATCCGTGGGGAAGGACGCGCGTTCTGCAGCGGGCGCGACCTCGCTGACGCCGACCCGCTCCACGAGGATGGACAGGCGATCCTCCGCGACATCTTCAACCCGCTCATCGAACGCGTCGCGGACCTGCCGATCCCCACGATCGCCGCGGTTCAGGGTGCGTGCCTCGGCACCGGCCTCGGTCTCGCGCTGGCGTGCGACATCGTCTATGCGGCCGATGACGCGCGCATCGGATCGCCGTTCGCGCGCATCGGGGCCGTGCTCGACAGCGGTGCGCACGCCGCCTTCGTGTCGCGAGTTGGACCGCATCGCGCGCTCGAGCTCATCTACACCGGGCGCCTCCTCTCCGGGCGCGAGGCCGCGGAGTGGGGGCTCGTCAACCGCAGCGTTGCCGGTGCGGATCTGGCGCGGCGCACGCGCGAGCTTGCGACGGCGATCGCGCGCGGGCCGACCGCCGCCTTCCTCCAGTCGAAGCAGATCGTGCGCAGCATCCTCGACGAGCGGATGTCCTTCAAGGAGCTGCTCGACGCCGAGGCGGCGGCGCAGGGCCGCGCGTCCCGAACGCACGACTACCAGGACGGGATCAGCGCCTTCCAGGAGAAGCGCAAGCCGTCCTTCACGGGGCGGTGAGCGGGAGCGCATGACCGACCTCCTAAGCTCATTTCCCAGCCTCGGCTTCGATCGTCCCGAGGACGGGATCCTTGTGATCACCATGCAGGCCGAGGGGCGCCTCAACGCCGCCGACGCTGCGATGCACCGCGATCTTGCCGAGGTGTGGCGCGCTGTCGACGTCGACCCGGAGACGCGCGCGGTGATCATCCGGGGCGCCGGCGGCACCTTCTCCTCGGGCGGCGACTTCACGCTCATCGAGGAGATCGCGTCCGACTTCGCCGCGCGGACCCGGGTGCTCCGTGAGGCGCGCGACCTCGTCTACAACGTCATCAACTGCAGCAAGCCGGTGGTCTCGGCGATGGACGGCGTCGCTGTCGGCGCCGGCCTCGTCGTCGGGCTGCTCGCCGATATCTCGATCGCCGGCCGCACGACCCGATTGATCGACGGCCACACGAGGATCGGCGTCGCCGCGGGCGACCACGCCGCGATCATCTGGCCGCTGCTCTGCGGCATGGCCAAGGCGAAGTACCACCTGCTGCTCTGCGAGCCGGTGAGCGGTGAGGAGGCGGAGCGGATCGGGCTCGTCTCGCTCTGCGTCGACGAGGACCAGGTCCACACGAAGGCGCTCGAGATCGCTCGGAGGCTGGCCGCCGGATCGCCGACCGCGATCACCTGGACCAAGTACTCGCTCAACAACTGGCTGCGCTCCGCCGGGCCGATCTTCGACAGCTCGCTGGCACTCGAATTCCTCGGCTTCACCGGACCCGATGTGACCGAGGGCGTTTCGGCGCGGCGGGCCAGGCGCGCCCCGAACTTCGGTGGCCGCGGTCCGCAAGGGTAGGATCGATCAACGTGAGTGTGGAGGTGTCGTCGACGGCCAGCGGACCGTCCTCATTTCCGGGGCTGTCGAAGGCCGCCTGGCAGGACGTCGCCGCCGAGGGAGCGCTGAGCGAGCCGGTTCCCCACGACGTCGATCTGAGCCGCGAGCAGCTTCGTGCCCTCTACCGGCTCATGGTGCTGAGCCGGCGCGTCGACCGGCAGGCGATCAACCTCACGCGCCAGGGTGCGCTCGGAGTCTTCGCCTCGAGCCACGGCCAGGAGGCGGCGCAGGTGGGCTCGGTCTTCGCGCTCGAGGCCGACGACTGGCTCTTCCCGACCTATCGCGAGACGGTCGGCACCTTTGCGCGCGGCGTGGACGTCGTCGAGCTGCTCGCGCTCTTCTCCGGCAGCTGGCACTGCGGGTTCGACCCGTACCAGTACCGGGTTGCGCCGCTGACGACACCGCTCGCGACGCAGGCGCTCCACGCCGTCGGCCTCGCCATGGCCGCGAAGATCAAGAAGGATCCGATCGTGGCGCTGACGTTCTTCGGCGACGGCGCGGCGAGCGAGGGTGACGCCCACGAGGCGCTGAACATGGCGGCGGTCTACGGCGCGCCGGTCGTGTTCGTGGTGCAGAACAACGGGTACGCGATCAGCGTCCCGTACCACCTGCAGACCAGGACGTCGTCGATCGCGCTGCGCGCCGCGGGTGTCGGGATGCCGGGGATCCGCGTCGACGGGAACGACGTCATCTCCGTCTACGGGGCGGTGCGCACCGCCGTCGAGCGAGCGCGACGCGGTGACGGGCCGACGCTCGTCGAGGCGGTCACCTACCGGCTCGAGGCACACACCACCGCCGACGACACGACGCGGTATCGCAGTGACGATGAGGCTGCCGTGTGGCGCGGGCGCGACCCTGTTGAGCGGTTCGTTCGGGTGCTGCGCGAGGGTGGTGTCGTCGACGACGCGTACCTGGCCGAGATCGACGCCGAGGGTGAGGCCGTCGCGGCCCGCATGCGCGACTTCCTCTTCGAGGCTCCCGCGGGGGATCCGCGCGAGATGTTCGACCACGTGTACGCGACACCGACGCCGCAACTGGTCGCGCAGCGGGCGATCCTCGACCAGGAGCTGACCGCCGGGGCGGAGCCGAGCTGATGGAGCTGACGATGGCTGGCGCCCTCAACGCGGCGCTGCGCGACTCCATGCGTGAGGACGACTCGGTGGTCGTGTACGGCGAGGACGTCGGCAAGCTCGGTGGCGTGTTCCGCATCACCGACGGATTGCAGGCGGAGATGGGCACCGACCGCTGCTTCGACACGCCGGTGGCGGAGTCGGGTATCGCGGGCACTGCGCTCGGGATGGCGTTGTACGGCCTGCGCCCGGTGGTGGAGATGCAGTTCGACGGCTTCTCGTACCCCGCGCTGAACCAGGTGATCAGCCATGTCGCGAAGTACCGCAACCGCACTCGGGGGCGCGTCGGTCTGCCGCTCGTGATCCGCATCCCGTACGGCGGTGGCATCGGGGCGGTGGAGCACCACTCGGAGAGTCCCGAGGCGTACTACGCGCACACCGCAGGGCTCACCGTGGTGTCACCGGGAACGCCCGCCGACGCGTACGCGTTGCTGCGCGCGTCGATCGCGTACGACGACCCGGTCATCTTCCTCGAGCCGAAGCGACGGTACTGGTTGAAGGAGGATCTCGATCTTCCCGTGACCGCGCCGCCGATCGGGCGCGCCGTCGTGCGCCGTGCCGGAACGACCGCGACCGTGATCGCGTATGGACCGATGGTGACGACGGCGATGGAGGCCGCCACGCGCGCGCGTGACGAGAGCGGCTGGGACCTCGAGGTCGTCGACGTTCGCACGCTCTCGCCGGTCGACATGGACACGCTCGTCGCGAGCGCCACCAAGACGGGACGGGTCGTGGTGGTGCACGAGGCCGCGCGATTCGCGGGCTACGGCGCGGAGATCGCTGCCGAATTGAACGAGCGCGCGTTCGGCTACCTTGCCGCTCCGGTGCTGCGCGTCACCGGCTGGGACGTGCCCTTCCCGTCCGCGAAGATCGAGCGGCACTACCTCCCCGACGCCGACCGCGTCCTCGACGCCGTCGCACGACTGCTCGAGTACTGATCGATGCTGACGATTCGCGACTTCCTCATGCCCGACCTCGGCGAAGGGCTCACCGAGGGAGAGATCAACCGGTGGCTCGTGGCCGAGGGCGATGTCGTGGTCGTCGATCAGCCGATCGCGGAGATCACGACGGAGAAAGCCGTGGTCGAGGTGCCGACGCCGTTCGCGGGGCGCGTCGCAACGCTGCACGGCGCCGAGGGCGAGACCATCACGGTCGGAAGGCCGTTGATCAGCATCGAGGTTGCGGGCGCGCCGTCGGAGGGCGCGTCGGGGAACGTGCTCGTCGGCTACGGCACCAGCGAGTCGGCGCCGCGGGCGCGCCGGAGCGTTGCGGCGCCGCCCTCGGGCATGGCGGGCATGCGCACGGCAACGCCGCCGGCGTCGCCGCTGGTGCGCCGCCTCGCGGCGGAGCTCGGCATCGACCTCGCGACGGTGACGGGGAGCGGCCCGGGCGGCATGGTGACCCAGGCTGATCTCGAGCGCGCCGGCAAGCAGCAGGCCGCCCCGGCTGAGACGCCACAGGCCATCCCCGGTGGAACGCGGAAAGCGCTGACCGGCGTCGACCGGATCGCTGCAGAGCGGCTCACGCGCTCGCACCACGAGGCGCCGACCGCGACCGCTTGGCTGAGCGCGGACGCGACCCGTCTCATGGAGCTGCGCGCACGCCACGAGGTGACGCCCTTCGCGGTGATCCTGCGGCTGTGCGTCGTGGCACTGCGGTCCTTCCCGCGGCTGAACGCGCATTTCGACACGAAGAGCAACGAGGTCGTCACCTACGAATCGATCCACCTCGGCGTTGCGGTGCAGACGGATCGCGGCCTGGTGGTCGCGGTCATCCGCGACGCGCAGAGCAAGTCGCTGGCGGCCATCGCCACCGACCTGCAGCGTCTTGCGAACGCCGCGCGCGATGGGTCGATCGATGCCTCCGAGCTGCGCGGGAGCACGTTCACCGTCTCCAACTTCGGTGCCTTCGGCGTCGACGGCGGGACGGCGATCATCAACCCGCCGGAGGCCGCGATCCTCGGCGTCGGCCGCATCGCACCGCGTCCGTGGGTCGTCGACGGCAATGTGGTGCCGCGCGCGGCGGTGGAGCTCTCGCTGGTGTTCGACCATCGCGTCGCCGACGGTGGCGTCGCGGGTGGCTTCATGCGGCACCTGGCGGATCTGATCGAGGCACCCGACAAGGCGGTGAACGATGGCTGAGTCTCCGACCAGAGCACCGATCGACAAATCGCAGCTTCGCCGCGCGCAGACCGACACGTGGGTGTATTTCGAAGGTGAGCTGTGCCGCTACGGCGACGCGCACATCGGCCTGCTCACGCACGCGCTCCACTACGGCACCGGGTGCTTCGAGGGCATCCGCGCGTACTGGAGCGAACGTCAGCAGCGGATGAACGTCTTCAAGATGCCCGAGCACTTCCGGCGCATGACCGGCAACGCGCAGATGCTGCACATGCAGCTGCCGCACGGCGTCGACGAGCTGTGCGCCATCACCGTCGAGGTGATGCGTCGCAACGCGTTCAGGACCGACGTGTACATCCGGCCGCTGGTGTACAAGGCCAACGAGGAGATCGGGATCCGCTTTCACAACCTGCGCGACGGGTTCATGATCGTGCCGGTGCCGTTCGGCGCCTACGTGGACACGACCGGCGGCATCCGCTGTCAGGTCTCGAGCTGGCGGCGCATGGACGACAACGTCGCACCGCCGCGCTCGAAGGCGACCGGGATCTACATCAACAGCGCGCTCGCGAAGACCGAGGCGTTCCTCAACGGCTTCGATGAGGCCATCCTGCTCACGCAGGACGGCCGCGTCTCCGAGGGCAGCGCCGAGAACCTCTTCATCATCCGCAAGGGTGTGTTGATCACCCCTCCCACATCGGAGAACATCGTCGACGGAGTCACGCGGGACACGCTGATGACCTTCGCCCGCGACGACCTCAAGATGGAGGTGGTCGAGCGCAAGATCGATCGCAGCGAGCTGTACGTCGCCGACGAGGTGTTGCTCTGCGGCACCGGCGCCGAGGTGTCGGCGGTGATCGAGATCGACAACCGCCGCATCGGCGACGGCGAACCGGGCGAGGCGACGCGTGCGCTCCAGGACCGCTATTTCGCGGCATGCAAGGGCGAGGACGACCGCCACGCCGACTGGCTGACACCGATCGTCTGATCAGGAGGGGACGGCATGGATCACGCGGAGCTGCAGCAACGGTTTTCGGCCCTCACGACCGCCCATGTCGCGGACGCCTGCATCCGCGCTCAGGTGGCCGTGCGCTGCGCACCCCCTGGGTTACAGGCCGCGGTGCGTGGGAGCCACATCGCAGGGCGCGTCTGCCCGGCACGTCATGCGGGAAGCGTCGACATCTTTCTCGAGGCTTTCGAGTCCGCCGCACCGGGCGACATCCTTGTGGTCGACAACGGCGGGAGGCTCGATGAGGCCTGCGTCGGGGATCTCGTCGCGCTCGAGGCGCAGACCGCGGGAGTTCGCGGGGATGGTGATCTGGGGGCTGCACCGCGACACGGCCGACATCCGTGCGATCGGCTTGCCCGTGTTCAGCCTCGGGTCACTGCCGACCGGACCGCAACGCCTCGATGCCCGTCCGGAGCACGCGCTCGAAGCCGCGACCGTCGGAGACTGGACCGTGAGCATCGACGACCTCGTGTTCGGCGACGAGGACGGGGTGCTCTTCGTTCCGGCGTCGCGAGCCGGCGAGATCCTCACGCTCGCGGAGACGATCCGCGATACCGAGCGACGCCAGGCGGACCGCATTCGCGACGGCGTCGCGTTGCGCCGGCAGGTGCACTTTGCCGCCTACCTTGCCGCCCGCCGCGAGACGCCTTCGCTCACGTTCCGCGACCATCTGCGCAACGTCGGCGGGGCCATCGAGGTCTGAGCCCTCGACAGCGCCCGCCGGCGCACAGGAGCCTTACGCAGCCAGGTCGACGTTGAGCATCGGGACTTCCTGCGCCTGCACGCGCACCGCGGGCCGGACACCGCGCAGCACGACTGCACCGGCGATCGCGGCCGTGGCCACGCATCCCGCTGCCACCACGAATCCGAGGTGGTACCCCGAGGTGAGCGCGACGTTGAGGCTCGCACCCTGCGACAGCAACCCGGTGCTGTCAGCCGCCGAGATGCTCGCGAGCACCGCGACGCCGACTGCGGCGCCCATCTGAATCGCGACGTTGGCGACACCCGACGCGAGCCCGGAATCGCTGCCGTCGACACCGCTCATGGCGAGCAGCACGCTCGGCATGAAGATCAGTCCGGCGCCGACGCCCATGACGAGGAGCGCGGGCAGGACGCTGACGGCGTACACGGCGTGGATCGGCGCCATACCGAGGAGCAACAGCCCGGTGGTCATCAGCACCAGCCCCGGGATCAGCGTTGCCTTGGCGCCGAACCGCTGCACGAGCCGCGCGGTGACCAGCAGTGAGAACAGCGCGACGCACAGGTTCATCGGCATGAAGGCGAAACCCGCCCCCACCGGCGAGTACCCGAGCACCCGCTGCAGGTACAGGGCGCCGAGGAAGAAGGAGCCGAACATGCCCACCGGGAACAGCGACCGGACGAGCACGGCGCCGGCGACGTTCCTCGAGCGGAAGAAGCGCAGCGGGACGAGGGGATGCGCGGCGCGCGACTCGACGGCGATGAATGCCACGATCAGCGCCGCGGTCACGCCGGCCATGCCGAGGGTCCGCACCGATGTCCACCCGTTGCTGCTCGCCTCGAGGATCGCGTAGACCGCGAGCGCGGGTGCCGCAGTGATGAGCACCGCGCCCCAGACATCCACGCCGCCGCGGAGCCCCGCGCCGACATGCCTGGGAATCAGGATCGCGCCGAAGACGAACGCGGCCAGGCCGATCGGCAGGTTGATGAAGAAGATCCAGTGCCAGCTCACCGCCTCGGTGAGGACACCGCCGACGAGCAGCCCGATCGATCCGCCCGCCGAGGCAACGAATGCGTAGATGCTCATCGCGCGGGCGGTCTGCTCGCGGCTCCTGAAGAGGGTCACGAGGATGCCCAGGACCATCGACGACACGACGGCGGCGCCCACGCCCTGCACGAAGCGGGCAGCGGTGAGGAGCCCCTCGCTGGGCGCAAGCCCGCAGAGGACGGATGCGGTGGTGAAGATGGCCACGCCGGCGAGGAACATGCGCCGCCGCCCGATCAGGTCACCGAGGCGTCCCGCCAGCAGGAGCAGGCCCCCGAAGGTGATGAGGTAGGCGTTGATGACCCAGGCGAGCGATGCCTGGTCGGTGTGGAGGTCGCGCTGAATGGACGGCAGGGCGACGTTCACCACCGTCGAGTCGAGCACGATCATCAGCTGGCCGACGCAGAGGACCACGAGCGCCACCCAGCGCCGGGCCGCTGCCGAGCGCAGCGACGTCATACGGGCCTCCGAGCGGGGGCCGGAGCCACGAGGCTGTTGGTCAGGAGTGTTGCTTTCATTTGGGGTCTCCTTGTGGTAACGTTCGATGTGGATCGTACAACAAAGTTCGATGAGTGTCAAACAATGGGCTGGGTAACCGAAGTCCCCGAGGGGCATGTCTACGACGCGAGCGTTCTTGCGCCGCACCCGGTCGCCGGGATCACCGAACTCCTCCAGGCCCTCGCCGACCCGGTCCGGCTCACCGTGGTCCGCGATCTCGCCGAGTCGGCTGAACCGCGTCCATGCGGCAGCCTCGTGGCCTCGGTGACCAAGTCGACGCTCAGCCACCACATGAAGATCCTTCGCGAGGCGGGCATCATCCAGATGCGCGTCGAGGGGACCCGCAAGCTCACGAGCCTGCGTCGCGCCGAGCTGAACGAGGCCTACCCGGGCTTGCTCGACAGCATCCTTCGCACCCCGGTCACCGAGGCCGTCCCGGCCGAGGCGGTCGTCGCCGGCTGACGCCGGCTACTGGTCGAAGTCGAGGACGACCCTGTCCGAGGTCGGGTGTGACTGGCAGGCCAGGACGAACCCCGCGTCGAGCTCGCTCTGCTCGAGCGCGAAGCACTGCTCCATCTCGACGTTGCCGCTGACGAGCTTCGCCCGGCAGGTCCCGCACACCCCGCCCTTGCACGCGTAGGGGGCGTCCGAGCGGACCCGCAGCGCCACGTCGAGGATCCGCTGCCCGTCGCGCGCGAGCGGGAAGGTCGACCTTCTGCCGTCGAGGATGATCGTGACCTCGCTGGTCCCCTCCGCCGGAGCGGCCGACACCTCACGAGCCTTCGGCGGGCGCGGCGCGTCGTCGGCGTGAAAGAGCTCCGAGTGGACGTGGCTCGCGTCGGTGCCGCGCTCGATGAGCAGCCCACGAGCGGTGTCGATCATCTCGCGCGGGCCACAGAGGAACCACTCGTCGACATCCTCCGGGCGCACGAGCTGATCGAAGAACTGCTCGAGGTGCTCGCGGTCGATGCGGCCGTGGAACAGCTCGATTTCCTGCTCCTCGCGCGAGAGCACGTGGTACATCGCGAAGCGCTCCGCGTGCGCGTTCTTCAGGTCCTCGAGCTCCTCGAGGAACATGATGTCCTGCACCGTTCTGTTCCCGTAGATGAGCGTGACGTGGCTCGTGGGCTCGACCTCGAGAATCGTCGTGAGGATCGAGAGGATCGGCGTGATGCCGCTCCCCGCGGCGATCATCGCGTACGACTTCGTGTGCGAGGGATCGAGCGGGGTGTTGAAGCGACCGATGGGCGTGACGACCTCGACGATGTCGCCGGGCTTGAGGTGGTCGTGCGCGTAGGCGGAGAAGACGCCGCCGGAAAGCCGTTTCACGGCAACGCGCAATCGTCCTGAACCAACCGAGCTGCAGATCGAATAGCTGCGCCGGAGGTCGTCACCGGCCTCGAGGGACCGCAGCGACACGTGCTGCCCGTGGGAGAACCGGTACTCGTCGGCGAGCTCCGGAGGCACATCGAACTCGATGGCGATCGCGTCGTCGGTGAGGCGTTCCACAACGCTGACGCGCAGCGGATGGATCGTCGCGCGCCGGTGCCCCGCGGGCGCCTCCGGCGAGGAGACCGTCAAGCCCTAGTGCTCCTTGAAGTGCGGGAACGTCTCGCGGCACCCGGCGCAGGTGCGCACCGCCTGGCACTGCGTCGAACCGAAGTGCGAGACCTCGCTCGTGTGCGTCGATCCGCACGTGGGGCACGCGACCGCGAGCTGCAGCAGCTGCAGGTCGGCGCCACGCTCGCGCGGCGGCGCGATGCCGTACTCGAGGAGCTTGCGCCGCCCTTCGTCGCTCATCCAGTCGGTCGTCCACGCCGGTGAGAGCACGACCTGCACGGTGACATCCGAGTATCCCTGAGCGCGAACCGACCGCTCCACGTCCTCACGGATGACCTCGAGCGCGGGGCAGCCCGAGTACGTCGGCGTGATGTCGACCACCACCGCACCGAGGGCATCGACACGCACATCGCGAAGGATGCCGAGATCCTCGATGGTGAGCGCGGGCAGCTCCGGGTCCAGGATCCCGCCGGCGATGCGGCGGATCTCCTCGGCGGCGATCACCAGGTCAGCCCCGGGTTGGAGCGGTGGAGGTATTGCATCTCAGCCAGCATGTACCCAAACGGCTCGGTATGCAGTCCCTGGCGGCCACCCGTCGGTTTCCACGAGACCTCCGGCCGGCGCAGCGTCGCCTCGCCGAGCACCCGGTCGATGTACGCGTCCCAAGCGGGTCGGAGCTGCTCGGGGTCGGGAGCGACGCCTTGCTCCGCCGCTTCCCGGGTGACGTCGTCGGCCTCGAACAGCTCGTGCGTGAACGGCCAGAGCGCAGTCAGCGCGATCTCCATGCGCCGGTGGCTCTCGTCGGTGCCGTCACCGAGACGCAGCGTCCAGTCGGTCGCGTGGTCGCAGTGGTAGGTCGTCTCCTTGAGCGCCTTTTCGGCGATGGCTGCAACCTGGCCGTCGGCCGACGCTGTCAGCGCCTGCCACTGCGCGAGCTGGAAAGTCGAGCAGAACAGCTGCCGCACGATCGTCGTCGCGAAGTCGCCGTTCTCCTGCTCGACGAGCAGGCAGTTGACGAACTCGCGCTCGTCGCGGAGGAAGGCGTAGTCGTCCTCGGAGCGCCCCGTGCCGTCGAGCTCGGACGTCCGCGCGTACATCGCGCGCGCCTGGCCGAGGAGGTCGAGCGCGATGTTGGTCAGCGCGATGTCGTCCTCGAGGGTCGGCGCGTACGAGGACCACTGCGCGAGCCGGTGCGAGAGCACGAGGCAGTCATCCGCCGTGCGCAGCGTGTACACGGCCGCCGCGCCGGCGACCACGAGGGTCACAGCTGCTGGACTTCCTTGGGTATCGAGTAGAAGGTGGGATGGCGGTACGCCTTGTCGGCGGCCGGATCGAAGAACGAATCCTTCTCATCCGGTGACGACGCGGTGATCACCGACGACGGAACGACCCAGATGCTGACGCCCTCCATCCGCCGCGTGTACACGTCGCGCGCGTTGCGCAGCGCCATCTCCGCGTCCGCCGCGTGCAGGCTCCCGACATGATTGTGCGAGAGCCCGCGCTTGCTTCTGATGAAGACTTCCCAGAGCGGCAGCCGCGTGTCGTTGCTCACGCGGCGTGCTCGGCGACGGTGTGCTTTGCGGCATACGCGGCCGCGGCGTCGCGCACCCACGCGCCGTCCTCGTGTGCCTTCAGATGATGCGCGGCACGCTGCCGGTTGCACGGACCATCACCGCTGACGACGCGGCGGAGCTCCTCGAAGTCAGGCGCGCCGAAGTCGTAGTGACACCGCTCCTCGTTCCAGCGCAGGCCCGGGTCCGGCGGCGTCAGGCCGAGCACGACCGCCTGGGGCGCGACCATGTCCACGAAGCGCTGACGGAGCTCGTCGTTGGAGAAGCGCTTGATGCCCCAGGCCATCGACTGCGTGCTGTGCGTCGACTCGGTGTCGGGCGGCCCGAGCATCTCGACCGACGGCCACCACCAGCGGTTGACGGCGTCCTGGGCCATTGCGTGCTGCTCGGGGCTCCCGTGCGACAGCGCGTAGAGCAGCTCGAAGCCCTGCCGCTGATGGAAGGACTCCTCCTTGCAGACGCGCACCATCGCCCGCGCGTACGGTCCGTACGAGCAGCGGCACAGCGGGATCTGGTTGGTGATCGCCGCGCCGTCGACGAGCCAGCCGATCGCGCCCACGTCCGCCCAGGTGAGCGTCGGGTAGTTGAAGATGCTCGAGTACTTCTGGCGGCCGGCATGGAGCAGGTCGATGAGCTCGGCACGATCGACACCGAGCGTCTCCGCCGCGCAGTACAGGTAGAGACCGTGTCCCGCCTCGTCCTGCACCTTGGCCATGAGGATCGCCTTGCGCCGCAGCGACGGCGCGCGTGTGATCCAGTTGCCCTCGGGCTGCATGCCGACGATCTCGGAGTGGGCATGCTGTGCGATCTGGCGGATCAGCGACTTCCGGTAGCCGTCGGGCATCCAGTCGCGCGGTTCGATCCGTTGATCGCTGTCGATCAGCCGCTGGAACTCAACCTCGCGGGGGTCGACAACGGTCTCCGTCACGGTCATGAATTCCATTGTAGGGCGGCCGGACGTACGTTCCAGACAGGCCTCGGCGGGCTCGGCGCACGCGTCTGGACGCCGTCGGAGCCCAGAGGCGACAATAGACCCAGATGAATCAGGTCGCGGAACTCGCCGTGCCGGTCCTCGACGGCACCGACCACGTGGAGCTCTGGGTCGGCAACGCGCGCCAGGCCGCGTACCACTACCGCCAGGCGTTCGGTTTCGACGTCATCGCCTACGCGGGACCGGAGACGGGCGTGCGCGACCGAGCGAGCTACGTGCTCCAGCAGGGCAAGGTGCGCCTCGTGCTCACCGCGCCGCTCCAGCCTGAGGGCGAGGTCGCCGATCACCTCCGCCTGCACGGAGACGGCGTCCGGCGCATCGCGCTGCGGGTCGAGGATGCCAAGGCGGCGTACGAGGCGGCGACCGCCCGAGGCGCACGCAGCGTCGCCGAACCGAGCCGGTCCGAGGACGAGCACGGGATCATCACGTCGGCGTCGATCGCAACCTTCGGCGACACGGTGCACACCTTTGTCGAGCGCGACGAGTACACGGGCGTGTTCTGGCCCGGGTATCGCGCCGACAACCGCAGCGGCGGCGGCGTCGGTCTCCGGTTCATCGACCACACGGTCGGCAACGTCGAGACCGGGAAGATGGACGACTGGGTCTCGTTCTATTCCGAGGTCTTCGGGTTCACGGTCTTCCAGGAGTTCGACGAGAAGGACATCGCGACGCAGTACAGCTCGCTGCGCTCCAAGGTGGCGCGCGACCCGCGGACGATGATCACGATGCCGATCAACGAGCCGTACGTCGGGCTCAAGAAGTCGCAGATCCAGGAGTACCTCGACTACTACCGGGGCAGCGGCATCCAGCACATCGCCATCCACACCGACGACATCGTCGGCACCGTGCAGCAGATGTCCGATCGCGGCGTGGAATTCCTCGACACACCCGGCGCGTACTACGACGCGCTCGGCGACCGCGCCGCCGGCATCGACGAGGACCTCGACCGGCTGCGCGCGCTCCGCATCCTCATCGATCGCGACGACGACGGCTATCTGCTCCAGATCTTCACGCGCCCCGTCGGCGATCGCCCGACGCTGTTCTTCGAAGTCATTCAGCGCAAGGGCTGCAAGGGTTTCGGGAAGGGCAACTTCAAAGCGTTGTTCGAGTCGATCGAACGCGAGCAGGCGGCGCGGGGCAACCTCTAGTCGCTCGCATCGCCGTGCCCCCGGAACGCCAGGCGGTTCGCGCGCTCGTCGTCAACCGCTTCGACCGTCTGCTGCTCTTCCACGCCGACCTCAGGGACCACGAGCCGATCTGGTACACACCTGGGGGTGCCGTCGAGCCCGGCGAGAGCGACGTGGCGGCACTCGTCCGCGAGCTCGAGGAGGAGACGCGGCTCGTCGTCGATCCAGCCACGCTCCCGCCGCCGGTATGGACGCGCGACTACATCTTCAGATGGCACGACGTTGACGAGCGTCATCTCGAGCGCTTCTTCTTCATCCGGATCGACGAGCACGACGTCGACACGAGCGGACTCGACGCGGAGGAGCTCGAGATCTCGAGGGAGTTCCGGTGGTGGGCTCTCGCCGAGATGGCCGCGAGCACCGAGCACTTCTCACCGGTGCGCCTTCCGGAGTTGCTCGTCCCACTGCTCGAGGGTCGGATTCCGGCGGAGCCCATTGCGCTGAGCGATTAGGCGCTGGTGGGCTCGTCGAGCCGCGCGCGGTTGATCAGCTGGGTGTCCGTGATGACGTCGTCCATCGTCCAGTACTGCCAGCCGTCCACCTCGAGGTAGTGGTGGTGGTAGCGAGGACGGGCCGAGTCCTTGGGCCAGGGCTTGACCACGCCCTCGCTGCGAATCAGCCTCACGAGGTCGAAGAACTCGGCCCTGAAGTCGGGGCGCCACGCGAGCACCGTGTACTCATGCGGCCACTGCGCCATCGTGGTGGCGAACTGCCAGCGAACCTTGGCGATGTAACGCCGCGCGTCGTCGATGGTGAAGGGCATGGGTACAGAATGCACCCGCCTCGCGACAGCAGCCTGTCGCCTCCAGCGGCCGGCTGCGAGCGAGATCCGGTACACCGGATCTAGAATGCTCAATCCCCGTGGCTGCTCCGGCGGCGGAGGCGGGCGCATCCGACGACGAACACGAGCACCACGCCGCCGAGGATCGCGAGGCAGCCGAGCGATGACGATGCGGTAGAGGGTGAGCCGGTGTCGGGTGTCGACGGGTCGACGTACACCGACAACATGAACTTCGGCGATGTCGAGCCGGCCAGCGCGTCGTTGCCGCTGTACACCGCGATGATCGCGTGCGTGCCCGGGTCCGAATACACGGCCGTGCATGATGCGGTGCCGGCCACCACCGGCTGCGCGGCGCAGCCCGCGATCGGCGTCCCGGCCTCGAGGAATGTCGCGGTTCCGGTCGGAGTCACTGCCACAGCCGATACCGGGACGACCGTGGCGGTGACGAGTCCGGCGTCACCGGCGGCCCAGGGGTTGATGGGAGACGTCACCGTGGTCGCAGACGCGGCCGATACGACGGTCTGCGTCATTGCCGGTGATGCCGAGCCGATGAAGTTGGTGTCGCCACCGTACACGGCGCTGACGGTGTGCGCGCCCACAACCGCGTACGCGATGGTGCACGAGGCGGCTCCGGCGACGAGCGCCTGCGTGGCACACGCGCTGATCGTCGAACCGCCGTCCTGGAACGTCACGGTTCCGGTTGGAGTCCCGGCGGCGGGCACGACGGCGGACACGGTGACCGTATAGGTGATCCCCTGTCCTGCAACCGACGGATTCGTCGACGAGGTGATCACCGACGCCGTTGCGCCCTGGTTGATCGTCTGTGCCAATGCGGGCGACGCCGAGCCGGTGAAGTTGGCATCACCGCCGTACGTCACCGTGATCGTGTGCGACCCGGTGCCGGCGTACACGATCGTGCATGTCGCCGTCCCGCCGGCGAGGACCGGTCCGCAGCCCCCGATCGGCGCCGCACCGTCCAGGAAGGTCACCGTGCCCGACGGCGTTCCGGCCGCAGGCGCCACCGCTGCAACGAACGCGGTGTACGTGACCATCTGCCCGGGCAGTGATGGGTTCGCCGATGACGTGACCAGCACCGCAGTCGAACCCTGGTTGACTGTCTGCGTCAACGCCGGAGATGTCGACGCGGTGAAGTCCGCGTCACCGCTGTAGACCGCGGTGAGCGTCTCGGTCCCGGCCGAGTCGAACGAGGTTGCGCACGCCGCGGTGCCCGCGCCCGTGACTGCCTGCGCCGCGCAACCCGCGACGGAGACGCCGTCATCCATGAAGTCAATCGTCCCGGTCGGCGCGCCGGCTCCCGGCGCCGACACGCTCACGGTCGCGGTGAGCGTCACGGCCTCACCGGTGACCGACGGGTCGGCGGTCGACACCAGCGTTGCCGACGTGGCTGCAGGATCGACGCTCTGCGTCACCGCCGCGGATGTCGAGACGCTGAAGTCGGCGTTACCGTTGTACATGGCGGTGATCGAGTGGGTGCCGACTCCCGGATAGGCGAGCGTGCAGGTCGCAATCCCACCGGCGAGCGGCTGCGCGTTGCAGCCGCCGATGGTGGTGGCGCCGTCGAGGAAGGTGGCCGTGCCCGTGGGCGTGCCGCTCGCAGGGGCTACGGCCGAAACGCTTGCCGTGTACGTCACACCCTGACCTGAGACCGATGGGTTCACGGACGGCACGACCACTGTGGCGGTGGCGCCCTGGTCGACGATCTGGGTGAGAACCGGTGAGGTCGAGCCGGTGAAGTTGGCGTCACCGCCGTAGTCGACGGTGACGGCGTGGCTCCCGACGCCCGCGTACGTGACAGCGCAGGTTGCGACGCCGGCGAGCAGCGGTTGCGTGGCGCAGCCCGCGATTGTGGACGCACCGTCGAGGAAGGTGACTGTGCCGGTGGGTGTCCCGCTGGCGGGCACGACGGCGGTCACGGTTGCGGTGTAGGGAACGCCCTCACCGGAGACCGATGGCGACACCGACGATGTGACAGCCGCCGCCGTCGCGCCCTGGGTGATTGTCTGTGTGAGCACCGACGAGACGGAGCCGGTGAAGTTGGGATCAGCGCCATAGACGGCGGTGATGGCGTGCGTTCCGATTGCGGCATACGCAACGCTGCACGAGGCAACGCCGCCGGCGAGCGCGTTCGCGACGCAGCCGGCGATGCCGGATGCGCCATCCATGAAGGTGACGACGCCGGTCGGCGTCCCGGTCGCGGGAGTCGTTGCACTCACGATCGCTGTGTAGGTCACGGTCTGTCCTGGCAGCGACGGATTCAACGACGAACCCACGACCGTCGCGGTGGCACCCTGGTTGACCGTTTCCGTGAGTGCAGGTGACGTCGACCCCGAGAAGTTGCTGTCGCCGCTGTACACCGCGGTGATCGGGTGCGCTCCGCTGGTCGCGAACGCTGTCGCGCAGGTCGCCTTACCCGCGGCGGAGAGCACCTGCGCCGCGCACCCGGCGATTGTGGCGCCGCCGTCCTCGAACACGACTGTCCCGGTGCGTGTGCCGGTGCCGGGCGCAACCGCGCTCACCGTCGCGGTGAAGGTGGCGGTCTGACCGGTGACCGCGGGGTTCAACGACGAGGTGACCACGGTGGAGGTGGATGCCTGATCGACGGTCTGGGTGAAGTCCGGCGACGTCGAGCCCGTGAAGTTGGTGTCACCCGTGTAGATGGCGGTGATGGTGTGCGTTCCCGCCCCGCTGTACGTGAACGCACAGGTGGCCGTCCCCGCGGCCGCAAGCGTCTTCGCACCGCATCCCGCGATGGTCACGCCGCCGTCCTCGAAGTTCACCTTCCCGGTCGGCGTTCCGGCGGCGGGCAAGATGACCGCGACCGTCGCGGTGAAGGTCACCGCCTGACCCGTCACCGAAGGATTGACCGACGACGCGAGCGCGATGATCGTGGCACCCTGGTTCACCGTTTCCGGGATGACCGCCGACGTGCTGGTGAGGTAGCTCGAGCTGCCGTTGAACACGCCGGTGATCGTGTGCGAGCCGGTCGCGAGCGCGCCCGTCGTGCAGGTGGCAACGCCGGCCACGAGCGTGACCGCGCTGCATCCGCTGATGTTCGCGCCGCCGTTCTGGAACGCGATCTTGCCTGCGGGGATTCCCGAGCCGGGGGCGTTCGCGGTGACGGTCGCGGTGAAGGTCACCGACTCACCGAAGACGGTTGGATTCAGCGTTGCGGTCACGACTGTCGTCGTGGGGTCCGCGGTCACGACCTGCGTGAGCGCCGGTGACGTGCTCGCGGTGTCGTTCGCGTCACCGCTGTAGACGGCGGTGATGGTGTGCGTGGCGGCGGTCGGCGAAATCGTGCACGACGCCGAACCCGCGGTCATCACCACCGCGACACATCCGGCGATGGTGCTGCCGCCGTCCTTGAACGTGATCGTGCCGCTCACCGACGGACCGCCCGCGACCGTCGCGGTGTACTGGACGCCCTGCCCGAAGACCGATGGGTTGGCGCTCGAGGTGACCGACGTGGTCGTCGTCGTGAGGACCGTCTGGCTGAGCGGGGCCGACGTGCTGGTCGTGAAGTTGCCGTCGCCGCTGTAGACGGCGGAGATGGTGTGCACGCCCGCCGTGAGCGAATTGGTCGCGCACGTGGCGGTCCCCGCGGCTGCGAGTGCCTGGCCGGCGCAGCCCGCGATCGCGAGACCACCGTCGTCGAACGCGACGGTTCCGGTCCGCGTCCCGGTGGCGGGTGCGGTCGCGGTCACCGTCGCTGTGAACGTCACCGTGGCGCCGGTGGACGAGGGGTTGAGCGACGACACGACCTTGGTGGTCGTCCCGCCCTGGTTCACCGTCTGCGTGAGTGGCGCGGCCGAGCTCGCCGCGAAGGTGGCGTCGCCGCTGTACGACGCGGTGATCGTGGTGGCGCCGACCGGCAGCGCGTTGCTCGCGCAGGTGGGTTTCCCCGACGCCGGAACGGCCACGGCGCTGCAGCCGGCGATGTCGACGCCGCCGGCCTGGAATTCGACGGTGCCGGTGCGCGTCCCCGACGCGGGAGCGGTCGCCGTCACGTTCGCGGTGAAGGTCACGTTCGCACCGGTGAGCGACGGGTTGGTGCCGGAGGTCAGCACTGTCGTTGTCGCACCGAGGTTGACCGTCTGCGTCAGGGTCGACGAGGTCGAGCCGGTGAAGTTGGCGTCGCCGCTGTAGATGGCCGTGATCGTGTGCGACCCGGGACCCGCGTACGCGATGGCGCACGTGGCGGTGCCCGCGGCGGCAACGGCCTTGGCGCTGCAGCCGGCGATATCCACGCCGCCGTCCTGGAAATCGACCGTCCCGGTGCGTGTGCCCGCCGCCGGCGCGACGGCGTTCACGGTCGCCGTGTCGGTGACCGTCTGCCCGCTCACCGACGGATTTGCCGAGGACACGAGCGCCGTCGTGGTGGTGCCCGTGCCCACGACCTGGACGACCGGTGCCGACGTGCTCGTCGCATAGGTGCTGTTGCCGCTGTAGACGGCGGTGACGGTGTGCGAAGCGACGGTCAGCGCCGCGGTGGCGCAGGTCGCGACCCGTGCCGAGACGGTCTTGTTGACGCAGCCCGCGATGTTGGTCCCGCCGTCCTGGAAGGTGACGGTCCCGGTCGGCGCCGGGGAGACGGGCGTGAGCGTGGCGGTGAAGGTCACCGATTGACCCCACACCGACGGGTTGACGCTCGAGCCGAGCGTGGTCGTCGAGACGGAGAGCGCGTGACCGACGACGCCGCCGGAGAAGAGCGAGAGCGCAGCCGCCGCGAGCGCGGCGCCGGCCTGACGGGAGACCCTCCCGCCCCGATGATCATGCGTGCCGAGAGCTCTCACCCTTGGCTTCATCCTTCCTTTCACGACGTTCCGTCCGGCTCAGGCGACCCGCAGCGCGGTCGAGTTCGTGCTGCTGCGCGTCGGCGAGAGGTCGGCGCGCGCGAAGCCCGAGATCAACTCCCGGCGAATGCCGGTGGTGGCGCGTCCGGGAGGCATTTTCGAGGCCCCTCTCGATGTCGGTTCCATCTGACTGACGCCAGAATCGCGCCGGGCGGGTCCGGTGGAATGCCGGGTATCGCGGGTTTTGAAACTTCGTGACCGATGAGCGACCGTGCGTGACGTCTGCCCAACACTGTCATCCGGGGGCACCGTGGTTGGAGGGTGCCGGGGTACGCGTCACACTCCCGCGACAACCCTCAGAACCCGCTGCGCGCGATCGAATGTGCGCGCGCCTCGCGCGAATTCAGAGGTTCCGCCGGGATCGTATTACTCGTTGACGGCGAGCATCACATCGGAGGCCTTGATGATGACGATCACATCACTTCCCTCCGTGATGCCGAGCTCCTCGACCGAGTTGACGGTGATGGCGGCGGTCATGGTCATGCCTGCCACCGCGACGGTGACATTCGCGGTGGCAGCGCCCCGCGTGATCTTTCTCGACCCCTGCCCGGCAGCTTGTTGCGTGCGCTGATCTTCATGTGCTCTCCAGCGTGTTTTCGGTTGACGACCTCACGCTACGCACGGCGCGTCACTGTTCCGAAAGGAGATCAAACGCATCAACCGCATCAGATTTGTGCCAAGATGACCGGGGTGCCTACCAGCACCGAAGGGGGAACAGTGGATGAACAGGACGATGCGTTAGCGCGCGTCATGGACCTGATGCGCGACCTCGAGAATCTGTTGATCCAGATCAAGGAGGCAGTGATCCCGGTGCTCGTCGGCACCGGTGAACCGACCCAGGCGGCGTGGCGTGCCCGAAGCTTTCTGCGGCTTGCAGACCGGATGCTCGAGGACATGAACGACCTGCTTCGCAGCGTCTGACGGTACGGCGAGAGGCTCGCTGCAATTGACCGGTCTGACGTGGGACATTGTCCCGTGCATCGACCATGGATGAGCGATCTGGGGATGAGCCTGGAAAAGGAGGGCGGCGCGGCCTGAGCGCGAGCCTGCTCGCGCTGGTGTGCCTGATCGCAGTCGTCGGCGGGATCGGCGTCGTCATCTCCCTGGGCCGGCATACGCCACAGACGACGTCGTCGCCGTCGAGTCCCTCGCTCCCACTACCGCTGACACAGGTCACGCCGAGCGTCGTCAGCGACGCCCCGCAGTCGGGATTGCTCTTCAGTCTCGCGGACGACCTGGCGACCCACGAGGTGGTCCTGTTCGGCGGCGTCGGCGACTACGACAACACGTGGCTCTGGAACGGTGTGGGCTGGACCCACGCGCATCCGGCCACGAGTCCGCCCGGCCGCTACGGCGCCTCCGCGGCGTACGATCCCGCGACGAAGATGGTGCTCGTCTTCGGCGGCAGGACAGAGCCCGGCACCCCCATCCGTGACACCTGGGGATGGGACGGGACCACGTGGGTCGACCTGGACAGCGGCGCCGGCGGACCGCCACCCGGCGAGGGCTCGTCGATGGCGTGGGATGCCGCGCACAACCAGATGGTGCTGCTCACGGGATCGGGGGTCATCGGCGAGCCCGGGGTCACCTGGGTGTGGGCGGGAACGCACTGGACCCATCCCGGCGGCGCGGACCTTCCCGCCGGCGCCTTCTACAGCCCCATGTGGTTCGACCCCGAGGCGAAGGCGCTGATCGCCGTCGGATGCTGTGAGGGACCACCACCGGCGACCGGTGCGGTCATGACGACCTGGCGCTGGAGCGGCGAGGCATGGAGCGTCCTCACCACGCCGACCGACGCCCCGGTGCATGCCACCACCATGGCGCTCGACCCCCGCATCGGCGCGCTCGTGCTCTGCGCCTGTGCCTCGGCGGTGCCGGGCGGCGGTGCTGCACTCCGCATTTGGGACGGACATGCCTGGACGCTGATGCCGTCGGGCACGCTCCCGGTCGAAGGTGGGACGGAGATCACCGACCTGGACCGCGGCGAGTTGCTGCTGCTCGGCTCGCCGGTGGCGAACACGGTTGCGGGCGCGGTGCCGGTGCAGGTGTGGACCTTGATCGGCTCGAACTGGCAGCGAGTCGACGGGCGGAACGCCTAGCCCGACTCCGTCAGTCGGGGCGGAGCGGTCCTGGCGCTGCGGCGGAGCGGGGCTTGTCCGCCCAGTCCGCCCGCGGCGGTGAGAAGCACTCGACGAGCGTGCAGCCCTCATCGCCGGCGAAGGCGACGGAATGTGGGACGCCCTTGGGGATGACCCACATGTCGCCCTTGCGCCGGAGGCGCGTCTCGCCGCCGATCGTGAACGTGAACTCCCCGCGGATGACCACACCGACCTGCTCGTTGGGATGCGTGTGCTCGGGCATCTGCAGCCGAGGCTCGAGCTCGATGACCGCGAACGTGATGTGCTCGCCGTTGACCGCGCGAGCGCTGAGCCCGTCCATCAACACGAGCGGCGCGATGTCGTCGGCGGTCGTGAATTCGTGCGCGGACTCACTGGTTGTATTCATGCGTGGTCCTCGTGGAACGTGGAGCTGTCAGCCGGCGCCGCCATCGGATCCCGACGATACAAGAGCATCAGGACCGTCGACGTTGAAGACGGATTCCCCGGCGCCCGTGCGCGTCACAACGATGGATGCGACCCGCTCGGTCGTGTTGCCCTCACGGTGCACGGTGTACGGCGGGACGTAGATGAACTCGCCCGGTGTGGCATCGAAGACATCCAGTCCGCCGGCGCCTGACTCCATGCGCAGGCCACCCGAGACCACGTAGATCACCGACGCGTTGTCACCGTGGTGATGCCACGCAGAGAAGGCACCGGCATCCGTGTGCACCACCCCCGCCCACAGACGGTCGGTCGCGAACGCTTCGCGTCGCTGCATTCCCGGCGTCACCGGGCCGTCGGAGAGCTCACTCGGACGGATTCTGCGAACGGGGTCGCTCATCTCACGCTCGCTGCGCTCTGAACGCCTTCAACCATTTGAGGCTCGTCGCAGTGTCGACCAGTGGCCGGTACTCGAGGCCGACGTACCCCTCGTACCCGACGCGATCGAGGTCGTCGAGGAACTGCTCGATCGGCTGCGAGCCCGTCCCGGGCTCGTGCCGCCCGGGGACGTCGGCGATCTGCACGTGCGCGACGATCGGCAGGTGGGAGTGCAGGCACTCGATCGCATCCTCGCCCGCCATGCCCGCATGGTACTGGTCCAGTTGGAGCCGGACGTTCGGACGATTGACCGCCTCCACGAGCGATACCGCCGAAGCGACGGTGCCGGCCCAGTACCCGGGCATGTCGATGTTGTTGATCCCCTCGACGAGCAGTGTGACCCCGGCATCGGCCGCAAGTGGTGCGGCCATGTTCAGGTTTGCGACCGCGGTCGCCCACGCCACGTCGTCGGTGACACCTGCCGGCGGAATGCCGACCAGCGTGTTGAGCCTCGTGGTGCCGAGCCTTCCGGCGAGCTTGATCGCCTCGCGCACGCCATGGAGGAACTCCATCTCGCGTCCCGGAAGAGTCAGCAGTCCACGCTCGCCGGCCGCCCAGTTGCCCGGTGCGGGGTCGAACGACACCATCGTGAGGTCGTATCGTTCGAGCGTTCCCTCGAGACGATCGGCATCCAGCTCGTGCGGGAACAGCATCTCGACATAGGTGAAACCGGCCGCAGACGCAGCGGCGAAACGATCGTATGGGCCGAGCTCCTGCCAGAGCATGCTCAGGTTCGCAGCGAAGAGCGGCACGTCAGTCGGCCTCCCCGGACGCGGGCGCTGCCGTGTCGGTTCGCTCCCAGAACCTGATCAACGCCGACATGTCCTCTCCCGTCCATCCGCGAGCCTTCGCCTCGAGGTAGTACTGCTCGACGAGCGCGCCGAGCAGCAGCGGGACTCCGGCGTTCACGGCCTCCGTGTGGATGATGGACAGATCCTTCGCGATCAGGCCGATCGGGGTTGCGGGGGTGAAGTCATGCGCGATGAAGCGCGGCAGGTTGCGCAGCAGCATCGCCGAGCTTCCGAAGGATGTCCCGATGACGTCCTGCACCGTGCCGAGGTCGGCGCCGAGTTGCACCGCGAGCGCCGCCGCCTCGGATGCGGCCATCGTGTGCACCGCGACGAGCAGTTGGTTGACGAGCTTGATCGCCTGACCCGATCCCACGGGCCCGCACAACCGGATCGTCCTGCCGAACTGCTCGAACATCGGCAGCGCGCGGTTGAAGACCTGCTCGTCACCGCCGACCATCACCGTGAGCGTTCCCGCGAGCGCGCCGGCCGGTCCGCCAGAGACCGGCGCGTCGAGGAACGAGGCTCCACGCGCGACGAGCTGTTCGGCACACCAGCCGTTGAGCGCGATGCTCACCGTCGAGTGATCGACGTACAGCTGCCCTGCGACGGCGTTGGCCGCCAGCTGCATGTACACGTCGCGGACGCTGTCCTCCGTCGGCAATGCGGTGAGAATCGCCTCCGAGCTCGCAGCGATGTCCGCGGGTGTCGCGCGGAGGCTCGCGCCCCGCGCGATGAGCGACTCGACACCCTCGTTGCGGGAACGATTGCAGATGGAGACGTCGTTCCCGGCCGCGAGCAGGCGACCCGCGATGGGCTCACCCATCTTGCCGACGCCGATCACTCCGATCCTCGTCACAGCGCTATCACCTCCCCTCGGTGCCGGGCGCGTACCCCAGCTTCTTGTCGACGACGTTCAGCAGTGGCGCGCCGTGGAGCCAGCGGTCGAGGTTGCTCTCGAACAGCGCGACGATGTCGTCCCTCCAGCCTCGGTGGTCACCCGACATGTGCGGTGAGATGACCAGGTGCGGGACATCCCAGAGCGGGTCATCCGACGGGAGCGGCTCAGGGTTCACGACGTCGAGCGCCGCCCCGGCGATGCGCCCCTCGCGGAGCGACCGGACGAGCGCGTCCTGGTCGAGGGTCGCGGCACGGCCGACGTTGATCAACCGCGCGGTCGGCTTGAGCGACCCGAGCGCCGCCTCATCGATCATGCCCAGTGTCTCCGGCGTCTTCGGCAGCACCAGCACCGCGTAGTCGGCTTCGGCGAACAGTGCGTGCAGCCGTTCCGGCCCAGCGATGTCCCCGAAGTCAGGATCGCTGTCGCGTGCAGTGCGTCCGATGCCGCGAACCGTCATGCCGAACGCCTTCGCGAGTTCGCGCGATCGCGCGCGCGATCGGTCCGACACCGACCACGACCACGACCTTGCCGTGCAGCGTATCGGTTTCCCGCTGCACCCACCGGTGCTCGGATTGATGGGCGAAGGTGGTCTCAAATTCCTTGCTGAGGATGAGCATGAGCCCGAGCGCGTACTCGGCAAGCGCCTGGTCGAAGACACCGCGTGAGTTGGTGAGCACGACATCGCTGTCGATCAGATCAGGAAAGAGCACCCGGTCGACGCCGGCGGTTGCAACGTGCACCCAGCGAAGACGCTGCAACCGCGACCATCCGTCACGCAGGAACCCGCCACGCACGTTCCAGATGAAGAGCACCTCGGATTCGAACACCTCGTCGGGCGGAGTTGGCCCGTCTGCGACGACGCAGAACCGGACTTCGGGTCGCTGCGTCAGGAGCCCGGCGCTCGGATGCTCGTCCTCGAGGACTCCGACGATGCGATCGGTCGCGCCCACACTCATCAGCTCTTGACGGATCGGTCCGCGATGGTCAGCGCCTCGTCGATGACGGCGAATCCCTCGCTGAGCTCCTCTTCCGTGATGCAGAGTGGGGGGTTGGTCATCACGTCCCACCACCGCACCATCGTGTACACGCCGTGGTCGAGCAGATAGCGATCGATCGCGCGCATCTCGTCGCTGTTGCCGTTGAACGGGGCCATCGTCTCCATCGTCGTGCGGTCACGCACCAGCTCGAGCACGCCGAAAAGCCCGAGGTTCCGGACCGTGCCGATCGACGGATGGTTGCGCAGCAATGTCTGGTGATGCGCGCCCATCAACTCGCCCATCTGCGACGAGTGTTCGATCAGCCCGTCCTCGATGTACACGTCGATCGTGGCGATGGCGGCGGCACATGCGAGCGGATGGCTGTTGTACGTCAGACCGCCGAAATACACGTGCTTCTCGAAGTACTCGGCGATGTGCGGGCGCATGCCCACCGCCCCGAGCGGGACATAGCTCGAGGTCAGTCCCTTCGCCATCGTGATGATGTCGGGGACGACGCCCCAGTGATTCACCGCGAACCACTCGCCGGTGCGGCCGAAGCCGGACATGATCTCGTCGGCGATCATCACGATGCCGTACCGGTCGCAGAGGTCGCGCACCCCCTTCAGGTACCCGTCCGGCGGGATGAGGATCCCGTTGGTTCCGGTCACCGGCTCGAGGATGAACGCCGCGATCGTGTGCGGCCCTTCCAGCTGGATCGTCTCCTCGAGATAGCGCAGCGAGACCTCGGCGCTGTCCACGGGGCGGTCGGGGCCGTGGTACGGGTCGAGGACGTGAATCACGCCCGGGATTCCCGGCTCATTCGGCCAGCGGCGCGGATCGCCCGTCAAGCTGATCGCGCCACTGGTGGAGCCGTGATACGAGCGGTACCGCGCGAGGACCTTCTGGCGTCCCGTCACGGCGCGAGCCATGCGGATCGCGTTCTCATTCGCCTCGGCGCCGCCGAGCGTGAAGAACACCTTCTCGATGTCGCCGGGCAGGATCTGCGCCATCTTCTGGCCGAGCACCGCACGAGCCTCGGTCGCCATGAACGGGCTGATATACGCCAGCTTCTCCGCCTGACGGGCGATCGCGGCGATCACGCGCTTGTCGCCGTGCCCGATGTTCACGCCCATCAGCTGGCTGTTGAAGTCGAGGTAGCGCTTGCCGTCCGGTGTGTAGAAGTACACACCCTCGGCGCGATCCACCGGGATCGGATTGGCGTTCTCCTGCGCCTGCCAGTCGTACAGCGTGTAGCGGCGTGCGAGGTGGACGATCTCTTCGGCGTTCATTGCGCGCGTGTACCTCGGGTCATCGCGTCGTGCCAGGTGCGCGACGAACGGACTGTCAACAGCAGATTGTAGGCCAGCGAACTGGGCGGACCGGCCCGCGGGGCTGGTCTCGGCGTTAAATAGCGGCGATGCCGGCCGACCAACCAGACCCTGCAGCCGAGCGCCGCCGGCTCCTCGAGGATCCGAGCGCCTGGAGGCGGTGGGGTCCATATCTCAGCGAACGCGCCTGGGGAACGGTGCGCGAGGACTACAGCGTCAACGGCGACGCGTGGAACTACCTGCCCCACGAGCACGCGCGATCCCGAGCGTTTCGCTGGAGCGAGGACGGTCTTGGAGGCATCTGCGACGAGCACCAGCTGCTCTGTTTCGCCTTCGCGTTCTGGAACGGCGTTGATCCCATCCTCAAGGAGCGGATCTTTGGCCTCACCGGTCCGCAGGGCAACCACGGCGAGGACGCCAAGGAGTACTGGTGGTACGTCGACTTCGACTCCGACACATGCGTGGATGCGCTGGCGATACCTGTACCCGCAGCAGGCCTACCCCTATGACGACCTCGTCGAGGAGAACGGGCGTCGAACGACTCTCGACCCGGAGTACGAGCTCGCCGACACGGGGGTGCTCGACGCAGGGTTCTGGGATATCACCGTCGACTATGCGAAGGAGTCCCCGGACGACTTCGTGATCGAGCTGCGAGCGCGCAACGCCGGCAGTGCCGCGGCGAGCCTGCACGTGCTGCCGACACTGTGGTTCCGCAACACGTGGGCCTGGGGGCTCACCGACACCGTCCCCGCGCTGCGGTGGGACGGCGACCGGATCGTCGCGGACCACACGGTCATCGGCCGGTACTACCTTGCCGGGGACGGAGAGCCGCAGCCACTCTTCTGCGACAACGAGAGCAACGCCGATCGACTCTGGGGAACGTCATCGCGCAGTGCGTTTCCCAAGGACGCCATCAATGACCACGTCGTCAACGGCGCCGCGCTCGTGAACCCCGCGCAGACCGGGACCAAAGCGGCGCTGCACTACGTCGTGCGGGTCGATGCCGGCGCGACCGCGACGATCCTGCTGCGTTTCGGGAAGCGTGACGCGCCCGCGGCGCGCGGTGTGGGCGCCGAGGTCCTGCGAGCTCGCTCCACCGAAGCGGATGCGTTCTACGCGGAGGTGCTCACCGGAGGACTCACCGCCGGCGAGCAGCTGGTGACGCGGCAGGCGCTCGGCGGCATGCTCTGGTCGAAGCAGTTCTATCACTACAACGTCGCACGCTGGCTCGACGGCGACCCAGCGGGGCCGCGGCCACCGGAGAAGCGACTCGACGGTCGTAACGCAGGATGGCGGCACGTCGACAACGTCGACGTCATCTCGATGCCCGACAAGTGGGAGTACCCGTGGTTCGCGGCCTGGGACCTGGGATTCCAGTGCGTGGCGCTCGCGCACGTCGATCCGGCCTTCGCGAAGGAGCAGCTGATCCTGCTCTGTCGCGAGTGGTACATGCATGCCAACGGCCAGCTCCCGGCGTACGAGTGGTCCTTCGACGACGTGAACCCGCCGGTGCATGCGTGGGCAGCGCTGCGCGTCTTCGAGATCGACGGTGCCACCGACCATGCGTTTCTCGCTCGTGTCTTCCACAAGCTGCTCATCAACTTCACGTGGTGGGTGAACCGCGAGGATGCCGAGGGAAACAACATCTTCGAGGGAGGGTTCCTCGGGCTCGACAACATCGGGGCGTTCGACCGCTCCGCACTCATCCCGCTCGGCGGTCACCTCGAGCAGTCCGACGGCACCGCCTGGATGGCGATGTACTCGCTCAACCTCCTCGAGATGGCGCTCATCCTCGCCGCGCACGACCGGACGTACGAGGACGTCGCGACGAAGTTCTTCGAGCACTTCGCGGCCATCGCGACCGCGATGAACGAGACAGGCCTCTGGGACGACGAGGCCGGCTTCTACTACGACAGCCTGCATCTCGCGGACGGTGCGCGAATCCCGATCCAGGCACGGTCGATCGTCGGTGTCATCCCCCTCTGCGCCGCGACCACGCTCGGTCATGCGACGCTGCAACTCCTCCCCGATTTCGCCGAGCGGCTGCGATTGTTCATCAAGCTCAAGCCGCGCTTCGCGGCCACCGTTTCGCTCGCCGTCGAGCCGGATGAGCGCGAGAACCGCCTGCTCGCCATCGTCGATCCCGACCGGCTCCGCCGCATCCTCACGTACGTCCTCGACGAGGCGGAGTTCCTGAGCGACCACGGGCTGCGCGCTCTCTCGCGCTACCACGCCGAGCACCCGCTCGACATCAACATCGACGGCTCGGTCGCTCGCCTCGACTACGAGCCCGCGGAGTCCACGTCACGTCTCTTCGGCGGCAACTCCAACTGGCGAGGCCCGGTATGGTTCCCCGTCAACCACCTGATCATCGAAGCGCTCCGTGTGTACCACCGGTTTCTCGGTGAGGACTGGACGGTGGAGTACCCGGTCGGCTCGGGACACCAGTCGCATCTCGGCGCGATCGCCGACGACATCGCCTCGCGCCTGGCGAGCATCTTTCTCGAGGACGCGCAGGGAGTCCGGCCCGTTGTGGCCGGGACCGCTCTGTACACGCGGCCGGATCTCGCCGGCCTCATCCCGTTTCACGAGTACTTCCACGCCGACACCGGCCGCGGGCTCGGCGCATCGCATCAGACCGGCTGGACCGGCCTGGTCGCTGATCTGCTGCTCCGGCGTACGGACGCGCGCGAGCGTTACGACATCGCCAGCATCGCGGAGCAGTGATCCCGCTCTTCGCTCACGCAGGCTTCGACGACAGCGTCCGGTCGAGCCCCCGTAGAGGATCCGCGATCCTGGCTCCCCTGTGACGTTCGCCGCAGCATCCGCGAGGGTACTCGCGGGTCGGGGGAATCAGCGTCGCGTGTGACAATCCCGAGGTGAGTGAGCCGACCGCCGATGTCTGACCGAGTGCGGGGCACGCTCGCTGCCGCGGTCACGCCGTTGACCGGAGCGGGCGGCAGCATCGACGACGACGGGATTGCCGCCGTGGTCGAGTTCTACGTTCGGGCAGGACTCGACGGGATCCTGGCGCTCGGAACGACCGGCGAAGGGATCCTCTTCTCGCTCGATGAGCGGCGCCACGTGGCGGACGAGTTCGTCGGCTCCGCGCACCACCGCTTCTCGGTCATCGTTCACTGCGGCGCTCAGACCACGCATGACACCGTCGTCCTCGCCGAACACGCCGCGAGCCTCGGTGCCGCGGGTGTGGCGGTGATCCCGCCGCCGTACTTCGCGCTCGACGCCGACGCGATCTGGTCGCATCTCGATGCGGCCGCACACGCTTGCGCGCCAACCCCGTTCTACGTGTACGAGTTCGCTGCGCGAAGCGGATATGCGGTGCCGATCCCTGTCATCGACCGTCTGCGCGAGAGCGCGCCGAACCTGGCCGGACTCAAGGTGTCCGACTCGCCCTTCGGGACCGTCCAGCCGTATCTGCTTCCCGGACTGGACGTGTTCATCGGCGCGGAGGGGCTCATCGCACAGGGGATGGCGCTGGGCGCCGTGGGTTCCGTGTCGGGTCTCGCGTCATGCCTGCCGGAGGTGACGATGGATGCCGTGAGGAGTGCCACGCCGCAGATGAGCGAGCGCGCGTCCCGTGTTCGGGCGTCGCTCGAGATCGCGCCGTTCCACTCGGCGATGAAGTACGTGCTCCAACGCCGCGGTGTTGCGATCGACGATGCGGTGCGAGCGCCGCTGCGGACGCTGACCGACGAGCAGCGCGCCGCGCTGCGGCACCTCATCGACAATCCCGACGGGGAGATCGCGCCGCTGCTCGCAGCGTCCTCGGCGGCGCTCTGACCCGCTAGAGCACCGCGGTCTCGGCAACCCCTCCCGGCTCGGCAAATCGTTGCAGGCGCAGGGGATGCAGGTCGAACGTCGTGCAACGGCCCTGCGTGATCAGCTCCGTCACAGCCTGGCCTGCGGCAAGCGAGTGCATGATCCCGTGGCCTCCGAAGCCGACGCACTGCAGGAACCGCGGAGCCTGCTCGGGCATGTCGATGATGGCGTGGTGATCGGGTGTCTCGGGGTAGAGGCCGGCCCAGCACTTGCGGTCGTTGATCGGCGCGTCCTCGAGAAACGGGAAGCGGTTGCCGATGCGCGTCGCGATGGCATCGAGGAAGGACGGATCGAAGCTCGTGTCGAGGCTGGGTGGGTCGTGGGGATCGGAGTATCCGACGAGGAACCCCGCCCCTTCTCTGCGCGTGAGGATCCCCGTGTCACTGTCCACGCACATCGGGATCACCTCGGGCATGCCCGCGATGGCCTCAGTGCAGACCAGGTTTCGGCGCCGCGTTGTGATCGGGAGCTCGATCCCGGCGAGCGCCGCGAGCGGTGCGGCATACGGGCCTGCTGCGTTCACCGCGTACTCCGTCAGGATGGCGCCGCCTGTCGTGTGCACGAGCGCTCCCGTCGAGCTGCTCGTGACCTCGAGCACGTCGGTGTCGGGCAGCAGCACCGCGCCCAGCCGCCTCGCCTCGCTCCACAGCGCGCTGGCGACTCCGTGGGGGTCGATGAGCCCGTCAGCGGCGCAGAAGGTGGCCGCGCACAGGCCGCCGACATTCACGTACGGCGCGAGCCCGGCAACGTCCGCGGGCGAGAGCCAGTCCACCTCGACGCCGAGGGAACGCTGCAGGTCTCGTGCGAGGCGGAGCGCCGCCGCTCCTTCGTCGGTGCCGGTCAGGAACAGATAGCCGATGGGACGGAAGCCCACCTGTCCGGAGGTTTGATCGTGCAGCTCCCGAAGCTTCTCGATCGTGAATCGCGAGAACGCGATGTTGATCGCGGTCGTGAACTGCGCTCGCACGCCGCCATTCGCCCGGCTCGTCGATCCCATTCCCGGCGACGAGTTGCGGTCGACCACCAGCACGTCCGTGACGCCCGCGCGAGTGAGCTGGAGCGCGACCGCGAGACCGATCGCTCCGGCGCCGATCACCACCACCGAGGCACTGCGGTGGACGCTCATCTCGGGCACCGTGGGTGCTGGACTCGAATTCAGCGCGACGCCATGCCGCGCAGCATCGCGACCGGCATACCCCGGAGCGATGCATCGATGAGCTCCACAGGGTGCACGACCGGCAGCGGATGCCCGGACCGACGCAGCGCCGCGGAGATCTGCAGGAGGCAGCCGCCATTGCCGGCAGTGAGGAAATCGGCACCGCTGGCGACGACGTTCACGGCCTTGCGATTGCCAAGGTTGTCGGCAGCCTGCGGTGCGACGAGGTTGTAGATGCCGGCGCTCCCGCAGCAGACGTCGGACTCCGTGATGTCGACGAGGTCGAGGTCGGGGATGCGACGGAGCACCGCACGCGGTTGCAACCGCACACCCTGCGCGTGCGCGAGGTGACAGGCGTCGTGGTATGCAACGCGAGACGGCAGCGAATGGAGCTTCGCGGGACGCTGCACCTCGAGCTCCGCGAGCAGCTCCATGACATCCCGAACCCCGGCGGAGAACGCGGCGGCTCGCTCCGCCCAGGCAGGATCGTCGGCGAGCAACTGGCCGTACTCCTTCATGGCGGAGCCGCAGCCGGCGCTGTTGACGACGACGTGATCGACATGCATTCGCTCCATCTGGGCGATGACGGTGCGCACCCGCGCGAGTGCCCGCTCCTCACGTCCCGCATGGATCTCGAGCGCACCGCAGCAACTCTGCAGCGGTGGCACCAGCACCTCACACCCGTGCGCGGCGAGGACTCGCGCCGTCGCTCGGTTCACCTGCGTGAAGAATGCGTCCTGCACGCAGCCGGTGAGCATCGCGACCCGTCGCACGGGTGTCCCATGCGGCACGAGACGGCGTGGGGTTCGCTCCTTGAGATCGGCGTACTGCAACTGCGGGGCCATGTCGTCGAGGCGTCGCAGGGTCTGCGGCACCACGCGCCGCACCGGCGAGAGGTGCAGCGCGCGGCGCAGGCCGAGCGCCTGCGTCACGGCCACCGCGGCCGCGATGGTGCGCATTCGCTTTGGATGCGGGAGCACCGCAAAGAGTGCCGCTCGTCCGGCGCGCGATCGCCAGTCGCGCTCGAACCGTCGCTCGATCTGCGGGCGCACCTGCTCGATGAGGCGGTTGTACTGAACACCTGACGGGCACGCGTCGACGCACGCCATGCATCCGAGGCATGCGTCCCAGTGACGCACCACCTCGCGATCCATGCCGACCTCACCTCGCTCTGCGAGATCCATGAGAAGGATGCGTCCACGCGGCGAGTCCATCTCCTCACCCCAGAGGAGGTACGTGGGACACGCCGGCAGGCAGAAGCCGCAGTGCACGCAGTCGCCGATCAACGCCGGATCGGGGCGGTGGTGCTCGTCAAAGGCGACGGTCGCAGCGCCGTCGCGCGGAGCGCCGTGTGCCTGCGCAGGCCCCACGCCGGTGGCGGCCACGCCTAGATGCCTCCGACCTGACGCCCGGGGCTGAGCGTGCCCGCAGGATCGAGCCGGCGTTTGACCGCGCGCATGAGGTCGAGTGCGACGACGTCCACGTCATCGGGATGCGAGTCGTCGCCGCGTCTGATCGCCCAGCGCCCACCCGCATCGCGGACCGACGCGTGGACCGCATCGGCCGCATCCGGCGTGCAGCACACCTCTCCGGTTCCCAGCAACGGACGCACGACGAGTGCCTCGCACATTCCTCCGGACATCGACGACACCAACGCAGCGACGTGCGACGGGAGCACCGCAAGTGCCGCAACGCAGCCCGCGCCCTGCCACGGCGACCCGGCCAGCGCACCGAGCATCGCAGGCTCCTCGTGCTCGGCGAGGACCCGACCACCGAGTGCGCTCGCGACACGCTGCGCCTGCATCTCGGCGCCACGCTCCGAGCTCTCGAAGCGCACGATGACGACGCCCTCCGGCCAGTGGAGATCGACGACGTTCGGGGTCACCTGCAACCGGCCGACCGCGGCCGCAAAGGCGCACAGCTCGTCGACCGACCGCGACTCGAGCACCACCGTTCGGGACGCGGATGGAAGTGGGTGCAACCGGAACGCGATCTCCGTGATGACGGCGAGCGTGCCGAGCGAACCGACCAGCAACTTTGCGACGTCAAACCCCGCGACGTTCTTGACCACCTTGCCGCCACTCCGACCTGCGGTCCCGTCCGAGAGCACGAAGCTCGCGCCGATGACGAGGTCGCGTGGCGTGCCGAACCTGGTGCGCAGGGGGCCGCTCGCGGCGGTGGCGAGCACTCCGCCAAGGGTCGCGCCGGCGCCCTGCGGTGGATCGAGCATGAGGCGCTGACGGAAACCGGGTGTGGCGCGGAGCCGCTCCTGCAGCCCGGCAAGCGTCGTCCCGGCGCGCGCGACGCACACAAGGTCCGCGGGCTCATGGTCGACGATGCCCTCGATGCGCGATGTGGAGAGGACGACGTCACAGCGCTCCGGCGGCGCGCCCCAGTCGAGCTTCGTACCGCCGCCGCGCACAACGACCGTGAGCCCGTTCGACGTTGCGGCGGCGAGCACCGCCGCGACCTCGGATTCGTCTGCGGGCGAGACCACGAGGCTCGGCACCACACCGCGAACCGCGTCAGCGGCTCCGGCGTCCCGCACCTGGTCAGCGCCGACGACGTCGGTGAACACCTTCGGGTTGACCGCGGTCGCAACCATCACATTCGCTCCGCGACGCCGGCGAGCTCCGCCGGGTGCGGCCGGTACACGCCGGGCACCTCGCCGCACAGACGCGGCGTCGGCAGCGCCTTGCCCGGGTTGCAGAGGTCGCGTGGGTCGAACGCATCACGGACGCGGCCCATCACGTCGATGGAATCGGGGCTGAACATCTTCGGCATGTAGCACGCCTTGTCCGACCCGACTCCATGCTCGCCCGTGATCGACCCACCTGCGGCGATGCACGCCTCGAGGATCTTGCCGGCCAGCTCGAGCGCGCGATCCCCGGCCTGCGGCAGCGCGTCGTCGTACAGCACGAGTGGATGCAGGTTGCCGTCGCCGGCGTGAAAGACGTTGGCAACGCGAAGCCCGTACGACTCGGAAAGCCTGTCGATCTGCTCGAGCACATCGCGCAACCGCGTTCGCGGGATGACGCCGTCCTGCACGTAGTAGCTGGGACTGATCCTGCCCATCGATGCAAATGCGGCCTTGCGCGCCTTCCAGATCAGCGCTCGCTCGGCGTCGTCGGCGGCGACGCGGATCTCGGTTGCGCCGCTCGCGTTGCAGGTGTCGATGACCTCGCGGAGGAACGCATCGGCCTCGACGGTGGGACCGTCGAGCTCGACCACGAGCGCGGCGCCGCAGTCCGGATAGCCGGCGTGCACCGTCTCCTCGCAGGCCCGGATGGCGAGCCGGTCCATCATCTCGATCGCCGCCGGTGTGATGCCCGCCGCGATGATCCGCGACACCGCCTCGCCGGCGTCACCCATGCTGGAGAACGCGGCGAGGACCGTCTGCGTCGAACTCGGGGACACGCACGATCCGCAGCACCACCTCGGTCACGATGCCGAGCGTCCCCTCGCTGCCGATGACCACGCCGAGGAGGTCGTATCCCGCAGCGTCGCGGACCGCTCCGCCGAGCTGCGCGACGCGCCCATCGGCCGTGACGAACGTCGCACCCATCACGTGGTGCGTGGTGAACCCGTACTTGAGACAGTGCGCGCCACCGGAGTTCTCCGCGACATTGCCGCCGATCGTGCACACCTGCTGTGACGACGGGTCGGGCGCGTAGAAATATCCGAGAGGCCGTACCGCCTTGCTCACCTCGAGGTTGGTCACGCCCGGTTGCACCGTGACCTGGTGATTGTCGAGGTCGACCGCGAGGATCGATCGCATGCGGCTGAGACAGACGACCACGCCGTCGGCAACCGGGAGCGCCCCGCCGGAGAGACCGGTCCCCGCCCCGCGCGCGACGAAGGGAACGCCGACGCCTGCGCAGGTTCGCACCACCGCAGCGACCTGCTCGGTCGTCAGCGGCAGCACCACCGCGGCCGGTGACACCCGGCGTCCCGTCAATCCGTCACACGCATACGTCCGCACAGCGGTGGGGTCGGTGATGAGCCCGTCATCGCCGACGGCGGCGCGCAGACGCTCGAGCACCGCGGTCTCAAGCACCGCCGGTCACTCCGCTCCGCGACTCACTTGCCGAGGGTCGCCGCGGCCACGTCGATGGTCCGCGCGGCCTCGGCCTCGGCGACCGTTCCCATGTGTCCGATGCGGATGCCGCGTCCGGCCCAGGGACCGAGGCACGCGGAGATGATCACGCCACGCTCGCTCATCCCGGCTCGGAACTGCGCGTCATCGACTCCCTCGGGCAGCGAGAAGACGCTGAGCGTCGGCGCGACGTACGCCGGTTGTGTGAGCGGCACGAACCCCAGCTCGCCCATCCCGTCGCGGACCATCGCGGCAACGCGGCGATGACGGTCGAACCGGGCCGGGAGCCCTTCCGCGAAGATGGCGTCGAGCGACACCTCGAGCGCCCGGATGAGCGACACGGCATGCGTCGAGAAATACCGCTGCGGGTTGTCCACGGACACGTCCCATCTCTGCAGGTCGGCGTAGTACGCGCGAACCTCGCCGAGCGACCCCCTCCGCTGTCGCGCACGCTCGGAGACCGCGAGCAGCGCGAGCCCCGGCGGAACGCCGAGCGCCTTCTGCGCGCCGGTGAGGACGACGTCGACGTCCCACGTGTCCATCGCCTCCTCGACGCCGCCGGTCGCGCAGACGCCGTCGACGACGATGACCGTGTCGGGGGCCGCCGCGCGCACGGTGGCCGCGAGGGCTCCGCAATCGGCGAGGACACCCGTGCTTGTCTCGACATGCGTCATGCACACGACCGCGGGAGCGTCGCCGGCACCGATCAGCTCTCGGAGCGCCGCCTCGTCGGCGTGCGCTCCCCAGTCGACGTGGAGCACATCGGCGCGCAGGCCGAGCGCGCCGGCGATCTCCGTGAACCGGTCGCTGAAGAATCCGTGACTGACGACGACGATGCGATCGCCCGGCTTCGTGTGGTTGACGAGCGCAACCTCCTGGGCGAGCGTCCCCGAACCGGCGAAACAGTGCACGCGCCCCGCGCTCGAGCCCATCAGCTCGCGGAGGCCCGCCTGGATGCGCAGCATGCTGGCGGCGTTCTCGGGTCCCATGTGGCTGCGCACGGGCTCGGCGAGTGCGGCCAGGACGTCAGGAGCCACCGGTGTGGGCCCGGGGATCATGAGCAGCGGCGTCGTCGTCATGAGCCGCCCCATGCTGCCACACCGACGAACCGGAGGGCCGGGGCGTCCGCGTCGGAACGCTACCCGATGTCGGAGCTCCGCACCGCGACCACTCGCCTCGCCTCCGCGCTCTCTCGCGCGGCGTCGACGATCTCGAGGCCCCGGATCGCGTCGGCGATGTCGACCGGCAGGGATCCGCCGTCTCGAAGGCTCGTGACCATCCCCTGGTAGAAGTCGATCCACCGCCCCGGGATGCTCGGGACGGTCTCGCCCGCGTCGCCACGGAGAAGGCGGCCCCATCGATCCGGCGGCTCGGCGTGCTGCTCACCGGGGGAGAAACCGGCTCGGAGCGCATCCTCCTGGCCGTCGAGGTGGTCGACGATGAACGCGGCGCGATCGCCGAGCACCCGCAGGCGCGGTCCTGGCGCCGCCGACAGCGCGCTCGCCCAGAGGTGCGAAAGGACGCCCCTCTGGTGCTGGAGCGCGAGGAAGACGTCGTCGTCCGCGCCGCCCCGGTGCGATCGCACCTCGGCGTAGACGGTGTCCACAGGTCCGAACAGCACGGTCGCCTGGTCGATCAGGTGGACGCCGAGGTCGAGCAGGATGCCACCACCCATCTCGGAGCCACGGGTCTCCCGCCATCCGCCCGAGGACGTTGGGCGCCAGCGTTCGAAGCGCGATTCGTAACGGAGGACCTTGCCGAGCCGGCCTTCGGCGAGGAGATCGCTGAGGGTCAGATGATCCGAGTCCCAGCGCCGGTTGAAGAACGGCACGACGGGGACATTCCGCCCCGCCGCCTGCTCGACGAGCGAGCGAGCCGATGCCGCCGACGTCGCGACCGGCTTCTCGACGATGACCGCGATCTCCGCATCGATCGCCGAGCCGGCCACGGTGCCATGCGAGCCGGACGGCGTCGCAATCACCGCGAGGTCGCACGGTCTGGCGCGCGACCAGAGCTCGTCGGGCGCGGGCAGGACGGTCGCGTCGGGGAAGTCCTCCCGAGCCTGGGCCTGGCGCTCCGGGTTCGCGGTCACGACCGCGTCGACCCGCATGCCGGGTGTCGCCCTGATGAGCGGGCCGTGGAATACACGCCCCGCCAGGCCGTAGCCGACGATCGCGACCCTCAGGTCGTCGCGCTCGCCTCCGGGCACTGGTTGCTAGATCGAGTCGCGGCGGAAGGCCGCAATCACAATCGGCGCGTCCTCACGAACCGAGACGTCGGACCCGTCGGTGAAGAAGATCTTGGTCGCGCCGGTCGCAACCTGGCGGACCTGGGTGACCTCGTCCACGTTGATGTACGTGGAGGCATCCCCGTCATTCAAGTGGAGGACAACCCATTTGGCCACGTTCGAATTCTAGTCGGCACGGCGCATGACGGTTGTGACGGTGTTGAACGAGAGTCGACAACGCGTCATCTATGTCCGCCGTCGAACAGACGCGTCAATAGACTTATCCCAGATTGTGACCCTCCGACCCGAGTGCATTGATTGCAATCGCGCGGCGCCGAAGGATCACTGCAGCACCAGGTCGGGCGAGACGGTCGTGTCGATCGAAGGAGACTTTGACGCGTGACCGTCCCCAGTGCACGGCTCAAGCCGGCTCGCAGGAGCTAGTCGCAGCGTGTCCCTCCGCCGGCTGTACCTCTCCATCACCGCACCGCTGGCCGCAGTCGTCGTCGTGCTGCTGGCTGCTTCGATGCTGGGAATCGGTGGCAGCGCGTTTGAAGACGGGCTGCACAATGTCGCCGAGGTCGCGATGGGCCTGTTCGCGTCCGGCGCGACGGCGCTCGCGGGGATTCGCACACGCGGACGCCGGCGCATCTCATGGTTCTTCTGGAGCGGGTTCGCGGTGCTCGAGGCCTTCTCGGACTGGAATGCGCTTGCAGTGCATACCTCGACTGCGTTCCCGTCGTGGTCCGACATCACCATCCTTGCCCAGCTGCCACTCGGGATCATTGCCGCGATCCTGCTCATGCGAGTGCGCGCGCCGCGTCTTGCGGTCACCGTCGCGTACTGCGACGGTCTGCTCATGGGCGGAGCCGTCCTCGTCATCGGCCTCGTGTCCGGGTACGAACTCGTTCCTCGACGGACGGACATCGGTCATCGTGAGCATGATCAGCCTGGCGCAGCCCATCACCGATGTCGTGGTGCTCACGCTCGTTGCCGCAATGACTGCGCAGGTTGGCCGTAAGACGCGGCCGATCGGTGTCCTTCTGGGCGCGGCAATCGTCGGCATCGGCATCTCCGACAGCCAGGTGGCGCATCAGATCAGCCTCGGGCTCAGCGCACCGGGATCCGTGTTCGCGAACGGATGGATCGCGGGATCTGCCTGTCTCGCGGCGGCGGCGCTCTACTCCGTGTGCTACCGCCGCCAGCCCGAGACGGCGCTCGCGGACATGACGAGGAGCCGGTCGGTCCTGTGGATCTCGATCCTTCCCGTGGCGCTCGCGACCGGTATCGGCGTCGGCCTCCGTGCGCAGGATGCGCAGATCGCGCGCGCGCTCGTGTGGGTCATGCTCGTCCTGATCGGCCTGATCCTGCTCCGCATGTACCTCGCGCTCTACATGAACCTCGGGCTCGGGAGAGCGCTCGAACATCAGGCGGAGCACGACTCGCTCACCGGCCTGCCGAACCGAACCCTGCTGCTTCGGCGGCTCGACCGCGCGCTTGTGGCAATCGAGCTCTCCAACCAGCACGTGACGCTGATGATGCTCGACCTCGACGGCTTCAAGGAGGTGAACGACACGTACGGTCACAGCGCCGGCGACCAGGTGCTCGTGCAGGTGGCGCGGCGTGTGGTCACGAGCGTCCGAGACGTCGACTCCGTCGCGCGGCTCGGTGGCGACGAGTTTGCCGTTCTCCTCGCTCAGGGTCCGGTCGACAACGCCGCCGTGATCGCGCGCCGCGTGCTTGCCACACTCGAGCTGCCGCTGTCGCTGCGCACGACCACGGTCAGCGTCGCCGCGAGCATCGGTATCGCGACCGGGAGCCTTGGCGACACCGCAGACGAGCTGTTGCGGAATGCGGACCTCGCCATGTATGCGGCAAAGGCCGCGGGCGGCAATGGTTTTGCGTTGTACAAGCCGACGATGCACACGGCGGTCGCGGAGCGCGTGCGAGTCGAGAATGCGCTGCGGACCGCGTGGCTGACCGGCGATCTGATCGTGCACTACCAGCCGATCGTCGACCTGAAGGACGGACGCATGGTCTCTGTGGAGGCACTCGCACGGTGGCGGCACCCCGACGGCGATGTCATTCCGCCCAGCGTCTTCATCCCGATCGCGGAGCGCACCGGGCTCATCATCCCGATCGGGGCGCGCATCCTCAACGAGGCGTGCCAGCGACTGGCGTGCTGGCAGCGAGACTACAAGGGGACTGCGGAGCTCACGATGAGCGTCAACGTCTCCCCGCGTCAGCTCTATTCGGACGACCTCGTGGAGATCGTTCACGAAGCACTGCGCAGCGCGGGCATCAAGCCGCAGTGCCTGATTCTCGAGGTCACCGAGACGGCGATGACCGATGACATGGACAGTGCCATCAAGATCCTCGGCAAGCTCAAGGCGCTGGGTGTGCGCATGGCCATCGACGACTTCGGCGTCGGCGCGTCGTCGCTGGCCCGGCTCCGCCGCCTGCCGGTCGACATCGTGAAGATCGACAAGTCACTGGTCGATCACGTTCCCGACGGACATGTCGCGAGCAGCGTGCTCGACGCGGTCGTCGGCGTCGTGCGAGCACTGCAGCTGCGAACCGTCATCGAAGGTGTCGAACGTGGAGACCAGGCCGAGCACCTGCGTGAGGCCGGGTACGACCTTGCCCAGGGCTACTTCTTCGCGAAGCCGCTCGACGCCGCGACCATCGAGCAGGCGTTCGCGGAGGCGCAGGACGGCGGCGACTGCAACGTGTACCCGCTGGCGTCGATCGTGCAGTCCGCCGTTCTGCGGACGACGACGAGCCGTGTCGTGGTCGTCGACGACGAGGAGGCGCTCGGCACCAGCGCGTGCAGGATGCTCGAGGGCAACGGGATGCGCGCGGTGCTCGTGCTGACGATCCGCGAGGCGATGGCGGAGCTGTCGAAGCGCACCGACGCGATGGTCATCGATATCGGCCTGCCCGACGGCGATGGATGGGGATTGATCACGTACATCCGCGACAGCCCCGATCACGGACGCATGCCGATCGTGGTCATGACCGGTCTGCTCGACAGCGCGGAGGTGCTCAATCGCGCGTACGACCTCGAGTGCGAGTATCTCGGCAAGCCCTTCGCGTCCGAGGCGCTCATCGCGAAGGTGGAGTCCGCGCGGCGAATCGTCGGCGGATCTTCCGACAAGGTGAACATCGCACGCGGCGACATCCCGAGGGCAGCCGTCACCACGCGGTGAGCCGGGTGGCGCAGAGCGCGCTTACGCGAGAATGTGCGTGTGCCACCAGCGATTCGGTTCGGATACAAGGTTTCGGCGGAACAGTTCGGCCCCGCGGAGTTGCTGGCCTTCACGGTTGCGGCCGAGGAGCTCGGTTTCGACACCGCCGCCATCAGTGACCACTTCCAACCCTGGCGGCACACCGGCGGTCACGCACCCTTCTCGCTCTCATGGCTCGGCGCGGCCGGGCAGGCGACCACACGGATCCAGCTCGGGACCAGCGTGCTCACGCCGTCGTTTCGCTATCACCCCGCCGTCGTCGCGCAGGCGATGGGAACGCTCGGGGTGCTCTTCCCCGGCCGGATCTGGCTTGGGGTCGGAACCGGCGAATCGCTGAACGAGGCGCCGCTCGGCGTCGAGTGGCCGGACACGAAGGAGCGGCTCGCGCAACTCAAGGAAGCGGTCTCGCTGATCCAGATGCTCTGGACGGACGAGCGAGTCACCTTCGACGGAGCGTTCTACCGGACCCGCAACGCCACGATCTACGACCGGCCCGAGACCCCGATTCCCATCTACATCGCGGCGGCCGGCCCCGCGGCGGCGCGGCTCGCCGGACGTGTCGCCGACGGCCTCATCTGCACGAGCGGCAAGGGGATGGAGCTCTACTCGGAGACGCTCCTGCCCGCGTTGCTCGAGGGCGCCACCGCGGCCGGTCGGGACGCCGCCGAGCTCGACCGGGTCATCGAGATGAAGGTCTCCTTCGACACCGACGCGACGCGGGCGAAGGAGGACACGCGCAACTGGGCAGCGCTCGCGCTCTCGCCGGAGGAGAAGACGGGCGTCGAAGACCCGATCGAGATGGAACGCCTCGCCGACACGTTGAGTGCGGATCGGGCCGCAGGCCGCTGGATCGTCTCAACCGATCCCGACGAGCACGTCGAGCGAATCCGCCCGTACCTCGATCTCGGCTTCACCCACCTGATCTTTCACGCGCCGGGGATCGATCAGCGCCGCTTTCTCGAGCTGTACTCGCGCGAGGTGCTGCCGCGCCTGCGCCGGCTCACCGCCTGAGCGCGGATCACGACGCCTGCCGGTACGGCCTCTGCGCGATGACGACCCGCGCACGGCCGGACGCCTTCGCCTGCTTCGTTGCGCGCTGAGCGGCCTCCTGCGCTGCGGCATGCTCGAGTGGTCCGGACGCCTCCGCGATTCCGGCGGAGAAGGTCACCACCACGCCCCCGAAGCGCAACTCCGCTCGCAGAAGCTGGTTCAGCGCGTCGAGCCTCGCCTTTGCCTCGGCCGCATGCATGGCTGGGAGGATCACGAGGAATTCGTCGCCGCCCCATCGCGCGACGGTCGTGTTGCTCGCGATTGACAGCAGATGGTGCGCGACCCCGATCAGCGCCTGATCGCCGGCCGTCCAGTTCTGATCCTCAATCCCGTTGAGCTCGCGGAGATTGTCGACATCGACGAACCCCACCGCTCTCGGCCCGTCGAAGCCGGCGAGCTCTTCCTTCAGGCCGCGGCGATTGAGGAGCCCGGTGAGATCGTCGTGCTGACCGAGACGCGCACGCTGCTCAGCCGACTCGAGTCGTGCACGGAGATCCTCGGCGAGTTCCGGGGGCATGCCGTCGCGCCGCTCGAGTGCTGCAAGGCGCTGATGCAGTCCGCGGGTTGCGTCGTTTCGGTCGCGCCACTGCACCTCCCACAGCAGGTCGCTGGCGTGTGGCTTGCGATTGGGTCCGGCCACGAAAGTCGTGCGGATGTTCAGCCGGCACTGCTTGCCGCCGGCGATGACCGGGGCTCCCCGCACCTCGTACGTGATCCTCCGTGCGAGTTGCGACAGGTTCTGCCTCGCAGCAAGACCGTCGGCGAGGACTGCGAATTCATCTCCGCCGATTCGCGCGATGCACAACGCCGGGCGCTCCACGAACACGGCGCGCAGCCTGTCGGCAACCGCGACGAGCACCTGGTCGCCGAAGTCGAACCCATGCTCCTGGTTGATGCCGCGGAGATCCTCGATATCGATCATGACGATTCCATACCCATCAGACCCGGCGGCTGCCGCGCGGCATCGCGCGTCGACCTTCGCCTCCAGCGCAATGAACTCCGCAATGGTCGCCAGGCCGGTCTGCCGGTCGCGACCGAACTCGCTACTCATGGCGGCCTCGAACTGACTCAGGGTCTCTCGCCACGCGCGTTCCCTCCTGATGGCGGCCTGCGCCAAGTCTCCCGATCGTACCGGCGACGGGTCCGCGCGTTATCGACAGAGGGGTAACGGTCTCATGTGGGAAACCGTCGAGCCGCCAGGCCGAATCCGGCCGGCGCCCTATCCCTGCTGCGTGGGCCCGCTGCGGTCGACGGTGATGCGGAGGAGCACGCGCTGCTCGCGCACCATGGCCTCGCGGTAGTCGTTCCAGTCGGGATGCTCGCCCGACACGGCGCGGTAGTACTCGACGAGTGGCTCCATGGCCTCCGGCAACTCGAGGATCTCGACGTTGCCCTCCACGGTGTGCCACGCGCCGTAGAAGCGCTCGCTGAGCGCGCAGAAGGTGGCGCGCGGGTTGCGCCGCAGGTTGCGCGTCTTCATCGAGGGTTCACGGGTGCTGACGACGACGCGCGACTCCGCATCGACCGCAGCGGCCACCGGCGACATCTGCACCTGACCGTCTCTGCGATAGGTGGCGAGCACACCACGGTGCTGTTTCCGAATGAAGTCGAGAGCAGCTTCATGAGCCATCGGTCCACTCTAGACGGTGCAGCAGCGCAGATGCCAGCCGCCGTTCACCGTCGGCGTCGGCCATGACCGTCTCGTCGACGAGCACGCGCATGCCGAGTGCATGGATCGGTTCCCGCAGGTCGGCGTCGACCCGGTCGATCACGATCGTCGCCGCGATGCCCGAGTATCGCCGCGCCACACCGAGCGCGGTCGGTTCCTCGCCGACCTGACGGAGCATGTCGACGGTGGGACCCTTCAACGACCGGCCCCCGACGACCGGAGAGATGACAGTCACCCGCTCGCGGTCGAGTGAGTTGCCGAGCACCGCGAGAATGGGATCGACGCTGATGAGCGGGTTCGACGGCCCGATGATCACCGCATCTGCGTCCACGACTGCCGTCAGAGCCTCGGGAGCCGCTGCCGCGGTCTCGACGCCGACGAAACGCACGCCCCGCACGGCCGGTCGCGCCCGCTCGCGCACGAAGAACTCCTGCAGGCTCAGCTCGCCGGTGCTCGTGAGCACGCGCGTCCGGACCGGGTCGTCACTCATGGGCAGCACCGCGGCCTCGATACCGAAGCCGTGCGCGATGCGCGCCACCGCCTCGGTCAGACGGAGGCCGCCGCGCATCAGCGTCGCGCGGAGCAGATGCACGCCGATGTCGCCATCCCCGAGCTGGAACCACGTGTCCTCGCCGAGCGTGCGCAGCATGTCCAGCGCGTGGAAGGTGTCGTCGCGGACGCCGAATCCGCGGAGCTCGTTGAAGACTCCGGCGAGGCGGTAGAGGATCGCGTCGATGTCGGGGCTCACGAGCAGCCCCCAGAACTCGTCGTCGTCGCCCGTGTTGACGACGATCGAGAGATCGTCGGCGGGCATGACGGCGGCAAGCCCGGTCGCCAGCTTCGCGCCCCCGGTGCCTCCGGACAGCAGTGCGACCTTCAACGGAAGAGATCCAGCTCCGGCGGTCGCACCAGTTCCTGGCCGCTGCCTGGCTCACCCTCGAACACCTCGAGACCGTGCACGATGACGACGGGCACGCGTCGCGTCTTGCCCATGAGCAGCTCCGCCGCGGCCGCCAGCTCGTCCGCCATCGCGACGACTGTCGCCTGCAGCGGCATCCCGAAGTCGTCCGGACGGCCGCGGTAGTCGAGCAGCGCGGGGATCCCCGCAACGCCGAGCGCGACGTTGACGAGCCCCATCCGCCAGGCGCGTCCAAAGGTGTCACTGATCACCACGCCCACTCGCGCGCCGGCAAGCTCCGACAGCCGCTCCTGGAGCGCGCGCGCGCTCGCGTCGCAGTCGATCGGCAGGAGGCAGACCGCATCGTCGCCCGCGACGTTGGAGCGGTCCACCCCGGCATTCGCGCAGACGAATCCCTGCCGCGTCTCGACGATGAGGACCCGGTCGTCGCGCACCACCCGCGTGCTCTCGTCGAGGATCACCTGCACCAGGCGCGGGTCGGCGACCAGGTTTCGCGCCAGGTCCCGTGCGCGCTCGGACGGGACGACGTCCCTCAGGTCGCGAAGCCGTCCCTCGGCCTTGGATACCACCTTCTGGGCGATGACGACGACGTCGCCACTCTGCAGCTTGGGAACGGCTTCGACGATGAGCGCCGCGAGGTCATCACCGGGGTGAATCTCCGGAAGGCCCTCGACGCCGCTGAGCTGGATGTTCATGCGGTCGGCTCGAGCTCGCGCCAGGCCGACAGGTCGGAGGGCTCGTCGAGATCGAGCGCAAGTGCCGGGTCGTCGTGGACGACGAACCGTCGGCCTCGGAGCCGCGCCTCCTGTGCGAAGCGAGGCAGGGATGCAGCACCGAAGTGCAGGTCGAAGTCACCAGGTGGACGCAGGTACAGCGCGTTCGTGCCCTGCCTCCCATCGGCGGATGCCGCGACCGCGATCGGTCCGGGCTCGTCGGCGTGTGCGAGCATCCGCCGGAGGTCGTCGGCGTCGACGAGCGGAAGATCGGAGCTGATGACGAGCGCGGATTCCGCGCCGCGAAGGGAGACGTCATCGAGCCCTCGCCGCGCGGCGGGATTCTGACCACCCGGCTCGGACTCGAGGATCACGGTTGCCCCGCGGCTCTGTGCGAGGTCGGCAGCCTCCTCGCTGCCGCAGACCGCGAGTGTCGGTCCCACGGCGAGTGCGGCGTCGAGCGCTCGGGCTGCGGTCATCGCCGCAAGCGCCTGCCGTTGCGCCGGCTCCATTGCCGGAGAGAGCCTGCTCTTCGCGGTGCGGAAGTCCTTGATGAGCACCACGATCCAGAACGTCGAGGACATCAGGTCCCGCCCTCGCGCGCAAGCACCACCTCGGAGCGGTGCGGCGCCTCGACCACGTCGCGATGCTTGAGCAGGTTGAGCGTCGTCACCGCAGCCACGAGCACGAGCGCGCCCACAATCTCGATGCCGTAGAAGGGCACGCCGATACCGACCGGTGGCGGCAGCGAGAACACCAGGAACAGCGTGCATGGGTACGCGAGCTCGGCGATCGATGCCATCGATGCGGGTGTGTTCGAGAGACCGCGGTAGTACAGCAGCATCGCGAAGAGGCCGGGGACGAGCGCGATGCCGATGAAGCTCGGCAGCTGATGCACGGAGAACTGGCCGAGTGCATCCGGGCCGCTGTTGATGAGCATGAGGATGAAGAGCACCGGCAGCGCAAGCGTGAAGCGCATCGCCGCCGTGGTCACGAACGAGACGTTGGACAGGCTGTACCGGCCGAAGACGGTGCCCGACGCCCAGAGCAGCACCGCGCCGAGGATCAGCACCGCGGCGATCAGCTGCCCGTGCGGCACCGATCCGAACGGGGCAAGCGGGTCCTGCGGGAAGACGATGAGGTAGACCCCCACGAGCGCGCACGCCGCGAGTGGCCAGAAGAACGGCTTGCGGCGCTCTTTCAGCACGAGGCTGGCGAGTGCGATACCGAACACGGGTTGCAGCAGGTACAGGAGATACACCTCGTTCTCTACGTTGAGGTCGGGCGCGGCGTGCGCGGGAAACGCGTAGCTGAGCGCCTGCGTGAAGAGCACCGTGGCGAACGCCTGCGCGCCGAGCGCGATGATGGCCATGGCCACCCATTGACGGAGCGGGAGGCTCCGCAACTCGCGGCGCACGCGTCCGATCACCGGCAGAAAACAGAGCGCGATGAGCAGCAACTCCGCGAACACGATCTGGCTCGCCGACAGCTGCTTCGTCAGTGCCGGGCGGAAGTACGAGTTCGCCGCCCACATCGCCGCCGCAACGGCGACGGCGAGTGCCCCGGCGCGGTCGATCAGACCCCCGGCTCTCGACGCCACAGGGTCAGATCCCGCCGGCGGTGCCGGGTCGACGGCAGCGCGGAACTCCGGAGCGCATCGGTAAATTACACTCGAAAGCAGGTAGCACGCCGCCCGGCCAATTCACCGGAGATCCCAGATGCTGTTTGGCAAAGAACACGTGGACCGCTACGTGGCGACCAACGGTGAGGAGGGGTTTGTGTGGCGGGACGGTTCGCCGATCCTGATCCTCACAACGACCGGCCGCAGGTCGGGCGAGCCGCGCAGCAACGCTCTGATATTCGGAAGGCATGGCGACGACCTCCTGGTGGTCGGGTCCAAAGGTGGCAGCCCGGCACCACCGAAGTGGTACCTCAATCTCCAGGCGAACCCGGAGGTCCGGGTGCAGGTCAAGGGCGATCGCTTCGAGGCGCATGCGCGTACCGCAAATGCGCAGGAGAAGCCTGAGCTATGGGAGATCATGGCGAAGATCTGGCCCGCCTACGACGCATATCAGCAGCGGACCGAGCGCGAGATCCCCGTGGTCATTCTCACCCGCGCCTGAGAGCGAGATGATCGACGTCGACGCAATGATCGCGATCGACGTGCACGTCCACGCCGAGGTGTCAGCGGACGGTCATCCTTCACTCCCCGCACATCTCAGCGAGGGTGCCGCGGCATATTTCGGCGCAGACCGGCACATGCCGACGATACCGGAGATCGCCTCGTACTACCGTGAGCGGCGCATCGCCGCCGTCGTCTTCACCGTCGACGCCGAGGCGGCGACCGGACATCCCGCGATATCGAATGAGGAGATCGCAACGGTATGCGCGGAACACGCGGATGTGCTCATCCCGTTTGCGAGCATCGATCCGGCGAAGGGCGAGCCCGGAGCACGGGAAGCTCGACGGCTCGTGGCTGATTTCGGTGTGAGCGGCTTCAAGTTCCATCCGAGCCTGCAGGGATTCGCTCCGAACGATCGGTCGGCTTTCCCGCTGTATGCCGTCATCGAGGACCTGGGTCTCCCTGCGATCTTCCACACCGGCCAGACCGGCATCGGCGCCCGTGTTCGCGGCGGCGGCGGCATCCGGCTCAAGTACGCGAACCCGATGTATCTCGACGACGTCGCGGTTGACTTCCCGGATCTGCGCATCGTGATGGCGCATCCGTCCTTTCCGTGGCAGGACGAGGCGCTCGCCGTCGCGACCCACAAGCCCAACGTCTACATCGACTTGTCGGGTTGGTCACCGAAGTACTTTCCGCCGCAGCTCGTCCGTTACGCGAACACCCTCCTCAAGGAGAAGGTGCTCTTCGGGTCGGACTACCCGTTGATCACCCCCGATCGCTGGCTCGCGGATTTCGAGGGTCTCGATATCAAACCGGACGTGCGTCCGCGGATCCTCAAGGAGAACGCGGTCAAGCTGCTGGGACTGGCATGACGCCACTCATGCCGTCGACCGGCCTCGGCTCGTGGCCGCAGCGAGCGGCGCGCAAGGCGTCGGCGCGAGGCGCGATCACCTTCCGCGGCAACACGACGAGGTACGGTGAGCTTGCGACACGGGTCACGCGGCTTGCGCACGTGCTGCGTGACGCCGGCGTCCGGCACGGCGCGAGGGTCGCGTATCTCGGCACCAATCACCCCGCGTTTCTCGAAACGCTGTTCGCCACCACCACGCTCGGTGCGATCTTCGTCCCTCTCAACGCTCGACTGTCGCCGGCGGAGATCGACTACATGCTCGCCGATTCCGGCGCAAGCGTGCTCGTCTTCGGTGGGGAGTCCGCCCCGAGAGTGGAGGGTCTGTTCGCGGGAACGCTGCCACTCCTTGTGGGGGTGAACGGCGTGCTCCGCGACGCGATCGACTACCGAACCGCACTCCAGGCCGCGTCGACGGAGGCGATCATCGCGACCGTCGATCTCGACTCACCGTGCATGATCATGTACACGTCTGGGACGACGGGCAGGCCCAAGGGAGCAGTCCTCAGCCACAACAACATCATCTGGAACTGCCTCAACGTCATCGTCGACGTCGACCTGCGCAGCGACGAGGTGACGCTGGTCACCGCGCCGATGTTCCACACCGCCGCGCTCAACATGACCTGCCTCCCGACGCTGCTCAAGGGAGGCAGGTTGCTGATCGAGGCGAAGTTCGATGCCGAAGCGGTGATCGATGTCATCGAGCAGCAGCGGGTCACCATGCTCTTCGGCGTCCCGACAATGTTCGCAGCGCTGGCCGAGTCGCCGCGCTGGGCGAACGCCGATCTCACCTCGGTTCGCCTGCTCCTCTGCGGCGGCGCGCCGGTGCCGACATCGCTGATCAACACGTATCACGATCGAGGGTTGTCCTTCGTGCAGGGCTACGGCATGACCGAGACCGCGCCGGGCGCGCTTCTCGTTGATCCGCATGCCATGCGCGAAACAGTCGGCGCCGCCGGAGTCCCACATTTCTTCTCAGACGTTCGCATCGTGCGCGATGACCTCGGCGCCGCTGACGCAGGAGAGACCGGAGAGGTGGTGATCGCCGGACCCAATGTCATGCAGGGATACTGGGGATTGCCCGCGGTTACCGAGCAGGCATTCCTCAACGGCCGCTGGTTCCGCTCCGGCGACGTGGCGACGGCCGACGAAAGCGGCGTCGTGACAATCGTCGACCGCATGAAGGACGTGTACATCTCGGGCGGTGAGAACGTCTATCCCGCCGAGGTCGAGAAGGCTCTCGCTGAACACGAGGCGGTGTCCGAGGCCGCCGTCATCGGTGTCGCGGATGCGACATGGGGCGAGGTCGGCAAGGCGTTCGTCGTCCTCACGCCCGGCGCCGCAGTCGGCGACGCCGATCTGATCGCATACCTTCGCGAGCGCCTCGCGGGGTACAAGATCCCGAAGACCTTCGTCTTCGTCGAGTCCCTGCCGCACACGGGTTCCGGTAAGGTGCACAAGTCCCAATTGCGCAAAGAGGAAACGCAGTGACCACCATCGTCAAGAGCGTTGCTGAGCTGGAAGCGCTGGTCGGCAAGCATCTCGGGTACAGCGAGTGGCTGGAGATCTCGCAGCACCGCGTCAACACGTTCGCGGACGCGACCGACGACCATCAATGGATCCACCTCGACGCCGAGCGTGCCGCAGCCGGCCCGTTCGGCACGACCATCGCGCACGGATATCTGACGCTCTCGCTGCTCGTGCCCCTGTGGCACGAGATCCTGCAGTTCGAGGGCCTGCGCCTGGGCGTCAACTACGGCTTGAACAAGGTGCGATTTCCGGCGCCGGTGCCGGTCGGATCGAGAATACGTGCAGGCGGGACGCTCGTCTCGGTGGAGACGGTGAATGACGGGAGCTTCCAGGTCGTCGTCGACTTCATCGTCGAGCGCGAGGGCGGAGAGAAGCCGTGCTGCATCGCGCAGGGAATCTTCCGCTTCTACGTCTGACGCGGGCTCAGCGCGGGGTGGATCGCAGCTCGGGAAAGTCCTCTTCCCAGTATTCGTTGTCGGCGCGCGCGTGCGCCGGATGCTCACGCTGAGTCTGCTCCTTGGCGCGGAGGTCGACGCGGCGGATCTTCCCGGAGATGGTCTTCGGCAGCTCGGCGAACTCGAGGCGGCGGACGCGTTTGTAGCCGGCGAGATTCGCCCGCGAATGCTCGAAGATCGATCGCGCCAGCTCCGCCGATCCCGCATGTCCGGCTCCCACCGCGATGAACGCCTTCGGCACCGCGAGCCGGATCGGGTCCGGGGACGGCACCACGGCAGCCTCCGCGACCGCGGGATGCTCGATGAGCACGCTCTCGAGCTCGAATGGGGAGATGCGGTAGTCGGATGACTTGAACACATCGTCGGCCCGACCGATGTACGTGATGTAGCCGTCGCTGTCGCGCGAGGCGACATCCCCCGTGTGATAGAAGCCGTCGCGCATCGCATCGGCATTCTGCTCGGGGTCGTCGCGATATCCCACCATCAAACCGAGCGGCCGTTGCGAGAGATCGATGCAGATCTCTCCCTGATCGCCGTGCACGCCGCTCGCGGGGTCGATGAGGTCGATGACGTACCCGGGCAGCGGCCGTCCCATCGAACCCGCCTTCACCGGCTGCGCGGATGTGTTGGCGATCTGCGCCGTCGTCTCCGTCTGCCCGTAGCCGTCGCGGATGGTCAGCCCCCACGCGGCACGCACCTGCTCGATGACCTCGGGGTTGAGCGGCTCGCCGGCGCTGAGGACCTCGCGGAGCGGCGGCTGCCACGCGCGCAGATCCTCCTGGATGAGCATCCGCCACACGGTCGGCGGTGCGCAGAAGCTCGTGACCGCACAACGCGTCAGCGTGTCGAGCAGGCGCTGTGCGGAGAAGCGTGCGGTGTTGAGGATGAGCACTGTCGCCTCCGCGTTCCACGGCGCGAAGATGTTGCTCCAGGCGTGCTTGGCCCAGCCGGGCGACGAGATGTTGAGGTGCACGTCGCCCGGCTGCGCTCCGATCCAGTACATCGTCGAGAGATGACCGACCGGATAGCTGACGTGCGTGTGCTCGACGAGCTTGGGTTTTGCGGTGGTGCCGGACGTGAAGTACAGGAACAACGGGTCGCTTGCGGGTGTCGGCCCGTCGGGCGTGAACCCGCGGGGGCTGTCGGTGAAATCGTCGTAGCGGAGCCAGCCCGGAACCGGTTCGCCGACCGCGATGCGCGTGTACGTGCCGGCCACGCTCGCGAAACCGGGCGTCTGCGCGGACTCGGCGATCACGTGCGCGACGTGACCACGCGTGACACGGTCGGTGATGTCCGACGGCGTCAACAGGGTTGTCGAGGGGATGATCACCGACCCGAGCTTCGTGAGCGCGAGGATGCACTCCCACAGCGCGGCGCGGTTGCCGAGCATCAGCAGGGTCCGATCCTCGCGGCGCACCCCCTTGTCGCGCAGCCATGAGGCGAGCGCGTCCGAGCGCGCGCTCAACTCCGCGAAGGAGCGGATGGTCTCGGTGCCGTCGTCGTCGATGATCCAGAGACCGGGACGCTCGTTGCCGCGGGCGATGGCGTCGAACCAGTCGAGCGCCCAGTTGAAGTGCTCCGCGTCGGGCCAGCGAAAGTCGTGATACGCCGTCTCGTAGTCCGGCCGGTGTGCCAGCAGAAAGTCACGCGCCGTTCTGAAGTCCACCCGTCGAAACCTCCTTGGCCTACACGCTCCTTCCGCGGATCGTACGCGCCGCGTCCATGAGGCGCTGGGCGCGTGCCGGGTCGACGGGGCTCCACGTGATGCCGTCGACCTTGAGGCTCGTTCCCACGATGACGCCGTCGGCGATCGCGAAGATCTCGCCGAGGCGTTCGGCGTTCACGCCGGTGTTGGCGAAGACGGGCACATCCGGGACCGCCTCCTTGGCGGTCTGCAGGTCGCTCATCGCGAAGGGCACGCCCGCCGCCGGGCCGGAGATGAGGATCGCATCGACCCCGAGGAAGGCGGCGCCTCGGGCCCGGTCGGCGATCCCACGCGTCCCGATCGCACTGCTGAACTCCGGCGAGATGTTGTCGAACAACGCGACGTCGTCCGCGCCGATCGCGGTGCGATATCCGGCGAGGTCGCCGATCGACGGAGCGATCATCCCGAGGTCGCTCTCGTACACGCCGGTGAGCACCTCCCGGATGAAGGTCGCGCCCGTGGCGCGAGCCAGCGCGAGGCTCGCCCTCGCGTCCCAGAGGATGTTCACTCCAAAGGGGACGTGGATCGACGGATGCAGCTCGCCGATGACCGCCGCCATCGCCGCTGGAATCTCCGGTCCGACCGCGAGCTGGTACGGAATGTCAGCCTCGTTGCAGAGCAGCACCGCATCAACTCCCGCGGCCTGCAGGGTCTCGAGGTCGCGTCCGACAACATCGAGCAGGTGCGCCTTCCCGAGCTCGCGGTTGTGGCGCGGCCGGCCCGGAAGCGCCGGGAAGTGCAACATCGCGATCACCGGCTTTGTGGTGCCGAACCGCTGTGCCAGTGACTGGATCATTCCGATCTCCTCTCCTCGTGCACCGTCGAACGGTGCCGATCGATGAATTCAATGACAGCCCGATTCCACGGCTCGGGATTCTCCAGAAACGCCGCATGACCTCCGGGAACGATCGCCCAGCGTGCGTGTGGGAGTTGCTCGTACAGGCGATGCGACAGCGACAGCCGGATGATGATGTCGTCGTCGGCTGCGATGACGAGCGCCGGGGTCTGCAGCTGTGTCAGACGGTCGGTGCAGTCGTGGGTCAGGAGCGCGCCGATCTGCGATGCGAATGACGCCGCGGGCTGCACGCTGTGCTCCATCTCCTCGAGGAACGTGGCGAGCTGCGCCGGGTGCTTTTCGTAGAAGTTCGGGCTGAAAACCCATGGCGCCTGCTGCCGCATCATGAGGGCCATGCTCGCGGACTCCGCGATCTGACCCCAGACGTCGAACGCGGCGCGGGTGTATGCATCGGGCTTGGCATAGGTGTTGGCAAGCACAACGCTGCGCAGATCGTTCGGATACGCGAGCGCGTACTCCTGCGCGATGAGCCCGCCCATCGACACGCCGGCGAGGTGAAAGGGCGCAAGCCCGAGCGCCTCGGCGAGCCCTTTCGTGTCGGCCGCCATCTCCCGGCTCGTGTAGGCGCCGGGTGGGTGGCTCGAGCGTCCGACGCCGCGGTTGTCGAAGCTGACGACGCGCAGGCCGGCCGCGACGAAGGCGTCGACCTGCATCGCCCAGCCCTCGAGGTCGTCGCCGACTCCGTTGACGAGCAGGAGCGTGTCGGGCCCGGTACCGGTGATGCGGTAGTGAATGTCCAGGCCGTTCGCGTGCACCATCGGCATGGCGTCAGCTCCCCTGTTCACGCGCGCGGATCGCGGCGCGCCAGAGATCGACCGACGCGACGAGATCGTCGAGGACCTGGTCGTCGTCGTCCTCCCAGCCCGGGATGATCTCGAACACGAGATCGACCGATTCCGCGCCGGTGGCCGCGAGCGTTTCGAGGACTCGCGCGGGCTCGATGAGGCCGGTTGCGTTGTGCTCGGCGGTGAACGCCCAGTGATGGTCGGTCTGCCCGTCGGTCTGCTGCAACTGCACTTCGGCGAGGCGGCTCCCGAAGCGCTGCAGCCACGCATACGGATCCCGCTCCGCACCGGTCGTGCCGGGCACGACCTGATGCCCCACATCGAGGCACAGGCGCCACGGGACGTGGTCCTCGTCGCCGTCCGTGAGCAGATCCTCGATCTGGGCCATCGTCGAGGGCTCGCGCACCGCGACGAGATTCTCGACGAGGAGATAGTCCAGCCCCGCGTTCCTCGCGTGCTCGGCGATCACGCGGAGGTCGCGTTTCAGACCGCTCCATCGCTGGGCGCGATGTTCCGTCGAAGCCCAGTCGGGCGCGCTCATCGCGCCGACGTGCCCGCCGGTGGCCGAGGCACCGAGCGCGGCCGTCAGATCGATGACGCCTCGGTACCAGGTGAGTGCCGCGTCGCGGCGCGCCGGATCCGGGTGCATGAGCAGGTCGAGCGAATATGCCGCGAGGCCCGTGAAGGTTGCGTGGGCCTGCAGCCCGTTGGCGTCGAGCGCGGAGCGCGTCCGCTCGATGGCGTCGCGGCGACCTGCGAAGGTGTCCGTGCCCTCGATGAGGTCGAGGGACAGCTCGACGAGGTCGAGGCCCAGGTCGTTGCGGACCACGGACGCCCAGTCCGCGGGGCGCGGCCATCGTTTCAACGCGAAACAGGAGTTGATGCCGAGGTTCACCTTCACGCGAACCCTCCCGAATGGCGGTGTGGGTCGCCTGCCTGCGACATCGAACGCGCGTCGACGCGGAGAGTCGCCGAGGCGACGACGGAGCGGTAGTGGTCGTAGATGGACTGGTATCTGTCGTGATTGGCAGCATCAGGCTCGATCGGCGAGTCCCGCCGGCACGCGGTCGCCATCGCCTGCTGGGGGCTCGAGTACACCTTGACGCCAAGGCCGGCGAGCAGCGCGACCCCGGCCGCAGTCGCGTCACCGGGGACGCGCGAGACCGGGATGCCGAGCACGTCGGCCTTGATGCGTCCCCAGGTCTGCAGGTACGCGGGTCTGCCGGACACGCGCAGCTCGGTCACCGGTGTGCTGGCGCGGCCGAGCCCTTCCAGGTGCGCGCGGATCGCGAAGGCGACACCCTCGAACGTCGCCCGTGCCCACGCCTTGCGGTCGTGCCGGATCGAAAGGCCGACCGCGGCGCCGCGCAGCATCGGATCGTCGCGCTCGCCGTCACCGAGGACCGGGATGAAGAGGAGCCCGTCGGCGCCGGGCGCCACCTCGGCCGCCTCGTGGTCGAGGAGCTCGAAGTCCTCGCTGCGCGGCCGTCCGGTGCGACCTCCGTACATCAGCGCGGCGAGCCACTCCACCGCCTCGCCCGCGGTGTTGATCCCGACCTCTGTGACGTAGCCGCTCGGGCCCACGGCGCTCGGATAGTGCGTCACCGTGAGGTCGCGGGTCGGCTGGCTGATCACCGTGTTGAGGCATGTGGAGCTCCCGGCCATCTCGCTGGCCGGCCCTGGCGATGCGACGCCGGCTCCGAACGCGCAGGCGATGCTGTCGCCCGCACCGGCGACGATCGGGATCGTTCGCGAGAGACCGAAGCGTCGCATCAGTGAGGGTTTCAGCTCGCCGATGACCGACGACGACGGGTGCGGCACGGGCAGCTGCGACAGGTCGAGCCCCACCGCCTCGACGAGATCCTCGGCCCACGTGCGCTTGCGCAGGTCGAGCAACGCGCTTGCGGCAGCCATCGTCCAGTCGGTGACGGTCTCGCCGGTGAGCGTCAGCGCCAGGAACTCGGTCGGCTCGAGGAAGAGGCGCGCGGCCTTGAACACGTCGGGCTCGTGCGCGCGGATCCAGAGGACCTTCGCTGCCACGTGGAACGCGGCGGGGACATGACCCGTGAGGTTGTGGAGATACTCGTCGCCGAACTGCCTGCGAAACGCGTCCACCTCAGCGACGGCACGGTTGTCGCGATAGATGATCCCGGGTCGCAGCGGCACGCCCCGGCGATCGATCGGCACGATCGACGGGCACTGCCCGGTGAGCCCGATCGCATGGATCGAATGTCGAGGCCCGAGCTCGGTGATCAGCTTTCCGAGCGCCGAGAGCGATGCATCGCGCCATCTCGCTGCGTCCTGCTCCGCCCATCCGTCGCGTGGCATGCGCGTCGGGTACGAACGCCGCACCTCGAGGAGCCGTCCGCCCGATGTGTCGAAGGCGGTGGCGCGCGCCCCCGACGTGCCGACGTCGATGGAGACAAGTGCGTCGACATGCCCGCGTGCCATCTCGGCGCTACCCGCGGACCAGCTGCTGCGCCTTGACCTTGTCGCCGTCGAGCGTGATGAGCGCCCCGTTGAGCGCGCCCGTCGAGTAGTCGCTCCCGGGATTGATCACCACGGTTCGACCGATCCGCCGTATCCCCGACAACTCGTGGATGTGACCGTGGAGGCCGAGCAGCGGCTGGTAGGTCTGCTCCGCGTCACGCACCGCGGTGCTCCCCACCGGCACCATCACGACCTGACCGAGGGAAGCCTGAACCGTCAGGTTCTCGTCGAGCTTCGGCGCCTCGTCGAGCTGGGTTCCGAACGGCGGCGCGTGCAGGTTGAACACGGCGCGTTCGGGGTGTCGCAGCAGCGGGACCATGGCGTCGATCGACGCCTTGAGCTCGAGCTCGTTCTGCTCCCGGTACGTGTGCCACGGCGTGACGTTCGAATACCCGCAGCTGATCATCTCGTGCTCGTCGTCGAGCCAGACGACCTTGCCCTCGTCGTGCGTTCCCCACGGCGCGCCGTCGAGCAGGGTGCCAAGCTCGTCCGGGTCGTCGTTGCCGAGCATCAGATAGAGAGGGATGTCCTGCGGGCGAAGGCGTTCGTCCGCAATCTCGAGCCACTCGGTGAGGCGAGCCCGCATGAGCTTGAGGAAGAGCTGATCGAGGCCCCCGTTGGCTTCCATCGCCTCGAGCTCGCCGGGGTCCGCCGTGTACGGGTAGTAGCCGTGGTCGGAGATGAGCTTCTCGAGCGCGACCAGCTCCGGGCCTTCGACGACGTCGTAGTCGGTGCCGATGAACCGGCACTGGAAGTGCCCGCCGGGTGCGCGGACGATCGACTGAATCGCCTTCCCGGCGACGTCGCCACCGAGGATCATCACCCTCGGCTCGTACACCTTCGCCGCGTTGACGAACTTCCGAAAGCACACGTTCGAGCCGTGCAGGTCGCTGACGAAGTAGATGCGTGTCTTCGCCATGTCAGGCCGGGACGGCCTCGCGCACGCGGTGCACGGCCGTCATGAAACGGCTCGCGCGCTCGGGGTCGACGGCGTTCCACGTCACGCCGTCGCGCTTGAGGCTGGTACCGACGAACACACCGTCCGCGACCGCCAGGACCTCGTCGACGGTCTCCGCCCGCACGCCCGTGTTGGCGAGGACGGGCATCTCGGGGACCGCGGTCTTGGCCTCGAGCAGCTCACGAAGCTTGGTTGCCGTCCCTGTGATCTGGCCGCTGATGAGGATCGCGTCAACGCCGAGAAATGCCGCGCTGCGGGCGCGCGCCGCGAGCGACCGAGTGCCGAGGCTGCTCGCGAACTCAGGGGTGATGTTGGAGAACATCGCGACGTTGCTCGCACCGATGTGCTCGCGATACGCGGCGATCGCACCGAAATCCGGTTGCATGATGCCGAGGTCGCTCTCGAAGACCCCGGTGAACACCTCGCGCACGAATGAGGCGCCGGTTGCGCGCGCAACGGCGAGGCTCGCGACCGGGTCCCAGACGAGGTCGACGCCGAAGGGACGCGAGAGACTTCGAGCGGACCTCGCCGATGACAGCCGCCATCCCGGCGACGGCCTCGGGTCCGACACCGATCTGATACGGAAGATCGGCCTCGTTGCAGAAGAGGAAACCGTCGACGCCCGCGCCCTCGAGGGTCTCGAGATCGCGCCCGACGGTGTCCACAAGGTGGGCCATACCGGCGACTCGGTCGTGCCGCGGGCGTCCGGGCATCGCGGGAAGGTGGAGCATCGCAATGATCGGCTTGTCGACACCGAAGAGACGATGCAGGAGGTTCACACCTGCCCTCTGATATCGGCCGGCAGCCCTCTCCCGTTCTGCGACCCCGGCACGGGGCCGCTCGCCGCCGTTGCGACGACCACCTCGACCCCTCCGCGCTCGATGCGTTCGATCTCATCGGGGTCCGCGCTCACGTCGGTCACGATCGTGGAGACCTGCTCGAGCGGCACCACGGTGCTCATCGCCACTATCCCGAACTTCGAGCCGTCGGCGATCACGATGATCCGCTCCGTGCGCTCGAGGCCGCCACGGATCACGTCGGCGTCGCGGTCGTCGAGCTCGGTGACCCCGCGTCGCGCGGACAGGCCGGCGGCGCCGATCACGGCCGTGTCCGTGTTGTAGCGGCGCACCGCCTCGACGGCGCTTGCCCCGATGCATGTCAGCTCGTCCTGTCGCACCAGGCCGCCGGCGATGATCACACGCACGTTGCGCGTGCCGAGCAGGCTGGCGACGGCAAGCGACGGCGTGACCACCATCAGATCCTCGCGGGCGGGGAGCAGCCGAGCGAAATGCTCGACCGTCGTGCCGATGCCGAGGAACATCGATCGCACGCCGACGGTCAGGTCCGCGGCGCGCTTCGCGATCAGGCGCTTCTCCTTGGCGTGGCGCAGCGTGCGGGCGTTCGCGCCCACCTCGAACGTGCGCACCAGGTGCGTCGTCGCGCCGCCGTAGGTGCGCCTGACGAACCCGTCCCGCTCGAGGCGCCGGAGATCGCGACGAATGGTCATCTCCGAGACCGCGAAGTCGCGGGCCAGCGTGCTGACCTCGATCGCCTGGTCTTCGGCCACGCGTTCCAGCACCTTCAGGCGACGTTCCACCGCTAACACGTGCGCGTCTCCTCCGCGTCTGTGGTCCGGCTCCCTGTCAGGTCTTGACCGGAAGGTGTCCCTCCGTGTCCGAACCCGCTTGACAGTGGTGTTCGATTGTGTTCAACTCTGCCTGCTTTCGACGGTCATGTCAAGTTGGGGGCGGTCAGAGCCGCGCCGGAGGGTAGCAATGGCATCCGCAAGCAGGCTCTTCGTCCGAAACAGCACCGGGTTGGTGCGTTCGGCGTCCGCCGTCGATGCAACGATCTTCAACGCGGTCATCTCCGCGCCGGTGGGCTCGACCATCGCCTACTCGATCTTCTTCGCGCTCGTCGCGTTCCCGGGAGCGGACGTCGTCGGGGTCCTGATCCTCGTCGCGCTGATCAACATCCCGGTGCTCATCATGTTCGCGCTCCTCGGGGCGAGCATGCCGAGAGTTGGTGGCGACTACGTGTGGGTGAGCCGCGTGCTCTCACCGCCGCTGGCGCTGATCTCCAACCTCTGCATGTGCATGGGCGCGCTCCTTGGGGCCGCCTTCTTTGCCAAGTTCTTCTCGGTGCTTGCGCTCGGGCCGGTGCTCGTCGCGCTGGGAGCGATCTTCAACAACAGCCACTTCGTGGACTGGGGCAACGCCTTCCAGACGGATCAGTGGTGGATCCTCGGTGCGTCGCTGTTCATGGTGGTGCTCCAGACGTTCATCCTCATCAGCGGCACCAAGGCGACCTTCCGCTGGCAGAACTACTCGTTCCTCATCGCCATGGCGGGAACGCTGGTGGCGTTCATCGTGCTGCTCCTCGGGACCCAGACGGATTTCTTCTCGCACTTCAACTCGCTGAACAAGAGCTTCGGCGGTGGCAACGTCGCGGCGGTCATCGCCGGAGCGCCCGGGGCGGCGTCGGCGGCACCCAACTTCTGGAACGGCGCGGCGACCTTCCCGACGCTCTTCTCGATCCAGGGTTTCATGATGTGGAACTTCTGGTCGGTGTACATGTCAGGTGAGCTGAAGAGCGCGTCGAACCGCCGCCGTCAGCTCTCCGTGATGTTCGGCGCTCTCGGTTGGGACACAGTCCTGCTCGTCATCGGCGTGCTGCTGCTCTTCCGCGTCGCGGGATACAACTTCGTGTACGCGCTCAACGACGCGAGCACCGCCTACAGGATCCCGTCCGGTCCGTTCTATCCCTTCCTCGCGGCCCTGGTGTTCAACACGCCGATTCTCACGATCATCATCATGGGATCGTTCCTGTTCTGGTCACTGCCGTCGATGATCGCGAACACGTTCATGCCGATCCGGTCCTTCTTCGCCTGGTCGTTCGACCGCCTCATGCCCGAGGGCCTGGCGAACGTGAACGAGCGGACCCATTCGCCTGTCAACGCGATCCTCGTCACCAATGTGATCATCGCCGGGCTCGTCGTCTGGAGCGTCTTCGGCAACCAGTTCCAGCTGGTGCTCGGTTTGATCGTGCTTGCCGGCGCGCTCGCGGTGATCATCGTTGGACTCGCGGCGATCGCCCTGCCGATGCGACGGCCGGACCTGTATCAGGGGTCGCCCGCCAACGTCAAGTTCCTCGGCATCCCGGTGCTCTACATCGTGGGACTCCTGTCGATTGCGGAGTTCGTCGGCATCATCGTCATCTCATTCATCAATCCACTCTCGGTCATGAACGGCAACCGCGACGACTGGTGGTGGATTCCCGCATGGCTGCTCGGCCTGATCGTCGGCGGCGCGCTCCTCTACTACATCCCGCGCCTCGTCCGGTCGAGTCAGGGCATCAACATCAAATTTGTGTACAAGGAGCTCCCGCCGGAGTGATCGCATCTCCCCCTTGGCTCAGGGCGGTCGGTGATCCCACCGGCCGCCCTTACTATGTCCGGGTGATGAGCGGCGTTCGCTGATGCCTGAGCAGGAACCGCTGATCCTGTCCGACATCCGGGAGGAGGCTCGGCGTCTCGCCGCGGCATGCCTGGACCTCGGGCTCGGCGCCCGGCTCATCGGCGGGATCGCCATCTGGCTGCGCTGTCCGAGCGTTCGCACGGGTGCCTTCGTTCGGACGTATGACGACATGGACTTTGCTGTGAGCGCCGCATCCGGCATGAAGTTCAAGGCGCTACTCGTGACGCAGGGCTATCTTCCCGACCAGTTCTTCAACGGGCTGCACGGCGCGACGCGCCTGTACTACGAGGAGCCGGCCGGGCGGTGGTCCATCGACGTTGTCATCGACGAGCTTGTGATGTCGCACAAGCTCGACCTTCGCGGGCGGCTCGATGGGCCGCGGCTCACGGTGAGCCCCGCCGATCTGCTGCTCACGAAGCTCCAGGTCTGGGAGATCAACCGCAAGGACCTCGGCGACGCGCTCTGCCTCCTCGCGGATCACGGCCTGACCGAGGACGACTCCGACGCCGACGGTGTGAGCCTGCCGCGGCTGCGTGCGGTGCTCGGCAAGGACTGGGGGTTCTGTCACACGTTCGAGCGCAATGCACGCAAGGTCGGCGAGCTCTGGGCGCAGGATCAGCCGTCCGCGCCTGCCCACAACGTCGGCGAGCAGGTCGCGGCGCTGTTGCAGGCGATCGAGGATGCGCCGAAGTCGCGGGCGTGGAAGCTGCGGAGCCGTGTCGGTGAGCGCCTCCGCTGGTACGAGACGCCCGAAGAGGTCAAGCACTGAGCGTGCCCGGTGTGGTCGACGACATTCACCGTCTGCCGGCCGACCTCCCGGTCCCGGTCGACGACGGCGCCGCCGCTCACCTGACTGGGATGCGCGTGCCGCCGATCTCGCTGGAGTTCGACCGGTGGACGCCGGGTCACGCCGGCGGATCTGCATGGATGGACGGTCGTGTACTGCTACCCGCGCACCGGTGAGGATGGGCTCGAACCACCGCCCGGGTGGAACGAGATCCCGGGCGCGCGCGGCTGCACGCCGCAGACGTGCGGATTCCGTGACCACCACGCCGATTTCAGCAGGCTCGGCGCTGCGGTGTTCGGGATGAGCACGCAGACCTCCGACTACCAGCGAGAGATGGTGACGCGCCTGCACGTCCCGTTCGAGGTGTTGTCGGATGCGCACCTCGAGATGGTGCACGCCCTCGCACTGCCGACCTTCGAATTCAACAAGATGACCCTGATGAAGCGCCTCACGCTGTTCATCCGCGACGGGATCATCGAGCACGTCATCTACCCGGTGTTCCCACCCGACCGCAGCGCGACCGACGCGCTGGAGTGGCTCGAGGGGGTGACGTCATCGAGCTGACGGAGAAGGTCGTCGTGGTCACCGGCGGGGCCAGTGGCATCGGCGCAGCATCGTGCCGGGCATTCGCCGCGGGCGGCGCGCGCGTCGCGGTCGTCGACCGCAACCGCGACGGCGGCGACGCGGTGGCGGCGGAGATCGGAGGGGTCGCGTTCGAGTGCGACGTCAGTGACGAGACCGCCGTCAACCGGATGGTGGCCGGCGTCGAGGCGCACCTCGGTCACGTCGACATCCTCTTCAGCAACGCGGGGATCGCGACCGGCGCCGACATCCTCAGCACGACGCCGGACGTCTGGAACGATCAGTGGGCGATCAACGTCATGGCGCACGTGTACGGGGTGCGCGCGGTCCTCCCCGGGATGCTTGCTCGCGGCAGCGGCTACCTCGTGCACACGGCGTCGATGGCCGGAATCCTCACCAGCCATGGGAACGTGCTGTACGCGACAACAAAACACGCGGTGGTTGGCCTGGCCGAGTGGCTCTCCATCACGTACCACCATCGCGGGATCCGCGTGTCGTTGATCGCGCCGCTCGGGGTGCGGACGCCGATGTTCGAGGCGGCGGACCCGTCCTTCGCGGCCATGGTGGCCGGACCGATCAAGGAGCCCGAGGAGATTGCGGACTCGGTTGTTGACGCTGTACGCACCGAGCGGTTCCTGGTCATCTCCGACCCGATCGCGCAGACCTGGATGCAGCGGAAGACCGACGACGAGGAGCGCTGGTTGCGCGGCATGCGCAGGGTGCAGGAGCAGATGGAGGGACTGACAGGCCCGGAGGGCTAGCCTTCTCTCTCGGCGTCATCGATCGGCTGCAGCACGATGTCGATGTCCACCGTGAACCATGGTCCCCGGATACCGGCGGGCGGCACCTCGTTCGCGGGGTCATGTGCCGCGAACGTGTGCACCAGGGACTGCTTCACGCCGAACACGACGTCGGAGTCGAGGTACCTGCTCTCGGAGTCGAAGAGGTGTGTCGTCACCGGCCTGCATCCCGTCGCTGAGGCGATCATGTGGATGTGAGCGGGACGCCAGGGATGGCGGCCGGTTGCCTTGAGCATGCGGCCGACCGGTCCGTCGTCGGGGATCGGGTAGTCGACCGGGCGAACGGTGCGAAACGCGAACGCGCCGTCCAGGTCGGTGTGGAACCGGCCGCGCAGGTTCTCGGATGGCTGCTGCTCGTCCTGCACCGCGTAGAGGCGGTTGGCCGCGTTCTGCCACACGTCGACCACCGCGCCCGCACGTGGCCGGCCGTCCGTGCCGCGCACGTGCCCGCTCACGAGCAGCGGTTGCGATCCGAGGTCGTCGGTGATCGCATCACCATTCTCACGCCACGGCGAGCCGGCGACGTAGAACGGCCCGAGCACCGTCGATTCGGTGGCGCTCCCTCCGGTCTCATGGTTGACGAGGTCGACGATCATCGAGAGGCCGAGTGTGTCCGAGAGGAGGATGAACTCCTGCCGCCGGTCGTCGCTCATCTGGCCGACCTCGGTGAGAAAGCGCACGGCTGCAAACCACTCGCCCTCGGTGAGCGCGTTCTCCATTGCGAAACGGTGGAGCGTGCGGATGAGGTTGCCGAGCAACTCCCGCAGCCGGGGATCCGGACATCCCTGCAGGCTGTCGACCGCGCGCTGCGTGAGGTCCGCCGCAGCCGCGCGTTGTTCCGTCACGACGCCGTCCACTCGTAGCCGACATAGTTCTCGGCGAGGCTGGTCGACGCTGCCCGGGAGTTGACCGTGTAGTCGAGCTGCGCCAGCTGCAGCTGCGCCTGATAGGCGTCGTTGTCTGGAAACCGGTGCAGCATCGACGTCATCCACCACGAGAAGTGCTGCGCGCGCCAGACCCGCCGGAGACAGCGCGCGGAGTATGCGTCGAGCAGTGCAGTGCCGCCGTCTCGGTAGAAGGCGGTCAGCGCATCGGAGAGCACGCTCACGTCGCGCAGCGCGAGATTCATGCCCTTCGCGCCGGTCGGTGGGACGATGTGCGCGGCGTCACCGCACAGGTACAGACGCCCGAACTGCATCGGCTCCACAACGAAGCTGCGCAGTGCCGAGACCGCCTTCTCGGTGATCGGACCCTCCTGCAGGGACCATCCGGGCAGGGCGAAACGCGTCTGCAGCTCCTCCCAGATCCGCTCATCGGACCAGTCCTCGATCCGCTCATCGGCGCCGACCTGCAGGTAGAGGCGGCTGACCGTTGGCGAACGCATGCTGAGCAGCGCGAAGCCCCGCTCGTGGTAGCAGTAGATCAGCTCCTCCGATGACGGCGCGACCGTCGCGAGAATCCCCAGCCACGCAAAGGGATAGTCGCGTTCGTATGTGGTGAGCACTCCCGCGGGGACGCTGTCGCGGGAGACACCGTGGAAGCCATCACAACCGGCGACGAAGTCACAGACGAGCGTCATCGCGGCGCCTTCGTGACGAAAGCTGACTCGCGGATGCTCGCTCTCGATGTCGTGCACGTGCACCTGGTCGACCTCGAACAGGATTGTGTGACCGGACTCCACTCGCAGCTTGATCAGGTCCTTGACGAGCTCCTGCTGACCATAGACGGTGATCCCGCGACCGCCGGTGAGCTCACTGAAGTCGATGCGGTGGTCCGCGCCGCCGAAACGGAGTCGAATCCCGTGGTGCACGAGCCCTTCGCGGCGCATCCGATCTCCGGCGCCGGCGGCATCAAGCAGATCGACGCTGCCCTGTTCCAGAACCCCGGCACGCACGCGATGCTCGACGTACTCGCGCGTCCGCGACTCGAGCACCACCGAGTTGATGCCCTGGAGGCTCAACAGGTGCGCGAGCATGAGCCCCGCCGGGCCGGCGCCGACGATTGCGACCTGAGCCTGCAGCCCGGCGTGGATCAACGTCGACCCCGGCGGATGCGCCGCTAGAACGGGAACGGCCGCCGTCCGGTCTGGACGGTGATCCATCGAAGCTCGGTGAACTCATCCATGGCGAACGTGCCGCCGAACCGACCCCAGCCGCTGTCCTTGACACCACCGAAGGGCATCTGCGGCTCGTCGTGGACCGGCTGGTCGTTGACGTGCACGATCCCCGCCTCGATGCGGTTCGCGATCGCCATCCCGCGATCGGGATCGCTGGTGATGATGCCCGACGACAGCCCGTAGGACGTGTCGTTGGCGCGAGCCACCGCCTCATCCTCGTTGTCGACGATCTCGATCGTGGCGACAGGCCCGAACGTCTCGGTGTTCGCGAGCTCCGAGTCCGCGGGAACATCCATCACAAGCGTCGCCTGGTAGCAGGCGCCGACCGCAGCGCCACCCGTGAGCACACGCGCCCCCGCGGCCGCGGCAGCGTCGACGCGCCGCTTCACCGTGGCCAGCGCTGCCGGGTTGATGAGCGGTCCGATGATCGTGTCCATCTCGTTGGGATCGCCCAGCTTGAGGCCGGCCGTCTTCGCGGTGAGCTTCTCGATGTACGCGTCGGCGATGGGGCGCTCCACGATGATGCGCCGTGCCGACATGCAGATCTGGCCCTGGTGGAGGAAGGCGCCGAACGTCGTCGCATCGACCGCGTAGTCGATGTCGGCATCGTCGAGCACGATGAGCGGGTTCTGCCCGCCCAGCTCGAGCACGACACGTTTCAGGTTGCGCCCCGCTGCTTCGGCGAGACGTCGGCCGGTCGCCGTGGAACCGGTGAAGTTGATGCGGCGCACCTTGGGGTTCTCGACGAGCTCGTCGCCGATCGCGGCAGCCTCGCCGGGCGCGTGCGTGACGATGTTGAGCACGCCGGCGGGCAATCCCGCCTCCGCGAAGATCTCGCCCCACACGAGCCCGCCGCTGTACGGGGACTCCTCCGAGGGCTTGAGCACGACCGTGTTGCCGAACACGAGCGGCGCGCAGATGGAGCGAGCGGAGAGGATGAGCGCGGCGTTCCACGGAGCGATCGCGCCGACGACGCCGACCGGCTTCCGGATCGCCATCGCCATCGCGCCGGGCATGTCCGTCGGGAGGATCTGGCCGAGCGGCGCGTATGCCGCGCCGGCGGCCTGGCGGAAGAGCCCGGGGACGAATCCCATCTGGAACATGCCGAATCCGAAGCTGCACCCGGTCTCGCGGGCGAGCCAGCCCACGATGTCCTCGCGTCGCGACTCGAGCACGTCTGCCGCCTTGAGGAAGATGCCCTGGCGCACGGCGGCCGGGGTCTGCGACCACGCGGGAAACGCCGCGCCCGCGGCGTCGACTGCGCGCTTCGCGTCGGCGCGCGACCCGGCGGCGACGCGAGCGACCGTGTTGCCGGTGAAGGGATCGAGGTCGTCGAAGGTGCGTCCATCCGACGCGCCGACCCATTCGCCGCCGATGAACTGCGTGCACGTGCGCACGTTGCCGTTGACCGTCGTTGTCATGACCCCGTCCTCCATGTTCTCTCGCGGACTGCTCGTTGTTGCGTTGTGACTCACCCCTCGGGCGCCGTGGGCTCCGGCTCAACGGGGGAGGGCGTGTCCAGCCTTCGTAGTGTGTAGCCGACCGGCAGCAACCGCAACCGGAGGCGCCTGTCGATCGCACCCCAGAGACCGTTGGGAAGGAACAGCGCGAACCCGATCGCGACCGCGCCAAGTCCGATGAAGTACCAGGCGCCGCTGTTGCCGAAGTTCGCCTGGATCAGATAGAAGATGATCGCGCCGAGGATCGGACCCTCGAAGGTGCCGAGACCACCGACCAGCACCATGAAGAGCATGTAGGCGGTCCACTGCACACCGAACACGGAGTCGGTCTGGATGAACAGCGTGTTGGCGAGGAAGAGGGATCCCGCGATCCCGCAGCCGACCGCCGCGACGACAAAGAGCACACGCTTGGAACGCACGACGTTGACGCCGAGTGATGCTGCCGCCTCCTCGTCGTCGCGCACCGCCTGCAGCGAGGTGCCGATCGGCCGGCGGAGCAGAAAGAAGACGAGGCCGAGCAGCACGGTCGCGCACGCGAGCGTGACCCAGAACGTGTACGCCTGACGGTATCCGGGCGCGAACACGTTCAACCCGACGAGGGACGTGCCGGTGCCACCACCGAGGCTCGAGTTCGAGCGACACGAGAATGGCGAACACCTCGGCGACCACCCACATCCCGATGGCGAACTGTCCTCCTCGCAGTCGCAGCATGATGAGCGACGTCGGGATCGCGACCGCACCGGCGCCGAGTCCCGCGATGATCATCGCGAGGTACGGCGTGAACCCGTGTTGCGTGAGAAAGATGGTGCCGTAGGCGCCGAGTCCGATGTAGGCCTGCTGCCCGACCGAGATGAGGCCGCCGTATCCAGCGAGCGCGTTCCACATCACCGCCAGGATCACGAAGATGAGCAGCACGGTGAGCTGCTCGTCGACGTCCGCGCCGAAGAGGAAGGGCACCACCGCGAGCACCGCGATGACGAGCACCGCGATTGCCGCCGTCGCCATCGACACACGCGTCCAGCGCCGCACCCGGAACCCTCCGGTGAGCGGGGCGCTGCGCGGGCGGATCACAGGGTCTGGCTCCGGCGCGCGAGGATGCCGACTCGCGGCGCCGCGAGGACGGCGAGGAACACGAGATGGCCGGTCAGCACCGCGTACTGCGGGTTCACCTGCTCGCCGATCACCTGGGCGACACCGAGCACGATGCCCCCGGTGAGCGTCCCCCATGCCGAGCCGAAACCGCCGATCACCACGGCTTCGAAGGCGAAGATCAGCTGCGTCGGTCCCGTCGAGGGATCGAAGGTGGAGCGGATTGCGAGAAACACGCCGCCGAGCGCGGCGGTCGCGACCGCGATTGCCGACGCTCGCGCGTAGACGGCGCGCGCGTTGATGCCGACGAGCTCGGCGGCATCGGGATCCTCGGCGGTGGCGCGCATCTGACGTCCCGCGTTGGTGCGGGACAGGAAGAGATGCAGCCCGGTGAGGACGACCACCGCGGTGACGAAGATGAGCGTCCCGAGCGCGGAGATCGACAGACCGCCGCCGAAGCTCACGCTCGCGGTCGCGAGAGTCCCGGTGCTGCTCAACAGCGAGTGCACGTCCGGCGAGAACACCTGGAGCAGCACGTTCTCGATGACGATCGCGAGGCCGAAGGTCGTCAGCAACGGAACCAGCAGCCCGGCGCGGCGGCTGCGCTCCAGCAGGAGCACGTACATGGCGTATCCGACCACCCACATGCCGGGGATCACCAGCAGTGCAGCGAGAAAGGGCGAGATCGACAGCTGCGTTGCGAGCACCCAGACGAGGTAGGCGCCGACCACGGCGATGTCGCCGTGCGCGAGGTTGATGATGCGCATGACGCCGAACATGAGCGAGAGCCCGCACGCGAGCAGCGCGTAGAAGCCGCCGAGCAGCACGCCCTGCACCACGGCGTTCACCCAGGTCACGGCGCGGCTCCGGCGCTCGCGGCGCGCTGCGTGCCGAAGTAGGCGGCGGTGATCTGCGCGCGCGTGAATTCCGACGCCGCTCCCTCGAGCACGACCTCGCCGTGCAGCATGCAGGTGACGCGCGACGCAACGCCGAGCGCCCGCCCGAGATCCTGCTCGACGAGCACGACCGTCGTGCCGCCGGAGATGAGCTTCTTGAGTGACTCGTACACCGCGGCAACCGCGATCGGCGAGAGCCCGAGGGACACCTCGTCGAGGAGGACGAGGCGCGGGTTGCACATGAGCGCGCGGCCGATCGCTGTTGCCTGCTGCTCGCCACCGGACAGTGTTGCGGCGCGCTGCCGGCGCCGCTCCCGCAGCATCGGGAAGACGTCGAGAACGCGATCGACCGTCCAATCCCCTCCGCGACGCTTTCCGCCCGCGACACTCAGGTTCTCTTCGACGGAGAGACCCGGAAACAGCCGGCGGCCCTCGGGGACGAGTGCGATCCCGAGGCTGACGCGCCGGTACGCGGCGACGCGCGTGATATCGACCCCATCGAACACGATGCTCCCGGCCACCGGTCGGTGCGCACCGGCGATGGTCCGCAACAGCGTTGTCTTCCCGGCGCCGTTCGCTCCGACGAGTGCTCGGGTCTCGCCCTCCTCGATGGTGAGCGACACAGCGCGAACCGCTTTCAGCAACCCGTACTGCGCGTCGATCGCGCGCACCTCGAGCAGGCTCATGGCGCTGCCGCGCCGAGGTACGCGTCGATGACTCGCGAGTCGGCGAGCACGTCCTTCGGGAGACCGTCCGCGATGACGCGGCCGGCGTCCAGGCAGACGAGGCGGTCGATCGCCTGCACGAGCACGTGCACGATGTGCTCGATCCAGATGATCGCGATACCGCCTGTGCGGAGCTGCTGGATCGTCGCGACGAGCGCGAGCGCCTCCGCATCCGTGAGGCCGCCGCCGATCTCGTCCAGGAAGAGCACCTTTGGATCGGTCGCGAGCGCGCGTGCGAGCTCGAGCCGTTTGCGATCGAGCAGCCCGAGGTCGGCCGAACGGCGGTTGGCCACGTCGACGAGACCGCACGTTTCGAGGACGTCGACGGTTCGTGCGTACGCGTCGGCGCCGCGCCGACCCGCACCGAGCATCGCGCCGACGAGGACGTTCTCGAACACGGTCATGCCGACGAACGGGCGCGGGATCTGGTGCGTCCTGCCGATGCCCATACGGCAACGGCGATCCGCGCGGACTCGTGTGACGTCCACGCCCTGATACCGCACACGCCCCGACGTCGGCCGCTGCGACCCCGCAAGGATGTTCAGCAGCGTCGTCTTGCCGGCGCCGTTCGGGCCGACCACGCCGACCAACTCCTCGGATGCAAGAGCAAAGTCGACCCCGTCGAGCACGACCAGCGCGCCGAATCGTTGGGCGATGCCGCTCGCCTCGAGCAGAGGATCCGACATCGGCACGACGATACGCGCCCCGGTCTTAGCTGTACGCGGTCAGTGTCGCCGCAATGGGGACGTTGGAATCGTTCGAGTTTTCGCAGATCACGAAGTTGACCGGGTACGCGGTTCCCGGAGTCGCGACCCACTGACCACCGATGATCGGCGTTGCGACGACATTCGGAGGTGTCGCCGTTCCACCCCACGCGAGGTGTCCGAGTGGCGTGTCCACCGCGAGCGTCTTCATCGCCGTCGCGACCGCCAGCTTGTCCTTCGGATTGCCGCTCGCCTTGAGCGCGGCGTTCGCAACATCGAAGAGGGCCAGGCTGGCGCCGGCCTGCTGGTTCCACTCCTTGTTTGACGCAGCTTCATATCCGGTTGCGAGGTCTGCCGAGCTGATCCCGGTGAGCGACGAGGAGTACGGCCAGGTGGGCGCCCAGTACACACCGCTCGCGAGTCCGTTGCCGAGCGAGCCGAGAGCCTCAACCTGGGATGGGAACAACCCCGTCTTGGCGATCTGCGCGATCTTCGGCTTGTAACCCTGCTGCGCCGCCTGCTCCCAGAACGTCACGAAGTCGGGCGGGATGGGGAAGGTGTTGAAGATCTCGCAGTTCTTCTGCTTGAAGAGCGAGATCTGCGCCGTGTAGTCGGTGCTGCCGTCCGCGTACGCGCCGGGGTCGACGATCGTGTAGCCGGCCTTCTTAAGCAATGGCCCGAGCGCCGAGCGGATCGCGTTGCCGTCGGCGTCGTTCGGCCACATGACGCCGACCGTCTTGTTGGTCGAGATCTGCGGCCAGAGCTTCTCGTACGCGTTGGCGAACTGCGCGACGCCGAAGGCGAAGTGGTAGGTCCATTTGAACGGGACGGGCGAGGCGGGGTTTGCCTGCCGTCCGAAGTACCACGCCTCCCAGGGCACGACCGTCGAGATGCACGGCACCCCGGCAGCCTCCGCCGCGTCGGACACGGGGTTGACCGTCTCCGGCGCCGACGTTGTGAGGATGAGGTCGACGTCGGACGTGTTGATCAGGTCGGAGGCTGCCTGCTGCGCGCGAGCGCCCGACTGGCTGTCCTCAGTGATGATCTGGACGTCGTACTTCTTGGACCCGACGGTCATCCCGTTGGCCCACGCCTTGCGGGCGAGCGAGACGACGTAGGGGTCCGGCTCACCGAAGCCCGCGTCCGGGCCGGTGAGCGGGCTGACGTAGCCGATCTTGATCGTTCCCGCGCTCGAGGTTCCCCCCGTGTTGCCGAGCGAGCCGCACGCGTCGAGGATGCCGCCGGCGACCATCGAGACCGAGCCGGCGCCGAGTGCCTTGAGCACGCTGCGTCGAGATACCTGGTGGTCGCCGATGAGGCGGTCGACGATTGATACCCCGTCTGCTTTGACTAGGGCGTCCTCTTGCGACATGGCTCGCACCCCGTTCTAACCCCGATACAAAGTGTTCGCATAGCGAACTCACGTTCTGTGAATGAACGTACCATATCGCTGTGGCAACAGGCAACCGAGGATTGACGAGCGCCCTCGTGATCGAATTACTATTGGGACTAGGACGAGTGTGCGCTGTGCGGACATCATGAGGATCCAACGTGGCTGAGATCGTGTCGCTGACCGATGGCATCGCCGAGGTCGTGCACGACGGCGACATCCTGGTCATGGAGGGCTTCACCCATCTCATCCCGTTCGCGGCCGGGCACGAGATCATCCGCCAGGGGCGCCGCAATCTCACGCTCGTCCGGATGACACCGGATCTCATCTACGACCAGCTGATCGGCATGGGATGCGCGACGAAGCTCGTCTTCTCATGGGGAGGCAATCCGGGCGTCGGATCGCTGCACCGCTTTCGCGACGCGGTGGAGAACGCGTGGCCCCTCCCGCTGGAGCTCGAGGAGCACAGCCACGCCGGCATGGCCAACCGCTACCTCGCGGGCGCGAGTGGACTGCCGTTCGCGGTCCTTCGCGGGTACGTGGGGACCGACCTGCCGGCACACACGGATTCGATCCGGCCGATCACCTGCCCGTTCACGGGCGAGGTGCTGACCGCGGTGCCGGCGCTGGCGCCCGACGTGACGATCATCCACGCGCAGCGCGCGGATCGGAAGGGAAACGTCCAGATGTGGGGCATTCTCGGCGTGCAGAAGGAGGCGGTCCTCGCTGCGAAGCGCTCGCTCATCACCGTCGAGGAGATCGTCGACAGTCTCGATCCGGAGCCTCAGGAAGTCGTGCTCCCGTCGTTCGCCACCACCTTCATCGCGGTCGCGCCCGGCGGGGCACACCCCTCGTACGCGCAGGGATACTCGTTCCGGGACAACGCGTTCTACACCGAGTGGGATGCGATCAGCCGCGATCGCGAGACCTTCCTTCGCTGGATGGAGGAGAACGTTCTGCGCCGAGAACCGGCCGCATGACCGAGGCTTACACGGCCGACGAGATGATGACCGTGGCGGCGGCACGCCAGCTGCACAACGGGACGGTCTGCTTTGTCGGCATCGGCCTTCCGAGCACCGCGGCGAACCTCGCGCGTTTCACCCATGCGCCGGATGTGGTGCTCATCTATGAGTCGGGCACCCTCGGCGCCAAGCCCGACCGGCTGCCCCTCTCGATCGGGGACGGCATGCTCGCCGATACAGCGGACGCCGTTGTGAGCGTGCCCGAGGTCTTCAACTACTGGCTGCAGCCCGGGAGGATCGACGTCGGATTCCTCAGCGCGGCGCAGATCGACCGCTACGCCAATATCAACACCACGGTGATCGGCGACGACTACGACCATCCGCGTGTCCGCCTCCCCGGCGCGGGTGGCGCACCCGAGATCGCCGCATCGTGCCGCGAGGGTGTCGTTGTCGTCCGGCAAACTCTCCGGACGTTCGTCGACCGTGTTGACTTCGTTACCTCGGTCGGCTTCGGCCACGGACCGGGCGACCGGCAGCGCCTCGGATTGAAGGGGGCGGGACCGCGCGTCGTGATCACCGACCTCGGAGTCCTCCGACCGCATCCCGAAACCATGGAGCTGACGCTCGTCAGCGTGCACCCGGGCGCGACGCCCGATCAGGCGAAGGCGGCCACCGGGTGGCCGCTTGCGGTCTCGCCGGATCTCACGACCACGGAACCACCGAGCGCCGAGGAGCTGACGGTGTTGCGACGTCTCGAGGCGACGCTCGGGACGAGCGAAGGCAGGTCATGAGCGACGTCTTCATCGTCGACGCGGTGCGCACGCCGATCGGTCGACACGGTGGTGCGCTCGCCGGTCAGCGTCCCGACGACCTCGCTGCGCATGTCATCGCGGAACTGGTCAGGCGGAGCCCGTCTCTCGATCCCGCCACGATCGGTGATGTCGTGTTCGGCGACGGGAACGGCGCCGGCGAGGACAACCGCAACGTCGCGCGCATGGCGCTGCTGCTCGCCGGGGTTCCGCCGAGCGTTCCCGGTGCGACGGTGAACCGGCTCTGCGGCTCCGGGCTCGAGGCGGTGATCGAGGCGAGCCGGGCGATCGAGGTTGGTGACCACTCGATCTGCGTCGCGGGTGGTGTCGAGTCGATGAGCCGCGCGCCCTGGGTGATGCTCAAGCCGGAGCGCGGCTACGCGCGAACCAACGAGACCCTGTTCTCGACAACTCTCGGCTGGCGCATGGTGAACCCGAGGATGCCGGCGGCATGGACGATCTCGCTCGGCGAGGGCGCGGAGCTCCTCGCATCGACCTACGGCATCACGCGCGACGCGCAGGACGCATTTGCGCTGCGCAGCCACCGCCAGGCCGCTGCTGCGTGGGATGCGGGACGGTACGCGGACCAGGTCGCCGCAGTGCCCGGCGTGGACCTCGCGCGCGACGAGTGCGTGCGCGCCAACTCCTCGATGGAGTCACTCGCGAAGTTGCGTCCGGCGTTCCGTCCCGACGGCACCGTCACCGCGGGCAACGCATCACCGCTCAACGACGGAGCCGCCGCGGTGCTGCTCGCGGACGCCGAGGGCGCGCGCCGCACCGGTCGTGAACCGCTGGCACGCATTGTCGCGCGCGGCGTGAGTGCGGTTGAACCGCCGATGTACGGCATCGGCCCGGTCGAGGCGGCGAACGCCGCACTCCGCAAGGCCGGTATCGGCTGGGATGACCTGAAGGTCGTCGAGCTCAACGAGGCGTTCGCCGCGCAATCGCTCGCATGCCTCCATCTCTGGCCGGAGCTCGACCCGGAGAAGGTGAACCCCAACGGCGGCGCGATCGCGATCGGCCATCCCATCGGATGCTCCGGGGCACGCATCATCGGCTCGCTGGCGCATGAGCTCCGACGGCGTGGTGGCGGGTACGGCCTCGCGGCCATCTGCATCGGTGTCGGTCAGGGGCTCGCCGTCGTCGTGGAGAGCTGAATGGCCGGGCGCAGGGTCTCGGTCGATCCACCCAACAACACACCCGAGTACCGGTCAACGGCGCTCCGTGCTCCGACGCGTCCGCTTCGCCTCGTCTCCGAGCGCTTCCCCGACCTGGGCACCCCACTGTTCGCGGACGTCGCGATCGGTCCGCTCGACAGCGACCTCACGCGGCAGCACGACGGCGAGCCGCTCGGCGAGCGCATCACCATCAGCGGCACGGTGCGCGACGAGGACGGCGAGCCGGTGACGGGGGCGCTCATCGAGGTCTGGCAGGCGAATGCCGCCGGTCGATATGCGCACATCTCCGACCAGCATCCAGCCCCGCTCGACCCCAACTTCAGCGGCGCCGGACGCGCGATCACCGACGACGAAGGGCGATATCGATTCATCACGATCAAGCCCGGCGCGTATCCGTGGCGCAACCATCCCAACGCGTGGCGTCCGGCCCACGTCCACTTCTCGGTGTTCTCCGACGCCTTCGGGCAGCAACTCGTCACGCAGATGTACTTTCCGGGCGATCCACTCCTGCCGCTCGATCCGATCTTCAACTCCGTGCCGGATCCGGAGGTGCGCCGGCGCCTGGTCGCGCGATGGTCCCTCGAGCTCACGCAGCCCGAATGGTCGCTCGGCTACGAGTGGGACATCGTGGTGGCCGGACGAGACGCAACCCCCCTGCACGATGATGGCGACGAATGAGGCCACCTCTCACACCGTCCCAGACGGTCGGACCGTTCTTCGCGATCGGCCTTGGTGCGACGGTGGATTCGCGCGTGGTCCCCGAGGGGTCGACCGGCGCGCTGCGTCTGTCAGGCCAGATCTTCGACGGCGCCGGCCAACCGGTCCCGGACGCGGTCATCGAGACCTGGCAGCCGGAGGGCGTGGGGCGAAGCGCCACCGACGATGAGGGACACTTCAGCTTCCTGACGATCAAGCCGTCGCAGAAGGCTGCCACAACGCGCGCGCCGCACATCGATGTCTCGGTGTTCGCCCGCGGCCTGCTGACACGTCTCATCACGCGCGTGTACTTCCCGGATGAGAGCGGTGCCAACGAGACGGACCCGGTGCTGCGCTCCCTCTCGCCGGAGGAGCGCGCCACGCTCATCGGCGTGAGCGAGGGTGGCGGTCTCCGTTTCGACATCCACCTGCAGGGCGGACGTGAGACCGTCTTCTTCGACCGCTGACGGGCTCGTCGACCTGCTCTTCGGCAGCGAAGCCGTCAACGTGGCTGTCAGCGACATCGCCTGGTTGCAGGCCATGCTCGACGTGGAGGCGGCACTCGCCGGCGCGGGCGCGGACGCGGGCCTTGTGCCACACGCCGCTGCGGAGGAGATCGCTGTCGTCTGCCGTGACGCGATGTTCGACATCGCGTCGATCGGTCGCCGGGCAGTGGGAGCCGGCAACCCGGCAGCTCCGCTCGTCAGCGATCTGATCGCGGCTGTCTCGCCAGCTGCGCGGCCGTACGTGCATCTTGGCGCGACCAGCCAGGACATCATCGACACGTCGTTGTCCCTGATGGCGCAACGTGCTCTCGACGCCATCCTCGTCGATCTCGACGCTGTCGCCGCGCGCTGCGCCGTGCTCGCGCAGACGCACCGCGAGACGGTGATGACGGCGAGAACCCTGCTGCAGCCCGCGGTGCCGACGACGTTCGGACTCAAGGTCACGACCTGGCTCGTCGCTGTCGATGAAGCCCGCGCGATGCTGCGGCGCGTGCGCTTCGAGCGGCTCGCCGTGCAGCTCGGCGGCGCCGCCGGAACGCTCGCGTCGCTGCACGGCCACGGAATCGAGGTGATGCGCGGGCTCGCGAGACGGCTTGGTCTCGCCGAACCGTTGGTGCCATGGCACACCGACCGCACGCGGGTCACCGATCTCGCCGCGTCGCTCGGCACCGTGATCGGTGTTCTCGGCAAGATGGCGCGCGACATCACGCTGCTTGCGCAGGCCGAGGTCGCGGAGGTCTCGGAGGGCGAGGGTTCCGAGCACGGGACGTCCTCGACACTGCCGCAGAAGCAGAATCCCGTTCGCGCCGTGCTGATCCTCGCCGCGGCCGAGCGCGCGCCCGGGCTGGTCGGGACTGCGTTCCACAGCATGGTGCAGGAGCACGAGCGTGCGACGGGCGCATGGCATGCGGAGTGGGAGACGCAGCGAAAGCTCCTGAGCCTCGCGGGGGGAGCAAGCCACCACGCCGCCCGATTGCTCGAGACCCTCAGGGTGGACACGGCGCGCATGGAGCAGAATCTCGCGTCCAGCGGCGGGCTGTTGATGGCCGAGAGTCTCGTGGGCGCCCTCTCCTCGAGGATCGACCGCACGGCCGCGAACGCCCTGGTGCGCCGGTGCAGCGAGGAGTCCGCCACCCGTCAGGTGCCGTTCGCCGAGGTGGTCGCACACGACCCCGAGATGCGGCAGCATCTGTCCGCCGACGAGATCGCGTCGGCGTTCGATCTCCTTCAGTACCTGGGATCGACCCGGGAGCTCATCGGCCGCGCGCAGGACGCGCATCACGGCGGGGGCGTGCGACCGTGACGGTGGAGCTCGCGTATTCGCTGATCGGCGACCGCGACAAACCGCTGCTCGTGATGAGCAGCTCGCTCGGCACCACCCGTGCGATGTGGGAGTCACAGCACGTGCTCCAGTCGCGGTGCTCGCTGCTCCTCTACGACCATCGCGGCCACGGCGCCTCTCCGGCGCCCGCGGGTCCGTACACGATGGACGACCTCGGCGCCGACGTGATCGCGATGCTCGACACCGTCGGCGCTGCAACGGTCTCCTTCTGCGGTCTGTCGCTTGGCGGGTTGGTCGGACTCTGGCTTGCGTCGCATCACCCGCAGCGCATCGACCGGCTCGTCGTCATGTGTGCCCTGGCACGCCTCGAGCCGGTGAGCCGCTATGCCGACCGCGCGCTCGCGGCCCGGTCGAACGGGATGGCGTCGATCGCGGCCGACGTCGTCTCGCGCTGGTTCACACCGCGGTTTGTCGAGCACCATCGAGCGCTGGTGGACGCGTTCACCGCGACGCTCGCGGGTTTGTCCTCAGAGGGATACGCGAGCTGTTGCGAGGCGATCGCGAGCACCGACCTGCGTCGCAACATCAGCCGGATCGACGCACCGACGCTGCTCATCGCGGGAGCGGACGACCCGATCGTGACGCCCGCGGCCGCGGTGATGTTCGGACCGTCGTTCCGCGAGGCGAGTGTGGCGGTGGTGCCGGACGCGGCGCACCTGGTGAACGTGGAGCAACCGGATATCGTGAATCAACTCGTGCTCGAGCATCTGACTGAAGGCATGGGAGGACCTGCGTGAGCGACGACCTACGCGAGCGGGGAATGACGACGCGGCGTGAGGTGCTGGGTGACGCCCATGTCGACAGTGCCATGCGCGGCGCCGACGCCTTCACAGCAGATTTCCAGGAGCACATCACCCGCTATGCGTGGGGCGCGGTGTGGTCGCGTCCGGGACTCGACCGCAGGACCCGCAGCTGCATCACCGTGGCGATGCTCGCCGCACAGGGGTCGGAGCACGAGCTCGGGATGCACGTTCGCGCCGCGCTGCGCAACGGAGTCAGCGCCGACGAGCTCAAGGAGGTCCTGCTCCAGGTCGCCGTCTACGCAGGGGTGCCACGTGCGAACCGGGCGTTCTCGATTGCTCGGGAGGTCATCGCGGAGACCGAGGGCCGGCCGGCGGAGAACGAAAGAACATGATCGAGGCTGAACCGATCACGCCCACGCCGTCTCGCGAGGAGCACGAGGTCGGGGCGGACTACGTGCAGTCGCTCGCCCGCGGGCTCTCTGTCATCCGGGCGTTCGACGCCGAGCACCCGGAGCTGACGCTCAGCGACGTGGCGCGTGCCGCGGGACTGACGCGCGCATCGGCGCGACGCTTCCTGCGAACGCTCACGGAGCTCGGGTACGTGCGCAGCAACGGGCGGCTGTTCGCGCTGCGGCCAAGGGTCCTCGAGCTCGGCTACGCGTACCTGTCGAGCATGAGCCTGCACGAGGTCGCGCTGCCCCATCTCGAGCACCTGGTCGGGGAGCTGCGCGAGTCGTCATCGGTGTCGGTGCTCGACGCCGACGACGTCGTCTACATCGCGCGTGTTCCAACCCGCCGCATCATGACGATCACGATCAGCGTCGGCACGCGGTTCCCCGCCTACGCGACGTCGATGGGCCGGGTGCTGCTGGCAGGACAGAGTGACGACTGGCTGAACGGGTATCTCGCGACGGTGCAGCTGCGCCGCCTGACGGCGCGAACGGTGACCGATGTCGACGCGCTGCGCGCGGAGCTGCTGCTGGTGCGCGAGCAGGGCTGGTCGTTCGTCGACGAGGAGCTCGAGGAAGGGCTGCGCGCGATCGCCGCCCCGATCCACGACCTCTCCGGGCGGGTGACCGCGGCAGTCAACGTCTCGTCCCCCGTGAGCCGCGGGAGCGCCGATCTCGTGCGAGAGGAATTCCTGCCGCCTCTGCTGGCCGCCGCGCGCGGCATCGAGGAGGACCTCCGCCACAGCACGAGCGGTTCGCGCTAGCCTCAGGGGCATGGAGCAGCCATGCCGACGGTGAGGGTGGGGGACCTCGACATGTACTACGAGCTGCATGGCGAGGGCGAGCCGGTTGTCCTCATCGGCGGCCTCGCCAACGACATGTCCGAATGGCCGTGGTTGGTGGACTGGTGCGCACGGACTCACCGAGTGCTCGCCTTCGACAACCGCGGGGCGGGCCGCACCGGCAAGCCGGACATCCCGTACTCGATCGAGATGATGGCCGCTGACACGGCGGGCCTGATGACCGCGCTCGACATCAGTGGCGCAACCGTGCTCGGCGTCTCGATGGGAGGGAAGATCGCGCTGGCGCTCGCGCTCGACCATCCGGAGCTCGTCGGTCGGCTCATCCTCGTGAGCACGTCACCCGTGTCGCGGCCGGACAACGGCCCGACCCGCATGGAGATGCTCATGTTCCTCGGTCGTCTGTTCGCTCGGGGCAAATACCGGCAGCCCGGATACGCGCAGTCGCGCCAGCGCCAGGCGTCGTTTGCCTTCGAGTGCGTCGACAGGCTCGATGAGATCGAGGCGCCGACGACGATCATGCACGGCAGGAACGACCGGATCAGCCCGCTCCGCCAGGCGGAGGCCATCCGCCAGGGCATCGCAGGGTCGCAGCTCGTGACCTTCCGTGGTGGCCACATGTTCTTCATGTTCAGGGAGCGCAAGTGGTTTCTCGATTCCGTGGACTCGGCGCTCTTCTACGAGATCCCGGTGCGCGCGACATGAGCACCACCTGGATCGCGCTGCTGCGCGGTATCAACGTCGGGAAGAACAAACGGATCGCGATGGCCGACCTGCGCGTCATGCTCGAGTCCCTCGGATACACCGACGTGCGCACGCTGCTGCAGAGCGGGAATGCGCTGTTCGACGGTGGACCCCGGAAGGCCGGCACGCTCGAGCAGGAGATCTCGGCGGGTATCAGGGCGGCGTTCGGCATGGACGTCGCGACGGTGGTGCGCACTGCACCCGACTTCGTCGCCGCGGTCGACGCCAACCCGTTCGTCGCTCGCGGCGTGGACCCTGCCGAGCTGCACGCGACGTTCCTCGCAGCCGACCCGGCGGCGTCGAAGATCGCGGCGGTGGATCGTGACGCGTGCGCGCCCGACGAGTTCGCGGTCGGCGCGCGGGTGATCTACATGCGACTTCGCAACGGCGTCATGGGGTCCCGTCTGCCCGACTGGGACAAGATGCTCGGTGTGCGCGCCACGACGCGCAACTGGAACACGACCATCCGGCTGCGCGAGATGGCCGGATAGGAAGTGGCAATGTTCTTCGTGGTGATCCGCCGCTCCGGACCGCAGTACGACCATGGGTTGTCGCTGGAAGAGCAGTCCGGCTGGGAAGCGCATGCGGCGTTCATGGACGCACTCGTCGCGCGTGGATTCGTCGTCCTGGGCGGACCGCTTGCCGACGAGCGTCGCGTCGTGCTCGCAGTCGAGGCGGATTCGGAGGACGCCGTACGCGAGACCCTGGCGCGCGACCCATGGGACCAGACGCATCTCGTGATCGAGAGCGTCGACGGCTGGACGATCCAACTCGACGGGCGGAGGTCAGGTCTGCGCTAACTGGGCGCGCCCGGCCGCCACCGGCTGTGGCGGGTTCGAGGCTCACCTTCGCGGATCAGCTGCAACCTCGGCTTCGGCCCGTCGGTGCGACCTGACTGTGGCTTGCGGCTGCCGGCCTTGAACGGATCCGGCCACACGGCGCCCGGTCCCGAGTACCCCTGATCGGCCGCGGCATGCAGCGTCCACTGCGGGTCGTAGAGATGGGCGCGGGCGAGGGCGCAGAGGTCGGCGCGACCGGCGAGGATGATCGAGTTGACGTCGTCGTAGGAGGAGATGACGCCCACGGCGATGGTCGCGATGCCGACCTCATTGCGGATGCGGTCCGAAAACGGCGTCTGGTACGACCGCCCGAACGCGGGTCGCTCGTCGCTGGTCACCTGGCCGGTCGAGACGTCGATCGCGTCCGCGCCGTGTGCGGCGAATGCCCTTGCAATCTCGACGGCATCGTCGACGTTGATGCCGCCGTCATGCCAATCGGTTGCGGAGATGCGCACGCTCATCGGCTTGTTCGCCGGCCACACCGCGCGGACGGCGTCGAACACTTCGAGTGGATAGCGAAGGCGATGTTCGAGCGTGCCGCCGTATGCGTCGGTTCGCTGGTTCGAGATCGGAGAGATGAAGCTCGAGAGCAGGTATCCGTGCGCGCAATGCAGCTCGAGAAGGTCGAAACCCGCGCGCGCTCCCGCCTCTGCCGCCCGCACGAACTGAGCGCGGATCTCGTCCATCTCCGCGACGCTGAGCTCGCGCGGCACCTGGTTGGCCGGTGAGTACGGGATCGGTGACGGTGCGCTCACCGCCCAGTTCCCATCGGGGAGCGGTTCGTCGATGCCCTCCCACATGAGCTTCGTCGAACCCTTGCGCCCTGAATGACCGAGCTGCAGGCCGATGTGCGCGCTGCTGCGCTCGTGCACGAAGTCGACGATGCGCCGCCATCCAGGCTCGTGCTCCGGCGCGTACATCCCGGCGCAGCCCGGTGTGATGCGCCCCGACGGTGAGACGCAGACCATCTCGGTCATCACGAGCGCGGCGCCGCCGAGCGCCTTGCCGCCCGTCTGCACGAGGTGAAAGTCGTTGGGAGCGCCGTCGACCGCGGAGTACATGTCCATCGCTGAGACGATCACGCGGTTCTGCAACTCGAGCCCGCGCAGGCGAAACGGCTGGAACATCGGCGGTGTCGTCGGGCTCGTGCGCACCCCTGTCTCACGGTGCACGCTGTGCGCGAACCACTCGTCGACCTCGGCGACGAATTCGGGATCGCGCAGGCGCAGATTGTCGTAGGTGACGCGCCGGCTGCGCGTCAGGATGTTGAAGGCGAACTGCAGCGGGTCCTGATGGACGTACTGGCCGAGGTTCTCGAACCACTCGAGGCTTGCCTGCGCGGCTCGCTGCGTCGAGACGACGACCGGCCTGCGCTCGGCCTCGTAGGCGTCGAGCGCGGCCGCGACGTCCTGATGCTCGTGCATGCATGCGGCGAGCGCGAGCGCGTCCTCCATGGCGAGCTTGGTGCCGGACCCGATGGAGAAGTGCGCGGTGTGCGCGGCGTCGCCGATGAGCACGATGTTGCCGTGGTGCCAGCTCTGGTTCCGGACCGTCGTGAAGCTGATCCACCGGGAGTTGTTCGCGTGGACGGCGTGACCGTCGAGGATGCCGGCAAACAGGCGCCGGATCACCGCGATCGATTCGTCGTCGCTCTCTCCCGGCAGGAAGGGATGCGACGCGAAGCGGTCGAATCCCGCGGCGTGCCACACCTCGTCGTTCATCTCGACGATGAACGTGCTGCCGGTGGAGTCGTACGGATATCCGTGGATCTGCATCACGCCGTGCGGTGTGTCGACGATGTAGAACTTGAACGCGTCGAAGACCAGGTCCGTGCCGAGCCACATGAACCTGCAGCGGCGCACGTCGAGGCCCGGATGGAACGACCCCGCGTGGCGCGTTCGCGTTGCGGAGTTCACGCCGTCGGAACCCACGACGAGGTCGTGGCTCGAGGCAAGCACATCGACCGGGGGTGCCTCGGTGTTGAAGAGGAGGGTGACACCGAGCTCGGCGCATCGCTCCTGCAGGATCTGGAGCAGTCGCCGGCGGCCCATCGCCGCGAACCCGTGGCCGCCGGACGTGATCACCTGACCCTTGAAGTGGATGTCGATGTCGTCCCAGCGCGCGAACTCGCGCGACATCGCCCGGTGGATCAGCGGATCGGCATGCTCGATACCACCGAGCGTCTCATCCGAGAAGACGACGCCGAAACCGAAGGTGTCGTCGGCCGCGTTGCGCTCCCAGACAGTGATCTCATGGCTCGAATCGAGCTGCTGCGCGAGCGCCGCGAAGTAGAGTCCGCCCGGTCCGCCCCCGACAACCGCTATGCGCATGTGAGTCGGTGCGCAACTGTAAAGTGTCGAACGTCGTGAGTGTGGTCGCGTCCTGAGCATGCCGGCATCGATCCATTTCGCCGACCTGACCTCGCCGCGAGCCCGGGCGCTGCTTGACGCCGGGCCGGCTCCGGTGCTGCTGCTCCCGATCGGTGCCGTGGAGCCGCACGGCCCGCACGCCCCGCTGCGAACCGACTCGATCATCTCGCTCGCGGTGTGCGAGCGCGCCGCGACCGAGCTGGCAGACGACCGCAACGTCCGCGCCCTGGTCCTGCCCGAGATCGCCTTCGGGATCACGCGCTACTCCGCCGCCTTCACCGGCGCGGTGACCATCAGCGAAAGCACTCTGAACGCGTTGATCGTCGAGGTTTGCGCCTCGCTGCGAGCCCAGGGCTTCCGGCACATCGTGCTCGTGAACAGCCACTTCGAACCGGCCCACGTCGCCACGCTGCGGCAGGCTGCCGAGAAGGCCGAGGCGGGACTCCTCGACCTCACCCGCCGCGCGATGGCCGAGCAGCTGACCGAGGAGTTTCAGAGCGGCGCCGCGCACGCGGGCCGCTACGAGACCTCGATCGTGCTCGCGACCCAGCCCGAGCTCGTGGAGGCCGACGTGATGCGCCGGCTCCCCGCCCTCCGTGTGAACATGCCGGCCGCGATGGCGGACGGGCGCACCGATTTCCTCTCAATGGGCATGGACCGCGCGTACTGCGGCGCCCCGGCCGAGGCCACCGCCCGCGAGGGGGACAGCACGCTCGCGACGCTTGCCGGCCTGCTCATCGACCTGATCCGCCGGCAGGTCGAGCCCGCTCCGTGAGCGCTGGGACACAGGGAGCGGGCGGCCTCAACCTCGCCGACCACTTCGTCGACCGCAACGTCACATCGGGATACGGCGAACGAAGGGCACTCATCACCCCGGCCGGCGTCTGCACGTATGCAGAGCTCGCGGCGCTCACCAATCGCATCGGCAATGCCCTCCTGGAGCTCGGCGTTCACGCGCGGGAACGGGTGCTCCTGGCGCTCAACGACTCCGTCGAGTTCGTCGCGACCTGGTACGCGGTGCAGAAGATCGGCGCCGTCACGGCTGAGGTCTACACGTTCCTGCAGCCCAAGGACTACGCGTACTACATCGAGTACACGGACGCCGCGGTCGTGGTGGTCGACGGCGTGACTCTCGAGCGTGTCCGCGAGGCGGTCGAGACCACACGGAATCGCCCGATCCTTCTCGTGCTCGGCGCGCAGGAGCACGCGCTGGTGGATCCCGAGGTTCACTTCGAGGCGCTCGTCGCTCGCCAGCCTGCCGAGCTTGCGCCCGCGCCAACGACTGACGAGAGCATCGCCATCTGGAAGTTCACGACGGGCAGCACCGGCAAGCCGAAGGCGTGCGTGCACACGATCCACAGCCCGATCGCCAGCTCGCTCGCCTACGGCCGCGGGGTCCTCAACCTGCAGGCGGACGACGTGGTCCTTCCGGTCCCGAAGCTGTTCTTCGGGTACGCCCGGGACCTTGCCGCCCTGTTTCCATTCGACGTCGGCGCCGCAGGGCTGATCTTCCCCGAGCGCACCACCGCCGGCCTGATCTTCGAGTTGATCGCGCGCCACCGTCCGACGATCCTCGTCAACGTCCCCACCATGATGCAGGCGATGCTCGACCACCCTGGGGCTGCGGAGCAGGATCTCAGCTGCCTCCGCCTCTGCACCTCAGCGGGTGAGGCGCTGCCGGAACCGCTCCATCGCCGCTGGCTCGACACCTTCGGCGTCGAGGTTCTCGACGGCATCGGATCGTCGGAGGCGTACCACATCTACATCTCGAACCGGCCCGGCCGTTCGCGACCCGGGACCATCGGCGAGGCGGTCCCGACCTACCGCATCGAGCTCGTCGATGACGGGCATCAGCCGGTGCCCGACGGTGAGATCGGCCACCTGTGGGTGCACTGCGAGACCGCAGCCCTCGAGTACTTCGGGGACGAGGAGGCATCGCGGCAGACGTTCGGCGACCGCCTGGTCATGAGCGGCGACCTCGCCGAGCGGGATGCGGACGGGTTCTTCCGCTATCGCGGTCGCGCCGACGACCTGCTCAAGGTGGGCGGCATCTACGTCGCGCCGGCGGAGATCGAGCGCTGCCTCGCGACCCACCCGGATGTCGTCGAGTGCGCCGTGGTCGCCGCGGATCGCGAGGGCCTCACCCGCAGCTGCGCGTGGGTGGTCATCCGCGCGGGCGCCGACGCGACCCCGGAGTTGATGCAGGCGTTCGTCCGTGAGCGTCTCGCTCCGCACAAGGTTCCGCGCGAGGTGCGCTTCGTCGACACCCTACCGCGCACCGGTTCGGGCAAGATCGATCGCACCGTGTTGCGCGACGCGGTGGACCCGGTTGCGGCAGTCGGGCAGCAGATCCCGGGAGCAGGAGGCACGCAGCGATGACTCGGTTCAGAGCATCGGCAGAGTTCACGCGGCAGTGGCGGCATTTCGACTTCGCGGTTTCCGGCAGCGTTGCGACGATCACGCTGAATCGACCGGAGAAGCTCGGCGCGCTGACCTTCGATGTCTACGCCGACCTTCGAGACCTGCTTGCCGAGCTGCCGCATCGCGGTGATGCGCGCGTGCTCGTCATCACCGGCAAGGGTCGTGGCTTCTGCTCCGGCGGCGACGTCGTCGAGATCATCGGCGCGCTGCAGTCGATGTCCTCCGGCGACCTCCTCGAGTTCACGCGCATGACCGGAGCCGTGGTGCGCGCACTGCGCGAGTGTCCGATGCCGGTCATCGCGGCGGTCAACGGCGTCGCCGCGGGCGCCGGCGCGGTCATCGCGCTCGCGTCGGACCTCCGCCTGCTGGCGCGCTCGGCGAAGTTCGCGTTTCTCTTCACCAAGGTCGGCCTGTCCGGCGCCGACATGGGGTCCGCCTACCTCCTGCCGCGCGTGATCGGCCTCGGGCGAGCGACGGAGCTCCTCGTGCTCGGGGACACAGTCGACTCGGAACGCGCGCTGCAGATCGGGCTCGCGACCGACGTGGTCGACGACGCCGAGCTCCCCACCGCCGCGTCGGCGCTTGCCCGCCGTCTTGCCGACGGCCCCGCGTTGGCGTATTCGACCACCAAGGTGCTGCTGACGCGCGAGCTCGACATGGGGCTCGGCGCCTCGCTCGAGCTCGATGCGATGACCCAGGCGCTGCTGATGGGGAGCCACGACCATGCCGAGTACCACCGCGCCTGGACCGAAGGTCGCGCCCCCGTGTGGGAGGGACGATGATGCGGCCGAAGCCGGAGATCATCATCGCTCCAGGGCTCGCGCCACCGGCGGGCTTCTCGCACGCAGTGGTCGCGCCACCGGGAAGAACGATCTACCTGGGCGGTCAGACCGCGCAAGCTCCGGACGGCACCATCCAGGGCGCCACCATCGTGGAACAGTTCGACCTGGCGGCCCGCAATCTCGTTGACGCGCTCCGCGCCGCGGGTGGAGAGCCCGATGACATCGTCTCGCTCCAGGTCTTCGTCACCAATCTCGCCGCCTACCGACTCTCGATGAAGGCGCTGGCACCGGTCTGGCGCCAGCACTTCGGCCGCCGGTACCCGGCGATGGCCCTGATCGGGGTCACCGAACTCCTCGACCCGCGAGCCTTGGTCGAACTGGTCGGCGTCGCGGTGATCGCGTGAGCACCACCTACGCGCATCTGTCGGCCACACAGCGTGAGCTGCTGCAGCGGAGTGAGGCGATCGCCCGCGACGTGCTCGCGCCGATCGCGCACCAGGGCGAACCGGGACAGGTCAACCGTCCCCTGGTCGCCGCGCTCTCGACGCATGGGCTTGTCCCCGAGGTCCTCGGCCACGGGCCTGCCATCTCAGTGTTCAACCTCTGTCTCGTCCGCGAGGGCCTGGCGCGATTCTCCACCGAGTCCGAGATCGCATTCGCCCTCCAGGGACTCGGGTCGCACCCGATCCTCGTCGCAGGCACGCCCGAGGTCGCCGACGTCTGGATCCCCCGCGTCGCGGCCGGCGAGGCAGTCGCGGCCTTTGTGCTCACCGAGCCCAATGCCGGGTCGGACGCCGCGTCGCTGACCCTCGACGCCGAGCCCGACGGCAACGGCTACCGGCTCACCGGGGACAAGATCTTCATCTCCAACGCTCCGGAGGCCGATATCTACACTGTCTTTGCACGGACCACCGCCGGCGCGGGGGCTCGCGGGATCACCGCCTTTGCGGTGCCTCGCGACAGCCCGGGCCTCTCTGGTACGGCGATCGAATTCGTCGCCGATCATCCGATCGGGCGCCTGCGCTTCGACGGCGTCGCGGTTCCGGCAAGCCACATCGTCGGTGAGGTCGACCACGGCTTCGGAGTCGCCATGCGCACGCTCGACCTCTTCCGGCCGAGCGTCGGCGCGGCCGCGGTCGGGATGGCGCAGGCAGCGCTCGATGCTGCGGTGGCGTACGCGCTCGAGCGACAGGCCTTCGGCCATCCGCTGTCGGCGCTCCAGGGTGTCAGCCATCAGCTCGCCGACGTCGCGACCCGCGTCCAGGCCTCGCGCCTGCTGGTGCATGCCGCCGCAGCGGCGCATGACGCCGGGATCACGCCGATCACCGAGGCAGCCGCCATGGCCAAGCTCTTCGCGACCGAGACCGCTGCCGCCGCGGTGGACGTGGCCATCCAGGTCCACGGCGCCCGCGCGCTCGAGCGCGGCCACCTCCTCGAGCACCTGTACCGCGAGGTCCGCGGGATCCGGATCTACGAAGGGGCGTCCGAGGTGCAGCGCGAGATCATCGCCCGCCAGCTGTTCCGCCGAGCCGGTCGCGGATCATGAGGATCGACTCCACCCGCTGAGCGTCGCGCGTGTCGGTGTCGAGGAACCGCCGGATCGGGCGCATCCCGGCCCGAACGTAGGCGGCCTGCGCTCGCGCGTTGCCCGCTTCAGTCGCCAGGGCGACCGCCGTCGCACCCTCCTCGGCGAAGAGGTGGTCGGAGATCAGGCGCACCGCTCGTGAACCGAGCCCCTGGCCGATCAGCCCCGCCTCGCCGATGAAGAGGTCGAGCCCCCAGGCGCCGGCCGGAAGCGTGAGCCCGACCTCCGCGAGGTACTCCTGCTCGCCGTCCCAGGGATAGAACTGGAGGTAGCCGACAGGGGTCCCGGAGCGCTCGATGATGCAGGTCACCGTGTGATGGTTCGGGTCCGAGAGCTCACGGAACTCCTCCATGGCCGCCTCGACGGTGAGCGGCGGATCGTCGGGATCCCACCACTCCCGGACGTGAGGACGGTTCCGCCAGGCGACGATCAGCTCGTGGTCGTCCGCCCGATCTCGCATGCGGCGGAGGACCAGGTCGCCGTCCGCGGCGATGACGTCATTCACAAGAGCGGGTAGCGAATCACTCGCGGCGACGATACGCGCCGGACCCGCGAATACGATGCGAGATGTGCGTGTGCTCGTCGTCGAGGACGAACCCGAGGTTGCCGGCAGCCTTGCCCGTGGGCTCGCGGAAGCCGGGATGTCGGTCGACGTCGCCCTGAGCGGTGAGGAGGCAGTCGACACCATACGCGCGGGCCTGCCCTACGACGTCGCCGTCCTCGACGTGATGCTCGGGGGCGATCTCGACGGCATGGATCTCTGCAGGTTCCTTCGCCAGCGGGAGGCGCCGACCGCGATTCTGATGCTCACGGCCCTGGACGACGTCAAGGACCGGCTCGCGGGCTTCGACGCCGGCGCCGACGACTACCTCGCCAAGCCCTTCCACTTCGAGGAGGTGCTCGCCCGGGTCCGGGCGTTGAGCCGCCGGCAGCTTGCTCCGCAGCTTCGCGTGCTCCAGGCCGGCAACCTGAGCATGGACAGCGCGGCACGTCAGGTGATGGTCGCGGGCGACGTCGTCGCGACCACGCGGCGCGAATACGAGCTGCTCGAGCTCTTCCTGCGCCATCCCGCACAGGTGCTGAGCAAGGAGCAGATCCACGACGCCGTCTGGGGCGACGGGCAGACCGTCGACTCCGGTCTCGTCGAGGTCTACGCGGGCAAGATCCGCCGCAAGCTCCAGGCCGCCCGAGCGACCGTGATGATCGAGACCTGCCGTGGCATCGGCTATCGCCTCATCAACGAGTCCGGGGCCGCGTGACATGAGCGCGGCAGCGTGGAATCGGGACGCCTTCAGCCCCCGCCAGCTGACGTCGAACGTCGCGCGCTTCGGGATCTTTCTCGGCTGCATGGGGCTTCTCGGGCTGGTGACCCTCGTCGAGGTCGCCGTCCCCAACAACCCGACCCTCGGCGGGTTCCTGCTGCTCGCGGTGCTCTTCGCCGCCTGGCTGCTGCCGACCGAGTTCTCCGCCGTCATCACCGCCGCCGCCCTCGGCGTGACCGTTCTCACGGCGAAGGCCGGCGCCGTCGATCCGCTGACGGCGAAATTCCAGTTCATCGCGGTGGTTGCGACCGCCTGCCTCAGCGAGATGACCGTGCGAGCGCTGGTCGCCCGCGAGCGGGCCCAGCACGAGACGGCCGACCAACTGCGCAGGTTCACAGCGGACGCGGCGCACGAGCTTCGCAACCCGCTGTCGGCGTTGCAGAGCGAGCTCGAGATCACCCTGCGGCAGCACCGCTCCAGCGACGAGCTCACTGCCACGGTGCGTCTCGCGCTCAAGAACACGCAGCGGCTGGTGAAGATCTCGGAATCGCTGCTGACGCTGTCCAGGAGTGACGCCGGCGGACTCATGACGTCGGTCACCCGGGTCGACCTCAGCGATGTCCTCGAGGAGGCCTACGCGCGCTGGCAGGCTCATGCCGCGTCGCTCGGTGTGCGCCTGACCCGGGAGCTGGAGTGCGAGGCGGCGCTCGACGGCGACCAGCTGCTCCTGGGTCGTCTCTTCGACAACCTGCTCGAGAATGCGCTCGGTCACACACCGCGCGACGGTGCTGTGAGCCTGTCCATGACGCCGTCCCCACCAGGCACGTGCGTGGTCGCCATCACGGACACCGGACCGGGAATCCCACCGAAGCTGCGGCCCGTCGTCTTCGAGCGCTTCGCGCGCGGCGACAGCTCACGATCGCGCAGAACCGGCGGGGCGGGCCTGGGGCTGTCCATCTGCGCGGCGATCGTTTCTGCCCACAAAGGCACGATCGCATTCGATGACGAATATGTCGGTGGAACGCGAATCCTTGTCCGACTGCCTGTTACCGAGCTTTCCGGAAGGGTTTGAGTTCGAGCCTCAGGCTCGAGATATCGCCCCGACATTCAGGGGACCGCACTCATCGGAGACATCATCATGGTCGACAGGTTTACGGAGGTCGGCGAACGCATCCGCGGGGTTCTCAGCCAGCTCAACGCCCAGGAGGAGGGTCAGGGCATGGTCGAATACGGGCTGATCCTCGTGCTCATCTCCATCGTGGTCATCGTGATTCTCACGACGCTCGGCCACACGGTGAACAACGTCTTCTCGAACATCAGCCACGGACTCTCGTCGTAATCCTCGCCGCCGCGTGATCGCCGCGCGGCGGTGAGTGTCGTGTGACGGTCAGGCAGCGTGCGCTCCGGGGGTGGGCTGGTGCGGGCGCGTGCGTGGGAGGAGCATCGACAGCAGACCGGTGAGCGCCCAGAAGCCGACGTTGAAGAAGAGAATGCGCTCCACCGACGAGACGAAGTCGACTCCGAGCGCGCTCTGAGCAGCGCTCCCGAACGCGGCTGCCGCTGGTCCTGATCCTGTCGTCGTGCAACCGGGGATCGGCGCCGATGGATCACTCGAGGACGCCTGCGCTTTGAAGCAGTCCGTGAAATGCGAGATGGCCGCCTGCGCCGCGGGCGCCGGCAGACTGGCGGCCGCCAGCTGTGACTGAAGCTGGGGAGTGACGGTGGCGATCGAGCTTGCCGCGCGGCTCGAGAGGAGGCCGAAGAACACCACGCCGACAACCGCCACCCCGATCGCGCCACCGAGTTGCTGAAACGTCGTCAGCACGCCGGATGCCGACCCGGCGTCCCGCCCCGGGACGCCCGCCAGGATGATGTTGAGCAGCGGCGCGATCACGGTGCCAAGACCAAGGCCGCTCACCACGAATGAGGGGATCAAGTCCCATCCGGTGAGCTTGGTGCCCTGCAGGTGGAGGGTCCCGATGACGCCGAGCATGCCGATGACCAGCAACGTCGCTCCGATGGCGATCGTGTACTTGCCGAGGCGGGGGGCGACGCGCGTGGACATCGCCGACGCGACTGCGGAGCTGAGGCTCCACGGGATCGTTGTCAAGCCTGCATTGAGCGCGCTGAACCCGAGGCCGACCTGGAGCATCAGGCTGAAGGTGAAGAAGAACGCAGGGATACCGGCGATGAACACAGCGGAGATGCCCACGCCGACCGCGAAGGATCTGATCCGGAACAGCGAGAGCTGCACGAGCGGAAACCGTGTCGAAGGCAGCGACCGCTCGTAGAGCACGAAGAGCACCAGCATCACCGGGCTGATCGCCATGCAGATGAACGTCCATGCCGGCCAGCCGGCGACCTGACCCTCGACGAGCGGATACACGAGCAGGAGAATGCCCGCGGTCGCGAGGAGGACCCCGACCACGTCGAGTCGCGTCGCATTCGGTGCGCGTGACTCGCTGATGAGCCGTGTCGCCGCGATGAGCGCCGCGATGCCGATCGGCAGGTTCACCAGGAAGATCCAGCGCCACGATCCGCCGGTGATGTCGTCGCGAATGATCAGCCCACCGGCGAGCGGGCCGGTGATGGTGGCGATGCCGATCACGGCGCCGACGAACCCGAAGACCCGGGCGCGCTCCTGGCTTGGAAAGCTGACCTGGATCACGGAGAGGACCTGCGGATACATCATCGCCGCCATCGCGCCCTGGAGCACGCGCGAGAGGTCGAGCATGATGGCGCTCTGGGCGAGGCCGCACAGCGCCGATGCGATCACGAATCCCGACATGCCGATGAGGAACAGCTTCTTTCTGCCAAAGATGTCACCAAGTCGGCCACCGGTGATGAGCAGCACCGCGTAGGCGAGACCGTAGCCGGCGATGACGAACTGGATGTCGGCGTTGTTCGCCCCAAGGTTGGAGCGGATCGCGGGGATCGCAACGTTCACGATCGAGACGTCGAGGAGGACCATGAAGAGCGCGGTCATCACGCTGCCGAGCGCAAGCCACCGCCGAGGATCCAGCTCGCTCGGCGCGGGAGCAGGTGCGCCTGACGGCACCGGCTGCGGTGCGGCCTCGGGCGGGGAAACGGTTTCGGTTGTGTCGGTCATCTCATCCCTGATGGAGCGGGGCGATCAATCTTGCCAGAGTCTCGTTCCAGCGGCGCGTCAGCCGCCGGCGAGCGGACCGTTCAGGGCCGTGTGGACGATGCCGACTGCCAGCACCGCGAACATCGTGGCGACGTGATTGCGACGGATGCGCCGTCGCGCATCGCGCTTCGCGCCGGAGAGGCCGCTCCCCGCAAGGGCGGTGAGCACGAGCAGCCCGACTGCGGCAGCACCCGCCCAGACGCCGATCTCCTCGCCGACCGGGAGCGTCGCCCTCCCGACGGACGAGAGGCAATGGCCCACGCCGGCGAGCGTCGCCACAGTCCCCAGCCAGTTGTGTGCCCGGAACCAGGTCATCGAGAAGCTCCGTCCCGACGACAGGCGCAGACGGTTGACGAGCGAGGCCGCGATCGCGATGCCGAACAGCGCTGCGGCGATCCACCCGGTGAGCGTGTCGATCGCGCTCACGCGCCCGCCTTGCCTCTGTCTCTATGCTCGACGGCCATGGAGATGCAGTATCGACGCCTCGGGCACTCAGGGCTCCGTGTGAGCGTGCTGTCGTTCGGATCGTGGGTGACCTTCGGGCCCCAGCTCGCCGGAGGGTCGGCGCGCGATTGCCTCGCCGCGGCCCACGACGCCGGCGTCAACTTCTTCGACAACGCGGAGGTCTACTCCGACGGCAAGTCCGAGGCGATCATGGGCGCCGCCATCAAGGAGCTCGGCTGGCCGCGCCACACGTACGTCATCTCGAGCAAGTACTACTGGGGCATCGAGGATTCGGTCAACACGAAGCGAACCCTCAACAGGAAGTACCTCCTCCACGCCGTCGACGGGTCGCTCAAGCGCTTCGGCCTCGACTTCCTCGACCTCATCTACTGCCACCGCTCCGATCCGGAGACGCCGATCGAGGAGACGGTGCGCGTGATGCACGACATCATCACCGCGGGGAAGGCGCTGTACTGGGGGACCTCCGAGTGGTCTGCCGACGAGATCTCGCAGGCCTGGGATATCGCTGACCGCCACCACCTGCACAAGCCGGTGATGGAGCAGCCGCAGTACAACCTCCTCGAGCGCCACAAGGTCGAGAAGGAGTTCGCGCCCCTCTACGAGAAGTTCGGCCTCGGGCTCACCACATGGAGCCCCCTGGCTTCTGGCGTCCTCACGGGGAAGTACCGGGACGGTGTCCCGGCGGACAGCCGGGCGGCGCTGCCTGGATACGAGTGGCTGAAGGGCTACGTGACGAGCGAGGACACGAACCGTCGCGTCGCGAAGCTGGCGACGATCGCCGAGGAGCTCGGATGCACGCTCGCGCAGCTGTCGATCGCCTGGTGCGCGTCCAACCCGCACGTCTCGACGGTGATCACCGGTGCGAGCCGTGTCGCGCAGGTGCGCGAGAACCTCGCCGCGCTCGATGTCATCGATCGCCTGACGCCGGACATCCTCGCCCGCATCAACGCGATCTTCTGAATCCTCAGGAGGCCCCGGCGACGCGGTAGACGATCCCGGAGCCCCAGGCGCCGATGAAGAGCGCGCGGTCAGGCCCGAGGATCACCGGCACCGGCCGGTCGAGCCCGCTGATGAAGGTCGAGACGGCGCCGGTGTACGTGGATCCGTGCTTCGTGAGCGCGACAGCCTCCACGACGCCGTCCGCCCATTCGGCAACCAGGGCCACCGTCCCGATCGAGCGGCCCAGCTGCCCGGTCACGATGGCGACCCCGCTCACTGCAGCGTGCTGGTCGAGCACGGCGACCGGCGCCGGGACGCCCGTGCAGACGCTGCCTCCCTGTCCGTAGCAGGCGGGAAATCCCCAGTCCTGGCCCTGGCGGACGATGGCGAGCCAGTCACCCGGCGTGTTGTCGCCCAGGTCGTCGCGCTGGTTCATGGTCACAAAGAGGTCGTCGGTCCCCGGGTAGAACTCGAGCCCGACCGGCGCGCGGATGTGCGTCGCGTACTCCTCCAGGTCGCTGCCGTCGGGGAGGAAGGACACAATCGAAGCCGAAACGGCGAGCGGCGGCGTGCAGTGGTCGCAGGGGGCGGTGATCCCCATGAGCATGCGACCGTCGGGGGCGAGCACGAGCTCGTTCACCTCGCCGGCGTCCGGAGGAAGGGTGAGCACCGTGCGGTGGGCGAGGAAGCGGGTGCCGTTGAAGTCGCTGTAGGCGACGACGCCACCGGTTGCCGCGACGTACAGGGATCCGCCGTACCAGAGCAGGCCGAGCGGGGTCTTCAGGTCACTGACGACCAGGGTCGGGGTGGCGCCCGCCGCGTCGACGACGTAGAGGCCGTCCTTGCCGTCGTCGGTGTACGCGGCCGTCGCCACCCAGAGCCGCCCCTGAGTGTCGAAGGTGAGCGCTGCAACAGTGGCAAGGCCGCGCGCGTAGACGGTCGCTGTGAGCCCGGCCGGGCCGCGGAGTCCCTGGCCGATGCTGCCCAGAGCCGGAGCCGTTGGCGTGGATATCCCGCCACAGGCGGAGGTCAGCGCGACCAGCACCGCTGTCAACGCGAGACACCATCGACGCGGGCGCTTCCCCACTGGTCGACGGAGTTTACTAGGCGCTCTCCTCGAGAACCCGCAGCCAGGTGCGCGTCTCGGGAGCCTCGGCAGCCGGCCACCGCCCGCCCGACTGGCGCATCGCATGCGAGGCGTGGAGCATCTGCGTGATCTCGTCACCGGTCACCGGCCTCGAGAAGTAGAAACCCTGCGCGAGCCGGCATCCGAGGCTCTGGAGGCGCTCGCTCTGCTCGGCGGTCTCGACGCCCTCGGCGATGAGGCCGAGCCCGAGGGTCTTGCCCATCCGGATGATCGCCTGGGCGAAGGCGGTGCGTCGCGGGTCCTCGGCGATGTGGTCGACAAACGCCTTGTCGATCTTGAGGATGTCCAGCGGCAGGTCCTGGAGCGACGCCAGCGACGAGTACCCGGTCCCGAAATCGTCCATCGAGATGCGAACCCCGAGCGTCTTGAGATCGCGGAGCCGCATTCGGGCGCTCTCCGGATCGTCGACCATGAAGCTCTCGGTGATCTCGAGCGTCAGATCCGAGGGCTGGAGGCCACCACGCCTGAGGATCTGGCGCACGTCTCCGACGAACCCCGGATCGCGCAGCTGACGGGGCGAGACGTTCACGCTCACCGTGAAGGACGGCTGATCGTCGAGCTCGACCTGCCAGATCTGCCACTGCCGGCACGCCTCCTCGAGCACATGGAGCCCGAGCTCGCAGATCATGCCGGTCTCCTCTGCGATGCCGATGAACTCGGAGGGAACGACCATGCCCCACTGCGGGTGCTTCCACCGGACGAGCGCCTCGACCCCGACGGGGGTGCTCGTGGCGAGGTCGACGATCGGCTGGTAGAGGACCACGAGCTCGTGGCGGTCGATCGCCCGCTCGAGACCGGTGCGAACCTCGAGGCGGCGGGCGACGACGTCCTGCATACCCGGTTCGAAGATCTCGAAGGTGTCCTTGCCCTTGACCTTGGCACGGTACATGGCGACGTCGGCCTGACCGACCAGGTCCTCGGCCTTGATGTCGCGCGAGGAGGTGACAGCGACCCCGATCGAGGCGCTCATGGAGACCTCGCGTCCGGCGACGACGAACCGCTTCTTGAACACGGCGACGATCCGCTCGGCGACTCGGATGGTGTCCTCGGGATCGGCGGTCTCCTCGAGCAGGATCGCGAACTCGTCACCGCCGAACCGGGCCGGCGTGTCGGACGCCCGGAGCACGTCCCTCAGGCGTTCTGCAACCTGCACGAGGAGCTCGTCGCCGGCGACGTGACCGAGGCTGTCGTTGATCGTCTTGAAGTCGTCGAGGTCGAGGAACATCACCGCCAGCGCGTCGCTCTTCTGCTCGAGCGCCTCGAGCATGTGGTCCTGCCGGTCGCGGCGAGTGAGCGCGTGCTCGAGGCGATCCATGAAGAGTGCCCGGTTGGCGAGGCCGGTGATGGTGTCGTGGAAGGCCTGCATCCGGAGCGTGTGCTCGCGCGTGTAGAGCACGTAGGCGACAACGATCGCCGACAGCGGCGTGAAGAGCAGCAGGAGCATCTTGGGCTGGTGCTCGAGGAAGGCGACGATCACGATTCCGAGGCTGCAGTTGGTGAAACCGCCGACCAGCGCGAAGGCCACGGTCTGCACCCACTGTCCGACCGACTGGCGGCCGCCGGCGAGCGAGATGACCCCAGCAGTGAGCGCGCAGCCGAGGAGCGACGCCAGTGACATGCAGGCCAGCACGAGGAGCCAGAGCGGCACGGCCCTCGGGTCCGGGTTTGCTCCCGCGATCCGGTGGACGAGCACGACGACCGTCTCGGCCTCGAGCGTGAAGCTCGCGAGGTTGAACGCAAGCTTCTGCAGATCCTGCCGGCGCAGCACGCCGAGCCCGACCGCGGCGCCGATCACGCGCGCGAGCACGAGGTCGTCCGGCGCGACGAGGAACAGGCCGATCACCAGGGGGATCTCGCTCAGCGAGTAGCGCTGCGTCTCCTGCCCGAGGTGGATGACCACCGACCACCATTCGGCGGCGATGAAGGCGGCACAGAGGGCGATGACCAAAGCGATCGGGGGAAACCGCGTCGGATAGCTCTGGACGAGCGGCGCCACCAGGAACGCGTACACGAGCCCCGCGGCAGCGGCGAGCAGGGCGATATACGCCCAGATGGAGGCACGATGATGGGGTCGCGCCGGACGCTCCGGCCCTGCTCGGGCGTGACCGACGTGTTGCTGAGCGGTCATGGAAGGCCGCGACACGTCATCCGGGTCCGTACATCGCGAGTGATCTCCGCGCTGGCCTTGCGCCGATCTCCGGCGGGCCCCCCTCAGGGGCTGCCAGAGTTATATCGCGACGCTCCAAACGCGTCATCGCGGGCCGGAATCGCGGATGTTACGGCCGATGGGATACCGGCGAGGCTACCTGAGGCCGTATTCCCCCAGGAGTGCGTGGATCTCAGCGTGGTGGGACGCCCAGCCGTCCCAGACCGATCGCGCCCAGCGTTGAATCGCCGCCGCATGCGTGTCGGCGTCCTGAGCCGCGAGGGCGTCGACAACCGTGAGGGTCCCGTGCCGGTCACCTGAGATCAGGTCGGGATACCCGTCCGGCCGATGCGTCCAGCCTCCGATCAGCCCGGTGGTGGTTCCCGGGGCGAGGCCGAGCTCGAATGTCGCGCAGAGGCTCATCAGGTGCACCACCACCGACTGGCGGTTTCGGGGGTCCGGGTTGGTGGCGTGCTGCGCCGCGTACGCATCCGTGCGGCACTGCACGGTGCCGCGGTCGGCGCCCGATTCGAGCCCGCGCACGACGAGCCGGCCGTGCAGCGCCCAGCAGCCCGGCGCGGACGCCATGTACGCATGAACCGGACCGGAGATGTCATCGACGAGCGCGCCGCACCCGACGCAGGAGACGGTGCTCACGGGGGAACGTACCTGCCCCCGGACAGCGTCAAGACGGACCGGCGTCGTGCTGCCACCAGCTGAAGAGCGCGTCCTCGTCCTGCAGGCTTGACGTCGTCGATTGCGCCCACGAGAGGATCAACAGGTTCGCATTCGTCCAGTCGATCTCGCAATAGTTGTCGGCGCTGCTGCACATCAGGAAGTCGTCTCCCTGATTGTCGTTGTACTCGCAGTTGGCCGCCAGCGGCAGCGGCGAGCAGCCCACACCCGGTTGCGTCGGGAGATCGGTCTGATAGGCGTTGTTCATGGCCGTGTAGTTGGGAAAGACCTCGTAGTTGACGTTGGAGATTCCGGATGCGTCGGGAGTGCAGACGACCTCGATCGTTGCCCCGACATCCTGGATGGCAGCCTGCCTGCAGCTCGACCGAAGGGGTTGCGGTACATGGGCGATGAGCTTCGCGAGCGGGTCGGTCGGTGGATGCGGGAACACGAAGGCAAAGAAGACGACGAGCGCGACAATGACGACGGCGGCAACCGCGGCGACGATGTTGCGCCGCCGCGTCAGCGGTGACCGTGCGCTCCTGCCGAGCATCGGCTCGACTGCGTCCGCGAGCCTCGTGACGTCGTAGTCCCATCGCGTGTTCTCGAGGTCGAGCGCGTTGCGCCGTGTGATGTCGCGCAGCGGCTCGGGCAGATCCTGAGCCTGCGGCATCGGCGTGCGCTCGACGAGGATCGGGATCACCGGCACGTTGCGGTTGAGCGCCGCGCCGAGCTCGAGGCGCACGAAGTCGTTGGGATCGTCGACCATGCGGCTCCCGGCGCCGTAGTGCCCGAGCCAGTCTCGGCCGATCAGCGCGAGAACGACCCCACAGCCACTGATCTCGTCCTCGATGCGGCGGACGAAATCGGCGCCCGGTGCGATCGAGTCGACGTCCATGAACACCTGATGCTCGCCAAAGCGGCGTTCGAGGTACTCGTGGAGCGCACGAGCCTGGCCGCTGGTCTCACCGCGGCGGTAGCTGATGAAGACACCGCTGCGACGAGGCGGCACGGGAGCTGTCCGTGTGGGGACGGGCGGTGCAGCGGGCGCCGGTGGGCTCAGCGGCGGCGGAGCCGGCGGCGGCGGTGGCGGTGGCGGGTCGAACGCGCCCATGGCGTCCGCCATGATAGGTCGCCGCTCAGAGGCGTTTGGCGGCCCACATCTTGTGCTCGCGCGAGATCGCGGCCTCGGCCTCGACGACGCGGTCCGGGAACACTGCTTCGCTCGCCGATTTGACCCGCAGCTGGATCATCGCGAGCTCCTCCGCGGCGAGCGCGTAGCGCTGCGCGACCTCGCTGTCACCGCGAAGGCGCGCGAGTGTCGTCGAAGCCGCCGTGACAGTGGAGAAGACGCCGATCAGGTTGATGAGGTGGGGGTTGAACACGAGCATCAGCGCGGCCGCGATCGCGAGCGCCTCGCACACGACCCCGGTGACGAACCACCGATCGGCGTTGCGCTTGTGGTCACCCGAGCGCCGGCTGTACCAGGTGAGCTGATCGCGTACCCGTGCCGTGATGTAGACGGTGCGGCGGTCCTCGAACCCGAGCGCCCGGACCCTGCGCATCCCCTCGGTGATCTGGTCGCCACCGAGCTCGGCCAGCGCTGTGGGCTCGAGGATGAGGCGCTCGCCCAGCACGTCCTGCATCGACTGGGTCAGCTGGTCCCCGGCCTGCGCGTCGTCGCAGTTGTAGGGATCCACGTGCGTCATGTACTTCCACGCGAGCGTCTTGACCAACTCCGCAACCGCGCGACCCTCGAACCAGCGGGTCTCCGGGCGCGTGGACCGGCTGACGGAACGGACCAGGGCCGCTCCGATCAGCAGGGCCGCGACCGCCACTGCGCCGATCTGACCGCCGACAGTCGGAACCACCGAGATGACCGCTCCGACGATCGCCGCCGCGGCCAGGAACGCGAGCTCGAGTCGCGCGAGCCACACATGACGTTCCTGACCCGCGCGCGACACCGCATCGGCTGCCCGGAAGAGTCCCGGATAGTCGGCCTCGGAGAATTCGACGGCGACCGCCGGTGCAGACCCAGCCATGGCGAACGGTGGCGAGTTTAGTGGCCGGTTGCGCACCCTCGCAGCAGCGGTTGCCGGACGATCAGTCGGGCCAGGCCGCCAGACCGAGCGTGAGCGATCCGCTGTGCGACGCCCCTTCGGGGTCGATCCACGTGATCGTGATCGTATCCCCGGCCACGTGGTCCTCCATCGCGTTGTGGAGGTCCGACGCCGAGTTGATGGTGGTGTCGTCGATCTTCACGATCCGGTCGTTCGCGCCGATGCCCGTCGCGGCGGCAGGTGTCCCGGGCGTCACGGCGCTCACGTACGCTCCTGGGAGGTTCTCGGCGGGTGTCAGCGTTGACGGGATCGAGACGCCGAGCAGTGCCGCATTCCCGATGTGGATGTGCGGGCCGCTGCCGGCGCGGATCTGAGCGACGATCTGCAAAGCCTTGTTGATCGGGATGGCGAACCCGGTCGTCGCGCCCGTCTCCTGGCCGCTCGGAACATTCGACTGCGACCCGGCGGTGGTGATGCCGACAACCTGACCCGCGGCATTGATCTCGGGACCGCCCGAGTCACCCGGCTCGATGTTCGCCTGCACCTCGAGCATCCCGGTGAGGTTCTCGGTGTCTCCGCTCTCGTCGCTCGCGGTGATCTGCTGATCCAGCTGCGAGACGACGCCAGTGACAACGGCCGGCGTGCCGCCCCTCCCGAGGGCGTTGCCGATGACGGTGAGCGAGTCGCCAAGATTGACCTTGTCGGAGTTGCCGAGTGGAACCGTGGGCAGATTCGAGGCGCCCACGAGCTGGACGAGCGCGACGTCGTCGGTTGCGTCATACCCGATCACGGTGACCTTGTACACGGTGCCGGTCCCGTCGATCTGCGCGGTGATGTTCACCGTATTGTCGATCACATGGTTGTTGGTGAGCACCTCACCAGACGACGTGATGATCATGCCCGTGCCTGCCACCTGCCCGTCGCCGCTGGCAGTGTCGCTGTTGATGTCAACAGTGGCAGCATCAATCCTTGCGACAGCCGCGGCCGACGCCGTCCCGCCACTCGAGGGCAGGGTCCCGCCGTTGCCGCCGGTGCTGTTCGGTGCCTCACCGCTGCCGCTCGGACCATTGGGAAGCGTCGCGATGGTCTGGTGCGCGATGGTCGCGCTCGTCAGCGCCCAGGCGGTTCCCCCGCCCGCGCCGATGCAGACGATCGCGAGTCCGGCGATGAGCGTCCGCTGCATGAACTTCGAACGTCCGCGCGGCGGGGTCGCAGGCGGCCAGGGCGGCGGTCCCCACCAGGGGTCCGGCGACCAGTGGCCGTACGCCGCTCCGGGCGCCTCAGATGGGGGAGGCGGAGGTGGCGGATCGAACGGGAGGTTGTCCTGCATGTCGCTGGTCATCTTCCGGCTCCGAGGTTTTCAGTTTGGTGACACTCTGCAGCATGAGGCCGGATGCTCAGCATGACCTCAGCGGTGTCTGTGACATTGCTGAGACCTTGGGTGCCGCAGGACACGGTGGCGGCGCCTGGAGCTGCGGGGTTCATTCCTCGGATCCAGGGTGCACGCGAGGGACCGGGGCGAAGATGTAGTAGGCGCCGGTCGCCCCGGTGATGGCGAGCGCGATCGGGGCACTGATGAACGCGACGCCGAAGACGATGACGTAGACGACCTCCCCGATCGAGGTGCGCACGCGTTCGCGGTGCTGCTGGTCTCGCGGTACTTGGACGATGCTGCGGCCCTCTCGCAGCGACCACTCGAAGATCGCGCCGAAGCTCAGCGCCATGCCCTCCAGAACAACCGCATAGAGCGCCATCGCAATGTTGGCGTTCTCGCCCGGGCTGGTGAGGTATGCAGCCACCGTCGCTGTCGCGAACGGGATGAGCACGACGAAGAGCAGCAGCACCAGGTTGAGAAACAGCAGTGTCCTGTCGACGACGGCGATGAGGTTGAACCGCGCGTGGTGGTTCACCCAGATGATGCCGATGAGGAAGAAGCTCACCGCGTAGGCCGCGAACTCCGGCCAGCGTTCCCCGAGCAGGTCGATCAGGTCGCCGTGACCCGGGCCCGGCACCGAGAGGTCGAGTGCCAGCAGCGTGATCGCCACAGCGATGACGCCGTCGCTGAAGGCCTCGAGGCGGTTCTTGCTCATCCGCGTCCCGCCTGTCTGCGGGGAGGCGAGCTCGCCCTGGTAACCATAAGCGCGGATGAGCGTACATGCAGATGCGCTGCCGCACCGTCCTCCGCGCGATCCGTGCGGCCGCCAATTGATGCGTTCGCGACGGCGGATGCCGGGGTACCATCTGACGGCCACCGCGTTGCCGCGGAGGCCGTCCTTGAACTCGCCGTTCCACTCAACGTCTCACCTGAGGTTCGAGGTTTGCCTCGTTCGCGTGATCTCACGGGTCGTCGCCCGGTTCGCCGGCGCCGCGCGTCCCTGAAGACCGGCCGCCAGCGGGCGGCGCGGGGATCGCTGGTCGCCGCCGGTTTCCTCGTCTCGATCCTCACCGGCGTGGTGCTGTACTTCCTGCCCGCGATCCAGGTCGCGTTGCGCGACACCGGGCAGGCGAACACCGCGCTCGGCGGGAACCCACAGCTCAAGCCGGTGTCGGCGAACGAGAGCCTGTCGCCGACATCGCCCTTCACGCTGCTGCTGCTCGGCTCGGACAGCGACTCGAAGTTCAAAGGCGACTACCTCACGCAGTCGATGATCCTGACGCGGGTCGATCCGGTCTCGAAGCACGTGACCATGCTGTCCATCCCACGCGATCTCTGGGTGCGTCTCTGCACCGGCGGCTACGGGAAGATCGACCAGGCGTTCCTGCACGGCGGGGCGCAGTGCGCGATCCAGACCGTCGAGAAGGACCTGAACGTCCACGTCGACTACTACGCGTGGATCGGCCTGCAGGGGCTCGTGTCGGTGCTCAACGACGTCGGTGGCGTGAACGTCATCGCCAACAACCCGGTGATGGACGACTACTACCCCGCCGACCTCTCCGGCGGGAATCCCTTTGACTACGAACGGATTCTCGTCCTCCCGGGGGCGCAGCACATGAGCGGTTCGCTGGCCCTCGAGTACGTCCGCGCTCGCCACGACGACGCCTACGGGGACTTCGCGCGCTCACAGCGACAGCAGCAGATCCTGATCGCGCTGCGCGCCAAGACCAAGCACCTCTCGCTCGCGGACGTCCCGAATCTTGCAGCGTCGCTCGGCACCGACTTCCAGACCGACATGAGCATCGTGCAGGTGAGCGGACTGCTGCCCATCGCGGGATCGGTGCCGCTGTCGTCGATCACGCAGGTGGTGCTGCTCCCGCCATACACGAGCAGCGAGTTCGTCGACTCGCAGGATGCACTGCGTCCGAACTGGACTCTGATCCGGCCCGAAGTCGCCAAGTACTTCCCGGCGACCTGACGTGAAACGCACCCTCATCCTCATCGGATTCATGGCATTCAGCGGGCTCGCGGCCAACCGCGCGCTCGCGGCATTCCAGACACGCGGCGGCGCCGCCAGCCTGGTGAGCACGACGAGCCCGCAGGTGCGTCTGCCGGGCACGATCTTCGTGAGCCAGGACGGCGCCATCTACGCGATCAGGGGGTCGAGCGTTCGGCGTCTGCCACTCCCCTCCGGCGGGGACTGGATGCAGCCACGCGTGCTGCCGGACGGCACGCTGGTGGTTGTCCGGCGCTTCGACCAGTACTCCGACCTCTACCACGTCACCGCGGCAGGCCACGTGATCAGCCAGCTGACGGCGGACGCGCAGTCGACGAGCAACAAGACGCTGCAGCTCGATCACTGGATCCTCTGGCCGGCGATCGGCCCGGACGGCACGAGCGTCTTCTTCGCGACCGACTCGCCGAAGCCGGCGCCGGGCCAGAGCTACGAGGTCGACTTCTCGCTCTGGTCCGCCCCGATCGATGCTCAGATCGCCATCGGCGACACCGGCATCGGGGGTGGCACGCGCTGGTCGGTTCCGGACGCGTACACCGGCGGCGACATCGAACCGGTCCCGCTCCCGGACGGCAACGTCCTGTACTCGAGCTTCGCGAACACCGGGAAGGGAACCGTGGTGTCCGTGCTCGGTGTGCAGACGGGTCCGGGCAGCGCGATGGTGTCCCTGACGACGCCCGCGCAGGACTGCGGCGCGCCGGCGGTTGCGGCGGACGGCGTCACCGTCGCGATGGTGTGTGACCGCGGCCAGGCTGCCGACATCGAGGTCGCGACGCTCGAGGGAACCACGCTCAGCGCGCCGCGCGTCGTGGTTGCCAACTGCCTGTGCAACTCGCCGTCATGGTCGCCGACCGGCGACAACCTGCTCTACATGGATGCGTCGGACCCGGACGGGAACTTCGGGCTCTGGTATGTCGCGAATGCGGGAGCGGCACATCCGGAGGCCGCGAAGCGTGTCACTGACGCGAGCGTCGACCTCGACGCCACGTCAGCCGCAGCATGGACGGATCGCTGAGCCGCTGATCAGCGCGACTGGTGCGTGAGGTCGTACACGGTCACGCCGTCGACGCGTGTCGCGGTGAAGTGCTGCTCCACCCACTGCGAGATCGCGCTCGCTGTGCCGCTGCCGCCGCCCGGACCGAAGCCACCACCGATGAAGTAGTGGATCCTGCCCTGGGCCACGTACGCCTCGAACTGTGCCAGCGTCGGCGTGGGGTCCGTTCCATTGAAGCCGCCGATCGCCATGATCGGATCGTCGGTGGCGAGCTGGTATCCGGCTGCCGAGTTGGCGTCAATCGTGGCTGCAACCCACGAGTAGCGTGAGGCGCCGGTCTTCAGCAGCTTCACGAGGTCCGCACCCGGAGCGCTCGCGTTGAGGAAGTTCCCACCGGTGCCACCCCCACCAAAACCGCCACCACCGAAGCCTCCGCCACCAAAGCCGCCAAAACCGCCGCCGGGAACGAATCCGCCCGGCGCGAAGCCGCCGCCTCCAACGCCGACGGGCGACCGGAAGCCACCACCGCCGAAGCCGCCTCCGCCGAAGCCGCCACGACCGAAGCCGCCTGTTCCCGGCCCGCCGGACACTGCCGCGGTCACCGCCGGCCCGGCCGACGGGATGGCGCCGCTGTGCGGGGTCAGGACGGTGTCGATCGTGTACGAAGCCGGTCCCGCGAACACCGAGAGCAGGGCCACGACGAGCACGAGATTCGCGACGGATCTGCGGAGGAGCGGGATGGCGACGATCGCGATTGCGGAGGCGATCGCGAGTGCCGCGACGGCTCCGGCCAGCCCGGGAGCAAAGGTCGGGCTGCGTTCGAGCAGGATCGCCGACCACACCCCGGTTGCGCCCACGGCCGCCGCCAGCAGCAGCCGGGCCCAGACCTCCGCGCGATGCCTCCAGAGCAGCACGCTGCCCATCCCGACGAGCGCGCCGATCTCCGGAGCCAGGGCGACCGTGTAGTAGGGATGGATGATCCCCGCGGCGAAGCTGAAGACCAGCGCGGTGACCGCGAGCGACCCGCCCCAGAGAAGGAATGCAGCGCGGGTTCGATCGGTCCGCGCGGCGCGCGCGGTGAGGATGAGACCCCCGACCAGCAGGATCACGGCTGCGGGAAGCAGCCATGAGATCTGGCCGCCGAAGCTGGTGTTGAAGAGACGGTCCCATCCGGTCGGGCCCCACATCGAGCCCGCGGTGGCGCCGCCGCCGACGCTGCCCGCCTCGTTGCCGGTGAGACGCCCGAAACCGTTGTAGCCGAAGATGAGATTGAGGATGCTGTTGTCCTGCGAACCCCCGATGTACGGGCGGTCCGCGGCCGGGGTGAGCTGCACGATCGCGACCCACCACCCTGATGCCGCGATCATCACGCCGGCGGCGATCGCCAGCTGGGTGATGCGCCGCCGCAGTGAAACAGGGGCCACCATCAGGTAGACGAGCGCGAAGGCGGGGACGACCAGGAACGCCTGGAGCATCTTGGTGAGGAACGCGAAGCCAACCAGCGTCGCGGCGAGCACCAGCCACTTCGTCTTGCCTGCCTCGATCGCGCGAACCACGCCGTAGGTCGCGGCGGTCAGTAGCAGGGCGAGCAGGGCATCCGGGTTGTCAAACCGGAACATGAGCGCCGCCACCGGCGTGAGCGCGACGGTCGCGCCGGCGATGAGCGCCGCAGCCGGTGGAAACCACCTGCGAACCGTGAGGTAGGTGAAGCCGACGGTCGCGACGCCTTCGAGCGCCTGTGGGGCCAGGATGCTCCACGCGTTGACCCCGAAGATCCGCGCGGCGACGTCCATCACCCACAGCGCGGCGGGGGACTTGTCGACGGTGATGAAGTTGGAGGCGTCGAATGACCCGAAGAAGAATGCTTTCCAGCTCGTCGAGCCCGCCTGCACCGCGGCCGAGTAGAAGGCGTTCGCCCATCCCGAGGCGCTGAGGTCCCAGAGGTACAACAGTGCGGCGACGCTCAGCAGTGCGATCAGCGAGGGGCGAACCCAGACGGCGTCATCCTCGCGGCCGCGGACCACACGCCGCGCCCACCGGAGCGGGGCGGCATGACCGTCCGATCGACCCGCGACTCGCGGCGCCGGCAGAGCAGGCGGAGGAGGCGGCGAGGGATCGTCGAAGAACGGGCGGGATGCCATGAGCCCGAGTCTCCCGCCGCCTGCTCACGGCGATCTGGGCGGATGCTCAGAGTTCGCTGTGAAGCAGGCGGTGGGTCGACGCTTAGGGGAGCAGGTGGTCCGGCGTGCCGGCGAACCCGACTTCGACGCTGAACGTGTCACCGGCTGTGGCGCTCGGGGCAACGTCGTAGACGAGGTCCCAGTACCCGGCTGTGAAGGACTGCGGGACCTGCATCTTGATCTGGACCCATTGACCCTGGTAGATGGCTCCGCCACCGGAGCCTGCAGTCTGGAAGCAGAATGAACACGACCCGCCTCCGGTGCCGGGCCAGGTCCCAAGCGGCGAGACGGTCGCGCCACCGCTCGGCGGACTCGCCCCATCGAGAGAGGCACCGACGTCGGTCATGCTCGTTTCAGGAGCCCAGGTCGTCCCATCAGGTTCTCGGAGACCCACATACGCCGGGCCACCTCCGACGTCGCCGATGTCGAACAGATCGATGTTGAGCGTCTGGCCGGCGTACGATGCGTCAACGTTGAAGAGGGGGACGGAGAACTGCGTCCCGTTCACCGGCGTGTAGAGCGTCATGTCATCCATCGCGGAAGCTGTGCCGCAGCTGCCGCATCCGGCGCTGGCGCCCGGAGTGATCGTCCCGAGGGTAATCGGTGACGGCGATCCGTTGTCAGAGATGAGGCGTACGGCGTAGCCCTTGTGCGCCTCCGAGGCGGTGTCCGTGCCCGTGGTGATGTACGAGCACGGTCCGGAAGTTGCCTTGCACGTCGGCTGGCCGTTCCACTGGAGCGTGTCGACCTCGAGCCGCCAGTACTTGGTCACGCAACCGCCGCAGTTGCTGAGATAGCCGCTGAGGGTGTCGTACTGATCGCTGAAGAGAGCGGCGTCGTTGCTGCCACCGACCGGCTGGTAGTTGATCGCGGAAACCCACTGGTGGTACGTGCTCGGACCTGTTGTGCTGCTGACGGTTGTCGCCGTCGGGGTGCACGCGGGGCATGGCGGGAAGTACGAGTAGCTGTGGGCCGGTGAGTTCGGGCAGATCCCTGTCGCTGCCGCGAGGGTCCCTGCCGCTTGCGTCAGGCAGGTCGCGTTGTACGGATAGAACACTTCCTGGCTCACCTTCGTGTCGCCGGATCGCGAGGAGAGCGTCGAGACGCTGTACAGCGTGTACTCCATCGCCGAGTAGTCGGTGTACGGCGGGGTGACGGTGTGGTTAGAGCCGTCGAAGCTGCCGTCGTCCTCGTGATAGCAGTAGCCGGACGGTCCGTTGTCCGCGCCGCACGTGTCCGCTGCAAACGCCGGGTTGAAGATCTGAACATCCGCGGACTGACCCGCGGGGATGGCGATCAGGTAGTTGGATCCTCCCTGATAGTTCAGGGTCGCGTCGGGTGTGACGGTGCCGGCCTCGGCGCTGATCTGATGGTAGTCAGGAGCGGACGCAGCGGTGCACGGGTCGCTCCCACTGGGTCCGCAGCCGTTGGACAACTCTTGAGGCGACGGCGTGAACGCATCACCTTCGGAGCGTGGGTTGCCCCAGCCCTCCTCGCGCTCGAAGTAGAAGTTCCCGCTGCTGCCGAGACCGCTTGACGGGTTCGAGCAGTAGCTCGGCAGGCCGATGCACCCGGCAGCCTGCAAGGCTGAACCCTGCTGTGAGCCTGGCTGGCCGAGCGAGATGGGCGGCAGGTATTCAGCGGTTTCGGAGCGCACCACGGTGTGGTTCCCGAAGCCGACGATGCGGAGGAAGATCGTGGAGACGGATACCGAGATGGTGACGGTCAGCTTGTTGTCCGCCGGCTGCGAGGTGACGACGCAGGGAGACGGGTTCCCGGCGCACGCGTTGGAGGCGCCGGCATTCGCGAAGCCATCGCGCGCGGCCTCGACGAGCGCCGCGTTCTGCGCGTCGGGGTAGTCGCCGGGGAGGTACGCAACACCCGCAAGCGCCGCGGCTGCCGCTGCGCGCTCGATCCGGTTGCTGGTGAGATAGCTCGTGCCCGCGTCGACGGCAAGGCCCGCAACGACGAACAGCAGGACCGAGACGAGGGCGAATATCGCCATCGCCTGACCCTTTGCGGAGCGCCGGGAGGGCCGGATCGGTTCTGGTCTCATTGTCTTCCTCACGATGTCGGCGCAAGCCGCATAACGGTGTACTGAGAGTCGGTCTGGGTAAAGAACGAAAGGGTTGGCGACGTGTACGTGAAGACAAGTCGCACGCCGAGCTCCGACTCGTTCGGATGCGTCTGACTCCGCTCGTCGAGCGTGTACCCGGCGGTGCCCGACAGCGTCTCAGTGCTTCCGCTCACGGTGTACTTGTCGATCAGCTCAGTGACGCCGGAGCAGACCGGCGTGTACGAGTTCTGGAACGAGCTGGTGCAGTAGGCGCCGTTGTTCGGCGGGCACGTGCCACTCGCGAACGGGGTGGTCCCGGTGCATCCGCTGGGCTGGTAGATGTCGATCTCGATGACCTTGGCATTGGTCAGCTGCGGCGAGACGATCGGCAGCACCTGGTCCATGATGTCCTGGTCGACCTGGCACGGATTCTTCTGCACCCCGCTCTGGCAGGCCGCGAGCGTGCCGTTCGGATACCCGTTGTTCCCGAGCTCGGCGGCGAGACGTCCACCGGCACGCGTGGCCTGCGCTGCCGCGTTGTTGTCGTCGATCAGGTTCGCGGCGGTCCACGACCCGAGGAAGAGCAGCATCAGCACGGGGAGCAGCAGGGCCATCTCGACCATCGCCTGTCCCTTGCGGGTGTCACGCAGCCGCCGCGTCATGTCTGCGGCTCCAGGCGGAAGAGGTTGAGCGTGGTGCTGTTGAAGGTCGTGGTGCCGATCAGCAGCGTGTACTTGAAGTGGATGACGAGCTTCGCGTAGTCGGGCGTCGAGCCCACATCGCGGACATCGGGCAACCACGGTGCTTTCCCGGCGACCGGGTTCTGGAGCACACCTTGCCCGTTGTAGATATTCTCGCAGGCGTTGCCCCCGCACGCGGGATCGCTGGTGTCATCAGTGAAGACTCCACCCGAGCTCACGTTCTCCTTCCAGATGTCGATCTCGGTGACCGTCACCAGCGGCGTGCTGTTGAGCCCGTCGCTGATCATTCGCGCGATCGCGACCGTGTCGGCGTTGTTCGGGGCAGCCGCCAATGGGTTGTCGTAGTTGCCCTCGGCGGCGATGGTCGCGACGCCGATGTCGGCCGCGTACTGCATCGCGTTGGCTCCATAGAGGTAGAAGCCGGCGTTCATCACTGAGAAGATCAGAAAGAAGAGGAGTCCACCGACGATGGCGAACTCAACCAGGCCCTGTCCCCAGGACCCGGATCGCTGCTGCCGCCTCGCCCGTGTATGAATGGTCGCTCCTCCAGAAAGGCTCCGAGTGGCGGTGTCTGGTGACACTGCCCAGTCCCCGCATGCCAGTATCGACGCGATCTCGGCCCGCGCTCGATGGCAAGCTGTGAAGAGTTGGTTGCAAAGGGTCACGGAACGCCGATAGACCCCTGACACCGGCTCCCGAGGGGCTTGGTCGGCCGGCCAACCACATTCTTCTCGACCAGGCCGGGCGGCACCGAGAAGGGCTTGAAACTTTTGGTGCTTGCCCAAGCCGCCCCACTAGTGCAATTAATGCGCGACAAATATTTCTCTAGGCCGTCGTGGGGAGATCGGGATGAGCGAGAACGCCAAGACCATCGACACGCTGCTCGACGAGCGCCGAACCTTTGCCCCCAGCGCCGAGTTCAAAGCCAAAGCGAGGGTCACCGACTCGAGCCTCCACGACGCGGCGGCCGCCGATCCTGAGGGGTTCTGGGCCGAGCAGGCGAAGAAGTACGTGAGCTGGTATCGCCCGTTCGACAAGGTCCTGGAATGGGACCTCCCCTTCGCCAAGTGGTTCCTCGGCGGCGAGCTCAACGTCTCGTACAACTGCCTCGACCGCCACGTCGAGGCGGGAAAGGGCGCCAAGGTGGCCTATCACTTCGAGGGCGAGGGCGGTGACACCCGCACGATCACCTACTCGGAGCTCCTCGCCGGCGTCTGCCGGTTCGCCAACGCGCTGCGCCGCCTCGGCATCAAGCGCGGAGACCGCGTCGGCATCTACATGCCGATGATCCCGGAGCTGCCGATGGCGATGCTGGCCTGCGCCCGGATCGGCGCGGCGCACTCGGTGGTCTTCGGCGGGTTCAGCGCGGATGCGGTCAAGGACCGGATGAATGACGCCGCCGCCGTTGCCATCATCACCGCCGACGAGGGCTGGCGGCGCGGGAACCTCGTCCCCCTCAAGCGGAGCGTCGACGAGGCCTGCGAGGGCGCTCCGACGGTCAAGGACGTGGTCGTCGTCCGTCGCACCGGCAACGAGGTGCCGATGAAGGAGGGCCGGGACCACTGGTACCACGACCTCGTGGAGAAGGAGTCGGACGTCTGCGAGCCCGAGCACATGGGCTCGGAAGACCTGCTCTTCACGCTCTACACGTCGGGCACGACCGCCAAGCCCAAGGGCATCAAGCACACCACGGCCGGCTACCTCCTCTACGCGATGTTCACGCACGACATCGTGTTCGACATCCAGCCGGACACCGTCTACTGGTGCGCGGCCGACGTCGGCTGGGTCACCGGCCACTCCTACATCGTGTATGGGCCGCTCGGCAACGGCGTGACCTCGGTGATGTACGAGGGCACGCCGGACTACCCGAACAAGGACCGCTGGTGGTCGATCATCGAGAAGTACAAGGTCACCGTCCTGTACTGCGCGCCGACCGCGATTCGCACGTTCATGAAGTGGGGGGCGGAGCATCCGCAGGCGCACGACCTCACGAGCCTCCGGATGCTCGGCACCGTCGGCGAGCCGATCAACCCCGAGGCGTGGATGTGGTACCGCCAGTACATCGGTGGCGATCGCGTCCCGGTCGTGGACACGTGGTGGCAGACGGAGACGGGCGGGATCATGATCGCGCCGCTCCCGGGCCTGACCACGCTGAAGCCCGGTTCGGCGACCAAGCCGTTGCCCGGCATCGGTGCATCTGTCGTGGACGAGGCAGGTGTGCCAGTTGCGCTCGGTGGCGGTGGCTACGTGACGCTCACCAAACCGTGGCCGGGAATGCTGCGCGGCATCTGGGGCGATGACGAGCGCTACAAGGAGACCTACTGGAACAAGTTCGGGAACCAGTACTTCGCCGGTGACGGCGCGCGCATCGACGAGGAGGGCTATTTCTGGTTCATGGGCCGCGTCGACGACGTGATGAACGTCGCCGGTCACCGCATCTCCACAGCCGAGGTCGAGTCGGCGCTCGTCGACCATCCCGCCGTCGCCGAGGCGGCCGTGGTCGCGAAGAACGATCCTGAGACAGGGCAAGCGATTTCCGCGTTCGTCACGCTGCGTGCCGGCTACGACAAGTCGACGGAGCTCATCGCCGAGCTGCGCAACCACGTCGGCAAGCTCATCGGCCCGATCGCGCGACCGAAATGGATCGCGTTCACGCCCGACCTGCCAAAAACGAGAAGCGGGAAGATCATGCGCCGCCTGCTCCGCGACATCGCCGAGAACCGGAAGCTCGGCGATACCACGACGCTCGCCGATGCGACGATCGTCGCGGACCTCCAGCGCCGCGCCACGGAGGAGGAGAGCAAGGAACAGTAGAAGGGTCGCGATGGGGGACAGTTCGTTATCGAACACGCGCCCGGAGTGCGAATGACTCCGGACTCATTGGAGGGCTACTGACTCATGGCACAGGTATCAGGGGCAACTGCAGCGCCGGCACCGGTGGTGGCGGCTCCCGATTTGTGGGCCGGCCCGGCTCCGCTGGGGCTGGCTGGTTTCGGTTTCACGACGCTGCTGCTGTCGTTTCTCAACGTGGGCATCATTCCGTCGACGTCGATCGGCGTGGTGCTGGCGCTGGCGATTCCATGGGGAGCGGGCGGCCAGCTCATCGCGGGCCTGGTCGCTTTCAAGAATGGCGCGCATTTTGCTGCCACGGCGTTCTGCAGCTACGCGGCGTTCTGGTTCAGCTTCGTGTTCATCTTCACGTTGTTCGGCAGCATCCTTCCCAAGGATCCAACGCCGATTCTCGGGCTCTACGCGATGGCGTGGGGACTGTTCACGCTCTACATGACGATCGCATCGCTGGCGGGAACCAAGGCCGTCACCGTGGTCTTCGTCCTGCTGACCATCACCTTCGTCTTCTTGGGCATCGGCTTCTGGGGTCATGACGCGATGGGTCATGGCATGACCCAGATCGGCGGAATCTTCGGCCTGGCCACTGCGGCGGCCGCCATCTACACCTCGTTCGCCGATGTGACGAACGCAGTCTTCAAGCGGATCGTGCTGCCCGTCGGCTAGTACTGGTGACGGCGGCGCGCGGCCCCTCGGGGCCGCGCCGCTGCCTCCCGGGGAAGGAGGGGATCAGCTCGCCGGCGAGGTCGGCTCCGAGTTCGCGCGGCGGCCGACGGAACAGCCCGTAACGGTTCTTGAGCATCCCCTTGCGAAAGCGGGATGCCCCTCCGAAGCAGAGCGCGGCAACCCCGACCCCGGCGATCGGAGCGGCGAGATTCACCGGCCTGGGCAGGAGGTTTCCGACAAGCAGGGTGACGCCGACCGTGATGGCGAGGAACACCGCTGCCGCGAGCAACCCGAGGAGAAGGACGAGCAGGACGACAGCCGCCAGCCGGTACGGTCCGATCCGCTGAATCGGACTCGGCACCCGCGGGGCCGCGAACGCCGCGTCCTCCAGCCGGGCGGGGTCATCGGTGATCGGCGGCTGTTGGGTCATCGTCTCGCGCCAAATCATCGTAGTTTTCCGAACTCCTTCGTTCTGATAGAGTGACGCGAGAGATTCGTTCGGTTGGATAATCGGCCCAACCAGGCCCAGCCGAGTCGCGTCCGGGGGGAGCGGCATGCGTGGACCACTGAAGGTCGCGTCCAGGGGACACTCGCAATGACCGCGAGCCTGAGCTTCAGCGACGGTGACACGCTGCATCTGCTTCTGACACTCAGCGTCCTCTTGGTCGCCGTTCACTCCGTGGGTTTTCTGTTCGTGAAGCTCCGACAGCCACGGGTTGCGGGCGAGATCATCGCCGGACTGGCGCTCGGACCAACCCTGCTCGGATTCCTCCGTCCCGACCTGACCCATCAGCTCATCGCCGGCAGCGCATCGACCACTGCGGTTCTCGGAGCCCTCTATCAGCTAGGTCAGCTACTCCTCATGTACTGCGCGGGCGCCACGCTGCAGTCGCATCGCCGGCGCGGCGAGGGCCGGACCACGTCGCTCATTGCGCTCATCGGCAACGTCATTCCCTTCGCGGCGGGTGCTGCCTTTCTGCTCGTGCTCAACCCGAGTGGACTCATCGGCGCGGCTAACAACCACACCTCACTGCTGATCGTTTTCGCCTGCGGGATCGCCGTGACCAGCATCCCGGTCATCTCGCGCATCCTCGCCGACCTCGGACTCATGAAGACGTCCTTTGCGCGGATGGTGCTCACGGTCGCGCTCATCGACGACGTGATCCTCTACGTGCTCCTGAGCATTGCCGTCGGCCTTGTCGCGACCGATTCGAGCGACAGCTTCGCGTTGCCGAGCCTGCTGTCGATCCATCCGGGTACCGCCCTCTCCGACGCCTACTACGTGGTCGCGTCGATTGCCATATTCGGCATACCGCTCGCCTTCGGGCGCTCGCTTGTCGAAAGGATGGGAGCGATGCGCTTCAACTTCCTCGGGCGCAGCAACGCACTCGCGTTCCAGGTCGTCTTCATGATGATCATGACGAGCCTCGCCCTCTTCGTCGGCATCTCGCCGATCTTCGGCGCCTTCGTCGCAGGCATCCTCGCGGGCACGCTCTCCGGTAATCAGGAGGGCAAGAGCACTGTCTCGATTGACGCGGCACGCGCGCAAGCGAGCATCCAGAGCTTTTCCTTCGCCTTCTTCATCCCGATCTACTTCGCAATCGTCGGGCTGAAGCTCGACCTCATCCGGGACTTCAACATCCCGTTCTTCGTGTTGTTCCTTGTGTATGCGTGCCTTGTGAAGGCGTTGAGCATCTACACCGGAGCGCGCCTGGCCGGTGAGAAGCGGGACAGCGCCATCAACCTCGCGATGGCCCTGAACGCGCGCGGCGGGCCGGCGATTGTCATGGCGTCAGTCGCACTTGACGCCCGTATCATCTCCGAGGCGTTCTACGTGGACCTGGTTCTGCTGGCGCTGGTGACGTCGATGATGGCTGGTGCATGGCTCGACCTGGTGATCCGGCGGGGGACGTTCTTCACGGAGCTGCACTCGAGCGCGAGTGGGTCATCCGACGGCGTCGAGCGGGTGAGCGCGTAGACTAACGCGATTGACGCGTTCGGCGTCAACGGGGAAGCATTTGCACCGTTTCGGCGATGTCTGACCGGTCCTTGCCGTTCTCGGACCCGTCGGAAAGGTCGTGGCGCCGTCCGGTGATCTCGACGGAGCGCTCGGCGATCGCAGTCCGTGCCTGCAGCTCGCTGTTCATCTGCCGCTCGAGCGCATTGACCCGCTTCCCGACCTCCTTGAGCACGAATCGCAGAACCACACGCCCCGCCGCGAGGTCGACGTCGCCTGTGGCCGGCGCCCTGGGCATCGAGCGGAGGAGGTCGATGAGCGTCACGGACTCGTCGAGTGCTTCCTCGTGCAACTTCTGGACCGCAGCCGAGCCGAACAGCTCGAGCTGAGCGCGGGATCGGAGCACGATCGCCAGGTCTCGAGACCTGTGGACTGCGAGTCCCTCTTCCGGGAAGGCGAGCGGCCGGAGGGTCTGCAGATAGGCATGCCACCCGAGCGCCGTCTCCAAATACGCGGCGGCTCGTCGCTCCTCGCTTCGCGTCTCATGCATCGACCGGAGCAGACGATCGTTGCTCCTCCGTGTGCGAAGGATTGCGACGGCGGCGCCGACCAAGGCAAGGAGCACCACGCCCCCCGCGGCGGCGAGGAAGGTTAACGAGATCGTCACAAACGAGAGCGTATCTCGTGCGGACGGGAGTTGGTCATAGGCGTGCGCGCGTCTCAAGTCGATGGTGTAATAGCGTCGCTTTTACAGAGTGTGACGTTGAGGAGCGTTTCGATTCCACACACTGATCGAGGTGATGAGCACGGTGCGGACCTGAGAACGGTGGTCCGCACGAGTGCCGTCGCCGGTCGGCATCGCCAGGTGATCTCTTCAGAGGTCGCCGAACGCATCCGAGAATGGCATGAGGCAGCCGCCCGCGCGACGGCGCGCGACAACGACGCGGAGCAGACGTTCGCCTACCTCGGCAAGAAGCTGACCATCCCGCCCGGCGTCCATCGGATCACCGGCGTTTCGCACCTGCTCGGCGAGGCAGTGCTTGCGGAGGTCGGCGATGCGGACCGCGTCCTCGACGTCAATACGGGCAGTGGCGTGAACGCGATCCTTGCTGCGTCCCGCGGAGCTCATGTGGTCGCGGTCGATGCCGCTCCGGAGGCTCGCGACGCGGCGCGTCTCAACGTCGAGCGCAGCGGGATGACAGGGCGCATCGATGTTCTCGAGAGCGATGAGTTCGCTGGCGTCGTCGGACAGTTCGACGTCATCATCTACGAGCCACAGGTGCGACTTGGGGCGCCGAACGATCGATTCACATTCGACGGCGTGATTGACGACATTCAACACATCGCCGTGTTCATTCGTGACGCGCGGCGGCACCTGACTCGAATGAGCGGACGGATTCTCTTCTTCGTCGGCCCCTCACCCGGTCAGTCCAGGCTCATCCAGCTGGCCGACGAAGAGGCCTTCACGGCAAGCGTCGTCGCGCAGGAAGCGTTCATCAGAGATGGAAGGTCCATCGACTACTTCGTCATTCGCGTCACGCCGATCTGACTCCTTCGACCGGTTAAGACGCGGCGCACAGCGCATTAAGACCGCGCTAACGCTTCCCATTTCGCTTGCAATTCCGGGACAGTCGCCCGCACTATCGTACTTACCCCTTATCGAGAGGACGGGGTGGCAACGCCCCGTCCTCAATCTTTCTCCCTTGAGCGTCACGACGTTGGTGGGGACGCGGGTGGAGCGGGGGGCGATCCGCTGCGGCGTTTGAGGATCGCGGGAACACCGATTGCGACGACGAATCCTCCAAGCAGGACGCCGACAACGAGCACGATCCCGACCTTGGCGATCGCCCCCCCGCCGGGCTGTGGGCTTCCGGCCGGGACTGCGCAGACTTTCACGCTGAGCAACTGCTCGTAGACGCCACTGATGAATGCGGTTCGATACTCGTTGCCGTCGAGGATGCTTGTCGCCACTCCGCTCTGCCACCCGGCATCGTGAGGCAGTGGTTGGTTCAGGTATGTCGCGACTTCCTGTGTCATTCCAGGACGCAGGAGCAGCGACGCGATCGCTCCCGCGATGAAGTCGCTGTCGGTACCACCTGTATCAGCGAAGTACTCGGGGGTGCCCATGATCGTCTCGTTGAGCACGTCGTCCGGCGGCTGGAGGGAAATGAAGTTTCCAGCGAGCAGCTTCTGCCCGGCGTTCAACTCTGCTGGGAACGGCGTGCGAAGCAGCAGCTGCTGGTAGTCGAGTGACACGACCAGATCCTGGTACGTGATGGTGTTTGTCATCGCCTGGGCAAACGATTCATGGCCCGACGAGTCGTTCGAGTACTTGCTCAGCGCTGACGACATCTCGGCGTTGGACGGCGCTCGCCCGAGCAGGTCCTGATACACACCCCGGATGAAGCCTGCCTGCGTACTGCCCTGCCTCTGGTAGTACGCGTCACTCCCGACGACGCCGGCGATGATGGATTCCTCCGTCGCGCCGCTTGCCAGCGCGGTCATGGCGGCCGACATCTCCGAAGCGGTCGGAGTTTGCAGGGGAGCGCCGCACTCCTCCGACGCGATCCGAGCGCAGGTCGGGCGCAGGTACGTCTCAAAGAACGACGTGACCTCGTCGCGGCGGAACTCGTTGCCCGCAATGATGTCCTCCGCGATCGCCAACCTCACCGCCAATGATCCGCCGTTGGCCTGGGTGATCGAAGCCGCGTCGCTCGAGAGCTCCGCCGCGGTCGGCGCCCTGTTGAGCAGGTCCTCATACAGCTGTGCGAGAAAACGCGCTGCCACATCGGCATTTCGCGCATAGAACTCCGCCGACGCGGCGATCTCGGCAACCATCTCAGCGCTAGAAACGCCGCCGTCCAAGGAACCTGGGAGCCGGTTGACCCACAGGGCAAGTTCGGCGCTGTCCGGGTACCGCTTGAGCAACGTGTGAAATGCAGCGTCGACGCGGATGGCGCGTGCCTCGGCACTCATGACAACGTCCTGCGCGAGCCGGCTCCGCGCGTCTGCCTCGCTGCCATTTCCGACGATCGCCAGCGCGTCCGCCATCTCCACCGGGGTGGGGTCGTGCTCGAGGACGTCGTCGTACACGCGGGTGACGAAGTCAACGGGATTGGAGCCGGCATCGCGGTAGTACTCGTTCATGGCGAGGAGGTCAATCTGGATCGAGGTTCCATCCGCCCCGGCGTTGAGCTGCGCCGTCATGCTCTCGAGCTCCGACGGAGGTCGGCGCGCGTCCGGTCCCCACCGAACACGCAGCGCCGCCTTCGGCCGGTCCACCGCCGGACTCGCTCGGACCGGGACCGACGATGAACGGGGTCGGTGTCGGGGCCGGCGTTGGAGGGCGCGTAGGGGTCGAGGTTCCCGTGGTGGTGGAGCCGGGCGATGAACCGGTCGTCCCCGTCGGCGTTGGGGATGTAGCACCCGTGGGCGTCGGGGTCGGCCCCCCGGTTGCGGTGGGGGTAGGTGTTGCGGTGGCGGTAGCTGTCGGCGTGGGCGTCGGGGTGGGGAGTGCGGTGTCGGCGTGGGGTGGATACGGCGTCGGTGTGGGGGTCGGGATCGGGCTAGGTGTCGGCGTTGGATTTGGGGTTGGCGTTGGGGTTGGCGTAGGCGTCGGGGGTGGGGTCACGTCGAACGAGGAGTTGACAGCGGGGCTTGTCGGGACGGGGCAAAGGAGGGCATTGTTCTCATCGCACAGCGACGCCGTTGCCACCAGCGGGCCCGTGCTGACGTCGACGGGAATATTGCCCTGAAATCGTCCCGGAGCAGTTGCCGTCTGCCGGAAGCACTTAGTTGCGTCGAGTGAGCCGTTGAAGTTGACCTGCAATGTCGAGCGGTCGCCGGGCGTTACGCGCACGTTCGCGTCGCAGTCAGCGTGCATCCCACTCGTAGTCGTACGTCACCGGAGTCCCCGGAGGCCCGCTGGTCGGTGTGCTGAAAAAGGACAGCGACGGGGGTGTCAGTGCGGCAACCGGCTTCGAACCGACGATCGGCAAGCCAATCGCGAACACGAGAACCAGACAGCGCGACGCCCGCCCCTTTGCGCATCCGGCGACTCTAGCGTCGCGGTCACCCCCAGCGGTTGCCGCCCGGCGATGCCGGAGGTGAACTCCGGACCCGCGCCAGCGCCCAGCTCCCCGGGGTGGCTAGTACGAGCCGCGTGCCGTGAGGAGTGCCGGGACCGTCTTGGCGAGGATGTACAGGTCCATCGTCAGCGACCAGTTCTCGACGTAGAAGAGGTCGTAGCGAACGTAGTCCTCGAACGCAAGATCGTGACGACCGTTCACCTGCCAGAGGCCGGTGACACCCGGCTTGACACGAAGCCGCGCGCGTTGTGCCTCCACATAGCGCAGGGTCTCGTCAGGAAGCGCAGGCCGTGGTCCGACGAGGCTCATCTCGCCGCGAAGGACGTTGAACAGCTGGGGCAGCTCGTCGAGCGACGTGCGACGCAGAAGGCGTCCGACCTTCGTCACCCGCGGATCACGGCGCATCTTGAAAAGAAGGCCATCGGCCTCGTTGTTCGCCACCAGGCCATCTCGCTGCGCGTCAGCGTTCACAACCATGGTGCGGAACTTGAAGATGGTGAAGCACTGCTCCTGCGCGCCCACACGCCGCTGGCGGAACAGCACCGGACCGGGGCTCGTCAGACGGATGACCAGCGCGATGCCCAGCATCAGCGGGGCGGCGACCACCAGTGCGACCATGGTGACGAAGAGATCGAGCGCTCGCTTCTGCACCCGCTGCCGGCGCGAGAAGCGATGCCGGCGCAAGGAGAACAGGGCCATTCCGTCGATCGGCTCCAGGATCACACGCGCCGCGCCGAGGTTCGGAAGTCCCGGAGAGACCCGAACGTTGACGTCCGCCGGGAGTGCCGAGTCGATGCTCTGGAGCGTGGTTCCGCCGGCAGCGCTCCCCGCGATGATCACCGCGCGCACCTTGTGCGCGGTACTGATCTGTGCGATGTCTTCCACAGTGCCCAGAACCGGAATGCCGTCCATCACCTCGAGGCCCGACCGCGTCACCTCAACGAAGCCGCAGACGCGGTAGCCCATCCACGGCCGGCGCATCAGCGTGCGGGCAAGGGCGCGAGCCTCGTCGTTGGTGCCCGCGATCAGCGTGAGTTGGCTGGTGACGGCCCTGGCGTTGAGCGTGTGCGAGAGACGCCTGGTTACCAGCCGGCCCGCAACCACAGTGACGAAGCAGACGACCAGGAGCGTCGGGATGAAGCCGCGCCCCAGGACGAACCCTTTGGAGGCGCTGGCGCGCGGGTCCACCTCGATAACGATCAGCGCCACGAGCAGCACGGACATGACAGCGCCGTTGAACAGGCGTCGGAATTCGGCGGTTGCGTGGGTCGGGCGGCGCAGATCGTAGAGCCCGTACACCGCGAATACCACCGGCCAGATCGCAACCGTCGCGTATATCAACGTGATGCGCGTGGCCTCGGCGTTGTCCTTCCATGCGGACAGCAGGTTCTTGGAGATGTAGTAGCCGACAAAGACGGCGCAGATGTCCACGACAAAGGTCGCGATGGCAAGGATGACCGGCCACGGGGCCTGGGAGACCCCCTGTGATGCCCCGGCCGCAGACGCGGGCGCCGTTCGAGCCTGTGCCTCGCCGACCAGTTCCATCTCGATAGGCTCAAGCTCTGCCCAGCCGGCCTCCGACGCCAGACTTGAGCCCAGATGTGCCTCTTCCGCAAGCCCCACGACCGTTCCCCCTTATCGAACCGCAACGCCGCGGAAACGGCGCCTGGGCGCCAGCACCACCCCCAGATATCGTTCCCTTGAGGAGAGATTCTAACGACGCTTTCGACATGACGTCAAATGACGCTCTTGAACAGCTTGACGGGATCTCACAATACGGTCCGCGAACGTTCGTTCGCAGCTTCGAGGACACCTGGGCGAAGGGCGTTTCGGCATCCCAAACTTTGACAAGCAGCCTTCCCTCCGTCATGATGCGTTCGGACGGATTACCTCAGGGAAGGGCCAGCGGCGCTTGGCGGCGCAGCCGTTGGATGTGGTTTCGCACCGGCAATTAGCTTCGATGTTGGGGGACGTATGGGACGGCTGATCGGAGGAGTCTCCGCGCTGATCGCTGGCGCGACCGCCATCGGCTTTCTGCTGTCAGGATGCTCCAGCAGCACTGGCATGGTGATCGGTGTACCGAACGTTTCCGCGGCGCCGACAGCCACCCCGAGCAGCGTCTTCGACGCGCTGAACCAGGCGATCGAAAACGAGATCTCACAGGTGAGCGTTTCCGAGGACACAGCCAGCGAATCTGCCACCGTCGCGGCCGAGCTGAACGCGCTGAGCAGCGTCAGGGGCCTGGATCATGCCGAGGCACTCGACACGCTTGTCACCAGCGCCGACAAGCAGATCACCAAGCGTGTGGAGTACGTCAACGGCATGATCGCGGACGTGCAGGCTGACAGGTACCTGTCCGGCATCGCCGTCTCGGGTCGCAGCCTCTCACAGTCGTTGATCGCAATCCTCGACAGCGTCAACAGCCAGCTCGATGGACTCGCGACCAAGATCGGGTCGGATCAGCTTGCCGACCAGCTCCGCACCGACGTCCTGAGCATCGGACCATCGTCGCGGATCTACGGCGTGTACGAACCGATGGTCCATCTAGCGATCGCTGCCGGCGACGAGCTTGCCGAGCTCAACACGCTTGCCGGTCAGGAATCACAGCTTCGGGCTGAGGTTGCGTCAGGACAGGGCACCGACGCCAACTACGCCTCCGAATTCTCCGCGCTCAGCGATATGTCGGCCTCGATCGTCGTGGGCCGGGAGAGTGTGGACGCGGACATCGTGGATCTTCTGCGGATGACGCCGAGCGACTACCCAGCCAACAAGACGACCGTCACGGGGGTGCGCTCGGCCCTGATCCAGTTGCGTTCGTCTGCGGGCGGGATCGGCAAGGCGGCCGCCGACTCCAACAAGATCCTTGAACTTATTGCGGAACGGTGAATAATGACGATGCATGAGGGTTCGACAAAAACCATGGGAAGGGCGGTCCACATGAACAAGAGAAGCGGGTTCACGCTGAAACGCTTCGGGGGGCTCACGGGCCTCGCCGGCATCGTTGCGCTCAGTGGCGCTCTCCTGGCGTCTCAGTCCGTCGCGGCCGGAGGCAATCCGGACTTCGAAGGGATCGTCTCCGCGGCGTCGCCGACCGGGTTCATGAGCAGTCCTGACGCGTACGACATCTCGGGCGGTCCCGTGACCGTCGACTTCGACATCGCGTCGACGAACCTCACGAGCCATTCGCAGACTGTCGGACTGAACTTCTCGGCCGACCACATCCTCACGTACAACGGTGTGGACGTCTCCGACGGTCAACCCGGCCAGCCGGGGATCACGTTCGCCGGCCCCGCCGGAACCACTCAGGCAGTGATCCCTGGAACGCAGTCGTTCAGCGAGACCTGGAGCCCGAAGGGATCCAACACCATCCAGCTGACCTACACATTCGACGCCTGTGGCTATTACCAGCTCGACGTGTGGGCTCCCTGGACGGGAGGCGGCCGTGATCGCGCAACGCTCGCCTCGGGTTTCATCCGCGTCCTCGGCTGCGACGCCGCGCCGACACCGACACCCACGTTGTCCCCGTCGCCGAGCGGCGGTGTTGGTGGAGCCACGGCCACGCCCACGCCGGATGGTGGGGTTCAGGGGATCACATCGACTCCGTCCACCGGTTCCGGCGGCGGATGGCTCACATTGGGAGCCGCACTCGTCATCGCGGGTGTCGGTATGCTTGTCGTCGGGACACGCGGGCGTCGCGTCAACATTTAGCCAACAGTTGAAGGGGGAAAGCACAAGCCATGGAGATTCGCGACTACCTACGGGCAATCCGCCGCGTTCTGTGGCTGCTCATTCTCATTCCTATTGTCGCCGGGCTGGCGACGGGCGGCCTGATGGAGATTCAGCCGTCTGCGTATGAGGCGGATGCGACGGTGGTGGTTCCGGCTATCAGCGCGGCCGGCTTCTCTCAGAGTGCCGCGTCCCAGTACGCCGACACCTTCAAGGACGTGCTCGTGTCGCAGCCGGTCCTGACTGAGGTGTCTCAGAAGTACACCAACATCCCGACCAGCGAACTTGCAAGCGGGCTCAGCGCGAGCACGATCACCACCTCGAGCAACATCATTCACGTCGTCCTGATCGGAAAGGATCATCAGAACCTTGTGGGTGCCGTGCACGAAGCGACTGTGGATACGCTCAACGCGATCGCAGCGCCCCGCCTCGCGCAGGCAGAGAACGCGTATACGAACGCGCAGGCTCGCCTGGTGACGGCCAACAACAACTCCAACACGTTCGCCGAGGTCACGCAGAATCCAGATCCACCAGTGGCGCTCAACAGCGCGTTGGCCCGCCTCAGCCAGCTCGATGGGATCCTGGCTTCTGCACAAGTGCACAACGACCAGTCGGCGATCACTTCAACGACTGCCCTCATCGTCAGCGAGAAGGCCGAGCTCGTCAAGCTTGGCCAGCAGGACGTGCAATACGAGACTTTGAGTGACGCGCTTTCTTCCGCGCGGAGCGCAAGCGACCATGCCACCCAGGAAGTCGTCGATGCCCAGGCGCTTGTCACCACCGACTCCGCTCCCGGCACCGTCACCACGGTCAACGTCGGACGCCTTTCGAAGCTCTCCAACACCATCAAGTTCGCGGGCATCGCGTTTGCTCTCGCACTCGTGATGATGCTCGGCCTCCTCCTCATCCTCGAGCTCATGCGCTCGGGCCGCCGCGAAGCGGTGGTCGAGGCCCCGGAGCAAGGCGCCTTCGCGTGGAACGCCCAGACCGCAGCGCCAATCGCGCCTGAGACGGCAACTGTGCCGGCTCACATGAGCGCACCTCCCGCCCAGACTGCCGAGCGTCGGGATCCCTGGCGGGCAAGTCCCGCTGCCACCGCCCCCGTTGCCGTCGCAGGCGGCAACGACAATGGCAATGGCAACGGCCATTCGAACGGCAATGGCAACGGCCACGCCAACGGCAATGGCAACGGCAATGGCAACGGTCATGCCGAGGTGACGGAAGTCGAGGCCGATCCGCAGCGGCGCGGTCTGCTTCGGCGCGGATAGCATCATGCCGCCATTCGCAGGCGGCGGCGGGACCGTTGCACCGATGACTACCCGTGTTCTCTACATCGCAGGCACCGGAAGATCCGGCAGCACGCTGCTGGCCAACATCCTCGGCGAGGTTGACGGTGTTTTCGCGGCCGGCGAGGTTCGCTACCTCTGGCAGCGCGGCCTGACCGAGCGCCGGCTCTGCGGCTGCGGGGTGCCCGTTCGCGAGTGCCCCGTATGGAGCCGCGTCCTCGCCGAGGCCGGGCATCTCGACGAGCCCGCACGGATGGACGGTGTCGTCTCGCTCCTCAGGCACACCGGAAGGATTCGCAACCTTCCGGCCATGCTGCTGGGCAGCATCCGGCCAGGTCTCGACCCGGCACGCTCGGTCGCGAGTGCCGAAGCGCGCACGGCGCTGGGAGGCATCTACGCGGCCCTCGCCGACGTCACCGGGAACCGCGTCATCGTCGACTCGTCGAAGCTCCCCGCGTACGCCAACGTACTCTCGGCGACACCGGGTATCGATCTGCGCATCGTCCATCTGATCCGAGATCCCCGCGGCGCCGCGCACTCGTGGTCGAGCCGCAAGGCGCTCACCGATGGAGCCGCGCGGACGCACATGGAGCAGATCGGACCGGCCAAGAGTGCCTTCCTCTGGGACGTGTGGAATCTTTCCGGAGGCATCCTGTTCCGCGGGGGCCCGGAGCGCTACATCCGGCTGCGCTACGAGGACCTGATCGCGGACCCGGAGGCCGCGGTTCGCCGGATTCTCGCGATGGTGGGGATGGAGGACGCTGAATTGCCGTTCGTGAACGGTGGCGAGCTGATCACGTCGGTCAACCACAGCGTCGCCGGCAACCCGGACCGCCTTCGCCATGGACTCATCCGCCTGCGCCAGGACGATCGATGGCGCACCGGGATGCCTCGCCGCGATCAGCGTCTGGTGAGCGCGCTCACTCTGCCGCTGCTGCTCTACTACGGGTACTCGCTGCGCACGAAGGCCATCAAGCCGCAGGACGGCGAGACGATCTTCGATCGGGCGCCGCGTGGCGAGGGCCCGACCGGGCGTCTGACTCGCCGCGTGCGCCGGCACGTGCGCTGGGTGCGGACCGAAGGCTGGGCGCGCATCGTCGAGGAGGACGAGCTCAACCCGGTGACACGCCTCCGTGTGGCTTCCACCAAGCGGCGCTGGCGGCGATCCCACCCCCAGCCGGTCGGAACGGCCACGCCCGTGTACCTCGTCGGGCTGCAGCGATCGGGGACGAACATGCTCGCTCGCGGGCTCGACACGGCGCCGGAGTTCGAGGTCCACAACGAGAACGACCGTGCGGCGTTCAACCAGTATCTCCTTCGCAGCGACGCGGAGATTCGCAGCATCGTCATGGCCAGCCGGCATCAATTCGTGCTCTTCAAGCCGCTGTGCAACTCGCATCGGGTCGACGACCTGCTCGACTCACTCGATACGCCATCTCCGGGTCGCGCCATCTGGGCGTACCGCGACGTGGACGGACGTGTCCGGTCGGCAGTGTCGAAGTTCGGACGCAACAACCTGCTCGTGCTCGGTGACATCGCGGCGGGTAATCGCACCGGCATGTGGCAGGCAGAGCGACTTTCGGAGGCCACGCTCGAGCAGATCCGCAGCTTCGACTACACGACGATGACGCCGGAAACGGCGGCGGCGCTGTTCTGGTGGGTTCGCAACGGTCTCTTCTTCGACCGTGGACTCGATCGGCGCGACGACGTGCTGCTCACCTCGTATCAGGACCTGCTCGCGAACCCGACAGCCGCGATGCAGAGCATCTGCCGGTTCCTCGGACTCCCGTTCCGCGATGCGCTCGTCGAGCACATCTCACCGCGTGCTCCGGGGGGCGCTCGTGCGCTCGACATCGACCCGAGGGTTCGATTGCTCTGCACCCAGCTTCAGGATCGCCTCGACGAAGCGTTGCGCCTGCAGAGCGAGGGTCGGGCCGCTTAGTCGGTGCGCCGTGAACGCTGACGGGAGCACGCCGGGGTCCGGGCGTCAGTCGGACCGCGCGATCGTGCGCCAGTCAGGCCTCACCGGGGTTGCGGCCGCAGCCGGCGTGGCCGCCGGACTCATCCTCGACGTCAGCATCGCGTTCGGATTCGGAGCCGGGAAGAACACCGACGCGTTCTTCGTTGCATCGCGAATCCCGATCGGTCTCGTCGCGGTCGTCATGGTGGCCGCGAACCAGGCACTCGTCCCAGCCTTCCGGACATCAGCGACGAAGCGCGGAGAGAGACCCACCGACCATCTCATCTCGATGGTTCTCTGCACCGTGGTCGCGGTGGGGGTCGCGCTGGTGCTGGTGTCGTGGCTGATTGCCTTTCCGCTGATGCGCATCACCGCGCCGGGGATCTCGGGCAGCGAGGTCAACCTGGCCGCGTCGATGCTGCCGATCGTGTTCGCCATGGTGCCGCTGGTGGCCGTGGCCGAAGTGATGCGCGCGTACCTGAACGCGCGATACGCGTTCGTCGCCCCCGCGCTCATGACGGTGGTGCTCAACGGGCTGGCAGCACTGGTCATCATCGGCGGACGCCTCCTCGGCGTGCACGACATCCACCTGGTTGCCTACGCGTTCCTGGCCGGTGCTGTCGCGCAGGCCGTCTTCATGTGCGCTATGGCGCTGCGTCAGGGGAATCGCTTCCGACCGGCGCTCGACATCCACGACGAGCATCTCCGCGGCATCGGGAAGTTGTGCGTCCGGCCGGTCGGTGCCGCGAGCCTGAACCCCGTCGCCCGCATCGGCGAACAGCTGGTGGTGTCGTTCCTGCCGCCGGGTTCGATCACCGTCCTCAACTACGGCTACCTCGTGGTGTCCGCGGTGGGCGGCACCGTGTTCTTCCGTTCGGTGATCGTTGCGCTCATTCCGCGCCTCACCGACGCACACAACCGCGGCGGGCAGGTCGAGGTCCGCCGCTTCACCGGGCTCGGCATGCGCATCATGCTCGCGATCAGCCTCCCGCTCACGGCATTCATGGCGGTGCTCGCGCGGCCCGCGGCGATCGCGGTCTTCGAGCGCGGAAGCTTCAAGCTGGCCTATGCGGAGCTGCTCGGCACCGTGCTCGCCGTATACGCCGTGAGTCTGGTGGGATCCGCCGTCCAGCGAGCGCTCCTCGCGCCCTTTTTCGCGCGGCTGGATACGCGAACTCCCCTGCGCAACACCATCTACGGAGTGCTTGCCAACCTCGTCCTGCTCCCCATCTTCGTGCTGCCGTTGGGCATACACAATCAGATGGCGATCGTTGGCGTGGCGCTCGCTTATTCGCTCGCGCAGTACGTCAATGTCGCGCACGGGTGGTATCGCCTCGCCCAGGTCGACGGGAACCCGGGGCGGGGACTGGTCGGTTACACGGTGAAGCTCCTGGGCGCCTCCGCCGCCTCCGCCGCAGTGATGATCGCGGTGTCAGTCGCATTCGATCTGTACAGCTCCGTCGACCGAACGCATCTACTGGTGTTCACGCCTGTCGCGGGCCTGGCCGGGCTGGCCGTGCTTGCCGTCGTGATGGTCGTGCTCAACGGGGGCGAGATGGCCGGCTGGAGGGCCGCACTCCGGCGTGGGCGTTCACCCGGGAGTCTCAGCCCCAGGGCCCTTCCCATGCAGGCCACCGACCCCGCGCACGGCGGGGATGTCCCCACGCTCAACCAGAACGTTGTCGAGGATGGTGTCGACGTCGACGAGTCGGTGGATGTCGAGAGCACCTCGATAACCGCAAACTTGCCATGAAGAACGCCGCCCCGTACACTGGACAGGGAACCGTCCGCCCCTCACGTGACGAGGCGGCCGGTACAGCGCATCGGAAGGGGGCTCACCGCACACGCTGCGGTCTGAGCGTTCCCGAGGACAGGGGGAGCTCGTGATGGCAACGGTCTTGGTGCGTCGGACGCCGGACATCGACCTGATGTCGCGACGCTCGAAGATCATCTTCGCGCTCTGCACCGTTGCCATCCTCGCACTCTCGATCGAGAGCAGCGTCGAAGCCGCGCTCGGTGGCAACAAGCTTCTGCTCGTGGTTCCGATCGGAGCCTTCGTCGGTCTGGGCCTTTTCGTGCTCGGGCTCGTGAACTTCGAGAACTTCGTCTTCACGACGATCGCGATCCGAGCAAGTCTCGACATCACCAAGACCGGTGCGGGCAACGGCGGCACCTCCGGCGTCAACAGCGCAACGGCCTCGGCACCAGGGCTTGACCCCACCGGCGCTCTCGCGATCCTCTTCATTCTGGTCTCGTTTTTCTGGCTGCTGACGCGAATGCGCGAGGGCAGGAAGTCACCCCCGATGTCCATCCACCGGGTGTGCCTGATCCTCTTCGCACTCGCCGGTTTCCTGAGCGTCATCAACTCCGCAAGCCCGAGCGTCAGCCTGCTCGAGGCGATCCGAGTGCTGGCCGTCGTGACCATGCTTGCGGTCCTCGAGGTGATGCTCGTCGATCGCGACATGATCAAGAAACTGATCGCGTCGATCTACATCTCTGCGGTGATCCCGGTGGGGTACACGATCTTCAACGTCGTCACCCACCATTCACAGTTCACCAGTGGTGGCGTGAGCCGGTTCGAGGGCACGTTCGCGCAACCGAACCCGTTCGCGATCTACCTGACGCTGCTGATCATCATGGGTGCGGCACTGGTTCCTCACCTGACGAGGAACAAGAAGATCGCCATGTCGGTGCTGCTTCTGTTCTCGGTCGTGTGCCTCTACTACACCTACACCCGCAGCGCGTGGATCGCCACCGTGCTCGGTGTCTTCGCCGTCGCCTTCCTGGGCCGGCGCCGGATCACGCTCGTGATCATGGTCGCCGGCGTGATGGTGTCGCTCGTGGCGTTCCCGACGATCCTGCAGCGTTTCGCGGATCTCGGCACCTCGACGAGCGCTGCCGGCTACGCGTCGAACTCGCTGTCATGGCGGTTCGACTACTGGGGTGAGGTGCTCCCGCTCGCGAACTCGGACCCCATCACCGGCATCGGCCTCAACATGAGCTCGCTGGAGACCGACCAGCAGAAGGAGCCGCACAACGACTTCCTGCGCTCCTACGTCGAGACGGGCATCCTCGGGACTCTCGCGTACCTCGCCCTGCTGATCAGCATGGGAGTCGTCGCACGCCAGGCCATGCGCTTCACGAAGAGCCGGCCGTGGAGCTACGAGCGATCAGTAGCGGTCGGATTCGCGGCGTGCGTCATGGCATTCGTGCTCCTCAGCATCGTGTCCAACGTGATCACGCAGGTCGTCGTTCTCTGGTACTACGTCGCCTTTGCCGCGGCGGCATACGCGGTCACGAGGTACAGGGAGAACGCCGCGCTTCTCGGGTTGCCCGCACCGGTCGAGGACGACGTGCCGGCTCTCGTGGGCGTCTAGCGGAGCGCAGCGCTCCCAGCCAGACCACGAACCTCTGCAGCAGGTTGCCAGTGCGGATCCTCCACGTCAACAAGTTCCTCTACCGTCGCGGCGGTGCCGAGGCGTACATGGAGGACCTCGCCGACCTGCAGGTCGCGGCCGGTCACACGGTTGCGTACTTCGGGATGGCGCATCCGCTGAACACGCATCTCGAGTATGCGTCGCACTTTCCAGCGCACATCGAGCTTGAACCACCGCCGCCGACGATCTCCGGTCGGGTGCGCGGCGTCGCGCGGATGCTGTACTCGACATCGGCGAGCCGGGGGATGGATGCGGTGATCGCCGATTTCCGACCGGACGTCGTCCATCTGCACAACATCTACCACCAGCTGTCGCCGTCGATCCTGCGTCCCGTCGCACGCCGGAGGCTCCCGGCGGTGATGACGCTGCACGACTACAAGCTCGCCTGCCCCACATACCAGTTCCTCGACCACGGCAATCTCTGCCAGGCGTGCCTCGGCGGTCACTTCCAGCACGCGATCCTGCGTCGCTGCAAGGACGGCTCGCTCGGCTCGAGCGCGGTGATGGCGGGCGAGCTGTTCGTGCACACGATCACCGGGGCGTACTCGCCGGTGCGTGTCTTCATCTGTCCGAGCCGCTTCCTCGAGGGCCGCATGCGCGCGGCCGGCGTGTATCCACGAAGGATGCGCCACGTGCCCCACTTCATCGACACCGCGGAGATCCCGATCAAGAGCTCGCCGGGCGAGGGCGTCCTCCTCGCCGGGCGGCTGTCGCCGGAGAAAGGAGTCGACGTGGCGATTCGCGCTGTGGGCGAGATCGAAGGGGGTGTGCTCGACATCGCCGGCACCGGCCCCGACGAGGCGGCGCTGCGCCGGCTGGCGGACTCGGTCGCTCCGGGCCGGGTGCGCTTTCACGGGCTTGTTGACAAGGCGGAGGTGCAGCGACTGATGCTTGCCGCCGCGGTGGTCGTGGTCCCGTCACGCTGGTACGAGAACCAGCCGATGGTGGTGCTCGAGGCGCTCGCGCGCGGCGTTCCGGTGGTGGGCAGCGAACTCGGCGGCATGCCGGAACTGATCGAGCCCGGCGCGACCGGCGATCTGGTGCCGGCCAACGATCCGCACGCGCTGGCCGCGGCGCTGCGTCCTTACGTGGCCGACCCCGCGCGTGGCTTCGCGATGCGCGACCGGGCGCGCGCGACGATTGTCGCGGAGTTCTCGCCGCAGCGCCATCTCGACCGCATCGACGCGATGTACGCACTCGCCGCGCGCACGCTCCAGGCTCGAGCGGCGTGAGACCGGCGCGCATCGCCTTCATCGGGCAGCGTGGCGTGCCGGCCACCATCGGGGGCATCGAGCATCACGTCGAGGAGATCGGGTCCCGGCTCGTGGCTCGGGGACACGATGTGACCGTCTACACGAGAGCCAACTACACGACGAGCCGCATCACCGAGCATCGCGGTATGCGCGTGCGCTACGTGCCGACGGCGCCGACCAAGCACCTGGAGGCGCTGGTGCACAGCGGCCTGTCCACCGCGACGGCCATGCTCCCGGGCGCGGGACGCGCGGACATCCTGCACTTTCACGCGATCGGCCCATCGGTGTTCACGCCGCTGCCACGGGCGCTGACCCGCCGCGGGGTGGTGCTCACCGTGCACGGCCTCGATTACGACCGCGACAAGTGGGGTGTCGGTGCGCGCACCGCCCTGCGCAGTGCGGGGTGGATCAGCGCCCACGTGCCGCACGCGACCATCACCGTGTCGAAGAACCTGGCGGACTTCTATCTGCGCCGCTACGGTCGCGTCGCCCACTACATCCCCAACGGAGTTGCGGAGCCCGTCCATCGCGAGCCACGGCTCATCAGTGAGCGCTTCGGGCTCCGCGGCGGTGACTACGCGCTGTTCCTCGGCCGGCTCGTGCCCGAAAAGGCGCCGGACCTGCTCGTGCGCGCCTTCCGCAGCGTGGATACCGAGTCGCGCCTCGTGATCGCGGGCGGGTCGAGCTTCACCGACCGGTACGTCGAGGAGCTCGAATCGCTGGCGGCGCGCGATCCGCGCGTGCTCATGATCGGATCCGTGCACGGCGAGCTGCTCGACGAGCTCTACAGCAACGCGGCGCTGTTCGTCCTGCCGTCGAGCCTCGAGGGCCTGGCGCTCACGCTCCTCGAAGCGGCCTCATACCGGCTCCCGCTCGTGGCGAGCGACATTCCGCCGAATCGCGAGGTCATCGGCAACGACCGACCCGGAGGCCGCCTGTTCCCGAGTGGCGATCAGGCGGCCTTGGCCGCCGCCCTCGCAGCGATGCTGAGCGCGGGCGCCGATGCTCGCAATGACGCGCGCCTGCTCGGCGATCGCATCACCCGCGAGTACGACTGGGACGAGGCCACCGACGCCACCGAAGCGGTGTACGAAAGCATCCTGCGTCGCTGACTACGACGTCTCGTAGCCGTAGGCGCGAAGAGTCGACCCGATCGAGCGCTCGAGTAGGGCAAGGCTGGCGGAGTCGAGGTCGCGGCGGAAGCCCTGCACCCGGCTCGCCTCGAACGGATAGGCGGCAAACTCTCGCTCGAACTCTCCGGTCCAGTCCAGCCCCATGAACTCGGCAACCGCCTTGATGTGCCGGCGCGGCTCGGCCACCACATCCTCGTAGCGGACCTGCATCCACTGATCCGCGGGAACCTCGGCGCGGGCCCGTTCGAACGCCTCGATGAGCATCTTCCAGCCGAGCCCGGCGAGGACGACGAACGATCGCCCGGACTCCTCCCACGCTGCGGCCGCATCGGGCGGCAGCGGTCCGAGGTGCCAGGCTTCGGGACCCTGGTAGCCGCGCCACCACCCCATCTGCAGCCACGAGTTGGCGACGGCGCGCCCGTCACGGACGACATGGACGAATCGTGTCTCGGGGAAGGCGGCTCGGATGAACCCCGCGCGCGGCCATCCCGTCAGATGCTGAATGAAGACGTCGCTCTGCTGCGCCGCCATTCGGCGCTCGAAGAAGCTTCGGAAGCGCCCCTGCAGCCAGGGAGTCGCGTCCTCCGCGCCGAGGTCGCGAAACGGCATCGACATGATCGGCGCGACCTGCCGGTCGAGGATCTTCCACGCCTCGGCAGGCGCGATGCGAAAACGTCCGAGCTCCACGAGCTTGCGGCGGTCCTGGAACGGTCGCATCTTCGGATCTCGGGGTGGCGACAGCCGGTGGAGCTTGTTGTTCCACGTCCCCTTGAGATTGAGGAGGCTCAGCTTGTCATCGAGGTTGGAGACGAATCCGACGCCCCGATGGCGGCTGACGACCTCGACGATCGGCGTCGACCCGCACCTCCCTGTACCGAAGCACACGACGAACATCAGCGAGCCCTCTCAGCCATCGTAATCAGGGTAACCTGCCCCCGGCTTCTGGCGGTCGATGACACGCTGCACCAAATCGCTAACGAGAAGAAGGCGCCCCGCCGGTTGTAATCGTCGGAGCGCCCGTAAGGGGGGGCAGGGGTCGCGGTGTCACACCGCCGGAAGCCGTCTCACCCGGAGTGAGACCTGGGGCTCGGTCCGGACTGGACGCGTGCGTGGGTCGCCGGCCGGAATCCGGCCGGGCAGCCTGTCGCGCTCTTGAAACCAGTCTGCATCGACGTGGTGCTCCTCACGTGAGCCTATCCCCAGTGAAGGCAGTATCGGGCAGTATGGTGCAGGATCGCAAGTCGCACACCAAATCGGGTCAGAGCAGAATCTCGGATTTGCGCTCCCAGCGGCAGGCGGATGCGACCAATCCCAGTGAGTGGACCCAGGCGGGACTCGCCCGTAAGGTGGGAGCTTCAGTGCGCTCGGTGAAGGCGTGGGAAGCCGGCGATACGGTGCCCCGGGTCTTCTACCGGCGCAGGCTGGCCAAGGTGCTCGGGGTCAGCGTCGACGATCTCGGGTTCTGAGCAGCGCCGCCGGCGGCTAGAACGAGCCGATCGGGTCGCCGTTCGACGGGTCGGCCGCCGCGCCGAGATAGCTGAGGCCGAACGCCTCCTCGATGGCGCGCAGCGTTCCGTAGAGATTGCCCGGCGTTGCGATCGCTCCCTGGCCCTGCGCATCGTTGGAGATGACGACCATCGGCACCTGACCGCCGCCCGGACCCGGCTGGGCGTCGTTCTCGTCCATGGTCACGATCACGGTGCTGGCGAAGTTGGTGAACCACGGTGACGACAGCACCGGGGCGAGATTGGCCCGCAGCCACGCATCGCCCTGCGCGACGCTGCCGCTGTGCATGTCGTCGTCGAGGTTGGGGGTGATCCACACGAACTGCGACGCGCCCGGGCCGTTGAGGTCGGAGAGCAGCCCCGATACACCGGGATACGGGACGACGTTCCCGGCGCAGCCGTTGTTGAGCACGTCGTTGAAGAAGACGAAGGGGTCGTGCTTCCTGGCATAGAGCCCGGCCGATCCAACGGTGTCACAGGGCGACGGCATCGACTCCATGTACGCCGTCCACGGGATGCCGGCGCTGCTCAGCTGTCCGCCGAGACTGGTGGCGTTATAGCCGCCCGCGCACGCGTCCGAGGCGCACCCGAACGTGCTCCCGGCGGTGAGCGCCAGGTAGTTCGGCAGCGACGGATGCGAGACTGCATTCCAGTTGGTGTAGGTCGCGTACTGTGAGGCGAGCGAACACAGGTAAGGGTCGCTGCCGCAGGAGCCCAGGGTCGCCTGGTATCCCTTGTTCTCCTCCATGATCACCATCACATGTGTCGCCTGCGGCGTCACGGTTGGGGTCGGCGCGGGGGTGGCCGTTGGTATTGGTGTCGGGGTCGGCGTCGGTGACGCAGTCGGGGTTGGCGTCGCCGTCGGGCTCGGTGTCGCCGCGGGCGTGAGTGTGGGCGTCGGCGTTGGCGACCCGCTCCCGGCGGCATCGAACGTCACGATCGTCGCGGTCCAGACCACCGGCTGGCTCAGCTCGGCGCCGTAGCTCTCGACCCCGCTGCTCCCGACGACCTCCCAGGCCGCCTGCTCGCCGGTCATGCTGTCGTTGATCGTCGACTGCTCAACGGGTGTCGTCGTGAAGCTCCCGGACTGGTCGTCGGGGCTGACATTGGCGTTCCAGCCGACGTCGGCGATCACGATGTCCTGGGGGGACGTCGCGGTTGCGCCGGTCGATGCGTCGGCGCTGACGTCACCCGCGCTGGAGACGTTGTCGAGCGGTGCCGAGGCTGCGCCGGCCACGTCGAGCACGGTCATCGCGAGGGCGGCATCCCCACTCAGAGTCACGGTGATGCTGCCCTGGGGACCGATCGATGCAGCGTCGGCGCTGAACCAGATCTCCTCGTCCGCCTGACGACCCTGGGTCAGCCTGTTCGCCGAGACCCAGGTGTTCCCCGAGGAATCGGTGATCCCGGTGACGGACTCGTAGCCCTCGAGGTCGCGGTTCTTGACGGTCGCAACGAGGAGGTCCCCGTCCGCCGTCGCGGAGGTGGGAGACACGGAGAGCGTCGAGCTGAGCGAGGCGTTGGCACCGCCGAACGACTGGATGACGCCGATGCTGGCCTCAACTGGTGAGAAGCGAGCCAGCGGCAGCGCGGCGATCAGCAGCGCGCCCACGAGCGTGAGCATCGCCACCCCCGCCCGGACAAGCATCCCGCGTCGAGGTCTGAGTCTCAGGGTGTGACGCCGCCGATACACCTTGAGGCGCGTGCGTCGCCGAACCCTGAACACCGCCGACCACGTGTGCAGGCGGCGCCGCCTCGAGCGATTCCTATCGCTCATTTCGCTCAGCCCACTTGGCGTTTGCTTGCACCAATCCCCCGCACACCTCGTCTGCCAGCAACGCGCAGCGGATGCCCAGGCGTCCGCCGCGGCTACACCCTACCACCGTCGGACGCGCACCTGCCACACGGCCCGAGTGGTTACGTTACATAAAGTATTTCGTATGTCTGAGAACGTCGTTCATCCGAACAACGACGTGAGATCCCCGTTGCGAGGATTCGCAGCCGCTCCCAGCAGCGGAAGCCCGTATTCCTGCTCGATGGAACGCAGCGTGCCGTACTGATCACCGGTGATCGCAACGGTACCGACCCCGACCGACACACTGGACACGATCACCATTGGAATCGGTCCGCCCGGAGGCTGACCGCAGCACGACGCGCTCGCATCCTGGTTGCCCTCGTCCATGGTGATGATCACTGTGGAGTCGTAATCGGTGAACCAGCTCGAGGTGAGAACCGGTCCGATGTTGGCGCGCGCCCATGCGTCGCCCTCCGCAACGGATCCGTCGTGCATGTCGTGCAACAGATTCGGCGTGATCCACACGAAGTCGGGTGGGTCGGGGCCGTCGAGCGTGGAGACGAGATCTGCTACTCCGGGGTACGGCAGCACATCACCGGCGCAGCCGTCGTGGATGACATCGTCGAAGTACATGAACGGATCATGTTTCTCGGCATACTCGCCGGCGCCGGGGCGGGTGTAGCAGGGCGATGGCATCGATTCCATATATGCAGCCCAGGGAATCCCGGCCTGGGTGAGCTGGCCGGGCAGCGATGTGGCCGAGTAGGGACCGCAGCTCGGCGGGGTGCAGTCACCGACCACGGATTGCGTGGAACCCGACAGCAACGCGACGTAGTTCGGCGCCGATGGATGGTCGACGCCGTACCACGCCGAGCTGCTTGCGTACGTGCTCGCGAGCCCGTCGATGTACTGCGCGCTCGACAGCACCGATGCATCCTTGTTCTCTTCCACCAGCACCAGGACATGCGGCGGCGATGACGGCGGGCCCGAGCCGGACCTCGGCTTCGTGCCGCCGCCGGAGTTATCGTGCGTCGACGGCACCGTCGGGGACGCCGACGGTGACGGAGTCTGCGCGCTCTGCGACGGCATGGCGCCGGGGTATCTGTACAGCGGTGGTGTCAAGCCTCCGTCGGCGAGCCCGCTCGCGTGCGATGCGTCGGCATGCAGCACGCTGAGGTCGCCGCTCGCTCCGCCGGTCCCGGCCACGACCGCGATGATCCCGAGCCACAACACTGTCGAGCGAACGCGGTTCCAGGGCATGACCCTGCGACGACGAAGTCGCCGTGCGAATGGACGTCTCAACGGCAAATTGCTCCAGGCAAAGTTAGCCCGGCGTGGACCTCGTGCTCTCGCCGTCTCGAGGCCCATCGCTCTCCGGGCTCCGCGTACCCCCACGCTCGAGGAGCAGCCAGCTTAGCAGGACGACATACCGACATTTCGCCGGTCACGCGCATCACGCGGCGCTGCACCGCGGCGAGCGTTCTGATATGTCGCCCGAACCTGCGCGATGCTGCACCATGCTGCATCTCGTTGACATGGACGGGCGCCCAAACGTCGTACCATGCGTCGCTTCTACGAGGTGGGTCCGCACCGCCACGGGTCACCGAACCCGTCGATGACCTCCGTGGTACGCGGTGACTTTGGTGTGGGGGAATCACGTGGGCGTCGGCGGGGCATACCACGACTCCGGCCTGTGTCGGCGTGCCCACGTGTCCGGCGCGCGACGCGGGCATCTCCTTGCGTTATCGGCAGGCATAATGCTCGCCCTGGCCGCATGCGGGCAGACCGTGGCGAACCCCGCCGGCGCACAGGTGCCGGCAGCCGGTCCCGGGTCTGCTGACAGCGCTTTCGGTCATCCGACGGCAGCAGCCCACGCCGGAGATCCCACGACGCCGTCGCCGGGAGCGACCGACACGCCGGGATCCAGCCCGACGGCGACAGCGCAACCGACCTCAACTCCCAATCCCACGTCCGGGCCGACGCCCACACCCCCCGGCACGCGCAACAAGCTCTTGTGGCCGTTCGCGAGCACCAGCATCTGGAACATGCCGATCGGTCGCGGCGCGGTCTACGTGCCCGCCCACATCGCTCGGCCCAGCAGCCAGACGCTGAGCTCCGACGAGGACATCATCATCATGGACCCGACCGCGCCGATGGTCACCCTGATGCACAGCGGCGCCGGCTGGGGTGGTGGCAATCGCTGCTCCGGCAACGGCCCGGCGCTCGCCTCGGTCCCGATCCCCAGCAGCTTCACGGTCTCGAGCAACGGTCACAACGATGCGCTTGCCGTGCTGATGCCCGATGGGCATACGGTCCTGCAGGGACAGCCCTTCGCACGCTGCGCGTCAGGAGGAGTGGGCACGCTCATGGAGTTGGCGCCCTCGGACAATCTCTATGGCAACGGGATCCTCGGCGCGCATGGCGGGTCCGGGCTCAGCTCACTGGGCGGCACCATCCGGCTCAACGAGCTCGTCCCCGGCGGCGAGATCCGTCACGCGCTCAAGGTCAACGTTGATGCGTCGGCTGACCTGTATCCCAACCCCGGGTTCCGCTGGCCGGCAGTCCGCCGCGACTCGTGCGCCCCTGGCTGTTATGGCGGCAACGTGCCCGCCATGGAGATGGGATCCCTGCTCGCGATTCCGATCAGCGTGGACATCAACGCGCTCGGCCTGGAGACGACCCCGGGACGGATGCTCGCCTGGACGCTCCAGAACTACGGGGCCTACGTTGCCGACAACACGACCCGGAGCGTCTTCTCCATCGAGACCGAGGACGGCCCGAGCGGTGAGGTGGTGACCCAGTTCCAGCAGGACTGGGGCTTCCCCTTCCAGGCGCCGGCCGGGAGCGGCACGCCGTGGTCGCACGACATCAACATCATCATCGCCAACCTCGATGTGGTCGCCAACAACGGCCCGGCGAGCATCGGCGGCGGCGGCACGCCGTTGCAGCCGCTCGCACCACCGATCGGCAACTGACAACGGCCCGCGACGCCGCGAGATTCGCGACGCGCGGGCCGTTCAGTGCTTCGAGATGGACCGTCAGCCGAAGAGTCTGCGCACGTCTCCGTTGATCGGATTCGCTGCTGCCCCGAGCAGCGGCAGACCGTAGGCTTCCTCGATGGAACGCAGCGTGCCGTACTGGTCGCCGAGTGATCGGCGCTGATGCCGACTCCGGTCGCGTTATGGGAGACGATGATCAGCGGAATCGGGCCGCCAGGGAGCTGACCGCAGCAGGATGCGGTCGCGTCGGCGTCACCCTCATCCATCGTGATGATGACCGTCGAGTTGTAGTTCTTGAACCAGCTCGACGCGAGCACCGGTGCGAGGTTGGCGCGCGCCCAGTTGTCACCCTGAAGCACGGACCCGTCATGCATGTCGTCCATCAGGTTTGGCGTGATCCATACGAAATCGGGCGCGTTGGCGGAGTCGAGGGTGGAGACCAGGGCGCTCGCCCCCGGGTAGGGCACGTCATGGCTGGCGCAACCGTTGCTCAGCACATCGTTGAAGTACAGGAACGGGTTGTGCTTCTCCGCGTACAACCCCGCCGTGCCGTTGAGGTAACACGGCGTCGGCATGGACTCCATGTACGCGGTCCAGGGGATGTGCGCGGCGCTGAGCTGGCCGCCGAGCGATGGTGCGCTGTAGGGACCGCAGGTTGGGGGCGTGCAGTCTCCGACCACGTGCTGAATCGAGCCGGAGAGGAACCCGACGTAGTTCGGCGCAGACGGGTGATCGATGCCGTACCAGGCGGAGCTGCTTGCATATGACGTCGCGAGACTGTCGAGATACGGAGCTCCCGACAACACCGCTGCATACCCTTTGTTCTCCTCCATGAGCACCAGGATGTGCGGTGCGGAGGATGGCGGTGGGGTCGGGCTGGGAGTCGGTGTCGGCGTCGGCCGGGGGGTCGGCGTGGGAGTCGGACCCGGCGTGCCCGTTGGCGACGGTGTGCCTGTTGGCGACGGCGTGGACAACCCGCTCGGTGTCGGGGCGGGGCCACCGGTTGGACGTGCGCTCGGAGATGGGACCCCTGTCGAATTCGGGGGCGGACTACCGATGGATTGCGCGGTCGGGTGACCGAACGACGTGCGCCCGATCGTGGCGCCAAGAGCGTCACCAACCGGCAGAGTCGTCACGGCCGCCTGTGCACATCCCGCAAGCAGGACGATGATTCCGAGCGACCAGGCCACGGCCTTCACACGGCTGTGAACCAGGGCACCGGGTTGCCGGCGCACGTCGCAGTCATCTCGTCTCTGTCTGAGGGTCATGGGCTACCTCCATGCCGGGTGCAACCCATGCCATAGACGTCATCGAGAAGGCATCGGCAACCCGGCCGGCTCCGGTTTCGAAGCCCCGTGGTTTTGCGAACCCGCCTTGCGGCGGGGGTGCGTTTTGCGACGTCGCCGACACTACGCCGGCCTCCCGTTTCGTTTTGCGAGGCAACTGCGCCGTTACCAGTGCGTCGCGAGAACACCAATCGACGCCAGACAATCCCCACATTGCTGCAACGGGATGGGTGTCTCGGCGACCACTGTTCGTTGCACGACGAAATGGACGCGCACGGCTTCGGATCACTGTCAGTTGCCGATCGGTGGTGCGAGTGGCTGCAACGGAGTGCCGCCCCCGCCGATGCTCGCCGGTCCGTTGTTGGCGACCACGTCGAGATTCGCGATGATCACGTTGATGTCATGCGACCACGGCGTGCCGCTGCCGGCGGGCGCCTGGAAGGGGAAGCCCCAGTCCTGCTGGAACTGCGTCGCGACGTCGCCGCTCGGGCTGTACTCGGTCTCGATGGAGAAGACGCTGCGCGCGGTGTTGTCGGCGACGTAGGCGCCGTAGTTCTGGAGCGTCCAGGCGAGCATCCGCCCGGGGGCGGTCTCGAGACCGAGGGCATTGATGTCCACGCTCGCCGGGATGGCGAGCAGTGAGCCCATCTCCAGGGCCGGCACAGTGCCGCCGTAGCAGCCAGGCGCGCATCCGTCGTGGCGGATCGCAGGCCAGCGGTACCCGGGGCTCGGGTAGAGATCGGTCGCCCCGTCCACGTTCACCTTGAGTGCGTGGCGAATCTCACCGCCGGGGACGAGTTCGTTGAGGCGGATGGTGCCGCCCAGCGAGCTGAGCCCGGAGCCGCCGTGAGCCCCGAGGATGCCGGCTCCATAGAGATTGTCGGAAGGAGTGAGCGCGAGCACGGTGCCGATGCCGCCGGCTGCGCAGCGCGCGAACGGCTGTCCCTGGAGAACGGTCTGCCCGTCAGGCATGAGCACGGCGAGCGCGTCGTTGTGGCCGTTGCTCGAGACGATGAAGTTGCTCGGTATCGGAACCGATGCCAGCGCGGCACCCGACCCGGCGCAGCGGTCCGCACCGCCCCAGCCCGCACCGCTGTGCATGAGCGTGACGAGTGGTGCTGTGGGATCCATGACGATGATGTCCTGGTCCGTCGTCAGGCTCTGAATCGTCGGCGCGGCGATGTGGGCGGGCACGTAGACCGCGCTGCGGCCGATGGGCATGTTCCATATGCTCGTGCTCGCGAATGGCCAGAGCAGCTTGTTGCGCGTGCCCGGTGCGGGTGTCGGCGTGGGGGCCGGGGTCGGCGTTGGCGTTGGAGCCGCGGTGGGTGTGGGCGTCGGACCGTCCGTCGGGTTGGGAGTTCCGCTGGGCTCCGGCGACGCGGTGGGACTGCCTCCCGGAGACGGCGACTCACCAGGCAGTGGCGGAGTTGGGCCGCCGGCCGGCCGGGCGGATCCCGAGCGCGAGCCGCTGCCAAGGGCCGCGTTCGATCCGGGAGCATGGGTCCCCGGCTGATCCGCAGCGTGGCGCACGGAACCGGCCGCGTTCGGAGAGTCGTTGGTGGCGAGCCCCGCAGCGCTCTGCCCGCACGCCGCGATCGCGACCATGATGCCGACCGTCAGCACGACGAGGCGTCCACGTCTCAGCGTGAACATGCGAGGTCGCTGACGCAGGTCGGAATCGTGTGGTCTCGATCTGAGGTCCATGTGGTTCCTCCATGCCGGGGTCACCACATGCCGTAGACGTCAACGAGAAGGCATCGGCAACCCGGCCGGCTCCTGTCTCCGGAGCCCCGTGGTTTTGCGGACCCGCCTCGCAGCGGGGGTGCGTTTGACGACGTCGCCGAGCCTACGCCGGTGCTACTCGTCCGTTTCCCGAGGGCAACCGGGCCGTTACCGCCGCGTAGCGCGACCACCAGATCGCCACCGGCGTGTGCGCGAAACCAGCAACGCGTCGCGACCGACGTCGCCATCGCATCTCAAGGTCCGCATCCGAATGCTACGGTTGCCGGGCTCGACCGTTGGCAGGACGGGACTTCAGCTTGAGGATCGAATGGCAGAGAGGGTTCGTTCCCCACGGCACCGGCGGTGGGGAAGCGCGATGGCGCTCGGTGTTCTGGGGGTGACCGCGTTTGCCGTTTCCCCAACGACGTCGAAGGCCGCACCGACCCCGCCGCACATCATGGTCATCGTCGACGAGAACGAGGCGTACAGCAGCGCGCAGACGTCGTCACCGAATTACGTGATCGGGAACTCGAACGCCCCGTACATCAACACCCTCGCCGGCACCTACGCGTCAGCCACGAACTGGTTTGCGGTACAGCACAACAGTCCGAACGACTACCTCGACCTGATTGGCGGCACGAATTTCGGGCTGCCCAACGGCCGGCCGTACTCGTCGCCGACGCTCGTCGACGAGCTGCACAGTGCCGGGATTCCGTGGAAGGGGTACTTCGAGAATCTCCCATCCAACTGCTACAACGGAGCGTCGCTCAGCGACGGTCTCTACGATCCCAACCACAATCCCTTCCACTACTTCGTCAACTCCTCGACGTCCGGCGGAGGTTGGTGCAGCAGCGCGAACATCAACACCGAAGGCGTTGTTCCCTACCCGACGACCGGCGCCAGCGGTCTGGCCGCCGATCTCGACGCAGCCGGCGCGCCGGACTTCGTGTTCGTCGTGCCCAACGATTGCGACGAGATGCACGGCGACACCAGCTCGGGGTCACCCTGCGCGAGCGACAGCGATGGCGACCTGATCGGTGCAGGCGACAACTGGCTGCAGAACAATCTGCCGGCAGTGCTGGCGTCGAACTGGTACACCAGCGGCGGCATCATCGTCATCACCTGGGACGAGAGCGCCAGCGGCGACGATTCGGGTGGGTCGTATGGTGACGGTGGGCATATCCCGACGATCATCATCAGCGCAAACTCGCAGGGTCATTTCACGTCCTCGGGTGACCACTACGCCACGCTGCGAGCGATCGAGGAAGCGTACGGTGTTCCGCTGCTGAACAACTCCGAGAACCCGGACTTCGGTGACCTCACGCCTGCGTTCGGCGTCCCGGTCGATGCGCCCCCTCCCACCGTCACAGGGATCACGCCAACGGACGGCGCGGAGGACGGGGGAGATCTGGTCACGATCACGGGGACCAACTTCAACGGCATGGGCTTCACAACTTCTGATGTGCGCTTCGGCGACGTCGATGTGCCCGCAACCAATCCATACCCGTGCGCAGGCACGACGACAGGCTGTTTCTTTGTGGATAGTGCGACGCAGATCACCGCCTTCACGCCCCAGGCGTCTGACGCCGGGATCGTCGACACCACCGCAGTCACCCCCGGAGGGAGCAGTCCGACCAATCCGGCTGATGAGTTCACCTATATCGCACCGGGCGCGTACACCGCGATGACGCCCTTCCGCATCTGCGACACACGGCAGAACAATCCGACAAACCAGTGCACGGGCAAGACGCTCGGACCTGGTGCCACAGTGACGCTCCAGGTCACCGGCGAACACAACACGCTCGGACAGACGGTGCCGGCGAACGCCACGGCCGTCGCCGTGAATCTCACCGCCGTCAACAACAGCAACGGCATCACGTACGTCACGGCGTTTCCCGCCGGCGGGTCGTTCCCCGTCGCGTCGAATATCAACCTCAGCGGGCGCGGCGCGCAGGCCAATCTCGCGATCGTGGAGTTGAGCGCGAGCGGCCACATGAGCATCTTCAACGCGGCCGGAAGCACGGACGCGATCGTCGATGTTCAGGGCTACTTCGCCCCCCCAAGCGCGCCGCCGGTCGCGGGGGAGTTCCACGCCATGCCGCCGCTGCGCATCTGTGACACGCGCGCAAACACACATACCGAATGTGCCGGTACCACCAACAATCCGGTGCCCGCGCACAGCTGGCGCGACGTCGTGCTCTCCGGCCTTCCCCCGGGCGGAAGCGGCCTGTCGCTACCGTCGGATGGCACCGCGTCGGCCGCGGTGTTCAACCTCACCGCCACGGAGGGAACGCTCGCGACGTACCTCACCGTCCAACCGCCCAACTCCGGTGACGCGTGTCCGACCGGTCCTCCGGGCGAATCCAACATCAACATCGCGGCCGGCGTCGCCTTGCCGAATCGCGTGGTCTCGTCGCTCGGTCCTCGCCAGGACGTCTGCGTCTACAACGCCCTCGGCAACATCGATTTCATCGTCGACGTCGACGGCTGGTTCGGGAATGGGAACGAGATCAGCTCCGGCACTCTGTTCTATGCCCTGCCACCGACCAGGATCTGCGACACGCGCACGGGCTCGGGTACGGAATGCGCTGGGAAGCCGCTGACCGCGAACGGTGCCGAGCTCGTCTCGGTTGCCGGCGTCGACGGGCTGCCGGTGATCGGTGGATCGACGCTGCCGGTGGCGGTCGTGGCCAACCTGACCGGCGTGGCGGGGAGCGCGGCGACGTACCTCACGCTCTACCCGAGCGACGTCGCGATGAGGCCAGTCGCCTCCGACCTGAACCCCGTAAAGGGCGTCACGGTCGCGAACCTGGCGATCGTGGGGCTCGCGACGACCGGGGCAACCACAGGGGACGTGGACCTCTACAACGCGGCGGGGAACATCGACGCCATCCTGGACGTGGCCGGCTGGTTCCAGTAGGGCATTCGCGGGCTCGGCGGCAGGCTCGAGCGACGCAAACTGGCTACTGGCTTGTGGCGAGCCGATCCGGTACGATAACCCTGGCGCAATGCTTCGCATCGTTTGATGCAATCTGTCAGGAGGGCCCGTTGCCGGGACCCGTCCTGAGGCGTACGGCAAAAGAGTACGACGTGGGGGGTTTCCAGGTGGAAGGTATTCGTATCCTCGGACCGCGCTGCGAGATTCGCGGGTGACGGACCGCTGGCACGCCGGCCCATCCGGGGCTGACGTCGACGGCTGGCACCGCGAGGCCACCTGGGCTCGGCCGGCCGCGGCGCGCCCACGGCGCCGGCTCAAGGCACGATTCGGCCTTCGGCTTGCCGGCAGAGCGACGGCTGCATCGACCTTCGTGGTCGGGGGATTGCTCCTGCTGTCGGGTCTGGTCTCGCAGGTGCCGGTGAGCTTTGCGAATGCCTCCGCGGGCGTCGTCCAGTCGTTTGGAGCTGCCAACACGACAGCCAGCGCCACGCTCTCGAAAACTCCGACGGCTGCGACCACTGCAGGCGACCTGCTTGTCGCGGTGATCAGAACGCGGAACACGACTGCGAAAGCACCGGTGAGCAGCGTCACTGACTCGGATTCCAACCACTGGGTCATGGCCACGAGCGTCACCCAGGGGAGTCAGGCTGACCAGGAGATCTGGTACGCCGCGAATGCCGCCGCGACTGACCACGGCGCAAGCGATCACCGTCACCGTCGGCGGGACTGCGGCTGCCAGCTCGGCGATTGCATTCACCGTCCTCGACATCACCGGCGCTACCACGTCGCCGCTGGACGTGATCGCACACAACGGTGGCGCCACGCAACCGGCTTCAACGGGCACCACCGTCACCACCACGCAGGCGAGCGAGATCGCGATCAGCGACATCGGCTGGAACAGCAGCACAGTCACCGTGAGCGGTCAGACCACGAGCTATACCGTCCTTCCCACGCAGAACGCCAGCGTCGCCGGCGACGGCGCCGGTGAGCAGGGCGCGTGGCAGCTGCTGTCCACGACCGGCGCGCAAAGCTACTCCGCCACTCTCAGTTCGTCCAGCGTGGCCTGGACCGGCGCTATTGCGACGTTCAAGCTCGGGGGCCCAGCTGCACCGACGATCACCTCCTTCAGCCCGTCCAGCGGTGCTGTCGGCACGATCATCTCCATCGTGGGCAGCGGATTCACGGGTGCGAGCGCCGTGAAGTTCAGTGGGATCGCTGCCACTATATTCACGGTCAAGGACGACGGCCACATCAACGCGACAGTCCCATCAGGAGCTTCGACCGGGAGCATCGGCGTGACAGTTGGGGGGACGACCGCGTTCTCGACGACCTTCACGTTCCTCTCGAACCCACCACCGCCAACGATCACCGGCTTCAGTCCACCCAGCGGGCCGGTGGGCACCGTGGTGACGATCACCGGGACGAGCTTCTCTGGTGCGACCGTCGTGAAGTTCAACACGACAGCCGCTACGACATTCTCGGTGACGGACGACGCGCACATCAGCGCGACGGTGCCGACGGGCGCGACAACCGGTTCGATCTCGGTGACTGCGCCTGGTGGTGGCCCGGTGACGTCGTCGGGCACCTTCACCGTGACGACGGCGCCGGCCGCGCCTCACATCATGCTCATCGTCGAGGAGAACCACTCCTACAACGGCACCAATGGAATCATCGGCAACGCGAACGCGCCTTATATCAACAGCCTGGCAGGGCAGTACCTGTCCGCGACCAATTGGTATTCGCCCGACCACGGAAGCCCCCTTGACTACACGTCCTTACTCGCCGGAAACACCGACGGGTCGATAACCAAGCCGTCGTCCGATACGACGCTCGTCGACGAGCTGCCGAGTGCGGGCTACAGCTGGGGCGCATACATGGAGGCGATGCCGTTCAGCTGCGACACATCGAACTGGCCGACGGGATCGAACTCGTCCACCGCCTTGTACGCGCTCGACCACAATCCATTCACGTACTACACCTCGACGCGCACGACGACCGCATGCCAGAACAACATTCCGGTTGGGGCGCCGTCGACCATCCCTGTCCAGCCAAGCCCCCCGGACCCGTTCGCGAACGACATGAGCGGCGGCTCGCTGCCAGATTTCATGTTCGTCGTTCCGGACAACTGCGATGAGATGCACTCCGAGTGCCCGGCGAACGGGAACAACGAACCCAGCAACGCCGACAAGTGGCTGCAGTACAACCTCCCGGCAATTCAGGCGTCGTCCTGGTATGCGCAGGGCGGGATCGTCATCGTCACCTGGGACGAGGCGTACAACACGGACGACTCGGCATGGGTCAACAGCGGGTTGTGTCCGTCACTGGCGACGGCGCCGTTCTGCGGCGGCAATCCTGTCAAGACCGGCGGCCACATCCCCACGATCATCATCTCGGCTGCCAATGCAGCCAGCACCACCCACAACTACTGCGCCGGTGGCAACCTCTTCGGGATCACTCGTGCGATCGAGGAGGACTACGGCGTCGGTCTCCTGGGCAACACGTCGAACCCGGCAATGGCGATCTCCTGCCGGCGTTTGGTGCGGTCTCCAGCGGTTGCATCGGCGGTACCGTGACCGACGGCACTGCCACCGGGCACCCGGTGCTCGCCGGAGTGACCGTCACCTGCTCCTGCCAGACGGCGCCCACGATCACGAATGCGTACGGGAACTACTCGTTCGGCAGCATCACTCCCGGACCGTACAGCGTCACGTTCAACGACAACGGATTTGTCACCCAGGTCTTCTCGAGTGTGTCGGTGACCTCGGGCAACACAACGACGCAGAACGCGGCTCTCGCGGAAGCGGGGTCCATCGGCGGCAACGTCACCGACGCGACCACGCACGCGGTGGTTGCGAATGCCACCGTCACGTGCTCATGTCTGACCGGCGCGAGTGCCTTGTCCGACAGCAGCGGGAATTACACCCTGGCCAATCTCCCCCCCGGCTCCGGTTATTCGGTGACGTTCAGCGCGACCGGTTACCAGACGAAGATCATCACGGGTGTGACCGTCACGGCAAAAACGGTGACGACCGCGAACGCGGCGCTCAGTGAGCAACTGGGCGGCATCACCGGGACTGTGACGGAACTCACTCACCAGCGCCGCGATCAGTGGTGCTTCTGTGACCTGTACCGGCACGCCCACATGCACGGGGGCGATTACCGCGCCCAACGGTACCTACACGATCAGTAGCCTGGCCCCTGGGACGTACCACGTGATTGCCGCCGCTACCGGATATACATCCTCCGCAACGACGTCCGTCACTGTGGGGACGACAACCGCGACCCAAAGCTTTGGACTCAGTCCTAACCCCGGGTCTATCAGCGGAACAGTCACCAACTCGATCACCGGACTACCGATCAGTGGCGCCACCGTCGCGTGTTCGGGGTCGCCAACGTGCACGAGCGCCACAACGCTGTCCAACGGTACTTACAGCATCGGTAGTCTGACTGAGGGAACCTATCAGCTGGTGGCCTCAGCGCCGAACTACACGACGTCGTCGACAACTCCGGTCGTTGTCGTGGCGGGCGGCACTCCATCGCAGCCCTTCGTGCTCGTGCCCACTCCGGGGACGATCACTGGCACCGTGATCGATACGGTCACGGGTCTCCCGATCAGCAGTGCGTCTGTCACGTGCAACGGCACGCCAGCGTGCACCGGTACCTCGACCTCGTCTACCGGTGCGTACACGCTCACGGTCGAGCCTGGCAGCTACACGGTCGTCTTGTCCAAAACCGGCTACGCCACGACGACGCAGTCGGGCGTGGTTGCGACGTCGGGGAATGCGGCGCCCGGCCCCGCATCCATGGCTCCTACCACAGGCACCATCAGCGGAACGGTGACAAACTCAGTCACGAGTGCCCCAATCAGTGGAGCGACTGTCGCCTGTAGTGGCCCGCCAACCTGCACGAGCGTCAGCACCGGCCCCGACGGCAAATACACTCTGACTGGTCTGATTGAGGGGACTTACCAGGTCTTTGCGTCCGACACGAACTACACGGCGTCGTCGACGACTGCGGTCGTCGTCGGGCCGGGCGGGACCCCGTCGCAAGACTTCTCACTCGTGCCGAACACAGGAACCATCAGCGGGACGGTGTACGAGTTCGACGGAACTACTCCGATTGGTGGGGCGACGGTCGCTTGCACCGGCACCCTGACGTGCAACCCAACAACTTCGGACGTCACCACGGGTGCCTATAGCCTCACCGGCCTGTCGGAGGGGAGTTACCAGATCACCGCGTCAGAGACCGGCTATTCCTCAGAGACGCTTACGGTTGTCGTTGGACCTGGTGGAACTCAGACCGGAGAGAACTTCCAACTCATCGCCGGCCCCGGGACGATTACGGGCACGGTCACAGACCAGCTCACCCACCTCCCGATTAGCGGTGCGTCCGTAAGTTGTACCGGCTCTCCCTGCACCGGTACCACGACCGATGGAAGTGGCAACTTCACCCTCACGGTCGCACCCGGGACGTACGCGATCTCGGTTACGGCCCCTGGGTACGCACCCGGGTCACAATCGGGGTTGATCGTGACGTCAGGGGCTTCGACGCCAGCGGGAAATATAGCGCTCGCACCGAATCCGGGGACGATAAGCGGAAAGGTCACGGACTCCCTCACGGGCGCGCCGATTAGCGGAGCGACCGTTGCGTGCACAGGCGGTGGCATGACATGCACCAGCACCACCACGGCCGTTGACGGTACGTACACACTCAACGTCGACGAGGGGATATATGACGTCACCGCATCGGACACGGGCGCCTACTCGTTGGAAACGTTCAACGCGATCAATGTTGGACCAGGCGGGCACTGCCGTCGCAGAACTTCGCGCTCACGCCTATGTCCGGGATGATCGGCGGGACGGTGACCTCCGGTGGAGTCGGCCTCAACGGCGCAACCGTCGCCTGCACGGGGACGCCGAGCTGCACCAGTACGCTGACGAATGACAGCGAGGGTGACTACCAGCTCATCGGCCTTACCGAGGGGACCTACCAGATCACCGCTTCCATGACGGGCTTTAATCCGGAGACCTTGCCGGTCGTCGTAGATCCGGGCGGCACTGAAACGCAGAACTTCCAACTCACAGCAGCCACGGCCTCGCTGGGCGTGGCCAAGAGCTTCGGCGCTGCCATGGGAACCACCGGGAGCAACACGCTGACCGCCACGCTGACAAGCGGTTCCACGGGAACCGGCGATCTCCTTGTCGTGGTCGTCCGGAGCCGGACCGCGACGCCGTTCACGCCAGTTTCGGGCATCACCAACTCTTCGGGGACCAACGTGTGGACGGCGCCGCCAGCGGCGCTGAAGAGCCAGAAGATCCAGTCCGATGAGGAGATCTGGTATCTGCCGAACGCCGCGAGTGTGACCAGCGTCACAGTGACGATGAGCGGGACCACGTCCGTTGCAATGACGGTGCTCGACGTCACCGGTACGTCGGCAACGCCGCTGGACAAGACGGCGTCCACGTTCAACACAGGCACGAACGCCACAACCGGAAGCACGCCCCTCACCACACAGGCCAACGAGATCGTCATTGGTGCCATCGCATGGAACGGCGCTGAAACAGCCGGCTTCCCCAACACGTTCACCACTGGATTCACAACGACTGGCACCGGCCTCCAGGAGACATCGGCAGTCTCCGGCTTTATCGCCGGTGAGCAGACCGCGTGGGAGGTCCTGAGCAGCACCGGCACACCGAGCTTTTCCGGAACGCTTGAGCGGGTCCGTCGCATGGACCGGCGTTATCGCAACGTTCCACTAGCAGGCGGCGGGGATGAGGACGGCGACTGCCATCACCTCGCAGATATGATTTTCGAGGTGAGGGAGGGGATGATCGAGAGGGGTCGCGGCATCCGGCGCTCGCACAACCATGCCTTCGCGAACTCGCTCCGTGCGATCGCCACCCTCACGCTCGTCCTGAGCGGGACCATCGGGATCAGGGCGTCCGGCTGTCGCGAGCACCCCGGCGCCCGCGGTCCAGACGGTCCGATCGGCGACGGTTGTCCGAAGACAGGGTCGGCACCGCCTCGACTGCAATCCAGAGCGCGGTGCCGCTGGCGTCGTCGACCCCCGCACATCATGGTGATCGTCGAGGAGAACGAGGGCTACGGCGACATCATCGGCAGCTCGAGCGCGCCGTACCTGAACAGCCTGGCCAAGTCCTATGCGTCGGCGACCAAATGGTTTGCGGTGCAGCACAACAGCCCACACGATTATCTGGACCTCATCGTCGGCTCCGACCTCGGCCTCCCCAACGGCAAGCCCTACTCGAACACGACGCTCGTCGACGAGTTGCACAGCGCGGGCATTCCATGGAAGAGCTACATGGAGAGCATGCCGTCGAACTGCTTCACAGGTACGAGCAGGCGGCCTGTACGACCCGAATCACAATCCATTTCACTTCTTCAAGAACTACACAAGCTCGCCAGGCTGGTGCAGCAGCGGCAACCTCGGCACGGAGGGCGTCGTCCCGTACCCCGGATCGAGCGGCCTTGTCTCCGCGCTCAACGGTGCCAACGCACCCGATTTCGTCTACCTCGTGCCCAACGATTGCGACGAGATGCACGGCGGGGTCTCCGCGTGCGCCGGCGACTCCAACAGCCAGCTGATCAAGGCCGGCGACACGTGGTTGAACAGCAACCTCGCCCCGGTGCTCAGCTCCTCGTGGTTTCAGCAGAACGGCATCGTGATCATCACGTGGGACGAGAGCTCCAACGGCGACAGCTCGGGCTGCTGCGGGCTGAGCTCTCCGGGTGGCCACATCGCGACGCTGGTCATCGCCTCGGGAAATGCGGGACTCGGGAATTTCACCTCGACCGGTGACCACTACGGCACACTGCGAGCGATCGAGGAGACCTACGGCGTCGGACTCCTCGGCGGCTCCAGCAACGCTGTCAACGGTGACCTCAGCGGAGCCTTCGGACACTCGACGACCGGGTCGATCGGTGGCGTCGTCACCGACAGCGTTACCACCGCCGCCATCGGCGGTGCGTCGGTTTCGTACACCGGCTCGAAGGGCAACGGGAGCACCACGACCGACAGTGGCGGCAACTACGCGTTCAGCGGCGTCGCGCCGGGGTCGTACACGGTGACCGCGTCGGCCAGCGGTCACACGACACAGACCGCGTCCGTGACCGTGACGGCGGGCTCGCTGTCGGCGAAGAACTTCGCGCTGGTGCCGACCGTCGGTTCGATCAGCGGCACCGTTACGGACGCGCAGACCACCGCCGGCCTCGTCGGCGCAGCCGTCACCTGCGCGTGCGGTGGCAGTGCCACGACGGGCGCGGGAGGGACGTACTCCATCGCGAACGTCGCGCCCGGCACGTACTCGATGACGTTCTCCACCACCGGCTATGTGTCGCAGACGATCTCCGGCGTGGGGGTCACTGCCGGGCACGTGACTACGGAGAGCCCGGCCCTCACCGAGGATGGCTCCATCACCGGTCAGGTGACCGACTTGGCGACGCACGCCGCGATCGTCGGCGCCACCGTCTCATGCACGTGCCAGGGCATCAACGCCACCACCAACGGCTCGGGGAACTACTCGTTCCTCAACGTGGCGCCGTCAACCACGTACTCGATGACCTTCTCCGCGAGCGGCTACGGGTCGCAGACCATCAACAACGTGGTGGTCACGGCCGGACAAGCGAAGACGGTGAACGAGGCGCTGAGCTCATTGCCCGGCGTCATCTCAGGCAACGTGACCGATGCCACGGCGAGCACGCACCCGGCGCTCGCAGGTGTCAGCGTCTCCTGCACGTGTCAGGGCACCGCCGTCCCGACCGATGGTTCCGGAAATTACTCGTTCCCCTCCGTTGCGCCAGGCACGTACTCGCTGACGTTCACCGACTCCGGGTGGGTGACGCTCACAATCAACGGCGTCGCGGTCACCGCGGGCAACACGACGACCAAGAACGCAGCACTCGTGGAGGATGGCAGTCTCAACGGCAATGTGACCGATGCCAACACGGCGACTCCGCTCACCGCGGGCACAGTCACGTGTTCATGCCAGGTCGGGACGGCGCCGATCAACGGTGCGGGCAACTACTCCTTCTCCAACGTTGCGCCTGGGAACTACTCCCTCACCTTCAGCGACACCGGGTATGTGACGTTCGTGGTCAACAATGTCGCGGTCGTCGCAGGGACCCCCACCGTGACAAGCGTCGCGCTCACAGAGGATGGAAGCATCACCGGCACTGTGACCGACGCAACCGCCTCCGGTAACCCGCCCCTTTCCGGTGTCACGGTCACGTGCTCATGTCAGGTCGGTACCGTCCCCACCGACGGTTCCGGCAACTACACGTTCCCCAACATCGCACCGGGGACGTACTCGCTCACCTTCGCCGTTTCCGGCTATGTCACCGCGACCATCGACAACGTCACCGTCTCCTCTGGCAGCCCCATCAGCGAGAGCATCGCGCTGACGGAGGATGGTGGCTTCAACGGGACGGTGACCAACTCGAGCAGCAACCCGCTCCAGGGAGTCACCGTCACCTGCAACCTCTGCGGGGTCTCCAGCGCGATAACCGCCTCCGACGGTACGTACTCGTTCGGTGACTTCATCGCCCCGGGCACCTACTCGCTCACCTTCAGCGACACCGGTTACGTCACGCAGACGATCTCCGGTCAGGTCGTCAATGCCGGTGCAAGCACCGAGGTGGACGCCACGATGATCACCGACGGGGGCATCGCGAGGAACGGTCACCGACCTGCAGACCAGCCTCCCGATCATCGGGCGCGCTCGTCACCTGCAGCGCTCTGCCCGACGACCACCTCAACAACCGACGGCTCGGGCCAGTACTCATTCACCCTTGTCCCGAACGGCACCTACACGCTCGTCGTCACCGCGAGCGGGTATGTCAACAGAACCGTCACCGGCGTGGTCGTCACCGGTCCCGCCACCACGATGAAATTCCCGATGCTGGATGAGGAAGGCGGGATCAGCGGGAACGTGACCGACGCGCAGACCACGCGCCGCTCCCAGGCGTGACCGTCACCTGCGCCGCCTGTCCCACGACCACGACCACAACCGACGGCTCGGGCAACTACGCCTTCACGCTCGTCCCGAACGGGTCCGCGTACACCGTCACCTTCGCCTTGACCGGCTATGTGACGGACACCATCACCGGCGTGACCGTGACGGGACCGGCGAGCACGACGGAGGGCCCGGCCCTGACCGAGGACGGAAGAGTCACCGGAACGGTGACCGACTCGGTCACGCACGCGGCGATCGCGAATGCATCGGTGACGTGCACGTGTCAGGGCCCCGGCACAACCACCAACAGCTCGGGCGTGTACACGTTCACGCTGGTCACCCCGGGGTCGTACACGGTCACCGTCACCGCGACCGGCTACACGGGACAGACGAGCGCTCCTTTCCCGGTCAGCGCCGGAGCCACCACCACACAGAACTTCCAGCTCGTGTCCACAGCCAAACCGCTCGGCGTCGTCCAGTCGTTCGGCAAGGCGGCAACAACGGCAGGCACGACGCTCGCCGCCACAACGGGGACGGCGACAACACTCGGCGACCTCCTGGTGGTCACCGTCAAGGACCGCAGCACCACGCTGACCAGCGTCACCGGGATCACCAACTCGTCGGGCTTGAACACCTGGGCGAAGGCGACGAGCATCCAGAGCGGCGGCCAGGCTGACGAGGAGATCTGGTACGTCGCCAATGCGAAGAGTGTCACCTCGGTCACCGTCACAGTGAGTGGCAGCGCGTCGCTCGCGATGACGGTGATCGAGATCAGTGGCGCCCCCTCCAGTCCGCTCGACAAGACGATGACCGCCAGCGGCACGGGCACCACCGCGTCGACCGGGACCACCGTGACCACGGCACAGGCCAGCGAGATCGTCGTCGCCAACATCGGGTGGAACAGCACGGTCACGCCGAGCGGCCAGACGGCCGGCTACACGGTGCTTCCTCTCCAGCAGGCCACGGTCCCCTCCAACGCCAGTGGAGAGCAGGCGGCCTGGCGGATCCTGACCACTACGGGTGCCCAGAGCTACTCCGCCTCGCTCAGCGCGTCAGTGGCCTGGGCGGGAGCGATCGCCACCTTCAAGTAGCGGAGGAGCCGGTCGAATCGGCCTGAATGCCGCGAAAGGCGCACTTGTATCAAGCAGGTCAGATGTGCGACCCTACCTCGGCGGTCACGAGGGCCGTGTTGGACCTTCGCTCCTGCGGTCGCCGCAGGGGCGGGCGTGCAATGAGGGGACTACCAGGCGAGAGACGGGGCTGCGGCGTTACAGCGCCCTGGCCAGAGCGAATGGGGGACTCGTAATGAACGACGACGCGACGTTTGAGGACGCGACGGAGGGAGTGTGGGCATGATCAGAGGAACGATTCGACGGAGCGTGCGCGGCGGTGGCGCGGCGCTGTCGCTCATCGCACTCGTCGCCGGGGCGCTCGGCGCATCGGCGGTGTCGGCGCAAGGCCTGGCACCGGCGACGCACACGATCCCGGCGGGCTTCCAGGACTGGGCGGAGCACAACCACGATGGCAACCACACGGGCGTGTCGGCCGAGACGATCCTGACCGCCGCGACGAAGTTCAAGCTCCACTGGGCTGTCAACACCGGTGGCACCAAGGCGTACAGCTCGCCGGCAGTCGTCTACAACACAACGCTCGGCGTGTCCCTCGTGTACGTGGGCAACCAGTCCGGCGATTTCGACGCCTTCAACGCCAAGACCGGAGCGCTGGTGTGGCAGTACAAGACCGTCAAGACCGCCGGCCTCTCCAAGGAGATCGAGCCGTCGCCTGCCGTCTCAGGCAACACCGTCTATTTCGGTGACGGCGACTACCACGAGTACGCGCTCAACGCGACCACGGGCGCGCTGGTCTGCAAGTCCGCGTCGGTCGGCGGCATCATCTCGTCGTCCCCCGTGCTCGGCAATCCCGACGGGCACGGTACGGTCGTGTACTTCGGCGATGCGGGCGTCAGCGGCGACAGCAACGTCCAGGACGGCGGTCATCTGTGGGCGATGTACGGCGTCGGCAACACCGACGGTGCCGCCTGCGCCATCAAGTGGGTGTTCGACGCCTTCGGCAGCCCGGCGGGCAGCCAGACCGGGAAGGCCGGCGTCTACTCAAGCCCCGCGTACACCACGCTTGCGAGCGGGGTCCCGGTGATCGTGGTCGGCTCGACGGACAACGACGACGCCATCTATGAGTTCAACGCCAACACCGGCGCGGCGCTCTGGCGGTTCCAGACGCTCACCGGCGTCGACGCCGACGTGGGATCGCCTCCGACGATCGCCGCTCCGAAGACGATCGGCGCCGTGGGCTCCGCGACCTACACGGACGGCGTCGTCTACGACACCGGCAAGGACGCGGTGACCTATGCGCTCGACCTCAGGACCGGCGCCCAGATCTGGGACTTCACGATCCGGACGACCATCCACCACGGCAACCCGGCGCAGTCCGGTGCCGCGCTGGTGGGCGGGTACATCTACCTCGGCTACGGCCTCGGCGTCTTCTCACTGAACGCAGCCACGGGCGCTCTGAACCCGGCGTGGGTCAGCGGTCCAAAGGTGGGCACCTCCCCGGCGACAACCGGCGTGGTCTCGTCACCGGCGGTCTCAGGCCCGGCCGGCAACCAGGTGCTCTTCGTCGGTGACGTCGGCGGCGACGTCCTGGCCTTCAGCCTCGCGACGGGAAAGACTCTGTTCACCGATGCGACCGGCGAGCTGATCTTCGCCTCGGCGGCGGTCTCGACCGGACAGTTCTTCATCTCAGGTGGTGGGAACGGAGACCTCTACGCGTTCGGCTCGTAAGCGGAGAGACGGACCGCCGGGCGCCCGTCGGGTGCGCCCGGCCGGTCCGTCACCGCGACCGGATCTCAGACGCTGCGTACGCCTGAGGTAGGCTGGCAGCCATGGATCCCGGCATCCGATCACGCCGTCGGGCGCGGCGCCCACGGCCGCTCGCGCTCGGGATCACCGGCGCCGGCATGCTCACTGCTCTCGCGCTCCTCGGGAACGCCGGCGTGCCCGTCGAGACCTTGGCAGCGCCGCTCACCCGCGCAGCGGTCACGCCGCCGCCGCACATCATGCTCATCGTCGAGGAGAACCGCGCCTACAGCGGGATCATCGGCAACACCTCGGCGCCGTATCTCAACAGCCTGGCGAGCACCTATGTCTCGGCGACGAACTGGTATGCCGTTGAGCACAAGAGCGAACTCGACTACACGGACTTGATCTCCGGCTCGAACCAGGGTCTCCCCGTCGGCAAGCCGTACTCGACCACCACCCTGGTGGATGAGCTGCACACCGCGAACATCCCCTGGAAGGCGTACATGGAGACCATGCCGTCGAACTGTTTCAAGAGCACCGTTGCGAACGGCCTCTACGACGTGATTCACAACCCGTTCCATTTCTTCACCCGGTACACGACCACCACCGGGGGCTGGTGCAGCAGCGCGGATCTCAGCACCGAGGGGATCGTTCCCTATCCCGGGTCGAGCGCGTTCATCACCGCGCTCGACGCGACTGCCGCGCCCGATTTCGTCTATCTCGTGCCCAATGACTGCCACGAGATGCACGGCGACCGAAACACCGGCTCCACGTGCGCGACCGACACCCAGCGCCAGCTCATCGCGGCCGGCAACTCGTGGCTCGCAACCAACCTTGCACCGGTCCTCACGTCCTCGTGGTTTGCGCAGAACGGCATCGTCATCATCACCTGGGACGAGTCCTCGTCGAAGGACGACACGGGATGCTGCGCTGGCGCAGCGACCGGCGGCCACATCCCCACCATCGTGATCACCTCGAAGAACCTGGGCATGGGGCCGTTCACGAGCGTCGGTGATCACTACGGCACCCTGGCCGCCATCGAGAAGGCGTTTGGCGTCCCACTCCTCCTCAACTCGGCCAGCGCAGTCAACGGCGACCTCACAGGCGCTTTCGGCTGAGCAACAAACAGACAACATCCACGTTCGGCGGGCGGGCGACCGAGGTGGCCCCGCTAGAGTTGAACCGATGACCAGAATCCTCTATATCGGCGGCTGCACCCGGAGCGGCAGCACGCTCGTGGACCGCATGCTCGGCCAGCTTCCCGGCTTTGTCTCCACGGGTGAGTTCGGGCTCATCACCACGCACAGCATCACCGAGAACCGCCTCTGTGGATGCGGCCGCCGCTTTCGGGATTGCCCGTATTGGACGGCAGTCGGAGAGAAGGCCTTCGGTGGCTGGGATGGATCCGACGCCGCCGAGCTCGTGAAGCTGCATCCGCAGGTGACGCGTCAGCGATACATCCCGCTGCTCATCTTCCCCTCACTGTCACCCGGGTTCGCGCGCAAGCTGCGCCGTTATCAGTCCTTGCTGGGACGGTTGTACGCAGCGGTCAGCGCGGTCTCCGGCGCAGACATCGTCGTCGACTCCACCAAGGCGCCGGCGTACGCGCTCGCGCTGCGCGGCATTCCGGACGTCGATCTCCGCATCTTCGACCTGGTGCGCGACAGCCGGGGGACGGCGTACTCGTCGTCGAAAGAGCAGGTGATGAAGGACAGCGTCGACCGTGTCGTGCGCAAGCATCGCTATGCCGCGCCGATCATCACCGCGCGCTGGATCGTGTATCACCTCATCTTCGACGGCATCCGCATCGCGGGCATTCCCGGGATCACGGTGCGCTACGAGGACGTCGTGCGATCTCCACGAAAGCTGCTCGGACAGATCGCCGCCTTCGCCGGCAGGCCGGCGGGTGAGCACGATCTCGACTTCATCACACCGCCGACGGTGCACATGCGCGAGGACCACACGGCGGTGGGCAACGACTCGCGTCTCGACCAGGGCACCATCACGCTCCGTGAGGACGATGCCTGGCGCACCAAGCTCCCGGCTCAGAGCCGGAAGCTGGTGACGCTCATGAGCTGGCCGCTGCTCAAGCGCTGGCGGTACGTCTGACCTGGTCCTGGTGCTCGGCTCGTGCCTCTTCCTGGTCCGAGCCGGCGGTGATCGGCGTGATGAGCTGTATCACACCGTTCTCGACCTGGAATTCGATGATGCCGCCACGGTTCACCGGCACGCGCCACCCGTCACCGTCGCTGCCGATGAGGTGGGCGATGACCAGCCGGATCATCACCGCGTGGGTGACGCCGACCACGGTCTCGCCCTGGTGGCGTGATCCGATCAGCTCGAGCGCCTCGAGCATCCGGTCGCGTGCATCCACGAGACGCTCCCCGTTCGGGCAGACGCAGCGCATCGGCGCGGAGCGGTATGCCTCGAAGGCCGCTGAATCCGACACCGACGCCTCTTTCGAGGTCATCCCGTGCCACGTGCCGTAGTCGAGGTTGATGAGGCCCTGGAGGATGCGGATGTCCGGCACCCCTGCTTCGTCGGCAATGATCTGCGCGGTCGCGATCGTGCGCCGGAGCGGCCCGGTGTAGACCGCGGTCAGACCGGCGTCTGACAGCGCGCGAGCTGCGTCGACAGCCTCCTGGTATCCCTGCGCGTCGAGCGGAACGTCCCACCGACCGCGGTACCGGTTCTCGACGTTCATGCGCGTTGTGCCATGCCGCACAAGGAGAACCCGGCAGGGCCCTTCGATGGTTCTCATTGGAAGCACCGCTTCATCGTCAACATCCCCCTTTTCGCCTTCTGAAGAGCCCCGCACCGGTGCGTGTCACCGGTGCGGGGCTGAAGTATCGATTGTACCGGCTGCCGGCAGCCGGGTCAATCGCGTCAACTCGACAAGAGCGTTCCCGTTCCGGTGGCACGAAGAATCGTGAGACCGGCGCTGTCGTTGCTGATCGTCAACGTGAATGTGCGGCTGGTCGCGGGCGCTGCTTCGGGCAGCGTCATGACGGTGATCAAGACGCTGGTGGCGCCCACCGCGATGGTCCCGGTTCCGGACGTCGCGGTGTAGTCGACACCCGCGTGGGCCGAGCCGTCAGCGGTTGCGTAGGAGAAGGTCACGGGGCTGGTCTCCTGACGTCCCATGGTGACGACGAAGTCAACCGCAGTTCCCTTGGTGTCAGTGGTCGGCACGATGCCGGTGTCACCGACCCACATGTTGGGCGGCTGGGTGTCGTCCTCGATGTCCGGCAGCAGGATGCCCTCGCCGACCGCGCGACCGACCACACCCACCGACGGGTTCTCGATCTTGACGTACCAGCCCTCGTTGAAGTTCTCGCCACCGTTGGCGCCGCCGTAGGAGAACTGGCGCACGGTGATGACCGCGCTCGTCTTGTTCGCGCCGATCTTGACGGTCTTGGGCGTGGTGACCTGCGTGAAGTCCTCACTGCACCACTTGTCGCCGATGCCACAGATCGTCACGAACTGGATGGTCGTGGCGGTCTTTTGCGGCGGTGAGATCGTGACGGTCATTGTCCCGGGAACGCCCGGTGTCTGATGCGCCTGGACGACACTCGAGTCGCCCACCGAGATCACCGGTGCGCCGGCTGCGAAATCGTACGAGTCGGTGTTGAACTCGGTTGGATTGGACGACAGGTCCTGCACCGTGATCGAGTCGACACCGCTTGCCGGCAACGTCGCCGGAGCTGTGTACGTGAGGTGCACGGTGCCCGTGGAATCGGCGGTGAACAACGTTGGCGTCGAGGTCAGCTGCGTCCCGCCGACAGCTGCGGATCCGCCACCGGCCGCCTTGCTGAATGACAGGAAGACCGGCAGGTTCGGGATCCCGGTGTCGAGCCCGCCCTCCCCGGTCAGCGTCACGGGAACGCTCGTGCCCGCTGCGAGGCTTCCGCTTGCTGCGATCGGCGATGGTCCGAATCGGAACACGGTCGTGTACACGTAGTGGGTGACGGCGCTGATCGACGAATGGGTCGCGCTGTTGCCCGCCGTCCAGTCAGCGTGATCCTGCGCTGGAAGCTGCGCCGGCGTGTGATACGTCAAGGTCACGTGCCCTGTCGTGTCCGCCGTGCAGAGGATTGGATGGCTCGAGAGCGTCGTCTGTCCGCCGCACTGTGCGGCGGGGACGGTCGTCGAGTCACCCGGGGCGTTGGTCGTGTAGCTCAGATACACGAACCCACCGGGATCGAGCGCGCCGTTGGCGCTGACGCGCAGCTGGAACGGATACGCCGTGTTGGCCGCGATCGAGCCGGCGCTCGCGACCACCTGGCCGTTGGTGAAACCGTACTTCGTCGGCGTTGTAGCGGCCGACGCTGTCAGCGTGAACATCGAAGGCAGGCTCAGCGCGACCAGCGCCACCCCCAATCGAGCTCCCGTGCGTGTGTGCTTGTGCATGTCCCTGTTGGTCCCCCCTGAACGTGGCGCGTTGTGCGTCACGCAAACTCTCTTTCTTTTCCCTGCTGCTAACTCAGCGTGAATTCCTGGACGCGGTTGTTGTAGGTGTCCGCCACGAACAGCGTGTTCCCGAAGACCGCCAGCGAATGCGGCAGGTCGAACTGCGTGTTGCCGGTCCCCGGTCCACCGAAGCTGCCGATCTCCGTCAGGACGGAGGACAGCTGAATGATGTCGTTGCCGTTGGCATCGGTCTGGCTCGTCCCCGTGTTAGCGACCCACAGGGTGCCGTCGGGCGCGAGCGTGATGCCCTGCGGCTGGTCAAGTCCGGCGTACTGACCGACGTAGTTCCCGTTGAGGTCCAGCTCCTCGATGCGGTTGTTGTTGGTGTCGGCAACGTAGATATCGGTTGCCGAGACCGCGATGCCCTCCGGGAGGTTGAACTGTCCGGAGCCGGTACCCTTCGTGCCGTAGGCGGTGAAGACGTTCGTCGTCGGGTTGTAGCTCTGGATGCGGTTGTTCTTCGTGTCGGCGATCCAGACCATGCCGTTGGCGGCGACCGTCACACCCTCGATGTAGTTGAACTGACCGAGCCCTGATCCACTCGACCCGACTACGGTCGGCCGTTTGGTGAGCGTGGCCGTGTAGTGCTCCAACCGGTTGTCGCGCGTATCACCGACCCACACGGTCCCATCGGGTGCGACCGCGACCGTCTCCGGCCACGAGAACTTGCCGATGGCTGTGCCCCTGGAACCCGTGTCGTTCACGTACGTCCCTGCAGCGGTGAACTGCTCGATTCGCTGGTTCAGTCGGTCGACGACGTACGTGGTGCCGTTCGGCGCAACCGCCACTCCATACGCCTCGGCGAATCCAGGCGGAGGGGCGGGGCTACCGTCGATCTCACCGATCGCGGCTGCCGGCGTGGATGCCGGGCTGGTGATGCCATCCGGCAGTGCGGCGAACTCGTGCAGGCCGCTGCCCCAGAAGTCCGCCGCCCAGATATTCCCGGTCTTCGGATCCACTGTCACCCTCCGGATCGCGTTGAAGTACGCGATGTTCGCGGGCGGCGGCGGGCAGCTGCTCGGGCACCGAGACCCGATGTTCTCGATCCACACCGGAGGATGCAGCGGGGTCATGCTGATGTTCCAGACCGCGATGCGCTCGTTGCCGGTGTCGGCGACGTAGGCGTAGGTTCCGTCCGGGCTGAACGCCACGTTGTACGGCGAGTTGATCTCACCGTTCGCGTGACCTGCCGGGAGGCCGTCCCCGAGCACGATGTTCGGCGTGGTCGTCCACACCCCCGCGGAGGTGACCTGGAACGCCTTGATCTCCTGGTTGTGGTAATCGGCCACCCAGATCTCTCCGTCCGGGCCGCGCCGTGCCTCACGCGGCGAGGACATGATTCCGGTCGGTGAGGTCCACAACCATGTACCGCTGGTGCTGTACGCCTTGATCACCGAGTGACCGGTGTCGGCGACCAGGATCTGGTTGGTGCTCGCGTCGAAGCTGATCCCGAGCGGATCGCTCAGGCAGGGGATGGTCAGCTTCGCGGTGCAGGCGGTGCCGGGGATCCGTTTCCCTGCCTGCCAGAGGAAGTTACCATTCTTGTCGAAGGCCTCGATGCGGCTGTTGGCCGCGTCGGCGACATAGATGTTGCCGAGCGGGTCAACGGCGACGTCGCGCGGGGTATTGAACTGCCCGGTGTTGGACCCGAGGCTCCCGAAGGACAGCACCGGCGTTGTCGCCGTCGAGCTGGGGGGGATCGCGCTCGACGGGCTGAAGATGGAAACACGGTTGTAGCCGGTGTCGGCCACAACGATGCAACTCGACCCGGTCGGCAACAGTGTTGTGCAGGGTCCCGGGTCCCAGATGAGCCCGCTTGGATACATGGGCGCGGTCGACGGGCCCGCCAGCGTCTTCGAGAAGGTGACCGTCGACGCGAGCCCGGTCGTGGCCGTGTAGATGCCAACGCCCGAAGTCGCCACCGCTGTGACGGCGACCGCCAGGGTAGCCATCACCGAAACATGATGCCTGCGCATGTGTGCCCCCTCGATCTTGGGCCCGCGATTGCCCTGGCCCTTCCCCGACCGCGGAGAGATTGTAGCAATTGACGCGTGTGCAGCGCTACTCCGCGGTGACGGAAAGGTCATGAGGATCGACGGTTGCGACTTAGACGTGGACGGTGAGGGTCTGGCAGGGCCCGACGGTCCCCGTGCCTTCGTTGCTCAAGCACACCCGCGCGGTGACATTCCCTGAGGATCCGGTCACGGTGGCGTTGAACACCGCTGACGCGGACTGGCCGTGGTTCAGGAAACCGGGCTCGCAGTCATTGCCGTCGGGGTTGAACTCCGCGCCGCCCGGCTGAACGCAACCGATCGAGACGAGCGAGGCGTGTGTCAGCGACTCGAGGACGAGATCCACCGACTGCGCGGTCGCGCCGGTGTTCTTCTCGGTGAAGACGAACGTCAGCGGCTGGTCGAACTCTGCTGATGTGACCCCACCGGCGACGCTTCCGTTGAGGCTGTATCCGTGGCCACTCGGCGCCGGCGCGGCGGACGTACGGGATGTGGCCAGGGCGAAGGACAGGACGAGTGCCGCACCAGCGGCAAGCGCAAGGACGATACGACGCATGGCTCCCACCTCTCAAGTTGGGGTTTTCTATACCCCGATGCCGTAGATGATACGGATGACCCGGGAGCGAATGTGTTAAGGCTCAGGCGAGTGGATTGGCAGCGAGCGCCCGCGTCGTCGACGCGAATGTCGCAGGGGTGCCAAGCGACTCATACCCGCCCGGCAACTCCACAGAGTTCGCTCCCAGGCTGATCGCATACGCGAGGGTGTCGTTGAGGCTGCCGATGCGCGCGACGGTCGCGGTCTGGAACGCGAGCGGCTGTCCCAGCGCGTTCATGCTCGCGTACATCGTCAGGTAGCCGGGTTGCGCCGGGGAGCGCAGCGAGTTGTTCTCGAGGACGCACGCTGAGCCGAGCACCTGGCGGCAGTACCTCATCATCAACTCGGTCAAGGGTTCGTCGGTCCGGACGGATCCGGCGCTGTTGACGACCTCATAGGGATTGAGCGCGAGGTCCGAGTGGGTGTGCTGCCACACTGCGTTCGCGTCGATCTCCTGACGCTGGCACTCCTCATCCGCGGTGACCGTGAAGCCCGCAGCGAGCAGCGCGGTGTCGTTCGGGAGGTACCCCGTGTCGAGGATGGACGGCTCGTCATAAAACGTCGTGCAGCGCGCGATGGTCACCTCGCGAATCTCCGGCACGTTGTCGTACTTCGCGGCGAGGAGTTCTCACGAACTGGTCGTAGGCGCTCCCGAAGGCGTCCGTCCAGAAGCGGCCGACGGTGCCGACGGCGCCGTTCTGCGGGTTGATGAGGGATATAGGTGTGCCGCCAAGATCCTTCGCCCATGCCGGCGCCTGGACGCCGGCAAGGACGCGAATCTTCAAACCGAGATCCATGTGAAAGGTCGCGTTGAGCGCTCGCACGTCGTTGATCGCGGCGTCGATGGCGTTGTCCGATGTGAGCTGTGCTCCGGGCGACGGTTGCAGCTCGCTCCACTTTGCCTGGACAACGAAGCCGCCAAGCGATGTGACGTATGCGGCCGGCGGCGCGCCGTTGCGGTCGAGGAGGCCGCTCAACACCGGCTTGAGGTCGAGAACCGGCGGTGTGGGTCCCGACGCCGTCGAGCTGGGAGACGGCGTCGGGCTCGGGCCCGTTGATGGGTTACCGCACCCCGCAACCAGCACCGCAACCGCGCTTGAGGCGATCATCGTCAGCCGTGCCACAGGCCGTCCGCCGCCGGCACCTCTGGACATGGTCAACGGGCCGTTGGCCGGGGATCAGCGCACACGACGACCGCTCCTCTCATACCGGCCATTGTGCCTCTGCCAGGAAGTTGAGCACCTGTGAGCAGGTGGTGAAGTCGTGCCCTGCGCCAGGTCAGCGTGCGGTCGCGGCGATCGCAGCGCCCACCGCGCTGACAACCGCATCGTGCAGATCGGCGCGGCACACCACCTGGTCTGGAAGCCACGGACTCTCGCGGTTGTAACGAAGCGGGGAGCCGTCGGCCCGTGTCGCGCGCAGCCCCGCGGCGAGGGCGACGCCTACGGGTGCCGCGGAGTCCCACTCGTACTGCCCGCCGAGGTGCAGGTACGCATCGGCATCACCGAGGACCACGGCCATGGTCTTGGCGCCTGCCGAGCCCATGTAGACGAGTTCCGCGTCGAGCGCCTCGGCGACCGCGTGTGCCTCCGGTGGCGTGTGCGAGCGGCTGACGACCAGGCGCAGCCGTCCTGGCGGGCGCTGCGGCGTCCGTGGCGCGGGCGACGTCGACATCACGAGGTCGCGTGCCGGGAGCGACACCGCTGCAGCAATCGGCACGCCGTCCTCGATGAGCGCAACGTGCACCGCCCAATCGGTGCGGCCTGTCTCACCGAATTCGCGCGTGCCATCGAGCGGATCGACGATCCAGACTCGCCTCGCGGTGAGGCGCTCCTGGTTGTCGGCGCCCTCCTCCGACAGCACGGCGTCGGCGGGGCGCTGAACGGCAAGGAGCTGCATCAGCAGCTCATGCGCGATGCGGTCGCCCTCGTCTCGCAGGCGCTTCGAGTCCTCGAAGCCGAGCTCGGCGCGAAGCATGAGCAACGCCCGGCCGGCCTCGAGTGCCCCGAAACGGGCGAGCTCGTGGTCCGACGCGACCACGAGCTCTTCCCCCCCCACGTTCATTCGAAGCTATCCGTTCAACTGTAGTAACCGAGGACGTCAACGATGAGGTTGATGCTGCCCGCGGCGTTGTACAGATTGATGGTTCCATCCGTGCCCACCTCGACGACGACGAGGTTGGTCCTGACCGTCCCCGGAAGGACGTTGAGGTCCGAGACGTTCGTCAGCGTAGTGAGCCCGGGGTAGACCGACACGAAGGTTGAAGCACTCGGGTTGATCGCGGTCACATTGATCACGACGGCAACCGGCGAGTGTGTGCTGCCGAGGATGGGCAAGCCGTCAATCCCGGTCACGTTGATGTTGAGGGCGTGGCGGGCACCCACCGGAGCCTTTGTGCAGCCGGCGTCGCTACCGTTGCCATCCAACGTGTTGCACACGCGGCCGGGCGTCGAGAGCGCGGTGAATTGAGCAGTCGGCCCCGATGTGGCAAACCACCCGTTGACGTCGATCGCGACGTTCACTGACCCTGCGCCATTCCAGATCGAGACGGTGCCGCTTGGAGACACCTGCACGATCACGCGGTTCGGCAGCGTTGCGTGAGCCGGGAGGTTGACGTTCGAGGCAAGAGGCTTTGAGACGCCGTACGCGGTGAGCACGGTTGACTGCGTCGGGTCGATGGCCGTGAGGTTGAACACGACCGCGGCAACCCCTGATGCGGGGATGCCGTCGGTGGCAGTGTGCACATTGAACGTGAGCACGCCACCCTGGCCGATCGGATGAGCTCACTGACGAGTCACACTGGTTCAGGACGATCCCGTGGACGGCGGCTCGCGTGTCGCAGATGCGAACCGGCGCGATCGGGCTGAAGAGGCCGGTCGACGCGGACGAGACGTAGCCTGCGATGTCAAGGATGATGTTCGTGGTTCCAGCAGCGTTGAACACGTCGAGCTTACCTGCGGTACTCACGCCGACCTCCACCAGGTTGGCGACCGTGGCTCCGGCCACCGGGTTGATGTTGGAGGTCCCTGGCTTGCCGGCTCCGTCGGGGAAGAGCGTGAGGTACGTTGGCTTGGTCGGCGCGACCGCTGTGAGGTTGACCACGACCGCGGTGACACCCGATGCCGGGACGCCACCAAACGAATCGATGGTGACGACGCGCGTCGCGCCGCTGGTGAGCGGCCCGCTCCCGGCGCCGGTGCTGCCGGTGTCGCACTGGTTGGCTACGATTCCACCGACCGCCGGGCGCGTGTCACAGACACGGAACGGGGCAACTGGAGTGTACGGAGCCTGGCTGAACGGCGCTGTTGCGCCGTAGGTGTACGTCGTCGAATCGATAACGGTGTAGGTCGGATGGTCCTGCGCGGTTATCGTGTCCGTGCCGGTCGCCGTTGTCGTGTTCCCGGCGGTGTACGTGATCGACACGGTTCCGCTGTTGGTTGCGCCGACACGCGACGGAGTGTTCGTCAGGTCTCGTATCGATGGCGGTACCGAGATGTCATTGACCGCCGTGGCGCTTCCGCCAGTGCCGCCGCTGACCAGCGAGAGGTCAAGGTACGCCCCGGGAACCGGCTGCGGTGTTGCCGAGTTGTCCAGCGCCGTGACCGTGAAGGTGACGAGCTCTCCGCTCGTGAGGGTCCCCGAGGTGGCTATCGGATTGTCCGAGAACGCATAGCTCATGACCGGAGAGAAGACGTATGTGTCCGTGTTGCAGACGCCACCGCCGCACACGCCGTTGGAGCCGGAATCCGCAGATGAGTCAGCCGCGGTGATCACATCACGTCCATTGGTGTGCGTTGTCGAGGGCGACGTGTACACCACCTGGACGCCATCCTTGGTGGTGCCCACGGGTCCGGTGAAGCTGCACGTCGCGGCAACGGTGAACGATTGGGGTGTGGAGGTCAGCGCTGTGGCTCCCACCATCGCGGTACCCCCGCCTGTCGGCGCTGTTGCGAACTTGCCGGCATCGAAGCTCAACCAGACGACAGCGCCTGGCACGTGGGCGCCGCCACTCTCCGGCTGGACGCAGATATCCACGACGGACGACAGCGTCGTGAGAGCTCCCGCCTGTGCGATCGGGCCTGGCGAAAACACGATGGAGTCAAATCCCGACGCGGAAACCACGCGCGGGAGACCCAGCGGGATCGCCGCAGCGGCGATAAGCGCCAGCGTGGCACCAACAATTGTTCGACAAGTCATGTGTAAACGACCTCTATCCTTCAGCTGAGAGCCAGCACCAAGCGGCTCGAGACCAGAACATGAGAATACCGGATCTCCCCCCAACGACGACGGGGGGAGATCCGGCTTGTAACATCTCTACGATCGTTCGCCTTACGCTCGGCGGCGCTCGCGAACCAGTTCGCTGGTGAGGCCGAGCGCCAGACCACCGAGCAGGAGTTCGATCCCCAGGCCCATCTGACCGAGCCCGCCGGCCGCGCCGGTGCCCGGTGTCGTGATTCCCTGGACACCGCTTGCGACGATCACAACTGGCTCGCTGCCGCACTGGCTTGTCGAACCGGCGGTATGCGAGTCGCCGCTGTAGGTTGCCATCCAGTTGTAGGTGCCCCCAACGGTCGTGCCGCTGAAGTTGCCCGATGTCGCCGTGCCGTTGGTGGCGAGCGCCACTGCGCTGGTGAAGAGAGGCGTGCCGCTGCACGTCGCGTCACTCGGCGCAAAGAGGGTGAACGTCACCGTGCCGGTCATGTCACTCGAGCCCGTGACGGTCGCGGTGTCATGGATGACGGTCCCGGTCGGGCCGCCGGACGACGCGGTCGTCGTCATCGAGGACGGGTCCATGCCGATGGTGACAGGCTCGTCCGAGCACGCGGTGCTGGCGCCCTTGTTGTTGGCGTCGCCGCTGTACGTGGCGATCCAGTTGTAGGTGCCGATCTCGGTGGTGGTGAAGGGCGAACCAGCGCTGCTGGCGGACCCGTCCGCACCGAGTGCAAAGGTGCCGCTCCAGATGGCGCCGGCGCCGTCCTCGTTGGTGCTGCACGTTGCGTTGCTGGGCGAGAAGAGGTAGAACGTCACCGTTCCGGTCGGATTGTCGCCACCCGACACCTGCGCGGTGTCATGGATCTGCGTGCCGACTGGGCCGCCTTCGGATGCGACGGTCGCGATCGTCGGCGTGGACTTACCGATGACGACGCTCTCGTTGCCGCATGCGCTCTTGGCGGTGGTGTTGTTGGCATCGCCGCTGTACTCGGCGACCCACTGGTAGGTGCCCGCGACGCTGGTCATATAACCGGGATCCGGCACCGATGCCTTGCCATCCTCGTTGAGGTTCACGGTCCACTTCTGCAGCCAGTGCAGGCCGGAGTCCGCGTTGTCGACGCAGTTCGGATCGTTGGGTCCGTAGAGGAAGAACGTGACGGTTCCGGTTGGCGCGTCACCCGTGAGGGTGGCGGTGTCCTTGATGGAGGTGCCGACGGGCGCCCCGTCCTTGTGCGTCTGATCGGTCCTGATGGCCGAGTCAACCTTGCTGATGACCACGGCCTCGGTGCCGCATTCGCTCGTGGCGCCGGCGTTGTTGTTGTCACCACTGTAGGTCGCGACCCACTCGTAGATGCCGATCTGCGTGGTGGTGAAACCTGGGGGCGGGACGCTTGCGTTTCCGTCCTGGTCGAGGTTCTCGGTCCAGGTCTGCAGCGCTGCGCTCCCCGCGTCCTCGTTGGTCGCGCACGTGAGGTCGTTCGGTCCGAAGAGCGCGAACGTCACGGTGCCGGTGGGGTTGTCCCCGGTCACATGCGCCGTGTCGGTGATGGCGGTGCCGATCGGTGCGCCGTCGGCGTTCGACTGCGTGGTCTTGATCGACGAACCATCCTGGTTGACGGTGACCTGCTCATCGCCGCAGGCCGTCGGGCCGTTCTCGATGCTGCCACCGTCGTTGACGACGATCTCCGCGGTCCAGTCGTACACGCCGGTCACCAGGGGCACGTACGTCGCGGACGTCACCGTGCTGTCGGTGAGCTGTGAGGTCAGCACCGGCTCGCTGTCAGTGAACACGGGCGACGCGTCCTGCGAGTCGCAGGTGCCGGGCGCCCAGAGGAAGAACACCACGTGACGGCTGCTGTCCGCGTACACAAGCGCGGTGTCAGCCAGTGGCGTGGAGCCGACGACTCCCACGGTGGGTGTCGGGGTGGTGGATACGATGTGATGCGCGAACGCAGTCACAAACGTTGCAGCACCGCCGAAGACGAGTGCGATCGCAACCGCACCGACCCTGCCAATGCTGCGACGCGTTCGATGCGTGCGTCGTTGCGTTGGTTCCTTACCCAAGTTCGCCACCTGAAGCCTCCTTCCGCGCCGGTTGAGCCGGCAACCCTCTAACACTTCCCGAATCGTCGCGATGTGAGGAGAAGGGCACCGCTCGGGTCTTTACTCCCGAACGCTTCTCCTGTTCGCAGCCTAGCAAACAGGTGCGTGCGATGCAAGTGGCGCGTTTGGTGCTAATGGTCACCGCGATAACGAGGCAGAGGTTGTGACGGTGCGGTGGGACTGAGCGATGTGTTTGTGATGAACGTGGCCATTTGTGGCGGCATCGGCTGCACGGACACCAGCGCGCTCTTCGAAGTCCATGAGCAGCATGACGGAGTCAACGCGACACGTTTGCCTCCGGGGTGAGAGCCTGCGCGAGAACCGACACGACGCCGGCTTCTCAACACGGGGCTGCTTGGGCTTGTCCATCGACGGCCGAGTTTTCCGACTTCGCAAAGCGCTCCCCGACTCACAGTGAGTCGAGGAGCGCTGCGATCCCCCTATCCCTCAGGCCGTCTCCCCGTCTGATCGGTTCAAAAGTACCGAACGACGAAAGACTAGCAAACACGTCAATAGGTCCGCAATATGCAATGTCGGAGCCTCAGTTCGCACATCTACGGCGCGGTCGGCAGCAGCTGCTCGTCGAGCACGCCTCCCGACGCGATGTACGCGAGGATCGCCCGGTCGGTGAGCCACTCGACCGGTGCGCGATCGTCGGTGAGCGGATCGTTCGACGGTGGCGCCACGTATGCCTGTTCATCGACGAGCGGACCGAGCACGAGCACGTTGGCAGGCAGGTTCTGGAGCCGCGACGCGAGCGACGACTTCGTGATCGGCTGGTCGAGCCCGACGACCAGCTCGTTGAAGTGCAGCGCCGGCCAGACCCACACCTGCTTGAACTCGGTCGCCACGGTGCCGCTGATCGCCTGGACGAGGTCGTTGTCTCCGGGAACCCGCTCGACGTTGAGCGCGATCGCTCCGCCGGGGTTCAGGTGCGCGTGCATGAGCGAGAAGAACTCCTGCGTCGCGAGGTAGAAGGGGATGTACTCCTGGCGGTAGGCGTCGACCACGATCATGTCGTAGCGCTGATCGGTGGTCTCGAGATACTCGCGACCGTCGGCGGTGATGACGTGCAGGTTCGGGATCGTGGCAAGCCCCATGTACTGGCGCGCCAGTTGCGTGACGACGGGATCGATCTCGACGGCGTCGATGCTGATCCCCGGATACTCGGCGGCAAGCGCTCGCGCGGTTGTGCCCCCCGCGTTGCCGATGACGAGCACTCGGTGCAGCGTGCGCGCCATCAGCGGCGGCACCACGAGCGGCATGTCCCACTCACCGCCGGTGAGCGCGGTGTCGGCGCGATACACGGACTGGTCGGCGATGCCGTCATCGAATCGCATGACGATCCGCCCGTCGGGCTCGCGCACGATCTGAACGAACGAGTACGTGGTCTCCCGTTCTGCGAGCGTTCCCTGCGTCTCCTTCACCAGCCCCGGCGGGAGGGCGATCAGGCCGACGATCACGATGCTCGCCGCGAGGGCCGGTCGGGTGAGCAGCGGGATCGAGACGAGGGCGACCAGCAGCGCGGCGATCAGGAGCGTGCGTTGCGTGCCCACGCCGGGGATCAGCACGAGCGCCGACCCGAATGTGCCAATGATGGCACCAACAGTCGCGAGCGACGAGAGGCGCCCGCTCGTGCGGCCGGCGCGGTCGATGGTCGTGATGGCGAGCCGGAGCGCGAACGGCGATGCCATGCCCATCAGCGTCACCGGCACGGAGAACAGCAGCAGGGTCGACACGAAAGACCCGACCACCACTCCGATGCTCACCGCCGCGAACCCCTGCAGCGCCAGGTTGAGGAACGGCCGCGCGATGAACGGCAGCAGCGCCGTGCAGAGCGCGCCGAGCACCAGGATCAGTCCGAGCACCCGCGGCGAGGGATGCCGGTCGGCCACGCGCCCGCCGAGCCAGTACCCGAGCGAGAGGTAGATGAGGATGAGTCCGATGACGTTCGCCCACACGACCGTGGAGGTCCCGAAGTACGGGGCGAGGAGGCGCGTCGCGCAGATCTCGGTCGCCAGCGATGAGGCCCCGGCCGTGAAGACGACCGCCGGGAGAAAGCGAGGGGCCACACCCGGATCGTAGACGCCGGAAACGGCGACGGCTCGCCCTGGTGGGCGAGCCGTCTTGGGAGGGAGGCTTGGTTAGTCGATCACCCCAGGTGATCCGGGCTCAGTTCGTCGAGCCGCCCATGTTCGGGCAGGGGTGCGAGCCACCCGTCCCGGCAGAGGGCATCGGAGTCGACGAGGAGGCAGCGTTCGCGACGACGAATCCGCCGACGCCACCACCGATCAGCAGACCTGCCGTCAGGAGGAGCGCGGCAGGACCACGACCAAGACCGCCGAAGCTGCGACGAGGCGCCGGGCCGGCGGACGGTGGGGTGTGGGAGAAGTCGTCCTGATCCATCGCAGACCTCCTGAGAGTTGCGTCGGACCAGAAGGTAGTGCCCTCAACCTTTCGCTTTCGTGACGCTCTCGCGCTCTCGCGCGCGATGGATCCACCCTTCGCGGGTGGTCGGAAGGCTCGATTTTCCGATCCGCGACGATGAGCGTCAGTCAGGCGAGCACGTAGATGTGGGACAGGTCCGAGTAGAAAAGCTCGTGATTCGGCCCCTCGACCACATCGAGGCGGCAGCCCGCGGGGCCGGCGCGCACCGTCGCGTGCGGGCTCCCCGGGGTCGCGATGAGCATGCCGCGGTCGTAGGTGCAGAAGACAAGGTGGCCGGCGTAGCCCGAGGGACCGCTGCCGTCCACGAAGGTCGCCCCCGTTGGCACGTATGTGCTGTTCTCGCTGCTCCAGTTCGGCTGGATGCCCCCGCCGCACGTCGAGGTCGCGAGAGGATGGCTGTAGCCGTAGCAGTCGGGCCACTGATAGTGAGCACCACGCGTGACGTTCAGGAACAGCGTGTCGTAGCCGGTGCCGGGGCTGCCCGCGTCCCCGGACGGGCCGTTCATGGTGATCGCGAGCTGCCCTGTCGACGAGAAAGCGATGCCGAACGGGTTGCGGAATCCATACGCCCACACGGGATCCTTCGGGCCGAAGGGGTTGTCCGAGGGGATGGTGCCGTCCGGGTTGTACCGGAGGACCTTGCCGCGCACATCGTTGCGGTTCTGTGCGGCCGGCGCGTCGTGCTCATCTCCGAGCGTCACGTAGAGCTTGCCGTCCGGGCCGAATGCGATGCGGCCGCCCTTGTGGCAGCAGTCAGGGCCGGCCGGGAAGGTCGCGATGATCGTTGCGTCGATACCGGTGCCGTCGCAGTCCCTCCAGCGAATGACGTGCTGGGTTTTGTAGTTGGCGTCGGAGTAGAAGGCGTAGACGTAGCGGTCGGTGTCGAAGGTCGGGCTGATGGCGAGCCCCAGCAGACCGCGCTCGCTGTAGCCGCCGCCGGGTTCGGTCGTCACGGTGCGGACGCTGGCGAAGACCTTGCTCGCCCCGTTCTGCCAAACCCGGACCGTACCCGAGCGCTCGGTCCAGAAAAGCCGCCCGTCCGGCGCGAAGGCGAGCGCGGTCGCATAGTTGGCCGGGATCGTCCCGTGCGGCGCCGGCTCGCCCGACGGGGCGACGCAGGGACCTGGGGCCGGCGTCGGCGTCGGCGTCGGCGTCGTGGTCTCCAGCCCGGAGGTGGGCGTTGCCTGCGCCCGTGCGGTCGGGCTCGGTCGCGGTGTCGAGCCGCAGGCCGCGAGGAGCATCACCGCGCCGGCCAGGGCAACCCGTCGACGGATCACCTCTCAGAGGTTAGCCGACCGCGACCTTTTGATCCTCTTGAGCCTCGTCCAGGCCCGGTACCTCGGCGTCGAGGTGCTCTCGAGCCCAGCCGTCGATGGCGTCGATCACCCGCTGCAGCGCGACGCCCGCCGAGGCGAGCTCGTATGAGGTGCGCGGGGGCATTTGCGAGTGCACCGTCCGCTTGAGGATGCCGAGCTCCTCGAGGTGGTCGAGCCGCACCTTTAACGTGGCCGGGTTGCAGCCGCCCACGGTTCGGCCGAGCTCGTTGAATCCCAGGGGACCGTTCAGGAGGGCTCGGACGATGTGCATCGTCCACTTCTCCTGGAGCACCTGGATCGCCTCGTGAACGGGGCAGTACTCCGATTCCATATTCATAGCGTCGGGACCTCCATCCCAGTCGAGATGTTACCGGGAGACGGTCCCCGATGTCTCGAACATATCACTTGACAAACTATAGCACTATGAGAGACAATGCGCTTACCGGAATAGACTACCGGAGCCGTCGGGGGCGAACCCGGAGCAAGGAGCACAACATGAGCTGGTCCATGGACCCCCACCACACGGCGGTCACCTTCAGCGCAAAACACTTGGGCGTCGCCACCGTGCGCGGTCGCTTCACCCAGATCGCCACGGCACTCGACCTTGACGATCCCAACGACCCGACGACCGGGCGCGGCACCATCACGGTCCAGTCGGCGAGCGTCGACACGGGCAACGAGATGCGCGACGGCCATCTCAGAGGTGTGGATTTCTTCGACGTCGAGAAGTACCCGACGATCACCTTCACCCTGAAGTCCATCGTCAAGGCCGGCGACGACTACGCCGTGACCGGCGACCTGACGATCAAGGACGTGACCAAGGAGATCACCCTCGATTACGAGCACAACGGCTCGGTCGTGGATCCCTACGGCAACACCAAGGTCGGCGGCACCCTCACCGGCAGCATCAACCGCAACGACTGGGGCCTCGCGTGGAACGTCCCGCTTGGCGGCGGCGGGCTGCTCGTCGGCGAGAAGGTCAAGCTCGAGATCGACGGTGAGCTCGCGCTCGACAAGGCGCCTGAGACGGCTCCCGTGGAGGCAACTCCGGCCGCCGTCACGGCGTAAATTCACATTCGAACACGGAGGTTCGTGAGGATGGCTGAGCAGATCCGCTTCTACTTCGATCCGCTGTGCCCCTGGTGCTATCAGACGTCTCGCTGGGCGAGGCGGCTCGAGGAGCTGGGTGTTCTGGAGGTCGACTGGCGGGTCTTCTCGCTGGCCATCGTCAATCGTGGTGATGAGGGACGCGCGGCGCCGGACACCTGGTCCGGGCCGTCCCTCAGAACCGCGATCGCGGTCCGCGCGGCGAGCGGCCGCGCGGGCGTCGGCTCCTTCTACAAGGCGCTGAGTGACGCGCACCATCTCCGCGGCGAGAACGTCGCCGACCACGCGGTCATCGAGGCAAGCCTGCGTGAGGCAGGCCTCGATCCCGGGTTGCTGCAGGCGGCGCTTGCCGATCCTGAGACGTGGGAGGCGGTGCAGCGCGAGCACGACGAGGCAGTCGAGGCGCACGGGGCCTTCGGTGTCCCGACGATCGTCCTCGACGGTGGGGTCGGGCCGCAGATGTTCGGGCCGATCATCACCGACGTCCCGGACGACAGCGGAGCCGTCGAACTGTGGCAGCATTTCGCCTGGATGGCACGCAACCCGAACGTGGCTGAGATCAAGCGCGACCGTCGTCCGCTCGACCTCGAAAGTGTGCGCAGCCACCAGCGCGAGCGGGAGCGTCGCGAGCGGGAAAAGCAGGCACAATCGGCCGCGTGAGCACTCCCGGAGTCAGCATTCCCGGCGCCGGTCGGAAGAACGGCGAAGTTGGCCCCCGCTACAAGTGGGTCGCGCTCTCCAACACGACGATCGGCATGCTCATGGCGACCGTCAACTCGTCGATCGTCCTCATCTCGCTGCCGGCGATCTTCCGCGGGATTCAGCTGAACCCGCTCGTCCCGAGCAATGTCAGCTATCTGCTCTGGATGATCATGGGATACATGGTCGTCACCGCCGTGCTGGTGGTGAGCCTCGGCCGCATCGGCGACATGTTCGGCCGAGTCCGCTTGTACAACCTGGGCTTTCTCGTCTTCACGGTCGGGTCGATCCTGCTTTCGCTGGTGTTCACCACCGGCCCCACCGCGGCGCTCGAGCTGATTCTCTTCCGGCTCGTCCAGGGCGTCGGCGGCGCGATGATCTTCGCCAACTCGACGGCGATTCTCACCGACGCGTTCCCGCAGCGCGAGCGCGGGATGGCGCTCGGCATCAACGCCGTTGCGGCGGTGTCGGGGTCGTTCATCGGACTGATCGTCGGCGGGCTGCTCAGCACGACCGACTGGCACCTCGTGTTCCTCGTGTCGGTGCCGGTGGGGCTGTTCGGTACGGTGTGGGCATACCTGAAGCTGCGCGAGACCGGCATCGTCAAGCGCTCGCGAGTTCGACTGGTGGGGCAACGTGCTGTTCGCCGTCGGGCTCATCGCGGTGCTGGTCGGCATCACGTATGGGATTCAGCCCTACCAGCATGATTCGATGGGGTGGGCCAACCCGGCGGTGCTCACCGCGATCATCGGTGGCGTTGCGCTGCTGATCGTCTTCGTGATCGTCGAGACCCGCGTCGCGGAGCCGATGTTCCGCGTGAGCCTGTTCCGGCTCCGTGGTTTCACGTTCGGGACCGTCGCGGCGCTGCTGAGCTCGATTGGTCGTGGCGGCCTCATGTTCATGGTGATCATCTGGTTGCAGGGCATCTGGCTCCCGCTGCACGGCTACAGCTTCGAGTCGACCCCGTTCTGGGCGGCCATCTTCATGCTGCCGCTGACCGCCGGTTTCCTTGTGGGCGGACCGACATCGGGCTTCCTCTCGGATCGTCTCGGTGCGCGTGGTTTTGCGACTGCGGGCATGATCTGTTCGGCAATCGGGTTCGGGCTGTTGATGTTCCTGCCCGCGAATTTCGACTATCTGCCGTTTGCGGCGCTGCTGTTCCTCGTCGGCATCTCGATGGGAATGTTCGTCGCGCCGAACACCGCCGGCGTGATGAATGCGGTGCCGGCGGATCGTCGCGGTGTCGCATCGGGAATGCTCGCCACGTTCCAGAACAGCGGCATGACGCTGTCGATCGGCATCTTCTTCTCGCTGATGATCGCCGGGTTGAGCTCGTCGCTGCCGTCGACGATGTTCGCCGGGCTCACCGCGCACGGCGTGCCGGTGTCGGTGGCGCATCAGGTCGCGAATCTGCCGCCGGTTGGGTCGCTGTTCGCCGCGTTCCTCGGCTACAACCCGATGGGGACGTTGCTCGGGCCGACGCTGCATACGCTGAGCGCGAGCCAGGCGGCGTTCCTTTCGGGGCAGACGTTCTTTCCGAACCTGATCAGCAACCCGTTCATCATCGGGATGCACATCACGTTCGCGTTCTCCGTGATCATGATGCTGGTCGGTGCGACCGCCTCCTGGTTGCGGGGTGGCAGTCCCGCGCGGCCGGCGGCGGTGCGGGTGGTTGCCCGTCCAGAGGCGTCTCCCGTCAGCCAGAGCTGACGCTTCGGCGCGTGGCATGCGCCACGCGGTCTGAGTGAGGATCGTCTGGCTCTCCCTTGCACTGACGACCCGTGGCGTTGATCTATACATTTCTGTGTATACTACAGATATGTGTGATAGCGACGGCGATCACTCGCCGACGGCGCTCGAGCGGCTGGTGGAGGCCATCCGTGCGGTGAGAGCTGGCCCGATCCCGGAGGTGCCGAACTCACTTCGCGACGAACTGGTCGGCATACGCCGCGCGATCGATCTACTCGAGGTCCAGTTCTCGCTTGTTGCCTCCGCGTTCGCCAGCACTGACGAAGGGGAGTGGCAGGGCCACGTCAGTCCGATCCAGTGGATGCGGGTCGAGTGTGGCATGACCGCCGGCGCCGCCTGGAAGGCAATCTGTGTCGGTGACCAAGCCTCCGATCTTCCTTTGAGCGTTGCCGCAGTGGAGGCCGGGCCGCTCGGCTTCGCCCATCTGGCGACCCTTGCAGGGACGGCGCGGGCGATCGGGGAATCTCCGACGTCGGCGCCGTTCGACGAGCGGCCACTCCTCGAGCACGCACTGGCGCACGACCTGAAGCGCTTCCGCGACGACTGCGCCCATGCCCGGCACGCTCACGACGCGGCCGCGTTCCGTGCTGAGCAGGTCGAGACCGAGAATTACAGGACCCTCGATGTGCGTACCGAGGAGGGCGGGGCTGTCTTCGCGCAGGGATGGTTCGACCCGGTCGGCGGGGCAACCGTGCGGAAGGCGCTCGATCGCCTCGCCCGTCGATGCGGAACCGCAGACGCAAGGAGCCGGAAGCACCGCTATGCCGACGCACTGGTCGCGCTCGCGGAGTACGCGCTCGAACTCGGGAAAGCTCCCGACGTCTGGCGGACAGGCTCCTCATCTTCAAGTGACCACCACGGTCGACACCCTTCGTGGGGTGCGCGGCGCTCCCGCCGGAATGCTCGAGGGGGCCGGTCCGATTGCCGCCTCCACGGTGCAGCGCCTCGCCTGCGACGCGAACATCACGCGGGTCGTCATGGGACCTGATTCGGCAGTGCTCGACGTCGGCCGCACCCATCGGCTGCCTTCTCTTGCCACCCGTCGCGCGCTGCGCGCCCGTGATCGCGGCTGCGCGTGGCCAGCGTGCGACCGTGACGCGGCGTGGACGGCGGCACATCATCTCGTCCACTGGGCCGATGGCGGGGCCACCGAACTCGACAACCTGGTGTTGCTCTGTCATCGTCACCACCGGCTCGTCCACGAGAGTGGGTGGACGCTCGCGCGGGGCGAGGGCGGAACGATGGTCTCCGTGGCGCCTGTCCCCGACGTTGCGGCGCGCGCTCGAGCGCCGGATCAGCCCCGGGTGTGAGGGAGCTCGGAGTCTCCGGGAGGTCTGACCCGTTGGATCAGGGGTAGAAGCGCATCAGGATCATCATGCTGAAGATCCCGAAGAAGCCAACCAATTCGAGCGAAGCGAGACGAAGCGTGCGCTGTGTGCGGGCGACTCGCTCTGCGTCATCTTTGGCCAGCGCTATCGATGACGCCGATGGGCCGGTCAGGCGCTGTCCCCATGCGAATGTGAGCAGCGCGAGCACGAGGGCAATCAACCACCAGCGTCCGAACCCTGTGTCGAAAACCGCACTCAGGCCGTTGATCGGGCCCCACACCGTGCCGCGAAGGAAACCCAGCAGGATCGCCAGGCCGGCGACTGGGGGTATCACCCGCGCCGCCTGGATGCCGACCTGCGCGCCGAGCTCCCCTGCGGCGGCCTGACTCATGCGCGCGCTCGCCGGACCGAGCACAAAATTCACCCACAGGGTGCCGCCGAACCAGAAGATGGCGAACAGCATGTGGAGCCCCTCGACGATCGCAGTGCCCATCTGAGCCGCGGAGTCTACCGGGTAGAGCAACCGGTGTTCTGACCGTTGCGACCAATCCGTCTGGCCCCGAGCTGTCCCGTCCCGCCCCGCCACGGTGGGCAGCTGTCAGGAAGTCGCCACGGCCGTCTCCACCGCCGGCACATGCACGATGAGCACCGGCACGCGACTGTGGTGCAGCACTGCGTGGCTGACGCTGCCGAGGAGGATCGATGAGGCATCGCCGCGCCCTCGTGATCCGACCACGATGAGGTCGTGCTTTCCCGCAACTGCCTCGTCGAGGATCGCGTCCGCAGGGGCCGCGTCGACGGTGATCACACTCGACGTGACCTCCGTGGGGATCGCGGCGGCGGCCTCCTTGGCGATCGCCTGCGCTTCGGCGCGAATGCCCGCGACGAAGTCATCCACCGCGCTCTGCGGCAGCGGCGCGACCGGGCCCCATGGCATCACTGTGCTGAACGCGACGACGACGGTGAGCGCAGCCTTCTGCGTGCGCGCGATGTCGACCGCCTGCGTAAGTGCGACCTGCGCGTGTTCGGAGCGATCAACCCCGACCACAATGCTCTTGAACATCACCAATCTCCATGAAGGCGTGTGCTCGCCTCGGCGAGCGCACGCACGGTTTCGTGCAATTCTGACCTATCAGGCAGTTGCGCCTACGACGAGTGTGTACTGCAGGCACGATCCGCCGTCGGCGACCGCCTTCAGGGTTGGCCCCGCGCGTTGTTCCTGACCAGCCTGGCGTGCCGACCCTCTGTTCGCCACTGCCATTGGCCATGAGTCTGCGCAGTTGGTAACCCACGGCTGCCTAGGACTCTGAGCCATCGCCAGCCCGCCGCCATCCCGGCACTCGCGAGATGAAACTGGGCTGCCCATCCCACCGTCCGTGGCGCGTCCGCATCACGTTCATACAGTTCGGACTCGGCCCGAGAAAAGGCTGCTCGCAGAAATGGGGACAGGAGCTCGACGAACATGCTCATGCTTAGCGTCGCCGCAACGTTCAACTGGTTGCTCGCCGCGGCGAGCGCGCTGCCGAACGATCCTCTCTCACAGCAGGTCCTTGCCCGCGTTGCAAACCCACTCCTCACGTCGGCCCAGTTCTTGATCCCGGCCGCCGTGGCTATCTCAGGGATTCACAAGATGATGGAGCACCGCGAAAGTGGCGGGAGTTTCATGGTCGACATGGTCACGAAGGGCGGCGGGGCAATCCTGGTGCTCCAGCTTGTGAAGTCGATCTCCGGCGTTGGTTGATGGACGTCTATCTGCTCTCCCTGCCTTTGGCGCGACATCGAACCATCGTCGCACATGCCCGTGACCTCACACGCTCAGTTGACAGTGCCGTGCCCGAACCCGAAAGCCGGCTGCCAGAGGCTACCGAGCACCTGGTCTTGCGACATGCCTTTGCACCTCCACTGCGCCCAGCGCGCTGACTCCATCAGGCATTCATGCACACGGTGATCGCAGTGGACTGGTGGAATCCGGTCACCTGGCTGCAAACCGTCGGCGGCTTCTTTCACGGCGCCTACAGCGCGGGGAGCGCCGTGCTCAACGTTCTGGGTGGAGCACTGACAATCCTGACGCAATTCTTTCGATTCTTCTTCGACACCGGGCACTTCATCGCGGACGCGGTGAACTGGATCACGAACACGTTCTTTCCGCCGGAATTGCAGACCTGGTTCCTCGGCACGATTGGATCGCCTGGGCAGCAGTCCAACGCAACACAGGTCTACGAGTCGCTGTACCAGGCGATGGTCGCCCCAGCTCTGATGATCGCTGGTGTGGCGGCTGCTGGTCGCATCATCCGAGCACTTGCAGACCACCGAACAGCAGCACTGGAAACCATCCTCTCGGTCCTGCCTCGATTCCTCCTCGCGGTGGCGATTCTCGGCGTTCCGGGGACGTCCGTGAGCCTCGGATACTCCGCAATCGTCTGGGCGGTCAACGGGTCGATGGCGATCGCTGGTGCGATCGTCGGGCTGATCCTCAACACGTCGTTCCTCAGTGATCTTCGACCTGGTGAGGGATGGTTCAGTCACGTCTACTCGGTGCTGGCGCTTGCCAGCCACGACATGGTCGCCGTGGTTGCGGGCGGCGTGCCACTGCTGATCCTGGTGCTCTACGCCGCGTTTCTCATGATCGTGCGAACCGTGATGCTCGGATTCTGTGTCGTCATGGCGCCGCTCTGCCTCGCCACGGCGGTCTTCGACTCCAACAACCGATTCTTTCACTGGTGGCTCGACGTAATGGGGAGCGTGTTGTTGACCCCGCTGCTGCTCGGCGTGGCGATATCGTTGAGCCTGACCTTGGCGTCGCACGTGGTATCGGCAGCAGTGGTCGGACCGCTGCTCGCGATGACCGTGTTGTGTGGGGGACTCTGGTTCTCGAGCAAGCTTGTCCATCAACTCGCTTGGCAGGGATTCAGCCACGGTAGCGCTGTGGCGGGTTTCGCGGCCGGAGTCGCCACGATGGTCGCCCCGGTGCATCGCCTCTCGTCCGCGGGCTTCATCGCGGAGGCTCTTGGCGCCAACCGCGAAGGCAGCAACTCCGCAGTGAACTTCATGAAACGTATGGGGCTCGCGGTGCAAGGCCTGGGACCGACCCATGCTGGTTCCGGCGGGTCGACCGGCGCGCTGGCTGCGCGATCACCTCGAGGAAACTCGGGCAATCTCGTTGCCGCAGGCGGTCCACCGAACATGGCGCAAGCCCTTGGGACGGATGGACAGTCTGCCATCGAGGGTGCAGAGGCACTCTTCTCTCAAGATGCCTTCAACGCCTTTGCCGCGCGTCATGGTTCGGAGATTGGGTCTGCGACGCGGGACCATCCGTACGGGTCAATCAGCGCTGGCGACCGCGCGAAGCTCGCGTGGAGCCGTACGCCGGTAGGAAACCAGGCGGCTTTCGCCGACGACTTCCTGTCCACGTGGCTCAATTCGGGTCCAGAGCCGGTCGCGCCATCACACCGTGCGGTTCTTGGAGCTGGTTTCACGCCGATCGAGGCCGCTGTCGGATGACCAGCGTTCGCGTTCCTCTCGCAGTTGACGCTCAAGTTCGCGTGCCCTTCGGTCCGATCCTGCTACCGCTGCGCGCGCTTGTCCTCGTGTCGGCGGCGTCACCCGTCGCATTGCTGTGCCTCGGATTCAACGCGCTCTCGGTGAGTGCGCGAATTGGACTCGCGGTGGCAGTCCTGATGATCGGGTTCACGCTGGCGGCCCCGATGCGCGAAGGAATCTGGATCGGCACGTGGTATCTCTATCGCCTCGCACGACGGGTGATGCCGACAGCAGTGCTTGAAGGGAGCGGGAGGAGAGCGCGTATCCAGCTCGTCGGAGGCGGCCTCGAGGTGTCGCGCGTCCGCGGGCAACTCTCCTGTCCTCGAGGAGTTCGGGCACTCCGGCATGTGACCACGCTGCCCACGGTCCAGAACGCTGACGCCGGCATCATCCGGTTGGATCCCGGAGGAGCGCGGGCGGTTCTCCTTGTCGACGGCCCGAGCGGATCCCCATCCGGGGATCAGCACGCGCAGTGGTGCTCCATGTTGATCCAGTGGCTCCTTTCCCTGGAGTGCCCAGCGCAACTGGTCAGTCTTGTCACGAACTTCGATGGGCGGCGTGCGCAGGATGCTTTTGAAGAGCGCACCAAAGGGTTTCCGCGCACGCGGCTTGCGGAGCTGGAGCGCGATCTCGCCGGACGGGTTGCTGAGCAAAGCCTTGGCCTGCGCCATTTCGTCGTGCTCTCACCGGGGCTTGCGGGCGGCGACGGGATTCCGTGGCTCAGTCGCATCACGCGACTGTCAAAGGCGGTCGAAGCTCGGGAAGAGGAGGCTCGGCGCGCTCTCCAGTCGGCGCTCCGGACGGCGCCTGGGCTCGGCATCTCGGCGTGCATACCTGATCGCGACGACCTCGCGGAGTTGCTGCTTGACACGATCGTCGGGACGACGAGCGCGGCAGCCGGTTCTCGTGGAGTCGTCAGGATTGGTGATGAATTCCAGATCGTCCTCACGGCGACGCATCTCCCGCCAAACCTCAGCTCCGGCTCCGTCGTCGACGCGCTGATTCGCAGCCGCATGAGGGGAGTCGCGAGTCTGCACGTTCTCCCGGTTGAAGCGCGTGTCGCTCGGACCGCCTTGCACCGACGCGCCGCGATGCAGCGATACACCGCGCGAGAGGGTAACGACGCGGTCGACAACCAGGTCGCGCTCGCGGACACAACAGCCACCCTTGCGGCAATCGCCCAGCGCCAACTCGTCCCGTGCCGCGTCGCGCTGAGTTTCGGCATTTGCGAACTCGGTGCTTGCAAGGGCTGCCGAAGCCGCGGAGCGGCTCGACGGCCTGCTTCGCGGCCAGGGGTTCGACATGACCCAGGTGACGTCGCCTGGGTTCCTTCCAGCGCTTGCGATCGCGCCAGGCGGAGCTCCGCTCGGGCGGAGCCTGCAACTCACATCCGACGCGGTGGCGTCCTGCCTCGTCCCGGCCCTCGGGACGCCCTTCGCCGACCAGCGCCAACCCCTCGTGGGCATCAATCAGCTCACTGGTGCCCCTGCCTATCTTTCGATCTGGAGCAGGCCCAACCACAACGCGGTCGTCCTGGGGAGCTCCGGCTCAGGCAAGAGCGTCGCCGCGAAGACGCTGCTGGCGAGACATCTGATGGAAGGCGCCTCGGCTGTCGTGATCGATCCCGATTCGGAGTATCGGCGTGTCATGAACGCGGTCGGCGGGATCCACTACGAGCTCGGGGCGGATGCGTTGAATCCGCTCGCTCCGGGCGTGGATGTGGCGCCGGACATTGCCGCCGGGCTGGTGCTGCCGGTTTTGAGCGTGATGGCAGGTGATGAAAAGGGAATCCGGGACGGGAGGCCTATCCGGAGGCTGCCTGACGAGGATCAGGGGTGGATTCACAGTGAGATCGCCGCGTTCTATCGCGCGTGGGCGGCCGTTTCGGGAGGTCGCGAACCCGTGATCCACGATCTCGTTGCCTTCATCGAGACTGAATCGATCGAGCGCGCGCTGACTCGCCGCGAGAAGGATCGCTGCCGGATCATCACAGCGCGTCTGAGGCGGTTCACGCAGGGTGACCGAGCGCGTGTGTTCGACCGGACGTCGACGTTCAGCGTTGGTGATCGTCCCGTCTCAGTCGGGCTGCGTGAGTTCGCGTTGACGTATGCGGCCGATCTCACGCCGGCACTCGCAGTCGTCCTCACCGGGGTCCTCGCAGCGCTTGCTCGGGATCATGGACGGCTGATCGTCGTCGTCGACGAGGCACATCGCGTCACCATCGACCCGGATGCAGGCGAGGTGCTCGGCCAACTGGTGCGCCAGGCGCGGAAGCACGGTGCCGGCGTCTGGATGTGCTCGCAGCAGGTGCACGACTTCGTGGGGACCGATCTTGGAAGAACTCTCGTCGCTACCGCCGCCACGAAGATCATCCTCGGTGTCGAAGAGGCGGCGCTTTCTGAAGTGCGCGATGTCTTCGCGCTCAACGACGACGAGGTCGCGGCGATCAGCCCGTCCGTCCAAGGGCGAGCCGTCCTGCTGTCTGGTGCGGAGCGAACGGTTGTCGCCATCGTTCCAGGCCCTGCTCTGCTCGCGCTCTCGCAGTCGTCACCGATCTCTCGTAAGCAGAGCGTGCCGGTTGCGGCCGGCTGAGACGTGGCGTTGCCGGCGGCTCTCGGTGCCGCGTTAGCGAAAGCTCGCTCGTTCGCCGGGATCGCACGTGCGCTCTCCGGCGGTTCGTCGTCTGGTCACACGGGCCGATCGTGCTGCATGGCTTCGTGCGCCGGCTGTGGCGGATGCACGGGAGTCGCCGTGGTTCTCGTGCTCGGCATCGGCGGCGCCTTGCTCGCATCAACTGCGCAGCTGGCCGGCATTGGCATCGGCGGGGGATCCGTCTGTGCCCTGGCGCGAGCGGCCGCCTGTGGCTCAACTCCCGGCGCCGTTGCCGGCGAGCCGATGTCGTGCGCAGGGCTCTACGTCAGTCAGGGGTTCGGTGACACACCCTGGGAGCACCCGCACACCGGAATTGATTTGGTCTGTCCACCCGGAACGCCCGTGTTCGCCGTCGCAGATGGGACATTCCACCAGAGGAAGGGTGCCGAGATCGCATGTGCGTTCCCTGTTGGGCGCGCCGGCGGTCTCGGCATCTATGGGGAGATCGACGCGGGAAACGAGACCTTTCTCTACGGGCATCTCGAGGGTTTCGCACTCCCAGACGGCGCAAATATCCTTGCAGGGCAACGCCTCGGCTACGAAGGGGACACCGGGTGCGCGACCGGCTACCACCTCCACTTCGAGTTGATGATTGCCGGGCGCGCGGTCGATCCGTGCTCAGTCCTTCCTCAGGGTTACCCGGATGCGCACGACTCGGTGGGTCTCCGCTGCTGGGGTTCGGCGCCGCCGTGAGATTCACCCCGCAGTCCTATGGTCAATTGGCCTATGCTCGTTGGTGCCTGGCGGCGGGGGATTTCAGGGAGGGGTGCGCCACATGAGCCATCGACGGCTTGCTGCTGCCGCGTTTTTCAGTGCCGTGATCGTCGTGGTGCTGGCACTCATCATCTACACGGAACGGACGAACGCGACGGAAACAGTCTCTGTGTGGATCGTGACCCACGATGTGACGGCGGGTACCGCATTCGACTCCAGCGACGTCCAGCTGATCCAGGTTCGCGCCGGGTCCGGGGACTTCAACTTCGAGGTGCTGGGACCGGAAGCGTTTCCCGCGCGATTCGCGCGGAGTATGGCCGCGAACGACATTCTGCGAAACGACGATCTCATCGCAAACACCGCGCAGTCCGAGGTGGCGCTCACGGTTGAGAATCCGCCCCCACTGGCTGCCGGCGATGACATCGACGTCTTCGCTGCGCTCTCCGGTGACCAGCAGGTGCTCATCGGGCACGATCTCGTTGTCAACACGGTCTCAGGCGGGGCGCTGACTGTTCTCGTTCCCGTCGACGACGAGGCGTCCTGGATCGCGGTCGGCTCATCGAACGTCGCGCTGCACGTTGCGCTCACTGTTGCGGGCGCCCAGATCGCGCCCTCTCCGCTTAGTGCCGGCACAGCAATTCACCTCCTGTGCGGTTCCTCATGCGCGGACCTCCCGGACGCAGTCGGCGCGACGCCGGCCCCATGAGTGGTCTCGTCGGCGTCTGCACGACGCGCGCGGGGCAGACCTCCACGTCATGGGCGACGAGCCTTGCATGGTCGCTGGCGGCGAGTCGCTCGGTCGTCCTCGTTGACTGCGACATGGAAGGTGGGACCGTTGCCGATCTGCTCTATCTACGCCTGGATGATCGCAGCCTCGCAAATTGTCTCGGTGGTAAGCCGGTCACTGCAGCGGCGCTTGCGGCCCAAGCGGTTTCGGTGCCTGACAGGCCTGGGCTGCGGGTGATTCCTGGCCTGCGGAGCACCTACGGGTACGAGATCGGTGAATGTCTCCGTGCAATCGGGCCGGCGCTCGCCGGGTTGGCCTGTGACACCGTCATCGTCGATCTCGGACATCCGTGGGCCCACCCCGGCCTGCGGTCTCCGAGGGCCGCCGCCGACGCCGTGTGTTCGACCTTTCACCGGCTGTTCATCGTTATCCGCGACGAACCCGCGCTCCTCTCTCGAAGCATTGATGTGCTGCGCACCGCGCGTCCCCCGCACGGAGAGCTTGTCGTCTGCGAACAGCGAGGAGCGGCGCACCGGCGAGTCATGGTGGAAAGCGTCGAGCGTGAGCTTCCGGACCTTCCGATCCGCAGAGGATGGCAGTGGGACGAACGGCGCGCCGCGCGGACGGCAGACACCGGCCGCCCTGCAGTGCTCATCGGCGTCGAGACGGAGTTGCACCTGTGAGCACGGTCGAGATCAACGCCCCTCGTCCCTCGGACAGATCTGGAACTGGCACCGTCAGCGTGAGCCGGTGGCCGATTATCCCGACGGAGGAGCGCGAGGTCGCCGAGATCATCGCCGCCGACGTACATCGGGCTCGCGATGGCGAACCCGCGTCTGTCCTTCATGAGGAACGTCTGAGCGAGGACGTTGCGGGCGTCATCGCGCGCGCCATCGAAGCACCGCATTCGAGCGGTCTCCCTCTTTCCGTCGTCGCCGAACTCGCGCGTAACCCGCGGTATGGGGCCACGACGCAGCGAAACGCGGTGATCCTCGGCTCCCATCTGTATCCGTTGTCGCTGCTCATCTACGGTGCCGAGCTGGAGAACATCACCTGCCTCGGATTTGACCACTGGCTCGTGAGCACCGTCGGACGCAAGCTGTCGCTCATCGGTTCCAGTCCCTTCTCGAGTGATCATGAGGTGCTGGAGTTCTTCCGGGGTGTCATTCGCCTGCGCGGCGTGACCGGTGACCAGACGATCACCGACGCCTCACCGATCGCAGAGGCGAACGTCGGGAGTGTCATCCGCGTGTGCGTGGCGAAGCGGCCCGCAGTGTCGGGAAGATCCGACGTGAAAGCCGCAATCCGGGTGCCAGCTCGATCAAAGGTGCGCGATCTCGCCGACTACGTCTCTCAGATGGTGATGCCGGTTGGTGTCGCGGAGTTCATCGAGGCGTGCATTCAGGGGCGGGCCAACCTCATGATCGCCGGGGGGACATCCACGGGGAAGACGACCTTGCTTCGGGTGCTGGCCGGGATGGTTCCTGCCGAGGATCACATCGTCGTCGTCGAGGATGGCGCCGAGTTGCACCTCGATCAAGATCGTGGCGACGGGACGCAATGGCACGCGTTGACGACAGCAGTCTCAACCATTCCATCGATCCGTCAGGACAGTGACGCCCGTCATCTCACGATGTTCGATCTGGTCCGTCATGCACTCCGTTTCCAACCGGACCGGCTGATTCTCGGCGAATCACGTGGCGAGGAGATGGCTGCTGTGTGCAAGGCGCTGATGACCGGCCATGACGGCTCGATGACCACGATCCACGCGGAGGATGCGGAGCTCGCGATTGAACAGGCGGTGCAGTACGTCATGGAGAATCCGCGCTTCGCGGGTAACGAACGTCTGGCGCGGCGGGTCGTTGAGCAAGCCGTGCACGTTGTTATCCACATCGCGAACCAGGAGGGTCGCAGACGGATCACCGGAATCGTAGCGGTCGAACGAGGCGGTAACCACAAGTGGGTCTACCGGCAGGCGGATAGCGGCGGTCTCGTCAGAGCGACGGATTTGATTGGGAACCTGGGCCGTCTGGGGCCGCGCCTTCGACCGTTTCTCCCGGGCGACGAGATTCCCGAACCATGACCACGGGACTTGCTCTGCCCGAACCGGTCCTCCTCATCTCCGGGATCGCTGTGATCGTCGCCTGCGGGTGCGCGGCAATCGCTGTGATCCTCGGCCTTGATCCGCTTGCTGGGCCTGAGCGGCGTAGGAGACTGCCGCTGCTCGAGCACGAGAAGGATGTCGCTGGCGCTCTCGGCTGGCGCTGGCGAAACTGGATCGCTCTCCGGGTCGGCGTCACTCTCGCCGGCATTCTCATTGGGATCACGACGCAGATCTGGCTGCTCGCTGCGCTCCTGGGCTCCGTCGGTTTCTTCGGGGTGCGCTTCGCTGTCGCAGGGCGCGCTGCCCGGCGCCGCCTCCGCATGGAACGAGCATTTCTCGTGCAGCTCCGTGTGCTTCGAGATCGCATGGCCATCGGCAACCAGTCGCTCGACTCCGCGCTCCAGGAGATCGGAAGGAATCCGGGTCCGGAGCTTCGGTACGTGCTCGAGTCGTGGGCGAGTGGCGGTTCCGTCACGGGCAACATCGTGGAATGCGGCATCCGCTCGCGATCACCGGTCGTCGAGCAGGCATGTGTCGTGCTCATCTGGGCACGAACGCGCAGCCTCGAAGGCCTGATCGCCGCAATCGACGAGGTGCTCATCCCGATCGGGGAAGCGCAGCTTGCCGTGGAGGAAGAGTCGCTCGTCACGCTGAACTCAGCAACGGGCGGTGACGTTTGCGATGTCGGCTTTGATGATCGTCATGTTCTTGAGCATTGCACGCGTCGAAAGTTTCCGAGCGTACTACGAGACAGTCTCCGGAACGGTGGTGCTCCTGCTTGCGGTTGCCACATTCTTTGGGTTGATCGCAATGCTCGGCCGAATCGCTCGGGTCACGGACTGGACTCGGTGGGATCTTCGACGTGTTCAAGAACAGGAACTGCATCCGCATGGCTGACGTGCTTCCGTATGCGGCGGTCGCTGTTCTTGTGATCGGTGCCTGGGCGATCGGAGTTGCGCTGCTCGATCTGTTCGTCCCGGCCGACGCGCGCGCCTGGCAGCGAATGACGCGCCTTCGTGGGTATGCGACCCGAGGCTCCGTACTCGAGCGGGTGTCACGGAGGGCACCGATGCTTCGGAGTCTGCAGCGCGACTTGGATCTCGAACGCCTGCTTGCCCAGGCCAACAGCGATGACACACCCACGAGCTTTGTCGCGAGGACGGGTGCCCTCTCCCTGATGGTCTTCGCGGCGCTGCTTGCTGCCCTCGCTGCCGGAAGGGCAGTGACGGGCTCGTGGCCGGCGGCGCCATGGTTGGCAGTCGCGCTCGGAGCAGGCGTCGTTCCGGCCAAGCTCTACGATCTGCGTCGAAACAGTCGTCGGACCCAGGAGCGAACCGCGCGAGTTCTCGGCGATTCGCTCATGGCGGTCGCGGTGATGACAGATACCCGAGGTCTGCAGCTCGACGACGCCCTGCGCATCATGTCTCGGTGCGCGTGGGATGAGTCCCTGCAGAGGCTCGTCGACCACGGTGGCTTCGAGCGTCTGGCTCATGGCTCTTTTCGCTCGAGCTCGGAGAAGTACCTGCTGATCGGCGAGGCGTACCGAATCCGCGAGTTCAACCAGGTCGCTGACGCGATCGCGACCACGAACGTTGGGGTTTCGGAGCGAGAGGCGTACACCCGCCTTGCGCTGTCGATCTACCAGGAACGCCTCGCCGACGCCCGGGTCAGAGGCGCGAGGGCCCGAATCCTGATCACGCTCCCGATCGCCGGCATGCTCATCCCGCTGCTGATGCTCATCGGTGCGCCGACGTTTCATGCGATCTCATCCGGGCTTGGAGGCTGAACGATCGTCCGATGCGACGCGTGATCCTCGTCCTCGCACTCGTCACCGTGATCCTTGAGTCGGCGTGCGTGGTCCTGGGCCCCCCGGACCTCAGTGGAGCGCTCGCACTCTTCAGCAGCGGCATCCCGACCGTTGCCGCCGCTCAAGCAATCATGGTGGTGATCGCCTGGGCGGCGATCGTTCTGGCGGTCGGCGCCCTGCTCCTGAGTGTGACCCATGCGATCGGCAGGTCACGGCTCGCGCAACAGCCTGGCGCACGCGCCGGCATCCTGCTCGCGGTTGGTGTGATGCTTCTCGTCGTCAGCGTTGTGCAGCATTCAGTGACGTTGACGTCTCTGTGTTGTCAATCCAGTCCGGCAGCGATTCGCGAGGCGATCCACCTTGCTCAGTGACGACGTCGCCAGACATGCGATCGTCGTGCTGGTCGAGGACGATGAGGACGCGGAGTCACTCGCCGGGATGCTCACAGAGTTGCGCGCGGACAGCGCGCGTGTCTTTGTCCACGTGCCGCAGGTGCGCGGTCTGGGATTCTTCGCTGATGCCGGATCGCAGCCCCAACTCGATGCGTGGTGGGAGGCTCAGATTCCACCAAAGGCGATGCCGACCTTCGTGATTGACCATCGGGACGGCCTCGCTGATTGGCTTGTGGGTCTCGACGGAGTCGCATATGTCGGAGTGAACGTGCCAGGCGCCGAGGCCGCGTACCTGCAATGCGCGAACGTTCGAGCAGTCGACGTCCGGAGTCCGCTTGACTACGCGGCGGCAGTGATGCGTGGCCTTGCCGAGGTCGGCATGTATCGAGACGATGATGTCGATCGGGTCAGAGCCCTGGCCGCATCACTGCGCAAGAGAGAGGCAGCGCTCGGCGACCCGAGCACTACGGCGATCCAGGCGAATGAGGATCTCCGACCGGACCCTTTCGACCTGCTGATCGCCATGAGCCTGGAGCGCACTCCGCGCGACCTTCAGTCGTCAGGAGGCCAACCCACCGCGACGGTGGAACGAGCACCGGAGCGCGGTGGTCTTCGCCTGCCCGCATGGGCCCACCTGGTCGGCGCGCGACGGTACAAGACTGAGCTGTCCGATCGCGAACTTGCGGACCAACTCGTCCGACGTGGATCCACCGTGGTTGCCGTCGGGTCGCGAAAAGGTGGCGTTGGCAAGACGAGTCATGCGGCAGGGGTCGCCATCGTCGCGGGAGGCGCGCTCAACTCCGTTGGCAGATGCGCCGCGATCGTTGACGCCAACCTCGCGAATCCCGACGCCTGGGGTCAGCTGAATCTTCCCGCGGGTGCTGCAACGGTACGGAGTGTGGTCGCTGCGCTTGCGTCGAACCAGGAACCACCGCGAGCCGTGCACGCATCGACACCGGCACTCGCGTGCTACCCGGAGTCGCGCGAGACGTCGGAATACACGCGGACGGAAATCGGCATGCTCGTGGCTCATCTTCGCGCCAAGTTCCCTTTCATCGTGGTGGATCTGAGCAATCGTCTTCCCGATCCCACCGCTGGCCCTGAGGCATCCGTGGCCGCGTACTGGTTGGAACACGCCGACGTTCTGGTGCTCCCCAGCGCCGCGTCGAAACAGGACTTCAACGGAGTCCTCGACTACCTCGAGGTTCCGGACATCCCACCAGTCATCGTTGCATCGCTCCTTCCGCGGACCCGGCGGAACCGTGAGCATCCTCTTGCGAAGCGCTACATGAGCGCGATCACACAACGTGCATTCCGCGTGGTGGACATTCCCGACGATGCCGAGCGGGTTCGGTACGCCGGCATGGAGGGCGTCCCCGTCGAAGCAGTTTCGACGAGCCTGAAAGCGGCATACCGCCAGCTCGCAGAGGCGATCGTGTCTGTTCCGCAGGCGGTTCGGCGTTGAGGGCGAAGGGCGTCGCGCTCTGGCGGCGGGATCGGGTGCCCGCAATATCAGCGATCACGCGCTGCGGGAACGACGTCTGGAGGCAGTCCGCGACGCGGTCGAGGAGTTCGCCTTCGGTCTTGCCCAAGTCATGGCCGGGCACGACGTGAGTTCCGCGATAGGGGATTCCGGGCTGGCGCATCAGGTCGGAACGGCGCTCGAGCCATTCCTTGCGGGCGGCGACGTCATGCGGCCCGACTTCGGGCCTTTCGGAGACCTTCGAGTCGAAGGCGATCTGCTACAGACAGAGACCCCATTGCTGGCCACGCTGGACTTCGATGACCGATGCGTCCGGCAGACTACTGAAGGTCGGCTGCTGCCGGCACGCCGGCGACGGCTCAGACTGGTCATGCAAGTGGCGGCCGATCCGGAGCGCGTCATCGACTGCACATTTTCAGAGGTGGCACCGCGCGGTGCCTGATCAGCGTCGCGTCAGCGCTGTTCGCACCGAGGGGGTACTCGATCGCTCTCCGCAGATCCTCCCCGTGCCGCTCGGAGGGATGGCTCCAGCGCGACGTCAGTCGTCGGCCGTGGTGTGGTGGTGGCGCCGCCGTCAGCCGACAGCGCTCACGCTGATCGCCGTCGCAGCAATCGGACTGGCGGTGTGGGTGTCGTCCGGCCCCAGATCATTCAGCGTGGCGCTGCGTGGGGGTGAGGTGAGTGTTGATGGAACTGTTTTGACGCGCGTCGATCAGACTTCGGCGAACGGTACCCGGGTCTTTACTGGGGAGGCTTCGCTGGCGATCACCCCTGTAGCCTCGGGGACGACCCGGGCGGGAGCGGCGATGACGTGGAACGGTCTGACGGTCACGGGCCGCTGCGTGATGCACATGATCGGCAGAAGCGCGAGCGAGACCTGCGAGTTCACCACCGGCGCCAACCGCCGGGCGTCAGTTGACACTTTTGACCCTGCGGCGCGGGTGTGGCACCGCCACTACCAGGACGGGCTCGACGTCGTGATCGTGGTCCCGGCGGGCACCGAGCTCATACCGATCCCCTTCCCGCTGGGGCATTGACGGGAGCAGTCGTCCATGGTCTGAAGCCTGGCTGACCTGCTATTTGCCGCATTCCAGTGCTGATATAGCCAGGTATTAGCAGCATTGGGATGCTAATATAGGTACCATGGCAGAGCTTGTTGGGGGCGCCGAGGAGTCGAGGATCGTCGATCGGAACCCGTGGTGGTTCAACGATGAATGGGCCGCAGGCGATCCACATCTTCGGCGGCTTGAAGCGCAGCCACTGCAGCTGCCCGCCCGTCTGGTCGGACGGTTCGACCTCACGCATCCGGGAGTGCACACCATCCGCGGTCCTCGGCAGGTCGGCAAGTCGACCGACCTCAAGCTCCTTGCCCAACGCTTCCTCCGTGAAGGGCATGCGCCGCGCCAGGTCATCTACCTCGCCCTCGATCTTCTCGAAGGTCAACCTCCGGTTGCGGTGTCTGAAACCATCGAGAGGGCGAAGCGGCTTGCCGCCGCCGACGGCCCGATCCTTCTGCTCCTTGACGAGGTCAGCGCCGTCCCCGGTTGGCAAATCGCGGTGAAGGAACTGTGGGATCGTGGTGTCATCGACGGCGACATCGTCGTCTGCACTGGTTCGTCAGCGGTCGACATTGCTCGGGGCGCAGCGGAACGACTGCCTGGCCGGCGTGGTCGCGGCTTGGATCACTTGGTCCTGCCGCAGTCATTTGACGCCTTCGCGAGCGCGGTGGACGCAGACATCCCGCCCTCTCCGCGCCTGACCCTCGATGCGTTGATGACTCGCAAGGGTCGCAAGGTGATTGAGGACTCACGGATCTACGTGTCGCGAATCGAAAGAGCGTTCATGCGCTACCTGCGCTTCGGTGGTCTGCCAGCAGCAGTTGTCGAGGCCGCAACCGGCGCGGTCGAGCCATCCGAGTTCACCAGACGCATTGTCTGGGACTCACTCTTGCGAGAGGTTGTCCGGAAAGGTGCGAGCGAACCCGCCGCACGAGCGCTGCTCGAGCGAGTGATCCGCTCGCTCGGCTCGAAGACCAATTGGTCCGCGATGGCTCGTGAGATGGATGTCCCCCTGGTGCGGGGCGGTGGCCGTCACCCGGACTCGAGAACTGTGCGTGACTACATCGAGTTCCTGGCGAAGGGATACTTCGTCATGGTCGTGTACTTCTGGAGAAATGACAGCGATAGCAATGCGTTGGCGCGCGACAAGAAGGTGTATTTCGGGGATATGCTCCTCCACGAGATCGCGCACGACGAGTGTTCCCCTGGTCGGGCAGTCGACGTCCCGGCGCTGGTGGAGAACGCGGTAGCGCTTGCGCTCTACCGGAACCACGAGCCCATCGGCCGTCAGGTCATCGGGTTCCTCGACCCTGATGACGTGCACGTCTGGTCGACATCGACTGGCTCAGAAGTCGATTTCGTCTGCGGTCCCAGAGCGACGATCCATCCCGTCGAGGTGAAGTGGGTGAGCCGGCTTGACCGTCGTGAGTTGTCTCGCCTCAAGCGCTCCTTCCCCGATCGCCCGATTGTCATCGCGACCAGGTCGGAGCTGGAGCTTGCAAATGAGCACACGCTGATTCCGGTTCCGCTCCTTCTCTGGGCTCTTGGCGATCCAGCTTCCGATTAACGCGAGCGACTGTCTCGAGGAAGTCCGTGCGCAGCATCCACCTTGAGGTCTTCAATGGCCGCTGCCCACCCTCATCGAGCACAGACCTGGCGTGACCTGCGCGCATTCGGTGCTCTCGTCGCCTGCTGGCTCGGCACGTGGCTTGTGCTCACTGCAGCAACGTGGGTGGCTGGGGGCGGGCCAAGTGCGTCGCCGGTCGGGTTTGTCGATCCGACTAGGGTCGCACACCGGCTCGGAACGCAAGACCTTGCGCATCGATGGTGGAACCTTGTTGATCCGACGTCGCCGGTTGCGGCCTGGAAGTTCTGGGCGACCCTTTCATGTGCGGCGCTGCTCGGCGTGGGGTGCTTCCTTGGCGCGCGGCGTTTGATTGCCGACGGCACTCGAACCCGCCCGCGGCGCCGGCGAGTCACGCGAACCGGGCACTGGGCTCAGCGCGTCGATCTTCGAGCCCTGCGACCGCGCCGTGGACGTTCCGGCGTCTTTGTCATTGGGGCTCGTGGGCGGCGGATGCTGGTCACGCAACCGGAGACGAGCGTGCTCATCATCGGGCCGACGAGGTCCGGCAAGACCGCAGGATTGGTGATCCCAAACCTGCTCGAATGGAACGGCCCAGCGATCGCGACCAGCACGAAGAGCGAGCTGGTTGAGCTGACCGCCGGCTATCGTCAGTCGACGGGCCCGGTTCATGTCTACGACCCGACCGGAGAGATCGGCGGTCGCTTTCAGACGGTGACATGGTCGCCCATCACCGGATGCGAAGACCTGGATCGTGCGTGGACCGTTGCATCGTGGCTGTGCGCAGCGCTGCAGCAGGGCGGTGGGCGCGGCGATTCGGACTGGGCTCACTGGTTCGAGTCCGCGAAGTTGCTTGTCGCCCCAATGCTCTACGTGGCGGCTGTCACGGGGCATTCCGTCGTCGATGTCCGCACGTGGATTCACGGATTCGACATCGCGACTCCGATCGGGCTCCTCGAGGACCTCCTGGTGAATCCCGACATCGTGGGCGACGCGGATCCCATCCGTGCGATGTCGATGCTCGCGTCCGTGGACCAGCGGCCGGAGCGTGAACGCGGCACCGTGTTCTCCACTGTCATGCGCATCTTCAACGTCTTCACCGAGCGGGCGGTCGCTGAATCGGCTCTCTCGAGTCGCTTCGATCCGGAGGACTTTCTGAGGCGCCGCGGCACGCTCTATCTGTGCACGCCGAGGCAAGCACCCGAACGCGTTGCCAGTCTCTTTGTGGGGATCCTCATGACGGTCGTTACCGCTGCCTACACGATGTCAGAGGCGCTCCCTGAACGACGCCGCACCGCCTGCCTCGGATTGTTTCTCGACGAACTGGCCAACGTGGTGCCCATCGAGGATCTCCCGTCGCTGGCGTCACAGGGCGCCGGCCGCGGTGTGATGCTTTTTTCGATCGTCCAGGACATGAGCCAGCTCCGAACCCGATATGGGACCGACCGTGCGAACACGATTCTGAACAACCACGGATGCAAGGTGATACTCCCGGGAATCAGTGATCCGGAGACCGCCGACGTCCTCGGCCGTTTGATCGGTCGAACCGAGTACACCGACCAACAGGTGAGCCTCGCGGCCGACGGGCGCGTCAGCCGTTCGTTCTCGACGCGACATGATGCCATGGCGACTCCGGACACTCTGCGCCAGCTGCACGCCGGCAGCGCGATCGTCATTCACCGTGAGAGCCCTCCGGCGCTCGTGGACCTCCCGTTCTGGTTTCGCAGACGACGGTACCGCCGTCGAGCGATGACACCGTATTTCCACGCTGCCGAACAGGTCCACACGGCGACGCCGCGTCCGTGACACGGCGACGCCGCGTCCGTGACACGGCGACGCCCAACTGGCTAGCTCGTCCGCACGAGTGCCTGCATCTCGTCGGCGAGGTGCTCAAGCGTCTCAGGCACGAAACCGCGCACCCGCATGACACGCACGCGCGCGGCCAGCCAGTCGACGCTCCGGTTCTCGTCGGCAGCGCGATCGACGGCGTCGTCGACCGGCGCCGAGGAGCGTTGCAGTCGTCGTTGCACGAGGCGCTTGAGTTCCGGCAGCAGCGCCCCCACGTCACCCGCACCGGGAGGATCCAGCCGATCAGCGGTCGCCGTCGGCGTGAAGGATCGCGTCGGGCCCGGCAGACCAAACAGCGCCGAGAGCGTTGCGTCGGCATCGTCGCCGCCCACGTGCGGAACCGCGGTCACGCCCTCGGAGAAGGGAGCCCCATTCGTCGCAGGTGTCGCCGCCGCGACGTGCACTTCGGGCGGCGCTGGTGGGGATTCCACCAGCCTCGGCGTCACCCGCACCGCGAGCACCCGGATCGATCCCTCGCATGCGGCAGCAAGCGTGTCAAGCAGGTCGGGGCCACCCGGAGACGGGTGCGAGTCCGTGTACGTCGCAACCTGCTCGCCGCCGCGGATGAGCGTCACGCCACGATCGGACGGGGTTTGCACCTCAACGACAAACGTCTGACCACGTCGGCGCAGGTCGTCGAGAAGGTGCGACCAGGAGGTCCACTCGAGACGGAGGTCTGAGTACAGGAGTTCGCCGTGCAGAAGCGGGTCAAGCAGCGACATCGCCTCGCCCGTCAGACGGATGCACGAAAGCGACGCAGACTCCCAACCGCGGAGGAGCGCGAGTGCCGCCTCACCGTTCTCCTGCGCGCCGCTCACCGTGGTCACCGCATCGGCAATCGCACCTCCACGGACAACGAGCACGGCCGTGGATTCGCCGTCGATCAGGGTGACGATGCCGTCGCCCAGCGCCGGCGCGAGTGCCTCGAGCACGATGGCGCGCGCAGGCAGATTCGAAAAGAGACACTCGCCGGCAGGCAGCGGCGGCAGCGACGAAACCTTTCCCACCTCTCCACCCATGCTCCGAGTATGGGCGTACGAACGCCCCGAGCGCTGCACTCGGACGGACGAACGACGGACAGTTTCGCAGCCTCGGATCATTTTGCTAGGGTCGAATCCATGGACCTTGGCCTGCGCGGCCGCGTTGCGTTCGTCGCCGCATCGAGCAAGGGTATGGGTCGCGCATCCGCGGAGCTGTTCGCGACGGAGGGCGCGGATGTCGGCATGTGCGCACGCGGGGATGCGGAGCTGCAGGCCGCCGCGGAGTCCGTGCGTGCCCATGGCGGTCGTGTTGTCGCAACCGCGGCGGACCTCTCCAACCCGGAGCAGACGAGGGCCGCGGTGGACAAGACCGTCTCGGAGCTCGGCAAGCTCGACATCCTCGTCGTCAACTCGGGCGGGCCGCCCCGTGCCACCTACGCGGACACCACCGACGACACGTGGGAGGTTGCGCATCAGCTCACGTTCATGAGCGCGGTGCATCTCGTCAACGCTGCGCTGCCGGCGCTCCGCAAATCGGACGCACCCGCGATCCTCTTCATCTCGTCGACGAGCGTCAGGATTCCGATCACAGGGTTGACGCTGAGCAATGCGATCCGTGGCGCCGTCAGCGGTCTTGCCAAGACCCTCGCGAACGAGCTCGCGCCCAGCATCCGGGTCAACTCGCTGCTCCCCGGCTCCATCCGCACCGATCGTCAGGTCGAGATCGCGCGCAACAGCGGCGTCACCGACCTCGACGAGTATTTCGCCTTTGTCGGCAGGGGCAATCCGATGGGTCGCGTCGGCGAGCCTGAGGAGATCGCTCGCGCGGTTGTGTTCCTCTGCTCGCCGGCGGCGTCATTCATCACCGGCGCCACGCTCGCTGTCGACGGAGGTCAGATCCAGTCGGTCGTCTGACCGAGTGCGATCAGTAGTCGGCGCCGATACCGTTGGTACGAACGGAGTCGATGCGTCGCGCGAGCGATTGCGCCTCAGGCGCGTCCGCCTTCCCCTCGAGCACCAGCCTCGCGAGGCGGGCTGCGTCCTCACGCACGCCATTCTCGATTCTCGCCCAGCGGGCGACTTCGTTACGGTCGCGCGGATGTTCAGCCATGGGTCCCCATGTGCACGCCTTCCCGCGTGATGTCGTGCCCAACTCCCCTTGGGCCACCCCAACATACATCAGGCGTACACGTTGACGAGCATGTCAACAGGATGAGGTCGTGCTGAGGATCAGGATGATGTTGGGTAAGTTGAAGAGGGCATGCGTGAGCACACCCGGGAGGATGCTCCTCGAGCCCTGGTAGAGCAGCGCCAGCACCACACCCACGAAGAACAGCGGCAGGAAGAGGACCAATTGCTGGTGCAGCGCCGAGAAGATCACCGCACTGAGTGGGACTGCGAGCACTGCCGGGGACCACCGGTGCAACCAGCCGTAGATGAACCCGCGGAAGATCGTCTCTTCGGAGATCGGTGCGACGACGCAGACGACGATGATCGCGAGCAGGTAGTAGTGGCTGTAATCGTGCCGCACGCTCACGCACTGCCCGTTGGAGACGTTGGGAAACAGGCTCTGGTTGACCTGCTGGAGGTAGTCGGCGCCGAGCAGTGCCGCGTACGCGGCTACCGGGATTGCCAGCAACCACCACCAGTTGAACCGTCGCCAGCCGAGGTCGCGCAGCGTGCCGCCGCGGCGCATGAATCCCAGCACGAAGATGTTGAAGAGCATGCCGCCGTACTGGCACACGGCGAGCACCGATGACTCGATCGCGTTGCGCACCGTGGGATCGCTGCTCCCGACCAGGTTGGTGATGATCACCGCCACCGATCCGAGCAACTGGAAGGCGCTGAACCAGCCGGGCCAGAACATCACGAAGTCGGTCCAGTCCCACGGAACCTTCGCGTTCTCGTCGTTGGGATCACGGACCGCCGGGACGTCATGGCGCATTCGCGTCGCGCCCAGGGCCAGGATGACGACACCGACGATGCAGAGCCCGCCGCCTCCCGCAACCGTGAGCAGATCGCTGCCCTCGGCACCGCTCACGAAGCCGAACGCGATGAGCAGGAGGAATGCCGCCTCCATGTAGAGGATGACTCGCGCGGCGTAGTGGCGTCCGCTCTCGACCTGATGCGGCGGCCAGGCGGCCGTTGCTGGCGTCTGGGACTGAGTCACCGCGGGCAATTCTGCACAATCGGTCCGGTGACCACGCTGGACTCCGTCATCGGCCACGGCGCGGTCCTGAAACGCCTCGTGGCGAGCGGGATCGACGATGAGCTCACCCACGCCCTCCTCTTCATCGGGCCTGAGGGGGTCGGGAAGACGACCACGGCACTCGCGCTCGCCACCGAATTGCTCGACGCGGAGCACTGGCCCGGCGGTCTCATCGCCCATCCCGACTTCTGGATCGAGGACTCCTCCTCGGAGAACGTGGGGATCGACAGAGTGCGGCCCCATCCGAAACGCAAGCCCGGCGACGAGGAGCAGGGGCCGTCACTGCAGCAGTTCCTCTCCCTGACGGCCTACGCCGGCGCTCGCCGGGTCGCCATCATCGCCCGCGCCGACCGGCTCTCCGAGGACGCGTTCGACAACGTCCTCAAGACCCTCGAGGAGCCGCCGCCCCGCACCCACCTGATCCTGACGACAGCCCACCCGGAGCGACTTCTGCAGACGGTGCGATCTCGCTGCGAGACCGTCGTGCTCGGACCGGTGCCGCCGGGGCTGATCGAGACGTGGCTGCAGAAGGCGCATGAGATCAACGAGCACGATTCGTCCACCGCCGCCGCGCTGGCCGCCGGCCGCCCAGGCCGCGCGCTGCGCCTCGCCGGCGAGCCGGGCGCGCTCGAGGGCGAGCTCGAAGCGCTCGACCGCTTCATCGCCGCGGGTGGCGGGGGCGCGGGCGGTGCGCTGCGCGTCGCGGGCGCCGTCTCCGTCGCGGCCGCGGCAGGGACCGAGCGCACCGCCGAGGTGCGCGAGCAGGCGCTGATCACCCTCGGCGCCTGGGCGTCCTTTGTGCGCGACGCCGCCTGCTTCGCCTCGGGTGCGCCGGAGCTCGCGGTCTGGAAGGCCTACCGCCCGGCGCTGGAAGCCTGGGCGGAGGCGCTCGATCTCACACGCATCGTCGAGATCCTGGCCCGCATTCTCGAGACGTCCGAGGCGGTGGCCACGTACGCGCACCCGCGCCTGTCATTCGAAGCGCTCCTGCTCGACATCTTCGCCGGGCCGAAGAGCCCGCCGATCGTCGAGGCGGTGTCTCGGGGCGGCCTCGAGGTCAGCGCCGGCGGCGCAGCACGAGGAAAGCCACGCCGATCCCCACCAGCGCGACGGGGATGAGCCATGGCCTGGCGGACGTGAGACCGGCGAAGCGCTGACCGAGCCCGGCCTCTTCCTCCTCGATCTCGAACGGATCCTCGGTCATCAGGCGGACGGTGCCGGCCACCCGGCGCGGGGTTTCCTCCTCACCCTCGGGAACGTCGAGCCGATTCGGCTCTGGTGTGGGCATTTGCGCATTATGGGCCGGTGCGCGAGGGCTGTCGGAAGAGTGCGGGCGCCAGGACGAGCCGGCGCCGCCGAGCCGCACGTACCCTGATGGGGTGATCCGAGGCTTCAATCGCCGCACCGCGCCACCTGCGATGAGACGCTCTGCAACCGACCTCGATCTGCGTGGGGCCGGCGACCGCCCCGCGGAGCCTGCCGCTCTTCGGGCAACCGCGGACGCCGTTTGACCGCGCGACACCTTCCCGAAGGGTTCCTGCTCGGATGCGCGACCGCCGCGCATCAGGTCGAGGGCGGCATCGACAACGACTGGTCGCGATGGGTCGCGGATCACCCCGAGGCGATTGCCGGCGGCTCCGATGCCACAGTCGCCATCGATCACTACCACCGCTGTCGCGAGGACCTCGCACAACTCGCGACGATGCACCAGACAGCGCATCGGTTCTCGGTCGAGTGGGCACGCGTCGAGCCGTCGCCCGGGCGCTTCGACGCCGGCGCGCTCGCGCACTACCGCGATGTCGTGCGCACGTGTCGCGACCTCGGCATGGAACCGATCGTGACGTTGCAGCACTTCACGCTTCCGGTGTGGGTTGCGGAAGCCGGTGGCTTTGCCGCCCCGGAGGCGGCGGTGCGCTTCGCGCGCTATGTGGCGGCGTGCGTCGAAGCGTTCGGTGACATGGTCACCTGGTGGGTGACCGTCAACGAGCCGGCGGTTGTCGCGACCCTGGGACGCCTCGAGGGGACCTGGCCTCCAGGCGAGCGTTCGTTGCGCGGGGCGATGCTCGCGCTCCGCGGGCTCCTGCGCATGCATGCAGCCGGCGCCCAGGCGATCACCACCGTCTCGGCGGCGCATGGTCGCGACGCACAGGTGTCGATCGCGCATCACGAACGGCGGTTGGTTCCGCGCACACCCGGTTCGCGCGTCGAGGCGGGACTTGCGAGGCTGCCCGACTACCTCTTCAATCGGTGGTTCCTGCGGTCGTGCGTCGCGGGCAGGGTGCTCGCACCGGTCGGTCACGGCGAGACGGTGCCGGGGCTGGCCGGATCCCTCACGTATCTTGGTCTGAACCAGTATTCGAGCGAGGCGGTCTCGCTCGACGTGCGCGCGCCGGGGATGCTCTTCACGAGACATGAGGCGGTTCCCGGGTTCCCGTTGAGCAGCGCGGGCTGGGCGATCGATCCGAGGGCGTTGCGTCGTGCGCTCTCCGATCTCTGGACGGAGTTCGGTCTCCCGATCATCATCACCGAGAACGGTGTTGCAGACGACAACGACGAGCTGCGACCTGCGTTTCTGCGCGACCATCTCAACGCGGTCGCCGATGCGCTCGACGGTGGCGTCGACGTCCGTGGCTATCTGTACTGGACGGCGTGGGACAACTTCGAGTGGGCGGAGGGATACACGAAGCGGTTCGGTCTCATCGCAGTCGACCGAGAGTCACTGGAGCGGATCCCCAAACCGAGCGCGGCGGTGTACGCGGAGATCTGTCGCACTCGCGAAATCGCCTAGACCGAAGCGACCTTACGCGATGGGGAGGGTCATCGCCTCCGCCGTCTCGAGGTACGGCGGCTCCTGCGCCGGCGACGCATCCTGATCCTGCGGCGGTTGCCGTTGCTCCGCGCGCGTGAGGAGATACACGGCGGCTGCGGCGCTCATGCACGCCGCGACGGCTAGGAGTACGCGGAAGTCGACCAGCGCGATCAAGCCCGCGCCCGCGGCGATCGACACCGTCTGCGGGACGCCGATCAGCGTGTCGAACGCCGAGTACACCCTTCCCTGAATCTCCATCGGTGTCCGTCGTTGGGTGAGCGTGAAGAGCCCCACGAGGATCCACGGCAGGGACGCGCCGACGATCACGACGCCGATGATCACGGTGGGGATCGTCGGCACGATGAGCAGCAGCGAACACATCGTGAACATCACGCATCCCAGGCCGAAGAGCGCGCCCTCATTCGTGCGCTTCATGACGGCGCCCGCCGTGATGCCACCGACGATCGCGCCGACACCCTGCACGGTTGCAAGGACTCCGAGGAACGTCGGCGGCCGGTGCAACCCGTTGCCGACCACGGCGAACGAGATCGTCTCGTAGAAGCCGAACGGGAGGATCACCAGCAGGCAGGCGATCAGCATCTGACGGAGCACAGTCGTGTTCCAGACGTGCCGCACTCCCGCGGTCAGGTCCGTCGCCCAGTGGTGCTCGCTCGGGGCCGGGGTGACCTCGGTCACGCGGAGCGAGATCGTCGCTGCGGCCGCGACCAGGAACGTGCACGCGTCGACGATGGCGACAACCCCGCCGCCCTTCCACGCGAAGAGCCCGGCACCGGCGACGGGACCGACCAGCCGGATCCCCTGACGGAATGTCTGCAGGATGCCGTTGGCGTCACCCAGCAGCTCCTCCGGAAGCATCTCGCGCAGCAAGGCCGATTCCCCGGATCCAAGCAGGCCATATCCGATGCCGTACAGCACCATGACCACGTAGATGAGCCAGATCTGGTCGCGCCCATGGACGAGCAGCAGCAACAGCACGAGCGCGCCGAGTACGAGGTCGGTTCCGACGAGCAGCGGACGCTTCTTGACGCGGTCGACGAGCATGCCGGATGCCGGTGCGAAGAGCGTCGGCAGGCTGAACGCGAAGAAGACGAGCCCGGCTGCGGCGTTGCTGTTGGTGAGCGTTTTGACCCAGATGCCCGCGGCGAGCCACAGAGCCGTGTCTCCAAAGACCGACAGCAACTGGCCGATGAGATATCGGCGCCCGTTGCGGTCAGCGAGGAGCGCGCGCACGGTTCAGGCCCGTGGCGAGGATGCGGACGGCGGAGGCACGCATGCGCGTGCCTCCGCACGCTGCCGGCGCAGCATCAGCTGCGGTCACGGCGTTCGGCCCATGCGTTGAGCATGGTCGAGACGCGCTGCAGCACGGAGCGATTCGAGTTCTCGTGCTCGGTGACATCGTAGCGATGGCGCTCGATCGACCGAGCCAGCTCGATGTTCTGCAGATTTGTCATGGCGTTACCTCCTTTTATTTGGAATGTGTGGGGACGTGAGTCCGGTGGGCTGGACGTGGGTAGGCGAAGAACAGCAACTCAATCGGAACCGCACCTTTCGGACGCTTCTTGGGGTTGCTGACGCGTTCGAAGAGGGGCCTGATGAGGGCGGTGATCCGGTCGTCGATCTCGTGCAGCTCGTCGACGGTCACGTAGAGCAGGAACTCGCTCGCGCCAGTCGCCTTCTGGACGGCCTCGGGGCTGTCGCGGCGCAGCTCGAGACCTTCGCGGAGCCGCTCGAGGTAGAAGTCGTGGAGCACCCGGGACAGGGCCGCACCGGCGAGGCGCGTCTCCAGGTCGTCACTGACATCGGAGAAGCTCATGCCGGTATGGACCAGGCGCCACGGACGCTTGCGTCCGGCGACACCCGCCACCTCCTCGATGAACCCGTACTTGGCGAGCTGGCGGAGGTGGAAGGAGCACGTGGTCGGGCTCTCGCCGATCAGCTCGCCGGCCTCGGTGGCCGTCAGCGGACCTTCGACCGTGAGGACCTCGAGCAGCGCGATGCGAACCGGATGGGCCACGGCGCGCATCGCCCGCGGATCGGTGAGCCGGCGCGGCTCAGGGATCGGCAGGTTGACGGAATCCGGATCCGCGAGATGCTTCGAGAGATTTGTTTCGACGTCCATGTATCGAATTATATCTCTCGAGAGACTTCTCTGCAAGCCCTTGTCGGCGCTTCGCGACAGGCGGCGTACCATGCGGGAACGGGAGCTCGGCGGGACCGGGCTGAGAGGGCCGCTGCGGGCGGCCGACCGAAGAACCTGATCCGGGTAATGCCGGCGCAGGGAGCGGACCGCCCCGGGTTGGGGCGGCTCTCCGGGCGTCGTCTCACATGGAGGCGGACATGACCGAGGTGATCGACCGCGAGGGGGTGGCAGCACCCGCTCGGCCAGCCGACAACGCCAGCCGGCGCGTCTACGTCGACGGCTCACGACCGGACCTGCGCGTGCCCTTCCGCGAGGTCTCGCAAGCCGCGACCCGCGGCACCCGCGGAGAGACGCCAAACGCCGCTCTGCGCCTCTACGACACGAGTGGTCCCCACGGGGATCCCGACGTCACCATCGCGCCGGAAAACGGGCTGGCGCCACTGAGAGCGCCGTGGATCGTTGAACGAGGCGATGTCGAGGCAACCACCGCCACGGGCCGCACCGCGCTGCGCGCGCGACCCGGTGCCGCGGTGACCCAGCTCCACTACGCCCGCCGGGGCGTGGTGACGCCGGAGATGGAGTTCATCGCCATTCGCGAGGGCCTCGCGCCGGAGCTGGTGCGCGATGAGGTCGCGCGCGGCCGCGCCATCATCCCGGCGAACATCAATCACCCCGAGGCCGAGCCGATGATCATCGGCACCAGGTTCCTCGTGAAGGTGAATGCCAACATCGGCAACTCCGCCGTGCTGTCCAACATCGACGACGAGGTCGAGAAGATGCGCTGGGCGACGCGCTGGGGCGCCGACACGATCATGGATCTCTCGACGGGCAAGGATATCCACGCAACCCGCGAGTGGATCATCCGGAACTCACCAGTTCCTGTCGGAACTGTCCCGATCTACCAGGCACTCGAGAAGGTCGGCGGCAACGCGGAACAGCTCTCCTGGGACGTCTATCGGGAAACGATCATCGAGCAGGCGGAGCAAGGTGTCGACTACTTCACCATCCACGCCGGCGTGCTCCTGCGCTACGTGCCGCTCACCGCGAAGCGGATCACCGGCATCGTGTCCCGCGGCGGTTCGATCCTCGCCGCATGGTGTCTCGCGCACCACGAGGAGAACTTCTTGTACACGCATTTCGAGGAGCTCTGCGAGATCCTGCGTGCCTACGACGTGTCCTTCTCACTCGGCGACGGCCTCCGTCCCGGCTGTATCGCCGATGCCAACGACGAGGCGCAGTTCGGCGAGTTGCGCACCCTCGGCGAGCTGACGCAGGTCGCGTGGAAGCACGACGTCCAGGTGATGATCGAAGGGCCGGGACACGTGCCGATGCACAAGATCAAGGAGAACATGGACCTGCAGATGGAGGTCTGCCACGAGGCGCCCTTCTACACGCTCGGTCCGCTCACCACCGACATCGCGCCCGGGTACGACCACATCACCTCGGCGATCGGCGCGGCGATGATCGGCTGGTACGGCACGGCAATGCTCTGCTACGTCACTCCGAAAGAACATCTCGGTCTGCCCGATCGCCAGGACGTGAAGGACGGGGTCATCGCGTACAAGATCGCCGCGCACGCGGCGGATCTCGCCAAGGGGCATCCCGGCGCGCAGGCGTGGGACGACGCGCTATCGCAGGCGCGCTTCGACTTCCGCTGGGAGGACCAGTTCAACCTCAGCCTCGACCCGGATACGGCGCGTTCTCTGCACGACGAGGCGCTGCCCGCGGCGGGTGCGAAGGTCGCCCACTTCTGCTCGATGTGCGGCCCCAAGTTCTGCAGCATGCGCATCACGCAGGACATCCGCGATTACGCCGAGCTGCATGGCGTGGCCGAGGACGACGCGGTCCGCATCGGCATGGAGGAGCAGGCCAGGAAGTTCCGCGAGCTCGGCGGCCGCATCCATGTGCCGCAGTAGCTGATCACCGTTACTCCGGCTCGGTGCCCGGCGTTGCTGGGTAGAGTGGATGACGTGGATATGAGCGTGCGGCGGTGATTCGCCTCCGTCGGCCGGCCGTTGCAGCCGTTGGCGTGCTCACGCTCGCGGCCGCCGTCGCGCTGCCGCTCTGGACCCTGGCCGCGGGTGCATCGCACGAGGGCGTGACGGTGCCGACCGGCCCGTACATCCTGCCGACCGCGCCGCCCACGGCGACGACGTCGAACCCCGTCGCCACGGATGCGGGGTCGATCTCGCTTCCTGCGCCGATCATCAAGCAGGACCTGGCGCTCGACTGCGAGTCCGCGGCACTCGAGGTCGCCTTGTCCGTCCGGGGCATCCACGTCACCCAGGATCAGATCTTCGCCAGCCTGCCCCAGGATGCCCGCCAGGTCCAGCTCGGTCCGGATGGGTACCCCGAGCGCTGGGGTGATCCGTACGCCGCCTTTGTCGGAGATGTCAACGGATACGAGCCGAGCTTCACCGGCTACGGGGTGTACTACCCGCCGATCGCCGCCGCCGCCGAGCGGTATGGCGCTCAGGTCCAGGCAGGCGTCGGCTGGACCGTCCCCGAGATCATCCTGCAGCTGCGCGAGGGCAACTCCGTGGTCGTGTGGCTGACGTCCGACTTCAAGCCTCACACGCCCAGGTACTGGACCGCCTGGGACGGCCGGCGAATCCCGTGGGCGGTCGGTGAGCACGCCGTTCCGGTCATCGGATACGACCCCGTCAAGAACACGATCACCTTCGTCGACGTGCTCTATGGGGTCGAGAAAACCATGAGCACGCAGGACTTTGCCGCTGCCATGACGACGTTCGGGGGGATGGCGATCGCGGTGTCGAGCTAGGGCGCGGGCGTCCTCTTCGGCTTGACCACCAGTGAGATGTTGCTGAGGTCGAACCGGCAGCTCGCGGCGGCGTCGGCCACCACGAAACGCAGCTCGCTCGAGGCGCTGGTGGCGTCGACCTCAGCTCCCGCAGTGCCCACGAAGCCCCAGGGGAGTGGAGGCGGGCCGCCGGTCGGGGTCGTGCCCTGTGCAGATGACAGGTCCGAACTGACTTTCTCCGCATTCCAGTACGTGTCCAGTTCGGAGGCGGCATTGCTACAGATCCCCTCTCGCGAATCCGAGACGCTGAGATCGTAGGCAGTTCCGGGGACCGTGGCCACGGTCTGCGTCACTGCCGCGCCGAACGAGAGGCTCGCGTACTGGTTGTCAGGGAAGGGAAGGCACGACGTTGCAGCCACGAGGTCGACCGTGCCGGTGAGCGTCCATCCGGAGAGCGAGGTCACCCGGCGCTGTCCGTGGATCAACGGTTCGCCGAAGCTGCCGTTCACGATCAGGTTCTCGGATGGGTCCGCGACGAATCCCGGGTCGCCGGGTTGCGGGCCGGGGCAGGCGAGCGCCGTCGGGGTGGCCGTCGGCGGGTTGGTCGGCGACGGCGCCGTCGAACATGAGCACGCCACGAAGGCGGCGACAAGCGCGGTGGGATCGCGTTCCAACGCACGGCGAGCCGATCCTACTGGCGTCGAGGGCACGCGCGAGAAGAGTGGGTCACTGCTCGCCGAGGCGCAGAGGCGGCTGACGACCCAACTGCCTGTGCGCGACGTACGAAGATCTGCGCTGATTCCGCCGCCGGACGGATTGACGACGTGGTCTAGAATCGCGATACCCCATCCAACTTGTGCACACAGCCCAGTCTGGAGGCCTCAATTGCCACCGTCGAGCAGAAGGGAAGCCGTCGAGGACCTCGTCGCGAGGGTTGAGGCGGAGCAGGTCCGCCACGTCGACCTCCAGTACACGGACGTGATCGGCGGCGTGAAGACCGTCACCATCCCCGCCTCGCAACTCGGCGAGGCGATCGAGCATGGCACCTGGTTCGACGGATCGTCGGTCGATTCGTTTGCCCGCACGGCCGAATCCGACATGTACCTCGTCCCGGATCCGTCGACGTTCCAGATCCTTCCATGGGGCAACGAACGCACCGCGCGGCTCATCTGCTGGACCACGACGCCAGACGGCGAGCCGTACGCCGGCGACCCGCGAGGTGTCCTGCGGCGGGCGATCGAGGACGCCGCCCGGCTGGGGTTCGAGTACCGGGTCGGCCCGGAGGTCGAGTTCTTCCTGCTCGAGCGCGGCGCGGACGGCTCGCTTGGCCCGCCACGCAACGATCGCAGCTCCTACTTCGACTTCTCGAGCGACGGGAACACCGACCTGCGCCAGCGCATGGTCAGCGCGATCCTGAGCATGGGCATCTCGGTCAACACGTCCCACCACGAGATCGCCGGCGGGCAGCACGAGATCGACATCGACGCGTCCTCCGCGCTGAAGGCCGCGGACGACGTCATCACGTTTCGCTACGCGCTCAAGGCGGTGGCGCAGGAGTCCGGCGTCATCGCGACGTTCATGCCCAAGCCCTTCGACGGCCAGCCGGGCAGCGGCATGCACATCCATCAGAGCCTCCTGCACGGTCGCGATTCCGGCAACGCCTTCGCCGGCGACGACGCCTACGGGCTGAGCGACATCGCACAGCATTTCATCGCCGGGCAGCTGCATCACGCCGCGGGCATGAGCGCGGTGCTTGCTCCGCTGGTGAATTCGTACAAGCGCCTGGTTCGCGGCTTCGAGGCGCCGATCTTCATCTCGTGGGCGCGCACCAACCGAGGCGCGCTGATCCGGGTGCCCCACGTCGGCCGCGCCCAGGCGACCCGCGTCGAGCTGCGCAGTCCCGACCCTTCGTGCAACCCCTACCTGGCGTTCGCGGTGATGCTTCGCTGCGGCCTGGATGGCATCGAGCGACGGCTCCCGCTCCCAGCGCCGGTGGAGGAGTCGCTGTACGGCTTCGACGAGCTCGAGCTGGAGCGCCGCAACGTCGGTGTCCTGCCCGACAACCTCAAGGACGCCGTCGATGCGCTCGAGGCGGATGAGGTGGTGATTGACGCCCTCGGCGACCACCTCGCCGAGCGGTTCATCGCGGCGAAACGCCTGGAGTGGCTGGAATATCGGGGCCAGGTCACCCCGTGGGAACTCAATCAGTACCTCGAGCGCGCCTGACCGGAATGCTCGCCACGTGAGCGCGCCGACGATCACAGTCAAGGACGTCTGGCGGGGTGTGCTTCCCCCGGGCACCGACCTGCTCGGTGGCGGCGGCGGGCTCGAGCGCCGTGTCGAGTGGGCGTGCGCGTTGAGGACCCGACCCCCCGCGTTCGAGGCGGTCAAGGGCGGTGAGATCGCGTTCGTTCCAGTCAAGAGCATCCGCCTCCTCGACGAGCGCCTCGACCTGCCACAGGTCATGACCAGCTTCGCGGAGAAGGGTGGCGTCGCTGTCGCCGTCGTGGGCGATGTCTCGGTTGAGAGCATCGCTGCCGCGGACCGCCTGATGATGCCGCTGCTGCGACTCCCCGACGGCGTGCACGCGGCCGACGCGCACCACACCTGCGTCCGCTTCATCCTCGATCAACGAGCGCTCCTGCACGAGCGCGCCCAGGAACTGCAGCTCTCGCTGATGGACCTCGCCCTCGGCGGCGCCGGTCCCGACAAGATCATCGAACGGCTCGCCGAGGTGACCGGCCTCCCGGCTGCGTGGCAGGATGAGTCGGGCACGGTCCGCCATCTCACGGTTTCCGACCTGTTCCTCCGCGAGGAGCTCGAGGCGAGCAGCGATGCGCTCCGTCGCTGGGGCCTCACGATCGCCTCGCTCGGCGCCGATCCGCCGGTGCACGAGTTCACGCTCGGGCGCAGCGGGCTCGCAGCGCTGGTGAGCCCGGTCCCGATGCGCATCGGCATCGGTGGCTTCGTGAGCGTCATCGGCGACGACCAGCGGCTCGACCAGATCGCCCGCCTCGCCGTCGCCCGAGCCGCGTCCGCCTGCGCGATCGAGTTCGATCGCGAGCGCGCGGTGACCGAGACGCGCGACCGTCTCGAGGGCGAGTTCATCGCCTCGCTGCTCACCGGCTCCTATTCGTCGGAGCGCGTGGCGCAGGAGCGCGCGCGCCGCCTCGGCGCCGACCTCGGCCACCAGGTCGCGGTGGTCGTGCTGCGTGGCGCCATGGCATCGACGGCGTGGGAGTTGCACGCGCTGCGCGCCGCGCAGAACGTCATCGCGCGCCGCGAAGTGCGAGCCCTCGTCGCCGTCCACGAGGGTGCCCTCTGCATCGTCGCGATGCCCGAGGCCGACGCTCCGCCCGATGCCCTCTATCGCGTTGCCGAGGTCCTCCGCACCGAGGTGGCGACTGCAACCGCGGAGACCGCCACGTCGCTCGGGCTCGGCAGGACGCATGAGGGTGCCGCCGGGGTCCGCCAGTCGTTCCGTGAGGCCGAGCACGCGCTCGAGATGAGCAGGCGGCTACTCGGTCCCGGCAAGCAGGCGAGCTTCAACGATCTCGGGCTGCACCGACTGCTCTTCGCCATGGCCCAGCATCCCGAGCTGAGCGACTACTACCGGGGCACCGTCGGCGACCTGCTCACCTACGACGAGCGTTCGAGCGCGGAGCTCATGGTCACGCTCGACGCCTTCTTCGCCGCCAACGGCTCACCGACCGAGACGGCGCAGCGGTTGAAGCTGCATCGGAACACGGTCCTCTACCGCCTCCGTCGCATCGAGGAGGTCGGCCACCTGCGCCTCGATGACCCGGCGACGCGCCTCAACCTCCACCTGTGCCTGCGCATTCGCGACGTGCTGCAGGCGGGAGCCGCACGGGGCGCTCAACCGGAGCCGGAGGCGGGTCCGGACGGTTGAGCACCCTTGTTGGCCGGCGCGGCCTTTAGTGGAGCAACCCGAACGTGTTGGTCGCGTCGTCCACGAAGTACACGCCGTTGCGGAGGGGAGTTACAACGAGACCGAACAGCGCGCCGTTGCCTGGCGGTGAGCCGCTCTTGTCGATCCACTGGAATGCGACCTGCGCGCCACCGGGCGTGGTCTCCACGATCCTGCCGTCGCCCGCGTTGACGGTGAGGATGTCGCCGTTGGGGGCGATCGTGAGACCGAGCGGTGCGTTGAGCCAGCCGTTGCTGGTCACGTCGGCGCCGGTGAACGCGGTGCTCATACGGGTGAACGCATTGGGGATTGCGGCAACCCGGTTGGCCGCGGTGTCGGCGACGTAGAGCGTCCCGTCGGCGCCCACTGCGTCGCAGGTCGGACCGACCACGAGCGCCGCGGGATCCGTCCGCTCCGAGAAGCCGGAGCCGATCACGGTACTCGACACGACCCACGGAATGCCGCTGCCGCCGGCGTGCAGGACGATCCGGACCACGGTCCCGTGATTCACGACCCCGCCGCCGGCGGCGACGGTGCCGTTCAGCACTTTGGTCACGAAGAGGTACGAGAGATCACCGCGGTCGACCGAGGTGAGATCCCACGGACCGTTGATGCCGTCCTCGTCGTTGAGGGTCTCGACGACCGCGCCGTTGCTGTCGAGGATGATCAGGCACCCGGCCCTGGCCGTCGGGGACATGCCGTTCGATGTCGGCAGCGAACCGATCACCACCCACCGGTTCTGGAGAATCGCGAGCGCCGTCGTCAGCCCGACCCCACCGATGCACATGCCGCTGACGTCACCCGAGGTCACGTGCGCGAAGACCGACCGGCCGCCGTGCGGGGTCATCTGCACGATCGTGGTGCCGGTGCCCTGGGCGTTGGCCGCGTCGTTGAAGTTGCTGACGGGCACGTCGCCGGCGACGAGGCGGCCGCGCGACTGGGCGACCAGCGTCATCCGTAGGGGTTGACGTCGCCGTTGAACGGCACCGTGGATCCGAGCGTCGTGACCTTCGTCAGGCCGCCGAGGAACGACCCGCCGGCCGACGCCGAGACCGATCCCAGGGTGATGCCGACCACGGGCACGGCGACCATCGCCAGACGCCCGAGCAGATGTCTTCCCTTCACCGTCGATTTCCCCCGCGACGCCGGACGGCTCCCGCCGACCGCCTCTGACGGCGCCACGTAGATCAGTACGAGAGGCGGTGACGCGAAGGGGGAACGAGTCTGCTTGGTAAACTCGCGGCGGCCATGACCTACATCGTCACCGAGACCTGCGTCGACCTCAAGGACAAGTCCTGCATCGAGGTCTGCCCCGTCGACTGCATCCACGAGGTCGAGGAGGACCGTATGGTCTACATCGATCCCGACGAGTGCATCGACTGCGGAGCCTGCGTGGACCCGTGCCCCGTCGACGCGATCTACGCGGAGGAGGACGTCCCCGACGCGCAGATCGCCTTTGTCGACATCAACAAGGTCTACTTCAAGGACAAGGCGCTCGCCCGATCCCAGGTCGCGACCCTGAAGCCGCCGCCCGCCGCCTGAATCCCGGCTCACCACCGCTCCGGTTTGTGCGCGGCGCACAAGAGTCAGGGCCCACCCGTCGGGCTCGACGTCCATAGATCGCGAGCGCGCGCGACCCTAGGCTTCTCTCCAGAGAGTGCCGCAGCGACCGATGGGTCCCTCGGTGGCGGCGGCAGAGTAGCCCACCGTCCCGGAAGGAGTCCAATGGCAATCGACGAGTCGCTAGCCGTGAGAGTTCTCGATGAGGTGAAACCGGCCATGTCCACAACCACCCCGACCAAGACCAGGCCGGCGGATGTCATCCGCAACGCGCGTGAGCGCGGGATCCAGATCGTGGACCTCCGGTTCACGGATCTTGTCGGCAGCTGGCAGCACTTCAGCATCCCGGTCGGCGAGATGACCGAGGACCTCTTCAAGGAGGGCATCGGCTTCGACGGCTCGAGCATCCGTGGGTTCCAGAAGATCCACGAGAGCGACATGCTCCTGTTCCCCGATCCCGGGCGCACCTTCGTCGACGGCACGCTCGAGGTCCCGACGATGGCGATCGTCTGCGACATCAAGGATCCGCTGACCCTCGACAACTACAGTCGCGACCCGCGCTTCGTGGCGCACAAGGCCGAGGAGTACCTGCTCAGCACCGGCATCGCCGACACGTCGTTCTGGGGACCGGAGCTCGAGTTCTACATCTTCAACTCGGTCCGTTTCGACCAGAACACGCACGAGGGCTACTACCACATCGATTCCGACGAGGGCATCTGGAACACCGGCAAGAACGGCACGGCGAACCTCGGCTTCCGGCCGAAGCTGAAGCAGGGCTATTTCCCGACGCCGCCGATCGACAAGCTCCAGGACCTGCGCAGCAAGATCGTGCTCGCGCTCATCGATGCGGGCGTCCACATCGAGGTGCACCACCACGAGGTCGGCACCGCGGGTCAGACCGAGATCGACATGCGGTTCGACTCGCTCGTGAACATGGCCGACAAGGTGCTCATCTACAAGCACATCGTCAAGAACATCTGCTACCAGAACGGCTACACGGCGACCTTCATGCCCAAGCCGCTCTTCGGTGACAACGGCAGCGGGATGCACACGCATCAGTCGCTGTGGAAGGACGGCGTGCCGCTCTTCTACGACAAGGACGGCTACGCGCTGCTGAGCGACACGGCGCGCTGGTACATCGGCGGCCTGCTCATGCATGCGCCGGCGATTCTCGCGTTCGCAGCGCCGACCACCAACAGCTACCGCCGTCTCGTGCCGGGCTACGAGGCGCCGATCAAGCTCGCGTACAGCGCGCGCAACCGGAGCGCTTGCATCCGCATCCCCACCTACAGCTCTGCACCGGCCGCACGCCGCCTCGAGTTCCGTTCGCCGGATCCGATGTGCAATCCCTACCTCTCGTTCTCGGCCTGCCTCATGGCCGGGCTCGACGGTGTGGAGCGCCACATCGAGCCGCCGAAGCCGGTCGAGGCCGACCTCTACGAGCTCGAGGGCGAGGAGAAGGCACGGGTCAAGGACCTGCCCGGCTCGCTCACCGAGGTGCTCAACGCACTCGAGGTCGACAACGAGTTCCTCACCAAGGGAGGCGTCTTCACACAGGACCTGATCGATATGTACATCGCGTACAAGCGTGAGAACGAGGTGGACCCGGTGGCGCTGCGGCCGCACCCGTACGAGTTCGCGCTCTATTACGACGCCTGAGCGACGGCTCGGCTGACGCAAGCACAACCCTTCCTGGACAGGGGGCCGGGTTCGTCGCCCGGCCCCTTTCCATGTCCGCTGATGATCGCCGCGATCATCAAGTCGCGGTGGCATCACCTGCCCGCCCCGCAGTCGCAGGGCTGCTGCGCTACTGAGCCGGTCGAGGACGCAGGACGCAGAACTCGTTGCCCTCGGGATCGGCCATGACCACCCAGCTGACCTCGCCCTGGCCGATGTCGGCCCGGCGTGCTCCGAGCGAGATGAGACGCTCGACCTCGGCCGCCTGGTCGTCGGGGCGCAGGTCGAGATGGATGCGGTCCTTCACGGACTTTCCCTCGGGCACCTGGAGGAAGAGGATGTCGGGGCTTTCGCCGCCCGGTTCGATCCACCACTCGCCGTCTTCCGGTCCCTGGAGCGGCAGGCCGAGAGCCTCGCCCCAGAAGGATCCGACAAGGAGCGGATCCGAGCAGTCGATCACGATGTTCTGCCAGCGGAGGGACATGCGCGTGAGTTTAAGGAACGGGTGGTCCGCGACGCCGCGGCGTGGTCGAAGGGCGAGTTAAGTCCTCGGGTCGGAACGGAGGACGCAGAACTCGTTGCCCTCGGGATCGGCCATGACCACCCAGCTGACGTCACCCTGACCGATGTCCGTACGTTGCGCGCCGAGCGAGATGAGGCGCTCCACCGTGGCGTCCTGGTCGTCCGGCCTCACATCGAGATGGATTCGATTCTTCACCGACTTTCGCTCAGGAACCTGCTGGAACAGGATGTCGGGCCTCTCGCCGCCGGGCTCGAGCCCCCACTCGCCGTCGTCGGCTGCCTGCAGGGGCAGACCAAGCATCTCGCTCCAGAAGGATGCGACGAGCAGCGTGTCGGAGCAGTCGAAGACGACCGTCTGCACACGAAGGGACATGAACATGAGTCTAGGGAGGTGCGCTTGCGATGCCGCGGCGCCGGGCATCCTCTAGTGTTCACGGCCAGGTGAACGCATAACTCGGGAACGCACGCGGCGCCGTGCGCCTCAATCCACCGGCGGTGAGGCGCCGGTCGCACACGCATCCGCGATTGACCCGCCCGGGCCGCACACGGACACGAACGCTGCCGGTGATCCCACCGCGGAGGATGTGCGCCGCCTCGAGCAGGAGCTGCAGGACGCGTACCTGAATCTGCGTCTCGCGGAGGACCGCATCAACATGCTCGTCGGTCTGGAGGGGAGTGGCGCGTACCGGTTGGGACGTCTCGTCGCGACGACCTCCGGCAAGGCCGCACCGCAGGGAACGGCGCGGCGTCGGGCGCTCACATCGGTGGTGTCGGCCGCCCGGGAGGCGCGGACCGATCCCCGTCTGCTGCTGACGCGCGGACCGCAACTCAATGCGGCCGACCTTCGCTGGAATCGGTTCTGCAAGCACCACGATCCCAGCGCGGCGCACTTGCACCGGATGCGGGAAACCGCCCGGTCGTGGGACACCCAGCCGCTGGTGAGCATCGTCATGCCGACCTACGATCCCCGTCCGCGCTTTCTGCGCGCCGCGATCGAACTCGGTTCGTGCGCAGGCGTACGAGCGGTGGGAGCTCTGCATCGTCGACGACGGTTCGCCGACGAGTGCCGCCGCGAAGACGATTGCGGGCTATGCGCGCGAGTCGCGCATCCGGTTCGCGGAGCGTCCGGTCAACGAGGGCATCGCGGCGGCGTCGCAGGCCGCGGCGGAGATGGCCGGCGGCGACCTCCTCGCGTTTCTCGACCACGACGATGTGCTGCGACCCCATGCGCTGTTCGAGATGGTCAGCCTCGTGCGCGAACATCCAGCATGCGACCTCGTGTACTCGGACGAGGATCGGATCGATCCATGGGGGCGTCGCGCGTGGGCGCATCTGAAACCGGACTGGTCGCCGGAGCTGATGGACAGCTGCAACTACATGTCCCACCTCACGGTGATCCGCCGGGATCTCTTTGATCGCGCCGGCGGGTTCCGCTCCGGGTTCGACGGCGCCCAGGACTACGACCTCTATCTGAGGTGCGCAGCGCTCGCCACGGAGATCGGTCACGTGCGCGAGGCGCTCTACAGCTGGCGCATGCACGAGGGCTCGGTGGCGAGCAGCGGCCTTGCGAAGCCCGAGGCGTTCCTTGCGGGTGCCCGCGTTCTCGAGGACAGGCTCGAACGCTCCGGTGAGACGGGCACGGTGACCGAGGGCGCGTGGAAGGGGCTGTACCACGTGCGCCGCCCGGTCGCGGGACGTCCGACCGTCGGTGTGGTCATTCCGACGCGTGACGCGGTCGACCTCCTGCGGGAGTCGGTCGCGCTCGTCGAACGCGCGGCCGCGACGCGAGACGTCCGCATCGTCATCGTCGACAACGACAGCGCCGATCCCGCGACGCACGACTACCTGCGACGGTGCGGACACCACGTGGTCCCCGGACCGGGCGCGTTCAACTTCTCGCGGCTCGTGAATCTCGGTGTCGCCGCGACCGGGGCAGTCGACCATGTCCTGCTCCTCAACAACGACATCGTCAGCGCGGAACCCGGATGGCTCGACGCGTTGCTCGAGCACAGCCAGCGACCGGGGATCGGCGCCGTCGGGGCGCGGCTGCTCTTCGTGGACGGGAGACCACAGCACGAGGGGATTCGCGTCGGGGCCGAGGGCGGCGCCGCGATCAACCTCGACCTCTCCGCCTACTTCGGGATGGGGCTCGCCTGCCGCACCGTGAGCGCCGTGACCGGCGCGTGCCTCATGGTCAAGCGCTCGCTCTGGGACGAGATGCACGGGTTCGACGAGACCCTGCGAGTCGCGTTCAACGATGTGGACTTCTGTCTCCGTCTGCTGCGCGCCGGATATCGCAACGTCTACACACCTCTCGCGGAGCTGACCCACAAGGAGTCGTCCACACGCGGCCGGCGACATCCCGCCGAGGATGAACGGCTCTTCGTGTCGCGATGGGGTCCGTTCCCGCAGGGGTACGACCGCTACGTCGGCGGGCACATCTGGTCGTTCACGCCGGTCGACTATCGCTGACCGTTCACCGACGGCGATCCACATCCGCGCGATCGGATTGCCGGGAGCGCCCCGCGTGGCGGCCCTGACCTCCATCCGCCTCGGTCAGCGCTCGAGCAGACTCCCCACGTCGACGACGACGAAGCGATGCCGGATCTGCGTCACCGAGTCGGTGTAGCCGTCGCCGATGACGTGGAAGCCGAGCCGCTCGTAGAAGCCGAGCGCCGTCTCGCGTCCGTGCGCCCACAGCAGCTCGAAGCCGCCGTCGTGCGCAACCGATGCCGCATGCCGCAGCAGCGCCTGCCCGGTGCCGCTTCCACGCCGCGTCTCGTCGACCGCCATCCAGCGGAAGCGGAGAGCCGGCCTGGGATCGTCCGGAAAGTGCTCGGCAAACATCGTGAGAACGCCGATCACCTCGTCACCGTCGAACGCCGCGAGGTGCACCGTGTCCGCCTCGTCATCACGATCGGTGTGCACCGCCGACTCGGGGTAGCCGGGCCGCAGGACGCGGTGCCGGAGCGGCCTGACCACCGCGACGGGAACCCTTTGGACGGCTCTCGTCAACTCGACGGCCGTCGCCTCCTGCTCCGTCATCGAAGCCTGTCGCCGGAGATCGCGATCAGCCCGCGAGCACCTCGCTCGCCGGAACCAGCGCGAGTGCCGCGGCGACGATCGCGTCCGCGTCGAGGCCGAGCTGCGAGAGCAGCGAGCCCTGGGCGCCGTGCTCGATGAACCGGTCCGGAAGGCCCATGCGGACGATCGGCACGCTCACCCCGTCGCTGCTGAGCAGCTCGGTCACGCCGGAGCCGAAACCGCCGCTCGCAACGCCGTCCTCGATCGTGATCACCGCGCGATGTCGGGCGCAGATCGAGCTGAGCTTGGGGTCGAGCGGCTTGATGAAACGGGCGTCGACGACGGTCGCCGAGATGTCGCGGGCGGCGAGCTGTTCCTGCGCCTGCATGGCGACCGCGACCATCTTGCCGACGGCGAGGATCGCCAGGTCACGGCCGCGGTGGCGGATCTCGATGCTCGGCACGGGAACGGGATCGAGTGGCGCGGTGCCGGTGCCCGGAGCGGGACCGCGGGGGAAGCGCAGCGAGAACGGCCCGTCCTGCGCCAGCGCCGTGGCGAAGAGACGTCGCAGCTCATCGGGTGAGCTCGGCGCCGTTACGGTCATCCCGGGGATGCAGCGCAGATACGCAAGGTCGAGCATCCCGTGGTGTGACGGCCCGTCGTTGCCGGTGATGCCGGCGCGGTCGACCACGAACGTCACCGGCAGTTCGTGGAGCGCGACGTCGCACGCGATCTGGTCGAACGCGCGCTGCAGGAACGTCGAGTAGATGCACACGACCGGCCGCAGGCCGCGCATCGCGAGTCCCGCGGCAAAGGTCACCGCATGTTGTTCGGCGATGCCGACATCGAAGAAGCGGTCGGGGAAGCGCTGCGCGAAGTCGAGCAGCCCGGTCGACGACGCCATGGCCGCGGTGATGGCGACGATGCGCGAGTCCTCCTCGGCGGCCTCGCAGAGCGCCTGGCCGAAGATGTCGGTCCAGTCCGGCGCCTTCTTGACGGCGGTGCCGCTGTCCGGGTCGAACGTCGAGACTCCATGGAACTTGTCAACTTTGTCCGCAACCGCCGGGCCGTACCCCTGGCCCTTGTTGGTGACGACGTGCACCACCACCGGGCCTCGGATGCGCGCGGCGTCGCGAAGCGCCTTCTCGACCGCCTGCAGGTCGTGGCCGTCGATCGGGCCGCCGTACTTGAGGCCGAGCGTCTCGAAGATGGAGATCGGTGCGACCAGCTGCTTCAACGAGTTCTTCATCCGGCGCGCCGTCTCGTATGCGGAGTGTCCGACTGCGGGAAGCGACCGGAGCGCGACGCCGGCCGCGTCCTTGGCCGCCTCGTATCGGGGCGAGAGTCGCAGGTGCCCGAGGTTCTCGGCGATGCCGCCGACCGTCGGCGCGTAGCTGCGCCCGTTGTCGTTGAGGATGATCACCATCTCCGGCTTGAGCTGGCCGATGTTGTTGAGCGCCTCGTACGCCATGCCGCCGGTCAGGGCGCCGTCACCGACGACGCAGACCACCTTGCCGCCCTCGCCGGTGAGCTGGCGCGCGGTCGCGAAGGCGAGCGCATAGCTGAGACCGGTCGACGCGTGCGAGTTCTCGACATGATCGTGCTCCGACTCGCGCCGCGACGGGTAGCCGCTCATGCCGCCCTGCTGGCGCAGCGTCTCAAACTGGTCGACGCGGCCGGTGAGCATCTTGTGGACGTAGGCCTGGTGCCCGGTGTCGAAGATGATCGCGTCGCGCGGGCTCTCGAACACTCGGTGCATCGCGACGGTGAGCTCGACGACGCCGAGGTTGGGACCGAGGTGACCACCGGTCCGCGACACGGCGGAGATGAGCTCCTCGCGTATCTCCGCGCAGAGACGCGTCAGGTCCTCGGGTCCGAGATCGCGCAGATCGTCCGGTCCTGAGATCTCCTCGAGCAGCACGAGTTCAGTCTAGTCGAGCCGTTCCGGCATGGGCCGCCGCACGAAAAGGCCCACACACAACGGTCGCGGAGCATGATTACCGGCCATGCAGGGACTTGAGCCTCGCGAGGCGGTGCTCGACTGCGCCGCGCGTGATGGCGATATCGCCGAGGGAGCGCTGTGGATTGCCGCGGACGACTGCCCCGGAGTCGAGCCGGAGCCGTGGCTCGAGCGGCTCGACGAGCTCGCCAGCGAGCTCCGCACGCGCTGCGGCCTTCGCGAGTGTGGACCGGCTGACGCGCCGCTGGTCGGCGCGCTCCTGCGCGACCGCCTCCGCCTTCGCGGCGCCGGCGGGGGCGACCCGCGCGCCCACTACCTCCACCATGTGCTCGAACGGGGCGCCGGCGTTCCGATCGCGTGCTCGGCCATCTGGATCGCGGTCGGTGCCCGCGCGCACATCCCGATCGAGGGCGTGAACCTCCCCGGTCACTTCGTCGTCCGCGTCGACGGCCACATGTTCGACACGGTGGCAAGCGGCGAGCCCCTCGACGATGACGATGTGCTCCGCCTCGTCACGACGTCGACGGGGCAGGCCGTCGACGGGCTCGAGCCCGCGCACCTCGCCCGGGCCAGCTCGCGCGACATGCTCGCGCGCATGTCGCGCAACCTTCGCCGCTGCTACACGAGCCTCGAGTGCTGGGACCAGGCGCTACGCGCGGCCGATCGCTGCGTCGACCTCATGGCGTCGGCGCCGGCAGAGCGGCGCGACCGGGGGCTCCTGCTCTGGCGGATGGGAAGGGTCGTCGCCGCGCTGGCAGACATCAACGCCTACCTCGACGAGGCGCCGGAGTCCTGCCCTGACCGCACGGCCATGACCGAGGTTGCCGGGCGGCTTCGCGCCTTCCTGAACTGATCCGGCGCTCGCACCGAGTTCGGTCAGTGCACGCCGATGAGGAGTGACAGCAACCAGACGAGGCCGATCACGGCGAGCACCGCGAACGGGACCATCACGAAGACCACGAACGAGAAGACGAGCCGCTCGTCGGGCATCCGTTCCGGGGTCCGGGCGCGCACCCGGAGGTCGCGCCAGTACCAGAACAGGCCGCCGACCAGGAATCCGAGCAGCAGGAAGAAGATCCCGGCGAACGCGGTGACGATCCCGACCGCGTTGGGCGAGAGGGTGAAGCGCCACGCGGCGCCGCCGGCGAGCGACAGCAGCCCGCACGAGATGTAGCGGAGCAGGATCGGAACCGGCCGCGGCTGGGTCGGATCCGGGGGACGCCGCTGTGGCGAGGCCGGCTTGCGTGGCGGCGGCGACTTCTTGCGCGACGTGGTCGCGGTGGAGCGCGAGGTCGCAGGCACGCGCCGAGTATAGGGAGCACGAGGTGGTGCCCCGGTCGCGCGCGCGCGTGCGGCGGCCTTGCGCGGGCGCTCACTACACTTTGGCCACCACCAGCGGCGCACGGAGGACTCGCAACCCATGACGGTGGGGGCTCGCCTGCCCGACTTCGACCTCGAGACCTCGGGTGGGGGCCGGGTCACCAACAACGACCTCACCGGCCGCCGCACGGTGCTGTACTTCTATCCGAAGGACGACACGCCCGGCTGCACGCTCGAGGGTCAGGAGTTCACGCAGCTCAGCGCGGCGTTCGCCGACGCGGGGGTCACGGTCTACGGGATATCCCCGGACACGGCGCGGAAGCACCAGCGCTTCATCGACAAGTGCGGGCTGGGCATCCCGCTGATCAGCGATCCGGACCGCCGGCTCATCGAGTTACAGGGGCTCTGGGTCGAGAAGCAGTTCATGGGGCGCACCTACATGGGTGTCGCCCGCACCACGCTCCTCATCGGACCCGACGGGACGATCGAGCGCGAATGGAGGGATGTCAAGCCCAGCGGGCACGCCGCCGCGGTCCTGGAGTGCGTCAACGGCGGTTAGGCGCGCGATCGCCGGTGTGCGGTTCGACCTCGCAACGCTGCTCGGGCGGCGTGTCATCTTCGTCGCGGGCAAGGGGGGCACCGGCCGGACCACGCTGACCGCCGCGCTCGCGCTCCTCGCCGCCAAGGCGGGGAAGCGAGTCCTCGCCGTCGACGTCGATGCCAAGGGCGATCTTGCAGCGGCGCTCGGCTCGCCACCGTCCGGGTTCGCGCCGCGGGTGGTGCAGCACAACCTCTCGGTCCTGGAGCTGCGCACCGACGAGTCGTTCCAGGAGTACCTCAACATCTATTTCAAGGTCCCCCGCGTGACGCGGCTCACACCGCTCGCGCGCGTCTTCGACTTCATCGCCACCGGCGTTCCCGGTCCGCGCGACATGCTCGTTGTCGGCAAGATCGCCTACGAGGAGCGGCGCAAGGAGGCGAGCGGGACCCCGGTGTGGGACCTGATCATCGTCGACTGCGCCGCGGGCGGCCAGGTGGAGTCGCATCTCGCCGCGGCGCACGCAATGCTCACGCTCGTAAAGGGCGGGGTGATCCGCGCGCAGGTCGAGTGGATCGATGCCATGATTCGCGACTCGAAACGCACCAGCGTCGTGCTCTGCGCTCTCCCCGAGGAGATGCCCGTCACCGAGGCGATCGAGCTGCACGAGCGCCTTCGCAAGGGAGCCGCCGTTGCGGTCGACGTCTGCATGCTCAACCGCGCGACGATCGATCCCGTGACGCCGGCCGTCAGGCGGTTCGTGACCGCGCTCGCCGATCCGGCGTATGCCGACGCGATGGTGAACAGGCTCGGGGGCTCACCCGCGCTCCTCGAGGCGGGCATCGATCTCGAGGCACACCTTTTCGACACGACCGCGCGCTACATGCGCCAGCTCCGCAGCAAGCTGCCGATGCCGGTGGTGCCGGTGCCGGCGATCGTGGAGCGGCCGGGGCTCACCACCACGCGCGCAGTCGCCGACGCCCTCGACGGCAGGCTCGCGTGAGCGCCGACAGCAGCGTTCGAAACGGCCCCGAGCGGCGCCGGAGCCCGCGGGAGAAGGCCGGTGGACTGGGCATGCGCCTCGGATCGCTCGACGTCGTCATCTGCTGTGGCAGCGGTGGTGTCGGCAAGACCACGGTCAGCGCCGCGCTCGGCATGGCGATCGCCGCGGCCGAGGACAAGCGGGTCCTCGTGCTCACCGTCGATCCCGCACGACGTCTGGCCAGCGCGCTCGGCATCCAGGGCATCGGCTCCGAGCCGGTGCGAATTCCCAAGGCGCGTCTGAAACGAGCCGGCATCACCATCACCGGCGAGCTCGAGGCGGCGATGCTCGACATGAAGCAGGCGTGGGACCGGATGATCGAGCGGTACTCACCGGATCGCGCGACCGCCCAGCGCATCCTTCGCAACCCGCTCTACCAGCGCATCACCGACTCGTTCGTGGGCTCCCACGAGTACGCCGCGATCGAAAGCCTCTACGAGCTGCACGAGGCACGCGAGTACGACTGCATCGTCGTCGACACGCCGCCGTCGCGAAGCGCGCTCGACTTCCTCGAGGCACCGACGCGTCTCACCGATTACGTGGGCTCGCGGCTGCTGTCACTGCTGTCCGGCTCGACGTCGCGATTCGGCTTCCGCGCCATGAACTTCGCGGCGACGCCCTTCCTCCGCCTTGCCGACCGGCTCCTCGGCGCCGAGGTCCTCAAGGAGGTGTCCGAGTTCGTCCAGCAGCTGCAGCTCCTCTACGGCGGCGTGCAGGGTCGGGCCCGTGCCGTGTACAAGTTGCTGCGCAGCCCGCAGACCGGCTTCGTGGTGGTGACGACTCTCGACCATGCTCCGTTCGCGGAGGCCGAGTTCTTCTGCACGAAGCTTCGCGAGTTCGAGATGCCGCTGCGGGCGATGGTGGTGAACCGGGTGCTGCCCGACATCTACCGCGACCAGGGCGCCGTCGCCGCGGCGACGACGCTCGTCGAGGATGCGCGGATCGCCGCCTCGCTCAGCGAGGAGCTCCATTTCCGCGTCGCGACGGACACGGCGAGGTTCACCGGTGAGACGTTCCTGCGTCGCAACACGCTCGCGCAGCGCGAGGCCCGTCAGCTCGCCCGGCTGACCCGGATCGGCGAGGTGCCGGTCGTGCGCGTTCCGCTCTTCAGCGACGAGGTGACCGAGCTCGAGGGCCTCGTACGGATCGCGAGGGTGCTCTGACCCGCGCTCAACCCTGACCGGACAGCAGACGCATCCGCGCGCTGTGCCGTCCGATCGCATTCGCGGTGCCCTCGGCGTCGAGCGAGGCCGGATCGTCCAGGCGCACCACCGCGCAGTCCCCGACGGTGACACGCGATACGGCCTCGATCAGCGCGGGGTCCGCGGTGCTGATCAACACCTGGTGTGTTGCAGACAGATCGTGCAGAAACTCGATGAAACGGTCGCGACGCGCCGGGTCGGCGGTGAGCAGCGGCTCGTCGAGCAGCAGCGGAGCGTGCTCACCCGCGCCACCGAGCACCTCGCAGAGCGCGAGGCGGAGCAGCAGCGCCACCTGGTCGCGGGTCCCGTGCGACACGGCGTCGAGCGGCACCATGTCGGGTCGCTCGCGTCCGAGGAGCCCGAGTGCGAAGTGATCGGTGTCGACGTTCACGTCGACGTATCGCGCGCCGGTGAGCAGGCTGAGCCTGCTGCTCAGCGAGTTCGGCGAGACGTGGCGCCAGCTCGCGATGCGTGACGCGTGATGCGGACTCGATCATCTCCGCGGCCGTGCGCAGCGCCTTGAGCTGGCGCAGCCCGCGCTCTCTCGCCGCGGCACAGCTGTCGCGCTCATCCTCGAGATCCGCGATCGACGGGAGCGTGTCGAGGACGCCGCCGAGACGCGCGCGCAGCTCGCGAGCCTGATCGCTCGCCGATGACGCGGCGCGCCGCGCGCGCTCGGCGTCGATGTCGAGCTGCTGCAGCGTCGCGGCGTCGGGCGGTGGCGTTGCGAGCGCGGTGGCGACATCGCCGCCGCGTTGCGTGAGCTGCTCCGACAGCTCGGTCTCGATGCTCGCGAGCGCCGCCGCGTCACCGCCCAGGGAGCGCGCGGAGCGCTGCAGGTCGGCGATGCTCCGGCGGGCCTCGTCGTAGCGCCGCCGCGACTCGCACGCGTGCCGGAAACCTGCCACCGCGAGCGCCGGGTCACGCTCGGGAAGCAGCATCCCCGCGGCGTCGAGGATGCCGCGAAGCCGCGCCTCGATCGCCGCGACGTTGCGCGTCGAGCGCTCGACGTCGTCGCGCAGCGTCGCGTGCGCGGTCTCGTCCGCGGCGAGCACCGCATCCTCCGCGAGCAGCTCCTCGCGACGCCGCACGCGGAGCACCGTCCAGTCGATGCCGTCGAGGATCTCGACGGCGCCGGCAATCGCCGCCTCGACGGTCGCGGCCGGCCGTGGAGCGCGCTCGGCGAGCCCGGCTTCGGCGGCAAGCGCCCGGCAGCGGTCGAGCAGCGAGGCGAGCGCCGTCTGCGTCGCCTCGGCGTCGGCACGGCGGCTCGAGGTCCGATGCTCCGTGTCGGCGAGCGCCGCATGCAGCGCTCGGAGCACCGGCAGCCGGCCGGCGAGCCGCTCGACCTCGGCTGGATCCGCTCCGGCGTCGAGCGCCAGCCGGCGAGCCGTGGCGCGCGCGGTCGCCGCCGATCTCGAACGCGACCAGGCCTGCCACACGCAGAGCCCGGCGGCGACCACACCGGCGGCGACGGCGATCGCGGTCGCGACCACGAGATGGGCTCGCGACAGCCCGAACCCCGCCGCGACCGTGCAGACGCCAAGCAGGAGGGCCAGCAGGCCGATGCGCAGGCCGCCGCGCTCCGCCCGCTCGAGTTCGGGGAGGAGGTCGTCGATCACTCGAGCCGGGAGGCTGCGCAGACCGGTTGCGGCGATCTCGCGTCGCAGCGCCGCCTCGCGGGCGTCGTCGCCGGTCTCGCGCCGTGCCGCACCGGCCACAGCCGTCAGCTCGCCGCGCAAGCGCTGCGCCCGCTCGCCGACGCTCGCGGCCACCTCGGGATCCATCCCGGCGCCGATCCCGATCGCGGCGACGCCGTTCGCGATCTCCGTGCGCCGCGCGCGGATCGGCCGGAGCCGGTCGGATGCCGCCTCCCAGCGTTCGCCCGCTCCCGTTGCGGTCGCCCGCGCCTGCGCCAGCTCGCCCCCGAGAGTCGCGACCTCAGCCTCGGAGTCGAGTGGGAAGCGCGCGTAGGAGGAGTTCGCCTCGAGAGCAGCCGTCTGGAGCTTCGCCTCGCACACGAGATCACCAAGACGGGCTCGGCGGTCGGCCGTGTCCGCGAGCCGTGCGGACAGGCGGGCGCGCTCGCACTCGATCCAGTGCTCCGTTTCGGCAGTCAGCGATGCCTCGAGGTCGGTGAGGCGCTCCTGGTCGATCGCCACGGCGGCGAGCCTCGCTCGTGCATCGGCGAGGAGCCCGTCGAGCGCCTTCAGCCGCGCCGTCGCCACGCCGAGCGGGCTCGTTACGCGCCGCTCGGATCCAACCCGGTCCATCGCGTCGCGGAGGCGGGCGAGCGCCTGTGCCGCGGTGACGCCGCGCCGAGTGTCGGCAAGACGCTCGATCGCCTCCTGCAACTGTCCGGCCCGCTGCCGGGCGCCCTCGGGAGCATCGATGCGGAGGCCGTCGTCGCCGAGCCAGGCGGTGGCGCAGAACACGGCCTCGTCGATGCCGAGGTGGAACCGCCCCGGCGTGACCGCACGCCCGCTGCGCAGCTCGTCGGTGAGCTCGGAGCCGCCGAGCTCGAGCACCTGGACGGACTGCTCACGGGTGTCGAACCGGCGCGCGACGCGGATCCGGCGTCCATCGTCGAGGGTGTAGGTCAGAGCGAGCCCGTAGGCGCCGCGCGTCCAGGGCTCGTACCGCGCCCAGTCGCTGCGATCGACGGCGCGTCCCTGGCCGCCCGCGTCGAGCCCGTACAGCGCGGCGCGCACGGCGCGAAACAGCGTCGACTTGCCCGATTCGTTGCGCCCGGCGATGACGGTCACGCGCGGATGCAGCTCCTCGGAGATCTCACGCAGGCACCCGAAGCCCGTGACCTCGATGCGCTCGAGGATCATCGGAGGCCGACCTCCGCGCCGGAGAGCGCCATCAGCCCGTAGCGGAGCGCGTCGCCGAGCATCTCCGCGTCGTCCGGATCCGCCTCGGCGGCCGCCTTTGCCGCGCGAACGAACGCGCCGCGGGTGCTCTCCTCGGTCAGCGCGGAGTCGAGGTCGAGCAGCGGCGTGGTGAGGTCACGCACCTTGACCGCGGCAAGGTTCAACCGCTCGCGAACCGCGAGCTCGACCGTGAAGGCGTCGAGTGAGAGCGAGGAGTCGACGGTCCCGCACAGGTCGACCCGGATCATCGTCCGCTCGGGATCGACCAGTCCGGAGGACGCGCAGGACATCGCGACCTCCTCGATCACGGCGTCGACGGAGCGGCAGGAATCGGCATCGCAGCGGACGGTCGCCACCGACCACCGGTTCGTCTCCATCGCCCTGAACCGGACGTCACCCCGGCCCCCGATCTCGACGATCACGGGTCCCCGAGCGCCCTCCTCATCGAAGCCGAGAGGTTCGGGTGTGCCCGGGTAGAGGAGACCCAGGGCGGCGTCAAGGCGGCGGCGATGGTAGTGGCCGCAGAGCGCCGCGGCGAACCCGGCGCCACGGATGCGCTCGGCGTGGAAGGGACCGTGTACGGATTTGCCGTCCGGTCGCGACCCGAGCTCGGCGCCGTGAAAGAGCGCGAGATGGACCCCCGAGCCGTGGGTCGCGACTGCATCGCCGAGCGGGTCGCCCTGCCACGACGGCTCACGGTGAGCGAGCCCCCAGACGGTGACCCCGTCGAACAGCTCGACCGGCTCCAGGTGCGACGTCTCGAAGATCGTCACGTTCGACGGCCACTCGGTGCGTCGGTAGAGCGATCCCGGCATGTACGCGTCGTGGTTGCCCGGCGCGACGAGGACCCGCATCGGCTGCCAGGAGGCGAACGTGTCTGCGAGGAACCTGCCGGTGTCGACGCCGGCGCGCTCGTGCTCGTAGAGATCGCCGCCGATCGTGACCGCCACGCATCCCTGGTCCATCGCGAGCCGCCCTGCCGCGGTCAGCGCTTCGCGGAGCCCCTGACGGCGGCGGCGTGCAAGGTCGCCCTGGCAGCCCATCGACGCGAACGCCCGGTCGAGGTGCAGATCGGAGAGATGGAGGAGACGTATGGTCATGCGTTGCTCAGAAGGTGAACCGCGACCGAAGGGCGAACGTCAGTTCGTGCAGCGTAGCACACGTATATTCGGGCGAACTTCTGCCACAATTGAGCTGGTCTTGAGGACGGTTCGACAGGGTCGTTGACCCGGGATCGCGTCCTCGTGGGAGGGTAGGGGATCAGGTGGAAGATCGATTGGACTTGACTTTGCCTCGGCGCATCGGCCGGGTGGGAGCCGCACTGATCGGCGCGGCCGTCGCTGCCAGGGTGCTCGTGCTTCCGGTCGCTCCGGCAACTCGCGCCACGGACGTCGTCATGGCCGCGCTGGCCATCTGCGTGGGAGCCCTGCTGATCCGGCTGCCCGAGCGCTGGGAGGGTGACCGGCCGGTCATCGCCGCGGCGGCGACTCTGGCGCTGGCGGCACTCGCCGCAATCGGGTTGCACGTCGCCGCGCCGCTGCTCCCGGATTTCACCATGATCGCGGCGCTGGGTTTCGCCGCCATCCTGGTCGGGATCGAGCCGGACGAGCCACCGGCTCTGCCCCTGATCGCCGGCGCCGCCGTGGTCGCGGTCTTCTGCGTTCTCTGGCTCACCAGCGTCCCTGCCGGCTCGGACGTCAGCTCGCTACTCGCGGCTGTCGCCATCCTCCTCGGCATCAAGCTGCTGGCGGTCGGCGGCGCCGAGCGCACCCGCGGTCAGATTGACGCGGAGACGCGGCGCGGCCATGTCTACGCGACGCTCGGCCGCAAGCTGGGGGTCGGGCGTGACGTCCCATCGGTCGCATCGGCGGTGCTCGAGGCATGCATCGAGACCTTCCCGGAGACGTCGAGCGGCCTCGTGCTCCTTCTCGACCCGGCGGACGAGCTGCTGAAGTCCCCCGGAGTCTTCCTCTCGTCGACGGGAGTCGCATCCGGCGGGCCCGCGTACGAGCTGGCGCCGGGTGAGGGACTGGGAGGTGCGGTCTTCATGTCGGGACGCGCCGAGGTGTGGACGACGACGCTCGCCGCATCGATGGCCCAGGCGAGCCTCCGGGAGGCGAACCGCATCCGGCTCCGCGGCTCGAAACTCGGGTTCATCCGGTCGGCGATCGGTGCGCCGCTTCGTGTCGACGGGGCAACGATCGGGGTGATCCTGCTGACGTCCGAGCGCCGCGAGCAGGCGTGGTCCGACGCGGACATACCGCTCATGGAGGCTCTCGCTGACGAGGCGGCTCGCGCGCTCGAACGTGCCAGGCGTTACGAGGAGGACATGGGACGCGCGCTGCTCGACTCCGTCACGGGCCTGCCAACCCGCGCGCAGGTGCTCCACGTTCTGGACAAGGAGCTGGCGCGGGCCTCGCGAGGCGAGAGCACGCTCGCGGTGATCATCGCCGACGTCGACGAGTTCAAGCAGATCAACGATCACTGGGGTCACGATGCCGGCAACGCCGTCCTGGAGAGCTTTGCCAACGTGCTTCGAGCGATCCTCCGGCGGGAGGACAGTGCAGCGCGTTCCGGCGCCGACGAGTTCGTCTGCGTGCTCCCGGGGGCCGCCGGCGACCAGGCCCGGGCCATCGCCGCCCGCATCCAGCAGCGATTCACGCAGGAGACTGCGAGCGATCACATGATCGGAAGATCCGGAGCCACGGCTGCGTGTGGGGTCGCCGTCTACCCGGCGGACTCCCAGGACGTCAGCGGCCTCCTCGAGGCGGCGAAGGCCGAGCTGACGGCGGCCCGGCAGTCACGCGAGCTGACCGGTCGCCCGAGGCTCCGGCGCCGCGCGAAGGATGCCAGCACGACTTGACGCAGACTGACGAATAGTTCTAGACTAGAACCATTCGTCCATCGAACACTCGGGCATCGTGCCTTCGAGGAAACGTGTGAGTCAAGCCACCACGGCCGTGCGCGCGGGCGCATCCGCCACTCCGGGGAGCGCACGTCGCGACGAGCTCGCCGACGCGCTCTTCGGTTACATCAACGGTCTCAAGCGCCGCCTGATGGCCCAGGTCCCCGACGAGCTGAAGGGCGAGTACGGCGCCGTGACCTGGCACCAGGTGGGCGCCCTCGAGCAGCTTCGTGCGGCGATGACCACCTCATCGGGCGCGACCATGAACGAGATCGCGCGGATGCAGCAGTGCGCGCTCAGCTCCGCGAGCGCGCTGGTCGATCGCATGATCCGCCTCGGCTTCGCCGAGCGTCGCAGCGACCCCGAGGATCGCCGGATCATCCACATCGTGCCGACGCCGCTCGGCGAGCAGATGCTCGACCGCTTCGACGAGGCACGGAAAGCCGTCGCGCTCGAGGCCCTCGCGCCGCTCAGCGATGACGACCTCGAAGGCCTTGTGCGCCTGATGAGCAAGATCGTCGACTGGCCGGAGCCGGGACACGCTCGGGAGGCCGCACATGACTGACGTGCTCGATCGCGCCGACGTCACCGTTGCGCCGCCCGCACACGAGGACGTGAACGTCGCGTCGCCGAAATCGGGTCGCTTCGACTACAAGTGGATCGCGCTCGGCGTCGTCCTTCTCGGAACGATCATGACGATCCTCGACGCGACGATCGTCAACATCGCGATCCCGACGTTGCAGTCCGACCTCAAGGCCGGCTCGTATGCGGACATCGCGTGGGTGGTGACGGGGTACATGCTCGCCCAGGGTGCGGTCATCCCGATGGCCGGCTGGGCGAGCGATCGCTTCGGCACCAAGCGCCTGTACCTCGTGACCATCGCCCTGTTCACGCTCGCGTCGATGGCGTGCGGCGTTGCGCAGAACCTGCCCGAGCTGGTGTTCTTCCGCGTGCTGCAGGGACTCGGCGGCGGCATGCTGATGCCGATCGGCATGACCATCATCATGCGTGCGGTCGGTCCGCAGAACATGGGCCGCGTCATGGGGATCTTCGGCATCCCGATGCTGCTCGCACCCGCGGTCGGGCCGGTGCTCGGTGGCTGGTTCGTGCAGGACTTCTCCTGGCGACTCATCTTCTACGTCAACGTCCCGATCGGGCTCATCGCCTTCGTGTCGGCATGGCGTTTCCTCACCGAGACCGACAGGTCGCACAAGCTGCGTCTCGACACCTTCGGCCTGCTGACCGCGCCGCCCGCGGCGGTCGCGATCATGTACGCCGTCGACCAGAGCACAACGCTCGGCTGGGGCTCGCTGTTCGTGGTGAGCATGCTCGCCGGCGCCGCGGTGCTCATCACCGCGTTCGTGCTGTCGCAGCTCGGACGCCGGCGCGTTGCCACGCTCCTCATGGCGCCACTTGCGGCGTTGCTGCTCGCCGTCGGTGTACGCAACGGCCTCGTCGACGGATGGACGGCGCTCGACACGATCGTCATGCTCGCCGGCGCAGCGCTGGCGATCGTCGACCTGTCGATCGGCAACCGCGGAAACCCCGAGCCCCTGCTGCAACTTCGCCTCTTCAGGGACTCGACGTTCTCATGGTCGATGGGGCTCAGCTTCATCATCGTCACCGCGCTGTTCGGCGGAATGCTGCTGCTGCCCCTGTACCTCCAGGAGGTGCACGGGTACAGCGCGCTCGAGACCGGGCTGCTGCTCCTGCCCCAGGCGGTGACGGCGGCCGTTGCGATGCCACTCGGCGGATACCTCACGGACCGTTTCGGACCGCGTCCCGTCGTCGCAACCGGCATGGTGATGCTCGCGTTCGGCGGGCTCCTGCTCGCGCAGATCCATCCCGACTCGTCGAACTGGCTCGTCGTCAGCGCGCTGCTGCTGCGTGGTTTCGCGATGGGGTTCTCGATGATGCCGTCGATGGCCGCGGCGATGGCGCGTGTGCCGCATCACCTCAGCTCGAGCGCGTCGAGCATCTCCAACAGCCTGCAGCGCATCGGCTCGTCGGTCGGCATCGCGATTCTCGTGACGGTGCTTGCCGCGCAGTTCAACACGGCGATCGCGCAGGCGTCGTGCGCACCGTCGGCGGCGGTGCTCAGCGCCGCATCGGCCCCCGGTCACCAGCTGACCACCGCGGAGTTCTGCGGCGGCCTGCAGAGCGAGTTCTCGACGCTCATACAGAACGGCGGTCAGCCGTCCACCACGGGCCATGTCGCCCCGGTCGTGGCCGCGTTCAGCCGGACCTACGCGTCGGATGCGCTCAGCGACTCGTTCGACCGCACCTTCGCGTTCATCTCGATCCTCACGATTCTCGGTGTGATCCCCGCGCTGTTCCTGCGCCGACCGGAGAAGATCGTTGCCCATCAGATGATCGATGCCGCGTAAGGTCCTGATCCTCGGCGGCACGGACTTCGTCGGTCCCGCGCTCGTCGCCGAGGCGCTCGCGCACGGCGACGACGTCACGATCTTTCACCGCGGGCAGACCGGCAGCGCACCCGAGGGAGTGCGCGTGGTGCACGGCGATCGGACCGTCGCATCAGACCTCGACGCCGTCGCCGGCGAGCAGTGGGACGTGGTTGCGGATGCATGGTCGCGCGCCCCGCGTGTCGTCCTCGAGTTGGCACGGAAGCTCGAGGCGAGCGCCGCGCGCTACGTCTACATCTCGACGATCTCCGTGTATGAAGAGGTGCACGAGGGCGTGATCAACGAGGCGTCTCCGGTCGTCGCCGCCTCGCCGGACGCCGACGCCCGCGACTACGCCGCTGACAAACGCGGCGCCGAGCTTGCGATCGAGAGCGTCTTCGGACCTGACAGGTGCGTGTTCGCGCGCCCGGGGCTCATCCTCGGACCGCGCGAGAACATGGGCCGTCTGCCGTGGTGGCTGCGGCGCATCGCCGCCGGCGGTGAGGTGCTCGCTCCCGGGCCTGAGAATCTCGGCTTGCAGTACATCGACGCCCGCGACCTCGCTGCCTTCTCGCTCAACACCTGGTTGAGCGGAGCGGTCAACGTGCTCAGCGCGCCCGGCTCCACGACCATGGTCGAAGTGCTCGATCTCTGCAGGGAGGCCACCGCGTCCGATGCGACGTTCACCTGGGTCGATGCCGAGTTTCTGCTCGACAACAAGGTCGAGCCGTGGACCGAGCTGCCGATCTGGGTGCCTCCGATGCTCGGTATGGAGACTTTCTACATGACCAACTCGTCGCTCGCGCTTCGCTCGGGGCTCACCTGCCGCCCGGTGCGTGACACCGTGTTCGACACGTGGTCATGGCTGCGTGAGCATCCCGACTGGACGCAGCTCCTCACCGGCAACCGTCCCCGGTCCGGCATGGATCCCGAACGCGAAGCCGAGCTGCTCGCCGCCTGGGGCGATCAGCCGCCCGCAGCCCTGTAGCGCCGCCGGCGCTCGGCGACCAGCTCGTCGATCGGGACTCCGCGCAGCTCGTCGAGATGACGGATGACGGCGCCTCGGATCGCGGCGATCACCAGCGGCGCGTGCGCGTGAGCGCCGGGGGGCGGCTCCGGGATCAGCTCGTCGACGAGCCCGATGCGATGCGCGGTGTCGACGCCGGGGCGTAGCGCCGCGGCGGCTCGCGCTCGCTGCCCGGCGTCGCGGTAGAGGATCGCCGCACAGGTCTCCGGTGGGGCGACGGTGTACACGGCGTTCTCGAGGGCGAGCACACGGTCGGCGAGCGCCAGCGCGAGCGCTCCGCCGGAGCCACCTTCGCTGAGCACCACGCTGACGGTTGGCGTCCGCAACCCGAGCATGCAGAGCAGCGCGTCGGCGATCGCCCACGCCTGACCACGTTCCTCAGCGCCGATGCCCGCATGCGCCGCGGGCGTGTCGACGAGGCAGACGACCGGCATCGAAAACTTCTCCGCCTGCCGCATCAGGCGGATCGCCTTGCGGTATCCCTCCGGATGGGGCATCCCGAAGTTGTGCAGGGCGCGGGTGAGCGGGTCGGTTCCCTTCTCCTGCCCGATGAGCATCACCGACCGGCCCCCGAGGTGGGCGGGGCCACCGACCACGGCGCGGTCGTCACCGAAGAGGCGGTCGCCGCGAAGCTCGGTCCAGTCCGGGGTGATCGCCGCGATGACCTGCAGCGCGCGCGGGCGCTCCGGGTGACGCGCCAGCTCGACAGCCGCGAACGCGATGCGCTCGCGCTCGGTGGTCTCGATGGTGGTGCTCATGCGCGGCCCGTGTAGATGCGGATCAGCGTCCCGACCGTGGCCCGGAGGCGACCGCGCTCGACGACCGCGTCCACCATGCCGTGCGCGAGCAGGAACTCGGCGGTCTGGAATCCGTCGGGAAGCTTGTCGTGCGTCGCCTGCTCGATGACCCTGCCGCCGGCGAACCCGATGCGTGCGCCCGGCTCGGCGATGATCACGTCCGCCTGGACGGCGAACGACGCGGTCACCCCCCCGTAGCACGGATCGCCGAGGATGCTGAGATACGGCAGCCTGTGCGCGATCACGTCGGCGACGGCCGACGAGCACCGCGCCATCTGCGCGAGCGAGGCGATCCCCTCCTGCATCCGCGCGCCGCCGGAGGTGCAGACCGCGACCAGCGCGCGATCCTCGGCGACGGCAAGCTCGCATCCGCGCGCGAAGATCTCGCCGGCACCGCTGCCGAGCGAGCCACCGAGAAAGGCGAAGTCCATGCACGCGAGCACGACGGGATTGCCCTCGATCGATGCCTTCGCGATCTGGAATGCCTCGTGGAGACCGGTGCGCTCGCGCGCGCGCGCCACGCGCTGCGGATAGGGGACTCCGTCGTCGAACCCGAGCGGGTCCCGGTCGCCGACGTTGATGGCCAGCACCTCGGCGGTGCCGACATCGGCGAGCTGATCGATGCGCTGCGCAGCGCCGACAACGCCGTGATGGCCGCATTCGGAGCAGACGTTGAGGTCCGCGGCGTAGCGCTCCGCGACGAAGCGGCGATGGCAGTGCGGGCAGGCGATGGTGCCTGTGGTCGGTGCTGTCGGGCGGAGCTCGGGTCCCGGCGCCTGAAGCCGCCGGCGCGGTGCCTGCCGCCGCGACGTTACCGGGTCGGCGCGATCCATCGGAGAGCGATACCGCCCCAGACGACGCCCGACCCGAACGCGATGCAGACGATCTTGTCGCCCTGGCGAACCCGTCCGGTCTCCACCGCCTCGGTGAGCGCGATCGGGATCGACGCACCGCTGGTATTGCCGTAGCGGTCGATGTTGATGACCACGCGGTCGAGCGGAAGGTCGAGCCGCTTCGCGACCGCCTCGATGATGCGCAGGTTCGCCTGGTGCGGCACCAGGAGGTTCACGTCCTCGAGCGCCCAGCCGGCCTCGGCGCAGACGGCGCGCGCCGATTCCGCCATCCGCTCCACGCCGAGACGGAACGTGCCCTTGCCGTACATGCGGAGGCCGTTCTCGCTGTCCTCCTCGCCGGCCTTGGGGCCGTAATAGATGAGGTCCGCCTCGCCGCCGTCGGCACCCCACTGCACACTCTCGATGCCGCCGGAGTCCGACACACCGACGACCGCCGCGCCGGCGCCGTCGCCGAACAGCACGCAGGTCGAGCGATCCTTGTAGTCGATGAGCGACGTCAGCGCGTCACCGGCGATAACGAGCACGCGGTTCATCCCCGACGACACGATGAGGCCTCGCGCGATCGTGACCCCGTAGACGAATCCGGCGCAGGCCGCGGCGATGTCGAAGGCCGGGATGCCCTCGAGACCCATCCGGCGCTGCACGAGACAGGCGGTCGAGGGCAGGGGCGTGTCCGGCGAGACGGTCGCCACGATGAGCGCGTCGACGCTGTCGACACCCGCGGCTGCCATCGCGCGGCGCCCGGCCTCGGCCGCCATGATCGACGTGGTCATCCCCGAGGCGACCTTGCGACGCTCCCGGATCCCGGTTCGCTCCAGGATCCACGCGTCGGAGGTTTCCACCATCGCCTCGAGGTGGGCGTTGGTGATGATCTCGTCGGGCACGTAGGACGCGATCCCGAGGATCGCTGCAGTCCTGACGGCGCCTGGAGTGGTCGCAAACGGTGCGGGCGCAGGGGCGCGAAGGATCGCCATCTCGACAGAAGCTTAGGCGACGTCCCGGGGTTACGTCACCGATCCGCTGTTGTACGCTTCGCGGTCGAGATGCTCGCGAGCCTGGTTGCGGTCAACAATCCGTTCCCGTTCTCGATCAGCGGGTTCACTGGACTCACGACCGCCCAGATCATCTCGTTCTTCATCGTCTTCGTCATCTTCAACGCCTACGTCGTGCTCACCGTGATCGCGATGGTGGGCTTCTACTTCACCGCCAAGCCGCGCCACGGGCAGACCCGCACCGCGGCGATCTGGCACTTCATCGCCGTCCTCTGGATGCTGATGGCGTTCATCGGCACGGTCTGGGGCGCTCCGGCCGAGAAGACCTTCCTGGGGGGCACCGGGCTCGCCACCCTCGGAATCGGGCAGCGGGCGATCAACGAGTTCATCAGCATGGGCTTCGCCTTCTTCGCCGTCGTCTGCATGGTGGCCGGCTTCGCTCAGGCCTCGAGGCAGAACCGCGCGATCCGCGAAGAGGCGCTGGCGGCCGTTTAGGTCCCGGCACAGGGCCGCTCAGCGGCCGCGGTCCCTTATCTCAGTGAGAAGGAGAGGATCGACGCGGGGTTCAGGAGCGCGAATGCGCGCTGGACGGCGTGGGTCTCGTTGGTGATCGCCGTGATCCAGAGCGCGGACAGGTTGGTCACCGGCAGGAAGTCGCCGGGGTGCCGCTCGAGGTGATCCTGGAGGTCGTTGCCGGGTGAGAGATGGACGTCGCCGACGAGCGAGATCGCCGAGGTGTTGATCGACGCCGCGTAGGGGACGGTCTCGCGCCACATCGCGGAGTTGCCGTCAGGGAGGTCCTCGAGCGGGCAGACGAGGATCACGCCGGCCTTGGCGATCGTCACCCGCGGCTCGAGCCGGCTGAGCACCGGGTAGTTGGTGGACAGCGGCTCCGCCCGCGAGTTGCGCACCTGGAGAAACGCACCGAACCGGTTGATGCTGTCGCTCAGGCGTTCCGCGCCGATGACCTCGAGCTCGCCTGTCAACCGGATGAAGGTGCCGTAGATCTCGACCTCACGCCATCCGCTCACTGTGGCGAAAGGCTACTCTCCGGCAGCGGCTTCGGGCATCCCCGCGCAGGGGCGCGGCATCGTGACGCCGTGACGTATCCTTTCGCCCGTCTGAACGCTCCGAACAAGAGATATGGAACGCCTCATCGTCGCTCTCCGCACCGACTTCGGATGCTTCGCCATCATCGTGGCATTCGTCGTGATCATGATTTCGGCGATTGTGTTCGCCAACATCCTGACGCCCCCGGCGAGCAATCCACTCCTCTAGCCGGATGAGCCTTCCCACGACCCGGGCCCCGGCGGCGTGCGTCAGCGCAGTCCGTACACTGTCGCCACCAGAACAAGCCCCCTTCGCGAGGACTGCATGGCGCTGAATCCGTACGAATCGCCGCGAGGGAGGATGCGTGCTCGCGCCGAGACGACGCGACGCCAGTTCCTGATGATCATGGGTGGCCTCGCCGCCGCGGGCGCCACGCTGTTCGGGGGCATCGAGGTGCTGCGCTTCATGTTCCCCGTGGCGTCGGACAATGCGCCCGCGCTGTTCAAGACGGCATTCACGTTCGACGAGCTCACGGGCGGCGTCGTCGGCGGCAAGGCGGTCACACCGGTGAACGTGCTCTCGGAGACGGACAAGCGCGTGACCGTCGTCCTCGATGACGCCGGCATCTACGCGGTGTACCTCGTGTGCACGCACCTCGGCTGCACGCCGAACTACGTCACCGACGTCACCACGGGGTCGGGCGTGAACGCCTCGGTCGCCGAGGCGCGCGGCGTGCGCGCGTCGGACCAGCGGCTCCCCAACGGCTGGGCATGCCCGTGCCACGGAAGTCGATACTTCATCGATTCCACGAACTTCTACGGCCCGGCTCCACGACCGATGGACTGGGTCAACATCGAGGTGACCCCGGACGGGTTCTTCGCGGTCGACCGGGCGGCCCTGGTTGCGACACGTGGTCCCGGGAACAACACTGCGCCACAATGGCGCCTGCTGGTCGACACCAAGAAGAGCAACGGCAAGACCCTTGGGGTCTAGTGAGGAGGCGGGCCAAGCACATGAGGGGTCTCGGTAGATGAGCGCAACGCCGGGCCAGGCCAATCCCGTTCGCGCCTTCGTCGCGCAGCTCTGGGGATCGGTCTTCCGCCACGGGCTGCCGACCAACGACAAGGTCGCCGCCCGCACGGCGCTCACCAACTTCTTCCTGCACATCCATCCGGTGCGCGTCAAGAAGTCGGCGGTTCGCGTGTCCTACACGCTGTGCCTCGGCGGCCTCTCGTTCTTCCTCTTCATCCTGCTGACGATCACCGGGCTCTTCCTGATGTTCTATTACATCCCCTCGGTGGATTCGGCGTATCAGAACGTCAAGGATCTGCAGTTCGTCGCGGTGTTCGGCGACATCATTCGCAACATGCACCGCTGGGCGGCGCACGGGATGGTGATCACGGTCTGGCTGCACATGGCGCGCGTGTTCTATCAGGGAGCGTACAAGCCGCCGCGGGAGTTCAACTGGGTGATCGGCACCTTCCTGCTGCTGATCACGTTGCTGCTGTCGTTCTCCGGTTACCTGCTTCCCTGGGACCAGCTCGCCATCTGGGCGATCACGGTCGGCACCAACATGGCGAAGTACGCGCCGATCGTCGGCCCGTACACCAGATACCTCCTGCTCGGTGGCGATCAGGTAGCACAAGGTGCTCTGATCCGGTTCTACGTCTTACACGTGATCGCATTACCACTGATCGGGTTCTTACTCATGGTCGTACACTTCTGGCGCGTCCGTAAAGACGGGTTCACAGGAGGCCTCTGATGGCAACTGTCGTCGAGGGAGGACGCGACCCACGCGGGACCGATCCGCGCGGGGCACTGGCCCCGCGCCCGCCGGCGCCCGTCTCGGGACCCGAGCTCGCGAGCACGCCGCTCGTCATCCGGCGGCGCGAGGACGAGGAGACCGTCGTCACCTTCCCCTACCTCGTGTGGCGCGAGTTCCTCGCGGGCCTGGGCGCGTTCGTCTTCCTGATGCTGGTCTCGATCCAGATCAACGCGCCGCTGCTGCAGCGTGCCAATACCTCGATCACGCCGAACCCGGCGAAGGCGCCCTGGTACTTCGTCGGGCTCCAGGAGCTGCTCGAGCGCTTCCCGCCGATCATGGCCGGCGTCGCGTTCCCGAGCTTCGTGATCATCTTCATGATCCTGACCCCGTACCTGGACCGCAACCCGAGCCGCCGGCCGCAGGACCGCAAGGTGGCGATCGTGCTCTTCACGATCTACGTCTGCCTCGCGGTCGCGTTCGTGGTCATCGGTGAGTTCTTCCGCGGCCAGGCGTTCAACTGGGACTGGACGCTCATCCTCGGTCACCCCGGACTGAGCTCGCCCGTATGAGGACGAGGCTGATCTTCGTCGGGCTGAGCGTCGCCCTCCTGGCGCTTGTCGCGTGGGCCGCCTTCAAGGACACCTCGAGCCGCGGCTACATCGCCATCCAGGAGCAGTACCAGAAGGACTACCCCAACTCGGACTTCAACGTCCAGATCCAACAGCTCTTCCCGAGCTTCCCGGAGGCAACCATCCAGGGCGACACCTACCGGGTGGAGCGCTGCATCTCGTGCCACGTCCCCGACATCGGGACGATCGGCCCGGTGGCAGCCGCGCAGCGTCTCAGCGAGGACTTCTTCAAGTACGAGCCTGACGCCAAGCAGCTCGCGCAGGAATACCACCTGACCGGTCAGCACCCGGCATACGTCACGACGGACGGCAGCAACTACCCGCCGTCAGAGAGCTACGCGGCCTACGGCGCCGACGGGTTCACGTCGTTCACCTACACGCCGTACACCGCCCCGGGTCAGCCGCCGGCGAAGCCGGTCACGGTCGAACAGTCGGGGCCGCTGCCCTCGTTCCTCAATCCCGCGACCAACTACGGCGCGAGTGGCACGCCGACCGGGAAGCTCGGCATCGACCAGATCGGGTGCATCGTCTGCCACAACGGCAACCGCCTCGGCCTCGACGAGACCGACGCGCACCAGAACCTGATCATCAACCCGGTGTACGCGTTCACCGAAGGCGCTCAGCTCTACTACCAGAACTGCGCGCGGTGCCACGGTGGGCTGGGCGAGGGCGGCGCGGGACCGCCCCTCAACAACCAGGACCGCCTCGGGTACTTCAACGAGGATTACTACTACCGGTGCATCGAATACGGCTTCACCGGATTCGAGCACTACAGCAGCATCATGCCCAACTGGGGCGCGATCGCCAACGACTACGTCGCCAACGGCTCACCGCCTCCGGGTGCGGGCGCGGTGATCAACGAGCATCGCGTGCTGAGCGAGACGCAGATCAACATCCTCATCCAGTTCATCCGTCAGTGGGAGAACTACTCGACCCTGCCATGAGCACGCACCTGTGAAACGCCGCGGCACCTTCGCGCGAGACCTGATCGGGACGCTGGTCGTCTTCTTCGGGCTGCTCGTGTTCACGTTCGTGCTCATCTACGGTGAGTTCCTCCTCGAAAACTTCAAGGCGCACTGAACATGCTTGGTCTCTTCGGCCTGCAGAACCCGCTCTACCCCGGTGAGGCCGGCTGGGGCGACGTTCTCTTCGTGGCGATCTGGGCGTTCGGGACCCTGCTCCTGGCCGCCTACTACGTCTACCGGGCCTTCGTCAGCCGATGAGGCTGGAGGCTCAGGTGGGCGCCCGCGCCCTGGGTCCGTGTCGTGGCGCCGGTCGTGGCCGCTGAAGCACGCGGGGTGAAGCCCCTGCGGCACCCCAACCCGCAGATCTCGGTCGGTCTGTCGCTGATCCCCGGGCTCGGCCAGGTCTACAACGGGCAGCCCCGCAAGGCGCTCTATTTCTTTCTCTGGACCGTGTGCACCATCGGCCCGGCCGTCCTGCTCATCATCGCGGGGCAATCTGTGGGCCACACGCTCCTGACCCACCACCTCGGCGCGCTCTTCCTGCTCGTGGCGCTCGTCTCCGTCTTCGCCTTCCTGACCCTGTTCGTCGCCGGGCTGTACCTCTGGGGGAGCTCCGCGATCGACGCCTGGCAGAGCGCGAACGCCCTGTGCGCCGGCGACCTGGAGCTCGCCGCCAAACGGCGGAAGTTCCGGCTGTGAGCCCGCCCAATCCGCTCGCAGTGCTCACGCGGCTTCGCAGGCGCCAGCGGTCGACCACCACGGGCGAGGTGCTCCCGGACCCGTCGGTCCCACCCGGGAACCGCGGTCCGTGGGGCGAGTCGGCGCTGATCAACACCGACATCACCGAGCTGGTGAAGCGCCAGATCCGCACCAAGACCAAGCCGTGGCAGAAGTGACCCGGCGCATGCAATCCGCGGCACCGACGGGGCTGGTTTGCCCGCCTGATTGCCGCTATGCGATCATCCTGCCGCTCCCATGAACGTGCTCGCAGCGTCGACCTGTTGCGTCAACAACGCCGGAGCGTTCGGCGATGGCGGCACCATCAGCGATCGAGCACTCGGCGTGTACACGGCGGTGTTCTGGTCGTCAGTGGTCCTGGGCGTCATCGTCACCGGCCTGCTCCTCTATGCATTCGTCCGGTTCCGCCGTCGCAGCGACGATGACGATCCACCGCAGTTTCACGGCAACACGAGGCTCGAGATCGCCTGGACGCTCGTCCCGCTCGCGACCTTTCTCTCACTCTTCGGCCTCACCGCGGTGAACATGCCCTTCATCAACAACGTCGCGGCCGACTCGCAGTACACCGTCACGGTGATCGGACAGCAGTTCAGCTGGACGTTCGACTACGGCACCACGTCGAGCGGTGCGCGGATCCGGAGCTTCGGCTACCTATACCTGCCGGAGAACACCGACGTCGGCCTCAACGTCGTCTCGACGGACCCGCCGTGCAACGCGTCGCCGAATGTGCCTTCGAACACCTCGCTCGCGCAGGTGCTGGCCGACGAGGGATGCGGCGTCAACCACAGCTTCTTCGCGCCGTCGCTCGGACAGCAGATGAACGCCATCCCCGGCGATGTCAACACCGCGCCGATCGAGGCGCGTGAGGGCACGTACTACGGGCAGTGCACCGAGCTGTGCGGAGTCGGCCACGCGAAGATGACGTTCATCGTCGTGTCGCTGCCGATGAACCAGTTCCAGTCATGCGTGTTCGGCAATCCCGCAGGGACGATCGACCCCACCAGCAAGTCGTGCACTCTCGGAGGATCCTGATGGCGGTCATGGACGCGACTCTGCCGCGCGCGAAGTTCGCGCGCTTCGACAAGTCGAAGGGGATCCTCGGCTGGATGACCACGGTCGACCACAAGAAGATCGCGATCATGTACCTGTTCACGACATTCTTCTTCTTCCTGGTCGGCGGGGTCATGGCGCTGCTCATCCGCATCCAGCTCGCCGAGCCGCAGAACACCTTCCTCACGCCCGAGCAGTACAACCAGATCTTCACGATGCACGGGACGACGATGATCTTCCTGTGGATCATCCCGGTCTGGGCGGGCCTCGGAAACTACATGGTCCCGCTCATGATCGGCGCGCGCGACATGGCGTTCCCGCGCATCAACGCGCTGTCGTTCTGGTTGATCCCGCTCGGCGGCATGGTGATGTACGCGGGCTTCCTGGTTCCCGCGACCACGCACGCCGGCATCCTCTGTCCCGGTGGTCCCGGTGACGCCGGCTGGACCGGGTACGTGCCGCTCACCGGCTCCCACTACAGCTGCAGCATGGGTCAGGACCTCTGGATCATCGGGTTGCACCTCGTCGGTATTGCATCGATGCTCGGCGGCATCAACTTCCTCGCGACCATCCACAACATGCGCGCCAAGGGGATGACCTGGGGACGATTGCCGCTGTTCGTCTGGGCGCAGGAGGTCACGGCGGCGCTCGTCGTGCTCGCGTCGCCCTTCCTTGCTGCCGGGCTCGCGATGAACCTGCTCGACCGTCAGATCGGCACCAACTTCTTCGACCCGGTCAACGGCGGCAGCGCGCTGCTCTACCAGTTCGTCTTCTGGTTCTACTCACATCCCGCCGTGTACATCATGATCCTGCCCGCCTTCGGGATCATCAGCGAGATCATCCCGGTGTTCAGTCGAAAACCCGTGTTCGGCTACAAGGCGATGGCGGCGTCGATCGTGGCCATCGCGTTCCTCGGCTTCGTCGTGTTCGTGCACCACATGTTCGTCACCGGTCTGCCGCTGGTGGTGCAGACGTTCTTCGCCTTCACGACCTTTGTCATCGGCGTGCCCACCGGGGTGAAGATCTTCAACTGGCTGGCGACGATGTGGGGAGGGAGCATCAAATACGACACGCCAATGCTCTTCGCGTGCGGCTTCCTGTTGATGTTCCTGATCGGCGGCATCGACGGCGTCTATCTCGGGAGCCTGGCTGTCGACCGTCTCGTGCACGGCACGTACTGGGTGGTTGCGCACATTCACTATGTCCTGTTCGGCGGCAGCGTCATGGGGGTGTTCGCCGCCTTCTACTACTGGTTCCCGAAGGTGACGGGCAGGTTCCTCAGCGAGAAGCTCGGCAAGCTGCACTTCTGGACGATGTTCATCGGCATCAACCTCACGTTCATGCCGATGCATGCGCTCGGCATCCTGGGCATGCCGCGCCGGATCGCGACGTACCTCGACAACCGCGGCTGGGGTGACATCAACTCGCTGATCACCTTCGGCGCGTTCGTGATCGCGATCTCGGTGACCATCTTCATGATCAACTTCATCATCAGCATGCGCGCGCCGAGGACGGCGCCGGACGATCCGTGGGAGGGCAACACGCTGGAGTGGGCGACATCGTCGCCGCCACCTGCGTGGAACTTCGACGAGGAGCCCGAGGTGATGAGCCTGCGTCCGGTGCGCGACAAGCGGATCGCGCGCAAGAAGGCTGCCGCGGGAGCACCCGCGTAAGGCTGGTGACAGGGTGATCCCCACGCGGCCGTCGGTAGGGTTTCGCCGCCTCGCGGTGTGGACGGCGGTGTTGACCTACCTGCTGATCGTGTGGGGCGGCATCGTGCGGGTCACCGGAAGCGGCAACGGTTGCGGGACCTCGGACCAGTGGCCGCTGTGCCACGGGTCGCTGCTGCCCGCATGGCAGATCAACACGCTGATCGAGTTCACGCACCGGTGGATCGCATCGATCTGCACGCTGCTCGTGATCGTGCTCACGGTGGCCACGTGGCTCTGGCACCGGCATCAGCGCAGGATTCTCGTCGGCACCAGCGTGGCCGCGGGACTCTTCGTGGTGCAGATCGCGCTCGGTGCCCTCGCCGTCGAGTACAACCTCCCGGGCGGCGTCGTGATGATCCACCTCGCCAACGCCCTGCTGCTGTTCGCGGTCCTGATCTACGTCGCGGTCATTGCATGCACGGTGGGGACACCGCAGCGGAGTCCGAGCCTGGCAGGGGCGTTGCTGCCCTCGGTGAAACGCCCGGTGATCATCGCCGTTCTCGCGACGTACCTCGTGGCAATGAGCGGCGCGTTCGTGGTCGAGACCAGCTCGGGCGCGGGCTGCAACAGCTGGCCGCTGTGCGGGAGCGGATTCTCACTGCCGGCCGGACAGGCGGCGACCATCAACGTCGCCCACCGTCTGGTCGCGCTGATCGTGGTGCTCATGCTCGGGGAACTCATGGCCGTGATCGCGCGCCGTCGCCGCGGAGACCGCGCGGTGCGCATCGGCGTCATGGCGGTCAATCTGCTCCTCGTCCTTCAGGTTGCCGCTGGAGCGCTGGTCGTGCTCCTCGGCCTGCCCGCCTGGGTGCGCGGCCTCCACATCGCGCTCGCTTCGCTGCTCTGGGGCTCCGTCGTGGCGGTGGCGGTGGTGAGCATGCTCCCCGTGGGTGACGCCTCGCCGGTCACCGCGCTGCCGCGAGGCGATGCCCTGCGATCGCAGGCCAACGTGGCACAGTCATGACCGTCGCCGTCAGCCTCGAGGCACTCCCACGCCGGCGCGCCGCTGAGGTCGTCCGCGACTACATCGCGCTCACCAAGCCCCGGGTGATCCTTCTGCTCGAGGTGACCGCGGTTGCGGCCATGGTCATCGCCGCACGAGGGTGGCCGGGCTGGCGGCTCGTGCTCCTCACCTTCGCGGGCGGGTGGCTGGCGGCGTCGGGCGCGAATGCGATCAATTGCTGGTTCGACCGCGACATCGATCTCAGGATGGGTCGCACCAGGACCCGCCCGATTCCGGCCGGCCGCATCGAGCCCCTGCAGGCGCTCGCGTTCGGCGTCGGGCTCGGGGTCGCGTCCTTTGCCCTGCTTGCGACGACGGTGAACCTGCTCTCGGCCGTGCTCGCGATGACCGCCCTGCTCTTCTACGTCCTCGTCTACACGATGTGGCTGAAGCGCTCGTCGATGCAGAACATCGTGATCGGCGGCGCGGCCGGGGCGATCCCGCCGCTCGTCGGCTGGGCAGCCGTCACCGGCAGCCTCAACCTCACCGCCGTGTTCCTGTTCGCAGTGGTCTTCTACTGGACGCCGCCCCACTTCTGGGCGCTGTCCCTGCTGCTCAAGAACGACTACTCACGGGCCGGGGTGCCGATGCTCCCAGTGGTCCAGGGCGACCGCCAGACGCGGTATCAGATCGTGCTGTACACGATCGTCCTCTGCCTGGTGACCGTGCTCCCGGTGCTCACGCGGTCCTTCGGCGCGGTGTACGTGGGAGGGGCCGCGGTCCTCGACACGATCCTGCTGACCGATGCCGTGGTGGCGTCCCGGCGGCCGACGGCGCGCTCGGCACGGCGGCTCTTCTACCATTCCATGATCTACCTGGCCCTGCTCTTCGCGGTGATGGCGATCGACCGCGTGACGGGCCTCTGAGGAGGATGCCCTGGTGAACCGAAAGCTCGCTCGCAGGAACATGCGGATGGGCATCCTCATGTTCATCATGCTGCTCGTCCTGATGGGGGCAGCCTTCGTCTGGGCTGCAATCTTCCTCGCGGTCACCAAGTGAGCGTGGAGCGATGACGGACACACTGGTGAAGCACGACGACGGCGGAGACGAGCATGAGCATGCGACGCCGCATCTGCCCCCGCCGAGCTTCGCCCCCATCAACGTCGCGCTGGCGCTCGCCATCACGCTCACCGGGTTCCTGACCGACATCCGCAATGTCGTCGGCCCGCTCATGTGGGGGGTCGGCCTCATCTACCTCATCGCTTCGTGCTTCTTCTGGGCACGTGGCGCGAGGAATGAGTACCTCGAGCTCCCGGAGGATGGAGGGCACTGACGGCTCAGCTGGGATTCGGCGACTGGACGTGGGATCCCACCGTTATCTGCGGCCTCGTGGCGGTCGCCGCCGGCTACATCATCGCGATGCGGCGCGGAACGATCTCGGCGAGCGACGACGTCACGCCGTGGTTCCGCCACCCAGGCTGGCGCCCGGTGCTCTTCTTCACCGGGCTGCTGATCACCTTCATCGCGCTCGAGTCACCGATCGACCGCGGTGGAGACCTCTACCTGTTCTCGCTGCACATGGTGCAGCACATGTTGTTGATGATGATCGCGCCGCCGTTGATGCTTCTCGGGATCGCCGGCGCCCGGCCGGCGGCGCGCGACCGCCACACGACGCTGCGCACCATCTGGTGGGCGATCACCCGGCCGTGGCCCGCGGTGATCATCTTCAACGCCGTGCTGCTGCTCTGGCACATCCCGTCTCTCTACGACACGACGCTCACGACGGTGCCGGTGCACATCATCGAGCATCTGACCTTCATCGGAGTGGGGATCGTCGTGTGGTGGCCGGTGGTCGACCCGATCCGCGACGGGCAGACCGTGACGGTCAGTTCCCTCACCAAGATCGCCGCGCTGACCGTTGCCGGGCTTCCGCCGACCGTGCTCGGCATCGTGTTCGCGCTGGCGCCGGCGCCGCTGTACAGCTTCTACGTGCAGGCGCCCCGGCTCTGGGGGCTGTCGGCGCTCACCGACCAGCAGTATGGCGGCGTGATCATGCTCGGTGTCGGCAACATCGTCTATTTCATCGCGGTCATCGTCGTGTTCATGCGACTGTTCTCCGACCCCGGCCGCGATGAGGAGATCGCCGCCGATCGGATTGCAGAGGCGACCCGTTGACCGGGCAGGTCGCCTGCGGGAACCCATCCTTTAAGATGCACTCAGGAGAAAGCACGTGAATCATCTGCGGACACTTGCGGTCGGGGTGGGGGTCTGCGTCGCGATTGCAGTGATCGCGTGCGGCAATGGCAATCCCAATGGCGGCGGGGGCGGCGGTGGCGGCGGCACCTGCAATGGCACCGCCAAGGCGAGCGGGCTCGGCACAGTCGGCAGCACCATCAATGCGACCGACGACCTGATCTTCGATCCCGCATCGTCCACCGCAACGGTGGGTGAGGTGATCGAGTTCAAGAACACCGGATCGGTCGAACACACCGTGACATTCCAGGACAACAACGACGGCTGCCTCACCGATGACACGCTCGACCCGGGCGCGACGTGGGATGTGATGTTCAACGCGCCGGGCACGTACAACTACCTCTGCACCATCCACGCCCCGAACATGAAGGGCGAAATCACCGTGTCGGGTTCGGCGTCAACGCCGGCTGCCTCGTCCTCCGCCTCCTCATCAGCGTCCCCGGGTGTGTCGCCGAGTCCCTCGGCAACCGCGACCCCCGCAACGTAGCCGGGCGGAGCCTACTCTCCAACCGTCAGCCGGCCGAGCCACGGCCGAGATGGACGTCCCCGGCGAGCACACGACGCACGGCTCCCTCCGATTCGACGAGCAGTGCGCCGTCGTCGCCGATGTCCACCGCGATCCCCTCAAAGCTGCCGGACAGGGTGTGGACGGTGACGGGCTCTCCGAGCCCGACCGCCTTCGTGCGCCAGGCGGCGGCGATGGCCGGGATCCCGCCCTCCTCGAGGGCGGCGAGATGCGACGCCAGAGCGATGCTCCAGGCGCGCAGGAGCACCTCCGCGCCGGGGGGCTCGGCGAGGCTGTGCAGGCTCACGGCGTTCCCATCCGCGGGGAACGAGTCGACGGTGAGGTTGACGCCGAGGCCGAGGGCCACTGCGACCTCACCTCCGAGGGACGAGCCAGGCGCAACTTCGCTGAGGATGCCGGCCAGCTTGCGGCGCCCGACGAGCACGTCGTTCGGCCATTTCAACCCGGCCATCACGCCCGAGGTCGCCGCGAGCGCGTCGACGACGGCGAGCCCGGCCGCGAACGGGATCCCGACCGCGACGGCCGCCGGTCGTCGCAGCAGCACGGAGACGAGGAGGGACGAGCCTGGGGGCGCGCTCCACGATCGTCCCTGACGGCCGCGACCGGCCGTCTGCTCGGCCGCCAGGCAGCAGAAACCCTCCGCGGCGCCCGACCGAGCGGCGTGGAGGACGATGTCCTGAGTGCTCCGGGTGCGGGCCACGCGCCGGATCAGGAGCGCGGGAAAACGCGCTTCTTGACCGGCTTCATCGAGCGACATAGGATGGAGTCCTATCAGGGGTAGAGGACCGGAGGGTGGTGTCTCAATGATTCAGGAAACTTGCGTGGAGATCGGTGAGCTGGAAGCTCGCTGGACCTCCTTGCGGGAAGCACGTAACGCGCGCCGTCAGAAGATTCGCTACATCGACGAGCTCATCGACGCGTTCGAGAAATTGAACCTCGCGGACGAGGTCGAGGTGCCCTACGAGCTCGTCGGCCGCGCGGTGGCACTGGTGAGCCGGGACGCACTCGTTGCCGGACGCCCCCCGGATCAGCTGATGATCTCCGAGTGGATGGACGCCCTCTACGAGGTGCAGGACAGCCTCATGTTCACCGCTGAGGACGATTCCGACTGAGCCCCGTGCGGAGCCCGGTTGCCAGGAAGGGCTGACGCTCACCGAGGACGATCCAGACTGAGTCCTATACTGGGCTCGGTTGACCCGGCGAGCCGCGACGGGCGCCCGTAGCTCAGTTGGATAGAGCGCCGGCCTCCGGAGCCGGGTGCGGGGGTTCAAGTCCCTCCGGGCGTACCACTCACGGACCCGATGCGGCTTCGTGCGCTGCAGCCGGATGGTGGTGCTCCATCTGGTCCGCCGGCATGTCCATCATGCGCAGCATCCCGATGCCACCGGTGCGCAGGAATCGCACCAGCAGCAGCGCGATCCCCACGAGCACTCCGATGTTGAGATATGTCGTCGCGTCCCACGCGATGCCGGTGCTGAACGCAGCGACGCTGCGTGTCGTGGGGACCCAGCCGAGCGCGTCGAACAGCGCCCCAACCGCGAGGCCCGCGACGACCATCGTCGCGTAGGACACGGCAAGCAGATACGCGGCAACTCGCGTGCTGTAGTACTTCCGGTAGATGTTGAGGATCGGCAGGATGATCAGGTCGCCGAAGATGAACGCGATCGCGCCGCCGAAGCCGATGCCGTTGCGCCACAGCACCGCCGCGAGGGGAACGTTGCCCACCGAGCACACGTAGCTCAGCAGCGCCACGAGCGGTCCGATGAGCGCGCTCCAGAGCGCGGGGCCGAACCCCGAGCCCGAGAAGAAGAGGTGCGACCAGAACGCTGCGGGGACCCATGCCCCGATTGCGCCCGCGATGAGAAACCCGAGCAGCAGGTCCCACCACAGCCCATAGACGTTCATGAAGAAGTAGTGGCTGATCGACGTCAGCGCCTTTGGTGAGACGACGCGCTGGAGCAGGCTGCCGTCGGTAACCGACATGTCCATCGCCGCGTGCCCCTCCATCTTTCCAAGCAGGCCGCGCTCGGCCTGAAGGCGCGCGCTCTCGGTGAGCCGGGGAGTCAGGGTCAGGCGAAAGATCAGCGCGAGGAGCACGACCATCAGCAGCCCGCCGGCGAATTCCGCCGCGAGGAACTGCCACCCGAGGAGCACGAGCAGCGCGAGCCCGAGCTCGAACACGAGGTTCGTCGAGGCGAATTCGAAGATGATCGCGTTCGGCAGCGTCGCGCCCTTGCGGAACAGCGTCCTGCCCACCGCGACCGCGGCATACGAGCACGACGATGACGCGGCTCCGAACAGGGTCGCGAGCGCGACCGGACGGAAGCCGCCGCGGCCGAGCAGGCGCGACACCGCCTGCTTCGACACGAAGGTCTCGACTACGGACGAGAGCACGAACCCGAGCGCGAGCGGCCAGAGCACGGCCCAGAACATCTCGAACGCCATGCGCAGCGCATCGCCCAGGTGGCCGAGCACGAAGCTCACGACTGCATCCCACAGAGCTGCACGGGGTCAGGGTATCCGGGCAGCCCGTGGACACAAACTCTGAGCGGTCTCCCAGGACGCGCCCACGACGTTCTCACACCACGGTGCGACGCTGATCCATGTCAAACGTCAATCCACCAAGGAGGCACATCCCATGGACGGCGACCAATTCACCCCACCGCCCCCGCCACCGGAGGAACCGGCTCTGCGGGCGACGGGTCTCCGCAAGATTGCGGCGACGGCCCTCCTCTGCGGGGGCCTGCTCGTCGGATCGGGCATCGGCGGCTTCGCGATCGCTCACGCGGCCGGCAACGCATCCACGGCGTCGAGCAGCTCCGCGAGCCTCACGGCGTCGACGTCGACGCCGTCGACGACCACCCCGGCGACGAAAACGCCGGCGACAGGCATGAACTGCCCGAACATGGGCGGCTCGAGTGGCTCGACCGGCACCTCCGGATAGCCGGACCTTCCCCCTCTCTGTAAGGCGGCCCGCTCGAACCGGGCGGGCCGCCTTACCACCACTCGAACGGCCGGCCGTCCCAGGCATCGAGCACCGGGTAGACCGGGTCGGCGGCGAGCTCGGCGACGCGGTGACCGAAGGCGATCACCTCGGGCTCGCTGAGCAGGCGGCGGAGCCGAGTCTGCAACGCCGTCATTCGGGTCGCATCGGCGGCCAGCTCCTGGAGTCGCGTGGTGAGCCGCGCCGGCACCTCGGAGCCACCCAGCGAGATGAGCGCGGTGCGCTGGCGCGGATACGGGAGAAAGCTCAACGCGTTGTCGATCGCCCGGACGTTCGGACCGTCGACCACGAGGAGATGGGTCCGCTTTCGGTCGGCATTGTTGATGAGCACGTCCAGCAGCGCGACCGCTCGAAGCTGCGCCTCGAGGCGCTCACCCTGTTCGGGGGTCAGCGGCTCCTCCAGGACGTGGACGAATCGCTGGACCGATCCGGGGCCGAGCGGCCCGTCGCGGAGCACGGTGACCGGGACGCGGTGCAGCCCGAGCGCCGCATCGACGATGTACGCGGCAACCTCGCGCAGGTAGAGCGTCCGCCGTGGGAAGTCCCACAGCGGCCGCTCACCCCGGACGGGTTTGTACACAGCGCGGAGCGGCTCGGTGGGCACTGCCGGGTCCGGGACGTCGAGCTCGATGAGGAAGACGCCGTTGCTGCCGTACACCACCTCGCCGATGCGTTCGATCGGCGCCTCCGCCAGGAGCCGAGCGACCTCCACGTCCCGCGGCGCGGCGCCGTCTGCGGGACCGGGGGCGAGGGCGGCCTCGAAACGCTCGCGGAGTGAGGGAGCGGCTCCGGTCTCGTCGTCACCGGTGGGGAGCACGAGACCTGGGACGGGATCGAGGTGCGGTCGCCGTGGTCGCTGGGCTCGAGCTGGGGGGCGGAGTCGCTCTCGGGTCACGCGCGGCCGGGGTCAGCCTGCGGCGAGGTCAGCGACTCCGCCGGGCGACGATCAGCGTCGTGATCACCACGAGGATGAGCGGCACTCCCACGAGCATCGTGACGGTGAGGAGGTCGGAGTCGGCGTCGGCAACGCCCACCGCGACCATGAGCACCAGCGCCACGGCGAGGCCGACGAGGGTGTTGAAGACCCAGGCGGGGCGCGGGCGCTGGCGCTGGGTGGGCCCGCTCGCCGGAGACGCGTCAGGCAGGGCGGTGGCCTTCTGCTCCTCGTACCGTCGACGGTGCGCGGCTGGCACGCCCTCGTCCTCGGGAAGGTCGACCCGCTCGAGCGCCGGCCACCACGCGGGTGCGCCGTCGTTTCGTCGCTGGCCTGATGGCCGGGCGGACCGCGAAAACTCGTCGGACATGGAGCCTCGAATGACGACGGCTGACCGCGACGACCGCTCGACTGCGACGCGGGAGAGGAGAGCGGTGTGGAGATGATATCGCCTGGGCTCCGGCGACGCTACCTCGGCGAGTCGAGAGTCGCGTGTGCATGCGTGAGCCGAACGTCCGTGCCGATCCCCTGAGCGACCTGCAGCGCGAGCAGCGCGCATGCACGCGATGCGCCGACGCGGGCTACATCCCACGAGCGCACCCGGTCTTCAGTGGCAACGCGGCGCAGCACATCATGCTGGTCGGTCAGGCGCCGGGACCCGTCGAGCAGGATCAGAGCAGGCCGTTCGCCGGACGATCCGGACGCCAGCTGATGCGCTGGTTTGGGCGCGCGGGCCTTCGCGACGAGGTCGACGTCCGCGATCGCATCTACATGACCGCGATGACCACCTGCTTTCCGGGTCGCCGGCCCGACGGAGCGGGAGATCGCCGCCCGAGCGCCGCGGAGGTCGCGCTCTGCTCGCCGTGGCTCGATGCGGTGCTCGATCTGCTCGCGCCGCGACTGATCATCCCGATCGGCTCACTTGCGCTCGAACGGTTCCTGCCGGGACGGCGCCTCGACGGTGTGATCGGCGAGGCGTACACGTCCGACGGAGCGCTGCTCCGGGGCGTTCCACGCCGCGTGCCAGCGCTCCTCCCGCTGCCGCATCCGTCGGGGCAGAGCCGCTGGCTCAACGATCCGGTGCGCGTCGCGTTGCTCGATCGCGCCATCGAGCGCCTCAGCGCGCTCATCGCCTGGGCCGACCCCGAGCGTTAGCCCCGGCGCGCACCACACTGTCCCGGCGTATCGCCGATGCTAGAATCGGCTCTCGAATTCCGTTGCTGTGAAAGGGAGAAAGGTTGCGCCAGCGGGGACAGCCGCGTCGTGAGAGCACACCTGTGATCCGCGATGAGACCGAGTCGCCGGCTCCGACTGGCGTCAAGAACGCCGAGGACATTCTCGAGCGCATCTTCGCCCCCACGCCGAAGGCGAGCCCCGCGGAGCAGGCGGAACGCGCGCTGCGCCGCCCCAAGCAGCTCATCTACTGCGCGCTCAGCAACCGCAACTTCTACTGGCGCCAGCACATCACCAAGTTCGTCCTCGACGAGGGACAGGTGCCGATCGTCCCGTTCATGCTCTTCGATTACTACCTCGTGCACACGGTGCCGAAGGACGTCGTGCGCGAGGCGTTCAACAACCTCATCGTCCGGTGCGACCAGATGTGGGTCTTCGGCAATCCGTCGCTCGGCGTGAAGGTGCAGATCGGCATCGCCAAGCGGCTCAAGAAGCCGATCCGCTACTACGACATCACCGACATGCCATACCGGGTGGTCAGCGTCCCCGAGGCGATGCTGCGCGAGGAGTGAGACACTGAGCATATGACCGTGCTGCTGATCGTCCTCATCATCGTCGTCCTCATCGTCCTGTACTTCGCGTACCGCTTCAATCGCCTGATCCGGTTGCGCACGCGAACCCAGGAGGCATGGTCGGACATCGATGTCGAGCTGAAGCGCCGGTACGACCTGATCCCGAACCTCGTCAACACGGTGCAGGGCTACGCCGCACACGAACGTGGCGTGTTCGAGGCCGTGACCGCGGCGCGCACCAACGCACTCGCCGCGTCGAAGACCGGCGACCCGTCCGCGATGGCGGGAGCGGAGGATGCGCTCACGGGGTCGACCCGGCAGCTGCTCGCCGTGGCCGAGAACTACCCGCAGCTCAAGGCGTCGGAGCTGTTCCTCAACCTGCAGGAGCAGCTGACCACGACCGAGGACAAGGTGGAGTTCTCGCGGCGCTTCTACAACGGCAACGTGCGCGACTTCAACACCGGGCTGCAGACATTCCCGACGAACATCTACGGGCGGATCATGGGCTTCCAGCCGTTCGCGTTCTTCGAGGTGGCCGACGCCGAGCGCCAGGCTCCGACCGTGTCGTTCACGGCGGCGCCCACGGTCCCGCCGGTCGCGGCGGCGGCGCCACCGCCCCCGCCGCCCCCGCCGCCCTCCTGACCCGCTGACGTCCCGGCGCCGCACGCGCCGGATGCAGCTTGGATTGCCTCGATACGAGGCTGCAACGATCGTGCACCTCGGCAATCGAGCCTCAGGGGTCGCGGTTAGGTTCGTTGTCCATGGCGGACTACACGCACGTCCCCGATCCACCGCAGCTCGCCCCCGACGGCGGGAGCGGGTGGGGCATACGCGCGCCGAGAGACACCGCGAACCACGACTGGGACGCGCCACAGGTTCCGCTGCCGCCGCCGCTCCCGGCGCTGGTCCACGCGCCCGCGCCGATGCTCGAGGTCGCGCCATCGCCGCCGCCGCCACCTCCTGTCGTGCCCAGGGGATCCCCACCACCGCCTCCGGGAGGGCTCCCGCGCAAGCCGCGCAACCGGATGGTCATGGTGGGTGCGGGCATCCTCGCGGTCGCGCTGATCGGCGGCGGGACCCTCTACCTCACGGGCAGGCCGTCGGAGACCGTCGTACCCCTGAGCACCCCGGTGCCGTCGACGGTGGCGGTGGTCCACGGTGGGCCGGCGCAGCTCACGCTCGAGTCGCTGACCGGCGGGGGACCCACGCAGACGGTGAAGCTCCCGGGCGCGCCCGACGAGGTGCTGGCGACGCCGGATCGTTCCAAGGCCTTCCTGCTCGACGCCTCTCACGGCGACGTCATCCCTGTGAACCTCGTGAGCGGTCACGTGGGCGCGCCCATCGCGGCCGGCAAGCTGCCGGTCGACGAGGAGATGTCGGCCGACGGATCCACGCTCTATGTGACCGACAACCTCGGCGGGACCGTCATTCCGATCAACACGTCGACGGACAGCGTCGCGCCCGCTCAGGCGCTGACCCAGGGCGTCGCGTTCTACGTTCCGTCGCCGGTGACGTCAAGTGCGCTGGTCGGCGTCAGCACCTCCGCGGGGCTTCCCGGAGTCGTCTATTTCGACAACGGCGCGTCCGGCGCCGGCTCGCAGATCGCGGTCGGCAACAACCCCGCGGAGTCGGCCTTCTACAGCAAGGACGGCACGACCGCCTGGATCGTCGAGGACGGGTCCAACGGCCAGCCCGGGGTGCTCATCCCGCTCAACGTCGCCACCCAGAAGCCGGGGGCGGCGATCAAGCTCGGAGTCGCGCCCGACACGTGGGCGCTCACGCCGAACGGCGACGACGCGGTGTTCGCAAACGAGGCGTCCAATACCGTCTCGATCGTCGACCTGGTGACCCACGCCGTGGCCGGCACCGTTGCGGTCGGCGCCGCGCCGTCCGGCGTCGACATCGACGCGACGGGAACGACCGCATGGGTTGCCTGCGCGATCTCGCACACGCTGGTCCCGGTCAACCTGGTCACCCACAAGGCGAGCACCGCCGTGGCGCTGGACAACGCCCCGGGTGGCGTTGCGCTACCCGCGGCACCGGGTGTCGCCTGGGTGCTCTTCCCAAGCTCGAACGGCAGCATCAACTTCCTGAGCGGCACGAGCGGTCCGCTGCGCCGCTCGATCCCGGTCGGCAACGGGCCGAGCGTGCTGATCGGCACCGGCTCGGAGACGAGCTGGGTCGCCAACTCGATGACGAGCACCGTCCAGCAGATCAACGTCACGGGTCTGACCGCCGGACCGGCCATGGTCGTCAGTCACTCTCCCGTCCAGCTCAAGCTGACCGCGGACGGCAGCACGCTGCTGGTGCTCAGCTACGGGGACGGAACGCATGCCGGCGCGGTCACCGCGATCAACACCGCCACGTCCGAGCTGAGCAAGCCGCTGGCAGTCGGCGCGGCCCCCGGCCCGCTGCTGTTGTCGCCGACGAGCGGCATCGCATACGTGGCGAGCTACGTCGCACGAACGATCACGGTGATCGACCCCGCCGCGTGGAAGATCGACGCGACACTGAAGCTGCCCTGCGGACCGACCGACCTGGCGATCACTCCCGACGGCAATCAGCTGTTCGCCGCGTGCGCCAACTCCGGCGCGGTCGTCGGGATCAGCCTGTCGAACAACCGGTTCCAGGGCGTCATCGGCGTGCCGAGCGTGCGCCGGCTGGTCATGGCAGGCGACGGCTCGACGCTGCTCGTGGTCGGCGACAACGGCCTCTACAGCGTTGACATCGACACCGACAAGGTCGTGAAGGCCGTTGCGGAGACAGGCAATCTCGTTGATGTGGTGGAGACGCCCGACGGCAGCACGATGCTCGCGGTCGACAACTCCGGGGCCGCGCTCGTGATGATCAACCCGCAGACGCTGGTGACCACGAAGTCGCTTGCCGTAGGCACGCGGCCCGGTGAGGTGGATCTGTCACCCGACGGGAGGCTCGCCTACGTCCTCGACACCAGTGAACAGCGACTGTTCATCGTCGACGTCGCGACATGGAAGGTCGTCGTGACCATCAACGTCGCGCCGGATGCGGTCGACATCGCGGTGCCGTCCCCGGTCGTCGTGCCCCCGTCCTGAGGGTGACCACGCCAGCCGCCGCGCCGCCCGAGCCACCTCCGTTTCCGCCGCCGCCGTGGCTGGCTCCGCCGCCGGCACCCGCGCCGCCGAATCGCAATCGCACGTACGCGATCGCACTCGCGATCCTCGCGGCGGTGATACCGCTCGCCGCGGTCGGGTGGCTCCTCGTCACCGGCGCGCACCAGACCGCCGCCCCGATCACGGTCGCGCAGAAGCCTACGGTGGCCGTCGACAGCGCCATCGTCAACATCGACGGCGTCATCCCCGAGGGAGAGATCGCCGGCACCGGCATGGTCCTGACGTCGAACGGGATCGTCCTCACCAACAACCACGTCGTTGCCGACACGACGGCACTCACCGCGCAGCTCGCCGGACGCGGACCGATCTACCCGGCGGCGGTGATCGGCGTCGACCCGACGCAGGACGTTGCGGTCATCCAGCTCGTCGGCGCCTCCGGCCTCCCCGTGACCCCGTTCGACCTGTCAGGGTCGCTCGCGGTCGGCGATCCGGTCACCGGGAAGGGGAATGCGCTCGGCCGCAACGGCGCGCCGGTCGTCGCCACGGGAACGGTGACGTCGCTTGACGAGACGATCGAGGTGCAGGATGAGGAGGCGACGGTCATCGAGACGCTCGACGGCGTCATCTGCTTCAACGCCCCGATCCAGCCCGGCGACTCCGGTGGGCCGCTGCTCAACGCGAGCGGCAGGGTCATCGGCATGGACACCGCCGGCTCGATCGGCACAGGGACCGCGCCTGCCACCTGGGGATGCGCAATCCCGATCACCCGTGCGATGACCATCGCGCAGCAGATCCGCGCGGGCACGCCGTCCCCGTACATCGAGTCGGGGCATCGCGGCATCCTCGGCGTCGCGGTCGGCACCGCGAGCGGCGCCCCACGGGTCGTGAGCGTCACCGCCGGCGATGCGGCCGCCGCCGCCGGCATCGATGCGGGTGACGTGATCACGTCGGTGGCCGCGATCCCGGTGACCACCGTCGCCGACCTCAACCAGGTGATGCAGGACCGGCGTCCCGGCGACGACGTCACCGTGACCTGGATCGACACCCACGGCGCGCACCACTCGGCGACGGTCGTCCTGAGTGCAGGCCCGCCGGCCTAGCACGCGAGGGGACACGTGCATCCGCGGTTGGCGCGGCTGATCATCGCGGTCTCCGCGGGGCTGCTCATCGGATATGCCGGCGTGTGGGCGAGCGTCTCGCCGCAGAGCATCGGTCGCAGCGACTTCACCTCCACCTATGTCGGCGCCACGCTGTTCCGCGAAGGCTTCGGGTCTCGCATCTACGATCCCACGCTGCAGACGCAGGTGCACTCGCTGGTGATCACGCCTGACCGGACGGGCAACCTGCCGTTCGTCGACGCACCCCTTGCGGCCGCGGTCGCGGCGCCGGTGACCCTGCTGCCACTCGACGCCGCATATCGAGTGTGGGGCATCTTCCAGCTGCTGACGCTGATCGCCGCGGTGGTCATCGCCGTCCGCAGCGCGCGATGGCCGAAGGAGAGCTGGACGATCTGGAAGGTCGCCACGGCGCTCGCGGCACTCGCGGCACTGGGCACGATCTCGCTGTTGATGGAGGCGCAGTGGACCGGTGTCAATGCGCTCGGGCTCGCGCTTGCGTACCGTGACTGGCGGCGCGGAAAGACGGGGCGCGGCGCTGTGTGGCTGATCCTGTTCGCGGGAGTCGCGAAGCCGCACCTTGCGCTGGGACTGGTCGCGTTCGCGCTCGGATGGCGCGAACGGCGTGTCGTGCAGGGCGCGGTGGTGGGAGCGATCGCCGTGGCGGCGCTCAGCGTCGCGCTCGTGGGCTTTGCGGGAGTCGCCGGGTTCGTCTCGCTGGTCGGGCAATCGTCGACGCAGTTCTCCCCGAACTCGTTTGTCGGTCTCTACGGGCTGTTTGGCACCGTGCTCGGGGCGGGTGCGCCGGCGCAGCTGCTCTGGCTCGCGGGCGCGGTCGCAGGCTGCGTGCTCGCCTGGTGCGCCGGCGCCGCGGTGCGTCGCGACCGCACGCGCCTCGAGATCGGGTTGACGGTTGCCGCGCTCGTGACCATCCTCGCCGCACCACACGTGTACACCCACGACATGGTGCTGCTCGCGCCGATGTTCGTCTGGGCGATGGCCGATGCCCGCGTTCGCGACCAGGCGTCGCCGCTCCGAACGCGGCGCACGACCGTCGCCGTCATCGCCTGCTGGCTGGCGCTGTCCGGCGCGGAGCTGCTGAGCCTCGCCGGCGGTTCGCTGGCGGGGGTGCTGGGAGGACCGATCGCCGCCGGCGCGATCGTCCCCGAGGTGCTCATCGCACTTGCCGCGATCGCCGTCGTCGTCACGCTCCGCGGATCGCACCGGACCGACGCCGGAGCGCCGCTACAGGTCGCCGCCGCTCCCGGCTGAGCCGTCAGGCCCTGGCGATCGCGATCCGGCTCAGCGCACGCGCCGCGGCCTGGCGGACCCGAGGGACCGGGTCGTCGCGCATCGCCGCCACATCGGCGACGAGATCGCCGATCAGGTGCCGCGCGACCACCTTGGCCGCCATCTCGCGCACACGCCACGAGTAGTCGGTGAGCGCCGCGCGCAGCGCCTCGCGCGCCGAGTCATCGCATGTCCAGAGCAGCCCTCGTGTCGCCCAGATCCGTTGCCACATCTGGACATCGGCGTGTGATCGACCCGACATCAGGTGCTCGGCGCCTGCCCCTCCGAGGACGTTGAGGAGCTGCATGTCGTGGCCGTCACCGCCGAGCAGCGCGAGGCAACCGGCGACGACCGCATGTGTCCCACGACGCCGGCACTCGGCTTCGATGCGCTCACGCGGCGTTGTGTCCTGTCGCGAGCCGGTCGACACCGCCGTCGAATCCTCTCTAGGTTTCCTTCACCTGCAGCATCGCCTGCAACGTCGCGATCCGCTCCGCGAGAGGCGGATGCGTGTCGAACAGGTGATGCGTGAAGCCGCCGTGGTGCTGGAGCGGATCGTCGATGCACATCGCGGCCGTTGCATGGGTCATCTTGGCGAACGGCTTGTCGTTCTGCTGGAGCTTCTGGAGCGCATGGAGCAGACCGGCGGGATTGCGGGTGAGCTCGACGCTGCTCGCGTCGGCGAGCGACTCGCGCGAGCGTGACAGCGCGAACTGCATCAGCGGACCGACGACCACGGCGACCACGGAGAGCAGCGCCGCCGCGGCGATGAGGACGATGATCAGATAGCCGCTGTCGCGGTTGTTGCCGCCGCGCGTGAAGAACAGTGAGCGCCACAGCAGGCTCGCGAGCAGCCCGATGAGCGCGACCGATGTCGCGACGATGAGGACGAGGCGCACGTCGTAGTTCTTGATATGGCTCATCTCGTGGCCGATGACGCCTTCAAGCTCCTCCCGATTCATGATCGCGAGGAGTCCGGTGGTGCAGGTGATCGCCGCCTTCTTGGGGCTCGTGCCGGTGGCGAAGGCGTTGGGGGAAGGGTCGTTGATGATGTAGACCTTGGGCATCGGCAGCCCGTCGCCGATCGCCAGCGTCGACACGATGTCGTAGAGCACCGGCGCCTGTTGCTGCGTGACGGGTTGCGCACCCGAGACGGCGAGGACCGTCTGCTGACCGAGAGTCAGCGACCAGAGCACCACGAGTGCCGCCACGATCCCGGCGATGATGACGCCGGAGATGCCGCCGCTGACACCCGAGGCGATATAGCCGATCACATAGCCGATCGCGGCCCAGATGATGAAGAACGCCACGACGACGATGACGCTCTTGCGCTTGTTGCGGGCGATCTGGTGATACATCGCCTTCACTATGCCACGGCAGAAGGGGGGGCAAACCGGCGGCCCGGAGGTCAGATCAGATCGGCGTAGCGCTCCCTGAAGGCACGAAGCGATGCCTGGACGGGGATTGGCGTCGCTGCTCGCCCGGTCACGCATTCGGCAGTCTTGAGGCCGGCGCCCGTGATGTACGCGACGACTGTCTCGTCGCCCTGCCAGCGGCCCGCGCGCGCGAGATTGCGGAGCACGGCCACGGTCACGCCACCGGCGGTCTCGGCGAAGACGCCCTCGGTCGCGGCGAGCAGCTCGATGCCCTCGACGAGCTCGTCCTCGGTGACCGCCGCCACGACACCGCCGGTGTCCCGCGCGATGCGGAGCACGTCGGCACCGTCCGAGGGGCTGCCGATGGCGATCGAGCGGGCGATCGTGTGCGGCCGCACGGGGATGACGAACTCGTCGCCGCGCTCGAATGCCGACGCGACCGGCGAGCATCCGAGTGCCTGCGCACCGGTGAATCGAGGCAGGCGCGAACCGCCGTCGACGAGGCCCAGGTCGATCAGCTCGCCGGCCGCCTTGCGGTGCTTCACGAACTGGCATCCGGACGCAACCGGGATGACGATCTCGTCCGGCAGCCGCCAGCCCATCTGTTCGGCGGTCTCGAAGGTGAGCGTCTTGCTGCCCTCGCTGTAGAACGGGCGCAGATTGATGTTGCAGAAGCCCCAGTCCACGAGGTCCGCGAGCTCGCTGCAGAGGCGGTTCACGTCGTCATAGCTGCCGTCGACGGCGATGAGCGTCGGACGGAAGATCGAGGTTCCGATCATCTTCGCGGGCTCGAGGTCGCTCGGCACGACGACGACGGCGCGCAGTCCCGCATGAGCGGCATACGCGGCCACGGAGTTGGCAAGGTTCCCGGTGCTGGCACATGCGATCGTCGTCAGCCCGTGCTGCTCCGCCCACGTCGTCGCGACGCTCACCACACGGTCCTTGAACGAGCCTGTTGGATTCTGCGTGTCGTTCTTGAGATAGAGATTGCGCAGACCGAGCTCGGCGCCGAGGTTGCGCGCGTGGATCAGTGGCGTGAACCCCTCACCGAGCGTGATCGGCTCCGAGCTCTCGAGGTCGACGGGGAGCAGGTCTCTATAGCGCCAGATGCTCGGCGGCCCCGCGGCGATGCTCTCGCGGGAGATGCGCCGCGCGATCTCCGCGTAGTCGTAGCGAACCTCCAGCGGACCGAAGCAGCGTTCGCAGATGTTGGTCGCCTCGACAGGCGTCTCGTGTCCGCATGCGCGGCACACAAGACAGTCGACGTGCGCTCCCGCCGGAGCACGTCCGTAGCGTTCGAGCAGACTGATCGAGGACACAAAAAAACCTCCCGGTTTCTAACCCGGGAGGCTTCCGCAACGTGGGCGCGCGCGCCGTTACGTTCGGAAACCTCCGCGGCGCATCATCATGGTTGCGAGCACGAACTCGTGGCGTCAACATGTGGCGGGAATCCTAGCACGCGCGTCCACGATGCGGCTGTCAAGTGCGCAGGTTCGTGACGCGGCCCGGTTCAGACGCGACGGATGAGGTCACGCTCCACACGTTCGCGCGTGAGCGCGACCAGCGGCTGCAGCGCGTGGCCGCGCAACGCCTGCTCCATCTGACGGAGGAGTGAGTACAGGCTCTTCACGGCCTTGACGACGTCACCGGTGTCGGCGCCGGGTGGCGGCTCGATGTCGGCGAGCGGCACGCCCGACGCCCACTCGTACGCGGGGCGGATCTGCTCCAGTGACAGCGCCGGGAGTGTCTCGAGCCCCTGCTCCCGCTCGAGCTCCATGAAGTGACGCATCGAGGCGCGCAACCGGCGATGCCGCTCCTCGATCCTCGGTGTCGGGAAATGGCGTCGTGATGGTTGCGGACGTTCGCGGCCGCGGTCCTCGGAGACGAGGCTGACGAGCGTCGCGGCCAGCTCCTCGGGCTTCAGGCCCTCGAGCACGCCGGACGCCACCGCCTCGGCGACCACGAGCGAGCTCTCGCCGTACAGGGACCCGGCGAGCCGTCCCAGGTCGGTCGGCGTATCGCCGTCGAGGAACCCGGCGGCGCGGAGGACCGCGCGGTGAGCCTGGAACTCACGACGGAACCGGTGCTGGGCTCGTTCGAGCTCCTCCTCGGCGCCTGCGAGCGTGGTCTCGATGTCGGCGATGCGGTAGTGGTGGTTGCGATGGTCGCCGAGGTACGGGCAGTGATGGCACGGTGATTCGTTGAGCCTCTCCTGGAGCGAGCGCGTGGTGCGGCGGAGCGCCTCGTATCGCTGCCCGGGGTCGGCGCCCGCCTTGCCGTACCGGCCGCGGCGCGCGTCGGTCCAGTGGCCGCGCCGGGCGCGGCGGAGGGCGAGCTGCGCCTCGCCGAGCTGCGTGGTGGTGGTGAGGAACGAGGTGAGCGTCCGCTCCGTACAGGGGACACGCGGATGCTGGAAGCGTCGCGTGCGCAGATCGGCGAGCTCGGCCTCGAGGTTGGCTCGGCGGTGATCCCACCGCGCCGTCCGCTCGACCGCCTGGTACTGGCCGAACGAGCTGTCGAGGAGCAGCTCCGCCTCCGGTGCGGACCTGGTCCGCAGGAGGTTGAGCACCATCGTGTACGTCGGGGAGAACTTCGAGTTGACGGCGAACTCGCCGGAGATCGCGGCGTCGTAGATGTCACGAAGATCGACATCGCTCTCCTTGAGGATGACGCCGTGTCCGACGGTGTCGATGCCGCGGCGGCCCGCACGTCCCATGAGCTGCGTGAGCTCGCCGCTGGTCAGCGACGCGAAGCTGACGCCGTCGAACTTCGTGAACGTCGAGATCACGCACGACCGCGCCGGCATGTTGAGCCCGAGCGAGAGCGTCTCGGTGGCGAACACCACCTTGATCAGTCCCTGCTGGAACAGGCGCTCGACAACTTCTTTCGCATACGGGAGCAGACCCGCGTGATGCATGGCGAGCCCGCGCCGGAGCAGCCTGCGGTCGAGCTCGAGCAGCACACAGCGGCGCTCATCCTCGTCGCTCAACGCCTCGAGCTGCGCGGTGAGCGCGATGTCGATGCGCTCCTTCTCCTCCTCATTGGTGAGGTCGATCGCGTGGACGCCGCATCGCTGCAGCGCCTCCCGACAACCGCGCCGCGAGAAGATGAAGTAGATCGCGGGGAGCATGGCGCGGCGGCGCAGCACCTCGATGATCTGGAGCAGGTCGTTGTCGGGCGCATGGCGCGCCTCGCGAAACCGCGGTTGCTGCACCGCGTCCGCCTGCGCGAGCTCGAGCGTCCCGCGTGCGGCATGTCCCGCCTTGTCGAAGAGCGGGTGCAGCGCGTTGTCGATCGCCAGCCACATCTCGAGCGCCACCGGACGCTCGGTGCGCGTCACCGTCTCGATGGTGCCGCGGAGCCCCGACATCCAGGCGGCCACCTCGTTGACATTGCTGATCGTGGCTGACAGTCCGATCAGCCGGATATGGCGCGGCGCCTCGATGATCAGCTCCTCCCAGACGGTGCCGCGCGGGTAGTCGTCGATGTAATGGATCTCGTCGAGCACGACGTCACCGACTCTGTCGACGCGCGCAGGCTCGTCGTACAGCACGTTGCGGAGGATCTCGGTGGTCATGACGAGCACCGGCGCGCCGTCGTTCACCGTGTGCTCACCGGTGACGAGCCCGATGTTGTGCTCGCCAAAGCGCTCGCACAGGTCGTGGAATTTCTGGTTGCTCAGCGCTTTGAGAGGTGTTGTGTAGATGACGTCGGCGGCGTCCGTGATCGACCGGCGGTGCGCGGCCGGCGCCTTGAGCCTGCGCCAGATCACGTAGTCGGCGACGACCGTCTTGCCGCTCGACGTCGGCGCGCTGACGAGCACGCCACGCGAGCGCTCGAGCTTGATGATGGCCTCGCGTTGAAACTCGTCGAGGGTGAACGGCAACGTCGCCTGGTACGCCTCGATCAGGTCCACGGTCATCTGCGCAACGCCGGAGGAGGGTTCAGAGGTGGATCAGCTCGAAGTGCGAGCTGAGCACCAGCGCCTCACCGTGATCGTCGACGAACCGAAGCACCTTCTGGCACATCTCGTCCGCATGACGGCCGTCGGCGCTGACACATGCGACCCCGATCACCGCCGACTGCCAGAGATCCTGATCGTCGACCTCCGCGACCGCGACGTTGAAGGTGTTGCGCAAGCGCGAGGTCAGCGACCGGACGACCTGGCGCTTGTCCTTGAGCGAGCCGCTGTCCGGCACCTGCAGGGTGACGGTCAGTGTGCCGACAACCACTGCGCTACAGAGCGTCGAGCAGCTTCTGGCGGAGGACCTCGAGCTTCTCGAAGTCGTCAACCGACGGACGTGTCGGCGGCTTGGCGGGGAATTTCAGATGCTGGACCGCGTCGGAGAGGATCCGGAGCTCGTCGTCGGTGAGGCGGACCGAGCGCATGTGCGGCGCCGGTGCGGAGGGAACGGGGTGCACCTTCTCCTCGGTGATCGCCGGAGACAGCGGAGCGTCGAGTTGCTCCGGTTCCGCGGATCGGAACAGCTCGTCACTGCCGCGCAGCTGCGCGCGGCGAAATCCGCGCATCACCCCCGTGCCGCGCGCACCCGCTCGCGCGAACGGTCCGCGCTGCCGGAGACCTCGACGGTCCCGTCGCCGTCCTGGGCGATGACCGCTTTGGCGAGGGCCCGGTAGGAGCGAGCCCCAGGCGAGTTCGGTGCGTACTCCAGGATCGACTGGCCCGCGAGCGGAGTCTCAGCGAAACGGATCGAGGAGTTGACGGTGATCGGAAAGACGAGGTCCGGGTAGGCGCCCTTGACGAGGTCGAGGACCTCCTGGCTGTGCAGCGTGCGCGACTTATACAACGTCGGCAGGATGCCCGCGACGCGCAGGTGGTTGTTGAGCTTCGCGCGCACGCGGTCGATGGTGCGCTGCAGCTGCTGCATCCCCTTCATGCCGAAGTACTCGCACTGCAGCGGGATGATCACATCCGTCGACGCAACCAGCGCGTTGATGCACAGCAGCCCGAGCGACGGTGGGCAGTCGATGACGACGTAGTCGTAGTGTCCTTCGATGGGCTCGAGCTTCTCGCGAAGGATCGACTCGCGACCAAACTCCGTGACGAGTTGCAGCTCGGCGCCACTGAGATCGATGTTCGCGGGGATGAAATCGAGTCCCATCCCCTCGGACGTCAGCAGCACATCGGCGACATTCACGCGATGGTCGGTGAGCAGATCGTAGATCGTGCGCTCGAGCTCGTCAGGGCGCCGGCAACCCATGTTGATGGTCAGATGCCCCTGCGGATCGAGGTCCACCGCGAGCACCTTCTTGCCCGCTTCGGCGAGCGCTGCCGCGAGGTTCACAGCGGTCGTCGTCTTGCCGACTCCGCCCTTCTGATTCGCGACCGAAATGATCCGCGTCATTGCTGGGGCGGTGTCGAGATGTTGCAAAGAGAACAGACGCGCCTCACTGAGCAGGTATCATAGCGAACCCGATTGCCTCTCTCGGCCGTTGGACGGGAGCAAGCGCACTCGCAGCGGTGATTAGATCCGTAAATCCGGACTGGAGCTTGGTGTCTGAAGAACGTGTGAAGCCTCGCGGCCTGTTCGTCGAGGAGGCCATCCAGCTGGCGCTCGAGAGCCGTTGGGCAGATGCGCTGGCGGTGAATCAAGCCCTGATCGAGCGCCATGGTGAGGATGAGGACGCTCTCAACCGCATCGGCAAGGCGCTCACCGAGCTCGGCCAGCGTGAGGAGGCCCTCGCCTCGTACTCGAGCTCGCTTCGCATCAATCCGCTCAATCTGATCGCGCAGAAGAACGTCCGCAAGCTCACCGTGATGCTCGAGAGCAAGGGGACCGTCGCCGGCTCGGCGGCGCCGTTCGACGTCGAGCTCTTCACCGAGGAGCCGGGCAAGAGCGCGATCACCGTCCTGAGCGCGCCGTCGAAGTCCGCGACCGTCTCGATCGCCCCCGGCGACGTGGTGGAGCTCTACCGCGAGGGGTCGACGCTCCGCGCGCAGACCTCGAGAGGCGTCTCGCTCGGCGAGGTCGACACCAAGATCGCCCGCCGCCTGGTCCCGCTCATGGAGACCGGCAACCGCTACTCGGCCGCGGTGGCCCGCCTCGAGGACGAGCGGGTCGAGATCATCCTGCGCGAGACCTACCAGGCCGCGGAGAACGCCCGGAAGTCGTCGTTCCCGCTGGCGAAGGGCGGCCGCCGCGAGGAGTTCCGCCCCTACGCCAAGGATTCGCTGCTGTCGGCGCGGGAGATCGACGCGACCCCGCTCGACGACGACGATGCTGACGACGGGTTCGGCCGGCCGGAGCCGGTGAGCGCCGACGACGATCTCGGGGAGCTGGGGATGAGCACGTTCCAGTCGGATGCCGAGGAGGCGGCGCCCGAGGCCGACACCGAGGAGGACGACGACGACGACGCGCGCCCCGAGGACTCCTACTAGGCATCAGACCACGGGCGGCTCCGCCTCCGCGGAGCGCATCGACGGGTATCTCCCGATCGCTTCCTACGGGTTGATCGGGGACTGCCGGTCGGCGGCCCTGGTCGGCGTGGACGGGAGCATCGACTGGTTCTGTGCCCCGCGCTTCGATGACGCTGCGATCTTCAACCGCATCCTCGACGCCGGCAAGGGTGGGAGCTGGCAGATGCACCCGGACGAGCCGCACATGGTCCATCAGCGTTACCGCGACCGGACCAACCTGCTCGACACCGTGTTCTCGACCGGCTCGGGTGTTGTCGTGGTCACGGACTTCATGCCCATCGACGAGCGCAGCGTCGTGCAGCACGCGAAGCCGCACAATCGCCCGCGCATCGTCCGTCTCGTCGAGTGCCTTGCCGGCGAGATGACGATCCGCCAGGTCTTCGACCCCGCTCCCGACTTCGCGCAGACGCCGGTGCGGCTCAGCACCGAGAACGGGCAGATCCACGCTGACGCGAAAGGTCTGCACCTGTGCCTCAGCTCGACGATGGAGCTCGAGGGCCCCGACGACATCTTCCATCTCCGGGCCACAGAGGCAGTCGCGTTCGCCATGCACTGCGGAGTCGCCGGCCCGTGCGGCGCGCGAGCCTGGAGCGTGGAGAAGGCGCGCTCGTTGCTGCGCGAGAGCCAGCGCTATTGGTGGCGCTGGGTCGGCAAGGTCGACTATCACGGCCCCTACCAGGTGCACGTGTGGCGGTCGGCGCTCGCGCTGAAGCTGATGACCTACGCGCCCACGGGCGCGATCGTCGCAGCACCGACGACGAGCCTCCCCGAGCGCATCGGCGGCGAGCGCAACTGGGACTATCGCTTCACGTGGCTGCGTGACGCGGCATTCACGCTCTATGCGTTCTTCCAGCTCGGTCTCACCGACGAGGCGACCGCGTACTTCGACTGGCTGTGCCACCGGCATCTCGCCGCCCGCATGGTCGACAACATCCCGAACCTGTTCGACCTGAGCGGGCATGCGCACGCGGCCGAGCACGTGCTCGGGAACCTCGAGGGATACCGCGGATCGAAGCCGGTGCGGACCGGCAACGCCGCGGTGCACCAGCTCCAGCTCGACATCTACGGGGAGGTGCTCGACAGCGCGTACGTCTACGCGCGGTTCGGCGGCGTCATCAGCGAGACGTTGTGGGAGGAGCTCAGCAACATCGTCGAGATGGCGATCCGGCGCTGGATGGAGCCCGACTCGTCGATCTGGGAGGTGCGCAGCGAGCGCCGGCAGTACACGTACAGCAAGTTGATGTGCTGGGTCGCCGTGGACCGGGGCATCCGCATCGCGGACCGATACAACCTGCCGTACGACAGGGCCAAGTGGCGCAGCGCGCGTCTTCGCATCCATCGCGCGGTCACCAAGCACGGGTACTCGAAGGAGCGGCGCTCATTCACGCAGGAATTCGACAGCGATGCGCTCGACGCCTCGATCCTCCGCATCAGCCAGGTGCGATTCCTCGCCGACAAGGACCCACGCGTCCGTTCGACGGTGCGCGCGATCGCGCAACACCTCGGCGAGGGTGTGCTGGTCAACCGCTACAACACCGACGAGAGCACGGACGGGCTCCGGGGCGATGAGGGCGCGTTCTTCCTCACGTCGTTCTGGCTGGTCGACGCACTGGCGCATACCGGCGATCTCGAGGAGGCCGAGCGACGCTTCGAGCGCCTGCTCCACTTCGCGTCACCGCTCGCGCTGTTCTCCGAGGAGGTCGACGTGCGGAGCGGGCAGCTGCTCGGCAACTTCCCGCAGGCGTTCACGCATCTGGCGCTGGTCGGGGCGGCCGTGAACATGGAGCGGGCGCGGCAGCGCAGCCTGGGCGTGAAGGGGCTGCGCAAGGCCTGACGCCGCCCGCGACCGGAATCGCGACTGCATAACTATGCAGGTTAGCCGTATACTTCTCGGGTCATGGTCCAGCACTCGCCGCTGCGTGCCGCCGTCGTCGGATCGACCGGCTACATCGGCATGCAGTGCACGGCGCTGCTGGCGGGGCATCCCGGCGTCGAGCTGGTTCACGTGGTCGGACGCAGCGATGCGGGCAAGCGGTACTGCGATGTCGTCCCCGGAAGCACGGTCGAGCTGACCATCGAGGACGGCTTCGACCCGGGAGCGGCCGACGTCGTCGTCGCCGCGCTCCCGCACACCGTTGCGGCCGGTCTCGCGCCGGACTGGCTCTCGCACGGTGCGACGGTCATCGACTGCTCCGCGGACTTCCGGCTGCATGACGCAACCGCGTACCGGCGCTGGTACGGCGCCGACCATCCGTCTCCCGATCTCCTGCACGAGGCGGTCTACGCCATGGTGGAGCTGCAGCGCGAGCGCCTCGCATGCGCGAATCTCATCTCGGCGCCGGGGTGCTATCCGACCGCAGCGCTGCTCGCGTGCGTGCCCGCGCTGCGCGCCGGCCTCATCGAGCCCGACATCGTCGTCGACGCCAAGAGCGGTGTGAGCGGAGCCGGGCGCTCCGCGACGCTCGGCAACAGCTTCTCCGAGGTCAACGAGTTGGTGCACGCGTATGGCGTGGAGGGGCATCGCCACAAGTCGGAGATGCTCGAGCAGCTGCACGACGCCGCGGGCGGTGACGTGCGGCTCACCTTCGTGCCGCACCTGATCCCGATGACGCGCGGGATCCTCGCCACCGCCTACCTGCGCCCGCTCCCAGGTGTGACGGACGCACAGCTGCGCACCGTGTACGCCGATTTCTGCGCCACCAGCCCGTTCCTCGAGTACTCGGTGAGGCCGCCCGCGACCAAGAGCGTGACCGGCACCAACCGCGCCGCGATCAACGTCGGATGGCAGGACGGCGCCGCGGTCGTCACGGTCGCCATCGACAACCTCGGCAAGGGCGGCGCCGGCCAGGCGGTGCATGCGCTCAACGTCCGCTTCGGGTTCGACGAGACCGCCGGGCTGGAGTCCCGCGTGCTGTGGCCATGACCGCGGCGGCCGCCGACCAGTCCCGTTCCGGGGTGTGCGCGCCACTCGGCTTTCGCGCGGGCGTCGCCGCGGCGGGCATCCGCCTCGACGGTGACGAGACGCGCACCGACATCGCCGTGATCCGCTCGGATACCCCCGCAGTCGCCGCCGGCGTGTTCACGCGCAACACGGTCAAGGCAGCGCCCGTCGTGATCTCGCAGCTGACGCTTCGCCGCGGCGCTCCGATCTCTGCGATCGTCGTGAACGCCGGCAATGCGAATGCGTGCACCGGCGCGCAGGGATTCCGTGATGCGCTCGTGATGTGCGCGACCGCCGGCGACGCGCTCGACCTCGACCCCGGTGACGTGCTCGTCTGCAGCACGGGCGTGATCGGACGGCCGATGCCGATGGATCGCGTGACCCGCGGGATTCGCGCCGCGGCGCTCGCGATGTCCCCCGACGCCGGGGGCGACGTGGCGCGCGCGATCATGACCACCGACACCGTCGAGAAGGTTGCCGAGGCGAGGTTCGTCAGCGGCGGGGTCACGTACACGATCGGCGGCTCGGCAAAGGGCGCGGGCATGCTGCACCCGGACATGGCGACGCTGCTCGCCTTCATCACCACCGACGCACCCGTCGACGCCGGGGTCCTGCAACCCGCGCTGTCGCGTGTGACCGACAGCACCTTCAACTGCGTCACCGTCGACGGCGACACGTCGACGAACGACACCTGCATCCTGCTCGCCAACGGCGCTGCCGGCGGCCCGCGGATCACCGGCGGATCGCAGGGTGCCGTTTCGTTCGAGGACGCGCTCCTGCAGGTGTGCGACTCGCTCGCGGAGCAGCTGGTCGCGGACGCGGAGGGTGCGACGAAGCACTTCCGCGTCGCGGTCGACGGCGCCGCCGACGGTGACCAGGCGCGCATCGCGGCGCGGGTCGTCGCGCAGAGCCCGCTCGTCAAGACCGCCATTCACGGCGGCGATCCCAACTGGGGCCGCATCGTCGCCGCGCTCGGCCGCAGCGGCGCGACGTTCACACTCGATCGCTGCCGGGTGGCGATCGGCGGGGTGGTGGTCTTCGACCGCGGAGCACCCGAGCCCGTCGACCACAGCCTCGTCCGCGTCGCGCTCTCGCGGCCGCGCGTCGACATCGCCATCGACCTCGGCGCCGGTGACGGCAGCGGTCACGCCTGGGGCTGCGACCTCTCCCCGGACTACGTCCACATCAACGCCGACTACACCACCTGACACGGAGATCGCGAGAGAGCACGAACATGCCAGAACAGACCATCGACGAACGGATCCAGCGCGCGGAGGTGCTCATCGAAGCGCTGCCGTACATCAAGCGTTTCGCCGGCCACATCCTCGTGGTGAAGGTTGGTGGCGCGGCGAGCGTCGCCGCCGATCTCGACTCCGTTCTCGAGGACATCGTGCTGCTGCGATTCGTCGGGATGCGCCCGGTGATCGTGCACGGCGGCGGTTCGGAGATCAGCGCCTGGCAGGAGCGCATGGGCCTCGAGACGAAGTTCGTCGACGGCCTGCGGGTCACCGATGCGCCGACCATGGAGATCGCGAAGATGGTGCTCACCGGCAAGATCGGCCCGGACATGGTCGCGCGCATCCACAGGCTCGGTGCGGGCGCAATCGGGCTCTCCGGTGAGGACGGGCCGACGCTCCTGGTGCGGCCTCGTGCCGGCGCCGGTGGCGCGGATCTCGGGTTCGTCGGTGATGTGGCGCAGGTGAACGGCGAGCCGCTCATGGCGATCCTCGACCAGGGCCGCATCCCCGTCATGGCGTCGATCGGTCTCGGCTATGACGGTCAGGCCTACAACGTGAACGCCGACACGGTTGCCGCGGAGCTGGCGATCGCGCTCCACGCGAGCAAGCTCATCCTCATGACCGACGTCGAAGGCGTGCGCGACGCGCAGGGCGCGCTGATCAGCGAGCTCGACGCGTCGAAAGCCCAGGAGCTGCTTGCGGCCGGCGTCATCCGCGACGGGATGATCCCCAAGGTGGAGGCGGCGATCCGGGCGACGGACGGCGGCTGCGCCACGCACATCATCGATGCGCGTGTGCCCCATGCGCTGCTCCTCGAGCTGCTCACGGAGCGCGGCGTCGGCACGATGCTCACGCGGTCGCAGCCGGGATGACCGCGGAGACCACGACAGGCACCCTCGCCGCGCGCGAGCAGGCGGCGTTGATGCACACGTACCAGCGCCAGCCGCTCGAGCTGCGGCATGGCACCGGCGCGTGGGTGACCAGCGCCGAGGGCCGCGACTATCTCGACCTCGTCGGCGGCATCGCCGTGAACCTGCTCGGCCACAACCATCCGGCGCTGCGCGCCGCGATCGCGGAGCAGGCCGCCAAGCTCATCCACACCAGCAACCTCTACTACACCGAGCCCCAGGTCGAGCTTGCCGAGCTGCTCATCGCATCGGCCTTCCCGTCGCGGGTCTTCTTCTGCAACAGCGGCGCCGAGGCGAACGAGGGGGCGATCAAGCTCGCGCGCAAGTGGGGCAGGCTGCATCGCGACGGCGCCGACGTCATCGTGTGCGCGCAGGGCGCCTTCCACGGACGCACGCTCGGCGCCCTCGCGGCAACCGCGAACCCGCGCTATCGCGCGTCGTTCGAGCCGCTGCCGAAAGGGTTCGTGCACGTGCCGTACAACGACATCGACGCGCTCGCCGCCGCGATCGACAGCACGACGTGCGCGGTGATGCTCGAGCCGATCGAGGGTGAGAGCGGCGTGATTCCGCTCGACCCGGGGCTGCTCACCGCGATCCGCCGTCTGTGCGACGAGCGCGATGTGCTGCTGATGCTCGACGAGGTTCAGACCGGCATGGGACGCACCGGTCGCTGGTGGGCACACCAGCACGAGCACGCCGCACCGGATGTCATGACGATCGCCAAGGGGCTCGGCGGCGGCTTCCCGATCGGGGCGATCCTCGCCGGACCGCGAGCCGACGTGTTCGAGCCCGGTGATCACGGCTCGACCTTCGGCGGCGGTCCCCTTGCCTGCGCGGCGGCGGTCGCCGTGATGCGCACCGTCGAGCGGGACGGCCTCGTGCAGCATGCCGCCGAGGTCGGTGACTACCTCGCGGAGTCCCTGAGCGCGCTTGCGGAGCGAGGCGCACCGATCGAGGCGGTCCGGGGTCGTGGACTCATGCTCGGCGTGGCGCTGACGAGCGACATCGCTCCCATCGTGGCGCGGGCGGCACTGGATCAGGGCCTCATCGTGAACGCGATCGGAGCACGGACCCTCCGCCTCGTGCCACCCCTGGTGATCACTCGCGAGGAGGTCGACCAGGCTGTGGCTCGACTCGGCGACGCGTTCTCGGCGGCCGATGCCGAGGTAGGCGGCGCATGAACGCGACCGCCACCCGAAACGCCGCCAATGCAGCCAAGCCGGCACGGCATCGCGCCATCCTCACGCTCGTGCGCGGCGGCGTGATCCGGACACAGGAGGAGCTTGTCGCCGAGCTGCACCGCCGGCGTTTCGCCGTGACGCAGGCAACGGTGAGCCGCGACATCCGCGAACTCGGACTCCTCCGCGTCCACGACGACGCCGGGCCGCGGTACATGGCGCCGGTGGCCGAGGTCGACGCCGATCTCACCATGCACCGGTTGCGCAACGCGATCCAGGAACACGTGCAGACCGTCGAGTTTGTTGACCTGCTGGGGATCGTCCACACCGCACCCGGATGCGCGTCGCTGGTCGCGTCGGCGCTCGACGGCTCGCGGTTCGAGGAGGTCGCCGGCACGATCGCCGGCGATGACACCGTGCTCGTCATCACGCGGTCGCGCCCGGCTGCGCAGCGACTCCTGCGGAAGCTCACCTCGATCCCGGAGCAGGGCCTGTGAGCACCCGCGAACGCTGCGTGCTCGCGTACAGCGGTGGGCTCGACACGTCGGTGGCGATCCGATGGCTGCAGGAGGAGCTCGGCTACGACGTGGTGACGCTGACCGCGGATCTCGGTGAGTCCAAGGACGTGGACGCCGTTGCTGCGCGGGCGCTGCGCACCGGCGCCGTGAGCGCGCATGTCGCCGACGCGCGCACCGTCTTCATCGATGCGTTCTGCTTCCCGACGCTCGCCGCCGGCGCGCTCTATGAAGGGGTGTACCCGCTCGCCACAGCACTCGCACGGCCGCTCATCGCGAAGCTGCTCGTCGACGTCGCTCGCGAGGAGGGAGCGGTTGCGGTGGCGCACGGATGCACCGGCAAGGGCAATGACCAGGTGCGATTCGACGTCGCGGTCGGCGCGCTCGCACCGGAGCTGCGTGTGGTCGCCCCCGTCCGCGACTGGGACATGGGACGCCCGGACGAGCTCGAGTACGCGGCGAAGCACGGCATCGAGGTTGCCGCGACGAAGCAGTCGCCGTACTCCGTGGATGCCAACCTCTGGGGACGGAGCATCGAGACGGGCGTGCTCGAGGATCCCTGGACGGAGCCGCCGGACGAGGTCTATGAGTGGACCGCGTCGCAGCCGGACCAGGCTCCGAGCGTCGTCGTCGAGATCGGGTTCGAGCGCGGCGTGCCGGTGTCGCTCGATGGGCAGCGGCTCACCGGCGATCGCCTCGTCACCGAGCTCAACACGATCGCGGGAGCTCGTGGCGTCGGCCGCATCGATCATGTCGAGAACCGTCTCGTCGGCATCAAGTCGCGCGAGATCTACGAGGCGCCCGCGGCGGTGACCCTCCACGCCGCGCACCATGCGCTCGAGAGCCTCACGATCACCCGCGATGTCGCCCGATTCCAGCGCACGGTCGCGGACGAGTGGGCGCGTCTCGTCTACGACGGGCTGTGGTTCTCGGCGTTGCGCACCGCTCTCGACGCGTTCGTCCAGGAGACGCAGATCCACGTGACGGGAACCGTTCGCATGCGTCTGGAAGGCGGCGCCGCGCGAGTCGTGGGACGGCGCGCCGACCGCTCGCTGTACCGCAACGATCTCGCCACATACGACCGGGCGGACGACACCTTCGACCACGCGGCCGCTCGAGGCTTCATCGAGCTGTTCGGCCTGCCGCTCCGCACCCAGACCCGCGTGCAGGGCGCGCTCGAGGACACGGCTCCGCTGCACGTCGCCCGGCGAACCCAGCGGCGTGGCGACGCCTGACCGTCGCGCGCCCGGCGGCGCGCGAGCGACCAAGGTCTGGGCCGGGCGTCTGAGCGCTCCGACATCCGCGCGCGTCGAGACGTACACGTCGAGCCTTGCCGTCGACCGGCGGCTCGGGGCCGACGACGTCGCCGGATCGCGCGCGCACGCGCGCATGCTGCGCAGCATCGGCGTGCTCAGCAGCGCGCAGCATCGCGCGCTCGACGCGGGGCTGCGCGCCGTGGCGTCGGAGCTGTCGACGGACACCTTCGTGGTGGCGGCGAGTGACGAGGACATCCACACCGCGGTCGAGCGCCGGCTCTTCGAGCTCGCGGGACCGGTGGCCGGGATGCTGCACACCGGTCGCAGCCGCAATGACCAGGTGGCCACGGACCTGCGCATGTGGGCGCGTCGCGCGTGCACCGACATGCTCCTTGCGCTTGCGGGGCTGCAGGAAGCGCTCGTGAGCCGCGCCTCGGAGCACCGTCATGCGCCGATGCCCGGGTACACGCACCTGCAGCGTGCCCAGGTCGTCTCGCTCGCGCACCACCTGCTCGCCTATGTCGAGATGTTCGCGCGCGACGCCCTGCGGCTCGGCGCGGCGCGCTCCGGGTGTGACGAGCTGCCACTCGGCAGCGGTGCGCTCGCGGGGTCGACGCTCCCGCTCGACCGCGATCGTGTCGCGCACGAGCTCGGGTTCGCGCGTGTCGCGTCGAACAGCATGGATGCGGTCGCTGACCGGGACTTCGCCGTCGAGATCGCCGCCGCATGCGCGCTGACGATGGTGCACTGCTCGCGTCTCGGTGAGGAGCTGGTGCTCTGGTCGAGCACGGAGTTCGGCTTCGCGGGCCTTCCCGACAGCCACTCGACCGGGTCGTCGTTGATGCCGCAGAAGAAGAACGCCGACGTCGCCGAGCTTGCCCGCGGACGCAGCGGCCGCGTCGTCGGTGACCTGGTTGCCCTGCTCACCGTGCTCAAGGGCCTGCCGCTCACCTACAACCGCGACCTGCAGGAGGACAAGGAGCCGCTCTTCGATGCGGTGGACTCAACGGTGGCGACGCTGCGGATGCTCACCGAGGTGATCGCCGTCGTGCACTTCAACGTCGACGCGATGCGCATTGCGGCGTCGGACCCGGCGCTCCAGGCGACCGACGTCGCGGAGCACCTCGTCGCCAACGGCGTCCCGTTCCGCGAGGCGCACACCATCGTCGGTGAGCTCGTGGCGAAAACCGTTGCAGAGCAACGGACTCTCGCCGACCTCGGGCTCGATGAGTGGCAGGCCGCGTCGGACCGTTTCACGCCCCATGTCCTGCGCCTCTTCGACCCGGATGCGGCACTGCGGCGTCGCGACGTCCCCGGCGGGCCGGGCCCGAAATCGGTCGCCCGCCAGCTCACGCGCGGCCGCTCGCTGGTCGCGCGGACACGGAGGGCAGCCGCCGGCGGCTGATGCGGCCCCGTGCCCGATTCGTATCCTGAGAGCGTGACCCGATCGACAGTGATCGTCGGCGACGTGCAGGGAGACGTCGACCGGCTCAGGCAGGCGCTTGACGGATACCCGGAGGACGAGGTCGACACGGTCTTCCTCGGCGACTTCTTCCAGGGCGGCGAACCGGGCGCCGGGGGTGGTGCCGCAGCGGCGCAGCTCGCCATGCGGCGGCGCAACGCGCGCTCGGTCCTCGGCAACCACGACCTCTTCCTGCTCGTCATGCTCGAGCGCTCGCGCGGCGGCGACCAGCTCGGCGCCTGGCGCACCCGGGACGGCCTCAGCATCGAGGACCTCTGGCTCAGCCGGCGCGGTGACTGGGCGGACCTGAACGCGGTCGCGGCGGACGCGTCGCTGGAGGCCTGGTTGCGCAGCCTGCCCTTCCTCGTCGAGCTCGAGGACGGGACGCTTGCCCAGCACACCGACGACGATCGCTACGCGGAGATCGGCGAGACCGTCGACGCGGTGAACTCGGCGGTGCACGCGTGGCTCGCGACCCGGGGTGGCGCGTTCCAGTCGCTGCGCTACACGATCGGCCGCCACGCGTTCGATGACGCCGAGCGGCTGCAGCGCTACCTCGACCACTTCGGCGCGACCCGCGTCGTCCACGGCCACACGCCGCACTGGGACGACGAGCCGGTCTCGATGCACGGCGGCCTGGCGGTGGGCTACGACGGCAGGTTCTCGCGCTTCTGGGGACGGGCCGAAGGCGAGGAGCCTGGTCCCATCGGCGCGACGGTGGCGATCCTGCCACCGCTGCCGAGCGCCGTCAGCGGTGGCGGCTGAGCATCTCCCCGAGACGGGCGATCGGCGGGTCCTGCCCGGCGGTCACGAAGGCCGTCACCACGAGTGAGAGCAGCAGGACCTTCAGGGCGTGGAAGCGCGCGGCCGCGGGCTGCTCCAGCACCAGAGAGGAGAGCGCGACGCCGTCGATCGCATCGGCGATGGCGCCTGCCAGGTCTCGCGGCGCCACGAGCGCATAGGCGGGAAGCGAGCCGAGCGCTCGGCGCACCTCCACCTCGATCTCATCGACGACGTGGGAACACACCTCGGCGCAGCGGTGGCGGAGCGCCGGGCTGCTGAGGCTCACGGTGTAGAGGTCGAGGACGAGGCGGTAGAACTCGGGCTGCTCCGCGCAGCGGGCCTCGGCATGATCGAGACCGGCGACGATGCGCTCGAGCGGATCCTCGATCCCGGCGATGGCGTCCTTCCACTCGGCGATCATCTGCCGCTCCATGACCGTCACCACCTCGAGGAGCAGCTCCTCCTTCGACTCGAAGTAGTAGTGGAGGAGACCCGGGGCCACCTGCGCCTCGCGGGCGACGTCCTTGAGTGAGGTCGCGCCGTAGCCCCGCCGGCCGAGAACCTTGGCGGCGGCGTGCACGATCTGGGTGCGCCGTCCGGCCTCGTCGAGACGAACGACGACGCCCTCGAGGACGATGCCCTCATCGAGAGCGCTGATCACCATGCTGTCACCCTGATCCGGAATCCTAACCCGGCTCGGGCGGTTTGTACGAGTTGGCGACGATTCAGTCGAGCGGCTTGTAGAAGCCGACCCCGATCGCGCCCGGACCGCTGTGGCAGCCGATCACCGGACCGACCACGGTGAGCGCCGGCTCACCCGAGGCCTCGGAGCGCATGCGCTCGACGAGCGCCTCGGCGATCTTCGGACGGTCGGCGTGGGCGACGAGCACCTCGGCCCCGCCCCAGGCCTTCGCCGCCTGCGAGAACTCATCGACGACCCGGTCGATCGCGCGGGGGTACGTCCGCACTCGCGCGACCGGCTCGATGGCCCCGTCCTTGATCTCGAGGACCGGCTTGATGTCGAGCATCGAGCCCAGCAGCGCCCGCGCCCCGCCGATGCGGCCGCCGCGGCGGAGGAACTCGAGCGTCTCCACCGTGAAGAGCACGCGCAGGGTGTTGCCCGCTGCGGTGATCGCCGCGACCACCGTGTCAGCGTCGCCACCCGCCTCGACGGCACGGACCGCCTCGCGCACGGCGGCGTAGTGGCCGACCGAGACGCTTCGAGTGTCGATGAGGCGGATGTCGAGGTCGGAGAGCGCGGCCTTCGCCTGGGAGGCGGATGCAAAGGTGCCGCTCAGGTCGGACGAGATCGTGGTGCAGACGATCGCGCCACCGTCGGCGCCGAGCTCGCGGAAGACCGCCTCGAACTCCGCCGGCGTGGGTTGGGAGGTGCGCGGGAACGGGCCGGGCTTCGCGAGCCGCTCGTAGAACGCCTGCGCGCTGATGTCGACACCGTCGTTGAAGGTCTCCTCGCCGAAGATCACCTTGAGCGGCACGACGCGCACGGTGTGGGCGGCGCGAAACTCAGGCGTGAGGTCGGCGGTGCTGTCGCACACCAGATGGACGGCGGGCATGGCCGACGTAGCCTACCGCGCCGCGGGCGCGCCCGCGGTGTCACGCATGTGGTCCTCGGCGACGAGCAGCGCGCCGATCAGGGAGCGCGACTCGCCGAGGTTGCCGACGACGATCTCCGGTCGCGGCTGCAGGCGGAGGTATCGCTCCACCGTTTCGAAGAGCGACGGCGCGAACCGCTGCCAGCTGGCGCACACGCCACCGCCGAAGACGACCACGTCGGGATCGTGCAGCGCGGTGACGTTGACAACCGCAAGGCCGATCCAACGGCCGATCTCGGCCCACGCGAGCGGGTCCGTGAGGTGCTCGGCGGCGACACCGTAGCGGCGCGCGATCGCCCGGCCGCTCGCCAACAACTCGAGGCAGCCGATGCCCCCGCAGTGACAGGGGGTTCCCCCGACCCAGCCCGGCCACAGCACCATGTGACCGCCCTCGCTGTCGTGCCTGCCCATGACGATGCGGCCGCCGTGCACCACGCCGAGGCCGATGCCGGTCGAGACCGTCCAGTACGCGACGGTGCCGCTGCCCGCGCCGGCTCCGAGGCGAGCCTCGGCGAGTGCCGCGCAGTTGGCGTCGTTCTCCACGACCACCGGGCAGTCGAAGCGCTGTCCGAGCAGGTGGGCGAGATCGAGCCCGTGCCACGCCGGCGGCATCCCGGGCGGGTTGAGCAGTGCGCCGCGTTCGCGATCGAAGGGGCCCGGTGCCGAGATGGCGATCGCCTCGGGGAGCTTCCCCTCCATCACGGTCTCGATCATGCTGCGCAGCGCGGTCAGCGGTGATGACTGCGCAGTCGGCTCGCGGCGGACGGCCCCGATCGCGGCGTCGCGGCCGGAGCTGGCGGCAACCTTCGTCCCGCCGATGTCGAGGAGCGCGATCACGAGGCGATGATGCCTACACTCGCCGCGATGCTGCTCGCGATCGACGTCGGAAATACCAACATCGTCGTCGGCGTCTTCGACGGCGAGGCGCTCACGGCGGACTTCCGGATCCACACCGACGACCGCTCCACCGGCGACGAGCTGGGGCTGATGCTCGTCGACCTCCTGGCGCGGCAGGACATCGCCCCCGCCCGGGTCATTGCGGTGGTGGTGAGCAGCGTCGTGCCGACGCTCGCCCGGAGCATCGATGAACTCTCGCACACCTACTTCCATCAACCGCCGATGCTGGTCGGGCCCGGCACGCGGACCGGCATCCGCATCCAGTACGACGACCCGCGCCGGGTCGGTGCCGACCGCGTCGCCAACGCCATCGCGGCGCACCACCTGTACCGCGGGCCGGCGATCCTCGTCGACTTCGGAACGGCGACGACCTTCGACGCCATCGACGCCAGGGGCGACTACCTGGGCGGCGCGATCGCGCCCGGCATCCAGCTCAGCCACGACGCGCTCGTGAGCCACGCGGCGATGCTCAGCCGGATCGAGCTCGCGGCGCCGACCGAGGCGATCGGCCACAGCACGACGGGGAGCATGCAGTCCGGCATCGTCTTCGGGTATGTCGGGCTCGTCGAGGGGTTGGTCGCGCGGTTCCGGGCGGAGATGGAGGGCAGCCCGAAGGTGATCGCGACGGGCGGTCTCGCCACCGCGCTCGCCGCGCTCACGCCGGCGATCGAGATCGTCGACGAGCGCCTGACGCTCCACGGACTGCGGCTGATCCACGACCTGAATCGCTGAGGCGCGGGCGCCGGCCCCCCGTACCATGGGGCGATGGCCCTGGCAGCGACCTCCATCCGCCCGCTCGCGATCGGCGGGCTCGAGATCTCGTCCCCGGTGCTCGTTGCGCCGATGGTGGGGATCACCGACGCCCCGTGCCGGGCGCTGTGCCGCGAGTTCGGCGCCGGTCTCGTCTCGACCGAGATGGTCGCGGCCGAAGCCGTCGTTCGCAGCACCGAGGCGGTGCTCCATCTGCTCGACTTCCCGGCCGCGGTCTCCCCCGTGGCCGCCCAGCTGGTTGGGTGCGACCCGTCGGTGATGGCCGATGCGGCCCAGGTCTGCGTGGAGCGAGGCGCCGTCCTCGTCGACGTCAACCTGGGGTGCCCGGTCTCCAAGGTGGTCAGCCGGGGGAGTGGCGCCGCGCTCGCCCGGGACGTGGCGGCGACCGCGCGAGTCGTCGCGGCGATGGTCGCCGCGGTGGATGTCCCGGTGACCGTCAAGATGCGGCTCGGGTGGGACCACGATTCGATCAACGCGCCCGAGCTCGCTCGAGCACTGCAGGACGCGGGCGCCGCGGCGGTCACGGTGCACGGTCGCACGCGCAGTCAGAAGTACGAGGGCTGCGCCGACTGGACCGAGATCGCGAAGGTCAAGGAGGCGGTGTCGATCCCGGTCTTCGGGAGCGGTGACGTCGAGGACGCGGAGGTCATCGCGGAGCGCGTCGGCGCCGGCATGGTCGACGGGGTCGTGGTCGCCCGGGGCATGCTCGGCAACTTCTGGTTCGTGCGCCAGGCGGTTCACCGCCTTGCCACGGGCGACCGCCTCCCGGATCTCGACTTCGCCGGGCGCATCGCACTGGCTCGTCGCCACCTCGACATGCTCTGCCGCTACCACGGTGAGCCACGAGCGCTCCGGATCGGCCGCAAGTACGTCGCCTGGACGATCCGCGGTTGCGCGGGCGCGGCGCGGCTGCGCGCGGAGGTCCAGACGATGGACACGCGGGAGCGGCTCGACGGCCTCCTCGACCGCGCACTGTCGGCGGGGCCGGGGCCTGACGGCTGGTTCCGACCGGTGTTCGTCAGCGGTGAGGGTTAGCGCACGACAAAAAAGAAGGGCGCCTCTGGAAACCAGAGACGCCCCGAGAGGGGGGGCAATGAAAGTGATCCCCGCCGGGATTTGCGACGGATCATATGAAGCGAAGCGAATTCCGTCAAGGAATGACTACAACTTGTTACGCCCCGTTGGATGAGGCTCGCCTATACTCCGGGCTCCAAAGCGCGGCAGTCACCGGATTTGTCGCCACCTTTGGGTGTACAGGGAACTGAATGGACAAGCCGGTGCTGCTCACACAAGACGGTCTCGTCAAGTTGGAGCGGGAATTGGAGGAGTTGCGCACGGTTCGTCGCTCCGAGGTGGCCGAGCGCATCAAGTACGCCAAGGACTTCGGTGACATCTCGGAGAATGCCGAATACGACGAGGCGAAGAACGAGCAGGGAATGCTCGAGGGTCGCATCCTCCTCGTCGAGAACATGATCCGCAACCACGTGATCATCGAAGAGGGCAGCGAAGCCGGAATCATCAGCGTCGGCACGACGGTCGACGTGAAGGACGACTTCGGCAAGCAGACCTTCACCATCGTCGGCCCGGCAGAGGTCGATGTGACCACGGGGCGGATCTCGATGGAGTCGCCGGTGGGCAAGGCGCTGCTCGGACACGGTGTCGGTGACACGGTCGAGGTGCAGAGCCCCGGCGGCGCACGCCAGATCAAGATCGTCAAGATCAACTAGCGACCGCGCGGGCGCGTCACGCGCACGGAGCGCGTCCGGGCGGGGAAGATAGCGCGCATGCCATCCGACGAACTCTTCGCAGAGCGACGCCGCAAGGTTGACGAGCTGCGCGCGCGCGGGATCCCGTCCTACGGCGTCGACTTTTCGCCGAGCGCGACGATCGAGGGGGCGCGCCGGTTGCTCACCGCATACGAAGCCGAGCATCCGGATGCCGACGTCGACGCACCGGATCGTCCTGTGGTCGCCGTCGCCGGCAGGATCATGCAATTGCGCGATCTCGGCGGCGTCGCGTTCGCGCACGTCGAGGACGCAAGCGGGCGCATGCAGATGTGGTTTCGAGCGGATCGCTCCGGGGACGCGCACGCCCTTGTCGGCATGCTCGATCTCGGCGACATCGTCGGGATCATGGGGCCGGTCACACGGACGCGTCGTGGCGAGGCGAGCGTGCTCGTCGACACGGTCACCCTGCTCGTGAAGTCGTTGCACTCACCACCCGAGAAGTTCCACGGCCTGCAGGACCAGGAGACGCGCTACCGCAAGCGGTACCTCGATCTCCTGAGCAACGAGTCCCAGCGTCTGCACTTCGCGACCCGCACGAGGCTCATCCGCGCGCTGCACGCCACGCTCGATCAGCGCGGCTTTCTCGAGGTGGAGACGCCCATCCTGCAGCCGATTCCCGGCGGTGGCGCCGCAGTCCCGTTTCGCACCCACTGGAATGCGCTGCACACCGACGTGTATCTCCGCATCGCGATCGAGCTGCATCTCAAGCGTCTGCTCGTCGGCGGCTATGCGCGCGTCTACGAGATCGGGCGCGTGTTCCGCAACGAGGGATTGTCACCCAGGCACAACCCCGAGTTCACGATGCTCGAGGCATACCAGGCGTATGCCACCTACAACGATATGCGCGAGCTCACCGAGGCGCTCATCACCGCCGCCGCGAATGCCGCGGGCCCGCAGGTGGTCGAGGAGGACGAGGGTGGCAGCGCACCCTGCGAGGACCCGTTGCTCCGCACCGTGGCCGGTCGATCGCTCGACCTGCGCCCGCCGTACCGGGCGGAGACGATGGTGAACCTCGTGCGCGAGCGGACGGGCGTCGACGTGCTCGCATCGTGGGACGACATGCACGCCGTCGCGAAGCAGCTGGACGTCGCCGTCGCGCCCGGTCTCGGCCCGGGCGCGGTGCTGCTCGAGATCTACGAGCAGCACGTCGAGAGCACGCTCTGGGACCCGACGTTCGTGCTCGACTACCCGGAGGAGGTGAGCCCGCTCGCGCGCCGGCGTCGCGACGATCCGCGCTTCGTCGAGCGCTTCGAGCTGATCATTGCCGGTCGCGAGCTCGCCAACGCCTTCAGCGAGCTGAACGATCCGATCGACCAGCGCGCGCGCTTCGAGGAGCAGGCGCGACTCCGCGCGGCAGGTGACGCGGAGATCCCCCCGATCGATGAGGATTTCCTCGAGGCGATCGAGGTCGGCATGCCACCGGCGGGCGGTCTCGGTGTCGGCGTCGACCGGCTCGTGATGCTGCTGACCAACTCGGCGACCATTCGCGACGTGCTGCTCTTCCCGACGATGCGCCCGCAGCATCGCGACGGCGAGACGAGCGCGGACTGATTGATGCTTCCCCTCCAGCGCATCCGCGACGATCCCGACGCCGTTCGCGACGGTGCGCGCCGCAAAGGCGAGACGGCGCCGATCGACGAGCTGCTCGCGATCGACGCCGAGGCGCGGGCGCTGCGCACCGTCGTCGAGCAGGCGCGCGCGGAGCAGCGCGCTGCGTCCGCCGGCGTGCGCGGCGCGCCGTCCGACGAGCAGCGCGCGTCGCTCGGACTCCTGAAGAGTCAGATCCAGGACGGTGAAGCGCGCCTTGCCGACCTCGATCAGCGTGTCGAGGCGCTGCTGCTCGAGATCCCGAACGTGCCGCACGAGAGCGTCCCGGACGGCGGTGGCCCCGAGGACAACGTCGTCGCGCGCACCTGGGGTGACGCGCCGGCGTTCGACTTCGAGCCGCTCCCACACTACGAGCTCGGCGAGCGGCTCGGCATCTTCGACTTCGAACGAGCGGCGAAGATCAGCGGCTCGCGATTCGCGATCCTCCGCGGGGACGGTGCGCGTCTGCAGCGAGCGCTCACGTCGTACATGCTCGACGTCGCGCGCGAGCAGGGATACAGCGAGATCGCGCCGCCGTACCTGGTGCGACGCGAGGCGATGGTCGGCACCGCGCAGCTGCCGAAGTTCGAGGACGAGGCGTACCACACCGACGACGGGCTCTTCCTCATCCCGACAGCCGAGGTGCCGGTGACCAACCTCTACGCGGGCGAGATTCTCGACGCGTCGCAGCTCCCGATCGCGCATGTCGCGTTCACTCCGTGCTGGCGGCGTGAGGCCGGCGCGGCAGGCAAGGACACGCGCGGTTACATACGCCTGCACCAGTTCGAGAAGGTCGAGATGGTGCGCTTCACAACGCCCGAGACCTCGCTCGACGAGCTCGAGCTGATCACGTCGCACGCGGAGCATGTGCTGCAGCAGCTCGGCCTTCAGTACCGCGTGCTGTCCATGTGCACCGGCGATCTCGGCTTCGCGCAGTGGAAGAAGTACGACGTCGAGGTGTGGGCACCGGGGATGCGGCAGTGGCTCGAGGTGTCGTCCTGTTCGGTGTTCGCCGACTTCCAGGCGCGGCGCGCAAACATCCGGTACCGCCCGTCGCCGCAGGAGAAACCGCGCTTCGTCCACACCCTGAACGGCAGTGCGCTCGGGGTGCCGCGCACCTACGACGCGGTGCTCGAGGCGAACCAGCAGCGCGACGGCTCGGTCGTCATCCCACCGCCGCTGCGCCCATATCTCGGTGGTATGGAACGCCTCGTCGCGTCGTGAGCGGCGACGCCATCGACCCATCCTGGCTCAACGATCGCAGCGCATTCCAGCTGAACTTCGTCCACGGCCTGCGAAACCCGGCGGGGCTGCACCTGCAGTACGAGCTGGACGGGGAGCGCGTGTTCACGGAATGGACGCCAGGCCCCGACCACGTCGGCTTTCCGGGTTTCGCGCACGGCGGCCTGATGAGCGCAGTGCTCGACGATGCGATGGGCCGCTGCTCTGCGCTGCACCGCCACTGGGTGGTGACCGCGCGCCTCGAGGTGCGGTTCCGAAACGCCGCCCCGGTGGGGACCGTGCTTCGCGTCGAGGGCTGGATCACGCGACTGCTGCGCCGCGCGCTGCACACCGAGGGACGTGTGCTCCTTCCCGACGGCAGCGTCGTGGCCGAGGCGACCGGCACGTATCTTCCGCTGTCGAAAGCGCTGCAGCAGCAGATGGTCGATGCGTGGCCGGGCTTCGAGGAGTACCTCTGAGCGCTGCCTAGCCGGGAAGCGACGCGCGACTGGCGCGCCCGCGTGCGCGGATGCGTGCGTCCGCCGTCGCCCGAGCAACCTCCTCGACGACGGTCGCCTCGGCCGAATGCCCCCAGAAGCCGTGCGGTGCGAGCGTGTAGTCGATCAGCTGCTGCAGGTGCTCGCCGTACGTCTCCTTCATCTCCCGGAGGCGGCGCCACGAATCGTCCATGTCGCGAATCTCGAGTCCCAGCTCCCTGAGCCCGTTCCACGCGGCTTCGACGTTCTCCAGGGTGAGCGCCGACGTGTCCGCAGGGACCTCCGAGATGTTCAACGCGGCGGCGATGTCACTGAGGGCACGGCGGCCGCGCCGATACAGGAAGTACGGCTCGCGCACCTCCTCGCCGGCGATGCACGCGCACGCCAGCACCGCGGCATCGGTCACCACCCCCAACGCCGTGATCCAGGACTGGCCCGGGTGCTGCGACCGGAAGAGCGCGAGCATCGGGTACGAGGTGTGGCTCTCCAGCACCTCCGCGGTCCACATCTCCCAGTCGGAGCAGAAGCGATTGAAGAGCTCGAGATTCCCGTCGGTCGCGTGCACCGCGATCACGCGATACGGTGTCAGCCGGCCGCCGATCGGGTCGTCGAGCGTCAGGAGCCGGGCCTCGCGACGGCTGTACGCGCCGTAGAGAGCGGGGAGATACGAGATGAGCAGCGCGATCGTGCCGAGGCCGCTCAGCGTCTCCACCAGGGAGAGGAAGCGCGCGCCCTCGCCGTTGAGCAGGCCGAACGCGGGCGTGAGCAGCGACGTCCCGGAGAAGTACGCGAGGCTCACCCAGTCGCCGTTCCCCGCGATGGTCTCCGAGAGTCCCCAGTAGACGCACGCCCACGCGACGCAGAGCCCTGCGAGCCAGAGCACGAGCAAACCGAGAAGCGACAGCGCCGGGTAGACGTTGAGGACGAAGTCCCCGCCGCGCGAGGGGAGGTGCGCCGCCGCAGTCCGCGTCACCCGCCACGTCGCCTCGTACCAGAGTCGCGTGGGGCGCCAGCGCGCTGCGCGGGCGCGGGTGACGATCAGGGTCCCGATCGCGTCGGCGAGGATGAGCAGGACGAGCACTGCTCCCACCACCAGCGACAGCAAACGCAGGACGTCGGTCATGTGCGCGAGTGTACGGGCCGCGATATGGCGCTCAAGCGCCGGGTTGTTCGACCTCGATGAACGCCAGCGTGTTGCCTTCGGGATCCAGGACCCGCGCCTTTCGCCCCGACTCGCCGGCCTCTTCGATGACCGCGCTCCGAATGCCGCGCGACTCCATTGCCGCCAGCGTCGCGTTCAGATCCGGCACCGCGAGCGCCACGAGCGCGTGGCCGGCATTGCGTTCATCGCGCACCACGTAGAGCCAGCCGGCTGTGGCGAGCTGCCACATCACCTCATCCTCGTTGACGATGATGTCAGCGGCGCGGCCGAAGACACGCTCGTACCAGGGGACCGCGGCATCGAAGTCCGCAACGGGAATGCCGGCAAAGAGCACCTCGTTCGGCATCCGACGAGGGTGCCATACGCACCCGCGTTCCGCCTAGAGTGGGTCGATGCCCGAAGAGCGAGAGATCAAGATCCCGGTCGGCGACGACTTCCTGCTCCCGGATCTCGCCGGTGTCGTGGCGGGGACCGGCGCGGTGGACCGCGGGATGGTGGAGCTGTCCGCCACGTACTGGGACACCGATGAGCTGACGCTGCTCCACGCCAAGCTCGGCCTGCGCCACCGGAGCGCGCCGGGCGAGCCCGGCAAGTGGACGCTCAAGGCGGGCGCACGGATGGTGGGGCAGGCCGTCTCGCGCGAGGAGACCGACTTCACGGGACCACCCGTCCACCCTCCGGATGCCGCTCTCGACGTCATCCGTGCGGCGGTGGGTGAGGTCGCGCTGCATCCCGTCGCGCGGCTGGTCACAGACCGGCACACCGTCGACCTGGTCGCGGGCGGCGCCCGGCGAGCCGAGGTTGCGGACGACCACGTGGCGGTGCTGTCGGGGGACCGGACGATCACGGAGTTTCGCGAGGTGGAGGTCGAGCTGTTCGATGCCGACCAGGCCCTCATCGACGCCGTGATGGCCCGGCTGCGGAGGGCGGGTGCGGGCGATCCGGACAGCACTCCCAAGTACGTCAAGGCGCTCCGCGCGCTCGGACACGACGTCTGACACGGACGATGGGAGACGCCGCCCGCTCGTCGCGGGCTGCGCTCCCGTCCGGTGGGACCGCCCCCCCGAGGCACCATCCCCCTGGCTGGCAATCCCCCCTCAATGTGGCCCCTGGGCGAGCATCGTGACAACCACCAATTCCGCCAATCGCCCCGCCGCGTGGTGGCTTCACACATTTTTACGCATCGTCAACAAATATTTGCCCGACACCGCCAGCGCGTCCTCGGGGTGTCCCTGTCACACCTTGTAAAGTCGGCGACGTGACCGTAGCGGCCAAGAAGCCAGAAACCCGGAACAGCGGCTTCTTTCAGGACGCCACGATCGACGACCTGAGGCTCGCCGCCGTCTTCCGCCGCGGCTTCCGCCAGGCGCTCATCCAGATCAACCGGTCGCTTGCCCAGCACGACCTCAGCCCGCTCCAGTACCACCTCCTGCTGGAGGCCGGAGCGGCCGGCACGGAGGGGTGCGTGCAGGGCGATCTCGCCGAGCTGATCCAGGCACCGGAGGCGCGCGTCTCGCTGATGGTCCACGAGCTGAACGCCCGGGGGCTGGTGAAGACCCTGCGGTGCGCTCCGGATCGGCGCATGGTGCGAGTAGGCCTCACCGAAGCCGGATGCCGGGTCGTCGAGGCCGCGCTGCACGCGCAGCGCGCCGCGCTCCACGAGATGGCACAGGAGTTCGATGTCCCGGGCGTCGCGCAGATGCTCCGCGGCGCCGTCCAGCTATATCTGGGCGTCGATATCGCGGAGGAAGGCCGCCTGTAGGACCCTGCCCACCCGCAGCGAGTAGCGCGGCGTGTTGACGGTGAGCCAGATCGCCTCGCGCCAGTTCGCCGGGTTGCGCACGGCGTGCGCCGGGTTGACCCACGCCGGCGAGAGCTCCTGGCGTGGCGTGTCGAGGATCACCCGGACCGTGCCGAAGCGCGGCGCCGTGGAGGCTGCCGCAGCGGACTCCATGTCGACGGCGACATGACCACGGCCTGCCCAGACGCCTCGGTTCGCGCCGGTGACCATCGCGGACGTGGACACGAGTGAACCGGTCGCGACCGGGAACCCGAGTGACCGCGCCGCGCGCTCGAGCCGGGTCGCGACCTCCGGGTCGCAGGGATGTGCCGTCCCCGCCTCGTCCGAGACGCTCGTCGCGATGACGACGGTCCCCGGAGCCTGGTCGGGGAGCAGCCCGCCGCAGAGGCCGGCGCTGATCACGATCGACGCGCCGCGCGGATCCGTGGTGCCCCCGATGCCGACCCGCACGACCCGGACGCCCCGCGCTCGCCGTCGCACGCCCCAGGCTTCGACCCCCATCGCGCAGACGGCCAGGACCCGCTCTCTAGCCATCGACCGGATCCGCGTCAGGCATAGCCGTTGGCGCGATACCAGCCGACCGCGCGGTCGATCGCCGCGCCGACGCTGGTCGGCCGGTAGCCGAGCTCGTTGACGGCCTTCGCGCTGCTCGAGTACATCTGCAACCGACCCATGTGCACGCCCTCGATCGGGATGGCCGGCACCCCTCCCGCGATGCGGACGCGGATGCCGTCGACCCGCGCCGCGGCGGCGGCGACGGCGTACGGAAGGGGGAACGTGCGGCTGCGGCGTCCGGCCGCGCGTGCGATGAGCCGCCACAGCTCCGCGAGGCTCAGGTTCACGCCGCCGGCGATGTAGCGCTCCCTGGGGCGGCCGAGCTCGAGGGCGAGCACATGGGCCGTGGCGACATCCTCGACTGCGACGACGTTCATGCCACCGCGAAGCGTCGCGGGGATGCGCCCGCGCAGCAGGTCGAGGATGATCGCGCCGGTCGGCGTCGGCCGCCGATCCCCGGGTCCCACGGGTGCCGTCGGGAGGACGGTGATCACCGGCGTGTCCGCGCTGAGCGCCGCGCGCTCCTGCAGCAGCTTGGATCCGTGGTACGTGAGCCCGCTCCTCGGCTCCGCCCAGCTGCGCTCGTCGACGGGACGGGATCCGGCGGCCGGCGCGAGCGCGGACGAGCTCGAGGTGACGACGGACCGCTCGATGCCGGCGATACGGGCCGCCTCGAGGATGCCTTCGGTCCCGCGGATGTTCACCTCGGCGATGGTCTCGCCGTCGCGCGGCGAGAATGAGTAGAGCGCGGCGGTGTGCACGAGGAAGCGGCAGCCGCGCAGTGCCGGCACCAGTGACGCCGGCGCACGGAGATCGCCGCTCACCGAGACGACTCCGGGCGGCATTGCCGCGGCGCCGTCCCGCATGAGCGCGCGAACGCGGTAGCCGCGCGCGAGCAGTGCCTGGAGGACGTGCGATCCCACGAACCCCGAGGCGCCCGTCATGAAGACATCACCCTGCACGGGCGCCGCGCTCGCGGTCACGTCAGTTGAGTTCTGGCTTGGTTCTGCGAGGCCGGAGGCTGTCACTCGCCGCACGGATCGATTCCCGCAACGACGCCGAGGTGGCGACGACCGCAGTCGGCTCGTACCCGCAATGCGCCATGCAGTTGCCGCACCGCTCGTCGCGCCCGCGGCCGTACTTCTCCCACGGAGTCGTGTCGAGCAGCTCGCGGTACGACGTCGCATAGCCGTCGGACATGAGGTAGCAGGGGCGCTGCCAGCCGAGCACCGAGTAGCTCGGGATACCCCAGGCGGTGCAGCTGAAATCGACCTTGCCCTCGAGGAAATCGAGGAAGAGCGGGGAGTGGTTGAGCCGCCACTTCTTGCGGCGCCCGTCCGCGAACGCGTCCCGGAACAGCGCATGGGTGCGCTCCACATTCAACCAGTGATCCTGGTCCGGGGCCTTCTCGTACGCGTAGCCGGGCGAGATCTGCATACTGTCGACACCGACCTCGTCGTTGAGGAAGTCGAGGACGCCGCGGATCGACTTGGCATCGTCCTGGTCGAAGAACGTCGTGTTGGTGGTCACGCGGAAGCCGCGCTTCTTCGCCGCGGCGATGGCCGCGATCGCCTTGTCGAAGACGCCCGTCCTGCACACCAACTCGTCGTGCCGCTCGCGAAGCCCGTCGATGTGGATGGAGAACGAGAAGTACGGCGACGGCCTGAACAGGTGCAGCTTCTTCTCGAGCAGCAGCGCATTCGTGCAGAGGTACACGTAGCGCTTGCGCGCGACGAGCGCGGCAACGATCTGGTCGATCTCCTTGTGCACGAGCGGCTCACCGCCGGCGATCGACACCATCGGCGCCTGGCATTCCTCGACCGCGTCGATGCACTGCTGCACCGTGAGGCGCCGCTGCAGGATCGCATCCTCGTGCTGGATCTTGCCGCATCCCGCGCAGGCGAGATTGCATTGATAGAGCGGTTCAAGCTGGAGCACGAGCGCGAACTTCTCGTTGCGTCGCAGCCGTTGCCGGGCCACGTAGCCCCCGACCCGCATCGCCTGTCGCAGTGGCACCGCCATGGCTCGCTCCTTTCTCCTGGTCCGGCTTACGTCTGGGCGACGAGCACGCGCTCGGCCCCTTGTTGCGACCCCGCCGTCTCGTCGCCGGCGAGTGCGAGGGTCGGGAAGACATGTCGATAGAGGTGATAGTTGATGTAGAAGTCGCCGGGGAACCCGGTGCCGGTGTGCTCGGGCTCATCCCACGTCCCGCCACGCTGCCGCTCCAGCAGGAAGGCCCGGCCGCGTGCGCACGCAGGGTCGCCGCCGTGACCCGCGAGTTGCAGCGTGAGCATGGCCCAGGCGGTCTGCGACGGCGTGCTCGTGCCCACGCCGGCGAAGGACTCGTCGGCGTAGGAGTGGCAGCTCTCACCCCAGCCTCCGTCGGGGTTCTGCACATCGCGCACCCACCGTGCCGCGCGACGCACCATGTCGCCGCCCGTTCGCAGGGCTGCGAGCGAGCTCACCACGCACCAGGTGCCGTAGATGTGGTTGACGCCCCAGCGTCCATACCACGAGCCCCAGGGACGCTGCTCGCGACGGAGATACGCAAGCGCCGGCGCGATGTCGGGATGGTCGGGTCGGTCGCCGACTGCGGCGAACATCTCGATCACGTGCGCGGTCACGTCCTCCGACGGTGGGTCGAGCATCGCGCCGAAATCCGCGAAGGGCAGCCGATACACGAGCGCCCGTGTGTTGTCCTTGTCGAACGCCGCCCATGCCCCGTTTCGCGATTTCATCGCGCGGCACCAGCGCACCGCATCCGCGACGGGTTGCGCGACGCGGCCCGGGTCTCCCGACTCGAGGAGCGCGAGCGCGACGACTGCGGTGTCGTCCACGTCCGGGTAGATGTCGTTGTCGAACTCGAACGCCCAACCGCCACAGCCCTCGTACGGGACCTTCACCTGCCAGTCGCCGCTGCCGCTGATCTGCTCGGCGAGCAGCCAGTCCACCGCGCTGCGGAGCGCGACGTGGTCGCGCGGGAGGCCTGCCCTGCGGAGTGCGAGCATCGCCCACGCGGTGTCCCAGACCGGCGACATGCATGCCAGGAGCCGCCATCCCGCTGCATCGTCGATGCTGAAGCGCCGGAACCCCTCGAGCCCGCGTCGCATCACCGGGTGATCGAGCTGCATGCCCTCGAGGTTGAGCGCGATCAGGGAGTACACCCACGGGGGCTGGATGCCGCCCCACCCACCGTCGGCCTCCTGACGCTCGCTGATCCAGTCGACGAGCCTGCGCCGTGACGACGCGCGCCCCGGCTGCACCGGGAGCCGGTCGTACATCTTGAGTGCGTGGTCGAGCCAGATGAATGGACCGGAGCCGGGCACGCGATGCATGCGGTGCTCGGTGCCGGGAGCCACCAGCTCCGCGACGCTGACACCGAGGTCGCGCACCGGACGGCGCGAGATGACGATGAGCAACGGAGCGATCGTGCCGCGTGCCCAGCACGCGTAGTCGTAGAGGTTGAGCGGCGCCCAGGACGGGAGCCGCACCAGTTCCGGCGGCATGCTCGGCACGCCGTCCCACGGGTATGCGCCGAAAAGTGCGAGCCAGATCTTGGTGAAGACACGCGCTTCGGTGACACCGCCCTGGTCGAGGATCGTGCGCAGCGCACGGCGCATCTCCGCACGGCCCGCGTCGATGCCGAGCACGCGGAGTGCGACGTACGCCTCGATGGTCGTGCTCAGGTCGCCGGGGCCGTCGTGGTACAGCGCCCAGGTCCCGTCCGCACGCTGCGTCCCCAGGATGTGGCGGATTGCGCCCTCGCCGATGTCGGCGTGCGAGGCACCGAGGAACCGGAGCAGCAGCACGTGCTCGGCGGTCATCGTGACGTTGGTCTCGAGCTCGCCGCTCCACCACCCGGTGGGGTCCTGCTGCTCGAGCAGCCAGTCGACCGCGGACGTCAGCGCCTCAGACGGCATGGGCCGCCTCCAGCAGCGCCGTGGTCTGCCACGTCGCGGCGTTGCGGAAGAGCGTGTTCGCTGCCGTGCGCCCGCTCCGCACCGCGGATTCGATGGTCGCCGGCCAGCCGGTGTCGGTCCACGCGCCGGCGATCGCCAGGTTGGAGAACTTCGTCGACGGCCCCGGGCGGCGCACGCCCGGTGCGGGGATGAACGTCGCGTCGGGATCGCGTGTCGCCGCGCCTCGCAGCAGGCGCGCGCGGGCGGCCGACGGCAGCACCGATGCCAGCGCGCTGCGGCAGAGCTCCACGAGCTCGCTCTCGGGGCGCGTGACGAGCGTGTCGGCTGCGCTCAGGCTGCAGCACACGTAGCCGGGAGATTTCTCGAACACCCACTGCACCGGCGAGTCGAGCAGCGCCGCGAAGTCGCATCCGAGCACCGGCCGGTCGTACCAGAGATGCACGTCGACGATCGGCATGGCCTCGAACGCATCCAGGCCGCCGACCCCGCACGCGGGCGCATCCTCGAGGATCGCAGCGAGACGTTGCGGGGGCACTGCGAGCACGCACGCGTCGCACGCCGCGCCGGCGCCACCGCTCAGCTTCACCCCGGTGACACGCTCGCCGTCGTGATGCACGCCGACGACCGCCTGGCGCAGGTGCACACCGTCGACTCGCGCAGCCGCCGCCTCGGCAAGTCGCGCCAGCGGCACGGTGAGGTATGCGATGCGCGCCGCGTCACGATCGCCGAGAAAGGCGGTGCGGATGACGAAGAGCCCCATCGCCGCCGAGACACGGTCGAGTGGCGCGTTGAGCGCGGGCACGAGAAACGGCTCCCAGAAGGCGCGCAGCGCGCGCACGCTCTGATGCTGACGGCGCAGCCACGTCGCCATGTCGCCGTGCGGTTCGGTGTCGCGGCGTGCTGCGAGTAGCGCGCGACCGACCATGAACCTGTCGACCGCCGTCAGATGCGGGTAGCGGGCGAAACCGGTCATCAGGTGCATCGGTGCGGGAAGCCCCGATGCGCGGAGCTGCGCGGGTGGCCGGTTGCGTGAGAGCACGGTCACCTCGAAGCGCGGTTGCACGAAGAGCGAGTCGCTGAGCCCAAGCTCCGCGACGAGGTCGAGGGTTGCCGTGCAGCATGCGAGCACCACGTGCTGCCCGCAGTCGACCTCGTGGCCGTCGACCACGAACGACGTCGCCTTGCCGCCGAGCAGCCGCGACCGCTCGTATATGTCCACATGCCAGCCGCGTCTGGCCAGCTCGATCCCCGCGGTGAGGCCCGCGAGGCCCGCACCGACGACGGCGACACGCGGCTGCTGGTTCATACGGCCGCCAGCCACGACCGGGCCATCACGCCGAGCTTGGCGGCCTTGGAGAGCCGCGCGCGATCGCGCAGCGGGAGCTCCGGTGTCGCCTCGATGCGATCGAGGATGCCGAGATAGATCCCGGCCATGGTTCGCACGCACACGGCCGGCTGCGTCGGGATGGATTCGGTGACGCGCAGGCCCGATGCGTGCAGCGCTCGCGCGCGCGCCGCCTGCATCGCCATGAACGGTCGCCACCCGGGGGCGGCACGGCCTTCGAGGATGTCGGCCTCCGTGATGCCGAATGCCGCGAGCTCCTCCGAGGGGAGATAGATGCGGCCGCGTGCGGCATCCTCGTGCACGTCGCGAAGGATGTTGATGAGCTGCAGCGCGACCCCGAGCTCGTCGGCGCGTTCCAGCGCAACCGGATCGCGAAACCCGAAGATGCGCACGCACATCCGTCCCACGATCGACGCGACGAGATTCGCATAGCGCTGGAGCTCGTCCCACGTGCGATACCGCGTCGTCGTCAGGTCCATGGCGACGCCGTCGATGAGCATCTCGACCTCGTGCATCGGGATCGAGTAGCGTCGCATCGCAAGCGCGAGCACGCCCATCACCGGGTCGGTGGTGTCGCCGGGCCGCGTGTCGTGCAGGCGGCGGCGATGATGCTCGAGGCGCGCATGCCGTGAGGCACGACCGTCGAGGTCGGCGTCGTCATCGACCTGGCGAGCGAAGTCGTACAGCGAGTAGATGGCGGTGCGCTGCTGACGGGGCAGCGCGATGAACCCCCAGTAGAAGTTGGCCGCCTCGCGACGCGCCATGTCCTCGCAGAAGCGCTCGGCGGCGCGCATGTTGGGGAGCGCCGGCGTGTCAAGCATGCCGCTCACCGGTCGTCGTGGTGGCGCGCACGGGTTGGGCGTGCGGTGTCTCGCGATGGAGCCCGGTCGAGATCGCTGCGGCGGCGATCCGGACTCGCGCGGTTCGATCGACCACAGGGCGCTGCGTGGTCGTGTGGTAGTTGCGTGCGGCGACCGCGTCGAGGATCGCCGCGCCGCCGAGTCGGTACAAAGCAAGCTGGACGCGCAACCGTGACGGCGCGAGCTGCTCGAGCTCGCGACCTGCTGCGAGGAGCGTGCGCGCCCGCTCGCACAGCAACCGGACGGCGCCGTCGGTGCCATGCGCCCGCACCTCCTCCTGGAGAAGATAGCTGCGACCGAGGCGCGCGTCGACGGACACATCCTGAGCGAAGTTGGCAAGCTGCAACCCGATGCACACGTCGTCGCTCAGGCTGATCGCCGACGGCGCATCGATGCCGAAGAGACGCAGCACGATGCGCCCGACCGGCGCGGCCGACCGGTTGCAGTACGCGCGGAGCGCCGTCCAGTCCTCGTAGCGATCGATCCGCTGGTCCTGCAGGTTGGCGTCGATCAGGTCGATGAACGGCTGCTCCTCGAGCTTGAAGCGCTCAGCTGTGTCGGCGAGGGCGACCAGCACCGGATGCGTGCGCTCGCTGTACTCGAAGCTCTCACGCACCTCGTCGCGCCAGCGTCGCAGCCGGCGCGTGGCCACCGCACGGTCACCGCTCTCGTCACCGAGGTCGTCGGTGTACCGGCAGTACGCGTAGATCCGCATGAGATCGCGGCGCAGCGCGGGCGGTGAGACACGCGATGCGACGGTGAAGTTCTCGTAGTGGCGCACCAGCTCGCGGCAGTACGCATCGGCGGCGTCGAGCTGGTTCACGGGTCGTACCATCAGCGCGACGCCCCGTCGACGCGCACGAGGCACGCGTCGCTCCACAGTGCGCCGGTGTGCGCCGCGCCGACGCAGAACATGGCGAGGCGCAACTCCTCGAGGATCACCGCGACCGTCTCCTCGAGCGTCCCGTCGCCCGCGGCCGCGGCGCGTACGAGCGGACCGGCGATCCCGACCGCGTCGGCGCCGAGCGTCAGCGACTTGGCGATGTCGATCCCGTTTCGGACACCGCCGCTTGCGATGAGGAACCCGTCCGTGACCGAGGCCCGAGCGCGGATCAGCGCGTCCGTCGTGGGAATGCCCCAGCTCGCGAACGCCGCGGCGACCCGAGCCCGGACGGGGTCGCTGATGCGATGACGCTCCACCTCGCTCCACGAGGTGCCGCCCGCTCCGGCGATGTCAACCGCCGTGACTCCGGCCTCGAACAGGCGCAGCACGAGATCCTCGGCGATGCCCCAGCCGACCTCCTTCACGATCACCGGCGCGCCAAGGCCGGCGCACACCTCCTCGATGCGCGTGAGGAGCCCGCTGAACGCGGTGTTCCCCGACGGCTGGAGCGCCTCCTGCAACGGATTGAGATGCAGCACCAGCGCATCGGCGCGAAGCATGCGCAGCAGCGCGCGACACTCGTCGACACCGACTCCGAGGTTCAGCTGCACCGCGCCGAGGTTGGCGAGCAACGGAACGTCGGGAGCGATCTCGCGCACGTCGAACGTGGGCAGGACCTCGGGTTGCTCGAGGAGCACTCGGCACGAGCCGAGACCCATCGCGAGCGTGTGGCGCTGCGCGACGCGGGCGAGCCGCTCGTTGATGAGCCGCGCATGATCGGTGCCGCCGGTCATGCACGAGACGAGCAGCGGTGCGCCGACCGGCCTGCCCAGGAATCTCGTGCGCAGGTCCACGTCGTCGAGGTCGATCTCGGGGAGGGCGCGATGGACGAACCGATAGTCGTCGAACCCGCTGTCGATGCCCTTGGCGGCGACGTCCTCGTTGATGTTGATGCGCAGGTGCTCATCCTTGCGCGACGCCGTTCGCGAGACGGGAGCGGTCTCGATGCTCGCGCTAGCGGTTGCGTTCAGCAACATGGATCGCCAGATCCGCGAAGTCGGTGATCGCCTCGTCGGGAAGGCCGCTCAGGGCGGCGACGGCATCACGAGCCAGCACCATCGGGACGCCGGCGGTGAGCGGCGGGCCGCCGAGGTCGTCGAGGAGCGCGCGCAGCCGGAACTCGCCGCCGGGCTCGCGGTCGTTGAAGAGCTTGCGCAGCTCACGGCGCCGGATCGGCGTCGCCACCTCGTACGCGGCCACGACCGGGTACGTCAGCTTTCGCCGACGCAGGTCGCCGCTGCGCCCCTTGCCGGTGATCTCCGGATCACCCCAGGTGCCGAGCCAGTCATCGCGAACTTGAAAGGCAAGGCCGAGCAATCGTCCGGCGGCGTCGAACCGCTGGGCCACCGCGCGAGGCGCCCCGGCGAGCACCGCGCCCGAGGCCATCGCGGCTCCGAGGAGCGCGCCTGTCTTCATGGTCGCGAGGCGGAGGTACGTCGCCTGCGACGCGCCGGGCCGGCCCTCGAGCGAGAGGTCGAGGCACTGGCCCTCGACCACCTGCACCACCGCGGTGCTGAGGAGGTGGGCGGCGCGCATCCGGCGTCCGGGGCGCGGTCCGGGGGCGAGCAGCGAGCTCATGGCCGCACCGAACATGCCGTCGCCGGCGTTGATGCCCTGCTCGGCGCCCCAGATCGCCCAGACGGCGGGGCGGTGGCGGCGGAGCTGGTCGCCGTCCTGGATGTCGTCGTGGATGAGCGTGAAGTTGTGGATCAGCTCCACCGCCACCGCGGCCGGGAGCGCCCAGGCGGGGTCGCCTCCGAGCGCTTCACATGCCCAGAGCGTGAGCGCGGGACGGATGCGCTTGCCGGCGGGCTCGTGCGCCGGTTGCCCCTGCGGATCGGACCACCCCATGTGGTACGCCGACATCTGCCTGAGCAGGCCCTTCATCCGGGGCGTGGTTCGGCGGAGACCGATGTCGAGAAGCTCGATGTGCCGCTCCAGCAGCGCCGGTGGTCCCTCGATCGGGGGCGACGCATCGATGTCGAGAACGCGTTCCGCCATGGGCCTCCCCCTGCAAGGAAGCTTTCTACGCCGTAACCGTTGTCGAATGGTAACCAACGGCCTTCGGCGGCAGCAACCCGGTCAAACGACGCTCGGAGATTCCTCGGTGGCCGCCGGAAGGACCACCTGGAACTCGGTCCCGCGTCGCGGTTCCGAGGTGACGGTCACCGTCCCGCCATGGGCTTCGACGACGTGACGGACGATGGCAAGGCCGAGGCCGGAGCCCTCACCGTCGCGCTGCCGCGAGCTGTCCGCCTTCCAGAAGCGCTCGTAGATGCGAGGCAGGTCGGCGGGTGTGATCCCGACGCCGCTGTCCCGGCAGCGCAGGACGACATGCCCCGGTGTGCCCGGCTCTGCGCTGATCTCGATGCGCCCGCCGGACGGGGTGAACTTGATCGCGTTGTGCGCGAGGTTCCGCAGGACCTGGCCCAGGTGTGAGGTGTCGCCGACGAGGTCGGGCGTCCCCGGCGCAACGCTCACCGCGAGCGACACACCCTTGCTCTCGGCGAGCGGTCGCAGCCGGTCGAGGCTCCTCATCAACGTCGTGATCGGCACGCGCTCGATCGCCATGGGCCGCAGCCCGGACTCGATGGTGCTGAGCTCGAGCAACTCCTCGACCATCTGTGCCATGTGCGCGGCCTCCTGACCGATACGACGCACGAAGTCCGCCGCCGCCTGAGGATCCTCGAGGCCGCCGCTGGCAAGCGTCTCGGCGATCAGCTGCACGGCGGTGATCGGCGTGCGCAGCTCGTGCGACACGTTACTGACAAAGTCGCGCCGAACTCGTTCGAGGTGATGGACGCGGGTCTCGTCGCGCACGAACAGCAGCGTCGCCACCTCTCCCTTGAGCGCGATCGCGCGCGCGAGGAAGTCACGGTCGTGCAGCGTGATCGCGCGCTCCTCGACGTGGCCGCTCTCCCTGGCAGCATCGACCATGCGGATGAGGCGGTAGTCGACCTCGCCGGCGACGAACGCCGAGCCTTCCTTCAGGTCGAGCCCGAGGAGCCTCCGGGCGCCCTCGCTGGCCAGCAGGACATTGCCGTCCGCGTCCAGGCCGACGATGCCCTGGTCGAGGAGCAGTCCCACTGCCCGCAGCACTGCGATGCTGTCCGCCCCGGACAGGAGATCGCCCGCGTCGCGTGCCTCCACGCCGCCGAGTATAGGCTCGCGGCGAGCCGGCTTTGAGGCACTCCTCGCGCGGCTCGGAGATTTCGCCAGCCGCAAGCCGTGCGAACAGGTCGAAAAACGTGTTTTCGTAAAAGACCGATGGTGCGAACAGAGGTTGCGAGTGTCACGACGATGGCGTAGAGAGAGCGCATGGGGCGGTTGTCCAGAACTATGTACCACAGGACCCGAGTTCCTCGCCGCCGCGGGAGCGATGCGGGCCGCAGAAGTGTTAAGAGATTCTGTTCATGGCGTAAGGACAGTGACACGCAACGAATAAGCACTGATTAACGTTTGCTGGTGAAGGCTATTCCGGCTTGCTTACTGGATCGGCCACCACCTAGTGTCGTGCGCGACACGCATACCGACCAATGGGGGACACGACAGCAAAATGTCGAACCATATATGGCGATTCGCGCACACCGGAGCGGTACTGGCGACGTTCGCCGTGATCACAGCGTGTGGCTCTGCCACCACCGAAAGCAGTTCCGGTGTGGACGCTTCAACGGCAACATCGGCGGCCGCCTTCGGAGGTATGAGCGGACTGATCGCCGCCGCCAAGAAAGAGGGTCAGCTAAACGTCATCGCCCTGCCTCCCGATTGGGCCAACTATGGTGCGATCATCAGCGGCTTCACTGCCAAGTACGGCATCAAGGTCAACTCCGCGAACCCCAACGGCAGCAGCCAAGACGAGGTCAACGCCGTGAAACAGCAGGGTGGCACCAGCCGCGCTCCCGATGTGCTCGACATCGGCATGGCGGTAGCCCTCGCCAACACCACGCTCTTCGCTCCCTATGAAGTCACCGAGTGGAGTGACATCCCGTCGACCCAGAAGGACGCGAACGGGCTCTGGTACCAGGACTACGGTGGCTACATGTCGATCGGCTACGACTTCGAGCAAGTTCACGATCACGTCGGTCCAGGATCTGCTCAAGCCAGAATTCAAAGGTGCTGTGGCCCTCAACGGCAACCCGACCCAGGCTAACGCCGCGTTGAACGGGGTCATGATGGTGTCGCTCGCCAACGGCGGATCGCTCGACAACATCGCGCCCGGCGTCAACTTCTTCCACAAGCTCAACCAGCTTGGAAACTTCGTACCGATCCAGGCCACCACCGCGACGGTGAAGAACGGCACGACGCCTGTGGTGCTGGACTGGGACTACCTGTCCGCCACCCACGGTCAGGACGTGCCGACCTGGAAGGTGTTCGTGCCGTCGAACGCGGTGCTGGGCGGGTACTACGCGCAGGCTATCTCGAAGACCGCGCCGGATCCCGCCGCGGCTCGCCTCTGGGAGGAGTACTTGTACTCGGTCACCGGCCAGAATCTCTGGCTGCAGGGCGGCGCCCGTCCGGTCGAGATGGCCGCGATGACAACCGCCGCAACGCTGAATCAAACCTACGCCGCAGCGCTGCCGCCGGTGAGCGGAACACCCGTCTTCCTCAGCCCGAACCAGTCCACCGCGGCGGCCGCGTACCTTGCCAATAACTGGGCAGCGGCCATAGGAAGTTGACAACGCCGCTGAGCTCAGCAGCAGAATCCGCAGGCCGCCCGTTCTGGGCGCGCCTGCGGGTTCCAAGCTGGGTTGGAGCCCTCCCGTTCTTCGTCTACGTCGCCGCGTTTCTGGTGCTCCCAACCTCCATCGTGGTCGCCGGGGCGTTTGCCGGCACCAACGGCCCGACCCTGGCCAACATCTCGCAGCTCGACTCAGCCGTACATCATCGACTCATTTATCCACAGCGTCGTGCTGTCCGCGGCCAGCGCCGCCATCGGCGCGGTGCTTGGCGCGATGCTCGCGTACGCACTTGCGAGTGGCAAGCCGGACGGAGTGATCAGGCGCGTGGTCACGTCCGCGTGCGGCGTGCTCTCGCAGTTCGGTGGCGTGACCCTTGCGTTTGCCTTCATTGCGACCATCGGGGGTGCAGGCTTCATCACCCTCTGGCTGCAGGAGCGCGGCATCAACATCTACGCCAACGGTGTGTGGCTCTATCAGCTGAGCGGCCTCGTCCTGGTCTACACGTACTTCCAGATCCCGCTCATGGTGATCGTCTTTCTCCCTGCCCTTGACGGTATCCGCCCGCAGTGGCGTGAGGCCACGGCGAATCTCGGCGGGACGCCATGGCACTACTGGCGTCACGTCGCCGGCCCGCTCCTGATGCCTGCATTCCTCGGCTGTCTGCTGCTCCTCTTCGCAAATGCGTTCTCCGCGTATGCGACCGCGGCCGCGCTCATCAACCAGGTCGGCATCATCGTGCCGTTGCAGATCAGCAATGCCTTGAGCAGCGAGGTCGGTCTCGCGCAGGCGAATGTCGCGAGCTCGCTCGCGCTCGCCATGGTGGTGATCGTCGTCGCCGTGACCGCCCTGTACTCATGGCTCCAGCACCGTACCGCTCGGTGGCTCCCGTGAACCGCCGGCGGCATCGACGCCTGCAGATCTTCAGAATTGTCGTGCTCACGGTGCTGGGCATCTTCTTCCTGATCCCGATCGGCGCGATGATCGAGTTCTCGACCAGAGGCGTCGGCATCAATGCCCCGCGCACGCTCTCGTCGTTCAGCGGCATCCTTTCATATCCCGATCTCACCGGCGCGATCGTGGCATCGCTCGAGCTCGCGGTCATCACCTCGGTGGCGATGCTCGTGCTGCTGCTGCCCACGATGATCTGGGTCCGCCTTCGAGTACCACGCATGGTTCGGGTCATCGAGGTTCTCTGCCTCGCGCCGCTCACGATCCCCGCGATCGTGCTCGTTGTCGGTCTGGCGCCGCTCTATCAGTGGATCAACATCAACCTCAGCGACTCGATACTCACCCTCGGGTTTGCGTATCTGATCCTGGTGCTGCCGTATGCATATCGCGCGCTTGACGCGGGCCTTTCGGGTGTCGACGTCCGCACGTTGTCGGAAGCGGGGCGCAGTCTGGGCGCAGGCTGGATCACAGTGGTGTGGCGGATCATCGTGCCGAACATGTCGAGTGCGGTGCTCAACGCGTGCTTGCTGTCGGTGGCTGTCGTGCTGGGAGAGTTCACCATCGCGAACCTTCTCAACTTCGAGAACCTCCAGGTGGCAATCGCCCTGATCGGTCGTGCCAATGCAGGAGTATCGATCGCTGTCGCTGTCGCGTCGCTCCTCTTCGTCTTCGTCCTGCTCCTGGCGTTGTCGTTCGCTCCGCGGCCCGGCTCGCGCCGGGGCCGGGCGGAAGTGGTGTGAGGTGACGACCGTGGTTGCACAGTCGGAATCAACGCCGCGAGAAGGGTCGCGCACCGGCGTCGAGGTCCGCCTCCACGAGCTGCGCCGGCGCTACGGCTCGGTGAATGCACTCGACGGCCTCAACCTCACCATCGGCGCCGGAGAGCTGGTCGCGCTTCTAGGACCCTCGGGCTGCGGCAAGACCACCGCCCTGCGCCTGGTCGCAGGCCTCGAGGATGCCGACGGCGGCCGAGTCGAAATCGGCAGCAGGGACATCACCGATCTCCCTGCCAACCGTCGCGACGCGGGGATGGTCTTCCAGGCTTACTCGCTCTTCCCACACATGACCGCTCGCCAGAACGTGGCATTCGGCCTGCGAATGCGCAAGGTCGGATCACAGGAACGTCTCCGGCGCTCGGGGGAGATGCTGGAGCTGGTTGGGCTGTCCGCCCAGGCGGACCGCTATGCACATCAGATGTCCGGGGGGCAGCAGCAGCGCGTCGCGCTCGCGCGCGCGCTTGCCATCAGACCCTCTGTGCTCCTCTTGGACGAGCCACTCTCTGCGCTCGACGCGAAGGTTCGCAGCCAGTTGCGCGATGAGATCCGGCGTGTCCAGCTCGAGGTGGGTATCACCACGCTTTTCGTCACCCACGACCAGGAAGAAGCCCTCGCCATCGCCGACCGGGTCGGTGTGATGCGTGCTGGCAGGCTGGAGCAGCTGGCGCCGCCGACGACGGTCTACACCAAGCCGGCAACGGCATTCGTGGCCGAATTCGTGGGGCTCACCAATCGGCTTGCCGGGACCGTCAGTGGAGCAGCGGTGGAGGTCCGGGGCGTTCGGCTGCCGCTGATCGTGCCGGAAGAATCAGACGGCCCCGCTGTGGCGCTGGTGCGTCCCGAGGCGATGTCCCTCTCCCCGGCAACCGACACATCCACGGGACGGCTGGTCGGTACCGTGCTCGTCCTCGCCTTTCTCGGTGCCGTGAGCCGGGTCACCGTCGACCTCGGTGACGCCACGATACTGGTACAGGTCCCCACGGCAGATGCCGTGGCGTACTCGGCGGGGACGCGAGTGCAGGTGGCGCTCCGCCTCGACCCAGTGCTCATCACGCGTGACGCCGCTGCCGTGGCCCTCTAGGTCGTCCGTGCCGCTCACGCACCTCCGTCGTCTCGGCGCCGGTCACGTGCTCGATGCCGGCGTTCACCTGCCGTACCGGGCGGTCGTGACTCAGCCTGGCGAGCGACACGTGGTTCGTTCCGAGCTTGCCAACTCTGCCGTGGATGCGGTGACCGTCGAGCGGCCGATCGCGTGCGTCGCGCATCTGACCGACCTGCATGTGACCGACGTGCAGTCACCGACGCGCTTTGAATTTCTCAATCGAGAATTCGCCGACCCTCGGTTCCGAGCGCTGGTTCCTGTGCAACGCCCCCAGGAGACACTGACGCCGCACGCGATCAACGCACTCGTCAGCGCGCTCAACGCCGGCACGAGCGCACCTCTTACGAGCGCCCCGCTCGAACTGATCCTCACCGGCGGCGATGCGATCGACAACGCGCAGCAAAACGAGCTGCGCGCCTTTATACAGCTGCTCGATGGCGGGCATGTCCGTCTGAACTCCGGCTCGGACATGTACGAAGGCGTGCAGTCGGCAGCCTGGCCCGATGACATCTTCTGGAGACCGGACGGTGGTCCGGGCAAGCCCGATCTGTTCCGACGAGATTACGGATTTCCGCTGATCCCGGGATTGCTCGATCGTGCCCTGCAGCCCGTCGATGCCCCCGGCCTGCGGATTCCGTGGCTGGGGTGCCACGGCAACCACGAGACACTCTGCCAGGGCGTCGGGGTGGTAACTCCCGCTCTCGCGGCTGCGTTTGTTGCAGGACTGAAGCCGATCGAGTTGCCGCCCGGGTTCGACCGCGACGGGGCGCACGCCACGTTCGTCACCCGCCCGGAAGCGTTCCTTGCAGGCGGGTCACGTGACGTGACCCCCGACCCGGAGCGGCGGCATTGCAGCATGGAGGAATATCTGACCGCGCACTGCCTTGGTGGCATTCCGGCTCGACGTGGTTTCGACGATCGGAATATATCGGGTCGCATCGGGTACTACGCATACGACACCCCGGCAATTCGGGTGATCGTCCTGGACACCGCCTGCCCAGCCGGGTCGGCCGACGGGTGCATCGGCGACGAGCAACTGATCTGGCTCGAACGCAGGCTCATTGAGGTGCACTCGAGCTATCGCGCGAACGACGGACGCACGATCCAAACTGGGGACAGCGACCGCCTGGTGGTAGTCGTCTCACACCACGGATCGCAGGTCCTTGGCAACGAGCGTCCCCACACCGACGGCTCCCAATTCGGTGCTGGTCCGAGGCTGCTTCCCACCCTGCTCCGATTCGACAACGTCGTGCTGTGGCTGAACGGGCATACGCACAGGCACAGGATCCGCCCGCGCTCGAACCCGCTCGGAGTCGGAGGCGGCCTTTGGGAGGTCACGACCGGATCGTTCGTTGACTGGCCGTGTCAGGCACGGCTGATCGAACTCTTCGATGCCGGCGTCGGCACCTTGGCGATAGCAAGCACTCTGATCGACCATGACGGGCCTGCGGATCCCGGCGGCTCGGAGAACCAGTTGGAGCTTGCGGGCTTGCATCGTCAGCTCGCCGGCAACTCGCCATGGGCTGGGTTCGATTCGAGGAGAGAGGGAACGCCACTCGATCGCAATGTGATCATGCTTCGACATATGGCGACGGGGATTCCATAATCTCGACCTGCTTGGAGCACTTGTGTCTCGCGAACATGGCGTGGCGGTTTCCGCGCGCGCCCAAGAACGCGGGTATCGTGGACTAAGACAGGGTGCTGAGACGCGACCCGCCGCGGCCATGCGCTCCCGAAGCGATTTGCTTGCGACCTGACCAGGCCCAATACTCGAGTCCCCTCTCGGTTAAGCTCGTTATGGCGCCTACTGCGGCCAAGCGAATCCTCGTGGTGGAGGACGAGGACGCCATCCGCGAGACGCTGCGCTACAACCTGGCGCGAGAGGGCTACGTGGTCCTCGAGGCGGGGACAGGGCCTGACGCACTGGCGATGGCCCGTGCCGAGCGTCCCGACCTCATCCTCCTCGACGTGATGCTGCCCGGGTTGAGCGGCCTCGAGGTCTGCCGCGTCCTCCGGCAGGAGTCGTCGACCCCGATCCTCATGCTGACCGCCAAGGGCTCCGAGGTCGACAAGGTCGTCGGCCTCCAGCTCGGTGCCGACGACTACGTCACCAAGCCCTTCTCGTTCAATGAGCTGCTCGCCCGCATCACCGCGCTGCTCCGACGCTCGGAGATGAGTGGCCGGCCTCCCGGAGCCGCGGAGGTCGAGGAGTTCGGCGGGTTCAAGATCGACCGAGCCGCGCGGACGATCCACCTCGAGGGCACGGAGCTGCGCCTCGCTCCGAGGGAGTTCGACCTCCTCTCGCTGCTGCTCCGCAATTCCGGCCGCGTGATGTCGAGGCAGGCAATCATTTCGGCCGTATGGGGCAACCGCTTCTACGGCGACCCGAAGACTGTCGACGTCCACGTGCGCTGGCTGCGTGAGAAGTTCGAGCCCTTCGCGCAGATGCCGTTCCGCATCACCACCGTCTTCGGTGTGGGCTACCGCCTGGACCGGATCGGCGCAAACAACTCATCCCCGTAAACTCGATCTCGTATCGGAGGAGACCTGTGGACGCAGTGGTCATCGGCGGGGGTGTCATCGGCCTCTCCGTGGCCTGGCGTGCCGCCCGCGCGGGACTGAGTGTCGCGGTGGTCGACCCCGATCCAGGGTCCGGCGCGTCGCACTATGCCGCGGGGATGATCGCCCCGATCAGCGAGGCCGAGTTCGGCGAGGAGCGTGTCCTCCAGCTCAACCGCGACTCCGCCGCGGCGTATCCGGCCTTCATCGCGGAGGTCGAACACAACTCCGGACGGCACGCGGGGTACCGGCAGTGCGGCACGCTGCACGTTGCGGTCGATGCGGATGAGCACGCGTATCTCGAGCGCGGGTTCGCGCACCGCCAGGCGCTGGGGCTCCCGGTTGTCAGGTTGTCGGCACACGAGACCCGCGAGCTCGAGCCGGGTCTGGCGCCGTCGATCCGCAGCGGCATGCTCGTCGACGGGGATCACATCGTCGATCCCCGTGCTCTGACCGCGGCGCTGCAGGCCGCCTGCAGGAACCTCGGCGTCGAGATCCACACCGGACGTGGTGAGGTTGCCGTGCATGGCGGCAGGGCGACCGGCGTCCGAATCGACGGTGCGGAGGAGATCGCCGCGCGTCACGTGGTCCTTGCTGCCGGGTGCTGGTCCGGTGGCGTCTCGGGCATCCCCGCGGAGGAGATGCCCCCGGTGCGCCCGGTGAAAGGACAGATCCTGCGGCTTCGCGGCGACCCCTCGATGATCACCCGGACGATCCGCGGGACCCACGTCTACATCCTCCCGCGCGGGGACGGGCGGGTTGTTATCGGCGGCACCGTCGAGGAGCGCGGCTTCGACACGACGGTGTTCGCCGGCGCGGTCCTCGACCTGCTGCGCGACGCCCGGGCGCTCATCCCCGACGTGGCCGAGCTCGAGCTGGTGGAGGCCTCAGCCGGGCTACGTCCTGCGTCTCCGGACAACGCTCCGATCGTGGGCGCGGCACAGACGCCCGGCCTGATCATCGCGACCGGTCATTATCGCAATGGGTTTCTCCTCGCCCCGGCGACCGCCGACGCGGTGGCCGGCGTCCTCAAGGGGGGCGCCTGGCCGCATGCGACGCGGCCGTGGTGGCCCTCCCGCTTTGTGCGGGTCGCGGGAGTCCCGGCGTGATCATCGTGGTCAACGGCGAGAGCCGTGAGGTGGCCGAGGGGCTGGCGCTCACCGACCTGCTCAGGGAGATGGAGCTGCCACCCGAGCAGCGCGGGATCGCGGTGGCGCGCAATGGCGACGTCGTGCTTCGCGCGAGCTGGCCGGACACCATGCTGCTTGCCGGAGATCGCCTCGAGATCCTGCACGCCGTCCAGGGCGGCTGATGACCGACGACGCGCTGGTCATCGCCGGCGAGCGCTTCACGTCGCGCCTGATCATGGGAACCGGCGGCGCCTCGAGCCTCGGCTCGCTTGAGGAGGCCCTCGAGGCTTCCGGCACCGAGATGGTCACCGTCGCGCTCCGGAGGCTCGATCCCGCGAACAGCGCCTCGTTCCTCGACGTGGTCGCGAAGTCCGGGCGCCGCATCCTGCCCAACACCGCCGGCTGCTACACGGCGCGCGACGCGGTGACCACCGCGAAGCTCGCCCGCGAGGCCTTCGAGACCAACTGGATCAAGCTCGAGGTCATCGCCGACGAGGACACGCTGCTGCCGGACGGCGCCGAGCTCCTGGTCGCCGCGGAGCAGCTCATCAACGACGGCTTCGTGGTCCTCCCCTACGCCAACGACGACCCGGTGCTCTGCCAGCGCCTCGAGGACCTCGGGTGCGCGGCCGTGATGCCGCTTGGAGCGCCGATCGGGAGCGGATCCGGTATTCGCAACCCCTACAACCTTCGGATCATCCGCGACCGCGCCCGTGTGCCGATGGTCCTCGACGCCGGGGTCGGCACTGCCTCGGACGCGGCGCTGGGCATGGAGCTGGGGTGTGACGCCGTGCTCGTCGCATCGGCGATCACCCGTGCCGCGGACCCGGTGCTCATGGCTCGAGCGATCCGAGCCGGTGTCGAGGCGGGCCGTCTCGCCTTCCGGGCCGGACGGATCCCGCAGCGCCTGTATGCGAACGCCTCGACATCGTGGGAGGGCCTGGCGGACCTGGGCGGCCGTCCGGTGGTCATGCCGGCAGTGGGCGATGTCGAGGCTGGGTGACACCCGGCGGGAGCGCCTGGCACGGGCCCGCCTGTACCTGGTGACCGACGCCCGCACAGCGCAGGGGGACCTTGCCTCATTCCTCGACGCGGTCCTTGGAGCAGGCGTCGATCTCGTGCAACTCCGCCAAAAGGATGCCGAGGCAGGCGATCTCCTGTGCTGGAGCATCGTCTTCCGAGCTGCCGCGGATCGACACGGGGCGCTCTTCATCCTCAATGACAGGCCGGACGTGGCCGTGGTCGCGGGAGCCGACGGCGTACACCTGGGGCAGAACGACCTGCCGCCTGGCGCAGTCCGGGGGATCACCGGCGCGGACGCTCTGATCGGGCTTTCGACCCACTCCGGGGCGGAATTCGACGCCGCCGCGCCCGAGGCGGACTACCTCTGCACCGGGCCGGTCCACGCCACGCCGACCAAGCCGGGGAGGCCCGCCACAGGGCTCGAGACCGTGCGCCACGCGGCGGCGCGAGAGCGCGACGGCAGCGAGCCCAGGCCCTGGTTTGCCATCGGCGGCATCGACCCCGACACCCTGCCGGACGTCGTCGAAGCGGGGGCGAGCCGGATCGTCGTGGTTCGCTCGATCACGGAATCCCCTGACCCGGCTTCATCTTCGGCTCGGCTGCTGGCGGGGCTTAAAGGTCTCCCCGTTTTGTAGTTTTGATCTTGTCGGCCTCGCTGATTCAATCACTTGTGGATGCTGCCTCAGACCGAAGCGTTGTGGCGCTGCTCCAACTGGTTGCGGATGGGTCCGTGGCTGCACGGTTCGTTGCCCAGGTTTGCGTGGGCGCGAGCGTCGGCTACCGGAGTACCCGGATGTGCGCCGGGAGAATCGCGGTCGTTCGCGCTCCCTAAATAATCCAAGCGTGCAACCGTTAAGCACCTCTTAACTCTTATTTGGTGTCGCCCTTAATGATTCGATCGGCAGGATAGACCGCGGGCAGCCGCCGGGACGGCTGATGCGAAATGGGTACTGAGGGCTGACATGACAGTCGAGATTGACACGTTGGTGAATCGTGAACGCCCATTTTGGCGTCGCCGCGGGCAGGTGCACGGTGTATTGACACTGCTGGTGGGAAGCTCGGTGCTCGCCGCGTGCGGATCCTCCAGCACCGGCGGCACCCCGGCTCCGAGTGCCACACCGACCGCCGTCTGCACTGGGACCTCAGCGGCGCCTGGTTACACGAACGGGCTACCGGCCGTTGCCGGTCAAGCCACGTCGCTGAGTGGAGCTGGATCGACCTTTGTGGCGCCGATGATGTCCGTATGGACCAAGGCCTATGCCACCTCGGACGGCGTGCAAGTGGCATACCAGTCGGTGGGCTCGGGAGCCGGCATCGCTCAGCTTCAGGCAAACACGGTCGATTTCGGTGATTCGGACGCGTTCATGTCTGACTCCGATATAGCGAAGGCCAAAGGCCCGGTCGTCCAGATCCCGCTGGTGCAGGCGCCGGTCGTGGTTATTTACAACCTCCCCGGTATACCGAGTGGTCTCAAGTTTGACGGCGATACCATCGGCAAGATCTTCGCCGGTACGATCACCTCTTGGAATGACCCGGCGATCACGGCACTGAACCCGGGGATCTCACTTCCGAACACCCCCATCGCCGTCGCCCACCGCTCCGACGGTTCGGGGACGACCGATATCTTCACCGACTTCCTCACGCAGACCAGCCCGGCCTGGGTGACGGCTCTCGGCGGAAAGGCGACCAGCGTTGGTAAGACGGTGGCCTGGCCCGTTGGAATCGGGGGCAAGGGTAACGACGGTGTGTCCGCGGTCGTGAGCCAAACGGCCGGTGGCATCGGGTACGTCGAGCTCGATTACGCGATCGCTCAGCACCAGACCTATGCGGACGTCAAGAACAAGGCAGGCGCGTTCATCGAACCGTGCGAGCAGACTGCCGCCAACGCGACGGTGGGCATCACCAGCTACCCGTCCGACCTGCGCGTTGACATCGTCAACCAGTCGACGAATGCGCAGGCATATCCGATCACCGGGTTGACCTGGGCGCTTATCTATCAGAACCAAACGAAGGCAGCCACAGCAGCGGCTCTGGTCAATTTCTTCTCGTGGGTTCTGACCAAGGGTCAGGATTTGACGAACTCCGTCAACTACACGCCGCTGGGACCCACGCTTCAAGCACTGTGCATCGCTCAACTCAAGAAGATCATGGTCAACGGGACCCCCGTCTCGCCGTGATCCCACAACCGAGTTGACTGCGTGGGCATCTGATGCCGCCGCCCGCTGGTGAGGGCGGCGGCATCGCCGCAGTTGCCGTGCGGGTTCCGCCGCGGCTTCTGAAGCGCGGGCGGCCTCGCATCGCCGACAGGCTCTTCGGCGCCGGCGTTTCGGCCATGGGCGGCATCGTGCTCGTGGTGATCGCGGCCATGATCCTGTTCCTGGTGCTGCAAGGCCTTCCAGCGATGCAGCACTACGGCTTCTTCTCTTTCCTGACGAGTCAACGATGGACGCCGTCCACGGCTTTCCAGAACGTGTCGCATCCCAATCCGTACGGGATCCTGCAGTTCATCTACGGAACGATGCTCACGTCGATCATCGGAATGGTCATTGCGGTTCCACTCGCTGTCGGTGCGGCGCTCGTCATCACGGAAGTGGCACCACAGCGCGTCCGGGGACCGCTCTCCGCGCTGGTAGATTTGCTTGCAGCGGTCCCCAGCGTCGTGTACGGCTTTTGGGGAGTCTTCGCGCTGATTCCAGCGATCAAGCCTGTGGTGGACTTCCTGACCACAACGCTCGGGACTGTTCCGGTGATCGGGATCATCTTTCAAGGTCCGTTCTTTGGATACTCGTATTTCGCGGCGGGCTTGGTGCTCGCCATCATGGTGCTGCCGATCATCGCTGCAGTCTGCCGCGAGGTCTTCCGGAGCACCCCCCGCAACGAGAAGGAAGCAGCGCTCGCGCTCGGGGCAACGCGATGGGAGACGATCAGGATCGCTGTGCTGCCGCGCGCACGCTCCGGCATCGTCGGCGCGTCACTCCTCGGACTCGGCCGCGCTTTGGGAGAGACCATCGCGGTGACGATGGTGATCGGTAATGCGGTGCTCCACATCAACGCCAGCCTCTTTTCGCAGGGCGCGACGATGTCCAGCGTCATCGCCAACGAGTTCACGGAGGCTACCGAGCCCTTTCATCTGTCGGCGCTGTTCGTAGTGGGATTTTGGCTCTTGATCGTCGCGTTGATCGTGAACATCCTCGCGCGCCTGGTTGCGCGCCGCGGGGTAGCGCTGTGACTCAACTGGCGGTCGGGACACCGGGATTCCGCAACCGTCCGGCCCTGCGCCGGCGGCGTGCAAAGAGTGCCGTTTTCGTTGGGCTCCTGATTGCAGCCGTGGTCGTCGCGGTAGGCGTGCTCGCCTGGGTGCTCATCTATGTCGGCATCCAGGGCATGGCCGCGCTGAACCTTGGCTTCATCACCCAGACACCCCCCGGCAACCCAGCGGCTGCAGGTGGTGGGTTCTACAACGGAATCGTAGGCAGTCTGATCATTGTCGGTATCGCCGCGTTGATCGCGATCCCGCTCGGAGTGGGTGCGGCAATCTATCTTGTCGAATACGGGCGAGGACGCCTCTCCGACGCGATCCGATTCTTCAACGACGTCTTGATCGGCATACCGACGATCGTCACCGGTGCCTTCGTGTATGCGATCTGGGTCACTCGATTCGGATTCTCCGGTTTTGCAGGATCGCTGGCGCTCGCGATAGTGATGATGCCGTTGGTGACTCGCACAACCGAGGAGATGCTGCGGCTGGTGCCGCATGAGCTTCGCGAGGGAAGTCTGGCGCTCGGCGCAACCCGAAGTCAGACGGTGATGCGAGTTTGCATCCCGACCGCATTGCCCGGGATCATCACCGGAGCGATGCTGGCTGTCGCCCGCGCCATGGGAGAGACGGCCCCGTTACTGCTGACCGCCCTCGGGAACGACCTGTTTACTGAGTACAATCCGGCGAGACGAATGTCGACGTTGTCCCTGCAGATCTTCGACAATGCGGTCACCGGGTTTCAGGAAGGCCAAGGGCGAGCATGGGCGGGGGCGCTCACGCTCATCGCCATTGTGCTGATCTTCACCCTCGTTGCTCGCTTCTTCGGCCGCCGAGTACGTACGTCGAATGCCTGACGTGGCGACCGATCCTGCGCCCGCCAAGACTCAATCCGCAGCCGGCGGTGCTGACGTGCCAGCCCAGGCCGAAGGTCTGTCGGTCGAGAAGTTGAACGCCTGGTTCGGCAAGCACCACGCTGTGGCGGACGTGAGCCTCACAGCTCCGGCGCATCGCGTGACTGCACTGATCGGTCCATCGGGATGCGGCAAGAGCACGGTTCTGCGGTGCGTGAATCGGATGCACGAGATCGTTCCCGGTGCGCGTGTGGAAGGCCGGGTGATGTTCGGCGGTCAGGATGTCTATGACCCCGAGATCGATGCAGGATCTGTTCGGAGTGAGATCGGGATGGTCTTCCAAAGGCCGAATCCCTTTCCCACGAAATCCATCTTTGAGAATGCGATTATCGGCGTCCGACTCGCGAGGTCCGCCGGATCGAGGAAGCTCGAGGACATCGCCGAGAGCGCGTTGCGGCGCGCACAGCTCTGGGATGAGGTGAAAGACCGGCTCCACAAGCCCGCGGTGAGTCTCTCTGGCGGACAGCAGCAGCGGCTCTGCATCGCTCGTGCGGTCGCGGTCGACCCGGCGCTGCTCCTGATGGACGAGCCATGCTCAGCGCTGGATCCCATCGCGACGTTCAAGATCGAGGAGCTGATTCGCGAGATCGCGGATCAGTACACGGTCATCATCGTCACCCACAACATGCAGCAGGCAACGCGTGTATCCCAGTACACGGGGTTCCTGACCATTGAGCGCGCCGGCGAGCCGGGGCGCTTGGTTGAGTTCGGCACAACAGACCAGATCTTCGGGTCACCGGCCAACGCCGCAACCGAGGCATATGTGAGTGGTAGGGTGGGTTGATATGGTGAGTGGGTTGAGTATCGTTGGGCAGTTGCAGCAGGACGGCGACGCTGAGGGCAAACGCCCCGCGCGCGCCAGCATCGTGCAGGTGGAGAACCCCGCTGTCAGCACGCGCAACATCAATGTGCATTACGGGTCGTTTCTCGCCCTGCGCAACGTTTCCATCTCCGCCCCCGCAGGCGAGATCACAGCGATCATCGGCCCATCGGGGTGCGGCAAGTCGACGTTGCTCCGGAGCCTCAATCGGATCAACGATCTGATCCCATCATTCAGCCTGGATGGCGAGGTCATGGTCGGCGAACAGAATGTCTACGACGCGGACATCGACGTTGCAAGTCTGCGGAGACGAGTCGGCATGCTTTTCCAGAGGCCTGCGCCGTTCCCCATGAGTATCTACGACAATGTCGTGTACAGCCTTCGTCTCGATGGGCGTCCATCAAAAACCGTTCTCGATGACGCCGTTGAACGCTGCCTGAAGCAGACGGCATTGTGGGATGAAGTCAAGGATCGCCTCAAGGCTCCGGCCACCGGCCTCTCGGGCGGACAGCAGCAACGACTGTGCCTCGCTCGGACGCTCGCGGCGGGGAGCGACGTCATCCTCATGGACGAGCCATGCGCTGCCCTCGATCCCATCTCCACGCTTCGCATCGAGGAGTTGATGCGTGACCTCAGCGGGGCCGTGACCATCATTATCGTGACCCACAACCTGCAGCAGGCAGCTCGAGTGAGCGACTACACCGCGTTCATGTTGATGGGCGAGGGCCGTGCAGGCGAGCTTGTCGAGTTGAGTAGAACGGACGAGATGTTCCGAGACCCGGTGGACAAGCGCACCGAGGACTACATCACGGGGAGATTCGGATGAGTCAGGTCACGCCTCCACCAACTCCTGTCACACATCGCCCTGTGCTTCAAGCCGAACTCGACACAATCCGAGCTGGTGTCGTGGAGTTGACCAAGCAGGTCGAGCTTGCCATCGAACGAGCGGTGTGGGGTCTCCGCGAGCGCAATCCCGATATCTGCACGGCGGTCATCGAGGGCGATGCCGCGATCAACGAACAGCATCGGAAGATCCGCGATGCCTGCTTCCACGTCATCCTCACCCAGGCGCCGGTTGCTCGCGATCTGCGCGACATTCACGGTTTCGATCACATGGCGTCGGAGTTGGAGCGCATGGCCGACCACTGCGTCTCAATCGCCCGGATCGGACGTTCGATGACCGAACTGCCCGACGTGCCCTCGTCGGAGCCGCTGGGCGCTCTCGCCGAGCAGGCCGAGACCCAGGTGCGCGATATCCTCGCCGCCTTCGAGGCACGCGACACGCTTGCGGCTCGTGACATTGCCCGTCGCGACAGCATGGTCGACTTGAAGTATCGCCAGATCTTCTCGACGTACGTCGATCAGATGACGGCAGACGGCAGCCTCGCCCCGCGCGCCACCGGGCTCGTCTTCGTCGCGCATTATTTGGAACGTATCGGCGACCGGGTCACGAATATCGCTGAGGAACTGATCTTCGCCGAGACCGGCGGGCTCGAGGAGCTGGGGTAATCCAGGCACCCTCGCGCGGAAGCGCCGCGCTGGACAGGTTCTGAGTCGCGTGCTACGATCGAACGTAATGGTCGCAACTGCGCGTCGATACTTTGGCCCGCCAGCCGTAAGGCTGCCGGGGGTCTTCTAACCCGACCGCGCAGTTTCTTACCAGGGCTGGTTCATCAGAGATGGGTCAGCCCCGGATCCCGTGAGGTGGCCCATCACCACACGGAGGATCCATACGGTGACCATCGAGCCGCTGCTCCCAAGCGCGACACACCGTCACGTCACTCGCCGCGTCCGGATCGGCGATGTCGTCGTCGGCGGTGACTCCATTCCCGTCATCGCCGGACCCTGTGCCGTCGAAGCCGGGTATGTCGAGCATGCGGTTGCGGCTCGCCGAGCCGGCGCCAGCGTGCTGCGCGGCTGCGTGATGAAGCCGCGAACCCGACCCGGCTCGTTCCAGGGCATGGGCCAGGCAGGCCTCCCGCTCCTTGACGAAGCTCGGCGGGTCACCGGACTGCCGGTGATCGCGGAACCGCTCGACGCCGACGACATCGATCTGCTGAGCGGGCACGTCGACGCCCTGATGATCGGCGCACGATCGATGCACAACACGCCGCTGCTGCGCGCTGCGGGACAGAGCGGCATGACCGTGATCCTCAAGCGCGGGATGTCGGCGACGTACGACGAGTGGCTCGCGGCCGCGGAGTACGTGACCGGCGAGGGCAACAACGACGTGATCCTCTGCGAGCGCGGGATTCGCACGTTCGAGACCGCGACGCGGAACACGCTCGACGTCAGCGCGATCGCGGTGCTCCGCGAGCGTACCGATCTCCCGATCGCCGTCGACCCGAGCCATGCAGCGGGGAACGCCGGCTGGGTGCCGTCACTGGCGGTCGCCGCGCTTGCGGCGGGCGCGGACGCGCTCATCGTCGAATGCCACCCCAACCCCGAGCTGTCGATGTGTGACGCCGCACAGGCGATCACACCAGCAGCGCTCGCGCGCATCGTCGCTGCGTCGCGCGCCCTCTGTGTCATGACGCGGCCCGCGCTCGCCGAGTTGGTCGGCGAATGCCGTGCCGTCATCGACACCATCGACGATGCGGTCTTCCAGATGCTCGAGTACCGCGCGGCGATGGTCGAGGCCGTGCAGCAGCGCAAGGCATCGGCGGCGATCCCCGTGCGCGATGCCCATCGCGAGCAGCAGATCGTCGACCGGCTCGCCCAGCGCGCGCCTCGCCTCGGCGGCGACCGGGTCGACCGGCTGGTGCGGGCAATCATCGACGAGTGCCTCGACGCCGCCTCGTACGAGACCGCGGTGCCCGCCTGACGGCTGCGGCAGACAGCGCCCGTCCGCGCCGCCCGGGCACAATGCGTCGAGGATGAATACCGGGAGTGGAGGCGGGGCTCGACCTCTGTTCACGGCGTGCGTGACGGCGGCGCTCGCGCTGGTGATCGCCGCCTGCGGATCGACGTCATCGGGGCCGACGGCCGCTCCGACCGCCAAACCCACGGCAGCGCCACCGGCGCCACCGCCGGCCGAGATCGTGAAGGCGGCGCTCGTCGCCGCGGGCGATGTGCCCGGATCGTCAGTCGGTGAAGCACCCACCAGCGGTTCCGAGTCCGCGCTGGTCAACGACGGGCTCGTGCCCACGCCGTGCATCAAGACGAGCGGCATCACCTCGGGGACCCGGAATGCCGTTGGCACCGACGTCAGCCAGCCGCTTGCCGCAGCCGCCAAGGCAGTCACCGAGGCGGTGATCCTCGAGGCCAGCGCTGCCGACACCGCCACCGACATCGGGCAGGCGACCGCGGGCGCGCGGGCGTGCCCTGCCCACGACGAGGACGCGACCGGCCAGTTCGGTGACCAGTCTGTGGCCACGTCGAGCGTCACCGTCGGCGCGTGGACAGGGACGCGCACCACCGCGCTCGACACGTTCTCCACAGGTGTCACCCACGTCGCCAGCTATGTGTACTTCCTGAGCCTCAGTGGCGGATTGTTGGTGCTGCAGCTGGGTGTCGCCTTCGCGAACGTCGCGCCGGCCGCGCTCTATCAGCAGCAGGCCGATGCGCTCGCCACCAAGCTCGCGCAGCGCCTCGGTGCGCTTTCCTGATCCGCTTGGCATACGGGGGAGTTGGCATGGGAGTGGGCAAACGCGATGCACGCGCGGCGGCGCGTGCCTTCGACCCGGTCGACCTGGCGCGCATGGAGAGTGCCGCGTGGATCGGCTACTACCGTCGCGAGTGGGGTCGCGTCCTCGCCGCGTCGGTCGGGCTGGTGCGCTGCGGCTTCCGGATGCCGTGGCCGCAGACGCTCTGGGGTGCTTGGTTGGTGCTGCGAGCCAATCAGCTCTGGGCGCCGTACCCCGACAACGACCCCGACGGCGCGCGCCGTCTCATGAAGGGTTTCTACGACCTGGCCGGCGGCGTGGGAGGGGGATTCGACTCCACAAAGGCGGCGCGCCTCGAGGTCGAGTGGTGGCGTGTCCATCGCGAGCTGCAGCACCAGGATGGCGGCGACACCGCGGAGCTCGGTGAGGCTGTTGCCGCGCTCTATGCGTACACGTACGACACGCCGATTGCCGGCGTGCGCGAGAGCGGGGAGCTGCGTGCCGATGCCATGCGCATCTGCGATCGGTGGGTGGCAAACGGGTGCGACATGCAGGACCCGCTCGTGCCCGATATGCGGCGCACGCTCCTGCGCAGCTATCGCAGCCTCAAGGCCGCGGTGAGCTGAGCCCTTCTAGTTCGCTCGTGCTGCTCGTTGCGGGATCACGTTGCGCCGCTCGCGTCCGTAACCGGGAACCGGCGTGACGTCGCGCGGTCCAATCGGTTCGCCGCAGGATCCGCAGACGAACACAGCCGGTGTCGTCGCACCGCACGCAGTGTGGACGATCTGCAGCGGCGGGCCGTTCGGCGCCGCGTAAAGGTCGCCCCACTGGCGCATCGCGGTCAGGACCGGCCAGAGATCGCGGCCCTTGTCGGTGAGGCGGTAGTCGTCGCGAGGCGGATGCTCCGAGTACGGGACCCGCACCAGGACCCCGGACTCGACCAGCCGGCTCAGCCGTTCCCGGAGGATGTTCCGCGAGATGCCGAGGCGGCGCTGGAAGTCGTCGAACCGAGTGACGCCGAGGAATGAGTTGCGAAGGATGAGCATCGTCCACCACTCGCCGACGACCTCGAGGCACTGGGCGACGGAGCAGTCGATATCGGCAAAGCTCTTGCGTTCCATGGCTTCATGGTAGTGAGTTGCATAATAGAACGCAACCCCGTAGAGTTGGCGGCGTGTCTCAGTTGACGGCTCGCGACCCGGCCACCCAGCCGGCGATGCCTGCGCAGCGTCCGAGGGTGGTGTTCGTCGTCACGGCGCTTGGCGCGTTCATGGCGTCGCTCGATCTCTCGATCGTGAACGTCGCGTTTCCCGCGCTCGAACGCTCTTTTCCGAATGATCCGAGGTCCTCGCTCGCGTGGGTGATCATCGGCTACGGCATCGTCTTCGGCTCACTGCTCGTCGTCGCCGGACGCACCGCCGACCGCGTCGGGAGCCGCAGGGTCTTCTTCACGGGACTCGGCATCTTCTGCCTCGGCTCTGCGCTCTGCGGCCTCGCTCCGTCTGTCGTGCTGCTCGTCCTCGGGCGCCTCGTCCAGGGACTCGGCGCGGCGGCATTGCTGCCCGCATCGTTGAGCCTGTTGCTCGACGCCTTTCCGGCGGAGCGGCGCTCGCAGGTCGTCGCACTCTGGGGAGGCGTCGGCGCGCTCGCGGTCGCAACCGGACCGTCGTTCGGCGCTGCCCTCATCACCGTCGGCGGCTGGCGCTGGGCATTCTTCGTGAATCTCCCCATCGGCGCGCTCGCGTGGCTCGCGGGACGCCGTGTCCTCTCGACCGCCGCGCCGCGCAGACCGGACGCGAGCCCCGACTACTTCGGGGCGCTGCTGATCGCGGTCACGCTCGGTGCGCTCGTGCTCGGCATCTCGCAGGGACCGGCCTGGGGCTGGGCGAGCCCGCGGATCATCGCGTCGTTTGTTGTCGCGCTCATCGTCGGCGCCGCGTTTCTCTTCCGGTCGGCTCGGCATCCCGAGCCGGTGCTCGATCTGACGCTGTTCCGGTCACGTTCCTTCAGCGTCGCCAACGCCGCAACCTTCCTGTACGCCATGGGTTTCTTCGCGATGCTGCTCGGCAACATCCTGTTCCTGACGAGCGTCTGGCACTACCCGATCCTGCTCGCCGGTCTCGCGGTGACGCCCGGACCGCTCGTCGTCGCCGCGGTCTCCGGGCCGGCCGGTCGCACCGCCGCGCGCGTCGGGTTCCGCAGGGTGCTGCTCGTCGGGTTCGCCATCTTCGTCTGTGGCCTGTCATGGTTCGCGCTGCGAGTCGGCCTGGACCATGACTACGTGACGGTGTGGCTGCCGGGGACCCTGCTTGTCGGACTCGGCATCGGTCTGACCTTCCCGGTGTTGAGCGCGGCGGCGGTGTCGAGCCTGCACCAGGAACGATTCGCGGTGGGCAGCGCCGTGAACCAGACGGCGCGCCAGGTGGGCGGCGCCTTCGGCGTCGCGTTGCTCGTCGTCATTCTCGGAACACCCCACGGGCCGGCCGACGCGCTCAACCACTTCCACGATCTGTGGTGGTACGCGGCGTCCACCGCCGCGCTCTCGGGGCTGGCGTGCACGCTGATCCGCCGTCCGTCACTCCTCCCGGCGAGCGCGGAGCCGCCCGTCGAGGCGCTCGATGCACCCACCCGGCTCACGGGCCGCGTCGCCTGACCCTCGACCGAACGATCCAACTCGAAACATCGGGTCACGGAGAGCGCACGGACCTCGGGGTAGGATGACTGGAGTGGAGTTCTGTCGATGACGAGCCTGTTCCGGCGCCGGCGCCAGGAACCCACGCCCGCCGAGCCCGCCGCCTCAGGGATCGCCTGCAGCGTGCCTGGCTGCCCGAACCTGACGGCATTACCGTGCGGGTATCGCGACCGCCGGGGGCGCATGTGCCAGGCCGTCTTCTGCCCCGATCACGGCGCCACCCTCTACGGCGTGACCTACTGCCGCCGTCACGCGGGCACCGTCCGGGCGATCGGTGAGCTTGCCGCCGACCCCAACGGCCGCCCCGACCTCAATGACCGGACGCCGTCGCTCGTCAACTGGATCGCGCGAGATCTCGACCAGCACATCCGGACACTCCTAGCCGAAACCGCCCGGGAGGGGGAGCAGGTCGTCGCCGATGAGGCGGTCCGCCTGTCTCGCGACTCCATGCGCAACCTGCGCTGGGAGCGCAGCTGGCGCCTCGTGGAGAGCACGGGCCTCGTCCTCAAGATCACGGTGCATGTCTCGGAGGAGAACGACGCGCTCGTCCGGATCAACGTGGGAAGCGAGATGGTCGCCGACGGCATCCCACCCTGGATCGCGCGACGGCGGATGGGCGAGGAGGTGGATGTCGCGATCGACGTCGCCCAGCGGAGGCTCTTCTACACCTATCTCGAGGAGAGCATCGCGTCGGCCGTCGCCGAGTTCCGCGCGAGTGGAGAGCGCCTGAACCCCCGTTAGGCGGCGGGCGTTGGTGGCGGTTCTCGCGGCCGTCGGTCAGACTACGCACAGGAGCGGGGATCATTCGAGACGCAGGACGGGGCGTGCAGGCGTGGGGGGAGCACGGCGACGAACGGACGCACACGGCGACGAACGGACGCACAGGGGTGTCTCGCCAGCTGTCGATTGCCTTCCTGGTCATCACGACGAGCGCGCTGGCAGCGGTGCGCGTGACGGCCGCGGGACCCACACCCGAGAGGGCGCGCCTGCCGAGTCGTAGCAGAGGTCGAAGCCCCGCGATGCGTCAGAACGTCGGTGGGGGCAACAGCTCAGCGGGCTCGGTTGACGAACTCTGTGCCGTGCGAGTGCGTATCGCCCATCCGACGGGTACGACTTCGAGTGGCGGCGGCTCCGGCGGCCTGGCGACCGCACCCACCTGCGGTTCGGCGCTCACTTCGTCGGCACGGCGGCCATCCATGAGGATGAGCGGCGTGCCGCACTTCTTGCACGACATCACCGTTCCGAGCTCCGTCCACTTCCAGCATGTCGGGCAACAGACCTTTATGACCACCGCTCATTCTCACCAGCGAAATCGATGCGGGGGAGCGCCGAGCCGAGACGGTGCCATGACCGTCACGTGTCCAGCGCAGAAGCATGCGAGTGGAGCAGGGGGATGAAGATCTCGTCGACGATCTCGCACAGGAATTCCTCGGACGCCGGCCGGCCGGTGACTAGGAATTGGTGACGAAAAAGGTCACCGGGGAGCGCCGCGATCCGCGGGGTCACCTTCGCGAGGTCGACCTCGCCGCGCTCGGCGGCCCGGCGCAGGACGGTCATCATCACGCCGGGGAGAATTTCCGCGAGAGCGGGTGGCATGGTGCGCAGCTCGGCCAGCATGCCGTGGAGCGTCTCGGGGCTCATCTCCTCGGCGTTGCGGCCCACGTGGCGGAGCACTGCAAGCACGTCTTCGCGCAGAACGCCGGTGTCGGGAATCTGCTCGGTCACCGAGCCCCTGTGGTGTCGATATGCAGCCATCGTGAGCTCGGCCCGGTTCGGCCATCGCCTGTAGAGGACGCCCTTGCTCGTCCCGGCACGAACCGCGACTCCCTCCATGGTGAGGTTTGCGTAGCCGACTGCTGACAGCTCCTCCCACGCCGCCCGGAGGAGGGCATCCTCGAGCGCCGCTCCGCGCCGCCGGGAGCGTCGCTCACCGTCAGCCCGTGCCGGGGCCGATGGCGTGATCGGGGGGCTGGATGCAGGGGTTTGGATACGCACCGTCTCCAGTATGCTACCGTCCATTTAAGAGACTAAACGTATCTAATCAAGGAGGATGCCGTGGCCGCCAGCGCCCCCTCGAACGACCGCCTCGACCCCGCCCTCCGCCGGCTGACGTGGATCCTCGTGCTCGGCGGCATCGCGCCCATCCTCGACAGCACCATCGTCAACGTGGCCCTGGCCACCCTGGGCCGCGATCTCCACGCATCGGTCGCCGTCACCCAATGGACCATCACCGGCTATCTCCTGGCCATGGCGATCGCCATGCCGGTCACCGGCTGGGCGACGCAACGCCTCGGGGCGAAGCGCCTCTGGATCCTCTCTCTCGTGCTCTTCGTTGTGGGCTCGGCCCTGTCAGGGGTCGCGTGGAGCATCACCAGCCTGATCGTCTTCCGGGTGCTCCAGGGGGCGGCCGCCGGAATCATGATGCCGCTCCTCGTCACGATCCTCGTGCAGGCCGCCGGCCCCGGACGTCTGGGACGGATGATGGCGATCGCCAGCCTTCCGGCGGTGGTGGTGCCCGCCCTCGGCCCGGTGGTGGGCGGGCTCATCGTCACCGACCTCAGCTGGCGCTGGATCTTCTACGTCAATGTCCCCATCTGCCTGGCGGCGATCGCCTTCGCATGGCGCGGGATGCGGGCGATCGCTCCGACAGGCGAGCGCCACCCGTTCGACATCCTGGGGTTCCTCACCCTCTCGCCCGGCCTGGCACTGGTCCTCTACGGGCTGGCGCAGGTGTCAGGTCCCGCCGGTTTCGCCAACGCGGCCGTTGTCGTGCCGATCGCGCTGGGGGCGCTGCTGCTGGCGGCGTTCGGCGTCCACGCGACACGAAAGCATGATGGTCCGCTCGTCAACGTCCGGGTGTTGCGCATCCCCTCCTTTGCCGCCGCGGCAGGCGTCTTCCTCGTGGCCGGTCTGTCGCTCTACGGTCCGCTCCTCCTCCTCGGTCTCTACTACCAGGGGGTCCAGGGCAAGAGCGCGCTCATCACCGGTCTCCTGCTCGCCCCGCAGGGGATCGGCTCACTGCTTCCCCGAACGCTCGCGGGCAAGCTGACCGACCGCGTGGGTCCTCGCCTTGTGGTCATTCCCGGCCTGGTCCTCACCGTGGCGGGCACGCTTGCTTTCGCACTGGCCGGGCCCGCACCGTCCGACTGGCTGCTGTCGGCGTCGCTGATCGTTCGCGGAGCCGGCCTTGGCGCCGTGACGATCGCGGTCATGGCCGGCGCCTTTCAAGGGGTCCCGCACGAGGACGTGCCCGATGCGAGCACCACGATGAGGATCGTCCAGCAGGTCGGGGGATCATTCGGCGCCGGGGTTCTGGCGGTGATCCTGGCCAGCCAGCTGGCGAGCCACTCCGTCCTGACCGCCGCGGTTCGGGTCGCCGCGTTCAACACCTCCTTCTGGTGGGCGATCGGCTTCACCGTCGTGGCGCTCGCGCCGGCGCTCCTCCTGCCGAACCACGGCATGCGCCGGCCGGCTCCGGACACGCTCCCCCAGCCGGCTCGAAGTGAGATGGCCGCGGTGGAGTGACGCGCACGAGATTCGTCTTGTCTAAGAATGTCTTGGCTCAGATATTCTTGCGGCGTATGATCGCGGCACGAAAGCTCTCCCACTACCCACCCCCTGGACGGACCCGCTTCCTGGCGCCACCCCGCCATCGGGGATGGCGATCTACCAACTGCCCACCGGGACCTACGAAACCCGAGCCGCTTTCGCTGTCAAAGGCGGGTCATTTCGGGACGTGCGTCACTTCGCCGCGACATCGATCCTCGTCAAGCATCCCGCCGGCGACCTTCTGATCGACGCGGGATTCGGCTCCGACCTGCAGACCCATGTTGCCGCGCTCCCACGAATGCAGCGCACTGCGCATACCCTGGCCACGACCGTGCGCGAGCAACTCGATGCCAGCGGCTACGACGCAAGCCACCTACTCGGTGTGTTGGCGACGCATACCCACTGGGATCACGTCAGCGGTCTTGACGCACTCCAGGTTCCGATCTGGATCAACTCGGGAGAGCTTCGCTACGGGGCCGAAGACAAGGGAGGGAAGGTGTTCCAACTCGTCTCGGCGGGACACGTGATCCATGAATACGAGTTCAACGGGCCGCCCTATCTCGGTTTCCCATCGAGCTTCGACGTGCATGGCGATGGCTCAGTGGTCATCGTCCTTGCCGGCGGTCACACGCCCGGCTCTGTGGTGGTCTTCGTGACCCTGCCGGCCGGGAAGCGGTACGCTTTCATCGGCGACCTCACCTGGCAGCTCGATGGAATCCGGCGACGGGTTGAACGGCCTTGGTTGATGCGCAAACTCGCCGACAGCGATCCCGAGCAAGTCCGTCACGGCCTGCTCCGACTGATCGCGCTCGCAGACCTAATGCAGATCGTCCCTGCCCACGACCTCGCCGCCTACGACGGCATACCTCATCTAACCGCTCACCCAACCCTTGTCCCGAGCCATGAAGCTACTGCGCAGCTGCATTGAATGTCACCGCAGCCGCCCGGCTGAGTCAGCGAAAGCGCTGAGCCTGCGGATGCGTCCATGACCATGAAGTCAGGGGCGTACGGTTCCCGCATGCAGAGTCAAACCACCTCGACACCAGCCCCCCTTGATGCGAGAGAGCTCAGCGCAACACGCATCGGACCCTCGGTCAACTCGGAAATCACCTGGCTGCTCCATCGCGCTGCTCAGCGGTTGCGCAGCTCGACTGGCGAGCAAGCACAAAAGCACGGCCTGCAACTACGCGATTACATCGTGCTGCGCGCCCTGCAGATGAGCCCGAACCTATCCCAAGGTGAACTGGGAAAGGCGCTCGCATTGGATAAGACCACCCTCATGAGCCAGGTGGATCGCCTCGCGCGCCTCGGCCTCGTCGTCCGCCGCAGCGACCCGCATGACCGTCGCGCACGAATTCCGGAAATCACGGCGGCAGGCAAGACCGTCTGTGAGGAAGTGGCCAGTGCTTGCACAAGCGTCGAGACAGCCGCATTGAGCAGCTTCACGCCAAGCCAGGTACAAATCTTCCGGCGCATGCTCTTCGAAATCATCGGAGACGGCCAAGACCGGGGATCGTGCCTCTAACCCCACGAGCGGTCGTCGGTGAGACTCACCAATTTTGAGGGGCACAGGTTTCGCCCTGGCGAACCCGGTTACCAATTCGCGCTCGTCGTCTCAGGGGTAGGATCCGGGGATGACCGTCATAGCCCCGAACCTCATCCTTTTCGTGTTGGTGGCGGTCGTCGTAGTGGTCGTCGTCGTCGTTGTAGTCGCCGCGACCCACAGCTCGACCCCGCCTCCGCCGTCACCACCACTACCCCCGCAGCGGCTCAGCAGCGCTGCGCTCAGTGAGCTGGATCTCCGATACGCGCGTGGTGAGATCGAACGTGACGAGTACCTCCGCCGACGTTCCGACATCCTGGGGCAATAGCGGGGACTAACACGAGTTCGACCTCGCGTGCAGCGTCCCGTCACCCCGGCGATGGCCACACGCTTGGCCGATCACGTCTGGAAGATCGAGGAGGTCGTCGCGCTCCTGAGCTAGGCGGGGGAATGAGCGGACTACCGAGCTGGTGGTGGCGGGTAACCGCGGCCGTGGCGGCGTGTGCCCTCGTGCTGGGACTGCTATGGATCATCGTGAAGCGGGAGTTTCTCTTCGGCGCGATATGGCTTGTCCTCTTTGGTGCCTGGGCGTGCGTTAGTTCCGTCTACTGGCTACGTCGTCGTCGATCGTCAAACTGACCCACTACCCGACGTGTACGCCCGTGCTGAATCCGGCGGCGCAGTATTCGTCCGCGACGCGAGCCGAAAGCCGGTAGCGCAGGTCTAGCAGGCGTCCGGCTTCGTCGGAGCGCTCGTCGCCCGGGTGCGCCCAGCCGCTCACCGCCCAGCGGTAGAACTAGCCCCCATGGATGTGAACGCCATGTTCGAGAAGGCACGCCAATAGATCGGCGACCGTTGACTTTCCGGCGGCCTGCACGCCGACAACGAGCCAGACCCCTGCGTCCATTCGCCCATTGTCGCAAGCGTCGGCCCACCGGACCCTGCGTCGATCCGCGGCAGCGGCGGAAGAAGACTCGCTAGCCCAAGATGCGGCCAAGCACAGGCGCGGTCCGAAGCGGTTCTTGAGTTCGCGCAGTGCGGGTTCGTGAGAGTCCGTCAGGGGTCGTGTTGATGGTTGGCTGTGGGCTGAGCGCACGCCTTCTATCCGCACGTGACCGCGTTTGACCGCGCTGTAGGGTGTCAGAGACGGTGTCGAGGCACCGCCGCTTCGCACTGACCCGCCTCCTTCTCAGCTTGCGATCCATCTGCGATCGCGCCGCCGTCCACTGACGGCCTCGGGCTCGCCGAGCCCACTAAGGAGGAAAGGCCATGAGCATCCGTCCATCGATCCGGTCCACCACTCTTCTATCCCTGGCGCTGACCGGCGTCCTGGTCACTGCCTGCGGATCGACGAGCACGACGACAGTTGGGAGCGGGGGAGGATCGCAGCCCGCGTCCGGTGGCTCCGGCTCGGGATCGAGCTCCGGCACCGGCGTACAGGACGGCATCGGTCACCCGGTCAACATCTGCTCGCTCCTGCCCGCCGCCACGGTGGCATCGGTAACCGGCGACCCGTCCATCGTCGCGACTGAGCAGGACACCGTCGGCGCCAAGATCTATATGTGCAACTACAAGGGCAGCACCGTCAGCGGCTACGTCAGCGTGCTTGCGATGGACGCCGCCGCAGGCTTCCAGGGCGACGTCGACGCGAACAAATCAGTCAGCAGCGGCATATATCCGTACACGCCGATCAGCGGCCTCGGTGACAAGGCGTTCTCCTCCATCATGGGCGTTGAGGCGCTCTTCGGAAACGTCTCCATCACGGCGAGTATGCAGTCAACATCGGCGGCCGAGACGCTGATCCGGGACCTACAACCCAAGCTCTGAGCGGTGTGGAAGTCGCGCCGGCCGTAGCGACTCGTGGGGGAGGTACTGCGCGACAGTTCCCTCGGCCAGCGCCTGCTGGCCGAGGGTGGTCGCGGTCACGCGCTGCCGCTTGAGCGGCATCATCCTGATCGACGTGACGAGCACCCCACGACCCTGACCGACTTGCTCCGCTCGTGCGCTCCCTCCTCGTTGAGGTCGGCGAGGATCCCGAGCGTGACCCACGCAGACACCGGCGAGAGTCGCGGAGTCCGCGGTACCTTTTGAGTGAGTTTGTGGCGGAGGGAGAGGGATTCGAACCCCCGGGGGCTTGGCGGCCCCTGCGGTTTTCAAGTTCGTCCGCGCGCGCGTCCGCGGGTGCTCGCAGACGGTCCGCCGCGTATTCAGAATTTCGGCGTTCGCATAGGGATTCCGTCCGCGGGGGACCGGGGCTGACCGCGCCATAGGGTGTCAGACAGGGTGTCATGCCGGGGTCAGGGCAGATGATCCTCGAGGGGGAATGCCTATCACTCGTTCCGCCGAGTGGCATCAGGCACCCTCGAAATGCTGCGGCTATTGGAGCTCGACAATCATTAGCGCGGCGACGGCAACCGGAACGAACATCGCAGCTAGCGTCGTAATTCGATGTTTGGTGCACAGCAGCATCGTTCCGACAATGAACGCAGTGAGCTCCGCCGGCAACGACCCATGCTCCAAAGGCGAAACTCACCTGCGCGACCGACGTCGTGAGCACGCCAGCCTGCTCCTGAGTTGCGACGATGATGCCTGCAGGAAGGATCAGCCACACCGCGATCCCGGTCACCGTGCCAGCGAGCGCCACGCTCTTCGCCTGCCAACTCGCGCTCAGTCCGCGAAGCCCCAGAGCGCCGGAAAGGATGCCGATGAGCCCGACGGCGACTAGTGCCAGTGCGAAAATGCTCACGCTCGGAGACAACCCAGTTAGCGTCGTGGCACCGGCACGCCCAGGGCAACGGAGTGCCTACCAGAGTGGCGACGCCCCCAGCGAGCATCAGCCCTGCGGAAACCCGCCGCCGCATATCCAAGCCCGTGGTGGAGGCATGCTCGCCAGCGGTGCGCCCGATTGCCACGTTCATTGGGAATTCGCTATGCACGACATCGAGCACGAGGACACGAAACGGATTATCTCCGTGCTGTTGCCCCTCGAAGTCGCACCTACGTGACAAAGCCGCCTGGTGCGCTGCCTCGTCTAGCCGACAGTCTTACCCGCCTCCGAGAAGTTCGAGGAGAAGGTCACCCGCCCCGTGGGCAACTCTGAGGGCCGTTCGTCGCAGCGGCCCTTTCTGTGCCCAGTCGGTCGGGTGTCCGGAAGTCTGTCGCACTTTCTCGTAGAGCGCTTCCGCAGACATCTCAACCCCGTTTGGCCACACCACTGTGCCGCTCCGAGGTTGGATCGCGACCTGCGCGAAGTATTCCGGTTCGGCAAGCAAGGCAAGGTCACCAGTCCAGCGCTCGTCGCCAAAGTCGATCACACCAGTCGCTCCATCGACGAAAGTTAGCCGGAGACGATGGTCGCCCACGGCTTCAGCCTGGGTAATCCGATGAACAGTCATGCTTTGCCTGGCTAGTTTCGGCCAGGGACCAAGCCTCCGGACGCGGTATCGACTATCCGTCACGCCGTGGGCTTCATCCGATAGAGTCCACCACCCTTACGGATCTTGAGCCCGTGTCTGGTGCGTTCGGAGGTGACCGCAAGCGACGGTCTCGTACACAGGTTCGCCACCTGCACCGCGATGCTGTCGGCCGCGGGCCGGGGGTGACCGCGGAATAGGATGTCAGGTCGGTGTCGGTCTGCTCTAGGCAGATGAGGCCCGAGTGGGGTCCGATGCCCTGCCCCGACAGTAGAGCGCAACATTCAGGTCGTGTCGGCTGAGTTGCGTCCAAGCGGGAAGGCGGAAGATGCTGCCGCCCAGGAACTCCTCGACTGGTTGTCTAGCGCGGGCTTCGCGGTCGCTGGCGATGATTACTCGGAGGCGCATTTCGGAAACCAAGTCACGGACCTATTCCGAAACCACTCCTGGGTACGCCTCACACGAGACCGCGGACAGTGGTGGGTCGAAATGGGCACGCGTGATCCTGAGAGCGATCTCTTCGACCCGGCGGTTTGGTGGGCGTTGCTCCGTAGCGAGACCGAGGCCGGCGCTAACCTATCGATTGCGGCGGATGCAGAAACCTTGAAACTCGTCCTTCCTGAAATCGACCGCCTCCTGACAACCTCTACCCCTGACTGGGATCGGCTCAGGCACCTACGGGCCGACAGATCCGCACGAAGCCTCGGCCTCAAGGGTCATTGACGGACCCTGGCATGCGGGAGCTATGTGAGCAGCGAGACCAGGCTCAACGTGGATGTCATATGAACCCGATGCGGTTTACGTCGTCCACCAAGTCTTCGAGCAAGGCGCCGTAGGGAGTGAACGATACCGATCGTCGAAGCCGTATGTCGCTAACTCGATGTCGACTTCTTCGAGTACGCGGAGCACATCGGCTCGCGCGGGGGTCGGTTCATCCAATACGGGGAGTAGCGGGGGTTCGCGCCGACTTAGGATGCTGATGAGTAGCGCGTAGCTTGCTGGTTTCACGTCCATCGGTACGGTCGAGTATGCCTGCGCAAGGGCCGGGCGCTCAAGGCTCATTTGCGGAGGCTCGCTTGGGCGGCCATCTCGTTACTCGAACCCAGGATGGATCGTGATCGGCGCGGATCTTGAGGTCGTGCCCGACGAGTTCAACTGTTTTCCGCTGATGGCCGTGTCCGTATTCGAACCAGGCATCGGCACGGCGATTCCGTCCGCGGAGAACCGGGAGTGACCGTGAAATAGGGTGTCCGAGAGGGTGTGGGCCACCTTCAGCGCGATGAGGCTGGGCGTGGGCTAACATCCTTCCACGGCAGAAGCGCGGCTTGCCAGTTGTAGGCTTCGCGTGAGTGCATGACGATCCGTACGTCACAGGCGTGTGCGCCTACTGGCACCTATCCACCCCCGCCAGAGCTGACCGCAGCCCTTTCCGACGGCTGGCTCAGGCCACCGGGTCGGGCGCTCGATATCGGGTGTGGCCTGGGCCTCGAGGCGGCAATGTTGCGCGAGGCTGGTTTCCGGGCGGTTGGGGTTGATCTGTCATCGGTGGCGCTCGCACGCGCATCTGCTGCACATCCCGAGGTGCTGGTTCGTAGAGGCAGATGTGCGCTCGCTTCCCTTCCCCGACGGTTAGTTTCGAGGCGCTGCTTGACCGTGGGTGCTTTCACACTTGCAGCCGGCTGATCGACCCAGGTATGCGAGCGAAGCCTTGCGGGTTCTCCGTCCCGGCGGACGTTTCTTGTTGAGGGCATGTCTGCGAGCGGCAGGTGTCCGCAATGACATCGGCATGGACACACTTTTGAGCGTCTTTGCCGGCTGGGACGTCATAGCGGCACGTGAAGCGGACGTACCGAGCGATACCCGAAATATGAAGGCACTAGTGATCCGGCTGCAACGCCCAGGGATCCATCAGCACTGCGCGGTAGTCCGGCAAGCACTACGTGGCCAAATTCCCTTTCGCTTCTGCGTCTTTTTCGTGACGCAAGAAGGTCGTGGGCACCAGTAGGTGCAAGTGTGTGTGATGTAAAGGCGCGATGTTGGGAGAGCAGTGCGATGGATGCGGCGGAAAAAATGTGGGGAGAGAAGGCGGAAGCCGGCGCGGGACTGTGTGTATGACGGCGTTGAGTGGGAGGCGTGGCTTTGTGTGAGCTGGCTCGCTGGGGTGCCTGGGGATTCGGTCCGGGGCTGTCCACCTCCGGCGATCCGTCTCGGCTAGTTAGCGAGCCACCCCGGGACGGGGAGACCAGCCCAGCCGCCGCGCCCGCTTCCGCTCCTCTCGCTGCCGGCGCCTGTGGTCCGCGCGGGTCAGATGCGGCCCCGTCAGTAGAGCCACGGCGCGCTCGGCGCTTTCCCGCACCGGCGTCCACGGACCTCCGGGGGCCTGCACTCGGGCGCACTCCGCGGCTGCGGCGGCGATCGCCCGCCATGCGGCCACGGCTGCGGGCGTTGGAGTGGGTGCCCCACGGAGCACGTGGAGTCTCTCTGCGTGTGCGAAGGCGCTATCCCAGCGGCGCAACGCCCGACGCACAGCGGCCTGGCGTGCCCGCTCCTCGCGCGCGGTGGCACGAACGCCGGTCAGCGCTTCCCGGCGCGTCTCCCAGAAGTCCGCTCCGGAGAGACGTAACCGCCCTTGCGCATGTGGCCATCGCGGCATCGATTCGGGTTGGCCCTGGCGTCGACGCCTGTAGGCAGCCGCGCGGCACGCTTGGCCGCAGAATCGCGGCGGACGGCCGCGGACGGAGCGCATCTCCATTGCAACGTTGCATGCGGCACAGTGGACTGGACCCTGATCGACGACGCGCGGCTTCACGTCGTCGTCATCGCGCCGCGATCACGTGCAGGACGAACACCTGCGATAGGCAACGACCGTTGCCATGTCCCGATATCGCGCGCATTGGATCGAGTATGCCGTTGCGCCCGAACGCGTACCAGCGATTCGCAAAAAGTGTAAGCGACCGGTAAGCGCTAGGGATGTAGAGTGCAAACATGTTGCAGTCAGAGTTGGTCTTCGATGACCCTCGTATACGGGAGAACGCAGAGGTTCGGTTTCAGCCGCTGACGTCCGTCCGCGCACCTCACGAAAACGGTAATCGTGCGCGAGCGCTACTGCTAACGGTGCGCGAGGCCGCAGAGCGACTTGGATGCGGCCGCACGTTCGTGTACGAGCTCATCAGTGCTGGCGAGCTTGAAACGGTCAAGCTTGGAAGGCTGCGCCGGGTTCCCGTGGCAGCGCTCGACGCCTTGGTCGAACGCCTTCGAGTCAGCGCACGCGACGACTGACGATCATTTCGCGCGCTCGCGTTCGAGATCGGTGCCGCGCATCCGAGAGAAGTCCGCTAAGGACGCAGGATGTCGTCCATTGCACGTGCGGCTTCGCGTTGCATCGTCGGTGTGACATGGGAGTACAGATCGAGCGTGATACCCACAGTGGTGTGGCCAAGCATCTCTGAGACGATCTTCGGGTGGATGCCGCGTCCCAGTAGCAACGTCGCGGCGGTGTGGCGCAGATCGTGAAAGCGGATGCGGGGGAGCCGGCCCGCTTCAACAACGGCACGAATTGCCCGAGCAGGAGGTGGCCTCCGTCCTGTGGTTTCCCGAACTGGTTGGGGAAGACGAGATCGTGGTCCTGCCATTCCTCGCCGAGGAGGAGTCGCACCTCAGTCTGGGTGGCACGGTGCCGGCGCAAGGCATCGCTGGCGAAATCAGAGAGTTCGACTTGGCGGCGCGAGCGGGATGTCTTCGTCTCGGCGATGACGAGCTGACGGTCGAACCCGCGCTGGAGTGTGCCGACGACGTGGATGGTGCCGCGGTTGAGATCGACATCGCGCCATCGCAGCGCGAGAAGCTCGCCGCGTCTCATGCCGGTACTCACCGCGACCGCCACGATTGCCTCCAAGGGCCCTTGCTTCGCAGCGTCCAGCAGCACACGTACCTGATCCGGGTTCAGGACCGTCATTTCGACCCGTCGGACGCGCGGCGGGTCGACCAGGTCGGCGACGTTGCGAGGCACGAGGTTCCATCGCACCGCTTGGCCGAGCGCCGTGTGGAGCGTTGCGTGGAGGTGATGCACCGACGTCGTGCTGAGGCCGGCGCGGAGGCGGCCCTCGTAGAGGCGCGTCAGGTGTTGTGGGGTCAGTCGGATCACCTTCACGTGGCCAATCACGGGCACGATGTGGATGCGGACGTACTCCTCGCTCCGGCGCCAGGGAGCGGGGCGCAGTTGGGATCGTCGCCCCTCGAGCCAGGTGGCAAGGAACGAGGCGACGGTCTCCTGGCCGCTCGGCAGCGGCAGACCACTGCTGAGCTGTTGGGTCAGCGCTCCGAGCTTGTGGGCGACTTCAGTCCGGGTCTTCCCGTAGACGTATCGCCGCTGTCCGCTCAGCCCGGTCGCGTAGGCCGCCCAGCGTCCGTCCGTGCGCTTGACGATCGACCCCTCGCCCTTCCCTCGTCTCCCTGGCACCGAGTAAGTATGCGAGCCACCGGGATAGGGTGTCAATAAGGTGTCAAACTCGATGTGAGCCGGCCTGGGCGGGTTGCTGGTCCGAAGCATCGCGGACCAACACCCCTTATTCGCTAAGGGGTATTTGGCGGAGGGAGAGGGATTCGAACCCCCGGTGGCTCTGACACCACTGCGGTTTTCAAGACCGGCCGGGGCGTGTCGCAAGTGTGTCGCGCGGGGTCATGGTGAACTCGGGCGCAACATCGGTGCTGCCGCCGGGTACCGCTGCGTGCTGATTGGTAGCGTCGCCAACTGGGGTATGAATTGGGGTACAAGTCGTGGTACTGCATGCGCCGCCGTCACCCCCGCGTGAGCTGGGTCGCGGAACGCCCGTTTCAGCAGCGAGCGACCCTGGAGTGGCTTGTCGCTGGATTTCACACCTACGTCGTAGCCAGGGCAACCGCCTCAGTGTTCGAACCTCGCCTCCTCCTGGACGACAAACGCCTCGACCTCCTCAGAAACGCAAAGAGACCCCAAGTACCTTCCACTTCTCAGGTGCTTTGCGAGCAGCAGCAGGTCAGAGCCCGCGCGGAACCACTCACCATGCAGGCTGAGGTGATGGAACATACGGTGCAGGCACCCATCGTCGGTCTATGTCCCAGGCACGATCGCAAGCAGCTTCAGCGGGACAGGGGAGTGGGGTTGGATCTCCTTCCGTATCCGCCTTTGGACGTCGCTCGCGAAGCCAATCTTGATGTTGCCGCCGTCTCCTGCTTGTAGAAAGTAACTCCGCCGGCCGGAGGATCGCCCACCGCCTTTTCGACAAGAACGTACCCGGTTGCACGGTACGGCAAGTGCGGATTGGTACAGTGGGCGCTGCGATGACCGGGCGCGGCGGCGCCGTGAGAGTGATTGCGTCGGCGGTAGGTGCACCAAAATCGAGTGATAGCGACTGCCGTGTGCTGCTGTCACAAGTCGTCGACACCCGCATGGCAGCGCGACGCCGCTCGTACAGTACGAGGCTAGCTTCAGTGATCGGATCCGCGAGACCATTGAGACAGTGGTCTTCTATAGATGACAGCTGGTCAGTTGTTCCATAAGGTTCGACAGCCCGACCTTAAGCGACCACTCACGCCCTACCTCGACCACATTCGGGCGTCTACCGCGCCGCATACAGCGCCGCCGACTGTGGATGTCACAACATCCCCGCTGATTCTGCGCGCCGCGACGAGTCTGAAGACTAGTCTGGCGCTCGATCCAACTCTCGCAAGCGATAAGTCAGCCATTGCCGCGATCATCACCGAGGAGTTCAGGAAAGGTTTGAAGCTCGCTTCAATCCCCTCGTCGCTCCGCGATGATACCTAGGGATACGCCAGCGGCCGGATCCGGCACTGGCGCTGGCCCAACTCGAGTGGTGGTTGGTGCGGCGCTGTTTCTGACCGTATTCGGCCCTTTGATCGGAGTCGTCGCCTGCGCAGCGGATGACCCCGCCCGATCAGCGACCGCTCAGCAGGGCAGCACCCCGACCAGTACTGCAACTCCGCCCACACCGACCATCACGACCCGAACGACGCCACTCGGAACGGTGCTTGCTGACGCACAGGGCCACACCCTCTACTACCTCACGACCGAAGCGGATGGTCAGGATCAGTGCACGATGCAGCCTGGCTGCTCGCTGATGTGGCCCGCCCTCACCTCCGCCAGCGGTGGCGACCCTATCGCCGCCAGTGGGGTCACTGGGATCGTCGGCACTATCTCTGCTGCAGACGGAACCGTGGAGGTGACCTACGACGGGTGGCCGTTACATACTTTCGGCGGCGAAGCACCGGGCCTCGTCGACGGTGAGGCACAGCAGTCGTTCGGGGGCACCTGGTACGTGGCCACGCCGGCCTTGGCGCCAGCGCCGACCCTCGGAGCCCCTTCGCCTCCGGGACAACCCGGATTCCCCACTCCACCGGGGACAGAGCCGACGAACCCATTCTTGCCCACCACCCCGGCGGGCATTCCCACTCCACCTGCGCTTCCCACAATTCCGTCGAGCGTGGCACTCAACTCTGCTCGACTGCTCGACCGCTCGACGAGAGCAGGTCCTTGTAGCGTGTCAGTCGTCTCCTCTTAGCTAAGAACTCCGTGGCGCGCCCGGGTACGTGGGTACGCTCGTCGTGGCGAGGATTGCCAGCAGCGTATCCAGGTTCGCAGCACTCGCCGAGCCGTACGCGGCCGCGCCAACCGCGACGCAATGTGTACCCACGACGGCGTCGGCGCTTAGAAACTGGTACTTATGTTCCGTCTGATTACTCGGAGCGGTCACGTACACGGTGACCGGACGGCCGTGCAACGGAACCCCCACTACTCCAATGATCACATCACCGGAAGGGTGGGTCGCAGACGTGAGGCTGTCGACCAGGGCAGTCGGCTGCACCGGGCATGAACGCGCCGCGCCGGCGACCTGCCACGTTACTGAGAGTGTGCCGGTCGGGTCATGCGAGGCCACCTGACCGTCTCCCACGGGCTGAGGAGCACTCCAAGTTTGGGGCACCGTGGCGGTACAACAACCTTCGACGGTGATCGTAGAGCCGCTCAACAAGGGCGTCGGTGCGGCGTTCGGAACTGCGATGATGCCCACACTTGGAGTTGCTGCATTCGTGTGAGTCGGTACGGTCGCACATCCACCAGCCGCGAACGCCAGGAGGCTGACCAACCCCAGCCCAGGTAGCCGTCTCGCTGGAACGCTGCCGAGCAACCCACGCACTCCTTCGCGCTCCGTCGAGTTGTCTCACGCCCATCAGGCTTGTGTCTGATCTGCATCATCACCCTCCTTCACCGGTGGCGCAGTGCCGCTGACGCTCGCACGTCACGACGCGCGGCAGCTCTTTGCAGCGGCGACGCATCCACCATCGCGTTCTCACAGCGTTGTCGCGGCCTCCACGTAGCACCGGCATCATGATCACCACTTGCTGCGCGCGACGCGACATCTTGTGAGTTGTTACACAGCTACCCCACCGCCCGTCTGTTCGGGTCGAGTGGGCGCGCGGTGTCGCAGCCCGCACGCATCCGTCAGTCGCGTATCGCCAACGATGCGCACACGGTCTCTGAGTCGGGAATCGTTACACGACTACCACAACTGGAGGCTCGGCCTGAAGAAAATGTCGGGCACCGACCCCGCGCTGTGACGTCACTCCCGTCATCAGCTGGAAGGATGAGTTTGGAGGGATTCCCCGTGCCTGTTGTCATGCAGTCATGCCCGAAGGATCACTCGTGAGACGGCGCCGCGGATCATCTGCCGCGCCAGCGCGACCCTCCAAATCTCGGGACACAAGAGCAACGCAGCCCAGCGTCTGGAAGCGTCGACTTGCGATGTTCGCGAGCCTCTCCTCCGCGCTGACTGGACTGTTTGTCTTCGCACCAGCCACGCCCGCCAAGGCCGATGTCGCCCAGCGCACCAGCTGGAACGCGGTAAGCCGGCATCTGTACCGGCTCGAAGGGAACAATGGGACGACTTGGGTGCCAATGGACCCAAGCAAGCTGGTGCTCTCGGTCACGCCTGCGGTGAACTCCACGGCCGTGCTCTCGGCGTTCGCAGATGTCGAGAGCGAGACCACGCTCAACACCGAGGTGGGGATCGCGGTCAACGGGACCGTGGTGGCCTGGAAGGGCGGCGGCGAGTATACGGGAGGCTCTCCCGATCCGGTCTACGTGCAGGAGCCGTATGCCATGACGGCAGGTACCACATATAGCTTGGAGCTGATGTGGCGATCCGCAACGCCAATGTCAGCAGGCACGTACTTGGAAGGCGGCGATCCCGTTCCGCCGTTGGGCCCTGCGTTTTCTCCCACCACGCTCAACGCCCTTCTCACGCCTTCGTCCGACAACTTCGTGGCGTCCGCGGTCACGTCACCCACCACTCAGTACACGACCACCTCAACCAGTTGGACGCTGATGGGCAGCAGCGTCGAGACGAGCTTTACCACTCCCGCAGGAGGTAGCAACTACAACGCCCTCCTCACCGCGAGCGCGGATCTTTTCTCCTCCTCGTCGGCCTTCACGAGTGCCGACATGGGCATGTGTTTTGCGGCGGCGAGTTCGATCAACAGTACCTGCACGAGTACCGGTGCCAGCATCATCGCCGCGCAGACCAGCGGGTCGGCGACGGGAGCGATGCCCATTGCGGCGTTAGTGGAAGCGACCCAGACACTTACCCCAAATACCACGTACACCATGGGGATCTTCTGGCAGGCGGAGGCAGCTCACACCATCTATGCCGGCGCAGGGGCGAGCGGCGCGTACTCGCTCACCAGTCTGATCGCGCAGCTGACGCCGACTTCGGACGGCGAGCAGGCCACTGTCGCGACGACGGCGAAGCAGACCCGCGCCTGGTCCTCAACTGACGATGGAACCAGCTGGGAAGAGCTGGGCTCGGAGAGTTTCAGCATCACGCCGTCAGTCAATGTGTTGACCTATTTGACAGCCAATGCAACGCTGGCGATCAACACGGGGATCGATCCCATCGACTATGGGATCTGCGTCATCTCAGGGTCGGAGGCCTGCGACACGGCCGGGGACTACCTCGTCGCCGAAACCGCGTCGCGCGTCTTGCCGCCAACTCCCGACGCGGCATACCTCCAGATACCCGTGTTCATGACCGCCGGGACCGCGTACACGGTCGAGTTGGAGTGGCGCGCTGGTGACGCGATGGGCAGCACCGCGTCCATGACCGCAGGGCGAAGCATCGCCGGACCGTTCACACCGGAAGAGACCACCCTCACGAGCTTGCAGGTGCCATATTCGGCGCCGTCGGCGCCACCGAGCGTGTCCGCTACCGCGGCGAATGGGCAGGCCACGGTGAACTGGACTGCTTCAACCAGCAGCCCCGGGAGTCCGCTGACCGGCTACGCGATCACCCCGTACATCGGGGGCACGCCGTTGCAGAGCCTGCATGTGGGCAACGTCACGTCGTACACCGTGCCCAACCTTGCCAACGGGCAGACCTACAGCTTCGCTGTCGCCGGAGTCAATGCAGTTGGCGCCGGTGCGACCACCAGCTCGAGCACTGTGACGCCGGGGCTACCCGGCGCGCCCACCGCGGTGACCATCGGTGCCCGTGGTAACGGCTTCGAGAATCTCTCCTGGACTGCACCATCCGCGACCGGGGCGTCCGCTCTCACCGGATACGTGATCACGCCGTACATCGCCGGCGTCGCCCAGGCGACCACGACTCTCTGGGGCACCGGCACCTCGACGACGATGACGGGCCTGACTGATGGAACCAACTACACCTTTGGCGTGGCTGCCATCAACGTGTTCGGTACCGGAGCGCAGGGAACATCGGGGTCGAACAACCCGTACAAGCAGATACCGGGCGCCCCGACGGGCGTGCAAGCGACTGCCGGGAACGCCCAGGCGACGGTGAGTTGGACACCACCCGCCAACAACGGTGGCGCGAGTATCACCTCGTACACGATCACGCCGTACATCGGCGGCACGGCGCAGAGCACCACGTCGGCGACCACCAGTCCGGGAACGGTCACTGGGCTGACCAACGGCACCACGTACACCTTCACAGTGGCCGCCGTCAACTCGGTCGGGACGGGCGCTGCCTCCGCCAACAGTTGGGCAGTCATTCCGGCCACCACGCCGGTTATGCCGACGCTGACCATGGCTATCGATGAGGGCACGAGCGCGACGTATCCAACCGGAGGCGCGATCACCTACACGGCGACTATCGCCAGCAATGCCGGCGTCGCCACCACGGCGAGCTTCGCCGACGCCCTCCCCAGTGGAGTCAGCGGTGTGGGCGGAGTGGTCGAAGTCAACGGCGCGGCCTGCACCGGAGGGACTACCTGCACGGCCACGGCCACCACCGTTTCGGTATCCGGCCTGACCGTGCCCGCCACCGGCAATGTGGTCATCACCTACGCGCTGACCGTCGTGGGGAGCCTGGTCACGTGCGCCCAAGAGCCGGACAGCGCGAGCGTCACCTTGGCGGCCGGGAACAGCGTCGGCGCCGTGGCTCAGTTCACCGCGTGCGATGCAGGACTGGGTACACCTGCCTGGGAGTCGTTTCTGACGCAAGGTCTCGGTGATGGCGGCAGCGCCGCCGTCAATCCTGCCAATGGCAATCTGGTCGTGACTCAGCAGGACGGAATTCCCATGTCCTTGCATGGGGGGCTCACGTTCAATCTCTCCCGCGCCTACAACAGCGAGGATAAGGACCTCGCCGGACTTGTGGAACCAGTTGGCAACGGCTGGATCGTGAACTTCGTGAAGGCGGGCACCGATCCCGGTGGGGTCGAACTCATCGTGCCGAGCTTCGCCGCGTACGCCAACGCGCCGCCCATCACCATGGTGGATCAAAACGGGACGCGCTACGTATACACGCCGAGCCCGCTGGCGTCGGTGATCAACGTGGGCAGTCTGTCCACGACTGGCCCGCTCGCGACTGCCATTCCCAACAACCTGCCGAAGACGAGCGGGTACAACCAACGCTGCATCGACACTGAGTACACCCCACCGGCCGGTGTGCACGTGGCAATGTGGCGCTACATCGAGACCACGGGCACCTGCAGCACCTTGAGTTCCTCGACCAACCTGATCATCGGCTACGTGATGATCGGGACCGATCGCATCCGCCGCGAGTACAACGCGCTCGGCGAGCTGATCAACCTCCAGGATCCCGCAGGAAACACCGTCTTCTACACATACAACGGAAGCAACCAGCTCACCGCCGTGACCGAGACTGGCAACAGCCGTAAGTTCAAGCTTGCCTACACGAGCTCTACGACCACCATCACTGATCCGGGGGGCGAGCAGTTCACGTACAACCTGGCCAGCAACAACGACCTCAACTCGGTGGGCAACCCGGATGGGACGAGCGTCTCGTACACCTATGGAACCAGCTGCAACGGCGACTCGTACAAGCAGATGTGTTCAGCCAGCGACGGACGAGGCCACGCTACCGACTTCACATACCAAGTCGCACCGAACGGCCCGCCGATGGCCGCCACGGTGACGGACCGCAACGGCAACGTCACGACGCTCACGTACAACAGCACCAACGTTACGGCCGACCGCGGGACCGAGCGGACGAACTACGCAGCAATCGACGCGTCCGGACGCGTCGGTGAGATCGATCAGGGCAGCACCTCAAACGTGTGGTTGCACCGCACCTTCTACGGTTGGGACACCACGAGCGCCGAATGTCGGCAGCCCGATGCCGCCGTCGACAACGACCTCTGCTCCATCATTCGACGCGGCCTGACGGCCGGCGCCCCTGACCGAGTCACGTACTACACCTATGGTGACGAAGGCCAGATGCTCTCCCAGCGCGAGCTCGACTATCCCACCGACCTCTACACCACCGCGGGCTACCAGGACGAGTACTTCGAGGACACCGCGAGCGTGTCCACCTACACCGATTCGGTCGCTGGATCCGGGAACGTCACTTCAACGACCCAGACGGGGGGACGCAGGGACGCGGCCACCCTCTTCGACGTGATCACCCAGACCCAGTCGCTGACCCCGCGCGGCAATGGGGCAGGGGCCGGTTACGCCACCTACCTCACCACCTACCTTGTGGACAACAACACCGGGGTTTCCACCAACGCGGTGAACTCGGCGTCCAGTCTCTGCGCCACCCCGGCGTCGCCGGCGGCGAATACCGGGCTCATCTGCGAGATCGAGGCCCCGTCCTTCGACGGCACGCACGTCACCCAGACCAACTACACGTACAACCCGGATGGCACCAAGGCGACCATGACCACGCCCAAGGAGAATGCCGAGAGCCTCGGCAACGACTATTCATACACGTACTACCAGAACTCGGACAACGATCTCTCCGGGAGCACGTCAGCGGGAGGATGGCTGAAGGGCATCACCGATCCAACTGGAGCCTTCACCGTCTTCGCCTACGACGCCGAAGGCCAGCAGGTGCGTTCCTGGGATCGCAACGCGACCGCCGCCAGTAGCGTTGCCCTCTCCTCGACGGCGTGGAACAGCCTCGCATCGCCTCCGTCGACAGCCTTTACCGAGACTCTGTACACCAAGGGCAGCGACACATCGGCAAGCACCTTCTCGTCACCGGGGCGGTACGTGCTCGCCAGCCGCACCCAGCTCGATGCGTGGACCACCGATACCGTCGACAGCAACGGCAACGTCGTCGGCACGCGAACCCCGAACGGAACGAGCGGAAGTTCGACCTCGGCTCCGGTCTGCCCACAGCCGACGTCCGGCCAGAGCTACGACACGTGCCGGACCTACGACAACAACGACAACCTCCTTACCACGCTTTCCCCGATGGAGGCGAACACCGCGAACTACGGCAGCCAGAAGTTCGCAACGTTCAGGTACGACGCCTTTGACAACCAGATCGGGACGACCGATCCCAACGGCAAGGTCACCGCCACGGTCTACGACAACCTCAATCGCGCCACCGAGAAGTTCTGGACCATGGCAGCCTGGGGCGCCATGCCGACGCCTGCGGGCTGCGTCGAGTCCACCAGTGGGAACGTGCCCTATTCATGGTTCTCGCTCAACCAGATCATGTGCTTCTCGACGGCCGCCTACGACGGCGTGGACAACGCGACGAGCACCACCGACGGCACTGGCAACACCAGCTACACCCTCTACGACGCCGTGCACCGCGCCATCGCGAACATCGCCCCGCGAGACGACGGCCTCTTCAGCAACCTGGTGACGGTCACCCTGTACAACGCGGACGGCCAGGTCACCGACGCGTGCTCGCCGCGCGAGCTTTCCGAAGGCGCAGCGGACAGCTACCTGTGCAACGCAACCTCCACGTACGCGACCCACACGACCTACAACGCCGCCGGCTGGGTCGCCACCTCTCAGCTCCCGGGCATCGCACATCCGACCAGCTACGCGTACGACGCCGACGGCAACAAGACCACTGTCACCAACGCTGATCTGTTCGCCACGACGTACGTGTACTCCGTGCTCGATCGGATGAGCTCGATGACCGTACCTCGGGACTCGACCCACTCGTACACCACCACCTATGGGTACGACCCTTCCGGCGATGACACCTACGAGTATCAGCCCATCGACGGCACCAACCTGATCCGAACCGAGTACACCTACGACGCCGACCATCGCGTGATCGACAGCATCAGCGGGGCGAGCGCCGCCAACTCGACGGCCGCCTACAGCTCAGCCAACGGCACCGACGTGCGCACACGCAATGTTTATGACGCCGACGGCAACGTGGTCGAGCAGTATCAGCCCAACGCGTTCACCGCCTCAGGGACCACCCCTGACAGCGACTACGCCGTCGGGGCGACCTACAACGCCGATAACCAGCGCAGCGCCGTCTATACGCCGCGCTACGACACCGCGACACACACGCCGTCGTTGACCGACCCGGTCGGGAGTACCCAGACACCAACGCAGAGTAACGACTGCCCGACCGGCGGGGTGTCCGGGTTCGGGTACGCGAGCACGCTCGGGATCTGCACCACCTCCTACCAGTACGACCCCGACGGGGACGTGGCCAAGGTCAACTGGCCAACCCAGACCAGCACCGACCACAACCCGGTCACCACCTACGCCTACACCAACACCAATCAGGTCCTCACCGAGACGAACCCGAACCCGGATACCGCGGTCGGCGGCACTGTCAGCGCTGAGACCTACGCCTACGACGCCGAAGGCAAGCAGACCGATCAGACCGACGCCAACGGTATCTCCACTCAAACCACGTATACCGCTGATGAGTTGGTGGCGGCTACCACGAAGACGCCTAATGGCACGACCACGCACATCACCAGCTACCTCTACGACGCCAACGGCGATCAAGTCGAACTCGTCGACGCGGTCGGGTGACACCACGCTCACAACCTACTTCCCAAATGGTCTGACGCAGAGCGTCACCGACGGCATGGGCGACCAGACCACCTACGTCTACGACGCGATGGGCAACCCAACTGAGGTTTTCTCTCCGGACGCCATCGCCAAAGCCGCTGCCAATCCCAATGGCACCCCCACCTACAACTTCTATACCGAGGACAATCTGCTCCAGGCGACCTTGATCCCCGTCAACAGCACGGATACGCAGCGGGGCGTGTGCTACGCGTACGACCAGAGCGGGCGCAAGATCGGCCAGGGCAACGTGCTCAACACAGGCGCTCTGATGACCACCGTACCATCTGCCTGCGTCGGGGGTCTGCCTTCGGCGTCTTTCGGTTTCACCAATCTGCCCGACGGAAGACTGGCCAAGGAGACCGGGAGAAACGGCACCAGCACGCTCAGCTTCACCTATGACGCCGATGGCAACCAACTGACGTCGACGGACTCCACCGACAGTGTCACGACCACGGACACCTACTACGCCGACGACTTGCTGCGCACCGGCCAGGACATGACCAGCAACTATCGGACAACAGACTACGCGTACGATGGGGCCGGCAACGTCACCGGCAGGAACAGTGTGCCGAGTAGTGGCCTCACCTACACAGACACGATCGCGTACAACGATGCCGATCTGCAAGCCACAGAGAGGACCAACCTTTCGGCGGGCACGACGACGTGGGCCTATGATGCTGGCGGACGCCTCACAGAGCTCCAGGACGGCGGCAGCGATTACGCCGAGTACTCGTACGCGTCCGATGGCACCATGGATGGGGAGGCCGCTTACGACTCGGGTGGGGTCTATGGATCATTCTTTGCTCAGACCCTGGACGGCGACTACCACGTCACCAGCGACGGCTGCAGCTTCTGTTCCACCGCGACGGGAGGCGAGATCTCCCATACGTTCACATATCAATATGACGCCGCGGGGCGGTTGATCTTCATCAACGCAACCGGAGGATACCCGGCCTTCCAAACCTACGATCAGGACGGCAACCGGATCACCCACGACGACGTGACTACGGACGCCTATACAAACTACACGTACAACGCGGACAACAGCATCGCCACCACCATCCTGAGCGGAACCCCGGTGGCTGCAACCTACGACACCTATGGCGCCGGGGTCATGACCAGCGATGGATGTGCCAAGTGGGGGCTCGACACCTTCGATCGAGCGACCTCGTACGGGCAGGTGGCGAGCTCGCCGTCAGTGTGCCCAACGGTGACAAGCGCCACCTACACCCACGACGCCAACGGCACCATGATCACCTCGACCTCAGGCGGCACCACCACCACACTCCACGATGACCCATCGACCTCGACGCCCATCGTGGAGAACGTCGGCAGCACTCCCACGGCATACGTGCTGGACAGCAACGGCACGCCGCTCGAGGCAGCCCAGGGGTCGACCGCCGCCTACCTGGTGGACGATCCCAAGGGCGACCTCTCCACGGTGATGGAGCCCGGCAGCATCATCTATCCGACCTGTCAGCTGCAGTACGACCCGTATGGCACAGCGGTGTTCACGACCTCGCCGACCAACCTCTGCGAGACTGGGAGCACGTTTGTCGACCTGCTCTACCAGAATGGCCGGCGCGACAGCTCGAGCGGGACCTACCAGATGGGTTCGCGGACCTACGATCCGAGCAAGAACAGCTTCCTGTCACCGGACCACTATCAGCTGGGCACGCCCGCTCAGGATCTGTCGATTGGGACGGATCCGCTGACCGAGAATGCGTACACGTTTGTGGACGGCGACCCGGTCAACCAGTTCGATCCTACCGGGCACATGTTTACTACCGGTTGTGAAGATGACCCGAGCGGGTGCACTCAGTCGCAATCACAGTGTGATACATGCCGGGTATATCCGACCTCTGGAAATCATGGGAGCGGTCCTGGCGGGTGTCGGGACTGCGGGTCTCCAGGGCTACCAACACCAAAGCCCGACCAACATTCGACGACATCCGGTGCCTTTGGCTTCACGAGTGCTCAGATCAAGTTCTTATCCTCAAAAACCTTCCGGGCTGAGTTTCTGAGCGATGAAGAGTACGCTTGCCAATACGAGCAAGAAGCGGACGCCTGTTTCCTTGCTGATTCCTCGGGTCACATAGGCGAGCAACTCCAACAGTGTGTGTTGAACTTCGGATCTAACTGTGATCCGACCTCTCCCCTCGGCAATCTCGGCATCGTCTTCTACTCAGGCGGTGTATTGCTGCAGACTTTTCCACCCGCCGAAGGCGGTACCGAGTTGGAGGACACAGGTTCGAAACTCAGCGGGCTCGGCGACAAGCTTGGAACTCTCTCCACTCTACTCGGAGGTGGCATCGTTGGCTATTACGATTACATCGACCATGCGAACATCCAGAACGGAGCGCTCCGAGTGGCGCACGCCGCCATCGTTGGCGCCGGGACCGTGGCGAGCGCGCTCCTCGGAGGATGGGCCGGAGCTGCGGGCTGCGCCGCATTCGTCGCGACTGAACCTGCCGTGCCTGCGTGTGCAGGCGGACTTGCAGCTATCGCCGGTGCAGGGGGGCAGAAGTTTTTCGAGTGGCTCTTAGATGGCGATAAGCCGACAGAGCAACAAGTGGCATGTGAGACAGTTTTCGGCCCGAACTGCTAACCCGACACAACGTTCGAAAGCGTCTCACGCGCGGAGCACCGGCGCACAGACGCGAGATATCTGAATCGGTATCAGTTCGCAGTACGATGTGCAATGTGGATCACACTCTCCTTGTCGAGATGGCGATTATCGTTGGAGCTATCGCGTGGGATTGCATTAACGGGTCAGGCCCTATTGCAGTTGGGCCTGTATCGCCCCAGGCTATGGGCCATCCGCTACAAGGGAGGACAACTCAGAGGATGGAGCAAACAAGGTCCGGGCTATGGCATTGCGTTGGCGGCTGCAGTCCTATCAGCGATGATTGGCGTCGCCCTGTCCGGTACACCTCAACTCGTTGCGTTTGCCCTTGCGCTGGTGTTGACCACGACTTCCTTGATCGTAGGGATACTCGACCCGACGTGGGCAAGACCCGCATGGATCCAAGCGTCTGACGCCGCCGAAACCGCCGATTCCCGAGGCGAGCGCTTGGTGCAGATCATTGCCAGCGCGGAAATTGCCAGCGCGGTCGCGTTGTTTTTCATTGCAGAAGGGCCGTCCAATCTGTCACTGGGAGTGCTTCTCCTTGGCGTTGGTGGCACCCTCGGTACACTGTCGCGCCCTCCGGGTCGCAACAGAGGTCGATGATATTCCTGATAACCTTTGGAGCGTTCAGCGCGTGTTTGTAGCAACTGCAGGCGCACGGGGCTAAGGGCTTTCGTCCGCGGCACCTCGGGCATGTGTGTACCGTAAGGTGCCGGATAGGGTGTCATCAAATATGGGCGGCGTGTTGCGAACGGGCACGACGTTGTTCGCAGTTGCGCATCATTGGGACGGAGAGGGAGAGTTGCAACTGGGCGGTGACGCTGCGCTGTTCGACGCCACCGCCACTGTCGACTCTGGCGCCACGGCCGGCACTTGACGTGCAGTTCGGTCCTCTACTGAGAGGTCGAATTCCTTCGGCAGGGGACATCCAGAATCGCTTTCATCTGGATACCCTGCTGGCGTTATCGGAAGACACCCCAGCGACAGCAATACACCAACCCAAAACCATTAGTGAACATGAGGTCCACGGCTCTCTTGAAAGTGCTTCGCGCGCGCTTGGCACATCGGCATCCCGAATGCTTATTGGAGATCACCGCATTCCGGGTGACCTGCGCGAATTAGCAGCACATTCGGCCGTCGAAGCGGGAGCAGTATAGGCCACGCACGAATGACAAGGTCTGCGGTTCGAGTGTGATTCAGACTGATTCGCGAATCCAAATCGGCCACCTGTCCCCACTTACTCGATAAAGCCCAGGCGATAAATCAGGTTAGATGATGTTGCGGGAAGCCACCGAGCAATTTCAGAAGGTGCTACAGGAGCAGTAACTTCTCACTGGCTCCGTCCGCAACTCCGTCCGAGCGAGCTCCTTCGGCGGGCCGCTGGGACGGCGCCACCACCGAGCCCAGTGCGAGGTTGAGACCCGCCAGCCGATTCATCTAAGGATCAGCCGAGCGGCCTTCGCGCCTCTGCTGGTGGAGGGTGACATTGAGCGGTGGTGGCTGATGGGCATTACCGGGCGCTGTGGTCCATTCGACTACCCTCTCATAGCGAACGCTTCGATTGAGTGTTCAAACGACTGACCGGAGGCGAGACACACCAGGCGTGGCTGCGAGGTTTTGTCGTTATTTGGGGCGCTCGTGACGCAGCGCGTTGTGGACACGCATAGTGAAGACGAAGTAACGAGCGTGCGCTTCAAGCGCATCGAGGAGTATGAGATCGCCGCACGGACGGTCCAGACCCCAGAGTTCACCAATCCCTGACGGAGATCGGCGACGCGCCACTTGTAGCTCGACAGCTTCGGCACGGTGTTCTTCACGTCGGCGAGCAAGCACTGCGAGTCGGGCAGCACGTTCGTAGACCTCCACCAGAACCAACGATTGGACAGCTCGGAAGACCGGCTCCGGCCAGCTCGATATGTGTGTGTCGAATCCGGACTTAATGAACAGTTCCCGCAGGTACATATCGGCCACACTGCTGACACTGGACGCTAGAACGAGCGAGCTCTACCACGCCGTGAGCTCGGGTGACATCCCCTGCTCGCGCTCGAACTCCAGCTGCGCCGCTTCCAGCTGCGCATCGATCTCGGGGGTGAGCCAACCGGCGACGGCCTTGCCCTCGAGGTGGTTGTGCGGCCCGCCGGCGGCGTCCTCCGCGTTGATGCGGTCCACCGCGCGGGCAAGCCGCTCGCGCGCCGCCTCCTCGGACATGCCCCTCTCGACGCAACCAACGTTCCACCTGGTCGTAGGCACGCTGAGCCACCAGGCGGTCAATCTCCTCCCCGGCCTCCACCCGGGTCGCCTCCTGGGCCAGCTCGGATCCGCCGAGCATCTCGACCAGGGCACGCTGTCGATCGGTGGCCAGGTCCCGGAGGTCGTCCTCGACGGTGATCCGCTCGGTCGTCTCGTAGCGCTCCGGGTAGTCGAGCGCCGACTCCTTCAATTCGCTGCGGGTCCACGCCTGCACGGTCCGCTCCTCCGCCGATCGGCTTGTTTCCTTCCAGTGCTCGACGCCGAGGGTGTCCCGCTCCGGCGGCTTGAACACCTCGTAGTAGTGGGTGGCCAGGGTGGCGCGCGACATCGCGGTGTACGCCCATTCCCGGGTGGCACCCTCGGATCCCACCACCAGGGCGATGTCGGCGGTCATCCCCTGCGCCTTGTGCACGGTGAGCGCGTAGCCGCGGTCGATGGCGTCGTAGTGGGTGGTGTCGAGGGTGAGCTGGCGCTTGTCGGGACGCTCCAGGGTGAGCGTCTGGTGCTCGACATCGACCGCGGTGACCACGCCGCGGGTGCCGTTGCTGACCGCACCGCTGCGCTCGTTGGCGAGGCAGATGACCCGGTCGCCGACCTGGTACTCCTTGTCACCGACGGTGAGCGCCGGGCCGTGGACTCTCCCCTCGGCCACCGACCGGGCGTGGGCCAGCTCGTTGAGCGCGGCCACCTCGTCACGACGCCGGGCGAGGATGACCGTGTCGAGTCCGCCGGCCTCGAGCCGGGCGTGATCCTCGATCACCTGGACCTGGCGCTCGGCCACCGAGTGGGCGTCGTGGATGCGGTCGTAGCGCTCGTACTCGCGGTACGCCTCGCGCGCCTCACCGTCGCGGAGCAGCTGCAGTGTCGCCCGCTCCCAGTCGTACTGCTGGCGGATGTTCTCGTGCAGCTCCACCCTGCCGATGTGATCGCTCAGGGTGCGCATCGGTGCTCCCGCCTCGATGGGCTGGAGCTGGAAGGGATCGCCGACCACCACCAGCTTGGCCTCGTCCCGCGCCGCCAGGGAGACCAGCTCGGCGAGCTGGCGGTCGCCGAGCATGCCCGCCTCGTCGACCACGAGCACGCCGCCGTAGGGAAGGCGCTCGACCTGGAGCTGGTGGAGCGTCGCGGCCACGGTGGTCGAGGCGATGTCCGATCCCTCCTCGAGGAGCTCGGCGGCACGTCCGGCCAGGGCACAGCCGACCACCTCGACCCCGGAGGCATCGAAGGCTTCGCGGCAGACCTCCAGCGCGTAGGTCTTGCCCACCCCGGCGTCACCCTCGATCACCAGCACGCCGGCGGGGCTGAGGCAGACCTCCTGGATCATGGCCTTCTGGTCAGCGGTGAGCGTCCGACGCGTCGCCATCGCCGCCGCGACCGTGTCGGCGCGGGCCATCCCGACGCCCGCGCCGGCACGCGCCTGGGCTGTCGCCACCATGCCCCGTTCCAGGGCGAGCATCTCCGGCGTGGTGTAGCGGAGGTCATGGCCGGTCTCCGTCCAGCGCAGCATCGCCTCGGGCTCGGTCTCGCCCTCGCGGAGCCGGGGTGGCAGCGGCTGCACCGCGTCACGGTCGGCGAGGATCCAGTCGACGGTCGCCTCCAGCTGCGCGCGGCTCATGCCCAGAGGCGCGTGCGAGGCGACGGCGCGGATGAGGTCGCGGCGGGTGAAGGTGGCCTGCCGGGCGGTGAGCCCGTGCACGCCGAGGATGTCCACCGACCGCTGCACGTCGAGACGCCGCGGCTCCAGCGCACCGGGCTCGCGGTGGAACATCGCCTGCACCGTCTCGCCGTCGAGCCCGACGCTCGCGGCACGCTCGTGCCATCGGGCGAAGAGATCCTCGGTGGCCGCGACCTCGTGCTTGCCCTCGCGGGTGTCGAGGGTGGCCACCTCGCGTCCGGAGCGTGTGGTCACGTCATACGCGGCCGCTGCGGCGTCGATCTGGAGCGACCTGCGCGAGAACTCGCGCCGCTGCGCATCGGTGATGCCGACGATGGAGAAGCAGCCCTTGCCGTCGACCACCGTGGAGATGCCGAGCTCGCGGACCAGACGGTCGCGCCATTCCGCCTGGGCGATGGCGCCGGCCGCGGCGGCGTGCTGGTACAGGGGCTCGCTGTGCAGCTGGCTCCAGCTCCCGTCGGGTCGCTGCACCCAGGTCGGGATGGTGATGTGCGTGTGCAGCTGCGGGTCGACGGTGACCGTGCCGGTGGTCGGATCGGTCACCGGCCGGGCGGTGCGATGCACGAACTCGGGCATGACCAGCTTGGCGCGCACCGCCTCGGTGGTCTTGGTGTCCGGGTTGTACTGGCGCGCCCAGCCGGCGTTGGCCTGGAGATACTCGGCGGCGGCCTGGACTCCCTCGCCGTGGATGCGCAGGATGGTGGACCGCGTGCGCTCGTCACCGAGCGCGTAGAGGATGCTCACGTCCTTGGGTGCGGACACGGTCACGTCGAAGGCGACGACCGTCTGCCTCCGCCAGTGTTTGCCGAGCTCCTCACCCGTCCGCGGATGTGTGCCGGCGAGCACCGCGGCAAAGTCGGTGTCGGTCACCTCGCCGCGCAGACCCAACGCCTCCGCACCGGGTCCGGTCCAGCGTCCCGGCGACTCGCCGCGGGCGGTGTAGTACTCGAGCTGCTGCTGCGCAACCGCCTCGCGCAGATACCGCACCGCCTGCTCGACGCTGGTGAGCTTGCCGATCGAGATCATCGCGGAAACCCGTCCTGCACGCACTTCAGCGTAGGGAGAAAACGCCTACAGAGCGCTTACATTTTCGGAACGTTTGATCTGGAAGAAATCAGCGATGCAACTGTGTGCGGGTTAGGGTGGACGATGCGTGTGCGCGAGGTCGTGAAGGCGGTGACAAGAGGTGTGATGCAGGTGCGTTTGTCGGAGGTGGAGAGGAGATGGCCGGTTGGTGGAAGACTGAGAGATGATGTCGAGGAAGCCCGATGCGATGCCGAAGCCTCCGACCCTGCAGACCATCGGCCGTCGCGGTGGCCTTTCCCGTCGCGGGGTTCGCGCGGTTCGCGGATGCCGCGAACTTCGCTGAACGCGCGTCTTTCGCGATGAGAGCGAGACGCGCGCAATCCGCTTGATCAGCCTGGAACGCTGAATGCGCGTATGCCGCGCGCCAAGCGGCATGCGCGCGATGCGTCTGAATCGCGATGTCCGCTTGAATAGCGAAGCCTGCGAAAGACGCGGGAGTCGCGACCCTCGCGACCGTGACTGAGGGCGCATACACGGCGGCAGCACGGACGCATGCCGTCATGATCGACGCACCAGGCGGATCCGATGGCGTCGGAATCGGGCTACATTGGCACCGCGAAAATGTAAGCAGTCTGTGAGCAAAAACCTGGCATGCTCGGAGCATGCTGCAGATCTGGTCGCGGTCCTGGAGGCCGGTGCACGAAGGTCCAATAGCTGGGCGCCGCGCGCCCGGGAAAATCCTCGCGGTGCAATAGTGCCGGGTGTCGCTCGATGGAGTCGTCGGTGATCATATCGCGGCGGCTGTCAGTTTCCCCGTGGAACTCCCATCCCTTCCGGCACGTCGGAAGCCGCCGGGGTGGGCGTACTCGCTCTGAGGCCTACTTCGCTACACCGCTGGCCGTGGCCGCGCCCGCGACTGCGTTTGGCGACCACACGCAGGCCAACGGAGACGTATTTGCCGGCACCGACGTCGATGCTACTGACGGTGCGCGACGTGGCGGTCACGCTTCGACTCGGTCGCACCCGGACGTACGCATTGCTCCGCTCTGGGGAGATCCCGGTGATCAGGGTGGGGCGCGCCGTGAGAGTGCCTCGAGATGGCCTCCACCGCTGGATCGAGGAGCACTGCACGTCCGTCGACCAGGCATCCTCAGGCAACGGTTTCGAGTCGCGCTAAAACGGCGGTGCGGCGGTCGATCTCTGCAACGTTCACACCGTCGCTGGCGCAAGCAGGCGCGTGATGCGATCGGCCGCATCCGCATGGAGCGAGTGGAGGACACCGGCATACGTGTTGGCCGTGATCGCGATCGTACTGTGTCCGAGAATTGCTGAGACCGTCTTGAGGTCGACGCCACTGGCGAGCAGCAGCGTCGCGCAGCCG